>NZ_LS398548.1 GCF_900327275.1 Orientia tsutsugamushi | reverse complement strand
TACATTTATTAAGATCAGTTACAATGGTTGGTATTAAGATTAAAATAAATTATCAACTAAATGTTGCATATAATTAAAGCATATACGCTGTAAACAATATTATATTGTATTTCTATTAATTTAATTACTTTATAAAGTATTTTTTATATTATCAACATGGTAAATATCGTATAATAACACAAAAAATTCAATAGTATAATTTTTGAACTATATATTCCTGAAGTTGGATATTTATTGTTAATACTGGCTATTTTATTAATTATAATGTTCTAGTAAAATAAAGTTTTAAATGTGACTTTTAAGATAAAATTGTTTTTTAGAATGTCTATATGAATAAAGATGAGAAGCAGAGAATTATAAAGAGATTGATATATCGAGCAACGTATCGCGGATGTAAAGAAAGCGATCTTTTGTTAAGCAAATTTTTAAGTAAGCATCTTGAATTTCTTAGCGATAAAGAACTACTAGACTTTGCATTAATTTTGGATTGCGATGACAAAGACGTTTATGAATGGACAACAAATAAAAAACCCTCCCCCAAACATTTAAATAAAAAATTAATTAGCATGTTAAAAAGTATAGAACAGTTATAGTAACCCTTGTATGATAAAATTCCTGGATATTTTGCTGATCACTCTTATCAAACCACTGCTAATTACTGCTAATTTAATCAATTGAACTGAATTTAGCAGCAATTTCTTTCAAAACTTACATCTTTATAAATCTAAAATTGCTAGTTTGGCATCACTTCTGCAAAATGCCGAAAATATAAAAAAGAACATCTATATTATAGAGATAATAGAATTAAGTAAACGATGATATTAATAAAATAATGGCAGTATCTCTTTTGTTAATTTCATTACTTATTTTCTTGAATTATATGGATATACTACCACTGTACTGTCTATCTCTTTTTATTTTTTCTTTACTATATCTCCTTTCACTAATTTTTACACAATTTAGTTTTATCTAGTAGTTTTTTTATAAATTTTATATATACTTATAGTTAAATATAGATGGTTATCTTATGGATCAGTTATTACGTTATATATTATTACATTGTTATAGGTTTATACGCAATAGTATAAACTTTTGGTTAATTAGAGAAGAAAATTATTTAGATAATAATAATGATTTACATCAGCTTGCGAAAGATGGCAACGTTGCAGCTGTTGAACGTCTTCTAGTAGAAGATAATGAAAACATCAATGAACTAGATACTAATGGTATGGCAGCTTTACATTATGCAGCTGCACGTGGCCATGTAGAAATCGTAAGAACTCTGTTAACACAAAATAATTTGGATATTAACGTAAAAACACCAATTACTCATATAACACCATTACATTATGCAGCTACACATGGACATGTAGAAATTATAAAGCTTCTTTTAGCAACACGTAATGTCATTGCCGATACACAAGATCAAAACGGCAGTACAGCTTTACATTATGCTGTGGTCTTAGATCATGTAGAGGCTGTAAAGCTTCTTATAGGTATGCATAATCTTGTAAATAATTCTGGTATGCATGCTATACATTGTGCTGCTGAACATGGAAGCGTAGCAACTTTGCAGTATATGTTAGAGCATTGTGCAGATATTGATATAGACTTACCAGATAATCAAGGCAATACTGCCATACATTCTTGTTGTCGTCATTTCAAAAAAGATACTCTTGCTAGTGTATTGCAAATTTTAGCAGAGCATAATGCAACCATTGATTTACAAAATTTTACAGGAGAAACAGCATTACATATTTTATCTGGCAATGGAAATGCAGATGGTGTTAAACTATTAGTGAAGCAATATAATGCTAACATTAATTTACGAGATAACCATGGTAACACAGTTATGCATTTTGCTGCTAAAAATGGGCATACAGATGTTGTTAGATTTTTCTTGGATTGTAATTTTGATATAAATGCACAAAATGATTTTGAAGAAACTTCTCTTATGGTTTGTAAAAATAATAATCTAGGGCTAAAAATAGCTGAATTATTTATTTCTCATATTGTTACATCAAAACATTGTAATAAAGATAACTGTACTGAACAATCTTGTATAGAACAATCAGAAAAATTTGGAGTAAATCAAGAATTTATAGATAGGAATGAAGCGTTGGCGAAAAGAGCTACAGATATGTGGACAATAAAAAATACCTATGTCAACAATTACAATCTATATAACTTATATTATTTATCAAATAATATAAGTTATATGCAAATGAAATGTGCTAATTATGATGTAGTTGAAAATTGTTACAGGTATTGTGCACAAACAATTCCTACAATTGCTAAACGTGTTCAAGATAATATCAAATATGCTCGATTAATGCCAAGCATAATAGAGAATGCAGATAAGATGGCAGGTTTTCAATATCTGCCTAATGAAATAAGATATAAAATTTTTAGTTATTTAGGGTTGCGTGAATTAGAAGCATTGCAACTTTTAGCAGATGATTTAAATAGTTCTAATGTATCAAGTCTTCAATTTAATAATGAAGTAGATTTAAATACTCAGCCTATAGGTGTAGGTAACGAGAGTTCCGTCTAATGAATAGGTTAATAACGTCAGTTTAGGATAAGAAAAGAGATGAAAGGTATACAAAGAGAAAATTTTGAATTACAAAGCAAATTTAAATAAAAATAACCTAGCATGAAAAAATGTATTATGGTAGTATACTATTTAATAGATAATTTTTGCAAGATATATCAAGAATAGGAAAGAAAGAGATTAATACCAACTAATAATCAAAAGAGAGATACATGGTTATCTTAATCTGGTGTTACGAAGGTATATTTTCTAAAAATATTAGGGCAGCAAATGTTAAATATAGCTAAGCTATTATAAAACAGTTATATTATATACTTTTGATAAAGCTCCAAAGTCGTACCAGTTTATAATGGTATAGCTATAAGTAAAAAGAGGTGTAATACCTATTCATGTATTTTTGTAATACTGCTTAGCAGCTTTGAGTTTATATTTAGAAAAGGAGTAGTACATTCTTCAAAAAAAATTGACTAATAGCTTATAAACAGATACAATAACGTTTAAGATAAAATACTGAGTTAGTATTAGGTATTAAAGTAAGCTTTTTACTATAGAGTATTTTCTATATAGTTAATTCAGTGGGGATGTAGCTCAGTGGTAGAGCGTCTGTTTTGCACGCAGAAAGTCGGGGGTTCAATTCCCTTCATCTCCACCATGTTACCATAATATTTTTAAATAGTGCGGCAGTTTTATTAAAATTTTTCTTATTTCTAATATTCTTAGGCTACAAAAAAAAACTCACATACTACTGTACAGGTATAAGATAGTAAAGTTTAATGTTTCACTGTTTTTTAGAATTCTATGCAACTAGTGATTTCTGCCTAAAATCAAGCATGTACGCTTAAATGATCTTCCGTAACTAAGAACAAAAAGCTTTGCTGTCACAATCCCAAGGACTAATAATATCATCTCTTACATAATAAAAACTGATTTTTCATGATATGTAGCTCTAGCTATACAAACATCAGATTAGGATAATGAATCTGATCTACATCTTTTACGTCTATCTCGATATTTATCAGCAATAATTTTGAACCGTTTTAGCATACCAATAACGTTTTCACTCACAACTCTTTCTCCTGCTAATCTAAGATTATTTTTTTATCATTATTTTATCTATCACTTATATTGATCCTAGGTTAGATAACTAAAATATTGGTAACAAATAATAGAGTGTTTTTATTGTTATAAATGCGCTAATATTTTTAGCATAAGAGTTATGTAGAAAACCAGCTACAAAAATTATTGCGTTTCCTATTATTGGAGCAAGAGTTAATAATAATATTAGTTTCCAATGCTTATTAAATCTTGTAAATAATTTATTATATCTTGCAATTAGATTAGGATTTTGATAGTAAAGATATATTTTATAGCATAGTTCGCCTAAAAAATAATTTATGCTACCAACACAAAACAATGAAGCTATAATAGATATTACTACTAAATGTAATTGATAGTTGCCAAAATGTCTCATGGCACTAAAAACATATTCTGATTCAATGCTAAAAATAAAATTAGAAGCAAAAATATTACTTGCTAATAGTAGATATATTTCAGATATGTAGGTCATTGATAACGATGCAGATATATTTTTAAATCATTATACACTTATATATTAAAATGATAAAATAATTATTCTTACTTTCGATTATAAAAATATTTCTAGTTTTAATCATGTTAGGACTTTTATAAAAATGCATATATGAAGAAAAAGATATGTTGCAATTAAACTGCCTAAATAAAAACTGACAAATCTTGATTGTATTATGATTAGTGATTTTTTGATGTTTTTACGAAAGTATAAAATGTAATAGAAGTGTCTTTAATTTGTAAATTGTTACATTATATCTTACTAAAGTAGTTAATAATTAGTAGCGTTTTCAATTCAATAGTGAATGTTATGGCATATAAAAATTTCCAGCAGTTCTTAGAATTACTACAAACAAAAAATTTATTACACCATATTTCAGAACCTGTATTTGCTAATCTTGAGATTACAGAAATTAGTCGTAGAGTATTTAACAATAATGGGCCAGCTCTTTTTTTTAGCAACGTGTTAGATGATCATGGAAATAAATATCAGTATCCAGTAGTATCTAATCTGTTTGGTACAATGGAAAGAATTGCATTAGGGTTAGGTGGAGATATTTCCTATTTGAAGGAAATTGGAAATCTACTAGCCTTTTTAAGGCAGCCAAATCCTCCGTCTTCTTTTAAGGAGATTTTAAAATTATTGCCAATTGCAAGAAAAGTGATAAGTATGCCTCCTAGAATTGTATCAACAGGAGCATGCCAATCAATAGTAATGAAAGAAGTGAACCTATATTCCTTGCCAATTCAAAAATGTTGGCCTGATGATGTTAGCCCTCTAATTACTTGGCCTTTAGTTGTTACTAAAGGTCCTACATCTGATCAAGTTGATCAATTTAATTTAGGAGTATATCGATTGCAATTGATAGGAAAAGATAAATTATTAATGCGATGGTTAAAACTTAGGGGTGGAGCTCAGCAATATTTAAGATGGTCTCAAACCGCAAAACATCAGTCTTTTCCTGCAGCTGCTGTTATTGGAGCTGATCCAGCAACAATTTTAGCTGCTGTTATGCCATTACCAGAAAACGTTTCAGAGTATAATTTCGCTAGCTTATTGAGAGGAAGTAATATTAATCTGGTTAATTGTTTAACTATTGACCTCAAAGTGCCAGCTGAAGCTGAAATAATCTTAGAGGGAGAGGTTAGCTTTGATGATTATCAGAATGAAGGGCCTTTTGGAGATCATACTGGCTATTACAATGAAGTAGAAAAATTTCCAGTTTTTACTGTTAAGGCTATTACTATGAGACCTAATCCTGTATATTTAACTACTTATACTGGCAAACCTCCAGATGAACCATCTGTTATTGGCGAAGCATTAAATGAAATTGTGATACCGTTAATTCAAAAACAATTCCCTGAAATTTTGGATTTTTGGCTTCCTCCTGAAGGGTGTTCATACCGAATTGCAATTGTCAGCATCAAAAAAGATTATCCAGGCCAAGCTCAGCGAATAATGATGGGAGTTTGGTCTTTTTTAAGGCAATTTATCTATACTAAATATGTTATTGTAGTAGATAATGATATTAACATACGCAATTGGAAAGAAGTAATGTGGGCAATATCAACTAGAACAGATCCTCAAAGAGATACTACAATAATTAATAATACTCCAATTGATTACTTAGATTTTGCTTCTCCAGAATCAGGACTAGGCAGTAAAATGGGTATTGATGCTACCAACAAAATGTATCCTGAAACTACAAGGAAATGGGGTAAAAAAATAGACATGCCTCAGGATTTAGTTGATACAGTAACTCAAAAATGGCATCTTTATGGATTTAATAAAAATATTATGTAAACGTGCAATGTGAGGATATACATAGCCTAAACTACTATAAAACAGTTATACATTAAGTGGTATTTAATAGACCTCTTTCGAAACTGGTCTAATGTATTAAAAGTTATAACGAAATATTAGACCTTGCAAACCCTTTGCGATTATATACTTAATACTTCTCATTATCCTAATCTGGTGTTTATAAAGTTGATGCTTCGATCAAAATACTTTTAGCAATTGTAGCTGCAGATTTAATTCCGATTTGTCCACCATGTTCTAAAATCACTGCAACAGCATATTCAGGCTTATTAGTAGTAGAGAATCCAACAAATAACCCATGAGCAGCTTGACTTTGCAAAGATGATCCTACTTGAGCACTACCTGTTTTACCTGAAATTATTAGCTTAGTTTTATCACTATGCAAAGAATAAGCAGTACCACTACTTTCATTATTAATAACAGCCTTTAAAGCTTGACGAATAAAGTCAATATGACCTGCATTAATATTCAAATTTTTATGATAACCATCTTCATCTAAAGTCAAACTTAACTGCAATAATTGCTTGCCATTAGCAATGCTAGTAATCATTCTTGCTAATTGCAAAGGAGTAGTAGTAATATATCCTTGCCCAATAGCCACATTCAGTGTATCACCTAATATCCATCGTTGTTTTGTTTTTCGTTTTTTCCATTCTGGCGTAGGTAAATTTCCAACTAGTTCATTCGGAAGATTTACTACAGCCCTTCTCCAAAATCCTAACTTTCTAGCCATTGCGAAAATAGCATTATAGCCAATCAAACTAGCAAGATGATAAATATAACTATTACACGAATATTTAATTGCACTAAGCATGTCAACATTACCATGCCCACGATGATTCCAACAGCTAAAATTAGTATCGTTCATAAAGCTTTTACCATTACAATACACAGTTAACTTAGAATTAACTCCTGATTCTAAAGCTGCAAGTACAGTTACTAATTGAAATATTGAACCAGGAGGATATAACGATTGTGAAGCACGACTAACCAATGGTAGATTAGGATTATCTAGAAGCGCTTTCCAGTCCTTTGTACTAATTCTTCTAGGAAAAGCATTAATATTATAACCTGGAACTGAAACTAGAGCTTTAATCTTTCCAGTATTTACATCAGTTAATATTGCAGCCCCTACTCTATCATCAAACATCTCATAAAGTTTATTTTGCAAATTAACATCAATGCTTAATGCTATATCCTTACCAGGAATACTAGGTATAGTATCAAGCTCTCTAACCTTTAGGCCTCTAGCATCTACTTCAATCTTTTCAAAGCCACAAGTTCCCCTAAGATCTTCCTCAAAATGTTTTTCAAGACCTCTTTTTCCAATTTGGATTCTAGTGTGTTCTATATTTAAATTTGCCCTTTCAGCATCATTAGGCCATGCTGTATAACCTAAAATATGTGATGTTGATAATGGATAAGTATAGGTTCTATATTCCATACAATCAATATATATACCTGGTAAATTTAATGAATTTTCTTCTATTGCAGCTAGCTCATCCCATGAAATATTATCCATAATAAGAACTTCATAAAGATTTTTACTAGTAAGTATTTTTTGGTTAATTTGTTCACGCTTTTCGGTACTAAAATTTAAAATATCATATAGTAAATCAAGAGCAACATATTGATTTTGAGCTAGAGTCTTCTTATTTGCCTTAATTTGATAAGCACGCTTATTAAATGCTAAAACATTACCATTACAATCTAAAATTTTTCCTCTCCTAGCTATTAATAATACAATATTAACCCTATTTTTATCTGATAAAATTTTATATTTACTAGATTGAAAAATTTGTAAGTGAAAAAGTCTACCAGCTAACATACATAATAGACCTAATTTCCCTATCAATAATAGAAAAGCTCTGCGATTAATCAATCTGTTTTGATGTACTTTGTTATTCAACATCACTGAGTGTTAAATTACGAAAAATATATTGGAAAATTTTGCTTAAAGGAAAATAACACAAGCTGCTAGTTAGAATTTTGAAAATTAGAATCTGATAATTAATGTTTATATGATCATAAATAGCGATTAGAAATAATTTTAAACTAGTAAATAACATTAGATACATTAAGCAAACGATATAACTATTACAATAATCCAATAATTTAAAATTCTTTTGTATAGCAGTAAATACTAAAAAAGTAATTATAAGAACTAGAGATGTGATGCCAAAATGAGTACCATGCCAAAAGTCTATTATTAAACCATATGTAAAAATTGAAAACAGTGATGCTCCATAATAAAATGCAGCACAAAAAACAACCACAATTTCAATATCTGGAAAAGCAGAACTATCGATTCTTAAATTAAATAAAATAAAATTAAGTACACCAGAAAGTAGAATTATAAAATAAAAAATTACCGACTGATAAAGCATAATTTTTATGATACATAATGCGATTTAACTATATCAACGTCTTTATTGACATAACTATTCATAACTAGTCCAATCCCAAGAAGCGTAGAAGCAATTATCGTTCCTCCATAAGATATTAACGGCAAGGGAATTCCAACAACAGGTAGTAACCCTGTTACCATAGCAATATTAATAAAAACATGCCAGAAAAGCATAGAAGCAATGCCAATTGCAACTAATTTGCTAAAAGTATTTCTTACATTAATTGCAACTACTAAAGAATAGCAAATTATTATAAAATATAAAGTTAATAGCAGAAATCCACCAATAAACCCAAATTCTTCTCCTAGGCAAGCAAAAATAAAATCAGTTTGAGGTTCTGGCAGAAAATTTAAATGACTTTGAGTTCCTTGTGCAAAACCTTTACCGCTTAACCCACCAGAACCTATCGCAACTTTAGACTGAATAATATTGTATCCAGAACCTAGTGGATCAAGTTCTGGATTAAGAAAAACTTTAATGCGTTTCTTTTGGTAATTATGTAAAAGGTTCCAAATAATAGGCAAGAGAATTATTCCAGCTATAAATGTAATAATAAATATCCATAGTGTTATTCCTGCTGCAAAAAACATTGATGCTGTAATAAGCAGTATAATTATTCCAGTGCCTAAATCTGGTTGTTTAATTACTAACGTTATTGGTATCGCTATTAATAATAGTGGAACTATACTATACTGTATCTTTTTTAGTTTATAAGCACTAATGTCATGAAAATATCTAGCTAGCATTAGAATGACAGAAATTTTTGCAACTTCAGAAGGTTGAATTCTGAGAGCAGAAATACCTATCCATCTCCTTGCCCCCATTACCTTATATCCTGCAATCTCAACCATAACTAATACAACACACACAATAAAATATAAAATATACGAGTATTTATATATATATCTTACATCTACTAAGGCTAACAGTATTCCAATTGGTAAAAACGTAATATAATATAGAATTTGCTTATGAGCGCGCAAAAAAAACTTACAACCAGTTGCAGAGTATAATGTTATCAATCCAAAAAAACAAACTATGCATATTGTCAATATTAATGTAAATGGCAACATTTTAAGTTTATCCTTAACTAATGATCTATTCTGGTATATCTGCATTTTGAATATTTCACTTATGGATTATTAGTTTAAGCATACCTTAATAATAAATTTTTCTCATTACTATTCTTAGTTTCAATGCTAGATTTTATTTTAGATCTGTAAATTTTTATTTTTTTAAGTCAATCAACACATCTTATAAAGATACAACTTGTAAAAAAGCACTATCATTACAGTAAATTTACAACTGAAATAATCCTTTCTAAATTAGCATTCATTGTTATCCTTATACTAATGTAAGGCCTAGGTATTATAGCTTCTATCAGTTCTGGCCATTCAATCAAGCAAATATTTTGTTGCCATGCATCTTCAATGCCAAGCTCATAAATCTCACTACTATCTCTTAGACGATATAAATCAAAATGATAAATTGCAAAGGTATCAGCCTGATATCTTTGTAGTACATTAAAAGTTGGACTTGATACTATAGTATTCATTCCACATATTGTACGAATAATTTCTCTGCATATAAAAGTCTTTCCAGCTCCTAAATCTCCACTGAAAGTAACTATTGATCCTGGCTTCAAATTTACAGCTAAGTGCTGAGCAAAAGCTTTAGTGGCACTTCGATTTCCTAATTTTATTTCAACCATCTTGATATATCACTTCTAAGAAGGTAGGAAAATATTTGAAGGAAATTCTTTATCAGTAATAACATATCGCCACATTTTATTTAATCCCTTAGAAATACCTATTCTAGGTGTAGATATATAATTTAATGTGCAGCCTATGTCCTTAATGTATAATTCTTTTGATAAAGTAATATCGATAGCATTATGAGTTAAATTAATACCTAAAAATTTGCAAACTTTACCTGGCCCATTAAGATGGGTATATGGAGGATGAATTAATTTTATTCCTCTAATTAAAGTGGCAGCTGGAAAATTTAAAGCTTCAGTAACAATATTTAGACAATAGTACATACCATATATAAAATATACATAACTAAATCCAGCCTGTCCAAACATAATTTTAGTTCTTTTTGTCATGCCTTTAGCAGCATGACAAGCAGGATCATCTTGTCCAATATAGCTTTCTGTTTCAGTAATAATACCACAGAAATTCTTATAACATAACAGCTTACCAATTAAATTGGTACTAACTATATTTGTATCCTGCAAAAAAAATTCTCTACCTAAAACCATTTGGTCTTTTCTATTTCAAGAAAACAAAATTTATTTATCCTGCTGCAGCTTCATCATTTTTTTCAGAAGCAATCTTTATTTTTGATTGAGTATTTTTCTTTTTTACCTTAGTCTTTTGTTCACTAAATACTAATAATTTAACATCTTCACCGTTTAAAGTTTCTTTATCCAGTAAACTATTAGCAATAAGTTCTAATTTATCTGAATGTGATGTTATTATTTCTCGAGCTAATGTATATCCTGCATTGATTAGCCTTGTTACCTCATCCTCAATCATTTGAGCATTCTTTTCTGACATGAAAGCCAACTTACCTCTTTGATTTGGATATGATGATGACTCATAGTATGAAGTATACTCTTGTAACCCAACTTTATCGCTTAAACCAGCTTCAAGTACCATAAACCTGGCAATTTTAGTACACTGCTTAATATCCTCAGCAGCCCCAGTAGTTACTTTATCTTTTCCAAAAATCACTTCTTCAGCTATACGCCCTCCTAAAGCTACTGCAATATTAGACTCTAGTTGTTCTTTAGTATAATTTAATCTATCATGTTCTGGCAACCTCATTACCATACCTAGAGAAGATCCTCTAGGCACAATTGTTACTTTATGAATTGGATCTGAAGCCTTAACATATAACGCAACAATAGCGTGACCTGCTTCATGATAAGCAGTACAACGTTTCTGCTCATCAGTAAGAGCCATAGAGCGGCGTTCACTTCCCATCATAATTTTATCTTTTGCCTGCTCTAAATCTTCATTGCTAATTTCTTTTTTATTATTTTTAGCAGCAATTAATGCAGATTCATTAACTATATTGGCTAATGCAGCACCAGATAATCCAAATGTTCCACAAGCAATAGCTTTAATATTAATATCTGCAGCATGCTTTACTTTTTGTAAATGAACATTTAGAATTTTTTCTCTACCTTTTACATCAGGGTTAATTAAAACAATCTTTCTATCAAATCGTCCAGGACGTAATAAAGCTTGATCTAAAACATCTGCACGGTTAGTAGCAGCAACTACTATCACACCTTCGTTAGATTCAAACCCATCCATTTCAACTAATATCTGATTAAGTGTTTGTTCGCGTTCATCATTTCCACCACCTAATCCTATACCTCTATGTCTACCAACTGCATCAATTTCATCAATGAAAACAATACAAGGAGCATTTTTTTTAGCTTGTTCAAACATATCTCGAACTCGACTAGCCCCTACCCCTACAAACATCTCAACAAAATTTGAACCTGAAATGTGAAAAAATGGAACATTAGCTTCTCCAGCAATTGCTTTTGCTAATAAAGTTTTACCAGTACCAGGAGGACCGATTAGTAGGCACCCTTTAGGAATTTTTCCACCCAATTTTTGAAACTTTCCTGGATCTCTAAGAAAGTCTACAATCTCCATTAACTCGTCTTTAGCTTCTTCTATACCAGCAACATCTTTAAAGGAAACTCTTACACTATTCTCAGCCATTAATTTAGCCTTAGATCTGCCAAAATATAGCGCCTTACTAGATCCACTTTGCATTTGTCTCATAACAAATATCCATACTCCAATAAACAACAACATTGGAAACCAGGAAATAATAGTACTTATAAATGCTCCCATTCTAGTACTTGTAGGTAGTACCTCAATATGTACTCCATTATCATTTAGACGATTAACTAAATTATCATAATTGCCAAAATAAGTTGAAAAACTACTACCATCAGTAAGTTCCCCTTCTAAACTATGGCCTTGAATTTTTACTCTACTAACCTGCTTAGCATCCACTCTAGCTAAAAAATCAGATAAATGTAGTTGCTGTTGACTAGTAATAAAACTCTCTCCTTGCAGCAAATTAAATGCTACAACAAGTACAATAAATACTGTTGCCCAAAATAATACATTCCTGTTTTGATTATTCATATTAACCCTAAATTTTTTAACAATAATGAAACCAACGTGATATTAACTTCGGTTCAAAAACAAAACTTACACTTTCTTGAATTGTTTTATCACTATAGTATTTTATATGTGGAATCGCTACGACTTTTTCAAGATGTTTAATCACAGGAAAAGTAAATAATATTTTCCTACTGTAGTTAAAGTAAGCATTTCTCTGATTACTTTCAACATATGATTTAATTAAGTGATAGTCGCTTTTTTTTAAATAATCAATAGTTAAATTCATATGATTATTTTTTCTATTATCAACTACTTTAAATCTATAGTCCCAAACTACTGAATTACTTACAACCTGTGATCTAGGATAGCAACGCCCAAACTCTCTATATATTATAATATATTCTATAGAATATTCAACAATGCAGCCATGTAAAGTTTTATAAGTATTATACTCTTGTATATCATGCAAAATAATATGTTGTAAAGAAGAAAATCTTTGAGGTTTAGTATTAGCACCAACAATCATCAGTAAGTATGATAATATAGCATATCGAGCCTCAGGTGAAGCTTTCTTAAAAAGCTTTCTATCGATCACAGCAAAACCAGCTGAATAAATTTTAACTGCATGGACTACATAGTGAATTATTTCATTATTTACGCTTTCTAAAGCTTGTGTTAAATGCATTTGGCTAAGCATTATTCTTTTTTTTAGTAATTCTACTGTAAAATTATGCTGAAAAGAAATAAGCATAGATTTTAATAAATCACGAACTTGAGTACGAAGATACTTATTTGAACTATTAGATGGATCACTTATCCATTTAATATTCTGCTGTTCTAAATATTTTTTTAAATCCTGTTTAGTAATATTAAATAGTGGACGAATAATTCTAACATTATTAGCAAAGAAAAGATTATGAGAACTCAATCCAGCTAATCCTGCTCCACGAAGTAATCTGATGAAAAAATTTTCAACTATATCATCTGCATGATGTCCTGTAATCAAATGTAAAATGTCATGCTCTTGACAATAGTTAGTTAACAACTGATATCTTGCTTTACGAGCTTGAGCTTGAATATTACCTGTAATTCCTTTATGTATCCAGTGTAGAGTAACATGCTGAAGTTTTATATTCTGACATATACTACTAACATAATCTGCTTCGCTAGTTGATTCAGAACGCAAGTGATGATCTATTGTTAAAACAGTTATTTCTCCTTTAACCTTCTCGTTCCAGTGTTTCACTAGTAACATTAAAGCCAGTGAGTCACTTCCTCCAGAGACAGCTATAGCGAGCTTTGGATTTTCCTCAAAAGATCCAAAATACTCCATATTATGACAAAAATCTACCTCAATATTCATTGATTACGTCGTTTTTATAATTTTTAATTCAATTAACGATTTTAATCATCAAATTCCACTTAAAGTTAACTTACTAAAATTAACTCATTCATAAAATTAAAAATTAATAGCTAATTATAAAATAGTACTTCTTCAAGTGAGTAGTATGCAATTACATTATCATCTCCACAGAACATTCCATGTTTATGCTTATTGCTATAACTTACTGCTTTGGTTTATTTAAACCTAAAGCTTTACTAAGCCATAGGGTTTAATAGCTTTAAACCATTCTGTTTGCATATTATCAATAGTTTCAAACTTGAATAATCCATATCTCATTTTGACTAAGCATTATACAATAACGCTTAAACCTTCACCAAAAAACATACATATAATCATTAATGATATAACAATTACTGTTGAAGATATACTTACTAAGGTTAGCTCAAAATTTATACTTGAATTCTGAAACCTGACTGTAGCAGGTAAAAAGTACATTACTTTAACAATATTAAGATAACAATATGATCCAATCACAACTGCTGCTATTACCATAATTATTAATTCATACATACTAGATTTTAAAATACTAGTAAAGATAATATACTTACTAATAAACCCTGCAAAAGGTGGAATTCCTACTAATGAGAACATCTGTATTGCTATTAATATTGACGATAATTTTTTTACATTAGATAATCCACTAAGATGACTAATTTTTAAATAATTAGCACGATTAGTAAAATTGTTTATTATTATCGCAATAAATCCTAACATACTAGCAGCATAAATAATAATATAAAAATATGATATTTCAGCTCTAATAACATTAGAGCTGTTAGCAACTAAAGCAAGTACAGCATATCCTAAATTTAATATTGCACTATAGGCAATAAACCTTTGAATTGATTGTTGTAATAATGCGCCAAATGCACCAACAATTAATGATAGGCAGGCAAGTACCATTATTATCATTTTTATATAAAAGAATGCATCACTAGCAAACTTTAATTCAGATAATAAATTTCCAAGCAATGCTAATACACTAATTTTAGGCAAGCTAGAAAATAACGCAACTACTACTAAAGGTGCTCCATCATAAATATCAGGTGTCCACATATGAAACGGCGCAATAGACAATTTAAATAAGACTCCAACAAGTATCATTAGTATAGCAACTAGCGCGACCATATCAGAGCTTGGATTTTGCAATGCATGCAAAGCAATATCATACCTTATGCTTTGAGTAGTACCATATACTAAAGATATACCAAACAACATAATAGCTGAGAAAACTGTCCCTAATATAAAATATTTTAAACCAGCTTCAGATGATCTAGAATTATTATAATTAAAAGTCGTTAAAATATATCCTATTATTCCTTGCATCTCAATACCAAGGTACATAACCATAAAATCATTAGCTGAAACCAATATTAATCCTCCTAAAGCTCCAAGCTGCATTAGTACTATATATTCACTATGGCCTTTTAAGTTTGCAACCTTGATATATCCAGAATAAATTAAAGTAAGAAATATATAAAAAATTAAAATAATAATTTTTAAGTATATTTTAGATTGGTTAACAATAAATGTATTATTCCAGTAAATACCATTAAACCAGCTAGGATGAAATACTAAAATAGCTATTAATATAGCGGCAAAACCAATTGCCATTTTAGCTATGACATGAGTTAGCGTATTGTTACTATATGCTCCAATTAGCTGAAAAATCAAAGCTGATAAAAGAAGCGAAATTTCTGGCATAATACCATATAACATTTCCATAATAACTCTTTCAAATAAAATTAAATGTACACAGCAATTACAATTTATATAATAAATAAATTGCTTAAGTTCTTAGCTGGTATCAATAAAATGTTTAATACAAATTTAGGATATACACCTATTATAAACATAGCTACTATTAAAGGTAGCACAGCTACCTTTTCACTTAATGAAATATCATTCAACTGATAAACTCTTTGATTAGTAATTTCTCCTAACATAATACGCCGATAAAGCGAAAGCATATATACAGCCCCAAGTAACACTCCTAGAATTGCAAAACTTCCAATTAATGGAGATGCGGTAATAGCCCCTAATAACACTAAAAATTCACCAATAAATCCACTTGTACCTGGCACACCTATTGACCCAAGTACTGCTGCCATAAAAATACTAGCTAATTTAGTCATTTTAATAGCTAAACCACCATAAAACCTTATTTCTCTAGTATGAGTTCGATCATATAAAATACCAATAATCATAAATAAAGCTGGTGATATCAATCCATGACTTAACATTTGAAAAATTGCTCCCTGAATTCCATAAGTATTCAAGCTAAAAATACCAACAGTAACATACCCCATATGAGCAATTGAAGAATAAGCAATTGCTTTTTTTATATCTATTTGTTGAAAAGCTATAATAGAAAAATAAATAATAGCAGCTACACTGAATATCATGGCTATACTACTAAATTTTTGTGATGCAGCTGGCAACATAGGCAAACATATTCTTAATAATCCAAATCCACCCAATTTAAGTAATATTCCAGCTAGCATTACAGAACCTCCAGTTTGGGCTTCAACGTGAGCATCAGGCAACCAACTATGCAAAGGCAACATAGGTATTTTAATAGCAAAAGCAACAAATATACTTAACCATAATAGCATTTGTACTGATATATCAAACCTAGGCATAAGATCATATAACTCTGCAATCTCAAGTGTACCAGTGTATGTGTGTATATATATAATAGCTACCAAGAAAAATACTGATCCAACAAAACTATACAAAAAAAACTTTAATGCAGCATAGATTCTATTGCTGCTTCCCCAAATTCCTATTAGTAAAAATATTGGAAACAATGATGCTTCAAAAAACATGAAAAATAGCAATAAATTCATCGAGCTAAAAGCTCCGATAACTAATGATTCTATTAATAAAAAACATAATAAATTATCTTCCAGTTTTTTCTTAACAGTAAAAATACTAATAACAATAGATAATAGTGTAAGTAAAGCAGTTAAAGCAATAAAGAAGATAGATATACCATCAACACCTACATGATAATTAAGCCCAATCAATTTAAATATTGAATATAATTCAACAAACTGATACGTATGTGCAGTATTATCAAATTGTACTAATAAATATATGGTACAAAGTAATGTTAATACTGAACTTAATAGTGCAATGAATTTAACATACACTAATTTATTAAAATAATTGCTTAATCTCATAAGCAATAAAATTATCAATGCACTTAATGGCAAAGAAATACAAACTGATAATATAGGAATATTTTGAGTTGCTATTATTGGCATTTAGTTACTAGTTATAAAGTAATTAATAACAATTAAAGTAAAAAATGCAGTCATGCTAACTAGTGCTATTAGTATATAGTAAGATACATACCCTGATTGCATTTTTTTTATACCTGAAAACCCATTTTGCACTAAAAATATCACGCTATCATCTAAGAATTTATTTATGCATTTAATATCAAATATACTTAAGTAGTACGAAACAATATTAAAGGGTTTCACTAGTAAAGTATTATATATTTCATCAAAATAAAACTTGTTCCTAGCTGGAGAACTAATACTATTGATTATGCTAATATTTACGTTACTTTTACAATAATAAATTAACCCACCAATTATTAAGCCAAATACTCCTGCTAAAATTGGAAGTATTTTTATCATCAAGCAATTAATATGTGAATTTTCTAAAATTCCATTATTAACTAATGAATTAGCAAAATATTCAACTTTTCCAATAGTTAAGATATTATAACAATACCATCCAGAAATAGCACTACCAATTGCTAAGATTAATAACGGCAGATTCATAATTATCGAAACTTCCTTAATCGAATGTTTAGTTGATGAAAAAGAAGGTCGATGAAAAATTCCTATAATTAATTTAATTGAATACATCGCTGTGAAAAATACTGCAATAATCCCCAGATAATAAACAAATTTATTGTCTGTAAGATAAACAGATTCTAGTATCATATCCTTTGAATAGAATCCTGAAAAAGGAAATATTCCAACAATTGCTAATGTTCCTAACCAAAATAACCCATAAGTATAAGACATAACTCTCCACAATTGCTGCGGCATTTTATTTAAATCTTGCTGATGAGTCATATGTATAACATTGCCTGCAGCTAAAAATAACATTGCTTTAAAAAAAGCATGCGTTAGTAAATGAAACATTGCTCCATTATAACTAGATGATCCACATGCCATTACCATATAACCTAATTGACTACAGGTAGAATATGCAATGATTTTTTTTATATCATTTTGACAAACTGCAATTATTGAAGTTAATATACAAGTAAACCCACCAGTAATAGCAATAAGATTTAATATTGCTGTAGAATATTCAAACATAAATGAACATCTAGCCAATAAGAATATGCCAGCTGTTACCATAGTAGCAGCATGAATTAGTGCTGATGCAGGAGTAGGCCCTTCCATAGCATCTGGTAACCATATATGCAAACCAATTTGAGCAGATTTGCCCATACATCCAATAAATAGCAAACAACAAATTAAGTCTAAAACACTGATTTTAATATCAAAAATTGAGACTATTGTTTTTGATAATTGTTCAGCATGACTAAATACCGGCTTAAATTCTACAGAGTTACAATTATAAATAATAGCAATAATTGCTAAAAGAAACGCACAGTCAGCAAATCTATTAACAATAAATGCTTTATATGCTGCAATTGTTGCGGCATGTTTTTTATACCAAAATCCTATTAATAAGTAAGAACTTACCCCTACTCCTTCCCATCCAAAAAATAGCTGTAAAAAATTATCTGATGAGACTAACATCAACATGAAAAAAGTAAAAAAAGATAAATATGACATGAATTTAGGTAATTCTTTATCGTCATGTAAATAACCTATAGAATAAATATGAACTATCGTAGAAATTAAGGATACTATGACTAACATTAGTGCTGTTAATTTATCAATGTAAATAGCCCAATGTGATTTAAAATTTAACAGCTCAATCCACTCAAATAATATTATATGTTCAACACTATTATGCTTACTAATATTCCAAAAAACTAAAATTGCAGCAAAGCTAGTACTAGCAATTAACATAACAGTTATATAAGATATTATTTTTGTTGCAAAACTATTATTTAATCTACTAATTACACCTGAAATTAAAGGTAAACACGGTAATAATGTAATTAAAAATAACATATCTTATCCCTTCAATTTGTTTAAATCCTTAACTGAAATTGAAGAACAATTACGAAAATGTACCACAATTATTGCTAATCCAATAGCAGATTCAGCTGCTGCTACCGAAAATATCATTATACTAAAAATTTGCCCTATAATATTATTATAATAACTTGCAAACACTATGAAATTAACATTAACTGCTAATAGCATTAACTCTATTGACATGAGGGTCAAAATTACACTACACCAATTCCGCATAACTCCAATCAATCCAATTCCAAATAGTATCGTTGTAAATATCAAATAATGTATTAGACCTATTTCTTTAATTAGAATCGACATCCTCTATCCCCTTGTTAACTTCAACTTTAACAACTTGAATGCTGCTATTTCTATTGCGATTAATTTGAGAGTAATGATCTTGCCTTTTAACTCCAGATCTTTTACGTACTGTTAATACAACGCAACCAATCATTGCGATCAACAATATTATTCCAGATAACTGAAACGGTAGCGCATATTCAGTATATAGTACTCTACCAATAGCTTTAATATCTAAGTTATTTTCCTCATAATGTATGGGACAGTAATTGCTAAAACACATAACAATAATTATGCTTAAATCAATGATAAAAATGAAAGCAATAATTACATAAATTGGAATATTTAAAATAGTACGCGTTTTCACTAAAACTAGATTGTCAGACTTTATATTCAACATCATTACTACAAAAAGAAATAAAATTGCAACAGCCCCGGCATAAACTATTACTAATAAGAAAGCTAAAAATTCTGCTCCAAGTAATATTAGTAATCCAGATGTATTACAGAACACAAATATTAACCACAATACTGCATACACTGGATTTTTGCTTGTTATAACGCCAATACTCCCAAGTAATGCTAAAACAGAAAATAAATAAAAAAATAACATTAACTACCTGTAAATACTATCCACTTTTAAATTTTTAGCTATTACATGTTCCCACATATCACCATTTCTTAACAGTTTCTCCTTGTTATACAATAATTCCTGATGAGTTTCTGTAGCAAATTCCAAATTCGGCCCTTCAACAATAGCATCTACTGGGCATGCTTCTTGACACAGTCCGCAATATATACACTTAGTCATATCAATATCATATTTAGTAGTGCGCCTACTACCATTCGGCTGCTCTTTTGCTTCAATAGTAATAGCTTGAGCTGGACAAATAGCTTCGCATAATTTACATGCTATACATCTCTCTTCACCATCTGGATAGCGTCTTAAAGCATGCTCTCCTTTAAATCTTGGGCTCAATTTGCTAACTTCATTAGGATAACGAATCGTAACTTTAGATTTAAAAAAATATTTCAAAGTTAAAAACATTCCAACAATAATTTCATACAAAAGAAAAGATTTAGTAAAATTAGTTATCTTCATTTTCGATTCTCTACATTAAATCCAATTATTTGTCTAGCGCAGTTTCTAGTGCTATGGTAAGTTATTACTATATACTAAAATAGCTGATACTACTATTATCCAAGCTAATACAATCGGCAAAAATACTTTCAATCCCAAATACATTAATTGATCATATCTATATCGTGGCAATGTTGCTCGTATCCATAAAAAACAGAATAATACCATAGATACTTTTAATATAAACCATATATAACCTGGAATGAAAGTTAATATCTCTAAATTAAATGGAGGCAAGTATCCTCCTAAAAACATGATGGTCATTAAGCTACTACCCAAGATCATGTTAGCATATTCTCCAAGAAAAAACATAGCAAAAGCCATAGAAGAATACTCAACATTATATCCTGCAACTAGCTCAGATTCAGCCTCTGGAAGATCAAATGGCAGCCTATTAGTTTTAGCTAATATTGATATAAAATAAATAACTGCTAATGGTAGCATCATTATTGTTAACCATATAGGCCTAGTTTTTTGCGCTTCAACAATTTGAATCAAATCCATTTCTCCAGTCACAATAAGTACTGCAACTATACTTAGTGCCATTGCTAATTCATATGAAATCATTTGAGCTGCAGACCTTACAGCACCTAAAAAAGCATACTTAGAATTACTTGCCCAACCAGCAATTATAATTCCATAAACTCCTAATGAAGTTACTGCTAATATAAATAATATTCCTCCTATATGAATTCTAGAAAGAACGATATCATGGTCAATTGGAATTACAGACCAACCTAATAAAGATAATACAAAAGTAATAATTGGAGCTATAATAAACAATTTCCTATCAGCTTTTGCTGGTATAATAGGCTCTTTAAAAACTAATTTTACAGCATCAGCTATCGGCTGTAACAATCCAAATGGGCCAGCCAAACTAGGCCCAACCCGTAACTGCATATAAGCAATAACTTTTCTCTCAGCAAATGTTAAATATGCTGTTGCAAGTAACAAGCAAATAATTAACGCTATAACTTTTATTGAAACAACTCCACTATTATAAATTAGTGTTTTTAAATCGTAGCCATTTGCAATTATATCTGTACAGATAGTCATATAGTCATAATTATTATTTTTTATTTAATGTACAAGATTTAACTTTAACTCTAATATTATCCCTTTTGTACTTTTGTACATTCTGCCATAACTGGTGATACTCTAGTAATTACATCAGTAATATAAAAATTACGTTTCTTTAAAGCAAATACTTCTTCAGTATTCAATATAATATCACTTTTAATCTTTTTTACTCTGCTTTTTTGTATATTACCAATATTTCTTAATGATTTAGCAACTTTAGCAGCTTGACTTCTTAAATCATCTAGGTCTTTAAAGTAAAATTTAGATTTTACTTTATCAGATATATTTTTGATAATTAACCAATCGTCTTTAGCTGAACCTACCTTAGAAACTGCTTGTCTAGCATATTGCGCCCTACCCTCAAAATTAACATAAATAGCATTTTTTTCAGTATATGCTGCTCCAGGCAATACTATATCAGCACAGTTAGCCCCTACATCACCATGATGCCCTTGATAAATAACAAAAGCATTACTTAGCTTACTTGTATCAAGCTCATCAGCACCTAACAAATAAACTAATGATATTTCTCCTTGTTCGCAGCTATTTAAAATTTCAGCTACATTTTTACTATTACTATCTGCAATAAACCCCAAATCAATAGCTCCAACAGTCGAAGCATGATTATGTAAAATATTATACCCATTCCAATTTTGTTGAATGAAATTATACTTGTAAGCAATATTTTGACACAATTCAAGCACTTTAAAACCATCATCACGGGCATAAGCCAAGTCACCAATAATCATCATCGGTTTTTTAGCGTTATTAATCTCATTTATAATTTGGTGGTTACCACTTAAAATATCAACCAATAAACTAGGGTTATTTCCTAGGTCAATTACATTAAACCTATGCTCATAATTTTCTGGGCCAATATTCAATATTTTTAATTTCCTCGAACGTTGTAATCTTGTTAACCTTGCTCCAAGAACTGGAGCAGAAAAATTCATATCAACTCCAACTAGCAAACATAAATCCGAAAAATCAACTCCAGCAATTGAGGTATTAAATAAATAATTTCCTCGAGAGCTAATATCCCATTTATAATTAAATTGATTAGTGTCAAAATTACCACAGCTAAAATTTTGCATCAATAATTTTAGAGCAAACATTGATTCACAATCTGCCATAGTACCAGCAATAGCCGCCATTTTATCTCCAGGAGTTTCTCTCATCTTATCAGCTATATATTCTAAAGCCTCATTCCAGCTTGCTTCTTGCAATCTGCCATTTCTTTTTATATATGGTCTATCAAGACGCTGATATTTTAATCCATCATAAGAAAATCTACTTTTATCAGATATCCATTCTTCATTGATTTCATCACAATAAGATGGCAAAATTCGCATTACCTCTAAACCACGAGAATTTATCTTAATATTTGATCCCATAGCATCAAATACATCAACTGATTCAGTGCATGTTAATTCCCATGCTCTTGCTGTATAAGCATAAGGCTTAGAATTCAATGCTCCAACTGGGCAAAGATCAATTACATTACCAGACAATTCAGATTTCATACTTCTCTCTAAGTAAGTCTGCACTTCCATATTTTCTCCTCTGCCAATTGCTCCTATTTCTGGTATCCCTGCTATATCTTGAGCAAATCTAATACATCTAGTACAGTGAATACAACGCGTCATATGAGTTGCAATTAATGGCCCCATATATTTATCTTTAACTATGCGCTTGTTTTCATTAAAGCGGCTAACTTTACTACCATATTTAAATGCTTGATCCTGCAAATCACATTCTCCGCCTTGGTCACAAACTGGACAATCTAGTGGATGATTAATTAATAAAAATTCCATAACACTTTTTCGAGCTTTTTCAACTCTTGGAGAATTTGTATGAATTACCATACCATCTGATATAGACATTGCGCATGAAGCTACTAGCTTAGGAGAATTTTCAATTTCAACTAAGCACATTCTACAGTTGCCAGCTATAGCCAACCGTTCGTGATAGCAAAATCTTGGCACTTCGATATTCAATAACTCACAAGCTTGAATAATTGTTATTTCGTCTTTAATTTTAACTTTTTTATTATTAATTATCAGGTTAACCATTAAAATAAATATATGTTATAAAATAACCACTTATCGATTATAGAACTTAAGCTTTCAGCAGTAAACTAATTTCTTGGAATTCGCGAATTAATTCGCGCTTGAGTTGAATTAATTCTGTAAATGATCATAATGCATTCTAAACAAATATCAATTACCATCTTCTAACTATTCTAACTCAATTATTAGCAAGATAATAAACTTTTAAATTAATTATCCTGCTTGCATAATATAGAGTTATATGATTATTTTTATAGATATTTAATAATAAATATTAGCGTTATGAATCATGAAGAACTAATTAATTCATTAACAAAAAAAATGAACGGCGCACTACAAGTACTTGATGCAGATCTTAAAGGATTAAGAGTTGGACAAGCATCTGCATATTTTTTAGATCCAGTACAAGTTGAAGCATATAATAGCAGAGTTCCAATATTACAAGTTGCAACAATTTCAGTATCAGATACAAAAACTATCCTTGTTCAAGTATGGGACAAAAGTCTTGTTAAAGCTGTTAAAAAAGCAATTATGGAAGCAAATTTAGGAGTTTCTATTATTTCAGATGACAATCAAATAATCAGATTACAGCTTCCTATTCCAAGTGAAGAACGTAGAAAAGAATTAGTTAAAATAGCGCATAAATATCAAGAAAAAAGCAAAATCATTGTTCGAAATATTAGACGTGATGGCATAGAGCTCATTAAGCAAATGGAACAAAACACCGAATGCTCAAAAGATGAAGCACACATATACAGCAAAGAAATACAGGAATTAACAGATAAATATTGTGATAAAATTGATAAAATAATTAAACTTAAAGAACAAGATATTATTAATTTATAAATATTTCAAAATTATTGTATTTAAAAAAAAAAATTAAAAAAGCTCTCACTTGCTAGCTTACATCACTTAGTATAACGCTAATATTTTAGATAGCTCAATCTTTATATAGTAAAGTAAAGTTTTGCTATATGTATTTTATCAAAGTATTAAATTTTAATGAAGGTGATGCTTACCTTCATTAAAATTTAATTTTAATACCAAGAATACCGCATATTCCACTAAAAGGTTTGACTTGATCATCATAACTTGCTATCTGCGTCTTTTTAGGATCATTATCTAATAATACCTTGCTCCCCTTAGCTATAAAATAACTAAGATCAAAGTATGCTGACAATCCTTCAGCTAATTGATAATCGCTACCAAAAGTTATAACATGCCTACTATTACGATCTCCATAAGTGTCATAAGACCATTCAAGACTAACACCTATCGGAACTTCTACATAAGCAATGCCTATACTCCAAGAATCACTCTTAGGTTTTGTTACAATCTCATCACTGAAAAAACTATCTCCCCATGTACTATAAGATACTCCACAATGAATATTCTCTTTGCTTAAGCTAACTCCAAGACTATAAGCTAGTATATCTTTAACATTAATAACATCATCAATTTTATGTTCACTCTTACATTCTGGATTATTGTATACCTTCATTGGAATAGCATTACCATATTCTATAACTGCACCTAGCTTAATACTAGAACCGCTTTGAAAGTTATGTTTATAATTTATTCCACCTACCCAAGCATCAGTTGCTACCAATCTATATTGAACATATCTATTGGTACACCCTGGTAACTTTATAACTATAGCTTTAGTAGTAGTATCATCTCCAACATTGCCAGTACTATTACTAGTATCAGGAATATATGAAACGCCCAATGTTAATCCATAATATTCAGGAGTATAATATGATATCTTCCTTACAGACTCAGTTCCTGAATACCCAACAGCATTAGTTGAGAACGATTCTACAGGTAAACTACTGCTAGCTGCAAATACATAATTTTCTGGAAATTTTACATATCTAGACCATGTTCCCATCGCTCCACAGGTCTTAGGGCTAATTTGCATCACTTTAGCTATGCTATGCTGAGATCCAAACTCCATTAACCCAATTTTAGATTTTATAAAAAGCCTGGACCCATTTAAAGATGCAGCTCCTTTAGCTTTTGTAGTAGTATGCAATACTACTTTACCACCGTAACTTATATTCTCTAACTCATCTTGTACACTAAGACTTACATTCCCTTCTGAATATAATCCTACATTTTTTCTATAAGCAGAAACATTATCACTACGCGGCTTAAAATGGTAATAAGGAACTCCAGCTTCAAAACTAAATGCCCCACTAAACTTGTGAGTAATCTCTGCAAAAGCATGGCTAACAAAAAACACACTACTCAAGTACAATACATTAACTAATTTTATACTATTTACTTTAATAAACTTTCTCATAACTACCCCTTAAAAATTTCAAAGTAATATAAGCAATATTATCAAGCACTAACATAAAAATGCTTGTATGCCACCTTAGAAAGAAGCATAACTTAATATATCTATAATTATTTACATGCTCCATCAACTTAACCTTCACACATTGAATACCAATTATTATACATATTTAACAAAAAACTATCAATAATAATAATTTTAATAACATTCATAATACTCAGAAAACATGTAAATAATACATAAACTTCAGCAAAATTGTTATAAATATAGCAAAAAGGATATGGTGCAATTAAACTGCTTAAAATTGATAAATCTCAAGGTATCCTATGTTATTGCAATTTTGATCCTAAATTTATTTTTTTGATTTATTAAAGTGATCTTTCAATACATTTGCGGCAGTTTTTTTATAATACCAATATCATCTAAAGTTTACAACCTTGTCTAATCATCTAAGCACAAGACAAGAATAGTGATTAAATTTATCACTTAACACTACTAAGCAAACTTATGTCTTGTGTATAATTTTTAATTTAAGTATACTGTTCCCTCAAATGTAATTTAAGTTTATTGAGTTTAAACATTTAAACAAGGTTAATTTTAATTTATGTCTATAATGTCAGACAACTGGATCAAAAAAATGGCTGAATCAGAAAATATGATCTCTCCATTTGTTGAAAAGCAAGTTAGAGCACACAATAACCAGCAAATTCTTTCGTATGGACTATCATCGTACGGTTATGACGCTCGTGTTAGCAACGAGTTTAAAATTTTCACTAACACAAAACCATCAATTATTGATCCTAAAAAATTCGATCAAGATTGCCTAATTACAAAGATAAGCGATATATGCATCATCCCTCCAAATAGCTTTGCTTTAGGTACAACTATAGAGTATTTTAAAATGCCAAGAGATGTAATAGCAATTTGCATAGGAAAGTCAACATATGCACGCTGTGGCATTATTATCAATGTTACTCCTCTTGAACCAGAATGTGAAGGTCATATCACATTAGAATTCTCCAATACTACTCCACTGCCAGCTAAAATTTATGCCGGTGAAGGAGCATGCCAATTTTTATTTTTAAAAGGAGATCAACCTTGTAATATTTCATATCTTGACAGATATGGGCGATATACAAAGCAAATTGGAGTAACGCTTCCAACAGTATAAGTTAAATTAAGTTAATTAATCTATTAAAAAAGATAACTAATATGGTAGCAACATCAGAACCTAAAATAGCTGTAAAAGCACAATATGTTAAGGACTTATCATTTGAAAATCCTGATCCAATAAACTCATTATTTAAAATAACTGAAAAACCTAAAATTGACACTAAGTTAGATATAAATATTACTAAATTATCAGAAGACAATCATTTTGAAGTAGAATTAAGTACTAACGTTAGTGCTACATGTAATGATAAAAAAATATTTCATATCGAAGTTGTATATGCTGGAATATTTCAGATAACTAATATAGCAGAGGAAGATAAAAAGTTTATATTATCAGTACGCTGCCCAGAAATAATTTTCCCTTATGTACGACAAATTATTTCTGAATCAACTCAGAAAGGCGGATTTTTACCTTTAATGATTGATTATATAGACTTTGCTGAGATTATATCAAACACACAAACTACTAACAATCAGCAGGAATTAATCAAACCAGAGTTTGATGTAAGTAATAAGCAATAATTTACAGACATTTTATGCTTATTTTATAGCATCCAAAATATTTATTTTTGCATAGTTTTCATTGTTTTTTAAGTTTTTTAACTGCTATAATAGCAGAGCTTTGAATTTTATCTAACTATGATTATAATACTTACTCTATAATAGCATAACATATCTATTATATAAGCTCTCTAGTTAATTAAATAAAAAATCTTCTAGTTTAATAGCTTTTTTCACATTAAATGTCTTACAAAAAAAAATATTTCCATTATCCCCTTCACATAAGAACTGTACGTGGTACTTTGGTATCATAAGGCTCAACTCTTTAAGTCCAATTTTCTGTTGAACAAGTTTATACTTAAACCTTGTCTATAGGCAAAATTGGTTTTATACAGCAGATAGTATCAGTATAAAAATGTATATAGGTTTTACATAAGAGTTATTTTATAATTATTTTCAATCTTTTGGATAAAATTTTTTTTCTAAACCACCTACTATAGCTATATTTCAGGAGATGAAAAATGTGACCTATAGTATCCAATAATTATAGCTAATAGTGGTAATATTATTTGTAATAACATTGCCTAATAATAAAGCTGCAAAGACATATCAAATACAAAGAAGAAAAAATGTTAATTTTTATTAACTTCTACACTTTATATAACCTACTATTAACTTATGTTAACTTTTATTAGTATTTATAATTAATCTTCAACTTTAACTATAAATATATTTGGAATATTTGTCAATATAACAAAAAAATTAATGCGAAAGGTAGAAAATAGGTAGAAAAAAAAATCAGGAAATTGGGGGCAATTTTCAATCTAAAGGTTAAGATGATGGATGAAAAATATATACCAACCTAAGGTTGATAAAGCAGTTTGGAAGTCAGGTATGTTATAAATAAATTAGTATAAAAATTTTATTCAAATAAAGAGAATAATATAGATAACTTGTTTAGGTAATTGTAATATGAATTAATATGCAATTAATCTATGGTATAATTATGGAATCAATAACATTAACATTAAAGTTAACAGATAAGTTAATAAGAAAAATAAAAATTCCTACTGAAAGAACATCAACCATCAAGGATAAAATTGAACCAGGACTTCAACTAAGAATATCACTTACAGGAAGAAAAACATGGTCTTTTGAAAAAAAATTTAGAAAAGAAGGGATAAAAGAGCTGTGTTATAAGTATATTGAAGAGTATGCCAAAATATATACTATATACTGGCAGAAAGATACTGCAAGAATACATAATTATGCGAAACCGTTATTTTTAAAAAAGATAAGTGATATTAAAAGTAATGATATTGAACAAATATTCAATGATATCAGCAAAGATGGAAAATATGCGACAGCAAATCAATTTCTAATAACCTTAAGCAGTATATTTAATAAGGCAATAAAATTGGAATTAATAGACAGAAATCCTACACTAAAAATAGATAAACATAAAATGCAAGCAAGAGAAAGACGTCTAAGTTACGATGAAATGAGTAAATTTTTACACGTATTATGTAGAGAAGCAACTCCATTGATAAGAGATTTTGCATTACTAGCGTTATATACTGGAGCTAGAAAAAGTAATGTGTTGGAGATGGAATGGGACAATATAGATTTTAAAAGAAAAATATGGCATATACCAAAAAACTAAGAACGGAAAGGCGCAAAATATATCATTAACAGATGAGATAATAGAAATATTGCAAGCAAGGAAATTAACATCTAAAAGTAAATGGGTGCTATCAACTGATAAAAGCAAAAGCGGGCACTTGGAATATCCTTATAGAGGATGGTATAAGATTTGTAAAAAGGCAGGCATAAAAAATTTAAGGATACACGATCTAAGAAGGACATTTGCAAGTTGTATGGCAGATGAAGGCGCAGGTCAGTATATAATTAGTGCAGCATTGAATCATAGTGACATAAAATCAACGAGTATTTATACCAAAGTTGTTTAGAGCCAGTAAGGCAATATATGTCTAAGGTAACACAAATGATAAGCGACTGTTCAAGAATTGATATTTGAAATAAATACTGAAATAACATGAAACTTAGCATGAGAAGAAATGCATATATGAAAACTAATTATCACAGGTAAAATCTGCGTTTGAAGATATTTAGTTAATTTAAACATTATAGTAGCAGAATGAGAAATCTCATGCTAAAATTGCAGCTGAAGGTTATTATGCAAAATCAAAAATTATGTTGGGCATTATCGAGGCCATTGAAGTATATGGGTTTGAGCATTGATGAATGGGGAGTAGTGCTAGCTGGAGTAGCTCCAGGAATTGTACTACTAAACAGTAGGTATGCTAAATTAGGCCTAGCATTTATGGTTGGAGGAATTGCTCTATGTTATTGCTTTAAGAAATTTAAGAAGGTATCGGAGAATTTTTTGCTAAAAAGTTTTTTAGTAGCTAAAGGTTTATTGCCAGCTCCATTAGGATATTCAAGACTTCTGGGCAAAAAAGTTGGCAAATAATGAATCATCTCTTTAAGCAAAATGCTATACAAGAGCTTGTTAAATATAATAAATGCTTACTTTCAGTAACTATATTGCTAGCTGCAGCTAATATAATTGCGATAATGGCTGTAATTACCAAAGAAGAAAAGTGGTTATTAATTCCAGCAATGGAGCCTGATCGTAAAATGACGTTTTCATCAAAAAATTACCATGAAACCTATTTAAAGGAATTGGCAATTTATGTGATGAAACTCTTATTTACTACTTCTCCAAATGAGGTAGAAAGACAAATAGCAGACATGAAAGTGGTATTCAGTAATACTGAATCTTTAAAAATTTTTTTCAGAATCATTTGCAATTTGTTAAAGGCTCAAATGTGTCTTCACTCTTTTTTTCTAAAGAAGGTTGAAGTGATAAATGAATGGAGTATTAATTAGTGGAACGCTTCGTTATTGGTTTAGCGATAGTAAACATATAGCTGTCGATAAGACTTACCTTTTGACTTACAAGCGAACTCCTAATTACCTTTTGTTATTGACTGGTGTTAAAGAGAATGGAATAAAAAAATGAGTATTAGAGTTTTGAGATTTATGATAGGGCTTATTGCTTTAGTCAACGTTAATAATATATATGCGGTAGAATATGAGTTAGAAGATGATGAGCTGCTTAAGCTTGAGATTTCTGATAGTGGGCCAACAAGAATTAATCTTAAAGATGAAAAAATTAATGATATTCTTATGTACCCTCAAAACACAGTTGAAGGTATAGTTCATGAGTCTGGATGTTTGTTTATTGCTCCACGAGCAGAAGAAAACAAAGTTTATTTAATGGTAATAGGAAAATATAAAACAATTCAAGATTTAATGTCAACTTTTACTCCAAAAACTCCAAACCCTGTAATGCTTGTTAATGCTGCTACAAAAATAGAGGAAAAGGATAATTCAAAACAATAACAATTTGTTCAGTAATGACCTTAATACAAAAGAATTAACAGCAAAACTTTCTAAAAAACAAAGTAGAAATACTAAGAAAAAAATAAAACTGGCTTAAAGTGCTAGTTTTTACTTCAAAGACTTGCCCGCTCTGAATCAAGCTTATTAAAACCACTTCAAAGTAAAATTTCATTGATCATGGAATTCACTAGCACTAGGAGAATAATGCAAAATTTACTAATAAGCAATAACAATGTTCATATATCAAAAATCTCGACTAAATATGCTAAAACCTACATTTGGAATACAGTGGAATAATGTAGTTGTAGGACTGTTAATTATAATTACTGCTTGTGTTTTTTCTTTTGAGCCAGGATTAGCTGATACTCTTGAAGGGCAGCTTAATAAAATAGACGGACTTTTTAGTGGAAAACTAAAAACAATAGGTATATCAAGCGCAACTATTTTATCATCGATTTGGGCTGTAGCACGAGGGAATATAAAGCTTGCAGGAGTAATGGTAGCAATTGGTGTTATTTTAGGCTTTTACCTAGTGAATTGCCAGTGGTATGAAAATTAATTGATAAGGTAGAAACATTAACATTCAAAAAGCGGAGGAATAGTGGAACAGGACAATTCAGACAATAATAATACAAAAGAAGAAGATTTAGAGCTAAATGATAAACCAAAGGCTGAATCTGTTAGGTCTAATAGCAAGTTATCAGAATTAACAAATATCATTCGTAGAAAGCCAGTAATTGCCTTAACTTTTATAAGCATCACAATAATGGTTGTTTCGTATTTTTTATCTGAAAGTGGCAAAACGAAAGAATCTATAATTTTTATTGAAAATCGTGAGTCAAGAGAAGCGATTTCTGGAATAGAACAAGCTGTAGATTTGAGAGCAAAATGGACAGAAGAAATACTTAATGAAGTCAAATATGATGGTGGTGATAGAGTATTTTTTGACAAGTTTAAAGTCAATCGTCCATATTGGAAACAAAAGATTGTTTTTTCTTGTACTAGCGATCCAAAAGATGGTTGCAAACACCTTAAAATTCAAAATTGCGAATTAAAAAACAGCACTTGCAAAAAATCAGTAGCAAATATTTGTTTACTATGGCAGCACGATTATAGCTGTTCAACTGAGAAGCAAACAATGCTACACTCATCATTGCGTAATAACTCAATCTTTTGTTTAGGAGGCAATTGCAACACTCCGACTATTATACCAAACAGGGATATAGCTAAAGTAGCTCATCTAGCAATGCTAAATCAGATGAGCAAAGACATTAAAACAAATCCCGTTTCTGTATTTTCAGGAAAACATCGAAAATGCAAAAAAGACATATTTAGTTTTTTGAATTGCTGCTCTTCAATGACTGGCTGGGGGCGTGATATAGGCTTATCGCAATGCAAATCTAAGGAACAAGAATTAGCTCTATATAGAAAAAAAGGTTACTGCTACTATATCGGTACCTACTGTTCTTCAAGAATTCCGATATTAGGTATTTGCTTAGCCAGAAAGTCTACTTATTGCTGCTTTCAGTCGAAACTGGCAAGAATTTTTCAGGAAGAAGCAAGAAAACAGCTAAAAATGAACTTTGGTACACCTGAATGTCCAAAGTGTAGAGGCCTTACTGTTAAGGAATTACAAAAAGTTGATTTCACTAAAATCAATATGGATGAACTATTTGGTGATATACTCACTAAGGCTCAAAACAGCATGAACAAAGACATTATTGCAGGAATCAAAGATAAAGTTCATCGTATGCAACAAAGTCAGTCTAAATGAGCAGATTACTAATGGTTATGATATTAATTAGTCATTTATCCACTGTTGATGCTTCACCAACAGGATTTCTATGGTATAATGATAAACATGGTCATGAGCCTGATGACTCTACTTCTAAGTTGATAAATTTGGCCCATGATCATAGAATCGAGGAATTAAAGGAGCAATTTAATCGAGCTCAGCGTATAGCGCTTGATAATCCAACGCTCGAAAATGTAATTACAGCCCAAAGATTGCAGAAGCAAATCATGGAGAAGGCGCATAAGTTTGCTACTATGTGGCAACTAGCTACTCTACTTGATTATCAACTGATTAATGATCATGAGCCATCTAATAGCTTACATAGAAAGCTATATCAAGAAAAATCAGAGCAGAAAAACGACTCAAAACTCAAAAACATTGCTAAAAACTGGGACTTGATTCTGCAAGTTAAACAAGATTGCTTGCTCTGTAAGGCCTTTATGCCTATTGTTCAGAGCTTTGCTAATAAATATGCATTTCAGTTGCTAGCTGTCAGTAAGAATAATGAGTTGCTTAATAAACTAAATCCTAAGCATATTGTACCTGTGTTATACCTAGTAGCTAGCGATGGTAAAAAAATATATGCAGTAGCTAGAGGCATAATCTCTGAGAATAAAATTATCGACAATATTCTAGCAATCGATAGATATTATCATAAGTTGGAGACTAGATGAGCATCAGAATTAGAGTTTATGTTATTGCAGCATTATTTTCGCTACAAGCTCCAGTATCACTGGCTTGGAATATCGAAAACGTATTTCAAGGAATGAGTGTTAATGTTACTAGATCTGGATCATATCAGAATCAAGCGGCTGGATATTATGCGGCTGGCGGATTATCTGCCAGAACAAGCCAAACATCCTTTCAGCCATTTGCTATAACTCCACCATCTTTAAACATGAGCTGTAGCGGTATTGACGCCTATCTTGGTAGTTTCTCTGTTATTTCTGGAGAAGAATTAGTTCAACTAATGAAGAATATTGGTTCTCAAGCTAAAGTTTATGCATTTTCATTAGGATTAAAAACATTTGCTCCACAGATTGAGAACGCTCTCAAGGACTTACGTAATCTAGCAATGGAGATGAATCAATTTGCTAAGGGAGATTGCGAATTAACAAAAGCATTATTTGCTACAGCTTTACCAAAGAACTGGGCTATGAGAGAAGCTGTTTGCCGTGATATACAGTCACACAGCGGGTTTGATTATTTTGCTGCTGGTAAAAAATGTCGTAATGATTTAGCCCAAAAACAAGCTCTGCGACAAGCACAAAATAAGGATTCAGAGTTAATGCTTGATGATTATAACATCTTCACTAAAGCAGCAGCGAAGGTTGGAATACCATCAAATATGCGTGATTCAATCATGTCTATGACTGGCACTATCGTGGTTACAAACAATAATGTACACTTTTATGACTCATTAGCTCAGGATGAAAAAAGTTGGATTAGTCATTTAAAAGGCGGAGAATCAGCCTCGATTTACAGTTGTGATAATGTCAGTTGCTTGCATTCAACGCTTGCGACGAAATATCACAATATCACCAGAGAAATCTTATGCAGGTAAAGCTAAACAACAATTGACTAATCTAAAAATTAAATTTGGTAAGAATACTGAATTTAGTGACCATGAAATAGCCTTTTTATCTTCGATTGGAGATATATTCCCAATTTATGATTATATCATATTAGAAGCTATTTCTGGAGTCACAATTTTAGAGATCTCATCAGAATTAATAGCTAGCTATACATTAGTTCAGCATTTGAAGGAAGTAATCACCGAAATACGTAGAGCCGTTACTTCACTAGGTGCTAAGCAAGTTTCGAATGAACATTTAGAAAGATATTTGAAGGAATTAAATCGAGTTCAACTTTTTGCAAATGAAAAATGGACTAGCCTACAAACAGATGCAAGTCGAATAGATAAAAGGGCTAGATTAATAGAGCAGCATTTAATAGCGAAGGAGAAAAGTTAATGGATTACGTAATATACACATTTGGTGGTGGAGATCTGTTATGGCATGTGTTTAACGGCATAGGCAGAGTCTTTGCTTCAAATAGCGAATACTTCACTCCAGTAGGACACTTAGCCTTGACTATTGGTGGCATATGGGCTGCTACTAGGGCTATTTTTAGAGGAAATATCGGCATCTTTGCTATGGAGTGGTTCTTTCCATCGATATTTATTTTTACGCTGTTATTTGCCCCCAAAGCTACTGTTTGGCTGAAGGATGAGGTATCAATGAGTGCACCAGTAAAAGTTGATAATATTCCGATAGGTATTGCAATGTTTGCTTCTCTTTCATCGCAAACGAGTTACTTTGTGTCCAAAATGTTGGAAAATCATCTTTTACCGGCTTATGAAGGACTATCAAGCAGAAAAACTGGTATTATGTTTGGAGCAAAGGCTGTAGCTAAGATTCGAGATGTGCAAATACATGATCCAGTAACTTTAACTAATACTAAGGAATTTCTTAGACAATGCTTTATGAAGCCTTACATCATAGGTAATATTCTAGGCAAAAAAGCAGCTGCTCAACAAACTAATGACATTATAGGATTTATCGAGCAGAATATACCTAATAATTTCGGTATTTATTATCGTGAGCCTAGTAATTTAGGTATTAGTTTCAAGACATGCAGACAAGCTACTCCATTGATTAAAGCAGCAATTCATAAAGAATTAAATGAAGGGCTTCTAACAAAGTTCGCAGCAGCGATTGGAGTTCAATCTGATCAGTCAAGCATGTTAAGTCAAAGACTAAAAGTCATGACTGGCGACACACTAAAATATTTACAGAGAGAGCAACAAGACATTCATGAATGGATGAAGCAAGCTATGCTACTTAATGCTAATCGTGAGTCATATGATGACTGGCGTGAGAAGTTTTCATTATCACGAATTTATCCTAATCTGGTGAGTATGCATGCAATCAGAGGGCTCTTTCAACAATCATTTTCGTATCTAGTCGCTGGGGAAATGGCTGCTCACATGATGCCTATTTTACAATCTGTTTTTTTTGCATTAGTAGTTTCAATGATCTTTATTGTATTTCCAATGGGCTTACTGCCTGGTGGTTACAACATACTCAAAACATGGATTCTATTAATAATATGGGTCAGCAGCTGGCCAGTATTTTTTACAATAATCCATTGTCTAGGAATGATCAGCTTATCCAGTAAATCTGGAGCTTTCGGTAGTGATTATGGTCTGAATATGCTATCGCAAGGAAGCTTTGCAGAGATGATTTTATATAGCTATGCGACGTTTCAAATGCTTGCATCATCAATACCAATGCTTTCTTGGTCAGTGATAAAAGCTTGCGCTCATGCTACAGCTAACTTAGCCAGCCAGTTCTCTCCTATACAAGTTGCTAGCAGCTTAGGAAGTAATATAGTCGACAATAACTTGAGTATGGATAATTACAGCATAGGCAATAGAACTATTTCTCAACAAAACCTAGCTCCTTCATTACATATGGCTGCTATTATCAATGATGGTAGTATAAAAGTCACTACAACGGATGATGGTCGACAAATTATAAATAAAAACGTAGATTTATTATTAGATAACTACCGCTCTTCTGCACTGCTACAATCTGGATATCAAAACCAGTTTATCCGTTCACAGAGCAATCTTGATTCACTGACAAAAAAAAGAGTCCAATCTTATTTCAACAGGAAACTCCATTACCATGGAAATAGCCGACAGGATAACTCATGATGAAGCTCTGTATATAGGTCTAACTGAGAGTGAATACCAAGCTCTGCAGAAGGTTGGTTCTAGTAGCATTGCTACTACTGAGTATACAGGTACTAGCCACAGTAAAAGTAGTAGTACTAGTACTAGTGCTGGAGGTGGGGTGTGGTGATTTAATACTAAATATCATTGCAGAACATGAAACAATGTTAAAAAGGTTAACAGAATTGAAGAATTTTACTGGAGTAAAAGAGTATGAGCAAAAACTACAGATATTGAAAAAATACTCTTGAGATAGATGAATTTTCAAAATCAAGGAAATTTCACCAGGGGCTCGCAGTTATTTGCCCATAAGTTAAGAATGTTTGGGCAAGGTAGTACCAACGTTTTTATAATTGGATTAGGATTATCGATATTCTGGATTATATGTCGATTATATCAAAAAGTTTTTCTGAGCAGCTTGTATTATTTTGCAATTGAAAGATATGTGCAGCTTAAGCTAGCAATTGGTGAGCATTTTTATGATATCGATCAAATAGGCATTAAGTTTTATAGTTTAAGGTTTAAAAAATGGATGCACCTCAATGCTCAAGACTTTTTGCATGAGTTTTATACAGGCAAACATGGATTTAAAATACAGCAATTATGGGAATTCTTAATCAATTCAGCATTGTTAGAAGGATTAATTGTTTTTACTATTGGTGTGATAATCTCAATTGTTTTCTTTACTGCTCAAGGCAAAAACACGATTATTAAGGCCAAAATTAGAGGTGCTGATTTTGTAGAGTGCAAATGCCCTATCTAAAATGCTAAAAAGCGCTAAAAAGGCCTCGAAAATCCGTTTTGGAGGCTTGCCATTAGTAAAGAATAGTGAAAGACTACATATTCTTATTACTGGAACAACAGGTACTGGTAAAACTAATATGCTTAATGAACTGCTGCCACAAATTCGATTACACAAAGATCGAGCAATCATTGTAGACACAACTGGAGCTTTTACTGATAGATTTTTTGATCCTAAATGTGATAAACTGCTTAATCCTTTAGAAAAAAATAGTGAACAATGGTTGCCTTGGAATGATTGTTTTGAAGCAGCTGATTTTCATGATATAGCTAGTAGTTTTAGTAATTATACTCCTAAACTTGATGACTTTTTTGCTAAAAATGCTGAATTAGTCTTGTCTGAAGCGTTGAAGCTATATAAGGATGATAAAGATATCATAAAACTAATTCATACAATCATTTACTCTGATAATAGACAATTTGCAAAAGCTTTTAGAAACACTGCTGTATCAGGTATTATAAGTGAAAGCGCGCTCGAAACTTCTGCAGGAATTCAGTCTACGCTTGGAAAGAATATTACTTCGCTACAATATTTAAAGCCTGGAGGTAGTTTTAGCATAAAAGAATGGTTTAGTAATTCAAATGAAACTAGCTGGCTATTTATCACAGCTAACCCAAATCAAAGAGCTACTTTATGCCCACTTATTTCAGCCTGGATAAGCATAGCTATCAAGGCTTTGATGTGTAGAAATCCTAATCATGATAACAAAAACATGTGGTTTATACTTGATGAACTTCCAGCTCTACAAAAAGTTTCGTCTTTACCAGTTGCTTTAGCTGAAAGTAGAAAGTATGGAGGCTGCTTTGTTGCTGGATTGCAGAATATTCATCAATTAGAAGCAATATATGGGGCTGCTGAATGTGCTTCTATGCTGGATTTGTTTAATAGTAAATTTATTTTTCGAGTTAGCGATCAGGTTACAGCTTATAAATCAGCATTAACACTAGGTGAGCAAGAAATTATTGAAACTCAAGAGAACTTGTCATATGGATCAAATACTATGCGAGATGGGGTAAATATGAATAATGTTGAGCGTAAAAAGATTTTAGTTATGCCATCTGAAATTATGAACCTACCAGACCTTACATGTTATGTAAAGCTTGCCGGTAACTTTCCTATCACAAAACTAACTATGCAGCTACAAAACTTAAATACAGCTTTTGTTTGTGAATATAAATTGCTCAAAAAACTTAAGTTAGTAGAGTATTAATTCGAAAAATTAATACTCTATGTTATTTTTTAAATTAATCACTTCTTCTTTTGACAATCCAGTATTTTCAGAAATAAATTCAACTGAAAAGCCAGCTTTTAATAAGTTTCTTGCAAGCCATTGTTTAGCCTTTACTTCACCAATCTCTATGCCTTCAGCTCTGCCTTCAGCTCTGCCTTCAGCTCTGCCTTCAGCTCTGCCTTTAGTTTCACCAATCTCTATACCTTCATCAATATATTTTGCAGCAATAGTTCTCATAATATTACTTTTTTCTTCTTCAGATAAATACTTAGCCAGAACCTGCTCTAATTCTGGTTGCTGACTCTCTAGTAATTTAGTATCAGTATACCATAAAAATGATCTTAGGTAAACATAACATTTTTCTTTATCAAGTATTAAAACATGTTTGAACTTTATTAGAAAGTCTTCCCAAAGCTTTAACATATCTCGTTGATGAATGTGCTTTAGCATATATTCGAGCATTCCGATATGCTTTTTCCTAACAATTTCATCATTCGACATACTTTGCAAATCAACTAATTGATAGTCGGAGGTCATTAATTGCTTAGCTATCATTGAATCGGTAAATAAATCCCACAAATTCCTAGGTGCGTTGTAGACCTCTTTGCCGTTGTAGATCACTAAATTATACACTAATGGTAATTTAGTTTTTTCTTTCTTATGCCTTTCGCACAATAACAATGTGTATCTCCATAACCGCAGAGCTGTCCAATAATCGACGGTTGATTGAGCTTCGATTAATATATAAATAAAAGCATTGCCATGTTTTTTGGTGGCAACTCTATAGACAATATCGCTGTATTTTTTCTTTAACGATTCTTCTATATAACTCTCTTGCTCTACTTTTATTTGTGATAAATCTATTAAACTCTTGAAATCGCTTGGTAAATAATACTCTAGAAATTCTTGTGCAGCAACTGGATCGCTCATGATTGTCTTTGCCAATGAATCATGCTTTAATTGTTTTGTCATATTTTTTCACTCTATAGTTTTTTAAATAAAAAATGCTGTGTCATACTCTGCCTAGTGTTTCGGACATAATCCTGATTGTATATTAGTTTGTATTGATTCAATTTTTTCATTAAGTTTTCTTATTTCAGGGCTGATAATATTTCTAACAGCATATAATCCTTGAGTTTTTAATACATTATTGAAGTCATTTTTGACTGTGCAGACTACTGCTTCCTTATCCTCCAGAACTTTTTCTGCTTTTTCAGTATTTACGTCATTTTTAACTGCTAGAATGATCTTTTCTTTTGGGCCAGGATTATAGTTTTGCAAATTTTCGGCTTCAATTGCACATAAGATTTTTCCTTCAACTCCAGCTTGTTGAATGGTTAACGCTGTTTCAATATCCTTTGTAATGATTGTTACAGGTGAGTATTTTGAATTCTGTTGAGCAATTTCAGCAAATGAGCCACTAATTGTACCAACAGATTTTTCAGCTACATCAGCTTTATTACATGTTTTTGAATTCAGAACTAATATCTTAGCTCCAGTAATTTCGCCTGTTTCATTTTTAACAAAAATAGTGAGTGCAGGCCAGGATTTTTGAGTCTCTTCATCAAAAACCATATTTGCCCTTAAATTAGAATTGTTAAAGATTTTTGCACTATAAATTCCTGTATGGTTTTCTAAAAATTTGTTTGCTACTATTGCTTCCAGTTTAGCTTCCTCTTCTTGTTTAAAGTAGTATAGAGATGAAGATTTATTATACAATTCTTTAACATTCGTAATATCATTTTGTTTTGCTATACTATTATTTTCTGTTTGAGTAAGTTTGGTTGTTTCAACTGCCTTAGTCAGTTTAGTAATTTCAGGTTCTATAATGTCTCTAATTGACTGCTCTCCACAACTTTGCAACAGATTATTAAAGTCACCATTTTCTGGTGGTTTGACTATACAAGTTATCGCTCCCTTCATTTCTAACATTTTTGCGGATTTAATTACAGTATCATTAGTTATAGAATTTTTGCTATCATTATCTGCTGCAATGATGATTTTTTCACCAGGAAATGGTGAATAATTTCTCAAATTCGCAATTCCTGCACTAGCAATGATATTACCTTTAATGCCTGATTGCTGCAAGCTCAATGCTGTTTCAGCGCCTTCTGCTATAATTGTTATATTAGGGTCATTCGCATTTCGCTTTGCGATTGTTATGAACGATCCGCTGATTTTACCAAAAGATCTTCTGTTAATTGAAATATTCGCCTTATCTCCTGCCAAATTTAGATATACGGCCTGTACTCCGGTAATTTCTCCTTTTGCATTTCTTGCAAATGCTGTCAATGCTGGATAATTTTTTCTCGTTTGAGTATCAAATAGTATACTTGCTTTTAAGTCTGAACTTGCAGTGCTTTTGTCAAAAGTAATACCACGATTTTCAAGATACTTTTTTACTATTTCAACTTCTGCGCATTGATAGAGTCTGTCTTAGCTGTGCTAAGCTGCTCTATTAGGTTAGCAACATTTTTTGTAGCTTGCACATTGTAGTACAGCCGTACTTGCTCTGCATTCCCTATCATGCTTATGTTAGAACTTTCTATGCCTACACCATCATTATGAAGAACATATATATCTTTTTTGACAGCTGTTTGTGGGTTACAAACTGTTGTAGCATATCCATGTTTAAAGCTTATTTTATTCAAATCAAAGCTTACCTCGTTTCCTGTATCTGTCTTAGCTACAAACTTATTTTCATCAATTGATACTAGAGTTGCAAATTCACTGTTTTGTATTTGTAAATCCTTATCGTTTGTTTGAAATACAATTCGGTCTCCAGCCATGTAGTTAGCATATTTTTTTGATTCAGCTCCTGAAATTAAAATGCTGTATTCTGTACCTTTCAGAGCACCATTTTCCTTCATGTAGTTTCTGATGTGTTGATTAATATTTTCAGCTTCTTTATGGTCAGCAATTATCAAACGATCCTGCAGCTCAAATTTACTATTCTTCCAATCATTGATTAATTGGTTTATTGATTCTTTCAGAGTGTTATCAGCTCTCAAGCTATTATTATCACTAAGTAGCACTATACCATCAGCAATATCACCATTTATCAACTTTATAGCTACGTTGTGGTTCAAGCTGTTAGCCTTAGGATTTTCTATATCTGTTTTTGAATTATGAATGTTATTGAAATTATTTGAATCATTGATTTTGTCAGTCATATAAAACCTCACCTTCGCATCACTAAATTGTTTTGCGGTATAAATATTTGCTATTTTTACCGTTTGAATTATAATTTTATTGCTAGGTGATTATTGGAATAGTTTTCCTGTTAAATGTAGAGCTTGCAAAAGTTCAAACGCTTTCAGTATTCTCTTAGCGGGGCATAATGCGAATTACAAACATCACTGTGAGCTGTTTATGTATAGCTCATTTTGTAATTTGCTCTGTGAATGAATAGCTTACATTCAATTTCAAATCTTCAGCACTACCGTCTAATTCTAATTTTTGGAGCTATATCAGCTTTTACAATTTGTTCAGGCTCTGTTTTTACGTTCTGAGTATTAATTAACTTCATGATTTCAGGTATCATAAGCTCCTTAACAGCTGTGGCTCCTTTATTTTTTAGCATTTCGTTAAAATCTTCACCTTCTGAAGGAACTACGATGCTAGTGATTGCTCCTTTGCTTTTTAATGCTTTTGCAGCCTCGTTTATAGTACTTGCATACTCTTTATTCTGTTTATAATTATTTGCAGCTATAAGAATCTTTTCTCCTTGAAATGGTTGATAGTACTTCAAATTATTTACATTTGAGCTATATACCATTCTGCTATCAATGCCAGCCTTCTGAAAACTTGATATCGTTTTTCCTTCTGCTGACAGAATGGTTACATCATAATCATATTGTCTTTGTTCTTTGATTTGCATAAACAATGGAGTAGAAATATCTTTGGTGGTGCATTGCTTTATGCTATTCTCTTGCTGGACTTTTTCTACTTTAGCTTCTTGCTCTGGTTTAGCGGTAAAATGATAATATTCTTTATTCACATGAGATCTATCATTGATATCATTGATTATAGACTTAAACCAGTTTTCAACTTTACTAAAAACTTTACTAAAAACAGTTGTCTTTGTCCGTTCTTTCTCCAAATCATGAGCAGTTTTCAGAGTTATGCTAGCTGATTTCTCATTTGGTCTGCTGAGCTGATTTATTAAGCTGTTAATGGTTTTAGTTGCTTCCTTATTGCAATATAACTTTAAGTTCTCTATATGCCTTGTCATAGCTACGTATGAGCTGCTTATATTACTTACTCCATTATGCAAAACGTATACATCTTTTATAGAAGCTCCCTGGACCTTATAAACAGTACTTGCATAGCCATGTTTAAATTGTATTTCACTAGGATCAAAACTCACTTCTTTTCCTGTGTCTGTCTTAGCTATAAATTTATTTTTACTAACCGAAGTTAAAGTTGCAAATTCACTATTTTGTATTTGTAAATCCTTATAGCTTTTTTGAAATACTATTCTATCTCCTGCCATATATGACTTTTTCCTTCCATCAATAGAACGCTCATATTCTGTGCCTTTTAGCGTACCATTTGCTTTTAACAAAGACCTAATACTTGAATTAAGAATGTCGACATCTTTATTACGTACTGTAATTACCAATTTTTCATGTAGCTTAAATTTGCTTAGACTCCAGTTGTATATTAACTTACTCATTGAGTCCTGCAACGTATTATCAAACCTAACGCAGTTATTTTGCCTCAGTAAGGTTATACCGCTTAAAATATTACTCTCAGCAAACTCCATTGCTGCTTCTCTGCTCCAGTTTTTACTTTGTCTTCGAATATTTACTAAAACATGTGAACCAAAAATATTACTCAGAATCTCAAACATTCCACCTCTTTCTATTGAAGCTAACTGCTTTTCATCTCCAGCAAGTATCAGTTGACAATTATTGTTTCTAACTACTCTAAACAGCTCTGCATAAGCTTTAGTACCTACCATTCCAGCTTCATCTACTACTATTAAGCTGTCTTGCATAAAAATTTTTTTTCGATTATATAAAAATCCTTTTACTGTATAGACCTATGTATAACCTTTGCTCTTCAGCTCTGATACTGCCTTATGAGTGGGAGCAAGGCCAATAACTTTTTGTCTACGATTTGTTGCAAGCTCATACGTTTTTGCTAAAACATAAGATTTTCCTATACCAGCTCTTCCTCTCAAGACTCTAACTCCACTAGTGCTAAGCAAAATATGCCTTAGAGCTTGTTTCTGTTCTTCACTAACATTTGCTAGACCTTCGATATCACTTTTAAGATTGTAAATATCGTTGTAATAAACCTGATTATTGATTTTATTAGCTATTCTGATTATTCTCGTCTCCTCATTTCGAACCTCAATTGTCGTAAAATATTTGCTACTTTCACCATCATCATGGTATAACTCTAGTATTCTATTTGAACTAAGCACTTGCTGAACTAACTGTTCTCTTGCTGTTAGATCTGGTATATCTTTTACTGCTTTTTCAACATCCTGCTTAGTAAAAATAGATTTGTAATGTGTTATAGAATCTGTTATTACGTCAGCATCATTAATAATCTTCAAATGAGCCTCTTTACGTAACTCATTTTCATTTAATACTTCATTAATTAAATTCCTAATTTCAATATATTTAATATTCCCAATATGCTTTCCCGGCACTTCGCTTATCTCGTCAACTCTATATGGTAAGCCTAATTCAGCGAAATATGCATTAGTTTCTTCTTTTGCTATTTCATGAATCATCTTGGAATCTTTAATAACAACCTTTTTGCCATTAACTGTTATGATTTTTGGGTTTAAATCTACTGCTCTATCTCCTAAACCAGTTCCATCTTTTCTAAATCTTCTCATAGTGAGCAATATATGTGCATGCCAGTTTTTATCTCCTATTTGAGGCTTATGAATGTCTATCTGTACTCCAAGACCATTTTGCACCCATTCCATTGCATCAACTATTCGATGAGTTAGTTCTATTCTATGCTCTAAATTTAGCTCCTTCTCGTCTGGCAATGCTATTACTATATCCTTCAACAACTGGCTGTTTCTGTTTTTTGCGGTTCGTTCTACCTCATTCATTAATGTTTGAATATTCTTGAATTTTTGATTTACATAATCCGGTATCAGAACTGTATGATATACGTTATCTTTCTTACGAGAGAAGTTATACCTTATACCTGTCTGCTTATTTTTAACAATAGTTCTTGCATTATATGCTGCCTTACGACAACTATCACCTCCTTCACTTCTACGTAAAAAATTCAATCCTTGCAAACTGTATAGCCATCTCAATACCAATTCTCACCTGAGTTTTAAGTTAGCATGGTTTTTTTGATTTTGCTAGCATAAACTTCTTTTTTTTTAACATTCAATCGGTTAATGAGTACTCATTTTTTAGCAGTAAACTTTCAAGTTTACGTATTGCGTAAGCTTATTCTTTAATGAAGCTTCTAACCTGAATTCAAGTTTTTTTGACTATAATTATTTGATGTTGGTTTGGTAGGTACGGTTTTTTTCTTTACTGAGATTTTATTTTGATATATTCTTGCCTGATTTTTTTATCTTTTTGAATTACTAACACAGCAAATCTTATGCAGCAAAAAATTACTCTTCAACAAAAAAAGGCTAAGCTAATCATGGATGAGGTTAACCTCAAAATTAAAGAACGTAAAATGCGTACTCGACGTCTTATCGAAATGGGTGGATTAGTTGCTCTAAAGCTAAGCTTGATCACTTATCAGCAAATACGTTATTTGGTGCAATTGTTTCACTAAAAGAAACTTTAACACAACATCCAAATGTTCAGGAGCATTGGACTACAATAGGTAAAGATATTTTTGATAAAGAACAGCAAAATAAAGCTGCCGTGATTTTAAAATTTACCTCCTCCGAACCAGACGAAAACACTAAGCGCCACATTCGCCTTCATGGCTTAAAATGGAACAGTTTTCGTCAAGAATGGTGCGGTCATGTTAAGGACATTGAGGCCTTAAAGAATGGCCTTCTCAATGTTCAGTACAAACTAGAGCTTGTATCTTAGATTTTAAAAATATTTAATGATAGGAAGTTATCAGGAAAGCGTAATTTGAGAATCTGTACGTTATGTTTGATTACAATGGAAATGTGTATAAAAAACACAGTGCCTTTGCTTAACTATACCTTTTATAGGAAATAGCTCTAGTACCTACTACTTGTTAATATACAACCAAAAACGAAATAATAGAGTAGTTGACAATATTTTATAAATAGTGTTACGGTTAACTAATAGCAATCAAATTAGGTGATTATTAATGAGTATTGTTAGTTATATAGTAATAAATCTAAAGCAGAATCAATACTAATGAAGCATGCCAAGCCTTTCAATTAGTATTTAGTAGCAATTTTATTTCTTTTGACTGTAACGTTACTATAACTAAATAATACCATCAGTAATTTAGCACTCTAACTAAAGGTATGATATGAATACTGATGATGGAATGTTACCATTAAGTGATGATGAATTCAGTTCGCTGGAGAATATTAATCCTCAAGAGTTAGATAAAGATTTAAGTTTAGATGAGATAATACAAGAAATATTAAATAGTAATTCTGGTAAAATTCATGATTTAGCAACTAGATGAATTTTAAAAGATAAGTTTAAAAGGGTAGAAGAAGCTTATAACCATGATTCAAAAGTGTGTCCTCAAGGAAAAGAGATTAACTCTTGGAGTGAGAATAATATAAAAAAAACTGGTCAAAAGAAATAAGAGAATCTCAGTTATTATCTCAAAACTTTTTGGAAGAAGCTATTGCGATAGTAAAGAGAGCAAACATACATCATTGCAATAATATACCAAGGATTACACAAATTTTATCAGTTTTAATATTTGAGTCATTACAAGATACAGGAACATTATTACAAATAGGTACTGGAGAAGGAAAATCTACAACTTGTGCAATGCTAGCAGCTATCAAGGCATTACAAGGAAATAAAGTTGATATAGTTACTACTTCTTCAGTTTTAGCACAAAGAGATGCAAATGAAAAAGAGGGCTTTTTTAATATACTAGGTCTAAGTTGTGGTTCGAATGTTGAAGATCCATTTGATGGACAAGAAAAGATATGCTACTCAAAAGACATAGTCTATGGTCCAATACATGAATTTCAGTTCGATTGGTTAAGGCATGAACATAAGAAATATGGTACACGAGGTGATAGAGAATTTGGAGTAGTAATTGTAGACGAAGTGGATAGCATGCTAATTGACGAACTTGATCAAACAGCGAGATTAGCGCGATCTATGCCTGGAATGGAGCATATAGCACCTATATTATGCGGAGTAGCAAATGCATTTTGTGCAAACTAATGGCATCTGCACTAGATATTACTTATAAATTATCAAACTTGGATTAATTTAAGCTATATGACATCAATTATATACAAATAAATTATACATTTACTATAAAAACTGCTTGACACACATATAGTTAATATATATATACTAATTCTTAATATATTTAATATTTATATAATAATTTTTAAAATAATTTAATATTATAGGAAAGAACAATGTCATGCTACAATGGACAAGAGATTGAACGTGGAAGTGAATATACATTTAGAGATGATACATCTTTATTATTTATATGGCTTTCAAGGAATTATGGATCTTCAATTCCAGAGCATTATTTAAGTAGATTAAGTACATGGGCAAAAACAGAAGATCAACGCTTAATAAAATTGGTAATAAATGGATCAGGATTTACTACTGAACAATATAAAGAATTAGAAGATAAAATATCTAATAAAGAGTTTAATCCACATAGTAACATAGAATTAATAGATTTTAATAAATTAGATTTTAATAAATTTAATCTTATTCAATCTAAATCTTTTTTGGAAAAGTATAGATGCTATAAATGCCCCATATCTGATACCATATCTGAATATTACAGTAAGTTATACTCTCTTGCACCAGAAGAAAGATTTCCATTTAGTATTGAAATAGATGCTATGCGTATATTCACACTTGTAGCGCTAGAATCTCCACTAATTTATTTTGATTTTGACATTCTGCCTAAGGAAAATAAAAAAATCGGAGAGGTTAAGGCTGAGCAAGGAATCTTATTTGCTGAGAATGATGGCAAAAGTTATGATTATGAAGGAATAACAGACTTTGAAAATGCTATAATAGCTGTTAGTGAGCCAGGTAGAATTAAACTTCTAGAAATTTATGATGAAGTTAAGAACAGATTTATACAAAAACATTCTTCAGTATTTATGAGAGCTCCACATTATATATATTATATTATATCTAATATAATATGTTCTACTGAATTAAATGATAATTATATAACAGAACTTAAGAAGGTCTGTAATGATAACGATGCATATGATAAACTAAAACTGCTATTCCGCGAAAAAACATTTGGATTTCAGACTAATGGAGGAAATGTTATCATTACATATGATCATAGTTGGATGCCGGAGAATAGTGAATCACAAAGTACTTCCATTAAAAATGAGTTAAGTAATAGTCAAGATGATAAAGTAGATGAGTTAATTACAAACTTATCTATAGACACAGATGTAGATCACTTAAATACAAGTTCTAATGTAGAATCTATAGGAGACATTGCTTGTACTACAGAAAGTAGAATGTAGAAAGCTTTAAGGCAACATCAAAGTTATTTCTTTGTTGAAAGTGAAAACAATAGGTTTACAAATCCTAAAAGCAACTGTAGAAAAATTTAAGTAGCTATTAACCAGAGAGTTTGATATAAGAAAATATATCAAACTCTAGTAAGAGAAGTATTACAGCGTCTTTAACCTTTATGTATAATGTTGAACATTTTTTCTTGCTATTAAGCAGAAAGTCTTAGCAAGAGATATATAAATGCTAGTTTATGATAATAGAAAGTATGAAATGTATAATCGAAAAGGTCTTAAAAAAGGACAATGCTTAGCTATATCTTTTCATACATTAGATACAATCTTAACTTAGAAATATATATTAGACATCTTTCGAAACTGGTTAAAGTAGTTCAAAATTATTGCTTACAAATATCGAAATAGACGTAAAAGATTCGGTCTTAGATTTAATTTGATCTCTGGCATTTATAATTTTGAACTACCTTAACCAGTTTCGAAAGATGTCTATTTAACAGTTTTTGCTCTAATTATTTCTACTTTAATTCAAGATAATCGTAATATACTTAGGGAGATGCTAAATGCTGGAATAGATACAGTCCTTTCTCAATCTCAACATCATATTGTTACTGCTATAGGAATTGCTACTAAATTCGCAGATTCAGCACATGCATGGTTCGAAATAGATAAAGTAATCAATAATCTTTCAAAGACATTAAGTAATAAAATAGACTCACTATATCGTACACAAAATACAAACTTAGTATATGTTTTTCAAATGAAGCTGCAACAATTGCTACAACAAATTGGACTACAAGGAGAAGCACAATCTATTGCAAGTATTTTAAAATCTACTGGAATATTAAGTGGTAATTTATTAACCCAAGCAAGTTTCAATACATATCAAGCTTGTAAAGATGTAGAACTATTTATAGCGGTGTAAAATCAGAATTAATAGAGAATTGTCAGGAATATATAACCCAAAAAATATTATATAAAGTAAGAGCAGAAGTATTTGGTAAAATCATGACTATTACGTATTACATGTAATACCATTGATAGATGCAATTGATAAGGATAAAACTATGATAGAAGTTGAACACGAAGAAAGCTGGAATATAAAAAATTTAATCTTTAAAGAAAACTGTATGGGAAAATATTTATTAGCAAGAGTTAAGTATAAAGTAGGAATATATATATTTGCGCCAGAGTTAGCAAGAGAGTTTGCTAATAGTAGAGGTATAGAGTTTTACTCAGATATAGAACATCATAGTTGGAGACTTAATTTCTTCATATAATATTAAAAACTAGATATCAAGAATAATTCAGAAAAGTTGTTTTGGAGGTTCAATTTTTAATTCTTTAGCTAGAATAGATCATTAGCACTTGATAACATAGCTAATATATTTTATAGACAGTATACAATCTAATTTTCTTAAGGGGGTGGTTATGTATAATGATAATTCTGGCCAAGCTACATCTGGCATGGTTAATCAAACTAAAATAATTAAGCCAACTATAGATTTTCTCTTAAAAGAGAATAATAAGACCGTAATCTTAGTTGGATATGATGAAAATATATATTCTGATATTATTAATGGATGTGATAATTATTCAAATATAAAAGCCCATACAGTTAAGAGAGATAACTTATATATTTCAATATTTTACCATCCTTACGACATACAAGAAACACCAAGCAATAGAGTATATGCATTACTGAACTGTAGGAAAGGCTTTATACTTGGTAATAAAGGGGCAACTATTGTATTTAATGCTTTGAATTATGATATTCAAAAAGAATTAGAAGAACTTAAGCATGATGAAAGATTTACTGATAATAACATTAGTATTTTAGATACAGATGGCTTTATAGAGTTTATAAATCATAAACCAAACGATGAAGATTTAGATATATCATGTGCTGGAATGGTTTTTGAAGCAGTAAACTCTATCTCAGCTTGTGTGATTTTGTAGAAAAGCTAGGTAGCATACAGCTTACAGTATTTATTTAGCTCTATAGCAATTTCTTGTAATTTAAGATATTCAGCAAGAGGTATAAATTCTTGCTGAGTTTCTAGTATGATTTCTTGTCTTTTTTCATAAGGTTTTATTGATACAGTCTGAATATTATGGAATCGGTCGAAAAGCTTAATTAATAATAGTTCTGTTTTATTTCGGTTATATAATGTTTGAATCATCTCTCTAGAACTAATTTTTTTATTATCCTTAATCCTGGTGAGATCTGAAACCTGTTCCGCAATTTTTCTACCGAATACCTTAACAATCTTTTCTTTGGTTAGTGTTGTGTCTTCGATAGTATCATGTAGTATTGCTGTAATAATCGTATCTGTTTCAAAGCTGTAGTCTGATACCATATAAGCTACTTCTAATGGATGTGTGTAGTATAGTTCTCCTGTATCTCTCTTTTGCTGACCATGATATTTTTGGGCATAAAATATTGCTTTTTCAACTTTATCAAGATCAATTTTAGTGTCAAATCTTACGTTGGTTTCAAACAGCTTATTTAGTAAGCTTTCGCTATAAAAGTCTATCATTTTTCATCTCTAAATAATCTTTAATAAATTATACAATAAATTAAACTTTTTATATACTTCAGTCTCAGATAAAAAGTGTGAAAGAAGCGAATTAATTTGATTAAAAAAGTTGTACTGGAATATTGCAAGTAATGGTTGTAAACTTGTCTTTTTCGCTTTCTATTTCCATTTCTCCATTAAGTTGATTAATAAGGTAATTTACAAACCATAATCCTGATTCAAGCATTAGCGGATAGTCTCGTACCAACTCAAAATCAGCTAATTTAGCTTTTATATTCCCTAATTTTTCTTTTGAAATACCGCTTCCTGTATCATGTATTCTAAATTGTAGTATGTTATCGCTTTTTATATAATTTTTTATAGTAAACAAATGAACTGTAATTATAACCTGGCAGCTGTGATTAAATCTAATGACGCTTCCTATTAATTGACTTAATATAGCTTGTAAGTGATCACTATTTCCAATCACAATATCCTTCATTTTGTACTGAAAATTGTAATTGATTTTTATATCTTTCTCTTTTGCAATGTCTTCTAGTCTCCTGACGGCATTTTTTACTAGCTTTTGTATGCTAAATTTTTTTAAACATAAATTTTCATTCTCAATTTCGCTTCTAAGCGTGTAAACTACGTCGTTACAGTATTCTTGGAGATTTGCTGATCGATTTAATATTGTTTTCAGCTTATCTTTATTTTCCGAATCATTTAACATGATCTCGCTTGCTAGCCTTACAATTTCACTCGTTGCAATATTAAATCTATATTTAATCTCCTGTATTAAATCTGTACAATATTCTTTCAATGATTCAGCTACCTCGACCTGATACTTCGCTTTTCTTAGCTTTGTTATTATTTCCATATATTCATCGATATTCTCACTCTCTCCATTCATCAACGTAATTGCTATTGGAGGAATTTGTACCATCCATTTGTTAATTGTTTTCTTCTTTTCTTTCATAGCATTCTCCTAAAGAATAATTCAAACTAGTTATTGGCACTTCAAATGAAAAAGTTATGTAATTATTTTCCTCTTTTGCTCTTAGTCTTCCTTTTAGCTGATCTGTAAGATGTTTTATAAATGCTAATCCTTCTCCTAGTTCTTGATACGTTACCAAATTCAAATTCTCTAGTTCAGCATTTATTCTTTCTAATTTTTCTTTAGAAGTGCTTAGTCCTATGTTTTGTACTGTAAATTGTAATATTTCTGAATACTGATTGAGGTTAATAGTAATCTTGCTATTTTTGCTGCTATTTATAATAGCACTACCAATTAACTGACTTATTACTGCTTTTATTCGAAAACTATCTCCAATCAGAACCGTCTTTATGTCATTTTGAACATTTAGCTTTATATTCTCATTTTCAAAATGTTCCCTCATTCTGATAACGGTATTATTTATTAGCAATTCTATGTTAAATGTTTCAATTCTTACATTCGTTGATGCTATGTATTGTCTAAATAAAAAAATCATTCCATTTAGAGAAGCTATTATATTTACTTTTTTTCTGTCGTAGTTATTTACTATTAGCCTAAAATATTGTATCCACTCTATGCAATTTATGCTTACTTGCTCAGATTCCTCTAGCTGAAAGTATAGTTTTTGCAATTCAGCGTCTATCTGTTTTATTGTTGTGCTATTAATTCCCTCTGTAGATAATTTTTCGGTTAATTTATTGATTTTATTTTGACCTTCGTCTTGAATAGGCATAGAATTCCCCTACTGTTTTTGTTTAAAAAATGGTTTCTGAAGATTAATTCCAAAAGTTCAACCCTTTGTTTTATTTAATCTTCAGATCATTATCATCAAAGTTTTGAAACCTAGATAATATAAGGTATAGAGTAGCATTATATTTTTTACCAGTCTATTAAAATCTTTTAATTTACAGGCTAAATTTTTGCATAATAATCTAATGTTGATGCGAAATTATCACATTCCTTGCTTATGGTTATAATAAATCTTATTCAAAAAGGATGCATAAAGAGCCTTGTAAGCGTTATTATTACTAGCACTACAAGCTGTTTTCTGGTATAATCTCAATAGAGATTCAACTAACATAAATTAATTAAACTTCATGTGTCAGTAGCTGTTGCTAATAAGTCTAAGCCTTTCCTTCATTGGATTGGTAGTAAACGAAGAATTGTTAATAAATTAATAGAACATCTTCCTCAAGGTCCACACTATAATTACTATGAACCATTTCTTGGTGGAGGTGCTTTATTTTTTCAAGTTAGGCATCTTTTTAAACAATGTTTTTTGTCTGACATCAATCTTGATTTAATTACTAGCTATAATGCTGTTAAAAATAATCCTAATGAGGTCAATAGATTACTGAGTTTATATCACAAACATCATTCGAAGGATTATTATTATAAAGTTAAAAACAAATATAGTAATAATCCGAATGAAATTACCGCAAAATTTATATATCTTAATAAATACTCTTTTAGGGGAATTTATAGAGTCTACAAAAATGGACAATCTGCTCAAACATTTTCTGGTGAATGCTACATTAAACTCCACATTGCATCTAGAATAAACCAATGCAGCAACCTTTTACATGGTGTATCAATTTATGCTACAGATTTTTCATTTATAGAGCCTCAACAAAATGACTTTGTTTATTTCGATCCTCCTTACCATAAATCTGGAGAACGGTTCTATACTAGACTTCCATTTGATGAAAAAGATCAAATTAGATTACGGGATTTTGTCAAAGAATTAACAAATAAAGGTGTTAAGATTATGATCTCAAATAATAATACTGCCTTTATTAGAGACTTATACAAAGATTTTAATATCAATACCGTTACAGTTGTATACTCAATCAATGAACAACGCAATCCTGTTAATGAGCTAATCATTACTAACTATAAAACTTGCTAGTTATTAAATGTGAACCCGCAATCCAAATCGTATATGAATAGGAAGTGGTCTATAGTTAGCAATTGTGCTACATTCAATGTCTAAATATATATCTCTTAATAAGTTTATTGTTGTACCAACTCCCAAGTCTATACCAGTACCGCTATCACTATTGAAAGCTGATACTAGGCCACCTGTAACAAAAATTGATGCTTTGTTACCTTCAATTATATTGTAATAATAATTTCCTTGAATAAAGTTATCTCTACAGTTGTGATGACACATAAATCCTAATCTTACATCCATTCTGTGCCGATCTAATCTATAACCAATTCCAGCTTCTAATGTATCGTAGCTAGTAGCAATACCAGTTGAAAATTTTATATAGAATTGTTGTGAAGTATCAATACCACCTTTAGAGGCATTGAAGTTTACATTATTATTCGCTGTACATATCGATGGTGAAGATAATACAACGAATGCTAATATAACAGCATAACCCGGTTGTAAAAGTAATTTCAAAACATTCATATTAACTTCTCTTTTTAATATTAACATATTAGCTATCTGTTGAAACCTAATACCATGGGACTGATTGTTCCATTAGAAAGTTGAATACATCTGCATTACCGCTTTTAGCAGCATAATCTATAGTAGTCATGCCGTTATCATCTTTTGCATCAATATCTGCTCCATAATCAATCAAAAGCTGTATAATATCTATGATTTTATTACGAACAGCAATATGTAGTAGCGTTTCTCCTTCATCATATTTTTTATTAATACCAGTAGAATTATGTTTTAGCATAATTGCTAAAGGTTCTACACATTTGCATTCAACAGCATCAGATAAAGGTGTATTACCTTGATTATTCTCGATATTTACATCAGCATTATATTTTAGCAGTAATGCTATATGATCATTGCAATAGGTAGGATATTTTTCGAAAAATTCATAATATACTTGAATTGTTTCAACAACAAGATGTAAAGCAGTGTGCCCATCATTATCTTGTGCGTTTACGTTAGCTTCATTGTTCAACAAAATCTTAGCAATAGGTAGATTCTTATATTTCAAAGCAACAGATAAAGCAGTAGTGCCATCTTTATATTTTGAATTGACAAGTGTAATATCCTTATTAATAAGCTGCTTCACTTTTTTAATATCACCATCTTGAATAGCGCTATGTAAGGTATACTTAGTCTTAGATTTTAATATCATATATTTAATCCTTTCATTCTCAATTATTTACTCATTAGCTAGCATGAAGTTTACAATATTCGCTTAAGCGTTCTCCAATCTCTGGTAGTTTAAGGTATTCAGCAAGAGCTATAAATTCTTGCTGAGTTTCAAATATTATTTCTTGCCTTTTGTGAGGAGGTTTGATGAATATAGTTGTAATATTATGGAATCTATCAAAAAGCTTGATCAGTAATAGTTCTGTTTTATTTTGGCTGCGTAATATTTGTATCATTTCCATAGCACTGATTTTCTTATTATTCCTAACCCTTGTGAGATCTGAAACATGTTCTGCAATATTAGCACCAAATTCGTACCTTATTCTTTCTTTAGTTACTTTTGTGTCTTCAAGTGTATCATGTAGTATTGCAGTAATAATTGTATCTGTTTCAAAGCTGTGGTCTGATACCATGTGAGCTACTTTCAATGGATGTGTGTAGTAGAGTTCTGTATCTCTCTTTTGCTGGCAATGATATTTTTTAGCGTAAAGTATTGCTTTTTCAACTCTATCAAGATCAATTTTGGTGTTAAATCTTATGTTGGTTTCAAACAGCTTATTTATTAAGCTCTCACTATAAAAATCTATCATTGGCCACCTCCAAATGGTTATTAATAAATTATACCATAATTTAAACTTTTTGTATACTCCAATCCCAGATAAAAACTGAAAAAGAAGCAAATTAAATTATAAATTTTTTGAATTCAGTTATCACGATGCTAAAACTAACCTTAAGTTGCATATCTCTGGTGTTAATGAGTAAAATTTTGCTGTAATTTTTTTTTGGACAAGCATTTTTTCATCTTATGCACAATCTAGCGTTTATTAACTTTGATGAGAGTTTTTAACAATATTGCCAAATTTAGAATACCTACTATTATAGTACAACTTCACTGTACCAACCTGACCATTACGGTGTTTAGCAACAATTATTTCAGCAGTGTTATAACATTTATTTTGTTTTGTAACCCATTCTGTGTATTCTGGAGTACCTGGATTCGGTTCTGATCTAGACAAGTAATATTCGTCCCGATATATAAGCATTACAATATCGACGTCCTGTTCAATTGAGCCTGATTCTCTCAGATCTGAGAGAATAGGCTTTTTATCTGACCTTTGTTCTACAGCTCTAGACAATTGAGATAACGCAATGATTGAAATATTGAGCTCTTTAGCAAGAGCTTTTAAGCTCTGTGTAATTTCAGAAATCTCCTGCACTCGATTATACTGACTTCCTCTGTTATCAATTTTTATTAGCTGTAAATAATCAATAAATAATATTGCTAAATTATGAGTACGTTTAAGTCTACGAGCTCGAGATCTAATTGCAGATATCGAGATTGCTGGAGCATCATCTATAAAAAAATTCCACTTTTGTATTTCGTCTTGTACAGTCTTTAACTTATCAACATCTTGTTCACCTATTTTACCGTTAAATAATGCAGAGCTATTAATTTCTGATTCTATAGAAAGAATTCGAGTTGAGATTTGCTGAGATGACATTTCTAAAGAAAAGAATCCAACTGATGGTGTTATATTAGAAACTTTGCTATTTTGTTGAGTAGATGATGATAAAAAATATTTACAAGCATTTATTGCTAAGTTAACTCCTAAAGCAGTTTTACCCATTGATGGCCTGCCAGCTAATATTATTAGGTCAGAATTTTTAAATCCTCCAAGCTTTGAATCAAGGTCAAGTAGTCCACTACTAATACCGTTAATAGAGTTTTTATTTTTAATAGCAGATGAAATTGATGTCCATGATTCTTCAATTGAAGTTTGTAATTTTGTAAATCCTTTACTTAAAGTTCATCTTGAACCTAGATCATATAATTGAGATTCAGCAGTTTCGATCTGACTTATAGCTAAATCTGCTAAAGTAGAAGAATACGCATTTGTTACTATTTTTTCTCCAATTTCAATTAAATAACACCTCAGCGCAAGATCATATACTATTTTGCCGTACTCATTAACATTAACTATACTTAATGCTAAAGTTGTAAGTTTAGCTAGATAATCCACTCCACCTATTTTCTCAAATGCGAGTTCATTGCCTAGCATATTTTTGAGCGAAATTACAGTAGCACTAATTCCTTTACTAATAATGAGATTAATTGACTTGTATATTTTGCCATGTAATGGTTCATAAAAATGTTCCGGCAGTAAAAATTCGTTAATGTTATATAGCGCACGATTGTTAATCAGAATTGCCACAAGTATCATTTGCTCTGCCTGAATATTACTTGGAGCAATCTTTGCAAGATCTTTTTCCATATCACCCTTTAAATTTTATTAAAATTACTAAACTTAACTAACTCAAAAGAAAATCCCTGATCTTTAAAAGAGGACTCAAGATCTTTCAGATAGTTCTCTCTGATGTAACTATCTTCAAATTCTGTTTTTGCTTTGATGAATATTTTTTTATTAACACTATCTTCATTTACAACTTTTAATGAACTAAACCATTCTTTATCGATAGCTTGACCATAACATGTAACTAAAGATTCTCGTACTTTGTACCAAGTCGAGTTAGAGCCCAGTTGTTTACTGAGATTCAAGAGATACTCTTCTTCATTGATTTGTTTCTGTGAAACAGTTGTAGGTTGCTCAAATGGTGTAACTTGCAATTCTTGAATTTCGTATCCATATACATCTTGTACAGCTTGTAATATCTTTGATTCATCACATTCTGTTAGTGTGATATTTTTAAGCAACTTAACAAAAAACCTAGTTCGAACCGCTGGCCCAAAACTACAAGAAGTCAAAATTTGATAAGCCATAGCTGCTTCAAAAGAACCAGCAATTTTATGCTTCAACTGACTTTCCTTACTAAGATTTGCGCTTGTTTCAATTTGAGTAAGATATTTTTCCTTATTAAATTCGTTATCAAATCCACAGTTGTCTCTATTTGCCTGATCAGTAGTTCGTAATTCATTCGCTAACACTTTTGCTATATAGTTTAGAACTGATGCTTTACAGCCAAAATGATAATTCGAATATCGACCTGCTAGCTTTAATAGCAATTTGTTGATAAAGTATATGTTAAAAACCTTTATCAGACTTGTGTTGCAGTGCAACTGCATCTTCTGGTGTTAGTGGGTAAAACTCTTTTAGCCTGTACTTTTTGAACCATTCTTTTTTACCATTCGAAGACTTGAGAATCTTTGTTATTAGTGATTTAATGTCTTGATTACAATTTTTAGTTGAAGTTCGTATATCATTTTCAAAATCATCAACATTTTGAAAATTTTGTTCTTCATTTTCATTTTTTTTATTCTCTACTAACTCACCTTCAGTAGATCTAGATATTTTAGATTTTTTTATATATCTATATATGTCCCTGAAAAAAGTTTCAGGTTGACCTGAAATTTCTTTCATGTTGGGACGAAATTTTTTTTCTGGTAAGGCTATATTTTCTTCTTTCCCTTTTTCACTATAGTGCTGAAAATTTTTCAGAATTTTTATGCAAGGGACATTACGTAACTTCACATTGTCTTTAATGATTGTCCTATTTTCAATTTCAATAAAACCTGCATCTCTTAATTCTACTAAGCATTGCCTAACTCTTCTTTGACCAACATTCAGCTTATCTTCATAAAGCTGATAACTTTCCTGTAATTCATCTATATCTTTGTTGTAATAGATATGTAGTCTAAATACTATGAATGATAAAAGCTGTTTAGATGTTTTACTTAATGCTTTTCCATTATCTCCAGTTAGCTTTCTCCATTCTGGTGGAATGATATTTCCAATAAAGTTATAAAATATTGTGTCATTATTGTTACTATTTTTTTTAATAATATTACAACTATTAGTTAAAAAATCGAATACTACAGGTCGCATTTTTCATCTCCAAAAATACAGCTATAGTAGGTGTTTTAGAAAATAATTTTTTTACAAATTACCATCAAATTTTTGTTCAAAAGGTTGACAAAAATCATTATGCCAAACCTATATAAATCTTCATACTGATACTATCTGCCTTAGAAGACTAATTTTTCCTATAGAACATCTTTAAATCAATAATAAAGGCGAAATAATGTCAGTTAAAATTACTAAAGGCAATAAAAGCGACCTTATCTGTAGCTTCAGTTTTCTAAAGGCTTATCTGGTAAATTGTTTGGTGATAAAGCTTACATATCTAAAGAGTTATTTCATCAACTGCTGACCAATGGTCTACATTTATTTATAGTCATTTACAATGAAGGAAGTTTGAGTATAGTATTCTGAAAAGAAAATGCCAAAATCATATAGCCAAGACTTTCGGCAGGAAGTAATAAAATGTGTTAATCAAGGAAAAAGTTGTAATGATGCCTCAGTAAAATTTGATATAGCAGCAAACACAGTAAGAAATTGGTATAAAAGATATAAATCAGAAGGTCATTATAAAGAAAGAGATCGTCTTGGTAAAAAAGAAAAAATATATAAGATAGAATTTGAAAAATACATTTCGCTAAATCAAAATCTAACTCTGGCACAAACAGGAAAACATTTTGGAATTTTAATAAGAGTAGCGAGTTATTACATGAAAAAATTCGGCTATAGTTAAAAAAAAACGTTTACCTACATGGAAGCAAAACCAGAAATAAGAGAAAAATATCAACAAGTAATAGGTTCTATACCTAAGGAAAACTTGGCATACATAGATGAAAGTGGCATTGAAATTGAAATGTCTATATGCAATGATAGATGGTGGAGCAAAAAAGGAACTCATGTAAGCAGCAAAAAGAGTGGTAAATATTACGATCGCACAAATATTATAGCTGGTTATGTTAATAATAAATCAATCGCACCTATGATATTTAATGGTGCATGTAATACAAGATTATTTGAAGCTTGAGTGCAGCAGGTATTAATTAATGAGTTAAAGCCTGCTCAGTTTGTAGTAATAGATAATGCTGCGTTTCATAAGTCTAAAAAAACTAAAGAGTTAATAGAATCTGTTGGTTGTAAAGTTATTTTTCTTCCACCTTATTCTCCAGATTTAAATCCGATAGAAAAGTTTTCGGCTAATATGAAGCGGTGGATTAGACATCAAATTACTCAATTTGCTAAATCTTATGATTCTATTATCTCTTTTTTCTATGCTCAAACTTCATTGTAAATGACTATACTAATCTTCGTAAAGATATGAAAACATATTTATTGGACATACAAGATAATCGGTTATTAAATAAACGTTCTTTAATTGAGTCTGTCTTTAATGTACTAAAAAAACATATGCTTTTAGAGCATACTAGACACCCTTCTCCTCTTAATTTTTTTGTTCATATAATTGATTCTCTTGCTAGTTATTCTATCTCTAAACTTAATCCCCATCTTATCTCTTCTTCTTCTCCTGACTCCTTATCCTAAATTAATTGACGTTGTTAATTAAGATCATGTATTGTTACATCTGGTATCCCAGCTTTTTTTGCGGATTCTATCACATTGCCTATGTAGATCACGAAATGTTCGCTATTATTGCTGTTATTTGGAAATACCCACTCACTATTCGATTTTTGCTTCCTTGCATTCAGTATTAACATTACAAAATCTGTAAGTACTACATTTTATGGTTTCCTATTTTTAGCATCAGATATATACCATATTTGCTCAATAAATCTTATATCCTTCCAACACATTTTAAACACATTGTTTTTACGAATTGCTGTTAATAACGTTATCAATATAAAGTCTCTTATTAATTTTTTTTCCTCTGCTAGTACTGCTATAAATCTCTCAATTTCTTGCTTGATTATATTTGTCTCTTAATTGTACTTTATGCCTTTCTATTCCGATAACTGGATTTTTGTCTATTAATCCCCACTTTATAAACTTATTAAATATAGGTTAGCAGCTTTAGAAAATTGTTTGCTGATCTATAATACTTCTTTTCTGTTATGTAATTAAAAACTTCCCGAATATCTTCTCATAGAATATTAGCAATATTTTTTTGCGAAAAAGATTTCGTATACTTTCTTATTCTTAATGCTGTCCCATGCCGCTTTTTTTATTATTGATCTTACTATGCTCATTAATATATCTTTCATAAGCTTTTTCAAATGTGATTTGTTTATCTATTTTTTGTTTTAGTTCTCTACTTTCCTTACGTCTTTCTTCCACTGGGTTTATTCCTTTAGCAATCTCACCTTTCAATTCTAGCGCTTTTTTCTAGCATATGCAATCGATAAATCTGGAAAACCTCCTGTTTTGATCCTTACTGATACATTTTTTATCTTTTTTTCTAGATAAAATGTCATACTTCCTCCATATGATACAATTAAAATTAATCCTCTTTTCTTTAGATCTTTCAGTATATATCTTCCTTCCTTTGGAATTACCATTTTATTTAGTACTGCTTTAGTAAATAACAATATAATAGACATGTATAATCACCCTCATTATATGAATAACTAAAAATGATAACTTATAAATAGTCAATAATTCGTTAAATTTCCAATTTGTAGTATGATTTTTTTTAACATTCAAATGATTTTGTAATAATTGAGTAACATTTAATTTATTATAAAATTATTCTTCAATTCTTAGTCACGCAATTTTTAGTTAATTACATGCTTCATCTCTGAATTAAAAATCAACGCTCAACTTTTAAATTTAAATGCTTCTTATTTTCAGCTCTGTTTTTCAGTTATTAATGAAATATTGACAAATAATATAAACACAAATACAGTTAAACTTACAACTCAACTAATAGATAAATGTAAACTTAATGGCACTTTGTATATAGCTTATAGGTTAAGAAAAATTAACTTTTTTTATTTCCTTATTTACTTTAGTAATATAATTATCATTAATATTTTTCCAGATTGCAATAAATATTTTACTGCTTTATAGTTATTTTCCTTAGTGCAATATGCAGAATAGTTTGCCCTAGGCTATTTTGCTCGTTTATAGAGTTCTTAGCCTTTTTAATTATATACTTGAGTATACGTAAGTTATTACTAAAATAATGTATAGGTAAATTACCAAATGCATCTACTATATCTATTTTTGCTCCACTTTTAACCAAAAATTTAAACTAGGTGGAAATCGTCTTTAATAATTGCATAAAATAGCAAGTAAGTTGCAAGCTCAGTAGAAACTGTTTGTATTTTATCTAAATCTTTCTTCTTAACACCAGTAGCATATAGCTTTTTGTACTCTTGTGCTTGCTGTCTTGAAGTTTTATCCATTATATTCTCTTGCTTCCAGTTACAACAGTATGTGAATTTTTATGTAAAAAATTCAAACTAACTTTTACATAAATACTGTTTTCTTAAAATCTTGCAACTAAAATTTAATATTTTTAATCAAAACTTGATAGAAAAAATAGACTGTATATACCCTGGTTCGATAATCGTGCAGGTAAACGCAAGAGCGTTTTTCTTTCAAAAGGTAAGGTATGGTTGAGTGAAGATGCTCTATAGTTTAGTTATTCCAGTTTCCATTACCTGCTACATCCAACGTAGCACATGGATTTCTTGTATTATGCTTTCCTGATAACTTTATATCATTGCTTATAGCCTATCGAAAGTTATTGTTTTCAAAGATCTGTAATATCAAATGGAAAATTTTTACTAGAGATATAATATTTAGCTCTACTTAAAGTTGACGATATTGCTTGTATCCTATATATTAGCATAAAATTTTTCATTAAGTATACAATATAACAATTAGAATTAATCGAAAAGAATAAAACAATTTGCTGTTAATCTAATTTTAATATTTATAACTACAGTTTTTAATGATTTGTCCTTATTTTAGAAAGTTTTAAATAAACTTACAAAAGATTAACAACTTGAGACCTAAAAAACATAAAACACCAGCCAATAAGTATAATTTAGAAGAATATCTTAATCAAAATGCTGAGGTAAAAAACATTCTGGAAGAAGTTCCAGCAGTTAAGAAATATATTGGAAATATTCTTAAAACTTATAGTTATTGTAAGAAAGATTTGGATTTGCTATTTGCTAAGACAGGTGATTGCTATACAAGCATAGGCCATGTTAAAATGCTGATACAACATGGTAATATTCAAGCAGCTAGTATTTCTAGTCTCTTACCTTGCCGCAATACAAGAGCTAAAACATTAGTAGCTCTATTACCTAAATTAACAGATTTTAGAATACTATTACTAAAGGAATATGGAATCGCTTTTTCTAGCATTGTCAGTATTGTAAGAGGTGTACATTCTAATAACATTCCAACTGCTATGGAAGAAGTATTAAATACAATACTTGTACTACAAGCAAATGGTGCTTATACATTATCACCTCAGTTAACAAAAGTATTAGAATACTATAAGTGTTCATTTACTAATATTGCTAACATCTTACGTGAGGTTAAATCTAATATTGGTGCAGTTTTATCAGAATTATTACAGATATTAGAAAGTTCCAAAATAAGTAACCTATACAAGAAGCTAGATATTAATTTTTCTAGTTTTAGTAGTATCTTAAACGGAGCTGGGTCTACTTGTATACAAGCCCTAGAAAAGCTATTACAGATATTAGATCACTCTAAAATACAAGAATTAAAGAACCAGGGAATTTCTTTTTCTAATATTAGTAGTATCTTAAACGGAGCTGGGTCTACTTGTATACAAGCCCTAGAAAAGCTATTACAGATATTAGATCACTCTAAAATACAAGAATTAAAGAACCAGGGAATTTCTTTTTCTAATATTAGTAGTATCTTAAGCAAAGCTGGAGCTGCTGCTCCACAAGCTTTAGAACAGATATTACAGATATTAGATCACTCTAAAATACAAGAATTAAAGAACCAGGGAATTCATTTTGCTAATATTAGTAATATCTTAAGTGGAACTGGAGCTGCTGGCCCACAAGCTTTAGAAAAGCTATTACAGATATTAGATTACTCTAAAATACAAGAATTAAAGAACCAGGGAATTCATTTTGCTAATATTAGTAGTATCTTAAGCAAAGCTAGAGCTGCTGCTCCACAAGCTTTAGAAAAGCTATTACAGATATTAGATCAGTCTAAAATACAAGAATTAAAGAACCAGGGAATTCATTTTGCTAATATTAGTAATATCTTAAGTGGAGCTGGAGCTGCTGGCCCACAAGCTTTAGAACAGATATTACAAATGTTAGACAACCCTATACTGCTAAAATTAGAGATCAGGGGAATTTTTTTTCTAATATTAGTAGTGTCTTAGGAAGAGCTGGAGCTGCTGGCCCACAAGCTTTAGGACAGCTATTACAGACATTAGATGATTCTATAATACAAGAATTAGAGCGCAAGGGAATTCCTTTTTCTAATCTTAGTAATATCTTAAATGGAGCAGGATCTAATGGTGCGAAAGCTTTAAAAGAGTTATTAAGGTTGTTAAATAGTACAGCATTTATGTTACTACAGAAATATGACATCGAATTTTCTAATTTTTGTACTATTTTAAGTGGATCTGGAGCTAAGGCCAAAGAAGTCACTCAAAAAGTATTAGGGATATTATCAGACGAACAACTAGATGCTTCAGGTAAGAAACAATTTTTTAAAAATATTTCAAAATTTGCACGAAGTGGAATTAATGCTCCTTTCATCTTCAAAAAATTTTTGTCATCATCATTATCATTAGATGAAACCGTACAACAAACAGAAGAAGATACTCATTATACTGATTGGCAGTTTGAACAACAAGATGATAATATACAAGCATTTCCAAGTACTTCGACTGCAGCGTTAGGTGCTACTGATATTGAGATGCAAGAATCTGCTGCTGTATCTTCATTAGATTTAGAAGAAAATTTTCAGTTAGCTATGGATTTTATAATGAAAGATCTCGAATCTTCTTCTAGCGCTGCAACAGTTATGAGTTCTGATATTAACATGACACAAGAAGAATATATTGATAATATTATTCCACCTTTGGAGCAAGAAAGTAGTAATATATTACTAGATTCTGATTATTATAACGCTTATGAGGAAGGTCTACAATCTGGACTAACATGTAATCATGCAAATATCTATGCTGCTATTGTTACTAGGTATATTGCCAATGGCGCATCAGAACATTCTGCAAAAAACTTTGCTAAAATCTATGTTGAAGGTTTTAGTTCGTCTATTAAAAATCATCATAAAGGAGACTGTTATGCTCAAAACTACGCTGAAGCTTATGCAGATTGTATCATCAGTGGTAAACCCAAATGTTATGCTCAAAACTATGCTGAAATTTTTGCTGAAACTGTAGCAAGTGGAAAAGATGTTAATTATGCTCGAAACTATGCTGAAGCTAATACTGATTTTATGTTTCTTGAAGAAGAAGAGGCAACTTCAGGACATATTTTTGAGCAAATGAGTGCTAACGTTGATTATACTGGAGGTAGTATTTTTAATGATGATGTTGAAGAATAGATTAGAACTGCAACCAAATACATAATTTTTAATCTTAAATAGTTCTGATTGTATTATGCTATGAGTATATTATTACATATAAAATCCAGAGTTCGATATAATTGAGATATCGTAGGTAATGCAAAGAAAGAGAAAGATAATTTAAATTTGAAAAAGAAACAAAAATTTTATTAAGTTTAAAAACATAAGCAAGCAATCCAGAGAGAACATTAGTGTAAAAATACATACCAGAATCTCTGGCAAGTATGATCAATATGAAAAAGATGTTTTAATTGACCATTATATAGTTTCTATAATATACCTTTTGTTAAGAAGTGAAAATTTTATAGGATGAATTACTTTTTCTTTCATGTTGGATCTAATTTTTGTGATTAGCTTTAAACCTTGGTTAGTAAGTGATACAACAAGTTTTTTGCTAATAAATCCATGATCAGCAAATAGCCATCCTTTAAGTTTGCATACTAAATATTCTACTACTATTCTATCATTAACATTGTCTGAAGTTAGAGTGAAAAAACTCACAATATCTCCATGATGATTAATAAATATATGCAGCTTACATTTAAAAACCATCCTGTAGAACTCTTGCCAATTCATGTTTTATTTTAAAATGCTTTATACCTATAAATCCTCTGATTATTGGATACAGGAAGCTTTGTCGAATCAATATAATATTTTCATGTTTCTTTCCCTGACAATGATTGTAATAAAATATAGTCAAATCAGTATATAACATAACTGCTTTATAGAGGTTTAGCTATATAAGATGTGATGGTACTAACCATATTCACAATTTATGTTTATTGCATGAAAACTCTACTACCGATAAGCACATAGCAAGCACATCAACTTATTGCAGCTGTTTATAAATTGATTGATCTGTATGAGGAATAATTCGTTTATAGTCAATTACAATGAAGTTTGCGTATAAAATATCATGTTGGTAAATCTTATGACGCTATTACCGCTTTTTCTATGCTCAAACTTCATTGTAAATGACTATATATATTTTAAAGCTAATGTTCTTGCTTAATTTCTTCATTATGTTTTAAACATAATGAAATTTCTGTTTCTTTTTCTCAAGTTTAAACTATCTTTCACTTTCTTTACCTTACCTCTAATCTCCTAATTATATCCACCAACTTATTTTCCAGATTTGAATCTAATTCAGCATTTTTGACTTAAAAGCAAAAAAAGAAATATGTAGTATCTTACTTATTTAATGATTTTTTTGATGCTGTCTGTTATACTTTACAATGTGTAACTACCTTTCAGAATTAAGCTATATCTTGAATCCATTGGCTTAATTGTGTGCAATATAGTTCTAACTATTGGTATACAAATGTGACGAGTACATCTTATCAGTCCTTACTGGTTATGATCAAAAAATGTTGATATTACCTGCTGAAACTGATACGGTAAAGGAGCATAGTATATTCTTTGATCACCAAACAGGTGCTTTGGAATACAGATTTTAGCAGCATGCAGTTTCAATGAATAGTTATAATAAGTATTGCTAATATTATATTTTTTATCTCCAATAATTGGATGACAAATTTTAGCAGCATGTACTCTTAGTTGATGAGTACGACCTGTAACTGGAATAAATGATACTAATGATAATTGTGAATTCATTGAGACTGCTTTAACTTGATATTTAGTAATACTAACTTTACCACCATTTTGAGTTTCTACCATTCTATCACCAGTTTTGGTAATATTAGTTATTATTTCACCTGATAATTGACTAGGAACTCCTTGTAAAATAGCAGTATACTCTTTTTTAATTGAATGATGCAAAAATGCTTGAGAAAGTTTAATTGCAGTTTTATGATTTTTGGCAATAATAAGTAACCCGCTAGTCTCTCTGTCTAGCCTATGTACTAATTTAAAATCATAATAAAAAGATTTATTGAGATATTTTATCGCATCATCAAGTGAAAGTGAAATTTTGCTACCACCTTGAGTTGGTAATAATGCAGGTTTATTTATTATGATATAATCTGAAGTCTCAGCTATTTTATAATCGTTGACAATTTTATGAGCTAGCGTTTTTACTCCAACATTATCTTTTACTTTCTTTTTAAGCTTTATATGTTTTTGATTGCTACAAGTTGTTAAATAATCAGCTATAGTAAGTACATCATTATCTTTAACTTGTAACTTTGCTTTAGATTTTGCGTCATTAACTTTTATATGCCCCTTTCTTATTCCACGCTCTATTACACCTTGTGTAAGGTGCGAATATTTTCTTTTTAAGAATTTATCAAGCCTCGTTGTAACTAAGGAGTCATTAATTATTATTTTCATGAAAATTCAATTGGTTTTGCATTAGTGATAATATTAATAACGTAGCATTACCAACATCTAAGTCAACATTATTAGTGTTGTATAGAATATTACTTACCTTGTCATATTTTTGAACTAGCTCCTCAGTTGAATTAGTATTGCTGATTTTTTCAATAACTCTCATTTCAGCAATGGCGCAATCATTATTGCTATGATCTTTAGCTTCCTTAAAGCCAACTTTATATCTGATAGATTTTACGATTAATATCATGCAAGCTTGACCAAATTTATACCATTCTTGTGAATTGAGTTGTATAGATTTTATTTTTTGAATAAATTCTAATTGAATTTTTGTAGTTTTGGTATTAAGCATATTAATTAGATTTTGGTATTCAACTTCAGAATATGCTGCTAATGCAGTATTATTACAATGATCAAATTTTTGAGTAAGTAAATGGCAACGAGATTTAATTGTAGAAAGTATGCTTGCAAATTTAGTAGTAATTAAGAAAATGTAGCGATTAATAGGTGGATCTTCAAGTATTTTAAGACAACAATTAGCAGAATTAATATTCATATATTCTGATTCGTATATAATTGCAATTTTTATAGCTGATTTTATCGGTGTTTTATTCAGAAAAAATAGCATATCACGTATTTGATCAACAGTAATAAATTTATCATTGCTATTACCATTCATAGACCTACGTTTAACTAAAATCATATCTTGATGAAAAACAGCATCATCATGGTGATTGAGTATTTTATTGCAAAATTTCAGTAAAATACTCAAAGCTTTATCAGAGTTATCAGTATTAATTATCCAGGCATTGGCAAAAATGTTATTTTGCCAACTTTTTATGAGAGTATTTAGCATAAATACACAAAATCAAATCGCATTTAGCTTAAGTTAGTTTTAATTGACTGATTAATAATAGCTTTTGCTGTTGACTGATTAAAAAAATCTTCTACTTTGACCCATTTATTTTTATCTAAGTCTTTGTAGTGTTCAAAAAAATGAAGAATACACTGCTTAAGATCAGTATCTAAATCAGTAATGTCATGAATACCATCATAGCTACTATCAACCTTGCTATGGGGTACTGCTAAAATTTTTTCATCCTGGCCAGATTCGTCTATCATAGTTAATCCTCCAACTGGTCTAACATTAATTATTGACCCAGAAAGTAATGGATACTTTGAAATAACTAGCACATCTAATGGGTCATTATCTCCTGCTAAAGTATGCGGTATAAATCCATAATTGCAAGGATATGACATTGCTACTTGTAAAAATCTATCTACCATTATTGCTCCAGAGTTTTTATCGATTTCATATTTTATGTACTGCTGATTCATTGGTATTTCAATTATAGCATTAACATCATTAGGTACGTCATTTCCAATTTTAATTTTTTCAATAAACACTGCAAATCTCCAATTTATTAATTATTTTTTTCATCTATAGCTAGTTGGTATGATTCCATTATATTATTAAATTAAATAAACTTTTTAAGTTAGTCTGCATCATAATCATCATTATGCTGTTTTTCATATTTTTCATGGCGTTCCTGTGATTCAATACATAATGTTGCTATTGGGCGAGCTTCAAGTCTTTTTAATCCTATTTTTTCTCCGCTTTCTTCACAATAACCATATTGTTTTAATTCAATTTTCTTTAATGCAGTTTCAATTTTATCAATTAACTTTTTGTACCTACTTCTTGTTTTAAGTTCAATAGCAGTATCTGCTTCTCTAGAAGCTTGATAGTTTAAATCAGGCTCTTTAAGATGACCATCTTTTAAATGATCAATAGTATCTAAAGATTCTTGAATTAATTCTTCTTTCCATTTCTCAAGCTTTTGCTTAAAGTATTCAAGCTGGTTTGGACTCATATACTCTTCTTCTTCAGAAGGTTTATATCCTTTAGGTAATATTATTTTACTCATAATGCACTATATTATTTTTTAATTAACCACTTAATTAAGTTTTATTATTTTGTTCTCTAACTAATGGGTGTGATTTATTATACACTGAAGTTAAAAAATCAGAATTAATTTTTGTATATATTTGTGTTGATGATAAACTTTGATGACCTAATAATTCCTGTATAGAGCGTAAATCAGCACCGTTATTAAGCAAGTGACTAGCAAAACAATGCCGAAAAGTATGAGCTGTTAATGATTCTGGTAAGTTTAATTGACGCCGTAATTTAATTAAATGTCGACCAAAAACTGCTGGCTGCAGTTTTTTCCCTCTTTTTCCAACAAATAATGGAGAGTTATCTGTTAGTGAATATGGTACAAGATTTACGTAATCTGATACTAGTTGCTTAGTAATATCAAGCCATGGGATTAGCCTTATTTTATTGCCTTTACCTTTAATTATCAATGATTCTGATTTTAAACTAGCTTTAGTTACAGATAAGGCTTCAGAAATACGTAATCCTTGACCATATAATAAAAACAGCAAAGCTTTATCTCTTGCCCCTATCCATTTATCATTTGCTATATTATTAATTTCAGTAGTACAAGCTACTGTATCCTCAATATCAAGAGCTTTAGGTAACCGTTTAGCTAATTTAGGGCTTCTAACTGCACTAATAATCTTATTAACTAAATTATGTTGCTTAAATAAATACTTGTAAAAATTTCTAACGCTAGATAATGCTCTACTATTTGAACTAGAATTATATTGAAGGTTATATCTCTGGCTTAACCAACTTCTCATTAATCTTATATCAACTGAACAAAGATGACTAATCTTTAACTCACTTAAATTACAATAATCAACTATAAAATTAAGAAACTGCTGTAAGTCATTATTGTAAGAACTACATGTATTAATTGAATAATTTTTATAGTTTTTAAGATGGTTAAGCCACTCAGTTATAATTTTTTCAAGTTGAGAATTAAGTTGCATAATACAAATATTAATATAATTAAACTTATTTACCTATACAGAAGCTAGCAAAAATTTCTGCTAAAATATCATCTATTTTAATCTTTCCAGTAATATGCTCTAGATATCTAATTGCCATTCTTAAATCTTCAGCAGCAAGCACCAAATCATTTTCTAAATTTACTAACTGTAATAATTCTAATGCCTGATTTAAACTATTACGATATCTTTCTCTAGTAATTGCAGGAACATTTCCTGGATCTGCTATTTTTTCTGCATAGCTTACTATTTCTGCCATTAATTCATCTAATCCAACATGTTTTAGCAATGAGATTGCAACTATTGGCTTATCGCATGGTAACCTGCTACTGTCATACTTATAATTTACTAGGTCAATCTTATTAATTACTAAGATTGTATAAACATCATTCAACAAATGAGCAATAGTTTGATTAACGCTGTTCATATTTGTAGCATCAATCATTAAAATTCTGATATCAGAATTTTTAAATGCTAGCAATGACCTCTTAATACCTTCTTGTTCTATTGGATCATCACTTTCTCTAATACCAGCAGTATCACGCACTATTATTGGATATCCTCCAATATCAAGATGAGCTTCAATAACATCTCTAGTAGTTCCTGGAATATCTGAAACAATAGCTGCTTCCCTCATAGTTAAATAATTTAATAAGCTAGATTTTCCAGTGTTAGTTTCACCAGTAATTGCTAATACTATGCCATGTCTAAGAACCTCACCTTTACGAGCATCTCTTAAATGATTAGAAATTTCTTGAGTTAGATTATTAATAATTGATTTTGCTTCTCTTAATACTGACTGCGGTATTTCTTCATCTGGAAAATCAATATATCCTTCAACAAAACTTAGTATCTTTATTAACATTCCACGCCAGTGGCTATATAATTTCTCAAGCTCACCTCCCATTTGCCTGATTGCTTGCTTATGCTGCATTAGCGTTTCTGATTCAATCAAATCCACTAATCCTTCTGCCATAGTTAGATCCATTTTACCATTTAAAAAAGCGCGCTTTGCAAATTCGCCAGGTTCCGCCAATCTAACACCATCGCATTCCAGTATAGATCTAGTTAACATTTTTGCGACAGCAACACTACCATGCGTATGTATTTCTACTACATCTTCCCCTGTAAAACTGTGTTCACCTTGAAAATATACTATTAATGCCTTGTCAATGATTTGCGAAGTAGTATAACAGCGAATAGTACGATAGTAAACTTTTCTTGGTATTATATTAAATTTACCACATAATCTTTCAACAATCAATAATGACAAACTACCAGAAATCCTAAAAACAGTAACGCCTGCTTTGCCTTTAGCAGATGACTGTGCAAATATAGTTTTATTAGTCATTTTTAGATATTACTTTATTCTTGATGAAAGCTATAATATAACATAAACTATCTGCTATTTTAAAAATTATATTTTATACATATGAATAATCAAGATTTAGATTTAACGGATTCTCCAACCTTTAGCTGTGATAGTATAGAATTACAAACAGAAGTTGTTAACGCAATCAAAAGCGAAGCTAAATATTCTAACGATAAGTTATTAGTTAAATTTATTAAAAGTTTCTATTCATATATTCCAATTGACTATATAGAAAATTATAATGCTAACTTTTTTAAAGATACTGCATTAAGTGCATATGAGTTTTTTCTGAAAAAACCTATAAATAAAAATTATCTAGTTACAATTTCTCAATTCACTCAATCAAGCGAATTTCCTCCTTTTATTGAATTTAAAATTATCAATATAGATGCAGCTTTTATTATTGATTCAATTAAATCTTTGTTAGAGAGAATAGGTTTAGAGCCATTTTTCTTTATTCATCCTATAGTTATTGCTCAAAGAAGCAAAGATGGTAAATTAGTTGATGTTCATCCTGCTTTACACGCTAGAAAGTCTACTAATATTACAAATAGTAATATTGAATCTTTAATAGTATGTAAAATACACGGTACTTTTGATAAAAATTTTCTTGATAACATAAAAAATCAGCTTACTACAATTTTAGAGCAAATTAATAAAACTTCTGCAGACTGGCAACCGATCTTGCAGGAAATAGAAAAAATTATTATATCGCTATCTCGCTCTTCTGACCAGGAAGAAAAATCAATTATAGATTTTCTTCATTGGCTAAAAGCTGATAATTTTACTTTTCTAAGTTGTATTAATTACAATATAGCAAATAAAAAAAGTAAGCTTATTGCTGGCCATAAAGCATTTTTTCATGAACAAGATGTAGAAAATATTGTTTCTCTTGCTTGTAATCAGCATAACGATAAAAAGCGAATACTAATTGGCAAAATTAATAAGCCATCTACGGTTCATAAAAGCAGCTTTATTAATTATGTTCTTATAAAGCAAAAAGACCAGAGCGGAAATTTAAACTCAGCTATGATCTTCTTAGGTCTTTATAGTGCTTCAACTAGACAGCAATCTGTACAAAATATTCCTATATTGCTGGATAAGTTAAAAGATATACTTAGTTTTTCAAAGTTTAGTAGCAGTAGCTATAATGCCAAAAGATTTAATGCAATATTTGAATCTTTACCTAGAGAAATGCTATTTGAGGCTAGCTCAGAAAATCTTTATTGTGCATGCTTAAAAGTATTATCAGCAATGCATAATAATGCGTTAAGGCTTTGCCTTTTTCCAAATTGTCTTAATAATATTATTGATATTATAGTTTTTTTACCAAGTGCAAGGCTAACTCCTAACGTGCATGCAAATATTACTGGTCGCTTAATAAAAGCATTTAATACTAAAATTTTAAGTAGTGAATTAAATACAGTTCCACCAAATTTCTGTAGTATCTATATTAGCATGTCAGTAGATAATAATACACTTGCTAACTTGAATGTTAAAGAGCTTGAAAGTGATCTTGAAAATCTATCAGCGCAGTGGATAGATTCATTTAAGGCATCTTTAATTAAATCTTACGGATTATTTGAAGGATTAAAACTATTTAAAGATAATGCATGCATATTTCCTAAAAACTATATTCAAAATTTTAATTCAACTGAAGCAGTAAATGATTTAAAATATGTTATTCAAGCTCAAAAAAGTGGGAAAAAAGTCTTCAACTTTATAGTACATTCACAACATATTTATAGCTTAAAAATATATAATCCTGGTAGCAAACTTCCACTATCTCAAATTTTTCCTTTAATTGAAAATTTAAATTTTAACATCTTAGATGAGCAAACTTTTAAAATTTCAGCCGAGAATGGAAGACCGCTAATTTCACAATTAGCATTAGATTCCAATAAACAAGAGCCAATAGCAATAGGTAATAGTTTAAACGTTCAGCAGGATTTGAATGCTCTGTATTCAATGAATAACAATCAGTCTGATACATGGATATATAATTTCAATTTATCTCCTAAAATTGAATTAACTACTCTGAATTTAGAGGTAATGAAAAAGAATGTTGAAGCTATATTAGAAAAAATCACTACCGAAGTATTAGAATATGATGTTCTGTATAAACTAACTACATTAATTAACATTGGTGTTTACCAAGTTAGGCTTTTGCAAGCATTAGTACACTATCTTCAACAAATCAAATTTGCTTATAGTAAAGACTATGTTAAATCATTACTTATAAAACATTACCAATTTACTAATACGCTTTTAAAATTATTTGATTATAGGTTTAATCCTCATGCAGTTACTAAGCATGATATCAATAACATTGAGCAGGAATTGCTGAAGCATTTAAATCTAATTGGAAGCAGTGCAGAAGATAAGGTACTCAGAACAATGTTAGCTTTAGTTAAAGCTATTTCTAGAACTAATTATTATCATCTTACTAAAAATGGTAACCATAAAAATTATCTTTCTTTCAAAATCAAGTCACAATTAATACCAGATCTACCTTTACCAGTACCTTACGCTGAGATTTTTGTGTTCTCTAATGAATTTGAAGGTATTCATTTACGAGGAGGAAAAGTAGCAAGAGGAGGTATTAGATGGTCAGATCGTGGAGAAGATTATAGAACTGAAGTTCTTGGATTGATGAAAGCTCAGATGACAAAAAATACTATCATTGTTCCTGTTGGATCTAAAGGTGGTTTTTTTGTAAAAGTTTCGCCAGAAAGTACTGCCAACGCATCCTCTTATCAGAAATTAGCTGTAGAATGCTACAGAAATTTTCTTAGAGGATTATTAGATATTACAGATAACACAGTAACAGAGAAAATATTATCTCCAGAAAACACTGTAATTCAAAATGAAGACTATGATGATCCATATTTAGTAGTAGCAGCAGATAAAGGGACTGCTTCTTTTTCTGATCATGCTAATAAAATTTCTCAAGAATATGATTTTTGGTTAAGAGATGCTTTTGCATCAGGAGGTTCTGATGGCTATGATCATAAAAAAATGGGCATTACAGCTAAAGGAGCATGGATATCAGTACAACACCATTTTAAACATTTAGGTGTAGATGTACAAAAGGATACGATTACTGTTGTTGGTATTGGAGATATGTCTGGAGATGTTTTTGGTAATGGAATGCTTAGATCAGATACAATAAAACTAGTAGGAGCTTTTAATCACATGCATATTTTTGTTGATCCAAATCCAGATCCTAAGCAAAGTTATCAAGAACGGTTAAGATTATTTCAGCTTCCTCATTCGAAATGGTCTGATTATGATCCAAAAGTATTATCTAAAGGTGGTGGAGTATTTTCACGCTCTGCTAAAATCATTAAATTATCTTCAGAAGCTCAGCAGCTATTTAACCTTACCAAGAATGAAGTTAAACCAGAAGAGTTAATTAAAGCATTACTTAAAGCAAAAGTTGATTTGATCTGGAATGGAGGAATAGGAACTTACATTAAAGCATCAGATGAAAGTATGTTCGATATTGGAGATAAATCAAATGATGCATTACGCTGTAATGCAAAAGATATATCAGCGAAAGTAATAGCTGAAGGAGGAAATTTAGGAATATCGCAACGTGGCCGTATTGAGTATGCAAGGCAAGGCGGAAGAATTAATACTGACTTCATTGATAATTCAGCTGGAGTAGAATGTTCTGATCATGAAGTTAATATTAAGATAGCGTTAAATAACGCCATGGCTAAAAATAAGCTTACTTTAAAAGAAAGAAATAAAATCTTAGAGCAAATGTCTCCAATGGTTGAAAAATTAGTTTTAGTTGATAATCATAAACAGAATCAAGCAATTACTATTACTGAAAAGTCTAAACTATTTACTATGGAAATGTTTACAAATACGATTAAAACTCTTGAGCAAGCTGGATTACTAGATCGTACTGTCGAATTTTTACCATCAGATAATGAAATTGCTCAAAGATCACTTTCAAAAGAAAAAATGACAAGACCAGAGCTAGCAATTCTATTATCCTACAGTAAAATGCATACATATGCAGAATTAATCAAAACTGATTTGGCTAGTGAACCATTTTTAAGTAAGTATTTACTTAACTATTTTCCTGAGTTAATGCAAAAAAGATTTTATGATGAAATCTCCGCACATCCACTACGAAAAGAGATTATTTTAACTGTATTAAGTAACAAGGTCATTAATCAGATTAGCGGTCCAATTCTTAATATGATACAGAATGATACAAAAGCTACTCTTGATAATATAGTTAAAGCATATGTAATTACTAATGAAATTTTCTCTATAGATGAGTTATGGCAAAATATTGATGATCTTGGTACTCATATTAATAATGAAGTACAAGTTATAATTTTTAGCGAAATAAATAAACTAATTAGAAGGGGTATAAGTTGGTTTATACAAAATACTGCTGAATTAGATATTACTAAAACTATCAATATCTATAAAAAGCCTACTGTAGCATTAGCTAAGAAAATTTCTTCATTATCATCTAGTATTACAGCAAAAGCTAAGGATAAATTTGATTATTATATTTCTCATAATATTCCTCCTAAGCTCGCTACTCATTTATCTAATATTGATTATCTAATCTCTGTTTTAGATATTATTTTAGTCTCTGTAAATAGCAACTCGGATTATAATAAAGTTGCTAAAACCTACTTTGCTGTAGGAGAAGTTTTAAGCTTATATTGGTTAAGAAAATGTTGTGATCAGTTAATTAGCGATCATTATTGGAATAGACTAGCTATACGTTCTCTTAAAGAGGATTTATATAACAAACAACGTAGGTTACTGTCTTGTATAATTACAACAAAACAACAGTTAACATTTGATCGCTGGTGGCAAAAAAACAAGGCTAATGCTGTAGCTTATCTTGATCTTATAAATGAAATAGCGATGCATAAAACAACAGTAGACTTGCACATGATTGTTTTAGCTAATAAAAAATGTGAAACATTTTTAAATAAAGTTAGTTAGAATCTGTTGTCATAATGGCAGATAGTCGTAACTAAACGTATTAAATGTATACATTCAAAGAGTTTAAGATAACTAAGTTATTATAAGCTTTGCAGAGTTGAAAACTTTGGGCATAGTTATTAATCCTATATTTGCCAATCGTAAAAGTATTGGCTAAACAGCAAAATTTATCTAAATCACTTGCTATGTCTAACATTTTGGATGTCAAAATGACATATAATAGTCATTTACAATGAGGTTTGAGTATAGAAAAAAGCAACAATGGTGCGTGTATATAAGCTTGGGTACACAGCAAGCAGTATTAATTAAGGAGTTAAAGCATGCTCAGTTTGTAGTAATGGATAATGCAGAATTGTATAAATCCAAAAAACCAAAGAGTTAATAACGCTAGATTAGGATAAGTTGAGTGAAGAGAAATAAGAGGAGATGAGATTAGAATTAAATTTAGAGATAGAAGAACTTATAAACGCCAGATTAGGATAAGTGGAAATATGAAATGTAGAGAATAAAAGGTATACAAAGAGAGAATGTTGAGTTATACAAAAAATTTAAATAAACAAGGAATAACCCAACATAAAAAAATGTATTATAACAGTATACTATTTAATAGACAATTTTTACAAGGTATATCAAGAGTGGGAGAGAAAGAAATTAATATCAAGTAGTAATCAAAGGAACAGAGATGGAAAGTTGTTCTTAGCTGAGTTATTAACAGTAGTGATATATTTTTATTTGTCTTCATACAAGGATTGTAAAAATTATTATCTATATTACTTGAGTCATAAGTATAAAAGATACTTTTGTTTACCAAGCTATAGTAGGATAATACAACTGTGGCCTAGAATATTGCTACATTAGCTGTATTAATGCATCATTTGAAAGAAGAATAAACTGGTATATTTACATCGATTCTACAAAGTTAGCAATTTGTCATAATAAACGTACCCCTAGCAATAGAGTTTTTAACAAAATTTCTAAAATTAGTAAAAGTAGTTATGGCTTGTTCTTAGGCTTTGAGCTTCATCTTATAATCAATAAGATGTACTATAGGTAAAGGTGCAAAGACAGATCAAGTATAAGGAAGAAGAAAAGTTAATTTTTGTTAACTTCTACACTTTATAGAACCTACTATTAACTTATGTTAACTTTTTATTAATATTTATAATTAATCTTCAACTTTAACTATAAATATATTTGCAATATTTGTCAATATAACAAAAAAATTCAGGAAATTGGGGGCAGTTTTTAATCTAAATGTTAAGATGATGGCTGAAAAATGCATACCAATCCAAGGTTGATAAAGTAGTTTGGAAGTCAGGTATATTATGAATAAATTAGTATAAAAATTTGATTCAAATAAAGAGAATAATATAGATACCTTATTTAGGTAATTGTAATATGAATTAATATACAATTAATCTATGGTATAATTATGGAATCAATAACATTAACATTAAAGTTAACAGATAAGTTAATAAGAAAAATAAAAATTCCGACTGAAAGAACATCAACCATCAAGGATAAAATTGAACCAGTACTTAAACTAAGAATATCACCGACAGGAAGAAAAACATGGTCTCTTGAAAAAAAATTTAGAAAAGAGGGGATAAAAATGACGATAGGTGTATTTCCAAATTTATCTATTAAAGAAGCTAGAAAAATAGTAAGAGAATTAAAGAGATTAATGGCGAAAGGAATAGATCCAAGAGAAGTAACACGTCAACAACAGATGGAAGAAAATGAGAAACGTATAAAAGAAAGAGAAAGAAAAGCTAACGATATTACATTCAAAGAGCTGTGTTATAAGTATAATAGACCTCTTTCGAAACTGGTTAAGGTAGTTCAAAATTATAAATGCCAGAGATCAAATTAAATCTAAGAGAGAATCTTTTACGTCTATTTCGATATTTGTCAGCAATAATTTTGAAGCGTTTTAGCATACCAATAACGTTTTCATTCACAACTCTTGCTCCTGCTAACCTATGATTATTCTTTTTATCATTTTTAGTTAAAGGATTTTTCTTGCTTTTTTTCTTTGGTAATTCAGAATTATTGTGAATTTTTTGTATGCCTTGATATCCTGTATCAGTAATCACTTTTACCTTAGGATGGATAAGAATTTTGGATTTCTTAAATAATCTAAAGTCATGTTTTTTACCGTTAGAAAAATCTGTACATATTACTTGGCGCGTTTTCTTATCTACCACTATTTGAGTTTTTAGTGTATGCCTTTTCTTCTTTCCTGAATAATAGAATTTTTGTTTTTTTAGGTCTTTCTATAGGACTCTCAGTAGCATCAATCAAGACTACTTCATAATTCATATCACTCTTCATTAAAGCTTTACGGCCTGGAAGAGCAAAGTTTGGGTGTTTAACTAGGGTGTCTTCTACCCATTTTACAGCTTTATATGCTCAACTTTCACTAATCCCATAGTTCTGACCTATATGGAAATAAGTACAGTATTCTCTAAGGTATTCTAAGGCCATCAGCAACTGTTCCTCCAAATTGAGCTTATTTTTACGTCCACCTTTTGACTTCTTAAAACCATCAGCTTTCCTCAAAATATCCACCATCTTTGAAAATGTCCTCTTCCTTACTCCTGTTAATCGACGAAATTTTTCATCCTTTAACTCTTTAATCTGATCTAATTTCATTATTACTTCAAATTAGATTTTTATAACACCATTCTACATCATTCTCTAGTTTCGAAAGAAGTCTAATATAGATTTTGTAAGAAAAATATGGTATATACCAAAAACTAAGAACGGAAAGGCACAAAATATACCATTAACAGATGAGGCAATGGAAATATTGCAAGCAAGGAAATTAACATCTAAAAGTAAATGGGTGCTACAAAGCGATAGTAGCAAAAGCGGACACTTAGAAAGCCATGTGAAGCATGGAATAGGATTTGTAAAAAGGATGGCATAAAAAATTTCAGAATACACGATCTAAGAAGGATTCTTGGAAGTTGTATGGGGGATGCAGGCGCAAGTCAGAGGACAATTAGTATAGCATTGAATCATATGAATCCAAACTCAACAATACCTTATACTATAGCTTGTATGGAGTTACTAAGAGAGTATATGTCTAAGGTTACACAAATGATTAGTGGATATATGCAAAGTTATAAATATTTATAATACTATCTGACTGATATAAACGTTGTGGTAAGAATAGTGCGACTTCATGTCGCACATGCATGTATGTAAACTAATTATTGCGGGTAAAATCTGTGTTTGAAGATATTTAGCTAATTTAAACATTATAATAGCAGAATGAGAAATCTCATGCTACAATTGCGGCTGAAGGTGATTATGCAAAATCAAAAATTATGTTGAGCATTATCGAGACTATTGAAGTATATGGGTTTAAGCATTGACAAATGGGAAGTTGTACTGGCTGGTGTAGCTCCAGGAATTGTACTAGTAAACAGCAGGCATGCTAAATTAGGCCTAGCATTTATGCTTGGAGGAATTGCTCTATGTTATTGCTTTAAGAAATTTAAGAAGGTATCAGAGAATTTTTTGCTAAAAAGTTTTTTAGTAGCTAAAGGTTTATTGCCAGCTCCATTAGGATATTCAAGACTGTTGGGCAAAAAAGTTGGCAAATAATGAATCATCTCTTTAAGCAAAATGCTATACAAGAGCTGGTTAAATATAATAAATGCTTACTTTCAGTAACTATATTGCTAGCTGCAGCTAATATAATTGCGATAATGGCTACAATTACCAAAGAAGAAAAGTGGTTATTAATTCCAGCAATGGAGCCTGATCGTAAAATGACGGTTTCATCAAAAAATTACCATGAAACCTATTTAAAGGAATGAGCAATTTATGTGACGAAACTCTTATTTACTACTTCTCCAAATGAGGTGGAAAGGCAAATAGCTGACATGAAGCTGGAGCTAGCAATGCTTTTGATAAGCTAGCTGATTTTGCTATAAAACTAGCTGATTCTATGAGCCCAGTCGTTCTTATTGCGTCAGGTAGAGTCATAGATGTTGTATTTAAAAAAGGTTTTGACTTACGTGAGCACAAGAATAAGCCACATAATTCAACTTATTCACCATCAACTGGCAATGAAAAAGTTAATTTGCATAATAAATTCGATCAATCACAAAAGTTAGAGGAGCATTTATAATAGACTTCTTTCGAAACTGGTTAAGGTAGTTCAAAATTATAAATGTCAGAGATCAAATTAAATCTAAGACCGAATCTTTCACATCTATTTCGATATTTATCAGCAATAATTTTGAACTACCTTAACCAGTTTCGAAAGAGGTCTAATGAAGTTTTTATTATTACTATTGGGCTGTATGAGCCTAACCAGGTACATTTAAATGTTTAAGACTACTGTGCTGTTATAAGCCTTTCAGAGTGTTAAATTTTGAGTATAGCTACTAAATCGCTATATTTACGCGGTATAAAAACGTGGTTTTCGATAGCGAAAATTGCCTGAACCACCTGCTATATCTGACATTTTTGGAGGTTAGAAATGGCGCAAAATTTGCGTAATTTTGCAAGCAATAATTGCAAAATTGCTAATAATAACAGTAGCAATAATGCAACTGTCTTTTATCGTTTTATTGGAAATTTTGTTCCAGCAGAATGGAAAGATCTGATTGGAGATAATGCTAAAGCTTTAAGCAAAACATCTAAACAGCTTTTATCATTGATGGTATATAGACTACAAATCTATTACAACAAAGATATAGATGAATTACAGGAAAGTTATTACTTTTTTGAAAAGGAGTTAAACCTTCGTTACCGCAGAGTTAGGCAATGCTTGGTTGAATTAAGAAATGCAGGTTTTATTAAAGTTGAAAATAGAACAATAATTAAAGGCAATCTCAAGTTACGTAATGTTCTTTGTGTAAAACTTCTAAAAAATTTTCAGCGTTTCACTGAAAAAGAAAAAAAAGAAGAAAAAATTGTCCTTCTGCAACAAAAAAATTTTCACATCAATTTGCAAGAATTTGCAGGTGAACCTGCAAAAAATTGCAGCTACATATATAGATATAATAATAATAAAAAAAATAATAATAGATCTAGATCTACTGAAGATAAGTTAATAGAGAATGATCAAAATAAAAATGAAGATCAACAGCAAAATTTAAAGTTTAAATATACGGAATCTGATGATTTTATAGAAATTGAGTTAGTAGGAAATGAAAAAGAAGATCAACAGCAACAACAGAATTTGAATTTCCATGAGCTTAGTGATTTTAGTAATAAAAAGCCATCAAACAAGAATTATGAGCAAAATAGTGAGTTAGCAACTTCAGCTATTACTAAGGATTCAGAGGTTGAAAAGAATGAATGCTATCCCAAAAGAAAAAGACTAGCAGATTATTATCCACTAACGCAAGAAGATGCAGTTATACTGCAACGTATGTCTAGTAGAAGCTTCAACATATACTTCATAAATCAATTACTGTTGAAGTTATCAAATAAATATTTACTCCGTCATTTTGAAAATAAGACAGCAGTGCTAAACTATATGGCAAAAGCGTTAGCAAATGAATTACTAACTACTGATCAGGCTAATAGTGGAAATTTTAGATTTAATGATGTAGGAAGATTTAAAGAACAGTATCTAGCAAATATTGAATCTGGTACAGATCGTAGTATGAAGGCTCAGTTGAAGCGTAAAATAGCTGGAGTCTTTGAAGCAGATATGGCTTATCAAATTTTAACATCTTGTGATTTTGGGGAAGCGGTTAAAAACAAATATTACATCAGGTTGCTTAAGAATATTACACTATCAGATCATATTAAATTCAAGATACTACAGGAGGTACGAGCTGTGTATAGCAACGATATTGAGCAGTTACAAGTTATACCATTTGATGAATCAAAACAAGTTACCAATAGCACAACGGAGTATCAAAAAACAACAGTTTTACAGCAACAAATAAGTGATGAGAATTACCTTTCAGAACTTAGTAAAGAGCTAGGCTCCAACTCGACTTGGTACAAAGTACGAGAATCTTTAGTCACATGTTACGGTCAAGCTATCGATAAAGAATGGTTTAGCAAATTGGAAGTTATAAATGAAGATAGTGTTAACAAAAAAATATTCATCAAAGCAAAAACAGAATTTGAAGATAGTTACATCAGAGAGAACTATCTGAAAGATCTTGAGCCCGCTTTTAAAGCTCAAGGATTTTCTTTTGAGTTAGTTAAGTTTAGTAATTTTAATAAAATTTAAAGGGTGATATGGAAAAAGATCTTGCAAAGATTGCTCCAAGTAATATTCAGGCAGAGCAAATGATACTTGGTGCAATTCTGATTAACAATCGTGCGCTATATAACATTAACGAATTTTTACTGCCGGAACATTTTTATGAACCATTACATGGTAAAATATACAAGTCAATTAATCTCATTATTAGTAAAGGAATTAGCGCTACTGTAATTTCGCTCAAAAATATGCTAGGCAATGAACTCGCATTTGAGGAAATAGGTGGAGTGGATTATCTAGCTAAACTTACAACGTTAGCATTAAGTATAGTTAATGTTAATGAGTACGGCAAAATAGTATATGATCTTGCGCTGAGGCGTTATTTAATTGAAATTGGAGAAAAAATAGTAACAAATGCATATTCTTCTACTTTAGCAGATTTAGCTATAACTCAGATCGAAACTGCTGAATCTCAATTATATGATCTAGGTTCAAGAGGAACTTTAAGTAAAGGATTTACAAAATTACAAACTTCAATTGAAGAATCATGGACATCAATTTCATCTGCTATTAAAAATAAAAACTCTATTAACGGTATTAGTAGTGGACTACTTGACCTTGATTCAAAGCTTGGAGGATTTAAAAATTCTGACCTAATAATATTAGCTGGCAGACCTTCAATGGGTAAAACTGCTTTAGGAGTTAACCTAGCAATAAATGCTTGTAAATATTTTCTTACTCAAAAAAATACTAAAGATAATGTAGTGCCATCAGTTGGATTCTTTTCTTTAGAAATGTCATCTCAGCAAATCTCAACTCGAATTCTTTCTATAGAATCAGAAATTAATAGCTCTGCATTATTTAACGGAAAAATAGGTGAACAAGATGTTGATAAGTTAAAGACTGTACAAGACGAAATACAAAAGTGGAATTTTTTTATAGATGATGCTCCAGCAATCTCGATATCTGCAATTAGATCTCGAGCTCGTAGACTTAAACGTACACATAATTTAGCAATATTATTTATTGATTATTTACAGCTAATAAAAATTGATAACAGAGGAAGTCAGTATAATCGAGTACAGGAGATTTCTGAAATTACTCAGAGCTTAAAAGCTCTTGCAAAAGAACTTAATATTCCAGTAATTGCATTATCTCAATTGTCTAGAGCTGTAGAACAAAGGTCAGATAAAAAGCCTATTCTCTCAGATCTACGAGAATCAGGTTCAATTGAACAGGATGCAGATATTGTAATGCTCATATATCGGGACGAATATTATCTATCTAGATCAGAACCGAATCCAGGTACTCGAGAACACATAGAATGGAAAGCTAGACAAAATAAATGTTATAACACTGCTGAAATAATTGTTGCTAAACACCGTAATGGTCCGGTTGGTACAGTGAAGTTGCACTATAATAGTAGGTATTCTAAATTTGGCAATATTGTTAAAAACTATCAGCAAGCTTAATAAACACTAGATTATGCATAAATGAAAAAATGCTTGTCCAAAAAAAAATTACAGCAAAATTTTACTCATTAACACCAGAGATATGCAACTTAAGGTTAATTTTAGCATCGTGATAACTGAATTCAAAAAAATTATAATTTAATTTGCTTCTTTTCCAGTTTTTATCTGGGATTGGAGTATACAAAAAGTTTAAATTATGGTATAATTTATTAATAACCATTTGGAGGTGGCCAATGATAGATTTTTATAGTGAGAGCTTAATAAATAAGCTGTTTGAAACCAACATAAGATTTAACACCAAAATTGATCTTGATAAAGTTGAAAGAGCAATACTTTACGCTAAAGAATATCATGGCCAGCAAAAGAGAGATACTGGAGAACTCTACTACACACATCCATTAGAAGTAGCGTACATGGTATCAGACTACAGCTTTGAAACAAATACAATTATTACTGCAATACTACATGATACACTTGAAGACACAAAACTAACTAAAGAAAGAATAAGTTACGAATTTGGTAGTAATATTGCAGAACAAGTTTCAGATCTCACAAGGGTTAGGAATAATAAGAAAATCAGTGCTATGGAAATGATACAAATATTACGCAGCCAAAATAAAACAGAACTATTACTGATCAAGCTTTTTGATAGATTCCATAATATTACAACTATATTCATCAAACCTCCTCACAAAAGGCAAGAAATAATATTTGAAACTCAGCAAGAATTTATAGCTCTTGCTGAATACCTTGAACTACCAGAGATTGGAGAACGCTTAAGTGAATATTGTAAACTTCATGCTAGTTAAAATGTAGCAAATAATTGAGAATGAAGCGATTAAATATATGATATTCAAATCTAAGGCTAAATATTCCTTACGTAGCGCTATTCAAGATGGTGATATTAAAATAAGTACAGCAGCTTATTAATAATGATAGTACACTTGTCAATTCAAAATATAAAGATGGTACTACAGCTTTATCTGTGGCTTTGAAATATAAGAATCTACCTATTGCCGAGATTTTACTAAGCAATGGAGCTAACGTAAACGCACAAGATAATGATGGGCACACTGCTTTACATCTTGTTGTTGAAACAATTCAAGTATATTATGAATTTTTCGAAAAATATCCTACCTATTGCAATGATCATATAGCATTACTGCTAAAATATAATGCTGATGTAAATATCGAGAATAATCAAGGTAATACACCTTTATCTGATGCTGTTGAATGCAAATGTGTAGCACCTTTAGCAATTATGCTAAAACATAATTCTACTGGTATTAATAAAAAATATGATGAAGGAGAAACACTACTACATATTGCTGTTCGTAATAAAATCATAGATATTATACAGCTTTTGATTGATTATGGAGCAGATATTGATGCAAAAGATGATAACGGCATGACTACTATAGATTATGCTGCTAAAAGCGGTAATGCAGATGTATTCAACTTTCTAATGGAACAATCAGTCCCATGGTATTAGGTTTCAACAGATAGCTAATATGTTAATATTAAAAAGAGAAGTTAATATGAATGTTTTGAAATTACTTTTACAACGGTGTTATGCTGTTATATTAGCATTCGTTGTATTATCTTCACCATCGATATGTACAGCGAATAATAATGTAAACTTCAATGCTTTCAAAGATAGTATTGATACTTCACAATTCTATATAAAATTTTCAACTGGTATTGCTACTAACTACGACACATTAGAAGCTGGAATTGGTTATAGACAAGCTCGGCATAGAATGGATGTAAGATTAGGATTGATATGTTCTAATCACTTTATATGTGATTTTATTCAAGCAAATTATTATTACAATATAATTGAAGGTAATAAAGCATCAATTTTTATTACAGAGGGACTACTACTATCTGTTAGGTGTTGTCTTGATATTAATCCAGAATTGGGAGTTGGTACAACAATAAACTTATTAAGAGATATATATTTAGATATTGAATGTTGCACAATGGGTAACTATAGATCAAGTCATATTCATACGCGTTTTGGATTGCGATTTCACATTTAATAACTAATAAGTTTTATAGTTAGTAATAATTAGCTCATTAACAGAATTGCGTTGTTCATTGATTGAGTATGTAACTCCAATATGAGTGATGAAGAAGTCTTTATATAAGTCTCTAATAAAGGCAGTATTATTATTTGAGATCATAATCTTAACACCTTTATTTGTTAATTCTTGGACAAAATCACGTAATCTAATTTGATCTTTTTCATCAAATGGAAGTCTAGTGTAGAACCTTTCTCCAGATTTATGGTAAGGAGAATCGAAATAAACAAAGTCATTTTGTTGAGGCTCTATAAATGAAAAATCCATAGCGCAAATTGATACACCAGCAAGAAGGTTACTACATTTATTTATTCTAGAGCAAATATGAAGCTTAAGATATCGCTTATCAGAAAATGTTTGAGCAGATGTACCATCTCTGTTTAGCCTATAAATTCCCCTAAAGGAATATTTATTAAGATATATAAATTTTGCAGTGATATCATTAGGATCATTACTATAATAATTGTCTCTTATTTTATAGTAGTGATTTTCAGAACGGTTTTTGTGATATAGATTTAGTAATCTATTGACCTCATTTGGATTCTTTTTTACAGCGTGATAACTAGTAATTAAGTCGAGATTAATATCAGACAAAAAACATTGTTTAAACAGATGCCTAACTTGAAAAAATAAAGCCCCACCTCCAAGGAATGGTTCATAGTAATTATAGTATGGCCCTGAAGGAAGATGCTCTATTAATCTATTAACAATTCTCCTTTTGCCTCCAACTCAATGGAGAAAAGGCTTTGGTTCATTAGAAATTGCTATTGACACAAGAATTTTTGATTAATTAAATCTCTACTATGAATTATAGCAGAAAATAAGCCTTAAAGCCAGTAATAATAACTGCTACAGAACTTTCTTTATAAATCTTTTTTGAATGATATTTTTGTAGCTAGAGATACAATGTGATAATTTCGCATTCACTTTAAAAAAGATGAAAAATTTTTCATAATTATGACAAAAAATCATGTACTGATAAAAATCTAAATGATATTGTATACCTGATATTATCTGAGATTCAAGATTTAGATAATATTTAGCTAGAGGTTATTTCATTAAAACTTCAGAATCTGCTAGTAAAGGTACAAATGAATCTCTAGCTATACTTTAATTACTACTTCAAATAGCAAAAGTAATGCTATGATTATTAGTTATAAGAATAACAATAAACAAAAAAAATCTAAAAAATACGATATCTCCATAGCTCAGTTTTCTATGTTATAAAATGTCTAATATATGTTCTTAACAGCAAAAGCTACTTTTACTTAAGCCAAGAAAAAATGGAAATAAAGTTAAACATAAGTTTAACTTTATTGTTCTTCTTGCTATATTTTTAAACTGTTAAACTTGAATTTTCTAGTTTTGAAAGATACATATTATATTCTAGCACATATGATGAAAGTCGCTCGTATGATTATCAATGTTTCCATCCAATAATTCGAGTAGTAATTGATTCTCAGAGTTAGCATCTTCATTCAGTTGTATATAACCATTATTATATCTTTCAAACACTGAAGTCATCTGAGATATATTTAAAAATTTGTTTACTTTATGTGATAAAGCAGTAATATTATTTAATCTTTCTAGCCTAATATCAGTAAGCTCACATTGTATCTGATTATTTAATTCTGGTAATATTTTTTCTTCAAAATGTTGCTTCGGTATATCTGTAGATAAGTCTAAATACTTTATACTATTATAATATTCCCTGAATTTTGACATTGTATTTACACACTTTTTAACATGTACACTTGTTTTTTCATAATTACTATTCAAAGTATTATCTAATTCAGCTAATTTATTTTTATCATGCGCAATTTCCAATAACATTGAAATAGGTAATAAGGCTTTTAAATTATTTTTATAGTACTGAATTGTATCTTTGATATTATCATCATTTAGTTCATCAAACTTAGGAAATTGATATGTATTTTCGTAATGGAAAAAGTTTAAATGAGATTTTATTAACTCTTTTTCATAATCAGTAAGTTTTTTTTGCTCTTTAGCTTCATCACTGATACAATTTAAAAAAATATCTACAGGTAATACTGTTGTCTGTAAAAAATATGCAGTATCTACTAGAGTGCCTTTAGTACATAATTCTTTCTGTAAAGAAGAATTATTATCTAATATTGTTATAACTTCATTAGCTAAAATGGATAAGTCTTTTTTAAATTCATTCTCTAATCCATTAAGGTTAGTTGTAACACAAGGTATATAATCTTCAACTAATTTTATTATTTCGCTATTATTTTTAAGCACTTCTTGTAACCGTATATTACTAGCGCATTCAGCTGTTATTACTTTTATAAAATTATCAGATAGGTTATACCTTACAGGTTTATGCTCATTAATAAATCCAAGTATAGTTTTGAATTCTTCTTTATTAGCATCATTATTAGCATTGCCTATATTCATTAAATAGCATATTCGCTCTAGCATTAAATTCATTGAATCATCTAAATTTTCATTATCAAAATATAATTTTGATGCATTATTATGTACTATGCCGCTAGTTTTAACTATACGTAATATTTCTTGCTTATTAGATTCAAGTATTACTGCAGAACATGGCTCATTTTCACTTTTTGTTAGTAATTCATCTTTTATAGAATCCAAATTATTAGTAAATCTCTCATATGAGCTTAAGTCAATTCCCCATCTTTTATATAATAATTTTATAAACATTACATCAATTGTATTGAAAATTTTATATCCAAAATTTCCAAAAGGATTTTCTTTTAGTAAATCTGGACAATGAAAATCTGTATCATCTCCTTCTGATACTTCACATAACTTTTCCTGAAAAACAATTTTTGTTAATTCAAAAGCCAATTTTTTATTTGTAATATCAGAATATTTTTCTACCATGGATATTATATTATTTTTTTCCATACTAGTTGGCCCAGGTATACTTATAATAGCTTGTACAATATTTTTTACGATTGCATTTTTATTTTGTTTAGATGTATCAATGATATACTGTGCATACGTTAGTGCTTTGTTTGTTACTGCTGCGATTAATGCAGTGCTTTTACATGTATATTTAGGCTTAAAATTATGCAATGTTGCTATAGTCCTAGCTACATCCTTATCTCCAAGTTTCAGAAGAGCAAAATGTAGCGCACTTAGATAATCATCATTGTTATGGTCTTTAGCATCAAGATCAGATCCATTAGCTATTAAGAATTCCATCATTTCTTTTTGCACATTATCACATGCGCTAATAAGTAATGTATTACCGGTCCTATCTGATCTTGCTGTCATTAGATCAGGATAGGTAATTATTAACTGAAGTAGCGCATCTATATTACCTTTGCTTGCATATTGAAATGCTTGTGTCTTTATTTTATCTGGTATATTGTTCATGTTTTATCACTTTTTAAGAGTTTTAATGAAAATTAATAATAATGTAATACATTGTTTACATACTAACTGAAAAAATATTCATGTCAAAATATTTTTTTAGAACTGCTAAGATTTCTATAGCCAAGATTTTTTGCTTATTAGATATAAAAAATAGCAAAACTTATAAAGAATAAGTGTTATAGCTCTTTTAATACTTATGTTTAGAGTTAAATATGTATTTTTATACTCTTTTATTCAAAAAGCTTACTAAAGTTCTCTATTAGGCAAAAAATCTTTCTATAGAAATTGTAGCAGTTTTTGTTGATTTTTTAAGTGATCAAACCCTTTCAGGAATTTATTACACCAGAACATTTTAAGAATATAATTTATCTTGAACAAAAACTACTATACCGCACACTTAAGTATTATCATTGCATTAATTCTGAACAAAGAAAAGCAATTATCAAACAACTACTATTGGCTCAAGGGCAGCTTGAAATAAAAGAAGATCTTAATTCTATAGAGAAAAAAGATTTTGACTTAGTTAATACAGCGCTTGATTTTTATATTTTGGATATTATTGGTCGTTTTAAAGACGTGCTCGAACCTGATGTTTAAATTAAGAGCAATAAGATAAGTTCAGAACTTTTTCAGTTAATATACTAAATTATCAAAATCTTTTTTTATAACTCAGGATCAATTGTATATCTAATTTTGAAGGATATTTTGTTTTTTTAGATGTAAATAACAATGCGACAATTTCGCATCTACTTTAAAAAAGATGAAAAATTTTTCATAATTATGACAAAAAGTCATGTACTGATAAAAATCTAAATGATACTGTATACCTGATATTATCTGAGATTCAAGATTTAGATGATATTTAGCTAGAGATTAAAGACGATAAACTAGAAATTTTCTTTTTAATCTCTAGGAAGCAATTTAATAATTTAAATAGCAGGAGGATTCTATGCCTATTGAAGACGAAGGTCAAAATAAAATCAATAAATTAACCGAAAAATTATCCACAGAGGGAATTAATAGCACAACAATAAAACAGATAGATAGTGAAATGCAAAAACTATACTGCCAGCTAGAGGAATCTGAGCAAGTAAGCATAAATTGCATAGAGTGGATACAATATTTTAGGCTAATAGTAAATAACTACGACAGAAAAAAAGTAAATATAATAGCTTCTCTAAATGGAATGATTTTTTTATTTAGACAATACATAGCATCAACGAATGTAAGGATTGAAACATTTAACATAGAATTGCTAATAAATAATACTGTTATCAGAATGAGGGAACATTTTGAAAATGAGAATATAAAGCTAAATGTTCAAAATGACATAAAGACGGTTCTGATTGGAGATAGTTTTCGAATAAAAGCAGTAATAAGTCAGTTAATTGGTAGTGCTATTATAAATAGCAGCAAAAATAGCAAGATTACTATTAACCTCAATCAGTATTCAGAAATATTACAATTTACAGTACAAAACATAGGACTAAGCACTTCTAAAGAAAAATTAGAAAGAATAAATGCTGAACTAGAGAATTTGAATTTGGTAACGTATCAAGAACTAGGAGAAGGATTAGCATTTATAAAACATCTTACAGATCAGCTAAAAGGAAGACTAAGAGCAAAAGAGGAAAATAATTACATAACTTTTTCATTTGAAGTGCCAATAACTAGTTTGAATTATTCTTTAGGAGAATGCTATGAAAGAAAAGAAGAAAACAATTAACAAATGGATGGTACAAATTCCTCCAATAGCAATTACGTTGATGAATGGAGAGAGTGAGAATATCGATGAATATATGGAAATAATAACAAAGCTAAGAAAAGCGAAGTATCAGGTCGAGGTAGCTGAATCATTGAAAGAATATTGTACAGATTTAATACAGGAGATTAAATATAGATTTAATATTGCAACGAGTGAAATTGTAAGGCTAGCAAGCGAGATCATGTTAAATGATTCGGAAAATAAAGATAAGCTGAAAACAATATTAAATCGATCAGCAAATCTCCAAGAATACTGTAACGACGTAGTTTACACGCTTAGAAGCGAAATTGAGAATGAAAATTTATGTTTAAAAAAATTTAGCATACAAAAGCTAGTAAAAAATGCCGTCAGGAGACTAGAAGACATTGCAAAAGAGAAAGATATAAAAATCAATTACAATTTTCAGTACAAAATGAAGGATATTGTGATTGGAAATAGTGATCACTTACAAGCTATATTAAGTCAATTAATAGGGAGCGTCATTAGATTTAATCACAGCTGCCAGGTTATAATTACCGTTCATTTGTTTACTATAAAAAATTATATAAAAAGCGATAACATACTACAATTTAGAATACATGATACAGGAAGCGGTATTTCAAAAGAAAAATTAGGGAATATAAAAGCTAAATTAGCTGATTTTGAGTTGGTAAGAGACTATCCGCTAATGCTTGAATCAGGATTATGGTTTGTAAATTACCTTATTAATCAACTTAATGGAGAAATGGAAATAGAAAGCGAAAAAGACAAGTTTACAACCATTACTTGCAATATTCCAGTACAACTTTTTTAATCAAATTAATTCGCTTCTTTCCCAGTTTTTATCTGGGATTGAAGTATATAAAAAGTTTAATTTATTGTATAATTTATTAAAGATTATTTAGAGATGAAAAATGATAGACTTTTATAGCGAAAGCTTACTAAATAAGCTGTTTGAAACCAACGCAAGATTTAATACTAAAATTGATCTTGATAAAGTTGAAAAAGCAATATTTTATGCCCAAAAATATCATGGTCAGCAAAAGAGAGATACTGGAAAACCTTATTATATGCATCCATTAGAAGTAGCTTATATGGTATCAGACTACAGCTTTGAAACAGATACGATTATTACAGCAATACTACATGATACCATCGAAGACACAACACTAACTAAAGAAAAAATAGGTCAAGAATTTGGTCATAATATTGCAGAACAGGTTTCAGACCTCACCAGGATTAAGGATAATAAAAAAATCAGTTCTAGAGAAATGATTCAAACATTATATAACCGAAATAAAACAGAACTATTATTAATTAAGCTTTTTGACCGATTCCATAATATTCAGACTGTATCAATAAAACCTTATGAAAAAAGACAAGAAATCATACTAGAAACGCAGCAAGAATTTATACCTCTTGCTGAATATCTTAAATTACCAGAAATTGCTATAGAGCTAAATAAATACTGTAAGCTTTATGCCACCTAATAAACTAAAGTTTAATAGGTGGTTAATGTAGTGAATTGCAGAAATTAAAATTCAATAAGAGAATGTTCATGTAGGTTATTTTATTGTATAATTTAAAAAGAATAGAAAATATGAAAAATATATGCATTTATCAAGATTTCTAGACCCAAAGAATGATGTAGCATTTAAAAAGATATTTGGATCAGAAAAAAACAAGGACATACTAATACATTTTCTGAACGATATATTATTGTTTGAAGGGAATAGAGAAATAACAGAAGTAGAGTTTTTAGGAACGATATTAGATGCAGACATAGCGTCCAAAAAAGAATCAATAGTAGATGTTTTGTGTAAAGATAAAAACGGTGCGCAATATATAATAGAAATGCAAGTAGATCCTACACAAGGATTTGAAAAAAGAGCACAGTATTATGCAGCAAAGGCATATGGCAGGCAACCAAATAGAGGGAAAGAAGGAAAATACTCAGACCTAAAGGAAGTTATATTTATAGCTATAGCAGATTATAAATTGTTTCCAAACAAAGAAGACTATATATCAAGGCATGTAATATTGGATAAAAAGACATATGAGCATGATCTAAAGGACTTTTCATTTACCTTTATAGAATTACCAAAATTTAAAAAAAATAGAGTGGAAGAGTTAAGTGATATAACAGAGAAGTGGTGCTATTTTTTTAAACATGCAAAAGAAACAACATTAGATGGATATAATAAAATAATAGGTGAAGATTTAATAATAAAAAGAGCGTATGAGGCATTAGATCAGTTTAATTGGAGTGAAGACGAACTAATAACCTATGAACAAGAGTTAAAGCGTATATGGGATAATAAAGCAGTAGAAGATTATAAACTCGAACGCGCTAAAGCTGAAGGTAAAGCTGAAGGCATAAAGCTCGGTGAAGCTAAAGGTAAAGCTGAAGGTAAAGCCGAAGGTAAAGCCGAAGGTAAAGCTGAAGGAATAAAGCTAGGTGAAGCTAAAGGTAAAGCTCAAGGTAAAGCTGAAGGAATAAAGCTAGGTGAAGCTAAAGCAAAAAAAGATTTTGCAATAAAATTATTGAAGTCTGAATTATCAGTTGAGACAATTGCTGAATATACGGATTTATCAATACAAGAAGTATTAAATTTAAAAAATAGTGTAAAATAATAATGAATATACAACACAAAATCTTACTTTTGATGTGTTGTATGCTACTTCTATTAGATGCTTTATATCACACTACAAGTTCTATACTATACTGAACATTGAGAAGGCCATTCTTTAAGGCCTCAATGTCCTTAACATGACCGCACCATTCTTGACGAAAACTGTTCCATTTTAAGCCATGAAGGCGAATGTGGCGCTTAGTGTTTTCGTCTGGTTCGGAGGAGGTAAATTTTAAAATCACGGCAGCTTTATTTTGCTGTTCTTTATCAAAAATATCTTTACCTATTGTAGTCCAATGCTCCTGAACATTTGGATGTTGTGTTAAAGTTTCTTTTAGTGAAACAATTGCACCAAATAACGTATTTGCTGATAAGTGATCAAGCTTAGCTTTAGAGCAACTAATCCACCCATTTCGATAAGACGTCGAGTACGCATTTTACGTTCTTTGATTTTAAGGTTAATCTCATCCATGATTAGCTTAGCCTTTTTTTGCTGAAGAGTAATTTTTTGCTGCATAAGATTTGCCATGTTAGTAATTCAGAAAGATAAAAAAATCAGGCAAGAATATATCAAAATAAAATCCCAGTAAAGAAAAAAAACCGCGCCTACCAAACCAACATCAAATAATTATAGTCAAAAAAACGTGAATTCAAGGTTAGAAGCTTCATTGAAAAATAAGCTTACTACGCAATATGCAATCTATAAAGATTGCTGCTAAAAAATGAGTACTCATTAACCGATTGAATGTTAAAAAAAAGAAGTTTATGCTAGCAAAATCAAAAAAACCATGCTAACTTAAAACTCAGGTGAGAATTGGTATTGAGATGGCGATACAGTTTGCAAGGATTGAATTTTTACGTAGAAGTGAAGGAGGTGATAGTTGTCGTAAGGCAGCGTATAATGCAAGAACTATTGTTGAAAACGAGAAGACAGGTATAAAGTATAACTTCTCTCGTAAGAAAGATAACGTATATCATACAGTGCTGATACCGGATTATGTAAATCAAGACTTCAAGAATATTCAAACATTAATGAATGAGGTAGAACGAACAGAAACAAGAGAAAATAGTAAGTTGTTGAAGGATATAGTAATAGCATTGCCAGACGAGAAGGAGCTAAATTTAGAGCATAGAATAGAACTAACTCATCAAATAGTTGATGAAATGGAATGGGTGCAAAAAGGTATTGGAGTACAGATAGACATTCATAAGCCTCAAACAGGAGATAAAAACTGGCATGTACATATATTGCTTACTATGAGAAGATTTAGAGAAGATGGAACTGGTTTAGGAGATATAGCAGTAGATTTAAACCCAAAAATCATAACAGTTAATGGCAAAAAGGTTGTTATTAAAGATCCCGAGATGATTCATGAAAGAGTAAAAGAAATAATTAATGCATATTTCGCTAAATTAGGCTTACCATATAGAGTTGACGAGATAAGCGAAGTGCCGGGAAAGCATATTGGGAATATTAAATATATTGAAATTAGGAATTTAATTAATGAAGTATTAAATGAAAATGAGTTACGTAAAGAGGCTCATTTGAAGATTATTAATGATGCTGACGTAATAACAGATTCTATAACACATTACAAATCTATTTTTACTAAGCAGGATGTTGAAAAAGCAGTAAAAGATATACCAGATCTAACAGCAAGAGAACAGTTAGTTCAGCAAGTGCTTAGTTCAAATAGAATACTAGAGTTATACCATGATGATGGTGAAAGTAGCAAATATTTTACGACAATTGAGGTTCGAAATGAGGAGACGAGAATAATCAGAATAGCTAATAAAATCAATAATCAGGTTTATTACAACGATATTTACAATCTTAAAAGTGATATCGAAGGTCTAGCAAATGTTAGTGAAGAACAGAAACAAGCTCTAAGGCATATTTTGCTTAGCACTAGTGGAGTTAGAGTCTTGAGAGGAAGAGCTGGTATAGGAAAATCTTATGTTTTAGCAAAAACGTATGAGCTTGCAACAAATCGTAGACAAAAAGTTATTGGCCTTGCTCCCACTCATAAGGCAGTATCAGAGCTGAAGAGCAAAGGTTATACATAGGTCTATACAGTAAAAGGATTTTTATATAATCGAAAAAAAATTTTTATGCAAGACAGCTTAATAGTAGTAGATGAAGCTGGAATGGTAGGTACTAAAGCTTATGCAGAGCTGTTTAGAGTAGTTAGAAACAATAATTGTCAACTGATACTTGCTGGAGATGAAAAGCAGTTAGCTTCAATAGAAAGAGGTGGAATGTTTGAGATTCTGAGTAATATTTTTGGTTCACATGTTTTAGTAAATATTCGAAGACAAAGTAAAAACTGGAGCAGAGAAGCAGCAATGGAGTTTGCTGAGAGTAATATTTTAAGCGGTATAACCTTACTGAGGCAAAATAACTGCGTTAGGTTTGATAATACGTTGCAGGACTCAATGAGTAAGTTAATATACAACTGGAGTCTAAGCAAATTTAAGCTACATGAAAAATTGGTAATTACAGTACGTAATAAAGATGTCGACATTCTTAATTCAAGTATTAGGTCTTTGTTAAAAGCAAATGGTACGCTAAAAGGCACAGAATATGAGCGTTCTATTGATGGAAGGAAAAAGTCATATATGGCAGGAGATAGAATAGTATTTCAAAAAAGCTATAAGGATTTACAAATACAAAATAGTGAATTTGCAACTTTAACTTCGGTTAGTAAAAATAAATTTATAGCTAAGACAGACACAGGAAAAGAAGTGAGTTTTGATCCTAGTGAAATACAATTTAAACATGGCTATGCAAGTACTGTTTATAAGGTCCAGGGAGCTTCTATAAAAGATGTATACGTTTTGCATAATGGAGTAAGTAATATAAGCAGCTCATACGTAGCTATGACAAGGCATATAGAGAACTTAAAGTTATATTGCAATAAGGAAGCAACTAAAACCATTAACAGCTTAATAAATCAGCTCAGCAGACCAAATGAGAAATCAGCTAGCATAACTCTGAAAACTGCTCATGATTTGGAGAAAGAACGGACAAAGACAACTGTTTTTAGTAAAGTTTTTAGTAAAGTTGAAAACTGGTTTAAGTCTATAATCAATGATATCAATGATAGATCTCATGTGAATAAAGAATATTATCATTTTACCGCTAAACCAGAGCAAGAAGCTAAAGTAGAAAAAGTCCAGCAAGAGAATAGCATAAAGCAATGCACCACCAAAGATATTTCTACTCCATTGTTTATGCAAATCAAAGAACAAAGACAATATGATTATGATGTAACCATTCTGTCAGCAGAAGGAAAAACGATATCAAGTTTTCAGAAGGCTGGCATTGATAGCAGAATGGTATATAGCTCAAATGTAAATAATTTGAAGTACTATCAACCATTTCAAGGAGAAAAGATTCTTATAGCTGCAAATAATTATAAACAGAATAAAGAGTATGCAAGTACTATAAACGAGGCTGCAAAAGCATTAAAAAGCAAAGGAGCAATCACTAGCATCGTAGTTCCTTCAGAAGGTGAAGATTTTAACGAAATGCTAAAAAATAAAGGAGCCACAGCTGTTAAGGAGCTTATGATACCTGAAATCATGAAGTTAATTAATACTCAGAACGTAAAAACAGAGCCTGAACAAATTGTAAAAGCTGATATAGCTCCAAAAATTAGAATTAGACGGTAGTGCTGAAGATTTGAAATTGAATGTAAGCTATTCATTCACAGAGCAAATTACAAAATGAGCTATACATAAACAGCTCACAGTGATGTTTGTAATTCGCATTATGCCCCGCTAAGAGAATACTGAAAGCGTTTGAACTTTTGCAAGCTCTACATTTAACAGGAAAACTATTCCAATAATCACCTAGCAATAAAATTATAATTCAAACGGTAAAAATAGCAAATATTTATACCGCAAAACAATTTAGTGATGCGAAGGTGAGGTTTTATATGACTGACAAAATCAATGATTCAAATAATTTCAATAACATTCATAATTCAAAAACAGATATAGAAAATCCTAAGGCTAACAGCTTGAACCACAACGTAGCTATAAAGTTGATAAATGGTGATATTGCTGATGGTATAGTGCTACTTAGTGATAATAATAGCTTGAGAGCTGATAACACTCTGAAAGAATCAATAAACCAATTAATCAATGATTGGAAGAATAGTAAATTTGAGCTGCAGGATCGTTTGATAATTGCTGACCATAAAGAAGCTGAAAATATTAATCAACACATCAGAAACTACATGAAGGAAAATGGTGCTCTGAAAGGTACAGAATACAGCATTTTAATTTCAGGAGCTGAATCAAAAAAATATGCTAACTACATGGCTGGAGACCGAATTGTATTTCAAACAAACGATAAGGATTTACAAATACAAAACAGTGAATTTGCAACTCTAGTATCAATTGATGAAAATAAGTTTGTAGCTAAGACAGATACAGGAAACGAGGTAAGCTTTGATTTGAATAAAATAAGCTTTAAACATGGATATGCTACAACAGTTTGTAACCCACAAACAGCTGTCAAAAAAGATATATATGTTCTTCATAATGATGGTGTAGGCATAGAAAGTTCTAACATAAGCATGATAGGGAATGCAGAGCAAGTACGGCTGTACTACAATGTGCAAGCTACAAAAAATGTTGCTAACCTAATAGAGCAGCTTAGCACAGCTAAGACAGACTCTATCAATGCGCAGAAGTTGAAATAGTAAAAAAGTATCTTGAAAATCGTGGTATTACTTTTGACAAAAGCACTGCAAGTTCAGACTTAAAAGCAAGTATACTATTTGATACTCAAACGAGAAAAAATTATCCAGCATTGACAGCATTTGCAAGAAATGCAAAAGGAGAAATTACCGGAGTACAGGCCGTATATCTAAATTTGGCAGGAGATAAGGCGAATATTTCAATTAACAGAAGATCTTTTGGTAAAATCAGCGGATCGTTCATAACAATCGCAAAGCGAAATGCGAATGACCCTAATATAACAATTATAGCAGAAGGCGCTGAAACAGCATTGAGCTTGCAGCAATCAGGCATTAAAGGTAATATCATTGCTAGTGCAGGAATTGCGAATTTGAGAAATTATTCACCATTTCCTGGTGAAAAAATCATCATTGCAGCAGATAATGATAGCAAAAATTCTATAACTAATGATACTGTAATTAAATCCGCAAAAATGTTAGAAATGAAGGGAGCGATAACTTGTATAGTCAAACCACCAGAAAATGGTGACTTTAATAATCTGTTGCAAAGTTGTGGAGAGCAGTCAATTAGAGACATTATAGAACCTGAAATTACTAAACTGACTAAGGCAGTTGAAACAACCAAACTTACTCAAACAGAAAATAATAGTATAGCAAAACAAAATGATATTACGAATGTTAAAGAATTGTATAATAAATCTTCATCTCTATACTACTTTAAACAAGAAGAGGAAGCTAAACTGGAAGCAATAGTAGCAAACAAATTTTTAGAAAACCATACAGGAATTTATAGTGCAAAAATCTTTAACAATTCTAATTTAAGGGCAAATATGGTTTTTGATGAAGAGACTCAAAAATCCTGGCCTGCACTCACTATTTTTGTTAAAAATGAAACAGGCGAAATTACTGGAGCTAAGATATTAGTTCTGAATTCAAAAACATGTAATAAAGCTGATGTAGCTGAAAAATCTGTTGGTACAATTAGTGGCTCATTTGCTGAAATTGCTCAACAGAATTCAAAATACTCACCTGTAACAATCATTACAAAGGATATTGAAACAGCGTTAACCATTCAACAAGCTGGAGTTGAAGGAAAAATCTTATGTGCAATTGAAGCCGAAAATTTGCAAAACTATAATCCTGGCCCAAAAGAAAAGATCATTCTAGCAGTTAAAAATGACGTAAATACTGAAAAAGCAGAAAAAGTTCTGGAGGATAAGGAAGCAGTAGTCTGCACAGTCAAAAATGACTTCAATAATGTATTAAAAACTCAAGGATTATATGCTGTTAGAAATATTATCAGCCCTGAAATAAGAAAACTTAATGAAAAAATTGAATCAATACAAACTAATATACAATCAGGATTATGTCCGAAACACTAGGCAGAGTATGACACAGCATTTTTTATTTAAAAAACTATAGAGTGAAAAAATATGACAAAACAATTAAAGCATGATTCATTGGCAAAGACAATCATGAGCGATCCAGTTGCTGCACAAGAATTTCTAGAGTATTATTTACCAAGCGATTTCAAGAGTTTAATAGATTTATCACAAATAAAAGTAGAGCAAGAGAGTTATATAGAAGAATCGTTAAAGAAAAAATACAGCGATATTGTCTATAGAGTTGCCACCAAAAAACATGGCAATGCTTTTATTTATATATTAATCGAAGCTCAATCAACCGTCGATTATTGGACAGCTCTGCGGTTATGGAGATACACATTGTTATTGTGCGAAAGGCATAAGAAAGAAAAAACTAAATTACCATTAGTGTATAATTTAGTGATCTACAACGGCAAAGAGGTCTACAACGCACCTAGGAATTTGTGGGATTTATTTACCGATTCAATGATAGCTAAGCAATTAATGACCTCCGACTATCAATTAGTTGATTTGCAAAGTATGTCGAATGATGAAATTGTTAGGAAAAAGCATATCGGAATGCTCGAATATATGCTAAAGCACATTCATCAACGAGATATGTTAAAGCTTTGGGAAGACTTTCTAATAAAGTTCAAACATGTTTTAATACTTGATAAAGAAAAAGGTTATGTTTACCTAAGATCATTTTTATGGTATACTGATACTAAATTACTAGAGAGTCAGCAACCAGAATTAGAGCAGGTTCTGGCTAAGTATTTATCTGAAGAAGAAAAAAGTAATATTATGAGAACTATTGCTGCAAAATATATTGATGAAGGTATAGAGATTGGTGAAACTAAAGGCATAGCTAAAGGCATAGCTAAAGGCAGAGCTGAAGGCAGAGCTGAAGGCAGAGCTGAAGGCAGAGCTGAAGGCAGAGCTGAAGGCATAGAGATTGGTGAAGTAAAGGCTAAACAAGAGCTTGCAAGGAACTTATTAAAAGCTGGCTTTTCAGTTGAATTTATTTCTGAAAATACCGGATTGTCAAAAGAAGAAGTGATTAATTTAAAAAATAACATAGAGTATTAATTTTTCGAATTAATACTCTACTAACTTAAGTTTTTTGAGCAATTTATATTCACAAACAAAAGCTGTATTTAAGTTTTGTAGCTGCATAGTTAGTTTTGTGATAGGAAAGTTACCGGCAAGCTTTACATAACATGTAAGGTCTGGTAGGTTCATAATTTCAGATGGCATAACTAAAATCTTTTTACGCTCAACATTATTCATATTTACCCCATCTCGCATAGTATTTGATCCATATGACAAGTTCTCTTGAGTTTCAATTATCTCTTGCTCACCTAGTGTTAATGCTGATTTATAGGCTGTAACCTGATCGCTAACTCGAAAAATAAATTTACTATTAAACAAATCCAGCATAGAATCACATTCAGCAGCCCCATATATTGCTTCTAATTGATGAATGTTCTGCAATCCAGCAACAAAGCAGCCTCCATACTTTCTACTTTCAGCTAAAGCAACTGGTAAAGACGAAACTTTTTGTAGAGCTGGAAGTTCATCAAGTATAAACCACATGTTTTTGTTATCATGATTAGGATTTCTACACATCAAAGCCTTGATAGCTATGCTTATCCAGGCTGAAATAAGTGGGCATAAAGTAGCTCTTTGATTTGGGTTAGCTGTGATAAATAGCCAGCTAGTTTCATTTGAATTACTAAACCATTCTTTTATGCTAAAACTACCTCCAGGCTTTAAATATTGTAGCGAAGTAATATTCTTTCCAAGCGTAGACTGAATTCCTGCAGAAGTTTCGAGCGCGCTTTCACTTATAATACCTGATACAGCAGTGTTTCTAAAAGCTTTTGCAAATTGTCTATTATCAGAGTAAATGATTGTATGAATTAGTTTTATGATATCTTTATCATCCTTATATAGCTTCAACGCTTCAGACAAGACTAATTCAGCATTTTTAGCAAAAAAGTCATCAAGTTTAGGAGTATAATTACTAAAACTACTAGCTATATCATGAAAATCAGCTGCTTCAAAACAATCATTCCAAGGCAACCATTGTTCACTAGACTTCTTTTGAAACTAGAGAATGATGTAGAATGGTGTTATAAAAATCTAATTTGAAGTAATAATGAAATTAGATCAGATTAAAGAGTTAAAGGATGAAAAATTTCGTCGATTAACAGGAGTAAGGAAGAGGACATTTTCAAAGATGGTGGATATTTTGAGGAAAGCTGATGGTCTTAAGAAATCAAAAGGTGGACGTAAAAATAAGCTCAATTTGGAGGAACAGTTGCTGATGGTGTTAGAATACCTTAGAGAATACCGTACTTATTTCCATATAGGTCAGAACTATGGAATTAGTGAAAGTTCAGCATATAAAGCTGTAAAATGGGTAGAAGACACCCTAGTTAAACACGCAAACTTTGCTCTTCCAGGCCGTAAAGCTTTAATGAAGAGTGATATGAATTATGAAGTAGTCTTGATTGATGCTACTGAGAGTCCTTGTATGATAAAAATAAGTGAAATTGCAATAAAATAAAAGATTATAGCAATAGCACAAAAGAAAGCTAGTATACAGTAGCGTTCCTAAGGCTAATAGCCTGTTCTATAGATAAGTAACTAGCTTTTTTAATTAAAAACCGGACGGTATTCTTAGGCAAAAAGCCTGTATTTACAAGGTTGGTTTTGAGATATTTAACATAAAATTTGGTGATTATGAATAGTATAATTGTAGGAATTGACGTTTCTAAAGAGACATTTGATGCAGCTGTGTTAATTAATAATAAAGTTCAAACAAGAAAATTTAATAATAATTCTGAAGGGTTTAACAAATTAGTAACATGGTTAAAAAGCAGAGGAACTGGACATGTTTGTATGGAAGCAACAGGTATCTACTGGAAAAATTTAGCTAAATATCTGTACGATTATGGTTATAAAGTAAGCGTAGTAAATCCTGCCCGTATTAAAGGTTTTGCAATGAGTAAACTTAGTCGTACAAAAACAGATAAAGCAGACAGTGTATTAATAGCAGATTTTTGCAAAGCAATGAAACCGGAAGCATGGTATCCACAGCCTCTTTATATTCAAGAACTACAGCAGCTAGTTAATCGCCTGAATGTTTTAATTAAGCATAAAACACAAGAAACAAATAGATTAGAAGGAGCTTCTAAAGCAATTGCTAATAATATTCAAATGCATATTGAATTTCTTGAAACGCAAATTAAAGAAATTGAACAACTAATCAATGACCATATTAAAAATAACACAGATCTTCATAATAAGGCTTGAGTCAATACCAGGCATAGGAGCAAAAACACAGGCTGTAGTTCTTGCTTTTTTAGCAGATATTGAGAAATTTAGTTCTGCTAAACAAGTTGTAGCTTTTGTAGGTCTTAATCCTAAGCATCGTCAATCTGGCAGTTCCGTGCGGGGGGCTAGTATAATCTCTAGAACTGGTAATTCAGATCTACGTAAGTCTTTTTATATGCCTGCTATGTCTGCCTTAAGACATAATTGTATTATCAAGCAATTTTCTCAACGTTTGTCTGATACTGGCAAACCCAAAATGCTTATCCTTATTGCCGCTATGCGTAAGTTATTACATATCATTTATGGTGTTTTAAAGCATAATTCTCCTTTTAATCCTAATGTTTTAATCAATCAGAAATAATAATTTTATAAAAACTTACATCTTTTTTATAAAATTATTATTTCTTTTCTTGATTCTTATCACGGTATCTATAGACAAGCTACTCCATTGATTAAAGCAGCAATTCATAAAGAATTAAATGAAGGACTTTTAACCAAGTTTGCAGCTGCGATTGAAGTTCAATCTGATCAATCACACATGTTAAGTCAAAGACTAAAAGTCATGACTGGAGATACACTAAAATATCTACAAAGAGAACAACAAGACATTCATGGATGGATGAAGCAAGCTATGCTTCTTAATGCTAATCGTGAGTCATATGATGACTGGCGTGAGAAGTTTTCATTATCACGAATTTATCCTAATCTGGTGAGTATGCATGCAATCAGAGGGCTCTTTCAACAATCATTTTCGTATCTAGTCGCTGGGGAAATGGCTGCTCACATGATGCCTATTTTACAATCTGTTTTTTTTGCATTAGTAGTTTCAATGATCTTTATTGTATTTCCAATGGGCTTACTGCCTGGCGGCTACAACATACTAAAAACATGGATTTTGTTAATAATATGGGTCAGCAGCTGGCCAGTATTTTTTACAATAATCCATTGTCTAGGAATGATCAGCTTATCCAGTAAATCTGGAGCTTTCGGTAGTGATTATGGGCTGAATATGCTATCGCAAGGAAGCTTTGCAGAAATGATTTTATATAGCTATGCAACGTTTCAAATGCTTGCATCATCAATACCAATGCTTTCTTGGGCAGTGATAAAAGCTTGCGCTCATGCTACAGCTAACTTAGCTAGCCAGTTCTCTCCTATACAAGTTGCTAGCAGCTTAGGAAGTAATATAGTCGACAATAACTTGAGTATGGATAATTACAGCATAGGCAATAGGACTATTTCTCAACAAAACCTAGCTCCTTCATTAGATATGACTGATAGTATTATCAATTATGGTAGCCACAAAATTATTATTGGAAATAATGGCGAGCAATTTGTAATTCAAACTGTACATTCATTGGAAACAAACTTCCGCTCTTCTGCACTGCTACAAACTGGATATCAAAACCAGTTTTCGAGTTCTCAGAGCATGCTTAATTCACTGACACAAAAAGAGGCCAATCTTATTTCAACAGGAAACTCCATGGCCATAGACATAGGCAGAAGGTTAACTCATGATGAAGCTCTGTCTATAGGCCTAACTGAGAGCGAATACCAAGCTCTGCAAATTGTTAGTTCTGATAGCGAATCCTTTAGTCAGCATACAGGTAGTAATGTCAGGAACACCAGTGGTACTAATGTAGAAGCCGGTGGTAGCATATTTTATGTTGGAGGTAAAGTTTTAGGAGGAAAAGCTAAAGAAGAAAACCAAGGTAACTCAGTGAATCAGCAACAATCATATAATGAAGCAGTATCCAAAATTCAAAGTGCAGTTAAAGAAGGAAGATTCAGTACTACAAATAGTGATGTGCGGTCATTAAGTGAGAATCTAAATGCTAATCTTTCTGAGCAACAATCTATTGGACAAGAAATAGCTAAAACTAAACAAGAAATGGAGCAACTTAGTTATAGCATGAATTATGTATCTCAAAACTCTATCACTATTGATCGTAACATCAATGAACTTGTATTAAATGAAATTATTGCTCAAAATCCTGAAATAAGAAGCAAGGAGCAAGCAGCTAGATGGGCTAAAGATCACTCGCCTGAAGCAGAAAAAATTGCTTTTGAAGTTGCTCAAATCAACAATGAAGTACCTAAAGATTTGAATAATCATATTAATGATGCTAACTTTTCGACTACACAAGATCTACAAAATACTTTTGAGAAAAATATTGAACAATTACAAGCTAAGGCTAGTAACATTTATAATAACAGCAATGTAATGCATGTACAGAATATAGAACAAACTTTTAGTGATAACGAAAAAGTAAAGACTCTTAATCAAATTCCTGATAATATTAAAAATGAGACTCAAAAAATACAGAAAAAATTTTCTGATACTACTGATTCAACATTTTTAATGGCTGGTAAGCAAGCTTTGGAAAATCTTGGAATAACGAAAAAAGATAAAAGTTAAAGGTATATTGAATTTATGAAAAATATATATAAATTAGCTATAACACTAATTTTACCGCTAATACTTTTAAGTACAGCTATTGCAGCAGAAGAAAACAAGCTAATTCAACAAAATAGCATTAAAAACGAAAATGTTTTAGCTAAAGAATATTCGAATATTGGAAGTTCTTTTTTAAGGCTAAAAAAATATCATGAAGCAATAGAAAATTTTAATATAGCTATTAAGTATGACCCAAGTTATGCGTCAGCATATAATAGTAAAGGAATAGCTTTAGATGATCTGGGAAAGCTATTAGAAGCCGTAGAAAATTATAATTTAGCTATTAAGCACAAACCTGATTTTGCAGAAGCTTACAATAACAAAGGAGCATCGTATGAAAAATTAGGAAAAGATAAAGAAGCTATAATATTTTATGATCTAGCAATTAAATATAAACCTAATTTTGCAAAAGCTTATAACAATAAAGGGGCTTATTTGAACAACTTAGGACAGTATGAAGAAGCAATGGAAAACTTTGATATTGCTATTAAGCATAATCCTAGTTATCCAGAAGCTTATTATAACAAAGGTACAGTATTAATGCATTTAATGCAACTTCATGATGCTATTGAAAACTATAATCTTGCCATTAAATATAAGCCAGATTACTCAGAAGCATATAATAATAAAGGGCTAGTACAGATATTTTTGGGTCAATTTTCAGAATCGATAGAAAATTTTAACTTAGCTATTAAGTATGATTCTAATGATGCAACAGCATACCATAACAAAGGTTATGTGCTAAGTATGTTAAAAAGATATCCAGAAGCAATAAAAAGCTGCAATCTAGCAATTAAATACAATCCGAATTGTGCAGAGGCTTACTACCGTAAAGGAATGATTCTTGAGAAATTAGGAAAACATCAAGAAGCAGTAGAAAATCTTGATATAGCTATTAAACATAAACCTAATTTTGCTGAAAATTATCTTGAAAAAGGAATTTCATTAGTAAGTTTAGGACAATACTCAAAGGCTAAGGAGAATTTTAACTTAGCTATTAAATATATGCCTAATCTTATAGAAGAATATGAACTAACAATTAAAAAGTTAACAGAATTGAAGAATTTTACTGGAGTAAAAGAGTATGAGCAAAAACTACAGATATTGAAAAAATACTCTTGAGATAGATGAATTTTCAGAATCAAGGAAATTTCACAAGGATCGCAGTTATTTGCTCATAAGTTAAGAATGTTTGGGCAAGGTAGTACCAACGTTTTTATAATTGGGTTAGGATTATCGATATTCTGGATTATATGTCGATTATATCAAAAAGTTTTTCTGAGCAGCTTGTATTATTTTGCAATTGAAAGATATGTACAGCTTAAGTTAGCAATTGGTGAGCATTTTTATGATATCGATCAAATAGGCATTAAGTTTTATAGTTTAAGGTTTAAAAAATGGATGCACCTCAATGCTCAAGACTTTTTGCATGAGTTTTATACAGGCAAACATGGATTTAAAATACAGCAATTATGGGAATTCTTAATCAATTCAGCATTGTTAGAAGGATTAATTGTTTTTACTATTGGTGTGATAATCTCAATTGTTTTCTTTACAGCTCAAGGTAAAAAAACGATTATTAAGGCCAAAATTAGAGGTGCTGATTTTGTAGGATACAAATGCTTAGCCAAAATGCTAAAAAGAGCTAAAAAGGCCTCTAAAATCCGTTTTGGAGGCTTGCCATTAGTAAAGAATAGTGAAAGGCTACACATTCTGATTACTGGAACAACAGGTACTGGTAAAACTAATATGCTTAACGAACTGCTACCACAAATTCGATTACACAAAGATCGAGCAATAATTGTAGATACAACTGGAGCTTTTACTGATAGATTTTTTGACCCTAAATGTGATAAACTGCTTAATCCTTTGGAAAAAAATAGTGAGCAATGGTTGCCTTGGAATGATTGTTTTGAAGCAGCTGATTTTCATGATATAGCGAGTAGTTTTAGTAATTATACTCCTAAACTTGATGACTTTTTTGCTAAAAATGCTGAATTAGTCTTGTCTGAAGCATTGAAGCTATATAAGGATGATAAAGATATCATAAAACTAATTCATACAATCATTTACTCTGATAATAGACAATTTGCAAAAGCTTTTAGAAGCACTGCCGTATCAGGTATTATAAGCGAAAGCGCGCTCGAGACTTCTGCAGGAATTCAATCTACGCTTGGAAAGAATATTACTTCGCTACAATATTTAAAGCCTGGAGGTAGTTTTAGCATAAAAGAATGGTTTAGTAATTCTGATGAAACTAGCTGGCTATTTATCACAGCTAACCCAAATCAAAGAGCTACTTTATGCCCACTTATTTCAGCATGGATAAGCATAGCTATCAAGGCTTTGATGTGTAGAAATCCTAATCATGATAACAAAAACATGTGGTTTATACTCGATGAATTGCCAGCTCTACAAAAAGTTTCGTCTTTACCAGTTGCTTTAGCTGAAAGTAGAAAGTATGGAGGCTGCTTTGTTGCTGGATTGCAGAACATTCATCAATTAGAAGCAATATATGGAGCTGCTGAATGTGCTTCTATGCTGGATTTGTTTAATAGTAAATTTATTTTTCGAGTTAGTGATCAGGCTACGGCTTATAAATCAGCATTAACACTAGGTGAGCAAGAAATTATTGAAACTCAAGAAAACTTGTCATATGGATCAAATACTATGCGAGATGGAGTAAATATGAATAATGTTGAGCGTAAAAAGATTTTAGTTATGCCATCTGAAATTATGAACCTACCAGACCTTACATGTTATGTAAAGCTTGCCGGTAACTTTCCCATCACAAAACTAACTATGCAGCTACAAAACTTAAATACAGCTTTTGTTTGTGAATATAAATTGCTCAAAAAACTTAAGTTAGTAGAGTATTAATTCGAAAAATTAATACTCTATGTTATTTTTTAAATTAATCACTTCTTCTTTTGACAATCCAGTATTTTCAGAAATAAATTCAACTGAAAAGCCAGCTTTTAATAAGTTCATTGCAAGCTCTTGTGCAGCTTCAGCTCTGCCTTCAGCTCTGCCTTCATCAATATATTTTGCAGCAATAGTTCTCATAATATTACCTTTTTCTTCTTCAGATAAATACTTAGCCAGAACCTGCTCTAATTCTGGTTGCTGACTCTCTAGTAATTTAGTATCAGTATACCATAAAAATGATCGTAGGTAAATATAGCCTTTTTCTTTGTCAAGTATTAAAACATGTTTGAACTTTATTAGAAACTCTTCCCAAAGCTTTAACATATCTCGTTGATGAATGTGCTTTAGCATATATTCGAGCATTCCGATATGCTTTTTCCTAACAATTTCATCATTCGACATACTTTGCAAATCGACTAATTGATAGTCAGAAGTCATTAATTGCTTAGCTATCATTGAATCTGTAAATAAATTCCACAAATTCCTAGGTGCGTTGTAGACTTTTTTGCCGTTGTAGATCACTAAATTATACACTAATGGTAATTTAGCTTTTTCTTTCTTATGCCTTTCGCACAATAACAATGTGTATCTCCATAACCGCAGAGCTGTCCAATAATCGACGGTTGATTGAGCTTCAATTAATATATAAATAAAAGCATTGCCATGTTTTTTGGTGGCAACTCTATAGACGATATCGCTGTATTTTTTCTTTAACGATTCTTCTATATAACTCTCTTGCTCTACTTTTATTTGTGATAAATCTATTAAACTCTTGAAATTCATTGGTAAATAATACTCTAGAAATTCTTGTGCAGCCACTGGATCACTCATGATTGTCTTTGCCAATGAATCATGCTTTAATTTTTTTGTCATATTTTTTTACTCTATAGTTTTTTAAATAAAAAATGCTGTGTCATACTCTGCCTAGTGTTTCAGACATAATCCTGGTTGTATATTAGTTTGTATTGATTCAATTTTTTCATTAAGTTTTCTTATTTCAGGGCTGATAATATTTCTAACAGCATATAATCCTTGAGTTTTTAATACATTATTGAAGTCATTTTTGACTGTGCAGACTACTGCTCCCTTATCCTCCAGAACTTTTTCAGCTTTTTCAGTATTTACGTCATTTTTAACTGCTAGAATGATCTTTTCTTTTGGGCTAGGATTATAGTTTTGCAAATTTTCGGCTTCAATTGCACATAAGATTTTTCCTTCAACTCCAGCTTGTTGAATGGTTAACGCTGTTTCAATATCCTTTGTAATGATTGTTACAGGTGAGTATTTTGAATTCTGTTGAGCAATTTCAGCAAATGACCCACTAATTGTACCAACAGATTTTTCAGCTACATCAGCTTTATTACATGTTTTTGAATTCAGAGCTAATATCTTAGCTCCAGTAATTTCATCTTTGTCATTTTTAACAAAAATAGTGAGTGCAGGCCAGGATTTTTGAGTCTCTTCATCAAAAACCATATTTGCCCTTAAATTATGAATTATTAAAGATTTTTGAACTATAAATTCCTGTATGGTTTTCTGAATATTTATTAACTACTATTGCTTCCACCTTAGCTTCCTCTTCTTGTTTAAAGTAGTATAGAGATGACGATTTATTATACAATTCTTTAACATTCGTAATATCATTTTGTTTTGCTATACTATTATTTTCTGTTTGAGTAAGTTTGGTTGTTTCAACTGCCTTAGTCAGTTTAGTAATTTCAGGTTCTATAATGTCTCTAATTGACTGCTCTCCACAACTTTGCAACAGATTATTAAAATCACCATTTTCTGGTGGTTTGACTATACAAGTTATCGCTCCCTTCATTTCTAACGTTTTTGCAGCTTTAATTACAGTATTATTAGTTATAGGATTTTTGCTATCATTATCTGCTGCAATGATGATTTTTTCACCAGGAAATGGTGAATAATTTCTCAAATTCGAAATTCCTGCACTAGCAATGATATTACCTTTAATGCCTGATTGCTGCAAGCTCAATGCTGTTTCAGCGCCTTCTGCTATAATTGTTATATTAGGGTCATTCGCATTTCGCTTTGCGATTGTTATGAACGATCCTCTGATTTTACCGAAAGATCTTCTGTTAATTGAAATATTCGCCTTATCTCCTGCCGAATTTAGATATACGGCCTGTACTCCGGTAATTTCTCCTTTTGAATTTCTTGCAAATGCTGTAAATGCTGGATAATTTTCTCTCGTTTGAGTATCAAACAGTATACTTGCTTTTAAGTCTGAACTTGCAGTGCTTTTGTCAAAAGTAATACCACGATTTTCAAGATACTTTTTTACTACTTCTGCATGTGGGTTCTTATCTATATCATAACCATGTATCTTACTTGATAGTTCATACAAGTTTTGAACTTTTGCGATTTTAACACTTTCAGATTGTTGAGTGTATTGTTGAGAATCGTCAGTCTTAGGCGGTCTCTGATACCGTTGACTAATATTAGACATTCCAACCATACTTTTCAAATATTCCTTTGCCTCAAAAAAGCTGTATCCTCTTTCTCTTTGAGCCAGGGATAATAAATCACCCTTTTGTCCTGTACTAAAGTCATACCATTTTCCAGCGTACTTGTCCTCGGTGGTTACTTGTATTTTGCCAGTGTCTCCCCAACGTAATCGTCCGTGTCTAGATAGGCGCTGATTTGGATCTCCAAGAATATCACGAGCTATAGTGTCAGCTCTATAAGCTATTGCATCCCTCAATTTTTGTAGGTCTTCCTCGCTATTTGAATAATAATCGTTTTTTCTATAGTTTTGAGCAGATTGATATTGCCTTACTTCATTTGCTTGAACATCATTATTCTCCTCTTTTGAATTGATAGAGTCTGTCTTAGCTGTGCTAAGCTGCTCTATTAGGTTAGCAACATTTTTTGTAGCTTGCACATTGTAGTACAGCCGTACTTGCTCTGCATTCCCTATCATGCTTATGTTAGAACTTTCTATTCCTACACCATTATTATGAAGAACATATATAGTCATTATTATCTTAGCAGTGCATAATGCAAATTACAAACATCACTGTGAGCTGTTATGTATAGCTCATTTTGTAATTCGCCCTGTGAATGAATAGCTTACATTCAATTTCAAATCTTCAGCACTACCGTCTAACTCCAATTTTTGGAGCTATGTTAGTTTTCACCACTTGTTCAGACTCTGTTTTTACGTTCTGAGTATTAATTAACTTCATGATTTCAGGTATCATAAGCTCCTTAACAGCTACGGCTCCTTTATTTTTTAGCATGTCGTTAAAATCTTCACCTTCTGAATGAATTACGATGCTAGTAATTGCTCCTTTGCTTGTCAGTACTTTTACAGCCTCGTTTATAGTGCTTACATATTCTTTATTTTGTTTATCATTATTTGCAGCTATAAGAATCTTTTCTCCTTGAAATGGCTGATAATACTTTAAATTATTTACATTTGAGCTATATACCATTCTGCTATCAATGCCAGCTTCCTGAAAACTTGATATCGTTTTTCCTTCTGCTGACAGAATGGTTACATCATAATCATACTGTCTTTGTTCTTTGATTTGCATAAACAATGGAGTAGAAATATCTTTGAATGGATATTGCTTTATGCTATTCTCTTGCTGGACTTTTTCTACTTTAGCTTCTTGCTCTGGTTTAACGGTAAAATGATAATATTCTTCATTCACATGAGATCTATCATTGATATCATTGATTATAGACTTAAACCAGTTTTCAACTTTACTAAAAACTTTACTAAAAACAGTTGTCTTTGTCCGTTCTTTCTCCAATATTGAACGCCTATATTCTGTGCCTTTTAGCGTACCATTTGCTTTTAACAAAGACCTAATACTTGAATTAAGAATGTCGACATCTTTATTACGTACTGTAATTACCAATTTTTCATGTGGTTTAAATTTGCTTAGACTCCAGTTGTATATTAACTTACTCATTGAGTCCTGCAACGTATTATCAAACCTAACGCAGTTATTTTGCCTCAGTAAGGTTATACCGCTTAAAATATTACTCTCAGCAAACTCCATTGCTGCTTCTCTGCTCCAGTTTTCACTTTGTCTTCGAATATTTACTAAAACATGTGAACCAAAAATATTACTCAGCATCTCAAACATTCCGCCTCTTTCTATTGAAGCTAACTGTTTTTCATCCCCAGCAAGTATCAGTTGACAATTATTGTTTCTAACTACTCTAAACAGCTCTGCATAAGCTTTAGTACCTACCATTCCAGCTTCATCTACTACTATTAAGCTGTCTTGCATAAAAATTTTTTTTCGATTATATAAAAATCCTTTTACTGTATAGACCTCTGTATAACCTTTGCTCCTCAGCTCTGATACTGCCTTATGAGTAGGAGCAATACCAATAACTTTTTGTCCACGATTTGTTGCGAGCTTATGCGCTTTTGCTAAAACATAAGATTTTCCTGTACCAGCTCTTCCTCTCAAGACTCTAACTCCACTAGTGCTAAGCAAAATATGCCTTAGCGCTTGTTTCTGTTCCTCACTAACATTTGCTAGACCTTCGATATCACTTTTAAGATTGTAAATGTTGTTGTAATAAACCTGATCATTGATTTTATTAGCTATTCTGATTATTCTCGTCTCCTCATTTCGAACCTCAATTGTCGTAAAATATTTGCTACTTTCACCATCATCATGGTATAACTCTAGTATTCTATTTGAACTAAGCACTTGCTGAACTAACTGTTCTCTTGCTGTTGGATCTGGTATATCTTTTACTGCTTTTTCAACATCCTGCTTAGTAAAAATAGATTTGTAATGTGTTATAGAATCTGTTATTACGTCAGCATCATTAATAATCTTCAAATGAGCCTCTTTACGTAACTCATTTTCATTTAATACTTCATTAATAAAATTCCTAATTCTACGAGGTCCAATATGCTTTCCAGGTACTTTGCTTGTCTCGTCAACTCTATATGGCAAGCCTAATTCAGCGAAATATGCATTAGTTTCTTCTTTTGCTATTTCATGAATCATCTTGGAATCTTTAATAACAACCTTTTTGCCATTAACTGTTATGATTTTTGGGTTTAAATCTACTGCTCTATCTCCTAAACCAGTTCCATCTTTTCTAAATCTTCTCATAGTGAGCAATATATGTGCATGCCAGTTTTTATCTCCTATTTGAGGCTTATGAATGTCTATCTGTACTCCAAGACCATTTTGCACCCATTCCATTGCATCAACTATTCGATGAGTTAGTTCTATTCTATGCTCTAAATTTAGCTCCTTCTCATCTGGCAACGCTATTACGATATCCTTCAACAACTGGCTGTTTGGGTCTTTTGCGGTTCGTTCTACCTCATTCATTAATGTTTGAATATTCTTGAATTCTTGTTTTACATAATCCGGTATCAGCACTGTATGATATACGTTATCTTTCTTACGAGAGAAGTTATACCTTATACCTGTTTGCTTATTTTTAACAATAGTTCTTGCATTATACGCTGCCTTACGACAACTATCACCTCCTGTACTTCTACTTAAAAATTCAACCCTTGTAAACTGTATAGCTATCTCAATACCAATTCTCACCTGAGTTTTAAGTTAGCATGGTTTTTTTGATTTTGCTAGCACAAACTTCTTTTTTTTTAACATTCAATCGGTTAATGAGTACTCATTTTTTAGCAGCAATCTTTATCGATTGCATATTGCGTAGTGCGACATGAGGTCGCTCAAACAGAGACTACAGAAATGTAGCAAGGTTGCATTTAAACCTTAGTTACCGCTATTGCGGTGCGAGATTGGTAACGGTCTTGTACTAAGCGCGATAGAAAGCCTAACTAAAGTACTAATCTGGATGGGAAATAGGGGCAAGGTAAAGTTAAAATTGGTTAAACGAAAGTGAATCTTCGTATGGAAAATATCGTCAATGCAGAAGCAGATACTCCAGATAAATTCTGTTATAAGGATAAAGCTGAAAAGCTTAGCTGTAAGAAGGAATACGCAGCCTTCTTTAAAAATGCCAGCTCCTCGGTATAAAGAAGATAACCAACTTAACGTCTCTCTGATGAGTGAAACATGGTAAGCCTATTATTAGGCAACTGATAGTAGGTAAGAGAGGTCTTAGAAAGCAAATGACACTAAGTCGAAAGACTACAGAAATTAATAACTGAGTGTATAGGCATTTATATGCTAATCAGAAATGATGCTAACTTAAGACTGGTGATTTACCCTAAATAGGTAAACAAGATTATGAATTAATTGGAAAAGTTGGATGCTAAACGCAAATGTAACAATTGAGACTAAAGATAATTTCAAGAAAATCTATTGGCATTCAATAGACTGGAAAGAAATTATACAAAAGGTTAATAATCTTCGTAGACGTATTTATAGGGCATCTGCAAATGGTAATATGAAGTTAGTACGTAACTTACAAAGATTGATGTTAAAATCAAGAGCAAATAGGTTACTTGCTATAAGACGTGTTACTCAAATCAACAAAGGACGAAAAAGTCCTGGAATTGATAAAATAGTTGTTAAGACAGATAAAGAAAGGAGTCTGTTGATGGAAAAGTTAGCAGATAATAATCTATCATCTGTAAAACCGATTAAGCGTGTATACATACCAAAAAGTAATGGCGAATCTAGACCTTTAGGCTTGCCAACTATTGTGGATAGGTGTAGACAGGCTGTTGTAAAATCAGCACTTGAACCATATTGGGAAGCTAAGTTTGAAGGTTGCAGCTATGGCTTTAGACCTGGACGTAGCGCTCACGATGCAATACAGAGAATATCTGGTATTATTCGACATGGAACCAATAGAAATTGGATATTAGATGCTGATATTAAAGGAGCATTTGATAATATTGATCATAATTTTCTTTTGAAAATTATAGGAAATTTCCCTGCTCGTAATTGGATTCAAGCATGGCTTAAATCTGGTGTAATGCAGGATTATCAAATTATCAAAACAACAGCTGGTACTCCACAAGGTGGATTAATTTCTCCATTACTTTTAAACATAACTCTTCATGGAATGAGTGATATACTTAATATTATCTATAATAAGTATGATCACCTATATTCTAAATCCGAATATGCTTTAGTGAGATACGCTGATGATTTTGTCGTTTGCGCTAAGTCAGAAAGCTCATGTATCAGAGCCAAAAGTATTATTAATGATTGGTTAAGTATTAGAGGCTTAGAATTGTCAAAGGAAAAAACCAGGATACTTCATATTAATGAAGGTTTTGATTTCCTTGGATTTAATATTCGACAATATAAAACCAATAGTACAAGAAGAGGTGTAGCTCTACTAGTTAAACCGTCTAAAGACTCTATAAAGTCGTTTAAAAAACGAATGTCAATAGAATGGAAAAAAAGTTTCTCATGGAATATTGATAGAATAATTGATAATCTAAATTCTAAAATATTTGGATGGTGCAGTTATTTCAACAAAGTTGTGTCCAAGAAAATTTTTTCCAATTTAGACTGTTGGATGTGGATTTAGCAAGCAAGATTCGTATGTAGAAAACATCCTAAAAAATCCTGGGAATGGCTTAAGAAAAAGTATTGGGGTCGCATTAAAGGCAGAAATGATAATTGGGTCTTTATGAATAAAGATCTATATCTATGGAAATTACAATGGACAACGATTAAACGACATATTCTTGTTAAAGGTAAATCTTCTCCTGATAATTCAAAACTTAGAGAATATTGGCATAAACGTCAGGCTGATAGCCCTAAGTATTTGTTTAAATCTAGGCAGATTCTTTGGCGTAGACAAAAGGGTAAATGTCTTGTTTGTTTTGATTTAATAGATAATGGTGAAAGTGTTCATGTACATCATATAACACCTATAAGATGTGGTGGCACTGACCATATTAACAATTTGTGCTTATTGCATGAAAACTGCCATCGACAAGTACACAGTAATCGCGGACAACTTATTGCAGCTGTTTGTAAATTGCTTGAGCCGTATGCGGAGTAATTCGCTTGTACGGTTCTTTGGGAGGAAAAGCGCTTCTGCGCTTACCTACCCGCTTAAGCTTATTCTTTAATGAAGCTTCTAACCTTGAATTCACGTTTTTTTGACTATAATTATTTGATGTTGGTTTGGTAGGCGCGGTTTTTTTTCTTTACTGGAATTTTATTTTGATATATTCTTGCCTGATTTTTTTATCTTTCTGAATTACTAACATGGCAAATCTTATGCAGAAAAAAATTACTCTTCAACAAAAAAAGGCTAGGCTAATCATGGATGAGGTTAACCTTAAAATTAAAGAACGTAAAATGCGTACTCGACGTCTTATCGAAATGGGTGGATTAGTTGCTAAAGCTAAGCTTGATCACTTACCAACAAATACTTTATTTGGTGCAATTGTTTCACTAAAAGAAACTTTAACACAACATCCAAATGTTCAGGATCATTGGACTACAATAGGTAAAGATATTTTTGATAAAGAGCAGCAAAATAAAGCGGCTGTGATTTTAAAATTTGCCTCTGAACCAGACGAAAACACTAAGCGCCACATTCGCCTTCATGGCTTAAAATGAAACAGTTTTCGTCAAGAATGGTGCGGCCATGTTAAGGACATTGAGGCCTTAAAGAATGGCCTTCTCAATGTTCAGTACAAACTAGAGCTTGTATCTTAGATTTTAAAAATATTTAATGATAGGAAGTTATCAGGAAAGCGTAATTTGAGAATCTGTACGTTATGTTTGATTACAATGGAAATGTGTATAAAAAACACAGTGCCTTTGCTTAACTATACCTTTTATAGGAAATAGCTCTAGTACCTACTACTTGTTAATATACAACCAAAAACGAAATAATAGAGTAGTTGACAATATTTTATAAATAGTGTTACGGTTAACTAATAGCAATCAAATTAGGTGATTATTAATGAGTATTGTTAGTTATATAGTAACAAATCTAAAGCAGAATCAATACTAATGAAGCATGCCAAGCCTTTCAATTAGTATTTAGTAGCAATTTTACTTCTTTTGACTGTAACGTTACTATAACTAAATAATACCATCAGTAATTTAGCACTCTAACTAAAGGTATGATATGAATACTGATGATGGAATGTTACCATTAAGTGATGATGAATTCAGTTCGCTGAAGAATATTAATCCTCAAGAGTTAGATAAAGATTTAAGTTTAGATGAGATAATACAAGAAATATTAAATAGTAATTCTGGTAAAATTCATGATTTAGCAACTAGAGGAATTTTAAAAGATAAGTTTAAAAGGGGAGAAGAAGCTTATAACCATGATTCAAAAGTGTGTCCTCAAGGAAAAAAGATTAACTCTTGGAGTGAGAATGATATAAAAAACTGGTCAAAAGAAATAAGAGAATCTAAGTTATTATCTCAAAACTTTTTGGAAGAAGCTATTGCGATAGTAAAAAGAGCAAACATACATCATTGCAATAATATACCAAGGATTACACAAATTTTATCAGTTTTAATATTTGAGTCATTACAAGATACAGGAACATTATTACAAATAGGTACTGGAGAAGGAAAATCTACAACTTGTGCAATGCTAGCAGCTATCAAGGCATTACAAGGAAATAAAGTTGATATAGTTACTACTTCTTCAGTTTTAGCACAAAGAGATGCAAATGAAAAAGAAGGCTTTTTTAATATACTAGGTCTAAGTTGTGGTTCGAATGTTGAAGATCCATTTGATGGACAAGAAAAGATATGCTACTCAAAAGACATAGTCTATGGTCCAATACATGAATTTCAGTTCGATTGGTTAAGGCATGAACATAAGAAATATGGTACACGAGGTGATAGAGAATTTGGAGTAGTAATTGTAGACGAAGTGGATAGCATGCTAATTGACGAACTTGATCAAACAGCTAGATTGGCTCGATCTGTGCCTGGAATGGAGCATATAGCACCTATATTATGCGGAGTAGCAAGTGAATTATCTAATTTAAATAAAAAAATAATACAGCAAGGCGATAAAACAATATATATAAATGGAGAGTTCGAATATAAAGATGGAGAACTAATTTTAGGAAAAGATAGTAGTGAATATTATATCAGTGATCACTATGCTTTTGTTATTGGAATTTTAAAGGATCTGATTCAAGAGATGGTTACTGGAGGTGAACTGCAAGTACCTAATTTCTTAAAAGATTTTATTCTATATCAGTCGGAAGTTATTGCATCTTCAGCATTTCAAGCACAGTTTTTCAAAGAGAATGAAGATTATATAATTGCTAAGAGAGATAATGATAATTTAGATATTATTCCAGTTGATTATGTAAGTACAGGAATAATAAGATCAAATTGCCATTGGACTGATTATTTACATCAGTTTCTACAGATAAAACATGGGTTAAAACTAACATCAGAAAATTTAGTCACAAGTTTTATTTCTAATTTAGGATATTTCAAACATTATGGGCAAAAGTTATATGGTATGAACAGGTACCATTGGGTCTGATTCTGCTCAAGAACTAGTACGTTCTGTATATGGAGTAAATATTGGGTTTATGCCAACTTATAAACCAAAACAATTTGAAGAAATTGATGGAGATATACAAAACAATGAAACAACATGGCATGGTAGAATAACAAGTAGCATACTTGATGAAGTTGAAAAAGGAAGAGCTGTACTTATTATTTGTGCAACAATCAAAGATGCGATAGAGATTCGTGAACGCTTCATTTCAGTTGTTGGCTATGATTCAGATAAAGTAAGATTATATTCTCGAAATGATAATTATGAGTATTTAGCAGTCAAAGATGAAGTGAATTCAGGAGATGTAATAGTTGCTTTTTTGCCTGAAAATTTGAGAGTAGAAGAACAAGCATTTGGTAGAACTGCAAGACAGGGAGCAAAAGGTACAGCACAACTAATAATATCTGAACCGAATGTTGCTCATAAATTCGAGCTAAAATCATATTCATATAATAGCATAAATGAATTTAAAGTATTGAGAAACTGTAAGGAGTATATCAAAACACAAGAGACCAAATTATATGTGGTAGAAAAAATAAAATTACGAGATTTATTATTTGAGGAGTATTTAAAGATTGAGTGCAATGTGCGTAATGCAATACAAAATCGGTGGCAAGTTTCGCAATTAGAAGACATTTGGGGAATAGAGTTAACCAAACTAGGAAATTTAGTATATAAGAATCATAAAGCACAAAAAGGATTACAAGATATAGCTTCAAAGTTTGGATTTATAGTGTCTAAAGAAAATGTATCATCATTAAACAGTTTATATAGAACTGTCAATACAGCATTAGGCAGAACTATTACTGATGAACATCTGCAATTATTAACAATAGGTTATTTTTTAGACAGAAATTATGTACAAAACTCTATTTCAAGAGATGAGATTAAAAGTAATGAGTTTTTCGATAAGCTTACTCAAGAATTTACAGATCAAGCAGCATTAAAGATTTTATCACTTATTAAGACTATAAACATAGTTTTGTTAAGAAGCGATAAAGAAGAGCCTGAGATTTATAGAGTAAAAGGTGCAAAAGGCACAATTTACATAGGATTAGAAGCTTCTAGTGAAATGCATTCAGATAAGTATAAATTTCTATTTAATGGGTCTGATACTACTGAAGATATTGAAAAATATTTAAATCAAGCTCTGGAAGAAGAAAGCATATATGCGCAAGAAAATCAAAACATCTTTCAGAGACAAGATGTAATGATACTACTAGATAGTATTATGAGATTTAAAGCAAGAGAAGCTGAGAATTGTAATAAAGCTAAGAAAGAGGTAGCACTTAATTTTTTTGGAGAATTTTTTGAACAAGTTGCAAAAGACAATAGTAAGTTCATGCAAAACCCTAACTACTTGGTTAGAGACGCAATAATAAGTGGGTATAAAGACAATGAATATAGCAAATCACTCAAGTTGCTTGATGAAGTATGTAATGTAGAACCACAATATTCATTATCAGCATGTTATAACAAAGCATATTTATTAATTAAAAATCATACATATCATAAAAATGATAGCTATATAGCAGAAGCAAGCAGTGGCTTATCATTGGTACAAGCACAAACAGCTAAGCTAAGCACTTGCTTAACACCAGAAGCGATAGTACATCAACTTGCATTGGCTATTGCTGAGTTGAATAAAATTCAAAATTTAAATCAAATTAAAAATTATGATGGAGGTAACTATAAAGAAGAAGCAATAAGTTACTTATCATTGGCACAAGAACAAATAGTTCTATGATTAACACTTTTTACAAAAAGTGAATTAATAGATAGCAGCAAAAAATAATGTCCTATTACCTGTAAAGTATATGAAACCTACTATTAATGTTTAATATATCGTTAGTTTAACAGTAGTTGAATTTATATTTTTTGTCAATGCAAGTATACATATTTAAAAAAAAATCAGAACATATACAGCACAAATACACCCTAAATGAGTATTAATTCGCGATTTTTCAACTAAAACTTAAAATTGCAATGCTGCCATAATCTATAGTTGAAGCAAAGATTTAAAAAATTATTTAATTTTTTTTATTGAATTATTACGAAAAAACTTGCTTTTTCAAAAAAAGCATACAACAGATTGTTTTTCTAATCTTAAATATTAATAGTTGAATAAAGGTGATTTATTATGGTAGTGATATTATATTTTACACAAATAGCTATAAGTAAAATAAAGCCCCCAAAAGAAAAAAGAGATGTATACAGAGATACTAAAGACAAAGGTTTATTTCTAGAAGTATTGTATGGCGGAACTAAAACATTTTATTTAGGGATAACAATTAAAGGAGTATATAGAAAAATTAAGTTAGGGAATTTTCCAAATATATCTGTTAATTATGCTAGAAAAAAAACGCTGATTTTAAAGGGACAAATTGCTAAAGGAATAGATCCTTTAAAAACAAAGAATGCATCAACATTGAAGGAGGTATATAATCTATATATTAATCATCGAAAACTCAAAGATAGTAGCAAAATTTTATACAAAGGCATTATGAATAAGTATTTAAAAAACTTGCACTATATTCATGTTTCTAATATTCGAAAAGAAGATATTTATAAGATATTTAATAATGCAAATAAAGGTGGTAAATATTCAGCAAACAAAACGCTTAAGTTAATAAAAGCAATATTGAACATAGCAGTAGAATTAGAATTAATAGAAAAAAATCCAGCTAATGGAATAAAAATTCATAAAATGCAAGCAAGAGATAGATATATAACTCTAGAAGAGATGCCAAGATTCTTAGCAGCAGTTGAAGAAGATAAGAATCCATACTTAAAATATTTTGTCTATATAAGTTTATATACTGCAGCTCGTAGAAATAATGTATTATCAATGCGTTGGGAAAATATAAGACTGGAAGAAGGAGTGTGGTATATACCAGAGACTAAGAATGGAGAATCGCAAACAGTGCCATTAATAAATTTACTAATAGAAAAATTAAAACAGTATCCATATTCATCAGAAAGTGAGTGGGTATTTCCTGGACAAAGAAGAAATAGCGGACATTTAACGAGCATAAATGTAGCATGGAAAAGAGTTTGTAAAAGAGCTGGATTAAAAAATTTAAGGATACACGATCTTAGAAGAACTGTTGGTAGTTGGATGGCAAAATTTGGAATATCAATGGCTATAATTACCAAATTGTTAAATCATAATGACCCTCAATCAACAAAAATTTATACACAACTTAATACAGATGTTGTACGAGATGCAATACAAAAATTTGCTAACGAAATTGCTAAGTGCACCAATTTACGAGACTAAACATGAAAAATTTAACAATTAATGATGATGCACCAGACTTTAATATGATTACTACCAGTAATTCAATTATAAATCTAGGTCATTATGAAGGTAAAAATTTAGTACTATACTTTTATCCAAAAGATAATACTCCTGGGTGTACAATTGAAGCACAGAAATTTAATGAAGCTATTTCTGAATTCAATAAATTAAACACGATAATTCTTAGTGTATCCAAAGATAATATTGCTTCACATCAAAAATTTAAAAATAAGCTCTGTTTAAAATTTGAGTTAGGATATGATGAAACTGGAAAGATATTTGAAGATTATGGAGTCTTAAAAGAAAAATCGATGTTTAAAAATACTTTTTTGGCAATTAGCCGTACTACATTTTTAATCAATCAGAAAGGGAAAATTGCTGCTATATGGCCAAAGGTTAACATAGCACAACATAGTGATGAAGTACTTAATATGGTAAAAAACACTATTTAAGAAAATGCATGATTAATTCAGATTAAAGGAATATTTTTTGTGAATTTTTGAAAATCACAGTAGTAGAATGAGATTTCTCATGCTACAATTGCGGCTGAAGGTTATTATGCAAAATCAAAAATTATGTTGGGCATTATCGAGGCCGTTGAAGTATATGGGTTTGAGCATTGATGAATGGGGAGTAGTATTAGCTGGAGTAGCTCCAGGAATTGTACTACTAAACAGTAGGCATGCTAAATTAGGCCTAGCATTTATGGTTGGAGGAATTGCTCTATGTTATTGCTTTAAGAAATTTAAGAAGGTATCTGAGAATTTTTTGCTAAAAAGTTTTTTAGTAGCTAAAGGTTTATTGCCAGCTCCATTAGGATATTTAAGATTGCTGGGCAAAAAAGTTGGCAAATAATGAATCATCTCTTTAAGCAAAATGCTATACAAGAGCTGGTTAAATATAATAAATGCTTACTTTCAGTAACTATATTGCTAGCTGCAGCTAATATAATTGCGATAATGGCTGTAATTACCAAAGAAGAAAAGTGGTTATTAATTCCAGCAATGGAGCCTGATCGTAAAATGATGGTTTCATCAAAAAATTACCATGAAACCTATTTAAAGGAATGGGCAATTTATGTGACGAAACTCTTATTTACTACTTCTCCAAATGAGGTAGAAAGACAAATAGCAGACATGAAAGTGGCATCTAGTAATACTGAATCTTTAAATAAATTTTTTCATGATCATTTGCAATTTGTTAAAGGCTCAAATGTATCTTCAGTCTTTTTTCCAAAAAAGATTGAAGTGATAAAGGATGGAGTATTAATTAGTGGAACGCTTCGTTATTGGTTTAGCGATAGTAAAGATATAGCTGTCGATAAGACTTACCTTTTGACTTACAAGCAAACTCCTAATTACCTTTTATTGTTGACTGGTGTTAAAGAGAATGGAATAAAAAAATGAATATTAGAATTTTGAGATTTATCATAGGGTTTATTGCTTTGGTAAACGTTAATAATATATATGCAGTAGAATATGAGTTAGAAGCTGACAATTTACTAAAGCTTGAGATTTCTGATAGTGGGCCAACAAGAATTAATCTTAAAGATGAAAAAATTAATGATATTTTTATGTATCCTCAAAATGCAGCTGAAGTTGTAGTTCATGAGTCTGGATTTTTGTTTATTGTTCCACGAGAAGAAGGAAACAAGGTTTATTTAACAGTAATAGGAGAATACAAAACAATTCAGGATTTAATGTTAACTTTTACTCCAAAAACTCCAAGCCCTATAATGCTTGTTAATGCTGCTACAAAAATAGAGGAAAAGGATAATTCAAAACAAAACAATAACAATTTGTTCAGTAATGACCTTAATACAAAAGAATTAACAGCGAAACCTTCTAAAAAACAAAGTAGAAATACTAAGAAAAAAATAAAACTGGCTTAAAGTGCTAGTTTTTACTTCAAAGACTTAAAGTTCTACAAAGATTATTAATTAAAACCGCTTCAAAGTAAAATTTCACTGGTATGGAATTAACTAGCATTAGGAGGATAATGCAAAATTTACTAATAAGCAATAACAATGTTCATATGCAATTTATTAAAGACTCAAATGTGTCTTCAGTCTTTTTTTCTAAAGAAGGTTGAAGTGATAAATGATGGAGTATTAATTAGTGCAACGCTTCGTTATTGGTTTAGCAATAGTAAACATATAGCTATCGATAAGACTTACTTTCTGACTTACAAGCGAAGTCATAATTACCTTTTGTTATTGAGTGGTGTTAATAAGAAAAAAATAAAACTGGCTTAAAATGCTAGTTTTTACTTCAAAGACTTAAAGTTCTAGAAGGGCGGCTAAAACTCACTTCAAAGTAAAATTTTATTCAACGTGGAATTCACTAGCACTAGGAGAATAATGCAAAATTTACTAATAAGCAATAACAATGTTCATATATCAAAAATCTCGACTAAATATGCTAAACCCTACATTTGGAATACAGTGGAATAATGTAGTTGTAGGGCTGTTAATTATTATAATTACTGCTTGTGTTTTTTCTTTTGAGCCAGCATTAGCTGATACTCTTGAAGGACAGCTTAATAAAATAGACGGACTTTTTAGTGGAAAACTAAAAACAATAGGTATATCAAGTGCAACTATTCTATCATCGATTTGGGCTGTAGCAAGAGGGAATATAAAGCTTGCAGGAGTCATGGTAGCAATTGGTGTTATTTTAGGCTTTTACCTAGATTGGATTGCCGGTGGTATGAAAATTAATTGATAAGGTAGAAACATTAACATTCAAAAAGCGGAGGAATAGTGGAACAGGACAATTCAGACAATAATAATACAAAAGAAGAAGATTTAGAGCTAAATGATAAACCAAAGGCTGAATCTGTTAGGTCTAATAGCAAATTATCAGAATTAACAAATATCATTCGTAGAAAGCCAGTAATTGCCTTAACTTTTATAAGCATCACAATAATGGTTGTTTCATATTTTTTATCTGAAAGTGGTAAAACGAAAGAATCTATAATTTTTATTGAAAATCGTGAGTCAAGAGAAGCGATTTCTGGAATAGAACAAGCTGTAGATTTAAGAGCAAAATGGACAGAAGAAATACTTAATGAAGTCAAAACATTAAAAGATAGATTTGACAGTGTAATAGACAGCAGATATTTAGAAATTACAGCCCAAATTAATAATTTTAACCAAAAACTTGAGATATTGGAGAATCAGCCTAAGCAGAGTCTATATAATAATGATAGTGATGAATTTAGTTCTGATCTTAATCATCATATTTTAAATTCACCACATGATAACAAAACAGAGCAAGCTCCTGTAGTAGTAAAGCCTTATGTAAATCTTAGGAGAGCTAGATTTGAGCCAAAAAAAAATGCTGAGAACTATGTTACTAGCGGTAGTTCTGCTAGAGCTGTGCTACTTACTGGAGTCGTTGTAGGTACTGGAACAAACAGCTCTTCATCACCAGAACCAATTGTTCTGCAGTTGCTTGATACAGCAATTCTTTATAATAAATATAAAACTGATCAAATCAAAAATGCAATTTTAATTGGATCCTGTAACGGAGAGATGTCCTCAGAGAGAGCTAAATGTCGCATCGAAACTCTTTCAGTAGTCAATAACCAAGGAGATATTATCGAAAAAAAGGTGGAAGGCTGGTTGATAGGCGAAGACGGACGTTCTGGAATTAAAGGAATCGTGGTGGATAAATCGTCTAACATAGCAAGCATGGCTGCATTAAATGGAGTATTTAGCAGTATAGCTAAGTTTCTGCAATCTAAGGCTATTAAACCTGATATGCTACCAACTTTAAACCTAGTAGCTGGAGGCCAACAACAAGAGTTTCAGATTGGAGATGCGCTTCAGTCTGGAGCTTACGCTGGAGCTAGCAATGCTTTTGATAAGCTAGCTGATTTTGCTATAAAACGAGCTGATTCTATGAGCCCGGTCGTTCTTATTGCGTCAGGTAGAGTCATAGATGTTGTATTTAAAAAAGGTTTTGACTTATGTGAGCCCAAGAAGAAGCCACATAATTTAACTTATTCACAATCAACTAACAATGAAAAAGTTAATTTGCATAATAAATTCGATCAATCACAAAAGTTAGAGGAGCATTTATAATGAAGTTTTTATTATTGCTATTGGGCTGTATGAGCTTAACCAGCTTCTTTTACAGAAGTACTTTTGATTGTAAAATTCCTAAAGGGCTAAAATGTAAGTCTTTATATGAAATAAAGAATATGGTTGCTCAAGGCGCTTTTGATATTGATAATCTTGAGAAAGTTGAAACATCAAAAACTAAATCAAAAAGACGTTGTATTCTATGCTACAGGCAAGCTAAAGCAGTTCAAGGTGTAGATGTTGTTAACAAGTCGCCGAAAAAACCAAAAAAATATCTTATTAATTTATTTAAATCAAAACAGAGTCAAGGTGAACGCAAGCATACATAAGGATTTTGATCGAGAAAGATTTTCTAAACATTTTGTCTATGAATCATATGATGATGAGACTCAGCTATTCTTTAATCGTGGTTCAATAGGTTTTGTATTGCTTGCATGGCCATTGGTTGGAGCTAGTGTTTCAGCTCAAAATGAAATTGCTGAATTTCTGAAAAGCGATGAAAATTTACCTGCTGAAAGTAGCCTGCAAGTATTGATGATTGGTAGTAATAATATAGAGAATTTTTTAAGCAACTGGCAGTCATATCGTAAAGGAGAGATATTTATTGAGTTAGCTAATAAAAGAACAGAGTTTTTGCGTGACCAAGCTCAAAAAGTAGGTTCTATAAAGGATGTAGTATTGTTGATTTCAGTTACTATACCTAATTTAAATGCAAATATCGATGATATGATTCGCAGACGAGATGCTTTAAAAGATACGTTTAGGTCAATTGGATTAAGCACTGAAAATGTGAATGCACAGCAATTATTAAAGTTCCTGAGAGTAATATTTGGCTGGCCTGAAGAAGAACATTCGAATATTAACCAGTATGAAATATTGTCTGAACAAATTCTAAGTGGAGATTTTTCGTTATTTGAGAATGATGATTGCGTAAATGTAAATGATGATCAAATATTTATCAGTCTAGAAGCTCGCAAAAGACCTGCAGAATGGAAATTATCTGCTATGGATCTGTTTTTAGGCAATGAAATGCGTCGTGATGAATATATAAAATCAAATTTCCTGATTCATTTTGGTCTGCAAATTTTGCCAAATCAAGCAATGGAAAGGACTGCGGCCATAACAAAAAGAGAGGCTCTAGAAAGAAATATTAATGCAGGAATGGGCAAATTTTTTCCTGATATACAGCAAGAAGCTGCTGATTTAGCCGGTGTAGTGGCTGCTCTACAGAGTGGTGATAGAGTTGTTAATATTCACTTCAATGTTATCATGTTTGATAAAACAAAGAAAGCTAAGCAATCTGCATCGGCTTTTTGTTCGATGTTAAGACGCAGTGGATGGTATTTTGTTCCATGCAAATATGATCATGTAGCCGTGTTATTAGCAGCCTTACCAATGCAGTTAGTCGAGCAAGGCCCAAAAGGTATATTGGGTCAAAAAACATCAGGAGTTGGAGTAGCGCTTTCTAGCTTAGGTAGAGGCATAAAAACTGTTTCTGTAGAGAGTAAAGTATTATTACCAATAATCGGTGAATGGAAAGGTGATTTAAGTTCTCCAGGTATGTTGCTAGCTGGTAGACGAGGTCAAATAATGTACTGGTCTCCTTTTGGCGGAGCTTTATTACCTGCATTAAATAAGCATGGAGTAGCTCCAAATGAGAACTTTAACCTTTGTATAGCTGGAGTTCCAGGCTCTGGAAAATCTGTTTTTATGCAAGAATTAATGCTATCTGTTCTAGGCGTTGGTGGTAAAGTTTTTGTTCTTGATTATGGAAGATCATTTAAGCGTACATGCTTGATTCTAGGTGGTAGATACATAGAATTCGACATGAAAAATCCTGTATCAATTAATCCATTTTCAGAGGTGCCAGAGGATGACAGCGCAAAGTCTATAGAAGCTAGATCGGATTTTTTATCTAACTTTCCATCTATTTTAGCTACTATGGCTGCACCGCAGTATGGAACAAGTGATTTGCAACAACCAATGCTACAGAGAGCTTTGATATCAGTCTGGCAAAAAAATGGAGCTAAAGCTGAAATTACCGATATTGCAGACTGGTTATCAAATAGAGAAGAATCATATGCTAAAGAGCTTGGAAATATGCTCTTTCCTTTTACTAAAGATGGTCAACATGGAAGATTTTTTAGTGGTAAGGCGCAATTATCTCTAAACTCTGATATTGTGGTAATTGAAACTGATCATCTACGCTCTGTACCAGAGCTGTTAGCTGTGATTGTACAGATTATGATTGTTCATATTAATCAAACAATGGTTAAAGGAGATAGAAGTAGACCATTTTTAATTATGATCGATGAAGCCTGGAAGCTATTAGCTGGAAAGCGTTCAGGAGAGTTTATTGAAGAAGCAGGTCGAATAGCTCGAAAATATAATGGATCGATTGCTTTAGCTACTCAACAACTCACGGATTACTTTCGTCAAGAGGGTTCAGCATCTGAAAAAGCATTTGAGAATTCATCACATAAGATAATTTTGAAGCAAAATTCTGAATCCTTTAAGGCAATGCGAGCTAACCCTAAGCTTGCAGGCTTTGTTGATGAAGATTGGAAGCTGAATTTACTGCAATCTGTACATTCAAATCCTCCGTATTATAGTGAAATAGCTATTTACAGCCCTAATGTTTCTGGTGTTATAGGCAGATTAATGATTGATCCATTTACTCTACTGTTAACTTCGACGAATGCTAGAGATTATCAAGCTATAGAAGATCATATGGCTAAAGGGATGAATGTCAGTGAGGCAATTAATTATGTGATAAGAGAGCGGAAAATAATTCCATGAAGCAAGGAGTAGTAATTTGTATAGGCACATTCTTTGCTTTATTTGCTGTTGCTTATCAAGTAAGCGATATAAGGGCCAATTTATTAAATGCTGATATAGGTATTGAGATTAAGGATTATGGTACTAGAGGGCATGTTTTTCCAATCATTGAGGAATCATTACTAGAAGTGATTATGGCTAAACTTAATGCTGCATCAAAAAGTGGATTGTTGAACCAAATGCAGCTGGAATTTCAGGAAAAAGTGAAGCAAAAAATCATGAGACCAGTACCAGTTAAAAATTTGAGTAAAGCTACTGAAAATAAAACGCGAATATATGATTCTACCTATGTTCAAAAGGATGACATTAAGACAAAAAATGGTATAATAATAGTAAAGGGAGGAACTAAAATAAATCCTTTAGAGATGATATATTGGGGTGAGCCACTAATATTAATTGATGGAGATGATGAAGATCAGGTTGCTTGGGCAAAATCAAGACCAGGAAAGATAGTGTTAGTTAATGGAAATCCTATTGAACTTAGCAATCTATTAGGCCGGCACGTATTCTTCGATCAATTGGGTTTTTTGAGTATGAAGTTTAAAATACAAGCTGTGCCAGCCATAATAGAGCAAGAAAACACTGTGCTTAAAATTAGCGAAGTAAGTACCCTATGAAAAGCATGTAACGTACGATGGAGGTACGCTGTAAATAGTATAACTCAATATACTACTAAATTCAACTTAAAAGAAGGTTTTATATGAAAAGTTGGAAATTGCAGCAATTAGAACAAGATCTAGTTAAAATAGTTAATAATACGCTACGAGGTGAAATACAAGAGATAGTAAATCCAGGTGGTGAAACTTTATATTTAATTCCAGGAAATAGATATCCAAAACTTCTTCGTAAAATTTCATCAATGCAAGCAAAGTGAGTGAAGGAACTGGTAATTTTGTTTGCGATAGTAATGTCTATAACAGCTAATAACTGTTATGCAGCTGCTGGATGTGTTGGAAGATTTGTAAATCCTATAACAGATGTGTGTTGGAAGTGCTTGTTTCCAATTACTATAGCTGGATTTAAGGTAGTAAGTAGTTCAATGCCTGATACTAATGCTTCTGGTAGACTTATATGTCTTTGTCCTAAGCCAGGGATTCCAGTGCCTATACCTGGTATTCCGGTAGGATTTTGGGAGCCAGTACGCCTTGTAGACGTTACAAAGTCACCAATGTGTATGGTAAGTCTTGGAGGTTTGTCATTTGGAACTGCTACTCAAAAAGGCATGAAAGATGAGGCTGAAGGAAGTGCTTTTTACCACATTCATTGGTATGTCTATCCCGTGATTTACTGGCTGGAAATTTTGCTTGATTTTATTTGTCTGGAAATGGCTGCAGTCGATATAGCATATTTAACAGAGTTTGATCCATTATGGAGTGATGATGCTAAATCTGCGATTTTAAATCCAGAAACGTTGTTGTTTCAAAATGTAGCTGCTTATCAAGCATGTATAGCTGATTGCATGAGTTGTAGCGCTGGTTTATTAGCAAGTGATTATGCTTTTTGGTGTGCTGGATGTCAAGGAATGCTTTACCCTTTTACTGGAACTGCTGCTGCTCATAATGGTGGAGTTGGAACATCTGTATTAATGGTAAGTAAATTTATGGCTAAGATGCATAGGCAGCTGATGTTATGGGGATATTATGGTTATAAAGGCCTATGTGGCAAGTATCCTATGCCTATCATAAAGAAAAGTCAGTATCGACTACAAATGACTTATCCGATTCCAGAAACTAAATCCTGTAAGAGCATAGGTCAAACAGAAGCTATATGGCAAGCTGGCAGAGAATTTCCAGTTAATGGTGAAGATTTTGGTTACTTAATTTGGCGAAAAAGAGATTGTTGTTTGCTTTGATTTATAAAGCTTGGAGAAGAATATGGTTATACGAGTAATGATGTTGATGGTTTTATTATTTGTTAATAATGCTAATGCTTTTTTTTTGGACAAGCAAAAAACTTTTATTTTTGTCTCATTTTCAATGAGTGATGAGGCTTTAAAAAGCTATTTTGCTGAATCTCAAAAGTCTGGAGCTCGATTAGTTATGCGTGGGTTAATTAATAACTCATTTACACAAACAAAGAATAAAACTATGGAGCTTGATATTAGCTTCGATATAGATCCTAGCTTGTTTGAGAAATATAAGGTTGATGTTGTACCAGTGATAGTAATAGATGATGAAAAAAGAGGATTAACCAAGAAATTAACTGGCCATATTCCTTTAGCAACAGCATTAGAAATTATGAATGAGAATACTCCATGAAGCAACTTATAGTACTAGTTTTGATAATATTGAACATCAATTGTTGTTTAGCTTCAATGCAAAGCAGTTATAATGAAGCTAGCAACTATAATGTAAATCTTGGAAATTCTTCAAATACACAAGAATTATTTCATCAAGGTAGTAATGTCAATTATCCTAATAATGATGAGGATTTAACCTATCATGGCCGTAATCAGCTTAGTACAGAAAGTGGGGCAATGTTATTTCAAGCTGAAAACAGTAAAAACAATGCCTTAACTCAACATAATATCAACGATCAAAATTATATGATAGCTAATTCAATGAGAATTGAATCTGATCCTTTAAGTGCCCTTGATAGCAGTAACTTCGTAACTCAGACAAGTACAACTAATACTGAAATCATTCAAAGTTGTACTGAAGGCAGTAAGTTCAATATTGAACTTATTCGAGAATTAAACGTTGAGTGCAAATTAGAGAATGTATGGCTTCCATGGCAAAGCCGGCAAATGGAATTTGCAACAGAAGAAATAAAGGAGAATCATAGTAATTGGATTAATAGTCGTAGCGATGTCTATGATGATGAATTAGATGCGCAAGTATACTGCCTAGCAGATGATCCCGAAGCAATTGTAAAACAAATGAAATGGGCTATTGCTAATAGGCTTGGTGCATCTATACACCATGTTGGTAGAAATTTGTTATTAGAAGTAAATGAAAAAATATGTATACTTCACTATGACTACAGAGATAAGACTCAAGAACTAAGGAAAGTAGCAGAATATTGGAAAGTTTTAAACCCTGAACTTGAGCAATTAACAGAAAGTAACGAATGCTATGAGGTCAATAGAATCAACTATGATGGTGGTGATAGAGTATTTTTTGACAAGTTTAAAGTCAATCGTCCATATTGGAAACAAAAGATTGTTTTTTCTTGTACTAGCGATCCAAAAGATGGTTGCAAACACCTTAAAATTCAAAATTGCGAATTAAAAAACAGCACTTGCCAAAAATCAGTAGCAAATATTTGTTTACTCTGGCAGCACGATTATAGCTGTTCAACTGAGAAGCAAACAATGCTACACTCATCATTGCGTAATAACTCAATCTTTTGTTTAGGAGGCAATTGCAATACTCCAACTATTATACCAAACAGGGATATAGCTAAAGTAGCTCATATAGCGATGCTAAATCAGATGAGCAAAGACATTAAAACAAATCCCGTTTCTGTATTTTCAGGTAAACATCGAAAATGCAAAAAAGATGTATTTAGTTTTTTGAATTGCTGCTCTTCAATGACTGGCTGGGGGCGTGATATAGGCTTATCGCAATGTAAATCTAAGGAACAAGAATTAGCTCTATATAGAAAAAAAGGTTATTGCTACTATATCGGTACCTACTGTTCTTCAAGAATTCCGATATTAGGTATTTGCTTAGCTAGAAAGTCTACTTATTGCTGCTTTCAGTCAAAACTTGCTAGAATTTTTCAGGAAGAAGCAAGAAAACAGCTAAAAATAGACTTTGGAACACCTGAATGTCCAAATTGTAGAGGCCTTACTGTTAAGGAATTACAAAAAGTTGATTTCACTAAAATCAATATGGACGAACTATTTGGTGATATACTCACTAAGGCTCAAAACAGCATGAACAAAGACATTATTGCAGGCATCAAAGATAAAGTTCATCGTATGCAACAAAGTCAGTCTAAATGAGCAGATTATTAATGTTTATGATATTAATTAGTCATTTATCCACTGTTGATGCTTCACCAACAGGATTTCTATGGTATAATGATAAACATGATCATGAGCTTAATAACTCTAGTTCTAAGTTGATGAGTTGGACTCATGATCATAGAATCGAGGAATTAAAGGAGCAATTTAATCGAGCTCAGCGTATAGCGCTTGATAATCCAACGCTCGAAAATGTAATTACAGCACAAAGATTGCAGAAGCAAATCATGGAGAAGGCTCATAAGTTTGCTACTATGTGGCAACTAGCTACTCTACTTGATTATCAACTGATTAATGCTCATGAGCCATCTAATAGCTTACATAGAAAGCTGTATCAAGAAAAATCAGAGCAGAAAAACGACTTAAAACTCAAAAACATTGCTAAAAACTGGGGATTAATTTTGCAAGTTAAACAAGATTGCTTGCTATGTAAAGCCTTTATTCCTATTGTTCAGAGCTTTGCTAATAAATATGCATTTCAGTTGCTAGCTGTCAGTAAGAATAATGAGTTACTAAATAAATTAAATCCTAAGCATGTTGTGCCTGTATTATATCTAGTAGCTAGCGATGGTAAAAAAATATATGCAGTAGCTAGAAGCATAATCTCTGAAGATAAAATTATCGACAATATTCTAGCAATCGATAGATATTATCATAAATTGGAGACCGCATGAGCATTAGAATCAGAGTTTATGTCATTACAATGCTATTATTGCTACAAGCTCCAGTATCACTGGCTTGGAATATCGAAAACGTATTTCAAGGAATGAGTGTTAATGTTACTAGATCTGGATCATATCAAGATCAAGCGGCTGGATATTATGCAGCCGGTGGATTGTCTGCTCGAACAAGCCAAACATCATTTCAGCCATTTGCTATAACTCCACCATCTTTAAACATGAGCTGTAGCGGTATTGATGCCTATCTTGGTAGCTTCTCTGTTATTTCTGGAGAAGAATTAGTTCAACTAATGAAGAATATTGGTTCTCAAGCTAAAGTTTATGCATTTTCATTAGGATTAAAAACATTTGCTCCACAGATCGAAAATGCTCTTAAGGACTTACGTAATCTAGCAATGGAGATGAATCAATTTGCCAAAGGAGATTGTGAATTAACAAAAGCATTATTTGCTACAGCTTTACCAAGAAACTGGGCTATGAGAGAAGCTGTTTGCCGTGATATACAGTCACAAAGTGGATTTGATTATTTTGCAGCTGGTAAAAAATGTCGTAATGATTTAGCCCAAAAACAATCTCTGCGACAAGCACAAAACAAGGATCCAGAGCTAATGCTGGATGATTATAACATCTTCACTAAAGCAGCAGCAAAGGTTGGAATACCATCAGATATGCGTGATTCAATCATGTCTATGACTGGCACTATCGTGGTTACAAACAATAATGTACACTTTTATGACTCATTAGCTCAGGATGAAAAAAGTTGGATTAGTCATTTAAAAGGCGGAGAATCAGCCTCGATTTACAGTTGTGATAATGTCAGTTGCTTGCATCCAAGCTTGCAACGAAATATCACAATATTGCCAGAGAAATCTTATGCAGGTAAAGCTAAACAACAATTGAAGAATCTAAAAATTAACTTTGAGAATAATTCTGAATTCACTGACTCTGAGATAGCCTTTTTATCTTCGATTGGAGATATATTTCCAATTTATGATTATATCATATTAGAATCTATTTCTGGAGTCACAATTTTAGATAGCTCATCAGAATTAATAGCTAGCTATACATTAGTTCAGCATTTGAAGGAAGTAATCACCGAAATACGTAGAGCCGTTACTTCACTAGGTGCTAAGCAAGTTTCGAATGAACATTTAGAAAGATATTTGAAGGAATTGAATCGAGTTCAACTGTTTGCAAATGAGAAATGGACTAGCCTACAAACAGATGCAAATCGAATAGATAAAAGGGCTAGATTAATAGAGCAGCATTTAATAGCGAAGGAGAAAAGTTAATGGATTACGTAATATACACATTTGGTGGTGGAGATCTGTTATGGCATGTGTTTAACGGCATAGGCAGAGTCTTTGCTTCAAATAGCGAATACTTCACTCCAGTAGGCCACTTAGCCTTGACTATTGGCGGCATATGGGCTGCTACTAGGGCTATTTTTAGAGGAAATATCGGCATCTTTGCTATGGAGTGGTTCTTTCCATCGATATTTATTTTTACGCTGTTATTTGCCCCCAAAGCTACTGTTTGGCTGAAGGATGAGGTATCAATGAGTGCACCAGTAAAAGTTGATAATATTCCGATAGGTATTGCAATGTTTGCTTCTCTTTCATCGCAAACGAGTTACTTTGTGTCCAAAATGTTGGAAAATCATCTTTTACCGGCTTATGAAGGACTATCGAGCAGAAAAACTGGTATTATGTTTGGAGCTAAGGCTGTAGCTAAGATTCGAGATGTGCAAATACATGATCCAGTAACTTTAACTAATACGAAGGAATTTCTTAGACAATGCTTTATGAAGCCTTACATCATAGGTAATATCTTAGGTAAAAAAGCAGCTGCTCAACAAACTAATGACATCATAGGATTTATCGAGCAGAATATACCTAATAATTTCGGTATTTATTATCGTGAGCCTAGTAATTTAGGTATTAGTTTCAAGACATGCAGACAAGCTACTCCATTAATTAAGGCAGCAATTCATAAAGAATTAAATGAAGGGCTTTTAACAAACTTTGCAGCTGCGATTGGAGTTCAATCTGATCAGTCACACATGTTAAGTCAAAGACTAAAAGTCATGACTGGCGACACACTAAAATATTTACAGAGAGAGCAACAAGACATTCATGAATGGATGAAGCAAGCTATGCTACTTAATGCTAATCGTGAGTCATATGATGACTGGCGTGAGAAGTTTTCATTATCACGAATTTATCCTAATCTGGTGAGTATGCATGCAATCAGAGGGCTCTTTCAAAAATCATTTTCGTATCTAGTCGCTGGGGAAATGGCTGCTCACATGATGCCTATTTTACAATCTGTTTTTTTTGCAGTAGTAGTTTCAATGATCTTTATTGTATTTCCAATGGGCTTACTGCCTGGCGGCTACAACATATTAAAAACATGGATTTTGTTAATAATATGGGTCAGCAGCTGGCCAGTATTTTTTACAATAATCCATTGTCTAGGAATGATCAGCTTATCCAGTAAATCTGGAGCTTTCGGTAGTGATTATGGGCTGAATATGCTATCGCAAGGAAGCTTTGCAGAGATGATTTTATATAGCTATGCTACATTTCAAATGCTTGCGTCATCAATACCAATGCTTTCTTGGGGAGTACTAAAAGCTTGCGCTCATGCTACAGCTAACTTAGCCAGCCAGTTCTCTCCTATACAAGTTGCTAGCAGCTTAGGAAGTAATATAGTCGACAATAACTTGAGTATGGATAATTACAGCATAGGCAATAGAACTATTTTTCAACAAAACCTAGCTCCTTCATTAGATATGAGTGCTAGTATTAATGATGGTAGTATAAAAGTCACTACAACGGATGATGGTCGACAAATTATAAATGAAAACGTAGATTCATTGGGAAATAACTTCCGCTCTTCTGCACTGATACAAACTGGATATCAAAACCAGTTTTTGAGTTCTCAGAGCAGGCTTAATTCACTGACACAAAAAGAGTCCAATCTTATTTCAACAGGAAACTCCATGGCCATAGACATAGGCAGAAGGTTAACTCATGATGAAGCTCTGTCTATAGGCCTAACTGAGAGCGAATACCAAGCTCTGCAGGAGATTGGTTCTAGTAGCATTGCTACTACTGAGTATACAGGTAGTAGCCACAGTAAAAGTAGTGGTACTAGTGCAGGCGCTAGTGTCGGTTGGGGTGGAGTTAATAGTGGAGTTTTAGGAAACAAGAAAGATGAACAAAATAAAGGTATATCAGCTAATCAACAGCAGTCATATAATGAAGCATTATCAAAAATTAAAAGTGCAGTTGAAGAAAGAAGACTTAGTAGTACAAATAGCGAAGTACAGTCACTAAGTGAGAATCTAAATGCTAATCTTTCTGAACAACAATCTGTTGGGCAAGAAATAGCTAAAACTAAACAAGAAATGGAGCAACTTAGTTATAGCATGAATTATGTATCTCAAAACTCTATCACTATTGATCGTAACATTAATGAACTTGTATTAAATGCTATTATTGATCAAAATCCTGAAATAAGCAGCAAGGAGCAAGCTGCAAGATGGGCTAAAGATCACTCAGCTGAAGCAGAAAAAATTGCTTTTGAGGTTGCTAAAATCAACAATGAAGTACCTAAAGATTTGAGTCATAATATTAATGACAGCAACGTTTCTACTAAACAAGATGTACAAAATACTTTTGAGAAAAATGTTGAACAATTACAAGCTATCTATGATGAAAGCAACGAAATGTATTCTCAAAATATAAAGCAAACTTCTAGTGATAACGAAAAAATAAAGAATCTTGATCGAATTTCTGATAGTATTAAGAATAAGACTCAAGAAATACAGGATGAATTTGATAATACCTCTAATTCAGCAGTTATTTTGACAGGTAAACAAGTAGTAGAAGCAGTAAAAAACTTAAAGGGTAATAAATGATTAGTAATTAATATGAAAAACGTGTGTAAAAATTTAGCTATTATTTTATCATTAGTATTATTAAATACAGTAACTGTTGCAGCAGAGCAAAGCATACAACAAGATTTAATTCATGATAAAGCTATTCTAGCAGAAGAATATTCTAATATTGGAAGTTCTTTCTTGAGATTAAAAAAATATCAAGATGCAATAGAAAATTTTGATATTGCTATTAAGTATGATCCAAGTTATGCATCAGCATATAATAGTAAAGGAATAGCTTTAGATGATTCGGGAAAGCCGCTAGAAGCTGTAGAAAATTTCAATTTTGCTATTAAATACAATTCTGGTTTTGCAGAAGCATATAATAATAAAGCTGTATCTTATAGAAAATTAGGAAAAAACGAAGAAGCTATAACACTTTGTGATCTTGCTATTCAATATAAACCTGACTATGTAACTGCTTATAATAATAAAGGAGCTTCTTTGAACGACTTAGGCCAGTATGAAGAAGCAATTAAAAATTTTGATATTGCTATTAAGTATAAATCTGATAATTCTGAGGCTTATTATAACAAAGGCACAGTATTAATGAATTTAGGACAATTTCAAGAGGCTATTGAAAACTATGATACAGCTATTAGATATAGACCAAATTATGCTGAAGCATACCATAATAAAGGTTTAACTTTAGCAATTTTGGGACAATTTCAGAATGCAATAGAACATTTTGATTTAGCCATTAAATACGATCCTAATGATTTAAAAGCTTATAATAATAAAGGATATGTATTAAATCTATTAAAGAGATATGCAGAAGCAATGGAAAGTTGTAACCTAGCTATTAAAATTGATCCAAATTGTGCAGATTCCTATTATATCAAAGGAATGGTTTTTGAAAAATTAGGTAAACATCAAGATGCGATTAAAAATTATGATATAGCTGCTAAATATAATCCTAATTTTGCTAAAAACTATCTAGAAAAAGGAATATCATTAGTAAGTTTAGGACAGTACTCAAAGGCTAAGGAGAATTTTAACTTAGCTATTAAATATAATCCTAATATCATTGCAGAATACGAAGCAATGTTTAAAAAGTTAACAGAATTAGATAATTTTATTGGAGTAAAAGAGTATGAGCAAAAACTACAGATTTTGAAAAAATACTCTTGAGATAGATGAATTTTCAGAATCAAGGAAATTTCACCAGGGGCTCGCAGTTATTTGCTCATAAGTTAAGAATGTTTGGGCAAGGTAGTACCAACGTTTTTATAATTGGATTAGGATTATCGATATTCTGGATTATATGTCGATTATATCAAAAAGTATTTCTGAGCAGCTTGTATTATTTTGCAATTGAAAGATATGTACAGCTTAAGCTAGCAATTGGTGAACATTTTTATGATATCGATCAAATAGGCATTAAGTTTTATAGTTTAAGGTTTAAAAAATGGATGCACCTCAATGCTCAAGACTTTTTGCATGAGTTTTATACAAGCAAACATGGATTTAAAATACAGCAATTATGGGAATTCTTAATCAATTCAGCATTGTTAGAAAGCTTAATTGTTTTTGCTATTGGTGTGATAATCTCAATTGTTTTCTTTACAGCTCAAGGTAAAAGAACGATTATTAAGGCCAAAATTAGAGGTGCTGATTTTGTAGGATACAAATGCTTAGCCAAAATGCTAAAAAGCGCTAAAAAGGCCTCGAAAATCCGTTTTGGAGGCTTGCCATTAGTAAAGAATAGTGAAAGGCTACACATTCTGATTACTGGAACAACAGGTACTGGTAAAACTAATATGCTTAACGAACTGCTACCACAAATTCGATTACACAAAGATCGAGCAATAATTGTAGATACAACTGGAGCTTTTACTGATAGATTTTTTGACCCTAAATGTGATAAACTGCTTAATCCTTTGGAAAAAAATAGTGAGCAATGGTTGCCTTGGAATGATTGTTTTGAAGCAGCTGATTTTCATGATATAGCGAGTAGTTTTAGTAATTATACTCCTAAACTTGATGACTTTTTTGCTAAAAATGCTGAATTAGTCTTGTCTGAAGCATTGAAGCTATATAAGGATGATAAAGATATCATAAAACTAATTCATACAATCATTTACTCTGATAATAGACAATTTGCAAAAGCTTTTAGAAACACAGCTGTATCAGGTATTATAAGCGAAAGCGCGCTCGAAACTTCTGCAGGAATTCAGTCTACGCTTGGAAAGAATATTACTTCGCTACAATATTTAAAGCCTGGAGGTAGTTTTAGCATAAAAGAATGGTTTAGTAATTCAAATGAAACTAGCTGGCTATTTATCACAGCTAACCCAAATCAAAGAGCTACTTTATGCCCACTTATTTCAGCTTGGATAAGCATAGCTATCAAGGCTTTGATGTGTAGAAATCCTAATCATGATAACAAAAACATGTGGTTTATACTTGATGAACTGCCAGCTCTACAAAAAGTTTCGTCTTTACCAGTTGCTTTGGCTGAAAGTAGAAAGTATGGAGGCTGCTTTGTTGCTGGATTGCAGAATATTCATCAATTAGAAGCAATATATGGGGCTGCTGAATGTGCTTCTATGCTGGATTTGTTTAATAGTAAATTTATTTTTCGAGTTAGCGATCAGGTTACAGCTTATAAGTCAGCATTAACACTAGGTGAGCAAGAAATTATTGAAACTCAAGAGAACTTGTCATATGGATCAAATACTATGCGAGATGGGGTAAATATGAATAATGTTGAGCGTAAAAAGATTTTAGTTATGCCATCTGAAATTATGAACCTACCAGACCTAACTTGTTATGTAAAGCTTGCTGGTAACTTTCCTATCACAAAACTAACTATGCAGCTACAAAACTTAAATACAGCTTTTGTTTGGGGATATAAATTGCTCAAAAAACTTAAGTTAGTAGAGTATTAATTCGAAAAATTAATACTCTATGTTATTTTTTAAATTAATCACTTCTTCTTTTGACAATCCGGTATTTTCAGAAATAAATTCAACTGAAAAGCCAGCTTTTAATAAGTTCATTGCAAGCTCTTGTGCAGCTTCAGCTCTGCCTTCAGCTCTGCCTTCAGCTCTGCCTTTAGCTCTGCCTTTAGTCTCACCAATCTCTATACCTTCAGCTCTGCCTTCAGCTCTGCCTTCAGCTCTGCCTTCAGCTCTGCCTTTAGCTATGCCTTTAGTTTCACCAATCTCTATACCTTCATCAATATATTTTGCAGCAATAGTTCTCATAATATTACTTTTTTCTTCTTCAGATAAATACTTAGCCAGAACCTGCTCTAATTCTGGTTGCTGACTCTCTAGTAATTTAGTATCAGTATACCATAAAAATGATCGTAGGTAAATATAGCCTTTTTCTTTGTCAAGTATTAAAACATGTTTGAACTTTATTAGAAACTCTTCCCAAAGCTTTAACATATCTCGTTGATGAATGTGCTTTAGCATATATTCGAGCATTCCGATATGCTTTTTCCTAACAATTTCATCATTCGACATACTTTGCAAATCGACTAATTGATAGTCAGAAGTCATTAATTGCTTAGCTATCATTGAATCTGTAAATAAATCCCACAAATTCCTAGGTGCATTGTAGACTTCTTTGCCGTTGTAGATCACTAAATTATACACTAATGGTAATTTAGTTTTTTCTTTCTTATGCCTTTCGCACAATAACAATGTGTATCTCCATAACCGCAGAGCTGTCCAATAATCGACGGTTGATTGAGCTTCAATTAATATATAAATAAAAGCATTGCCATGTTTTTTGGTGGCAACTCTATAGACGATATCACTGTATTTTTTCTTTAACGATTCTTCTATATAACTCTCTTGCTCTACTTTTATTTGTGATAAATCTATTAAACTCTTGAAATTCATTGGTAAATAATACTCTAGAAATTCTTGTGCAGCCACTGGATCACTCATGATTGTCTTTGCCAATGAATCATGCTTTAATTTTTTTGTCATATTTTTTCACTCTATAGTTTTTTTTATAAAAAATGCTGTGTCATACTCTGCCTAGTGTTTCAGACATAATCTTGGTTGTATGTTAGTTTGTATTGATTCAATTTTTTCATTAAGTTTTCTTATTTCAGGGCTGATAATATTTCTAACAGCATATAATCCTTGAGTTTTTAATACATTATTGAAGTCATTTTTGACTGTGCAGGCTACTGCTCCCTTATCCTCCAGAACTTTTTCTGCTTTTTCAGTATTTACGTCATTTTTAACTGCTAGAATGATCTTTTCTTTTGTGCTAGGATTATAGTTTTGCAAATTTTCGGCTTCAATTGCACATAAGATTTTTCCTTCGACTCCAGCTTGCCTAATGGTTAACGCTGTTTCAATATCCTTTGTAATGATTGTTACAGGTGAGTATTTTGAATTTTGTTGAGCAATTTCAGCAAATGATCCACTAATTGTACCAATAGATTTTTCTGGAATATCAGCTTTATTACAGGTTTTTGAATTCAGAGTTAATATCTTAGCTCCAGTAATTTCGCCTGTTTCATTTTTAACAAAAATAGTGAGTGCAGGCCAGGATTTTTGAGTCTCTTCATCAAAAACCATATTTGCCCTTAAATTAGGATTATTAAAGATTTTTGAACTATAAATTCCTGTATGGTTTTCTAGATATTTATTAACTACTATTGCTTCCACCTTAGCTTCCTCTTCTTGTTTAAAGTAGTATAGAGATGACGATTTATTATACAATTCTTTAACATTCGTAATATCATTTTGTTTTGCTATACTATTATTTTCTGTTTGAGTAAGTTTGGTTGTTTCAACTGCCTTAGTCAGTTTAGTAATTTCAGGTTCTATAATGTCTCTAATTGACTGGTCTCCACAAGTTTGCAGCAGATTATTAAAATCACCATTTTCTGGTGGTTTGACTATACAAGTTATCGCTCCATTCATTTCTAACGTTTTTGCAGCTTTAATTACAGTATTATTAGTTATAGGATTTTTGCTATCATTATCTGCTGCAATGATGATTTTTTCACCAGGAAATGGTGAATAATTTCTCAAATTCGAAATTCCTGCACTAGCAATGATATTACCTTTAATGCCTGATTGCTGCAAGCTCAATGCTGTTTCGGCGCCTTCTGCTATAATTGTTATATTAGGGTCATTCGCATTTCGTTTTGCTATTATTATAAATGATCCTCTGATTTTACCGAAAGATCTTCTGTTAATTGAAATATTCGCCTTATCTCCTGCCAAATTTAGATATACGGCCTGTACTCCGGTAATTTCTCCTTTTGAATTTCTTGCAAAAGCTGTAAATGCTGGATAATTTTCTCTCGTTTGAGTATCAAACAGTATACTTGCTTTTAAGTCTGAACTTGCGGTGCTTTTGTCAAAAGTAATACCACGATTTTCAAGATACTTTTTTACTATTTCAACTTCTGCGCTTGGGCTCGTATCTATCTCATAACCATGTATTCTGCTTGATCGTTCATACAAGTTTTGAACTTTTGCGATTTTAACACTTTCAGATTCTTGAGTGTATTGTTGAGAATCGTCAGTCTTAGGCGGTCTCTGATACCGTTGACTAATATTAGACATTCCAACCATACTTTTCAAATATTCCTTTGCCTCAAAAAAGCTGTATCCTCTTTCTCTTTGAGCCAGGGATAATAAATCACCCTTTTGTCCTGTACTAAAGTCATACCATTGTCCAGCGTACTTGCCCTCGGTGGTTACTTGTATTTTGCCAGTGTCTCCCCAACGTAATTTTCCGTATGTAGATAGGCGCTTATTTGGATCTCCAAGAATATCACGAGCTATAGTGTCAGCTCTATAAGCTATTGCATCCTTCAATTTTTGTAGGTCTTCCTCGCTATTTGAATAATAATCGTTTTTTCTATAGTTTTGAGCAGATTGATATTGCCTTACTTCATTTGCTTGAACATCATTATTCTCCTCTTTTGAATTGATAGAGTCTGTCTTAGCTGTGCTAAGCTGCTCTATTAGGTTAGCAACATTTTTTGTAGCTTGCACATTGTAGTACAGCCGTACTTGCTCTGCATTCCCTATCATGCTTATGTTAGAACTTTCTATTCCTACACCATTATTATGAAGAACATATACATCTTTTTTGACAGCTGTTTGTGGGTTACAAACTGTTGTAGCATATCCATGTTTAAAGCTTATTTTATTCAAATCAAAGCTTACCTCGTTTCCTGTATCTGTCTTAGCTACAAACTTACTTTCATCAATTGATACTAGAGTTGCAAATTCACTGTTTTGTATTTGTAAATCCTTATCGTTTGTTTGAAATACAATTCGGTCTCCAGCCATGTAGTTAGCATATTTTTTTGATTCGGCTCCTGAAATTAAAATGCTGTATTCTGGACCTTTCAGAGCACCATTTTCCTTCATGTAGTTTCTGATGTTTTGATTAATATTTTCAGCTTCTTTATGGTCAGCAATTATCAAACGATCCTGCAGCTCAAATTTACTATTCTTCCAATCATTGATTAATTGGTTTATTGATTCTTTTAGAGTATTATCAGCCCTCAAGCTATTATTATCACTAAGTAGCACTATACCATCAGCAATATCACCATTTATCAACTTTACAGCCACATTGTGGTTCCAGCTGTTAGCTTTAGAATTTTCTATATCTGTTTTTAAATTATGAATGTTATTGAAATTATTTGAATCATTGATTTTGTCAGTCATATAAAACCTCACCTTCGCATCACTAAATTGTTTTGTGGTATAAATATTTGATATTTTTACCGTTTGAATTATAATTTTATTGCTAGGTGATTATTGGAATAGTTTTCCTGTTAAATGTAGAGCTTGCAAAAGTTCAAACGCTTTCAGTATTCTCTTAGCATAACGCAAATTACATAGATTATGCTATAATCTGTTTTATATCTATTATTTTAGCTTGAATAGTTAATAAAAGAAGTGGAAATGATTAGTATATTAAGATATACTGGTGCTATAATTGTGAATTAAGTATTCTTTGGTTGAACTGTAAAATGTAAAACTAAGAAGATATACGCAATAATTGATGCAATGGACGAAAGTTAAGATTCGGTACCATTTCTATCGCAAAGCGCAAGAACAGTTGAAACAAAACTTCGCTTACTATTATCACCGTTGCATCAATTATTGCGTATATTACATTTGATTTACTTCAAACCTTAAGTTTAAATCTATTAAGTATTTTAATAATACATAGTAAGATTAGATTTTTCAATAGTAATCTTTAGAGTCTAAATTTCTCAACTATTTGACGCTAAATTAGCGCTTTATTTGTTTATTTCCTATTTTTACATGTACTAGTGTGTAATTTCTATCTTCAGCACTACCGTCTAAGTCCAATTTTTGGAGCTATATCTGCTTTTACAATTTGTTCAGACTCTGTTTTTACGTTCTGAGTATTAATTAACTTCATGATTTCAGGTATCATAAGCTCCTTAACAGCTATGGCTCCTTTATTTTTTAGCATTTCGTTAAAATCTTCACCTTCTGAATGAATTACGATGCTAGTAATTGCTCCTTTGCTTGTCAGTACTTTTGCAGCCTCGTTTATAGTGCTTACATATTCTTTATTTTGTTTATCATTATTTGCAGCTATAAGAATCTTTTCTCCTTGAAATGGCTGATAATACTTTAAATTATTTACATTTGAGCTATATACCATTCTGCTATCAATGCCAGCTTCCTGAAAACTTGATATCGTTTTTCCTTCTGCTGACAGAATGGTTACATCATAATCATATTGTCTTTGTTCTTTGATCTGCATAAATAATGGAGTAGAAATATCTTTGAGCTGGACTTTTTCTACTTTAGCTTCTTCCTCTGGTTTGGCGGTAAAATGATAATATTCTTTATTCACATGAGATCTATCATTGATATCATTGATTATAGACTTAAACCAGTTTTCAATTTTACTAAAAACAGTTGTCTTTGTCCGTTCTTTCTCAAAATCATGAGCAGTTTTCAGAGTTATGCTAGCTGATTTCTCATTTGGTCTGCTGAGCTGATTTATTAAACTGTTAATGCTTCCAGTAGCTTCATTATTGCAATATAACTTTAAGCTCTTAATATGCCTTGTCATAGCTACGTATGAGCTGCTTATATTACTTACTCCGTTATGCAAAACGTATACATCTTTTATAGAAGCTCCCTGGACCTTATAAACAGTACTTGCATAGCCATGTTTAAATTGTATTTCACTAGGATCAAAACTCACTTCTTTTCCTGTGTCTGTCTTAGCTATAAATTTATTTTTACTAACCGAAGTTAAAGTTGCAAATTCACTATTTTGTATTTGTAAATCCTTATAGCTTTTTTGAAATACGATTCTATCTCCTGCCATATATGACTTTTTCCTTCCATCAATAGAACGCTCATATTCTGTGCCTTTTAGCGTACCATTTGCTTTTAACAAAGACCTAATACTTGAATTAAGAATGTCGACATCTTTATTACGTACTGTAATTACCAATTTTTCATGTGGTTTAAATTTGCTTAGACTCCAGTTGTATATTAACTTACTCATTGAGTCCTGCAACGTATTATCAAACCTAACGCAGTTATTTTGTCTCAGTAAGGTTATACCGCTTAAAATATTACTCTCAGCAAACTCCATTGCTGCTTCTCTGCTCCAGTTTTCACTTTGTCTTCGAATATTTACTAAAACATGTGAACCAAAAATATTACTCAGCATCTCAAACATTCCGCCTCTTTCTATTGAAGCTAACTGTTTTTCATCCCCAGCAAGTATCAGTTGACAATTATTGTTTCTAACTACTCTAAACAGCTCTGCATAAGCTTTAGTACCTACCATTCCAGCTTCATCTACTACTATTAAGCTGTCTTGCATAAAAATTTTTTTTCGATTATATAAAAATCCTTTTACTGTATAGACCTCTGTATAACCTTTGCTCCTCAGCTCTGATACTGCCTTATGAGTAGGAGCAAGACCAATAACTTTTTGTCCACGATTTGTTGCGAGCTCATGAGCTTTTATTAAAACATAAGATTTTCCTGTACCAGCTCTTCCTCTTAAGACTCTAACTCCACTAGTGCTAAGCAAAATATGCCTTAGCGCTTGTTTCTGTTCCTCACTAACATTTGCTAGACCTTCGATATCACTTTTAAGATTGTAAATATCGTTGTAATAAACTCGATTATTGATTTTATTAGCTATTCTGATTATTCTCGTCTCCTCATTTCGAACCTCAATTGTCGTAAAATATTTGCTACTTTCACCATCATCATGATATAATTCTAGTATTCTATTTGAACTAAGCACTTTCTGAACTAACAGTTCTCTTGCTGTTAGATCTGGTATATCTTTTACTGCTTTTTCAACATCCTGCTTAGTAAAAATAGATTTGTAATGTGTTATAGAATCTGTTATTACGTCAGCATCATTAATAATCTTCAAATGAGCCTCTTTACGTAACTCATTTTCATTTAATACTTCATTAATTAAATTCCTAATTCTACGAGGTCCAATATGCTTTCCAGGTACTTCGCTTGTCTCGTCAACTCTATATGGTAAGCCTAATTCAGCGAAATATGCATTAGTTTCTTCTTTTGCTATTTCATGAATCATCTTGTGATCTTTAATAACAACCTTTTTGCCATTAACTGTTATGATTTTTGGGTTTAAATCTACTGCTCTATCTCCTAAACCAGTTCCATCTTTTCTAAATCTTCTCATAGTGAGCAATATATGTGCATGCCAGTTTTTATCTCCTATTTGAGGCTTATGAATGTCTATCTGTACTCCAAGACCATTTTGCACCCATTCCATTGCATCAACTATTCGATGAGTTAGTTCTATTCTATGCTCTAAATTTAGCTCCTTCTCATCTGGCAACGCTATTACGATATCCTTCAACAACTGGCTGTTTGGGTCTTTTGCGGTTCGTTCTACCTCATTCATTAATGTTTGAATATTCTTGAATTCTTGTTTTACATAATCCGGTATCAGCACTGTATGATATACGTTATCTTTCTTACGAGAGAAGTTATACCTTATACCTGTCTGCTTATTTTTAACAATAGTTCTTGCATTATACGCTGCCTTACGACAACTATCACCTCCTTTACTTCTACTTAAAAATTCAATCCTTGTAAACTGTATAGCCATCTCAATACCAATTCTTACCTGAGTTTTAAGTTAGCATGGTTTTTTTGATTTTGCTAGCACAAACTTCTTTTTTTTTAACATTCAATCGGTTAATGAGTACTCATTTTTTAGCAGCAATCTTTATCGATTGCATATTGCGTAGTGCGACATGAGGTCGCTCAAACAGAGACTACAGAAATGTAGCAAGGTTGCATTTAAACCTTAGTTACCGCTATTGCGGTGCGAGATTGGTAACGGTCTTGTACTAAGCGCGATAGAAAGCCTAACTAAAGTACTAATCTGGATGGGAAATAGGGGCAAGGTAAAGTTAAAATTGGTTAAACGAAAGTGAATCTTCGTATGGAAAATATCGTCAATGCAGAAGCAGATACTCCAGATAAATTCTGTTATAAGGATAAAGCTGAAAAGCTTAGCTGTAAGAAGGAATACGCAGCCTTCTTTAAAAATGCCAGCTCCTCGGTATAAAGAAGATAACCAACTTAACGTCTCTCTGATGAGTGAAACATGGTAAGCCTATTATTAGGCAACTGATAGTAGGTAAGAGAGGTCTTAGAAAGCAAATGACACTAAGTCGAAAGACTACAGAAATTAATAACTGAGTGTATAGGCATTTATATGCTAATCAGAAATGATGCTAACTTAAGACTGGTGATTTACCCTAAATAGGTAAACAAGATTATGAATTAATTGGAAAAGTTGGATGCTAAACGCAAATGTAACAATTGAGACTAAAGATAATTTCAAGAAAATCTATTGGCATTCAATAGACTGGAAAGAAATTATACAAAAGGTTAATAATCTTCGTAGACGTATTTATAGGGCATCTGCAAATGGTAATATGAAGTTAGTACGTAACTTACAAAGATTGATGTTAAAATCAAGAGCAAATAGGTTACTTGCTATAAGACGTGTTACTCAAATCAACAAAGGACGAAAAAGTCCTGGAATTGATAAAATAGTTGTTAAGACAGATAAAGAAAGGAGTCTGTTGATGGAAAAGTTAGCAGATAATAATCTATCATCTGTAAAACCGATTAAGCGTGTATACATACCAAAAAGTAATGGCGAATCTAGACCTTTAGGCTTGCCAACTATTTTGGATAGGTGTAGACAGGCTGTTGTAAAATCAGCACTTGAACCATATTGGGAAGCTAAGTTTGAAGGTTGCAGCTATGGCTTTAGACCTGGACGTAGCGCTCACGATGCAATACAGAGAATATCTGGTATTATTCGACATGGAACCAATAGAAATTGGATATTAGATGCTGATATTAAAGGAGCATTTGATAATATTGATCATAATTTTCTTTTGAAAATTATAGGAAATTTCCCTGCTCGTAATTGGATTCAAGCATGGCTTAAATCTGGTGTAATGCAGGATTATCAAATTATCAAAACAACAGCTGGTACTCCACAAGGTGGATTAATTTCTCCATTACTTTTAAACATAACTCTTCATGGAATGAGTGATATACTTAATATTATCTATAATAAGTATGATCACCTATATTCTAAATCCGAATATGCTTTAGTGAGATACGCTGATGATTTTGTCGTTTGCGCTAAGTCAGAAAGCTCATGTATCAGAGCCAAAAGTATTATTAATGATTGGTTAAGTATTAGAGGCTTAGAATTGTCAAAGGAAAAAACCAGGATACTTCATATTAATGAAGGTTTTGATTTCCTTGGATTTAATATTCGACAATATAAAACCAATAGTACAAGAAGAGGTGTAGCTCTACTAGTTAAACCGTCTAAAGACTCTATAAAGTCGTTTAAAAAACGAATGTCAATAGAATGGAAAAAAAGTTTCTCATGGAATATTGATAGAATAATTGATAATCTAAATTCTAAAATATTTGGATGGTGCAGTTATTTCAACAAAGTTGTGTCCAAGAAAATTTTTTCCAATTTAGACTGTTGGATGTGGATTCGACAAGCAAGATTTGCATGTAGAAAACATCCTAAAAAATCCTGGGAATGGCTTAAGAAAAAGTATTGGGGTCGCATTAAAGGCAGAAATGATAATTGGGTCTTTATGAATAAAGATCTATATCTATGGAAATTACAATGGACAACGATTAAACGACATATTCTTGTTAAAGGTAAATCTTCTCCTGATAATTCAAAACTTAGAGAATATTGGCATAAACGTCAGGCTGATAGCCCTAAGTATTTGTTTAAATCTAGGCAGATTCTTTGGCGTAGACAAAAGGGTAAATGTCTTGTTTGTTTTGATTTAATAGATAATGGTGAAAGTGTTCATGTACATCATATAACACCTATAAGATGTGGTGGCACTGACCATATTAACAATTTGTGCTTATTGCATGAAAACTGCCATCGACAAGTACACAGTAATCGCGGACAACTTATTGCAGCTGTTTGTAAATTGCTTGAGCCGTATGCGGAGTAATTCGCTTGTACGGTTCTTTGGGAGGAAAAGCGCTTCTGCGCTTACCTACCCGCTTAAGCTTATTCTTTAATGAAGCTTCTAACCTTGAATTCACGTTTTTTTGACTATAATTATTTGATGTTGGTTTGGTAGGCGCGGTTTTTTTTCTTTACTGGAATTGTATTTTGATATATTCTTGCCTGATTTTTTTATCTTTCTGAATTACTAACATGGCAAATCTTATGCAGCAAAAAATTACTCTTCAGCAAAAAAAGGCTAGGCTAATCATGGATGAGGTTAACCTTAAAATTAAAGAACGTAAAATGCGTACTCGACGTCTTATCGAAATGGGTGGATTACTTGCTAAAGCTAATCTTGATCACTTACCAACAAATACTTTATTTGGTGCAATTGTTTCACTAAAAGAAACTTTAACACAACATCCAAATGTTCAGGATCATTGGACTACAATAGGTAAAGATATTTTTGATAAAGAACAGCAAAATAAAGCTGCCGTGATTTTAAAATTTGCCTCTGAACCAGACGAAAACACTAAGCGCCACATTCACCTTCATGGCTTAAAATGGAACAGTTTTCGTCAAGAATGGTGCGGTCATGTTAAGGACATTGAGGCCTTAAAGAATGGCCTTCTCAATGTTCAGTATAGTATAGAACTTGTAGTGTGATATAAAGCATCTAATAGAAGTAGCATACAACACATCAAAGGTAAGATTTTGTGTTGTATATTCATTATTATTTTACACTATTTTTTAAATTTAATACTTCTTGTATTGATAAATCCGTATATTCAGCAATTGTCTCAACTGATAATTCAGATTTCAATAATTTTATTGCCAAATCTTTTTTTGCTTTAGCTTTACCTTTAGCTTCACCGAGCTTTATGCCTTCAGCTTTACCTTCAGCTTTACCTTCAGCTTTACCTTTAGCTTCACCGAGCTTTATGCCTTCAGCTTTACCTTCAGCTTTACCTTTAGCCTCACCGAGCTTTATGCCTTCAGCTTTAGCGCGTTCGAGTTTATAATCTTCGACTGCTTTATTATCCCATATACGCTTTAACTCTTGTTCATAGGTTATTAGTTCGTCTTCACTCCAATTAAACTGATCTAATGCCTCATACGCTCTTTTTATTATTAAATCTTCGCCTATTATTTTATTATATCCATCTAATGTTGTTTCTTTTGCATGTTTAAAAAAATAGCACCACTTCTCTGTTATATTATTCAACTCTTCCACTTTATCTTTTTTAAATTTTGGTAATTCTATAAAGGTAAATGAAAAGTCCTTTAGATCATGCTCATATGTCTTTTTATCCAATATTACATGCCTTGATATATAGTCTTCTTTATTTGGAAACAATTTATAATCTGCTATTGCTATAAATATAACTTCCTTTAGGTCTGAGTATTTTCCTTCTTTTCCTCTATTTGGTTGCCTGCCATATGCTTTTGCTGCATAATACTGTGCTCTTTTTTCAAATCCTTGTGTAGGATCTACTTGCATTTCTATTATATATTGCGCACCGTTTTTATCTTTACACAAAACATCTACTATTGATTCTTTTTTGGACGCTATGTCTGCATCTAATATCGTTCCTAAAAACTCTACTTCTATTATTTTTCTATTTCCTTCAAACAACAATATATCGTTCAGAAAATGTATTAGTATGTCCTTGTTTTTTTCTGATCCAAATATCTTTTTAAATGCTACATCATTCTTTGGATCTAGAAATCTTGATAAATGCATATGTTTTTCATTTTTTCTACCTTTTTTAATTATACAACAAAATAACTTACATGAACATTCTCTTATTGAATTTTAATTTCTGCAATTCACTACATTAACCACCTATTAAACTTTAGTTTTAACATAAAGCTCACAGTATTTATTTAGCTCTATAGCAATTTCTGGTAGATTAAGGTACTTAGCAAGAGGTATAAATTCTTGCTGCGTTTCTAGTATGATTTCTTGTCTTTTTTCATAAGGTTTTATTGATACGGTCTGAATATTATGGAATCGGTCGAAAAGCTTAATTAATAATAGTTCTGTTTTATTTCGGTTATATAATGTTTGAATCATCTCTCTAGAACTAATTTTTTTATTATCCTTAATCCTGGTGAGATCTGAAACCTGTTCCGCAATTTTTCTACCGAATACCTTAACAATCTTTTCTTTGGTTAGTGTTGTGTCTTCGATAGTATCATGTAGTATTGCTGTAATAATCGTATCTGTTTCAAAGCTGTAGTATGCAACCATATAAGCTACTTCTAATGGATGTGTGTAGTATAGTTCTCCTGTATCTCTCTTTTGCTGACCATGATATTTTTTAGCATAAAATATTGCTTTTTCAACTTTATCAAGATCAATTTTAGTGTCAAATCTTACGTTGGTTTCAAACAGCTTATTTAGTAAGCTTTCGCTATAAAAGTCTATCATTTTTCATCTCTAAATAATCTTTAATAAATTATACAATAAATTAAACTTTTTATATACTTCAATCCCAGATAAAAACTGGGAAAAAAGCGAATTAATTTGATTAAAAAAGTTGTACTGGAATATTGCAAGTAATGGTTGTAAACTTGTCTTTTTCGCTTTCTATTTCCATTTCTCCATTAAGTTGATTGACAAGGTAATTTACAAACCATAATCCTGATTCAAGCATTAGCGGATAGTCTCGTACCAACTCAAAATCAGCTAATTTAGCTTTTATATTCCCTAATTTTTCTTTTGAAATACCGCTTCCTGTATCGTGTATTCTAAATTGTAGTATGTTATCGCTTTTTATATAATTTTTTACAGTAAACAAATGAACTGTAATTATAACCTGGCAGCTGTGATTAAATCTAATGACGCTTCCTATTAATTGACTTAATATAGCCTGTAAATGATCACTATTTCCAATCACAATATCCTTCATTTTGTACTGAAAATTGTAATTGATTTTTATATCTTTCTCTTTTGCAATGTCTTCTAGTCGCCTAACGGCATTCTTTACTAGCTTTTGTATGCTAAATTTTTTTAAACATAAATTTTCATTCTCAATTTCGCTTCTAAGCGTGTAAACTACATCATTACAGTACTCTTGAAGATTTGTTGATCGATTTAATATTGTTTTCAGCTTATCTTTATTTTCCGAATCATTTAACATGATCTCGCTTGCTAGCCTTGCAATTTCACTCGTTGCAATATTAAATCTATATTTAATCTCCTGTATTAAATCTGTACAATATTCTTTCAATGATTCAGCTACCTCGACCTGATACTTCGCTTTTCTTAGCTTTGTTATTATTTCCATATATTCATCGATATTCTCACTCTCTCCATTCATCAACGTAATTGGTATTGGAGGAATTTGTACCATCCATTTGTTAATTGTTTTCTTCTTTTCTTTCATAGCATTCTCCTAAAGAATAATTCAAACTAGTTATTGGCACTTCAAATGAAAAAGTTATGTAATTATTTTCCTCTTTTGCTCTTAGTCTTCCTTTTAGCTGATCTGTAAGATGTTTTATAAATGCTAATCCTTCTCCTAGTTCTTGATACGTTACCAAATTCAAATTCTCTAGTTCAGCATTTATTCTTTCTAATTTTTCTTTAGAAGTGCTTAGTCCTATGTTTTGTACTGTAAATTGTAATATTTCTGAATACTGATTGAGGTTAATAGTAATCTTGCTATTTTTGCTGCTATTTATAATAGCACTACCAATTAACTGACTTATTACTGCTTTTATTCGAAAACTATCTCCAATCAGAACCGTCTTTATGTCATTTTGAACATTTAGCTTTATATTCTCATTTTCAAAATGTTCCCTCATTCTGATAACGGTATTATTTATTAGCAATTCTATGTTAAATGTTTCAATTCTTACATTCGTTGATGCTATGTATTGTCTAAATAAAAAAATCATTCCATTTAGAGAAGCTATTATATTTACTTTTTTTCTGTCGTAGTTATTTACTATTAGCCTAAAATATTGTATCCACTCTATGCAATTTATGCTTACTTGCTCAGATTCCTCTAGCTGAAAGTATAGTTTTTGCAATTCAGCGTCTATCTGTTTTATTGTTGTGCTATTAATTCCCTCTGTAGATAATTTTTCGGTTAATTTATTGATTTTATTTTGACCTTCGTCTTGAATAGGCATAGAATTCCCCTGCTATTTTTTTAAAAAAAAATGCTTTCTGAAGATTAAAGTTAAAAGTTCAACCCTTTGTTTTATTTAATCTTCAGATCATTATCATCAAAGTTTTGAAACCTAGATAATATAAGGTATAGAGTAGCATTATAATTTTTATTAGTCTATTAAAATCTTTTAATTTTTAGGTTAAATTTTTGCATAATAATCTAATGTTGATGTAAAATTATTACATTCCTTACTTATGGTTATAATCAATAATAAATCTTATTCAAAAAGGATACATAAAAAGTCTTGTAAGCGTTATTATTACTAGCATTACAAGCTGTTTTCTGGTATAATCTCAATAGAGATTCAACTAACAGAAATTAATTAAACTTCATGTGTCAGTAGCTGTTGCTAATAAGTCTAAGCCTTTTCTTCATTGGATTGGTAGTAAACGAAGAATTGTTAATAAATTAATAGAACATCTTCCTCAAGGTCCACACTATAATTACTATGAACCATTCCTTGGTGGCGGTGCTTTATTTTTTCAAGTTAGGCATCTTTTTAAACAATGTTTTTTGTCTGACATCAATCTTGATTTAATTACTAGCTATAATGCTGTTAAAAATAATCCGAATGAGGTCAATAGATTACTAAGTTTATATCACAAACATCATTCGAAGGATTATTATTATAAAGTTAAAAACAAATATAGTAATAATCCGAATGAGATTACCGCAAAATTTATATATCTTAATAAATATTCTTTTAGGGGAATTTATAGAGTCTACAAAAATGGACAATCTGCTCAAACATTTTCTGGTGAATGCTACATTAAACTCCACATTGCATCTAGAATAAACCAATGCAGCAGCCTTCTACATGGTGTATCAATTTATGCTACAGATTTTTCATTTATAGAGCCTCAACAAAATGACTTTGTTTATTTTGATCCTCCTTATCATAAATCTGGAGAACGGTTCTATACTAGACTTCCATTTGATGAAAAAGATCAAATTAGATTACGAGATTTTGTCCAAGAATTAACAAATAAAGGTGTTAAGGTTATGATCTCAAATAATAATACTGCCTTTATTAGAGACTTATACAAAGATTTTAATATCAATACCGTTACAGTCGTATACTCAATCAATGAACAACGCAATCCTGTTAATGAGCTAATCATTACTAACTATAAAACTTGCTAGTTATTAAATGTGAACCCGCAATCCAAATCGTATATGAATAGGAAGTGGTCTATAGTTAGCAATTGTGCTGCATTCAATGTCTAAATATGTATCTCTTGATAAATTTATTGTTGTACCAACTCCGTCTAAATATGTATCTCTTGATAAGTTTATTGTTGTACCAACTCCCAAGTCTATACCAGTACCGCTATCACTATTGAAAGCTGATTCTAGGCCACCTGTAACAAAAATTGATGCTTTGTTACCTTCAATTATATTGTAATAATAATTTCCTTGAACAAAGTTATCTCTACAGTTGTGATGACACATAAATCCTAATCTTACATCCATTCTGTGCCGATCTAATCTATAACCAATTCCAGCTTCTAATGTGTCGTAGTTAGTAGCAATACCAGTTGAAAATTTTATATAGAATTGTGAAGTATCAACACTAACTTTGAAAGCATTGAAGTTTACATTATTATTTGCTGTACATATTGATGGTGAAGATAATACAACGAATGCTAATATAACAGCATAACACGGTTGTAAAATTGATTTCAAAACATTCATATTAACTTCTCTTTATTAGCATTAACATATTAGCTATCTGTTGAAACCTAATACCATGGAACCCATTGTTCCGTTAGAAAGTTGAATATATCTGCATTACCGCTTTTAGCAGCATAATCTATAGTAGTCATGCCGTTATCATCTTTTGCATCAATATCTGCTCCATAATCAATCAAAAGCTGTATAATATCTATGATTTTATTACGAACAGCAATATGTAGTAGTGTTTCTCCTTCATCATATTTTTTATTAATACCAGTAGAATTATGTTTTAGCATAATTGCTAAAGGTTCTACACATCTGCATTCAACAGCATCAGATAAAGGTGTATTACCTTGATTATTCTCGATATTTACATCAGCATTATATTTTAGCAGTAATGCTATATGATCATTGCAATAGGTAGGATATTTTTCGAAAAATTCATAATATACTTGAATTGTGTCAACAACAAGATGTAAAGCAGTGTGCCCATCATTATCTTGTGCGTTTACGTTAGCTCCATTGCTTAGTAAAATCTCGGCAATAGGTAGATTCTTATATTTCAAAGCCACAGATAAAGCAGTAGTACCGTTTTTATATTTTGAATTGACAAGTGTACTATCCTTATTAATAAGCTGCTTCACTTTTTTAATGTCGCCATCTTGAATAGCGCTATGTAAGGTATACTTAGTCTTAGATTTTAATATCATATATTTAATCCTTTCATTCTCAATTATTTACTCATTAGCTAGCATGAAGTTTACAATATTCGCTTAAGCGTTCTCCAATCTCTGGTAGTTTAAGGTATTCAGCAAGAGCTATAAATTCTTGCTGAGTTTCAAATATTATTTCTTGCCTTTTGTGAGGAGGTTTGATGAATATAGTTGTAATATTATGGAATCTATCAAAAAGCTTGATCAGTAATAGTTCTGTTTTATTTTGGTTACGTAATATTTGTATCATTTCCATAGCACTGATTTTCTTATTATCCCTAACTCTGGTAAGGTCTGAAACCTGTTCTGCAATATTAGCGCCAAATTCGTACCTTATTCTTTCTTTAGTTAGTGTTGTGTCTTCGATGGTATCATGTAGTATTGCAGTAATAATTGTATCTGTTTCAGAGCTGTAGTCTGATACCATGTAGGCTACTTCTAATGGATGTGTGTAGTATAGTTCTCCAGTATCTCTCTTTTGCTGACCATGATATTTTTTAGCATATTTTATTGCTCTTTCAACTTTATCAAGATCAATTTTGGTGTTAAATCTTATGTTGGTTCTGAACAGCTTATTTATTAAGCTCTCACTATAAAAATCTATCATTGGCCACCTCCAAATGGTTATTAATAAATTATACCATAATTTAAACTTTTTGTATACTCCAATCCCAGATAAAAACTGGAAAAGAAGCAAATTAAATTATAATTTTTTGGATTCAGTTATCACGATGCTAAAATTAACCTTAAGTTGCATATCTCTGGTGTTAATGAGTAAAATTTTGCTGTAATTTTTTTTTGGACAAGCATTTTTTCATTTATGCATAATCTAGTGTTTATTAAGCTTGCTGATAGTTTTTAACAATATTGCCAAATTTAGAATACCTACTATTATAGTGCAACTTCACTGTACCAACCGGACCATTACGGTGTTTAGCAACAATTATTTCAGCAGTGTTATAACATTTATTTTGTCTAGCTTTCCATTCTATGTGTTCTCGAGTACCTGGATCTGGTTCTGATCTAGATAGATAATATTCGTCCCGATATATGAGCATTACAATATCTGCATCCTGTTCAATTGAACCTGATTCTCGTAGATCTGAGAGAATAGGCTTTTTATCTGTCCTTTGTTCTACAGCTCTAGACAATTGAGATAATGCAATTACTGGAATATTAAGTTCTTTTGCAAGAGCTTTTAAGCTCTGAGTAATTTCAGAAATCTCCTGTACTCGATTATACTGACTTCCTCTGGAATCAATTTTTATTAGCTGTAAATAATCAATAAATAATATTGCTAAATTATGTGTACGTTTAAGTCTACGAGCTCGAGATCTAATTGCAGATATTGAGATTGCCGGAGCATCATCTATAAAAAAATTCCACTTTTGTATTTCATCTTGTACAGTCTTCAACTTATCAACATCTTGTTCACCTATTTTACCGTTAAATAATGCAGAGCTATTAATTTCAGATTCTATAGAAAGAATTCGAGTTGAGATTTGCTGAGATGACATTTCTAAAGAAAAGAATCCAACTGATGGTGTTATATTAGAAACTTTGCTATTTTGTTGAGTAGATGATGATAAAAAATATTTACAAGCATTTATTGCTAAGTTAACTCCTAAAGCAGTTTTACCCATTGAAGGCCTGCCAGCTAATATTATTAGGTCAGAATTTTTAAATCCTCCAAGCTTTGAATCAAGGTCAAGTAGTCCACTACTAATACCGTTAATAGAGTTTTTATTTTTAATAGCAGATGAAATTGATGTCCATGATTCTTCAATTGAAGTTTGTAATTTTGTAAATCCTTTACTTAAAGTTCCTCTTGAACCTAGATCATATAATTGAGATTCAGCAGTTTCGATCTGAGTTATAGCTAAATCTGCTAAAGTAGAAGAATATGCATTTGTTACTATTTTTTCTCCAATTTCAATTAAATAACGCCTCAGCGCAAGATCATATACTATTTTGCCGTACTCATTAACATTAACTATACTTAATGCTAACGTTGTAAGTTTAGCTAGATAATCCACTCCACCTATTTCCTCAAATGCGAGTTCATTGCCTAGCATATTTTTGAGCGAAATTACAGTAGCGCTAATTCCTTTACTAATAATGAGATTAATTGACTTGTATATTTTACCATGTAATGGTTCATAAAAATGTTCCGGCAGTAAAAATTCGTTAATGTTATATAGCGCACGATTGTTAATCAGAATTGCCCCAAGTATCATTTGCTCTGCCTGAATATTACTTGGAGCAATCTTTGCAAGATCTTTTTCCATATCACCCTTTAAATTTTATTAAAATTACTAAACTTAACTAACTCAAAAGAAAATCCTTGAGCTTTAAAAGCGGGCTCAAGATCTTTCAGATAGTTCTCTCTGATGTAACTGTCTTCAAATTCTGTTTTTGCTTTAATGAATATTTTTTTATTAACATTATCTTCATTTATAACTTCTAATTTGCTAAACCATGATTTATCGATAGCTTGACCGTAACTTTTAATCAAAGATTCTCGTACTTTGTACCAAACTGAGTTGGAGCCTAGCTCTTTACTAAGTTCTGAAAGGTGATCTTCATCACTTATTTGTTGCTGTAAAACTGTTGTTTTTTGATACTCAGTTATGCTATTGGTAACTTGTTTTGATTCGTCAAATGGTATAACTTGTAACTGCTCAATATCGTTGCCATGGACAGCTCGTACCTCCTGTAGTATCTTGAATTTAATATGATCTGATAGTGTAATATTCTTAATCAAGTTGATGTAATATTTGTTTTTAACTGCTTGCCTAAAATCACAAGATGTTAAAATTTGATAAGCCATATCTGCTTCAAAGACTCCAGCTATTTTACGCTTCAACTGAGCCTTCATACTACGATCTGTACTAGATTCAATGTTTGCTAGATACTGTTCTTTAAATCTTCCTACATCATTAAATCCAAAATTTCCGCTATTAGCCTGCTCAGTAGTTAGTAATTCATTTGCTAACGCTTTTGCCATATAGTTTAGCACTGCTGTCTTATTTGCAAAATGACGGTTTGGATATTTATTTGATAACTTCAACAGTAATTGATTTATGAAGTATATGTTGAAGCTTCTACTAGACATACGTTGTAGTATAACTGCATCTTCTGGTGTTAGTGGATAATAATCTGCTAGTCTTTTTCTTTTGGGATAGCATTCATTCTTTTCAACCTCTGAATCTTTAGTAATAGCTGGAGTTGCTAACTCACTATTTTGCTCATAATCCTTGTTTGATGGCTTTTTATTGCTAAAATCACTAAGCTCATAGAAATTCAAATTCTGTTGTTGATGTTGATCTTCTTTTTCATTTCCTACTAACTCAATTTCTATAAAATCATCAGATTCCGTATATTTAAACTTCAAATTTTGCTGTTGATCTTCATTTTTATTTTGATCATTCTCTACTAACTTATCTTCAATAAATCTAGATCTATCATTTATTATTTTTTTATTATTATATCTATATATGGACCCGAAATTTTTTTCGTGTTCACCCGAAATTTTTTTCGGGTATAGAGGAAAAATTTTTTCAGTTTGTGTAACAGTTTTTTCTTTTTCAAAGTTACTGACCTGTTGAAAATTTCTAACAAGTTTTATGCATAGAATATGATTCAGCTTATATTTACCTTTAGTTATAGTTCTATTTTCATATTTAATAAAACCAGCTTTTTGTAATTTAGATAAACACTGCCTAACTCTAGGCTGTCCAACTCCTAATAATTCTGTAAAAAAGTTGTAATTTTCCTGTATTTCTTCTATATTTTTATTATCATATACTTGTAGTTGACGAACTATTACTGCTAGCAACTGCTTTTCAGTTTTTCCTAAAGCTTTTCCATCAGCATCTGTTAACCATTTCCATTCTTCTGGTGGAAAATTTCCAACAAATTTATAAAAAATTATTGTATTATTAACACTATTATTAGTAATACTTTTGCAAACATTAGTTGAAAAAATTCGTCTCATACACTGCACAATATTTACTCCAAAATATCAGATATAGCAGGAGTTTTAGAGCAAATTTTACTCTAGAAACGTAATTCAAATACTGAACATACACAGAACACGATATTTTACACAGAAAATTTAATTGCTTCTAAGCTTGATAGATTCTGATATCTAAGCAAGTTACTATCAAGCTTAGATCTAGAACTAATAGATCAAGTATTAATTCCTAATCTAGAATGCATGTATCTACTACTCCTCGGTGAGAAACAAACTGAGCTATTACAACAAATAATTAATAAGATTGAAATACTTAAAGTGATAAGAGGTCATATTGAGCAGACAAAAGATAAAATATTTGATTGTAAAGGCGATATAGAGATAGGAAAAATGACTCCAATAGAGGAGGTATTTAGTAAGAGCGAAAATTTAAAAGATAGGAATATAAAGACAGAGGTTGGAGAATTAATAGATGAAGGTATATGTTGGTTTTTTGATGTTGAAGATATACAAGAGAAAGCAAATAGAGTATTTGGTACAGTTTTTACATTTGTTGCAGGACTAGTACAAATAGGCATAGGAATGGTATGTTCCTTATATGTTGGTAATATTAATCTTGGTGCTCAGCTAATTGTGGAAGGAGCAAAAGATTTATATAAATCAATGCAGATAGCATCAGGAGAAATAAAGTTCAGCATGGAAGAATATATTAGTGAGAAGGCCACTACTCTAGCAGTATTCATGACTATTAAAGGAGTACAGATACTCCTAAGCAGAATGGCTGCAACTTCTGCAACTGCTGCTAAGATGCTAAAACCAGTTATTAGTACTGGAGAAGCCATTGGTACAGCAAGTACAGGACTGTTGTTAGAAAAAACATGTGTTGAAGTTGGAAGAATAACAGCAAAATCACTAATCAGTACAGGAGTAAATTATTTAATAGACAAAGGAGCTCAAAAGGTTATCGAAGACAATTTTAAAGATGATTTTCAAAAAAGAGTGATAAATGGACTTAAAGAGTGTTTAGATGATTCAACTACTTCATCACAATTGAGGCAGTTGTTAGTACTAGATAGAATAAACTACAACACATTTAATTACAAAAGAATATTAGAATGTATATCAAGTTTAATTCAAGATAATCGCAATATACTTAGGGAAATGATAAATGCTGGAATAGATACAGTTCTTTCTCAATCTCAACATCATATTGTTACTGCTATAGATACCGTGATAAGAATCAAGAAAAGAAATAATAATTTTATAAAAAAGATGTAAGTTTTTATAAAATTATTATTTCTGATTGATTAAAACATTAGGATTAAAAGGAGAATTATGCTTTAAAACACCATAAATGATATGTAATAACTTACGCATAGCGGCAATAAGGATAAGCATTTTGGGTTTGCCAGTATCAGACAAACGTTGAGAAAATTGCTTGATAATACAATTATGTCTTAAGGCAGACATAGCAGGCATATAAAAAGACTTACGTAGATCTGAATTACCAGTTCTAGAGATTCTACTAGCACCCCGCACGGAACTGCCAGATTGACGATGCTTAGGATTAAGACCTACAAAAGCTACAACTTGTTTAGCAGAACTAAATTTCTCAATATCTGCTAAAAAAGCAAGAACTACAGCCTGTGTTTTTGCTCCTATGCCTGGTATTGACTCAAGCCTTATTATGAAGATCTGTGTTATTTTTAATATGGTCATTGATTAGTTGTTCAATTTCTTTAATTTGCGTTTCAAGAAATTCAATATGCATTTGAATATTATTAGCAATTGCTTTAGAAGCTCCTTCTAATCTATTTGTTTCTTGTGTTTTATGCTTAATTAAAACATTCAGGCGATTAACTAGCTGCTGTAGTTCTTGAATATAAAGAGGCTGTGGATACCATGCTTCCGGTTTCATTGCTTTGCAAAAATCTGCTATTAATACACTGTCTGCTTTATCTGTTTTTGTACGACTAAGTTTACTCATTGCAAAACCTTTAATACGGGCAGGATTTACTACGCTTACTTTATAACCATAATCGTACAGATATTTAGCTAAATTTTTCCAGTAGATACCTGTTGCTTCCATACAAACATGTCCAGTTCCTCTGCTTTTTAACCATGTTACTAATTTGTTAAACCCTTCAGAATTATTATTAAATTTTCTTGTTTGAACTTTATTATTAATTAACACAGCTGCATCAAATGTCTCTTTAGAAACGTCAATTCCTACAATTATACTATTCATAATCACCAAATTTTATGTTAAATATCTCAAAACCAACCTTGTAAATACAGGCTTTTTGCCTAAGAATACCGTCCGGTTTTTAATTAAAAAAGCTAGTTACTTATCTATAGAACAGGCTATTAGCCTTAGGAACGCTACTGTATACTAGCTTTCTTTTGTGCTATTGCTATAATCTTTTATTTTATTGCAATTTCACTTATTTTTATCATACAAGGAATTGCTGCTAAATTCGCAGATTCAGCACATGCATGGTTCGAAATAGATAAAGTAATCAATAATCTTTCAAAGACATTAAGTAATAAAATAGACGCACTATATCGTACACGAAATACAACCTTAGTATATGTTCTTCAAATGAAGCTGCAACAACTACTAGGGCTACCAGGAGAAGCACAATCTATTGCATATTCTTTAGAAGCTGCCGGAACATGGAGTGGTAATTTAAATCAGGCAAGTTTTAATACATACACAGTTATTGAGAAACTAAATAAAAATAATTGGAAGTACAAGTATGATTACTATACAACAAACTACATTATGCAAGCGCTATATCAGATTGAACAGGCAATTAATGCAGATTATAGCGGTGTAAAATCAGAATTAATAGAGAATTGTCAGGAATATATAACCCAAAAAATATTATATAAAGTAAGAGCAGAAGTATTTGGTCATGTAACACATGCAGCATCACAAAAACTGTCAAATTATGTATTTGATAGCCTATCAAAAATAAAACAAGAGCTGAATAAACAAAAAGAAGAAAGAATTAGAAAAGCTTCTGTCGCACAAGTTGTTATCAAAGATATAAAAAATGCAAATGATACCGTTGCTTTATTGGAGAAACAGCATAAAGATCTCATTAACAGCATTGTAGCAAGTATTTCAGTAGAAGAAGTTTTAAAAGAGGGTTTTGCGAATTATAACTCTGCTTCACCAGATGGTGAGTTGATAGCAACATTGGTTAAAACTCAGGAGAATTTAATAGCAAAGATTTTAATAGCAGATCCTTCTACAAATAAGAACTCTGCTATAGCAAATGACAACTCTGCTACACCATCAAATGATCAACAACATTTAGTAACTTGGAAAGGAAATAAAATCCCTGTTACAAAATTAGAATTGTGGATGTCATGGTCATTAGACAAGATTGGAGCAGGAGATATAGCAAGAAGATATTTTGATATTCTAGCAAGAATAAATCAAATAGGAAAAAGTGACGTAATAAGTTTGGCAGATATAATTAAGCAAACGCCATTAGAATTACTGCTGAATTCGAATATTGGAGCAATTTTCTTGGAGGTGTCAGGACGATGTTTAATATGGACCACTAAGCAATTAGACCAAATAACAGCTCAATACTTTCCAAAAACAAGAGCATTTATTGAAACAGCTGTAAGCTTAACTGTAGATAAAGCAGTCTCATTAACCAAAGCAATGCTGGAGCAGCTTCCAGAGCCAGCAAGATCAGTATTTATAAACTCTGTCCTTGCTGTTTACGAAAAATCAAAAACACTATACCTAAATCTCACTGAAGACTTATATGAAGGTCAAAAAGCTCTGGTAGATTTTACTTTAGGATGTGCAGTAGGAGAAGTGGCAGGTAGAGTAGTAGGAGTAGTAAAAGGAGCAGTAGGAGGAGCAGTAGAAGGAGCAGTAGCAGCATCTAACATATTAAAAACAGGTACTAAATTAAAAGTTGAAAATATATCACCTATAAAAGTGCTGGTTGATCAAAAATCAGCAGCTACAAATAATCATATTACTGGAGCTCTTATAGTTAAAACTGAGGATAAGGTTACTGCCATCTTCAATGTTGAAAAAGGCGTCTTCAATGTTGAAAAAGGCGTTGGTAAAACAATAGCTAATGCAAATATTCCTAATGAACTAATAAGTCTAAACAACATAAGTCAAAAAAACTATGAACTTTTGAAGACGAAGTTTGGAGATAAAGATTTACAACTATTAATACAAAAATTAGAACAAAAGAAAATTTTTGGACCAAATACACCTTATTTTGTAGCTAACTTACCAAAAGATACGCCTACGTTAAAAATATCTAAATATGGAAATGGAAAAATAGGAATATGGATAGGTGAAGTTGGATGCACACAAAGACATCATATAATTCCTAAACAATTAAAAGAAGCAAACGTACTTAAGCGTTATAAAATAAATATAGATTGCCCCAATAATATAATGACATTATATACTCCAAATGGATTAAAATTAGCAACTGAAAGAGCAAATAGAGTAAGAGAACACTATGCAAAAATATTAAAGCAATTAAATCCATCTCTTACTCAAACAGAGATTCAGATTATTTCTGAATGTAAGGTACCACTGCCAAATGATCAGAGATCAACTCATCTTGGACGGCATTATAAACCTTACGTTGATACAATTAAAAGAAAACTTGATAGATTGTGGGAAAATGTAGAGCTAGGAAAACTGAATAAAGAAGAAGGTACAAAAGCAATATATGACTTGATGGATGAATTAAGAGACGGTATAAATAATGGAAGTATTAAACTTAACTAAGAAAAATAATATAAGAATATAAAATAATGAAAAAAACCAAAAAATTACCAAATAAGTTTTATGAAACTAAGCCTTTAATAGGCATGGACAGATCTCTTTATCTTTATGATCATCCTTTTAGAATAGGAGAATACAGCTTATATCGTGGAAGACCAGGAAAACGAATGGAAGAAAAAGAATATAATTTTATTTATGGAACAAATGCTTTGCAAGAAAGTTTAATAAAATATGACTTTCTAAGTCAAATTGATGGAGGTGCAAGGTTTTTAGTACATAAAAGAGTATTGGATAAGTTACAGGCAATGTGCCCAGATGATTTTCAAGCATTTCCAGCTACAATAAAAAATATAAAGAAAAAGAATCCTGATTTTGAAAATCATGACTATTACGTATTACATGTAATACCATTGATAGATGCAATTGATAAGGATAAAACTATGGTAGAAGTTGAACACGAAGAAAGCTGGAATATAAAAAATTTAATCTTTAAAGAAAACTGTATGGGAAAACATTTATTGGCTAGAGTTAGACGTAGCGTAGGAATATATATATTTGCACCAGAATTAGCAAGAGAGTTTGCTTACAGCAGGGGGATAGAGTTTTACTCAGATATAGAAGATTGTAGTTGGAAACTCAATTTCTTCATATAATATTAAAAACTAAATATCAAGAATGATTCAGAAAAGTTGTTATTGGTAGGTTCAATTTTTAATTCTTTAGCTAGAATAGATCATTAGTACTTGATAACATAGCTAATATATTTTATAGATCAGTATACAATCTAATTTTCTTAAGGGTGGTTATGTATAATGATAATTCTGGCCAAGCTACATCTGGCATGGTTAATCAAACTAAAATAATTAAGCCAACTATAGAGTTTCTCTTAAAAGAGAATAATAAGACCGTAATCTTAGTTGGATATGATGAAAATATATATTCTGATATTATTAATGGATGTGATAATTATTCAAATATAAAAGCCCATACAGTTAAGAGAGATAACTTATATATTTCAATATTTTACCATCCTTACGACATACACGAAACATCAAGTAATAGAGTATATGCATTACTGAACTGTAGGAAAGGCTTTATACTTGGTAATAAAGGGGCAACTATTGTATTTAATGCTTTGAATTATGATATTCAAAAAGAATTAGAAGAACTTAAGCATGATGAAAGATTTAAGGTAAAATTTTGTATGTTGTATATTTCTTATTATTTTACGCTATTTTTTAAATTTAATACTTCTTGTATTGATAAATCCGTATATTCAGCAATTGTCTCAACTGATAATTCAGATTTCAATAATTTTATTGCCAAATCTTTTTTTGCTTCAGCTTTACCTTCGGCTTTACCTTCAGCTTTACCTTCAGCTTTACCTTTAGCTTCACCGAGCTTTATGCCTTCAGCTTTACCTTCAGCTTTAGCGCGTTCGAGTTTATAATCTTCTACTGCTTTATTATCCCATATACGCTTTAACTCTTGTTCATAGGTTATTAGTTCGTCTTCACTCCAATTAAACTGATCTAATGCCTCATACGCTCTTTTTATTATTAAATCTTCACCTATTATTTTATTATATCCATCTAATGTTGTTTCTTTTGCATGTTTAAAAAAATAGCACCACTTCTCTGTTATATCACTTAACTCTTCCACTCTATTTTTTTTAAATTTTGGTAATTCTATAAAGGTAAATGAAAAGTCCTTTAGATCATGCTCATATGTCTTTTTATCCAATATTACATGCCTTGATATATAGTCTTCTTTGTTTGGAAACAATTTATAATCTGCTATAGCTATAAATATAACTTCCTTTAGGTCTGAGTATTTTCCTTCTTTCCCTCTATTTGGTTGCCTGCCATATGCCTTTGCTGCATAATACTGTGCTCTTTTTTCAAATCCTTGTGTAGGATCTACTTGCATTTCTATTATATATTGCGCACCGTTTTTATCTTTACACAAAACATCTACTATTGATTCTTTTTTGGACGCTATGTCTGCATCTAATATCGTTCCTAAAAACTCTACTTCTGTTATTTCTCTATTCCCTTCAAACAACAATATATCGTTCAGAAAATGTATTAGTATGTCCTTGTTTTTTTCTGATCCAAATATCTTTTTAAATGCTACATCATTCTTTGGATCTAGAAATCTTGATAAATGCATATATTTTTCATATTTTCTATTCTTTTTAAATTATACAATAAAATAACTTACATGAACATTCTCTTATTGAATTTTAATTTCTGCAATTCACTACATTAACCACCTATTAAACTTTAGTTTATTAGGTAGCATAACGCTCACAGTATTTATTTAGCTTTATAGCAATCTCTGGTAATTTAAGGTATTCAGCAAGAGGTATAAATTCTTGCTGCGTTTCTAGTATGATTTCTTGTCTTCTTTTGGCTGGCTTTATGAATATAGTTTTAATATTATCCAATCGGTCCAATAGTTTGATTAGTAATAGCTCTACTTTATCTTGATTCACTAATGTTTGAATCATTTTCATGGAACTGGTTTTCTTACCACCTATGTTTCTTGTAAGAGCTAGAACTTGCTCGGCAATGTTATCATTAAATTCCATTGCTATCTTTTCTTTAGTTAATTTTGTATCCTCAATTACATCGTGTAATATTGCTGTAATAATCGTATCTGTTTCAGAACTATACTCTACTACCATATATGCAACTTTTAATGGATGCATATAATAAGGTTCTCCTGTATCTCGCTTTTGATTGCTATGATATTTTTTTGCATAAAATATAGCTTTTTTTACTTTATCAAGATCAATGCGTTTATTAAAACTATGATTAATCAAGTCCAGCTTATCAAGTAGTTTATTGATATGTTCACAATTTAAAAATGCTAACATTATTTCCTCCATCTCCATTAATAATTCTAATTTTCAGTTTCTCAACGAACTTCTATAGGTATACTACACGTGAAAGCTGTATACTGATCTTGCTTACTTTCTAGTTTAATTTTTCCAGTTATATCATGTATAAAACGTTTAACGAGTTGTAATTCAGATTTTAGTACTGCATAGCTTTTGATATGTAAGTTTCTGAGCTCATTATTTATCTTTTTCACTTTCTCAGCTGAAATTCCAATTCTGTTATCAAAAACAATTAATTGTAATATTCTATAATTTGTCTTTTGATTTGCAGAAGGCAGCAAATCAACTTCAACGCTAATTTCTCTGCATTGACTATTAGTAGCATTGCCAATTAATAGTATTAGTACTGCCTGTATTTGAAAACTATTTACAATGATTAAATCTTTTATATCATTTTTAAAGTTGCATCTAAGATTTATTCCTTTATTTTCTGTGAATGGCTTCAGTGCTCTAATACTACTATTTACTTTTGCTTGAATACCAAAATCTCCAGATTTTATAGTATGACTCATAAAATGCTTCCATATGTTTTAATTAAAAAGTTGTACTGGCATATCGCAAGTAATAGCTGTGCACTTATTTGCCTCGCTCTTTATCTCTAATTTTCCACTTAGTTTGTTAACAATGTAATTTGTAAATCCTAGACTCGAGTCTAATATTTCTGGATCTCTAATTGAATGCAAATCAGTAAATTTTGCATTTATTTCTTGTAGTTTTTCTTGTGAAATACCTTTTCCGTTATCACGTACTATGAATCTTAATATTCTGTCTTTTTCATTTACCTTTCGATACGGCGAAGTAAATAACCTAACTATAACATCAACCTGACAGCTTTTATTAACTCTAATAGCTCCACTTATTAATTGACTAAGTATAGTTTGCAATAGACAACTATCTCCAATAACAATATCATTTATATTGTCCTGAACATTGTAACTGAGCGATATTTCTCTATCTTCAGCAATTTCTTTCAGCGAACTAATTGTATCCTTCAATAGTTTTTGTATGCTAAATTTTTTTAAATGTACGTTTTGAAGCTCAATTTGGCCTCTAAGTGAGTAAACTATTCTGTTACAGTAGTCTTGTAGGTTAGCAACACAATTAACTATTCTTGCTAAGCTAGTAGTTTTATATTCCTCTTCTTTGAAATCATTTTGCCCACATAGTAGATCATCTGCTAGATGTCTGATTTTAGCAGTAGCAAGATCAAACATCTATTTAATTTTTTGAATCAAATCTATACAATATTTCTTCATTGACTCAGCTTCCTCTAGATAATCTTCCGCTTGTTGTAGCTTTATTTTCATTTTAATATAGTTATCTGCATTCATATTTTCGGTACAAAGATAAATATTTCTTTCCTTAGCTGTAGATACTAACTTAATTGAAATAGGTGGCAGATGAATTGTCCAAACATCTTGAGAAATGTCTTTTGTTGTATTGATATTCTTTTTTTTATTTTTCATAATATTCTCCATTTGACTAATGTTGTGAATTTAAATTACTAATTTGTATCGGAATGCTGACTAAAAACTTTGTATAATGCCCTTCTTTACTGTCTATCTTAATGCTTCCTTTCATTTCATATGTAAGATGTTTGATAAATTCTAACCCTGAATCTAATGCTTGATGCTTAATTAAGTGTGGATTTTTTAATTCAGAGTTCATCTCTTGTAATTTGTTTTTTGAAATGCCAGCTCCTACGCTATGCACTACAAATTTCAATATTCTATCTTTTGAATTCGATTGTTCATTTTTAGGAGGCAAAAAATCAATGCTAACTCTAACTTTGCTATTTGTACTATGCATAATAGCACTACCAACTAACTGAGTGAGTACAGCTCTTATTCGAAACCTATCTCCAGTAATAATATCGTATATGTCATTTCCTATTTTTTCCCTTAGCTCTATATTTTCATCTTCAGCAATTAATCTGATTGCTGCAATAGTACCATTTAGCATTTTTCGTAGGCTAAATTTTGCTAGTTCTACATTCGTTGATTTTATGGTTTTTCTAAATACACAAATTTTATCATTTAGATCATTATTGTTATTTTCCACATTATTCTCCTATGGTGAAGTTTATTAACTTTGTTTTTTTAGAAATTTAAAATAGCAAGCTTAGCTAACAATTAGCTAAGCTGACTGGTATATCACATATGGCTTCCATATCTTAATGTTGATTTTTTATTTTCTGTTATTCCGGACTGAAGTGTTCTAACTTCTTCTGGCTAACTTTTGAGCTGTTTGAATACATCTATTATGTTTAAGTTTAGTGCTTTAAGTTGATGTGTAAGTTTTAAAAGCTCTTTATCACCAGCTGCTAGATGTCTTAGTAACAGTTTTGACTGTATATTTTTATTAAATATACTTTTATTTTTCTGTTGACCTTCGTTTCCAAGAGACATAGAATTCCCCTACTGTTTTTGTTTGAAAAATGGTTTCTGAAGATTAATAGTAAAAGCTCAACTCTTTATTGCATTTAATCTTCAGCCTATTATCATCAAAGTTTTGAAACCTAGATAATATAAGGTATAGAGCAGTATTGTAATTTTTATTAGTCTATTAAAATCTTTTAATTTTTAGGTTAAATTTTTGCATAATAATCTAATGTTGATGCGAAATTATCACATTCCTTGCTTATGGTTATAATAAATCTTATTCAAAAAGGATACATAAAAAGCCTTGTAAGCGTTATTATTACTAGCACTACAAGCTGTTTTCTGGTATAATCTCAATAGAGATTCAACTAACAGAGATTAATTAAACTTCAGGTGTCAGTAGCTGTTGCTAATAAGTCTAAGCCTTTTCTTCATTGGATTGGTAGTAAACGAAGAATTGTTAATAAATTAATAGAACATCTTCCTCAAGGTCCACACTATAATTACTATGAACCATTCCTTGGTGGAGGTGCTTTATTTTTTCAAGTTAGGCATCTTTTTAAACAATGTTTTTTGTCTGACATCAATCTTGATTTAATTACTAGCTATAATGCTGTTAAAAATAATCCTAATGAGGTCAATAGATTACTGAGTTTATATCACAAACATCATTCAAAGGATTATTATTATAAAGTTAAAAACAAATATAGTAATAATCCGAATGAAATTACCGCAAAATTTATATATCTTAATAAATATTCTTTTAGAGGAATTTATAGAGTCTACAAAAACGGACAATCTGCTCAAACATTTTCTGGTGAATGCTACATTAAACTCCACATTGCATCTAGAATAAACCAATGCAGCAACCTTTTACATGGTGTATCAATTTATGCTACAGATTTTTCATTTATAGAGCCTCAACAAAATGACTTTGTTTATTTCGATCCTCCTTACCATAAATCTGGAGAACAGTTCTATAATAGTCTTCCAAGTGTTATATGCTTTCAAATAATAGCACTACCTTCATTAGAGACATATACAAAGACTTCTTCATCACTCATATTGAGTCACATACTCTATCAATGAACAACGAAATCTCGTTAATTAGCTAATCATTACTAACTATTAAACCTGTAATGATAATACTACAAAGGTAGGCTTAAGTGCTTTCATTATTCTTTAAAAATTTTAATATTCTAAATTGTTGACCTTTTTATCAAAAGATGTCAATTTAGACCTTTTACATTATATATTTCATCTTTTTTTTTATTCTAAACTGAAATTAAAAGTGATTTTTAATTTTTTGCTTAAGTTCTGATTTTGAAGAAGGACTTAACTACAGATTGATTCTAAAAGAATGGCATGATATATATTATTCGATTAATGTATATTATACTCTTTAGTCAAAAGATATATTTAGTATTACACAGTCAACCTATATAAGGAGCTTAGAATATGCATCGTAGGAGCAATAGAGAATTTAATATCCAAGCAATGGGCAGCATCCAATTATGCCAGACCCTTAGAGATAGAGATGTATTGTCAGGAACTATTATAACAGAGATTTATAATAGAGCTTTGTTTTTACTGCAAACTGAAGATACAAGATACAATAGATTGCAGTTTGATGCTAGAGGTTTAGCAACAATTTTATATCAATTTGCAAAATTAAACTATGTTATAGGTCATGAGTTTATTGATGCCTGGGCAAATAAAGCTATAAATCTAATGGATGAATTTAACTCTCAAAATTTAGCTAATTCACTATTGGCATTAGGCTGGTTAGGAATTCAGCCACAAGATACATTCATTCAGGCTTGGATACATCACGCTACTAAAAGTATTGAGAAATTTAATACTCAAGATTTAGCTAATTCCATATGGGCATTAGGACGGTTAGGAATTCAGCCACAAGATACATTCATTCAGGCTTGGATACATTACGCTACTAATTGTTTCTCAATTAGAGATGTTAGAGGAGATATTCTATGATGCACAAGAGAGTACACCAGAGCAATCAACAAGCGAAATTGCACATCATTCTGAATTACAACCAGATGATGTATTTTACGATGCATACGAATATATTCCATCAGATCCACTAACACATGAATCTTCATCTTATGACATCAAGCATTAGATAACATATGTTCTTCTGATTTTGAGGCACATAGTTTGTAGTCCTTAGAATCTGGATTCGGTTCTGATCTAGACAAGTAATATTCGTCACGATATATAAGCATTACAATATCGGCATCTTGTTCAATTGAGCCTGATTCTCTTAGATCTGAAAGAATAGGCTTTTTATCTGACCTTTGTTCTACAGCTCTAGACAATTGAGATAACGCAATGATTGAAATATTGAGCTCTTTAGCAAGAGCTTTTAAGCTCTGAGTAATTTCAGAAATCTCCTGTACTCGATTATACTGACTTCCTCTGGAATCAATTTTTATTAGCTGTAAATAATCAATAAATAATATTGCTAAATTATGAGTACGTTTAAGTCTACGAGCTCGAGATCTAATTGCAGATATCGAGATTGCTGGAGCATCATCTATAAAAAAATTCCACTTTTGTATTTCGTCTTGTACAGTCTTTAACTTATCAACATCTTGTTCACCTATTTTACCGTTAAATAATGCAGAGCTATTAATTTCTGATTCTATAGAAAGAATTCGAGTAGAGATTTGCTGAGATGATATTTCTAAAGAAAAGAATCCAACTGATGGCACTACATTATCTTTAGTATTTTTTTTAGTAAGAAAATATTTACAAGCATTTATTGCTAAGTTAACTCCTAAAGCAGTTTTACCCATTGATGGTCTGCCAGCTAATATTATTAGGTCAGAATTTTTAAATCCTCCAAGCTTTGAATCAAGGTCAAGTAGTCCACTACTAATACCGTTAATAGAGTTTTTATTTTTAATAGCAGATGAAATTGATGTCCATGATTCTTCAATTGAAGTTTGTAATTTTGTAAATCCTTTACTTAAAGTTCCCCTTGAACCTAGATCATATAATTGAGATTCAGCAGTTTCGATCTGAGTTATAGCTAAATCTGCTAAAGTAGAAGAATACGCATTTGTTACTATTTTTTCTCCAATTTCAATTAAATAACACCTCAGCGCAAGATCATATACTATTTTGCCGTACTCATTAACATTAACTATACTTAATGCTAACGTTGTAAGTTTAGCTAGATAATCTACTCCACCTATTTCATCAAATGTGAGTTCATTGCCTAGCATATTTTTGAGCGAAATTACAGTAGCGCTAATTCCTTTACTAATAATGAGATTAATTGACTTGTATATTTTGCCATGTAATGGTTCATAAAAATGTTCTGGCAGTAAAAATTCGTTAATGTTATATAGCGCACGATTGTTAATCAGAATTGCTCCAAGTATCATTTGCTCTGCTTGAATATTATTTGGAGCAATCTTTGCAAGATCTTTTTCCATATCACTCTTTAAATTTTATTAAAATTACTAAACTTAACTAACTCGAAAGAAAATCCCTGAGCTTTAAAAGAGGACTCAAGATCTTTCAGATAGTTCTCTCTGATGTAACTATCTTCAAATTCTGTTTTTGCTTTGATGAATATTTTTTTGTTAACACTATCTTCATTTATAACTTCTAATTTGCTAAACCATGATTTATCGATAGCTTGACCGTAACATGTGACTAAAGATTCTCGTACTTTGTACCAAGTTGAGTTGGGGCCTAGCTCTTTACTAAGTTCTGAAAGGTAATCTTCATCACTTATTTGTTGCTGTAAAACTGTTGTTTTTTGATACTCCGTTGCGCTATTGGTAACTTGTTTTGATTCATCAAATGGTATAACTTGTAACTGCTCAATATCGTTGCCATGGACAGCTCGTACCTCCTGTAGTATCTTGAATTTAATATGATCTGACAGTGTAATATTCTTAATCAACTTGATGTAATATTTGTTTTTAACAGCTGCACCAAAATCACAAGATGTTAAAATTTGATAAGCCATATCTGCTTCAAAGACTCCAGCTATTTTACGCTTCAACTGAGCCTTCATACTACGATCTGTACCAGATTCAATATTTGCTAGATACTGTTCTTTAAATCTTCCTACATCATTAAATCTAAAATTTCCACTATTAGCCTGATCAGTAGTTAGTAATTCATTTGCTAAGGCTTTTGCCGTATAGCTTAGCACTGCTATCTTATCTGCAAAATGACGGTTTGGATATTTATTTGATAACTTCAACAGTAATTGATTTATGAAGTATATGTTGAAGCTTCTACTAGACATACGTTGTAGTATAACTGCATCTTCTGGTGTTAGTGGATAATAATCTGCTAGTCTTTTTCTTTTGTGGCAGTATTTATTCTTTTCAACCTCTGAATCCTTAGTAATAGCTGGAGTTGCTAACTCACTATTTTGCTCATAATCCTTGTTTGATGGCTTTTTATTGCTAAAATCACTAAGCTCATAGAAATTCAAATTCTGTTGTTGCTGTTGATCTTTTTTTTCATTTCCTACTAACTCAATTTCTATAAAATCATCAGATTCCGTATATTTAAACTTCAAATTTTGCTGTTGATCTTCATTTTTATTTTGATCATTCTCTATTAACTTATCTTCAGTAGATCTAGATCTATTATTATTTTTTTTATTATTATTATATCTATATATGTAGCTGCAATTTTTTGCAGGTTCACCTGCAAATTCTTGCAAATTGATGTGAAAATTTTTTTGTTGCAGAAGGACAATTTTTTCTTCTTTTTTTTCTTTTTCAGTGAAACGCTGAAAATTTTTTAGAAGTTTTACACAAAGAACATTACGTAACTTGAGATTGCCTTTAATTATTGTTCTATTTTCAACTTTAATAAAACCTGCATTTCTTAATTCAACCAAGCATTGCCTAACTCTGCGGTAACGAAGGTTTAACTCCTTTTCAAAAAAGTAATAACTTTCCTGTAATTCATCTATATCTTTGTTGTAATAGATTTGTAGTCTATATACCATCAATGATAAAAGCTGTTTAGATGTTTTACTTAATGCTTTTCCATTATCTCCAGTTAGCTTTCTCCATTCTGGTGGAATGATATTTCCAATAAAGTTATAAAATATTGTGTCATTATTGTTACTATTATTTTTAACAAAATTACAACCATTGGTTAAAAAGTCGAATACTACAGGTCGCATTTTTCATCTCCAAAAATACAGCTATAGTAGGTGTTTTTGAAAATAATTTTTTTACAAATTACCATCAAATTTTTGTTCAAAAGGTTGACAAAAGGTTGACAAAAATCATTATGCCAAACCTATATAAATCTTCATACTTATACTATCTGCCTTAGAAGACCAATTTTTCCTATAGCACATCTTATAATCAATAATAAAGGCGAAATAATGTCAGTTAAAATTACTAAAAGCAATAAAAGCGACCTATCTGTATCTTCGTTTTTTTCTAAAGGCTTATCTGGTAAATTGTTTAGTGATAAAGCTTACATATCTAAAGAATTATTTCATTAACTGCTGACCAATGGTTTACGTTTATTTACTAATCTTCGTAAAGATATGAAAACATATTTATTGGACATACAAGATAATCGGTTATTAAATAAACGTTCTTTAATTGAGTCTGTCTTTAATGTACTAAAAAAACATATGCTTTTAGAGCATACTAGACACCGTTCTCCTCTTAATTTCTTTATTCATATAATTGCTTCTCTTGCTAGTTATTCTATCTCTAAACTTAATCCCCATCTTATCTCTTCTTCTTTCTCTTCTAATCCCTTATCCTAAATTAGCGTTTATAAATATCTGATTTGAAGTAATAATGAAATTCGATCAGATTAAAGAGTTAAAGGATGAAAAATTTAGTCGATTAACAGGAGTAAGTAAGGAAACATTTTCAAAGATGGTGAATATTTTGAGGAAAGCTAACGGTCTTAAGAAATCAAAAGGTGGGCGTAAAAATAAGCTTAATTTGGAGGAACAGTTGCTGATGGCCTTAGAATACCTTAGAGAATACTGTACTTATTTCCATATAGGTCAGAACTATGGGATTAGTGAAAGTTGAGCATATAAAGCTGTAAAATGGGTAGAAGACACCCTAGTTAAACACCCAAACTTTGCTCTTCCAGGCCGTAAAGCTTTAATGAAGAGTGATATGAATTATGAAGTAGTCTTGATTGATGCTACTGAGAGTCCTATAGAAAGACCTAAAAAAAACAAAAATTCTATTATTCAGGAAAGAAGAAAAGGCATACACTAAAAACTCAAATAGTGGTAGATAAGAAAACGCGCCAAGTAATATGTACAGATTTTTCTAACGGTAAAAAACATGACTTTAGATTATTTAAGAAATCCAAAATTCTTATCCATCCTAAGGTAAAAGTGATTACTGATACAGGATATCAAGGCATACAAAAAATTCACAATAATTCTGCATTACCAAAGAAAAAAACAAGAAAAATCCTTTATAACGCCAGTTTAGGATAAGAGGAAGCAGGGAAGGCATAATACAAAAGGTATACAAAGAGAGAATGTTGAGTTAAAAAGAAAATTTAAATAAAAATAAAATAACCCAACATGAAAAAATGTATTATAACAGTATACTATTTAATAGATAATTTTTGCAAGATATATCAAGACTGGGAAAGAAAGAGATTAATACCAAGTAGTAATTAAAGGAACAGAGATGGAAAGTTGTCCTTAGCTGAGTTATTAACAATAGTGATATATTTTTATTTATCTCAATGCAAGGATTTTAAAAATTATTATCTATATTACTTGAGTCATAAGTATAAAGGATACTTTTGTTTACCAAGCTATAGTAGAATAATACCACTGTGGCCTAGAATGTTGCTACCATTGGCCATATTAATGCATTATCTGAAAGGAGAAGAGACTGGTATATATTACATCGATTCTAGCAAGTTAGCAATTTGTCATAACAAACGCATTTCCAGCAATAGAGTTTTTAACAGATTTTCTAAAATTGGTAAGAGTAGTTATGACTGGTTCTTAGGCTTTAAGCTACATCTTGTAATTAATCATAAAGGTGAAATAATGTCAGTTAAAATTACTAAAGGCAATAAAAGCGATCTATCTGTAGCTTCAGTTATTTCTAAAGACTTATCTGGTAAATTGTTTGCTGATAAAGCTTACATATCTAAAGACTTATTTCATCAACTGTTGACCAATGGTCTACGTTTATTTACTAATCTTCATAAAGATATGAAAACATATTTATTGGACATAGATGATAAGCTTTTATTAAATAAACATTCCTTAATTGAGTCTGTCTTTAATGTACTAAAAAAACATATGCTTTTAGAGCATACTCGACATCGCTCTCCTATTAACTTCTTTGTTCATATAATTGCTTCTCTTGCTAGTTATTCTATCTCCTATCTTATCTCTTCTTCTTTCTCTTCTAATCCCTTATCCTAAATTAGCGTTTATAGTCATTTACAATGAAGTTTGCATATAAAATATCCTGTTGGTAAATCTTATGACGCTATTGTTGCTTTTTTCTATGCTCAAACCTCATTGTAAATGACTATAACTAAAAATGATAAAAAGAATAATCGTAGGTTAGCAGGAGAAAGAGTTGTCAATGAAAACGTTATTGGTATGCTAAAACAGTTCAAAATTATTGCTGACAAATATCGAAATAGACGTAAAAGATTCGGTCTTAGATTTAATTTGATCTCTGGCATTTATAATTTTGCACTACCTTAACCAGTTTCGAAAGAGGTCTAATATATTTGGTAATAAACCATATAGGCGTTGAAACATCACTTCACATGAAAGTGATCAGACTTATGTTATGGTCTCTTATTACGAGAAAATTTGATGAAACTTGGAGAAAAAAAGCAAATGTTGGTTGTAAATTTTACAGCTAGTACATCTACTAACAACAAAATACATTTGCATAGTATAATAAACTGAAAAAATGTAATAAAATTGTTATAAGTCATCAAATACATATCGTAAATGCAATACATAAAAGCAGATTGAACAAAACGAAAGCTTTACAACGTCTGCCTACACATTCTTTTGTAAAATCAGTTCTAAATAATATTGAGCTTAAGGAGGCTTAAGCAATATGATAGAAAACTACCATACAGTGGATGAAGAAATGGCAACATTTTTTTGTTATCAGACCATATAAATGCTTATACGACCGTTATTAATTCATGTAGTCTTTCAACTCAGTACCATTAGCTTTCTAAGATCTCTCTTAGCTACTATCACAAAAATAATAGGCTTACTTATGTTTCACTCATCAGAGATACGTTAAGTTGGTTACATTCTGTATACCATAGAACTGGGACTTTTAAAGAATGCAAGAACTCACTTCTTATCTTACACAGCTAAGCTTTCCAGATTTATCACTATAAAGCCTTTATCTTGAGTATCTGCTTTTGCATTTACAATATTTTCCATACGAAGGTTCACTTTCGTTTAACAAATTTTTTAACTTTACCTTACCACTATTTCCTATCCAGATCAGTACTTTAGTTATGCTTCATATCGCTCTTAGTACAAAATCGTTGCAAATTTTGCACATCAATAGCAGTAAAATGCTCTCCTTACTATATCTCTGTACTCTATCTTTGAGTAACCTCATGTTGCACTACGCTATATAAAAATATTTAAAGTAAGAAAAGTAATTATAGAATACAAAGAGACTTATTCCAACTTAAAAGTTTTTTTTAGTATAAAAAACAATCCAAAACAAACTAGTGATAAACAAAGAAAGAACAGAATAAATATTTTGCATGCCTTATATCTTATTTTACATCTGTAACAATTTGACTAACATTAACCTTGCCTTGCCTTGAATTTTTTATTTTTTTTATTAATAACAAAAATTTTACCACGTCTTTTTACTACCTGACAACTTTTATCCCTATTTTTTAAAGATTTTAGAGAACTTACTACTTTCATACTATTCCTATATCATCAAACTATCGGATACAATATATGTTCTTTTATTGAATCAGTCAATGCAGTAGTTATAAAGATTTATATTTTTGAGCTAGTTCAACATAGCGCGAACTATAGGTTTGAATCATTTTAACTTTAGCTATATAGTCATTTACAATAAGGTTTGAACATAGAAAAAAGCGATAATAGGTTCATAAAATTTACCAAATGGAGTAATTTGATTTCTAATCCACATCTTCATATTAGCACAAAACTTTTCTATCGGATTTAAATCTAGAGAATAAGGTAGCAGAAAAATAACTTTACAACCACAAGATTTCTAGTAACTATTTTTTATCGCTTCTTTCTATGCTCAAATCTCACTGTAGATGACTATAACCATTCACACTGTGTTTGTAACAGGTAATAGCGCTATTCCATTTAGTTTTATACCTGTACTTACTTGAAAATCTGATGTTTTCATGATATTTCCCTAAAAATTGATTATACTTAGGATTTTTAGCTCCAAAAACTCTCCTCAACTTCTTTACTACAATGATCCATCCTACTTCATATATTTCATCTCAATTTCCTCGAGTTTAACTCTTGTCAGTCTATACTTTCAACTTGAAAGAAAATATAGGCCCTACCACATTTATACACAAAGTTTTATTACACATGGCATAAATTAAAAATGAAATTACATTATGAGAAAAAAAGAGGTACAATAAAGAAAAAATAAGAAAAGATAGGAAATATGGTAGCAGAATGTTCATATGATTTAAGAAAAAGAGTAATAAAATTAATAGAAGAAGGAGAAACAATAGCAAAAGCAGGGTGTTTAATTAATAGAAGATAATGCATGCCGTACTTATAGATGAAGCTCCATTTTAACGACTTTTTTTGATGCTGTATTTTTCCATTTTACAATGTTTAACTTCCTTTCAGACTTAAGCTATATCTTGCAAAAATTGTATCAAACAGTACAATATTGTAATACATTTTTTCATATTGAGTTATTTCATTTTTATTTAAATTTTTCTTTATAACTCAACATTTTCTCTTTGTATACTCATTTGCAATTATTAGCTTTAATAATTATTAATCCAATCTATAATATCTTGCTTGCTCTTACCTCCTATTTCTCTAGAAACCGCTTCTCCATTATTAAATAATATTAGTGTTGGAATACTTTGTATTTTAAAATCAGTAGCTACCTGAATATTTTTTTCTATGTTAACTTTAACAATCTTTACCTTATCAGATAATTCTTCAGATATTTGCTCTAAAATTGGTGAAAGCTGACGGCATGGACCACACCAATCAGCAAAAAAATCTACTAACACCAACTTAGGTGATAAAAGCACTTCTTGCTTAAAACTTTCTTCATCATTAATCTCTGTAATATTTTTTGTCATAATAACTCCATATATTAATTAGCTATATAAATCCTAGCGTAAACCCCAATTTTTCAACTTCATCGTAATTCTCACGCTTAATAGGCACAGCATAGAAAAACTTTATTGGCTGTCCTATTATATCAAAAGTTAGTCCAATACCAATAGAAGCCCTTAAATTAAATTTTTCACTATCAGTAACACGGTTAATAATACCTATATTATCACCTCCCCATACACTACCTACATCCATAAAAATTGACCCTCTGGCATTTAACTCATCTGGTAAGCCTATCGGAACAAATAACTCAGCACTAGCTGTGTAGCTGTTAGTACCACCTATTCTCAGGTCTATGGCTTGTATCTTAGGACCTATACCAGTAAATCCTCTAAGATGATCTTGACTCACTTTAAGTAAGTCATAAACCTTAACTTCTTCCCCTAAAGCTCCTCTAATATTATTAAATCTAGTAACAAACATAAAAGTTACTTTATTATCAAGAAATGACTTTAAAAATTTGGCCATTACTGTATTTTTGAGGTATTTTACTGTTCCTCCTAAACCAGAAAATGATACTCCATAACGCATAAGATATCCATTTTTAGGTCTACGAAAATTATCAGTTCTATTATACGTAATAGCTCCATCAATTATTGAATAAAGAAAATCATGCTTCTCACCATATATCTGTTGAATAATTTCATCAGATATAGTCTCTCCTTTATCAGACTTAATAGTATATCCTAATGTACCAATAAAATGCTCAGTTAGCTTACGATCTACTTCAAAGCCTGCTCCAAAAACATTATGAGAATAATATTCACCTTTATATTTTTTTATACTTGCCCTAGTTGTACTTTCAGAATTAATTGGATCCTTTCCAAAGTGAAAAAGATGTAATTTACCTACAAAACCGCTACCATTAAAATTAGGATCTATTATGCTTATTGCTTGAGATGAACTTTTTTTAGCAACCGATAGTTCTCCGTTAATCAACCGCCCTGTTCCCATGATATTATCCCAGCTAAAGCTAAAGCTTCCAGTTAAACCAGTTATACTATTATATCCACCGCTAAGTCCAATACTACGTAGGTTTCTACCTTCTTTAATCTTAACTAAAACATCACAATAATCACTATCAGTAACTGGTACCATGCTTATACTAACGTCATCTATGAAACTCAACCTGCTAATATTTTTCTTAGTAGTTTCTAATTTACGCTCACTTAATGCATCCCCTTCAATTAGTTCTATCTCTCTTCTAATAACATGATCTTGTGTAATAGTATTGCCTGAAATATTAATATTGCGTATATAAATTTCTTTATCAAAATCGATAACAAATACTACATCTACAACAGATGAGCTATCAGCTCGATATCTAAACTTAGGATAAACTCGAACTTGATATAATCCTTGCTTTTGTAAAACATCTGTAATCTTTTGACTAATACTATGTAGGTCTGCACTGTTAAATAAAGTATTAGGCTCTACTTTTAAAAATTTACTAAGTTCTTTACTATTAATAGACGAAATACTGGTTTCTAAACTTAATTCTCCTAAGTAAAATCTTTTATCCTCATCAATAATATAAGTGATAACCACAGAATCTTTAGCAGGACTAAGCTCAACACTAGATGAAATATTGCAATTCATAAATCCACTATTCCGGTAAAATTGCTGCAGCAATTCTTTATCATTTTCAATATACATAACATTATACAATGTTAAAGGTGAAGCAAAGTTACTCCAGCTCTTTTCTTTACAAAGAATAACTGAACTCAATTTTTTATCACTATAATAATCATTGCCAACAAACAAGATTTTCTTTATAAAAACTCTAGGTCCTTCAGTTATCTTAAAGGTTAAGACAACTCCTCCATTATTAACATTATCAATTTCAGATGTAACTTTCACTAGAAAAAACCCTGCTGATTTATACTCTTCAGTTAACCTTGTAATATTTTCTTGCAAATCTGAATCAATAAGCATGTCACCAGCTTTAATAGTAATCATTGTTAACAAGACTTTTTTAGTTATAGCTCCTGAATCATTTACTAGCTTCACTTCTGTTACTAATGGAGCTTCCTGAACCTTAACTGTAAGCTTACCATCAATAAAATCTAAACTTACATCTTTAAAAAATTTTGTATAATGCAGAGTTAGTAAAATATCATTTTCTTTTTCAGGATTTAACTCATCACCAGTTGATACTCCTAATTTACTAATAATAGCTTCTTTTTCAATCCTTTGATTGCCTATTACCTCTATAGACTCAATCTTATCAGCTACAGCTATGCTGCCAAAAGATAAATTAGCTAATAATACTACAGCCCAACTAAACCATACAAATTTGTTCACAATTTTTTTACCTTAAAACTTTAACAATAAATTCTTTATATCATTTGATATAGAAATTACAATTAAAAAAATAATAATTGCAACTCCTATTTTCATAGCAATATTATAAACCATCAAATTTATGGATCCTTTACCTACAATCATCTCATATATAAGATAAAGAAATCTACCACCATCTAACGGCAGAATAGGCAATAAATTCATCACTCCTAAACTTATCGACAAATTCACTAAAAACAGCAAAAAGCTATCAATACTTCGACACATTGCTTTACTAGATTCATGTGCTATACCTACTACTCCTACAATTTCTGCTATAGCATCTTTTCCAGTTAACTTTTGCCATAGTGCTATCAATATTAATTTCGATACTCCAAAAGTATAATTAACTGACTCTAGTATACTATCAATAAAACTACTTTTAATACGTATCAATTTACCTCTAACTCCTAAATCTCCAAGTCTAATCTCACTATCATTCAATTTATATAATTTTGCATGTGGTACTACATTTATTTTCATTAACTTATTCTCTCTTTCTAATACCAATTCTATTGGTACTTCTGGATAGTTAAATACTACCTGTACTAAATCTAAGAAATCATGAACTTTAACACCAGCAACCTCAGTTATAATATCACTCTTCATAATACCAGCCTTTTCTGCTGCAGATTCTGAAATTACATGATCCACAACAGAAGAAACTATATATTTACCGTAAAAACTATTTAAAAACGTAAGAGCTACAATAGCAAAAATAAAATTCGCTGCTGGCCCAGCTAATACTATCAGCATTCTATTGATAATCGGCTGATTATTATAACTTCGTCTATCACTAGTAGAATCTTGTAAATGATGTTCCATGCGAACAAATCCTCCAAATGGAAATATGCATATCTTCCACCTAGTTAGATTCTTATCAACAAATGCAAATATCTCTCTTCCAAAACCTATTGAGAATTCTTGAACATAAACTCCACATACCCTAGCACAAAGATAATGCCCAAGCTCATGCACAAAAACCAGCGAGCCTGTAGTAATGACAAACGATAATATTGTTGTTACTAAAAACATTATTTCTTACACATGCAAGTTATATGGTAAATTTAACAGAAATTAAACAATGACATAGTATAGGTTAATACAACATATTATTCAACTACAATATATTTCTAAATTAATCTTACTTATCGTCTTCTAACTCCTTTGTATCACTAATCTTAGCGCTGACTATATCAATATCTGATTTAGATGAAACTAATTGATATCTTGGCAACATCAACCTATTATTACTAATATTCCTACTTTTTTTAGTCTCGATTCCAAGCTGTTGAATTGTTTTAGCTTTTGATAAAAAATTCCTATTAAAAGATGCTGCAAATTGATCATAGCTGCTTACTATGCCTTGAACATTACTACTCAGTTTATGAGCATATTCTGTCAATAGATTAATAGATAATATTACTTTTTCTACTTCATTTAATATTAATTTTTGATTTTCATATCGCATTTGTTCTTTAATTTGAAATTTAGCAAAAGATAACATATTCATCAAACCAGAAGGTCCAACAGGAAAAATATTAAGCTCCCATGATTTATGAATAAATTCCCTATCGATATTTGATAAATTTTCTATCGCAGTCTCAGTAGGCAAAAACATTAACGTAATAATATTATTAAAATTACGCGCCTCAAATTGATAAGAATCAACTATAGCCTGAGCATATTCTTTAGATGATAGATTTTTAAGATGAAGGTTTATGCTCTTTCTTAATTTTTCAACTTTAGCTGTATGAATAGCAGCATTATTATTGTTATTACACATATCTATTAGAAATTTAGAAGCCTTAGCATCAATAATCATCAAATTATCACCAGGTAAAAAAATTAATGCATCAGGACGCAACCGAATATTATTCTCATCAGTTAAATTACATTGCATAATAAAATCATACTTAACTCTTAAACCTGATGCCTTTAAAATATTTTCCAAAGTGATTTCAGCTAACATCCCTACTCCAGATGGAGATAATAGTGAACTCTTAATAACTTCTACAATCTTAGTTGACTCATCAACTCTATTATTAAGTACTGCAATAATTTCTAACAATTTTTGAAATTCTTGCTGAAATTTTAAGTTAGTATTATGAATATTATTTTCAGATAATTTTCTTGACTGCTCTGTTTCTTGCTTATGTAAAGCAATTAATTGCTTAGATAAATCGTTTCCTAAATCTAGCAAAGAAGCTTTAGCAAGTTGTAAAGCTTCTTCATTCATTTTTTCTTTTTTACTATTATCTAACTTAATAAACTCAATTCTGGTCTTTAATTCTTGTATTTCTTGTACGTAGTTTAATCTATTATGTTCCAGCTGCTTCAATTGTTCTAAAAGTTTAGTATAATTTTCTTCAATGAAAATAAGTTTTAATTTCAGTCTAGTACTCTTATAAATTAAAATCCAAATTACACTTACCAATATAATAAATGCAATAACCACTCCACTATAAATAATAAAACTCACAATTCCAATCACTTACTTAGTTAGCTATTCTGTTGTTGTTATATTTAGTGCCTTTACACTAATAATACTCTCTTATAATAATATCCTACTTAACTGAACATATTGCTCAGGAGTTAACTGCTCAGGCCTTTGATGCAATTGCGCATTAAGTATCTCATCAGTAATATTTATAGACTTTAACAAATGACTTAAGCAATTTTTTAGTTTTTTTCTCCTAGTACTAAAAGCTAATTTAGTAATTTTTTGCACATTCTCTATAGTATTCCTATCTAACTGATGTTTTTTAGGTGATACTAGCATAACACTTGAATCTACTTTTGGTGGAGGATTAAAAGCCCTAGAAGAAACCTTAAAACACTTTCGCACATCAGAAACAATTTGTGCAAGTACTGTAATTCGACCATATGTTTTGCTGCAATGATTAGATATTATACGCTCTACTACTTCATCCTGAAGCATAATTATCATATATTCAACAAATGATATTTGATGTAACCACTGCACAATCAGTTGAGTCCCAATGTTATATGGTAAATTTGAAATAATAATTATGCGATTTGACTCAATATTAGATAAGTCAAAATTCAAAGCATCACCACAAATAACCTCAAGTTTAGATGAAGGCATAGTAGGTATTTCATGCAGCAATTCAATAAAACTAGCATCTTTTTCAATAACAATTAGCTTCTTAGGGTTATGTGCTAAAATTGCTCTAGTTAGCCCGCCAGGGCCAGGTCCTACTTCTAATACAACTTTTCCAGTAATTGAGTTAGGAGCAACGCTAACAATCTTATTACATATATTAGAATCAAGAAGAAAATGCTGCCCCAAAGATTTATTGGCAGTAATTTTATGAAGCTTCATATGCTGTGATACTGTAGGCAATTCAATCATAATTTAACCAACAGAAACTAAAATTCAATCAGATATCAAAGTTTAACAGAAAATCTAAAAAGCCTTGAATATTTAGCAGTTTGTAGCGAAGTAATTAACTTAATATAAAAAATATAAATTTAGCAAAACTAAATAAAAACCTTTATATAAGCTCGTCCTAATAACTTATTACGGAACTTATTTAATTCCATATTTACCTGATTTGAAAAAACTTTATTTACTAAATCATTATGTTCTTGCTCAGTTACATTTTTTACTTCTCTGCTACATAAATGAAAAAATTTAAGAATGTTATTATCTGATTCAATAATTCTACTACTACTATTTTCCTTCATACTTTCTAAAATTACTCGATCATGAGTATTTACATCATTTAAATCTTTAGTTATGCATTTCACTTCCGCTAAATTCGCATATTCTTTTGCATCAACATTACAACTAATCTTTGATCGCAATACCAACATCTTTTGATAGTTATTCGAAGTATTAGTATTACTAGCTACTAAGAATTTAACCTCTGTAGGCTTAGTAGACAAAAGTAATAAATCAATTATATTACGATTAGTAGACTTAGCTAGCATTCTATTAATTTTTGATATTACTACTCTCACTTCATAAAACATCAAAAAAGTATCATAGCTAACTTCAGATTCTTTTATAGCATATTTAAAATACTGATCAGGTAAATTAATTGCCTTTTCTTCCATAGCTATAAATTGATTAATCTCATCTTGAGAAGCCTCAATACCATACCTCTTCGCTTCATTTAGAAATATTACTCTATCAATTAATGCTTCCAATGCTATAGTTGTTAACTCACTCTCACTTATGGAAGTAAGAGATTGGCTTCTATGTAAAAATGTAATTACTTTCCTAAATTTATCTAACTGGTGTGATGTAATTGGAGTGCCATCGACAATAGCAACTATCTTAGTAGCAGCCAAAGCACCAGAGCTATTACATACAACTATTATAGTCAAAAAAAAAGCTAGAATTTTATTCATATTTGTTTATTTAGTTCTTATAAAAAGAATACGAAGAATACATAAATGCTCAAAACAGTTAAGTATATCTTAATAATAGCTAGGCAAACTATTACCTAACTATCATTTCAATTCCTGCTATAACCTGCAATTATATACAATAACTTACAAGCTATAACATCAAATAACAAGCAGCAATGCATTTAATTATTGCATGCATCTTTTAAGGTTTTACCTGGCTTAAAAACCACCTGATAACTTTCAGGAATAATAATTTTAGCCCCAGTTTTAGGATTGTGTCCATCTCTTGCTGCTCTAAATCTTACACAAAAGCTTCCAAAGCCTACAATATTTATATCATGACCATTTTCAATAGCCTTTTCAACGCCACGCAATATTAAGTTTAATGCTCGCTCTATATCAGCCTTAGTCATATTTGTATTATTTTTATGTATAAAATTTACAAATTCAGCTTTGTTTAGCGCTTCTCTTTCTTGATTATTTGTGCTCATAAATCTCCTTAAATAATAATAAAATAATAATAAAAGTTACATTGTACCAATATAACTAAACATCTAACTAATTATACAAATAGTTTGCATTATTAATGATAAATTAAAGCATTTCACCATTAACATGATTTTTCTACAACAATGTACTCAGCTACACACTAAATTTACTCATTCTAACACTAAGATATTTATTATAAATACATTCAATAACTAGTGTTAAGTATATCAAAAAACTAACTATATTATATTAAATTCATAACATTTATTTTAAAAAAATAACTACTTATTAAAAATTGCGTTAATAATAACACCTACAGCTATTATTTTATCAGCAATTAAGTATAAAAACATGGGGCGAATAACCGGCCTCGAACCGGCGACCCTCAGATCCACAATCTGATGCTCTAACCAACTGAGCTATATTCGCCGTAAAGAACCTCCATTCAAGTAATATTATTATCATTGAATACTGAAAGTCAAGTATATATCACGTAATATTCATACCTAAAGTAAATCCTTCATCATTTTATAGCATTCAACTTCCATTTCCATGTGGTAAACAATCATGTAACTTAGCAATGATATCATATAACTTAGATAAAATCAGTTTATCATCAATACCTTCCTTAGTAGGACACATTTCACTCTCTAATCTCACAACTTTAATTTTATTATTAAATAATACACTCAGATGTGTTATTTCATGTCTCTGTCCTAATATCAGACATAAAGATCTTTCCTTAGATAAAGATTTAATTTGTTGCATAGCACTTAAAGTAACTGCTCCATGGCAATTAGTAGGTACTTTTACAACTTTTGCTTTATTACAGTTAAAAAAATACTCAATAGCACTATCCAACACTATAATATCTGTAGATAAAATTTTAAACAGATCAATCTGTTTCTCCTGAATTATATTTAACTGTACAATAAGTTTTTGATAATTTTCAAACAGCATTTGCCTTGCATAAGAATCGAATTGTTTTTCAAATAGCTTATAAAGCTCTAATGATATTAATTTAACATTATTAATATCATACCAAATATGCCAATTAGTACTTGCTCTGTTATGAATTAAGCTTATCCCTTCAATTTCAGATAATCTGATTACTTGCGACTGAAAAAACGACGATAGTTTAGTCATATAATGCTCAAATCTATCGTCTATATATATTATTAAATCTGCAGATTGAACTTTATAAATATCACCTGGTCTTAACTGATAACCATGAGAACAACCTGTTTGCCCAAATTCTAAACTTTCTACTTTTGCTAGATCTTTAACTATAGCTTTTACAATTGCTGCAATTGGAATATTAGAAGTAACAATTCGAAGCTTTTTTTGAGCAAAAATAATATTAATACTACAGTAATTAAATATTAAAAAAGCTATTACACTTAACCTAAATAACTTAAGTTTGAAAAAAATCATAACTTTAATAAATCGATTAATTCTTGCTTATTAAGAGTAAAATCACTGTTTATCCAAGCATGATTAAGATATAATAATACTTCTTGAATAGCTTGCTTTTTAAAACCAAGTTCTTTAAGATCAGAACCACTAACTGGTAATTTAGGTGTTAATTCATAAACTTGCTGCTTAAGCATATTTGCTTCTTCATCAGAAATACAACCTAACAATAAAGCTAAATTAATATAATCATCAATATTATCTGCCCTGGTTAACCAATATTTTCTTATTAAAAAAATAGCATTTTTACTTTGACATTCAGATAAAAAAAGGCATAACCTAACTATCTTTCTAATCATTGCTTTACTAAACCGTAAATTTGAAAGAATCTCTTTTAAATCCTGTACATCATTACTGCTTAGCAATACCGAATAAAGCACTATAACATTTAGTAAAATGGATTTTTTTTTTGCAATTGTTGTTACATTTTTAAAAACTGACAAATTTAACTTTAACCTAAGACCTATATAATATGTAATATTAATTTCAGCCATTTTTACTAAAGTTTCATATGCATTAGGAGAAATAATAATCTTACTTAGCTCCTGAACAACCCTTTCCTTAGACAGAATAGATAAGCTTTTAGCATACTTAGCACACGATTGATATCCTTCTTGATCGATAGATCTGGCATAATATGATGAAAATCTAAAAAACCTTAAAATTCTTAAAACATCCTCTTGAATACGAGTATCAGAATCACCAATAAATATCACTCTTCTATCTTTTAAATCCTGCAAACCATTAAAATAATCGTATAATAAACTCTGCTCAAATGAATAACTAAGAGCATTAATAGTAAAATCACGCCTTTTTGCATCTTCAAAGTAATCATTTGAAAATTCTACCTTGGCATACCTGCCATAGCACTGCATATCTTGTCTTAAAGTTGTAATTTCAAATTTTTCTTGCTTTATTACAGCTGTTACTGTACCAAACTTAATTCCAGTGGCATAACACTTTATATTGTTTAATTTGAGTAAATCCATTACTTGATCTGGAAGCAATGGTGTTGCAATGTCAATATCATTAACTGGATGACCCAATATAATATTACGTATTGCCCCCCCTATAATGCGAGCAGACTTTATAGAACTGGCAAGCATAAGCAATAACTTTTCAATATTTTGTGATGGAAATATTATGCAGATAGGAATTTCTGTCATGTATTACAAAATATCAACAAACATCAGCACTATATAATAGGCTAATGTTTTATTAAGAATAATAAGTTTCTTCATCAAAAGTTCCTTCTGACTGATCAATAATCAGTGTAATAGTTGCATCTCCTGTAATATTAATTACAGTTCTAAGCATATCAAGTATTCTATCAATTCCAACCAAAATTGCCACCCCTTCAATAGGTAGATTAACAGCAGAAAGAACCATAGGCAACATAATTAATGAAGCACCTGGTATACCTGCTCCACCAATAGTACCTATTGTCACCATTAATATTATGACAAAATAATCATGTAACTGTAAGGTTACGCCAAAAAGTTGAGCAAAGAAAATTGTAGTTAAAGCTAGATTAATAGCAAAGCCATCCATATTAATAGAAGCTCCTAATGGTAAAATAAAATTAGTAGTAGCACTTGACACTCCCAATTTATTCTTACAAACATCCATAGTTGTCACTAAACTAGCCTTGCTACTACTAGTAGATAAAGCTAGAATTTGGTATTCTATACTTTTTCTATAAAACGGCAGTGGAGAAATACGACAAAACACCATAATTAATACACCAAAAATTAAATATTGCATAATCATTGCTAACACTATTGCAAACATCAGTTTAGACAACCCAAATAATATACCAATACCATGATTACCAACAACCCATGCAGTTAGTGCAAATGCTCCATAAGGTGCCAATAAAATGATCAACGAAATCATTTTCATAATCATTTTAGAAATAATACTAAATAATTGACGTAATGTAGATGAGTTAGACATCTTATTAAGAGTTATGCCGGTAAATATTGCTAAAAAGACAACTTGTAGTATGTTGCTGTAAACAATAGCTCCTAAAGCATTATCAGGAACAATATTTATTAAAAAGTTAACTACATCAAATTTTGCTCTCTCTAAATTAGTATGGTTTACAGGCAAATCAATAGTTATACCTACACCAGGCTTTAAAATAATAGCAATTCCAATGCCGAACAATACAGCAAATAAAGTTGTCAATGTAAAAGCAATAGTAGCTTTAATGCCAAGCCTACCTAAAGAGTCTGAATCATTTACACTAACAATGCCAGATACTAATGAAAAAAATATCAATGGAGCAATAATCATTTTTATTAAACGTAGAAATATATCACCTATTGGTTTAATATAATCAACATATTCAGGAAATGTGATTCCAGTGATTACTCCTAATACAAGACCTAATATTACTTTTTGCCATAACATCATAAAACAAGACATTTTTAGTTAAAAATATAAGATTAACGCAATCTTAAACTAATACTATAGGTTAAAGTTACCTGCGCTAGCATTAAGCAAAGTCGCATTCATAATTATAGGCTATATTATAGTAATTTGAAGCCTAACTAATAAAACTGCTTTAACAATAACTATATGGTTTTTAAGCTATATTTTTATATTCATAAAACATACATTTTCAAGCCACAAAATTTTTGTATTTACAGTATGCATAGGATAAATAAGTTTTATTATATCATGATAAGACTTTAACTGCTTTAAATATGAGCTTTGAACCTCAAGCTGTGTTTCTGGTACTAAAAAATCAGTTTTGTAATCAACAATAACAACATGATTATTCTTAATTGCTAAGAGATCAATTCTTTTAAATACAAAAACTTTTGTATCATCAATATAAAATGCATCATTATTACTGCTGATATCAGAATTATTACTCAAGCACATAATTCCTACGTTTACTTCGCTCTTTAATTCATAACTATTTAATAAATAGTTAAATTCTTGATTAGCAATTAGAGCATTAAAAATTTCCTCTACTTTATTTTTTTGCTTAATAGTTAATAACTTTACATAAGAATTATTTAAAAAAAGTTTTATGCTTCTATTTTTTATTACCTCTTCTAAAATTTTATGACAAACAACTCCATAATTAATTCCATGTTCCTCTTCTAATGGACTAAAACTACTTAATGATATTAAATTAACACTTAAAAACTTTAATTCTAGAATCCTACTTAGATCAAATCTAAAATCAAAAATCTGTTTTACTAAACTTTTATAATCATGTTCAACTTGACCAACATCTTGAATATGAGACTTGCATTCTAATAGATTACTGTATTTAGAAGCAGCTTCTTCTTGAACTGAATTTATTATCGGTGTTAATAATTCTGAAGAAAACTCTACCCTATTGTATACCACTTTATTGATACATGTAAAGTCTAAATTACATTCTTTTCTACTAATTCCAGGAATCTTAGACATGGATTCTTGAATAATATTATACCAGCACCCTTGAGGTAAAGTAGCTGCAGTATTATAGCCACAAATAATCAATTCATCCTCTGCCCTTGTCATAGCGACATAAAGCAGCCTAAGATATTCTTGATAATCAGTATGCTTTGCAATTTCTGCCTGAGTCTTCAAATAATTATCGCAATGCTTAGATTGTATTCGCCATAACATATTACCATCATTATTCCATAATATACCAGAAGGACTAATAGGTAATGTAGTAGTATCAGGTAAAATTACTATAGGGGCTTGTAATCCCTTAGCAGCATGAACTGTCATAATGTTTATACAATCTTGTGTATCAACATCTCTTTTTATCTCAATATTATTACTATCAAACCAAATAATAAACTCTCTTAAACTATTAGAAAAAGACTTAAAAAAATACTCTACTACTTTTAGAAATTCATCAATAATATCATTTCCATCATCAATATTAACATTGATCAATACTTGCCGATAATTCAATACTTCTATTACCAAATGAAAAAAGTAATCAGGAGTACTAGAACAATACAAATCAATAAATTTATGTAATTTACTAACAACACTTTGATAATATAAATTATCTTTTTCAATGGTAGTTAAAAATTGCCATATACTATCTTTATGTTTTTTGCTTCTACACAGAAAATAAATATCTTCTTCAGTGCAATCAATAAACGGAGATTTAAGTAAACAAGCTAAATTTAAATCATCATCTGAAGCAATCACAAACTTTGCAAGAGCAATTAAATCGATAATAGATAAATGGTCTTGCAATGATACTCTGTCAATACCAGATACTTTTAAATTAAGTTTTCTAAGCTCACTAACTAGCTGCTTAACAAACTCATTTCTACGTCTTACTAAAATAAGAAAGTCTGAGCATTGTATTGCTTGCTTAGTTGAAGGCAAAACTCTTTTAGATGAGATTTGCAGATTAACATAATGTGCAATTTGTTTAGCTAGAATATAGGAGCTCTGCATGGAAGCTTGAATACCATTAGCTATTGAAGCATCTGCTATTGGCCAAAAAACTTCTTTACCATCTTTTGACTTATTCTCAACTACTATATCCCATAACTGTACCAAACCATGATCTGCTGCCCTATTACATTTCAATTTTACTAAATCATCACTGCTAAATAACTCAGGCATTTGTAAGCTAATATCTGTAAATACTGCATGAACAACATTTAATATCTCCTGAGTAGAGCGATAAGATACATCTAAACTTACAGACTTAAATGGTTTTTTAGCAACATTAAAACTACTATTTAATTCTCTGCTAAGAGTATTAAATACCTCAACATCAGCTCCCTGAAAGCTATAGATTGCTTGTTTTTTATCTCCTACAACAAAAAAAGTTGAGTTATTATTCTTATTACCTCCAGCAAGTAAATCATTCAGCAAAGTAAGAACAATATTCCACTGCTCTAAACTATTATCCTGAGCTTCATCAACTAGAATATGATCAATTGACTGATCAAGTTTGTATAGTATCCAATCTTTACTTGAAGTATTCCTTAACAATTTATGCGTGTAACGAATTAAATCATCATAATCAAGGTAATTATGAGATAATTTATACTGTTGGTAAAAATGAAGCACTGCAGTGCTAATTCTATATAAATGATAAGTCGACTCTATGATTTTTAAAGTATTAAGTCTATCATGCACTTGCAAAATATCTTCTTGTAACAGTGAAAAATATTCACTTAAATCAGGATATTTATTTTTAAAATCCTGGCTAATTAAATTACGTCTTTTTAATCCATTATTTGTTAAAAACAAAGCCATTATTTCATCAAGTCGCTGAATAAAAGAGGAATAATCTAATTTTTTATATTCAATAAATTTAGCTACAAATTGACTGCTTATTTTATTACTAATTTGATACTCATAATCAAAAACAGGACATTGAGTAAATTTGACAAAAAATTGCTTAACAATTGACTCCTTATCAGTAATGCTAAAATTTTGCAAAAGAAAAGTTTGATAATCTTCAGCAGTTGAATAATGCTCTAATAAAGACAAAAATTTTCGCTGATCAGCTATTATATTATCAATTAGTTGAGTGATACTGTTTTCATGCTTATAATTAGCAATAAATTCTAGAGATCCATGTATCTCGCTGCTACTATGAATTAAATTCTGCTGAATAAAATAAATTATTTCTTTTGTTTTTAACTCGTCTAAAATAGTAAAATTTGCATTAATACCTGCTTCTACTGAAAATTTTTGCAGTAAATTTTGACAAAAACTATGAATAGTTTGAATAGCGATATTTTCTTTTGCCTGCAAATATTCATTACATAAAGACCTGGCACGTAATACTTGACTATCTGTTGGATTTATACCTAACATATTATGCATACTAGCAACTAGCATAGCATTATCCATACAAGCCCAGCTCTTTAACTGAGCAATCACTCGATCTAGCATTTCATTAGCAGCTGCATTAGTAAATGTTAAGCATAATATTTTTTGCAGCTTAGCACCTGATAATAATAACCTTAATACTCTATCAGTTAAAACTTTAGTTTTCCCTGTACCTGCCGAGGCAGATACCCAACATGATACATACGGATCAGAAGCTATTAGTTGATTAATGTTCACAATACTAAGATATTAATAATTAGGCATAAAGATATCATATACCATCCCTAATCCTAACAACGAGCTAGACCAAGAAGTAACATCTGCATATTGTATAACTATCACACAAGCTGGAACTAGCTTAAAGTTATTTCTTTTCTGTTGTGCTACTGTTAACCTATAAAACTCATATAAGTATGGATTATGGCCTATAATAAGTAATGATTGTATATCATCTGGTTGCTGTTGAATGATATCGATAATATTTTCTACATTACTTTGATACATCTTGTCTATTATATCAATATTATTATCATTAATGCTAATTGAACTCACTGTTTTTACAATATTTAATGTTTCAAGTGTACGAGCACTGGGAGAACATAATACTTTTTCAATATTAAATTTATTTAGAAAATAAGATGCATTTGTTACTACTTGCCTTCCTAATTCACTAAGCGATCTAGCAAAATCATTAATATTATGCTTAGCATCACCATGTCTCATTAGCAATATCTGTTTCACTTATTCACCATTTATATTTTAAAAAACACTTCAATCATCTTTACTCTAAGATATGAATAATTTTCATTCTAAGTTACTATTTAACAAATCTATAAAAGAATATAGACCAATTTTATTTCTACCTAAAAGCCACTCTGCAGCTGTCAGAGCTCCCTTAGCAAATAAAGAACGATTCATAGACTGATGCTGAACTGAAAGTATATCATCTTGTCCAATAAACATTACTTCATGCCGGCACGGCATTTCTCCAGCCCTTATAGAAGAAAACCCAATATCATTTTTCTTTGTAGTACAATTTTTCTTCTGCTTGTCTATCGTAAAGTTATGCGCACTATTCTCTGTCAATTGAAAATCATTATCATTCTCATTCTGTTGCAGTTCAGCATTTTGCTCAAAGTATGCAGCATGATTTAGTTTGATATTTCTACCTTTAGCAACAGCTTTACCAAGCATAATAGCAGTTCCAGAAGGAATATCTACCTTGCTTTTATGATGCATTTCAATAATTTCAACATCGTAGCCAGGATTCAGCAGTCTAGCTATTTTTTCTATCATAATATTCATAACATTAGCTGCCAAACTCATATTTGGAGAATAAAAAATAGGCACACTATTACTAGTCTCTCTCATCAGATATTCATGCTCTTTTGACAATCCAGTGGTTCCTATAACCAACGGCACTGTATTTTTCTTAGCATGATGTAATAGTTGCGGTAGTACATCTATAGCTGAAAAATCAATAACTACATCAGATTTTTGACATAACAACGATAAATTACCCTCATCATCTTGACTAGAATGAGTTGCTGACAATTGATATTGAGCCTGATTATTGATTATTTTAGTAACCTCTTGCCCCATTCTACCACTTGCACCACATACACCTACTCTTATAACAGCACTATTTTCTATCATTAGCTATTAATACCATTTTTGTTTTAACTTAGTTATTATACCATTATTTTGAAGTTTTAATATCGACTTATTAACTTCAGCTATTAAGTTACTACCTTTAGAAGACGCAATAACAAATTCAGAAATACTTTCATCAATAATAAATTTTTTAAGTTTAGGATTATCAGCAACAAATTTAGCAGCTTGTATATCTTCAAGAATAACTGCATCAATAATTTTAGACTTCAGTTCTTCAACTAAAATTAAATTATTATCAAGAAACCGTAACTTTGAATTATCGCTATCTTTGTTAATATTCTCAGCTATTTCCTGCCAAGTTGTACCAAGCTGAGCACCAATGATTTTACCTTTAATATCTTGACAATCAGTAAAATTACTATCAGTTCTAAATAACACAGCAACTTTTGATGTTAGGTAAACATTGCTAAAATTTACATACTCTTTTCTTTGATCAGACTTAGATAAACCAGCTATAACTAAATCTAGCTGCTTTAAAGATAAAGCAAGCAGTAGTCCAGGAAAATCAAAATTTTTAATTACTACTTCTTTTCCTAAATCTTGACCAATTAGCTTAACTATATCAATATCTAGACCAACAATTTCATCGTCTTTAAAGAATTCATATGGTGGATTATCAGCAGCTGTTCCTACCAATAATACATTGCTTTTTACATGCTGATTCTTCGATTGAATTTTTATATAGGCTAAATAGCTTAGCAACATCAATATTAATACAGCAATGCACATAAATGAGCGTTTAGTCATAAAAAAATTTCCTCTTAACTTTAGAACCTTTATCAGCATCATACATAATACTCGCACCATTAAATTACAAGCACATGTAATATTCATAACTTCCGCAAAAATATCAAAATAATTACTTTAAAACCCGAGCTTGATATTGTGATGCTGTCTTTTACGCTTCATAATGTGTAACTACCTTTCTGAATTAAGATATGTATACCTTCAACAACATTGCATGTGGTAAATTCACAATGCTTATCCTTATTGCTGCTATGCGTAAATTATTGCATACTATTTATGATGTATAGAACTAGGTGTATCGAAGAAAGCATATAAATAAGTAATAAATTGTTCAAAATTATGTAATTATTGTTTAACAAGCAGGTTCATGTTAGCATAAAATTTTATATATTACAAATGAGACAATGAACATTAATAGTAAGTTCACTATATCTTCTATGTTTAAGAAAAAATTATTTTTTCTTCATTAATAGCCGTGAAAGCAAAAAATAATGAAATAATATTTACTTTAATATCACTGATAGTTAGTATGCTAATTTTAAGCTTTGCTTCAGTACCAATCTATAGTTTATTTTGTAAAGTCACAGGGTTCGGAGGCACCGTACGACAGCAAATTGCAAGCTCTAAAAAAAAAGGTAAGAAACAAATAACTATAAACTTTGACGCAAATATTGAACAAAATTTACAATGGCAATTTATTCCAAAACAAAAAAGTATTACCGTTACTACTGGTGAAAATAATTTAGTATTTTATTATTCACGTAATCTAACAAACCGTGATATAGTCGGAACCGCAATTTATAATGTGACTCCAAATAAAGCAGGAAAATATTTTGTCAAAATTTATTGTTTTTGTTTTGAGGAACAATTATTAAAAAAACAAGAAGAAATCTTAATGCCAGTATCATTTTATATAGATCCAGCTATAGAAGATGATCCATATATGAACGATGTTAATACTATTACCCTATCATATACTTTTTTTAAGATAAGAGAGCAATAGATTTTTTTTTGAAACTTAAAAATCAATAGACAGTCTGTAAAATGGCAAAACTAATTAGAATTATGATTTAATAAGAGAAGGGTAAGTATGGTAGATAATCTTTGTATTGGTAAATATAAGCTTTTTAATAATACTAGCATGTTATTTAAGTTATTCAAAAAGCTAGCTACTTATCTTCTTAGCAGACTTTTTGCCTAATGTTTTTTTCATACTAGATTTTTATGAACTTGTTATAACTTTCATTTGATTATAACTTATAATCAAACATCTTAAATATCATATTAAGGATTGTTATTATTATCGTTTGTATTAACATTATCCGTAATAACTTTCCTCCCATTATAAGTTCCATGAGTCATACATACATGGTGCGAGAGTCTATATTCTCCTGTTTTTGCATCTGTGATAACATTTACCTTAGCTAATGCATGGTGTGATCTGCGCATTCTTGTCTTAGATGCAGAAGTTCTTTTTTTAGGTACTGCCATATATGTCCTCGATAAAATTTTATAATTTGTAATTTTTATATATTAAATTAGAACTTAATATATTATATTTTATCAATGAAATCCAGCTAATTAATAATGCGATATAATATGGTTTACTTCAGAGTTTTTATTAAGAGAATATTTTTATTATTGAGTCTATTATTAATATTAAGTGCTAGTACTATTGACTATCATGGTAAGTACATTCGAGATGAGCAGATAGAACAGTTACAAGAAAAATTACTACGCCAAGATGTTAGTTTGTCTAAGCTTGATGTTATTAATTTAATAGGCGCTCCTTCTTTTATCTCAGCAGACAATTTAAATATCTGGTATTACATCCATTATACCACCAAAGTAAATAATCTTTGGTTTAATAAATTACTGGCTCAAAGAATTGTTATACTAACTTTTAATGCTGATAATGACAAATTAATGCGTATATTAGTTTTTGATAACTAATCTTGCTATAATAAAATATACATAGAGAAGTGTGACAATGAATCAAGAAATTAAAGAGTTCAAAATCAATGCAGCTACATTATATTTATATTTAGAAAATAAAGTAATTAAAACAGTAATGAAGCTAGTAAAAAAACTAGTGATAAGGTGCTTCCTTAATTAAATAATAGAAAAATAAGAAATATTATAGGTATTTGCTAAAGTCTTCTAAAGAAACAAACAAAACTATCATGATTTCTTACAGAAAATTTTAGCAAATATTTTAATCAAGAATTATGAAAATATATGTTTAAAACTATATAAATATAAGCTCAAAAGAGCTATAACTCTTATTCTTCTCTAACATATCTTATATCAAACTTATGTTATATTATGACTTTATTAACTTTAATCCCATCTTTTCATAAAAGCTATATTCTTGGTCCCAAGTAGGTCTTATTTTTACAAATAAAATTAAGCATACTTTAAGATTAAGAATTTTCTGCATAGCAAATCTAGCCTTTTGGCCAATACTCTTGATTCTACTGCCTGCTTTACCAAGAATTATTGCCTTATAGTTATCCTTATTAGCTACAATTGCTTGATAAATTTTAACACTGCCATCATTTAGTTGTTCCCATCTTTCATGCTCAACTGTTATATTATATGGTAATTCCTGATGTAGCGCTAAAAATAGTTGCTCTCTAGTAATTTCTTGGGCTAAAAACTTCATACTAGCAGTAGTAATATCATCTTCATCATATAACCAAGGCTTAATAGGAGCTATAGTAGATATATATTGAAGCAATTCTTGTACTCCATTTCCATTTAATGCAGATATTGCTATAATTTTAGCATTAATAGATAATTGTTTTAGATCATTCATTAACTGAGTCAAGTTATTTACGCAAATATCAATTTTGTTTAAAATAATGCAAAACTTAATTTTTTGTGATATTAATCTAGTTAAAATAATTTGAATTTGTTCATTTAATTTTTTAGTAATATCTATTATCAACAATGCTATATCTGCCCCAACAACGCTTGTCCATGCGCAGCGCACCATTGCTTTTTCTAATGTTTTTTTTGGTTGGAATATTCCAGGAGTATCAATAAAAATCAATTGTGTAAGGTTGTAAGTTACAATCCCTGTAATAGCAGATCTAGTAGTTTGGACTTTTGGAGTCACAATAGAGATTTTTTGTCCTATTAATCTATTTAGTAAGGTTGACTTACCAGAGTTTGGCATACCCAATATGCTCACAACCATTGTCTTTTGTTGTTTATCTAGTCGATTTTTAGACTCTATCATTGAATATTACTTCCTTCCTGAAAGTTAAAAAGCTCAAGAATAAAAAACTCGTCTGTAAGTAATTTTGATTGTAGATCGTAAGATAATTTAATTGGCTCTTTATCTAAACTATTTCTAAAATATTTTCCTTTTGTTAACACTGTTCTCTTTCCAGCTGGAATTTTATCAAAAAGGGCATATGAAAAAATCATTGGATAATCATTTTCTCCTAAATGCATTTCTATTTTTTGATCTTCACTAGTAGTATCATATATGACTGTTCCATCAAGCTTGCTGATTTTGGCATCAAAAGTTGCAAAATGCCCGCATAAATATGGTACTTTATATGGTACTATTTCATCATCCCAAATTCTAATTTCGTTTTGTTTAATACTAGTTAAAGATGCAATATCTTGTAATGTAATTTGAATCTTATATGCTTTACTATTAGATTGATTGGTTACTGTATCAAGATTCATATACTGCTGAGGAATTATCGCTTCTCTAACTTCTCCAACGCGCATACCTACTGTTATATTATCAATACTATCAGCTTTTCTTGTATCGCCAAGCTTCAGTGTCTTCACTTTTTCTTCAATAATAACATCGTTTTCATCAGTAATACGATAAGAAATAGTTACTGTTTGCCCACAATAAGCTGGCCCTTTAGCTTCTGGTATCTTAGTAATGTCTTTGATATCAAAGATATAGTTAATAAGCGCAATATTATTAATTTTAGTATTGCTACTAACTGCTAAGTTAGACTTTTGTTCAACTGGATGAACCAAATTTTTAAATAGTTGTTTTCCTGTATCTGTCTTCAAAACATTGATTAAAACCTTAGAAAGAGATTTTTCAAAAAAATTGCCTTCAAGCTCATTAAACTCTGGTTCTTTGCTGTTTATTTCTGTGGCAGCAGAAGAACTATCAACTACGTCATTACTATTGTTGTTTGTAGTTTGTAAAAAGTCAATAAACTTACCAGTAACTAATACATAGATAATAGCACCAATTGTAATAAGATTAATAATTTTTTGCATTATATATATTATTTTTAATGAACTTTTTCAGTTAAAATGCTGTTTTGATATCTAAGAAAAGTAAATTTTATGTAAAACACATATATTTGGAAATTTAATTTTAAAATAATAGCATAAAATCTTTCCCACAATATGCAGTAATACTATAAACTAACCATTGCATTACTCAAATTTAATTCTTTTATCTATGCTACAAAAGGATTCTCAAAATTGAATATTACTATCAGCTATTTTTTTCGCCTCATTTTCCGAGATCAAATTATTAATGATTTCGTCTAATTTACCCTCTTGAATAATTTCTTCGATTTTATATAAAGTAAGGTTAATTCTATGATCAGTTACTCTACCTTGAGGATAATTATAAGTTCTAATACGTTCTGAACGATCGCCAGTTCCAACTTGAACTTTTCGTGACATTGCTTGCTCTTGCTGGCTTTTTTGTTTTTCTAAGTCATATAATCTAGCATACAATATTTTCATTGCCTTAGCTTTATTTTTATGTTGTGATTTCTCATCTTGTTGAGATACTACAACACCAGTAGGAATATGAGTAATTCTTACTGCGGAATCAGTTGTATTAACATGCTGTCCTCCAGCCCCAGATGCGCGGTATGTATCTATTTTAAGATCTTTAGCATCAATTTTTACATCAACTTCTTCAGCTTCTGGAAGAACTACAACAGTTGCAGCAGAAGTATGTATTCTACCATTTGATTCTGTTTTAGGTATTCTCTGGACTCTATGTACTCCTGATTCAAATTTTAAATTAGCAAATACACCGTTTCCACTAATCAAAGCTGATGCTTCCTTACATCCACCAATTTCTGTATCTGATATCGATAAAAGTTCAAACTTCCACTTTTTACGTTCAGCATATTTATTGTACATCTGAAATAGAGATGCTGCAAATAACGCCGCTTCATCTCCGCCAGTGCCTGCTCTAACTTCAATAATTGCATTTTTATGATCATCACTCTCTTTAGGGAGGAGAGATATTTTAACTTCTTCTTCTAACTTTGGCAAATAATTTAAGGTATCATATAATTCAACTTCTGCTATTGACTTTAATTCTAAATCCTGTTCTGTATCAATTACTTGTTGCAAGTATTTTATATTTTCATGAGCTTTTAAATAGCGATTAAGTTTTTCAATTATAGGCTTAAGATTAGAATATTCTTTAGAAATTAAAGCTAGCTCTTTATTGTCTAGCTTACCACCATTTAAATCAGCTTCAAGATCTTGATATTTTTGTAAAATTTTATTCAAGTGAACAGTAAAACTCATACTTTTCGATACTTATTTGCTCAAAATTATTAAAGTCATACTTCTAAAATTAAGATCAGTCAAATACTTCCTATTAATTAAGAATTATTATCATGACTCATGCAAAAGTCAAGAAATGAAAATAGATCTTTTCAGCTAAATGAAAGATATAGAAAGCAAGTCACAACATGAGAGAAAGAAGGTATTGTAAAGAAAAAATAAAATGAGATAGAAAATATGGCAGCAGCATATTCATATAATAGACTTCTTTCGAAACTAGAGAATGATGTAGAATGGTGTTATAAAAATCTAATTTGAAGTAATAATGAAATTAGATCAGATTAAAGAGTTAAAGGATGAAAAATTTCGTTGATTAACAGGAGTAAGGAAGAGGACATTTTCAAAGATGGTGGATATTTTGAGGAAAGCTGATGGTCTTAAGAAATCAAAAGGTGGACGTAAAAATAAGCTCAATTTGGAGGAACAGTTGCTGATGGTGTTAGAATACCTTAGAGAATACCGTACTTATTTCCATATAGGTCAGAACTATGGAATTAGTGAAAGTTCAGCATATAAAGCTGTAAAATGGGTAGAAGACAGCCTAGTTAAACACGCAAACTTTGCTCTTCCAGGCCGTAAAGCTTTAATGAAGAGTGATATGAATTATGAAGTAGTCTTGATTGATGATACTGAGAGTCCTATAGAAAGACCTAAAAAAAACAAAAATTCTATTATTCAGGAAAGAAGAAAAGGCATACACTAAAAACTCAAATAGTGGTAGATAAGAAAACACGCCAAGTAATATGTACAGATTTTTCTAACGGTAAAAAACATGACTTTAGATTATTTAAGAAATCCAAAATTCTTATCCATCCTAAGGTTAAAGCGATTACTGATCAGGATATCAAGGTATACAAAAAATTCACAATAATTCTGAATTACCAAAGAAAAAAAGCAAGAAAAATCCTTTAACTAGAAATGATAAAAAGAATAATCATAGGTTAGCAGGAGCAAGAGTTGTGAATGAAAACATTATTGGTATGCTAAAACGGTTCAAAATTATTGCTGACAAATATCGAAATAGATGTAAAAGATTCGGTCTTAGATTTAATTTGATCTCTGCCATTTATAATTTTGAACTACCTAACCAGTTTCGAAAGAGGTCTATTTTTTCTTGTAAACCTTTTGCATTATGTTTTTCATGCTTCCCATTATCCTGATCTGGCGTATTAAAACTGATAATCACATCAAGTGGAAAAAGAGACATATATCAAGGTGAGCTACTATTACCTCTTTTAAGCAATATTTACCTAAATGAAGTAGATAAAATGCTAGAAAGAGCAAAGATTGCGAGTAAGCTAAGAGATGGCTATGATCATCTAGAGTACATTAGATGGGTTAATGATCTTGATCGTCCCTGATTAATTGATTGCTTTTTCTAACCAGTGCCATTTTCTATGGCAATCAATTGGTTCTATAGGCTATAAACACGAGATTAAGATAAGTTGAGCGAAAAAAAAGAAGAGGAGATAAGATAGGGATTAAGTTTGGAGATAGAATAAGAACATCAGTTTAGGATAAGAGAAAGTATGAAAAGTAGAGAATAAAAGGTATACAAAGAGAGAATGTTGAGTTAAAAAGAAAATTTAAATAAAAATAAAATAACACAACATGAAAAAATGTATTGTAACAGTATACTATTTAATAGATAATTTTTGCAAAATATATCAAGAGTGGGAAAGAAAGAGATTAATACAAAGTAGTAATCAAAGGAACAGAGATAGAAAGTTATCTTTAGCTGAGTTATTAACAATAACGATATATTTTTATTTATATCCATGCAAGGATTTTAAAAATTATTATCTATATTACTTGCGTCATAAGTATAAGTGATACTTCTGTTTGCCAAGCTATAGTAGAATAATACAACTGTGTCCTAGAATGTTGCTACCATTAGCAGTATTAATGCATTATCTGAAAGGAGATGAGACTGGTATATATTACATCGATTCTACAAAGTTAGCAATTTGTCATAATAAACGTACTTCCAGCAATAGAATTTTTAACAGATTTTCTAAAATTGGCAAGAGTAGTTATGGCTGGTTCTTAGGCTTTAAGCTTCATCTTATAATCAATAATAAAGGCGAAATAATGTCAGTTAAAATTACTAAAGGCAATAAAAGCGACCTATCTATGGCTTCAGTTATTTCTAAAGGCTTATCTGGTAAATTGTTTGGTGATAAAGCTTACATATCTAAAAAGTTATTTCATCAACTGTTGTCCAATGCTCTACGTTTATTTACTAATCTTCGTAAAGATATGAAAACATATTTATTAGACATAGATGATAAGCTCTTATTAAATAAACGTTCATTAATTGAATCTGTCTTTAATGTACTAAAAAAAACACATGCATTTAGAGCATACTCAACATTGCTCTCCTATTAATTTCTTTGTTCATATAATTCTTCTCTGCTGCTTATTCTATCTCCAAACTTAACCCAAACCTTATCTCCTCTTCTTTCTCTTCTAACTCCTTATCCTAATCTGGCGTTTATAATCCCTTATCCTAAATTGGCGTTACTATTTAATAGATAATTTTTGCAAGATATATCAAGAGTTGGAAAGAAATTATACAAAAAGTTAATAATCTTCGTAGGGCTATTTATAGGGTATATTGCTTGAGCTGTATGCGGACTAATTTGCTCGTACTATTCTTTGCCAAAAAAATCCCTCTTACGCTTACCTACACGCTAGTTTCCAATACTTAAAATCTCTATTACATATGTATAATGGACTAAGTTCAGTTGAATAACTTTGTTTTGATGCTAATAATTGATATGCTAATCTGCATACTGGTCTTGCATCATAATATGCAAATCGTGGTAAGAAGAAAATGTTATTTGGAATAGTTGTAGCAGTTGTAACTAATAACTCATATATCATCTTAGTTGCGTTTCCTGCACAACCAGATAGAGATTTGGTATTTAATATCAAGTTTACTGCTTCGGTAGCATCAATTAATACTGCTTGAAATGATGAGCTACTATTAAAATCAAATTTTTGTAGATATACCTTATTTCTATATGCATTAATAATAGCGAAGGCTATATTTACTCCTTTAATTTGTTGTTTAATAAGAAATTTTAATACCTCAAAGTCAGAGATAACTATAGGAACGATCTTGGATACTGTAATAATACCTAATGCTGCAGCAAGTCCTACTCTTATTCCAGTAAAGCTGCCTGGCCCTTGAGTAACAGCTAAGTAATCAATGTTTTCAAATGTTACTTTTGCTTGCATCATTGTTTCTTTAATCATAGAAATAAGATATTGAGCTTGCATAGCAGGTTCAACATTGTAATTAGCAGCTAAAACATTGTTATGATCGCTAATTGCTACAGAACAACTATTATTGGAAGTGCAAATGCCAAGAATTTTCATTTTATCACACTCATTATAATTATACACTTATTCTTATTGATGGTGCACAAATTACATTAATATTAGAACTAATCTTGTTAATTATGCCTCCAGCTCTAGTTACAATTAATTTGATTAAATCATCTGAATCGTAATTTTTTGCTAAGTGATCATATATAATAACATCAAGTTTACCTGTTAAAAATAATGTACATGCATATCTCAAACTACCAAAACACCTAATTTGTTCGCTTTTAATAATAGTATCGTTAATCTTCATTGGAATGGCCTTATGCCATGAATCAGCTAACATAAATTCCATTGCCAATAACTTAGATTTATTAGTTTTTAAACTTGGAACTCGTATCTTAAAACGATTTGATTGCTGATGGTTAAATTTATCAACCCATACTTCATTATTATCCATGTAGTAAATTTCTCCTATAGCTGGGAAATATTGTATTCCACATTGAATGTTTCTTTTTTGATGTACTATTTCATGCAGAGAAAATTCAATACAAAAAAATGGTAATGCTTTTTCTAAATTAATTAAGTTATCTATTAAATTTACTAATAAGTACTTACCATCTGGTAAATTTTGTATTTGTTGTTCGTGGTAAAAAATTAATTTTCCAATATCATTTTGCGAATACTTACTTACTCCTTCAATTATGCGTTTTTGAATTTGAATGCAAGAATGAATAACAAATGACCTTGTGTCACACTTAGTGTTTTGTATTACATCTAATTCGCTAAAATCTCTTAATAAAAAAACTGTTGCCTTTCTAATAATTTGTTCAAGTATATTAATAATAGGTAATGTCATTTAGCACGCTCAACAAATGAAATATCTTCTAGCTTAACAACGATTTTTTCTCCAGCGCTTAGATAAGGAGGAACCATGATTTTAGCTCCATTTGATAAAATTGCAGGCTTATATGAAGCAGTTACAGTTGCTCCCTTAATATTAGGACTAGTTTCTAGTATCTCTACTACTACAGTATGTGGTAAAACAAGCCTGATTGGCTCATCTTTATAAGTTTCTACAGTGACAACTGTATTTTCTAGTAAGAATGGCAACTTATTGCTAGCTATAATGCTTTTTTGTACTAGAATTTGTTCAAAACTTTCAAGATCCATCAGGACTAAGTGATTATTTTCTTGATAAAGATATTGGTAATTTCTCTGCTCTAAAGTTGCCTTCTCTAGATAATCAGATGAGCTAAACCTCTCATAAATTTTAGTGCCAGTTTTTAGATTTTTCATCTCTAACTGAATATATGCGCCACCTTTTCCAGGTTTAGTATGGTCTGGTTTTTTACTCACTATCCATAAATTATTTTGATATTCTAGAATATTACCCTCTCGAATAGCATTTGCCAAAATTTTCATAGTAACTGAATTTTAAAAAAGTTAATAGATGATGAAAGCTATAGTATAACTTAAAACTACTAAAACACAAGAGCATATAGAATTATCGTAATTATCTCTTATAGGCTTGAAAATTATGATTTATATATATATAGTAATCAAAAGGTAGTTTATTAAAAATCAAAATATAAGACCACTATAAATTTCTAAATAACAATATTAAGTTATGGCTAAAAAAATTGACAATAAAGCATTGTCCTGTTCATTTTGTTGTAAAAATCAAAATGAAGTTAAAAAATTAATAGCTGGATTTTCAGGCTTTATTTGCGATGAATGCATTGAGCTATGTATTCATCTAATTGAGGAAGAGCGTAAATCTAATTTAGCTATATCTAACTATTCAAAATTACCACCAAAAAAAATATATGAAGCAATTAATGCTCATGTTGTAGGGCAGCAGCAGGCTGCTAAAATTCTAGCTGTAGCTGTTTATATTCAGTGTATAAGGTTTGAGCATCGAGAATTAGCTGATCTTGTAGCAAAATCTAATGTGTTGCTTATTGGACCTACTGGTTGCGGTAAGACTTTAATAGCACAAACTTTAGCAAAGATAATTAATGTACCATTTGCAATGGCTGATGCTACTTCGTTAACTGAAGCGGGTTATGTAGGTGAGGATGTTGAGAACATTATTCTAAGACTATTACAAGCAGCAGATTTTAATGTTGAAAGAGCCCAAAAAGGAATCATATATATTGATGAAATAGATAAAATTGCTCGTAAGTCAGAAAACCCTTCTATTACAAGAGATGTATCTGGTGAAGGAGTACAGCAAGCTTTATTAAAAATTATGGAAGGAACTATTGCATTAGTGCCTCCTCAAGGAGGAAGAAAGCATCCTCAGCAAGAATTTATTCAAATAGATACAACTAATATGTTATTCATATGCGGCGGTGCTTTTACTGGAATTGAAAAGATTATTGAAGCCAGGACTTCACAAAGTACTATAGGATTTGAAGCAACAGTGAAATCAAAACATGATCAAGATTATAATCAAATTCTGAATAATCTTGAAGCTGATGATTTAACTAAATTTGGATTAATTCCTGAATTTTTGGGTAGATTACCTGTAATTGCTACATTATCTGATCTAAATCAAGAGTCTTTAGTAGATATATTAACAAAACCTAAAAATGCTTTAGTAAAGCAATATCAAAAACTTTTTGAACTTGATGGAGCAGAATTGATTTTTGAAGAAGAAGCGCTAGTAGCAATTGCTCAAAAGGCGTTAGCAAAAAAAACTGGCGCTAGAGGGTTACGTGCAATTTTAGAATGCGTATTATTAGATACAATGTTTGAGTTAAGTAATCTTAAAAATATGCAAGTAATAATCACAGCTGATATTGTCAAAAATAATCTAAAGCCTATTATAAAGCCTAAACTGCAAAAAAAATCAGCGAAAAAAAAAGTTACAGCTTAAACAAATCAGTGCAATTTAGTTAAGACAATTTCTTTCTTATGATTTTTACAAAGTAAGAAGCAAGCTTTTTTAAGATATAGCTTTTAATAAAGCTGAATTAAGAATTATAGTCATTTACAATGAAGTTTGAGCATAGAAAAAAGCGACAATAGCATCATAAGATTTACCAACAAGATATTTTATACGCAAACTTCATTGTAAATGACTATAGTAATTAGTTAGATAATATTAATGCTTAGATATTTCAGTTAATTGATTAATTAAAGCATCAATGCTTAATTTTTGAAGCTGGTTATTATGACGATATTTAAATTCTATAGTTGCAGTTTCAATAAAATTTTTGCCTATAATTATCTGATATGGTATACCTATTAAATCATGAGCAGCTAATTTATGGCCAGCAGAACTTGAAGTATCATCTAATAATGCATCTGTTTTTTGCTGAGTTAAGATTTGATATAGCTGATTTGATGTTTGTTTGCACTTATCATTATTAGGTAGTAAGTTAATAACAGAAACTTTAAATGGTGCAACATTTTGTGGCCATATTATGCCGTACTCATCGTGATTAGCTTCAATAATAGCACCTATTAATCTAGAGATTCCAATGCCATATGACCCCATTTCAACAGCTGTAAGTTTTCCATTTTGCATTTGAATACAAGCCTTCATTAACTCACTATATTTAGTTCCAAAGTAAAATATATGACCAACTTCTATTCCTGATATAGTAGATATTTTATCATTTGAAATCTGATTTTGATCAGTTTTATGCTTGTCTTCTGTAACTATGTATAATTGCTCTAATTTATTCAAAGATAAATCTTGGTTGTAGTCAAAAGGGTTAAATTTAGTGCTATCATAATATATTTTGCTATCACCTGTAGCAGTAATGATATGAAACTCATGACTTAATTTACCACCAATAGCTCCATTATCAGCCTGAACTGGAATAACTTTAAGACCTAAATCCTTAAAAATTTTCAAGTAAGTGAGATACATTAAATTATAACTTTGTATAGCAGAAGTTTGATCTATATCGAAAGAGTAAGCATCTTTCATTATAAATTCTCTGCTTCGCATTACACCAAATCTTGGTCTAATTTCATCTCTAAATTTCCACTGAATGTGATAAAAATTCTTTGGTAAATCTTTATATGACTGAATACAGCTTCTAAAAATATCTGTTATTAGTTCTTCATTAGTAGGTCCAAATAGGAGATCATTGTCATGTCTATCCTTGATTTTAAGCATTTCTTTTCCATAAGCATTATATCGAGACGATTCTTTCCATAAGCCGGCAGGTTGAATGCATGGCATTAGCAGCTCAATGCATTGAGCTGCATTCATATTTTTTCTAACAATATCCTGAATGTTCTGTAAAACTTTAACTCCTAGTGGTAACCAGTTATAAATTCCTGCACATGCTTGCTTAATCATACCTGAACGCAACATTAGTTTATGAGATATAATCTCAGCTCCAGCTGGATCTTCTTTAAGTAGTGGTAAAAAATATTGTGATAAGCGCATTAACTTGATTTTCTTAATTATATAGTTGCAATAGTTTTTTAGCAGATTCAGAAGATCCTGTATAAAAGATTTCTGATCTACTGTAATTTAACTTTAATAGCGTAAACAATGCTGGTATATCATCTTCAACATTGATTATTACTTTTGAGATATTATTAAATTTATTTTTTAATATTTTAAACAAATAATCAATAGTGAGTGCTCCTAAGTACTTAATACTACCTGGTGGATTAGTGATAATAACAGGAACATGAATACTATTTAGTTCTTTTATAGCATCATCGAGATTATAGACTATAACGATCATAATTACTATAACATTATATGTATTTAGCTGTATCTAATTTTTGCATCAAAGCTTCAACTCCTGGCAATGTTTTACCTTGTAACCATTCAAGAAAAGCGCCTCCTCCAGTTGAGATATAGCTAAAATCGTCAATAACTCCAGACTTTTTTATTGCTGATATGGTATCTCCACCACCAGCAACACTACAAAGGCTACCAGTTCTAGTTTTTTCAGCTATTGCTTTACTTAGGTAGGTTGAGCCATGATCAAAAGGTGGTTGTTCAAATGCGCCAACTGGTCCATTCCATACTATAGTTTTAGATATTTTTATTATGTTAATTATCTGAGCAATTGTTTTAGGACCAATATCCATAATTTTAGCATTAGATTGCATCACTAAAGAGGAGTTTAATTCTATTATAGTTATGTTGTTACTATTAAAATTTTGTATTACTGCATCGAACGGAAGTATTATTTTACAATTTGTCGAAGTTGCTTTTTTTAAAATTAGTGAAGCTACATTTACCAGTTCTGGTTTATATAATGATGCTCCAATATTAAAGCGCTTCATAGCTAGAAAAATATTAGCCATAGCACCAGCAACGATTAAATAATCTGCTTTAGTAATCAAACTATTCAACAAATCTAATTTTGTGGACATTTTTGCTCCGCCTATAATTACAGTAAATGGCTTATTAGCGTTACTAAAAATTGAAGTTAAATGTTTTAGCTCGCTTAATAATAAAAACCCAGCTGCTGAAGGTAATTTAGCTGGTAAACCACAAATAGATGCATGTTTTCTATGAGAGCAAGAAAAGGCATCGTTAACATATATATCCCCTAAGCTACTAAGTTCGCTAATGAAAGTAGCATCGTTTAGCTCTTCTCCTGAATTAAATCTTAAATTTTCAAGCAATAAAACTTCTCCGGCTTTCATCTTTATTATAGCGTTTTTAGGAGTTGCTCCAATTGATTCAGGACAAAATTGCACCTTAATATTTAACAATGCTTCAAGTTCAGTCACAACTGATCTTAGCGATAATGTTAATTCTATTCTACCTTTTGGGTTGCCAAGGTGTGAGATAATTACTACCTTTGCTCCATGTAAAATTAGATATTTTATTGTTGGTATAGTACGAACTATACGTGTATTATCAGTTATTTTACCGCCTTCTTGAGGTATATTAAGATCCAGTCTTAGTAAAACTACTTTATCTTTTACTATAACATCTGAAAGTTGTCTTAACTGTATCATAAATATTTCATACTTGTGTCAGTTTACATATATAGTCAAGGAAGTTGAATTACTGTGCTAGTAGTGTAATATTATTTCTTTCATTTCTTATCTCTGCAACATAATTCAACTGTTTTAACTATGTCTATTATACGATGCACAAACCCCCACTCATTATCATACCATGCTACTATTCTACCAAGATTTTTACCTACTACCTTGGTTTCATATGGATCAAATATAGCACTAAATTTTGAATGATTAAAATCTACTGAAACTAGTGGAGCTGGCGCTATATCAAGAATATCCTTCATATTAGCTAATTTAGCTGATTCTTTAATTTCATTATTGATAGATTGAACAGTAAGAGTTTTATGACTAAAAAAAGTAAAATCAATTAATGACACATTAGATGTTGGAACTCTAACTGAGGAGCCATCTAAACAGTTAGCTAATTCTGGTATTACCTCTTTCAAAGATGTTGAAACACCTGTCTTAGTTGGTATTATTGATGTAAAACATGATCTTGCTCGTCTAAAATCTTTATGACTATTATCCAAAATATTTTGATCGCTAGTATAAGCATGAACAGTAGTAATATGACCACATTGAATGCCAAATTTATCATTTAAAATTTTAACTATAGGAGCAACTGCATTAGTAGTGCAGGATCCAACTGATATAATGTTATGATTTGAATTGAGTAAATGATCATTAACTCCCACTATAACTGTAGCGTCAGCATTTTCACATGGAGCAGAGATAATTACTTTTTTTGCTCCAGCTGTTAAATGAGCTATGGCAGCACTTTTACTATTAAATTTGCCAGAACATTCTATAACTATATCAATGTTCTCTTTTTCCCATGGAATAGTTTCTGGTTTACTTTGCCTAAAGAGGCTAATCTTGCTTGTACTATTAAATAGATAATTATTATTATATTGAAATCTGTTTGTTAATTTGCCATGAGTTGAGTCATAATTCAAAAGATGAGCAATGATATCTAACTCTGCAAGGCTATTTGCAGCAACTAATTCAAGTCTACTATCCTGTAGCAAAGTGATTGCCCTAACTACTAATCTTCCAATACGTCCAAGACCGTTAACAGCAATTCTCATAAATTTCTTCTGCTTTTTATAAGTAATAATTTTACACTAAAAACTATAATATAATTATTTAGTGTCTGATAAACAATTACTTAAAGTTATATTTATTGATTTTAATTTACTAAAGATAATATGTTACAATGGTATAAATAATATAGTTTTATAGTAGTAACGTAGTAACATTGCTGTAATATTTACATTTTTTATTTAATTCTTGAAATGAAAATGTAGTAAATATCATATTAAATTAATATAGTATGCTAATAACAATATAAGCTTATAATTTATGGGGTTTATACATAAATTTTTACATAGTAGAAAAATAGATGCAAAACAGTTTGATAGCAATGCTCAGAACTTTATTCCTATAACTTGCCACTACAATGATGAAACTTTATTAACTAAAAATGGCGAATTGATTCAAATATTACAAATAAAAGGTATTAATTCTGAATATACTAATAAGGATTTATTGGGTATTAGAGCAGCAATACGTAATGCTATTAAAAATCATATTAATAATAGCAACTTTGCAGTTTGGATACATGTTGTAAGACGATGTGATAATATTGATGACTCTACTCCTTACAGTCAAGCATTGCCAAATTTTATTCATAACATTTGGAGCAAAAAAAACTACTGGCAAGATAAATTTGTTAGTACATTATATATCTCAATTGTGCATCATGGATGTAACTTAAATATTAGAAACTTAGATAGTTTTTTGAACTCTTTATCGTTTAAGACATTGGATAGTTTTTATGATAAGTTCATAGCATCTGCATTAAAAAATTTATCCATGGCTATAAATAATATAATAACTGAGCTGCAACGTTATAATCCATGCAAGTTAAGTATTAAAATTGATAATAATAAAGTATATTCTGACCTTTTAAATTTTTATAAAAAAATAATACAACTTAATACTGGGTTAATAGAAGTAAAAGATGTTGATTGTGCTGTACAGTTAGCCACTCATAAATATTCTTTTGGAGGAGACAAAATAGAGGTTATACATAAACAAGAAAAAAAGTTTGCATCTATTTTAGGTATCAAGGAATATCAAGATATTAAAGATGAATTAGTGAGTAAGTGCTTACATGCTCCAGTCGAATTTATTGCTACAGAAATTTTTTATTTTGCTGACCAAGTAAAAGCTATTAATAGTTACTCTCAACAAAGTAAAATTATCAGTGCAAGTCGTGACAGTGAACTAGCTCTATTCAAAGGAATAGAGCCAATTGTGAATTCTGATAACACATTACCACAGTTTTGCCATCAACAAATTAGCATAATGATTATGGCTGATAGCATTGATCTGCTTGAGAGTAGAGTAGCTTATATATCACAAAGATTAGTAAAACAAGGTATAATACATGTTCGAGAGGATATTAATCTAGCACAAACATTTTGGTCTCAGTTGCCAGGTAATTTTAATTACATTAGACGTGTTTCTTATAATATTATTGATAATGTAGCTGCTTTAGCGGCATTACATCATTATCCGGTTGGCATGCAGCATAGTCGATGGGGTAGATCTGTCACTATATTTCGAACAGAATGCGGTACTCCTTATTTCATGAATTTTCATGATGAGAGTGCAAAAGGGCATACTTGTATAATTGGTGGAGCTCAATCTGGTCGAGCTACTATCGCTAATTTTTTATTGTCTGAAGCATCAAAGTATTCTCCGACTATACTTTATTTAACTAATAGAAATAATGCTCAAGTTTTTATAAAAGGAATAGAAGGAACATGGTACAATGGGCGTGATTTACCATTTAATCCATTAAGCTACTTAGAAAGCTCTGATGACTTATTAGAACTATTTAAGATAATAACAGGTAATTATTTTAATAATTTAACTGATAGTGAAATTGAATGCATTACAGAGTTAGCTATTGCAGTTATGGATATGCCACCTGAATCGCGTTCTTTGATTAAAATTATCAAAGATTTTAATTTTAAGGCTTATAGTGCTGGAGCTAGTGTAAAGAAGCGTATTAAGTTATTTATTAGTGATGATAAATGCAGTAAAATTTTTAATCAATCTTCTACTTTAGAATTGCAAGATAATAATGTAACTGCTATAAACTTAGCTGATTATACTGATTATCAATTTAATCAATCTTATACACCTCAAGTAGGAGAAAAGCCGGAAATTTATCATAACAAATTACAAACTTTGCACTGTCTAAGGTCTGGAATTATATTTTCTTTAATAAAAAAATTCAGCTTACTAGCCTCTCCAGAGCCTAAAATACTAGTTGTTGATAATATGCCTGATTTAATAGTAGAGCAAGTGTTTATGAACTTAATTAAACAAATCACTGAACAACTATCTGAAAATAATGGAATAATTCTTTCTGTTGTTCAAGTAAATCAGAATGATCAATTTTATTATTCTGATTTCTGGAAGAAATGGTTAAAGTTTAATAATACTAAAATTATACTACCAACTAATATAAGAAATTTACCTATTGCTGAAATCTGTAACCTAAGTACTAGAGAAGCTAAAAAATTTAATACTATTTCACCAAATTCTAGATTATTTATGGTAAAACAAGATAATAATTATGTTATTGTAGAACTTAATTTGGAAGGGTTTCCAGCAATTAGAAAGCTTCTATCAGCTGAAGAAGATGATTTGAATCTTTTTCATAAAATTATGCAAAAAATAGGCGATGATGCTCCTTCAGCTTGGTTAAGTGATGTTTATGATCAGTTTCAGAACAGTGAGTAATGAAGCCACAACATATCTTTTTAGTTATAATTGTTGCTGTAATTAATTTTATAACCGTTGCTAATGCTACAGCTTCGATCTGCACATGGTTTCGTGGAAGTAGGACTGAAGCTTGGAATGGAGATAATGAAGCTCTTCAAGGCATTATAAAAAGAAGAAAACATTTATCATTCTGGCAAAAAAGGGAAAAACAGTTTACAAGCACAGAAAATTGCCCACCATATAATAAGTATGGAGGTAGAAGAGGATGCTTACTAAAATTTGAAGAACCAGCAACAATATTTGATTCAAAATTTTGGACAACAGTAGTGGACAATAGCCAAACTCCTGATTGGTATTATGCTCCAGGATATTTACGATATTGTGGTGAAAAAACTATGGCAACATCATATTTTAATCCTAAAATTAGAGTAAGGCATCAAAGCTGTAATGCTATTGCTTGTTGGCATAATGATTCTAACTTATCACACGGCGATTGTGCTGTTTTTGCAACAAGTTTAGGTATTCCGCTATTAAGAATATGTGCTAGAATAGCTATACCAGATACTACATCATTTGATCAGAATGAAAAGTCTATCTGCGCTTCTGATTCAATAACAAATGATCCTTTATGTCAATATAATGCTAAAGATGATCCTGGCTATACTAGGTGTTATCACTTGAATCTTCAAGGAAGACAAGAGCTTGATAAAATTTATGATAGTGTAGATGATAATTGTCAAGCTCGAATAATAGCTCCTAAATTATGCTTATATGTTGATCCTTCACTTACATCATTATCATCATTATTAGACCCTTTTGATTACAATCCTGTAAGTCAACCTTTACATTCTGGAAGTCAAATTTTTCCTGTTGGTAAAATATTAATTGAATTAGTAAATGCTGGAACTAGCTTAGCAGATGCTTTGGTAGCATTAGTTGGCATTGTAGTAGACAAAATTGGTTTAAGTTTTTTAAAAGATGTAGTGCGATTTATTGGTAACGTTATTCAATTTATAGGTAGCGCATTTGTAGATATACTAAAGGATGTTTTTGATCTAAATAGAGTTGTAAATCCTGAAGTGCTAGGATGCGTTGAATTGCCTCTTGGGCCGCTACCACCTCCTTTTTATAATGAGCTTCAAAAAACAGCTTCTGGAAAAGTTGAGATTATTCCTATTTGTAGTAAGGAAGAACTTAATCTAGAAAACAAGGAGAATATAAATGTTGCTAGTAGTCAATGTGCTGTTTCTAATATTCATAATAATATTATTAGTAATGCTGTAAGAATTAGTAATAGTAATCAGTTACCTCTTTGTCAGAATGGCGAAGAAGGAGAAAAAAGCTATAAAGCTAATCAGTGCGTTAAAATTCAAAATATTGAACTGCTTGGCCCTTCAGTAATCAGAAAAAAATATAATGATGTTTTAAAACTATGTAAGTATGGTAATTCTGATGAGCCATGTGTTAATTATAATGGTTGCGAAGATTCAGATAAGCAACTAGCTGGTTGCCAAGGAAGAGGATTCAGAGTGTTATATGCAACTAATATCAAAGGAAAAGTAGTTGATGATATAAGTCAATTAGAGCCATCTGAGAAATTTAATTATTGTTTACCAGATTGTGTAGGTGCAAGATGTCCAATTCCAGCCAGTCCTGGAGCAGATAGTTGCTGTGAAGGGGCACAATTATGTCAACAAGTATATGGAGTAGACGTTGGTAATTTCTATGATATAAAGTTAGTGTTTCAACAAGATAAAGTTAATGAAGGAAAGAATGGAGTAGTAAAAGAAAGCATTAAGTTTAATGGTAAAGATCTGATAGCATTAATAACTCGTACTACTCGGCCTATATGTCAAGAGTTGCTTCAGAGTTCAGATAGCAACATTAAATGCGATGATGCACAAATTATTCATGAACAAACTTCAGATGATATCTGTGTATATAATATTAATAACACAAAAAAGCCATTAATTGGTTGTGTAAAGCGTGCTGCTCCGCCTTTGCCTACTGCTTTCAAATGTAGAAATAGTAAAAATAATCATTTTAAGCCTGACATTGGTATTAAACTTGAAGTGAAAGAGTCTGAAACAAACTATTCACTTGAAGGTTGTATTGAAGCAAAGCATAGCCATCATCAAAATAGGACTAATGATGTTGAAGATGATGAAAATAATAATCAATTTAATATTAATTTAGCAGGATATGATTACAATGCTTATGTTACTGATCATAAAGGTTCTGTATCACCAGATGTAGGTACTAAGTGGGGCAAGTATGATTCAGAAGCTCCTAAAGATGCTCAAGATGTACAATCACATAATGCAAAGTATCGTTATCTTAAAGGAATAGAGTTTATAAATAATGAGTATGTAGTAGGAGGTAAGCTTATTTGCGTTAACCAAAATAGCAATGCTATTCCTAAATGTCCTTTGGATGAGAAGATGTGTGTATTAGCTAAAGTAAAAGAGAATCCAGAATGTATAAAAGCTCAAAAAAATAATAATACTCAACAAAATTTTGGACCAGAAACTTGTAAAGAAGTTAGCCAATCAATTGAAGATAGAGTAGACCCTAGAGAATTTGCATTATGTAATGAGGAAAGTGCTAATTACCCAAATTGTTTTAAACTAGGCACTAATGAGCATTATCAATTAACAAAAACTGGCTTTGGCAATTCTAAGTCATTATCTGATAGGTCAATAAAAACTGAGGAAGATATAATGCAGACTATAGGTAATTGTAGTAGCGAAACAGTGGAATCTAAAGAATGTGTTTCATATTCTCCTAGAAAATATATTTATAGATTTAATACTGTACAGGAAGTTTTAAAATGTAAGACAGATCATTCAAGATGTACAGTTAATGTGCGAAGCTGTACTAATGATGAATTAATGGATAGATCTAATACTCAACTAACTAATGATGCTGTAAAGTCAGAAACAGCATTAATCGGCCTTTTCAAAACAACTAATAATTTAATTTGTAGCGGTGTAATTGATAAAGTATGTAAAGATGTAAAATATAAATGTCAACCAAAATTCACTATATCAGACAATGGTACAGTTATAGCTATTGAAACATGTACAGATGATGCTTCTACTTCTGCGAATAAAAAAAAGGCAGCACCTATCACTGATTTTGTATGTAGTACTACTAAATTAGAGTCTTGTGATAAATTATCTGAGAGTAAATTTTATACTTTCACTAATAGTCATGAAAATCTGATACGTCATTATAATAGTGCTAATTTATTGGGTGAACTAGTTGAAACGAAAAAATATGTTAATAAACTAGATACTAAAGCTGTATTAATAGATCCTAAATTTTGTGGCAATAGAATTAAGCAATGCCCTGAAAATAAGCACTGTACTATATTTGATGAAGGTAAAAAGTTTATTCTAGGTGATGAACAAGAATATGTAATAAAACGTTGCCAAACTCAGTTGTGTTATGCAAAAACTTCAGAAGAGAAGAAGGTTGATAAAGATGATGCATTAGTTAAATCACCTTATGAAGGTGATGGCAAAACAAGATTTCGTAGCAAAAATGCGCTAGAGCTAGGATTATGTCAAGTAATACCAGATATACCAAAATGCAAACAAGAGGAAAGCTATAACGCAATATGGCCAGAAACTAATCCAGGGGATCAAGCTATAGGAAAATGCAAGCAAGGAACTAATCCAAGGATAAAATATATTCCTATTAATAATGATTCTCTAAAGAGACTTTGTCTATTTGATCCAGCTATAGATGCAAATTCAAATGTTCATTTTACATCTGGAGATACAGCAAAACCAGTTTTTGAGCTTCCAAAGAAGAAAACAGTTGGATGCAAAGAATATAAAGTGAGATGCTCTAAAATATCAGAAAACGGGGTTATATGGCCAGCTGTTGAAGTAGATGCAACATCTCAACCAAAATGCGTAAATTCAGCTTATAAACTATCTAATCCAAATGCAACTAGAAAGTGCGAACTAGATCGTAAAAATAATCCTGTATTTACAAGTCCGACAGCTAATGTAACTTGCTTTCATCCAAATGAGTGCAATAGACTTGTAGATACAAAAAATGGAGTTGTATGGCCAGAAGCTAAAGTAGGAGAAATATCTCGTGCAAAATGTGCAAACGAAAATCATAAACTATCCCATCCAACTGCACGTAGAAAGTGTGATAATGAAGGAGGTAGCCCTAGACTAGCATTACACGCAATAATAGATGCTGAAGATTCCAGAACAAGAGGTCACATAATAAGATATATTTTAGCATCTAAGATAACTTGTTATGATCCAAATAAGTGCTCTGAAGTATTAGAAAATGGAATTATATGGTCAGAAGCTGAAGTAGGTAAAGAATCTCGTCCTCGATGTGAAAATCCAGATTATAAAGTATCACATTCTGTGGTAACTAGAATGTGTTTAAATGATAATGGGGTTCCTAAGCTAGCATCTACGGTATCATATTCGCTTTATCCAATTGGTCAAGGCAAGGCTTCTGTATCTTCTATAAAGTGTGTACCAAGGTGAGGCTAATGAGCTTTATAGAATGAAAACGAAAGTAAAATATCAAGCTCATTTTAAATACTAGGTTAGAGTAAGAAAAAAGATGCTTAAAACTTGAAAAAGAAACAGAAATTTTATTATGGTTAAAAAGATAAGAAAGCAATGCAGAAAGAACATTAGTTTTGAAAATACATAATCGAACAAACCTGTGATGAGTATGGTCAATATGGAAAAGATTTTTTAACTGACCACTAATAGTTTCTAAAGAGGTCTAATGTACCTTTTATTAAGAAGTAGAGGTTTTATATGATGAATTACTTTTTCTTCCATGTTAGATCTGATTTTTGTAATCAGCTCTAAACATTGATTAGCAAATAAAGCAGAGAGTAGAATGAGTAAGTATGTTAACACAAATAGTTGAGTGATAAAAAAGATAAGAACGATGTCTATAGCAAAGATTTTTAAGTTAATGAAATACTTTTAGTAAGGAAGAGAGAAAAAGTAACTTTAATACTATACATAAGCGTAAAAGTATATAATCTTTACTTTGCATTACTATCGTTATATCAAATTTTGGATTACTAAAATAATTTATTATTGCTTCTTCATTCATAACACCAGAATAGGATAATGGAGTAGTAGAGAAGGAAGAGGAGATAATGTGATTAAGTTTGTAGATAGAATAACTTGCAAGAGAAGCACAATTATATGAACCAAGAAATTAATGTGAGAACAATGTCTAGTATGCTATAAATGAAGATGTTTTTTGAAAACGCTAAATACAGACCTAATTAATGAATGTTTATTTAATAAAAGCTTATCTTCTATGTCAAATAAATATGTTTTCATATCTTTATGAAGATTGTGCGATGTAAGGTTATATATACGATTGTTTGACTAAGGAAAGATAAACCGTTCTATCAACAGAAGCTTACTTGGCATATGCAAAGAAGTGATTTGATGTATAAAAGTCTATGTACTCGGCTTGAAAGGGATTGGAATTGCAAGATGAAGATTAGACTGCTAGTATCTCATAACATAGTAAAAAAGTTTGAAAAGCATATCCAATAAAGAAGAATAGAAGTTAGTTTTTATTAACTTTTACACTTTATAGAACCTACTATTAACTTGTGTTAACTTTTATTAGTTTTTATAATTAATCCTCAACTTTGATTATAAATATATTTGCAATAATAGGTAAAAAAATTTAGAAAATTTGGAGCTAGTATTCAATCTAAGATTAAACTGAGGATCAAGCTTATGCAACTCAAGATTAACCAAGATGTTTTCAAGTTAGGTATATTACGAACAAATTGGTATTAAAAATTTGATTCAAATAAAAAGCATAATGCTGTTTAAGTAATTGTAATAGACCTCTTTCGAAACTGGTTAAGGTAGATCAAAATTATAAATGCCAGAGATCAAATTAAATCTAAGACCGAATCTTTTACATCTATTTCGATATTTATCAGCAATAATTTTGAACCGTTTTAGCATACCAATAACGTTTTCATTGACAACTCTTTCTCCTGCTAACCTACGATTATTCTTTTTATCATTTTTAGTTAAAGGATTTTTCTTGCTTTTTTTTTGGTAATTCAGAATTATTATAAATTTTTTGTATACCTTGATATTCTGTAATTGAATCAGTAATCGCTTTAACATTAGGATGGATAAGAATTTTGGATTCCTTAAATAATCTAAAGTCATGCTTTTTACCGTTAGAAAAATTTGTACATATTACTTGATGCGTTTTCTTGTCTATCACTATTTGAGTTTTTAGTGTATGCCTTTGCTTCTTTCCTGAATAATAGAATTTTTGTTTTTTTTAGGTCTTTCTATAGTACTCTCAGTAGCATCAATCAAGACTACTTCATAATTCATATCGCTCTTCATTAGAGCTTTACGCGACCTGGAAGAGCAAAGTTTGGGTGTTTAACTAGGGTGTCTTCTACCCATTTATGGAAGTAAGTACGGTATTCTCTAAGGTATTCTAAGGCCATCAGCAACTGTTCCTTCAAATTAAGCTTATTTTTACGCCAACTTTTTGATTTCTTAAGACCATCAGCTTTCCTCAAAATATCCACCATCTTTGCAAATGTTCCCTTCCTTACTAATTGTTAATCAACGAAATTTTTCATCACCTAACTCTTTAATCTGATCTAATTTCATTATTACTTCAAATCAGATTTTTATAACACAATTTTACATCATTGTCTAGTTTCGAAAGAAGTCTAATGTTTATTAATTAATATAAACATTACAATATAGGTAATTATGGCTTCAATAGCATTAAAGTTTACAAAACTGTCGTAATAAAGAAGCGTTTGCACATCTCTGTCATAAGAACAATACGTGATGTTTTGGTATCATATGGCTCAAGCATCTTTAAGTTCAATTCCTATTGAACCTGTTCTACTCTATAAGTTTGTTAACACTGCTATTATGCTTTACAATTAGAAGAGTTAGTTCTTCTTCTTATGAGTTCTTGATATAGCTGGCAATGCTGCATTAACTCAGCATGATTGCCTTGAGCATTAACTTTTCCATTGTCTAGTACTATAATATTATCTGCTTGCTCTATAGCACTAATTCTGTGTGTAACAACAATTATTGTTTTTTGTGGAGAAATACTACGAAGATTATTTAAAATTATCTTTTCAGTTTTACTGTCAATAGCATTAGTAGCCTCATCTAAAAGCATTACAGGAGCTTTAGTAATTAATCCTCGAGCAATTGCTAATCTTTGTTTTTGGCCACCTGACAGCATATTTCCTTTTTCTCCGATAAAGCTATTCAAACCATCTGGCATTTTCGTTAAAAACTCATCAAGCAGTGCTACTTGTATAGCATATGCAATATCCTCACTACTTGCATGTTGATTTGAGAAAAGAATATTATTTTTTATTGTATCTGAAAAAATATAAGTCTCTTGTGGAATGTAACTGAAATTTTTTCGCAGTTGAGGCAAGTGAACTGAACTAATATCTACATTATTTATTTGAATAGTGCCTGTTGTAGGATCATAAAACTTAATTAATAGTTGTAATATTGTACTTTTACCAGCACCAGATTTACCAACTATGCCAACAAATTGACCAGGAGCAATTGACAAACTACAATTGGATAGTATTGCAATATTTGGCCTTGATGGATAGGAAAAACTGACGTTGTTAAATTTAATAACTCCATTATGGAGATCGTTGGTTGATAAATTACTTTCAACACTATCAATCTCAAATAAGCTAAAAACTTTTTCTGCAGCCATAAAGTATCCAGGAAATTTTGCAAATGATTCGATAATGCCTCCTAAACTCGCTACTGCAACAATTGCATAATAAAGGAATGACGTTAAGTCTCCAGATGACATAACTCCAACAGCTATATCATTGCTACCAAGCCAAATAATAAAAGTAACAGCACTAATAACTAACGCCATTGTTAGTGCAAAGAACATTGATCTTAACTTTATTTTACGTTTAAACTCAACAAAATATTCTCGTTGAATTGTATTAAGTGTATCAACTTGATGTGATTGCTGATTAAAAGCATATATTAATTTGATATTATTAAATGATTCATCAATCTTAGAATGAATTTTTAATAGCTCAAATTGAGTAATATGGGCTAAAGTGCGAATATAATGCCCTATTTTTATCATTGGCAATGCTATAGTGATAAACATTATTATTACTAAATAGGTAAACTTATTACTTTGCGCAAACATTAGCATTAAGCTTCCAAGAAACATAATACTGTTTCTAAGAATGAACGAGAATAAATTGTTAATAAGTTCTCCAATATTATTAATATTTGATAAAAGTCTATTATTAATGTCTGTAACTTTTAACTTAGCAAAAGTGCTAATTCTTAGTTTTAGCAAATGCTTAAATAAGTCTGATCTAATATCTAATATTAAATTTTCACTAATACTATTAATTGTGAAAGATCTAAGAAAGCTAAATATACTGAATATTACAATTGTAATGCTGATTTGAGCCATAATTATATTAACACAACTACAATTATGATCTATTAAAAGTTTAATTGCACTGCCTACATAAAGCAATGATCCAGAAACCATAATTAAAGATATTAATACAATAAAAATTTTAAATCTATAAGGTTGAAGATATTTAAGGAATAAATGTAATATTTTATAATTACTCATTAGATGCATTTAAATGAATATTAAAACCTGTAAGTTGATTGATTTCTGTTTGTAGTAAAGGCCATATATCTTGCTTATCACGATTAAGCCACTTATTGTCAATATAACTAAAATGATGAGGTCCGCTTATTGGAGATACTAACCATATTTGACGAGCAAATGTGTGACCAGTAATAACAAATTGCTTAGTTGATATAGTGATATATAAAATCATTTCATCAATGAAGTTGACATCAATTATCCCATCCAAGTCTTGCAATATGATACTATCAGCAATTTGACTAATGGCTTGACTAGCTAGTACTATAAAATTCCTTTCTAGCATAAACTACAACCTTATTAATAATATATAAATAATATTACGTTATTTTAATAAATCAAAATAAATTTATATTAGATATCTTTCCAAACTAGCGTTAGATTCAAAGTTACAAATGTAAGCAATAAGGTATAAATACAAATCTAAACTTTTATACCTGTTTCGATACCTTTAAGAGATTATTTTGAGATGTTTTAACATGTCAATAACATTTTTATTAAGAAATCTTTAAATAAAGGATTAGGTGTTAAGGCTGTAAATTTAAATACTCAGTTTTGAACAGTGCTGGTCAAACATTTTATTATTCCAGAATTAGAGATGCTTCATGAAAAAATAAAAGAAATAATTAATGCATTTTTCGCTAAATTAGTCCTACCAAATAGATTTGATAAAACAAGTACAGTGCCGCAAGTCTATTATTGGAATAACTAGAGTTAGAGATACCGTGTTAAAAACCAAGAAAAGAAATAATAATTTTATAAAAAAAATAAAGAAATAGAACAGATGATTAATGATCATATTTAAGAATAACTAAATATCTTTTCGATAAAGCTGCATTACTTGCATAAATACCAGGTGTAGAATCAAAAACATAAACTATAGTTCTTGCTTTTTTAGCTAATATTGAAAAATTTAATTCTGCTAAATAAGTTGTAACTTTTGTAGGTCTTGATCCTAAGCACAGCCAATCCTGTAGTACTGTGTGTGGTGTTAGTAGAATCTCTAGAACTTGTAATTCAGATCTACGTAAAGCTTTTATAAACTTCTTATTTAGTTTTCTGCCTTATTCTTGTTGACAGTATCTAGAAACTTTGATTACTATTTACATAGTGAATATAATTAAATATATATGTTTATTTAAATTATTAGCTATAGATTTACAATAAATATGTTATTTTACTAGGAGTAAAATTGTTATGGCCAATGATCAAGATTTATCCAATCCTAAATATTTATATACTGAAGATGATATTAATCAGCTGTTAAAGCATTATTTAGGTTTAGATGACAGGATTAGTATAATACAGCATGTTGCGCTAAATGAAAGTATGCTGCTTAAGCAGACTTTACATCAAGTCTTATCTGATATTTTTAGTGGTGTGCAGGAAAAAGCAGTTATACCACTACATACTGGTAATAATCATTGGGTAGCAATGGCAATTAAGAAAGGTATGAATGATGATATTGTTATTTCATATAATGATCCACTTGGTATACCAATAGATGATAAAGTTACACTTATAAACTGCATAAAAGAGCTATGCCATGGTGCCAAAATCAATGATTTACAAACAGTTCAGCAAACTAATGTCTATGATTGTGGTCCATTTGTTGTAGATAATTTAATTAAAATGTCTCAAGGGCAACCTATACTTAGTACCGAAGAAGCCAAGCAACAAGCGCAAAACATTAGACAATCACAGGTAAATTTTCTTTCTGAAAATAGAATGATAACTAGTGCTGCTGCAGCTCTTGCAGATACATTATTGGAGAATAATAACAGAATTACTGAAGGTATCTTAGTAGATAGGATTTTTGATAATAAAATTTTGTCTGTACAAGAAAAGCAACAACTACTTAATAATTTATTAGATAATCATATTAAAGAAAATAAATCTTTAACTAAAGAAAGTTTAACAAGAATGTTGGCTGGTACACATTTTGTGCAGCAGCAAGCTAATGTTTTGTTAAATGAAAAATTTAATAAAAGTACAGCAAATTTACAAGCAAGCAATGCTAGTGCTGAAGTGAGTAGTAAAGAAGAATTATATGTACCTAAGATAAATGAAGTTGAAGAAAGTCTTGAAGCTCAACTAAAATATATTAACGAACATATTGCTAGTCAGTTGATGCAAATAGTTAAAAACAGTAATGGTGAAATTGACTGTAATAGTTCAAATTTTCAAGAGGAAGTATCATCTCTATTAAATTCTCAATCAAAGGAGACAACTAGTTTAGCTACTATAGAGCAAAATTTTAATAAGATGATTCAGCAACTAAGAAAAGAAAAAGTTAATGAAGAAAGAGTAAGTGCTATAGAATTACAATTGAAGGCTAATCGGGCTGTTTTAGAAGCTAAATTATCTAATACTGAAGACGTAAAAAGTTTAGTTAATCAAAAAATCAAGGAGGAAATTTTGCAGGCTATTCCTTTTTTTGGAAATGCAGTAGAACGTGCAAATTTTAAAAAACATTTAGCTCATTTTGTAAAATTGCCAGATAATAGCTATTCATTGCTAAAGCAAAAGGAAAAACGTCACCCATTTTGTAATATTGTAGGTGCTAATGCAGTAAAATTCTTTTCTCCTCAAAGCAATGCAGTATATCTTAATACTAGTGCTTACAATCAAATAACTTCTGATAATTTAAAAGCTTTCGAAGCAGCAGTTACAACTGGTATTAATAATTTGATGTTAAAGGAGGCAGCTGTAACTATCGATGCTGTTTCACCGAATAAAGAAGCAGTCGAATCAGGTAAAGATTTATCAAAAATAGATGAGTTAGCTGAACTTAAAGAAGTTAAATCTAATCTAGAAACTGAGTTAAAAATTCTTAAAGAACGTCTTGTCAAAAAAGTTACATCTAATCTAGAAACTGAGTTAAAATTCTTTAAAGGACGTCTTGTCCAAGAACTAATGCAAATAGTTAAAAATGAAAATGGAAGAATTGATCATACAAGTAAAAATTGGCAAGAAAGTGCATCTGTTTTACTAAATTCTCAAGAAAAAGGAGCGGTTAGTTTAGCTGAGGTAGAACGCGCAGTAAGTAAAATGACTCAAAAATTACGAGATCAAAAAGTTAGCGAGGAAGAAGTAGTTAATATAGAATCAAAACTTAAGTTTGAGCGTGCAAGTTTAGAGGCTAAATTATTCGATGATAACGAAATAAAAGAATTAATTAATAAAAGAATTAAAGAGGATGCATTGCGTGTCATTCCTTTTTTAGGTTCTGAGTCTGAAAGTTTCATGGAAAAAATAAGTCCTTTTGTCAAATTGCCTGATGATAGTTATTCTTTATTAAAAGCAAATGATAAACATCATCCATTTCAGAATATTTTATATTCTAATGCTTTGAAATTTTTTGCAAATTCAAGTGATATAGAATATCTAGATGATGATTCTTTAAAAAACTTAACTCCTGAAAACTTAACTGCATTTGAACAAGCTGTAGCAGCTGATATTGATAAATTAATGTCAAGAGATGTAACCCTGAATGTATCTGATCTTAAATCTTATGTTGCTAATAGTCCTAATCCAGATCCAATAGCAGATTATTTAGCATTGGAGTGGCAGGTTCATACACCTGGATTAAAAGGTTTATATGATGATTTACAGGCTAGCCCTCAATTACAATTGAATGAATTAGAAAACAAACATGCTAAACAACTATTAAGCGATTTGGCTAATTTATCTAAGTTACCAAGTGTACGTGGTATACTTCCAGAGTTTAAAGATGAGTTTTATAATGAGGTTGATAAAAAACCTGAAGAAAGATCAGTTGAATATAAAAATTTTATTAACAAATGTTCAGAATTATCTGATGATATGTTGCAGCCTGCAAAGTGTTCGGCACAAGCATTATTAGAGTTTAACAAGTATGAGCGAAACTTGAATAGCTTTAAACAAGGAGTACTTTGTGCAATTGATAACTATAAAAATAGCGGGACTGCACAATCAAAACGTGATTTTAATCGTGCAGAGATTTTATATAAGGGACCAGATGGTGTAGTAAAAGAAATTACTTTGCAAGAGTTACAAGAGTCACAGGATCTTGCTTTATCTAATGAGCAGAGAGAGTTTTTAATGGCATCTTGGCAGCAAGGTACTTTTCGCTCAGGAAATACCGCAATCTATGGTGGTCGTAAGTTTTCTTCAAATTCTACTGGTATGATATTTGATGGTGGTGGAAGATGTGATATTTTAATCGATGCATCGAATGGTACCAAGGTTCATAGTAGGTATTTTAGTACATTTGCTGAGTCGCAAAATATTCATGAAGAAAGAGTTCCTTGTTTTGACAGTACAATATCAGTTGATATTTCTAATATGACTGGTGATAAGTTTATACCTGGTTGTTCATCAGCACCTCAAATTTTGATCAATATGCATAAATTTGATCCAGCAGTTAGTGTTTTAGATGTTCCTGAAGGATTAAAAGTTACAAGATCTTATGCTAGAGAAGAAATAGATAATGTTAAAAAAGATTTTGTATCAGGATCTTTGAATATGATATGTTCTCAATATGCAAAAAAAGATATAAGCGCTCAGTTAAGCCAAGAAACTTTAGATACAAAATTTGCTAGAGGTTGGCGTAATATTACAGAAACAGTAGGATTAGATAATGCTTTAAACTCTATAATAAAAGAAGTATATTGTCAAAATAGTGACAATAAGTCTTTAAAAACAGAGCTAGATATTCAGAGTATCGCTAATGAAGTTATAATGGAGGATATACTTGATATTGTAAAAAGAGCTAGATCTGGTGTAGTAGATAGTAGTTCATTACATGAGTCACAGCCATTAACACTACAGAAAGCTGTAAATCACTTTTGTAAAGTTGAAGTTGATCCTATACTAAGAGAAAAATTTGCTGGTAAATGTTTAGATATGTTCTTTTCTGAGCAACAGGGTAATATTTATGATAAAAATGTACAAAAAGCCGTTGAAGAAGAAGTGACATCAATACTATTGCCATTATGTAATGATAAAAACAAAAAGGAAAAAGCAACACTTAAAAAAAATACGTCTGCTATGGTAAAGAAATTAGTCTCTCAGTATAATAATAAAAAAGGATGGTATGGAGCTTGGGAAAGTTTTAAGAACACGGTATCTAATGTTGTAGGATATTTAACTGGTCAAAATCGCAAAGTTGAAAAGTTGATATCTTCTTATCCAGAAATTACTAGATCTTTAAAGAGACATCTGTCTGATAGCGCGTTGTCAGAATGTAGAGCAAGTTCTGAGTCTATAAGCGAAAATTTGAGCACAGCTATAACAAGTAAAGCTAGGAGCAATAGTACTGGAAACATTAGGTAAAAGATGACCTAGCTATGTGTTATGTAGAGTAATAAAACTGATTTGTACCTGAAACTTTTTTCAGGTTGTAGCGAAAAATTTTTTGGGTTAGATCAATAATTTTTTCTCCTTTTGTTTCTTTTTCAGTGAAACGCTGAAAATTTTTTAGAAGTTTTATACATGGAACATTACGCAACTTAAAATTGTTTTTAATTATTGCCCTATTTTCAACTTCAATGAAACCGGCTTTTTGTAGTTCAACTAAGCATTGCCTAACCCTGCGTTGACAAACCTGCAACTCCTTTTCAAAAGAGTAATAACTGTCTTGTAATTCCTCTATATCATTATTGTAATAGATCTGTAGTTTATATACTATCTATGATAAAAGCTGTTTAGGTGTCTTGCTTAATGCTTTTCCATTATCTCCAATCAGATCTTTCCATTCTGCTGGAACAAAATTTCCAATAAAACGATAAAAGACAGTTGCATTATTGCTACCATTGTTATTAGCAATTTTGCAATTTTTGCTTGCAAAATTACGCAAATTTTGCGCCATTTCTAACCTCCAAAAATGTCAGATATGGCAGGTGGTTCAGGCGATTTTTGCTATCAAAACCACGTTTTTATACCGCGTAAATATAGCGATTTAGTAGCTATACTCAAAATTTAACACTCTGAAAGGCTTATAATAACTTAAGTAGTTTTAAACATTAATTGTACCAATCAGGTACATATATAGATATAATAATAAAAAAAATAATAATAGATCTAGATCTACTGAAGATAAGTTAGTAGAAAATGATCAAAATAAAAATGAAGATCAACAGCAAAATTTGAAGTCTAAATATACGGAATCTGATGATTTTATAGAAATTGAGTTAGTAGGAAATGAAAAAGAAGATCAACAGCAACAACAGAATTTGAATTTCCATGAGCTTAGTGATGTTAGTAATAAAAAGCCATCAAACAAGGATTATGAGCAAAATAGTGAGTTAGTAACTCAAGTTATTAGTAAGGATTCAGAGGTTGAAAAGAATGAATGCTATCCCAAAAGAAAAAGACTAGCAGATTATTATCCACTAACACTAGAAGATGCAGTTATACTACAACGTATGTCTAGTAGAAGCTTCAACATATACTTCATAAATCAATTACTGTTGAAGTTATCAAATAAATATCCAAACCGTCATTTTGTAAATAAGATAGCAGTGCTAAACTATATGGCAAAAGCGTTAGCAAATGAATTACTAACTACTGATCAGGCTAATAGTGGAAATTTTAGATTTAATGATGTAGGAAGATTTAAAGAACAGTATCTAGCAAATATTGAATCTGGTACAGATCGTAGTATGAAGGCTCAGTTGAAGCGTAAAATAGCTGGAGTCTTTGAAGCAGATATGGCTTATCAAATTTTAACATCTTGTGATTTTGGGGCAGCGGTTAAAAACAAATATTACATCAAGTTGATTAAGAATATTACACTGTCAGATCATATTAAATTCAAGATACTACAGGAGGTACGAGCTGTCCATGGCAACGATATTGAGCAGTTACAAGTTATACCATTTGATGAATCAAAACAAGTTACCAATAGCACAACGGAGTATCAAAAAACAACAGTTTTACAGCAACAAATAAGTGATGAAGATTACCTTTCAGAACTTAGTAAAGAGCTAGGTTCTAACTCTATATTGTTCAAAGTACGAAAATACATACTTCAACATTACGAATATAAGCAGGCTATTGATAAAATATGGTTTAGTGAATTAGAAATTGTAAATCAAGATAATGTTAATAATAACATGTCTATAGGAAATGTGCAAAGACATATCAAATATAAAGAAAAAAATATTAATTTTTGTTAACTTCTACACTTTATAGAACCTACTATTAACTTATGTTAACTTTTATTAATATTTATAATCAATCTTCAATTTTAACTATAAATATATTTGCAATATTTGTCAATATAACAAAAAAATTAAAGCAAAAGGTTGAAAATATGTTGAAAAAAAAATTTAGGAAATTGGGGGCCAGTTTTCAATCTAGAGGTTAATCTAATGATCGAAAAATATATACAACTTAAGATTGATAAATGATTTTCAAGTTATATGTATTATGAACAAATTAGTATAAAAATTTGCTATCAAAAAGAAGCATAATATAGATCAGATGTTTAAGTAAGTGTAATATATATTAATAATAATATATACATTAATATTATGTGGGGTGATTATGCCTTCAATATCATTAAAGTTTATAAATCGAGCACTACGTAAAATTAAAACTACAAATGAAAAAAACCACGAATCTATGTAAAGTTGTACAGTGGCTTCGTGGAAGAAAATCACATAGTGGAAGAGCAACACTTTATGTAGAACAAAAATTTAACAACCAGAGTTTAAAAATAAAGATAGTAGTATTTCCAAATTTATCTATTAAAGAAGCTAGGTACTTACCTAAAATTCATGCTATTAGCCTAAGGCCATGCACTGTATACTAGCTTTTTTGCTATTGCTATAACTTTTATTCTATGCCTTTGCGTCTTTTTTCTTATCCTAACCTGATATTAATTAATATTGAAATTATAAAAAGTTTGTATATTTTTAATAAAAAACCTTCAATATTTCAAAGCTTTATAAGTTTTAGTGGTATTTTAGTATTATTGGCTATAAAATATAGTTAAGATGAAGTATATATACTGTAATGCAGGTTATAGTAGTAGGTAAAGTATATCTTTTATTATTAGTAATACCAACAAGTTTAATGGCATAAAATTGAATAAGTTTAATAATTCACATACTCGTCCTATTTCACCACATATTACGATTTATCGTATGCAAATGAGTATGATATTATCAATTTTGCACCGCTTGAGTGGAATGGCGGTTTTTGGTGGAGCTAGCATTATTACTTGGTGGTTAATTCTATGTGTATATAGTGATTTTGATAGGGTTATTGTTGATATATTTTATAACTTATGGTTTCAAGCATTAATATATCTAACTATATTTACTACTTGCTTTCATCTATGCACAGGTATTCGACATTTAATATGGGATACTGGATACGGTTTTTCTATTAAATACATTAATATTTCAGGTTGGATAGCAGTTGCTTTGTCTATAATTGTATTCTATATGTGTATTAATAATTTTTAATTTTAGTTTTCAGTGAATCAATTAATTTAAATGAAAGCACCAAATTTACAAAACAGTTTAAATACAATTAAGAGTCTAAGTACTGATAAGTATTGTGTGCAACATTGGTGGTATCAGAGACTTAGTGCTATATTAATGTTGCCATTATTAGTATGGCTAGTATTCTTTGGTAAGGCAATAGTTCAAAAATCTCCAGTAGAGCTAGTAGAGCTAGTAAAGTATCCTTACAATGTATTAATGATTATTTTATTATTGATTACAATGTTTTGCCATGCTTCAATAGGACTAAAAGTCATAATAGAAGATTATGTCAATAATCTTTCAGTAAGATATTTATTGATTGTTTTAGTACAATGTTTTACCTTTGTAACTGTAGTTGCAGGAATCATATCTATAATATTATTATGTATTAATTATTAAAATAATGTTATCTGTTTAACAAGATATGAATCTATAATAAGGTTTGATAACTATGCTGGGCATATTAGTTAGAAAAAATTCAATTTTAAAATAATAGTAACAAGTTAAGTTAATACACCAATAAAAGAAATACAGACTTTAAATAGTATATGATGTTTGCAAAATTTGATGTTAATTTAATTTTAAAGTAAATTGTGAAGGCTTATAAAATTATAAATCATGAATTTGATGTTGTAGTAGTTGGAGCTGGTGGAGCAGGACTAAGGGCTATAGTTGGTATGGCTGAATCTGGTCTCCGTGCTGCTTGTATTACCAAATTGTTTCCTACTCGTAGTCATACTGTTGCAGCTCAAGGTGGTATTAGTGCTGCGCTAGGTAATATACAACCAGATAAGTGGCAATGGCATGCCTATGATACTATTAAGGGATCGGATTGGCTGGGAGACCAAGATGCAATTGCTTATATGTGCAAAGAAGCTCCAGCTGCTATTATTGAATTAGAGCATTATGGAGTTCCATTTTCACGCACAGCAGATGGGAAAATTTATCAAAGACCTTTTGGGGGGATGACAACTGAGTTTGGTGATGGTGCGGCTGCTGTACGAACCTGCGCAGCAGCTGATAGGACTGGTCATGCTATGTTACATACTTTATATCAACAAGCGTTGAAACATAAAGCTAAATTTTTTATTGAGTATATAGCTCTTGATTTAATTATGGATAATGGAGCTTGTAAGGGGATAGTTGCTTGGAACCTTGACGATGGTACTATTCATTGCTTTAGATCACATATAGTAGTCTTAGCAACTGGAGGGTATGGAAGGGCTTACTTTTCAGCAACATCAGCCCACAGTTGTACTGGTGATGGAAATGCTATGTGCGCTAGAGCTGGCATAGCTTTACAAGATATGGAATTTGTTCAATTTCATCCTACAGGAATTTATGGCGCAGGATGTTTAATCACTGAAGGAGCCAGAGGAGAAGGTGGGTACTTAGTTAACTCGGAAGGTGAGCGTTTCATGGAAAGATACGCCCCATCAGCCAAAGATCTTGCTTCGCGAGATGTAGTTGCAAGGGCTATGACTATGGAAATTAATGCTGGCCGCGGAGTAGGTATATATAAAGATCATATATTTTTGCATTTAAATCATCTTGATAGTAAAACGATACAGCAAAGGTTACCTGGAATATCTGAAACTGCAATGATCTTTGCTGGAGTTGATGTTACAAAGCAGCCTATACCAGTAATTCCAACTGTACATTATAATATGGGTGGTATACCAACCAATTATCATGGCCAGGTAGTAACTAAAACAGAAAATGGTGATATGGAAATAGTACCTGGATTAATGGCGATTGGAGAAGCTGCTTGCGTATCAGTTCATGGAGCTAATAGACTAGGATCCAACTCTCTACTTGATCTAATAATCTTTGGTCGAGCTGCAGCGAATAAAGCAAAAGAAATTATTGCTATATCAACAAAACATCAACCGTTAGGCAATAACATTGTTGATGCTATTATAGAAAGATTTGATCAAACAAGGTTTTTAAATGGTAATATGCCAATTGCTGAGTTAAGATTAACTATGCAACGTGCTATGCAAAACTATGCTGGAGTATTTCGTAGCTACGATAAGTTAACAGAAGGTATGAAAATAATAAAACAAAATTTTAATTCTAGAACAGATATTAAATTAACAGATCATTCACTAATTTGGAACACTGATTTAGTTGAGGCAATTGAATTACAAAATTTATTATATCAAGCTGCAATAACTATGTTTTGCGCTGCTAACCGTCAAGAAAGCCGAGGTGCCCATGCTCGAGAAGATTATCCTAATAGAGATGATGATAATTGGCTCAAACATACATTAGCCACAATTGATGAAGAAGGCCACGTAGATATAGATTATAGGAACGTAGTATTAGATCCAAAAGATGATGAAATGATAGCTATAGTTCCTAAAAAGCGAGTATATTAACTAGTGATTAGTAAGTAATAAATGAGTCATGCAAATGGTAGAATTTAGATTACCACCAAATTCAAAAGTTAAAGTAGGTAAGCGCTATGCTGCCAAAGATAGCGTTAAGAAAGTAAAAAGAGTAAGTGTTTATCGTTACAGTCCTGATACTGGTGATAATCCTCGTATAGATATCTTTGAAATTGATATGGAAAATTGCGGACCTATGGTGCTTGATGCATTAATTAAAATTAAAAACGAGATTGATCCTACATTGACTTTTAGAAGATCGTGTCGTGAAGGCATTTGTGGCAGCTGTTCAATGAATATTAATGGTACTAATGGGTTAGCTTGTATTAAGGCTATAAATGATATTAAAGGTGATGTTATAATATATCCATTACCGCATATGAGTGTAATAAAGGACTTAGTATCTGATATGACACATTTTTATGCTCAATATCAATCGATAGAGCCTTGGTTAAAAGCAGAAACTATAGATATAACTAGTGGTGAGAGGCTACAAACTCCAGAAGATAGGGATAAGTTAGATGGTCTATATGAGTGTATATTATGCGCTTGTTGTTCTACAGCTTGTCCGAGTTATTGGTGGAATGCGGACAAATATCTAGGACCTGCAGTATTGTTGCAAGCATACCGTTGGATTATTGATTCTAGGGATGAACATACATCAGAAAGGCTAGATCAACTTGAAGATTCTTTTAAGCTGTATAGATGTCATACTATTATGAATTGTACAAAAACTTGCCCAAAAGGATTAAACCCAGCAAAGGCAATTAGCGAAATTAAGAAAAAGATGTTTGAACGGCATGGAGTATAGAAAGAAATACTTATAATAGAACAGAACTACTGTGAATAGATTTTTTTGCCATAAAGCGCATATATATGTTGCCTGTGTGCGATGGGAGGATATATAGTCATGTACAATAAGGTTTGAACATAAAAAGAAGCGGTAATAGATTCATAAAATTTACTAAATTGAGTAATTTGATTTCTAATCCACCGCTTCATATTAGCCAAAAACTTTTCTATCAGATTTAAATCTTGAGAATAAGGTAGCAAAAAAATAACTTTATAACCAACAGATTCTATTAATTTGTATCGCTTCTTTCTATGCTCAAACCTCATTGTACATGACTATATATGATTGTTTAACTATGATAGGATGTGCTGCAACATGATGTTGCTCAAAGATAGACTACAGAGATGTAGCAAGGTAGCATTTAAACTTATGATAGTATGTAAGAGAGATTTTGGAAAGCTAATGACACTGAGTCGAAAGAGTACAGGAATTAATAACTAGGTGTATAGTCATTTACAATGAAGTTTGCGTATAAAATATCCTGTTGGTAAATCTTATGATGCTATTATCGCTTTTTTCTATACTCAAACTTCATTGTAAATGACTATATAAGCATTTATAACGTCAGATTAGGATAAGGAGTTAGAAGAGAAAGAAGAGAAGATAAGATTTGGGCTAAGTTTTGAGATAGAATAACTAGAAAGAGAAGCAATTATATGAACAAAGAAATTAAGAGGAGAGCGACGTCGAGTATGCTCTAAATGCATATGTTTTTTTAGTACATTAAAGACGGATTCAATTAAGGAACGTTTATTTAATAAAAGCTTATCATCTATGTCTAATAAATATGTTTGCATATCTTTACGAAGATTAGTAAATAAACGTAGATCATTGGAGAAGAGTTGATGAAATAATGATTTAGATATGTAAGCTTTATCACCAAACAATTTAGCAAAAAACTCTTTAGAAATAATTAAAGCTACAGATAGATTGCTTTTATTACCTTTAGTAATTTTAGCTGCCATTATTTCACATTTATTATTAACAAAAAAATATTCATCAAAGCAAAAACAGAATTTGAAGATAGTTACATCAGAGAGAACTATCTGAAAGATCTTGAGTCGGCTTTTAAAGCTCAAACGCTAATTTAGGATAAGGGATTAGAAGAGAAAGAAGAAGAGATAAGATAGGGATTAAGTTTGGAGATGGAATAACTAGCAAGAGAAGCAATTATATGAACAAAGAAGTTAATATGAGAGCGATGTCGAGTATGCTCTAAATGCATGTGTTTTTTTAGTACATTAAAGACAGACTCAATTAAGGAACGTTTATTTAATAAAAGCTTATCATCTATGTCCAATAAATATGTTTTCATATCTTTACGAAGATTAGTAAATAAACGTAGACCATTGGAGAAGAGTTGATGAAATAACTCTTTAGATATGTAAGCTTTATCACCAAACAATTTACCAGATAAGCCTTTAGAAATAACTGAAGCTACAGATAGATCGCTTTTATTGCCTTTAGTAATTTTAACTGACATTATTTCACCTTTATTATTAACAAAAAAATATTCATCAAAGCAAAAACAGAATTTGAAGATAGTTACATCAGAGAGAACTATCTGAAAGATCTTGAGTCCGCTTTTAAAGCTCAAGGATTTTCTTTTGAGTTAGTTAAGTTTAGTAATTTTAATAAAATTTAAAGGGTGATATGGAAAAAGATCTTGCAAAGATTGCTCCAAGTAATATTCAGGCAGAGCAAATGATACTTGGAGCAATTCTGATTAACAATCGTGCGCTATATAACATTAACGAATTTTTACTGCCGGAACATTTTTATGAACCATTACATGGCAAAATATACAAGTCAATTAATCTCATTATTAGTAAAGGAATTAGCGCTACTGTAATTTCGCTCAAAAATATGCTAGGCAATGAACTCACATTTGATGAAATAGGTGGAGTAGATTATCTAGCTAAACTTACAACGTTAGCATTAAGTATAGTTAATGTTAATGAGTACGGCAAAATAGTATATGATCTTGCGCTGAGGTGTTATTTAATTGAAATTGGAGAAAAAATAGTAACAAATGCGTATTCTTCTACTTTAGCAGATTTAGCTATAAGTCAGATCGAAACTGCTGAATCTCAATTATATGATCTAGGTTCAAGGGGAACTTTAAGTAAAGGATTTACAAAATTACAAACTTCAATTGAAGAATCATGGACATCAATTTCATCTGCTATTAAAAATAAAAACTCTATTAACGGTATTAGTAGTGGACTACTTGACCTTGATTCAAAGCTTGGAGGATTTAAAAATTCTGACCTAATAATATTAGCTGGCAGACCATCAATGGGTAAAACTGCTTTAGGAGTTAACTTAGCAATAAATGCTTGTAAATATTTTCTTACTAAAAAAAATACTAAAGATAATGTAGTGCCATCAGTTGGATTCTTTTCTTTAGAAATGTCATCTCAGCAAATCTCTACTCGAATTCTTTCTATAGAATCAGAAATTAATAGCTCTGCATTATTTAACGGTAAAATAGGTGAACAAGATGTTGATAAGTTAAAGACTGTACAAGACGAAATACAAAAGTGGAATTTTTTTATAGATGATGCTCCAGCAATCTCGATATCTGCAATTAGATCTCGAGCTCGTAGACTTAAACGTACTCATAATTTAGCAATATTATTTATTGATTATTTACAGCTAATAAAAATTGATTCCAGAGGAAGTCAGTATAATCGAGTACAGGAGATTTCTGAAATTACTCAGAGCTTAAAAGCTCTTGCTAAAGAGCTCAATATTTCAATCATTGCGTTATCTCAATTGTCTAGAGCTGTAGAACAAAGGTCAGATAAAAAGCCTATTCTCTCAGATCTACGAGAATCAGGCTCAATTGAACAGGACGCCGATATTGTAATGCTTATATATCGTGACGAATATTACTTGTCTAGATCAGAACCAGATCGAGGTACTCCAGAATACACAGAATGGAAAGCTAGACAAAATAAATGTTATAACACTGCTGAAATAATTGTTGCTAAACACCGTAATGAGCCAGTTGGTACAGTGAAGTTGCACTATAATAGTAGGTATTCTAAATTTGGCAATATTGTTAAAAACTCTCAGCAATGTTAATAAACGCTAGATTATGCATAAGATGAAAAAATGCTGGTCCAAAAAAAAAATTACAGCAAAATTTTACTCATTAACACCAGAGATATGCAACTCAAGATTAGTTTTTTTTGGCATCGTGATAACTGAATTCAAAAAATTTATAATTTAATTTGCTTCTTTTCCAGTTTTTATCTGGGATTGGAGTATACAAAAAGTTTAAATTATGGTATAATTTATTAATAACCATTTAGAGGTGGCCAATGATAGATTTTTATAGTGAGAGCTTAATAAATAAGCTGTTCAGAAGCAAAGTACAGCAGCTTATTAATAAGGATAGTACACTTGTCAATTCAAAATATAAAGACGGTACTACAGCTTTATCTGTTGCTTTGAAATATAAGAATCTACCTATTGCCGAGATTTTACTAAGCAATGGAGCTAACATAAACGCACAAGATAATGATGGGCACACCGCTTTACATCTTGTTGTGGATACAATTCAAGTATATTATGAATTTTTCGAAAAATATCCTACCTATTGCAATGATCATATAGCATTACTGCTACAATATAATGCTGATGTAAATATCGAGAATAATCAAGGTAATACACCTTTATCTGATGCTGTTGAATGCAAATGTGTAGAACCTTTAGCAATTATGCTAAAACATAATTCTACTGGTATTAATAAAAAATATGATGAAGGAGAAACGCTACTACATATTGCTGTTCGTAATAAAATCATAGATATTATACAGCTTTTGATTGATTATGGAGCAGATATTGATGCAAAAGATGATAACGGCATGACTACTATAGATTATGCTGCTAAAAGCGGTAATGCAGATGTATTCAACTTTCTAACGGAACAATCGGTCCCATGGTATTAGGTTTTAACAGATAGCTAATATGTTAATATTAAAAAGAGAAGTTAATATGAATGTTTTGAAATTACTTTTACAACCGGGTTATGCTGTTATATTAGCATTCGTTGTATTATCTTCACCATCGATATGTACAGCGAATAATAATGTAAACTTCAATGCCTCTAAAGGTGGTATTGATACTTCGCAATTCTATATAAAATTTTCAACTGGTATTGTTACTAACTACGATACATTAGAAGCTGGAATTGGTTATAGATTAAATCGGCACAGAATGGATGTAAGATTAGGATTTATGTGTCATCACAACTGTAGAGATAACTTTATTCAAGGAAATTATTATTACAATATAATTGAAGGTAACAAAGCATCAATTTTTGTTACAGGTGGCCTAGTATCAGCTTTCAATAGTGATAGCGGTACTGGTATAGACTTGGGAGTTGGTACAACAATAAATTTATCAAGAGATACATATTTAGACATTGAATGTAGCACAATTGCTAACTATAGACCACTTCCTATTCATATACGATTTGGATTGCGGGTTCATCTTTAATTGCTAAGCTCAGGTCAAGTAGTTAGTTCGAATAGTTAGTAATGATTAGCTCATTAACAGGATTGCGTTGTTCATTGATTGAGTATATAATCCAATATGAGTAATGAAGAAGTCTTTTTTACAGCGTGATAACTAGTAATTAAGTCGAGATTAATATCAGAAAAAAACATTGTTTAAACAGATGCCTAACTTGAAAAAATAAAGCCCCACCTCCAAGGAATGGTTCATAGTAATTATAGTGTGGCCCTGAAGGAAGATGCTCTATTAATTTATTAACAATTCTCCTTTTGCCTCCAACTCAATGGAGAAAAGGCTTTAGTTCATTAGAAATTGCTATTGACACAAGAATTTTTGATTAATTAAATCTCTGCTATGAATTATAGCAGAAAACAAGCCTTAAAGCCAGTAATAATAACTGCTACAGAGCTTTTTTTATAAATCTTTTTTGAATGATATTTTTGTAGCTAGAGATACAATGTGATAATTTCGCATCTATTTTAAAAAAGATGAAAAAATTTTTCATAATTATGACAAAAAGTCATGTACTGATAAAAATCTAAATGATACTGTATACCTGATATTATCTGAGATTCAAGATTTAGATAATATTTAGCTAGAGGTTATTTCATTAAAACTTCAGAATCTGTTAGTAAAGGTACAAATGAATCTCTAGCTACACTTTAATTACTACTTCAAATAGCAAAAGTAATGCTATGATTATTAGTTATAAAAATAACAATAAACAAAAAAAAATCTAAAAATACGATATCTCCATAGCTACGTTTTACATTTTGCTAATGGCCTAATTATTTTAGGCTATCTCAATTTATAACTCAAGATTAATAATAAATATATAATTGTTAAATATTATGCGGGGTTTTAAAGAGTAAAGTATGCATATACAAGTCTTAAGCGCAGCAAAACACTTGTTCTATCGAATGTTTAACCTACGCAAACAAAATAAAGCAACACAAATTTTTTCAGTTTCACAGGAAAAATGGTTTGCTTTTTTTAATGACTTGCACAGTCATACAGAACAAAAAAATTTAATACAACTTCTAATAACTCATCTTATAAAGATAAAATCTAATTTAACAATAGATCAGCAAAAAAAATGTTTAACAGGTTATTTAACTGATCTAAATTATAACTTAACCAGAAAGGAACAAAAATATATTTTAAAATTAACAAATGAAAATGATTTTATTTGGAATAAGAAAGGTCAAAACTTTCTTGATTTTTGTATGTATAAAATTATACGAATGCATTCCATAGCACTTGAAATACCAATCAAAAAATGTTCTAGCAATATGCTAATAAATAAAGGGATCAAACCCTTTCAGGAATTTATTACACCAGAACATTTTAAGAATATAATTTATCTTGAACAAAAACTACTATACCGCACACTTAAGTATTATCATTGTATTAATTCGAAACAAAGAAACGTAATTATCAAACAACTACTATTGGCTCAAGGGCAGCTTGAAATAAAAGAAGATCTTAATTCGATAGAAAAAAAAGATTTTGACTTAGTTAATACAGCACTTGATTTTTATATTTGTGATATTATGGGTCGTTTTAAAGACGTGCTCGAACCTGATGTTTAAATTAAGAGCAATAAGATAAGTTCAGAACTTTTTCAGTTAATATACTAAATTATCAAAGTCTTTTTTTATAACTCAGAATCAATTGTATATCTAATTTTGAAGGATATTTTGTTTTTTTAGATGTAAATAACAATGCGACAATTTCGCATCTACTTTAAAAAAGATGAAAAATTTTTCATAATTATGACAAAAAGTCATGTACTGATAAAAATCTAAATGATACTGTGTACCTGATATTATCTGAGATTCAAGATTTAGATAATATTCTGCTAGAGATTAAAGACGATAAACCTAAAATTTACTTTTTAAATCTCTAGCTGCTATATAAACTAATACAGCAGGAGGATTCTATGCCTATTGAAGACGAAGGTCAAAATAAAATCAATAAATTAACCGAAAAATTATCCACAGAGGGAATTAATAGCACAACAATAAAACAGATAGATAGTGAAATGCAAAAACTATACTGCCAGCTAGAGGAATCTGAGCAAGTAAGCATAAATTTCATAGATTGGATACAATATTTTAGGCGAATCGTAAATAACTATGATAAAAAAAAGATAAATATAATAGCTTCTCTAAATGGAATAATTTTTTTATTTAGACAATACATAGCATCAACGAATGTAAGGATTGAAACATTTAACATAGAATTGCTAATAAATAATACCGTTATCAGAATGAGGGAACATTTTGAAAATGAGAATATAAAGCTAAATGTTCAAAATGACATAAAGACGGTTCTGATTGGAGATAGTTTTCGAATAAAAGCAGTAATAAGTCAGTTAATTGGTAGTGCTATTATAAATAGCAGCAAAAATAGCAAGATTACTATTAACCTCAATCAGTATTCAGAAATATTACAATTTACAGTACAAAACATAGGACTAAGCACTTCTAAAGAAAAATTAGAAAGAATAAATGCTGAACTAGAGAATTTGAATTTGGTAACGTATCAAGAACTAGGAGAAGGATTAGCATTTATAAAACATCTTACAGATCAGCTAAAAGGAAGACTAAGAGCAAAAGAGGAAAATAATTACATAACTTTTTCATTTGAAGTGCCAATAACTAGTTTGAATTATTCTTTAGGAGAATGCTATGAAAGAAAAGAAGAAAACAATTAACAAATGGATGGTACAAATTCCTCCAATACCAATTACGTTGGTGAATGGAGAGAGTGAGAATATCGATGAATATATGGAAATAATAACAAAGCTAAGAAAAGCGAAGTATCAGGTCGAGGCAGCTGAATCATTGAAAGAATATTGTACAGATTTAATACAGGAGATTAAATATAGATTTAATATTGCAACGAGTGAAATTGTAAGGCTAGCAAGCGAGATCATGTTAAATGATTCGGAAAACAAAGATAAGCTGGAAACAATATTAAATCGATCAGCAAATCTCCAAGAGTACTGTAATGATGTAGTTTACACGCTTAGAAGCGAAATTGAGCATGAAAATTTATGTTTAAAAAAATTTAGCATACAAAAGCTAGTAAAAAATGCCGTCAGGAGACTAGAAGACATTGCAAAAGAGAAAGATATAAAAATCAATTACAATTTTCAGTACAAAATGAAGGATATTGTGACTGGAAATAGTGATCACTTACAAGCTATATTAAGTCAATTAATAGGAAGCGTCATTAGATTTAATCACAGATGCCAGGTTATAATTACGGTTCATTTGTTTACTGTAAAAAATTATATAAAAAGCGATAACATACTACAATTTAGAATACACGATACAGGAAGTGGTATTTCAAAAGAAAAATTAGGGAATATAAAAGCTAAATTAGCTGATTTTGAGTTGGTACGAGACTATCCGCTAATGCTTGAATCAGGATTATGGTTTGTAAATTACCTTATTAATCAACTTAATGGAGAAATGGAAATAGAAAGCGAAAAAGACAAGTTTACAACCATTACTTGCAATATTCCAGTACAACTTTTTTAATCAAATTAATTCGCTTCTTTCGCAGTTTTTATCTAAGATTGAAGTATATAAAAAGTTTAATTTATTGTATAATTTATTAAAGATTATTTAGAGATGAAAAATGATAAACTTTTATAGCGAGAGCTTACTAAATAAGCTGTTTGAAACCAACGTAAGATTTAATACTGAAATTGATCTTGATAAAGTTGAAAAAGCAATATTTTATGCCCAAAAATATCATGGTCAGCAAAAGAGAGATACAGGAGAACTATACTACACACATCCATTAGAAGTAGCTTATATGGTATCAGACTACAGCTTTGAAACAGATACGATTATTACAGCAATACTACATGATACCATCGAAGACACAACACTAACTAAAGAAAAAATAGGTCAAGAATTTAGTCATAATATTGCAGAACAGGTTTCAGATCTCACCAGGATTAAGGATAATAAAAAAAATCAGTTCTAGAGAAATGATTCAAACATTTTATAGACAAAATAAAACAGAACTATTATTAATTAAGCTTTTCGACCGATTCCATAATATTCAGACTGTATCAATAAAACCTTATGAAAAAAGACAAGAAATCATACTAGAAACGCAGCAAGAATTTATACCTCTTGCTGAATATCTTAAATTACAAGAAATTGCTATAGAGCTAAATAAATACTGTAAGCTTTATGCTAGTTAGAATACAAGCTTTTTCTAACTAGCATACATAGCATTACATTTTCTACTTGCACAATGGAGTATAGCTGCTTAGCATAGATATATTATCGTTCTGGATCATCAATTAATAATAGACCTCTTTCAAAACTGGTTAAGGTAGATCAAAATTATAAATGCCAGAGATCAAATTAAATCTAAGACCGAATCTTTTACGTCTATTTCGATATTTATCAGCAATAATTTTGAACCGTTTTTTAGCACACCAATAATGTTTTCATTTACAACCCTTTCTCCTGCGAATCTACGATTATTCTTTTTATCATTTTTAGTGAAAGGATTTTTCTTGCTTGTTTTCTTTGGTAATTCAGAATTATTACTGATAAATATCGAAATAGACGTAAAAGATTCGGTCTTAGATTTAATTTGATCTCTGGCATTTATAATTTTGATCTACCTTAACCAGTTTCGAAAGAGGTCTATTGTACATTATCTGTTTTTAACTTTTTCTTATCCTAATCCTGCGTTACAAGTATAATTCTTATTCTTGTTATCATCTAGCATATCACTTTATATCAAACGCTAGTTTATATAAATAACTTCACATAAAAAACTTAAGATATTTTAATAGATATTTTAAATTAATTTAATTTTGTTAGTTTTTTTGTTTGATTTTGAATCAAGTAATGCTATATTTGCATTATAGATTATTTAGAAAATGAGTATATAGAGGAGGAGGGTTTATTTAATGAATCAATAAAAGGAATTTATATGCCATATGGTGAACAAGATAATTTATATACTTTCAACCAATACCTTGATAACAAAGATAACTTAGGAACAAAATTATTAGAGGCTTATCCGTGCTCTAAGAAATTTTTAAGTCAAATTTTTCAGTGGTGTAAAAAATGTATTTACTCAAGTAAAAATTTTGATAAATTCGTTTACAATCTAAACTTATATAACTTAGAAAAACTACTACAACCAGCTAGATTAATAGAAGTCCGTAATATTACAAGTATGATAGGTGATCATCATACGGTCAAGCTAGATATATTAGGAGACACATTAACAGAATTAACTTCAAATATTGATATATTAAAAAACTTATACGACTTACACATATTTTTTTCTACTATTTCAGGTAGGTACTGTCATACAGGATCTGCTACTCCAGGTCATTTAAAAAATATATTCGAAGGTTTTAAGCAAAAGATGAAAAATTGGCCAGGAAATACATATGAAGAAAAATGTAAACAAAAAGCGTATGTAGAGTATGTTCTGAATTTTCTCAAAAAATCGAAACTAAAGTCTTATGATATTAACAGTTCTAATTATGATGTTGATAATAATATTACGAATCAGACAACGATAAAACAAAATCCATTCGACCTATACATTGCTAACAACAATAAATTAGAAGGTTATTCATGTTCTATGAAATTTTTTTTCAGGGAAATTTTTCAAAAACCTTGGAAAAGCACTTTCACAAATGAAGATTTTGATGATTTGATTTCTAGTATACAATTAGATAACTTAGAAAAACTACTATCACCAGCTAGAATAATAGAACCTTCCAATATCACATGTATGTTACTCCATAATCATAGACTTGATATACTTGCACTAAAGAAAACATTAAAAGTACTAACTTTAAATATTAATATGCTAAAAGCACTATACGACTTAGAGATACCTTTTTCTACTATTTCCGGTAAGTTAATTACGGCAAAATCTGAGGCAGCAGATTTGTTGACTGAGATATTTAAGAGTCTTGCTGAAATGATAAAAGTGCATAAAAATGACGAAGAGAACTTAATATCTTTCTACGCATCAGAACCGACATTAGCTAGTGCGAAAGATAAGTGTCAAAAAGATCTTCTGAACATCATAAATAGCGCGTTTAACAAAATCAATATAAATAGGGTGTTTAACAAGATCAATATAAATAGAGCGTTTAACAAAATCAATAGTATAGACAAACACAGTGAAGATGATATTGAAACCAATAGTGATGAGATAAGTACGCATAGTGATAGTCAAGAATTAGCTAACATATCAGATTCTATGCTAATAACTGCAGAAAAAGAAGCACCATATTGTTATGAAGGATCCGTATCTAGGCAGAATAAGATATATCTAGAAGAAGATGATATTGAGAACAGTAGTAATGAGATAAATACGAGCAATCTAGAATTAGATGATATATTAGAGTTGGGGCTAGATATGTATGATACTCGAATAAACAAGATACTCACTGAAGCAGCAAATATCTCAACTGTTAACAATCAATCTCAACCGATAGAAGGCTATCAAGAAAATAATATTGAAAATCTGCAAATAATAAGAGAGATGCATACTGAAGAAGTTATGCAATCAGTAGAAAAACGAAAATCATGTTATGATGATCATGAAGATCATTCTTACGCTTGTAAACGTCAGTGTGACAATTCTGCGTTAAATAGAGATCATGACACAGAAGTAGCATTAGATAAGCCAGCAGATAGCATTAATGCAGGTTGCCATACTTTTGGCACTATTAGTCATCTAGCAGGCGAATCGATTTGCATCCTTAGTAGTGATACCGAATGATTCATCATTACTGGTACAGCATGAGATTCAGCTTACATTTTGGAATAAGTATTACAAAAGATATCAGATTAAGTAAGAATTAATAATAACTCCAGTTTAGGACAATAAAAAGAGATAGAAAGTATCAGGCAAAAGCTATACAAGAGATAATATACAGTTAGAATTGTATATTATCTCGTATATAGTTTCAATTAATAACGGTTTATTTATTGCTTATAACGCAAATTTAGGATAAATAAAAGTATGAAAGTCATAATGCAGAAGGTCTATAAATGCTAGAACATTTTAAGAATGTGATTGCTTTTGAACACAAATTACTATTACTAATTAAACTATTCGATAGATTTGATAATATTAAAACTATATTCATAAAGCAACTCAAAAGAAGGCAAGAAATCATATTAGAAACTCAACAAGAATTTATACCTCTTGCTAAGTACCTTAATCTACCAAAAATTGTCATAGAGCTAAATAAACTGTAAGCTTTATGCTAGTTAATGTGCGTGTTTCAAAGCATATATTCTAATATTAAGATAGAGTTATATAAACTATATGATATCAAAAATAGTAATTGTTGTAACGTCTTCTTGGTATTAATATAAAAAGGCCAAAGTATGAAACAGAAAAATATAGCACAATAGAAAAAATTAACTTTTAAAATGAAAATAATTACTTGGAACATTAACTCTATTAGGATACGTATACCTCTTTTACAAAAATTAGTTCATCTATATAATCCAGATATTATTGCTTTACAAGAGACGAAAGTAGAAGACGAGCTGTTTCCAGTAACAGAATGCATAAATTTAGGATATAAATATATTACTTATAGTGGACAAAAATCTTATAATGGAGTAGCAATCTTATCCAGAATTTCATTTGAATCTACGTTTGTAATAAATCTATATAATGATGAAAAAAGGCATATTGCTATTAACATATGAGAGTTAAGCATACATAATTTTTATGTGCCTGCAGGAGGAGATATTCCAGATGCAAATGTAAATATAAAGTTTAAGCATAAATTATGCTATGTTGATTTTATGAATGCTTGGTTTTTGAATAATAAGTCTAAAAAAGATAAGATTATACTGCTTGGAGACCTTAATATTGCGCCATTAGAAAGTGATGTATGGTCAAGTTATCAATTACGCAATGTTGTGTCTCATACAGATATTGAACGAAAAAAATTAATGCATAATATTACTAGCTTTGATTGGATTGATGCAGTGCGCTTTTTTTCAGGTAAACACGAAAAATTGTATTCCTGGTGGAGCTATCGAAATGTTGACTGGAGCAAATCCGATCGCGGTCGCAGGCTAGATCATATGTGGATTAGTCACCCTTTAGAATCCAAAATTAAATCTTGTATAATCATCAAAGATGCCAGGGGATGGGATATGCCATCTGATCATGTTCCAATTATGCTAGAAATAGAAACTTAAATGCTATATCAACCTACTGCAGTATACTAAGTATTTAAAAACTAAGATACAAGTTCTAAATTATATTGAACATTGAGAAGGCCATTCTTTAAGGCTTCAATGTCCTTAACATGGCCGCACCATTCTTGACGAAAGCTATTCCATTTTAAGCCATGAAGGCGAATGTGGAGCTTAGTGTTTTCGTCTGGTTCAGAGGAAAATTTTAAAATCACAGCAGCTTTATTTTGCTGCTCTTTATCAAAAATATCTTTACCTATTGTAGTCCAATGATCCTGAACATTTGGATGTTGTGTTAAAGTTTCTTTTAGTGAAACAATTGCACCAAATAAAGTATTTGTTGGTAAGTGATCAAGCTTAGCTTTAGCAACTAATCCACCCATTTCGATAAGACGTCGAGTACGCATTTTACGTTCTTTAATTTTAAGGTTAACCTCATCCATGATTAGCCTAGCCTTTTTTTGTTGAAGAGTAATTTTTTGCTGCATAAGATTTGCCATGTTAGTAATTCAGAAAGATAAAAAAATCAGGCAAGAATATATCAAAATACAATTCCAGTAAAGAAAAAAAACCGCGCCTACCAAACCAACATCAAATAATTATAGTCAAAAAAACGTGAATTCAAGGTTAGAAGCTTCATTAAAGAATAAGCTTAAGCGGGTAGGTAAGCGCAGAAGCGCTTTTCCTCCCAAAGAACCGTACAAGCGAATTACTCCGCATACGGCTCAAGCAATTTACAAACAGCTGCAATAAGTTGTCCGCGATTACTGTGTACTTGTCGATGGCAGTTTTCATGCAATAAGCACAAATTGTTAATATGGTCAGTGCCACCACATCTTATAGGTGTTATATGATGTACATGAACACTTTCACCATTATCTATTAAATCAAAACAAACAAGACATTTACCCTTTTGTCTACGCCAAAGAATCTGCCTAGATTTAAACAAATACTTAGGGCTATCAGCCTGACGTTTATGCCAATATTCTCTAAGTTTTGAATTATCAGGAGAAGATTTACCTTTAACAAGAATATGTCGTTTAATCGTTGTCCATTGTAATTTCCATAGATATAGATCTTTATTCATAAAGACCCAATTATCATTTCTGCCTTTAATGCGACCCCAATACTTTTTCTTAAGCCATTCCCAGGATTTTTTAGGATGTTTTCTACATGCAAATCTTGCTTGTAGAATCCACATCCAACAGTCTAAATTGGAAAAAATTTTCTTGGACACAACTTTGTTGAAATAACTGCACCATCCAAATATTTTAGAATTTAGATTATCAATTATTCTATCAATATTCCATGAGAAACTTTTTTTCCATTCTATTGACATTCGTTTTTTAAACGACTTTATAGAGTCTTTAGACGGTTTAACTAGTAGAGCTACACCTCTTCTTGTACTATTGGTTTTATATTGTCGAATATTAAATCCAAGGAAATCAAAACCTTCATTAATATGAAGTATCCTGGTTTTTTCCTTTGACAATTCTAAGCCTCTAATACTTAACCAATCATTAATAATACTTTTGGCTCTGATACATGAGCTTTCTGACTTAGCGCAAACGACAAAATCATCAGCGTATCTCACTAAAGCATATTCGGATTTAGAATATAGGTGATCATACTTATTATAGATAATATTAAGTATATCACTCATTCCATGAAGAGTTATGTTTAAAAGTAATGGAGAAATTAATCCACCTTGTGGAGTACCAGCTGTTGTTTTGATAATTTGATAATCCTGCATTACACCAGATTTAAGCCATGCTTGAATCCAATTACGAGCAGGGAAATTTCCTATAATTTTCAAAAGAAAATTATGATCAATATTATCAAATGCTCCTTTAATATCAGCATCTAATATCCAATTTCTATTGGTTCCATGTCGAATAATACCAGATATTCTCTGTATTGCATCGTGAGCGCTACGTCCAGGTCTAAAGCCATAGCTGCAACCTTCAAACTTAGCTTCCCAATATGGTTCAAGTGCTGATTTTACAACAGCCTGTCTACACCTATCCACAATAGTTGGCAAGCCTAAAGGTCTAGATTCGCCATTACTTTTTGGTATGTATACACGCTTAATCGGTTTTACAGATGATAGATTATTATCTGCTAACTTTTCCATCAACAGACTCCTTTCTTTATCTGTCTTAACAACTATTTTATCAATTCCAGGACTTTTTCGTCCTTTGTTGATTTGAGTAACACGTCTTATAGCAAGTAACCTATTTGCTCTTGATTTTAACATCAATCTTTGTAAGTTACGTACTAACTTCATATTACCATTTGCAGATGCCCTATAAATACGTCTACGAAGATTATTAACCTTTTGTATAATTTCTTTCCAGTCTATTGAATGCCAATAGATTTTCTTGAAATTATCTTTAGTCTCAATTGTTACATTTGCGTTTAGCATCCAACTTTTCCAATTAATTCATAATCTTGTTTACCTATTTAGGGTAAATCACCAGTCTTAAGTTAGCATCATTTCTGATTAGCATATAAATGCCTATACACTCAGTTATTAATTTCTGTAGTCTTTCGACTTAGTGTCATTTGCTTTCTAAGACCTCTCTTACCTACTATCAGTTGCCTAATAATAGGCTTACCATGTTTCACTCATCAGAGAGACGTTAAGTTGGTTATCTTCTTTATACCGAGGAGCTGGCATTTTTAAAGAAGGCTGCGTATTCCTTCTTACAGCTAAGCTTTTCAGCTTTATCCTTATAACAGAATTTATCTGGAGTATCTGCTTCTGCATTGACGATATTTTCCATACGAAGATTCACTTTCGTTTAACCAATTTTAACTTTACCTTGCCCCTATTTCCCATCCAGATTAGTACTTTAGTTAGGCTTTCTATCGCGCTTAGTACAAGACCGTTACCAATCTCGCACCGCAATAGCGGTAACTAAGGTTTAAATGCAACCTTGCTACATTTCTGTAGTCTCTGTTTGAGCGACCTCATGTCGCACTACGCAATATGCAATCTATAAAGATTGCTGCTAAAAAATGAGTACTCATTAACCGATTGAATGTTAAAAAAAAGAAGTTTGTGCTAGCAAAATCAAAAAAACCATGCTAACTTAAAACTCAGGTGAGAATTGGTATTGAGATGGCTATACAGTTTGCAAGGATTGAATTTTTACGTAGAAGTGAAGGAGGTGATAGTTGTCGTAAGGCAGCGTATAATGCAAGAACTATTGTTAAAAATAAGCAGACAGGTATAAGGTATAACTTCTCTCGTAAGAAAGATAACGTATATCATACAGTGCTGATACCGGATTATGTAAAACAAGAATTCAAGAATATTCAAACATTAATGAATGAGGTAGAACGAACAGCAAAAAAAGACAACAGCCAGTTGTTGAAGGATATAGTAATAGCATTGCCAGACGAGAAGGAGCTAAATTTAGAGCATAGAATAGAACTAACTCATCGAATAGTTGATGCAATGGAATGGGTGCAAAATGGTCTTGGAGTACAGATAGACATTCATAAGCCTCAAATAGGAGATAAAAACTGGCATGTGCATATATTGGTTACTACAAGAAGATTTAAAGAGAATGGTGAAGAATTGGGTGATAAAGCTGTTGACTTAGAGGCTAAATTTATAACAGTAAAAGGTCAGTGGCGTATTATTAAAGATTCCAAGATGATTCATGAAATAGCAAAAGAAGAAACTAATGCATATTTCGCTGAATTAGGCTTACCATATAGAGTTGACGAGACAAGCGAAGTACCTGGAAAGCATATTGGACCTCGTAGAATTAGGAATTTAATTAATGAAGTATTAAATGAAAATGAGTTACGTAAAGAGGCTCATTTGAAGATTATTAATGATGCTGACGTAATAACAGATTCTATAACACATTACAAATCTATTTTTACTAAGCAGGATGTTGAAAAAGCAGTAAAAGATATACCAGATCTAACAGCAAGAGAACAGTTAGTTCAGAAAGTGCTTAGTTCAAATAGAATACTAGAGTTATACCATGATGATGGTGAAAGTAGCAAATATTTTACGACAATTGAGGTTCGAAATGAGGAGACGAGAATAATCAGAATAGCTAATAAAATCAATGATCGAGTTTATTACAACGATATTTACAATCTTAAAAGTGATATCGAAGGTCTAACAAATGTTAGTGAAGAACAGAAACAAGCGCTAAGGCATATTTTGCTTAGCACTAGTGGAGTTAGAGTCTTGAGAGGAAGAGCTGGTACAGGAAAATCTTATGTTTTAATAAAAGCGCATAAGCTCGCAACAAATCGTGGACAAAAAGTTATTGGTCTTGCTCCTACTCATAAGGCAGTATCAGAGCTGAGGAGCAAAGGTTATACAGAGGTCTATACAGTAAAAGGATTTTTATATAATCGAAAAAAAATTTTTATGCAAGACAGCTTAATAGTAGTAGATGAAGCTGGAATGGTAGGTACTAAAGCTTATACAGAGCTGTTTAGAGTAGTTAGAAACAATAATTGTCAACTGATACTTGCTGGAGATGAAAAGCAGTTAGCTTCAATAGAAAGAGGTGGAATGTTTGAGATGCTGAGTAATATTTTTGGTTCACATGTTTTAGTAAATATTCGAAGACAAAGTGAAAACTGGAGCAGAGAAGCAGCAATGGAGTTTGCTGAGAGTAATATTTTAAGCGGTATAACCTTACTGAGGCAAAATAACTGCGTTAGGTTTGATAATACGTTGCAGGACTCAATGAGTAAGTTAATATACAACTGGAGTCTAAGCAAATTTAAACCACATGAAAAATTGGTAATTACAGTACGTAATAAAGATGTCGACATTCTTAATTCAAGTATTAGGTCTTTGTTAAAAGCAAATGGTACGCTAAAAGGCACAGAATATAGGCGTTCAATTGCTGGAAGGGAAGAGTCCTATATGTTAGGAGATAGAATCGTATTTCAAACAAACGATAAGGATTTACAAATACAAAATAGTGAATTTGCAACTTTAACTTCTGTTAATAAAAATGAATTTGTAGTTAAGACAGACACAGGAAAAGAGGTGAGTTTTGATTTAAATAAAATAAGCTTTAAACATGGATATGCTACAACAGTTTGTAACCCACAAACAGCTTTCAAAAAAGATGTATATGTTCTTCATAATAATGGTGTAGGCATAGAAAGTTCTAACATAAGCATGATAGGGAATGCAGAGCAAGTACGGCTGTACTACAACGTGCAAGCTACAAAAAATATGTTGCTAATCTAATAGAGCAGCTTAGCACAGCTAAGACAGACTCTATGAATTCAAAAGTTGTAGAGGAGAATAATAATGTTCAAGCAAATGAAGTAAGGCAATATCAATCTGCTCAAAACTATAGACAAAATGATTATTAGACCTCTTTCGAAACTGGTTAAGGTAGTTCAAAATTATAAATGCCAGAGATCAAATTAAATCTAAGAGAAAATCTTTTAGGTCTATTTCGATATTTGTCAGCAATAATTTTGAACTACCTTAACCAGTTTCGAAAGAGGTCTATTATAGCAGCAAATGTTAAATGCATAGTTCTGAAGTAAGATTGTATTTAATGTAATATATTACAAAATATTATTCTTTGTATGCTTTTTATGCTTTGACTTAGCGTTAGTAAATTAAGCTCTATATATCAATCTCTTTAAAGATTTTTTAATTAAAAAATTAGCATTAGATATCTAAGTTCTATTTACAAAAATTTTAAGATGAAAAAAGACATTTGTTTTTAATGATATTTCAGTTATAAGTCATAGGTAGCACATATTATATAGTATGGTTATTAATATGCACCACAAAGTAAGTATCTATATAACCTCTATAACCTCTGCTGTTTGTATCATAATTTCTCCTTTTGGTTGTATAGTTTCATAAATATGTTCATTAGCATGTGCATAAATATGTTCATCAATACATGCATAAATATGTTCATGTGTGTTATTATCTATTGTTTGCACTTCTACATTTGATAGCTCAACAACACTATCACCTTTTTTAATATCTAAATTGTTAATTTCCAACTTAGTCTTATACGCAAGGCGAACTATTAAGACCATTGCTGTAATAACACAAAAACCAAATATTTCTACTGCCCCTACTCTAGCTAATAAGGAATGTATATAGGAATTTTCTTTAGAATCTTGCAAGCCAACAGTATTTTCATTACTATCAACATTATTAGCAAACAATTTCTCAGAGATTTCTGTTAAATAATTTATACAGTCACTAATTTTACACTTAGTAAAACAAAAACTAGTGTTAGTAATCATATTACAGGAAGCTGTATTATTAGTATATGCAAATATGTCATGCAGCTCGCACTCAGGAAGAGTTTTTACTATATCAGCTGGCATGTACTCACCACTTTGCATAGTAAGTGTTGTATTAGCACTTTCAAACAATTTATCCTCAGAATTAGGATTAGTACCGCATAGCAGCTTAGGCTGTATCTCATACACACCTGAATGAATATATTTCATTGTAAAAATTATACATTCAGTTACATGCTTAAATACGTATTTATTGCCTAAAGACTTAGCACACTCAGCCATATACCAAATGTGAGCTTTTGCTGATATAATATTGTCCATTATTATAGTACTATTCATCATCACCCTATATTTTTTTACTGTTATTATTGATTGTAAAGGTTTTTGCTAACTACTGTCAAACTATTTGCTTTTATTGGACATTAAGAATACCAAATTAGTTAGGATAATGGTGAGTATGAAATATAATCAAAGAATAGCAAGTTATTAAGAATGGATGTTACAAAGGCATATTTGCTAGAAATATTTTATAGCAGCAAATATTAAATGCATAGTTCTGACCTATATGGAAATAGGTGCGGTATTCTCTAGATATTCCATCAGCAACTGTTCCTTCAAATTGAGCTTATTTTTACGTCCTCTTTTTGATTTCTTAAGACCATCAGCTTTCCTCAAAATATCCACCATCTTTGAAAATGTTCCATTCCTTACTCCTGTTAATCGACGAAATTTTTCATCCTTTAACTCTTTAATCTGATCGAATTTCATTATTACTTTAAATCAGATTTTTATAACACAATTCTACTTCATTGTCTAGTTTCGAAAGAAGTCTATTATTCAAATAGCGAGGAAGAACTACGAGAATTGAAGGATCAAATAGCTAGTAGAGTTGAAACTATAGCTTGTGAGGTTCTTTGAGATCCAAATGAGCGCCTATTCAGACACGGAAGAATACGTTGGGGAGATCGTGGCAAAATAGTAGTAAACATTGGTGGTAGTCGTGCTGGAAAATGGTATGACTTTAGTACAGGACAAAAGGGTGATTTATTATCCCTGGTTCAAAGAGAAAGAGTATGCAGCTTTTTTGAGGCAAAGGAATATTTGAAAAGTATGGTTGGAATGTCTAATATTAGTCAACGGTATCAGAGACCGCCTAAGACTGACGATTCTCAACAATACACTCAACAATCTGAAAGTGTTAAAATCGCAAAAGTTCAAAACTTGTATGAACTATCAAGCAGAATACATGGTTATGAGATAGATACGAGCCCAAGCGCAGAAGTTGAAATAGTAAAAAAGTATCTTGAAAATCGTGGTATTACTTTTGACAAAAGCACCGCAAGTTCAGACTTAAAAGCAAGTATACTGTTTGATACTCAAACGAGAGAAAATTATCCAGCATTGACAGCATTTGCAAGAAATTCAAAAGGAGAAATTACAGGAGTACAGGCCGTATATCTAAATTCGGCAGGAGATAAGGCGAATATTTCAATTAACAGAAGATCTTTCGGTAAAATCAGCGGATCGTTCATAACAATCGCAAAGCGAAATGCGAATGACCCTAATATAACAATTATAGCAGAAGGCGCTGAAACAGCATTGAGCTTGCAGCAAGCAGGAATTAAAGGTAATATCATTGCTAGTGCAGAAATTTCGAATTTGACAAATTATTCACCATTTCCTGGTGAAAAAATCATCATTGCAGCAGATAATGATAGCAAAAATTCTCTAACTAATAATACTGTAATTAAAGCTGCAAAAATATTAGAAATGAAGGAAGCAATAACTTGTATAGTTAAACCACCAGAAAATGGTGATTTTAATAATCTGTTGCAAAGTTGTGGAGACCAGTCAATTAGAGACATTATAGAACCTGAAATTACTAAACTGACTAAGGCAGTTGAAACAACCAAACTTACTCAAACAGAAAATAATAGTATAGCAAAACAAAATAATATTACGAATGTTAAAGAATTGTATAATAAATCGTCATCTCTATACTACTTTAAACAAGAAGAGGAAGCTAAGGTGGAAACGATAGTAGTTAATAAATATCTAGAAAACCATACAGAAATTTATAGTTCAAAAATCTTTAACAATTCTAATTTAAGAGCAAATATGGTTTTTGATGAAGAGACTCAAAAATCCTGGCCTGCACTCACTATTTTTGTTAAAAATGAAACAGGCGAAATTACTGGAGCTAAGATATTAACTCTGAATTCAAAAACCTGTAATAAAGCTGATATTCCAGAAAAATCTATTGGTACAATTAGTGGATCATTTGCTGAAATTGCTCAACAAAATTCAAAATACTCACCTGTAACAATCATTACAAAGGATATTGAAACAGCGTTAACCATTCAACAAGCTGGAGTCGAAGGCAAAATCTTATGTGCAATTGAAGCCGAAAATTTGCAAAACTATAATCCTGGCCCAAAAGAAAAGATCATTCTAGCAGTTAAAAATGACGTAAATACTGAAAAAGCTGAAAAAGTTCTGGAGGATAAGGAAGCAGTAGTCTGCACAGTCAAAAATGACTTCAATAATGTATTAAAAACTCAAGGATTATATGCTGTTAGAAATATTATCAGCCCTGAAATAAGAAAACTTAATGAAAAAATTGAATCAATACAAACTAATATACAACCAGGATTATGTCCGAAACACTAGGCAGAGTATGACACAGCATTTTTTATTTAAAAAACTATAGAGTGAAAAAATATGACAAAACAATTAAAGCATGATTCATTGGCAAAGACAATCATGAGCGATCCAGTGGCTGCACAAGAATTTCTAGAGTATTATTTACCAATGAATTTCAAGAGTTTAATAGATTTATCACAAATAAAAGTAGAGCAAGAGAGTTATATAGAAGAATCGTTAAAGAAAAAATACAGTGATATCGTCTATAAAGTTGCAACCAAAAAACATGGCAATGCTTTTATTTATATATTAATTGAAGCTCAATCAACCGTCGATTATTGGACAGCTCTGCGGTTATGGAGATACACATTGTTATTGTGCGAAAGGCATAAGAAAGAAAAAACTAAATTACCATTAGTGTATAATTTAGTGATCTACAACGGCAAAGAAGTCTACAACGCACCTAGGAATTTGTGGGATTTATTTACCGATTCAATGATAGCTAAGCAATTAATGACCTCTGACTATCAATTAGTCGATTTACAAAGTATGTCGAATGATGAAATTGTTAGGAAAAAGCATATCGGAATGCTCGAATATATGCTAAAGCACATTCATCAACGAGATATGTTAAAGCTTTGGGAAGAGTTTCTAATAAAGTTCAAACATGTTTTAATACTTGATAAAGAAAAAGGCTATATTTACCTAAGATCATTTTTATGGTATACTGATACTAAATTACTAGAGAGTCAGCAACCAGAATTAGAGCAGGTTCTGGCTAAGTATTTATCTGAAGAAGAAAAAGGTAATATTATGAGAACTATTGCTGCAAAATATATTGATGAAGGCAGAGCTGAAGGTGTAAAGCTTGGTGAGACTAAAGGCAGAGCTGAAGGCAGAGCTGAAGGTATAAAGCTTGGTGAGACTAAAGGCAGAGCTGAAGGCAGAGCTGAAGCCGCACAAGGGCTTGCAAGAAACTTATTAAAAGCTGGCTTTTCAGTTGAATTTATTTCTGAAAATACTGGATTGTCAAAAGAAGAAGTGATTAATTTAAAAAATAACATAGAGTATTAATTTTTCGAATTAATACTCTACTAACTTAAGTTTTTTGAGCAATTTATATTCACAAACAAAAGCTGTATTTAAGTTTTGTAGCTGCATAGTTAGTTTTGTGATAGGAAAGTTACCGGCAAGCTTTACATAACATGTAAGGTCTGGTAGGTTCATAATTTCAGATGGCATAACTAAAATCTTTTTACGCTCAACATTATTCATATTTACCCCATCTCGCATAGTATTTGATCCATATGACAAGTTCTCTTGAGTTTCAATAATTTCTTGCTCACCTAGTGTTAATGCTGATTTATAAGCTGTAACCTGATCGCTAACTCGAAAAATAAATTTACTATTAAACAAATCCAGCATAGAAGCACATTCAGCAGCCCCATATATTGCTTCTAATTGATGAATATTCTGCAATCCAGCAACAAAGCAGCCTCCATACTTTCTACTTTCAGCTAAAGCAACTGGTAAAGACGAAACTTTTTGTAGAGCTGGAAGTTCATCAAGTATAAACCACATGTTTTTGTTATCATGATTAGGATTTCTACACATCAAAGCCTTGATAGCTATGCTTATCCAGGCTGAAATAAGTGGGCATAAAGTAGCTCTTTGATTTGGGTTAGCTGTGATAAATAGCCAGCTAGTTTCATTTGAATTACTAAACCATTCTTTTATGCTAAAACTACCTCCAGGCTTTAAATATTGTAGCGAAGTAATATTCTTTCCAAGCGTAGACTGAATTCCTGCAGAAGTTTCGAGCGCGCTTTCACTTATAATACCTGATACAGCAGTGTTTCTAAAAGCTTTTGCAAATTGTCTATTATCAGAGTAAATGATTGTATGAATTAGTTTTATGATATCTTTATCATCCTTATATAGCTTCAACGCTTCAGACAAGACTAATTCAGCATTTTTAGCAAAAAAGTCATCAAGTTTAGGAGTATAATTACTAAAACTACTAGCTATATCATGAAAATCAGCTGCTTCAAAACAATCATTCCAAGGCAACCATTGTTCACTATTTTTTTCTAAAGGATTAAGCAGTTTATCACATTTAGGATCAAAAAATCTATCAGTAAAAGCTCCAGTTGTGTCTACAATGATTGCTCGATCTTTGTGTAATCGAATTTGTGGCAGCAGTTCATTAAGCATATTAGTTTTACCAGTACCTGTTGTTCCAGTAATAAGAATATGTAGTCTTTCACTATTCTTTACTAATGGCAAGCCTCCAAAACGGATTTTCGAGGCCTTTTTAGCGCTTTTTAGCATTTTAGATAGGGCATTTGCACTCTACAAAATCAGCACCTCTAATTTTGGCCTTAATAATCGTGTTTTTGCCTTGAGCAGTAAAGAAAACAATTGAGATTATCACACCAATAGTAAAAACAATTAATCCTTCTAACAATGCTGAATTGATTAAGAATTCCCATAATTGCTGTATTTTAAATCCATGTTTGCCTGTATAAAACTCATGCAAAAAGTCTTGAGCATTGAGGTGCATCCATTTTTTAAACCTTAAACTATAAAACTTAATGCCTATTTGATCGATATCATAAAAATGCTCACCAATTGCTAGCTTAAGCTGCACATATCTTTCAATTGCAAAATAATACAAGCTGCTCAGAAAAACTTTTTGATATAATCGACATATAATCCAGAATATCGATAATCCTAATCCAATTATAAAAACGTTGGTACTACCTTGCCCAAACATTCTTAACTTATGGGCAAATAACTGCGAGCCCCTGGTGAAATTTCCTTGATTCTGAAAATTCATCTATCTCAAGAGTATTTTTTCAATATCTGTAGTTTTTGCTCATACTCTTTTACTCCAGTAAAATTCTTCAATTCTGTTAACCTTTTTAACATTGTTTCATGTTCTGCAATGATATTTAGTATTAAATCACCACACCCCACCTCCAGCACTAGTACTAGTACTACTACTTTTACTGTGGCTAGTACCTGTATACTCAGTAGTAGCAATGCTACTAGAACCAACCTTCTGCAGAGCTTGGTATTCACTCTCAGTTAGACCTATATACAGAGCTTCATCATGAGTTATCCTGTCGGCTATTTCCATGGTAATGGAGTTTCCTGTTGAAATAAGATTGGACTCTTTTTTTGTCAGTGAATCAAGATTGCTCTGTGAACGCACAAACTGGTTTTGATATCCAGATTGTAGCAGTGCAGAAGAGCGGTAGTTATCTAATAATAAATCTACGTTTTTATTTATAATTTGTCGACCATCATCCGTTGTAGTGACTTTTATACTACCATCATTGATAATAGCAGCCATATGTAATGAAGGAGCTAGGTTTTGTTGAGAAATAGTTCTATTGCCTATGCTGTAATTATCCATACTCAAGTTATTGTCGACTATATTACTTCCTAAGCTGCTAGCAACTTGTATAGGAGAGAACTGGCTGGCTAAGTTAGCTGTAGCATGAGCGCAAGCTTTTATCACTGACCAAGAAAGCATTGGTATTGATGATGCAAGCATTTGAAACGTCGCATAGCTATATAAAATCATCTCTGCAAAGCTTCCTTGCGATAGCATATTCAGACCATAATCACTACCGAAAGCTCCAGATTTACTGGATAAGCTGATCATTCCTAGACAATGGATTATTGTAAAAAATACTGGCCAGCTGCTGACCCATATTATTAATAGAATCCATGTTTTGAGTATGTTGTAACCACCAGGCAGTAAGCCCATTGGAAATACAATAAAGATCATTGAAACTACTAATGCAAAAAAAACAGATTGTAAAATAGGCATCATGTGAGCAGCCATTTCCCCAGCGACTAGATACGAAAATGATTGTTGAAAGAGCCCTCTGATTGCATGCATACTCACCAGATTAGGATAAATTCGTGATAATGAAAACTTCTCACGCCAGTCATCATATGACTCACGATTAGCATTAAGTAGCATAGCTTGCTTCATCCATTCATGAATGTCTTGTTGCTCTCTCTGTAAATATTTTAGTGTGTCGCCAGTCATGACTTTTAGTCTTTGACTTAACATGCTTGACTGATCAGATTGAACTCCAATCGCTGCTGCGAACTTTGTTAGAAGCCCTTCATTTAATTCTTTATGAATTGCTGCTTTAATCAATGGAGTAGCTTGTCTGCATGTCTTGAAACTAATACCTAAATTACTAGGCTCACGATAATAAATACCGAAATTATTAGGTATATTCTGCTCGATAAATCCTATAATGTCATTAGTTTGTTGAGCAGCTGCTTTTTTGCCTAGAATATTACCTATGATGTAAGGCTTCATAAAGCATTGTCTAAGAAATTCCTTAGTATTAGTTAAAGTTACTGGATCATGTATTTGCACATCTCGAATCTTAGCTACAGCCTTAGCTCCAAACATAATACCAGTTTTTCTGCTTGATAGTCCTTCATAAGCCGGTAAAAGATGATTTTCCAACATTTTGGACACAAAGTAACTCGTTTGCGATGAAAGAGAAGCAAACATTGCAATACCTATCGGAATATTATCAACTTTTACTGGTGCACTCATTGATACCTCATCCTTGAGCCAAACAGTAGCTTTGGGGGCAAATAACAGCGTAAAAATAAATATCGATGGAAAGAACCACTCCATAGCAAAGATGCCGATATTTCCTCTAAAAATAGCCCTAGTAGCAGCCCATATGCCGCCAATAGTCAAGGCTAAGTGGCCTACTGGAGTGAAGTATTCGCTATTTGAAGCAAAGACTCTGCCTATGCCGTTAAACACATGCCATAACAGATCTCCACCACCAAATGTGTATATTACGTAATCCATTAACTTTTCTCCTTCGCTATTAAATGCTGCTCTATTAATCTAGCCCTTTTATCTATTCGACTTGCATCTGTTTGTAGGCTAGTCCATTTCTCATTTGCAAAAAGTTGTACCCGATTCAATTCCTTCAAATATCTTTCTAAATGTTCATTCGAAACTTGCTTAGCACCTAGTGAAGTAACGGCTCTACGTATTTCGGTGATTACTTCCTTCAAATGCTGAACTAATGTATAGCTAGCTATTAATTCTGATGAGCTATCTAAAATTGTGACTCCAGAAATAGCTTCTAATATGATATAATCATAAATTGGGAATATATCTCCAATCGAAGATAAAAAGGCTATTTCATGGTCACTAAATTCAGTATTCTTACCAAATTTAATTTTTAGATTAGTCAATTGTTGTTTAGCTTTACCTGCATAAGATTTCTCTGGTGATATTGTGATATTTCGTCGCAAGCGTTGAATGCAAGCAACTGACATTATCACAACTGTAAATCGAGGCTGATTCTCCGCCTTTTAAATGACTAATCCAACTTTTTTCATCCTGAGCTAATGAGTCATAAAAGTGTACATTATTGTTTGTAACCACGATAGTGCCAGTCATAGACATGATTGAATCACGCATATTTGATGGTATTCCAACCTTCGCTGCTGCTTTAGTGAAGATGTTATAATCATCAAGCATTAACTCTGAATCCTTATTTTGTGCTTGTCGCAGAGCTTGTTTTTGGGCTAAATCATTACGACATTTTTTACCAGCAGCAAAATAATCAAACCCGCTGTGTGACTGTATATCACGGCAAACAGCTTCTCTCATAGCCCAGTTCTTTGGTAAAGCTGTAGCAAATAATGCTTTTGTTAATTCGCAATCTCCCTTAGCAAATTGATTCATCTCCATTGCTAGATTACGTAAGTCCTTGAGAGCGTTCTCAATCTGTGGAGCAAATGTTTTTAATCCTAATGAAAATGCATAAACTTTAGCTTGAGAACCAATATTCTTCATTAGTTGAACTAATTCTTCTCCAGAAATAACAGAGAAACTACCAAGATAGGCGTCAATACCGCTACAGCTCATGTTTAAAGATGGTGGAGTTATAGCAAATGGCTGAAAGGATGTTTGGCTTGTTCTGGCAGATAATCCGCCAGCCGCATAATATCCAGCCGCTTGATTCTGATATGATCCAGATCTAGTAACATTAACACTCATTCCTTGAAATACGTTTTCGATATTCCAAGCTAGTGATACTAGAGCTTGTAGCAAAAATAATGCTGCAATAACATAAACTCTGATTTTGATGCTCATCTAGTCTCCAATTTATGATAATATCTATCGATTGCTAGAATATTGTCGATAATTTTATTCTCAGAGATTATGCCTCTAGCTACTGAATATATTTTTTTACCATCGCTAGCTACTAGATATAATACAGGTACAATATGCTTAGGATTTAGTTTATTAAGCAACTCATTATTCTTACTGACAGCTAGCAACTGAAATGCATATTTATTAGCAAAGCCCTGAACAATAGGCATAAAGGCCTTACAGAGCAAGCAATCTTCTTTAACTTGCAGAATCAAGCCCCAGTTTTTAGCAATGTTTTTGAGTTTTAAGTCGTTTTTCTGCTCTGATTTTTCTTGATATAGCTTTCTATGTAAGCTATTAGATGGCTCATGAGCATTAATCAGTTGATAATCAAGTAGAGTAGCTAATTGCCACATAGTAGCAAACTTATGCGCCTTCTCCATGATTTGCTTCTGCAATCTTTGGGCTGTAATTACATTTTCGAGCGTTGGATTATCAAGCGCTATACGCTGAGCTCCATTAAATTGCTCCTTTAATTCCTCGATTCTATGATCATGGGCCAAATTTATCAACTTAGAAGTAGAGTCATCAGGCTCATGACCATGTTTATCATTGTACCATAAAAAACCATGTAGGCGAAGAGTTAGCAATAGCTAATTCTATCGATAAGTAATTAAGTAGCCCCATAATTAGCATTATTGCTAATGGATTCATTATTGCATTATTTTTATATCTATCTAAAATGAAGTTTACTCAAAGAAGAGAAGCATGACACAATCAAAGATTGCTGAAATGCTTCAACTATAGTTATTATCTTATTTGTGATAATACTAGTTACTACAAATCTAAGAACATAACAAATCAAAACAAAGCAACTAAAAATAGATGTCGTCAAATCTTAAATCATTTCATGAATACTGTCCTCTCCCAACGGTACTTTACGTTCTTCGTTAAGCTGTTGAAATGCTCCAAAATCATCATCATCCAATGTGTCTAATATCTGCTCAGTTATGTTGATAGGTAACTCACGCCACTTTTCCAAAAATTTATCAGCATCGGTTTTTGCTGAATCGGGTTTTAATTTTAATATCTGCTCCTTATTTTCCGCTATTATTACCAGCGAGTTATTTGCGACCTTTATTTGCCCTTCCCTCCATAATAGCCTTTTCTCTTGCAAGTGCTCTGCGATTTTATGCTGATCATGTTCAATAGCTAAAGCTAAATCTAAAACTGTATAACCGTCTTTATTTTTCAAATTAAAATTAACATTATTACTTGACAAACTCTTTATTAACTCTGTTGAGCGATATGAAATAGCTACATTACTATTCTTTCTTAGGTATTCTTCATATCTTACATGTAAATCTTTAGGATGATATAAAATAGCCAAATGTAAAGCAGTTTGACCATCATTATTTTGTATGTTTGTATCTACTCCTCTATTCAACAGCATATCTGCTGTATCTATAAATCGCTTGTCATAATCATCTAAATCACGCTCGTAAGAAAGAACAGTACTAAGAAGATTAGTAGGAAATTTTTCAAAGCTATACTTAGCAATTAAATGTAAAAGAGTTTGACCATCATTATCTTGTGAATTTATCATATTAGGATATGTATATATATCTAAATCTAACAAAAACTGTACTACATCTTTGAAGCCATTTCCAGCAGCTAAATGTATTGGAAATTTCCCGCTCTTATCTTTTATATGAATATTAGCATTCCTTGTATGATAAAAATAAGTGAAATTGCAATAAAATAAAAGATTATAGCAATAGCACAAAAGAAAGCTAGTATACAGTAGCGTTCCTAAGGCTAATAGCCTGTTCTATAGATAAGTAACTAGCTTTTTTAATTAAAAACCGGACGGTATTCTTAGGCAAAAAGCCTGTATTTACAAGGTTGGTTTTGAGATATTTAACATAAAATTTGGTGATTATGAATAGTATAATTGTAGGAATTGACGTTTCTAAAGAGACATTTGATGCAGCTGTGTTAATTAATAATAAAGTTCAAACAAGAAAATTTAATAATAATTCTGAAGGGTTTAACAAATTAGTAACATGGTTAAAAAGCAGAGGAACTGGACATGTTTGTATGGAAGCAACAGGTATCTACTGGAAAAATTTAGCTAAATATCTGTACGATTATGGTTATAAAGTAAGCGTAGTAAATCCTGCCCGTATTAAAGGTTTTGCAATGAGTAAACTTAGTCGTACAAAAACAGATAAAGCAGACAGTGTATTAATAGCAGATTTTTGCAAAGCAATGAAACCGGAAGCATGGTATCCACAGCCTCTTTATATTCAAGAACTACAGCAGCTAGTTAATCGCCTGAATGTTTTAATTAAGCATAAAACACAAGAAACAAATAGATTAGAAGGAGCTTCTAAAGCAATTGCTAATAATATTCAAATGCATATTGAATTTCTTGAAACACAAATTAAAGAAATTGAACAACTAATCAATGACCATATTAAAAATAACAAAGATCTTCATAATAAGGCTATGTTACTTGAGTCAATACCAGGCATAGGAGCAAAAACACAGGCTGTAGTTCTTGCTTTTTTAGCAGATATTGAGAAATTTAGTTCTGCTAAACAAGTTGTAGCTTTTGTAGGTCTTAATCCTAAGCATCGTCAATCTGGCAGTTCCGTGCGGGGTGCTAGTAGAATCTCTAGAACTGGTAATTCAGATCTACGTAAGTCTTTTTATATGCCTGCTATGTCTGCCTTAAGACATAATTGTATTATCAAGCAATTTTCTCAACGTTTGTCTGATACTGGCAAACCCAAAATGCTTATCCTTATTGCCGCTATGCGTAAGTTATTACATATCATTTATGGTGTTTTAAAGCATAATTCTCCTTTTAATCCTAATGTTTTAATCAATCAGAAATAATAATCTTATAAAAACTTACATCTTTTTTATAAAATTATTATTTCTTTTCTTGATTCTTATCACGGTATCTATATGCTTTTTCCTAACAATTTCATCATTCGACATACTTTGCAAATCGACTAATTGATAGTCGGAGGTCATTAATTGCTTAGCTATCATTGAATCTGTAAATAAATCCCACAAATTCCTAGGTGCATTGTAGACTTCTTTGCCGTTGTAGATCACTAAATTATACACTAATGGTAATTTAGTTTTTTCTTTCTTATGCCTTTCGCACAATAACAATGTGTATCTCCATAACCGCAGAGCTGTCCAATAATCGACGGTTGATTGAGCTTCAATTAATATATAAATAAAAGCATTGCCATGTTTTTTGGTTGCAACTTTATAGACGATATCACTGTATTTTTTCTTTAACGATTCTTCTATATAACTCTCTTGCTCTACTTTTATTTGTGATAAATCTATTAAACTCTTGAAATCCGTTGGTAAATAATACTCTAGAAATTCTTGTTCAGCCACTGGATCACTCATGATTGTCTTTGCCAATGAATCATGCTTTAATTGTTTTGTCATATTTTTTCACTCTATAGTTTTTTTAATAAAAAATGCTGTGTCATACTCTGCCTAGTGTTTCGGACATAATCCTGGTTGTATATTAGTTTGTATTGATTCAATTTTTTCATTAAGTTTTCTTATTTCAGGGCTGATAATATTTCTAACAGCATATAATCCTTGTATGATGAAAATAAGTGCTATTGCTATAAAATAAAAGATTATAGCAATAGCACTTATTTTCATCATACAAGGATATATTAATGTTTACTCAGAATGAGTTAGAGAAAATTGAAGGCATAAAAATATATGGCACAAAGGATATAAATAAGAAAATTCCAATTATTTCATTTTGTGTGGTTGGATCTTTACCATCAGAACTAGCTTATATTTATTTAAAAAATGGGGTGTAGTTTTAAGCTCTGGGATTCATTGCGCCCCTTGGCTCCATGAAACTATTGGAACCTTGCCTACAGGTACACTTCGCGTAAGCATGGGGAACTATACAACAAAAAAGGACATTGAACATTTTATTAAGGCTACCAAAGATATTATTAACAGAGGTGAATGTGCAAAAGTTAGTGCGTGATCAAATTCCTAAAATCATTGAGAACACTGGACGGCGTTGTAATGTGCGTGTGCTTGATGAGACAGAGTATTATTTAGAGCTTAAAAAAAAGTTGGTTGAGGAAGTCGATGAGTTTCTTACCGAAGCAAACCTTGAGGAATTGGCAGATATCGTTGAAGTTATCTATGCATTAGCAAAAGCCATTGGCCATGATGTTAAAAAACTTGATGAGGTGAGGCGTAAAAAAAATTCTGAACGAGGATCCTTCGAGCAAAGGCTATTCATAGAGTCAACAGACAATTAGTTTATTATAAATAAGTAGAGTAAAAAAATGTCAGTGTGTGTCCAAACTCAACAGAAATTTGACTTCTAGATATGACAAGTGTTTTAAGTGCGGTTGTGGCCGTAATATTAAGGGTTGGTTTACAGGTCTTTGACCGTAAAATTCTGAATAAGAATCCTAAGCTCTTCTCTGAAATTATGCAGACGAATTCTACGTATCCTTTTTTATTCTCTATCTTGTTTATTTTAGTACTAGGGCAAAGGCAGAGCATGCTTGAGTATCTACTCTCATTGGTGATCATCGCTCAAGGGGTTATACTTGCCTGTGCATCTTGGAGTATATCTCTTGGACTGAAAAATATGAACCTTAAGTACGTTGTTGTTGTCCAAAAACTTGTAGATCTGATCATCCCATTCATACTAATTGCTTCACATTCCACTCAAACAATACATTGGGAATTATTTATATCTATTTTTTTCTATATACCTTTTGTTTACTCCGGAATAAAATTTCGGAACATCTGTTTTGTATCAGTTTTTTGCATTATTTCTACGATTGGCTTACAGGCACTTTTTGGAAGTTTTGCATCTAAGGATCGCCCAAACAGTGTCATACAGTTTTGTGCGTACGTGGCAGCAATATTATTCTGGAGATGGGTTACAGTTGGTGGGTGGTCTTTACTCCTATTTAAGACCAAAAATAGCCTAGGTAGGGGTCTTAAGGTTCAACTTGTTGTAAGAGCAGGCTTTGCTTATTTGTCTCAGATAGCTTTTTTTTTGCGATCACATCCGAGAACACCAGTCAATCTTGGACTATTCTCAATGCAACTCCTGTGTTTTGCATGTTGTCAGCTTCTCTGTTTTTGGGCGAGAAACTACTCCCTGCAGAATTGGTGTCAGTATTTTGTCTTGTTATAGGTTTTGCAGTTTGCTGTATGTATTACCAGTAAATAACCCCCTTTATGAAATGTTTTTGGATAATTAGGATAAAATTATGAACTCAAACCTAAAAAATATTTTAAAACAAACAGATATTGTTTGTAGTAATATGAACGATTTAGTTGTCCAAGGTATAGCAAATATTTTGAATAATGGTGTACGTGTTTCGGCCAAATCAAAACATTGCCTACAGGCATACAATGTTAGTTACACCCTAACAAACCCCTTGGATAGAGTTTTTACGTTAAGACGACCATATTCCATCGCTATCTGTGTAGGGAGCTATTAGCTTTTTTCAAAGGAAGCCTCAAAGTTCATGATGGACTGTCTAATGCTTCTAAGTTTTGGGAGAAGATTGCTGATAAAAATGGTAAGATAAACTCAAACTATGGCCACTATGTTTTCCATATTCAATTACCTGAGGCCAACAACCAAACTCAATATGACTGGGTGGTATCGTGCTTTCGTGAAGACTTGGATACTCGACAGGCTCTTGTTAATATTTCCCAAATCAACCATAAAACCAGCGATATTTTGGACTTTCCATGCACACTTGGTTTGCAATTTTACGTAATAACGTCAGTTTAGGATAAGAGAAAGTATGAAAAGCATAATGAAAAGGGTCTACAAGAGATAATGTACAATTATGATTATGTGAGATATTAAATATAGTTTTAATTAATAACAGTTAATTTATTGCTCACATATCTGCAAGCGCAATTTTAGAATAAAAAACAGTCAGAACGCTAGTTTAGGATAAGAAAAAGCATAAAAGGCATAATGTAAAAGGTCTATGAGAGATAATGTACAATTAAATTATGCGATATATTTAAATATAATTTCAATTAATAACAGTTTATTTATTTCTCATATTTCTATAAGTATTAGTTCATAATACTATACTTAATAACCTGAACATTTGACTTGTAACACTTGTATATTATCTCTTTCTAACTGTTTCTTATTCTAAAATTGTGTTTGCAGATATGAGAGCAATAAATAAATTGCTATGAATTATAAAACTATATTTAATATATCACATAATCATAATTGTACATTATCTCTTGCAGGCCTTTTGTAGTATACCTTTGATGTTTTTCCTTATCCTAATCTGGTGTTACTAGGTTTCATCACTACTATGGTTAACTCAGCCATCCTTACACCATCTCCAAAGCCTTATGTTTCACCACTTGTACTTTGAATACTTACTTAATTACGTAAGAGTTATAAGGACTTCTCAAGTTGTGTCATTAATCTTTACAAACTCGCTGACGCCTATGACCCCGGTGGTTGAAAATTTTTGGATTTTCACTAGTTTGACCTCCAATCTTCTTTTGCCTACTATGTAGTAGAACATATCGGCTTCCACTATATAAGCCTTTCGGGGATATCACGTTCACCATTTGGTTTCGGCTCGAATGTTTCACTGTCTACGCTTTACTACTGTCGTTACCTTCAGCAGCACAAGACTCGCTATATGGTGGATCTAGCTTCTCCTTCCATAACTGGACTTTCACCAGTAAGATTAATTCACCTTATCTTGACGCACCTACTATCGCTTCCACCTTAGCTTCCTCTTTATCTTGACGCACCTACTATCGCTTCCACCTTAGCTTCCTCTTTTTGTTTAGAGTAGTATAGAGATGATGATTTATTATACAATTCTTTAACATTCGTAATATCATTTTGTTTTTCTATACTATTATTTTCTGTTTGCGTAAGTTTGGTTGCTTCAACTGCTTTAGTAAGTTTAGTAATTTCAGGTTCTATAATGTCTCTAATTGACTGGTCTCCACAACTTTGCAACAGATTATTAAAATCACCATTTTCTGGTGGTTTGACTATACAAGTTATCGCTCCCTTCATTTCTAACGTTTTTGCAGCTTTAATTACAGTATTATTAGTTATAGGATTTTTGCTATCATTATCTGCTGCAATGATGATTTTTTCACCAGGAAATGGTGAATAATTTCTCAAATTCGCAATTCCTGCACTAGCAATGATATTACCTTTAATGCCTGATTGCTGCAAGCTCAATGCTGTTTCAGCGCCTTCTGCTATAATTGTTATATTAGGGTCATTCGCATTTCGCTTTGCGATTGTTATGAACGATCCGCTGATTTTACCGAAAGATCTTCTGTTAATTGAAATATTCGCCTTATCTCCTGCCAAATTTAGATATACAGCCTGTACTCCTGTAATTTCCCCTTTTGAATTTCTTGCAAATGCTGTAAATGCTGGATAATTTTCTCTCGTTTGAGTATCAAGCAGTATACTGGCTTTTAAGTCTGAACTTGCAGTGCTTTTGTCAAAAGTAATACCACGATTTTCAAGATACTTTTTTACTATTTCAACTTCTGCGCTTGGGCTCGTATCTATCTCATAACCATGTATTCTGCTTGATCGTTCATACAAGTTTTGAACTTTTGCGATTTTAACACTTTCAGATTGTTGAGTGTATTGTTGAGAATCGTCAGTCTTAGGCGGTCTCTGATACCGTTGACTAATATTAGACATTCCAACCATACTTTTCAAATATTCCTTTGCCTCAAAAAAGCTGTATCCTCTTTCTCTTTGAGCCAGGGATAATAAATCACCCTTTTGTCCTGTACTAAAGTCATACCATTTTCCAGCGTACTTGCCCTCGGTGGTTACTTGTATTTTGCCAGTGTCTCCCCAACGTATTTTTCCGTATGTAGATAGGCGCTTATTTGGATCTCCAAGAAGCTCACAAGCTATAGTTTCAGCTCTATAAGCTATTGCATCCCTCAATTTTTGTAGTTCTTCCTCGCTATTTGAATAATAATCGTTTTTTCTATAGTTTTGAGCAGATTGATATTGCCTTACTTCATTTGCTTGAACATCATTATTCTCCTCTTTTGAATTGATAAAGTCTGTCTTAGCTGTGCTAAGCTGCTCTATTAGGTTAGCAACATTTTTTGTAGCTTGCACATTGTAGTACAGCCGTACTTGCTCTGCATTCCCTATCATGCTTATGTTAGAACTTTCTATTCCTACACCATTATTATGAAGAACATATACATCTTTTTTGACAGCTGTTTGTGGGTTACAAACTGTTGTAGCATATCCATGTTTAAAGCTTATTTTATTTAAATCAAAGCTTACCTCGTTTCCTGTATCTGTCTTAGCTACAAACTTATTTTCATCAATTGATACTAGAGTTGCAAATTCACTGTTTTGTATTTGTAAATCCTTATCGTTTGTTTGAAATACAATTCGGTCTCCAGCCATGTAGTTAGCATATTTTTTTGATTCGGCTCCTGAAATTAAAATGCTGTATTCTGGACCTTTTAGATCACCATTTTCCTTCATGTAGTTTCTGATGTTTTGATTAATATTTTCAGCTTCTTTATGGCCAGCAATTATCAAACGATCCTGCAGCTCAAATTTACTATTTTTCCAATCATTGATTAATTGGTTTATTGATTCTTTTAGAGTATTATCAGCCCTCAAGCTATTATGATCGCTAAGTAGCACTATGCCATCAGCAATATCACCATTTGTCAGCTTTACAGCTACATTGTGGTTCAAGCTGTTAGCTTTAGAATTTTCTATATCTGTTTTTGAATTATGAATGTTATTGAAATTATTTGAATCATTGATTTTGTCAGTCATATAAAACCTCACCTTCGCGTCACTAAATTGTTTTGCGGTATAAATATTTGCTATTTTTACGGTTTGAATTATAATTTTATTGCTAGGTGATTATTGGAATAGTTTTCCTGTTAAATGTAGAGCTTGCAAAAGTTCAAACGCTTTCAGTATTCTCTTAACGCCAGATTAGGATAAGGAGTTAGAAGAAAAAGAAGAGGAGATAAGATAAGGATTAAGTTTGGAGATAGAATAACTAGTAAGAGAAGCAATTATATGAACAAAGAAATTAAGAGGAGAACGGTGTCTAGTATGCTCTAAATGCATGTGTTTTTTTAGTACATTAAAGACAGACTCAATTAAAGAACGTTTATTTAATAAGCACTTATCATCTATGTCTAATAAATATGTTTTCATATCTTTACGAAGATTAGTAAATAAACGTAGACCATTGGAGAAGAGTTGATGAAATAACTCTTTAGATATGTAAGCTTTATCACCAAACAATTTACCAGATAGGCCTTCAGAAATAACTGAAGCTATAGATAGGTCGCTTTTATTGCCTTTAGTAATTTTAACTGACATTATTTCGCCTTTGTTATTGATTATAAGATGAAGCTTAAAGCCTAAGAACCAGCTATAACTACTCTTGCCAATTTTAGAAAATCTGTTAAAAACTCTATTGCTGGAAGTACGTTTATTATGACAAATTGCTAACTTTGTAGAATCGATATAATATATACCAGTCTCATCTCCTTTCAGATAATGCATTAATACGGCTAATGGTAGCAACATTCTAGGTAATAGTTGTATTATCCTACTATAGCTTGGTAAACAAAAGTATTCTTTATACTTATAACGCAAGTAATATAGATAATAATTTTTAAAATCCTTGCATGGAGATAAATAAAAATATATCGTTATTGTTAATAACTCAGCTAAGGACAACTTTCCATCTCTGTTCCTTTGATTACTACTTGGTATTAATTTCTTTCTTTTCCACTCTTGATATATCTTGCAAAAATTATCTATTAAATAGTATACTGTTACAATACATTTTTTCATGTTGGGTTATTTCATTTTTATTTAAATTTTCTTTATAACTCAACATTCTCTCTTTGTATACCTTTTATTCACTACCTTTCATATTTCCCTTATCCTATTCTGGCGTTTTTAATGCTGTTTTTTTCATTTCACAAAGTGTAACTACCTTAACAATTTAAGCTATATTAGAGTATTTACCTCCTTATTCTCATGATTTAAATCCTATTGAAAAAATAGTTTCAAGCTAAAACAAGAAGAGTGAAATATCACTGTGACTTAGACACTATTTTCGAAAAGTATATAGCATAACTGTTTTATACTGGCTATATCTTAAATACGAACTATCACCTCACATCGTACAGAATCTCATTACCAATATAAATCATGCTCATAATTTACTTCTTCTTCAACAAAGGAATCTTCTTCTATATCATTTTCTGAATTTTCTGACTGATAATCATCATCGTTATAAAGTTTATAAGATTTCTCCAGTGCATCTATAATTTCTTTTTCTCGTTTTTGTTCTTCAGATAAGTAGTGATGGCTAACAGTATCATTTTTGCTAAAAAGGCCAAGTTGTAATCCTAAATACTGTATGAATAATAGATTAGAATTGAAATCTGTAGCAGAAATGCTAATATTTGTATTATCAGTACCATCATTATCAACAAAATCATAGGACAATCCTTTACTTGCCATAGTCATAGTATTATCATAATTCAATTTACTAGCACTACTCCCAAACCATGGAGCAGTAGAAACGCTAGTATTTGTATTATCAGTACTATCATTATCAACAAAATCATAGGATAATCCTTTACTTACCATACTCATAGTGTCATCATAATTCAATTTACTAGCACTACTTCCAAACAATTGAACTAATTCTTTAAGATAGTGAGTAACTGTATTAATACTATTTTCTATCCACGTACCTATAAATGATTCAGTTTTGCTAGCACTACTAGATACCTGCTCTAATTGATCCTGCTGCTCATCATATTCATCACTCTCATTATCAGCTATATCACTTTCATAGCTATCTATAGTTTCAAACGAAGTATCTGACCTTTTAGAACGTGACCGTGGTAATCCGGCAAAATCTTTATGTTTAATACCTAAGTATTGTGCTGTACTAATAATATCATCTGCGTTGAGAGATGTTATTGCATCATTATGCTGTGTAGTTTTAGTATGAAGATAGTTCTTTAATGTGATCCGATATGATAAGACAGATTTGTATGCGTTTAGATAAAACTTTATGTCTAAGTGTGATGGAAAACTATTATCTTTAACGCATGCACTAGTAAAAAGTATTTGATCATGCTCTGATACAAATCCCAATGTTTCATAATTGATCGTTGTTTTCTCTATCTGAAAGCTATGGAGTGACACAATACATTTTATAATGTCTTCTCGATATTTTGTCCAACCCATCATTCCATATGAGTATAATTCTTTAGCAGCATCCATTGCTAACTTTATTCCTTTAATAGTAAGGTCACATAAATATATTCTTATCGGCTCCTCGGTATCACTAAACTCAATTACATCAATCTTATACTTTATATTAGTAAAATATTTCTCTATTATAACTTTGCTTTTGCTAGTAGTATGAGTTAATACCAAATTTTGCTCCTCTTGTGTTGCAAGTATATGATTTGGAGTTATATTTTTTAGTACTAAAACACCTACTTTTCCCTTATCACGATCATGTTCTATCTTAGATACTGTTGGTACAGAATCCACGTGCATAATAATAGTGTGCTCACTTACAATGGCATCATAGCTGTCTTCGCTGTAGCTTCTTATTTTTTCGCTTTCAGCAAATACATTAATTGAATAAGTATAATCAATATCACCATCCTTATAGAAATATATTTTTAAACCTTTCCACTTAGTACTATCTAAATAAAAATTCTTTACAGTTAATATAAGCTCATTACTTCCTTCATTCCCTATAGATAGAATAAGTGAATCCTTTATTTGATAAAGTTTAACATTCCTACTTTCAGTAAAAACTACAGCTGACTCATCCTTCCTTACTTCAAAATCTTTCTTGTTACTATTAGCCATATAAAACTGAGCTAAACCTTGGTTGGAGCATACAGATTTACATGGTACATAATAGTCATTTTGTTGATCTATTAAGATAAGATGTTTATGGAAATTGTTCTTCTGCCAGTTCAGAACAATAATTTCGAACTCATTGCCCATGCTAGTTGTTATAGAAGATATTTTCAAATCATTACTTTCTGAATTAGTTATTAAAATATTCTCTATACTAGATAGTTGTAATATGTCTAAAATTTTATCTGTAGCAAAATTATCAATCTGTACAATGCTTTTTTGCCTAGAAAAATCTTTATGTAGAAAGTATATATCTGATTCTTCTCCACCTTTAACAATCATACTTGTTCGATCTAAAACAATAATATCTTTACTAGCAGAACCAAAATTAAAGACTGTTAGGTCAGACTTGGCTGTGCCAAACACTTTAAGATCGCTTGTACTTTTAGATACTTTGTTGTAATACGTAACTACATCTTGATTTGTCAAACTTTTTACTTCTTTAGAATTTAGATGTAATTCAAACTTGTCAATAAAAACGCTACTACCTTTGCTAATGCTCATAGGTGTAAAATCAACTTTAGGAATTACAACACTACCATACTTATCAATTAGATTAAAATTTGGAGTTTTTTTTGCTTGATTGAAATAGTTGTTTATCTCAAGTGTGAATATACCACCTTGAGTCAATGATATACTTATAGATATAGTATTAGTTGGCAAGTATTTAATCTCAGCTTGTAATAAAGCAATATCTAGGAACACAATATTACCTGTACCACGTACTCCTATTGTTGATTTCATCTCCTGATTTGCATACTCGTTTTGCATTGACTTAACAAAAATAGTGTAATAACCGCTATCACCTTCTACCTTTGTATATGGTCCTATCGTTAACTTTTTGCAGTTTTTTATAACATCAAATCCTTTTTCTCCATTACCTCCATTACTGTCTATATGCATACTATCAGAATTAAGTATCTCTTTGTCCTTATATATACTGTCCCCTATTTTCCTTGCCCTAATAGATGCATCAACAGTATCACAATCAACATGATCTGCTTTATTAACTCTACCTATATATTGAATATTTAGATTGCCTATATATGGAGTATCTCTAATCTCCTCATCATTTAATGTTTCTTGCATTAAGTTAACAGTATCTCCTATAGTACCTGCTAATCCGATTATGCAGTTCACATAATCAACTTTAAATTCTACAACTTGAGACTTTATATTACTTGCATCTATTATGTTTATGTAGTTACCAAAATATATTCTACCTTTAAACTTATCATCCAAAAACATAAAGTGATTAGTAACAGCGTGGCCACCTTGTACTATGGGATTACCTGTACGAATGAAAAAAATGTTATTTAGCTCATTGCTACCTTTAACATAACCATAGTATATATAGCTAAAATCAAAAACAATAAACTTTGTTTGATCAGCTTGTAATTTCCTGCTATCATGCTCAATAACTACTGCATTATCACAATAGTGTCTAACATTTGGATATGAAGATGCTAAGTTACTGTTCGAGAGTTTGTATTCATAAGGACTATTAGTAACTTTTGGTAAACAGCTAAATGTAGCTCCTGCTATTTCATCTGGCAAAACACGAGATATATGAACACTAGGGCTAAAATTAAGTTCAATTCTAGCTGTAGCTTCTGCAATATAGCATCTTTTAGTAAATCTCATAGATAGAATCTTATTCAGACCCGAAGTAGGCTTCTCGGAAGTACATGTTTCACATTTTTTTAGTTGTTTTGGACATTTTAGTACAACCTCAGTATAGATATCAATGTATCCAAGCCCAGTAGCATAAGCAGCTGTATTATTCGGAAAAGAGTTTAGTGCATCCCATGCTGACTTAACTATAGAATTTACTGAATTTGTTCTAAGCACAAGCTCATCAAGATCTTTCGATGTGCTTAACATAAACGCGTTGCTTATGAACAGCTGTAAATTTTCTAAATGTGTAGTATCATACTTTTGTTCCCATTCTATAATGGTACTGATGCCACTATATATTATACTAGCTACCATTATAATTATACTTACTCCAATACCAATTGGGCCACCGGCTGAAAGAGCTACTAAAATAATACCAGAAGCAAATGATACTCCAGCAAATGTAATAGCAGCGATGCTATCTCTTATCTCCTTATCACTACATGTATAATCAGTATTTGCTACTTTAGCACATTCAATTAACTTAATTGTTGATAGGACTATGGTTATAATATCAAATACTCCGCCTAATACAGCTCCTCCAAGCCTAATTGTTTTTGGAAATTTAGGAAATTTTTTTATTAATGCATCTTCACCACGTGGTATTAAAAATGACGAACTTATCTCGCCAAGGCTTAATGAGCAGCCTAGGTTTTGCTCTGATCCGCCTCCGTTGAGTGCTTGCTGACATGAAACAATAGTCCCATGTATTCCTCTTATTAGTAGAATACGTGATCCAGCATTGGCTAATCTATTCTGCAGTGTAGTACTAAAGCCTGAAGAAGGGCTCTTGGCAATATTATTCATCTCTTCTAAGAACTTATTATTACGCCAGCTTGCATAACCATCATTTTCTACAATCTTGCTAAATAAGTATTTTTCATGACCAACTATTCTATCACTATCTTCTGCTAGTATACCTTTTGCTAAATCTAATAATTGAGGCTCTAGATCTAAGTTAGTATTCTCAGATAATAGCTTATTAAATTTTTCAGTATCAATCTTAATTTTATAATAGTTCCGTTTCTCTGAAATTTCTTCATTTGTATTAAACTTATCAACATCGTTCCAGCTTATTACGCACTTACTATCTACTCCTCTCTTATTCCTAACTTTAGAATCAGTGAGACATAGCCCGCTACTTGTGCCTACTTTTCCTGGGGTTATTACAGCTGCTAGTTCTAAGCTAAGTGTCTCAATTGAATAACTATTCTTATCTATGTATTCGTGTAATATCTGTGCAAATTGTTCTTGTCTATTGGATAGTACTTCGTATGTGATGCTTTTTTCGCTTTTGCGTATGAATATATTATTATTTATTCCTCCTATAGCATTAGCATCTAATATACCTAGTACTCTTTTATATTGCTCAACAGATTCTTGTTTTTGGTGCTGTAGCTTACTTAACTCACGTGCACGAGTTGATGTAGCCACAGCATTTATTTTAAGATATGATTTATAATTAGGTTTTAACAAAAAAGACATAGCATGCAATGTATCATCTATTGATTCCCAGTGAGTTACTAATGATTTCCACGTTTTTGTATTAAAATTAATTCTGTGGTTTACATCAGCACTATAATAGCTTTGTAAGGTTTTAATATATTCATTTAACTTCTCTTTATATGTATCTAAACTATCTTGAGAAAAAAATTTGGCTAATTCAGAGTCTTCAAATACACTTCGCAAATGTTTTATAGTTTTATCTTTCAGGAAGCCAGGAAACTTTACTTCTAATTCTTTTGCTGCTGCTCTAAAACTATTATCTCTTCCGTTAGAAAAGGTTTCTTTACTATAACTATAATCCAACTGTGTAAATAATATTTTTACATCATCAAAATACATTTTAAAAGCACCGTCATGCAGTTGAGATACCATTTTAGTATTAGCAGTTGTGAAAAAAGCATCATGCACTTTAGCATAAGCATTAATCATTAAATCGTAAAAATTAAACTCTTGGCCTCTTTGAAATAATGTATATGCAATAACCTCCAATATGTGTTCTCTATCTGATTTAAATTTTGGATCATTGTACATTGTATTAGCATTTTGCATATCACCTTGTCCATCATTTATGCTATGAAAAATACCAGACCAAGTTTTAGATAATGCAGCATAATAATTTTTACTACTTTTTGTGCCTTTAATGTTGCCTGCACCTTTGCCTTTGATAGCATCTAGGGCAACTATAATTTGAGAATCTATATTATCATACAGATGAGAATATTTACTACATATATTTTTTAACCTCTGAAAGTTCTCACTTACTTCTTGTGAAGTTAAATGATCGTAAATATAATCTACAATATGGTGTAGATATTTTCTATAATAGAAAAACTTAGTATCTTGATAGCCACGAACTTCAGCGTTGTAAACTCGTTCTAAGAATTTTTGTATTGGTAAGTAATCAGGTTGCTTGGCATCAGGTTTTTTACCATCAGTAGCTTTTTCAGAAGCTATTATATGTTCAGGCTGAACATGTCCTATAAATATATCTTCTACTTTTGCATTAATGCTTGCTAAAAATAACTCTCTAGGTTGAGGAGAGTTTTGCTCAGTAGCATAATTGAATATTGTTTGTGCTTCTGCAGAAAGCACTGGTTGGTTTTCTGTTTCTATGTTATTATTACCTTGTAAATTTGATGATTTATGATGTACAAATTCATGAAAAACAGGTGGAATAACTTTAATGTTAATATCAGAGTTTTTTGCTAAGTTTAGCAGTAATATAATATGCTTATTGTTTCTAAGATCTGGTCCTTGTGGATCTATAATTTCTGAAAAAGTTTTAGCATTTCCCAAAATACCAAAATATTCACTTATTTTTTTGTAGCGATGTGATTTGTCTTGATTTATGTTTTCCTGATATACATGCTTGTCTAGTTCATCCTTCACCATAGATACTGGAAATACTGTTCTATCTTTGCAATCCTTAGTTTTTATACTTAGATAAAACGATTTGCTATCCCCTGCTGCTTTCTTTAGATTGTCTACTAAGCTATCAAAATCCTCCTGTGTAGTAGCCTTTTCAAAATATTTAGCTATATGCTCGTATTTTATTGTCTTATAGGCCTCTCCTGACCTATCATCAAAAATACCTTCATTTTTAAAAAGGGTCTGCATAGCATCACTTGGTACTTTGTTATATGCAACACAAATAGTGTCAAATAGCATTTTGAGTGAAATATAATTATTTGTATCAAAAATGATTGTTTGGCTCATGATTTGTATCCCCTTCGCATATTAAATCATCTATTTCTTGACTGCACAGTACAGTCATCCTATCATTATGGATAGTTACAATATCTTTATCTTCTTCCACATTTTCTGCATTTGCCACTATTACTTGTTTAATATAAGATATTAGCATCCTACGATCACTATTAATACCTTCTAAATCGATCCATAAATTGATATTTGGCAGTCTGTTATAAAGGTCTATAACCTTCATAGCTCCCTCAAAGTTTAAACTTCGACATCGCAATGATAATTTAATTGTTGATTTTGAATACCATTCTACTTCAGACAGCCCATCACATAAAATACATGAGTCTACATATCCAAAGTTACTATAGTTAAAGTTGAACTCTATTGTGAGAGGTCCTTGATTCCATTGATACTGCTGTATATCAAGCATTACATCGTGTAATAATGACTCGTATACGTAATCATTTATCTCAAATGTTAATACATTGTTTGCTTTTTTTAAATATTCTTCATAAAAAAACCGAATATTAACATCTAATGAATCATACATCATATATATCTTCCTTCCTTTATAAATTGTAAGTTTATTACCACACAAAGTAGCAATAATGCGCTTTCACATAGCCCATTATTTTAGTGTATGCAATGAAAAATAAATTTACAATGATTATTTAACTTTTATTAACTTTTGCTCTTTTTATTCAACTATAGACGAGATAACAATTGAGAGAAGGTGTTTATAGTTTGGCTATATATACTATAAAACGCCAGATTAGGATAAGGGATTAGAAGAGAAAGAAGAGGAGATAAGGTAGGGATTAAGTTTGGAGATAGAATAACTAGCAAGAGAAGAAATTATATGAACAAAGAAGTTAATAGGGGAGCGATGTCGAGTATGCTCTAAATGCATATGTTTTTTTAGTACATTAAAGACAGACTCAATTAATGAACGTTTATTAGACCTCTTTCGAAACTGGTTAAGGTAGTGCAAAATTATAAACGCCAGTTTAGGATAAGAGAAAGCAGGAAAAGCATAATACAAAAGGTATACAAGAGATAATGTGCAATTATAATTATGTGATATATTAAATATAGATAGCCATTTACTTATTGCTCGCATGTTTGCAAATGCAAATTTAGAATAAGAAACAGTTAGAAAGAGAGAGATATATATACAAGTGTTACAATGGTCAATGTTCAGGTTATTAAGTATAGTATTATGAACTAATACTTGTAGAAATATGAGCAATAAATAAACTGTTATTAATTGAAATTAATATTTAAATATATCGCATAATTTAATTTCATATTATCTCTCGTAGACCTTTTACATTATGCCTTCCCTGCTTTTTCTTGTCCTAAACTGGCGTTCTTAGCGTAACACAAATTACATAAACCATACTATGATCTGTTTTATATCTATTATTTCAGCTTGAGTAGTAAACAAGAAAAGTAGCAACAATTGGAATATTAAGATATACTAATGATGGTATGTTTGTAGGTTAGACATTTATAAGTAGTAATATGTAAAATGTGATTGATATACACAATAATTGGTGCAGCAATACAAAGCATGTTCCATTCTTATTGGTGATATAATTATCAAAAAGTTGAACATTGATACTTTGCGATTGTTGCACCAATTATTGTGTATATTTTCGTTACAGTAAAAAATCTGCTTAATTTATCAATACACTTAATGTATCCTAATAATACATAGAAGATTAGATTTCTCAATAGTAATCTTGAAGTTTAAAATTTTCAACTATTTTGAGGTTAAATTAGCGTCGTCTAATTCTAATTTTTGGAGCTATATCTGCTTTTACAATTTGTTCAGGCTCTGTTTTTACGTTCTGAGTATTAATTAACTTCATGATTTCAGGTATCATAAGCTCCTTAACAGCTGTGGCTCCTTTATTTTTTAGCATTTCGTTAAAATCTTCACCTTCTGAAGGAACTACGATACTAGTGATTGCTCCTTTGCTTGTCAGTACTTTTGCAGCCTCGTTTATAGTGCTTACATATTCTTTATTTTGTTTATCATTATTTGCAGCTATAAGAATCTTTTCTCCTTGAAATGGTTGATAGTACTTCAAATTATTTACATTTGAGCTATATACCATTCTGCTATCAATGCCAGCTTCCTGAAAACTTGATATCGTTTTTCCTTCTGCTGACAGAATGGTTACATCATAATCATATTGTCTTTGTTCTTTGATCTGCATAAATAATGGAGTAGAAATATCTTTGAGCTGGACTTTTTCTACTTTAGCTTCTTGCTCTGGTTTAGCGGTAAAATGATAATATTCTTTATTCACATGAGATCTATCATTGATATCATTGATTATAGACTTAAACCAGTTTTCAATTTTACTAAAAACAGTTGTCTTTGTCCGTTCTTTCTCCAAATCATGAGCAGTTTTTAGAGTTATGCTAGCTGATTTATCATTTGGTCTGCTGAGCTGATTTATTAAACTGTTAATGCTTACAGTAGCTTTCTTATTGCAATATAGCTGCAACTTCTCTATATGCCTTGTCATAGCTACGTATGAGCTGCTTATATTACTTATTCCATTATGCAAAACGTATACATCTTTTATAGAAGCTCCCTGAGCCTTATAAACAGTACTTGCATAGCCATGTTTAAATTGTATTTTACTAGGATCAAAACTCACCTCTTTTCCTGCATCTGTCTTAGCTACAAATTCATTTTTATTAACAGAAGTTAAAGTTGCAAATTCACTGTTTTGTATTTGTAAATCCTTATCGCTTTTTTGAAATACGATTCTATCTCCTGCCATATAGGACTCTTTCCTTCCAGCTATTGAACGCCTATATTCTGTGCCTTGTAGCGTACCATTTGCTTTTAACAAAGATCTAATACTTGAATTAAGAATGTCGACATCTTTATTACGTACTGTAATTACCAATTTTTCATGTAGCTTAAACTTGCTTAGACTCCAATCATAAATCAACTTACTAATTGAATCCTGTAATGTATTATCAAACTTAACACATTTATTTTGTCTCAGTAAGGTTATACCGCTTAAAATATTACTCTCAGCAAACTTTGTTGCTGCTTCTCTGCTCCAGTTTTCACTTTGTCTGCGAATATCTATTAAAACATGTGAACCGAAATTATTACTCAGCATCTCAAACATTCCGCCTCTTTCTATTGAAGCTAGCTGTTTTTCATCTCCAGCGAGTATCAGTTGACAATAATTGTTTCTAACTACTCTAAACAGCTCTGCATAAGCTTTAGTACCTACCATTCCAGCTTCATCTACTACTATTAAGCTGCCTTTCATAAAAATTTTTTTTCGATTATACAAAAATCCCTTTACTGTATAGACCTCAGTATAACCTTTGCTCTTCAGCTCTGATACTGCCTTATGAGTGGGGGCAAGACCAATAACTTTTTGTCCACGATTTGTTGCGAGCTTATGAGCTTTCACTAAAACATAAGATTTTCCTGTACCAGCTCTTCCTCTTAAGACTCTAACTCCGCTAGTGCTAAGCAAAATATGCCTTAGCGCTTGTTTCTGTTCTTCGCTAACATTTGCTAGACCTTCGATATCACTTTTAAGATTGTAAATATCGTTGTAATAAACCTGATTATTGATTTTATTAGCTATTCTGATTATTCTCGTCTCCTCATTTCGAACCTCAATTGTCGTAAAATATTTGCTACTTTCACCATCATCATGATATAACTCTAGTATTCTATTTGAACTAAGCACTTTCTGAACTAACTGTTCTCTTGCTGTTGGATCTGGTATATCTTTTACTGCTTTTTCAACATCCTGCTTAGTAAAAATAGATTTGTAATGTGTTATAGAATCCGTTATTACGTCAGCATCATTAATAATCTTCAAATGAGCCTCTTTACGTAACTCATTTTCATTTAATACTTCATTAATTAAATTCCTAATTCTACGAGGTCCAATATGCTTTCCAGGCACTTCGCTTGTCTCGTCAACTCTATATGGTAAGCCTAATTCAGCGAAATATACATTAGTTTCTTCTTTTGCTATTTCATGAATCATCTTGTGATCTTTAATAATACGCCACTGACCTTTTACTGTTATAAATTTAGCCTCTAAGTCAACAGCTTTATCACCCAATTCTTCACCATTCTCTTTAAATCTTCTTGTAGTAACCAATATATGCGCATGCCAGTTTTTATCTCCTATTTGAGGCTTATGAATGTCTATCTGTACTCCAAGACCATTTTGCCCCCATTCCATTGCATCAACTATTTGATGAGTTAGTTCTATTCTATGCTCTAAATTTAGCTCCTTCTCGTCTGGCAATGCTATTACTATATCCTTCAACAACTGGCTGTTGTCTTTTTTTGCTGTTCGTTCTACCTCATTCATTAATGTTTGAATATTCTTGAATTCTTGTTTTACATAATCCGGTATCAGCACTGTATGATATACGTTATCTTTCTTACGAGAGAAGTTATACCTTATACCTGTCTGCTTATTTTTAACAATAGTTCTTGCATTATACGCTGCCTTACGACAACTATCACCTCCTTCACTTCTACGTAAAAATTCAATCCTTGCAAACTTTATCGCCATCTCAACACCAATTTTCACCTGAGTTTTAAGTTAGCATGGTTTTTTTGATTTTGCTAGCACAAACTTCTTTTTTTTAACATTCAATCGGTTAATGAGTACTCATTTTTTAGCAGTAAACTTTCAAGTTTACGTATTGCGTAGTAAGCTTATTTTTCAATGAAGCTTCTAACCTTGAATTCACGTTTTTTTGACTATAATTATTTGATGTTGGTTTGGTAGGCACGGTTTTTTTCTTTACTGGGATTTTATTTTGATATATTCTTGCCTGATTTTTTTATCTTTCTGAATTACTAACATGGCAAATCTTATGCAGCAAAAAATTACTCTTCAGCAAAAAAAGGCTAAGCTAATCATGGATGAGGTTAACCTTAAAATTAAAGAACGTAAAATGCGTACTCGACGTCTTATCGAAATGGGTGGATTAGTTGCTAAAGCTAAGCTTGATCACTTATCAACAAATACTTTATTTGGTGCAATTGTTTCACTAAAAGAAACTTTAACACAACATCCAAATGTTCAGGATCAATTGGACTACAATAGGTAAAGATATTTTTGATAAAGAACAGCAAAATAAAGCTGCTGTGATTTTAAAATTCACCTCTGAACCAGACGAAAACACTAAGCGCCACATTCACCTTCATGGCTTAAAATGGAACAGTTTTCGTCAAGAATGGTGCGGCCATGTTAAGGACATTGAGGCCTTAAAGAATGGCCTTCTCAATGTTCAATATAATTTAGAACTTATATCTTAAATAAGAAAAAAGTATCTATTAATAATAAAGATTATGATAGAGGTATAGAGAATATTGTTATACAGCCTCAGCCCTTATTGCATCTTGACCACCTGATATTGGCAGTGCAGTGTCATCATATGCTGCTTCTTCACATTTATATGTCTTTAGATCTTCATAAAGATGTGCTTGTGCATCATTATCTAGGAAATCTGTTGAAATTTTTTCTGCATTTAAATTTTTAACACTAGTATTAGCATTTGTACCTACGTCTACACTGTTTACAGGCAAAGAACTGGTTTTATTTTTTGAGGAGCGCAAATGATATATTCCATATAATGCTATACCTCCAGAAACTGCTAGTACTGTTGGCACTATCCATGGAACTATTACACCTGCTACTGTTGCTGTAGCAGAAGTGAAAAAATTTTCCTCTTCAGGACTAGTTGTAACATTAACAAAATTTACACTGCTATAGGTAGTATTATCATAATTATCACACCCCATGCCAGAGCAAAATTCTTTCAGCTTGATCAAGTTGCAGTTGATTATTTTGCAAGAGCTAATACAGTATCTAACTACAGTGTTCTGGATACTATCATCATAATTTGGAACATTATGTTCATATAGTAACTCATTTTTTTCACACGATATAGCATTACTCGATGTTAATACTTCCTGACCTGTACACTCATGAAGAAGGTCAGGATTATATGTTATTCCAAACATACGAATTGAATCCATAGTATTGCCGAGATATCTATATGGATCTATCTTGCTACTATTACATGCAAGTATACTGTCTGTACTGGCGAACAACTCGTCAGCTGGAGGTATTTTCCTAAATGTAGTCACATTACAGTTAGCACTCACAGAATTCAACATAATTTTGTTAACGCATTCAACTGCATCGCTCATAGATTCAGTGGCAAATGATAGTGCTTTAGCTGCTGCTATTGAAAAAGGATTCATTATAATACCTTGCTTAATCTCTATATTTTGTATTATAACATGCATTTACTAATAGTTGTCAATATAATTATGCAATGTAATAGCTAAAACACTAAATAAGACAGTTATGTTATACACTGTTCACATATCCAAGTCACAGTAATATTTCAATCTTGTCGATTTAGCTTGCAACTATTTTTTCATTAGAATCAAGGTACAGAGAATCACATGTTCATAAGTTAAGAATGTGTCAGCAAAAATGTTTTAACATTTAACATAAGATTTATTCTGGATTATGGACTATATCAAAAAATATTCCTAAACATTAAGAGATATAGTCTTAAATCTTAGAGTTCAAAAAACAATGCTACTTTTTTTGAACTAGCTATCTTTATTTAAAAATAAAATATTGTTGTTCTTTTGAATTAGCATTTATTCCAGATAAGTATTAAGTAAACAGTATCCACTTAACTTATCAGCAATCTTTGATAGTTTAAGGTGTCGAGCAAGAGGTATAAATTCTTGCTCAGTTTCAATGATGATTTTTTGTCTTTTTTCATCAGATTTTATGAATACAGTTTGAATGTTATGTAAACGGTCGCATAATTTGATTAATAACAAATCTTTTTTGTTTTGCTGACGCAATATTTTAATCATTTCTCTAGAACTGATTTTTTTATTATTCCTAATTCTGGTAAGGTCAAAAACCTGTTCTGCAATCTTTACACCAAAGACCTTAGCAATCTTTTTTTTAGTTAATGTTGTATCTTCTAGTGTATCATGTAGTATTGCTGTAATAATCGTATCTGTTTCAAAGCTGTAGTCTGATACCATATAAGCTACTTCTAATGGATGCATATAATAAGGTTCTCCAGTATCTCTCTTTTGCTGGCCATGATATTTTTTGGCATAAAATATTGCTTTTTCAACTTTATCAAGATCAATTTTAGTGTCAAATCTTACGTTGGTTTCAAACAGCTTATTTAGTAAGCTTTCGCTATAAAAGTCTATCATTTTTCATCTCTAAATAATCTTTAATAAATTATACAATAAATTAAACTTTTTATATACTCCAATCTCAGACAAAAACTGAAAAAGAAGCGAATTAATTTGATTAAAAAAGTTGTACTGGAATATTGCAAGTAATGGTTGTAAACTTGTCTTTTTCGCTTTCTATTTCCATTTCTCCATTAAGTTGATTAATAAGGTAATTTACAAACCATAATCCTGATTCAAGCATTAGCGGATAGTCTCTTACCAACTCAAAATCAGCTAATTTAGCTTTTATATTCCCTAATTTTTCTTTTGAAATACCGCTTCCTGTATCATGTATTCTAAATTGTAGTATGTTATCGCTTTTTATATAATTTTTTATAGTAAACAAATGAACTGTAATTATAACCTGGCAGCTGTGATTAAATCTAATGACGCTTCCTATTAATTGACTTAATATAGCTTGTAAGTGATCACTATTTCCAATCACAATATCCTTCATTTTGTACTGAAAATTGTAATTGATTTTTATATCTTTCTCTTTTGCAATGTCTTCTAGTCTCCTGACGGCATTTTTTACTAGCTTTTGTATGCTAAATTTTTTTAAACATAAATTTTCATGTCTTACATTCGTTGATGCTATGTATTGTCTAAATAAAAAAATCATTCCATTTAGAGAAGCTATTATATTTACTTTTTTTCTGTCGTAGTTATTTACTATTAGCCTAAAATATTGTATCCAATCTATGAGTTTTATGCTTACTTGCTCAGATTCCTCTAGCTGAAAGTATAGTTTTTGCATTTCAGTATCTATCTGTTTTATTGTTGTGCTATTAATTCCCTCTGTGGATAATTTTTCGGTTAATTTATTGATTTTATTTTGACCTTCGTCTTCAATAGGCATAGAATCCTCCTGCTGTATTAGTTTATATAGCAGCTAGAGATTAAAGAATAAATTTTGATCGTTTACGCTTTTAATCTCTATCCGAACATTATCTAAATCTTGAATCTCAGATAATATCAGGTATACAGTATCATTTAGATTTTTATCAGTACATGACTTTTTGTCATAATTATGAAATTTTTAAAATAGATGCGAAATTATCACATTGTATCTCTAGCTACAAAAATATCATTCAAAAAAGATTTATAAAAAAGTTCTGTAGCAGTTATTATTACTGGCTTTAAGGCTTATTTTCTGCTATAATTCATAGTAGAGATTTAATTAATCAAAAATTCTTGTGTCAATAGCAATTTCTAATGAACCAAAGCCTTTTCTCCATTGAGTTGGAGGCAAAAGGAGAATTGTTAATAGATTAATAGAGCATCTTCCTTCAGGGCCATACTATAATTACTATGAACCATTCCTTGGAGGTGGGGCTTTATTTTTTCAAGTTAGGCATCTGTTTAAACAATGTTTTTTTCTGATATTAATCTCGACTTAATTACTAGTTATCACGCTGTAAAAAAGACTTCTTCATTACTCATATTGGATTATATACTCAATCAATGAACAACGCAATCCTGTTAATGAGCTAATCATTACTAACTATTCGAACTAACTACTTGACCTGAGCTTAGCAATTAAAGATGAACCCGCAATCCAAATCGTATATGAATAGGAAGTGGTCTATAGTTAGCCATTGTGCTACATTCAATGTCCAAATATGTATCTCTTGATAAGTTTATTGTTGTACCAACTCCTAAGTCTATACCAGTACCGCTATCACTATTGAAAGCTGATACTAGGCCACCTGTAACAAAAATTGATGCTTTGTTACCTTCAATTATATTGTAATAATAATTTCCTTGAATAAAGTTATCTCTACAGTTGTGATGACACATAAATCCTAATCTTACATCCATTCTGTGCCGATTTAATCTATAACCAATTCCAGCTTCTAATGTATCGTAGTTAGTAACAATACCAGTTGAAAATTTTATATAGAATTGCGAAGTATCAATACCACCTTTAGAGGCATTGAAGTTTACATTATTATTCGCTGTACATATCGATGGTGAAGATAATACAACGAATGCTAATATAACAGCATAACCCGGTTGTAAAAGTAATTTCAAAACATTCATATTAACTTCTCTTTTTAATATTAACATATTAGCTATCTGTTAAAACCTAATACCATGGGACCGATTGTTCCGTTAGAAAGTTGAATACATCTGCATTACCGCTTTTAGCAGCATAATCTATAGTAGTCATGCCGTTATCATCTTTTGCATCAATATCTGCTCCATAATCAATCAAAAGCTGTATAATATCTATGATTTTATTACGAACAGCAATATGTAGTAGCGTTTCTCCTTCATCATATTTTTTATTAATACCAGTAGAATTATGTTTTAGCATAATTGCTAAAGGTTCTACACATTTGCATTCAACAGCATCAGATAAAGGTGTATTACCTTGATTATTCTCGATATTTACATCAGCATTATATTGTAGCAGTAATGCTATATGATCATTGCAATAGGTAGGATATTTTTCGAAAAATTCATAATATACTTGAATTGTATCCACAACAAGATGTAAAGCGGTGTGCCCATCATTATCTTGTGCGTTTATGTTAGCTCCATTGCTTAGTAAAATCTCGGCAATAGGTAGATTCTTATATTTCAAAGCAACAGATAAAGCTGTAGTACCGTCTTTATATTTTGAATTGACAAGTGTACTATCCTTATTAATAAGCTGCTGTACTTTGCTTCTGAACAGCTTATTTATTAAGCTCTCACTATAAAAATCTATCATTGGCCACCTCTAAATGGTTATTAATAAATTATACCATAATTTAAACTTTTTGTATACTCCAATCCCAGATAAAAACTGGAAAAGAAGCAAATTAAATTATAAATTTTTTGAATTCAGTTATCACGATGCCAAAAAAAACTAATCTTGAGTTGCATATCTCTGGTGTTAATGAGTAAAATTTTGCTGTAATTTTTTTTTTGGACCAGCATTTTTTCATCTTATGCATAATCTAGCGTTTATTAACATTGCTGAGAGTTTTTAACAATATTGCCAAATTTAGAATACCTACTATTATAGTGCAACTTCACTGTACCAACTGGCTCATTACGGTGTTTAGCAACAATTATTTCAGCAGTGTTATAACATTTATTTTGTCTAGCTTTCCATTCTGTGTATTCTGGAGTACCTCGATCTGGTTCTGATCTAGACAAGTAATATTCGTCACGATATATAAGCATTACAATATCGGCGTCCTGTTCAATTGAGCCTGATTCTCGTAGATCTGAGAGAATAGGCTTTTTATCTGACCTTTGTTCTACAGCTCTAGACAATTGAGATAACGCAATGATTGAAATATTGAGCTCTTTAGCAAGAGCTTTTAAGCTCTGAGTAATTTCAGAAATCTCCTGTACTCGATTATACTGACTTCCTCTGGAATCAATTTTTATTAGCTGTAAATAATCAATAAATAATATTGCTAAATTATGAGTACGTTTAAGTCTACGAGCTCGAGATCTAATTGCAGATATCGAGATTGCTGGAGCATCATCTATAAAAAAATTCCACTTTTGTATTTGGTCTTGTACAGTCTTTAACTTATCAACATCTTGTTCATCTATTTTACCGTTAAATAATGCAGAGCTATTAATTTCTGATTCTATAGAAAGAATTCGAGTAGAGATTTGCTGAGATGACATTTCTAAAGAAAAGAATCCAACTGATGGCACTACATTATCTTTAGTATTTTTTTGAGTAAGAAAATATTTACAAGCATTTATTGCTAAGTTAACTCCTAAAGCAGTTTTACCCATTGATGGCCTGCCAGCTAATATTATTAGGTCAGAATTTTTAAATCCTCCAAGCTTTGAATCAAGGTCAAGTAGTCCACTACTAATACCGTTAATAGAGTTTTTATTTTTAATAGCAGATGAAATTGATGTCCATGATTCTTCAATTGAAGTTTGTAATTTTGTAAATCCTTTACTTAAAGTTCCCCTTGAACCTAGATCATATAATTGAGATTCAGCAGTTTCGATCTGACTTATAGCTAAATCTGCTAAAGTAGAAGAATACGCATTTGTTACTATTTTTTCTCCAATTTCAATTAAATAACACCTCAGCGCAAGATCATATACTATTTTGCCGTACTCATTAACATTAACTATACTTAATGCTAACGTTGTAAGTTTAGCTAGATAATCTACTCCACCTATTTCATCAAATGTGAGTTCATTGCCTAGCATATTTTTGAGCGAAATTACAGTAGCGCTAATTCCTTTACTAATAATGAGATTAATTGACTTGTATATTTTGCCATGTAATGGTTCATAAAAATGTTCTGGCAGTAAAAATTCGTTAATGTTATATAGCGCACGATTGTTAATCAGAATTGCTCCAAGTATCATTTGCTCTGCTTGAATATTATTTGGAGCAATCTTTGCAAGATCTTTTTCCATATCACTCTTTAAATTTTATTAAAATTACTAAACTTAACTAACTCGAAAGAAAATCCCTGAGCTTTAAAAGAGGACTCAAGATCTTTCAGATAGTTCTCTCTGATGTAACTATCTTCAAATTCTGTTTTTGCTTTGATGAATATTTTTTTGTTAACACTATCTTCATTTATAACTTCTAATTTGCTAAACCATGACTTATCGATAGCTTGACCATAACTTTTAATCAAAGATTCTCGTACTTTGTACCAAATCGAGTTGGAGCCTAGCTCTTTACTAAGTTCTGAAAGGTAATCTTCGTCACTTATTTGTTGCTGTAAAATTGTTGTTTTTTGATACTCAGTTGTGCTATTTGTAACTTGTTTTGATTCATCAAATGGTATAACTTGTAACAGCTCAATATCGTTGCCATGTACAGCTCGTATCTCCTGTAATATCTTGAATTTAATATGATCTGACAGTGTAATATTCTTAATCAACTTGATGTAATATTTGTTTTTAACCGCTGCTACAAAATCACAAGATGTTAAAATTTGATAAGCCATATCTGCTTCAAAGACTCCAGCTATTTTACGCTTCAACTGAGCCTTCATACTACGATCTGTACCAGATTCAATGTTTGCTAGATACTGTTCTTTAAATCTTCCTACATCATTAAAAAAATTTCCACTATTAGCCTGATCAGTAGTTAGTAATTCATTTGCTAAGGCTTTTGCCATATAGTTTAGCACTGCTATCTTATTTACAAAATGACGGTTTGGATATTTATTTGATAACTTCAACAGTAATTGATTTATGAAGTATATGTTGAAGCTTCTACTAGACATACGTTGTAGTATAATTGCATCTTCTGGTGTTAGTGGATAATAATCTGCTAGTCTTTTTCTTTTGGGACAGCATTTATTCTTTTCAACCTCTAAATCCTTAGTAATAACTGGAGTTACTAACTCACTATTTTGCTCATAATCCTTGTTTGATAGCTTTTTATTGCTAAAATCACTAAGCTCATAGGAATTCAAATTCTGTTGTTGCTGTTGATTTTCTTTTTCATTTCCTACTAACTCAATTTCTATAAAATCATCAGATTCCGTATATTTAAACTTCAAATTTTGCTGTTGATCTTCATTTTTATTTTGATCATTCTCTATTAACTTATCTTCAGTAGATCTAGATCTATTATTATTTTTTTTATTATTATTATATCTATATATGTAGCTGCAATTTTTTGCAGGTTCACCTGCAAATTCTTGCAAATTGATGTGAAAATTTTTTTGTTGCAGAAGGACAATTTTTTCTTCTTTTTTTTCTTTTTCAGTGAAACGCTGAAAATTTTTTAGAAGTTTTACACAAAGAACATTACGTAACTTGAGATTGCCTTTAATTATTGTTCTATTTTCAACTTTAATAAAACCTGCATTTCTTAATTCAACCAAGCATTGCCTAACTCTTCTTTGACCAACATTCAGCTTATCTTCATAAAGCTGATAACTTTCCTGTAATTCATCTATATCTTTGTTGTAATAGATATATAGTCTATATACTATAAAGGATAAAAGCTGTTTAGATGTTTTACTTAATGCTTTTCCATTATCTCCAGTTAGCTTTCTCCATTCTGGTGGAATGATATTTCCAATAAAGTTATAAAATATTGTGTCATTATTGTTACTATTATTTTTAACAAAATTACAACCATTGGTTAAAAAGTCGAATACTACAGGTCGCATTTTTCATCTCCAAAAATACAGCTATAGTAGGTGTTTTTGAAAATAATTTTTTTACAAATTACCATCAAATTTTTGTTCAAAAGGTTGACAAAAGGTTGACAAAAATCATTATGCCAAACCTATATAAATCTTCATACTTATACTATCTGCCTTAGAAGACCAATTTTTCCTATAGCACATCTTATAATCAATAATAAAGGCGAAATAATGTCAGTTAAAATTACTAAAAGCAATAAAAGCGACCTATCTGTATCTTCGTTTTTTTCTAAAGGCTTATCTGGTAAATTGTTTAGTGATAAAGCTTACATATCTAAAGAATTATTTCATTAACTGCTGACCAATGGTTTACGTTTATTTACTAATCTTCGTAAAGATATGAAAACATATTTATTGGACATACAAGATAATCGGTTATTAAATAAACGTTCTTTAATTGAGTCTGTCTTTAATGTACTAAAAAAACATATGCTTTTAGAGCATACTAGACACCGTTCTCCTCTTAATTTCTTTATTCATATAATTGCTTCTCTTGCTAGTTATTCTATCTCTAAACTTAATCCCCATCTTATCTCTTCTTCTTTCTCTTCTAATCCCTTATCCTAAATTAGCGTTTATAAATATCTGATTTGAAGTAATAATGAAATTCGATCAGATTAAAGAGTTAAAGGATGAAAAATTTAGTCGATTAACAGGAGTAAGTAAGGAAACATTTTCAAAGATGGTGAATATTTTGAGGAAAGCTAACGGTCTTAAGAAATCAAAAGGTGGGCGTAAAAATAAGCTTAATTTGGAGGAACAGTTGCTGATGGCCTTAGAATACCTTAGAGAATACTGTACTTATTTCCATATAGGTCAGAACTATGGGATTAGTGAAAGTTGAGCATATAAAGCTGTAAAATGGGTAGAAGACACCCTAGTTAAACACCCAAACTTTGCTCTTCCAGGCCGTAAAGCTTTAATGAAGAGTGATATGAATTATGAAGTAGTCTTGATTGATGCTACTGAGAGTCCTATAGAAAGACCTAAAAAAAACAAAAATTCTATTATTCAGGAAAGAAGAAAAGGCATACACTAAAAACTCAAATAGTGGTAGATAAGAAAACGCGCCAAGTAATATGTACAGATTTTTCTAACGGTAAAAAACATGACTTTAGATTATTTAAGAAATCCAAAATTCTTATCCATCCTAAGGTAAAAGTGATTACTGATACAGGATATCAAGGCATACAAAAAATTCACAATAATTCTGCATTACCAAAGAAAAAAAGCAAGAGACATCCTTTAACTAAAAATGATAAAAAGAATAATCGTAGATTAGCATGAGAAAGAGTTGTCAATGAAAACGTTATTGGTATGCTAAAACGGTTCAAAATTATTGCTGACAAATAAAGATTCGGTCTTAGATTTTATTTGATCTCTGGCATTTATAATTTTGAACTACATTAACCAGTTTCGAAAGAGGTCTAATAAAGGCGAAATAATGTCAGTTAAAATTACTAAAGGCAATAAAAGCAACATATCTGTAGCTTCAGTTTTTTCTAAAGGTTTATCTGGTAAATTGCTTGCTGATAAAGCTTACATATCTAAAGAGTTATTTCATCAACTGCTGACCAATGGTCTACGTTTATTAACTAATCTTCGTAAAGATATGAAAACATATTTATTGGATATACAAGATAAGCGGTTATTAAATAAACGTTCTTTAATTGAGTCTGTCTTTAATGTGCTAAAAAAACATATGCATTTAGAGCATACTAAACACCGTTCTCCTTTTAATTTCTTTGTTCATATAATTGCTTCTCTTGCTAGTTATTCTATCTCTAAACTTAATCCCCATCTTATCTCTTCTTCTTCTCCTGACTTCTTATCCTAAATTGACGTTTTAAATGACTAATCCAACTTTTTTCATTATGGTATACTGTTACAATACATTTTTTAATATTATGTCATTCCACTTTTATTTAAATTTTTCTTTATAACTTAACATTTTCTCTTTCTATACCTTTTACACTTCCCATTTTTATATTCCAGTGTTATAAATGAAATTACTACCAATTATTATAATATTATAATATATATAATGCTAAGTCATTTATATAAATATACATATGTATTACGCTGTAATGGATATTGGTTCAAATGCTATTAGAGCTGCTATATATAAAAACTTAAATATTGCTAGTGCTAAAATTTACAGTGATAAATTTAAAGCCGATATTTGGTCCTTACTAGAATGTGATGATATAGATATAACACATCAATCATATCTTATTATAGAGCATTTTATACATATTTTTAACCGTATTGGAGTTAAAAATGTAAAATGCGTTGCTACTGCTGTACTTAGATGGCATCATAAAGCATTAATATTTAAAGATATTATTCAACAAAGATATGGAATTGATATAGAAATCCTTTCAGGAGAACAGGAAGCATATTTAACTACTATTGGTTTGATGCTTGGAATTCCTGATGTAGATGGAATTGTAGCTGATCTTGGAGGAGGGAGCTTAGAATTGATTGAAGTACGACAGTCTAAAATTATTAGTTGTACTTCATTACAGTTAGGCACTAAACTGCTTAATAATTTGAAAACTATTAGCATTGATTTTATTAAAGAGCAAATTCAAAAATTTAGTAATGTTGGTTATCAAAATCTATATTTGATTGGAGGAGCGTTTCGAATTATTACTAGATTTTATATGATGTTTATTAACTATCCTCTTATTAATACACACAACTTTAGAGTTCAGGCTAATAATATTCTGTTATATATTGCTGAGTTAGACAATATAGAAAATATTAATTCAAGTTATCGCAGCAGCAAATTTAAAGTAAATGCTCATGCAACAATGATATTACAAGCTTTAATAGAGGTTTTTAATATCAAAACTGTTGTAGTTTCTAATTATGGGCTTAAGGAAGGTGTGCATGTACGAAACTGCTTTTTACCTAACAATGAGCAATTACCTGCAGATGTTGAAAAGCTAAACAATAGCTTTGTTAATTTTTTTCATACTGTTAAAAATGATAACATGTTATATAAATACTGTTCTAAATTAGTTAATTTGCAGGAAGATGATTGTTATTTAGAGCAATATGTTAAAATGATTTTACCATTATTAATACAACCTAATGAAGCAACTGAACAGATTATTAGAGCATCTATTATTCTTGTAAATTATACTCAAGAGATTAATACATTGTTTAGAGCAAGCTTTTTATCAGAATATATTTTAACATCAGATTTACCATTTAGTCATAGTCAAAGAGTAATATTATCTCTAGTTTTAGCTAAGGCTGCTTCTGATTCAAAATCAGTATTGCGTATTACTAAAATAGCAAAACAAATTTTGCCAAAAACAGATTTTTGTAATAGTATGATTATCGGTACTGTAATTAGCATTGCTAAAGATATTGATGGGCATCCTCTAAAAAGTCCGTCATTTTTACTACCAGTAAATTATAAATTTATTGAGCTTAGTACTACTTCTGTATTACCAAAGATGATTTGGACTAAAGTTGTTAGAAAGTTAAAAAAAATATGTTCCCTTAGATCATATCGGCAATAATTTCTGCAAAAGATAAATAGCTGTAAGATATGCAAAAAGTAGTCAAAAAACCACTTGGTTATCATACTTTAATATGCTAAAAAGATTTAAAGTAGCCAATAATAGCAACCAAGAACCTTGGGTACAGCTATAAAAAATTTTTTATCATTCAAAAGAAGTACTATATTAATGAATGAGTTTATAGACACGATTATGATAATTCCAAAAGACAAGTTAGTTTTGACTTCTTCATTATGTTGAACTTGTGTTATATTACACTCTGGTTAATACTATAAAATCATAATTTTCTACGTGCTCTTTGTATACTATTAGCCATATTTTGTTGCTATTTTATCTCTTTCAATATCTTACACTATTTTTAGTTATAATGTGATATAGCTAAGCTACTATAAAACAGTTATATCATATACTTTTCGATAGGCCTAGCTAGGTCATAGTAATAGCCAATTATAACTGTTTTATAGTAGCTTATTTGTATAATATCAGTTACAAAGAATGATATATTTGGATAACATTAGTAGAAAGGTAGATAATGCATATGTAAACAGTGCTATTAGAGATCTAAAGATATTGTACAGTAATATTAAGTGAATAGATTATTGAAAATAATTTTTACATATAATTATGGATGTAAAAAGTAATTGAGATATTACAAGTTATGTTTCAAATACCTTTATTTGCTCTAAGAATATTATTTGTTATACAACATATTTAGTAGCATCAATACTTTACATAAATCCTTAAAAGAAATAATAATTTTATAAACACTTGCAATTTTTTTATAAAATGTATTATTTCTTTTAATATATTACATTAGCCCTCTTTCGAAACTGGTTAACGTAGTTCAAAATTATAAATACCAGAGATCAAATTAAATCTAAGACTGAATCTTTTACGTCTATTTCGATATTTATCAGCAATAATTTTGAACTACGTTAACCAGTTTCGAAAGAGGGCTATTATAATTTTTAAAATAATTTAATATTTTGGATAATAACAATGACAAACTATAATGGACAAGAGATTGAACGTGGAAGTGAATATACATTTAGAGATGATACATCTTTATTATTTCTATTGATATATCTTGCAAAAATTGTCTATTAAATAGTATCCTGTTATAATATATTTTTTCATGTTTGGTTATTCCTTTTTTATGAAAATTTTTCTTTATAATTCAACATTTTCTCTTTGTATGCTTTTCAGCTTTTATCTTATCTTAATCTAACATTTATAATTAATAATAACGGCGAAATAATGACAGTTAAAATTACCAAAGGCAATAAACGCTATCTATAGCTTAAGTTATTTTTAAAGTCTTATCTGGCAAATTATTTAGTGAATTTTTATATTTTGAAGAGGATAAATTCAATTATGCTTTGAAAACGTTATATCTAATATTATTAGAATTAAATATTGATGCAATATGACAAATATGATAAAGTATCTGTTATTGATAGTAAAATGGATTTCATATATTTATAAATGGTTAAATTAGATATATTGAACATAATCGACCTTAAATGGAAGTGGGTAAGGTTATTGATGTTTTGCTATCTAGCAATTAACAATATACAAGCAAATAGCATTACTAATTATAACAACAAATCAAATTCATATATTAATATAAGCTATAGTAATGAGATTCACTCATGCCAAGTCACCAATAATTATGAGCCAGAAGTTTTCAGTATCACAAATAATTTATTACGGCAAGTTGGACAAAATCCTCATATCAAAGGTACAATAGTAGTTATAAAAGGCACTGTCATTGATAGGCATTGTATTCCAGTTCCTGATGCAAAAGTCTATCTATGGCAAGTTGATAGTAATGGTAAGTATCCATATACTCCTCTCAAAAATTCTATTGATCAATCTCTAATTAGTAATAATAATTTAGAGAGTACTTTTACTGGTTCAGGTGTTACCACCACGAATAACAACGGTAATTTTTATTTTATTACTATCTATCCTGCTGCAGTACACAATATTTTACCTCATTTTAACTTCAGAGCTGAACATACAGAGCTTGGCAGTTTACAAACAGTACATATAATCAAGAATGATATAAGATTTAAGATATCATGTAATGATCATATGCTCTACAATAATATTGACAACTATTTTATTGTAGAACATGTAACACTAGTCATGCCATTAGCAAGTAAACTAAGGAGATATATTCTACATGCTAGTACTAAACATAATGCAAATTAAAATAGTCCAAAAAAGTTAATCTAAGCTTTAAATTTATATTGATATAAAAAGCATAGTGTTAAAAATGGACAAAATTGAAAGTGAATAAGTTCGAATTAGAAGATAGACTACATATAACTTTGGAATACTCAAAACGCTAGGTTAGGATAAGTGAGATGGAGATAAAGAAGAGAAGATAAGATTGGAATTAAGTTTTGAGATAGAATAACTTGCAGGAATAGAAGAGCTATGTTTAGTATGCTCTAACTGCAGATGTCTTTTACAGAATCAATTAAGAAACATATTTAATAAATGCTTATCCTCTATGTTTAATAAATATGTTTTCATATTTTAATGAAGACTAGTAAATAAATGTAGTTCCTTAAACAAAAGCTGACGAAATATAGCATAAATAAAGATAGTTACATCATGAGAGCAAGAATGTATAGTAAAGAAAAAATAAAATAAGCGGTACTTGCATTTAGTACTGCTCATAAAAATTTTTACTCATTAAAAAATGTATTATATAGTATTATAATTAAAGCTAATCAAGAATTAGCAAGTACAAGTATGGTATTCCAACATATTGCAAAAAACTAAAATTTGCATTTATTAAGTAAGCTATTTATGGAAAAATTTTATGGACTTAGTAAAAATTGAAAAAAAGTGGCAAGAAATCTGGGAGCAGAATGAGGTATTTAAAGTAAAAGAGATTTTAAATAAGATCAAACGTTATATATTACCTATGTTTCCTTATCCATCTGGTAAGGCTCATGTAGGACATGTACGTAACTATACAATATGTGATGTTATTGCGAGGTTTGAACGATCTCAAGGGCATAATGTATTGCATGCTATGGGTTGGGATGCATTTGGACTACCAGCCGAAAATGCTGCTATGCAAAATAATACTCACCCAAATAGTTGGGTAAATAGCAACGTTGATGTTATGAAGCAACAACTTAAGGCAATTGGATTGTCTTATGATTGGAGTCGCGAAATAATTACTTGCTCACCACAATATTATGTTCATGAACAGAGATTTTTTCTTGAAATGCTGAAAAAAGGTCTTGTATATCAAAAAGAATCATTAGTTAATTGGGATCCTGTTGATCAAACAGTTCTTGCTAATGAACAAGTAATTAATGGCAAAGGATGGAGATCAGGAGCAATAATTGAATATCGTAATTTAAAGCAGTGGTTTATTAAAATTACTAACTATGCTGATGCTTTATTAAAAGGCCTTGATAGCTTACAAAGTTGGCCAGAAAGTGTAAAAACAATGCAAAAAAAATGGATTGGTCAGTCAAAAGGAATTAATATAGATTTTCAACTTAAAGGAATAGAAGCTTCAATTAAGGTATTTTCAACTAAGCCTGAAACTTTGTTTGGAGCTTCTTTTATAGCATTAAGTTATAATCATACTTTAGTGCAGCAATATGTACATATCACACCAGAAATTCAAGAATTTATTGATAAATGCAGTAATGTTGGCACCTCAAATGTTAATATTGATAAAATGAGTAAACTTGCTGTACTAACAAATCTTAAGGTAATTCATCCACTAAACAGTAGTATAGAATTGCCAGTAATTCTTAGTAATTTTGTCTTAATGGATTATGGAACTGGAGCATTATTTGGATGTCCAGCACACGATGAGAGGGATCATGAGATTGCAAAATTATTAAAGTTGAATATCAAGCAGGTCATAACCTCAACTCAAAGAAATATTGATGTGCTTAAAGAAGCATATGTAGGTGATGGAATAATGATTAACTCATTTCATTTGAATGGATTAACTACTACTGAAGCTCGGCAAAAAGTCATTAATGAACTGCAGCACAAGAATATAGGACAACAAGTTACGAATTACAAATTGAAAGATTGGGGGATTTCTCGGCAAAGATTTTGGGGATGTCCTATTCCGATTATCCACTGTAAAAGCTGTGGAGCAGTACCAGTACCTTATGAGGACTTGCCAGTAATATTACCAGAACATGGAGTTGAATTTACTGGTAAAGGCAATCCATTAGATAATCATCCTTCCTGGAAATATGTTAAATGTCCTAAGTGCTACCTAGATGCAGTTAGAGAAACAGATACATTTGATACCTTTTTTGAATCATCCTGGTATTTCGCTAGATTTTGTAATTCTACGAGTGATGATATGGTAGATGCTAAAGCTGCAAAATATTGGTTACCAGTAGATCAATATATTGGAGGTATTGAGCATGCAGTAATGCATTTATTATATGCTAGATTTATAACTAGAGTAATGTATGATCTGAAGTATATAGATATTCAAGAACCTTTTACATCTTTGATAACTCAAGGCATGGTTCTGCATAGAACTTATCAGGATCAAAGTAATAATTGGTTGTATCCAAATGAAGTTGAAGTTGATTCAAATGGGAAATTAAGATGTAAGGCAGATTCACAATATGTGACAGTAGGTAAATTAGAAAAGATGAGCAAGTCTAAAAAGAATGTTGTAGATTTAGAATTGGTACTTAAGCTATATGGCGCTGATGTAGCACGTATGTTTGTTTTATCAGATACACCTCCTGAAAAAGATTTAGAATGGTCAACTGAAGGCATTGAAGGTTGTTATAAATTTATTCAAAAGTTATATAACTTTGCATTGAAGCTTAAGAATATAAATTTAACTGATAATAAAATTGATAAAGTTTTGCTTAGCAAAACGCACAAAACTATTAAAAACGTTACACAAGATATTATAAGTTGCAGGCTAAATAAAGCTATAGCTAGATTAAGAGAATTATATAATCTTATATTTAAAATGTCTGAATTAACAGTTCAAAAAAAAGAGAGTTTTTTAATTTTAATAAGATTGTTTAATCCATTTATTCCACATTTATCAGAGGAAATATGGAGTTTGCTTTCAGACGGAGAGAAAATGCTAGTTGAATTACCATGGCCTAAATATGAAGAAAAATATATTCATGAAGAAGAGCATGTTACTATTGCTATACAAATTAATGGTAAGTTAAGATCATTATATAATTGTCTAATTGATACTCCAGAACATGACGTGCAGTCTGCAATTTTAAAATTAGAACAGGTAAAAAAGCACATTGGCGATAAAGAAGTAAGAAAATGTATTTTTATTCCAAATAAATTGATCAATATAATTGTATGATAATATAGGATTATTACTAGTGAAGTTCACGTCTTATAATATTGCTGCATTATGGTCTTATATTAAAAAAGGAGATATTAGAGCGATAGCAGTTTACGGTAATGATCATGGATTAATTGATTACCGGTGTCAGGAAATTATTAAGTTGTTCAATGCTAATCTTAGAATATACGATTATAGAGAGCTTACTGAAGCTGATTTTATTTTTATATTAAACTCTAATAACTTATTTTCTCAACGTGAAATAGTAAAAATATATAATACTCCTGGCAATATTAATGCAGCATTAAAAAAAGCTTTAACTTTCAATAATAAGAATTTTTTAATAATGTTAGGCAGTGAGTTCTCAACTTCCTCTACAACTAGACAATGGTTTGAAACTCAAAAATATCTTGCAGCACTAGGATGTTATACAGAAAATAGCCAAGATATAAAGAAATTATTATCACAAATTGTAAATAAAGCAGGCAAAAATATTACGGCAGAAGCAGCAGTATATTTTTCTAATACTGCTTATGGAGATAAGTACTGTTATATTAATGAAATTAATAAGCTTATACTGTATTGTCATGATTGCGATACTATTAGTAAGCAGGAAGTAAATAAATGCATTAGCTCAGAAATACTTGGAACAGCTGATCTTATGTGCATATATTTCGCCAAGGGACTAGCAATGAATTTTTTTAAAGAAGTAGAAAAGATAAGGAATAATAATATACCAGATGTTTGGATGTTACGAGCACTAATTAGATACTATATTAACCTGTATATTGTTTTAATGAAAAGAGAACATGGAGTTAGTATTGAACAAGCTGTTAAATTAATTCAACCTCCCATATTTTTTAAATATGTTCAAGATTTTCAACTAATAGCACAAACTAAGACATTAAATAACGTATTGCATACATTGAATGAATTATACATGGCGGAATTATCAGTTAAGACAACACATCATTATATCAATAACATTATTGAAGTAGTTTTTTTGAAAATAACACATAAATTGCGTTTGAGTTTTGAATTTACTACATTAGTATAATTTGTTGCAAAAAAAATATACATAATAGTTGATTATTAGTTAATAATTTGATATCTAATGATTCAGGCGGTTGTGGCGGAATCGGTAGACGCGCAGCATTGAGGGTGCTGTTCTTGTTAATCTGGAGTGGAAGTTCAAGTCTTCTCAGCCGCACCATTTCTTATCTTGCAATTTAAGTGAGGAATCATGATGGTAAATCAAGATGGTTATAACAATATAGTGCTGTCTAAGAGTCCTATGGATTATAACAAGATTTACAATTTAATCATGAACAATGATTTTGCTGAGGTTAAGCTTAAGCTGCAGAATATGCATTATGCAGACTTCGTTGAACTATTTGAACAAGCTCCTGCGAAGTTTCATAAAAAAATTCTTGATTTAGCGCCTGATGATCTTAAAAAGCAAGCATTAGAAGGGCTAAGTTATGATAGTAGAATTTCAATTGTAGAAATATTAGGATTTAGAAAAACTGCAAGTTTATTACAGGAATTAGAAACTCAAGATATTATAGGATTTATTGAAGATCTTGATGATGACATAATACAAAACATTATGGCTCATCTTAGTGCAGACAAGAAAAAATATGTTATTGAAGGGTTGACCTATCCAGAAAATACAGCTGGCCGAGTAATGGAAAAGCAGTATGTTAGCTTACCTGAACATTGGACTGTCGATCAATCAATAAACTATGTTGCGTCTTATAATACAAGTAAAAATTTTTATGCAGCAATTGTCGTAGATGCTAAGCAACGGCCTGTTGGTAACTTACCACTGTTTAAATTATTGAAATGTTCTCCTGATTGTTTAATTAATCAAGTTATGAATACTGATATTAAAGTAGATACTCATACTGACTTAAATGAAGTGTCATACATTTTTAAGCATTATGAGCTAACAATTGTACCTGTTGTTAGTAAAATAGGAAAACTAGTTGGAACTATCTCTATAAATAATATGCTATATATTCTGGAAGAGCAGGCTGAAGAAGATATAATGCAGCTGGCTGGAGTACAAAAGTATAGCCTTTTTGCTAATGTATTTAGCGCTGCTAAGCATCGGTTACCATGGTTATTTTTTAATTTTATTACCGCATTGACAATTGCACAAACTATTGCTCATTTTGAAGAAACTATAAGTAAATACATATTACTTGCTTCTACAATGCCTATTATCGCTTCTATGGGAGGAAATACTGGAACTCAAGTTATGACTATTACTGTTATGGCATTAACAAACAAGTACATTAATTATTCTAACTTTTTTAAGGTTTTTATAAGAGAGATATTAATTTGTAGCTTTAATGGATTCTTATTAGCACTAATAAGTTTTTTGTGTATGATGATTATGCATAATAATCTTAATTTTAGTATTGCATTTAGTGCAACAGTAATAATTAACACTATTATTGCTGGCACTTTAGGCTTTATTATTCCTATAACACTACATAGTATTAAACTGGATCCAGCAGCTGGGTCAACAGTATTTTTGACAGCATTAACTGATTTTATAGGCTACATTACTTTTTTATATATTGCCTACGTATTTTTAGTTTAAAATCTTATCTGTATGTATATCCATTGCTAAATTAAACCAAGGTACATTTCTATGCTTATGTATGTGTTTATAGAGCATATAATTTTTACTTATTCTTCTGTTTTTAGTTCAAATATTTATTTTCAATATATTCAGAAAATATTTGAGGATTGACTTTATCTTCCAAAGTTACATGTTTAACTAATTCGTCAGTTTTATATAACGAAGCAAAGCACCTAATATTTTGATTTAAGAACTTATGTAAATTATCAAACCTACCTACAGCAAAATCAGAATTGATATTTGGATAAATGCTCTTGATTGTTCTCATAATCATGCTTGCTATAATAGCACCAATAGTATAGGTAGGAAAATATCCGAATTTTCCAGCCGACCAGTGTATATCTTGCATACAGCCTACACTATTTGAAGTAGGGCTAATACCTAGATATTTTTTCATACCATCATTCCAATAAGCCGGAAGTTCATCTAATGTAATATCGCCATTAATTAATGCTTCTTCAAGCTCAAATCTTAAAATTACATGCATGGGATATGTTACTTCATCAGCATAAACTCTTATCAAACTTGGATTAACTCTGTTTAGTATTTTATATAAATTATCACTTGAGTATTCTTGACCTTTAAAATCAAATTCATCTCTAAGTATCATAGCAAAAAACTCAACAAATTCTTGAGATCTTCCAACTTGCATTTCCATAAGTAATGATTGACTTTCATGTAACGACATATTTCTTTTTTGACCTACAAACTGGTGCCTATACTTAGGTATGAAATCTTGCTCGTACAATGCATGACCTGTTTCATGTATAGTTGCTTCTATTCCAGTAAGAAAATTATCTTCATTATATCTTGTTGTTAGTCTGATATCATCAAACATACCACGGCAAAATGGATGAGCTGATTGATCAAGTCTACCCTTAGTGAAATCAAAACCTAAAATTTGCATAATTCTTTTGCAAATTTGCTCTTGTTTTGCAATACTAACTTTATTAGTAATAGGTAAAATTACTTCTTTTCGTTGCTTTTCAACTATTTTATGAATTAAATTAGGTATTGTTTTCTTTATAGCAGAAAAAATTTCTTTAATCTCAGTTACTTTTCTGCCACAGTCATAGATATCAATCAAACTATCATACATAGTACAATTAAGGATTTTAGACTTAGTGCTAGCTATTTCCTTAACACAAGTTAGTATTTGCTGTAAATAAGGCTTAAATAGTTCATAATTATTTTCTTTTTTTGCTTGTCTCCATACTAATTCTCCTTGAGTTGCTGCAAGTATATATTTTTTCTGTAGACTATAATCTATACATCTACTTTCTATAGCTTTTTTTTCAATTAATGCTAGATTAGCAGTTTGCCATTGATCAAGCTGAGGTATTTCTTCTTTAGCTCTAGCTATAAGATCAAAAATTTTATCTGACCTTAATATGTCATATACTATTGTAGTTAGAGTAGCAATATCTTCTCCTCTACTTGTACCAGCATTAACTGGCATACATGTGGAAAGATCCCAATACAATAATGTAATAATGTTATTAATTCGAGTTACCTGTTTGATTTCTTCTTCTAATAATAAATAATTTTTCATCTCTATGTTTTCCCAATACAAATTTATATAAGCCTTATTATATTAAACAGTATTTAATACATATAGTCAAATATCTTGCGTTAGTATAATGAAGCAAGTATGTTAGAGATTTTGTGTTAAAAATCAGGAAAAGAAATAGTAATTTTATAAAAAAATGTAGGTATTTTGAAGAATAATTCTTCATTTGATGTCAATGTTTCAATTGTATATTAGAAAGTACGACATGATGTTGCTTAAAGATAAGCTGCAGAGATATAGCAAGGAGTATTTACACTAAGTTACTACTATTGCAGTGCAAGATTGATAGGTGAATCAAGATAAGGTGAATTAATCTTATTGGTGAAAGTCCAGTTATGAAAGGAGAAGCTAGATCCACCATATAGCGAGTCTTGTACTGCTGAAGGTAGCAACAGTAGTAAAGCGTAGACAGCGAAATATTCGAGCAGAAACCAAATGGTGAACGTGATAGCCACGAAAGTATGATGTTGTGGAAGCCGATATGTTCTACCACATAGTAGGCAAAAGAAGATTGGATGTCAAACTAGTAAAAATCCAAAAATTTTCAACCACCGGGGTCGCAGGCATCAGCGAGTTTGTAAAAATGACACAACTTGAGAAGTCCTTATAACTCTTACGTAATTAAGTAAGTATTTAAAGTACAAGTGGTGAAACATAAGGCTTTGGAGATGGTGTAAGGATGGCTGAGTTAGCCATAGTAGTGATGAAATCCAGTAACGTGGATGGAGCTGAAGGTTAGCAGAAAAGTCAGAATGTAAGAGGGAAATAATGACTGTACATGTCATGTTTAAGATGATTTAACTAACAAGAAGAAATAAGTTAGATTAAGAGCTATTATGAGCTTTATACGCTTTATAAAATCTGCCATGTAGTTTATTCTCGTTTGAATTGATACATGAATTTAACTGTAGATGTATTAATATTCTTTGTCAATATGACAATAATATCTTGATGTTAATTGCGAAAATATAACGAAATTTATGTCTAATATTTGGCTAGTTGAAGTGCTAATTTTTAATCCAACAACTTGAATTTATAGTTGATAAGCTCAGAGTAACCTTCAGTTGATAACGTCGCTTAAAAATATTTTTTATTTTTACAAAAGTATTTGCTATTAAATAAAAATCATACTTAGACTATAAGTTTAAGCTAATTTTAAAAATTAATAAGTTATTATTTAATTACTTCAATTTTAAATTAATTAAGGGTGATAAATATGCCAGTAAAAGTATTTAAATTTACACAATCAGCATTAAATGAAAAAAGAGAGAAGAGGCTTAAATTAAAGAATGAACTAACATTCGGACAGGTGCATGTAAAATATACTGAATATAGTAGTCTTTATCATAAAAGTTGGAAGAGAACCGCTGAAAGAGTAAAGATATATGCAGCATTTTTATACAATAAAAAGATATCAGAGATTACCAAAGAAGATATTCAGAAAATTTTTGATGAAATAACAGCAAGGAAACACTATGTAACAGCAAACAGTATTCTAAAACTGTTAAGCCCTATATTTAATAAGGCTATAGAGTGGGGATTAATAGAAAAGAATCCTGTATGTGGAATAAAAAGGCACAAAGAGGAATCAAGATCTAGATATGTAACAAGTGAAGAAATGGAAAGAGTCATGAAAGTGCTGGCAGAGAAAGAAAATAGTCAATTAACAGAAGAGCAAAAACAATCAAAGATATCAGAAAAACTGTTTTTATTTACAGCTTTATTCACAGCAGCTCGTAGTGGCAATATATTAGCAATGAGATGGGACGAGATAAGCCTTAGCGAAAAAATATGGTGTATACCAAAAACTAAGACTAAAAATGGTAAAACTCTATATATAGGGTTAGCAGATAAATTAATAGAAGTATTGCAAACCAGAAAACTATGCTCAAAAAGTGAATGGGTATTTCCAAGTTCAGCAGACAATAGTAAACACATATCAAGTTCAACAATGCAGCGAGCATGGGCTAAGATTCGAAAAAAAGCCGGAATACAGAATGTAACAATACATGATCTTAGAAGAACGTTTGCAACTTGGATGAAAAATAATGGTGAAACACTAGATACAATATCTCAAATACTAGGACATAGTGATACTAACATAACTAAAATTTATATTGTACATAGTTTAGCTAAGGCAAAAATCGCTACAAATAAAGTTGTCGAAAATATGCTGAGTATATTCGGTCCCAATATTTGTTTAAACGAGATACTATCTGGAATAGTGCCATAATTAAGTTGTGGAGAAGAAAAATTGACAACAACTTAGCTAAGTAGTTACTCTACATTAGATTTTGTAAATTTTTGAAAATCACAGTAGTAGAATGAGAAATCTCATGCTACAATTGCGGCTAAAGGTGATTATGCAAAATCAAAAATTATGTTGGGCATTATCGAGGCCGTTGAAGTATATGGGTTTGAGCATTGACGAATGGGGAGTAGTGCTAGCTGGAGTAGCTCCAGGAATTGTACTACTAAACAGCAGGCATGCTAAATTAGGCCTAGCATTTATGGTTGGAGGAATTGCTCTATGTTATTGCTTTAAGAAATTTAAGAAGGTACCGGAGAATTTTTTGCTAAAAAGTTTTTTAGTAGCTAAAGGTTTATTGCCAGCTCCATTAGGATATTCAAGACTTCTGGGCAAAAAAGTTGGCAAATAATGAATCATCTCTTTAAGCAAAATGCTATACAAGAGCTGGTTAAATATAATAAATGCTTACTTTCAGTAACTATATTGCTAGCTGCAGCTAATATAATTGCGATAATGGCTGCAATTACCAAAGAAGAAAAGTGGTTATTAATTCCAGCAATGGAGCCTGATCGTAAAATGATGGTTTCATCAAAAAATTACCATGAAACCTATTTAAAGGAATGGGCAATTTATGTGATGAAATTTTTATTTACTACTTCTCCAAATGAGGTAGAAAGACAAACAGCAGACATGAAAGTGGCATTCAGTAATACTGAATCTTTAAAAATTTTTTTCAGAATCATTTGCAATTTGTTAAAGGCTCAAATGTATCTTCAGTCTTTTTTCCGAAGAATGTTGAAGTGATAAATGAATGGAGTATTAATTAGTGGAACGCTTCGTTATTGGTTTAGCGATAGTAAACATATAGCTGTCGATAAGACTTACCTTTTGACTTACAAGCGAACTCCTAATTACCTTTTGTTATTGACTGGTGTTAAAGAGAATGGAATAAAAAAATGAGTATTAGAGTTTTGAGATTTATGATAGGGCTTATTGCTTTAGTCAACGTTAATAATATATATGCGGTAGAATATGAGTTAGAAGATGATGAGCTGCTTAAGCTTGAGATTTCTGATAGTGGGCCAACAAGAATTAATCTTAAAGATGAAAAAATTAATGATATTCTTATGTACCCTCAAAACACAGTTGAAGGTATAGTTCATGAGTCTGGATGTTTGTTTATTGCTCCACGAGCAGAAGAAAACAAAGTTTATTTAATGGTAATAGGAAAATATAAAACAATTCAAGATTTAATGTCAACTTTTACTCCAAAAACTCCAAACCCTGTAATGCTTGTTAATGCTGCTACAAAAATAGAGGAAAAGGATAATTCAAAACAATAACAATTTGTTCAGTAATGACCTTAATACAAAAGAATTAACAGCAAAACTTTCTAAAAAACAAAGTAGAAATACTAAGAAAAAATAAAACTGGCTTAAAGTGCTAGTTTTTACTTCAAAGACTTGCCCGCTCTGAATCAAGCTTATTAAAACCACTTCAAAGTAAAATTTCATTGATCATGGAATTCACTAGCACTAGGAGAATAATGCAAAATTTACTAATAAGCAATAACAATGTTCATATATCAAAAATCTCGACTAAATATGCTAAAACCTACATTTGGAATACAGTGGAATAATGTAGTTGTAGGACTGTTAATTATAATTACTGCTTGTGTTTTTTCTTTTGAGCCAGGATTAGCTGATACTCTTGAAGGGCAGCTTAATAAAATAGACGGACTTTTTAGTGGAAAACTAAAAACAATAGGTATATCAAGCGCAACTATTTTATCATCGATTTGGGCTGTAGCACGAGGGAATATAAAGCTTGCAGGAGTAATGGTAGCAATTGGTGTTATTTTAGGCTTTTACCTAGTGAATTGCCAGTGGTATGAAAATTAATTGATAAGGTAGAAACATTAACATTCAAAAAGCGGAGGAATAGTGGAACAGGACAATTCAGACAATAATAATACAAAAGAAGAAGATTTAGAGCTAAATGATAAACCAAAGGCTGAATCTGTTAGGCCTAATAGCAAGTTATCAGAATTAACAAATATCATTCGTAGAAAGCCAGTAATTGCCTTAACTTTTATAAGCATCACAATAATGGTTGTTTCATATTTTTTATCTGAAAGTGGTAAAACGAAAGAATCTATAATTTTTATTGAAAATCGTGAGTCAAGAGAAGCGATTTCTGGAATAGAACAAGCTGTAGATTTGAGAGCAAAATGGACAGAAGAAATACTTAATGAAGTCAAAACATTAAAAGATAGATTTGAAAGTGTAATAGAAAGCAGATATTTAGAAACTACAGCCCAAATTAATAATTTTAACCAAAAACTTGAGATATTGGAGAATCAGCCTAAGCAACTTCTATATAATAATGATAGTGATGAGTTCAGTGCTGATCTTAATCATCATATTTCAAATTCACCACATGATAACAAAACAGAGCAAGCTCCTGTAGTAGTAAAGCCTTATGTAAATCTTAGGAGAGCTGAATCTGAGCAAAAAAAAAATGTTGAGAACTATGTTACTAGCGGTAGTTCTGCTAGAGCTGTCCTGCTTATTGAAGTCGTTGTAGGCACAGGAACAAACAGCTCTTCATCACCAGAACCAATTGTTCTGCAGCTATTAGATACAGCTATTCTTTATGATGAATATAAAACTGATCAAATCAAAAAGGCGATTTTAATTGGATCATGTAATGGAGAGATTTCCTCAGAGAGAGCTAAATGTCGCATCGAAACTCTTTCAGTAGTCAATAACCAAGGAGATATTATCGAGAAAAAGGTGGAAGGCTGGTTGATAGGTGAAGATGGACGTTCTGGAATTAAAGGAATCGTGGTAGATAAATCGTCTAAAGTAGTAAGAATGGCTGCATTAAATGGAGTATTTAGCAATATTGCTAAGTTTCTGCAAGCTAAGGCTATTAAACCTGATATGACAACAGCTTCAACGTTAAATATAATGACTCCAGGTTAGTGGCAATCAGAGTTAAGTGTTGGAGATGCGTTTCAGTTTGGAGCTTACTCTGGAGCTAGCAATGCTTTTGATAAGCTGGCTGATTTTGCTATAAAGCGAGCTGATTCCATGAGCCAAGTCATTGTTGTTGCCTCAGGTAGAGTCATCGATGTTGTATTTAAAAAAGGTTTTGACTTACTTGAGCACAAGAAGAAGCCGCATAATTTAACTTATTCACAATCAACTAACAATGAAAAAGTTAATTTGCATAATAAATTCGATCAATCACAAAAGTTAGAGGAGTATTTATAATGAAGTTTTTATTATTGCTATTGTGCTGTATGAGCCTAACCAGTTTCTTTTACAGGAGTACTTTTGATTGTAAAATTCCTAAAGGGCTAAAATGTAAGTCTTTATACGAAATAAAGAATATGGTTGCTCAAGGCGCTTTTGATATTGATAATCTTGAGAAAGTTGAAACATCCAAAACTAAATCAAAAAGACGTTGTATTCTATGCTACAGGCAAGCTAAAGCAGTTCAAGGCGTAGATGTTGTTAACAAGTCGCAGAAAAAACCAAAAAAATATCTTATTAATTTATTTAAATCAAAACAGAGTCAAGGTGAACGCAAGCATACATAAGGATTTTGATCGAGAAAGATTTTCTAAACACTTTGTCTATGAATCATATGATGATGAGACTCAGCTATTCTTTAATCGTGGTTCAATAGGTTTTGTATTGCTTGCATGGCCATTGGCTGAAGCTAGTGTTTCTGCTCAAAATGAAATTGCTGAATTTCTGAAAAGCGATGAAAATTTACCTGGTGAAAGTAGCCTTCAAGTCTTGATGCTTGATAGTAATAATATAGAGAATTTTTTAAGCAACTGGCAGTCATATCGTAAAGGAGAGATATTTATTGAGTTAGCTAATAAAAGAACAGAATTTTTACGTGATCAAGCTCAAAAAATAGGTTCTATAAAGGATGTAGTATTGTTAATTTCAGTTACTATACCTAATTTAAATGCAAATATCGATGATATGATTCGCAGACGAGATGCTTTAAAAGATACGTTTAGGTCCATTGGATTAAGTACTGAAAATGTGAATGCACAGCAATTATTAAAGTTTTTGAGAGTAATATTTGGCTGGCCTGAAGAAGAACATTCAAATATTAACCAGTATGAAATATTGTCTGAACAAATTCTAAGTGGAGATTTTTCGTTATTTGAGAATGATGATTGTGTAAATGTAAATGATGATCAAATATTTATCAGTCTAGAAGCAAGAAAGAGGCCTGCAGAGTGGAAAATATCTGCTATGGATCTGTTTTTAGGCAATGAAATGCGTCGTGATGAATATATAAAATCAAATTTCCTGATTCATTTTGGTCTGCAAATTTTACCAAATCAAGCAATGGAAAGGACTGCTGCCATAACTAAAAGAGAGGCACTAGAAAGAAATATTAATGCAGGAATGGGCAAATTTTTTCCTGACATACAGCAAGAAGCTGCTGATTTAGCCGGTGTAGTGGCTGCTCTACAGAGCGGTGATAGAGTTGTTAATATTCACTTCAATGTTATCATGTTTGATAAAACAAAGAAAGCTAAGCAATCTGCATCGGCTTTTTGTTCGATGTTAAGACGCAGTGGATGGTATTTTGTTCCATGCAAATATGATCATGTAGCCGTGTTATTAGCAGCCTTACCAATGCAGTTAGTCGAGCAAGGCCCAAAAGGTATATTGGGTCAAAAAACATCAGGAGTTGGAGTAGCGCTTTCTAGCTTAGGTAGAGGCATAAAAACTGTTTCTGTAGAGAGTAAAGTATTATTACCAATAATCGGTGAATGGAAAGGTGATTTAAGTTCTCCAGGTATGTTGCTAGCTGGAAGACGAGGTCAAATAATGTACTGGTCTCCTTTTGGTGGAGCTTTATTACCTGCATTAAATAAGAATGCAGCAGCTCCAAATGAGAACTTTAACCTTTGTATAGCTGGAGTTCCAGGCTCTGGAAAATCTGTTTTCATGCAAGAATTAATGCTATCTGTTCTAGGAGTTGGTGGTAAAGTTTTTGTTCTTGATTACGGAAGATCGTTTAAGCGTACATGCTTGATTCTAGGTGGTAGATACATAGAATTCGACATGAAAAATCCTGTATCAATTAATCCATTTTCAGAGGTGCCAGAGGATGACAGCGCAAAGTCTATAGAAGCTAGATCGGATTTTTTATCTAACTTTCCATCCATTTTAGCTACTATGGCTGCTCCACAGTATGGAACAAGCGATTTACAACAACCAATGCTACAGAGGGCTTTGATATCAGTCTGGCAAAAAAAGGGAGCTAAAGCTGAAATTACCGATATTGCAGACTGGTTATCAAATAGAGAAGAATCATATGCTAAAGAGCTTGGAAATATGCTCTTTCCTTTTACTAAAGATGGTCAACATGGAAGATTTTTTAGTGGTAAGGCGCAATTATCCTTGAATTCAGACATAGTAGTGATTGAAACAGATCATCTACGCTCTGTACCAGAGCTGTTAGCTGTGATTGTACAGATTATGATTGTTCATATTAATCAAACAATGGTTAAGGGAGATAGAAGTAGACCATTTTTAATTATGATAGATGAAGCTTGGAATCTCTTAGCTGGAAAGCGTTCAGGAGAGTTTATTGAAGAAGCTGGAAGAATAGCTCGAAAATATAATGGATCGATTGCTTTAGCTACTCAGCAACTCACGGATTACTTTCGTCAAGAGGGTTCAGCGTCTGAAAAAGGCATTTGAGAACTCATCGCATAAGATAATTTTGAAGCAAAATTCGGAATCATTTAAGGCTATGCGAGCTAATCCTAAGCTTGCAGGCTTTGTTGATGAGGATTGGAAACTAAATTTACTGCAATCTGTACATTCAAATCCTCCGTATTATAGTGAAATAGCTATTTACAGCCCTATACTATAGCTGGATTTAAGGTAGTTAGTAGTTCAATGCCTGATACTAATGCTTCTGGTAGACTTATATGCCTTTGTCCAAAACCAGGGATTCCAGTGCCTATGCCTGGTATTCCTGTTGGATTTTGGAGCCAGTACGCCTTGTAGATGTTACAAAGTCACCAATGTGTATGGTAAGTCTTGTGGGGTATCATTTGGAAGTGCTACTCAAAAAGGCATGAAAGATGAGGCTGAAGGAAGTGCTTTTTACCACATTCATTGGTATGTCTACTCAATGATTTATTGGTTAGAGATTTTGCTTGACTTTATTTGTCTGGAAATGGCTGCAGTCGATATAGCATATTTAACAGAGTTTGATCCATTATGGAGTGACGATGCTAAATCTGCGATTTTAAATTCGGAAACGCTGTTGTTTCAAAATGTAGCTGCTTATCAAGCATGTATAGCTGATTGCATGAGTTGTAGCGCTGGTTTATTAGCAAGTGATTATGCTTTTTGGTGGGCCGAATGTCAAGGAATGCTTTACCCTTTTACTGGAACAGCTACTGCTCATAATGGTGGAGTTGGAACGTCTGTATTAATGGTAAGTAAGTTTATGGCTAAGATGCATAGGCAGCTGATGTTATGGGGATATTATGGTTATAAAGGCCTATGTGGTAAGTATCCTATGCCTATCATGAAGAAAAGCCAATATCGACTACAAATGACTTATCCAATTCCAGAAACAAAATCTTGCAAGAACATAGGTCAAACAGAAGCTACATGGCAAGCTGGTAGAGAATTTCCAGTTAATGGTGAAGATTTTGGTTACTTGATTTGGCGAAAAAGAGATTGTTGTTTGCTTTGATTTATAAAGCTTGGAGAGGAATATGGTTATACGAGTAATGATGTTGATGGTTTTATTATTTGTTAATAATGCTAATGCTTTTTTTTTGGACAAGCAAAAAACTTTTATTTTTGTCTCATTTTCAATGAGTGATGAGGCTTTAAAAAGCTATTTTGCTGAATCTCAAAAGTCTGGAGCTCGATTAGTTATGCGTGGGTTAATTAATAACTCATTTACACAAACAAAGAATAAAACTATGGAGCTTGATATTAGCTTCGATATAGATCCTAGCTTGTTTGAGAAATATAAGGTTGATGTTGTACCAGTGATAGTAATAGATGATGAAAAAAGAGGATTAACCAAGAAATTAACTGGCCATATTCCTTTAGCAACAGCATTAGAAATTATGAATGAGAATACTCCATGAAGCAACTTATAGTACTAGTTTTGATAATATTGAACATCAATTGTTGTTTAGCTTCAATGCAAAGCAGTTATAATGAAGCTAGCAACTATAATGTAAATCTTGGAAATTCTTCAAATACACAAGAATTATTTCATCAAGGTAGTAATGTCAATTATCCTAATAATGATGAGGATTTAACCTATCATGGCCGTAATCAGCTTGGTACAGAAAGTGGGGCAATGTTATTTCAAGCTGAAAACAGTAAAAACAATGCCTTAACTCAACATAATATCAACGATCAAAATTATATGATAGCTAATTCAATGAGAATTGAATCTGATCCTTTAAGTGCCCTTGATAGCAGTAACTTCGTAACTCAGACAAGTACAACTAATACTGAAATCATTCAAAGTTGTACTGAAGGCAGTAAGTTCAATATTGAACTTATTCGAGAATTAAACGTTGAGTGCAAATTAGAGAATGTATGGCTTCCATGGCAAAGCCGGCAAATGGAATTTGCAACAGAAGAAATAAAGGAGAATCATAGTAATTGGATTAATAGTCGTAGCGATGTCTATGATGATGAATTAGATGCGCAAGTATACTGCCTAGCAGATGATCCCGAAGCAATTGTAAAACAAATGAAATGGGCTATTGCTAATAGGCTTGGTGCATCTATACACCATGTTGGTAGAAATTTGTTATTAGAAGTAAATGAAAAAATATGTATACTTCACTATGACTACAGAGATAAGACTCAAGAACTAAGGAAAGTAGCAGAATATTGGAAAGTTTTAAACCCTGAACTTGAGCAATTAACAGAAAGTAACGAATGCTATGAGGTCAATAGAATCAACTATGATGGTGGTGATAGAGTATTTTTTGACAAGTTTAAAGTCAATCGTCCATATTGGAAACAAAAGATTGTTTTTTCTTGTACTAGCGATCCAAAAGATGGTTGCAAACACCTTAAAATTCAAAATTGCGAATTAAAAAACAGCACTTGCAAAAAATCAGTAGCAAATATTTGTTTACTATGGCAGCACGATTATAGCTGTTCAACTGAGAAGCAAACAATGCTACGCTCATCATTGCGTAATAACTCGATCTTTTGTTTAGGAGGTAATTGCAACACTCCAACTATTATACCAAACAGGGATATAGCTAAAGTAGCTCATCTAGCGATGCTAAATCAGATGAGCAAAGACATTAAAACAAATCCCGTTTCTGTATTTTCAGGTAAACATCGAAAATGCAAAAAAGATGTATTTAGTTTTTTGAATTGCTGCTCTTCAATGACTGGCTGGGGGCGTGATATAGGCTTATCACAATGCAAATCTAAAGAACAAGAATTAGCTCTATATAGAAAAAAAGGTTACTGCTATTACATTGGAACCTACTGTTCTTCAAGAATTCCAATATTAGGTATTTGCTTAGCTAGAAAGTCTACTTATTGCTGCTTTCAGTCAAAACTTGCAAGAATTTTTCAGGAAGAAGCAAGAAAACAGCTAAAAATAGACTTTGGAACACCTGAATGTCCAAATTGTAGAGGCCTTACTGTTAAGGAATTACAAAAAGTTGATTTCACTAAAATCAATATGGACGAACTATTTGGTGATATACTCACTAAGGCTCAAAACAGCATGAACAAAGACATTATTTCAGGCATCAAAGATAAAGTTCATCGTATACAACAAATACAACATTATTGAGGTACTTATTGAACTTGCAGAGTAGTAGATACAATAATTACTAATTGTATTAGTAATTATTGTATTGTATATTACTTTATATTAATTTTTTTTAATGTATAATAATAAAATACATAAAATGTGTATGATTATTGTATATTAAATATGGTGAAAAACTAATGAATAATAATGATTTATTGCTTGAATTCCGTCATGCCTCCGCAGAGGGTAATGTAGAAAGGGTAAAGCAGCTTCTAGCACAATATAATGCTGGTGACATTATCAATGCATTATATGGTATTGGGTTTACTTTACATGAGGCTGTTATAAATGATGATATAAATCTAGTGAGGCTTATGTTAGATAGTGGAGCTGATCCAAATGAGCAAAGAGGTTATGGTGCCACCCCTTTACATGTTGCTATCTGGTATAACCGTGTAGATATAATATATCTTTTATTGGATAAAAATGCTAATATTAATGCACAAAATAGGGATGGTAGGACTCCTCTACATGTCGCTGCTTGCCATGGTATGAATGATATAATAATGCAGATTCTGCCTAATAGTGTAGCTAATATTAATTTACAAGATGATTATGGTAAAACTCTTTTACACTTTGCTGCTCGAAGTGGCAGCAAAGATCTAGTAGAGTTTTTGTGTAATAGGAACTAGCTATAGTATTTAATAACGACTTTGTTGCATACGATGAACTTTATCTTTGATTCCTGCAATAATGTCTTTGTTCATGCTGTTTTGAGCCTTAGTGAGTATATCACCAAATAGTTCGTCCATATTGATTTTAGTGAAATCAACTTTTTGTAATTCCTTAACAGTAAGGCCTCTACAATTTGGACATTCAGGTGTACCAAAGTCTATTTTTAGCTGTTTTCTTGCTTCTTCCTGAAAAATTCTAGCAAGTTTCGACTGAAAGCAGCAGTAAGTAGACTTTCTAGCTAAGCAAATACCTAATATCGGAATTCTTGAAGAACAGTAGGTTCCAATATAGTAGCAGTAACCTTTTTTTCTATATAGAGCTAATTCTTGTTCCTTAGACTTGCATTGCGATAAGCCTATATCACGCCCCCAGCCAGTCATTGAAGAGCAGCAATTCAAAAAACTAAATACATCTTTTTTGCATTTGCGATGTTTACCTGAAAATACAGAAACGGGATTTGTTTTAATGTCCTTGCTCATCTGATTTAGCATTGCTAGATGAGCTACTTTAGCTATATCCCTGTTTGGTATAATAGTCGGAGTGTTGCAATTACCTCCTAAACAAAAGATCGAGTTATTACGCAACGATGAGTGTAGCATTGTTTGCTTCTCAGTTGAACAGCTATAATCGTGCTGCCAGAGTAAACAAATATTTGCTACCGATTTTTGGCAAGTGCTGTTTTTTAATTCACAATTTTGTATTTTAAGGTGTTTGCAACCATCTTTTGGATCGCTAGTACAAGAAAAAACAATCTTTTGTTTCCAATATGGACGATTGACTTTAAACTTGTCAAAAAATACTCTATCACCACCATCATAGTTGATTCTATTGACCTCATAGCATTCGTTACTTTCTGTTAATTGCTCAAGTTCAGGGTTTAAAACTTTCCAATATTCTGCTACTTTCCTTAGTTCTTGAGTCTTATCTCTGTAGTCATAGTGAAGTATACATATTTTTTCATTTACTTCTAATAAAAAATTTCTACCAATATGCTGTGTAGGTACACCGAGCCTATTAACAATAGCCCATTTCATTTGTCTTTCAATTGCTTCGGGATCATCTACTAGGCAGTATATTTGCGCACCTGATTCATCATAGACATCGCTACGACTCTTAAGCCAATTACTATGATTCTCCTTTATTTTTTCTGTTGCAAATTCCATTTGCCGGTTTTGCCATGGAAGCCATACATTCTCTAATCTGCACTCAACATTTAATTCTCGAATAAGTTCAATATTGAACTTACTGCCTTCAGTACAACTTTGAATAATTTCAGTATTAGTTGTACTTGTCTGAGTTACGAAGTTACTGCTATCAAGGGCACTTAAAGGATCAGATTCAATTCTCATTGAATTAGCTATCATATAATTTTGATCGTTGATATTATGTTGAGTTAAGGCATTGTTTTTACTGTTTTCAGCTTGAAATAACATTGCCCCACTTTCTGTACCAAGCTGATTACGGCCATGATAGGTTAAATCCTCATCATTATTAGGATAATTGACATTACTACCTTGATGAAATAATTCTTGTGTATTTGAAGAATTTCCAAGATTTACATTATAGTTGCTAGCTTCATTATAACTGCTTTGCATTGAAGCTATACAACTGCTAATATTGAGCGTTATTAAAGTTAATATAGATAATAATCTCATTGAGTATTCTCATTCATAATTTCTAATGCGGTTGCTAAAGGAATGTGGCCAGTTAATTTCTTGGTTAATCCTCTTTTTTCATCATCTATTACTATCACTGGTACAACATCAACCTTATATTTCTCAAACAAGCTAGGATCTATATCGAAGCTAATACCAAGCTCCATAGTTTTATTCTTTGTTTGTATAAATGAGTTATTAATTAACCCACGCATCACTAATTGAGCTCCAGCCTTTTGAGATTCAGCAAAATAGCTTTTTAAAGCCTCATCACTCATTGAAAATGAGACAAAAATAAAAGTTTTTTGCTGATCCAAAAAAAAAGCATTAGCATTATTAACAAATAATAAAACCATCAACATCATTACTCGTATAACCATATTCCTCTCCAAGCTTTATAAATCAAAGCAAACAGCAATCTCTTTTTCGCCAAATCAAGTAACCAAAATCTTCACCATTAACTGGAAATTCTCTACCAGCTTGCCATGTAGCTTCTGTTTGACCTATGCTCTTGCAGGATTTTGTTTCTGGAATTGAATAAGTCATTTGTAGTCGATACTGACTTTTCTTCATGATAGGCATAGGATACTTGCCACATAGGCCTTTATAACCATAATATCCCCATAACATCAGTTGCCTATGCATTCTAGCCATAAACTTACTTACCATTAATACAGATGTTCCAACTCCACCATTATGAGCAGCAGCAGTTTCAATAAAAGGGTAAAGCATTCCTTGACATTCGGCACACCAAAAAGCATAATCGCTTGCTAATAAACCAGCGCTACAACTCATGCAATCAGCTATACATGCTTGATAAGCAGCTACATTTTGAAACAACAGCGTTTCTGGATTTAAAATCGCAGATTTAGCATCATCGCTCCATAATGGATCAAACTCTGTTAAATATGCTATATCGACTGCAGCCATTTCCAGACAAATAAAATCAAGCAAAATTTCCAGCCAATAAATCATTGAGTAGACATACCAATGAATGTGATAAAAAGCACTTCCTTCAGCCTCATCTTTCATGCCTTTTTGAGTAGGGCTTCCAAATGACAAACCACCAAGACTTACCATACACATTGGTGATTTCGTAACATCTACAAGGCGTACTGGCTCCCAAAATCCTACCGGAATACCAGGTATAGGCACTGGAATCCCTGGTTTTGGACAAAGGCATATAAGTCTACCAGAAGCATTAGTATCAGGCATTGAACTACTAACTACCTTAAATCCAGCTATAGTAATTGGAAACAAGCACTTCCAACATACATCTGTTATGGGATTTACAAATCGTCCAACACATCCAGCAGCTGCATAACAGTTATTAGCTGTTATAGACATTATTATCGCAAACAAAATTACCAGTTCCTTCACTCACTTTGCTTGCATTGATGAGATTTTACGAAGAAGTTTTGGATATCTATTTCCTGGTACTAAATATGCAGTTTTGCCACCTAGATTGACTATCTCCTGTATTTCACCACTTATAAGCGTATAATTGAATATTTTGACTAGATCTTTTTCTAATTGCTGTAATTTCCAACTTTTCATATAAAACCTTCTTTTAAGTTGAATCAAATAGTATATTGAGTTATACTACTTACAACATATGCTTCAAGTGTATGTTACATGCTTTTCATAGGGTGCTTACTTCGCTAATTTTAAGCACGTTATTTTGTTGTTCTATTATGGCTGGCACAGCTTGTATTTTAAACTTCATACTCAAAAAACCCAATTGATCGAAGAATACGTGCCGGCCTAATAGATTGCTAAGTTCAATAGGATTTCCATTAACTAACACTATCTTTCCTGGTCTTGATTTTGCCCAAGCAACCTGATCTTCATCATCTCCATCAATTAATATTAGTGGTTCACCCCAATTTATTATCTCTAAAGGATTTATTTTAGTTCCTCCCTTTACTATTATTATACCATTTTTTGTCTTAATGTCATCCTTTTGAACATAGGTAGAATCATATATTCGCGTTTTATTTTCAGTAGCTTTACTTAAATTTTTTACTGGAACTGGTCTCATGATTTTTTGCCTAACTTTTTCCTGAAATTCCAGCTGCATTTGGTTCAACAATCCACTTTTTGATGCAGCATTAAGTTTAGCCATAATCACTTCTAGTAATGATTCCTCAATGATTGGAAAAACATGCCCTCTAGTACCATAATCCTTAATCTCAATACCTATATCAGCATTTAATAAATTGGCCCTTATATCGCTTACTTGATAAGCAACAGCAAATAAAGCAAAGAATGTGCCTATACAAATTACTACTCCTTGCTTCATGGAATTATTTTCCGCTCTCTTATCACATAATTAATTGCCTCACTGACATTCATCCCTTTAGCTATATGATCTTCTATAGCTTGATAATCTCTAGCATTCGTCGAAGTTAACAGCAGAGTAAATGGATCAATCATTAATCTGCCTATAACACCTGAAACATTAGGGCTGTAAATAGCTATTTCACTATAATGTGAAGGATTTAAATGTACAGATTGCAGCAAATTCAGCTTCCAATCTTCATCAACAAAGCCTGCAAGCTTAGGATTAGCTCTCATTGCCTTAAACGATTCCGAATTTTGCTTCAAAATTATCTTATGCGATGAGTTCTCAAACGCCTTTTCAGACGCAGAACCCTCTTGACGAAAGTAATCCGTGAGTTGCTGAGTTGCTAAAGCAATCGATCCATTATATTTTCGAGCTATTCGACCTGCTTCTTCAATAAACTCTCCTGAACGCTTTCCAGCTAATAGCTTCCAAGCTTCATCTATCATAATTAAAAATGGTCTACTTCTATCTCCCTTAACCATTGTTTGATTAATATGAACAATCATAATCTGTACAATCACAGCTAATAGCTCTGGTACAGAGCGTAGATGATCAGTTTCAATTACCACAATATCAGAGTTTAGAGATAATTGCGCCTTACCGCTAAAAAATCTTCCATGTTGACCATCTTTAGTAAAAGGAAAGAGCATATTTCCAAGCTCTTTAGCATATGATTCTTCTCTATTTGATAACCAGTCTGCAATATCCGTGATTTCAGCTTTAGCTCCCTTTTTTTGCCAGACTGATATCAAAGCCCTCTGTAGCATTGGTTGTTGTAAATCGCTTGTTCCATACTGTGGAGCAGCCATAGTAGCTAAAATGGATGGAAAGTTAGATAAAAAATCCGATCTAGCTTCTATAGACTTTGCGCTGTCATCCTCTGGCACTTCAGAAAAATAGAATCAGCTCGTTTTATAGCAAAATCAGCTAGCTTATCAAAAGCATTGCTAGCTCCAGCGTAAGCTCCAGACTGAAGCGCATCTCCAACACTTAACTCTGATTGCGCCTGACCTGGAGTCATTATATTTAACGTTGGAGCTGTTGTCATATCAGGTTTAATAGCTTTAGCTTGCCGAAACTTAGCCATACTGCTAAATACTCCATTTAATGCAGCCATTTTTACTACTTTAGACGATTTATTCACCACTATTCCTTTAATTCCAAAACGTCCGTCTTCGCCTATCAATCAGCCTTCCACCTTTTTTTTCGATAATATCTCCTTGGTTATTGACTACTGAAAGAGTTTCGATGCGACATTTAGCTCTCTCTGAGGAAATCTCTCCATTACATGATCCAATTAAAATCGCCTTTTTGATTTGATCAGTTTTATATTCATCATAAAGAATAGCTGTATCTAATAGCTGCAGAACAATTGGTTCTGGTGATGAAGAGCTGTTTGTTCCTGTGCCTACAACGACTTCAATAAGCAGGACAGCTCTAGCAGAACTACCGCTAGTAACATAGTTCTCAACATTTTTTTTGCTCAGATTCAGCTCTCCTAAGATTTACATAAGGCTTTACTACTACAGGAGCTTGCTCTGTTTTGTTATCATGTGGTGAATTTAAAATATGATGATTAAGATCAGAACTAAATTCATCACTATCATTATTATATAGACTCTGCTTAGGCTGATTCTCCAATATCTCAAGTTTTTGGTTAAAATTATTAATTTGGGCTGTAATTTCTAAATATCTGCTTTCTGTTACATTTTCAAATCTATCTTTTAATGTTTTGACTTCATTAAGTATTTCCTCTGTCCATTTCGCTCTCAAATCTACAGCTTGTTCTATTCCAGAAATCGCTTCTCTTGACTCACGATTTTCAATAAAAATTATAGATTCTTTCGTTTTACCACTTTCAGATAAAAAAAATGAAACAACCATTATTGTGATGCTTATAAAAGTTAAGGCAATTACTGGCTTTCTACGAATGATATTTGTTAATTCTGATAACTTGCTATTAGACCTAACACCAGATTCAGCCTTTGGTTTATCATTTAGCTCTAAATCTTCTTCTTTTGTATTATTATTGTCTGAATTGTCCTGTTCCACTATTCCTCCGCTTTTTGAATGTTAATGTTTCTACCTTATCAATTAATTTTCATACCACTGGCAATTCACTAGGTAAAAGCCTAAAATAACACCAATTGCTACCATTACTCCTGCAAGCTTTATATTCCCTCGTGCTACAGCCCAAATCGATGATAAAATAGTTGCGCTTGATATACCTATTGTTTTTAGCTTTCCACTAAAAAGTCCGTCTATTTTATTAAGCTGTCCTTCAAGAGTATCAGCTAATGCTGGCTCAAAAGAAAAAACACAAGCAGTAATTATAATAATTAACAGCCCTACAACTACATTATTCCACTGTATTCTAAATGTAGGGTTTAGCATATTTAGTCGAGATTTTTGATATATGAACATTGTTATTGCTTATTAGTAAATTTTGCATTATTCTCCTAGTGCTAGTGAATTCCACATTGAATGAAATTTTACTTTGAAGCGAGTTTCAGATACCCTACCAGAACTTCAAGTCTTTGAAGTAAAAACTAGCATTTTAAGCCAGTTTTATTTTTCCTTAGTATTTCTACTTTGTTTTTTAGAAGGTTTTGCTGTTAATTCTTTTGTATTAAGGTCATTACTGAACAAATTGTTATTGTTTTGTTTTGAATTATCCTTTTCCTCTATTTTTGTAGCAGCATTAACAAGCATTATAGGGCTTGGAGTTTTTGGAGTAAAAGTTAACATTAAATCTTGAATTGTTTTATATTTTCCTATTACCATTAAATAAACTTTGTTTTCTTCTGCTCGTGGAGCAATAAACAAACATCCAGACTCATGAACTATACCTTCAACTGTGTTTTGAGGGTACATAAGAATATCATTAATTTTTTCATCTTTAAGATTAATTCTTGTTGGCCCACTATCAGAAATCTCAAGCTTTAGTAAATTGTCAGCTTCTAACTCATATTCTACTGCATATATATTATTAACGTTTACCAAAGCAATAAACCCTATGATAAATCTCAAAATTCTAATACTCATTTTTTTATTCCATTCTCTTTAACACCAGTCAACAATAAAAGGTAATTAGGAGTTCGCTTGTAAGTCAAAAGGTAAGTCTTATCGACAGCTATATGTTTACTATCGCTAAACCAATAACGAAGCGTTCTACTAATTAATACTCCATTCATTTATCACTTCAACCTTCTTTAGAAAAAAAGACTGAAGACACATTTAAGCCTTTAACAAATTGCAAATGATCATGAAAAAATTTATTTAAAGATTCAGTATTACTGAATACCACTTTCATGTCTGCTATTTGTCTTTCTACCTCATTTGGAGAAGTAGCAAATAAGAATTTCATCACATAAATTGCCCATTCCTTTAAATAGGTTTCATGGTAATTTTTTGATGAAATCGTCATTTTACGATCAGGCTCCATTGCTGGAATTAACAACCACTTTTCTTCTTTGGTAATTGCAGCCATTATCGCAATTATATTAGCTGCAGCTAGCAATATAGTTACTGAAAGTAAGCATTTATTATATTTAACCAGCTCTTGTATAGCATTTTGCTTAAAGAGATGATTCATTATTTGCCAACTTTTTTGCCCAGCAATCTTGAATATCCTAATGGAGCTGGCAATAAACCTTTAGCTACTAAAAAACTTTTTAGCAAAAAATTCTCCGATACCTTCTTAAATTTCTTAAAGCAATAACATAGAGCAATTCCTCCAACCATAAATGCTAGGCCTAATTTAGCATGCCTGCTGTTTAGTAGTACAATTCCTGGAGCTACTCCAGCTAGCACTACTCCCCATTCATCAATGCTCAAACCCATATACTTCAATGGCCTCGATAATGCCCAACATAATTTTTGATTTTGCATAATCACCTTTAGCCCCAATTGTAGCATGAGATTTCTCATTCTGCTACTATAATGTTTAAATTAGCTAAATATCTTCAAACATAGATTTTACCTGCAATAATTAGTTTGCATACATGCATGTGCGACATGAAGTCGCACTATTCTTACCACAACGTTTTAGTCAGATAGTATTATAAAATATTATAACTTTGCATATATCCACTAATCATTTGTGTAACCTTAGACATATACTCTCTTAGTAACTCTGTACTAACTATACTATAATCACTTGTTGATTCAAAATTAATATGATTCAATGCTGCACGAATTATATAATGACCTGCACCTATATCTGACAGACAACTTGCAAACGTCCTTCTTAGATCGTGTATCTTGAAATTTTTTATGCAAGCCTTTTTACAAATCCTATTCCATGCTTCATATGGCTGTTCTAAGTGTCCGCTTTTGCTATTATCACTTGGTAGCACCCATTTACTTGTAGATGTTAATTTCCTTGCTTGCAATATTTTTATCATCTCATTTGTTAATGGTATATTTTGCGCCTTTCCGTTCTTAGTTTTTGGTATATGCCATATTTTTCTTACAAAATCTATATTGTCCCATTCCATCTCCAACACATTACTTTTTCTAGCTCCAGTATATAACCCTAATAATGCAAAATCTCTTATCAACGTATTTTTTTCTCCACATAATACTTGTAAAAATCTACCAATTTCATCGTAACTTAGACGTCTTTCTCTTGCTTGCAGTTTATGCAGCTCTATCCCTAGAGTAGGATTGTTTTCTATTAATCCCCATTTTTTTGCCTTATTAAATATAGTGCGTAAGGTTGCTAGCAATGCATTTGCTGTGGCATATTTTCCCTCTTTGCTGATATCATTGAATATTTGTTCAATATCATTACTTTTAATATCACTTATCTTTTTTAAAATAACAGTTTCCCATAATTATGTATTCTTGCAGTATCTTTCTGCAAGTTTATAGTATATATTTTGGCATACTCTTCAATATACTTATAACACAGCTCTTTGAATGTAATCTCTTGTCTTTCTTTTATACGATTCTCATTTTCTTCTATCTGTTGTTAACATTTTACTTCTCTTGAATCTATTCCGTTCGTCATTAATCTCTTTAATTCTCTTGCTATTTTTCTAGCTTCTTTAATAGATAAATCTGGAAATGCCCCTATCGTTATTTTTAAACTCTGGTTTTTATATTAGACTTCTTTCGAAACTAGAGAATGATGTAGAATGCTGTTATAAAAATCTAATTTGAAGTAATAATGAAATTAGATCAGATTAAAGAGTTAAAGGATGAAAAATTTCGTTAATTAACAGGAGTAATGAAGGTAACATTTTTAAAGATGGTGGATATTTTGAGGAAAGCTGATGGTCTTAAGAAATCAAAAGGTGGACGTAAAAATAAGCTCAATTTGGAGGAACAGTTGCTGATGGTGTTAGAATACCTTAGAGAATACCGTACTTATTTCCATATAGGTCAGAACTATGGAATTAGTGAAAGTTCAGCATATAAAGCTGTAAAATGGGTAGAAGACACCCTAGTTAAACACCCAAACTTTGCTTTTCCAGGCCGTAAAGCTTTAATGAAGAGTGATATGAATTATGAAGTAGTCTTGATTGATGCTACTGAGAGTCCTATAGAAAGACCTAAAAAAAACAAAAATTCTATTATTCAGGAAAGAAGAAAATGCATACACTAAAAACTCAAATAGTGGTAGACAAGAAAACGCATCAAGTAATATGTACAGATTTTTCTAACGGTAAAAAACATGACTTTAGATTATTTAAGAAATCCAAAATTCTTATTCATCCTGAAGTTAAAGCGATTACTAACACAGGATATCAAGGTATACAAAAAATTCACAATAATTCTGAATTACCAAAGAAAAAAAGCAAGAAAAATCCTTTAACTAAAAATGATAAAAAGAATAATCGTAGGTTAGCAGGAGAAAGAGTTGTCAATGAAAACGTTGTTGGTATGCTAAAACGGTTCAAAATTATTGCTGACAAATATCGAAATAAACGTAAAAGATTCGGTCTTAGATTTAATTTGATCTCTGGCATTTATAATTTTGAACTACGTTAACCAGTTTCTAAAAAGGCTTAATAATACTTTATTCTCTACAGAAACAGTTTTTATGCTTCTACCTAAGCTAGAAAGTGCTACTCCGACTCCTGATATTTTTTTTGACCTAATACACCTCTTCTACCTTACTCAACTTACTGCATTGGTAGCGCAGCTAATAAAATAGCTACATAATCATATTTGCATAGAACAAAATACCATTTACTGCGTCTTAACATCGAACAAAATGCTGATGCATATTGCTTAGCTTTTTTTGTTTTATCCAACATAATAATCACCGCTCTGTAAAGTAGCTACTACATCTGCTAAATCAGCAACTTCTTGCTGTATATCAGGAAATTTACCCATTTCTGCATTAATATTTCTTTCTAGTGCCTCTCTTTTAGTTATGGCAGCAGTACTTTCAATCGCTTGATTTGGTAGAATTTACAGACCAAAATGGATCAGGAAATTTGATTTTATATATTCATCACAACGCATTTCATTGTCTAAAAGCAAATACATGACAGATAATTTCCACTCCTCAGGCCTCTTTCTTGCTTCTAGACTGATAAATAATTTGATCATCATTTACATTTACACAATCAATCTCTTCAAGTAACGAAAAATCTTAACTTAGAATTTGTTCAGACAATATTTCATACTGGTTAATCTCTGAATATTCTTTTTCTTCAGACCAGCCAAATATTACTCTTATGAACTTTAATAATTGCTGTTCCTGTAGCTACTTCAGCTAACACTACTTCCTATTCGTCAATGCTCAAACCTATATACTTCAACGCCTCGATAACGACTAACATAATTTTTTTGCATAATAACCTTCAGCCTCAATTCTAGCATAAAAAATCTTATTCTACTCTGTGATTTTCAAAAATTTAGCAAAATCTAATGTAGAGTAACTACCTAGCTAAGTTGTTGTCAATATTTCTTCACTGCAATCTAATGATGGTAAGATTCCAGATAGTATCTCCGTTTAGATAAAAATTGGAACCACATATCATCAGCATGTTTTCTACAACTTTATTTGTAGCTACTTTTGCCTTATCTAACCTAGTTATAGCATAAATTTCAGTTGTTGAATACTATGCAATAATATTTTAGCTATTACATTAAGTTCTTCTTCATTATTTACAATTCAAGTGGCAAATCTTATTCTAAGATCATGTATTGTTCATTCGGTATTTCAGCCTTTTTTCTGAATCTCATCACACGCTCGATGTATTGTTGAACTTGATATGTGTTTACTATTAGACCTGTTTCGAAACTAGTTAACGTAGTTCAAAATTATAAATGCCAGAGATCAAATTAAAACTAAGACCGAATCTTTTACGTCTATTTCGATATTTATCAGCAATAATTTTGAACTACGTTAACTAGTTTTGAAAGAGGTCTATTGTCTTTTGGATTTTGGCAATATTAATTCACTATTTAAGCATGGTTTTCTGTTTTTCAGTATTTTTATTAATTTATCAGCTAACACTATATGTAAAAGCTATAAATACAAACATGGATTTTTCTAATATCTTTAATTGTTTTTGCTGTTCTGTTAATTGATGACTTCCTACTCTTTCAGCACTTTTATGAGTCTTTCCATTTCTTCATTTGTTATATATCTAGATCTTGATTTTTGCTTACGATTTTTTATTCTATATACAGGATTTTATCTAATAATCCACAGTCTATAGCATTATTGAATAATTGAATATAGGATTTAAGTTCATAAGAGTATTGTTTGCTTTTACATAGTACTTCTTTTATGTTATTTCATCAAAAAAAATTGGTGGAGCTAAGCGGAATTGAACCGCTGACCTTTTGAATGCCATTCAAAAGCTCTACCAACTGAGCTATAGCCCCATTTTTGACATTGAAGTTAAACAATACTACACTGTAATACTCTAATTTAGATAGTTTTATAACTAAATTATTTACTTTATGCTCAAACTCTGAACATAACTAAAAAAGTAGTTACAGGATTTAAAAAAAATATTCTGTAGTTAGAAACTACTAGAGAGTTAATAAACTTAATTGTATTAGATACTATGTTAAAAATCAAGAAAATAAATAATAATTTTATTATAAAAAAAATGTGTGTTTTTACATATAACATTATCTATAGGTAAAATTGGTCTTCTAAGGTAGATAGTATCAGTATGAAGATTTATATAGGTTTGGTATAAAAATTTTTTCTACCTATTTTCTACCTTTTGTATAAAAATTTTAGAATAATTTATAAAAAAATTATTCTCTAAAATACCTGCTATAGCTGCATTTTGGAGGTAAAAAGTGCAACATATAGTACGCGATATTTTAACTAATGGTTGTAATTTTGTTAAAAATAATAGTAACAATAATACCACAATATTTTATCGTTTGATTGGAAATTTTATACCAGCCGAATGGAGAAAGCTAACTGGAGATAATGGAAAAAGAATTAAGCAAAACATCTAAACAGCTTTTATCATTGATAGTATTTAGATTATAGATCTATTACAATAAAGATATAGAAGAATTACAGGAGAGTTATTACTTTTTTTTGAAGAGTCATTAGGTCTTCACCGCAGAAGGGTTAGGTAGTGCTTAGTAGAATTAAGAGAATGCAGGTTTTATTGATCTTAATAATAGAACAATAGACTTCTTTCGAAACTAGAGAATGATGTAGAATGGTGTTATAAACGCCAGTTTAGGATAAGAGGAAGCAGGGAAGGCATAATACAAAAGGTATACAAAGAGAGAATGTTGAGTTAAAAAGAAAATTTAAATAAAAATAAAATAACCCAACATGAAAAAATGTATTATAACAGTATACTATTTAATAGATAATTTTTGCAAGATATATCAAGACTGGGAAAGAAAGAGATTAATACCAGGTAGTAATCAAAGGAACAGAGATGGAAAGTTGTCCTTAGCTGAGTTATTAACAATAACGATATATTTTTATTTATCTCCATGCAAGGATTTTAAAAATTATTATCTATATTACTTGCGTTATAAGTATAAAGAATACTTTTGTTTACCAAGCTATAGTACGATAATACAACTATTACCTAGAATGTTGCTACCATTAGCCGTATTAATGCATTATCTGAAAGGAGAAGAGACTGGTATATATTACATCGATTCTACAAAGTTAGCAATTTGTCATAACAAACGTATTTCCAGCAATAGAGTTTTTAACAGATTTTCTAAAATTGGTAAGAGTAGCTATGGCTGGTTCTTAGGTTTTAAGCTGCATCTCATAATTAATAATAAAGGTGAAATAATGTCAGTTAAAATTACTAAAGGCAATAAAAGCGATCTATCTGTAGCTTCAGTTATTTCTAAAGGCTTATCTGGTAAATTGTTTGGTGATAAAGCTTACATATCTAAAGAGTTATTTCATCAACTCTTCTCCAATGGTCTACGTTTATTTACTAATCTTCGTAAAGATATGAAAACATATTTATTGGACATAGATGATAAGCTTTTATTAAATAAACGTTCCTTAATTGAGTCTGTCTTTAATGTACTAAAAAAACACATGCATTTAGAGCATACTCGACATCGCTCTCATATTAACTTCTTTGTTCATATAATTGCTTCTCTTGCTAGTTATTCCATCTCCAAACTTAATCCCTATCTTATCTCTTCTTCTTTCTCTTCTAATCCCTTATCCTAAATTAGCGTTATTAATGTTTATTATTAAAGTATTACGTTTAATTAAACAGCTGATCTATATTATACTGTTTATTTGATAGCAAATTTTTTATACTAATTTGTTCATAATACATATAACTTGAAAATCGCTTATCAATCCCAAGTTGTATATATTTTTCGATCATTAGATTAACCTCTAGATTGAAAACTGGACACCAATTTCCTAAATTTTCTGTCAACCTTTTGCTTTAATTTTTTTGTTATATTGACAAATATTGCAAATATATTTATAGTTAAAGTTGAAGCTTGATTAAAAATATTAATAAAAATTAACACAAGTTAATAGTAGGTTCTATAAAGTGTAGAAGTTAACAAAAATTAACTTTTCTTCTCCCTTATACTTGATCTACCTTTGCACATTTACCTATAGAACATCTTATTGATTATAAGATGAAGCTTAAAGCATAAGAACCAGCCATAACTACTCTTACCAATTTTAGAAATTTTGTTAAAAACTCTATTGCTGAAAATGTGTTTGTTATGACAAATTGCTAACTTTGTAGAATTGATGTAATATATACTTTTCAAAAAGTCTATCTGAACTCTAATAGTTAACATAAAAGAGTGATATAATCTAAGGGAGATAAGAATAAGGAATAGGAATAATTGTTTGCTTAAGGTAGTTGTTGATGACATTACGAAGCTGATTATAAGTATAAGGTTTTTCAATGAAGGCTACTACTCCCATGGAATAAAGCAGGTTTTTAGTTTCATAGGTTTGGCTATAACCTGAAATAATAATAATAGGAATGCCATACATTTTTGTTACTGTATAAATTTCCTGCACAACTTGCTCTCCGGTTTTTTCAGGCATCACCATATCAAGTAATACCAAAGAGTACTGTAATGGATTTTCCTTAATCAACTTAACAGCTTCAAAAGCATTATTAACTGGTTCTGGAGTATATTGTTCAGCATATATATCTAAAGATATTGCATCCAAAACATTTTGATCATCATCAACTATCAAAATGCGTTTATTAACTCTAATATGATTCTCAAGATCCTTGAGAGAATTAATAGAGTTGCATTCATAACCAAATCCTTGTAATAATTTTGCTATTCTGTCTTTATATATTTTACCAAAAACCTCACTTTTACTATAAACAGCTTTATTGAAGCCGCCTTCTGGCTGTCGTAATGGTAATCTAAAAGTAAATTTGCTTCCTCTATTATTAGGTCGATTTTCTGCCCAAATTTCACCATGATGTGCTAATATAATTTCTCTAGCAAGTGTTAACCCTAACCCACGGCCACAAGCCTTAGATTTAGTTCTGCTACTTTCCTCAAATGGTACAAAGATTGCTTCTAGCTCATTTTCTGGTATTCCAACTCCTTCATCTTCAATTGATACTTCTACTCCAGATCTATATGGCTTTACTGTAATTAGAATCAAACCAGACTGAGAATATTGAATCGCATTTGAAATAAGATTCAGCATCACAGTTTTAATTCTAGTATGATCAAATTCAAACATTGTCTCAGCTTGAGGAACATAGTTTAAACTAATTATATGTTTTTCAGCTACATTTACTTTGTTGCACTCAGCAATTATTTCTTTTAGCATTAATTGAAAGTTATTAAGCTCTATATCAAATATCATCTGCCCTTGTGCAAATTTTGATAAATCAAACAAATTATTGCTATATGCTACTAATCTCTCGATACCAGAATTTGCTAATGTCACCATAGTTAATACTCTTTCTTTTTCTTTGAGAATCATCTCAGTGTCCTTATAGTATTTTGGTAAAAATTTGCTTAGTAAATTAATAGTAGTGCGGACGACTGATAATGGTGACTTTATTTCATGACTTAAATTATTAAGTATATGTTTTTCAGTATTAAGAAGTATTTCCATTTTTTGGCTTTTAGTATTTAAACGCAGATTAAGAACATCAACATCATTTTTTAGCTCTAGCATAGATCTAGTGTTATCTACAAATTGATTTTGTCTTAATCTAATGAACAATAGTATAGCGCCCAATAATGCTAATGCCCATATGACATACATCCCTAAATTATTATCAACTTCATTATAATCAGCTAAGTAACCTCGCCAACTAGCTAATATGTTAAATACTCTTGCCCCAACTGGTACACCTAACAATATCATAAACAAAGCTGTATGCCATTGTAATAATATTCCTGCTACAACTAAGTTAGATATAAAACACATTAGTAATATTGGAGATGAACCACCAATCATAGTTAATAGAGTATTGCTAAATACTAAAGTATAAAATATCGTAATATGCCAAATCAGCCCTAAATATTTAGTTCGAAAATCTGCATTCCATTTATTATTATATAGCAAAGCTGTAGTCATCACTAACCCTGAAAGTATAACTGACACTTTTGTAATCAACCAAGCTGAAGCTACATTATGCTCTACTTGTCCACATAATGACATAACCATTAACGATACAGCTGTAATAACGGAGTACTCAATATAATAGTGCTTCCCACGAAATGTTTCATTATTACAGTAAGCACAAATATTATCCCAGCTAAAACTATGATATAAAGACTTAAAGAAGCTTGAAATAGAATTAATCTGTTGCTTGCGTTTTTCTTTAAGAACATTTAGTGGCCTGCGATCACTAGGCCCAACCCACCCTCCTGGCTCCCTAAGACAGTAGTGCATTATCATCATTACAACAAAATTTGCTATAGTTGCTGGCATTAAATCACCTATTGGTAATGCTGCATTAAAAAATTTGTTCCAAATAAATGTAGTTGAGATTCCAGCAATCATACCTGATACTATAACTCTAGTAGTAGTTCTAAATCCTAAAATTGTAAACATCAATGGTATTCCTACTATTGGAGTATAAAAACTAGCTCCAAATAATATTATATCTAACAAATTTTTTTGTAACAGTGCTATATATAATCCCAACACTCCAATAAATATAGCGAATACTCTAACTGCTTTAAACTCTAATTTTGCATTGGTTTGGAATAATCCTAAAGGCTTACATAAATCGTTAACAAAGATAATAGAAGCAGAATTGATATATGAATCAGCTGTTGACATAAGCATTGCAGATATTCCAATTACTACTAACCCCTTAAATCCAGGATATGCATAGCTGTCTATTATATATGGCACTAAATTGCTAGCCTCTATATGCTGGTGTGATGACAGCAGCGTTAATCCTATAAATCCAGAAAAAACACAAAATAATAAATACATAAAGGTCATGCTTTTAAAAGCATTAGCTGCTTGTACTGTACTACGAGCCATTAAAACTCTATGAAATATAGCTGGATTAAAGCAAGGCATTATGCAATAAAAAAATACACCATAATATTTTAGTGTATTATGACTACTATAGTCTAGCAATATTTTAGGATCAAATATAGGATTTGTAGTTAAAGTATTTGCTATAGATTCCCAACTACCTAACATTCCCCAAATAAGTATTGCTAAAGTTGGAATAAATGCCCCAAAAGCCAGCGATTGAAAAACATCAGTAAATACTACAGCTCTAATACCTCCAAATGCAGAATATATAATAACTACCATACTACTAATTAAAGTTGCATACATACTATCTATTCCTAAGAAGTGATTAAACATAGTAGAAAAAACTTTAATTTGCATAGCAATGCCTGTTGATGATCTGATTATAGAACAAATAGCTGTAATAATTCTAATATGTTTGCCATAAAGATCACCCATTGCTTCTGCAGATGATAATTTTCCAAAAAATTCTTGCATTCTTGGAATTAACACATAAACATAAAGAAGTAGACACAATGTTTGCCCTATAATAGAAAATAATGCAAGTATTCCAATTGAATATATTTCATACAACCCCAAACTAAAAGTTCCACCCCCAATCCACGTAGCTATAAGTGTTGCTGTAAGTGCTGATGTACTAAAATTTCTTCCTCCAAGTGCATAATCTCTAACAGACTTTACTTCCTTTCCATACCATAACCCTATAGCTAGATTAGATATCAAGAATAATCCTACTAAAATTATATCTATATTCAATGCTAACATTTAAAACTTACTCCTTTCCTATATTGTAATTGCAACTAACTATAACTAACATACGATCCATATAATCAACTTGACACTATTGTTTTACGATTTTCTTATCTTATATAAATCTTTTTTTAATTAACTATAACTACTTATTAATTAATTAGTGATATAATATATTTGCATTGTCAATATCATACTTTTAGTAGCAAAGCTTCCATAGCTTAGCATAAAAAGCTTTACTGGTGCTCAACATAATGAAGCATCTTATTCAAAGACTGCAGCAAGCGTAAAAATATTTCATTTAACTTAATTAGCGAGTATAGCTTATCATGAAAGGAAGTTACACATTGTAAAATGAAAAATACTTCATCAAAAAAGTCGTTAAATAAGTGAGATACTTTGCGTATGTCATTTTTAACTTTAAACCAATAATGCTCAATTAGATTCAAATCTGGAGAATGAGTTGGAAGATATAATAATTCACACTCTAAGGATTCTATTAGAGACTTAACAACAACTATTTTATGAAAACTTATATTATCTAATATTACTGTTTGTCCAAGAGTTAACACTTTAATCAATATAGCTTGCACGTAAGACTCAAAAAAAACTGTTATTGCAATTACCATCAAATAAAAAATGAGCAATCACTTTACCATTAGAAAGGCCAGCTACCATACCTACCATTCGTGTGTGTTGATAAGCTTTTTTCGCCATAGCATACATCCTACCTTGTATGATAAAAATAAGTGAAATTGCAATAAAATAAAAGATTATAGCAATAGCACAAAAGAAAGCTAGTATACAGTAGCGTTCCTAAGGCTAATAGCCTGTTCTATAGATAAGTAACTAGCTTTTTTAATTAAAAACCGGACGGTATTCTTAGGCAAAAAGCCTGTATTTACAAGGTTGGTTTTGAGATATTTAACATAAAATTTGGTGATTATGAATAGTATAATTGTAGGAATTGACGTTTCTAAAGAGACATTTGATGCAGCTGTGTTAATTAATAATAAAGTTCAAACAAGAAAATTTAATAATAATTCTGAAGGGTTTAACAAATTAGTAACATGGTTAAAAAGCAGAGGAACTGGACATGTTTGTATGGAAGCAACAGGTATCTACTGGAAAAATTTAGCTAAATATCTGTACGATTATGGTTATAAAGTAAGCGTAGTAAATCCTGCCCGTATTAAAGGTTTTGCAATGAGTAAACTTAGTCGTACAAAAACAGATAAAGCAGACAGTGTATTAATAGCAGATTTTTGCAAAGCAATGAAACCGGAAGCATGGTATCCACAGCCTCTTTATATTCAAGAACTACAGCAGCTAGTTAATCGCCTGAATGTTTTAATTAAGCATAAAACACAAGAAACAAATAGATTAGAAGGAGCTTCTAAAGCAATTGCTAATAATATTCAAATGCATATTGAATTTCTTGAAACGCAAATTAAAGAAATTGAACAACTAATCAATGACCATATTAAAAATAACACAGATCTTCATAATAAGGCTTGAGTCAATACCAGGCATAGGAGCAAAAACACAGGCTGTAGTTCTTGCTTTTTTAGCAGATATTGAGAAATTTAGTTCTGCTAAACAAGTTGTAGCTTTTGTAGGTCTTAATCCTAAGCATCGTCAATCTGGCAGTTCCGTGCGGGGTGCTAGTAGAATCTCTAGAACTGGTAATTCAGATCTACGTAAGTCTTTTTATATGCCTGCTATGTCTGCCTTAAGACATAATTGTATTATCAAGCAATTTTCTCAACGTTTGTCTGATACTGGCAAACCCAAAATGCTTATCCTTATTGCCGCTATGCGTAAGTTATTACATATCATTTATGGTGTTTTAAAGCATAATTCTCCTTTTAATCCTAATGTTTTAATCAATCAGAAATAATAATTTTATAAAAACTTACATCTTTTTTATAAAATTATTATTTCTTTTCTTGATTCTTATCACGGTATCTATTCAAATTTTTAATGATAGTAAGAAATTAGCTATTGCAATGAATAATAAAACCTTGTACGCTTGAACACTAAATTTACAATTATAGTGAGGTGGATACATTATGCGCAACAGTGATGACACTGATGACACTGATGACACTGATGACAGTGATATTGAATCAAGTATAAATTCAGGAAGTAGTAGCAATTCAGGAAAAAGTAGTGATAGTGATGATAGTGATGATAGTATATTTGATTTAATACGCTATTGTCGTAATATTCATGATATTGAAAACTTGGTATCTAGGATTCATATTGATCCAGAGAGCTCAACAAGGATAACCGAGAGTGGTCGCACTACAATACATGCCGCAATAGCGTGGATAGATCAGCAATACTTGCCAGTAGTATTGTATCTCCTAATTAGAGCTGGTGTGCCTGTTAATGTTATGAGCAGGCATTCTTCTAATACAGCTGCACATATGTTGTCAGATAGTGGAGATGTGCACTTTGACTCTGCGAGAACATTACTAACGAGTGGGACAGATGTTGATATTAATATTCAGAACAACAAAGGAGATACACCACTGCATATTGCGTTATTTAGTGCAGCTCCTAAAATTGCGCTTTTGTGGATAAACAGCGGTGCTAATGTAAATATTCTAAACAACAGTTCTTTGCTACCAACGCACTATGTGCAATCTCCAGATGTTATGAGGGTTTTAATCGATCATGGTGCAAACATAAAAGGAAAGCTGATAAAAGGGAAGCTGGATACACCTCTGTGTCATGCAATAACTGGTAACTATGTTGACGTAGTTGTCGAGTTGCTGAGACATGTAACTCTGCTTGATTACACAGACGATGAAGCAGATTATCATGTAAAGTTAGCACAGTCGTACGAAGGTCGTGATACTAAAATACCGGAATTATTACGTGTTGCAGGACTGGAGCGATCACTGGCACCCTTATTCCAATTGTCAAATAAATGGCCTTTGCACGATGCAATACAAAGTAGATCTATTGATAGCTTTATTGAATTGTTAGCTGCAAGAGGCACATATAATATAAATCCTAATCAATTAAATGGTCACAAATGCTCTCCTATGCGTCTAGTATTGGAAACGAAAGGCATAAAAGACATAAAAGACATAAATCAAGAATACACAGATCAAGCCTTCATGCTGAGAGCATTAATTGTAGCTGGAGCTGATGTCAATGAGACATCATATGAAGATGGAAGCCTACTACGTACTGCTATATGTAAACGTAATCCCAAAATAGCTAATATATTAATTGCAGCTGGAGCATCAGTTACCAATGAAAATTCGTCAAATGAAGATTCGTGTGAAGAAGATAATACAGACTTAGAATTAATGATGGCATCAGGCGACTATGATATGTCTGTATTCGATCGCACTATTAGTATTAGTAATCCACAAGCAAGGCTTATGGAGGCTGTAGAATCTGGGAACATACGCAATATTGAATACCTCGTAACATGTCATCATGCTGATGTTAATGTATACGATGAATCAGATATACCAGTGATTTTTACTGCCGCAAAATCTGGTGTATTTGAAGTAGTAAAACACTTGGTGTTATCATGTCATGCAAACCCAGTCGTAAAAACTAATGATGGGCAAACAGCATTGCATTACGCAGTTTTGCATCCCATGTTCGAAAAGTATGGCGTGCGAGGTAAATTAAAAACAATCGATTTCTTAGCTAGGTATATTGATGTAAACTCTGTAGATTGTGGTGGATATACTCCATTACATAGAGCTATACAATGGTGTTTCAATGAAGCTGTAGATCTATTGATAAAGCTAGGCGCAGACGTGAATAAGCCAGTTACTGGGAAAACGGAAATTACAGACCAGATGATAACAGATGCGGTGTTAACCAATGACAGAACGTCAATAGCTAAACTGACAGCAATAAGTGATCATCAACATACACAATATACACCTTTGCATATTGCTGCTGCATTTAAAAATTGCAATGTCATGCATGTGTTGGTTGAGAATGGGGCAATTCATTCTGCAGTTAATCGTATTGGGGAAACAGCCATGCATATATCAGCTGGTGTTTCAGATATTGATTCAATGATTACATTAATTGAATTAGAAGCAAGTTACATCATACAAGATAAACTTAATGGCAGTACTCCAATACATATTATTGCAATGCTAGGATCGCTTAACCGCCTCTTGCAAAAGCTTGACAGTAATAATGATATTCTACAAAATGTTCCAACTAACAATGCTGGTAAAATTCCGGAGGAATATATGACCATGTGGCCAGAGCAACTGCTGCCTGATGATGAGAGCACAGAAGCAAGTCTTAGCAGCGATGACGACGACGTTGGCTGCGACTTCAGTGGCACGATGGAGCATGAACAGCATTATAATAGCTGAACCAGTATAAAACAGTTATGTTATATACTTTTCGAATAGAGTATCTATGTCACAGTAATATTTCATTTTACTCATTTTGCTAAATCTTATGATGCTATTATCTCTTTTTTCTATGCTCAATCCTCATTGTAAATGACTATAATTCTATTTTAATCCCAATCTTTCAATCCAGCAAAAATAATAATTTTATAAAAACTTACATCTTTTTTATAAAATTATTATTTCTTTTCTTGATTTTTAACACGGTATCTATAGAGCTAGATCCACAGTTAAGGTATGCATTATCTTCTATTCCAAACTCATCAATAAATACTATCTTGTCTTTTGGTATTGTCTTAATTATTTCTATGAACTCATTCCTTAACATGGTGTTTTTTGAATGATAAAAACTTTTTTTATAGCTATAGCAAAGTTTTTTTAATTACCATTAGTATGTCCTACTTGAAATCTTTTGAGGCCATAAACTTGCTAATTTTTTGCTGGTTTTATCTGTATTATTTTGAAGTAATTTTTTAAAAGCCATTAGGTCAGTTACTCTATGAATATATCCTTTTTGATATTCTGATTTTGCTTTTATATTCCATTGTTTCTCTTATTAGTTTCCTGCTTATTTTATTTAAATTTTTCTTTATAACTCAACATTAGACATCTTTCGAAACTGGTTAACGTAGTTCAAAATTATAAATGCCAGAGATCAAATTAAAACTAAGACCTAATCTTTTATGTCTATTTTGATATTTATTAGCAATAATTTTGAACTACTTTAACCAGTTTCGAAAGATGTCTATTCTCTCTTTCTATATCTTTTATTCTATATCTTTCATACTCTTCCTTATCATAATCCTACTTAAATACTACTTACAGAAATCATTATATATTCTACAGAAGTTGATTGACTGACAATTTAATATTTATTATACTGCCAAAATTATTATGCTTGTGCCAGCAATATTATATGTGGTGAAATACTTTAATTCCTTCTTAACAAGAATTGCTATAAATATTCAGTATGTATAATAGTGCATTAGCTTCAGAATAAAATAGTATAACTAATCTATTAATACTTAAGTGTACTGCATATTGTTGTTAAAGTTTATAAAATATTGTTAGTTAATTAAGTTTTATAGGACATAATATGCAGAATGATATAATGAAATATAATTTAACAATAGTCACTGTATTAATATTTATTACACAGTTAGCAGTTGATATTTATATACCTGGATTACCTAGAATAGCAAACGCATTTAACGTTTCAGAACATAAAGTAATGTGGACTGTAAGCTTAAATTTAATAGGATTATCACTATCAGGATTAGTATATGGCCCATTATCTGATGCAATAGGTCGTAAGAAAGCTTTATTACTAGGAACAACTATTTTTTGTTTTTCTAGTTTCTTTTGCATATACTCTAGGTCTATTGAATTGGTTGCATTTTGGATACTTTTACAAGGCATTGGAGCAGGAGCAGCTATACCAGTAAGTTTTGCATCCATAAGCGACATATACAAAGGCAATGAACAAGCAAAAATAATGTCACGTCTACACATGATAATGGCCTTTTCGCCGGTACTTGGCCCAGTAATTGGCAATAGAATATCTTCATATGATGATAGGTGGTATTTGCCAATAGCAGTTGTTCCTATGGTTGCTTTTCCGGCTTTATTGTTATTAATAACTATATTTAAAGAAACTTTAACTGTAATAACTAAAAAATTTGATTTTAATAATCTTAAAGTTGGCTTTAAGAATGCGCTTGTTAACAAAAATTTTGTATGCTATTTGCTCATTCAATCTTTAACATTTTTGTGGCTATGGGCAGATTCGGTAATTTTACCTTTTATTTTTAAAGACATGAATATTCCAAGTAGATATTATGAGTATTATATTATAGCATGTATTGGGACTTTTATGATAGCTTCTATAATTAATCAAAAGTTAGTGATATTGCATGGAGCAGAAAAAATGTTATTTTATGGAGTTATATTTGTATTATTTGGTGGCATAGTATCAACCTTTAGCTTTACATACTTTGCTGCAAAGTTGTATATAGTTTTATTACTCAAACTAATAGCATCGTTTGGAATTGGATTTATTTTAGGTAATGCAGCAGCACTATCTGTAGCAACAATTACCAATTACGGAGCTGCAGTGGCACTACTAAGTTCAGCAGAAATGCTTTTTGGTTCATTAGGAGTAGAAATGGCAGGCTATTTTTATCATGGAACAATATTACCAGTTCTATTATTCATAATAGCAACTTCATTAACTTCTTTATTGATTCTTAAATGTTATAGCATAATACGCAAAAGTAGTAGTTACACATTATTGTAAAATGTAAAAGACAACATTTAAAAAAGTACTTAAATATCACAGTTCAATATAAGAAAGTTAACATAGATAATACAAATAAAAATCTTTTAATATAGATAATGACTTAATTGAAATATTATTGACACATTACACACATTACTGTTATTGTCATAATTCTGATAGACTCATATTACACTTCCTTTATTTATTTTTGAGATCTTTATAACAGTCAAATAGTACAATAAAAGAACTATCAAAATCATATTGATTTTTAAATTTTAGTATAGTTATTGTTACATTAGTTTGTAAAATATGTTCATAAAATGAGTATTTTTTGCTTTTTTTTAAAAAAAAACATAATATTTGCATAGATACTATAGTTCTGCAAAAATTAAAATAAGGAGAACAAATTTGGATAATAAAAATTTATTTAATCATCACTCTTCAGACGATAAAATAATAAATACTGCTCAGCAGCATAACCAGCATGATAATCTATATCAAGAATCAGCACCAAATAATCATTCTGCTAATCTGCAAGATGTACAGCAAGGAGTTCACAGTTTTGTTAATGAGCATTTTCAAAAAACTGACATAAATAGATTGCGTGAACAGCATATTACTGATCTTTTGCTACTAGATAAGTTGGTTGATCGTTTATTCTCTCAATTAGATGCAAATTCTAATAACCAAGCTTTTAGTTCTATAATTACAATGAGTCGTCAAAGAGCTGATGCAGAGCAAGGTATTATGCATTTTAGATATAATACTCCTCAACCTGTATTAGGATCATCTAATACATCTAAAGTAATCTTAAGAGATTGCAGATTGCAAGGTATTTCAGAAGCAGGAATACCAGTAGATAAAAAACCAGGAGCAATTCCAGAACATTGGTTAGCTGTAATGGCAAATCAAGCTAGAGCTTGCTTTGAATTTACTGACATGTACATAGATTCGAATTTAGCACCTCATGCTAAGGAGAAGATAGTTAAGTTGCTAAAGGAGTCTAAAAATCAAATAATGCAGCAAAACATTACTGAAAAGAAGCTAGAAAGTATATCTCGTCAGTTTAATGAGCAATCACTTAAAATTTTAACAAAATATAATAATAGCGCTGTTGCTGTATCCAAAAAGAATATTGCCTTAATTAGGGATTATTGTAATTTTAAGGACGAGCATGAACATGTTATAACTGTTGGCAGTAAAGTTCATACTAGCAATAGCCCTGATAAGCAGCACCCAGTTACTGCTTCAATGATCGTTGCTCCATTATCTAAAGATATTCTTCAAGAGTGTTCCAAAATAGGTGAACTTAATAAGCTAAAATCTAAACACCATAAAAATATTTCAGATATTTATAAACCAATTTTAACTCAGAAACTGAAACAAACTCCGCTGTGGTTTCAAGGTTTATCCACATTAGAGCAAGACCTAATTACAAAACACTTCGATAAAATTACTGATAATAAGCATATTCTTCCTACATCACTTCGTAATTTGCCAGGACTAAGAAATGCTTATGTTGAAGTTAGAGGAATAAGTGAAAATGGCAAGTTAGAAAATAGTCATTTAGAATGTCGTTCAGGTACACTAGCTCAATTTTTATACTCAGATAAAAATGAAGCTGAGCGCATAACTAATTCTAATTTTAAAAGAGCAGTTGAACTATCTGGTGACAAAAATCTAAATATTGAATGCCTAAATACAGAATTTAATCCCAAACAAGGTATATTCCATAATATTATGGCCGCTGTAATGGGCGAAGAAAGAAAAATCTGCAATCTATTGCGTAAAGGTATTAAATCAGTAGAAGTTAATAAGCTTGGAAAAAGCAAAGCAACGCTCAACATTACAGCTACCAACGGAGCCGCAAGATATCACAAAAATGAAGCATTGGATACAATAGCTGATAGATCAAGATCTAATGCAGCTAAAAATCAAATATCATGGCTTATGTGTAAAAGCGGTAAAGATCGTACCGGCATGGTAGCTACAAACAATTTCCTTCAACAGCTATGCAGTTCTACAAATCAAGATAGTTCTAAAATCGCTAATTCAGTAATGATGTCTAATCATTCAGAATTTCTAGCTGGACATCATGGTAGTAGCAGAGGAGCTGCTGGATTGAAGGCTGGCGGAGTGTTTACAGGGTTAAAAGATCACATTCTGTCACCATATAAAAGTCGTATGACTCCTTCTGCTATAGCCGATACAAACTATATTGCATTTAATTCACCTGGGCATAAAATTGTAAATAAGATAGATAATATCAAAAATACTGTACTAAATTCTATTAAAAAAGCAATATCTAAATTTAGTACTACTAAGTATAAAAGTGAACATCTCAATAATAATCGTGAAAATTCACAAGCTTCAGCACAGCAAATAAACTATAAGAATAATCTTAATCTCTATCAAGATATAAAGCTTGGCAATGCAGTAATATCTAATATACAAAACGGCAATATTAAAATACATCAGACAAAAGATCAACAGATTAATTTAAGTGCTATACCAACTTCACATAAGAAGAATAATAAGTCTAGGCTTATATAAAAATTAATGTTTGCCTGAGTTAGTATTAAGTAATACATTGAAATATATTCTTATAAATATATACAAACTATAAAAATTAATAAATGCTAGTTTTTAACTAGCATTTAATGCCATGCTTTTATATACAACAGCTCTAACATAGCAATAAAGTTAAAGAGTAACAAAAACTATAAAATTTAATATTTACTTTTATGTGAGTCTATAATACTGTACTATTAGTAGCCAAATAATTAGTACTATTTCCATGATAGCTAAACTTAAAGGTATACTTGATTCAATAACTGATAGCTATTTAATAATTGATATTAATGGAGTAGGATATCAAGTGTATTCTTCAGGCAAAACTTTAATGAAGTTGATAAAAGAAGAAGGTAGCATTGTAAGTCTATTTATTGAAACTCATGTTCGAGAAGATAGAATTCACCTTTTTGGCTTTTTAGACAATACTGAAAAAGTAGCTTTTAATATGCTACAAAGCGTAAGTGGTATAGGAACAAAAATGGCATTACACATTCTATCCAATTTAACTCCACATCAGCTTCAAATAGCAATTAGTTCACAAAATAGGCATCAATTAAAAGCAATTTCAGGAGTTGGGCCTAAGTTGATTGATAGATTGATGATAGAATTAAGAGATAAGGTTTCTAATATTAATACCATAGCTAATAATACTAGTTTAGCTATTTTATCAACTGATAGTAATACACACGATAATATTTTATCAGATGCTATTACTGCTTTAATAGCTTTAGGTATCAGTAGAGCTGAAGCAACTCAAATACTGTCTGATATTTATGCATTATCTCCTAGTATATCAGTTAATGAATTAGTTAGAACCGCATTGCAGCGAAGAGCTAAGTAATGAAAAATCAATTATTAGATGCTAAAGTAGCATCAGAAGAACAGGAGACAGTTTTACGACCTAGTTTGCTAAATGATTTTATTGGCCAAAATCAAATGAAGAGTAATTTGACAATCTTTATTACGTCTTCAATTGAAAGAGATGAATCATTGGATCATACACTATTACATGGTCCACCTGGATTAGGTAAAACTAGCATTGCTCAAATTATCGCAAAAGAAAAAAATGTTAATTTAAAATCTACAGCTGGACCAATATTATCCAAAGCTGCTGATCTTGCTGCTATTTTAACTAATTTACAAAAAAATGATGTTTTATTCATTGATGAAATTCATCGTCTAAACATTCATGTTGAAGAAATATTATATTCCGCTATGGAAGATTTTTCGCTTGATATTATGATTGGCGAAGGTCCATCTGCTAGGTCTGTAAAAATTTATTTACCAAAATTTACGTTAATAGGTGCTACAACTAGATTAGGACTTATCAGCAAACCATTATGTGACAGGTTTGGTATTCACCTAAAGCTTAATTTTTATAGTTGTGAAGAACTAACTCAAATTGTTGAACGCGGAGCAAAAGTGTTAAATGTGGCTCTTGATACTAATGCTGCAATAGAGATAGCCAATCGTTCTCGTGGCACTCCAAGAATAGCATTACGATTGTTAAAAAGAGTACGAGATTTCGGAATTTATCAAAATATTAATCCATTAAATCAACAAATAACTGATTATGCACTTAATCAGTTAGGAATTGATAAATTAGGATTAGATAGCAGCGATCATAAATATTTAAGATTTATTGCTGAAAATTATGATGGTGGACCAGTAGGTATTGATACTATTGCTGCTGCTTTATCAGAACAACGAGATACTATAGAAGAAATGATAGAACCTTACTTAATCCAAATTGGATTCGTACAACGAACTCAGCGCGGCAGAGTTATTACTGCTAATGCTCTTAAACATTTACATTAAATCACATTTAAATCTTGACTATAACACATGCTATGCAGTATAAAATAATAATAGCAAAATCTCTTAACATAGTCTAGAACTGCGTTATTTTATAATGTTAAGACTTTTCTTATATTTAAATCTATTTTTATACACTAATTTGGTTTTACAACTACATTAAGTTAAAAATTCAAACTAAAATATGCAGTATATAAAAAAAAATCATCCATACCATATTGTAGATCTAAGCATATGGCCGTTGGCAGTATCATTTTCCTTATTATTGTCAACTCTTGCGGCTGCAATGTTAATACATAACTACTATTATACTATTAGTAAAGTTGCTCTTGCAGTTGGAGTTGTATGCTTATTGTATTCATTGTTTGGTTGGTGGTATGATGTTATTAAGGAAGCAATGCTTGAGAAGCAGCATACCAAAGAGGTTCAGCATTCTTTACGAATAGGTATGATCTTATTTATTTTATCAGAAATAGTGTTTTTTGCTTGTTTGTTCTGTTCACTCTTTTATAACAAGTTTTTTCCTGCTGGTATTTTAGAAGAAGTTTGGGTAGTACATAAAGGAGTATGGCCACCAAATGGAATTATAACTCCTAATCCTTGGACTATACCTCTGTTGAATACCATGATCTTATTATTATCAAGTACTACTGTTAGTTGTGCACACTATGCTATCATTGAAAACAATCAGGAAATTACTGTTAAAACTCTAGGTTATACAGTATTATTAGGTATATTTTTTATACTGATGCAAATTTTTGAATATATACATTTACCATTTAAGTTCACTGATGGAATATTTGCTTCAAACTTCTATATAATTACTGGAGCTCACGGTTTGCATGTAATTTTAGGAGTTCTATTCTTAGCAGTATGTTATTTTAGAGCTAAAAAAGGACATTTTATAAAACCTAATAATCATTTAAATTTTGAATTTGCTGTATGGTACTGGCACTTTGTTGATGTTGTATGGTTATTTCTTTTTATATTTGTTTATGTCTTGAGTTAGGTATATTAACAATTATTTCAGCTAAAAAATATATACCTTTAAATAACCTAAGTTTGATATAATGAGCATTCTAAAATGCAAAAAGAGTAAGTATTACAACTGTAGTTTAACACTAAAAACGCCAGATTAGGATAAGGGAAAATATGAAAAGTAGTAAATAAAAGGTATATGAAAAAAAGTCATACAAAGAGAGAATGTTGAGTTATAAAAAAAATTTTAAATAAAAAAGGAATAACACAACATGAAAAAGTATATTATAAAGTGTACTATTTATAATATATAATTTCTACAAGATTATATCAAAAGTTGAAAAAGAAAAAGATTAGTACCAAAGAAAATTAAACTTAAAGACGCTTGAGCAATATGATGTGAAACTATCTAGCTTTGTGTTGCTACCATGCATTTTCAATAATTAATGGCCATCGCATTGGTCTTACTATCGCTAAATCAAATCTAACATCAAAATTACTATATTGCCTATTATAATAAAGGTACAGCTCAGCTGATTTCCTAATTCTAGTAATTTGCTGATGATTACATATAGTATTATCAAAATTTGATCTACGAGCTTTAACTTCAATAAAAACAATAACTTGACCTTTAGTGCATATAATATCGATTTCACCAGCACTATTACGCATTCTATGAGCTATGAAAGAGTATAATCTAACACTGTATCTAGCAATTATTAACCATTCAGCTAATATTCCTAAATTGTAACTACTTATCATCAATACTCTTAGCTTTTTAAATCATGAGGTCTTGTATATAAGAAAGCACACTGCTAAGTGCAAATTTTAATGCTTATTGCTGAAATTTTGTTGATTATCATACTCCTTGATCCAGTGATATGTAAAATACATTATCAACAAAAAAATTGTTGAAGTAGTCATAATATAAAAAGCTGGTGCAATATGCCCAAGTGTTGGACCATAATTATGTTTTATTGTTCCGGCTAACCAAGTTGTAATTGTTGGAGCAGTACCACCAAATATAGCATTACCTAAGTTAAAACTAAAAGCTATACCAGTAAATCGTTGTTCAGGAGTAAATAATGAAATTATAAATATATAAGATACCCCTGATACTCCTCCTGCAAGGATACCAAGGCCAGTCAATCCTAAAAGTTGATGCCACATAATATCTGATGACATAAGAAAAAAAACTGCAACTGCTGCAATTACTGTAGCAGCAACTGAGCATATCATTACTTTAGTTCGACCATAAAAATCAGAAATAGCACCAGATATTGGCATACAAATCATTAAAACACAAGAAGTATAAAACAAATAATATAAAGCACTGCTGTTATTAAAATGTAATATAGTTTTATAGAAAACATTAACACTCTTAACAAGATATACAATACTACTTGTTACTCCACCAACACAGAAAGTTATCAACATTTTATGTTTAGCAGTTTTAATAACATTAATTAGTGGATATTTTAATATATTCCTCTTTTTGACTAATTCTAAAAACACTGGAGTTTCAGCAACTTTCACCCGTATATAGAGTCCTATTAACCCCAAAATACCACCTAGTAAAAATGCTATTCTCCAAGCATCCGCAATATCAGAATAATAATTTTCAACTATTATTCCTACCAGAGCAGCTAGTAGCATCCCTGCAGTATTGGACCCATGTACCAACCCTGTAACTAATCCTGGTTTTAAATTATGTTGGTGTTCTAGAACAAAAATAGCTGTTCCTGCTCCCTCACCGCTTAAGCATAGCCCTTGCATTAACCGCAATAATGCTAGTGTAAGTGGTGCTAGATAGCCAATTTGGCTAAAAGTTGGAATTAATCCTATTATAAAAGTAGGAATTGTCATGCCTAACATTGATATAACTAAAGATGTTTTTCTACCATACTTATCACCAATATAACCAAAAAATATTCCTCCTATAGGCCTAGCAAGAAAGCCTACAGCAAATAGCGATAAGGCTGAGATTACTTGCACAAATTCAGAACTTTTTGGAAAAAAGGCTTGCCCCAATTGTAATACAAAAATTGTATATAGCGTATAGTCAAAATACTCTAATATATTTCCAAATATTGCTGCAAGAAAGACAAACCTATACTTATTTTTATACATAAAACTTTAACCAAATTGTTAAACTATTATTTGTTGATCTACAATGATTATGATAGAAAGTAATCGTCAATATTTCTGTAAAATAAATAATGCATTGATATTTAGAAGACAAAACTTTGCCCTAATTGAGTAAATTATAATAAAGTAAAATTATGGTAACCTTTCATTTATTCCTAAGAAGAATATACCAGCATTTTGGCAGAATATGTCAGATTGTCAAGTATTAACACACCAACTTCTTATTTTGTATATACTACATAAGATGTCATGTTAACAGCTAACAACTTGGTTATTAAGAAATAGCAAGCATAGGTAAAATTGTTGTGAAATGGCTTCGAGTCTGAAATTGTAAATCATTGATAGATCGTTTTGAGGACAGGCCTTTATTTTTATTAGTAGCATCCTTCCATTTTTCTAATATCAGTGCTGCAAACTCAGAATGAATTATCGATACATCTGCTTTACACTTATAGCCTATGCCATCAACTTGTATTGAATACTCTTTACCATACAACTTATTATAATAGTCCACTACCTCATTAACTTGTCTTTGTGTAGCAATAGTTTGCCGTAAAATAAACGGATTATTACTCTGAAACAAGATAATAAATTCTTTTTTATTTACATAGTCATTTGTATTAATAACCTTCTCAAGAAATTTTACTGTTGCATCACGTACAGTACTTTCTGTCGTAGGTCTATATGAATCTACACCAACTGTCTCATCAATTATAGTAATAACTTTAGAACTAAAAATAGTATCTGTTAAATCACGCACCATTAAAGCCTCATTCAGTCTTATACCACCACTTTCTATATAATTCGGATATAGCCTATTTGGAAAACACCCAGCAGGACATTCACTTAAATTAGTATATTGAATAAAAGGAGATGATGAATTTAACTTTATGTGATATTTTTTAGCTAACCCAAGAATATATTCTTTGCCTTCATCAACACGTTTTATGTCTGAATTATCTATGTTTAACAGATCCAAATTTAAGTTTGTTTGATAAGCATGTATTAGCTTTTCCGAAACTGTAGGTACAACACCATCAATATTAGCCCACAATTCGCGATCTCCTGTTAATACTGCTACATTACTATTGATTTTAATATTATACTTTGATATTGCATAGTAGTAGTCTATGATACGTGTTATCATATTGAAGCGAGATGCACCAGCAATCCAAGCTACATCATAATTTTTATATTTTGGAATCTCGCGATCTATGAGTTGTAAAATTTCGGCTTCTTTCAAATACTCATCTTTATACTTTGTCATCCAATTCTGCACAACTACTTCATCACGTTCTTGACCAAATTTCCTATTAAAAGCATATTGGGCTAAATAAAGAATTAAGTCCATAATATCTTGTACATCTAACTCTGTGCCTTCTCCAAAATTTTTACGTAATATTTTAGCGTCAAACTTACTAGGATCATCTTGATTAGCTCCAGACGCTTTTACAACAGAATATATCTGCTTAAAAGTTGCCACAGGATCTTTGACTTTCAAAGCATTAATAGCTTGCCACAATTGTTCTGAATGAAAATAACCAGCTATTTGTAGTACATTCAACAGAGCTTCTTGATGTTCTGTTGCACTTACTGTTAAATTTAACGTTTTGTAACCATTAAACCCTAGCCTACTTGCTGCTAATTCAAAATTAGATAATACCATAGACTTTTCTCCGCATCCATCAGCAGCAAAATTAACAGTTATTAAAGCTACTAATACTATAATAACAATAGTTATTTTCTTTTTCATAAAAATTAAATATTAAGCAATAGCCTTTCTGGTGATTCTATATAGCTTTTTACTTTAGTTAAAAATGTCACTGCTTCCTTACCATCAATAATTCTGTGATCATATGATAATACTATATACATCATTGGCCTAATTTGTATAGTGCCATTAATTACTACAGGCCTGTCCTGTATTTTATGCATTCCCATTATTGCAGATTGAGGCGGATTAATAATTGGAGTTGACAGCAATGAGCCAAACACTCCTCCATTAGTAATAGAGAAAGTTCCACCACTAAGTTCATTAATCGATAAATTTCCTTCTCTAGCTTTTTTACCTAACTGAGAAATTTCCATTTCTATCTCAGCAAACGAAAGATGTTCAGCATTTCTTATTATTGGCACAACTAATCCAGAACTAGTACTTACTGCTACTCCTATATCGCAGTAATTATGATATAGTATGTCATTACCATCAACTTGAGCATTAATTATTGGAAGCTCTTGTAAAGCTGTAATTGCTGCTTTAACAAAAAATGACATAAAACCAAGTTTAATTTCATGCTTTTTTTCAAATTCTTCTTTATATTTTTTCCTTAATTCTGATACATTAAACATATCAACTTCATTAAAGGTAGATAGAATGGCAGCATTGTTTTGAGAATCTTTTAAGCGTTGAGCAATAGTACGTCTCAATCTAGTCATTTTTACTCGTTCTATTGTTCTACTAGCTTTTACAGCAGTTAACACTGATGCTGTTTGCGTTGATGTATCACGTATTAATGTTGGTATCTGTAATTGCTGAGTTTGTATATCATTTGTTGATGTTATATTGTTATTATTTAAGTTTGAATCTATAACATTAATAATATCACCTTTTGTAATTCTATTATTTTTTCCACTACCACTAATATTCTCAGGATTGATTTTATGCTCTGCTACCATTTTAGCAACCGCAGGAGACAATTTATTAGAAGAAATAATATTTTCGCAACTTGATAGAGTTATATCAGTATCACTACTTTTACTGCTATAAATTTCTTTCTGTGAAACATCTGATCTAATAATGCAAATTACTTCTCCAACTTCAACATTATCTCCTTCGTTTTTTAGAATTTTAGTTATTTTCCCAGGTACATTAGCGTTAATATCTATTCCTACTTTGTCACTTTCCACCTCTACTATTTTCTCATCTAGTGCGACTATATCACCTTCTTTTTTATGCCATTTAGATATTGTTCCTGTTGACACTGACTCTCCAAGTGATGGTAATACTATATTTGTGTCCTGATTTGTTTCTTTCATTATGTTCTTTCTCCTATATCTATACTAAAAGCACACCGTATTAATTCTTGCTGCTGCTTATTATGAAGATTATTATATCCTACTGCAGGAGCTGAAGCACTATCTCGGCCAATATACTTTAATTTAATATGTTTTTTAGCTTTATCAATAACATCTTCTAAATAAGGCTTAATAAACGTCCAAGCTCCCATATTTTGCGGTTCTTCTTGACACCATATAATTTCGTCACATACTGAATATTTTGCCAAAATTGTAGATAATGACTGAGTTGGAAAAGGAAAATATTGTTCTATTCTAATAATTGCGACATTTGTAATTTTATTTTTATTTCTAAACTCATAAAGATCATAAAACAATTTACCACTACAGATAATTACTTTCTTGATTTTTCCTTGAATAGATGGATCAATCTCATCAATTATTGTCTGAAAATAGCTTTGAGGTCCTAAGTCAGTTAGACTTGATAACACCAACTTATGTCTTAATAATGATTTTGGTGACATAACTATTAAAGGTTTAAAAATTTTACCAATAATTTGCCTGCGCAATAAATGAAAAAATGATGCCGGAGTAGTTGGATATACTACTTGAATATTATTATTAACTGCTAGCTGTAAATATCTTTCAATTCTAGCTGAACTATGCTCTGGCCCCTGCCCTTCATATCCATGAGGCAATAACAAAACTATATTACTCTTCATTTGCCATTTTGTTTCAGCCGAGCTAATAAATTGGTCAAAGATTATTTGAGCTCCATTTGCAAAATCACCAAATTGCGCTTCCCATATCACTAACTGCATAGAATTAACTAGCGAGTAACCATACTCAAACCCAAGTACTGCATATTCAGATAATGGACTATTAGCTACTTGAAAATATGCTTGATCTGAAGATAAATGATTAAGAGGAATATAATTACTCTGATTCAATTGACTATATAATACTGCATGTCTATGAGAAAAAGTTCCACGTATTGCATCCTGTCCAGTTAATCTTATTGGAATTTTTTCAGTCAATAAGCTAGCAAAAGCTAATTGCTCAGCTGTTGCCCAATCAATTTGTTCATTAGTAGCTACCTTATTTAAACGGTCACTCAGTAATTTTTTTAATCGTGAATGAACAGCAAATTCAGGTGGAATAATACATAATTTGTGATTAAGTGCTAATAAAATCTCTTTTTTTACTCCAGTTAGTATTTTTCCATATTCTTCTGAATTAATCTCAGTTGTCTGGTATGTATTGTTATTATCATTTAACGGTAGAGTTGGTTGATAAGTTTTTGCTAGCTCAAACTGCTCATTCAAGAAATTTTTAAATTGATTTTTCATATCTTGATAATCAGATTCAAGTATGAATTTCTGATTAACCAGGTTTTGAGCATAGAGTTCTGTAACACTTACTTTATTTTTAATAACATTATACATTGAAGCTTGAGTAAACATTGGCTCATCGCCTTCATTATGCCCATATTTACGATAACAAATTATATCTATAACAACATCTTTAGCAAATTTTTGCCTATATGCCATAGCAATTGCTGTTACTTTCAGGACTGACTCTGGATCATCTCCGTTAACATGGAAAATAGGCGCTTTAATAGTTTTAGCTACTTCAGTGGTATATTGCCCTGGATAAATTTCATCAGTGTTAGCAGTAAACCCTATCTGATTATTAATGATATAGTGCAGTATACCTCCAGCAGTATAAGGTTTAAGTGCTGATAATAGCAAGCTTTCTGCTACAACTCCCTGCCCGCTAAAAGCAGCATCACCATGAATCAGAATTCCCATAACTTGCTTACGATTAATATCATTCAAATCGTCTTGCTTTGCCCTAACTTTACCTGCAACTACTGAATTTACTGCTTCAAGATGAGAAGGATTAGGAGTTAATGATATTTTAATATTATTATTTTTACCAGTATATACGCCAAAATACCCCATATGGTATTTAACATCACCTGAAATATTTTTATCATTTATATGAACTTCATTCATAAATTCTGATATTATAGCATAATGCGGTTTCTTAGCTACCTCAGCTAAGGTAACTAACCTTCCCCTATGAGCCATACCAATTACTACTTCTTTTATACAATAATCAATAGCTTGTTCAATAGCTGCAATAACTGCAGCTATTGATGCTTCAGCTCCTTGAATAGAAAAACGTTTTGCACCTACAAATTTTGTGTGCAAAAATTCTTCAAATCCTGTAATTGATATTAAGTTTTTTAATAATAACTTTCTGTCGATATTATCATTTAAATTTAAAGATGCTTGCTCCAATTGATCATACAACCAATCAATTTCATCACGATCTGTTAAATGATTAAACTCAACAGCAATATTACCGCAATAAATTTGTTCTAATTGACTAATTAATGTTCTTAAATTTGATACTTGAGCAAAATTGTTATATAGTGTAAAATGAAAGTTTTTATCAAGATCAAACTCTGATAACCCAAAATAGTTTAAACTAAGATGAGCTTGTTCTTTAGTTTTTTGCTCACGCAAATTCAAAGGATCAAGTTTAGCGCATAAATGCCCATTAGCTCGATAAACTGCAATTAATTGCTGAATTTGCAGCTGCTTCAACTTAAGCAGATCCTTATCACTATCAAAATCATCTAATTTGTTTGTGGTTGAAGATATAGCACTTCCTACACCATTATTAGATGCTAACTTGTAACTAAAATTGTTGTAATTAAGTTCAGATTTATCAGTAACAACAATATGATGTTCATACTCATTACGATAATATTCTTGAAAAAAAGTAATCCAACTGCTATCTATAGAAGCTGGATTTTTAAGATATTTTTGATATAAATTCTCAATATACTCAGCATTTTGTCTAAATAAAAAACTTTGATTTACAGAATTACAGCTGCTCACATAGCCCTCTTTTAATCTACTTAATTTATTTTTACTTTATTCACTTAATAGAATTCAAAAAATTTTGTTCAGCAAATCGCCAATTTGCTAAATGCTCTATAAACTGTTGTAAATATTTTGCCCTATTATTACGATAATCAATATAATAAGAATGTTCCCATACATCACAAGTTAATAACGGTATTTGATTATAAATTATTGGCAATTCAGCATTAGATGTTGTTATAATTTTTAGCTTGCCATTTTCAGATATCAACCAGACCCAACCACTACCAAATTGTGCAAGTGCTAGCTCTTGAAATTGATTAGTAAAATTTTCATAGCTACCAAAATCTTGATTGATTTTTTGTAAAAAATTTCCTTCAGGTTTAGTTGCATTATTATTGCATATCGAATGCCAAAAAAAATTATGATTCCAAATTTGTGCTGCGTTATTAAATATAGCTTTGCTTCCTTCGCAATTAAAGGAAGTTAAGATAATATCTTCTAACGATTTTTGCTGTAGTTCAGTTTTATGTTCAAGCAATCTATTTAAGTTATTAACATAAGCAGCATGGTGCTTACCATGATGGTAATCAAATGCTTCACTAGATATATATTGCTCCATTGAATTTTTAGAATATGGCAACTCCATTAATTTAAACGGATAACCTATTTGATTAGCAGTTTTAGAAAAAGTCATATTACACAATACTCCATATATTATTTATGTGATATAATTAATATTATTATATCATCTTATTGCTATCAATATATCAATAAATTGTTATAAATTAAGTATCTATTTGATTGCTGATATTGTAACTGTTTCTATAGCCTCAGCTGCAGTTCGTTTAGAGCAATATCTATATGATTCAGGTTGAAAATTAGCTTTAAATATTGGTTCTAAAATAAGCTTTAGTGCTCCTTCTACCACTCTATCTTTGGTAGTTGGTATAGATAGATTTCTCATTTTATTTCCAGTATCTTTAGGGATTATCTTAACTCTTTCCCTTTGTAGATAATAGCTTTTGGCTTGCAATGCTGTTTATATATTTTCTAGAAATTGTTTCAACCACAGCTAACTCTATCATTTCAAAGATAACGCAATCTATTCTTAGCACTCCCTTATTATTCTTAGCAATCTTGTAGGCTTATCTAAGTGTTTCTATCTTATATACATGTACATATAATCCACAAAATTGCAATTACTTTTCAGCTTTAGCTTTGATGTATATTTTCTTTTTCAGATCTTGTAATTCTATAGATGTTTTTATCATTCGTCATTATCTCCCTTGTTGTTAGAATAATGTTATCAGTATTGCGCCTTTGCTCTACAGGCATTACTATGCTTCATTTCTAATACACGCTACTCCGTCATCCTCTCATTTTCAATTTATTTCATAGTTTACTAGTATAGAATCTACATTGCTCTAGAATCTTTCTTTCTGGAATGAGTAAAACTTCTCCAGTTACTTAATATATTCTTATTATCATGCTACCACTGCCACTCAGCTACAGTGTTCAACTGTATCAGTTAGTTTTCAGTTAAGCATTCTGCTTTCGCTATACGGTCACTAGCTCAGCCTTTGGGACTTATCACTTTCAGAGCCACATATGTGTTCGCTTTCGTTGTAGCTTGACAATTCGCTCTTATCCTTTCTATAAGTTTGTCGATAGGTTCCAACATCTCAATTTCTCTCTATGCTGCTATCCTAACTATAGATTTCTAATTATGAAATAAAAAATAAATGTTAAATTAGAGTAAAAGTAGTAATTCAAGATTGTTTATGAGATAAATTAACTTCTATAACATTAAAAAATATAAGTAGCAATTTTTGCTAAAGTGTTTATGTAATATTTTTTAATATAAAATATACCAAACCATTAAGTATTGTGATAATTAATTAAAATTATGTATATATTAGAAACAATAATTGTAATCTTATTAGTTCTTTTTTCTTCAGTTTTATCAGCTATTGAAACAGCTGTGACTGCAACATCTATAGGTAAAGTACAGCAACTAAAATCTAAAGGTATTCTAAAAACAGATTTACTGCTAAAATTAATGAAAAATAAGGAGCAAGTTATCAGTACGTTGCTTACTGCTAATAGTATTGTAAATACAGTTGCAACTACTGTTGGTACTAGCATTGCAATAGCAATTTATAAAGAACTAGGAACTATTATTTCATCTATTGTAATGTCAGGCATAATAATAGTATTTGCTGAAGTGGTCCCAAAAGCAATTGCAGTTTCTAAAGCTGAAACAATAGCTTTATTGGCCGTTGATGTTATTCAAGTACTTTCAACAATTTTAGCTCCTGTAAGTTACTCTTTGTCTCGTATTATTAACTTTATTTGTTGGCTTTTTAATATTAACCTTGTTAGTAAGGTTTCTGGTACAGAGGAAATTAGAGGATTAATTGAGCACCAACATCAGGAAGGTAATGTGTTTGATAAAATGGATCGAGATATGCTTGGCGGAGTATTAGATATTAAGGATATGGAAGTATCACAAATTATGGTACATAGAAGTAAAATGTGTACTATTAATTTTGACTTACCAATAGAAGAATTTGTTGCTAAAGCAATTGCTCTACAGTACTCTAGAATACCTATATGGAAGGAAAGTAGCGAAAATATTGTAGGTATATTATATGTTCGTGATTTAATAAAGGAATTGCACGCTAATAATTTTGATGTTCGAAATATCAAATTAAATGAGCTGATAGCTGATCCATGGTTTATTCCGGAAAATGCTTTGGTAACTAATCAACTAGGTAAGTTTAAGCAGAAATATAGTAATATAGCATTAGTAATTGATGAATACGGAGTCTTACAGGGAATGATTACTAGACAAGATATTTTAGAAGAAATTGTTGGCCCAGTTTTTGATAATACGCCTAATAATATCATTAAAGTTAATAATACAACTTATATTATTGATGGTAGTAGTTCAATTAGAGATGTAAATAGGGAACTAAATTGGAATTTACCTGATGATGCAACTACTGTTGCTGGATTAATAATTTATCATATTCAAAAAATTCCACAGCAAGGAGAGGTATATTATTTATTCGGCCTTAAAATACTAATTGATAAGATGCATGCTCATTATATTCAATTGGTTAAAGTAGAAACAGTGAATATAGATAATAAGGAATTACTTAATGTTGGCTAGTATTGGCTCTTATTTATTAATAATCGCAATGGTGCTTTATTCAATAAATTTAGGATACTTTTTTTTATGCAACAATATTAACTTATTAAAGATTATTCATATTGTAGCTAGTATAAATGTAGTTTTAGCATTTTGTATGCTAGTTGTTAGCTTTGTTATTTCTGACTTTACTGTTCAAAATGTATTATTAAACTCTAGTGTAATTACACCATTAATTTATAAAATCTCTGGATCTTGGGCAAGCCATGAAGGATCAATGTTATTATGGTCTTCATTCATAAGTATAGTTAGCGTTTATTCATTAGTTACATATCATTTTCAATTTCAGTGTAAAAAATTAATTATCGCTTGCCAAAGCTTTATCATACTTGGATTTATTAGTTTAGTTTATTTTGCTTTTAATCCTTTTATAGGTAAATTACCTCGTCATGAGATTGGTTTAGGATTAAATCCTATATTACAAGATATAGGATTAGTAGTTCATCCGCCAGTTCTTTTTTTTGCTTATGCTTGTTATTTAATACCATTTGTTTATAACGCTATAGCTCTTTTATATAATAATCAAGCTTCAGTACTAATAGATAAGGCTGTTGTATTTTCTAAAATTGGATGGTTATCTTTAACTATCAGCATTGCTTTAGGAAGCTGGTGGGCCTATCGAGAACTTGGTTGGGGTGGATATTGGTTCTTCGATCCAGTAGAAAACATTTCTTTGATGCCGTGGTTATCAGCGACTATATATCATCACTCATCTTTATATACACGATCCAATAACACACTACTGCGATGTTCTATTTTATTCGCTATTATGACGTTTTTATTTTGCATATTAGGAACATTTTTAGTTAGGAGTGATATATTAACTTCTGTACATTCTTTTTCTTTGAGTGGTTTAAGAACATATTTTGTATTGATTTTTCTTGTCATTTTATCTCTTGCTAGTTTAGTGTTATATACTTTACGAATTAGTAAATTTTCTAGTGATGCAAAAGTTAATGCAAGAGAACTACTGATATTATTAGGTAATATTTTATGGTTATCAGCACTTATAGTAATTTTCATTGCTATTTTTTATCCAATATTTTATAAATTAATTTATGGTAGTAAAATATCAATTGGGTATAATTATTTTGTTAGTACTTTTATTCCAATTATACTACCAACAGCTTTATTAGCAGGTAGTATCTATAAGATAAAGCAAAAATCTAATTATTGTAGCGTTGTAATTACTCTCAGCATATCAGCAGTAATTATTTACTTTAGTTATAGAGATTTAAGTATTGGTAGTTTAGCAATAGTTTGTTCAGTATATCTTATTCAAGAGTCATTATATCACTTAATAAAGTCTTCTAATTTCTTTACAGTGAAAATTCCTTATAAAGTATTAGTTGTTACTATTAGCCATTTGGGATTCGGTATTCTTATGTTATCTATTAGCCTTAATGCTAAACTTCAGCATGATACTGATTTTATTGGTAAAATCGGTAGTACAATTCACAATAATGGGTTGCATATTACTCTAAGAAATACTAACTATGCTAAGGGGGCCAACTACTTTAGGCAAATAGCTGAATTTTGGATTGAAAATGATAAACAAGAAATATTTATACTTAAGCCTGAGAATAGATATTATTATGTTGAAGATATTATAGTACCTGAAAGTGATATATACAGTACTTTATTATATGATATATACGTAGTTCTAAGCAAAGTAGATGATGATGTAGTTTATGCTAAAATATATTATCGTCCGTTTATATCTATGTTATGTATAGGTGCCGCTTTAATATCAATTGGAATGCTACTATCTATTATAGTTAGTACCAAAAAAGATACTAGCTATAAAGATACTAACTATGCTTTTAATAAATAGAGTATAAGAATTTCACTATATTAACCAGAATTCGATATAATTAAGAAATCAGAGCTAATATAAAGAACTAGAAAAATAATTTAACTTGGAGAAAAAGAAACAGAAATTTTATTATGTTTAAAAACATAAGCAAGCAATGAGACAAGGCATTAATTTAAAAATTCATAAAGCATCTATAGCAAGTATGATCAGTGCGGAAAAGATATTTTAACTGACCATTAATAGTTTCTATAATGTGCCTTTTGTTAAGATGAATTACTTTTTCTTTCAATGTTGGATCTAATTTTTGTGATTAGCTCTAAACCTTGATTAGTAAGTGATACAGCATTTTTCTAATAACCCACAATCAACAAATAGCTATCTTTTAAGTTTTCGTACTAAATATTCTACTACTGTTCCATCATCAACGTTACAAGGAATAAGAGCAAAGCTCACAATTTCTCCATCATGAACTATAGTCATTTACAATGAAGTTTGCGTATAAAATATCATGTTGGTAAATCTTATGATGCTATTGTCGCTTTTTCTATGCTCAAACTTCATTGTAAATGACTATATATGCAGCTTACATTCAAAAACAATTCTGTAGATGTCTTGCTCATTCGCGCTATATTTTGAAATGTTTTGTACTTATATAGCAAAACTACTATTAAACAACTATAATAATAAGATGTAATGAAAAAGTAATTATAGTCATTTACAATGAGGTTTAAGCATAGAAAGAAGCAATAATAGATTCTAAAATTTAGCAAATTGAGTAATTTGATTTCTAATACACATCTTCATATTAGCCCAAAACTTTTCTCTTGGATTTAAATCTAGAGAATAAGGTAGCAGAAAAATAACTTTACAACTAACAGATTCTATTATATTAACTATTTTTCGCTTCTCTCTATGCTTATAGTCATTTACAATGAAGTTTGAGTATAGTATTCTGAAAAGAGAATGCCAAAATCATATGGCTAAGACTTTCGGGAGAAAGTAATAAAATGTGTTAAATTAAAATCTAACTCTAGCACAAACAGGAAAACATTTTGGAATTTCAATAAGAGTAGCGAGTTATTACATGAAAAAGTTCGGCTATAGTTACAAAAAAAAACGTTTACCTACATAGAAGCAAAACCAGAAATAAGAGAAAAATATCAACAAGTAATAAGTTCTATACCTAAGGAAAACTTGGTATAGTCATTTATAATGAAGTTTGAGCATAGAAAAAGCAACAATAGTTTACCAACATGATATTTTATACTCAAACTTCATTGTAAATGACTATATACACAGATGAAAGTGGCATTGAAATGTCTATATGCAAGGATAGAGTGTGGAGCAAAAAAGGAACTCATGTAAGCAGCAAAAAGAGCAGTAAATATTACGAGCGCACAAATATTATAGCTGGTTATGTTAATAATCAATCAATCGCACCTATGATATTTAATGGTGCATGTAATACAAGATTATTTGAAACTTGAGTGCAACAGGTATTAATTAATGAGTTAAAGCCTGCTCAGTTTGTAGTAATAGATAATGCTGCGTTTCATAAGTCTAAAAAACTAAAGAATTAATAGAATCTGTTGGTTGTAAAGTTATTTTTCTTCCACCTTATTCTCCAGATTTAAATCCGATAGAAAAGTTTTTGGCTAATATGAAGCGGTGGATTAGACATCAAATTACTCAATTTGCTAAATCTTATGATTCTATTATCTCTTTTTTCTATGCTCAAACTTCATTGTAAATAACTATAAACCTCATTGTATATGACTATAAATGCCTATACACTCAGTTATTAATTTCTATAGTCTTTCGACTAAGTGTCGTTTGCTTTTTAAACGCCAGATTAGGATAAGTGGAAATATGAAATGTAGAGAATAAAAGGTATACAAAGAGAGAATGTTGAGTTATACAAAAAATTTAAATAAACAAGGAATAACCCAACATGAAAAAATGTATTATAACAGCATACTATTTAATAGACAATTTTTACAAGATATATCAAGAGTGGGAGAGAAAGAGATTAATACCAAGTAGTAATCAAAGGAACAGAGATGGAAAGTTGTCCTTAGCTGAGTTATTAACAGTAGTGATATATTTTTATTTGTCTTCATGTAAGGATTATAAAAATTATTATCTATATTACTTGAGTCATAAGTATAAAAGATACTTTTGTTTACCAAGCTATAGTAGGATAATACAACTGTGGCCTAGAATATTGCTACATTAGCTGTATTAATGCATCATTTGAAAGAAGAATAAACTGGTATATATTACATCGATTCTACAAAGTTAGCAATTTGTCATAATAAACGTACCCCCAGCAATAGAGTTTTTAACAAAACTTCTAAAATTGGTAAAAGTAGTTATGGCTTGTTCTTAGGCTTTGAGCTTCATCTTATAATCAAAAAAGATAAGCAAGATTTAAAGGAATGATATTGACCAAATATTCAATGATATAACTAAAGAGAAGAAATCAAGATGTCATCTAATGCAATCACATGGATTGAAAGGCTTAGGTTGGAAAAGGTAGAGTAGAAGAGAATTATATGAGAAAATAGGATTATATAATAGACCTCTTTCGAAACTGGTTAAGGTAGTTCAAAATTATTGCTGATAAATATCGAAATAGACGTAAAAGATTCGGCCTTAGATTTAATTTGATCTCTGGCATTTATAATTTTGAACTACCTTACCCAGTTTCGAAAGAGGTCTAATGATTACCAAATTTGATATTATGGATCTTTGAAAACAATAACTTCTGATATGCTATAGGCAATGATATGAAATTATCATGAAAGCGTAATACAGTAAATCCGTACGCTAAGTTTGATATTGTATGTGATGGAAGCGTTGATAACTAAACTACCACACCTTCACTTGCACATACCTTAGGTAAAAGAAGGTAAGAAATCTTAAGCCTTTCAGCTTTATCACTATAACAGCCTTTATCTTGGGTATCTGCTTCTGCATTTAGGATATTTTCCATACGAAGATTCACTTTCGTATAACCAATTCCTATCCAGATCAGTACTTTAGTTAATCTTATCGCTCTTAGTACATTCCACTTGCTAATCTTGCACCTTAATAGCAGTAACTTAGGTCTAAATGCTACCTTGCTACATCTCTGTACTCTCTCTTTGAGCAACCTTATGTCTCACTTTCTCGTAGTCAAACAAATTATATACATAATCTTACATCGCTCACTAGCAGCTATTATGCTTTTCTCTGATCTATTCTTTATATCAAACTCTAGTTAATTCAAGAATTAAGATGCAATAAGCACATTTTTGTATAAATATAATTTTAAGTTAATAGTTGCTTAATTAACACAACTTGAAGTTATTTATAGCTTATATATTTAACTTATGTCGTAAAACTATAGATAATTATTATGCAAAGGTATAGATTAAGTGGTTAAGTAAGTTAATTAATTCTAAAGTTGCATAATGTTGAATGATAACTTACTTACAAAGCAGTATAGATTGTTAACTTATAGTTTACCTTCGCTTCCATCTCTAAATAATCACCCTTTAAAGAACTATAATTAATACTATACTGCTTTAGTAACTAAACTTAGAGCATATTAGACATCGTTCTCCTATTAATTTCTTTTTGTTCATATAATTGCTTCTCTTACAACTTATCCTATCTCCAAGCTTAATTCCTATCTTATCTCATATTCTTTCTCTTCTAATCCCTTATCCTAAATTGGAGTTAATACTGCTATTTTTAACTGTTAGGTAGAACAGTATTAATTCTGAAATTACCTAATAATTCTGTAGTTGTAATCAACAATGCAAGTTTTCATAACAGTACTCATTTAAAAAAAAGTATGATAGAAAAAGAATAGACATATATTAGAGTATTTATCTCCTTATTCTTATGATTTAAATTCTATTGAAAAAAATAGTTTTAAGCTAAATCAAGAAAAATGAAATATTACTGTGATGTAGACACCATTTCCGAAAAGTAATAACATAACTGTTTTATACTGGTTTAGCTATGGTCATTTATAATGAGGTTTGAGCATAGAAAGAAGCGATAATAGATTAGACCTCTTTCGAAACTGGTTAAAGTAGTTCAAAATTATAAATGCAAGAGATCAAATTAAATCTAAGACCTAATCTTTTACGTCTATTTCGATATTTGTCAGCAATAATTTCGAACTACCTTAACCAGTTTCGAAAGAGGTCTATTCATAAAATTTACTAAATTGAGTAATTTGATTTCTAATCCACATCTTCATATTATCCCAAAACTTTTCTATCGGATTTAAATCTAGAGAATAAGGTAGCAGAAAAATAACTTTACAACCTACAGATTCTATTAACTATTTTATCACTTCTTTCTATGCTCAAACCTAATTGTAGATGACTATATAAGGAAGATGATTTATTAATTCATTAACAATCCTCCTTTTGCCTCTAATCTAATTAAGAAAAGGTTTTGGCTTATTAGCAATTGCTATTAACACAAGACTTCTGATTAGTTAAATCTCTACTACTAGTTAGATCAGAAAATATGCCTTAAAGTCAGTAATAATTTCTGTTACAGCATCTTTTTGGATAATTTTTTTAGATAAAATTTTTCAATTATAACTAATAATGCGATATTTTTGCATCTATTTTTAAAAATATGAAAAACTTTTTCAGAAATATTGCAGAATGTTATGCACTGATAAAAATTAAAATTATACTGTACGCTTGGTATTATCTGAGATCCAGGATTAGCAAATATTTAGCTAATAGAATCCATAGTGTGCAAATTGTTATATCTACTAACTTATTCTTCAGATTTGAATCTAATTGAGCATTACTTTGTTAAAGTTAAAAATAACATACGTAAAGTAGATCACTTATTCAACTACTTTTTTGATGTTGCTTTTTACACTTTGCAGTGTGTAACTACATTCCTAAATTAAGCTATATTTCTTAATTGATACTGAATTTAATATAATAGACATCTTTCGAAACTGGTTAAGGTAGTTCAAAATTATAAATGCCAGAGATCAAATTAAATCTAAGAGAGAATCTTTTACGTCTATTTCGATATTTGTCAGCAATAATTTTGAACCGTTTTAGCATGCCAATAACGTTTTCATTCACAACTCTTTCTCCTGCTAGCCTAAGATTATTCTTTTTATCATTTCTAGTTAAAGGATTTTTCTTGCTTTTTTTCTTTGGTAATTCAGAATTATTGTGAATTTTTTGTATACCTTGATATCCTGTATCAGTAATCTCTTTAACTTTAGGACGAATAAGAATTTTGGATTCCTTAAATAATCTAAAGTCATGTTTTTTACCGTTAGAAAAATCTGTACATATTACTTGGTTGGTTTTCTTGTCTACCACTATTTGAGTTTTTAGTGTATGCCTTTTCTTCTTTCCTGAATAATAGAATTTTTGTTTTTTTTAGGTCTTTCTATAGGACTCTCAGTAGCATCAATCAAGACTACTTCATAATTCATATCACTCTTCATTAAAGCTTTACGGCCTGGAAGAGCAAAGTTTGCGTGTTTAACTAGGGTGTCTTCTACCCATTTTACAGCTTTATATGCTGAACTTTCACTAATTCCATAGTTCTGACCTATATGGAAATAAGTACGGTATTCTCTAAGGTATTCTAACACCATCAGCAACTGTTCCTCCAAATTGAGCTTATTTTTACGTCCACCTTTTGATTTCTTAAGACCACCAGCTTTCCTCAAAATATCCACCATCTTTGAAAATGTCCTCTTCCTTACTCCTGTTAATCGACGAAATTTTTCATCCTTTAACTCTTTAATCTGATCTAATTTCATTATTACTTCAAATCAGATTTTTATAACACCATTCTACATCATTGTCTAGTTTCGAAAGAAGTCTATTATAACTAGAAAATGCTATTAGATCTCTAGAACTTAGAATATAACAGCTAAAGCTAATTTTATTCTAACAATACCTTGGTTAATATCAGGACAGTTATAGCCATACTTCCTAATATGCAGTAAGTAATGAATAAGATAAATCTTATTCGCTTTTAGTAAAAATTTTAACAACTTTGGTAATTTGAAGCTGTAATTATATAATTTATGTATAGAATATAACTTTGTAATTAGGTTGTTAAAGTATGTATCATAAAGGTCAGAATTAAGATTCTGACCAAAGCAATACCATTGGTGAAAAATGAAATATTTTTGTAACCTTATAAAAACTAGTGCTGCATAAATATAAAATACTTGCCTGATGCTTAAATATGCATCAATTTGAGGCTCTAAAGTTAAAAAAAATCTTGTGTAAATACTAGCTAGTGGCAATAATATTTGATTATTTAACTCTTCTAGTGAATCAAAAATTTTTCTTTCTACTACTAAATCAAATAACCGAACAAAGTCTAATAATATGATTTTTTGGTTATGATCATATATTTCATTAATATTATTCATGAATTTATTGCCAAGATATGACTTTTTATGCTTAGATATCTGTATTTGTTCGTAAAACCAACTAAGTTTTATTAATCCAGAAAAAGCAGTTTTACTATTAGCTATAATTGACAACAATTGTTTCTCAAATTCACTGAAAAGCAATAGTTGCATTTTAGCACTGTCATTTGATAAAGTATAAAGACAAAATTTTTTAACAAGGTCAATATCATTATCGTTCATAATAGCAATTGCCTAATTGGCAACAATAAATTTGCCTTAGCATATATTTGATACGATTATTCTTTAACTGTAGCAAGCTTTAAAATAACATTATATAAATTGCAGATAACAGCAAATAAAGTACTGGTAGCGAAGGAGGGACTTGAACCCCCGACCCGTAGATTATGATTCTACTGCTCTAACCATCTGAGCTACCTCGCCCTAAATAAGTCAGCATTTTGACTTAAAATTATCCTTAAATTATCCTTTTTTATTTAGAGCTACCCATCAAGCTTTACTTACTATAGGCTACTGCTCGTTTACATGATGAATAGTAAAAAACAAGCTTAATAAAATTATTAACGCTTAGAAAATTGCGTTTTTTTACGGGCTTTATGTCTACCATATTTTTTACGCTCAACAATACGCGAATCGCGAGTTAGCAATTTATGCTTCTTCAATACAGAATGCAGCTCTGGATTGAAGTTATTGAGAGCTCTAGATATGCCCAATTGTACTGCTCCAGCTTGCCCAGAAAGTCCACCGCCTTTTACTGTACATTTTACATCAAACTGTTGAGCAGCATCAGTAACAGTTAACGCACTTAATGCTATTTGAGAATGAGCTAAACGCTTAAAATAACTGGTTATTGGTATTTTATTAACAGTAGTAACACCTGTTCCTTGTTTTATCCAAACTCTTGCAACTGCGCATTTTCTACGGCCAGTTCCATAGCTATATCCCAACTTATCCTTTTTAGGTAATACTGGTTGTTTTACTATCTTAGGCTCAGTAGTTAAGCTAGCACTTAAATCTGATAAATGTACATCTTGAATTAGTGTGTCAGACATAAATTAAACTATATTTTGATTTCTAATATTTTTACTATTCTTGCCAGCAAAATCATATAATACTGGAGTTTGAGCTGCATGTGGGTGAGTTTGCCCTTTATAAACATATAAATTACTAAACTGCTTTCTTCCTAATTTATTAGAAGGCAGCATTCTTTTTACAGCAAGTTGTATTATTCGTTCAGGATAATTACTTTGGAGTATTTTTCCAGCAGTTGTAACTTTAATTCCACCTGGAAAGCCACTATGTCTATAGTAAAATTTACCGTTTTTAGCATTAGACTTATCACCAGTCAATTTTACCTGTTCTGCATTAATTATAATTACATTATTTCCGCAATCCATATGTGGTGTATAAGTAGGCTTATCTTTACCACGCAATACCACAGCTACCTTAGCAGCTAAGCGTCCTAAAACCAAATTTGTTGCATCTATTAAAATCCATTTTTTGCTAATTTCTGCAGGCTTAGCTGAATATGTTTTCACAGTATATAAATTTTAAATTAGAAATTTAACTATATTAATAGCATAAAATGCTCTATAATGCAACAAAATTAAAGGTTTTTTATTTACTTTATTTATATTTGTTATATATATGAATATTATTTTAAATATTTCATATTTCTGATGTTGCGTTACAAAGCTATTGTTGAGTATGATGGCACTAATTTTGTTGGATGGCAACGACAACAAAATGGATTATCAATACAGCAATTACTTGAAGATAAAATATCAACATTTACTAAACAAACTGTCAATCTTATTGCTGCTGGTCGCACTGATGCTGGTGTACATGCCTTAGGTCAAGTAGTACATTTTGACTTAATCGCTCCTAATAATAGCAAAGATCTTGCTTATATTAACAAAGAAACCGATTACAAAGAAGTAAGCAAGCAGAATAATACTGCTACAATTGACAGCTTAAAAATGCTTCCATGCCGCTATAATGCTTACAAGTTAATGTCAGCAGTTAATTATTTATTAAAACCTCACCGTATAATATTAACAAATTGCGAGATAACTACTTTACAATTTCATGCTAGATTTTCTGCTAAAGCTAGACATTATAAATATAGAATTATAAACCGCGCAGTTCCTTCAGTTATCGAACAAAATCGCACTTGGTGGATTAAGACTCCGCTAAATGTTATTGATATGATTGATGCATCTCAGCATCTGATTGGCAAGCATGATTTTACATCTTTTAGATCTTCTGCATGCCAAGCAAAATCCCCATTAAAAACTTTAACTAAAATTGAAGTAGATACTACTAATTATCCAGAAATACAAATTTATTTTTCAGCTCCATCATTTTTACACCACATGGTAAGAAATATAGTGGGTACATTAGTTTATATTGGTTTATGCAAAATATCTCCAGCTGCTATCAAAACAATCTTATTTGCAAAAAACAGAGCAATGGCTGGACCTACAGCACCATCTTCAGGTTTATATTTTGTTAAGGTAGATTACTAGTTTGCGTATTAAAGATGCTCTTGCGATCGGCAACAACTTACTATCACAGTATGAAATACCAAATTCTGCTTTTGAGTCTAGACTACTGCTAGCTCATATAATTGGTCAAAGCCAAGAATATATACTTTTTCATTCCGATCATTTGTTATTAAATAGCGACTACAATCAATTTTTAAAATTGATAAAATTACGCACTAAGTACTTACCTATCGCTTATTTGATAGGATATAAAGAATTTTACAGTCGGAATTTTATAGTTGATAAATCAGTATTAATTCCTAGACCAGATTCTGAAACTTTAATTGATGCAGTAGTCCAAGATTATAGCAAGATAGCTAACTATCAACCTTCAGCACCAATAAAAATCCTCGAATTGGGAGTTGGTAGTGGATGCTTAATTATTACTCTACTTCTTGAGCTAAGTAATGCTATTGGAGTTGGATCAGACATTTCAATATCAGCTTTAAATATTGCTAGTCGTAATTGCCAAAAATATAAATTGGAAAAGTCATTAAATTTAGTACAAAGTAACTGGTTCAGTGGATTAGATGTAGGCGAAAAATATGATATCATTATCGCAAATCCACCTTATGTATCTGATTCTGAATTAAGAATATTATCACGTGAAACATTGTTGCATGAGCCACATATAGCTTTATTTAGTAATAATAATGGGCTTCAGTCCTATCAAGAAATAGCTCCTATGATTCCTAGTTTTTTAAATTCAAATGGAAGGTTATACTTAGAGTGCAGTTATAATAAAGCAGAAATGGTATGTGCAATTTGCTTCAAAAATGGCTTAATACTTGAGAATAAATATTATGATTTTAATGGTTATTGCAGATGCTTAAAATTTAAATTGCAGTAATATACATGATATAATTAACGCTTATATCATTAGTTAAGCGCCATTGCTGCAATATAGGATTGTATGATAATCCTTGAATTTCTTTTAAAGTCATGTTATGTGAAAGTAAAATATTATTAATAGTAGATGGTTTCAAAAATTTATTAAAATCATGAGTACCTATTGGTAGATATCTTAACAAATATTCAGCTAAACCTATAGCAAAAACATAAGATTTCAAAGTTTTGTTAATAGTTGAGATGATAAGCATACCTCCAAGCTTTAAAATTTTACTTAAATATAAAATAAAACTCTGAATATTACTTACATGTTCAATTACTTCTAAACATAAAACTACGTCGTATTTTTCATTGCTAATTTTTACATACTCTTCAATCGAACTATGAATGTAATTAACTTGCACTCCTATTTTATTAGCATACATTTTTGCGACTACTATATTCTTACTGCTAGCATCAATACCTGTAACTGTAGCACCTAGTTTAGCCATTGGTATTGATGTTATTCCACCTCCGCAACCTATATCAGCAATTTTTAGCCCATGAAAAGGCTTTGTTATACTATCAATTAAATTATAATGCAATAGTATTTTTTGCTTAATAAATCTAATTCTAGCTGGATTCATTAAATGTAATTGCTTAAACTTTCCATTAGGATTCCACCACTCATTGGCTATAGTATTGAACTTTTCTATTTCATCTTGATCTATTGTTGAGTTATTACGCATAAGAATCTTTATTCGAAGTGGTATATGGAATATGCAGTTGAATCAATTATATTAAAGTAATATTAATTTAAAAAATACGGTAAATATTATATACTGACTTTGCAAAAAACTATAACAAAAGTTAAATAGCTACTTTATATGTCACATCCACTTCGACATTATTGGTATTTAGATTCTATAACAAATTCTATATTCATTAATCTTAAAGTAAAAGCAGGAGCTAAAATCAATAAAATTATAGGATTATATCATATAAATAACAAAAGCTTTTTATATATTAGCATTAATACAATACCTGAAAATAATAAAGCTAATCAAGCAATTATAAAATTTCTATCACAATGGCTTGAAATATGCAGATCAAATATCAAGATAGTTTATGGCTTGCACAGTAACTTAAAAGTTATATCAGTAATAAATACTAATGCCAACATTTCTAATCTTATTAGAAGTAAATTAAAAAGTATCCATCTATAGGTGAATAATATGAAACATTATATTAATTTTACATTTGAAAAAATTGATTAATAATCTCCTTCACCTGCTCTATACTTGTTATAGTACTAACTTTAGACCTAAATTCAGTTGCATTAGGCAGTCCTTTACTATACCATCCTAAATGCTTGCGCGCCATTTTCATACCAGCTTCAGTACCATAATAGCTTAGCATTGATTCATAATGATTTAAAATAATTTGTTTTTGCTCTATTAAGCTAGGTGATGGTAAATAATCTTGAAAAGCTAGATAGTGCGAAATTTGTGATAATAGCCATGGTTTACCATATGCTCCACGTCCAACCATAACTCCATCAGCTCCAGATGTTTGAAGGCAATCAATAGCATCATCAACACTAGTAATATCACCATTAGCTACCACAGGAATTTTAATACTTTCCTTGACTTTTCTAATAAATGTCCAATCAGATTTACCTGAATAAAACTGACATCTGGTACGCCCATGAACTGTAATCATTTGAATACCGCAATCTTCTGCTATTTTAGCTATTATGTGCGCATTACGGCAACTTTCGTCCCAGCCTGTACGCATCTTTAAAGTTACTGGAATAGAAACACTCTTAACGGTTTCAGCTAATATTTTAGCTGCCAATGACTCATCTCTCATTAATGCAGAACCAGCATATCCTCCTACTACTTTTTTAGCTGGACAACCAAAATTAATATCAATAATTTGTGCCCCCATATCTTGATTCATCTTAGCTGCATCAGCTATAACATCTGGCTCACAGCCAGCAAGCTGCACACAAGATCCAGTAATATCATTCTCGATAATAGCAGATTTCATCATAGATCTACGAGTTTCTTGAATCATAGCTCTACTAGCTACCATTTCTGAAACTACTAACCCAGCTCCAAATTGTTTAACTAGTTTACGAAACGGCAGATCAGTAACTCCAGACATTGGAGCCAAAATAACTGGAGCAGATAATTCAATATTACCAATTTTTATTGTCATAAATATTATCACCCAATTGTAAATTTTTAATTAAATTATAAATCAAAAGCAATAGTTAGATAATTTTAATTTGATGGTTTACTGATGCAGTATAAGCAGTAGCTAAAGCATCAGATTCATCTTTGCTAATGGCTTTTTTTATATGCATTAATAATTTCACCATTTGTTGAACTTGATGCTTTTCTGCTTTTCCAGCGCCAACAATTGCTTTCTTAATTTTATTAGGAGCATATTCGCTAAAATCAATATTATAACGACCTATTACTGACATTATAGCCCCTCTAGCTTGAATTAAAGTAACAGAAGAACTATAGTTTTTATTGACAAAAACCTCTTCCATTGCTATATGAAATGGATTAAAATTGGTGATTAATTTTTCTACCATTAAGCTAATTTGCCCTAGCTTTAGTACTAATGAATCTTTAGAAACAGTTTTTATTACTCCACTATCAATATAATTAACCATGCTATCTGATATACTGATTATCCCCCAACCAGTACTTACTAGTGATGGATCTATTCCTAAAATTATCACAACAATATTAACATCAAGTAAAAACAGCACATCATTTACATATGCTTTCTGTATATGTAAATGATGTACCTACGCTTAGAGAGCTTGCTGAACTTTATTAATTAAATAATTGCAACCTTACTGCTAGCTATGTTTAGTACACAAATCACTTTTGCTAGAACTTACTTTGATACAGTATTTTTGCAATCATTAGCTTCACTTCCAGATACAAACTTTAGTACTGCATGAGATTGAGTGATAATAATAATAGCAGAAACAGTAATCATAGCGGTACTCCAATTCACCTTTCCCATAAATGTTGATATTCCTAAGAAGATGATTGCAACCAAACAAATCGCTTTAGCTGTTTTCCCACTCATAATTCCTACTATATCACATAGTTTATTACCTATTACATCATTATTATCAGCAGAACCACTAGCGCTAACAATTATACTAGTAGATAGAAAGTATAAAAAACACAGCATTAATAATGGCCTTAAATAACAATTATGCTTAAAACTTAATAACTTCATAAGTTCTCTCCTAGATTATATTCAAATAAAGCAATAAATAACTTATTATATATCTTTTTTTGTAATTATGTGTTTTTTTTGTCGCATGCAGGCCTACCATCTTCCTTACCAGCAATAAAATCATACACCTTAGCAGATTGAGTGATAATAATAATAGCAGAAACAGTAATCATAGCGGTACTCCAATTCACCTTTCCCATAAATGTTGATATTCCTAAGAAGATGATTGCAACCAAACATATTGCTTTAGCTGTTTTCCCATTCAGAGTTCCTACTATATCACATAGCTTTTCACCTATTGGATCCTCCTTAGCGTCTGCGCCTTGAGTGGTAACAATACTACTAGAAAGAATAAGTATTAAAAACCATAGCATTAATAATGGCTTCAAATAACAATTATACTTAAAACTTAATAAATTCATAATTTTTTCTCTTAACATTACATTCCAATAAAGTAACAAATAACCTATTCATCTCTTTGTTAACTACTTGCTGCGTTGCATTGAGTACTACTATTAGTACTATCCTTAGCAATAAAATCATATACCTTAGCAGATTGAGTGATAATAATAATAGCAGAAACAGTAATCATAGCGGTACTCCAATTCACCTTTCCCATAAATGTTGATATTCCTAAGAAGATGATTGCAACCAAACATATTGCTTTTGTAGTTTTCCCATTTAGAGTATTTACTATACTACATAGCTTCTCACCTATTGGATCAGTAGAATCTTCTGCTTTAGCGCTAACAATACTACTAAACAACAGAAGCATTAAAAAAACTACCATTAATAATGGCCTTAAATAACAATTATGTTTAAAACTTAATAACTTCATAATTTTTCTCCTAAATTACATTACAAATAAAGTTATAAACCATATATTATATCTCTTGGTTATACTAAAACATACTTATAGTTATAACCTATAGTGATTTAGAATAAACTTCTGGATACTAATTAATCAAAAAAAATAACATTAATTTCTTGTTTAATCAATAAACTTATAATATTCGTTATTTCTGCCTTGCTTACAATTAACAAATGTATCTCTTTTGCTATATTTAATAATCAAGAAATTACGCTATTTTTTTATATTCTGAATAAATTTGCTTAACAGCAAAAATCCATACTATACATACCACAATAAAAATTAGCATTAAAACTGGAGAAAGCGAAATATAGCTTGCTGTTGGAAATAGTACAAATAAAAAAGACTGAATTAGTCCGCATGAAGATTTTCCAACTTTAGCACTAATTATATCAACAGCAGCTTTTCCTTTAGTTTTTAGCTCTTTATCAAGCGGAATATATAACATTTCCTTTGATGTATCCCATATTGAGTATTTAGCTCCTTTAGCAATAATATTTTGAATTGCGCCAGCCATTACAGCTATAGCAATAGGCTGAGCGGAACTTAGCATATTAACCCATAATAATATGTCTTTATCAAAGACTACAAAAATAAAAAATATTGTACCGGTAGTAATAATAATAATAGGAGTAATAATAGCAACTACAAACCAACTATAGTAGCGTAGTACACTATTGCCAATAATTGTTAAGAAAATTATTACTACTCCTGTCCATACAACACAAGAACCATTAAACTCAGCATATGTATTAGTAGTAGAGTATAAGTTTTTAATTTGAGCCTTCCAAATTCCTTCGACTAAATTCATACTAAATCCAAAAGAAGCAGTACAAATTAAAATAAGCCATAAATATCTTGATGAAATAATATACTTGAAGCTTTCACGTAAATTCATTTTTGGCCTCGCTTCTCTTTCATGCTGCATTTTATGCTGTAACTGCGTTTTTGGTATAGCATTATAACAAATAAATCGTACCAAAAAAATTGAGCATATAGAGCTAGCTGCCATTATAGCTATTGAAGACTGTACAAGTAATATGTTATTTGATACTCCTAAAAAATATCCCTGAAGTATAGAGTTGCTAGATGCTAGATGCATTACAATTAATCCTACCACTATCAAAGAAGAATTGCCAAATAATGAAAACAACATATAGAAACGTTTAGCTTCTTCAGTAGTGGTAACTTCATTAACTAATTGCCAAAATAATAAAGCATAGAATATATTAGGCCATAGTTCTGATAATACATAAAAAATTATGTAACTCCAATTAGCAGCAAGAGCTATATACCATTTAAAATGTGGATAAATTAACATTAATTCGTTAACTTTTTCAACTTTTAGGTGAAATATACTTGCTTTAGGATAAAACCAAAAAGCAAAACAAAGAAAAAATGATAAAAATGCTAATGTTAGATACCGGTATATTTTTTCATAATTTAGATTATTAACCATATATGCATATAGTATTACAAGCAATGCTGCTGTTGGTGTAACACAATATGCTTTTATAAAACTTGTAATTTCAGCACTTATTTCTGGTATTACAATGCTATCTTTAAGAATACGCAGAATATTTTGATTAAAAAGTATGAAAAACATTAAAAGAGATGTAGGAATAAATTTTTGCAGCTCATGGCGGTGCACAGGCCATAAATGAATAGCCAATCTAGAAAAAAAAAGCTTTATCTTGGAGATAGCCATACTTAAGATTTACTCCTACAGCTGATTTCAAACAAATGCTAATACCTTATATTTTTGCATTCTGAGAATGAGAACTGAATTGTAGTTAATTAAGATTAATTTATCTATAAATTTCTTATTTAAAAATCAAAATCAAGCTATCTTAAAATAAATATATAGACATCTGTATTTTGTATACAACGTTAACCAACATTTAGCTACTCTGAGGCAAAAGCTCAATTTCTTATTTTTAATAGCTATGCAAAACAATAAAATCATTGCCTTATAACCTACAATTTGATACAAGGCATATGGTAGATGATTATGAGAATAATCATTATAAGTACAGTTTAACATAGTGCGATATGAGGTTACATAGCTGACCAAGTACAAAACAGTTATGTTATATACTTTTCGAAAAGCGTGTTTACGTCACAGTGATATTTTATTTTCTCGATTTAGCTTGCAACAATTTTTTTCAATAATAGACCTCTTTCGAAACTGGTTAACGTAGTTCAAAATTATTGCTGATAAATATCGAAATAGACGTAAAAGATTCGGTCTTAGATTTAATTTGACCTCTGGCATTTATAATTTTGAACTACGTTAACCAGTTTCGAAAGAGGTCTAATATTTAAATCAGAAGAATAAGAAAGTAAATACTCTAATATATATCCATCTTCTTTTATCATAGTTTTTAAATGCTTGCTTTTATAAAAACTTGCATTGTCTATTACAATTACAGAATTATTAGGTAATTTAGGTATTAAGTCCTGTTCTATCCAACAGTGTAAAATAGCAGTATTAACATTGCAGTCAAAAATTGATACGGTTAGCAGATATTTGCGCATGAATGCTCGGATAACATTAATTCTCTTTGAAGGATGCAAATTATCAACTCCTTAACATTTCACACCTTTTTCTGTATATCTTAATGCTGAAAGGAAGTTATAGTCATTTGCAATGAAGTTTGAGCATAAAAAAGCAATAAAAAAGTCAATATTATTTATGGTGTTTTGAAGCATAATTCTCCTTTTAGTGCCAATGATTAAATCAAATTTTGATTGTTATTTTATTAAGTTAAATGTACAATAAGGTTCTTTGAAATTAGTCCATAAAATCTTAGCAAAGAGTCAAGTAAATAATTATATGAATACAAGAATTAAAAAGGTACTATTAGCTGTTACTATGTTATCACTTTATTCATTTCCATCTGTAGCATCAGATATAGAATGTTATGGTAGAAATTATTATTTAAAAATATCTATGGGAATAACTAAGCCTACAGGGCAGTTTAGTATCGAGAATTCTAGAGATATCTTAGGTAATGATTGGCGTACTAATCTTCAAATGATAAATGATGCTATTACTAATAGAAGTAGTACAATTTATGGAATGTCTCTTGGTATGCATTGTACTCAATCAATAAGATTAGAAGTAGGAGGGCAGTATATAAAGAATCTTCAATTTGGAGGTGATATTGAGGCAGTAGATCAAAACATTAAAGTTAGTAATCATAAGATAGGTTCTGATATAGAAGGCGGTATCTCTGGTATTGCCGGAATGATTAAGGTGTACTGGAATATAATTAGTGTATTTGATATAGTATCTGCTTTCGCTACTGGAGGTTTGAGTATGTATGGTCTTAATATGTCACATGAGCCAATGTCTGTTTTTCCTGGTTTTTTAGTTGGAGGAGGTGTATCACTTAATATAAGCCGTATACATTTTGGTATTGAGTGTAATTATACAAGCTTGAGTGTAAAAGAGAATTCAAAGATTGACTCGCAATCATTAGGTCAGATGAAGTTAAATAATTTGTATGGCTATAACATATTAGGCAGTGTATGGGTTGATTTCTAGGTTTGTTTATAAAAATGTAAATTTAGGAATTCAAAAAGCATCAAAACCATATGCTTATTGTGCTGATGGTTTCTATTCTTTGATGTATTAGCATCTGCCTATCTAATTTATACATCATAAGTAGGTAGTTATATGAATCATTAGATGAAAATTTTGTTTATCTGTTTATATATTAAAAAAGAGTGCAAAATATCTACATTTATTACAAAGCTTACTTTATGAGTTCTCAAAAGTAGTAAATTATATTCACAAAAGAGTTGTTATTCTTAGTAATTTAATTCTTAGTTAAGCAGTAATGTTATTGAATATTAAAGTTTTTTATACGATCTTCAATTTCATGCCTAAAATGCTTTATTAACCCTTGAATAGGCCAAGCTGCTGCATCACCTAATGCGCATATAGTATTTCCTTCTATTTGCTTAGTAACATCTAATAGCATGTCTATATCGCTTACTGATGCATTTCCTTTTACTAGTCTCATCATAATTCGCCACATCCAGCCTGTTCCTTCTCGGCATGGTGTACATTGGCCACATGATTCATGCATATAAAACTTACTTAGCCTAGCGATAGCATAAATGATATCAGTATTATTATCCATTACTATAATACCGCCTGTACCTAATCCTGAGCCTACTGATTTCAAGCTATCAAAATCCATTTCTACTGTATCGCAGATATTTTTAGGAATCAGTGGAACAGATGATCCACCTGGAATAATAGCTTTAAGATTATCCCATCCACCACGTACTCCTCCAGCATATTTTTCTATTAGATATTTAAGCGGAACTCCCATTGCTTCTTCAATATTACAAGGATTATTAACATGCCCTGAAATGCTAAAAATTTTAGTTCCTGTATTGTTTGGTTTGCCAATACTCGCAAACCAATTTGCACCTCTTCTGAGTATTGTTGGAACTACAGCTATAGATTCAACATTATTAATAGTAGTAGGACATCCATATAATCCAATATTAGCTGGAAATGGAGGTTTTAAACGCGGCATCCCTTTTTTCCCTTCTAAGCTTTCAAGCAGAGCTGTTTCCTCTCCACAAATATATGCTCCAGCTCCTCTATGCAGATAAAGATTAAAGTTAAAGTCTGTGCCGCATGAATTTAGCCCTATAAGCCTAGCATCATGTGCCTCTTGAATTGCATTTTGTAATATTAAAGCTTCATTATAATATTCACCTCGTATATATATATAACATGTTTGAGCTCCAATAGCATATGCTGCAAGTAAGCACCCTTCAATTAATTTATGAGGTTCATAACGAATTATATCCCTATCTTTACATGTACCTGGCTCTGATTCATCAGCATTAACAACTAGATAACTTGGCTTTTCAGAGTTTTTAGGCATAAAAGACCATTTTAAACCTGTAGGAAATCCAGCTCCACCTCGACCACGTAAGCCAGATTTTTTAATTTCTTCAATAATCCATTCTCTGCTATTTAATATCAAATCTTTCGTTGCATGCCAGTCACCGCGCTTTTTAGCGCTGGCAAGGTCAACTGCCATAGAACCAGATAAATTGGTAAAAATTTTATCCTCAATATTTAACATTTATAATTGCTCTTGAGTTATAAGTCAGTTTTATTATCAGGTTTTAGTTCAGATTTTTTTTGTAAATCTTTAGCATGCAGATTATTGATAATTTCTTTGATTTTATCATTAGTAAGATTTTCGTAATAATCATGATTAATTTGTACTACTGGAGCATTTCTACAAGCTCCAAGGCATTCAGTTTCGCTTACTGTAAATAATTTATCATGAGAAGTTTTGCCAGTTTCAATTTTTAATAGTTTTTTACAGAAATTCATTATGTCATCTGATCCTCTTAACCAGCATGGTGTAGTACAGCAAATTTGTATATGATATTTACCTATTGGCTGTAGATTAAACATAGTATAAAAACTTGCAATTTCATACACCTTGATATATGGCATCTTAAGTAAATTTGCAACATATTCAATACAACTATTAGAAAGCCAATTATTATTTTGATTTTGCGCTAGGTCTAATATTGCTAAAACTGCACTTGCTTCTTTCCCTGCTGGATAATTATTAATGATTTTTTTTGCTATCACTAATGTTTCATTGGAAAATGAAAATTCTTGTTTTGTAGCTGAATTCATCTGTCTATTTCTCCAAAAACTATATCAAGTGTTGCTATAATGGTTATGATATCAGATAGTGAATGTCCTCGAGCCATAAAATCTAATCCTTGCAGATGAGCAAAGCCTGGGGCTTTAATGCGACACCGATACGGCCGATTAGTACCATCAGAATATAAGTAAACGCCAAATTCTCCTTTAGGAGCTTCAACTGCCGCATATACTTCTCCTGCTGGAACATTATATCCTTCAGAGTAGAGTTTAAAATGATTAATAAGGGCTTCCATTGATTTTTTTATTTCTGATCTTTTAGGAGGCGAAATAGAGGGATCCTGAGTTTTAATTTCTCCTGCTGGCATTTTTTGAATGCATTGCTTAATTATTTTTATTGATTGATACATTTCTTCAATTCTAATCAAATATCTATCATAACAGTCACCATTTTTACCGATAGCTACATCAAAATCTAAATTAGCATATTGGTCATAAGGTTGTGATTTTCTTAAATCCCAAGCAACACCAGATCCTCTAAGCATTACTCCTGAAAACCCCCAATCCATAGCTTGCTGCTTCGACACAATACCAATATCTACTGTCCTTTGTTTCCAAATTCGATTATCGGTAAGCAAGGTTTCAAGATCTGCTATTTTACATGGAAATTGTTCGCAAAAATCTGCGATATTCTCAATTAAACCTTCAGGTAAATCTTGCGATACACCTCCAGGGCGAAAATAATTAGCATGTAACCTCGATCCTGAAACTCTTTCATAAAATTCCATGATTTTTTCTCGTTCTTCAAACATCCACAATAATGGAGTAGTAGCTCCAACATCAAGTGCTTGAGTAGCTATATTTAAGGTATGATTTAGTATTCTAGTTAACTCAGAAAACATAACTCTAATATATTGAGCTCTTAATGGCACTTCACACTTTAACAAATGCTCTATTGCTAAAGCAAAAGCATGTTCTTGACACATTGGAGAAACATAATCTAACCTATCAAAATAAGGTATTGCCTGCAAATATGTTTTATATTCAATTAACTTTTCAGTTCCACGATGCAAGAGACCAATATGTGGATCAGCCCTTTCAACTATTTCGCCATCCATTTCTAATATTAGCCGTAATACTCCATGTGTAGCAGGATGCTGTGGCCCAAGATTTAACTTGAATTTTTTAGAGTGTTTGGACCTTTTTTTTAATGCCATTATAATATCACTTAGTCTTGAATTGTTGATTTTGGCCCTTGCCAAGGAGAAGAAAAGTTAAAATTTCGATATTCCTGATCTAATTTTACAGGTTCATATACAACTTTTTCTAACTTATCATCATATTTTACTTGAGAATATCCACTAAGAGCAAAATCTTTTCTTAATGGGTGGCCAACAAATCCATAATCTGTTAATATACGCTTTAAATGTGGATGGTTAGCAAATTTAATTCCAAAGAGATCATATATTTCACGTTCATACCAGTTTGCATTACTAAACACTGGTGTTGCTGATTGAATTAGTTCATTGTCATTAAGATTAATCTTAACTATTAGTCTGATATTTTTTATTATACTAAGTAAATTATATACGATCTCAAATCTCTTATTACGATCTGGAAAATCTGCTGCAAAAATATCTGTTAGTATTGTAAATTTTAATTCTTTGTCATTTTTGAGTAATTTTAAAACCTCAATTAACTGTTCCTTATTGATTATTGCTTCAACGTGATTGGTAATATTAAACTTAGCGCTAATGCTAGATATAGCAAATTGACTTTCTACTAGCTCTTTTAGTTCTTTAAGGTGATGTAATTGCATAAACTACACTCTATCTTTTAAATTTGACTTGTTGAGTTCTATTGATTTTTTTTTGTAATTGTAAAATACCATAAAGTAATGCTTCTGGGGTAGGAGGACAACCAGGAACATAAATATCTACAGGTACAATTTTATCACAGCCTCTAACTACTGAATAAGAGTAATGGTAATATCCTCCTCCATTTGCACAGCTACCCATTGATATCACCCATTTTGGCTCAGTCATTTGATCATAAACTCTACGTAGTGCTGGCGCCATCTTATTAGTTAGTGTTCCAGCTACTATCATTACATCAGCTTGTCGTGGACTAGGTCTAAATAACATTCCATAACGATCCATGTCATATCGGCTACCTGCTGTTTGCATCATTTCTATAGCGCAGCAAGCTAACCCAAATGTCATAGGCCATAACGAGCGTGTTCTGGCCCAGCTAACTAAATTTTCTAGATTAGCTAAGATAAATCCTTGATTAGATAAATTTTGATTATAGATACTTGTTGTATCACTAAATGTATTTTCTGACATTTAACTCCTGAATTATTCCCATTCTAACGCACCTTTTTTCCATTCATAGATAAATCCGACTACTAATATCAGTAGGAAAAATATCATAGAATAAAAGCCAAACATTTTTGTTTCTTTTAAATTCACTGCCCAGGGTATCAAAAATGCTATTTCTAGATCAAAAATTATGAATAGCATAGAAATTAGGTAAAATCTAATATCAAACTTACTTCTAGCTTCACTAAAAGTATCAAATCCACATTCATAACTCTCTAGCTTACTCTTATTGTATTTTTTGCTAGCAAATATTTTTGGTAAAATTATAATAAAAAACGATAAAGCTAGCGCTATAGCAAAAAATATAACTATAGGAAGATATTCTAATGAAGTTAACAAATGCAGCATTGTATTTAATCTTATGTATTGCCCCGTAAGCTGTAATATTGTAAACTAAACTAAATTATATAATATCATTTATAAAAACAACCTAAGATTCAAGTGTAAAATAGCTTAACTATAGATATAGTTGTTATTATAAGCGGAATTTAGAGATGTTGTCAATTGTAATACTACTTTTAACAAATTTTAGAACTTAAATGATAATTGTTTTATGGAAACAAAAATGAATACAGGAATGAAAACAAAATTGATGAAGTTAATTGAAGTAATAAATCAAAAACCTTGGTTAAAATATTCGTTGTTTTTTGTGTTAATGTCAGTTGCAACTTATGTTAACTATAAGCTAGTTTCAAAGGATAGGCCTGAGTTATTTGATTCTAAGCTGGCTAAGCAAAAACTTGAAGAATCCTTGCGGAATCAAAAATCTTCTAAGTCTACATAACTCAGAGATATTTGGCTCAAGAATATGACAAGTATATCTGAATTTAATTATAATGATACTAAATAATAATTAAAACCTAAATGTTGTAGTTTTGAGATATTATGTTGAAGTAATTGACTTGCAGTGTTGTGTGTTCAGAGAAGCTAGTATAGCTTGATTTTGAAAGGTAGTTACATATTTTAAGTGTAAAAGGCAGCATCAAAAAAGTAGTTAAATAAGTGAGCTACTTTGCGTATGTCATTTTTAACTTTAAACAAGTAATGCTTAATTAGGTCTAAATTTTGTTAAGTGGTTGCATCTTTGATTAATATAGCTTGTACATAAGCATCAAAAACACTTTTATTGCAATTACATTCAAATAAAAAAGGATCAATAGCTTTACTATTACAAAAGATCAGCTATCATACTTATTCACATCTTCATATTAGCACAAAACTTTTCTATCAGATTAAAATTAGAGAATAAGGTAGCAAAAAATAACTTTATAACTAACGGATTCTATTAATTTTTATTGCTTCTTTCTATGCTTAAACCTCGTTGTAAATGACTATAGATAGGAGTTGAACCACTATTCCACACAAAAGTAAGTAGACTTCTGTTATGGTATCTTATTACGAGAGAATTTGATGAGACTTTTAAAGGAAAAAAGCAAATGATATAGCTAAACTACTATAAAATAATCATAATAATAAGATGTTAAAATGTAATGAAAAAGTAATTAGTATGACATATACTATAGATTTTGGAAAAGGCGCTGGACATAAATGAAAGAGAGAAAATTAGTTTTGAAAAATAGTCAAAACGTTTTGAGATAGGAAAGAATACAGTATTTGTAACAGTATTTGTATGGAATAATAATTTACACATAACAGCAGTAAGGATAAGCGTTTTGAGTTTTTTCTATCAGATAAATGTTAAGCAAATTGCTTAATATAGCTAAAACAGTATAAAACAGCTGTATAATATACTTTTTAAGTATATCTATAGTGGCAGCAAAGCTTATTATAACTGTTTTATACTAGTTTAGCTATATATTTTTTTATTCATTCTTCAAAAAACTTGCAAAAAATCATCTATTATGCAGAAATTCTCTACCAGAGGAATCATATTCAGCACTCATTTTTTATTCTTCAGATCTTTATACTCTATCTTATCTTTTTTGCAACTCTCTTTTTTTATTCTTTCTATCATATTCCTGTTAAACTGCTACTCTAATCCTTATTTCCTCTATCTCTATCCTATCTCATTATATCAAACTTGTGTAACAAAACGATAAGAAACTATTACATTATCATCACTAGACTTTTTTCGAAACTAGACAATGATGTAGAATGGTGTTATAAAAATCTGATTTGAAGTAATAATGAAATTAGATTATATTAAAGAGTTAAAGGATGAAAAATTTCGTCGATTAACAGGAGTAAGGAAGAGGACATTTTCAAAGATGGTGGATATTTTGAGGAAAGCTGATGGTCTTAAGAAATCAAAAGGTGGACGTAAAAATAAGCTCAATTTGGAGGAACAGTTGCTGATGGTGTTAGAATACCTTAGAGAATACCGTACTTATTTCCATATAGGTCAAAACTATGGAATTAGTGAAAGTTCAGCATATAAAGCTGTAAAATGGGTAGAAGACACCCTAGTTAAACACCCAAACTTTGCTCTTCCAGGTCGTAAAGCTATAATGAAGAGTGATATGAATTATGAAGTAGTCTTGATTGATGCTACTGAGACTCCTATAGAAAGACCTAAAAAAAACAAAAATTCTATTATTCAGGAAAGAAGAAAAGGCATACACTAAAAACTCAAATAGTGGTAGATAAGAAAACGCGCCAAGTAATATGTACAGATTTTTCTAACGGTAAAAAACATGACTTTAGATTATTTAAGAAATCCAAAATTCTTATCCATCCTAAGGTAAAAGTGATTACTGATACAGGATATCAAGGCATACAAAAAATTCACAATAATTCTGAATTACCAAAGAAAAAAAGCAAGAAAAATCCTTTAACTAGAAATGATAAAAAGAATAATCTTAGACTGACAGGAAAAAGAGTTGTGAGTGAAAACGTTATTGGTATGCTAAAACGGTTCAAAATTATTGCTGACAAATATCGAAATAGACGTAAAAGATTCTCTCTTAGATTTAATTTGATCTCTGGCATTTATAATTTTGAACTACCTTAACCAGTTTCGAAAGATGTCTATTATCATCACTGTTATTATTTGTAATGCAGCAATTACCGCTTGTAAAATAGTAAAATCTCAGTATCATCATTACCTTAGAAAAAGATCAGACATAACAGTAATTGCAGCACATATTAGGCTTTTAAAGTCTTATTTTTTTATGGGCAAAATATTAACAACGCAATTACTTTTAAAATTTTTATACCTGAAAGGCTTATGGTAATTTTGTTTCTTGATTTTTTATACAATATTTTATATCACTATTTTTAATGCTGTTCTTTCAACAGCTAGCTTATATACTCTGCTTCGTAGCACACATCAATTTTTGGTAGTTTAATGGTACTATCTTTTTATTATAGCATTTTTGCAGAAGTTCTGGCGGTTATACATTTTTTCATATATAATCTCATCAAATATAATTATATTTAAAAATTTGAAATACATGTTATGATTTGGCGTTATATACGCTGTTTAGCACAAGCTATCTTTAAAACAATAGAGCATGATGGTATTGAGCATGCAGGTTATATGGCCTTTATGATATTGTTATCAATTTTTCCATTTGTGATGTTTTTTTTAGCTTCCAGTAGCTTCTTAGGGGTATCGGAATTAGGAAAAAATGGTATTGCTATATTACTCAGTAATTTACCAGCAAATGTTGCAGAAACTATCGTTCCAAGAATACATGAAATACTTGAAAATCCTCCCCAAAGTTTGCTAACTCTAGCAATCTTTGGCACAATATGGACATCTTCATCGTTTGTTGAAGGCATACGTACAATATTGAATAGAGTACATCAAGTAAATTCTCCACCGCCTTATTGGTTACGGAGACTATTAAGTATAACACAGTTTTTAATAACAAGTATTATCATTTTTTTAACCATAGTACTATTTGTCTTTACTCCAATAATATTAAGAAAGATACCAACAACAATTGTCTTTACCAAAACATTAAGTCCAATATGGATTTTATTAAGATATACATTTATTGTGCTAACACTGTTTTTTACTGTATCAACAATCTACTATTTTGTTCCAAATACTAATTTAAAATTTAGAGAAGTAGTACCAGGAGCAATAATTACTGTGATGTTATGGATATTCAGTGGTACAATGCTATCTAAATCTACAGCTTACTATAGTCAATTAAATCTTATATATGGATCTTTAGGAAGCATAATTATTACATTATTATTCTTTCATATAATAGCTATAATCTTCATATATGGAGCAGAATTTAATCATCAATTACTGAAAAAAAATGGCAAAAAATATTGGCACAAATACTAATTGACTATACTTATAATAACCAAAGTTCGATATAAGAAATATAGCAGAGAACAGAATGAGTAAGTACTTCCAATAGTTGAATGCAAAAAAAATATAAAAAAGCAAAAATAAAGAGGTAATATTAAAAACTCCTATAGCCATAAAAAGAAACACGATTATGATGTCTATAGCAAAGATTTTTAAGTTAATAGAACGCTTTTTGCAATAAAAAGTAAAAATTACAGTACGTTTCACAATATACATAAGTGTGAAACGTACTGTAATTTTTACTTTTACTGTAGTATGGCATATTTCTTATATCAAACTCGGGTTATGAATAGTATAATTTTAGGGATTGATGTTTCTAATGACACATTTGATACGGCTATGTTAATTAATAATAAAGTTCAAACAAAAAAATTTAATAATAACGCGCTGAATGTCCTTACAAACTAGCGACATGTTTGTATAGAATCTGCTGGTATAGCTAAACTACTACAAAAAAAATTATAATAGTCTGGTTATAACTATGATCTAGATAAGTTTTTCGAAAAATATATAACATACCTGTTTTATAGTGGCTTGGCTATATATACTCTGCTTATGCTGACTCTCTAATATCTCAAGTTTTTAGTTAAAATTATTAATTTTTGCAGTAGTTTCTAAATACCCGCTTTCTATTACGCTCTCTAATCTATCTTTTAATGTTTTGACTTCAGCAAGTATTTCATCTGTCTATTTTGCTCTCAAATCTACAACCTGCTCTACTCCAGAAATCTCTTCTCTTAACTCACGATTTTCTGAAAAGGCTATAGATTCTTTCGTTTTACCGCTTTCATACAAAAAATAAGAAACGAGCATTATTGTTATGCTTATAACAGTTAAGTCAACTACCTGCTTCTTGCGAATAACATCAGCTAATTCTGATAACCTGCTATAGCTAAGCTACTATAAAACAGTTGTAATAGTTCGGCTATAACTATGACCTAGATACACTTCTCAAAAAGTATATAATATAACTGTTTTATATTAGCTTAGATGTATTTACTGGTAAGGCTTAGCACAATATCTTTATGATAATAACTTTAAAGTTAGCATAGATATAGCAAGGTAGCATTTAGACTTAAGTTACCGCCATTAAAGAACAAAATATCACTGTGACAGACACACTTTTCGAAAAATATATAACCTAACTGTTTTATAGTGGTTTAGCTATATGAAGTTATCCGGAAAGCGTAATACAGAAAATCCATACGTTACATTTTGATATAGCTGGTTATGGAAACTTGGATAACTAAACTACTGCGCCTTTACTAACTTATTGGAAGGAGATAATGGCAACATTTCTTTCTTGCAATATAGTAATATATATCATTGGTTAACAGTTGATGAAATAATGCTTTTTAAGACGTATAAGCTTTATCAGAAAACAATTATTATTATTTATAAGATGCAGCTTAAAACCTAAGAATCAACTATAACTACTCTTAAGCAATTTTATATTATGGTACCCATGGCCGGACTTGAACCGGCAAGGACTAATGTCCCACGGATTTTAAGTCCGTTATGTCTACCATTCCATCACACGGGCTAAACATCTAACAACTTATAAACTAAAAAAGATGATAGCTAGATATTTACTAAAAAGCAAGATATTTTTTCATTTAGAAATCTATTTTATCTGGAATAATAAAGAGTATCATTAGATGTTGAATTATATTATGCTTATACAACAACTTCCTGCATGCTTCCTGCAAGAGGAACATCGTTAGCATCTAGCACCATTGAAAAATTATTTTCTATACTTTCAGTTATTGATGTATTGTGAGTATCTTCTATTATTTTCTCTACTGCTATAAAGCTACTGAAATCAGTATCTTCTGTTGTTGTCATCTCACGCATTGTGAAATTTTCAGCACCATTCGATCCTTTTTCTATTTCGTTATCCAATGGTTCATTTGTATATATATAATCACCAGCAGCATTGATACCTGCTTTCCCTCCATAAAATGCGAACTGAGCTACTTTTGAGACAAGGTTAAGGCCATCATATATAAGGTTAGCGCCATGTGAAAAAATTTCACCTAATTTTTTACCGCCATCTTGTTTATATAATTCGAATGCTGCTGCTCCTACTGCAGCAATTTCTGCATTCGTAATACGCTGTAATATAATAGGAGCTGCTAAATCAACAGCATACTTTGTTAAATCTGATATAGATTGAGTAGGGTTATTTTCAGTACTATTTTTAGCAAACTGATTCACTTTCACTTTCTCAAAACTATAAATAGCGTTATGTATGCTACTATAATGATTTATAGCACTATTCGCTACAGGCTTTGCTTCTTGTATAGCTTGAACAGCTTTGGATACACAGTTATATGTTTCTCTTGAAAAAATTCTACGTAAAAAGTAAGACATAGACACCTTTTAATATTAATTAACTAAACATAAACAATTATTTATACTCAGTTAATATAGATTGCATATATATCAATGTCAATATACAAATACATAAAAGTACTATAACATGTTATATAAATAATACACATATTCTATGTAACTTAGGATAGTTTTTGAAATATCATGCATTGTTAGCAAATATCTAGCTGATTGTATTACAGTCTCATAAAGGCATAGTATAAGGTTTTCGCATTAGTCAAAAAAAAGAAAATCATTATCAATAAATATTATTAAGCATGCTGATTCTAGATGTTAGGTATTGCAAATCTACAGAGCAATGTAAAGTTATAATTCAAGAAAACTCAAAAGTGTACCTTGAACTTAATAGAATAAAAACCTTGATTTTTTTTTTGAATTAAGATAGAGCATAAAATTATAGCAATTTCAGATATTATACTTTCTTCATAATGCTAAAAATAATTTAGAGTTATGATTTTAAAAAATCAAAAACGTAAAAAATATATCATTCTTTGCTATACTATAGCTCTTATTTGAAAGGCTTATCCTTTCTTCTCACGCATTTTCATATTGCATATCTTATTGCACCAAAGCTATATTTTTTGCATAGTTTCTAGTAAAATATATTACCATTGTTTAAATGTTCTAAGTATTATTGATATAATTTTACATCAGCAAAATGCCAAAAACTAAAATAACGATGTAATTTTTATGCTTTTTTTGTTTATATACAAAGTAAAGTTTGATCTAATAACGTTAGAATTATAAGCATAAATAGTTCATAACGTTAAAATTGTAAATAATTAATAATCGGTGAGTAGTATATTAGTTGAAGGTGGCAAATCATTAAGGGGCGAGATAAATATTAGTGGCGCTAAAAATGCAGCTTTACCAATTATAGTTGCAAGCTTATTAAGTTCTAAAACTTTAGTTATCAATAATGTACCACAATTGTCAGATGTAAGTGATATGCTATTCATATTGAAAAGTTGTGGTGTTCATGTAGAAATTGTTGAAAGCGGAACTATTGCATTAACAGCTAATAACATTAGTGGTCATTTTTCTCCTCCATGTAATATAGTTAAAAAAATGAGGGCTTCTATTTGGATATTAGCTCCTTTATTATTACGGCTTGGGCAAGTTAGAATAGCATTGCCAGGTGGATGTGCAATTGGGCAGAGACGTATTGACCTACATTTAGCTGCATTAAAGGCATTTGGTGCTAATATTCAATTAGAGGAAGACTATATTAGTGCGAATTGTAGTAGTAGAATGCACGGTATAAGTTTCAAGTTTGATAAGGTTTCAGTAGGAGCAACTATTACTGCTATTATGTGTGCAGTGCTAGCTAATGGTAGTACTAAACTTGCTAATTGTGCTCAAGAACCTGAAATTGCTGATTTATGTTATTGTTTAAGAAAAATGGGAGCAAACATTACAGGCATTGGTACTGCTAATATTAGTATCATAGGAGTTAAAGAGCTTAATGGGGCTAATTACAGTATTATTCCTGACCGTATTGAAGCTGGTACTTATATGGTAGCAGCAGCTATAACACAAGGAAAAATTAAGCTTAATAATGTTATATTTAAACATCTTAAATCAGCAATTGCAAAACTGCGGTTATCAGGCGCAATAATACAATATCAGAATGAAAATAGTTTAATTATCGAAGGAGCTAATATTATTAAGCCTCTTAATATACAAACTAATCCATATCCAAATTTTCCAACTGACCTTCAAGCTCAATTTATGAGCCTAATGTCTATTGCAGATGGAGTATCAATTATTACTGAGAATATATATGAAAATCGCTACATGCATGTATTTGAGCTAATTAAAATGGGAGCAAATATTGTCATTCAATCCAGAGAAGCAGTAGTTACAGGAGTTAAGAAATTACATGGGGCTGATGTAATAGCAACAGACCTTAGAGCTTCAGTATCTTTGGTTTTAGCTGGATTATCAGCTGCAGGGATTACTAGAGTTAAACGCATGCATCACTTAGACCGCGGATATGAGTCTTTAGTTGAGAAATTACAGAACTGTAATGCAAGAGTCCAAAGAATTCCTGATTAGTATTTAGAAATTTGTATTTTATAATTGAGCTTGATATGCTATTATAAATAGGCTATATGTTAAGTTTAAGAGCAGTAATTACCATTATTATAGTATAAAAAATTAAATAGTACTTACATACTATGTAAAATAATATAAGCAACTGTATGTATTCGATATAAACAATTTATGATTAGTTAAGATTAATTAAGGGCAGATTTTTTTATGAGTGCAGATTTACAAACTCCAGAAAAATTAACGGGAGCTCCAGTGATTACTGTATTTGGAGTAGGGGGAGGAGGAAGTAACGCTGTAGATAATATGATTACATCCAATTTGCAAGGAGTAACTTTTATTGTCGCAAATACTGATGCTCAGGCATTAAACATGTCTTTAGCAGAAAATAAGATTCAGCTTGGAAAAAGTACCATGGGAGCTGGAGCTGATCCTAATGTTGGGGCCGCAGCAGCAGAAGAGTCAGCAGATGAAATTAAACGTCATATCGAAAATAGTAATATGATATTCATTGCCGCTGGAATGGGTGGAGGAACTGGCACCGGCGCAGCTCCAGTAGTTGCAAGAATTGCTAAAGAGCTTGGAATTCTCACTGTTGCAGTTGTAACAAAACCTTTTACTCTTGAAGGTGGGCAAAGAATGAAAATCGCTGAAGCTGGAATTGAAGAATTGCAAAAGAATGTTGATACTGTAATAATAATTCCAAATCAATATTTATTTAGAGTTAGTAATCATATTACTACTTTTATTGAAGCATTTAAGATGGCTGATACTGTGTTAACCGATGCAGTAACTAATATGACTAGTTTAATTAATTTGCCTGGACTAATTAATTTAGATTTTGCTGATGTTGTTACTATTATCAAAAAAGGAGGAAGGTCAATGATGGGAACAGGAGAAGCTAGCGGCGAGGATAGAGCTATTAAGGCTGCAGAAATTGCTATATCTAATCCTTTGCTTGATAATTCCTCCATCAGAAAAGCTGAGGGAGTATTGATTCATATTATTGGCGGAAATGATCTCACTTTAATGGAAGTTGATGAAGCAGTAAATCGTATTCGTAAAGAAATAGATGATGACGAGTCTAGAATTATATTCGGCGCAACTTTCAATCCAGATTTACAAGGCAAGATCAAGATATCAGTAATTGCATCATCTATTTGCAATCAATTATCAGAAGAAAAGAAATCAGCAGAAAATGCAGAAAATACTGACTTAGTAGATGATAGTAACATGGAATGTATTAAAACTGATGAAACTGATAAATTAAATGCAAGTGAATTAAATTGCAATATGTCGCATGACTCATTCAATGCTAATGTTACTAAAAATAGCGGTATCATCAACAATAAGCCACAAAAAGATGATAGCTTATCATTATTACACTCATCATCTATAAGACAACTAGAAGAACCTCAAACAAAGCCTAAGATGTCAATTTTTGCTAGAATGTGGCGTAGCATAAAATCTGATTATCCAACTGCTAAAGCAAGCGAAGATAATGATTCCCAAGTAGCATCTGATGGAAATATTTATGAAATACCAACTTTTTTAAGAAAAAATAAGAAATGAGGATCAATATTTAGATTGATCTGCTAATTATTTTATACATAGTTATTCAATATCTAACATAAAAATTTAAGGAACTACTTTTTATGATTACTTTAACTGATACGCTTCAAAGTACTGCGTCTTTTTTAGAATGGACAGCAGGTACAGTATTATCAGAGATTAAAGATTATGCCCAAGGTGTTAAGGATGATACATCAGAGTTTTATTGTAGCTTTTCTAAAGAAACAAAAGAAGGTTGTGAAAAAATAAAAAATGTTATTTACGGAGATGAGTTTCATGGTTTTGAAGCTGTCAAGGAGGTCCTTAAAGAAGTTTTAAAGATGTTGCTTGAGCAAATTAAATGTGTGCAAAAGTTTTTGTTAGCACGTAAAGGGGAAGCAGCGCTGATTGCAATTGCTATACCTGTAGTAGGTGAAATTATTGCTCCAGTAATCTTGGGATCAACATTGCTGATATATGCTTTAGATAAGGTCATAAAAAAGCAATCGCCAGAAAAAACAGATTTAGCAAATACAAAGCGAGATATTAAACAATGCTCTCCTGATTCAAATAAGATGGAAAAATACCCTAAACTATCTGATTTAGCACAAAAATATACAGAAATGGATGTAACAGCGCATGATAGTGCATCATTAAGTAGTGATATTTTGCATGGTTTATCGGAAAATTGCACTAAATTTGCAAATGAAAGCTTAATGAACTTGAATGGATTAGAAGAAGAAATTAGTAGCTTAAATAATCTATCGCTAAATAGTACAGAAGATTTTACACTAGCTAAGCATACTCTTGAAAATATTCTTGCGAAATTAACAACAGAAGTTAGTATGCTATCTGAACGTATAAGTGATCTTAGTAATACACATAATTTGGTTGAATCATCTATGAAAGATGAGATAGAAGCAAAGCATATTCCTCAAAAGCTAACTTCTGCGTTAGCATTAGATAACGGTCAAGCAGCATCAGAATCAACATCAAATAGACGCTCAAATAGAACTGCTGCTAATATTAATAGTAGTAGTAAAAATTCTAAAAGCAGCTTTCATGATTTTCAGTAACAGAGTAAATTATATTGTTTGTGTGAATTGCAAAATAATAACTTGATAGTAGCAAGAATATTGCAATGCATTATTCAATTCTTCAACTTTCCTAAATGTTACTATGATCCATAACTATGTGAGCAAGCATAACTTAAAAACAGTGAGCAAAGTAGTCTGTTATAAATTTATGTATATAGCCAAACTATTATAAAACAGTGATAATAGTTCAGCTATCTCTATGATCTAGATAGGCTTTTCAAAAAGTATATAATATAACTGTTTTATAGTAGCTTAGCTATATTGTAAATTAATGAGATATAGATATGATCTCAGAAGTTATAGAGTATTGCATGTAATAAAATTAGTCTGAAATTAGATATGCATTATTTTCTATAAGAAAAAGTTGTACATAAATATCATTAGATCTTCCGCAAAATAATAAAAATAATTATAGCTATATCAATTTTGATCATATTAACTAATTTTTTATTTCGCAGCAAGCATAATTTTAACTCATACTCCTTTTTGCAGATTTTATAACATTGCTTTTCATGCTTAAAAATACTTTCTAAAAAATTCTTCAGGTTTAATTAGTAAATCAAAATACGAATTTTATATATTAGCTATTAGTGCATACCATATTATTGAGTATAGTACCAACTACTTAATAACCATTATGGAGATAAGTAATAGTGGATAGCAACAATTATAAGACTAATTTAATTATCAAAGCAGTTAATCACGATAATGTCATTATTAGCGGATATGCTACTGTTTTTAATCTTGTCGACAGTTCTGGAGACTATATTCTTAAAGGAGCATTTAAAAATATTCATCATCGATATCTATCTGATATTAAATTACTATGGCAACATAATATTGCTTCTCCTATTGGCTTAATTACTAATATAGAAGAAGATGAATACGGAGTTAGAGTTGATGCAAGTATTAACCAACATATTCAAAAAGGCAAAGAAGCTATAGCATTAATTCAACAGGGAGTAATTAACAATTTTAGCATTGGTTTTACTATTGAAGATTCTAGTTATAACAGAAAGGGAAATAGAATAATAAAATCTGCATTATTATGGGAAGTAAGTTTGGTTACTTTTCCTGCAAATAAACATGCTAAAATACGAAACTGTAAACATGCATCCCAATACGATGTTATTAGCTCTAATCAGCTTGTTACCATATTAAATTCATTAATTGAAGCGCAAAAGTCGCTAAACAACATAACTCAATAATAATCAATATCATGCAAATCGAACAAATTAATAACAAAATTTTGGAATTATCCAATGATTGGTGTAAATATAAAAATGAATTAGTATCTAAAAACATGATCCATAACCTGGAAACTAAAATACATAACCTAGAAACCATAATAGCTAGGCAAGATATTTTAACTAACAACCAAATTAACTCCAATGATAGTCATAATGGATTAAATGAATTCATCAGATTTGGAGAACTTACTACTAAATCAAGTCAACTGAGTGCTGGCAGTGAAAAAGAAGGCTGTTACTTAGTACAACCAACTTTACATCAAAAAATTGTTGGTGGAATTAAACATAAATCTCCTATGCGTCAGCTTGCTAGTCTCGAATTAATATCCAGCAGTGCATTAGATACAGTAATCGAAGATAATGAATTCATAACTGGCTGGGTCGCAGAGCAAGATGAGAGGGCAGAAACAAAGTCTCCTACTCTATTGCGCCGTAAGATTGCAGTACATGAACTCTACGCTCAACCTAAAGCTACTCAAAAGCTTTTAGATGATTCTAATATCAATATTGAAAACTGGCTAATTGAACGATTAGAAGATAGTTTTGCTAATGCTGAAAATAAGAGTTTCATCTTAGGAAATGGTATTAGTCAGCCACATGGTATATTATATAATCCTGAAGAATATGGTATTGAAATTATACCATGCCATAAAATAGATCTTGAAGCATTGTTATCGTTAATCAATTCACTTGATGATTATTATCACGCTAATTCAACATTGTTAATGCATCGTACTACTCTAGCAAAAATTCAGACTATTCAAGACTCATCAGGTCGATTTATCTGGCAACCTAAATTATCACAAAATTTTCCACAAACAATCCTAGGAATACCAGTAATATGTGCAAGCGATATGCCAACCACTCAGCTAACCAATGACTCTATACCATGTTATCCTATTATATTAGCTGATTTTAAACTAGCATATAAAATTGTTGATCACGCTGCCAATATTAAGATGACACGGGATCCATATACTGAAAAACCTTTTGTTAAATTTTATGCGGTAAAGCGAGTTGGAGGCGATATTGTTGTTTCTAAGGCAATAAAAATTTTGCAATTTAGTACTAAAACTAAACAGTAATAAAATAGCGTTAGGCAAAAAAGTTGAATCATTATGAATGAAAATTGTTACTACAATATTACTAAGATACATGAGCAACAAATGTTATCTATAGCAGAAATTAAAACTTACCTACGTATAAATAGTAGCAACTTTCATAATGAGATGGAAAACACAATCTTGAATATAATAACTATAGCTGCTATTAGCTATGCAGAAAAATTCCTGCGCATTAATTTAATTGAAAAAAATGTTTGCTATATAATTGTAAAGGTTAAAAGTCTTAAGATTTTGTTACCAATTGTGCCAGCAAAAAAAATTATTTCTGTTAAAAATCGTAGTAATAATTCTATTATTGATCAACAATTTTATCAGTTAAGTTGCAATAGCACTAATATTCAATTTTCAAGCAATGACTTTATTAATCAGTCCTTTAAAATTGAATACACTGTTTTAACTACAGATCCTTCAATTATTAATGCGATTAAACCTGGGATATTACTACATATAAGTGAGTTATATGATCGAAGAATTATAGAACCTAAGGTATTTGCCAGTATAAACCAAATATATCAAAGCTATAAAAAAGTATTAATATAATGAGTATAATTAATTTTAGTAGTAGGCTAAAGCATAATATCACTTTTTTTGCAAAAGAAAGTAATACTAGTAGATGGATTGAAGTTTTATCATGTTTTGCTGAAATAAAAGCTTTATATCGTTATAAACCAATAATCACTCAAAATCTTACTTTTGGTAATTTAACTACAGAGGATTACTATTTATTTACCATAAGATTTAGCTCAGCCATCTGTATTAATATGCGCATTAAATTTGCTCAAAGAAGATTTGAGATACACAGGATAATCAATCCACTTGAGCAAAATCATAACCTAGAAATTTTTGCTTTTGAGCTTCATCATAATAAAGAGCCAGCATAATGCATTTATTAGTATTACAGCAATTTCAAACAGACATATATAATTTACTTAATGCTGATTCAATTCTAAGGAAAGAAGTTAATAATATTTACCTTGGTTTTCACAAAAATAGCCCTACACCATTTATAGCAGTAGAATTTTTAACAGCTAATAATTTAACCAGCATGGGCTTAATAACTTATGAATTGAGCTTTAACATAGCTCTTTTTACTAATGATCTAGCTACTAATAGAATTATAGCACTTGGAGAGCAAATTTTAAATGTTATTACTGCATTTCGCCTTGAAAAACAACAAAACAGATATTCAGTAATAAATCTTAGATTCCAAAGTGTATCATGGCATACTGACAAACTCTTTATTACAGATAGGTTTAATATAAATTATAAATCAATTTTACAATATTGCGAAAGATATAATGACTAATTTTCATGATGTTAAAATACCTGATTTTATAGCAATGCATGCTCATGGAGGACCGGTATTTAATACATATCATATCTCAACTGCATCAGGACGTGAGCACAGATATATTAACTGGCACTATCCACTACAAAAATATACTATTAAAAATTGTTATTTAAGTAATGAGCAGCTTTATCTGCTTAACAGTTTTTTTCGAGCTAGAAAAGGCAAGGCTTTCTCCTTTCGGTTAAAAGATTATGCTGATTTTACTGTTAGTAAACAAGCAATTAGTCACGTGCTCATTGATAACAATATGCTTCAATTAACAAAAATTTATAAAGATGATTATGAAATTGCTTACCGTAAAATTACAAAACCAGTTAAAGGATCTGTTAAAATAGAGAGTGAAAATAATGCAATCGTAGAATTTGAAGCTGATTATAATACTGGAATTATATATTTTAGAAATAATCAATCACTCCATTTAACTCAAAGCTTATATATTACCTATCAATTCGACGTACAAGTGCGCTTCAATAATGACTCCTTAGTCTATAGTGTTAATTCAGATCAAACCATTATAATAAGTAATCTTGAATTAATTGAAGTCATATAAAAGTTGGTAATTATGCGTATTTTTTCTGATGAATTTGCTAATAAGATTAATAATTCAAATAATATTGACTTTTGTTATAAAATTACTTTATTCTCTGGAGAGAAATTATATTTAACTTCATCTCCTACATCAATTTTGCTTGGTAAGAATCTATATTTACCTAACTCAGGGTTAGTAATAAATAGCATTAACCTAAATGATTCAGGAGAGGCTATAGCGGAAATTGAAGGAATTTTTGAAAAACAAGGTATAACGTATAACCATATTCTTCATAATTTGAAAATTGAAATATTAATTACTGTTGATCAAACATCTTATAATGATTTTTTTACTTTCTATTGTATTGAGGTTAATCATGATACAGTTAAATTTTGCCTTTCTTTATCATCAATTGGTATTAAGCTATATCAAACTATATTAAAAACATATAGCAAAAGTTGCAGAGCAAATTTAGGAGATAAATATTGTAAAATTAATACCGACCAGTATACAAAATCTTATAAAGTTCAGAATATTCAAGCTAACGATATTATAGTTATTGACTGTTGTCCACAAGCTATAAACTATGCTTATGGCAAGGCTGTATTTTCTCCTCAACATAAATTTAACATTGTTAAGCATTATAACACTCCATTAATGAATAATAATAGTATTATTGAAACCAGTATTACTATTCCTGAATTTTTACATAATACTTCAGAAATTAAATTAACTATAGGATGCGATAAAACTTTTAACAACTGTATTCAAAAATTCAACAATGCAATCAATTTCCGCGGAGAACCTTTTATTGATACTCTTAAAACTTTTAAATAAAATAATAGTTAATTATGTACTTTTTTAGTCTAGTTATATACAATAAATTGATTCTCAAAATATAATTTTGTTTTAGAAATTTATAAGAAATAGTTAATATGGCTCAAGTAAAGCACAGTTATTTTTTTTATGATAATAATACGTTAAACAAAGGTTATTCAAAAAATAGCAATAATGAATATAACCATAAAATACAGTATCAAAACCGCACTGCATTCAGTGAATCAATCGAAAATAAGAAAAAACATCAACAGGTGTTAAATGATACTCAAAATATAATTATCAGCTTATTTAAGAAAATAAATTTAATATTTTTAGTTTTGTCATTAACTATTATTTTTTTGACATCATTTTATTTAATAAATATTCAATCAGTAAATAAGCTCTATATTTTTATCTTAAGTTCTTTAGTAATAATGTTGATAGGATATTTAATTAATATTTATAAAATGCAAAAGCTTACAAACTTGGGATTAATATATGATAAGCTTTATAATTCGAAAAAATATGACTTTCATAATAGCTAAAGACAATAATAAAGCCATGACATAAATCATACAACCATATAAATTGATTCATAATATAGTATAGCTACTTAGCTAAATATGAATAAACAACTATAGGGTTGCTATCAAATATAATTAGAATCATTTGTCTTGACATAGTTTTTAACTTCCTTGTATTATTTATTTTAAAGCATAGGTTTAAAATAAATTCACTTAAATTTTTAATTAAATGAAAAGAATTCTTATCATTGTAATACTACCTATCATTTTATCATATTTTATTATAAAAAAAACTGGTATACTAGAGTACATGAAAAAATCAGAGTTACAGGATGAGGATTTTATGATTTATGATGATGATAATATTTATATTTACACTAAACCGACATGTCCATATTGCTTAAATGCAAAATCACTTTTAAATCAAAAGTCAGTATCATTTAAAGAAATAGATATTAGCAATAATCAACAGTTACACGAAAAATTGCAGCAGGCTACTTCTCAAACTACTGTACCATATATATTTATATATGGCCAATTTATTGGCGGATATATGCAATTACAAGATCTTGATAATACTGACAAATTAGATGAGTTATTAGCACAGAAATAAATTTTCTATATCACGTGTTCATACTAATCTAGTGAGTATGCGTCCAATCAGATCGCTATTGCAACTGTCATTTTCATACTTAGTAGCATGTGAAATATCTGCTTGTATGATTCCAATTTTACAATCTGTATTTTTTGCTTTAGTAGTTTCAATGATCTTTATGTTTGCTACCTTGCAGCTACAACATATTAAAAATCTAAATTTTATTAATAATATGGGGAGCAGCTGACCGGTATTTTTTACAATAATTCATTACTTAGGAATAATCAGCCTAACCAATAAATATTGAAAACATAGATTTGTCGAAAAATAACTTCAGCTATTCTGCACTATAGCTAAGCTACTATAAAACAGTTATATTATATACTTTTCAAAAAGCATAGCTAGGTCATAATGATAGCCAAACTATTATAACTTTTTTTATAAAAAACGGACGAAGCTATAGAACTTCTCCTATAGCTTCTGTATCGTTTTCATTTATATCTAATAATTCAAAACTACTTGAAATATCTAGATCTTGTGTTTCATGAACAGAATTTTTATTGTTTACTTCTATAGGTAAAAATAGTTTAAAAAACGAAGAAGCAACTGTTACAACTGCTTCTTTAGCCTTATCAAAGAAAGTTGTGTGTTCATTAAGATTATTTTGCTCGGTTTTGCTATTCTCTTTTGTACATTCTGTCATTTTTTTCCACTCTTCGAGCGTAATTTCGCCATCAGAATTTTGATTTTCCTTTTCAGGATTGCAAATAGTGTCACATTTACTAATGCAAGTATCAATTTGTTCTATTGCTGCTCTTTTAATAGCATTATTACACTCATCATTTGAATATTCTGTTTCTGCTATCTCTTTTATATCACGCATTATACTTTTTATCTCTTTCAAGTCTGAATTATATATTTGCAGATATGTTGAGGAATTTTTATGTATTATCTCATTATTTTCTATCTCTTCATCTTTATTAACAAGTTTTTCAGTTTTGCTATTTAAGATAGGAACATCTTCTGTGTTATGATCTTTCAGGCTTTCTAAACTACAATTTAAATCTACTTGTTTATCTTCAGAAAATAACTTTAAATAACTCTTTCCTAGATTTTGTTTTGCATAATCTAAAATAATTTGATTACTTTGCAGATTAGCAACAATTTTCTCAAATATCTCAAGTACATGTTGTGCTAAAATAGCATCACCATCTTTGGTTTTACTAGTGTTGTCTATTAACTTTTTTACCTTATGTATAATATTAAATGTATCACAAAGTATTACCTCTAAGTTATTTACATTTTCTGCTTTATATGTAGTATCAAGTAAATCTCTAATTTTTATATCTCGATTTTCTGCGCTTAGTTTGCTGCTTGTCAAAATCTGTAAAGCAGTATCAAGAGTTGATCTATGTGTTTCTAATTTTTTTAATATTAAATGTACAAAATAATTTTCTTTCTGTTCAGAAATAAAAGCATTAGCATCTTTTAGGTATATTTTTTGGTTGTAATTATGCTCAAGATTATCTAATGTCTTGTGTATTGATTTTAGTTGGTGTAACCTTATACCTTGCTCTTTTATTATTTGCTCTGCATTAGATAATTCTTGATCAATTTTTTCTATGCAGGCATCAATTTTTGATAATAATGTTTGCCAAGTTTTCTGCCATTCGATTTTTTTTCCTTTCACATTAATTAATTTACTTAACTCATCATACTCAAGATTATCTAATGTCTTGTGTATTAATTTTAGTTTTTGCAACCTTATATCTTGCTTTTTTATTATTTGCTCTGCCCTAGATAATTCTTGGGCAACTTTTTCTATGCATACATCCATTTTTGATAATAATGTTGCAGCTTGCAAATTTTCTTGTGATTCTACTTTCATAGCTTGCTTAGTAATTAATTTTCCGAAGTATCTTTTTTGCGATATTTGTTTAGTAATCATGTTTTTTTCTTAAAAATTATTTCAGTTTAATTAATAAAAATATACTTCCTATCAATTAAGCACAAAATAAATCGTTTTGCAATACTTAGTTAATGAGTACTGCGATTTATATAAATCACAAGTGTGATATAAGAAACATTGTAAAGTGTGCGTGATGTGAAGTTATATATATGATTGTTTGAGCATAGAAAGAGGCAATAAAAATTAATAGAATCCGTTAGTTATAAAGTTATTTTTTGCTACCTTATTCTCTAAATCTAATAGAAAAGTTTTAGGCCAATATGAAGATGTGGATTAGAAATCAAATTACTCAATTTGCTAAATCTTATGAATATGTTATCGCTTCTTTCTATGCTCAAACATCATTGTAAATGACTATACATAACTTCACCTCGCAACATTTTGTTTATAGTTTTGAGCCGATTGATATTGCCTTACTTCATTTGCTTAAATATTGTTATTCTCCTATATAACTTTGGAATTCATAGAATCTGTCTTAGCTGTGCTAAGCTGCTCTATCAGGTTAGCAACATTTTTTTTTGTAGATTGAATGTTATAGTACAACAGTACTTGCTTTGCATTTCCTATCATGCTTATGTTAGAACTTTCTATGCCTATACTATTATTATGAAGAACATATACATCTTTTTAGCTATTTATAGATTGTTACAAACTGTTGTAGCATAGCCATGTTTAAATTGTATTTTACTTTGATCAAAACTCACATCTTTCCCTGTATCTGTCTTAGCTACAAATTCATTTTTATTAACCGAAGTTAAAGTTTCAAATTCACTGTTTTGTATTTGTAAATCTTTATTGCTTTTTTGAAATATGATTCTATCTCCTGCCATATATGATTCTTTTTTTCCAGCAATTGAACACCTACATTCTGTGCCTTATAGCATGCAATTTTCTTTTAACAAAGACCTAATACTTGAATTAAGGATGTTGACATCTTTATTATGTATAGTAATTACCAATTTTTCGTGTAGCTCAAACTTGCTTAGACTCTAGTTATATACTAACTTACTCATTGAGTCCAAGTAATGTATTATCAAAGTTAACGCAGTTATTTTGTTTCAGTAAGGTTATGCCGCTTAAAATATTGCTATCAGCAAACTTCATTGCTACTTCTCGAATCAAGTTTTCACTTTGTCTTCTAATATCTGTTAAAACATGTAAATCGAAAATATTACTCAGCATCTCAAATATTCCACCTCTTTCTATTGAAGCTAGCTGTTTTTCATCCCCAGCGAGCATCAGTTGATAATTATTCTTCCTGACTACTCTAAATAGCTCTGTATAAGCCTTAGTACCTATCATTTCAGCTTCACCTACTGCTATTAATAAGATTGTAAATATCGTTGTATAAACTTACTTTTCAATGAAGTTTCTAACCTTGGATTTACGCTTTTTTGACTATAATTATTTGATGTTGGTTTGGTAGGTGTGTTTTTTTCTTTACTGGAATTTTATTTTGATATATCTTCGCCTAATTTTTTTATCTTTCTAAATTACTAACATGGCAAATCTTGTGCACCAAAAAATTACTCTCCAACAAAAAAATGCTAAGCTAATTATGAATGAGATTAACCTCAAAATTAAAGAACGTAAAATGCATACTCGACGTCTTATCGAAATGGGTGGAATAGTTGCTAAGGCTAAGCTTGATCACTTACCAACAAATACTTTATTTGATACGATTGTTTCACTAAAAGAAACTTTAACATAACATCCAAATGTTCAAGATAATTGGACTACAATTGGTAAAGATATTTTTGATAAAGAACAGCAAAATAAAGCAGCGTGATTTTAAAATTTTTCTCTGAACCAATCGAAAACACTAAACACTACATTCACCTTCATAGCTTAAAATGGAATAGCTTTCGACAAAAATTGTACAGCTGTGTTAAGGACATCGCAGCCTTAAAACGTCAATTTAGGATAAGGAGTCAGGAGAAGAAGAAGAGATAAGATAGGGATTAAGTTTAGAGATAGAATAAGCAGCAAGAGAAGAAATTATATGAACAAAGAAATTAAAAGGAGTACAGTGTCTAGTATGGTCTAAATGGATATGTTTTTTTAGTACATTAAAGACAGATTCAATTAAGGAACCTTTATTTAATAAAAGCTTATCATCTATGTCTAATAAATATGTTTGCATATCTTTACGAAGATTAGTAAATAAACGTAGACCATTGAAGAAGAGTTGATGAAAAAATGCTTTAGATATGTAAGCTTTATCACCAAAACAATTTAGCAAAAAACTCTTTAGAAATAATTAAAGCTACAGATAGATTGCTTTTATTACCTTTAGTAATTTTAGCTGCCATTATTTCACATTTATTATTAATTATAAGATATTCTATAAGCAAAATTGGTCTTCTAAGGCAGATAGTATAAGTATGAAGATTTATTTAGGTTTGGTATAAAAATTTTTGTCAACCTTTTGTCAACCTTTTGTATAAAAATTTGAGGATAATTTGTAAAAAAATTATTTTCTAAAACACCTACTATAGCTGTATTTTTGGAGATGAAAAATGCGACCTGTAGTATTCGATTTTTTAACTAATAGTTGTAATATTATTAAAAAAAATAGTAACAATAATGACACAATATTTTATAACTTTATTGGAAATATCATTCCACCAGAATGGAGAAAGCTAACTGGAGATAATGGAAAAGCATTAAGTAAAACATCTAAACAGCTTTTATCATTCATAGTATTTAGACTACATATCTATTACAACAAAGATATAGATGAATTACAGGAAAGTTATCAGCTTTATGAAGATAAGCTGAATGTTGGTCAAAGAAGAGTTAGGCAATGCTTAGTAGAATTAAGAGATGCAGGTTTTATTGAAATTGAAAATAGGACAATCATTAAAGACAATGTGAAGTTACGTAATGTCCCTTGCATAAAAATTCTGAAAAATTTTCAGCACTATAGTGAAAAAGGGAAAGAAGAAAATATAGCCTTACCAGAAAAAAAATTTCGTCCCAACATGAAAGAAATTTCAGGTCAACCTGAAACTTTTTTCAGGGACATATATAGATATATAAAAAAATCTAAAATATCTAGATCTACTGAAGGTGAGTTAGTAGAGAATAAAAAAAATGAAAATGAAGAACAAAATTTTCAAAATGTTGATGATTTTGAAAATGATATACGAACTTCAACTAAAAATTGTAATCAAGACATTAAATCACTAATAACAAAGATTCTCAAGTCTTCGAATGGTAAAAAAGAATGGTTCAAAAAGTACAGGCTAAAAGAGTTTTACCCACTAACACCAGAAGATGCAGTTGCACTGCAACACAAGTCTGATAAAGGTTTTTAACATATACTTTATCAACAAATTGCTATTAAAGCTAGCAGGTCGATATTCGAATTATCATTTTGGCTGTAAAGCATCAGTTCTAAACTATATAGCAAAAGTGTTAGCGAATGAATTACGAACTACTGATCAGGCAAATAGAGACAACTGTAAATTTGATAACGAATTTAATAAGGAAAAATATCTTACTCAAATTGAAACAAGCGCAAATCTTAGTAAGGAAAGTCAGTTGAAGCATAAAATTGCTGGTTCTTTTGAAGCAGCTATGGCTTATCAAATTTTGACTTCTTGTAGTTTTGGGCCAGCGGTTCGAACTAGGTTTTTTGTTAAGTTGCTTAAAAATATCACACTAACAGAATGTGATAGATCAAAGATATTACAAGCTGTACAAGATGTATATGGATACGAAATTCAAGAATTGCAAGTTAAACCATTTGAGCAACTCAAAACTGTTTCACAGAAACAAATCAATGAAGAAGAGTATCTCTTGAATCTGAGTAAACAATTGGGTTCTAACTCAACTTGGTACAAAGTACGAGAATCTTTGATTAAAAGTTATGGTCAAACTATTGATAAAAAATACTTTAGCGAATTGAACATTATAAATGAAGATAATGTTAGTAAAAAAATATTCATTAAAGCTAAAACAGAATTTGCTGATAGTTACATCACAAGCAACCATATGGAAAATCTTGCGCACGCTTTTAAAGCTCAAGGGTTTTCTTTTGAGTTAGTTAAGTTTAGTAATTTTAATAAAATTTAAAGGGTGATATGGAAAAAGATCTTGCAAAGATTGCTACAAGTAATATTCAGGCAGAGCAAATGATACTTGGAGCAATTCTGATTAACAATCGTGCGCTATATAACATTAACGAATTTTTACTGCCGGAACATTTTTATGAACCATTACATGGTAAAATATATAAGTCAATTAATCTCATTATTAGTAAAGGAATTAGCGCTACTGTAATTTCGCTCAAAAATATGCTAGGCAATGAACTCGCATTTGAGGAAATAGGTGGAGTAGATTATCTAGCTAAACTTACAACTTTAGCATTAAGTATAGTTAATGTTAATGAGTACGGCAAAATAGTATATGACCTTGCGCTGCAGCGTTATTTAATTGAAATTGGTGAAAAAATAGTTACAAATGCATATTCTTCTACTTTAGCAGATTTAGCTATAACTCAGATCGAAACTGCTGAATCTCAATTATATGATCTAGGTTCAAGAGGAACTTTAAGTAAAGGATTTACAAAATTGCAAACTTCAATTGAAGAATCATGGACATCAATTTCAGCTGCTATTAAAAATAAAAACTCTATTAATGGTATCAGTAGTGGAATACTTGACCTTGATTCAAAGCTTGGAGGATTTAAAAATTCTGATCTAATAATATTAGCTGGCAGGCCATCAATGGGTAAAACTGCTTTAGGAGTTAACTTAGCTGTAAATGCTTGTAAATATTTTTTATCATCATCTACTCAACAAAATAGCAAAGTTTCTAATATAAAACCATCAGTTGGATTCTTTTCTTTAGAAATGTCATCTCAGCAAATCTCTACTCGAATTCTTTCTATAGAATCAGAAATTAATAGCTCTGCATTATTTAACGGTAAAATAGGTGAACAAGATATTGATAAGTTAAAGACTGTACAAGACGAAATACAAAAGTGGAATTTTTTTATAGATGATGCTCCAGCAATCTCGATATCTGCAATTAGATCTCGAGCTCGTAGACTTAAACGTACACATAATTTAGCAATATTATTTGTTGATTATTTACAGCTAATAAAAATTGATAACAGAGGAAGTCAGTATAATCGAGTACAGGAGATTTCTGAAATTACTCAGAGCTTAAAAGCTCTTGCTAAAGAGCTCAATATTTCAATCATTGCGTTATCTCAATTGTCTAGAGCTGTAGAACAAAGGTCAGATAAAAAGCCTATTCTTTCAGATCTACGAGAATCAGGCTCCATTGAACAAGATGCAGATATTGTAATGCTTATATATCGGGACGAATATTACTTGTCTAGATCAGAACAAGATCTTTTAGATATTTTTATATATCTATATGTCCCTGAAAAAAAGTTTCAGGTTGACCTGAAATTTCTTTCATGTTGGGACGAAATTTTTTTCTGGTAAGGCTATATTTTCTTCTTTTCCTTTTTTACTATAGTGCTGAAAATTTTTCAGAATTTTTATGCAAGGGACATTACGTAACTTCACATTGTCTTTAATTATTGTCCTATTTTCAACTTCAATAAAACCTGCATTTCTTAATTCTGCTAAGCATTGCCTAACTCTTCTCTGACCAACATTTAGCTTATCCTCATAAAGCTGATAACTTTCCTGTAATTCATCTATATCTTTGTTATAATAGATATATAGTCTAAATACTATAAATGATAAAAGCTGTTTAGATGTCTTGCTTAATGCTTTTCCATTATCTCCAGTTAGCTTTCTCCATTCTGGCGGAATGATATTTCCAATAAAGTTATAAAATATTGTGTTATTATTGTCACTAACAATATTACAACTATTAGTTAAAAAATCGAATACTACAGGACGCATTTTTCACCTCCAAAAATACAGCTATAGTAGGTGTTTTAGAAAATAATTTTTTTACAAATTACCATCAAATTTTTATGCAAAAGGTTGAAAATAATTTTTATGCCAAACTTATATAAATTTTCATACTTATACTATCTGCCTTAGAAGACTAATGTTACCTATAGATAATGTTTTAGAGTAAATGTATGTTGAGCAAAGGCGCCATACTAATAACATTATTTCAATAACAAGTGAAGTAATAATGATGAATGATAAAAAAATGTCTATAGAATTACAAGACTTGAGAAGAAAAATATAGCCAAACTACTATAAAACAATTATAATAATAAGACGTAATAAAAAAGTAATTAGTATGGCATATTCTATAGAGCTTTGGAGCAAAGTACTAGACATAAAGGAAAGAGAGAGAAAATTAGTTTTGAATCAGTATTAAAACGTTTTGAAATAGGAAGGAGTACAGTATTTGCATAGAGTAAAAAATATTACAGTTAAAAAATATAGAAACAGAGCTCCAATAAAAGTCTCCATTGATAAACTAAAAGAAGATGTGAGTCAATATAGTGCTGCATATCAATATGAAAGAGCTGAACGACTAGGAGTAAGTAAGCATTATACAAAGAATATTCAAGAAATTAAATATTACATATAAAAAAAGCTTTAAAATATCCTAAGGCTAAAAAAGAAGAGAGATTAAAATTTCATGATAAGATAAAATGTGCAAAGACAACGGGAAAGTTATTGTTTTTACGATGCGATAGTTTTTTTTATAGCCTCCTAGAACTCATGGATATGCAAGCAAAAGACATGAGATGTTACGTCATTTGTATCTAAACTACTATAAAACAGCCATATTATATATTTTTCAAAAAGCGCGTTTACGTCACAGTGATATTTTATTCTTCTTGATTTTGCTTGAAACCATTTTTTCAATATAACACAACTGTTTTATAGTAGTTTATCTATATAATTGGCATCAGTCAAAGAGAACTAATGTTATAGGAGGATTAGTAGATAAATCTCTGCTTAACAGTATCAATTTTTGACTGTAATGGTAATACTGATATTTTTAACTGTTGGATAGAACAGGATTTAATTCTGAAATTACCTAATAATTCTGTAGTTGTAATAAACAATGCAAGTTTTCATAAACATCCTTATTTAGAAACTATGATAGAAAAAGATGGATATATACTTAGAGTATTTACATCCTTATTTGCATGATTTAAATCTTATTAAAAAAATGTTTTCAAGCTAAATCAAGAAGAATAAAATACTACTGTAACTTAACTCTATTCCAAAAGTATATAACATAACTGTTTTATACTGGTTTAGCTATATATAGCAAAGCTAAAGCTAAAAAAGTAATTGAAAGGTTTCAGCTGGAAAAGTTGAAGTAAAAGAGAATTATATGAGAAGATGTAATTATAATAATGATTACCAAATTCAATATTATAGATCTTTGAAAGCAATAACTTACGATAGGCTATAGACAATGATATGAAGTTATCGGAAAGGCGTAGTACTTGATATCTGTATATTACGTTTGATATAGTGTGTAATCGAAATCGAGATAACTAAAAACTATCACGCCCTTACTTGACTAGACCTTATGTGATGGAGATATGGTAACATTTCTTTGTTACCATATCATATAAATGCTTATACACCCAGTTATTAATTCATGTAGTCTTTCGACTCAGTATCATTAGCTTTCTAAGGCCTATCTTACTTACTATCACAAATAATAGGATTACAATGTTTTACTTATCAGAGATATGTTAAGTTGATTACCTTCTATCTATATACTTTGAAACCGGCATTTTTTAAAGAAGGTGAGAAATTCATTCTTACAGCTAAATTTTTCAGCTTTATCTCATAACAGAATTTATCTAGAGTATCGCTTCTGGAGTTACCATATTTTCCATATGAAGATTCACTTTTGTTTAACCAATTTTAACTTTACCTTGCCACTATTTCCAATCCATATCAGTACTATATTAGCCTTCTATAACGCTTACTACAAAATCATTGCTAATCCTACGCCTTAATAGAGGAGCTGTAACTTAGGTCTAAATGCTATCCTGCTACATCTCTATAGCCTTTCTTTGAGCCAACGCACGTTAAACAATTATATAAATAACTCACATCGCACAACAATGTCTAATATTCTGATTCATTATTTAGCTTCTGTTTACTATCATCATTAATAATGTTTTTTAGCTTTTTCTTAAATACTTGTACTTGTTTTAGATAATCTTGAGCTTCAAATGAAAGTTTATTATAAAGATTCTGCTTTTCTTGGTTAATTTTATGTAGTTTGATACGATAATCACTAATTTCAGTACGAACACTTTCTGGTACAGTGCGAATATATATTTTATATTCTTCTATTGTTTGATTGGCCAAATTAATGGTATCATTTTGCTCATGAACTGTTGTTTGAGGATTAGAGTCATCAGTCTTACTTTGTGGTATAGTGCTTGCTAGAGATGATACTGATAAAGTTAATAAACTACTAGCAGATATTAATCCAGTTAAAAACTTATGCATTGTTATTTATCCTGAAACGTTAAAACTTTATAAGTATAGCAAATAAACTAATTACTGTATAGCTTGAATTGTTACTGAGTAACTTATTATACTTATTTTGAAACTGATTTTCTAAGCTCGAAGTTATAAAAAAAAATAAATTAGACATAAATTATGAAGTATATATGAAATACATGGTGACATAATACATATAAAGTACTGAGCATAACGTTTTTATTAGCTTTAATTATAGGCATAATAATATTTGCCTAAGAAGTCAATAATATTGTATAATTTGGTGTATATAGTCATTTACAGTGAAGTTTGCATATAGAAAAAGCGACAATAGCATCATAAGATTTACCAATATGATATTTTATACGCAAACTTCATTGTAAATGACTATAGTATGCCAAGTGTCACAAAGTACTGTTTGAAAAGTAGTATTTTTGCTATGCATAATCCAAGTTCGATGCGCAAAAAACATGCTGTATTACAGGCTAAATAAGTACTACAGCGCTTTTCATATTTATGTATGTGGTTATATTTTTTTATTCCTTCTTCAAAATACTTGCAAAAATCATATACTATGCAGAAACTCTCTACTAGAGTGATCATATTCAGTTCTCCTTTTTTCTTGAGATCTTTATACTCCCTCACATCTTTTTTACAATTCTCTTTGTTTATATTACTTTTATCATATACTTCTGTTAATTTATTAGACCTCTTTCGAAACTGGTTAAGGTAGTTCAAAATTATTGCTGATAAATATCGAAATAGACGTAAAAGATTCGGTCTTAGATTTAATTTGATCTCTGGCATTTATAATTTTGAACTGCCTTAACCAGTTTCGAAAGAGATCTATTATTGTAATCCTTATTCCAAATATACTCTAATCTATCTCCTTATATCGAAATATCAAACTCTGGTTTATTAAATAGACCTTCCTTAATTGAATCTGTATTAGTGTATTAAAAAAACCATCTACATTTAGAGCATACTAAACACCGTGCTCCTATTAATTTCTTAGTTAATATAATTGCTTCTTCTTCAAGTTATTCTATCTCTAAACTTAATTCCAATTTTATCTTCTATTCTTTGCCTTCCAATTTTATTCTATTTTTGCGTTTTCAAACTAATATCCTTTCTAATGTAAATATTTTTTGACTTATGCTATATTGCTTATATGGTAAGTGGCGCATGTTTAGGTATCTTAAAATAATTTATCACTTTTTTACTAATATCTTAAGTTTAGCTTATTACAATTTCTTTTTTCTTGGACAAATTTAATAGATACCGTGATAAGAATCAAGAAAAGAAATAATAATTTTATAAAAAAGATGTAAGTTTTTATAAGATTATTATTTCTGATTGATTAAAACATTAGGATTAAAAGGAGAATTATGCTTTAAAACACCATAAATGATATGTAATAACTTACGCATAGCGGCAATAAGGATAAGCATTTTGGGTTTGCCAGTATCAGACAAACGTTGAGAAAATTGCTTGATAATACAATTATGTCTTAAGGCAGACATAGCAGGCATATAAAAAGACTTACGTAGATCTGAATTACCAGTTCTAGAGATTCTACTAGCACCCCGCACGGAACTGCCAGATTGACGATGCTTAGGATTAAGACCTACAAAAGCTACAACTTGTTTAGCAGAACTAAATTTCTCAATATCTGCTAAAAAAGCAAGAACTACAGCCTGTGTTTTTGCTCCTATGCCTGGTATTGACTCAAGTAACATAGCCTTATTGTGAAGATCTGTGTTATTTTTAATATGGTCATTGATTAGTTGTTCAATTTCTTTAATTTGTGTTTCAAGAAATTCAATATGCATTTGAATATTATTAGCAATTGCTTTAGAAGCTCCTTCTAATCTATTTGTTTCTTGTGTTTTATGCTTAATTAAAACATTCAGGCGATTAACTAGCTGCTGTAGTTCTTGAATATAAAGAGGCTGTGGATACCATGCTTCCGGTTTCATTGCTTTGCAAAAATCTGCTATTAATACACTGTCTGCTTTATCTGTTTTTGTACGACTAAGTTTACTCATTGCAAAACCTTTAATACGGGCAGGATTTACTACGCTTACTTTATAACCATAATCGTACAGATATTTAGCTAAATTTTTCCAGTAGATACCTGTTGCTTCCATACAAATATGTCCAGTTCCTCTGCTTTTTAACCATGTTACTAATTTGTTAAACCCTTCAGAACTATTATTAAATTTTCTTGTTTGCACTTTATTATTAATTAACACAGCTGCATCAAATGTCTCTTTAGAAATATCAATTCCTACAATTATACTATTCATAATCACCAAATTTTATGTTAAATATCTCAAAACCAACCTTGTAAATACAGGCTTTTTGCCTAAGAATACCGTCCGGTTTTTAATTAAAAAAGCTAGTTACTTATCTATAGAACAGGCTATTAGCCTTAGGAACGCTACTGTATACTAGCTTTCTTTTGTGCTATTGCTATAATCTTTTATTTTATTGCAATTTCACTTATTTTTATCATACAAGGTATATTGCTGTTAGATTCTAGTTGCAGTATTTTTAATTTAGAATATTATGGGTACATGGATATATTTTATTAGTATAATTTATTCAAATAATTTATTTAGTTAGAGAGTAGTAGCTATGGAAATTTTTGTAGGTAAGTCAGCTTGTGATTTTACAGCTCCAGCAGTTTTGCCAAAGAACAATATTAATGAAAAATTTAACTTAAAACATGAACTGAACGGTAGAAAGGCAGTTTTATTTTTTTATCCTTTAAACTTTACTTTTGTTTGTCCAACGGAAATTATTGCTTTTAATAATAGATATGGTGAGTTCTTAAAAAGAAATACCGAAGTGATTGGAATTAGTGTAGACTCACATTTTTGCCATAAGGCTTGGAAACTTACTCCTTATAATAAGGGAGGAATAGGTGACATACAATTTCCATTAGTGTCAGACATAAATAAAGATATTTCCAAGACGTATAATGTGCTCAACCAGGATGGAGTAGCTGTTCGAGCAACATTTATTATTGATCAAGAGTTTGTACTACGCCATGTTACTATTAATGATTTAAGTATAGGACGAAATGTTGAAGAAAGTTTAAGAATAATTGATGCAATAGATTTTCATAAAAAGTACGGTGATGTATGCCCAGCTGGTTGGACTCCAGGAACTGAAGGAATGGAAGCAACATCAGATGGTGTATGTCACTACCTAACATCAAATGCTGAGAAGTTGTAATTTTAAGTTCCTTTGCAGTTTATAAATTGCTACAGACTGTATGCTAAAAGTGCCAGTTAGTGATAATAGTTCTACTGAGTATGATGATGAAACAATTTATACCCTGCGTTTAGCTAGAAGTGAGAATGTTGGTCCTAAAACTTTTTTTGAGCTAATTAGATTATTTGGTAGCGCTAAAATAGCTTTACAGAATGTTGAAGATTTTTCTCTTAAAGGAGGAAAGCGAAAGCCAATAAAAATCTACACTAACTCAGAAGCATTACAAGAAATAGAAGCGTTGAGAAAATTCAATGCTTTTCTTCTTACTCATCATCATTCTGAATACTCAAAACTATTATTACATATTCCAGATCCTCCTCCAGTCATTACCTATAAAGGAGATATTAAGTTACTCAATCATAAAATTCTTGCTGTAGTTGGATCTAGAAACGCTTCTTTAAATGGAGTAACTTTTACTAAAAACATTGTTAAAAAATTAGTTGATAACAAAATGGTTATAGTATCTGGCTTAGCTAGAGGAATAGATACTGCAGCACATCAATCAGCATTACCTAGTACTATTGCTGTAATAGCTGGTGGAGTTGATCATATTTACCCTCAAGAAAATATTAATTTATATCATAAAATTGCTAATGAAGGACTTATTTTAGCTGAGTTGCCAATTTATTGCCCTCCTATCAGTAAACATTTTCCTCAACGTAACAGAATTATTGCTGGAATATCATATGGAACCTTAGTTGTAGAAGCAAATTTAAAATCTGGATCACTTATCACTGCTCGTTTAACACTTGAATATAATAGAGAACTATTTGCAGTTCCAGGTTTTCCATATGATCCAAGATATCAAGGCACTAATCAGTTGATTAAAAATGGAGCTTATTTAGTAGAACAAGTTGAGGATATCATTGAACAACTTCCAACATATAATCTTGATACTAGTAATAATTGTTACGATCAAGAAAATTTTACACAATATAAAGACCATGGCAGCTATCAGTCTACTACTATCACTGATGATCAACGAACAATTGTAAAAAATATATTATCTTCAGTACCACTAGACATAGAAGTTATTGTTAACCAAACTAAATTACCAATGAATATAGTTAATGTCATCATCTTAGAACTTGAATTAGCTGGCATAGTTGCTCGTTGTTTAGGTAACAAAATTGTTATTTTATACAATCAGAGTTTGATATAAGAAATATTGCAAAACCTAATAAAAATAAGTGTTATATTTTTTGCCTATATCTATATATGTAGTTTAACAACGCTAGAATATGATAATGAAAGGTATATAAAAAGGGTATACAAAGAAAGAATGTTGAGTTAAAAAGAAAAATTTAAATAAAAAAGGAATAACCCAACAGCGAGTGTGATCAATATGGAAAAGATATTTCAACTGACAATTAATGGTTTCTATAATATGCCTTTTGTTAAGAATAAGAAGTAGAGATTTCATAGTACTGTTTCTTTCATTAAACTTCTTTCGAAACTAGAGAATGATGTAGAATAGTGTTATAAAGATCTGATTTGAGGTAATAATGAAATGTGATCAGATTAAAGAGTTAAAGGATGAAAAATTTCGTTGATTAACATAAGTAAGGAAGTAAACATTCTCAAAGATGTTGGATATTTTAAGGAAAGCTGACGGTCTTAAGAAATCAAAAGGTGAGTGTAAAAATAAGCTCAATTTGGAGGAACAGTTGCTGATGGTCTTAGAATACCTTAGAGAATACCCTACTTAATTTCCATATAAGCCAGAACTATGGAATTAGTGAAAGTTCAGCATATAAAGATGTATTGGGGTAGAAGACACCCTAGTTAAACACTCAAACTTTGCTCTTCCAGGTCGTAAAGCTCTAATGAATAGTAATATGAATTAGTAGTCTTGATTGATGCTACTGAGAGTCCTATAGAAAGACCTAAAAAAACAAAAATTCTATTATTCAGGAAAGAAGAAAAGGTATACACTAAAAACTCAAATAGTGGCAGACAAGAAAACCCACCAAGTAATATGTACAGATTTTTCTAACGGTAAAAAACATGACTTTAGATTATTTAAGAAGTCCAAAATTCTTATCAATCCTAAGGTTAAAGTGATTACTGATACAGGATATCAAGGTATACAAAAAATTCACAATAATTCTGAATTACCAAAAAAAAAGCAAGAAAAATCCTTTAACTAAAAATGATAAAAAGAATAGTCGTAGGTTAGCAGGAGAAAGAGGTCTAATTTTGATCTACCTTAACCAGTTTCGAAAGAGGTCTAGTTTAGATCTAATTTTTGTGATTAGCTCTAAACCTTGTTTAGCAAGCAATACAGCAAGTGTTTTACTCTATATAAAAATAGTTGTCATGCTTATTCTTCATATAGTCCAACATATTTCCTATATCAAACTCGAGTTATTACAATGCTCTAATTGAAGATTAGGTTTTGAAATTTTACTGCTGTTAAGATATACTATAATTACAGTTTATTACTAAACTTAATTGCAACTTTTAATATCAGATTTGTTACTATTAATTCAACAATACCTAAAAAATTGCACTTGTTTTATAAGGCAATAGAAAATATGATAGTTTGTTATGCAAAGTTAACAACAATCACTTTAATTGGTTATACTAATGAGATCTACTAATTTCTTTTATGAAAATATTAGAACTATACTCAACGTTTCTACGATTGTTAAGCAAAAAGTTACTCTTATTAAAAGAGGAGGAGAATATGTAGGAATTTGTCCATTTCATTCTGAGAAAACACCATCATTTACTGTTAACGACCGCAAGAAATTTTATCATTGTTTTGGCTGCTCTGCTCATGGTGATGTAATAAAATTTGTGGCAGATACTTCTGGTCTATCTTATAGAGAATCAGCGCTAAGGCTAGCTCAAGAAAATGGTATTGATATACCAGTATTTTCAAAAGAGCAAGAAAAATTATATGAAGAAATAGATATAATTCATAATACACTTGAGCTTGCGCAGAATTTTTTCATTGCTTCTCTTTCTAATGATATTAGGTCATATTTATATGACAGAGGCTTATCTGATCTCCAAATCGAAAAATATAAAATAGGTTATGCTCCAGGTAAAAACTTATTACAAGAATTTTTAGAAATGAGAGGAATTCCTTTAGCATTCATCGTAAAGTCTGGCTTAATAGCCAAAAATGATAATGGGCAAAGCTATGAAGTTTTTAGGGATCGTATTATGTTTCCCATTATCAATGCAGCCAATAAAACAATAGGATTTGGAGGCCGAGTTATAAATAATAATAGCCAACCAAAATACCTTAACTCTCCAGAAACTGCTGTATTTAAGAAAAATGAAGCATTATATGGTGAAGATATTGCAACTAGTCATATTTACTCTAAAAATAGAGCAATAGTTGTAGAAGGATATATGGACTTAATTGCTTTGCAATCTCAAGGTATTTATGAAACAGTAGCGACTTTAGGAACAGCTCTAACTGAAAAACATTTACACAGATTATGGCAAATTTGCGATGAAATAATTTTATGCTTTGATGGAGATCAAGCTGGCAACAGAGCTATGCAGAGGGCTGTTATAAAAGTTTTACCACATATTAGTTGTTCTCAAAGTATGAGTTTTATCATGTTACCAGATGGATTAGATCCAGATCAACTATTAAAACAGCATGGAATTACGCAGTTTCAAAAACTTATAGATACAAGGCTAGCAGTTTCAGAAACTTTATGGCGTTTAGAAACAAATGGTAAAGTATTTTCTACAGCAGAATCTAAAGCTCAGTTAGAGAAAAAAATTAATAATTATATTAAAGAAATCAAAGATTGGATATTAATAAAAAACTATCAAACATATTTTAAACAAAAATATTGGCAATTAAATAGGTTTAATAACAATAACTCATATTTTGACAAACAAAAATTAAATCTGAACATTCCAACTAGCAAAGAATACCTAGAGTACCTGTTATTATCACTAATAGCACACTTTCCAGAGTTGCTAAAAGATGATGTAATTGCAGAAAATTTTGTTAATCTTGAATTTTGTAATAAAGAAGCATATAATGCTAGAAAATGGTTGATAGATAGCATATCAGGTAATAACTTCAGTCTACTGGATTCGATAAAAACTGACATTACTGAATCTATACTTAAATTACCTGAAACAGTGTGTCGTATGTCGCTAACAATAAATAAAAAATACGGCGCAAAGTTATTATGGAGTTTATTTTATAAAAAGTATCAAGTTCTACTTATAAAAGAAGAATATGTTAATAGTTTAACCATAGATTGTCAAAATAGTGTTGACAATGCAAGTATGTATCAGCAAGAAATTTTTAAAATTGAACATGAAATTGACCTTTTAAATGAAGCTTTACACTTAGAACAAGAAGAACATGGCAAGTCTGCGTAATAAAAATAATAAAATTATTATCTGCAATAAAAAAACTAAAAAAAATACAAATGTAGAAGAGTTAGCTAGCAATTTCGTTGATGAGTCAGAAAAATTATCATCTAAAATTTCGGATTCTGACATTAACTTAGATAAAGATTTTGATTATACTAAATTGGGTGTATGTCCTGATAAAATCGAAGAAGAAGTAGCATTAGCTTCTAATGCTACTGAAGGAGAATTTGAAGAAGATTTAGATGATAATATATACTCTACTGATATTGTTAGAGCATATCTAAAAGACATGAGCAATACCACTTTACTTTCGAGAGAAGGAGAAATTGAACTTGCTAAGCAAATGGAAGAAGGAAAAAAAACAGTGATACACTTCATTTGCCATCTTCCATATGTTATGAAACTCTTAATACAGTGGTATGAAGACTTAGTTCATAGTAGAATATTAGTAAGGAATCTTATTGAGCTAGAAAGTAACATTTATGATCAGCCTGAAGATGATAACCAACAGGATTATGATTCTGATGGTGATTGTGAAGAATTGCAAAATGAACCTTTAACCAAGGTAGAATCAGAAATTTTGCCTAAAATTCTTGATAAGATGCAAGTTGTTTCTGACTTAGCAACTCAGCTTTTTGAAGTTGCAGCTCATGATTTTAAATTGCATAAATCTAGCTGTAATTATCAGGAAAGTAAAAAATTTACTGAGTTATCAAAAGAACTAATTGCAGCAGTTAGTAATATTCACTTTAACAAGCAGTCCATTAAAAATATTTTAAACAAATTATATAGCGTTAATAAAGATATAATTAGTAAAGAAATTAATTTGCTTAAAGCTGCGGAAAAATATAAAATAAGTCGCCATGATTTCTTATTTCAATATAATAGCGGTAGTAATTGGTTACAGAAAGTAAAGTTATTACATCAAGATGAGTGGAATAAATTTTTAAGCAAGGAAAAAGACCTTATTAAGTCTACCATTGATTATTTCAGCGAAATTGAACAAGCAATGTTATTACCTTTAAAAAGGTTTAAAGAAATTATTCAAGCTATTCAAAATGGTGAACGGAAAGTTAGAGTTGCAAAAAAGAAAATGGTTGAATCTAATACACGTTTGGTAGTACATGTTGCTAAACCATATGTTAATCGCGGATTACCATTTTTAGACTTAATTCAGGAAGGTAACATCGGGCTTATGAAGGCTGTAGATAAATACAATTATCTTCTTGGATATAAATTTTCCACTTGTGCTACTTGGTGGGTTAGGCAATCAATTAGCCGCGCTGTTGCAGATCAAGCTCGAACTATTCGTATACCAGTTCACATGGCTGATACCATCAGCAAGATTGTTAGAGTTAGCAAGCAAATGCATAACGAATTAGGTTATGAACCTACTGCCTCTGAAATTGCTGAGAAGTTGTCAATGCCAATAGACAAGGTTAAAAAAGTAATGAGAATTGCTAAAGAGCCAGTTAGTTTAGAAAACCCTATCGGTGAAGAAGATGGAAGTTGCTTATCAGACTTCATTGAGGATAAAAACGCTGTATTACCAATAGAAGAAGCTATCAAATTTAGTTTACGTGAGACTACTACGCGCGCTCTATCAACTCTTACAGCTAGAGAAGAAAGAGTATTAAGGCTAAGATTTGGCATTGGGTTACCTACTGATTATACACTTGAAGAAGTTGGTGGCGAATTTAAAGTAACAAGAGAAAGAGTTAGGCAAATTGAAGCTAAGGCTCTAAGAAAACTTAAACACCCTGTTAGATCAAAAAAATTAAAGAGTTTTTTAAGTAGTAAAAATAAAACTTTAAGTAATAACGAGAATGATTAATGTATTCTACTTTTTTGTTCAGGAATAGCTATAAAAAAAGAAATATGTTATGCTGCTCTCATAATTATAGAAGTGGTAAATGAAAGTAAGAAAGACAATATGTAACATTGGTCCTCTAAGGCAGATAGTATCAGTATGAAGATTTATATAGTAGGTTTGGCATAAAAAATTTTTCAACCTATTTTCGACCTTTTGCATAAAAATTTTAGGGTAATTTGTAAAAAAGTTTTTTTCTAAAACACCTACTATACCTGTATTTTTGGAGATGAAAAATGTGTCCTGTAGTATTCGATTTTTTTAACTAATAGTTGTAATATTATTAAAAATAACAGTAGCAATAATGACACAATATTTTATCGTTTTATTGGAAATTTTATACCAGCTGAATGGAGAAAGCTAACTTGAGATAATGGAAAAGCATTAAGCAAAACATCTAAACAGCTTTTATCGTTTATAGTATTTAGACTACATATCTATTACAACAAAGATATAGATGAATCACAGGAAAGTTATCAGCTTTATGAGGATAAGCTAAATGTTGGTCAAAGAAGAGTTAGGCAATGCTTAGTAGAATTAAGAAACACAGGTTTTATTGAAGTTGAAAATAGGACAATAATTAAAGACAATGTTAAGTTAGGTAATGTGCCTTGTATTAAACATTACCTAATAATAAAGCTACAAAGACATATCAAATACAAAGAAGAAAAAATGTTAATTTTTATTAACTTCTACACTTTATAGAACCTATTATTAACTTGTGTTAACTTTTATTAATATTTATAATCAATCTTCAACTTTAACTATAAATATATTTGCAATATTTGTCAATATAACAAAAAAATTAAAGCAAAAGGTTGAAAATAGGTTGAAAAAAATTTTAGGGAATTTGGAGCCAGTTTTCAATCTAGAGGTTAATCTAATGATCGAAAAATATATACAGCCTGAGATTAAAAAGTGATTTTTAAGTTATATGTATTATGAACAAATTAGTATAAAAATTTGTTATCAAATAAAAAGTATAATATAGATCATCTGTTTAATTAAACGTAATATTTTAATAACAAACATTAATATTATGTGGTGTAATTATGCCTTCAATATCATCATCATCAAAGTTTAGAAAGCAGTTATTAAATAAAATTAACATTCCTGAGGGAGAAAAATTATTAATTATTCACGATCCAGATACAATAGGACTTAAACTGAAAATCTCATGGATAGTCCGTAGATGAAGAGTAAGAAAAACATGGGTTTTAGAACAAAAATAGGCCTCTTTCGAAACTGGTTAAGGTAGTTCAAAATTATAAATGCCAGAGATCAAATTAAATCTAAGAGAGAATCTTTTACGTCTATTTCGATATTTGTCAGCAATAATTTTGAAGCGTTTTAGCATACCAATAATGTTTTCATTCACAACTCTTGCTACTGCTAACCTATGATTATTCTTTTTATCATTTTTAGTTAAAGGATTTTTCTTGCTTTTTTTCTTTGGTAATTCAGAATTATTGTGAATTTTTTGTATGCCTTGATATCCTGTATCAGTAATCACTTTTACCTTAGGACGGATAAGAATTTTGGATTTCTTAAATAATCTAAAGTCATGTTTTTTACCGTTAGAAAAATCTGTACATATTACTTGGCGCGTTTTCTTATCTACCACTATTTGAGTTTTTAGTGTATGCCTTTTCTTCTTTCCTGAATAATAGAATTTTTGTTTTTTTTAGGTCTTTCTATAGGACTCTCAGTATCATCAATCAAGACTACTTCATAATTCATATCACTCTTCATTAAAGCTTTACGGCCTGGAAGAGCAAAGTTTGCGTGTTTAACTAGGGTGTCTTCTACCCATTTTACAGCTTTATATGCTGAACTTTCACTAATTCCATAGTTCTGACCTATATGGAAATAAGTACGGTATTCTCTAAGGTATTCTAACACCATCAGCAACTGTTCCTCCAAATTGAGCTTATTTTTACGTCCACCTTTTGATTTCTTAAGACCATCAGCTTTCCTCAAAATATCCACCATCTTTGAAAATGTCCTCTTCCTTACTCCTGTTAATCGACGAAATTTTTCATCCTTTAACTCTTTAATCTGATCTAATTTCATTATTACTTCAAATTAGATTTTTATAACACCATTCTACATCATTCTCTAGTTTCGAAAGAAGTCTAATATAATCTAGAACTGATATTCTGAATTGAAAATATTTAAGCGACAAAAAAGTTATTGCTAATTAGCTAGTATAATTTATAAACTTATAATATAAACTTACTTAACAATAGGGTGATTATGTATAGAAACAATTTGTACCAGTGTTCAGCTAATAATCATACTTCCACAGAAATAGTACAGTTAGCTACTAATTTTATATTTAAAAAAGAAAGTAATAATTCTTTACTTTTGATTGGGTGGGATAATAGCCAATACAATGATATTATTAAAAAAGCTAAATCTGATTGTAACAGAGAAAAAGAGGCAATTAGTTATATTTTTTCAGATATAAAACGGTATACAGTAGTTGAGCACTATGAATATTCTAAAAAAACATATAACACATTATATGCAGTAGAAGAGCTCAATCATAACCATCTCATACCTATAGTAGTAAAATATGATAATGAATCTATTCTAAATAGCAGCAAAAAATTATTAACTGATAAAGAGTTAGCTATTGTATATAATGATTTGATAGATAGACCATCAGAATTAGATACATTTACTAACGACAACAGAATTGCTTACTATGAAGATAATATTCATATTTATACACCTAATCAATTTAAAGATTGTATAGGCGACATATTAAGTTGTGCATCCGAATAATATTTACTAGTTAAACTATATTCTAGCTAGTATTTAGTTTACAATATTCGCTTAAGCGTTTTTCAATCTCTGGCAGATTTAGGTATTCAGCAAGAATTTATACCTCTTGCTGAATATCTTAAATTACCAGAAATTGCCATAGAGCTAAATAAATACTATAAGCTTTATGCTAGTTAGAATGCAAACTTTTTCTAACTAACAAACATAGCATTAACATATATTTCGCTTTACAGAATGAAGCATAGCTGCTTAGCATAGATATATTATCGTTCTGGATCATCAATTAATAATATATCACCTATAAAATCTCTAAATTGATCAATATCTAAAACACTAATGCTACTTTCATTGTGATGGATGCATTTGCTGCTTTCATTGTGATTCATACATTGTTGAGTAAAAAAGTCATCTAATTGTTTTTGTAAATTTTCATTGTGAGTATTGTATACAATAGTTAGGTTAGATTTGTAACGTTGGCACCATATAGATAAATCATAATGCTTCTCTAGTATCAATCTTAGTGTATTAAAAGCAAAATTTACTTGTGTATATAATACATTTCGTTTGCCTTGCTCTATACAATAATATTCTAAGCATATTGGGAGATCATCTTGAGTACGTATAAGCCTAATTGCTTCTGTTTCAGTATTACGAAGCTGCACAATTTTATCTTGAATGCCTCGATATGTGCTGTTATCCCATCCAAGCAAGAACAAAATATTATAACCTTTATGGTTAAATATACAATTGTGAACTAAGTTTGTTAGCTCAGCTAAATTATTGCTGTTAGGTAAGATTTGGATAGAATCACTAGTATCACTGATTTTCATAATCACACTATTATTAAGAAAATTGTATTACACTCATGATTTATAAATTACATTAGCTAAATTATCAAGCTGCGTTTGTTGTATAAGAATTTAAAAACTAAGATATAAGCTCTAGTTTATACTGAACATTGAGAAGGCCATTCTTTAAGGCCTCAATGTCCTTAACATGACCGCACCATTCTTGACGAAAGCTATTCCATTTTAAGCCATGAAGGCGAATGTGGCGCTTAGTGTTTTCGTCTGGTTCAGAGGCAAATTTTAAAATCACGGCAGCTTTATTTTGCTGTTCTTTATCAAAAATATCTTTACCTATTGTAGTCCAATGATCCTGAACATTTGGATGTTGTGTTAAAGTTTCTTTTAGTGAAACAATTGCACCAAATAAAGTATTTGTTGGTAAGTGATCAAGCTTAGCTTTAGCAACTAATCCACCCATTTCGATAAGACGTCGAGTACGCATTTTACGTTCTTTAATTTTAAGGTTAACCTCATCCATGATTAGCCTAGCCTTTTTTTGTTGAAGAGTAATTTTTTGCTGCATAAGATTTGCCATGTTAGTAATTCAGAAAGATAAAAAAATCAGGCAAGAATATATCAAAATAAAATCCCAGTAAAGAAAAAAAACCGCGCCTACCAAACCAACATCAAATAATTATAGTCAAAAAAACGTGAATTCAAGGTTAGAAGCTTCATTGAAAAATAAGCTTAAGCGGGTAGGTAAGCGCGAAAGCGCTTTTCCTCCCAAAGAACCGTACAAGCGAATTACTCCGCATACGGCTCAAGCAATTTACAAACAGCTGCAATAAGTTGTCCGCGATTACTGTGTACTTGTCGATGGCAGTTTTCATGCAATAAGCACAAATTGTTAATATGGTCAGTGCCACCACATCTTATAGGTGTTATATGATGTACATGAACACTTTCACCATTATCTATTAAATCAAAACAAACAAGACATTTACCCTTTTGTCTACGCCAAAGAATCTGCCTAGATTTAAACAAATACTTAGGGCTATCAGCCTGACGTTTATGCCAATATTCTCTAAGTTTTGAATTATCAGGAGAAGATTTACCTTTAACAAGAATATGTCGTTTAATCGTTGTCCATTGTAATTTCCATAGATATAGATCTTTATTCATAAAGACCCAATTATCATTTCTGCCTTTAATGCGACCCCAATACTTTTTCTTAAGCCATTTCCAAGATTTTTTAGGATGTTTTCTACATACGAATCTTGCTTGCTAAATCCACATCCAACAGTCTAAATTGGAAAAAATTTTCTTGGACACAACTTTGTTGAAATAACTGCACCATCCAAATATTTTAGAATTTAGATTATCAATTATTCTATCAATATTCCATGAGAAACTTTTTTTCCATTCTATTGACATTCGTTTTTTAAACGACTTTATAGAGTCTTTAGACGGTTTAACTAGTAGAGCTACACCTCTTCTTGTACTATTGGTTTTATATTGTCGAATATTAAATCCAAGGAAATCAAAACCTTCATTAATATGAAGTATCCTGGTTTTTTCCTTTGACAATTCTAAGCCTCTAATACTTAACCAATCATTAATAATACTTTTGGCTCTGATACATGAGCTTTCTGACTTAGCGCAAACGACAAAATCATCAGCGTATCTCACTAAAGCATATTCGGATTTAGAATATAGGTGATCATACTTATTATAGATAATATTAAGTATATCACTCATTCCATGAAGAGTTATGTTTAAAAGTAATGGAGAAATTAATCCACCTTGTGGAGTACCAGCTGTTGTTTTGATAATTTGATAATCCTGCATTACACCAGATTTAAGCCATGCTTGAATCCAATTACGAGCAGGGAAATTTCCTATAATTTTCAAAAGAAAATTATGATCAATATTATCAAATGCTCCTTTAATATCAGCATCTAATATCCAATTTCTATTGGTTCCATGTCGAATAATACCAGATATTCTCTGTATTGCATCGTGAGCGCTACGTCCAGGTCTAAAGCCATAGCTGCAACCTTCAAACTTAGCTTCCCAATATGGTTCAAGTGCTGATTTTACAACAGCCTGTCTACACCTATCCACAATAGTTGGCAAGCCTAAAGGTCTAGATTCGCCATTACTTTTTGGTATGTATACACGCTTAATCGGTTTTACAGATGATAGATTATTATCTGCTAACTTTTCCATCAACAGACTCCTTTCTTTATCTGTCTTAACAACTATTTTATCAATTCCAGGACTTTTTCGTCCTTTGTTGATTTGAGTAACACGTCTTATAGCAAGTAACCTATTTGCTCTTGATTTTAACATCAATCTTTGTAAGTTACGTACTAACTTCATATTACCATTTGCAGATGCCCTATAAATACGTCTACGAAGATTATTAACCTTTTGTATAATTTCTTTCCAGTCTATTGAATGCCAATAGATTTTCTTGAAATTATCTTTAGTCTCAATTGTTACATTTGCGTTTAGCATCCAACTTTTCCAATTAATTCATAATCTTGTTTACCTATTTAGGGTAAATCACCAGTCTTAAGTTAGCATCATTTCTGATTAGCATATAAATGCCTATACACTCAGTTATTAATTTCTGTAGTCTTTCGACTTAGTGTCATTTGCTTTCTAAGACCTCTCTTACCTACTATCAGTTGCCTAATAATAGGCTTACCATGTTTCACTCATCAGAGAGACGTTAAGTTGGTTATCTTCTTTATACCGAGGAGCTGGCATTTTTAAAGAAGGCTGCGTATTCCTTCTTACAGCTAAGCTTTTCAGCTTTATCCTTATAACAGAATTTATCTGGAGTATCTGCTTCTGCATTGACGATATTTTCCATACGAAGATTCACTTTCGTTTAACCAATTTTAACTTTACCTTGCCCCTATTTCCCATCCAGATTAGTACTTTAGTTAGGCTTTCTATCGCGCTTAGTACAAGACCGTTACCAATCTCGCACCGCAATAGCGGTAACTAAGGTTTAAATGCAACCTTGCTACATTTCTGTAGTCTCTGTTTGAGCGACCTCATGTCGCACTACGCAATATGCAATCTATAAAGATTGCTGCTAAAAAATGAGTACTCATTAACCGATTGAATGTTAAAAAAAAAAGAAGTTTATGCTAGCAAAATCAAAAAAACCATGCTAACTTAAAACTCAGGTGAGAATTGGTATTGAGATGGCTATACAGTTTACAAGGGTTGAATTTTTAAGTAGAAGTACAGGAGGTGATAGTTGTCGTAAGGCAGCGTATAATGCAAGAACTATTGTTAAAAATAAGCAGACAGGTATAAGGTATAACTTCTCTCATAAGAAAGATAACGTATATCATACAGTGCTGATACCGGATTATGTAAATCAAGACTTCAAGAATATTCAAACATTAATGAATGAGGTAGAACGAACAGAAACAAGAGAAAATAGTAAGTTGTTGAAGGATATAGTAATAGCATTGCCAGACGCGAAGGAGCTAAATTTAGAGCATAGAATAGAACTAACTCATCGAATAGTTGATGCAATGGAATGGGTGCAAAATGGTCTTGGAGTACAGATAGACATTCATAAGCCTCAAACAGGAGATAAAAACTGGCATGCACATATATTGGTTACTACAAGAAGATTTAAAGAGAATGGTGAAGAATTGGGTGATAAAGCTGTTGACTTAGAGGCTGAATTTATAACAGTAAAAGGTCAGTGGCGTATTATTAAAGATCACAAGATGATTCATGAAATAGCAAAAGAAGAAACTAATGCATATTTCGCTGAATTAGGCTTACCATATAGAGTTGACGAGACAAGCGAAGTACCTGGAAAGCATATTGGACCTCGTAGAATTAGGAATTTAATTAATGAAGTAGTAAATGAAAATGAGTTACGTAAAGAGGCTCATTTGAAGATTATTAATGATGCTGACGTAATAACAGATTCTATAACACATTACAAATCTATTTTTACTAAGCAGGATGTTGAAAAAGCTGTTCAAGATATACTATATTCAGCGAAAGCAGAAAGGGAACTGTTAGTTCAGCAAGTGCTTAGTTCAAATAGAATACTAGAGTTATATCATGATGATGGTGAAAGTAGCAAATATTTTACGACAATTGAGGTTCGAAATGAGGAGACGAGAATAATCAGAATAGCTAATAAAATCAATAATCAGGTTTATTACAACGATATTTACAATCTTAAAAGTGATATCGAAGGTCTAGCAAATGTTAGTGAAGAACAGAAACAAGCTCTAAGGCATATTTTGCTTAGCACTAGTGGAGTTAGAGTCTTAAGAGGAAGAGCTGGTACAGGAAAATCTTATGTTTTAATAAAAGCGCATGAGCTCGCAACAAATCGTGGACAAAAAGTTATTGGCCTTGCTCCTACTCATAAGGCAGTATCAGAGCTGAGGAGCAAAGGTTATACAGAGGTCTATACAGTAAAAGGATTTTTATATAATCGAAAAAAAATTTTTATGCAAGACAGCTTAATAGTAGTAGATGAAGCTGGAATGGTAGGTACTAAAGCTTATGCAGAGCTGTTTAGAGTAGTTAGAAACAATTATTGTCAACTGATACTCGCTGGAGATGAAAAACAGCTAGCTTCAATAGAAAGAGGCGGAATGTTTGAGATGCTGAGTAATAATTTCGGTTCACATGTTTTAATAGATATTCGCAGACAAAGTGAAAACTGGAGCAGAGAAGCAGCAATGGAGTTTGCTGAGAGTAATATTTTAAGCGGTATAACCTTACTGAGGCAAAATAACAGCGTTAGGTTTGATAATACGTTGCAGGACTCAATGAGTAAATTAATATACAACTGGAGTCTAAGCAAATTTAAACCACATGAAAAATTGGTAATTACAGTACGTAATAAAGATGTCGACATTCTTAATTCAAGTATTAGGTCTTTGTTAAAAGCAAATGGTACGCTAAAAGGCACAGAATATGAGCGTTCTATTGATGGAAGGAAAAAGTCATATATGGCAGGAGATAGAATCGTATTTCAAAAAAGCTATAAGGATTTACAAATACAAAATAGTGAATTTGCAACTTTAACTTCGGTTAGTAAAAATAAATTTATAGCTAAGACAGACACAGGAAAAGAAGTGAGTTTTGATTCGGTAAAATACAATTTAAACATGGCTATGCAAGTACTGTTTATAAGGTCCAGGGAGCTTCTATAAAAGATGTATACGTTTTGCATAATGGAGTAAGTAATATAAGCAGCTCATACGTAGCTATGACAAGGCATATAAAGAGCTTAAAGTTATATTGCAATAATGAAGCAACTAAAAGCATTAACAGCTTAATAAATCAGCTCAGCAGACCAAATGAGAAATCAGCTAGCATAACTCTAAAAACTGCTCATGATTTGGAAAAAGCACGGACAAAAACAACTGTTTTTAGTAAAATCGAAAACTGGTTTAAGTCTATAATCAATGATATCAATGATAGATCTCATGTGAATGAAGAATATTATCATTTTACCGCTAAACCAGAGCAAGAAGCTAAAGTAGAAAAAGTCCAGCAAGAGAATAGCATAAAGCAATGCACAACCAAAGATATTTCTACTCCATTATTTATGCACATCAAAGAACAAAGACAATATGATTATGATGTAACCATTCTGTCAGCAGAAGGAAAAACGATATCAAGTTTTCAGGAAGCTGGCATTGATAGCAGAATGGTATATAGCTCAAATGTAAATAATTTGAAGTACTATCAACCATTTCAAGGAGAAAAGATTCTTATAGCTGCAAATAATGATAAACAAAATAAAGAATATGTAAGCACTATAAACGAGGCTGCAAAAGTACTGACAAGCAAAGGAGCAATTACTAGCATCGTAATTCATTCAGAAGGTGAAGATTTTAACGAAATGCTAAAAAATAAAGGAGCCATAGCTGTTAAGGAGCTTATGATACCTGAAATCATGAAGTTAATTAATACTCAGAACGTAAAAACAGAGTCTGAACAAGTGGTGAAAACTGACATAGCTCAAAAAATTGGACTTAGGAGATAGTTCTTACGATCGAAAATTGAATGTAAGCTATTCATTCACATGGCGAATTACAAAATGAGCTATACATAACAGCTCACAGTGATGTTTGCAATTCGCATTATGCCTATCCACTAAGAAAATACTGAAAAAGATGGAACTTTGGAAAGATTAGTATAACAAAAAACTATTCCAATAATCACTTAGCAATAAAATTATAATTCAAACGGTAAAAATAGCAAATATTTATACCGCAAAACAATTTAGTGACGCGAAGGTGAGGTTTTATATGACTGACAAAATCAATGATTCAAATAATTTCAATAATATTCATAATTCAAAAACAGATATAGAAAATTCTAAAGCTAACAGCTGCAACCACAATGTGGCTGTAAAGTTGATAAATGATGATATTGCTGATGGTATAGTGCTACTTAGTGATAATAATAGCTTGAGAGCTGATAATACTCTAAAAGAATCAATAAACCAATTAATCAATGATTGGAAGAATAGTAAATTTGAGCTGCAGGATCGTTTGATAATTGCTGGCCATAAAGAAGCTGAAAATATTAATCAACACATCAGAAACTACATGAAGGAAAATGGTGCTCTGAAAGGTACAGAATACAGCATTTTAATTTCAGGAGCTGAATCAAAAAAATATGCTAACTACATGGCTGGAGACCGAATTGTATTTCAAACAAACGATAAGGATTTACAAATACAAAACAGTGAATTTGCAACTCTAGTATCAATTGATGAAAATAAGTTTGTAGCTAAGACAGATACAGGAAACGAGGTAAGCTTTGATTTGAATAAAATAAGCTTTAAACATGGATATGCTACAACAGTTTGTAACCCACAAACAGCTGTCAAAAAAGATGTATATGTTCTTCATAATGATGGTGTAGGCATAGAAAGTTCTAACATAAGCATGATAGGGAATGCAGAGCAAGTACGGCTGTACTACAATGTGCAAGCTACAAAAAATGTTGCTAACCTAATAGAGCAGCTTAGCACAGCTAAGACAGACTCTATCAATTCAAAAGAGGAGAATAATGATGTTCAAGCAAATGAAGTAAGGCAATATCAATCTGCTCAAAACTATAGAAAAAACGATTATTATTCAAATAGCGAGGAAGACCTACAAAAATTGAAGGATGCAATAGCTTATAGAGCTGACACTATAGCTTGTGATCTTCTTGGAGATCCAAATAAGCGCCTATCTAGACACGGAAGATTACGTTTGGGAGACACTGGCAAAATACAAGTAACCACCGAGGGCAAGTACGCTGGAAAATGGTATGACTTTAGTACAGGACAAAAGGGTGATTTATTATCCCTGGTTCAAAGAGAAAGAGTATGCAGCTTTTTTGAGGCAAAGGAATATTTGAAAACTATACTTGGAATGCCTAACGTTAGACAACAGTATCAGAGACCGCCTAAGACTGACGATTCTCAACAATACACTCAACAATCTGAAAGTGTTAAAATCGAAAAAGTTCAAAACTTGTATGAACGATCAAGCAGAATACATGGTTATGAGATAGATACAAGCCCAAGCGCAGAAGTTGAAATAGTAAAAAAGTATCTTGAAAATCGTGGTATTACTTTTGACAAAAGCACTGCAAGTTCAGACTTAAAAGCAAGTATACTGTTTGATACTCAAACGAGAGAAAATTATCCAGCATTTACAGCATTTGCAAGAAATTCAAAAGGAGAAATTACCGGAGTACAGGCCGTATATCTAAATTCGGCAGGAGATAAGGCGAATATTTCAATTAACAGAAGATCTTTCGGTAAAATCAGAGGATCGTTCATAACAATCGCAAAGCGAAATGCGAATGACCCTAATATAACAATTATAGCAGAAGGCGCTGAAACAGCATTGAGCTTGCAGCAATCAGGCATTAAAGGTAATATCATTGCTAGTGCAGGAATTTCGAATTTGAGAAATTATTCACCATTTCCTGGTGAAAAAATCATCATTGCAGCAGATAATGATAGCAAAAATCCTATAACTAATAATACTGTAATTAAAGCTGCAAAAACGTTAGAAATGAAGGGAGCGATAACTTGTATAGTCAAACCACCAGAAAATGGGGATTTTAATAATCTGTTGCAAAGTTGTGGAGACTAGTCAATTAGAGACATTATAGAACCTGAAATTACTAAACTGACTAAGGCAGTTGAAACAACCAAACTTACTCAAACAGAAAATAATAGTATAGAAAAACAAAATGATATTACAAATGTTAAAGAATTGTATAATAAATCGTCATCTCTATACTAATGACAAAAAAATTAAAGCATGATTCATTAGCAAAGACAATCATGAGTGATCCAGTGGCTGCACAAGAATTTCTAGAGTATTATTTACCAACGGATTTCAAGAGTTTAATAGATTTATCACAAATAAAAGTAGAGCAAGAGAGTTATATAGAAGAATCGTTAAAGAAAAAATACAGCGATATCGTCTATAGAGTTGCCACCAAAAAACATGGCAATGCTTTTATTTATATATTAATTGAAGCTCAATCAACCGTCGATTATTGGACAGCTCTGCGGTTATGGAGATACACATTGTTATTGTGCGAAAGGCATAAGAAAGAAAAAACTAAATTACCATTAGTGTATAATTTAGTGATCTACAACGGCAAAGAAGTCTACAACGCACCTAGGAATTTGTGGGATTTATTTACCGATTCAATGATAGCTAAGCAATTAATGACTTCTGACTATCAATTAGTCGATTTGCAAAGTATGTCGAATGATGAAATTGTTAGGAAAAAGCATATCGGAATGCTCGAATATATGCTAAAGCACATTCATCAACGAGATATGTTAAAGCTTTGGGAAGAGTTTCTAATAAAGTTCAAACATGTTTTAATACTTGACAAAGAAAAAGGCTATATTTACCTACGATCATTTTTATGGTATACTGATACTAAATTACTAGAGAGTCAGCAACCAGAATTAGAGCAGGTTCTGGCTAAGTATTTATCTGAAGAAGAAAAAAGTAATATTATGAGAACTATTGCTGCAAAATATATTGATGAAGGTATAGAGATTGGTGAAACTAAAGGCATAGCTAAAGGCAGAGCTGAAGCCGCGCAAGGGCTTGCAAGGAACTTATTAAAAGCTGGCTTTTCAGTTGAATTTATTTCTGAAACTACTGGGTTATCAAAAGAAGAAGTGGTTAATGTAAAAAATAACATGGATTATTAACTTTTAAATATTGCAAATAATATTTATAGTTAAAGTTAAAGATTGATTATAAATATTAATAAAAATTAACTTTTCTTCTTCCTTATATTTAATATGTCTTTGCACCTTTACCTATAGACATATTATATACATGTCATATCCTTATTTTAATCTAGTGTTTATATGCCCTTATTGATATTTTTTTATTTAGCCATATCACATTTTTACGTTTAACTTAGGCTAAACTACTATATTAATTATCAACATAACAATAACAAAAGCATTTAATTTTAAAGATATGCATATTCAATCAAGGCAAAGAAAAATTTTATTTCTATATCAGCATTTTCTAAGCTATCAGACCCATGAACTGTATTTTCATCGATACTTTTTGCCATGTCTCCTCTGATTGTTCCTTTTTTAGCATCGCATGGATTAGTAGCCCCTATGATTTCTCTGTATTTTTTTACAGCATTTAGGCCATATAATACTTGTACTACTACTGGACCAGACGTCATATTTTGCACTAAACTTTGATAATATGCTCTATTCTTATGTATTATGTAAAAATTTTCTGCTTGTACTTTAGTAAGCAAAAGAGTTTTTTGAGCTATAATTTTTAGTCCAGAATTTTCTATGTAGGTATTAACTTTTCCAATGATGTTTCTTTTAATCACATCTGGTTTTAAAATTGAAAGAGTGTATTCCATGTTCATAAACTTTAATTTAACTAATATAATAATAGTAAGAGTGTTAGTAGTATATATTTTTGAGTGTTTAATTTCTAGTAATTATTTATTTAAATAACATCTTATGTTATAATATAGCTAAACTACAATAAAACAGTTATGTTATACTGTTGAGAATAAATGTTGGACTAAACGAAGAAAAGATAAAAACAGTTGATTTAAAGAATGGTGAAACATTTAGCTTTCTGGATTTTGATTTTATGCTAGTGAAAACTAAGCAATGTAAAACTGAAATTTAGAAAAAGCCTGGAATAAGAGCACGAACTTATCTGCTAAAAAGACTAAAAGAAATATTTCGCAAGTTTATATCGCAACCATTTGATATGGTAATATAGTCATTTACAATGATGTTTGAGCATAGAAAAAAGCCATAATAGATTCATGAAATTTACTAAATTGAGTAATTTGATTTCTAATTCACAGCTTCATATCAGCTCAGCGTAAAACTTTTTTATCAGATTTAAATCTGGAGAATAAGGTAGCAAAAAAGTAACTTTATAAAACCAACATATTCTATTAATTTTTATCGCTTCTTTCTATGCTCAAACATCGTTGTAAATGACTATAATGGATTTGGTAGAGAAGAAAGTAAGACGTCATCTAATGCAATCACTTAGACTATATATCTAAACTCTTGTATTCAAATATTGATTTTTATTCAACTCTTTAAGTTGAACAGGTATATTAAAGTATTAATAAATTATTCTTTAGATCTGGTGGAGAGAAAGGGATTCGAACCCTTGATACGATATTAAACCGTATAACGGTTTAGCAAACCGCCGCCTTAAGCCTCTCGGCCACCTCTCCATTTGATTTTTAAAACTAACTTTAATCTTATAGCATTGTTTAGTTAAGATTTCTAGTTTTATTTTTATTGCTAACAACTAAACATTGTGTATTGAATATGTAAAATTGTAATAAAAATATATATCATAAATCAAAAAAAATAAAATGAGTTTGATAGCGAAAATCGCCTAAATCACCTGCTATATCTGATTTTCAGAGGTTAGAAATTGCGCAAAAATTGCTAATAATAACAGTAACAATAATGACACAATATTTTATAACTTTATTGGAAATATCATTCCGCCAGAATGGAGGAAGCTAACTGGAGATAATGGAAAAGCATTAAGTAAAACATCTAAACAGCTTTTATCATTCATAGTATTTAGACTACATATCTATTACAACAAAGATATAGATGAATTACAGGAAAGTTATCAGCTTTATGAAGATAAGCTGAATGTTGGTCAAAGAAGAGTTAGGCAATGCTTAGTAGAATTAAGAGATGCAGGTTTTATTGAAGTTGAAAATAGGACAATAATTAAAGACAATGTTAAGTTACGTAATGTCCCTTGCATAAAAATTCTGAAAAATTTTCAGCACTATAGTGAAAAAGGGAAAGAAGAAAATATAGCCTTACCAGAAAAAAAATTTCGTCCCAACATGAAAGAAATTTCAGGTCAACCTGAAACTTTTTTCAGGGACATATATAGATATATAAAAAAATCTAAAATATCTAGATCTACTGAAGGTGAGTTAGTAGAGAATAAAAAAAATGAAAATGAAGAACAAAATTTTCAAAATGTTGATGATTTTGAAAATGATATACGAACTTCAACTAAAAATTGTAATCAAGACATTAAATCACTAATAACAAAGATTCTCAAGTCTTCGAATGGTAAAAAAGAATGGTTCAAAAAGTACAGGCTAAAAGAGTTTTACCCACTAACACCAGAAGATGCAGTTGCACTGCAACACAAGTCTGATAAAGGTTTTTAACATATACTTTATCAACAAATTGCTATTAAAGCTAGCAGGTCGATATTCGAATTATCATTTTGGCTGTAAAGCATCAGTTCTAAACTATATAGCAAAAGTGTTAGCGAATGAATTACGAACTACTGATCAGGCAAATAGAGACAACTGTGGATTTGATAACGAATTTAATAAGGAAAAATATCTTACTCAAATTGAAACAAGCGCAAATCTTAGTAAGGAAAGTCAGTTGAAGCATAAAATTGCTGGTTCTTTTGAAGCAGCTATGGCTTATCAAATTTTGACTTCTTGTAGTTTTGGGCCAGCGGTTCGAACTAGGTTTTTTGTTAAGTTGCTTAAAAATATCACACTAACAGAATGTGATGAATCAAAGATATTACAAGCTGTACAAGATGTATATGGATACGAAATTCAAGAATTGCAAGTTACACCATTTGAGCAACCTACAACTGTTTCACAGAAACAAATCAATGAAGAAGAGTATCTCTTGAATCTCAGTAAACAACTGGGCTCTAACTCAACTTGGTACAAAGTACGAGAATCTTTGATTAAAAGTTATGGTCAAACTATTGATAAAAAATACTTTAGCGAATTGAACATTATAAATGAAGATAATGTTAGTAAAAAAATATTCATTAAAGCTAAAACAGGATTTGCTGATAGTTACATCACAAGCAACCATATGGAAAATCTTGCGCACGCTTTTAAAGCTCAGGGATTTTCTTTTGAGTTAGTTAAGTTTAGTAATTTTAATAAAATTTAAAGGGTGATATGGAAAAAGATCTTGCAAAGATTGCTACAAGTAATATTCAGGCAGAGCAAATGATACTTGGAGCAATTCTGATTAACAATCGTGCGCTATATAACATTAACGAATTTTTACTGCCGGAACATTTTTATGAACCATTACATGGTAAAATATATAAGTCAATTAATCTCATTATTAGTAAAGGAATTAGCGCTACTGTAATTTCGCTCAAAAATATGCTAGGCAATGAACTCGCATTTGAGGAAATAGGTGGAGTAGATTATCTAGCTAAACTTACAACTTTAGCATTAAGTATAGTTAATGTTAATGAGTACGGCAAAATAGTATATGACCTTGCGCTGCAGCGTTATTTAATTGAAATTGGTGAAAAAATAGTTACAAATGCATATTCTTCTACTTTAGCAGATTTAGCTATAACTCAGATCGAAACTGCTGAATCTCAATTATATGATCTAGGTTCAAGAGGAACTTTAAGTAAAGGATTTACAAAATTGCAAACTTCAATTGAAGAATCATGGACATCAATTTCAGCTGCTATTAAAAATAAAAACTCTATTAATGGTATCAGTAGTGGAATACTTGACCTTGATTCAAAGCTTGGAGGATTTAAAAATTCTGATCTAATAATATTAGCTGGCAGGCCATCAATGGGTAAAACTGCTTTAGGAGTTAACTTAGCTGTAAATGCTTGTAAATATTTTTTATCATCATCTACTCAACAAAATAGCAAAGTTTCTAATATAAAACCATCAGTTGGATTCTTTTCTTTAGAAATGTCATCTCAGCAAATCTCTACTCGAATTCTTTCTATAGAATCAGAAATTAATAGCTCTGCATTATTTAACGGTAAAATAGGTGAACAAGATATTGATAAGTTAAAGACTGTACAAGACGAAATACAAAAGTGGAATTTTTTTATAGATGATGCTCCAGCAATCTCGATATCTGCAATTAGATCTCGAGCTCGTAGACTTAAACGTACACATAATTTAGCAATATTATTTGTTGATTATTTACAGCTAATAAAAATTGATAACAGAGGAAGTCAGTATAATCGAGTACAGGAGATTTCTGAAATTACTCAGAGCTTAAAAGCTCTTGCTAAAGAGCTCAATATTTCAATCATTGCGTTATCTCAATTGTCTAGAGCTGTAGAACAAAGGTCAGATAAAAAGCCTATTCTTTCAGATCTACGAGAATCAGGCTCCATTGAACAAGATGCAGATATTGTAATGCTTATATATCGGGACGAATATTACTTGTCTAGATCAGAACAAGATCCAGGTACTCCAGAATACACAGAATGGAAAGCTAGACAAAATAAATGTTATAACACTGCTGAAATAATTGTTGCTAAACACCGTAATGGGCCAGTTGGTACAGTGAAGTTGCACTATAATAGTAGGTATTCTAAATTTGGCAATATTGTTAAAAACTCTCAGCAAGGTTAATAAACACTAGATTATGCATAAATGAAAAAATGCTGGTCCAAAAAAAAATTACAGCAAAATTTTACTCATTAACACCAGAGATATGCAACTCAAGGTTAGTTTTAGCATCGTGATAACTGAATTCAAAAAATTTATAATTTAATTTGCTTCTTTTCCAGTTTTTATCTGGGATTGGAGTATACAAAAAGTTTGAATTATGGTATAATTTATTAATAACCATTTAGAGGTGTGCAATGATAGATTTTTATAGTGAGAGCTTAATAAATAAGCTGTTCAGAACCAACATAAGATTTAACACCAAAATTGATCTTGATAGAGTTGAAAAAGCAATACTTTACGCTAAAAAATATCATTGCCAGCAAAAGAGAGATACTTGAGAACTCTACTACACACATCCATTGAAAGTAGCCTACATGGTATCAGACTACAGCTTTGAAACAGATACAATTATTACTGCAATACTACATGATACACTTGAAGACACAAAACTAACTAAAGAAAGAATAAGTTACGAATTTGGTAGTAATATTGCAGAACAAGTTTCAGATCTCACAAGGGTTAGGAATAATAAGAAAATCAGTGCTATGGAAATGATACAAATATTACGCAGCCAAAATAAAACAGAACTATTACTGATCAAGCTTTTTGATAGATTCCATAATATTACAACTATATTCATCAAACCTCCTCACAAAAGGCAAGAAATAATATTTGAAACGCAGCAAGAATTTATAGCTCTTGCTGAATACCTTAAACTACCAGAGATTGGAGAACGCTTAAGCGAATATTGTAAACTTCATGCTAGCTAATGAGTAAATAATTGAGAATGAAAGGATTAAATATATGATATTAAAATCTAAGACTAAGTATACCTTACATAGCGCTATTCAAGATGGTGATATTAAAAAAGTGAAGCAGCTTATTAATAAGGATATTACACTTGTCAATTCAAAATATAAAGATGGCACTACTGCTTTATCTGTTGCTTTGAAATATAAGAATCTACCTATTGCTAAGATTTTGTTGAACAATGAAGCTAACGTAAACGCACAAGATAATGATGGGCACACTGCTTTACATCTTGTTGTTGAAACAATTCAAGTATATTATGAATTTTTCGAAAAATATCCTACCTATTGCAATGATCATATAGCATTACTGCTAAAATATAATGCTGATGTAAATATCGAGAATAATCAAGGTAATACACCTTTATCTGATGCTGTTGAATGCAAATGTGTAGAACCTTTAGCAATTATGCTAAAACATAATTCTACTGGTATTAATAAAAAATATGATGAAGGAGAAACGCTACTACATATTGCTATTCGTAATAAAATCATAGATATTATACAGCTTTTGATTGATTATGGAGCAGATATTGATGCAAAAGATGATAACGGCATGACTACTATAGATTATGCTGCTAAAAGCGGTAATGCAGATGTATTCAACTTTCTAACGGAACAATCGGTCCCATGGTATTAGGTTTCAACAGATAGCTAATATGTTAATGCTAATAAAGAGAAGTTAATATGAATGTTTTGAAATCAATTTTACAACCATGTTATGCTGTTATATTAGCATTCGTTGTATTATCTTCACCATCGATATGTACAAGGAATTGCTTTATACGAATTAGGTCAATATCAAGAAGCAATAGATAATTATGATATAGCTATTAAGCATAAACCAGATCTGGCAGAAGCTTATATGAATAAAGGAGTTGCTTTGAGGAAATTAGGACAACATCAAGAAGCAATAAAGAAGTTTAATTTAGCTATTAAGTATAATCCAGGTTTAATAGCACCTTATATTAGCAAGGTTTTAAAAAAGCTAGAAATGCAATAGAAAAATGTGTACGCATACCAGTTAGCAAATGAACTTGCACAAAAAATTAAAAAAAGCAATCTCCGCATCATAACTGATTAATTTTTAGAATCAAGGTACAGAGTCACATGTTCATAAGTTAAGAATGTTTTATTATTCTAGATTATAGACTATAGTCATTTACAATGAGGTTTGAGCATAAAAAAAGCGACAATAGCATCATAAGATTTACTAACAGGATATTTTATACGCAAACTTCATTGTAAATGACTATATATCAAAAATCTTAGAGTTCAAAAAATAATGCTACTTTTTTTTGAACCAGCTATCTTTACATCCAAATGTTCAGAATCATTGGACTACAATAGGTAAAGATATTTTTGATAAAGAACAGCAAAATAAAGCTGCTGTGATTTTAAAATTTGCCTCTGAACCAGACGAAAACACTAAGCGCCACATTCGCCTTCATTGCTTAAAATGGAATAGTTTTCGTCAAGAATGGTGCGGCCATGTTAAGGACATTGAGGCCTTAAAGAATGGCCTTCTCAATGTTCAGTATAGTATAAAACTTGTAGTGTGATATAAGGCATCTATATGATTTAATAGAAATAGCATACAACACATTAAAGGTAAAATTTTGTATGTTGTATATTTCTTATTATTTTATGCTATTTTTTAAATTTAATACTTCTTGTATTGATAAATCCGTATATTCAGCAATTGTCTCAACTGATAATTCAGATTTCAATAATTTTATTGCCAAATCTTTTTTTGCTTTAGCTTCACCGAGCTTTATGCCTTCAGCTTTACCTTCAGCTTTACCTTCAGCTTTAGCGCGTTCGAGTTTATAATCTTCTACTGCTTTATTATCCCATATACGCTTTAACTCTTGTTCATAGGTTATTAGTTCATCTTCACTCCAATTAAACTGATCTAATGCCTCATACGCTCTTTTTATTATTAAATCTTCACCTATTATTTTATTATATCCATCTAATGTTGTTTCTTTTGCATGTTTAAAAAAATAGCACCACTTCTCTGTTATATCACTTAACTCTTCCACTCTATTTTTTTTAAATTTTGGTAATTCTATAAAGGTAAATGAAAAGTCCTTTAGATCATGCTCATATGTCTTTTTATCCAATATTACATGCCTTGATATATAGTCTTCTTTGTTTGGAAACAATTTATAATCTGCTATAGCTATAAATATAACTTCCTTTAGGTCTGAGTATTTTCCTTCCTTTCCTCTATTTGGTTGCCTGCCATATGCTTTTGCGGCATAATACTGCGCTCTTTTTTCAAATCCTTGTGTAGGATCTACTTGCATTTCTATTATATATTGCGCACCGTTTTTATCTTTACACAAAACATCTACTATTGATTCTTTTTTGGACGCTATGTCTGCATCTAATATCGTTCCTAAAAACTCTACTTCTATTATTTTTCTATTCCCTTCAAACAACAATATATCGTTCAGAAAATGTATTAGTATGTCCTTGTTTTTTTCTGATCCAAATATCTTTTTAAATGCTACATCATTCTTTGGATCTAAAAATCTTGATAAGTGCATATATTTTTCATATTTTCTATTCTTTTTAAATTATACAACAAAATAACTTACATGAACATTCTCTTATTGAATTTTAATTTCTGCAATTCACTACATTAACCACCTATTAAACTTTAGCTTATTTGGTAGTATAAAGCTCACAGTATTTATTTAGCTCTATAGCAATTTCTGGTAATTTAAGATATTCAGCAAGAGGTATAAATTCTTGCTGAGTTTCTAGTATGATTTCTTGTCTTTTTTCATAAGGTTTTATTGATACAGTCTGAATATTATGGAATCGGTCGAAAAGCTTAATTAATAATAGTTCTGTTTTATTTCGGTTATATAATGTTTGAATCATCTCTCTAGAACTGATTTTTTTTATTATCCTTAATCTTGGTAAGATCTGAAACCTGTTCTGCAATTTTCTACCGAATACCTTAACAATCTTTTCTTTAGTTAATGTTGTATCTTCTAGTGTATCATGTAGTATTGCAGTAATAATTGTATCTGTTTCAAAGCTGTAGTCTGCTACCATATAAGCTACTTCTAATGGATGTGTGTAGTATAGTTCTCCTGTATCTCTCTTTTGCTGACCATGATATTTTTGGGCATAAAATATTGCTTTTTCAACTTTATCAAGATCAATTTCAGTATTAAATCTTACGTTGGTTTCAAACAGCTTATTTAGTAAGCTTTCGCTATAAAAGTCTATCATTTTTCATCTCTAAATAATCTTTAATAAATTATACAATAAATTAAACTTTTTATGTACTCCAATCTCAGACAAAAACTGAAAAAGAAGCGAATTAATTTGATTAAAAAAGTTGTACTGGAATATTGCAAGTAATGGTTGTAAACTTGTCTTTTTCGCTTTCTATTTCCATTTCTCCATTAAGTTGATTAATAAGGTAATTTACAAACCATAATCCTGATTCAAGCATTAGCGGATAGTCTCGTACCAACTCAAAATCAGCTAATTTAGCTTTTATATTCCCTAATTTTTCTTTTGAAATACCACTTCCTGTATCGTGTATTCTAAATTGTAGTATGTTATCGCTTTTTATATAATTTTTTACAGTAAACAAATGAACCGTAATTATAACCTGGCATCTGTGATTAAATCTAATGACGCTTCCTATTAATTGACTTAATATAGCTTGTAAGTGATCACTATTTCCAGTCACAATATCCTTCATTTTGTACTGAAAATTGTAATTGATTTTTATATCTTTCTCTTTTGCAATGTCTTCTAGTCTCCTGACGGCATCCTTTACTAGCTTTTGTATGCTAAATTTTTTTAAACATAAATTTTCATGCTCAATTTCGCTTCTAAGCGTGTAAACTACATCATTACAGTACTCTTGGAGATTTGCTGATCGATTTAATATTGTTTTCAGCTTATCTTTATTTTCCGAATCATTTAACATGATCTCGCTTGCAAGCCTTACAATTTCACTCGTTGCAATATTAAATCTATATTTAATCTCCTGTATTAAATCTGTACAATATTCTTTCAATGATTCAGCTGCCTCGACATGATACTTCGCTTTTCTTAGCTTTGTTATTATTTCCATATATTCATCGATATTCTCACTCTCTCCATTCACCAACGTAATTGGTATTGGAGGAATTTGTACCATCCATTGGTTAGCGGTTCTATATTAAATTTTTCAATTCTTACATTTGTTGATTCTATATATTGTCTAAATAAAAAAATTATTCCATTCAGAGAGGCTATTATATTTATCTTTTTTTTATCATAGTTATTTACGATTCGCCTAAAATATTGTATCCAATCTATGAGTTTTATGCTTACTTGCCAAGATTCCTCTAGCTGACAGTATAGTTTTTGCAATTCAGCGTCTATCTGTTTTATAGCAGTGCGGTTTAGCTATATAAGATGTGATGGTACTAACCATATTAACAATTTATGTTTATTGCATGAAAACTCTACCACCGATAAGTACATAGCAAGCACATCAACTTATTGCAGCTGTTTATAAATTGATTGATCTGTATGAGGAATAATTCGTTTATACTTTTCGAAAGGCGTATCTAGGTGATAGTGATAGCCAAACTATTATAACTGTTTTATAGTAGTTTAGTTATATAGCACGAACGTAGGGAATAGGTACATAATATGCTAATATGAAAAGAGTATAAAAAATAATAGATAAATAATGGCAAGAAGATACAGTTATGATTTAAGAATGAAGATATTCAAAGCGGTAGATGAGGGACTATCAATTGTTAAAGCATGTAAAATATTCAATAACTTATTTTTCTAGTTAGTTAATTTTTCTTGAACCATGAATGTATTGTCATGATAGCTTCATACATAGGATCACTCCATTGCATGTACCAGTAGGCTTCTGTTGGTACAACAAAAGGTTTAATCAGCTCTCGCATTTAAACAATCATATACATAACTTCACATCGCACTATATTAAATACTCTTCTTGCTTTTGCTATTGTTTCTCCTTCTTCTATGAATTACTATCTTTCTTAAATCATATGGATATTCTGATCACATATTTCCTATCTCTTCTTATTTTTTCTTTTCTATACCTCTTTTCTCTCATAATTTAACTTCCTTTTGGATTATGCTATATATAACTTCATATTCCCATGCTCTATATAATCAACTCAAAAATGTAATTTCTTGATAAGAATATTACATTATTCAACTAATTACTCAGTAACTAAAGATATTTATCAGTTCATATTGACATAATTTAGCACAGATTGTTATATTACTGCAGATAACAATTTAGATCTGAAAGATGAATGAAGATGAGGTAGTAAAATACATAGTTGATGCTATAAAATTTAACCAATTTGCTTTAGCATACAATAGCATGCTATGCTACAAAGAGAGCAATAATATCAAACAAGTAAAACAACGTGTTAAAGCTGAAGTCACAAAAGAGGAATGGAAATTATTTAAGTTTTTTCAAAAGCATGTTAGTAGTCAGGAGTTGTACTGTAGCCCTATTTTTAAAATGCCTGATAGTCACATAAAATTAATTTTCAAGCTTTTTGACAATGGTAAAGTTGAAAAAGCAAAAGCGATTATAGCCGGTCGCTGTATATGGAAAATGGCAAAGCAAGAAGTAGTAAAAGGACATTTAGAGCATACAAAATTTTTATTGGAATATGAAGTAGAGTGTAATATATGTTATAAATTTCGAAATGAAGAAGATAAATTTAAAAAAATAGAAATATCTACATTAACTTTCTGTGTAAGACTTTTATCATATCTAATCAACGAATTAACTGAAGTTAATTCTATAACACAGGAATTAATAGTTAGTGATCAAACATTTGCTAAAATGACAGATTATCTTCTAACTAAAGCAGGAAGAAAAATCCATACTTTGGACTTAGGCTCAACATTTAAGACTTTACTGCATCAGTGTATTGAACAAAACTACATGGAATCCATAAAAGTATTATTAAAACATCAAATGTATGTAAATTATTACAATACATCTCCAGGAGATGGAAAGTTAGGTACACCATTAGATGTAGCGATTGAGCAGGATAACTATGAAATTACTAAACTATTAGTGCAAAATGGAGCTACTGATTATTCAGTAGCTATAGTAACTGCAATGCAGAATAAAATAACTGTTCAAAAAGTAAACGCTTTATTAAACACAGCTAACTTTTTGAAAAATACTGGATATTTTATTGAAAACAAAGTTTTGTCAGATAAACGGCTAAATGACTCTATGGCTATAAGTCATTTTATTCAAAACAGACATAGAACCTTTGATGATTTTAATAAACTGATTAAGAATGTGAATTCTAAAACTTTGTTATCACAACTAGCTTATGAATTTCGATTAAACAAAAACTTACTTTGCTTCTATATAGAATTAGTGCAATTAGAGAGACATAAGCTACAGTTGTCAGATCAACTACTGCATGTTGAAGCTAACGATCAGATATTAAAAAATATGAGTAATATAGAAGAATCTTTGCTACAAGATGGTAATTTAGAATTACATGGAGCTTGCGGAGGTATATCAACTCAAAGTGAATCTGAGTTAGATATAAGTTGATATATAGCCAAGCTACTATAAAACAGTTATAATAATTAGTATGACATATTCTATAGATTGTTCAGAAAAAATACTGGCTACAAAGGTAAGATAGAAAATCAATTTTGAAACAGTATCAAAATCAAAAAGTTTTGGTGTAGGAAAAAATACAGTATATGTATGGAGTAAAAATATATTGCCGTAAAAAACAGAAACAGAGCTTAAACAAAATCTCTATTGATCAACTAACAGAAGATGTATCACAATATATAGTCATTTGCAATGAGGTTTGAGCATAGAAAAAAGCAACAATGGTGTATAATAGCTAGCTAACTTTTCTACACAATCATACAAGCGGAGATAGAGTTTACTTCTTCAAAGACAATTCCAGCGCATGATAATATATCTAAATTTTCATCTTCTGGTTTATGATTTATAAACTCTATAAACGCTAGAATAGGATAAGGAGATAGAAGAAGAAATAAGATATGGATAAAGTTTGGAGATAGAATAAAATAACTAGCAAGAGAAGAAATTATATGAACAAAGAAATTAAAAGGATAACGGTATCAAGTATGCTCTAAAAGCATATGTTTTTTTAGTGCATTGTAGAATGGTGTTATAAAAATCTGATTTGAAGTAATAATAGACCTCTTTCGAAACTGGTTGACGTAGTTCAAAATTATAAATGCCAGAGATCAAATTAAATCTAAGACCTAATCTTTTACGTCTATTTCGATATTTATCAGCAATAATTTTGAACCGTTTTAGCATACCAATAACGTTTTCATTAACAACTCTTGCTGCTGCTAACCTACGATTATTCTTTTTATCATTTTTAGTTAAAGGATTTTTCTTGCTTTTTTTCTTTGGTGATTCAGAATTATTGTGAATTTTTTGTATGCCTTGATATCCTGTATCAGTAATCACTTTCATCTTAGGATGGATAAGAATTTTGGATTTCTTAAATAATCTAAAGTCATGTTTTTTACCGTTAGAAAAATCTGTACATATTACTTGGCGCGTTTTCTTATCTACCACTATTTGAGTTTTTAGTGTATGCCTTTTCTTCTTCCCTGAATAATAGAATTTTTGTTTTTTTAGGTCTTTCTATAGGACTCTCAGTAGCATCAATCAAGAATTCATATCACTCTTCATTAGAGCTTTATGACCTGGAAGAGCAAAGTTTTGGTGTTTAACTAGGGTGTCTTCTACCCATTTTACAGCTTTATATGCTGAACTTTCACTAATCCCATAGTTCTGACCTATATGGAAATAAGTACGGTATCCTCTAAGGTATTCTAAGGCCATCAGCTTTCCTCAAAATATCCACCATCTTTGAAAAGTTTCCTTCCTTACTCCTGTTAATCGACTAAATTTTTCATCCTTTTACTCTTTAATCTGATCGAATTTCATTATTACCTCAAATCAGATCTTTATAACACTATTCTACATCATTCTCTAGTTTCGAAAGAAGTCTAATGCATGCCTGTTGCAAGCTCAATGCTATTTCAGCACCTTCTGCTATAATTGTGAATGCATAGAGTATGTTTTTAGCTAGGCTAAGCTGCTCTATTAAGTTAGTAACATTTTTTTTGTAGCTACATGTTGTAGTACAACAGTCTTGCTCTGCATTCCGTTTCACACTTATGTTAGAACTTTCTGTGCCTACACCATTATTATGAAGAACATATACATATATAGTCATTTGTAATGAGGTTTGAGCATAGAAAAAAGTAACAATGGTGTATGTATGTAATACAAAATTATTTGAAGCTTGAGTGCAAAGAGATATTAATTAAGGAGTTAAAGCCTGCTAAATTGATAGCAATGGATAATGCAGCGTTTCATAAATCAAAAAACTAAAGAGTTAATAGAGTCTGTTGGTTGTAAAGTTATTTTTCTACTACATTCCAGATTTAAATCAGATAGAAAAGTTTTAGGCTAATATTAAGAGAGGGATTAGAAATCAAATTACTCAATTTGGTAAATCTTATGATGCTATTGTAGCTTTTTTCTATGCTCACACCTCATTGCAAATGACTATATCATATATTCCGGTTAATTTATTAGACCTCTTTCGAAACTGGTTAAGGTAGTTCAAAATTATCAATGCCAGAGATCAAATTAAATCTAAGATTGAATCTTTTACGTATATTTCGATATTTATCAGCAATAATTTTGAACTACCTTAACCAGTTTCAAAAGAGGTCTATTCTTATAATCCTTATTCCAAATATACTCTAACATATCTTCTTATATTGAACTTGGGATTTTTTATTACATTATATCTTCTTTTCATATACTACCTTATTCTAATCATGCATTTTAAGTGTTTCTGGTAGCAATATCAGAAATACTTAGTATATGAATAAATTTTTGTTAAGAAATACTTAAAATATATTGGCAAAAGATGCTAACTCATTTTATTAAATGTTATTGAAATTGTTTGAATCATTGATTTTATCAGTCATATAAAACCTCACCTTCGCGTTACTAAATTATTTTGCGATATAAATATTTGCTATTTTTACCGTTTGAATTATAATTTTACTACTAAGTAATGATTGAGATTGAGATAGTTTTTCTGTTAAATATAGAGCTTACAAAAGTTCAAATGCTTTCAGTATTCTCTTAGCGTAACGCAAATTACATAGACTACGCTATGAGCCATTTTATATCTATTACTTTTTAGCGTGAATGGTTAACGAAAGAAGTAGTAATAACTGGAATATTGAGATATACTGACGATGGTATCGTTATAGGTTAAATTTTTATATGTTAAAATAATAACATATAAAATAAGGTAGATATACACAATAACTGAGTCTACTAAGGCAATGATTGATAGTATTCTTGATAACGTTTGGTAGTATTGCTGTTAAGGATACCTATTGAAACGCTAATTATAGAAAATGGTACTATATTACTAACAAAGAAGGTTGCCGTCAAGGCTCAATTGTTTCACCAATCTTAGCTAATATCTCTCTGCATTATGTTATAGATAGCTTGTTTCCCAAAATCAGCAAAGAGAACTTAATTCGACAAACAGGAATGATGAGTTATTGCGGCGATATGGTATTTGTCTTTGAAAATGAAAATAGATGTAAAAAAGTTTTATGATGTTTTGCATAAAATGTTAAATAAGTATGGGCTAAATATCGATGAAGCTAAATCACAAATGATAAAATCTGGTAGAGACCATGCTGCAAATTTAGCCAAACAAAGCAAGAAGATCGCAAGTTATAATTTTCTTGGATTTACTTGCTATTGTGGCAAATCAAAGAGATTAAAATTTCATGATAAGATAAAAAGGTGCAAAGCCAATAGATGAGAGAGCGGTTTTTTGTTCATAGTATACCGTAGAACTCACTGATATAGTTATTTATAATGAAGTTTGAGCATAGAAAAAGCGACAATAGCATCATAAGATTTACCAACATGATATTTTATACGCAAACTTCATTGTAAATGACTATATGCAGCAAAAGGCATGAGATGTTATTGCCGTTTATGATTTGTATTTATCAAAAAGAACTAATGTTACAGGAGCATATGATAGAAAAAGATGGGAATATATATTAGAGTATTTATCGACTTATTCTATTGATTTTAATCTTACTGAGAAAAAAATTGCTTTAAGCAAAATCAAACAGAATGAAATATCACTGTGACTTTAAATACCTTTTTCAAAAAGTATATAACATAACTGTTTTATACTGGGTTAGTATACTTAAAGTAGTTTACTTAATTTAAGTACTTTTTTTGCTGATGTTTTTTGCACTTTACAAAGTGTAACCATATTTATGAATTAAGCTATACATAGAAAAAGCTGTAATAGTTTTATTTACCATGTATTCTTAGCGTGCTGTTTCTTATATCTTTCTTAATAGTTGACAGTGTTTGTTATGCAAGCTAAAATTAAAATAAATAATTTTAAAAATCGTGAATTAGTGGTTGTTTAATTGTAATGAATGTGTCATACTATAAAAAATACATGGTCTTTAATACAGTAGTTTAGAGTGAAGTTAATTTTTTTAGCTTTACTGGTCAACATATGGTCTGTAACAGGAAGGTCTGAAGATGGAAACTAACCTATATGTTGACCAGTAAAGCTAAAAATTCAACTAACAATCAATTATACTAAACAGTTAACCTTTTAAGTTAGGCATGTTACCTAATAAATATAACAGCTATAAGCCTAAGTTATGCTAAGTTTCAAAGTATAGTATAACTTCAAAAAGTTATACTATATTGCACACTTAATGTCAATTAATTTATTCAATTTTTCTTACTTTAAATGTAATAAAATTGAACTATTAATTATTATGCATTATAATAAGCTTTTTTGATATCTCACTCAACTAAAACTATTGCAGTTTTACTAAAGTGTTGTTCAATATCATCCTTCAGCTTTTTATATACATCACTTTTTAAATCATTATTTTGTATTAAAGACTGTCGTATAACTATCTTAGATATGATTTCTGTATCATTACCTTGATGCTTGCATGATCTTTCAACATAAATCCATGGAGTATCAATTGTGTAGTTAAGATGATCAATATTTTTAAGTTTTAGATTCTTGATTACAAGTTTGTTATAATTTGTATGAGGAGCACCTAGAAAAAGATCTCCTATTTGTTTTGGAGCGACACTGATTATATTGTTAAAAACTGAGTTATATCCTATAGAAGCAAATAAAACAGGTCCTGCATTAGTTTTTTTTATTTGGCAATCAGTATTATATTCATACTCAATGGTCCCATCCTTAACTATTCTTGGCAGCTTCAAATTAACACTTGGTAAAGTTATATTTTTCTTATTATGCTCTTCTAAATAAATGCCACTTATATCATTAAAAAATGATTCTTTGATTTGTTGCTGAGACATATAAAGCAATTTATTGTGCAGTGAAATAGCTGAGTTTTCTCCCATATAACTTATTGCACCTTTCCAATTAGTTATATTACCTTCTATTTCTAGAGTACTGTCATGGATTATTTGTGAATGTTTTGGATCAATACTTGATACTTGTTCATAACTTGATCTTTCTGGATCAAGTACTAATGCCATTCTATTAGCAATCTTAGGAAACATTCCATTAGCCATGCTTAAACTATTGCAAGGATCAATCCAGTATATCTTATCATCTTTATCAATCACTTTAAGTATTACATAATCAAAACTATAAAAATTAGGAAGATGCAATACTGGCGCAGTAAAGATTTCTCCTGCACGTATTAAAGCTGGATACACCTTATATCCTATATTTTTTAGTATAGCAGCTATGCTAACGATAAAGTCTCTACAATCTCCTTTTTCAGAGTTTATAACTTTAATTAAGTCTCGAGGAATAAATTTACCATTAGTTGAACGCCATCCTGGAATATATTGTATTTTTTCATTAAATATTGAAGTAACAAAGTTAATTTGTTCTGTATAACTTGAATACTGCTTTGCATCTTCAGCAATAGCAGCAAATAGTTTTGGCAACGGTTGATTAATAACTTTAAAGTAATCCTTACTTAATTTATCTCCCAATTTTTCCCATTTGTTAATAGTAGAGACAGAAACCCAAGTATTATATTGTTCATTTAGAACAGAATCTTTTGGTTCATTTTTTAACATGTTAGTTAATGGCTTCAGTAATGTTATTTTAACAGAACTGGTATGTTCATCATTATTAATTTTTGTAGTACTGGTATTAACACGTAGGTTGCAATATGGATCATTAATTTTAGTATCCAATGGTAATTTCGAATTAATATTGATTTGCATTTTTTTATGATAGCCATATGGTAATAATCCTAGAATATCACTATAGTCTCCTTCAAGTGGAGACTTAGAAGTAACCTTATACTTTAGAAATATTTCTGTTCCAATTTCTAGTTTAGGAAAAGTTACTGATATCTGTCTATAGATATCATTATCAAGACCTGTAGCAGCTAATGGTTTATCTTCTATAGAATCAGCAGAAACATTATATTTTTTACCATTCAAGATTGTTTGAGCTTTTAATATTTTTATTGTATCAATATTTTCTCTATATAAATATGGTAACCGATAGCTAGCAAAAAACATACGACCTTGCTCTTTAAGAATTTTGGCATGCATATAAACAGAATATTCCTCTAATCCATCTTTATCGATGGCTATATCTAGATTGTATGCTTTGATTTCTATTGCACTATCGTCTAAATTTTGCCACTCTGCATTTGAGGGATTAATAAATATTACTAATAATACTAATTGTAGTAAAGTTCTAAAGATTTTATATATCATAAGTTACCTTAATAGCTGCTTTATTTAATAGGGTATGCTGTATCTTTATTTCATCATTTTAGAATCATCAAAAACTATTGCTGTTGATTCAAAGTTTTGTTTAATAGTGTCTTTTAATTTTTTGTATATATCACTTTTTAGATCTTTATTTGATACTAAAGATTTATGAAGTATCATTTTAACTGTAATCTCTGTATCATCGCCTTGATATTGACAGGATCTTTGAATGTAAACCCATGGAGTATCAATTTCAAAATTAAAGACATTAATATTTTCTATTTTAACATCTTTTATTACAGTTCGATGAATAAAAGTGCATGGAGAACCTAAAAAAAGATCACCAATCTGCTCTGGCTCTGCATTAGAAATATGAGATAAATAATTCCGTGGTACTAATACTGAACCCATGTTAGATTTAAATAGGGAATTAGGCTTGTTATATTCATACTCAAAAGTTAAATCTTTCACTGTTCTTGATGTCAGATCTGGTAAGATAATTTTGATCTTATCGCCATCTTCTAAAAAAGAACCACTTGCCCATTTAAAAATCAAATCTTTTATCTGCTGTTGCGAAAATCTCAATTCTGCTCCAGTTATTGAATATGCTTGCTCTCCTAGAAGTATTAATTTCCCTTTCCAGTAAGCTGAATTGTTTTTAGCCATTGAGATCGACTCTTCTATTATCATCTGAGAATGATTTGGATTAATATTTGGTATTTGATCATAGCTAGGAGTTTCTGGATCTAATACTAGTGACATTCTATTAGCGATATCAGGAAAAGTCCCATCAGCCATACTCACAAAATTCGTAGGATCAATCCAATATAACTTGCCATCTTTATCTATTGCTCTAAGTATTGCATGATTATAATGCTCTACAGAAGGAAGCCATAATTTAGTTTCAAAAGCCAGTACTCCTCTATTAACAAAAGCTGGCTGTACTTTGTAACCTATGTTTTGTAAAATTGCTGCTGTACTAATTGAGAAATCTTTACAATCGCCTAATTGAGCATTAGCTGTTTGTTCTAAGTTCCATGGTACAAATCTACCATATCTAATAGATCTATAATCTCCATGATATTGAACTGCATGAATTAAATCTGAAGTAACAGAATTAATTTGATCTTCAGATTTTGTATATTTTTGTGCTTTATTAGCAATAGTTTTAAATAACTTCGGTAATTTTTGATTTAGTATTTTATAATAATCATCAGTAAATTTGCTTGCTACATCTTCCCATGTGTTAGTAGATGCAACAGATACCCACGTTTTAAGCTGATTGCTTAATAATGAGTTTTCAGGTTCATTTGTTAACTCAGTGGTTAATGGCTTAATTAAAGTTATTTCAGCTGAATGAAACTTATCTTTGGAGCTTGTTTTTACTTTCAAGGCATTATGTGGATCATTAATTTTAATATATAAAGGTAATACAGAATTAATTTTTATATGTGCTTTTTGTTGCCAGCCATTAGTACCAAATTCAAATAAGTCACTATAATAATTTTCAGCAAATGTCTTATTTTTTCTCGTATATGTTAAATGTATTTCTGCTCCAATTTCAACTTTAGCAAAATTTATTAAAATCTGCTGCTGTTGCTTAAAACCATACCTGCTACTAGCTAAAGGCATGCTCTTAATTGATTTAAGATCTACATTATATTCTTTTCCTTCGAAGATTGTTTTAGCAATTATTATATCTATTTGAGAATGTACACTATCATATTCTAGCATATAATTAGTAAAAAATTCACGACCAGCCTCATTGAGGATTTTTACCTGCTGCTCTATTATCTCTTCACTGGAACCATCACTATTAACTATAATATTTTGTTCGAAGTGTATTATTTCTAAATTACTGTCATTATAACACTTCCATCTTGCATGTATTGAATTGATTGTTACAATTAAAAACATTAATTGTAGTAATAATACCCTATATAACATATTTAACTCTAAAATAAATATAAATGTACTTGTGTAAACTAAAGAACACTTTTCTAGTTATAATAACTTTCCTTGAATTCTATTAAGATTTATACTATAGCTAGTTTACAGAATGCTTAATTGTAATTTATTTTTCTGAACTGTCAATAATGGATTTTACTATCAAATGTAATATCAAAATCATCTCTATTATTTTAGCAACATTGAGTGCTTTGTTGTTAAGTATTACAATGATGTTAGCTAAAAATCTTCCCTCTGATATTTCAACATTACTTATAGTGTTTGTTAAGAGTTGTTGTGGTTTGATTTTATTCATACCATTTTTAGCAAAGCATAAAACACGATCATTAAGTACTAATAAAGGTTATATTCATTTTTTAAGAATTATTTTGTTAATTGGCGCAATGTTTGCTACTTATTATGCATACCGTAACTTATCTGTAGTGCTAGCTACATCTATTGGAATGACAGAAGCGTTATTTATTACTATTTTTTCCAAAATTATTTTAAAAGAAACTATTGGACCTTTAAAATGGGGATTAATACTTATAGGATATTTAGGAGTTACATTAGTAATAATAAAATCACCAATATTATCTGAGTCAATTGATAGTACTTCCAAATTAGCTATAGTTGCTGCTTTGTTAGCAAATATACTGGCAGCGAATTGTACAATTATTACAAAAATTTTGTCTAAGCATGACTCCACAATAACCATTCTATTATATGGTTATTTAGGTACTTCTATTGTTTCTTTTTGTCTATTGATATTAAATGTTGATAATTTATCAACATTTGCTTTATTAAGTACACAAGATATAGCAATCTTATTCGGTATTGCCATACTAGGAATCAGTTCTCAATTATGCAGTACTACTGCTATTAAATATTCCACACCTGTACTTATTGCTCCATTTCAATATATCAGAATATTATTTGCTGCATTGATTGAAGTAATAGTGTTTAAAGAACAATTAACTATATCAACAGCAATAGGCAGCATAATAATTATATTCTCTGCTTATTTAATTAACGTGGCACCAAATAATTCTAAAGCTAAAGATTTATGAGATAGCTGTTATAATATTAGTATTCTATGTTAGCTGGTCATAAGATATTTTTTAGCTGCTTAATATGTTTGATGTTATATATGTTATAATCTGAATTAGTTGATGAATTATTACTATAATCAGCACAAAAAATATTTTTAAAACCAAGCTTTACAGCTTCATTAACTCTAAGGTCCGATTGAGTAGATTTTCTAATTTCTCCAGATAAGCTAATTTCTCCAAAAAAAATACTGTGTAGTGGTAATGGTTGGTTTGATGCTGCAGAAATCAAGGAAGCAGCAACAGCCAGATCAACAGCTGGTTCTGTAATTTTTAATCCGCCTGCTACGCTTAAATATACTTCATAAGATGTAAGAGTTAATCCGTATCGTACAGCTAATACTGCTAGTATCATTGATAATCTGTTACTATCCCATCCAACTACAGAACGCCTTGGAGTTGGAATATGTGAAGGTGATATTAAAGCTTGAATCTCTACTAGAATAGGACGTGATCCTTCCATACTTGCAAAAACACTAGTGCCGCTATAATTTGTTTCAGTATTGAGTATAAACATTTCAGATGGATTTGATACTTCTATTAATCCAGATTGTTCCATAGTGAATACACCTATTTCATTTGTTTTACCAAATCGATTTTTTATCGATCGTAAAAGTCTATATTGATAATTTGAACTACCCTCAAGATACAAAACAGTGTCGACCATATGCTCAAGAATTTTAGGCCCAGCTAGCTGTCCATCTTTAGTGATATGACCTACCATAATTAGTGCTATACCAATTAATTTAGTTAAAGATATTAACATTTGTGCTGCCGCCCGAACTTGCGATGTTGTACCAGCTATGGATGTAATTTCAGGATTATAAATTGTTTGTATAGAATCAATAACAACTAGATGAATTTCTTGCCTATTTGCTTTAATGGTAGCTATGATATCATGAATATTAGTAGCAGAAACAAGTTTAATTTGCGTGTTTACCAAACCTAATCTTTGAGCTCTAAGCTTGATCTGATTAACTGATTCTTCGCCAGAAATATAAAAACAAGAAGTAGATGAAGTAGATAATTGAGCACATAACTGAAGTAATAAGGTCGATTTGCCAATGCCTGGATCACCACCTATAAGAATTGCTGATTCTGGAATTAATCCTCCGCCAAGTACTCTATTTAGTTCATTAATTGAACTGACAATTCTACATGGTTCATCAATATCTTTATCAAGAGAACTAATAGTTAAATTATTGCCAGTAACACTTGCGCTACTATTGTAAGAGTTATTAGATATAACATCTTCTATAATACTATTCCACTCATTACATTCAGAGCATCTGCCATACCACTTATAGCTTATACTACCACAATTAGTGCAAGTATATTGTTTCTTCGTTTTCATTAATTGTTTTTATAAAGTAAAATTGTTAACTTACTTTTACCATAAATTTTTTCTGTCTGAAAATGAAAATTAACTGGCAATACTAACTTATGATTTAACTCTGATTCAATAAATAATATCGTATTGTTATCAAGCCAAGATTTGTTATCTAACGATAATAAAGTTTTATTAATTAATCCTTTGTAAAACGGAGGATCCATGAAAACTACATTATAATTATGATGCGCTTGTGGCAGATTAGTAGCATCTAACCTTAGTAAAGTCATTTTATTATATATGTTTATTTTGCAAGCATGGTTTTGAATTGCTACTAAACAATTAACATTAATATCAATTAAAGTCACATGCTGAACACCTCTTGACAAAGCTTCAAATGCTATATTACCTGTACCTGTAAATAGGTCTAACATTCGTACTTCAGACAATACAATTTTATCTGATGTTTTAAAAGCCTGAGAAGCTAATATATTAAACATAGATTCTTTTAATTTAGCTGTGGATGGGCGATAATTATTATTTTTAATAACTGGAATTTTTTGTCCTTTAAATTTTCCCGAAATTACTTGAATCATAAGTTAATTTTTTTAGAATTAGTTTAATAAATCTTTTAAAGTTGCAGTAAATGTCCCTTCAGCAGCTAGGTTATTTGTACCATCAATTTTAACTTCTGCGTTAAATTTCCATATATGCTTATTATAAGCTTGAGAAATTTTAGATGTAATAACCATGGTATCTCCACTAGTAATTATTTTTCTGAATTTTACGTTTTCAATGGTTATTAAGTAGAAAATTTTGCTTTTAGTATCAAACTTAATAGTTTTTGCTACTAAAATAGCAGATAACTGAGCCATTGATTCAATAGTTAGAACTCCTGGCATAACTGGATTGTTAGGGAAATGACCTGCGAACTGTGGCTCATTAGCTGTAACGTTCTTAATTCCTATGATTTCTTGACCAGGTTCTAGTTTGATAACTTTATCTATCATTAAGAAAGGATATCTATGTGGTATAATCCTAATGATGTCTTGTGTGCTCAATACACAGTTATTTTCTGATAGTTGTTTTTGTTGAGACATTATCTTATCTTTGCTACATTATTTTTTTAAGATTGTTTAATAACTCTATATTACTAGAATAATAATGGCTTTAATAATTTGAGTCTTTATAATAATATGAAAAGTTTTAGTTCTGGCTGTTTCTTTTATGATAGTTTTTACTGTTTTATAACTGCTTTGATTTATATTTAGTTGCTCTTTTACTAGGTATTATATATTATCCTGCAAATTATTACATAAATATTATTTAGAGATTATAAATGGTTATAAAAAGGTTGATACCAGCTATTTTTACAGCAATAGTAGTAGTAAGTTTTTGCGCTCTTGGTGTTTGGCAAATATATCGCTTAAATGTAAAAAAAGAGTTGCTAAGTAAAGTTGTTAACAATAAAGATTCTATTCCTATTAATTTAAATAAAGTATTTAACTTATCTTCAAGACATTTATTATTTTCTAGGGCTGTTATAAAGGGTCAATTTTTAGCAGGTAAGAATTTATTTTTATATGGCAGATATAAAGAGAAATATACTTTAGCATCACCATTATTAACCAATGAAGGGAATATAATAATGGTAGTTCGTGGAGCTATTGCTGAGAAAAATAAAGACTATTTTTTAAAAAATGCCTCAACAAATCAAGATAAACAACCATCTGTAGAAATTGAGGGAATTGTGCTTGAACTTGAAAAACAAGGTGCATTACTCCCTAGTAATAATTTGAAAAGCAATATTTGGTTAACACTAGATAAGGATGATGTTATAAAACATATTGGCCAACAATATGCCAATAAGATTAGCAATTTTTATCTGTTACAAACTAATGCTTCTCAAGTTGACAGTACAATAATTCCATTGCAAACAAACGTAATAGATAAAGTTCAAAATAACCATTTACAATATGCACTCGTATGGTTTTGTTTAGCAATTATAGTTTCAGTAATGTATTATATTCGCTTTCATGCTAATATATATGATGATTTATAGATCTTCAGAGTTGATTTTTTGTGATATTTTTTCACATGCTTGAATAGCTACTTGCTCTAAATATTGTAATGATACATTGCCTTGACTAAATATAGTACTTTGATCACCAGATTGATCAAGTAATATTACTGTAGGTACAGCTTTTATTTTATTTATTAATCTTCTGTAAGTTTGAGTAATATTTGACATACTTATTTGAATTACATCATTCTTAAATTTATATTTTTCAACAAATTGATAAAATGTAGGCTTAAAACTTTGACAATACCTGCATCTAGGGTCTGTAACAAGAATTAAAGAATAACGTTGTGCTAGGTTGCTGATTTTTTGCTCTGCTGAGATATTATTATTAGCATTAACAGTAGCTCTAGAGGTTGTATCGTCTGTAATATTGCAAGAATTAGCACAGCATATATCTGTAAAAAGAACGCAAAATACCGGAAATAGTAATATTAATGATAGTCTTTTCATAATTAATCTAGTTTTATTTGTGAATTTCTGATAAATTAATGGTATTGGATTAATGATATCTTAGTTTTTTAATATCATTGATATAATGCTTCTGATTGTCAAGTGTTAAGTTAAATACACAATTTGTTAATTTGCAATAATAATTGATGTAGCTGATAGGTAAGTACGAAAGCAATTTCCACACGAAGGTAGTGTTGATGGTGATGGCGCGGTAGTTTTATTATTCATGTTTCCATCACACTCCAAATCAAATGTAACGTAAGGATTACCAGTATTACGCTTTCCTGATAACTTCATATCATTAACGAACTAAAGTATTAATTAAATATGTTATTTAATACTTTTTTAAGCTGGCTGGATGATATTTCTCTATTACATGCTTCAACCTTTCTGGCTGTACATGAGTATAAATCTGAGTAGAACTAATATCAACATGACCTAGCAGCTCTTGAATAACCTTTAAATCTGCTCCACCTTCAAGCAAATGACTTGCAAAGCTATGCCGCAATATATGAGGAGAAACATTATCAGGCGAAAGACCAGCATTGATAGCAGCGCTTTTAAGTAGTATAGCAAAATTTTGCCGAGTCATATATCCTTGCTTAGCCTTTGATGGAAAAAGATAAACACTATTCTTAGCATTTTTGAATGGAGAAAAAAAATCTCGATAAGGTAAATATTTAGATATTACATCGCCAGTAAGATCATTCATAATAACTAATCTCTCCTTATTCCCTTTTCCTAAAATTACAAAATGATTCTTGATTTTACCTGTATTATGATCAAATTTTAAGTCAGTAATTTTCACACTAACTAATTCTGATACTCTAAGACCAGTAGAATATAGCAAGCAAATCATCGCTAATGTACGTATACCCTCAGCAGTAGTATCTTTGAAACAATAATCAATTAGCACTTTGATTTCTTTAATAGATAATATTTTTGGCAATTTTGTGCTATAACGCGGCACTTCAATATTAGTCACTAAGTCAGCTTGAACTACATTTTCTGTCAACAAAAACAAATAGTATTGCCTTAGAGTAGATATTTTACGTGCAATAGATCTAAAACTAAGATTTTTACTGAGAAGATGCTGAATAAAAGAATCAATATCCTTTGTAGTAACAGCTAGCGAGCTTTGTAGCTGTATACTTTTAAGAAAATCACTAAAATCTTTCAGATCGCGCTTATATGCTAATAAAGAATTAGCTGAAACATTTTTCTCAGCTAAAACAGTCTCAAGGAATTGTTCTAAGAAGTCCATAATTTTCTTTATACTTAACTTGATTAATCTGTCTATTAATATTATCAGATAGACTAGTCACAAGCAAGCAATGGAGGCCAGGGCCGGAATCGAACCGGCGGTAGAGGATTTGCAGTCCACGGCATTAACCACTTTGCTACCTAGCCATAAATTCTACTAGCAATATTTATAAAGAATATTAGCAATAAAAACAATATTTTTCTCAATAGATTTTATGATAAAATAGTTATATAATACACTTTTTATTTAGACAATTACTCATAAATAAGTTTAGTAATTGTAGTATTTATAATAAAATAAGCATTAATAAAAATTCATAGTAATATAAAAAATCTAACAATAAATGTTAACTTTATTAAAAAAATATAGTGTAGCAATATTATGCAGTATATTGCTAACTTGTAGTTTCTCATGTAGCGCTATTGATATTAATACAGCATTAACCAATGCTTATAAAAATTCCGTTAAATTTAAACTATTGCAAGATGAATTTCTACAACAAGCAAATCAGTACCAAAAAATTTATACAAGCTTCATACCTGAAGTACATGCATCAGTAGTATCTGGTGAAAGATATCATAACCCAAGCAATCGTTTTTTTAGCAATGACTGGTTTCCTGCAACTAATAATTTACATCGTTTGCAATCACCTAACGTGTTTACTCCTAAAGCTGAACTAACAATTTCACATAATTTATTTAATGGCGGACAGGACATAATCAAGCTTAAAACTATTAAGCAAAAATCCTATGCTGCAAAGGAGAAATTTTATAATGATGAACAAGAATTAATATATGAAGGTATTGAAACCTACCTAAACTATTATTCTTTTCTTGAAACATCTAAACTATATGAAGCAAAGGTGCATTATTTTCAAAAAATGCTTGAAATAGAAAAACAAAAGCTAGACTTAGGAGAAAGTACAAGTGTTAGTGTAGCTAATGCACAAGTTCAATTATCAAAAGCTTTATCTGAACACATAGCAAGCATTACTGCAGTACAAAACCTGGAAAAAAAATTCTACAATTTTTTTGGTATACTACCTAGTAATATAGAGTTACCAAGGATATCTAATGATTTAGAAAACAGTGAAACTGCATTAATGAACTCAGCTCTAAATAACAGTTTTGTGCTTAACTACTATAAAAATCAAATATTAGAACAGCAATTAAAAGTCAAGTTTTGCAGAGCAGCTGTCTTACCTAAAATAAATGCACAATTTTCAGTAATTAGCCCTTTGCCTTTTCAGCCAGAACGTAGTACTGCAACTTTTGCCGTTGAAATGAGAATACCGATATTCAATCATAATACAGCATTTTTGGATTCTAGAACTGAAATAAGAGCTCTTAATATGCTGATAAGTCAGTATAAAGATAAATTAGAACAAATTAAGATGTCTGTAGCTTCGGAATGGAAACAATACAATTCCATAAAACAACAAATTGAATACTCCGACGACTATGTTAAATTTGCTACTATTGCTTTATCCGCAACTCAACATGAATATGAGTTAGGCAATATACGTATTACAGATTTATTAAAAGCCCAAAATAATTTCTATGATTCTAAAATTGAAAATATTAAAGTTAATGTTGCTCTTTTAAAGCACATGTATAAAATAAAACAGTTAACTAATAAATTAACTGCTAAATCATTAAATTTAAAGGTGAATTACTTTATTCCAGAGCAAAAGCAGAAATTTAAAAAAACACTTTAAACTACTCTTTAAGTTTAATAAAATTCTAAAGTAGCAAGAGGAGAATGTTTATGACTAAACTCCATAAAGAAAATGAAGATTATAATGAACATACTAATCAGTCAATTGAAGAAATTTTAAACTCTATTAAAAATACAATTAATCATGATATAGTTAATACCGATTCTTTAAACAACAACAATGCAATAGATAATAATGAAGATGATGATGTTTTGGTATTAACTGAGATAATCAGTATACCTAATCAAAATAAGCAAGTTAATATTAATACATCTCAACTTAGTAGTAGTAATATAGTTAAAAACCACCTACCTAATATCACTGCAGATGTAGTTAATTTAATTCCTGAATCTACTTCTACTAAAATTGAATCAAAAGAACAAAAATCACCAAAGAAAATACATAACAATATTAATAAGCAGAATCAAAATACTTCTATCTGTAGCAATCAAACTATAGAAGATATAGTAATAGAATTACTAAAGCCAAAACTATCTGAATGGCTTGATAATCACCTATCTGATTTAGTAAAATCTATTGTTGAACCTATTGTTGCAAAAGAAGTAAGGCAGCAATTATCTAAGACTAATCAATCAAACAAGCAAAGAAATTAAAATGTTAGTTAAAAGCAAATTAATATGTTTAATTACTATTTTATTATTAAATTTAATAGCTGCAAGTAGCGCTACTGCATCTAACTCAGTCACTACTCTCCCTGCCCTTCCAGCAATATCTTTGCCTAGTGATACCAATAATCCAGACTTAAGTAATAGCATGAATAATAGCTGGTGGAATAAAATAAAATCTTTTTTTGGTTTTAATGTTGAAAGTGAGCAAAATAAATTAGAAGCTAATAATGTACAGAATATTGAAAATAGTTTTAATAATGATTTGCAAAGCAATAACGAAAAACTAGAAAGCAATCAATTGAATACAAAATCGCATAATTTTATTACACTTGATAACAATAGCTTACCTAGATTACACGATGATGATAATACTGATATCGAACTTGCAGAGTTACCAGACATACTCAAAGCCACTCAAATGCAAGATAATAATAATATGCAAACAAAATTAAATATTAATCAAACACAAGAACTATACTCTCAAATTAATAGAGATGATTCTCAAAAGCAAGATTATACCTCATCAAGTCAAGGTTACCAAACTCAAATCATTAAATCTCATAAACCTAAAATTAACAATACTAATCTGACCGCTTTACTAAAGTTGCCTGTACCTACTCAATCGTTAAGAGAGCAACATCATAATATGCAATCCACTACTCAAGATTTTTCAAACAAATACGAAGTTATTAATAATCTTAATCAACTAGAAAATACTCAAAGTGAGTTAGAGCAGCAAACCCAAACTACTAATCAAGATAGTAAAGTTTCATTAAGCCTTAATTTTGAAGAATACAAAGAAAAAAATATTGATACCTCAAACTCTTTATCATTGATAAGCAATCAACAAGAAACTATTAACAGTGAAACAACTTTAAAACAGCAACCTGACCTACCATTAACAACAACATTAAATGAAAATAATGCTGATAATAATAATTCTAGCAATACAGAACCTAATTCAGATGTTACTGATATTGATTTAACTCATAATCCTGATAAAAATTCTATTCCACTTGTTGATAATTATGCTAATCAAGCATTAAGTAATGATACTAGTTCTACTAACAATGATACTGATGATACTGATGATGATACTGATGATGATACTACGTCTACTTCTATCTTAGATTCTAACACTAACAGTGATGCTATTCAATTACTAACTAACGATAACTCTAGCACTGCTAATACTGATAATATTTCTACTATATTAAAAACAGATGATGCTGACATCAATAACATTAACTTAGATATTCAAAATAACAATCAAGATATCGAAACTTCCATGATTTCTGAATTAGAAAATCATGAAACAAATATAAATACATCTGATGTTAATGAATTCACTATAAATACCAACCATGATACCAATAACAACTCACAAAATGAAAGTTCAGAGAAACAAGCTGAACCATCGTCAACATCAATACAAACTACAGATTCTAATCAATCCAATACAGATAATTCTACTCAGCACAATGATTATGATACGACAAGTAACGCTAACGCTGAATCAGAAATAGATACTACGAAAACTAAAATTGATATTAAACCTAGAGATAGTGTTGAGTTAAGTATGTTTCTTGATCGTGAATTAATAATATTAACAGCAGAAAATGATGATATTGAGTTAGGACAACTTACTGACAAAGCTAAATTAAAGTTAATAGATGATTGGAAGTATATTAAGCTAATCGAAAAGGAAATAAATTACAGAAAAGAAGCAAGCAAAAGGCAAGCAGTTAACAATATAATTCAGTACCATCGTATGAAAACCAAAAAAATGCAAGATTTAACTCAAAAAGATACCTATATATCTAAATGCTATAAGTGATAATGATATATCTTGTCACTTTTATATAAAAAATAAATTACAAATAATGCTTAATACCAGCAGCTTTTTTCATGCTAATATACTTTCTTTATTTCCAGAAATGTTTCCTGGACCTTTGCAATATTCATTAGCTGGAAAAGCATTAAAGAAAAATATATGGTCATATAAAGCTATTAATATTAAAGATTTTGGTATCACAAAACACAAAAAAGTTGATGATGAACCTTATGGTGGAGGTTCTGGTCTAGTTATGAGAGCTGATGTTCTTGCAAAAGCAATTGATTATGCATTAAATACTTTTACTAACTTAAATACTAAGCCTTATCTTTATTATATGTCTCCCAGAGGAGACATTATAAATCAAAATTTGATTAAGGAAATTATTAAGCAAAAAAATATAATTATTATCTGTGGAAGATTTGAGGGAATTGACGAGAGAGTAATAGAAAAGTATAATGTGTCAGAAATTAGTTTGGGAAATTTTGTTTTATCTGGAGGAGAAATAGCAGCATTAGCTTTACTTGATAGTTGTATAAGGCTACTTCCTGGCGTTATAGCAAATCAAAATACATTACTAGAGGAATCATTTAATACAATTAATGAAGGTAATGTAACTTTGCTTGAATATCCACTATATACTAGACCAGCAGTGTGGTGTAATCTTAGAGTGCCAGAAGTCTTACTTTCTGGTGATCATAAGAAAATAAAGGAATGGCGATTAAATCAATCTATTAAAATTACAAAACAAAGACGCCCTCATTTTATTATTGATAATACATATGATAACAAAAATTCAAGGAGCACAAAATGAATTTAATTAAGCAATTTGAACAAGAACAAATAAAAAAACTAACTCAAGGTAAAAGCATTCCTAATTTTAGACCTGGAGATACTGTAAAAGTCAACTTAAGAATTATTGAAGGAGCGAATGAAAGAATTCAAGCTTATCAAGGAGTTGTTATTGCTCGTGCTAATCGTTCAATATCTTCATCATTTACAGTTAGAAAAATTAGTCATGGCCAAGGTATAGAAAGAAAGTTTATGCTTTACTCTCCACTAATTAGCAGCATAGAGTTAATCAAGCAAGGAGTAGTAAGACGAGCTAAGCTATATTATTTAAGAAATCTACAAGGCAGAAAAGCTAAAATTAGAGAAAAAATCTTTTCAAAAGATAACCAATAAAGAATTATTAGCCTTATGATGCTAACATGAGTGTATTGTCTTATTCTACAAAAGCCTCGCCTATCAATAATCAAAGTTTAGCAGGATTAGTAGAAAGAGTAACTTTTCATAATACTGACAATGGATTTTGCATCATTAAAGTTAAAGTCAATCATAAGAAAGACTTAATAACAGTAATTGGCAACAGTGCAACCATTTCAGCAGGACAGCATATTGAAGCTAGCGGCATATGGGTTAATGATAAAGAATATGGACTGCAGTTTAAAGCTCATACATTAAAAGTTTCAGTACCAACTAGTATAGATGGTATAGAAAAATATTTAGCATCTGGATTGATTAAAGGCATTGGTCCGATATATGCTAAAAAATTAGTCCAAACATTTGGCTTAGATGTTCTTACAGTAATTGAAAATCAGGATCCAGCATTAAAAAAGGTGCCAGGAATAGGTCCAATTCGTGCAAAAAAAATTTGGGAAAGTTGGAATAGCCAGAAAATTATAAGTGATATAATGCTGTTTATTCATAACTATAATATTGGTGCTAGTAAAGCTGTTAAAATATATAAGGCTTATGGAGCAGAAGCAATAAATATTATTAAATCTAATCCCTATCAATTAGTATCGGATATTAAAGGCATAGGGTTTAAAAGTGCAGATAACATTGCAAAAGCTATTGGCATTCCAGAAAATTCAATGATAAGAGCGCGAGCTGGGCTAAATTATGCCTTAGTTACAGCTATGGGTAACGGCAGTTGTGGCATGCCAACTGATAAGCTAATTAATCTATGTCATGAGTTGTTAAATATTGATGTTAGCATTATAATTGATGCACTATCCTTTGAAATCAATGAACGAAATGTTGCTGTTGAAAACATAAATGGTGAAGAATGTATATTCCTTAAGGGATTAGCTTATGCAGAGCTTAAAATAGCGGAATTATTAGTCCATATTAGTAAAGGTAAACTAGCATGGAATCCAATCAGCAGCAATAAAATAACAGAATACATAAGTAAGGCAAATATCAAACTATCACCTAGTCAGCAAGATGCTCTTCATCAAGCTTTGAAGTCTAAAGTAATGATTATTACTGGAGGTCCTGGAGTTGGTAAAACTACTTTAATTAATTCCATAATTAATATTCTAAAAAGTGAAGGAGTTGTAATATTGCTTGCTGCTCCAACTGGCAGAGCAGCAAAGAGGTTAAGCGAGGCTACTCAACATCCAGCTCATACTATTCATCGTTTAGTATATAGTCGTCCAGGACAAGATGTACGAACAATCACAAAACTTAAATGTCAGTTATTAATATTAGATGAAATGTCAATGGTTGATGTTACAACAATGTATGCAGCAATAAGCGCACTGCCAAGCACTGCTTCTCTCTTTTTAGTCGGAGATATTGATCAACTGCCATCAGTAGGACCAGGTCAGGTTTTTAGTGATTTAATTAAGTCTCAAAAATTTCCTATAGTAACATTAACAGAAATTTTTAGGCAAAATAATCAAAGTAGCATTATTAGCAATGCCCATAGAATTAATAACGGATTTTTTCCAATTTTACAATCTAGCCAAAACTCAAATAATGATTTTTATTTTATTAATAGCGATACACCAGAGGATGCTATTGATAAAATAACTGAATTAGTTCAGGTACGCTTACCAAAAAAATTTTCTATTTCTCCATTTACAGATATACAAATATTATCTCCAATAACCAGAGGAATTGTAGGAACAAAGAATCTCAATTCAGTATTACAAAAAGTACTATTACCAAGTACCTCAGCAAATGATGAATTACTTATTTGGGGCAATATTTTTAAAATTGGTGATAAGGTTATGCAAATAGTTAATAATTATGATAAAGATATATATAACGGTGACATAGGAATTATTAATACAATTGATCATGAAAACCAAAATATAGTAATAAATTTTGATGGTAATAAAATAAGCTATGACTTTGATGAGCTTGATGAAATAGTACTTGCTTATGCTATTACTATTCATAAGTCACAAGGTGGAGAATATCACACTGTAATTATTCCATTAATGATGCAACATTACCCTATGCTACAACGAAAGTTAATTTATACTGCTATTACCAGAGCAAAAAAGTTAGTTATTGTTGTTGGTCAAAAAAAAGCATTAAATATCGCTATTAAAAAAAACATAGCAGAACTAAGGTATTCTATGCTCAAGAAAAAATTAATGGATATAACTTAAAATACAAGTTCAAATGAGCATTCTAAACTGTAAAAAGAGCAAGTATTACAACTTTTGTAATTGAACACTATAAAAAATAAAAATGAACATAAAAAACAAGTAAAACTATTATTATTTACCTAGCTTCTGTTTCTTTTTCAAGTTTGAATTATCTTCCACTTTCTTTACCTCAGCTCTGATCTCCTGATTATATTCAACTCTGCTTAATATAAAGTTTTACAAACTAGAATATATTAGAATATTATATCTGATTACAAATGATTTAAGCTTAGAATAGACCTCTTTCGAAACTAGTTAAGGTAGTTCAAAATTATAAATGCCAGAGATCAAATTAAATCTAAGACCGAATCTTTTACGTCTATTTCGATATTTGTCAGCAATAATTTTGAACTACCTTAACTAGTTTCGAAAGAGGTCTAATATATACATTTCCATTCGCTATAAAAAAATAGTGGAGTATCTCACTGGTATTAATATATAGTCATTTACAATGAAGTTTACATATAAAATATCATGTCGGTAAATCTTATGATGCTATTGTCGCTTTTTCTATGCTCAAACTACTTCATTGTAAATGACTATACTACATTCTATAATATATTAACTTTATGAGCGAATGTAATGTTAAACTCTTATTTTAATAATGCTAATTTTTTATGGATAAATAATGAATTTGTAGAGTGGAAAACAGCTAACGTGCATTTAATGACACATAGTTTACACTACGCTAGTTCAGTATTTGAAGGTATTAGAACATATAATGGCAAAGCTTTTAAACTAGAAGAACATATTGATCGTCTATTTGATTCGGCTCAACAATTAATGATACCAGTAAAGTATAGTAAATCTGATATTATTATAGCATGTAAAGCATTAATAGAGAAAAATAATCTTACTAATGCTTATATTAGGCCACTAATATGGAAAGGAGCAGAATCATCAAGATTAATATCTCCATTGTTATCTACTAATGTTATGCTGGCAGGTTGGGAAATACCTAAGCGGATACAGCAACCCATGAATTTATGTTTTAGTAACTGGATTAATATTCCTCCACAAACTATTCCAATTCAGTGTAAGTCTGGAGGACGTTATACTACAATGATAATTAGCAAAACAGAAAGTGAGAATCAGGGATTTGATGATGCTATTTTATTAGATTGGCGTGGTTATATTTCTGAAGCTACTACATCTAATATTTTTTTTGTTGCTCATGATAAAATTATTACACCAATAGCAGACGCTTGTTTGAATGGTATTACTAGGCAAACAGTATTTGCGATTGCTAAAAAGTTAGGTATAATAGCTGAGGAACAATATATTAAGCCTGAATGTTTAATAGATTATCAGGCATGTTTTTTAGTTAGTACATCTATTGAAATTAGAGAAGTAAATGTAATTAATTTTACTGCACTTAAAAATCATAATCTGCAAGTTGAAAAGATTTATGATCTTGATAATTCAGTTACTAGTGTTATAAAAAACTATTATAATAAGTTAGTTAATGGCGAAGAAGATATTTAATGGACTAATTACTGCTTTAGTTACTCCTTTTAAAGATGCTGCAAAGCAGATTGATTTTGATGCATTAGAGAAATTATTAGATTTACAAATTAAAGCTCAAGTCGATGGAATTTTAGTTGCTGGTTCTACTGGAGAAAGTTTATCATTAAGTTATGAGGAATATATCAGTTTAATAAGTTTTACAATCAAGTATGTTAATGGTAGAACATTAGTGATTGCTGGATGTTGCGCTTCTGATATTGATAAAGCTGTAATGATGGTTAAAGAATGTGAAAGATTAGCAGTACAAGGAATAATGTGCGTGACACCATTTTATAGCAGGCCTAGCCAAGAAGGGTTACGTCAATACTTTAAAACTATTCATGATGCATGTAATTTGCCAATTATGCTTTACACAGTTCCAAGTAGAACTGGAGTTGATTTGAATGATGAAACAGTAATAAAGTTAGCAAAATTTGATAGGATAGTAGCAATCAAAGACGCTACTGGCAATCTAGAAGCACCATTAAGAATAAGGTCTAAGTTAGATATCGACAAGGAATTTGCTTTTCTATGTGGAGTTGATTCACTAGCATTAGGGTTTAATGCACAAGGTGGAAGTGGCTTAGTATCGGTAACTGCAAATGTTGCTCCTTTTGAGAGTAAAGAAATACAGTTATTATGGAATCATGGTAAAACTGAAGAAGCTTTTCAGTTACACATGAAGCTAATGCCTATTTATAGCGCTATATCTATTGAAACTAATCCAGTTCCAGTAAAATATGCAGCGTCATTACGTAAATTGTGTACTCCTGAAGTAAGATTGCCATTATGCCAGTTAATGCCATCTAGCATCAAATTAGTAAACGAAGTTTTTAGTGAAGTTGTAATAAGGTAGTTATGGAGAATTATTGTAAAATAGTTGCTCAAAATAGAAAAGCTAAGTTTAATTACTTTATTGAAGATAAAATGGAAGCAGGAATAGTTTTACAGGGCAGTGAATTAAAATCTATAAGAAGCGGGAAAGTAAGTATTGAAGATAGTTATGCTGCTGAGAGTAGCAATGAAATATTTCTCTACAATTCTTATATAGGAGAATATAAACAGGCGAATAGATTTAATCATGTTCCTCGTAGAGTAAGGAAGCTGTTGCTTCATAGAAAAGAAATACAAAAGATTATTGGCAAACTTAGTGTTCAAGGATGTACATTAGTGGCACTATCCATTTACTTTAATAGCAAAAACAAGGTAAAAGTTGAGCTTGGATTAGCTAAGGGGAAAAAACAATATGATAAGCGTTATGCTATTAAAGAACAAGAATGGAAAAAACAACAAGCAAGAATAATGAGAAATAAGTTTTAGTGGATGAAAAAAAGTTTTAAATGATAATTGATCCTGATTACTTAATTGAAAGAAAGTATTATAAAAGCCAATTAAAAAAGTGGAAAATTCTTACTTTGTTGTTAATTACTGCTATAGTAGTGCTGTTTATTTTTCGAAATCGAGTAGGATATAGTCCATCATTAGCTACAGGTGATTATATTGCCAATATTCAAATTGATGATCTTATATATGATGATATAAAACTAACCAATTTATTACATCAAATTAAAAATGATGACAAAGCTAAAGCTTTAATATTACATATAGATTCACCAGGTGGTACAGTAGCAGGCTCAGAAAAAATATATGGTATATTAAGAGCGATTAGTAATAGCAAGCCTGTAGTTGCAGTATTAGGAACTGTCGCAGCCTCAGGTGGATATCTGGTTGCATTAGCAGCAGATTATATTATTGCGCAAAAATCTACAGTAACTGGCTCTATAGGTATTGTGCATTTTTCTCCTGAAATTACTGAATTTGGAGAAAAAATTGGAATAAAATTTCATACCTTTAAGTCTGGTGAGTTAAAAGCAGCACCTAGTTTAACTGAAAAAGTTACACCAGCAGTTCATGAGGCCACTATGACGCTAATAAATGATATGTATGATTTTTTTGTTGAACTAGTAGCAGAGCGTAGACAAATGAGTCCAGAACAAGTATTAAAAGTTGCTGATGGCAAAGCATATACTGGTCGTCAAGCTTTATCTTTGAACTTAATTGACGCATTAGGTACTACAGAGGATGCTTTAACCTGGCTGCAACAGGAAAAAAAGCTTTCTCTTGATCTTAGAGTAATAGAATTACATACGCAAACTAAGCTAGACAGCTATATTGAGTTATTTCAAAATAACATACGTAAATTGTTTTTTGGTAGTAAAATAAATGGTGTAATGGCATTGTATTGTTAAGTTATTAATTATGTGTAGCGATAAGAATATTACAGCTACAGCCTTAGTAAGGCCTAGCTGGTTAAGAGTTAAAGCTCCTTTTTCTGATGAGTATCAAAGTACTAATGAGCTTATCAAGAGCTTAAAGTTAAATACTGTATGTAAGGAGGCAGCATGTCCTAATATTGGTGAATGCTGGTCTAAAAAGCATGCAACGGTTATGATTCTTGGTTCCATTTGTACTAGAGCTTGCGCATTTTGTAATGTTAGTACAGGAAAACCAGAACAAGTAGATGAATATGAGCCATATAGGCTATCTGAAGCAGTAATGAAATTAGGCCTTAAGCATGTAGTAATTACTTCTGTAGATAGGGACGATCTTAGTGATGGAGGAGCTAGTCACTTTGCTAAGTGTATAACTTATATTAGGGAAAGATCTCCTAGTACTTCAATAGAGGTACTAACGCCAGATTTTTTACGTAAACATGACGCTTGGAAGATAGTTGCAAAAGCACGACCAGATGTATATAATCATAATATTGAAACTGTGCCATCATTATATTTAAAAGTCAGACCTGGAGCTCGTTATTATAACTCATTAAATTTGCTACATCAGGTTAAGATATTTGATAGTAGTATTTTTACTAAATCTGGTATTATGGTTGGTTTAGGAGAAACTAAACATGAAGTACTACAAGTAATGGATGATTTAAGAGCTGCCGAAGTAGATTTTTTAACTATTGGTCAATATTTACGTCCTAGTGCTCGACATATAGATGTAGACCGATATGTTACACCTGATGAGTTTGATTATTATGCCAGAGTTGCTAAGTCTAAGGGGTTTTTAATGGTTTCTGCAAGCCCTCTAACTCGGTCTTCATATCATGCTGGAGAACATTTCGAAAAATTAAAACAAATGAGGCTACAAAATATAATATAAAAATTTTTATATTACAAATAATGCTGTTTTTTAATAAAGCTAAGCTTTTACCTTATAGTGCAAAACACCTTTACCAACTTGTGCTTGATATTGAATCTTATCCTCAATTTATACCTTATTGTTCAGCAGCAGAAATAGTAAAAAAAAATCATGAGTTAATTGTTGCTGATTTGACAGTAAAATTCGGGTTATGTTATGATAAATATCGCTCTCTAGTAATGCCGCAATGCAATGGCAAAGATTACAGTATTATAGTTAAGTCTACTGAAGGACCAATATTATATTTGAGTAATATATGGAAATTTCAATCTCATAAGCAAAATACTTTAGTAACTTTAGACTTGAAGTTTACTCTTAAGTCTATAATTTTGGAAAAAATCTTAAAGCTAGTAGCTGATGATGTTGCATGTAAAACAATGACAGCTTTTGAAAATAGGGCAAAGCAAATATATGGTAAGACTTTCTAAGGAAAAAATTTTCGAAGGAAATAGTAAAATTATTTATAGAATTGATGAGTATACTTTAATACAGTTTTTTAAAGATGATATGAGAATTAATGCAGAAAAAGTAATTCAAGTATCTGGTAAAGGAGTTTTGAATAATGTAATATCTAATTATATTTTCAAAAGAGTTAGTATGGTAGGTATTAATCACCATTTAATACAGAAAATAAATATGAGAGAGCAGCTTATTTACGCTCTCTTAATATTATTCCAGTTAAAGTATGCATCACTAATATTGCTTCTGGTAGATATGTTAGTCAATTTAGCATTGAAGATGGTTACGTATTTGATACTCCTATTATTGGTTTTATGGTAAAACATGGAGCTAATAATTATCCCATTATTAATGAAGATCAAATGATAAAATTTAACTGAGTAGATTATTATGAATTAAAAAATATAAAAACGTTAGCATTAAAATTATACACTTTTTTAGTTGGAATGTTTGCTAGCATTAATATTAGATTGGTAGAGTGTCAATTAGAGTTTGGGCGAATTAATAATTTAAGTGGAGATATCATTTTACTAGCGGATGAAATTACTCCTGATACTTGTAAGTTATGAGATCTGCAAAGTAATTGTAAATTAGGCTACGAGCGTGAATGTTCTGAACCAGATAACGCAATTATGCTTTATAAAGAAATAATTAAAAGATTTAATTTAGATGAATATAGTATAGAATGAACAATTTAGGTAAGTATCAGGATATATTATTATTCGAAAACTATCTCCAATAATACTATCTTTAAATTGCACCTTAGATTTATTCTATCATTTTCACCAATTACTTTAAACGCCAGATTAGGATAAGTGGAAATATGAAATGTAGAGAATAAAAGGTATACAAAGCGAGAATGTTGAGTTGTAAAAAAAATTTAAATAAATAAGGAATAACACAACATGAAAAAATGTATTATAACAGTATACTAGACCTCTTTCGAAACTGGTTAAGGTAGTTCAAAATTATAAATACCAGAGATCAAATTAACTCTAAGACCGAATCTTTTACGTTATTTCGATATTTATCAGCAATGATTTTGAACTACCTTAACCAGTTTCGAAAGAGGTCTACTATTTAATAGACAATTTTTGCAAGATATATCAAGAGTGTGAAAGAAAGAGATTAATACCAAGTAGTAATCAAACGAACAGAGATGGGAAGTTGTCCTTAGCTGAGTTATTAACAATAGCGATATATTTTTGTTTATCTCCATGCAAGGAATTTAAAAATTATTATCTATATTACTTGAGTTATAAGTATAAAGGATACTTTTGCTTACCAAGCTATAGTAGAATAATACAACTGTAGCCTAGAATGTTGCTACCATTAGTCGTATTAATGCATTATCTGAAATGAGAAGAGACTGGTATATATTACTTTGTCATAATAAACGTACCCACAGCAATAGAGTTTTTAACAAAATTTCTAAAATTGGTAAAAGTAGTTATGGCTTGTTCTTAGGCTTTAAGCTTCATCTTATAATCAATAATAAAGGCGAAATAATGTCAGTTAAAATTACTAAAAGCAATAAAAGCAACCTATATGTAGCTTCAGTTTTTTCTAAAGGCTTATCTGGTAAATTGTTTGGTGATAAAGCTTACATATCTAAAGAGTTATTTCATCAACTGCTGACCAATGGATCTACGTTTATTTACTAATCTTCGTAAAGATATGAAAACATATTTATTGGACATACAAGATAATCTGTTATTAAATAAACGTTCTTTAATTGAGTTTGTCTTTAATGTACTAAAAAACATATGCTTTTAGAGATACTAGACACCGTTCTCCTCTTAATTTTTTTGTTCATATAATTGCTTCTCTTGCTAGTTATTCTATCTCTAAACTTAATCCCCATCTTATCTCTTCTTCTTCTCCTGACTCCTTATCCTAAATTGACGTTAATAACTATAAGAAGCGCTTAAAAAAACAAAAGTTTTATTATACATGAAAGAAGAAAAGTTAACTCAGATAGCTGTAGACAATAGATCCATACAAGTAAGGTTATTATACTTTTTACTATGTTAACCATGCAATAGCACTATAAGATAATAAAAAATAATTCAATATTGTACCACTAAACAATTTTGCTGGTTAGAAATTAATTTTTTACATAATGCAAATGCACTACTAAAATTAGAGAATTCGCCAGCCAAAATATTGTATATCACTTTATCATTATCAACAACCATTGCATCTATGATACAATTATAGCCTTTTAATATCTTACTATTACTTTCAAAAATTTGTTGCCACATCGCTTCTGCAAGATCAGCATTATAACTAGAATCAAGATATAGCCTATATTTCTGTATTGTACGTTTTTTTGCTGGAGAATGTAAAAGCAAATATTTTAATCTATTATCAAACTGCTCTAATGCTATAATTTCTAAATCTTGCTGTGAGTATGCGCAAGAATCGGTTATGCTATTTGGTTCCACTGTTATATTTGCAGGACTTTGCGACTCTTTTTTTACGATGCTATCATCATTTCTTCTAATTTTTAAAGGTTGCTCTGGTAAAGGCAAAATTTTAACCTGATTATTTGTACTAGTACCATCATTTTTTATTTTATCATATATAGTTTTATCAGAGTTTAGTATCTTGATTCCACCAACAACCTTTGGCTTAATTTTATGTGGAAGGTTATCATTTTCTATTATTGGAATATCTACAGATAGATAATAAAAAACGACATAGTATAAACATAAAAGTTCTATAAGAAGTATTAGTAGCATTAAAATAACATATGCAAAATATTGACCATAAGTAACTTTATTATTTATGGCTAAATAAGATATAAAACGTTTTATAAGCATAGTTTTGATTCTTACATTACTTCAACACAAGTAATTCCAATAATCTTTAATCCTTCTCTAATAATCTCTCTAACTGCTGTAGCTAATGCAAGACGAGCGGCAGTTAAATTATTATCATTTAAAACTATAAATCTGTAATCTAAGTCATGACTTTTAAAATTCCATAAAGCATGAAATTCTGCTGCCAACTTTTGTAAATAAATAGCTATACGGTGAGGTTCAAAGTTTTTTACTGCTCCATCTAGCATGTGAGACCAAACTGCTAAAATTTTGATCAAATTAAGTTCTTCTTTTGTTGAGAGCAGACTAAAATCTGATTTATTAGTAGAAAAAATTTCATATGCTATATTTGCATTATCTTTAGCCTTTCTAAGGATTGAACCTGCTCTAACATAAGCATATTGTACATAAAATACAGGATTATCACGTGATTGTTCTTGTAATTTTACCAAATCAAAATCCAGCACAGCATTATTTTTTCTAGTTAACATAAAGAATCTTATTACATCTTTTCCTACAGTTTCATATACATCTCTTATAGTAGTAAAACTGCCAGATCTCTTAGACATTTTTACCGCTACACCGTCTTCAATCAGTTTTACAAGCTGACAGATTTTGATATCTAAGGTTACATCTTGATTAGAATCAAGTGCCTGTATAATAGCTTTAATACGACTAACATAACCAATATGGTCAGCTCCAAGAATAAAAATCACATAATCAAATCCACGTTTTATTTTATTGTCAGCATAAGCAATATCACTGGCAAAATAAGTCCAACTACCATCTTCTTTCTGTAATGGCCTATCTTGATCATCACCAAAAATACTAGACTTAAATAATAGCTGCCTTCTTGGTTGCCAATTATCACTACTTTGCCCTTTAGGTTGTGATAATTCACCGGTATAAACTAATTTCTTGACTGATAATAGATCAATTACCTTACTTATTACATTACTATCATGTAGATTCTTTTCTGAAAAAAAAATATCATGCCGAACTCCAATTAAAGCTAAATCAGCTTTAATTGATTGAAGCAGGTTATTAACAGCAACATCTTTAATAATATTTAAATATTCTGGTTCACTAAGAGTTAATAACTTGTCTCCATATTCGTTAGCTAGCTTTGTTCCAACTGAAATTAAATACTCACCTGGATAGAGTCCCTTTGGTATATCAGCTGCTTGACCAGTTATTGCTTGTTTATACCTTAAATATACTGACTTAGCTAAATTATCAATTTGTACTCCAGTATCATTAACATAATACTCTCTAGTAACTTGGTATCCTGTACATTGTAATAATGTCGCTAAAACATCTCCATATACAGCTGCTCTAGCATGTCCAATATGTAGTAGTCCAGTTGGATTAGCAGAAACATACTCTATATTTACTTTTTTATTATTACCGATGCTACTATATTCTTTTCTGTAACTACCATCTAATATTATAGCTAAATAGTTTGTCCATTCTTCTTGCAAAATAACAAAATTAATGAATCCAGGGCCAGCTATTGTAATATTAGCAATATATGGATAATGACTAAGTTTTTTTTTAAATAAATTAGCTAGTGTAATTGAATCCTGATTCATCTTTTTAGCAATAAGCATTGCAATGTTAGTTGAAATGTCATAGCTATTTACATCTTTGGAGGATTCTAGTACAATTGGTATTGTATCATTTAAGCTATCAAATTTTTTACTATCGCTAGTAGATTTAAGTTTGTTAATAATACTTGTAGCTACTACATCAATATCTTGCTTAAGTCTTTTATAAATGTTCATTATAATATTATTTAATTCATTTTGGACTGTAAATAAACTTTACTCTGAATAATTGGAAAGTTATATATAAACAAAGCTGCAACTATTACTAAAAAATAACATTATTAATCTTTATATCAATACAAAATTAACTATAATAATTGCCAACATAAAACAATAGAAAAAATGAGTAACTCAAAATTTAATATCACAATAAGTGATACAGTATATAAGAGAATTCATGAATTAAATGAAGAAGCAAATGAACAACAGCCTCTGATGTTAAGAATTAGAGTTGATGCGGGTGGATGTTCAGGTTTTATTTATGAGTATGATCTTGTTATGGACTATGAACCAGGTGATTTTATAGCTAAGAAAGATAATGCTATAGTAGTAATTGATTCATTATCACAAAGTTTTATTAATGGTGCCATTATTGAGTATATAGAAGAGTTAGGACGTTCATATTTTAAAATTACTAATCCAGCAGCTCAAGCTAAATGTGGCTGCGGTAACTCTTTTGCACTATAATTACACTAAAGTTTGATTATTTGATTTTATAGCATTAATATCAGCTAAACGTTTAATCGTATGTATTTTACCTAATATTGGAATAACTTCAAATATACTAGGTGATTTAGTATTGCCAGTTAATAATGCTCGAATTGGATCCATTAACTGCCCCAATTTCATCTGTTTGGTTTTAGCAAATTCTGTAAGAGCTTGTTTGACAGATTCGCAGTTCAATTCCTGCAAATTGTTAATAATATCAATAACTTCTGTAATTAACATAGAAGGAGTTTTTTGAATAATATTTAAAGCTTCATTAACAAAAGTTAACTTATTTTCCAAAACATATATTTTTGCATTTTCAGCAAGATCTGTCAGTAAATTAGCTCTGCTTTTTAAGCCCGACATTCCTTTTTGAATCAAATTGCAACTTTCATTACTAAGGATATATTGCTTAGATAGTATCTCAATTACTAGTTTTGCTAGTATAGAATTATCAGTGCTACGAATATAATAGCCGTTTAAATACAACATTTTATCAAAATCTAATCTTGCTGCAGACTTACCTAATCCATCCATGTCAAACAGCTTTATAGCACGCTCATGAGATATTATCTCTTCATCTTGGTAGCTCCACCCTAATCTTAATAGATAATTGCATAAAGCTTCAGGTAAATAGCCCATTTTTTGATATGCATCAACACCAATAGCGCCATGCCTTTTAGATAATTTGGTTCCATCAGGTCCATAAATCAATGGTATATGAACCATAGCTGGTGCTTTCCAACCTAAAGCGTCATATAATGCTATTTGTTTAGCTGCGTTCGTAAGATGATCATCTCCACGGATAATATGTGTAATACCCATATCATGATCATCTACTACTACTGCTAACATGTAAGTTGGTGTACCATCACTGCGTACTAAAATCATATCATCAATCTGTTGATTTTGAAATACTACCTCACCTTGTACGTGGTCATTAATTATAGTAGTACCATAATCTGGAGCTTTAAAACGAATCACATATGCTTTATTATTATTCTTTAATGATAATGAAGAAGGAATGTTATTGCGCCATGGACTCCTAAAGATAAAACTTTGCTTCTGAGCAATAGCTAATTGTCTTTGGAGATCAATTTCTTCTTGAGAAGTAAAACAATAGTAAGCTTTACCACTCTTTACTAGTTCTAAAGCTATATTTACATGCCTTTGTAGATTTGCAGACTGATAAAAAATATCATTATCCCAATTTATTTTTAACCATTTTAAGCTATCTATAATACCGAGTTTATATTCTTCAGTTGATCTAGCAGCATCAGTATCCTCAATACGAAGCAAAAACCTGCCTTTATGGTGTCTAGCAAATAAATAATTAAAAAGAGCAGTACGAGCTCCTCCAATATGTAAAAACCCAGTTGGCGAAGGAGCAAATCTTGTTACTATATTTGTCATAATATTACTATAAGTTAGATACACTAAGATTTAATGTTATCTGTAACACAAGTTCGATATAATATCCATTCTGCAAAATGTAAGATATAATAAAAAATATCTGAGAAAAATAATCTTTTATAAAATAAGAGTTAGAATCAATAACTTATATTATACTCGTGTTATAATAGACTAATTATATTCTATTGTTAGGTTAACAACTTACAAATTATATTCTTTAAATCTAGAAGTTGGGAGGTATACTGGCAACCTATTTGAGCAAGAGTAGAGCTTCCTCCTCCACTACCACCTATATAATTTATAATTTCCTTTACTAAGTTATTAGCCTGTATCTTATTCGTAATATTATCACTCACTCCAATTATAATTGTGCTTTTTTTATCATTATTACTTATAACAACCATAACTAAGTTCTGAATATTTTTCGTTGTATTACTTACAGCTTTTCTAACAATTTGAAGATCATAATCTTCAATATTTTTGTAAACTAATTTTATTTTTCCAATATTATCAGCAATATTTTGTATATCTTTTTCACACAAAATAAGTTGATTATATTTTAATTGATGCAACTGTTTTTTTAATAAATTATTCTCTTCTATAATGCCATCAATTTTAGACATTATGGTTTGCTTAGTAACACTAAATTTTTCTGCAATTAGATCAAGTAGTTCACTATTCTGCCTAGCTTGTTTAATGACATGCTTGCCAGCAATAGCCTCTATTCTTCTAACTCCAGCAGCAATCGCGCTTTCTGACAAAATTCTAAATGCTCCAATATCTCCAGTGTATTTCACATGAGTTCCACCACATAATTCAAAGGAGTAATATCTAGCATCAGATGTTTCCCCTATAGATATTGCTCTAACTTCATCCCCATATTTTTCTTCAAACAAAGCAACTGCTCCATGAGCTATAGCTTGATCCAATGGCATCATCATAAATTTAACTGCAGTATTGTTAAGAATTATTTCATTAACTCTATTCTCAATTTTAGTTAAAAGCTCTTTACTAATAGATGTTGGATGCGAAACATCAAAACGTAGATAGTCGTAAGCTACTAATGATCCTTTTTGAATGATATGATTACCTAAAATTTCTCTTAAAGCTGCATGCAAAATATGTGTTGCTGAATGATGAATTTGCAATTGAGTACGATATTGCTTGTCAATTGCCATATGTACTACAGCATTAAGATTAATTTTACCTGATACTATTTTACAAATATGCACATGAGTACAACCAAAAAGCTTTATAGTATCAGTTACATGAATTGTACATTCATTATTTTTAATTATTCCTATATCTCCCATTTGTCCGCCAGACTGACCATAAAATGGAGTCTGATTAGTTATAAGCCAAAATTCTTTATTGTTGTCATCAACTTGATTTATATCAATATATTCTACGTATTGATTATCTTGAATGAGAGATACTACAATTCCTTCAGCTTGACAAAGACTATAGCCTACAAATTCTGTAGCTCTAAATTCTTCTTTTAATTTTTCCCATAATATCTGCTCTTTATTACTACCCTGCCCTTTCCACAATTGCCTTGCCCGATTTTGTTGTTCAAGCATGTTTTGGTCAAATTCTGTTTTATTAATTGAAATGCTTCTCTTTTTTAGAATATCTTGAGTTAAGTCAAAAGGAAACCCATATGTATCATAAAGCTTGAATGCAATGTGCCCAGAAAGCTGACTTCCAGATGTTAGATTCTTACTTTCTTCTTCAAGTAACTTTAATCCCTTGGATAAAGTAGTCTTAAATTTTTCCTCTTCATTTTTTAACAAGTAAGTAATGAGTTCTTGCCTAACTCTTAATTCCTTATAAAAATCACCCATTTCATTAATTAAACCTTGAACTAGCTGATGCATAACAGGTTCTTTACAGCCCAGTTGATGAATCTGATTCATAGCTCTTCTCATTATTCTTCTTAAAACATATCCTCTGCCATCATTAGAAGGCATTACTCCATCTGCAATTAAAAAAGCGCTAGCTCTTAAATGATCAGCAATTATTCGATGAGAAAAATTAGCTTCTCCAACTGACTTAATTTTTGTTAAATGTTCAATATTTGCAATCAAATTTTTGAACAAATCAATATCGTAATTATCATATACTCCTTGCAATACTGTTGCTATCCGTTCTAATCCAGCTCCAGTATCTATACAACGCTTTGCTAGTTCAACTCTAGTTGATTCGTTAAGTTGTTCATACTGCATGAAAACTATGTTCCATATTTCAACATAACGTCCACCATTTTCATCTTTGGTTCCAGGTAGGCCACCTTGTATCTTGTCTCCATGATCATAAAAAATTTCTGTACATGGTCCACATGGACCAACAGGCCCCATCGACCAAAAATTATCATCTGTTTTTATACGAATAATTCTACTATCATCTAATCCTGCAATTGACCGCCATAGTTTTGCAGTTTCATGATCAGTATGGTACACTGTAACAATAAGACGATCTTCATCAATAAACAATTCTTTAGTTAAAAAATTCCATATAAGCTGCATAAAATCTGCTTTAGCATTATCTTCCCCAAATGAAAAATTGCCTAGCATTTCAAAAAAAGTATGATGGCGTGCTGTATAGCCAACACTTTCTAAATCATTATGCTTACCACCAGCTCTTACACATTTTTGACAAGTTACTACTCTACTATACTTGCTTGTTTCAGGTGCTCTAACATAGTCTTTAAATTGTACAATACCAGCATTCACAAAAAATAAACTTGGATCATTACCTGGAACTAAAGAACTCGAACTAGCATGATGATGACCATATTTCTTGAAAAATTCTATAAAGGTTGTACGAATTTGATTAATATTTAAAAATGTTGTCATTTGCAATTTTAAGATGATACACGCGCCTTGTTATTATTTTTTAGGCTAGTTGCTATAAGTTCGAAAAACATAGTATAATGTACAATATATACTGTTCTAATAGCTTATGCTACATTTTTATAGTTGCGATTAATGAATATATTGCTACTAAAATTTAAACAATTGATATCTCGCGTTATATTTAAATCCTCTATAATAATATATTTAGGAAAGATTGGAGCTTCTATTGTAGTAATATCTAACAATAGCATCATTGAAGACATGTTTTTAACATATGATACTGATGGAGTACATAAATTCAATAAGTTTCAAGAATTACTTAACAGATACGCTGGTTATAGTGTATCTATACTAATTGATTTGCCAGAAATAAAGTTACAGCAAGAATTTTTGATTGCTATAGAAACTGGAATAAAAAAAAATCCAGTTGATAACTATATTAAGCAACATTTTGGCTCAAACAGTATAATTGGCTATTATATACTTAATATTACTTATAATGGCAGTGAACTATGGCAAGCACAAATTGCTTCAATAGAATTAAATCACATTATCAAAACATTTGTTGATGAAATTATTGTACGTTCAGAAATAACATTTTCTGGATTATTTTTGTGTCCTTTAGAAATTCCTAAAATTATACATACATTATTAAAGTCAAATATTAAAACTATATGTAATATTATGCAACATATAGCTAACTCCACAGTGTTTCAAATAACAAAAACACAATATATATCCCTTCAACAAACTAATTATCTTACTACTAAAACAAAGCTGTTCAAAAAAGCTTATGAAAATAATATAATTCTGATAGTATGTATTACTAAAGCAAATGGTATTACATTTTGTTTATTCAATCAGCAGAATATTATTTTTAGTAACACAATACCATATTGCGCTACTAAAAGCCCTGAGTATATATATGGTATACTAAAGTATGAATCTAATGAGATATTATCATCATTTAAGTTATATATTCTAGAATTAAATAAAAAAGTAATAATTCACTACTTAGTTGATGAACAAATTCAAAAATTTATAGAAAACGATTCTAATAGTTACACTGATACTATCATTACAACTATTCCAAATACTTATTCTGATCAATTAATATCTCAGTTATTTAATTACTGTTCTATACGCTGCGCTTATAACAAATATCTAGATGAATTCAATAAGTTAAGAAAATTTAATTCAGTATTTTTACGATTTGTATTGATAGCAGTAATAATATTATGCTCTAGCCTAATTAGAACCTGGTATAAAGTATTCGTTCAAAAAAAAGCTCTAGCTAATTTTTATGAACAAATTAATACAATTAGTGCAAATCAACATAAAGCTGAACTTGAGTTAGCAGCTTCTTATAATATATCATCAGATATTATTGAAAGTTATTACCTTGATAAGCACATTAATTCTAAGCATTATACTATAGCTTTAGATGCATTAAAGTTATTATTGCATGATCCAAATATAGAAATACAGAAAATAACATACACACTTAATGAGCAACTACCTAGAAACGAGTTACTCATGTCTATTGAAGTCAAATTCTATTATTTAAATAATACTACTGTAAACCGAGAAGATTGTTTAATTCAATTAGAAAAATATAATGCTAATATTATCGAGACATTTAAAAATTATGAAGTTAATTTAACATCTTTAGGACAAGAAATATGTAGCCATTCTAATGTATCAAGAAAATTGCTAACCATGTCTATTAGTAGGATAGTTAATTAATATGATAAACCAACGCATTCTTTATCTCAAAAACCTAATATGTTTCAAGATAGTGCTATATGGCATAATAATATTATTATGCCATATTTATGGTTCATATTTATACGCCCATTTTGAAATACTAAATACAAAAATTCAGAAAAATAAGAAGCATCTGGAAATTTTACAAAACAAATATAATTCAGCTATAGAATTACTAAATAATTCAGCTTTACAAAAAAAAATAAAGCCAATACTTCAGCAAAAGCTATCACAACCTTATGATAGAAATAAGTTAATTGAGCATTATACTAATATTAGTAAAAAATGGAAATTATATAATTTTAATGTTAGTGTTTCATCACCATATCAATTGCAACCAAATAATTATTATAATAGAAAAATATCTATCGAAAACAGAGATGTTTTCTTAAGCTTCTACATTCCAGAATTTTCTGATTTGATGCCATTAATTACAGATATTTATAATCTTACTCCTCAATATACAACAATAGAAAAATTGCAAGCACTTTACCATACTCCAATGTGCTTAAACAATGTACATGATATATGTACTGATAAATTACATATATTTGTAAAAATGAAACTCAACCTATCGCAGGTAAAAAAATTTGATATACAATCCAAACCTTAAATAGAATATGCTAAGTTATAGCTTCAGCGCTAGATATAACTTCTATCAATTCTTTAGTAACAGCAGCTTGTCTTGATCGATTAAGTTGTATAGTTAATTTTGCAATAACATCATCTGCATTAGTTGTTGCAGCCTCCATAGCAACTATACGAGATCTTTCTTCACTAGCTTTGTGTAAAGTAATAATGTGAAATAACTTTGCTATTAGGTACCAGTCTATTATCTGGCTAATAATGTTTCGTCCCTCTAATTCATAAGAAAATTTAGCTTTTTTAAAATTCAAATCTTTAATCGGAAATAGAGTAAGTATATCTAGCTTTTGATTTACTGTATTAATAAATTTATTATAGTATACTTTACACATTATAATATTAGCATTATCAACAGTAAATTTTCGAATTTCTTGTTGAAAATTTACTACAGTAGAAATTTCAACATGGTGCAAACTATTACAACTAATAATTTTACTACCAAAGTCAGGTAGTAAATTATCATAAGCTCTTTTTCCAAATATAATCAGTCTAAAATCATATCCTTGAAGCTGTATATTGTGAACATCATGCCTTAACTCTTTTAATATATTGCTATTAAAACTGCCGCATAATCCTTGCTCAGAAGATAGTACTATTAACAAAATTATTGCTGTTTTATTCTCGACTTGAGAATCTTGTTTAGCAATGCCAAGCATAAGCTGTTCCCTAGCGCCTAGACTGCTATAATCACCACCACTTAATCCACCAGCTAACATTTCTGTAATTATCTGTAGATAATTTTCGGCTTCAAGCATAATACTTCCAAGCTTTCTAAATCTCGAGCTAGCAATTAACTGCATTGCTTTAGTAACTTTTTGAGTAGATCGAACAGCTTTAATTCTATCCCTCAATTGCTTAAGAACTGTCATGCAAGCTTTTGCTCCTAACTATACTGTTCAATAGATTTTACAAATTCTTGCAAAATTTGGTGTAATTTGCTACTAATAATTTCAGTAATTTTTTTTGTGCTGATAATTTCATTCATAATATCTGGATTGTGTATTCTAAAATATTCCAACATATTACTCTCAAATTCTTTCACTTTACTTACTGCTACCTTATCCAAATAGCCATTGATTCCTGCAAACAATACAATAATTTGTTCTTCGACAGGAAATGGACAATATTGCGACTGCTTTAGTAATTCACTTAACCTTCGTCCCCTATTTATTAATTGCATACTACTAGAATCAAGATCTGCACCAAACTGAGAAAAAGCTTCCATTTCATGATATTGCGCAAGTTCTAGCTTAACAGTACCAGCTATATCCTTCATAGCCTTAATTTGAGCTGCAGCTCCAACTCTGCTAACAGAGATACCAACATTTAATGCTGGTTTTGTACCTTTATAAAATAATTCACTCTCTAAGAAAATTTGTCCATCAGTAATAGAAATAATATTAGTAGGAATATAAGCAGACACATCACTATTTTGGGTTTCAACAATAGGTAATGCAGTCAATGACCCCTCCCCCTTAGCTTTATTCAATTTTGCTGCTCTTTCTAACAGTCTTGAATGAAGATAAAATACATCACCAGGGTAAGCTTCCCGAGCTGGAGGCCTTCTTAATAACAACGATATTTGTCGATAAGCTATAGCATGCTTACTTAAATCATCATAAATAACTAAAGCATGCATACCGTTATCCCTAAAATATTCTCCAATAGCACAACCAGTATAAGGAGCTAAATATTGTAATGAAGCAGCATCGGATGCACTAGATAATACAACTGTAGTGTAAGCCATTGCACCTGTTTCTTGTAATTTTTTAACTAACTGAGCAACAGTTGAACGTTTTTGCCCAATTGCTACATATATACAATAAACCTTTTCTCTTTCCTGATCTGAAAGATGAAATCTTTTTTGGTTAAGAATGATATCGATAGCTATAGCAGTTTTGCCTGTCTGCCTATCTCCAATAATTAATTCCCTTTGTCCTTTACCAATAGGTATTAAAGCATCAATAGCTTTAATACCAGTATACATAGGCTCATTAACACTATCTCTACACATAACACTTGGAGCTTTGACTTCAACATCTAAATATGTAGGATTAATAAATTCTCCTTTACCATCTATAGGATTACCAACAGCATCAACTACTCTTCCTAGTAACTCTTTTCCAGTAGGTACTTTTAAAGATGTTTGAGTGCGTTTTACTTGACTTCCTTGCTTAATCTGATCATCACTACCAATAACTACTGCTTCTATCAAATTATCCTTTAAACTAAAAACTATACCTTTGGTTCCTGTAGAAAACTGTAAAATCTCCCCTGAGTAAGCATTACTAAGACCATAAACTTTAGCTATTCCATCACCAATAGATATTACATATCCTACTTCAGATAATTCTGATAATTCATCAAAATCTTCTAACTGTTTTTTTAACGCTTCGTAAACCTCTGAGGCTTTTAGTTGCATTTAATACCTATTCTTTATTAAAATAACTTTTTTTGTACTAATCTAATAATTTAACTTAATACGAGATTTAAACCTATTGATAGCTCCTAGCATAGAAAGATCATACTCGTAATCGTCATATCTCAATATTATTCCACCTACAATAGATTTATCTACTATATTAGATATAATTAACTTTCTATTAAGCTTGCGTTCAAATATAGCCTTAATATCCTTGATCGCGGCCTTTGACCATTTAATAGTAGTAACAAGATATCCCAAAGTGACACCTTGATAATTCCTAACTTGTGCATCAAATGCTATAATTATATGTGATAAATAAGTAAGCCTATTATTTTTTTGGAGAAGCTTTAGAAAATTATAAGTTAAATGATTCAGTCCATATGTACTTGATAGGTAGTCCATCAAGTTTATTTTATTTTTCATCAAAGCAATAAACTGCAATGACATATTTTGTTTCGCTAAAAATTTACAGAATTGTTTTAATGCTTTTAAGTCTTGCTTTACTTTACTAACAATATTAAGCTTTATTGCCTGTTTAAATAAAATTTTTGCATAAAGTACAGCAACATTATTTAGTTTATGCATTTTATAATCACCTAGATAAACTACTAACCTCTAATAAATTAATATTGCCATTGAAAAAACTTTAAGCAAATTAGCTATACAACAGCAATATTTATTACTTTAAGCCACTAGAACCAAACCCATTTTCACCTCTTTCTGTTTCATCTAAATCATCTACTAATTCCCAACTAACAACCTCATATTTAGCTATTACCATTTGAGCAATACGCATAGCTGGAGTCAGTTGAAAATCTTTTTGCCCTAAATTGATCATAATAATTTTCAATTCTCCACGATAATCTGAATCAATAGTACCTGGAGAGTTTAAAACTATTACACCAAACTTACTAGCAAGCCCTGACCTGGAACGTATTTGCGCCTCATATCCATAAGGCAAGGAAATAGCAATACCAGCAGGTACAAGAGCAGTTTCATGAGGCTTAATTATCATAGGACTAGCTATCGCAGCATACAAGTCCATACCAGCACTGCCATTAGTAGAATACGCAGGCAGAGATGATGTTCCCTCAAATTGATAAATTTGCTTAATTTTTACTTTCATTACTCCTTTATACCACTACCTTATCTTTTAGTCAATAAACTTTATCAAAGCTTAATTAGCACGAGTTCAATATAAAAAATATGTCAAACTATAGAGAGCAAAAACATTAGATATAAATAGCAAATCAGATGATTGAATCAATCGCTTTTTTTAATTAAATCAAATCCTAGGTTTTAATAATATTAGGTGACATAGTCATTGTAATAACCTGCCCCTGCATTTTTGGTGGAGAGTCAATTTTTCCTTCTACTTGGCATACATCAATAATATTATCAAGTATTTGTCTCCCAAATTCAGCATGTACTATTTCTCTGCCCTTAAATATTACACTTATGTTAACCTTATTATTTTTGCTTAAAAATTGCTTGATACTTTTTATCTTAATCGCAAGATCCCCATCAGCAATGTTAGGACGCAACTTAATTTCTTTTACAGTAACTTTCGTTTGCTTCTTTTTTGCTTGCTGAGCCTTTTTTTTAATTTCGTATTTGTACTTACTATAGTCTAAGATTTTACATAATGGCAAATCTGATTGTGAAAACTCAACTAAATCTAATCCTGCCATCTCTGCTTTACTAATAGCTTCTGACAATGATGTTATACCAATCATATTGCCACTTTCATCAATTAGCCTAACTTGCTTAGCCTTAATTTCGCCATTTACCTTCAAATAGCCGCTACTTTTATTTGTGGAAATAAAACTTCTCCTCAATTAGTTAATCTTATTTTTTGTTTTTTCTTATATGAGCAATTAATTCACTACTACTTATAACCTGTTGTTCTTGACTTCCTAGTGTTCTTATAGCAATTTTCCCGGACTCTGATTCTTTTTTACCAAGAATAGCAATTAAAGGAACCTTAGCTGTAAAAAAATTACGTATTTTATAATTAATTTTCTGATTAGAAATGTCAAGTGTAGATCTAATATTGTTATCAATTAATTCTTGATGTAGCTGTTTTGCATAGTTGACCGCTTCGTCTGTAATTGATACTACTGCGACTTGTATTGGAGCTAACCATATTGGCAACTTACCAGAGTAGTGCTCTATTAATATGCCAATAAATCTTTCAAATGACCCTAATATTGCTCGATGCAATATTACTGGACGCTTTTTACTTCCTTCAGAACTAATATAGCTAGCATTAAGTCGCTCTGGTAAAACGAAATCTACCTGTAAAGTACCACATTGCCATTCACGTCCAATTGCATCTGTTAATATAAACTCAAGCTTAGGGCCATAGAAAGCTCCTTCGCCTCGATTAATAGTATATTCCTCACCTAATGTTTGAATTGCATGAATTAAAGCTTGCTCAGCTTTATCCCATATTTTATCTGTACCAGCCCGTTTTTCAGGTCTGTCTGAAAACTTAATCTTTACTTCTGGAAATCCAAAATCTTGGTATACTTGTTTTAATAGATGGCAAAATTTTATTGTTTCATCGGTAATTTGATCTTCTGTACAAAAAATATGCGCATCATCTTGCACAAAGCTTCTCACTCTCATCAACCCATATAATGCTCCTGAAGGTTCATAACGATGACAAGATCCAAACTCAGCCATACGCAGTGGTAAATCTCGATAGCTTTTTATCGTATAATTAAAAATCTGTATGTGCCCAGGACAATTCATTGGCTTTAATGCAAGAGCGCATTTTGTTTCTATACTATCTTTAATTAAATTATGATCTTGCTCAGCAGCGTTGGTATCTAAAGTAAACATATTTTCTCTAAATTTTTCCCAGTGCCCAGACTTTTCCCATAGTTTTTGATTCAGCACCATAGGAGTATTAACTTCAATATAGCCAGCTCGTTGAATTTGACAACTAATATAGTCTTTAATAATTTTAAAAATAGTCCACCCTTTACTATGCCAAAATGGCATACCTTGCGCTTCATCCTGAAAATGAAATAATTCAAGTTCACGGCCAAGCTTTCTATGATCTCGCTTTTGAGCTTCAGATAGTCTATGCAAGTAAGATTCAAGGTCTGATTTCTTTCCCCAGGCTGTACCATAAATTCGTTGTAAAGACTCATTTTTACTATTACCACGCCAATATGCTCCTGATACTTTAGTTAGCTTAAAATACTTCGCGCAGTAACCCGTACTTGGTGAATGAGGCCCACGACACAAATCTACAAAGTTTCCTTGTCTGTATATACTTATTTCTTCAGATTCAGGAATTTCTTCAATAAGCTTGACCTTATAAAACTCTTTTTGCTGCTTAAAAAACTCTATTGCTTTAGCACGTAACCATACTTCTCGTTTAATTAAATCATTTTTGGTGATAATATCTTGCATTTCTTGTTCGATAATTTCTAAATCCTTGCTAGTAAAAGGCTTATCGCGAGCAAAATCATAGTAAAATCCATCTTTAATCACAGGCCCAATAACCACTTGAGTATCTGGAAACAATTTTTTAACTGCCTGAGCTAGAATGTGAGCAGTATCATGACGAAGAATTTCAATTCCTTGCACACTATCTATAGTAATAGCTTTTACTGTTGCAGTATTAATAATAGGTATATAAAGATCCATTAACTCATTATTTACTTCAACAGCAATAGTTTTTTTGAATAAAGAAATCGACAATGACTGTATGATTTCTTGGCCAGTAACTCCTACCTTATATTGTTTAACTGATCCATCAGGAAGAATAATGTCAATCATATATACCTAAATATCTCTAGAATTTTTTAATTGTTTTTGAAGGCAGAATGCTTTATATTGGAAGTTGTTAATAATTACTTGTTCAAAATGTTATATAACTTATAAAAACACTTGTTTAGGTATTATAAGTCAAAAAATCAACTAGTCAAAGAAACTATTTACTAACAATCAAAATTGATAAGATTTGTATAATACAATCTACAATACTAAAATTCTTCAAAATTACTTTTATTAAGAATATAATATTAACATGGTAAAAATGCCGCATTGGCCAATTCCTTGGCGCAATCATATAAAATATGACCTCACTAGAATTAAATTATTACTATCAGCTTTACAAAATCCACATCTAAAAGTACCGCCAGTCATTCATGTTGCTGGAACTAATGGAAAAGGATCTACTATAGCTTATTTAAAAGCAATATTTGAGACTAGTGGTTATAAAGTACATAGTTATACTTCTCCACATTTACTGAATTTTAATGAAAGGATTACAATTGCATCTGAGTATATTGATGATAGATATCTATTTAACATTATTGAAAAAACTAGAACTACAGCAGCTAAAGTAAATATAACACCCACTTTTTTTGAAGGCACTACTGCTGCAGCATTTCTAGCATTTGCAGAAAATAAAGCTGATATTTTACTATTGGAAACTGGAATGGGTGGAAGACTAGATGCAACTAACGTAATAGATAATCCTATTGCAACAATAATTACCCCAATTTCATATGATCACATGGAATACTTGGGCCCTACCCTAACTACTATTGCCACTGAAAAAGCAGACATTATTAAAGCTAATGCTCCATGCATTATTAGTTGCCAAGCGCAACAAGTATATGATCTTCTAATAGATTATGCTATACAAGTAAAAGCTATCCCTATAGTATATGAATATGATTTTGGTATTCAAAAACAAAATGATAGTTTCAAATTTTTATCTCATAATTTTACTTATCAATTTTCTCTGCCATCTTTACCAGGTAACCACCAAGTTATTAATGCTGCTACTGCTATCGCAACATGCAAAGCTATAACTAAGCATTTTAATTTTAGTGCTAATGATATTCAAAAAGGTATAAGTAATACTGTTTGGCCAGCAAGGTTAGAAAAAATTGATCTATTACAATATGATAAAATTTTTAACATAATTATGAAGCATTTATGCAAAAGAAACATTGATGTACCACATAATATACCACAAATTTGGCTCGATGGTGCCCATAATACTGGCGGAGCTCAGTCATTATCTAATTTTATTAGAGAAAATCTAACACCACCAATATATTTAATTCTAGGGATGACAAGCAACAGAGAAGTTAAACCTTTTTTATCATATTTTACAGATATTGTTACTCAAATTTTTACAGTGAGTGTAATATCTGAACCTGCTAGCTATGATGCTGAAAAGCTAGCAGCATATGCTAACAGTTCTGGGATCATATCTATTCCTACTGAATCATTAACAGATGCTATAATTGCAGCTATTAAATCAAATCAAGCTTTTGTACAACAAAATGGTAACATAATCATTACTGGCTCACTATTTTTAATGGCTGATTTTTATAATCTAATTAGAGGCTAATATAGATTATTTAGTATAAAATAAATACTCTATATAAAATAACCTCTAAATACAAACAAAGTTGCAACAAGTGTTTATAAAGCTCTATTTACTTCTTCTTCAGGTTCGATTTTGCTTGAAGCTTTTTAATATCACCTTTCTTCTTCATATCAGTATGTTCAGTTGTGCTAGCAACTTTTCCTAAATCAGTGTCATTTTTTGCATCTAAACTCACTACTTGCTTATTATCAGTACTATCTATTGGTTTGTTTTTTTTACTTTCTTCTGGCGCATTTAAAGCATCAGTCATTATCTTAACATTAGCGGCATCATACAAATCCCTTGCATATTTTTTAACTCTAATGTTAAACGTATACTCGTTAATTTCTTCTTTACTTGGTATATGCGGAACTTTGCTATTTAATTTTATAAGTTGCCATGCTGTTTTAGATAACTGCATAGGCTCAGATACTCCACCTTCTTGCATTGCAAAAATATGATCTGGTAAATCTCCTTGAAAAAACCAGTGTTCAACTAAACCACCATTTTCTTTTGTTTCTTTATCCAATGATTCCTCTTTAGCAAGCTTTTCAAAAGATTCACCTTTGCTTAACTTATCTTTTACTTCTTTTGCTTTTTCTTGGCTATTTAGTAAAATATGGCTAATCTTAACTTTTTCACTAGCAAACTGTTTTTGATAAAAAGGATACTCATCCTCTTTTAAAGCTGGTACATTGTTCTTTAATAGCACCTGTACTGCCAAACTACGTTTTAGTACTTTTAATGCTTCTTGAAAAGTTAAATCATTTTCAACATTTAACTTTTTAACTTGCTCCTCAAGTAACTTATCAGTAACATAAGCTTCAATTAAATCTTGCTGTTGCTGCAAAGAATATGAATAGAAGCTTTTTATATCCTGATTAATATATGCTGCTACATCCGATGCAGTAGCTTCTTTATTGTTATAAATTACAACAACCTTATTTTTTACAACATTATTCTCATGACCATTTAATGCGTTCATTTTGTTGTTGCCATTAACGACTGAAATCTTACTTTGATCATTATTTTGAGCTTGACATGAAATAGCAAACAGCAATGTAGTAGCAATTGAAATTTTCGTAACCAGATTTTTAATCATAATTATTTTACTTTATATAATGTAAATTTTATTAATATCTTTTTTAAAGATTAAAGCAATATTAGTCAACTAAATTTACAGCAATCATATTATGAATACTTTTAAAAGTACATATTTTGTTGTATGTATATCTAATAATAAGCACAATGATTTAATATAATCTACCAATAACAACTAACTCTTTACTTTCGATTCTATCGCTTATAATTAAAAAGTAAAATAATCCTAAATCGACATATTTAAGAATGATGTTAAAATTTATAAAAAGTATATTTAAAACGCCTAGCGATAGAATTATCGCAAATCTTAAATCAAAAATTCAACAAGTCCATAGCGCCGAAAGCAGCTTAGCTAAACTTAGTAACATCGAGCTAAGAAACAAAACTAATGAATTTAAAGCTCGCCTAGCTAACAATGAGCCTATCGACAATATACAATATGAGGCTTTTGCAGTAGTAAGGGAAGCAGCAAAAAGAACTATAGGAATACAACATTATGACGAACAACTAATTGGAGGAATATTGTTGCATCAAGGTAAAGTTATAGAAATGAGCACAGGCGAAGGAAAAACATTAGTAGCAACACTACCATCATATTTAAATGCTCTTATTGGTAAGGGAGTTCACGTTGTTACAGTAAATGACTATTTAGCTCAAAGAGATAGTGATTGGATGGGAACAATTCACAGGTTCTTAGATATAACAGTAGGATGTATTACTAGCAATACCAATGAGCACGCAAGAAAAATTGCTTATAATAGTGATATTACCTACATAACTAATAATGAGCTAGGATTTGACTTTTTACGAGATAATATGCAATTTACTAATCAATCAAAAGTTCAGAGAGGTTGTAACTATGCAATTATTGATGAAATAGACTCAATTTTAATTGATGAAGCTAGAACTCCTCTAATTATTTCTGGCCCTGTAAGTGACAATACATCATTATATCCAATAATTAACAAACTAATAACAAAACTTAATAAAGATGACTATGAAATGGATGAAAAACTACGTAATGTCACTCTCACAGATTCAGGAATTAATAAATTAGAAACAATGCTTGCTGAAATCAACATACTAGCTCCTAATAGCAATAGCTTGTACGATTTTGAAAATATGCACCTAATTCATTATATTAACCAATCTCTAAAAGCACATACACTTTTTCGCCGTAATGTTGATTATCTAGTTAAGAATGGAAAGGTTATTATCATTGATGAATTTACTGGCAGAACAATGGACAGTAGAAGATATTCTGAGGGACTGCACCAAGCATTAGAAGCTAAAGAAAAAGTTGAAATTCAAAATGAGAATCAGACATTAGCTTCAATTACCTTTCAAAACTACTTTAGAATGTATACAAAACTATCTGGTATGACTGGTACTGCTATGACAGAAGCCACAGAGTTAAAAGAAATATATGATTTAGATGTCGTCACTGTCCCTACTCATAATCCAGTACAGAGAATAGATTACGATGATGAAATATATAGCACTAAGAAAGACAAATATAGTGCTATAATTCAACTAATTCAAGAATGCTATTCTAAAGGGCAACCAGTACTTGTTGGAACTGTTAGCATTGAAAAATCTGAAGAATTATCTAAGCTTTTACATAGCAAAAAGATTCCTCATAATGTTCTGAACGCTAAACATCACGATAAAGAAGCTTCAATTATTGCTCAAGCAGGTAGAATAAAAGCAATCACCATCGCAACAAACATGGCAGGCCGTGGTACAGATATAATGTTAGGCGGAAATGCTGAAATGCTAGTAGATCAGTCTAATTTAACGGAAGAAGAATATCAAGAAAAGTTAAAAATAACTAAGATGCAGATAGAACAAGAAAAAGAGCAAGTCATTAATGCTGGAGGGCTTTTTGTGATCGGAACTGAGAGACATGAAAGTAGAAGAATAGATAATCAGTTACGAGGAAGATGTGGACGCCAAGGCGATCCAGGACAAACAAAATTTTTTCTATCTCTAGAAGATGATTTAATGCGAATTTTTGCTTCTGATAGAGTAACAAGCATTTTACGTACAATAGGATTAAAAGATGGAGAGGCTATTCATCACCCTTTAATTAATAGATCTTTAGCAACTGCTCAACAAAAAATCGAAGCCCAGAATTACGAAATTAGAAAAAATTTATTAAAATATGACAATGTGATGAACGATCAGAGAAAAGTGATATACGAACAACGAAATGAAGCAATCAGCTCTGATAATGTTAATGAAATACTACATAATTTAACTGAAGAACTAATTGTAGAAACTGTACATAAATTTATTCCACCAAAATCTTACAAAGAAGATTGGAATATTCATGGACTACTTAAAGAATACCATCATATATTTAATGTTAAGCTTCAACCAGGTCATATTGAAGATACATCTACTTCATCAGAAGTAATAGAGTATCTTACTAAGACTGCTCTTGATATATACAAACAACAAGAACAGGATTATTCAGCTAAATCAGCTAATGAGGCTATTAAACATATTTTCATTAAAACTTTAGATCAGACCTGGAAGGAACATTTATACACATTAGACCACTTAAAACAAGGAATATCTTTAAGAGCATATGGACAAAAAGATCCTCTTAACGAATATAAAAGAGAGGCATTTGATTTGTTTAAACAAATGCTATTGCACTTAAAATACCTTTTTATTCAAAGAGTAGCTCGGTTACATATTGATTTAGCTTCTTCGCCAAAAAGTACTAGTTCTTTATTAGAGACCTCAGATAATAACCTTAAAGGCAAAATTATTACTGAAAATTCTATGGCCCATAAATATTTTGGGAAAATATCTCGTAATCAATTATGCCCATGCAATTCAGGAAAAAAGTTCAAACATTGCCATGGCGCATTAAAGTAATAAAAGTTTGATCTAATAAGTCATATGCCAGAATACAAGAAGTAAAAAAGAATGATTATTCAAAAAAAAGATAAATAAAAATATTTATTAGACATATACGATAAGAATTTATTAAATAGACCTTTCATTATTTATGCTAAATCTTATGAATCAATTATCGCTTCTTTCTATGCTCAAACCTCATTGCAAATGACTATAATAATTCTGTAATTAGGATGAACAATCCAAATTGTCATAAAAGTCTACATTTAAAAACTATAGCTAAGCTACTATAAAACGGTTATATTGCATATTTCTTGAAAAGCATATCTAGACCATAGTAATAGCTAAACTATTATAACTGTTTTATAGTGGCTTAGCTATATTATCAATGATATTATCAGTTTTAGTTTTTAATTGTTCAGCATTTTGATCAAAAGCTGCTTGTAGTTCTTGTTTAGTCTAACTACTAGTAGCGTAAATGCCCCTCCATTTTGCATCTACTACACTGTTTAGTGTATGTTTTGATATTCTACTTTTACTAATTTAATGACTTCAGGTATCACAAGCTCCTTAACAGCTATCATACCTTTATTTTTCAGCATTTCGTTAAAATTTTTATCTTCTAAAGGCATTACAATACTAGTGATTGCTCCTTTTCTTTCTAATATCTGCGCTACCTCATTTATAGTGCTTACATATTCTTTATTTTGTTTATCATTATTTGCAGCTATAAGAATCTTTTCTCCTTGAAATGGTTGATAGTACTTCAAATCACTTACAGTTGAGACATATACCATTCTACTATCGATGCCTACCTTCTGCAGACTTAATATTGCTGCTTCTTCTGATAGAATCGTTACATCGTAATCGTACCATCTTTGTTCTTTTATTTGCGTAAATGATGGAGTAGCAATATCTTTGTCAGACTGTAGTTTTATGCTATTCTCTTGCTGTACTCTTTCTACTTTAGCTGATTGCTCTGGTTTAGGAGTAAATTGGTAATATTCTTCATTAACATGAGATCTATCATTGATATCAGTTACTATAGACTTAACCCAATTACAGATTTTACTAAAACAATTCGTTTTTTTCTGTTTCTGCTCTTGTTTCAAATCTTCAGCAGTTTTCAAGGTTATGCTCGCTGATTTATCATTTGGGTTGCTGATCTGATATATTAAACTGTTAAAACTTTCAGTAGCTTGCCTATTGCAATATAAACGTAATTTCTCTACATGCCTTGTCATAGCTGTATATGAGCTACTTATGTTACTTACACCATTATGAAGAATATATACATCTTTTATGGAAGCTCCGTGCGCCTTATAAACAGTACTTGCATAACCATGTTTAAAATTGATTTTACTTGGATCAAAGCTAACATCTTTTCCTGTATCTGTCTTAGCTACAAACTTATTTTTATTAACTGATACTAGAGTTGCAAATTCACTGTTTTCAATTTGTAAGTCTTTATCGCTTGTTTGAAATACAATTCTATCTCCAGTCATATAAGACTCTTGTTTTTTAGCAATTGAACGGCTATATTCATGACCTTTTAATGTACTATTAGCTTTTAACAAGCTTCTGATATTCAAATTAAGTTTATCAACGTCCTTGTTGCGTACTGTAATTATTAATTTTTCTTGTAGCTTACACTTGCCATGACTCCAGTCATATATTAACTTATTCATTGAGTCCTGCAATGTATTAGCAAACTCTATACAGTTGTTTTGTTTCAGTAATGTTATGCCGCTTAAAATATTACCTTCAGCAAACTTTTCAGCTACTTCCCTGCTCCAATTTTCACTTTGCTTTCTAACATCTGTTAAAACATGTGAATCATAGGTATTAGCTAGTATCTCAAACATTCCCCCTCTTTCTACTGAAGCTAGCTGCCTTTCATCTCCAACAAGTATTAGTTGACAATTATTGTTTCTAACTACCTTAAATAGCTCTGCATACTCTCTAGTACCTACCATTCCTGCTTTATCTACTACTATTAAGATGTCTTTAGTAACTGTATTTCTTTGATTATATAAAAATCCTTTTATTGTATTGCACTCCTTGTAACCTTTACTCTTCAGCTCTGACACTGCCTTATGAGTAGGAGCAAGTCCAATGATATTCTGACCACAATTTATAGCAAGCTTGTATACTGCTGCTAAAACATGAGACTTACCTGTACCAGCTCTTCCTCTTAGCACTCTAACTCCACTAGTACTCAGCAGAATATGTTTTAGAGCTTGTTTTTGCTCTTCACTGACATTGGTCAGGCTTTCTATATCATTTTTAAGGTTGTAAATATCTTTGTAATAAACTTGATCATTGATTTTATTAGCCATTCTGATTATTCTTGCTTCCTCATTTCTAACCTCAACTGTTGTAAAATATTTGCTAATCTTACCATCATCATGATATAATTCTAGTACTCTACTTGAACTAAGCACTTGTTGAACTAACATTGCTCTTTCTATTTTGTTTGGTATATCTTTGACTTCTTTTTCAACACGCTGCTTGGTAAAAATAGATTGATAATGTGTTATAGAATCCGTTATTACATCAGCATCTTTAACAATTTTTAAATAATACTCTCTACGTACTTCATTATCTACTATTTCATTAATTAAACCTCTAATTATAGGTGGCCTAATCTGAGCTTGCTGTACTCTACTTATCTGATCAACTCTATTTAATAAGCTTAACTTAGCAAAATATGAATTAATTACTTCTTTAAGCTTTTTCATGAACCATCTCCAATTTTGGAACAACAAAAATTTTGCTAGCTACATCTCTCCTTGAGTGTTTAAATTTACTGATTTATCAACTAATCCTTCGCCATTCTCATCAAATTCTCTAGTAGTAACTAACATATGTACATACAAACTTTCTCTCATCTATAAGACTTATAAAGCTCTATCTGGACTATAAGACAATTTTCCACCCATTCCATCATCACCTTAACTATTGATAATTTTTATTATATTCTTTAAATTTAGCTCCTTATCGTCCTGCAAAGCTATTACGATATCCTTCAATAACTTGCTATTGCTTTTTTCTGTCCTTTCAACTTCATTCATTAACGCCTGTGCGTTTTTTGAACTTTTAATTTGTATAAGTTGGTATTAGTACTGCATAGAATATATTACCTTGCTTATGAGAAAAAATATAACATATATTTTTTTAAGTTAGCATGTTTTTTTTTATTTGGCTAGTTTATATTGCTTTTTTTGTAACTAATCAGCTAACAAATGTTACTTTTTTTAACAGAAATATTTTTAAGTACTAATCTGAATAGGAAATATGAGCAAGATAAAGTTAAAATTTGTTAAACAAAATAAATCTTCGTATTGAAAATATCATAGATACAGAAGCAGATACTCCAGATAAAATCTTATAGTGATAAAGCTGAAAAAGCAGCAAGAAGGAATATGCAGCCTTCTTTAAAAATACAAGTTTCACGGTATACAGAATGTAGCCAAACTAATATAAAACAATTATAACACCAGATTAGGATAAAGGAAAGCATGAAAAGCATAATGTAAAAGGTCTACAAGAAATAATGTACAATTATAATTATGCAATATATTTAAATATAATTTCAATTAATAACTGTTTATTTATTGCTCATATTTCTACAAGTATTAGTTCATAATACTATACTTAATAACCTTAACATTGACCATTGTAACACTTGTATATTATCTCTTTCTAACTGTTTCTTATTCTAAATTTGCATTTACAGACATGCTAGTGCGGCATTCTATTCTTACCTACATATAGTCCAGATTTAAATCCTATAGAACATTATTGGTTTAAGATTAAGAACGAAATAAGAAAAGTTACTCCTCAATTCAAAGATATTAGCATGTCTGTAGAACACTTAATGAAGTTTATCTGATTGTACCTATTTCCTACGTTATTGCTATATCTACCAACTTATTATCCTAATTTAATCTTATTAAGAAAAAATTGTTTCAAGCTAAATCAAGAAGCGCGAAATATCACTGTAACGTAGATACACTTTTCAAAAAGTATATAACATAACTATTTTATAAAGGTTTAGCTATATTAAGTTAGCTATTTGTTAACAGCTTCTAAAATTATGTTATAGTTGCAATTGATAAAATATTAAAAAGAGCAATTATAATAAAAATATGTGAAATTCATTGATTACTGCTTTATAAAGCTTTCTTTTAAATGGCAACGCATTATTTATCAGTTGGTTACTATTCATCCACTTCCATTGACTAAATTCTGGGTATATTGTATTTATATTAATATCTTCATCCTTTCCAAGGAATTTTATCAGAAACCACTTTTGTTTTTGCCCCTTAAAGTTGCTATTCCACAATTTATGCACAAGAAATTTTGGAATGTGATAGCTGTACCAATTTCTACTTTCTGCCATTATAATAGCTTTATTGCAACCAATTTCCTCCTTCATTTCTCTTAATACAGCTTTACTATATGTTTCTCCCAAAATGATTCCTCCTTGTGGCATTTGCCAGTATTGACGTGCTGAATCTATTCTTTGACCTGTAAAAATTTCTTTCTTCTGATTAATAATCACCATACCTACACCTATCCGATATGGTAAGTTATTGTAATTTTTTATTTTATCATCCATGATGTATAAAGGCTTTAATTTGTACTATTATTAACTACAGTTCAATATAGAAAATAGAAAAACATAGATCTGAATTTTGCACTAATCAAGTCTTCGCGTTAACAACAGATATCATAAGTTCTAATAAAAGAAAAAATAATTAATTCTGTAAAAACGCTAGTTCTTAATAAAAAAGATAACTAAAAATGAGTTAGCATAAGTACTAAAGCAACAACTTTCTTTCCTGTAAAGTATATAAATACTGCTATTAAAGTTTATTATCTCATTTGTAATTTCAAGCTTAACTGTAGCTAAATTTGTATTTTTTGTCAATGTAAGTAACTACTCTTACAACAAAAAAATTACAAAATATTACATGAGGTACGAGCTGTGCATAGCAACGATATTGAGCAGTTACAAGTTATACCATTTGATGAATCAAAACAAGTTACTAATAGCACAACGGAGTATCAAAAAACAACAGTTGTACAGCAACAAATAAGTGATGAAGATTACCTTTCAGAACTTAGTAAAGAGCTAGGTTCTAACTCTATATTGTTCAAAGTACGAAAATACATACTTCGACATTACAAATATGAGCAAGTTATTGATAAAATATGGTTTAGTGAATTAGAAATTGTAAATGAAGATAATATTAATAATAAGATATTCTATAGGTAAAGGTGCAAAGGCAGAGCAAGTATAAGGATGAAGAAAAGTTAATTTTTATTAACTTTTACACTTTATAGAACCTACTATTAACTTGTGTTAACTTTTATTAATATTTTTAATCAAGCTTCAACCTTAACTATAAACATATTTGCAATATTTGTCAATATAACAAAAAAATTAAAGCAAAAGGTTGACAAAAGGTTGACAGAAAATTTAGGAAATTGGTGGTCAGTTTTCAATCTAGAGGTTAATCTAATGATCAAAAAATATATACAACCTGGGATTGATAAGCGATTTTCAAGTTATATGTATTATGAACAAATTAGTATAAAAAATTTGATATCAAAAAAAGCATAATTTATATCGGATGTTTAATAAAACGTAATATATATTAATAATATCAACATTAATATTATGTGGGGTGATTATGCATTCAATATCATCAAAGTTTATAAAGCAGGTATTAAATAAAATTAACATTTCTGAGGGAGAAAAATTATCAATTATCCACGATCCAGATATAATAGGACTTAAACTGAAAATCTCATGGGTAGTCCGTAGAGGAAGAGTAAGAAAAACATGGGTTTTAGAACAAAAATTTAAAAACCAGAGTTTAAAAATAACGATAGGGGAATTTCCATATTTATCTATTAAAGAAGCTAGAAAAATAGCAAGAGAATTAAAGACATTAATGGCGAACGGAATAGATCCAAGAGCAGTAAAACGTCAACAACAGATAGAAGAAAATGAGAATCGTATAAAAGAAAGAGAAAGAAAAGCTAACGATATTACATTCAAAGAGCTGTGTTATAGGTATATTGAAGAGTATGCCAAAATATATACTATAAACTGGGAAGAGTATACTGACAGAGTACATACTTATGCACAATCATTATATGGAAAAAAGATAAGCCAGATTCGAATGAGTGATATTCAACAAATATTCAATGATATCAGCAAAGAGGAAAAATATGCTACAGCAAATCTATTTCTAGTAACATTACGCACTATGTTTAATAAGGCAAAAAAATGGGGATTAATAGAAAACAATCCTACTATAGGAATAGAGCAGCATAAACTGCAAGCAAGAGAGAGACGTCTAAGTTACGATGAAATGGGGAGATTTTTAGAAGTATTATGCAGAGAAACAACTCCGTTGATAAGAGATTTTGCATTACTAGCGTTATATACTGCAGCTAGAAAAAGTAATGCGTTAGAGATGGAATGTGACAATATAGATTTTGAAAGAAAAATATGGCATATACCAAAAAACTAAGAACGGAAAGGCGCAAAATATATCATTAACAGATGAGGCAATGGAAATATTGCAAGCAAGGAAATTAACATCTAAAAGTAAATTGGTGCTACAAAGCGATAGTAGCAAAAGTGGACACTTAGAAAGCCATATGAAGCATGGAAGATAATTTGTAAAAAGGCTGGCATAAAAAATTTCAGAATACACGATCTAAGAAGGACGTTAGCAAGTTGTATGGGGGATGCAGGCGCAAGTCAGAGGACAATTGGTATAGCATTGAATCATATTAATCCAAACTCAACAATGCATTATAATATACCTTGTATGGAGTTAGTACGAGAGTATATGTCTAAGGCTACACAAATAATTAGTGAATGTGCTAGAAGTTATAATATTTATAATACTATCTAACTAAAATAAACGTCGTGGTAAGAATAGTGCGACTTCATGTCGCACATGCATGTATGTAAACTAATTATTGCAGGTAAAATCTGTGTTTGAAGATGTTTAGCTAATTTAAACATTAGACCTCTTTCGAAACTGGTTAACGTAGTTCAAAATTATTGCTAATAAATATCCAAATAGACGTAAAAGATTCGGTTTTAGATTTAATTTGATCTCTGGCATTTATAATTTTGAACTACGTTAACCAGTTTCGAAAGAGGTCTATTATAGTAGTAGAATGAGAAATCTCATGCTACAATTGCGGCTAAAGGTGATTATGCAAAATCAAAAATTATGTTGGGCATTATCGAGGCCGTTGAAGTATATGGGTTTGAGCATTGACGAATGGGGAGTAGTGCTAGCTGGAGTAGCTCCAGGAATTGTACTACTAAACAGCAGGCATGCTAAATTAGGCCTAGCATTTATGGTTGGAGGAATTGCTCTATGTTATTGCTTTAAGAAATTTAAGAAGGTACCGGAGAATTTTTTGCTAAAAAGTTTTTTAGTAGCTAAAGGTTTATTGCCAGCTCCATTAGGATATTCAAGACTTCTGGGCAAAAAAGTTGGCAAATAATGAATCATCTCTTTAAGCAAAATGCTATACAAGAGCTGGTTAAATATAATAAATGCTTACTTTCAGTAACTATATTGCTAGCTGCAGCTAATATAATTGCGATAATGGCTGCAATTACCAAAGAAGAAAAGTGGTTATTAATTCCAGCAATGGAGCCTGATCGTAAAATGATGGTTTCATCAAAAAATTACCATGAAACCTATTTAAAGGAATGGGCAATTTATGTGATGAAATTTTTATTTACTACTTCTCCAAATGAGGTAGAAAGACAAACAGCAGACATGAAAGTGGCATTCAGTAATACTGAATCTTTAAAAATTTTTTTCAGAATCATTTGCAATTTGTTAAAGGCTCAAATGTATCTTCAGTCTTTTTTCCGAAGAATGTTGAAGTGATAAATGAATGGAGTATTAATTAGTGGAACGCTTCGTTATTGGTTTAGCGATAGTAAACATATAGCTGTCGATAAGACTTACCTTTTGACTTACAAGCGAACTCCTAATTACCTTTTGTTATTGACTGGTGTTAAAGAGAATGGAATAAAAAAATGAGTATTAGAGTTTTGAGATTTATGATAGGGCTTATTGCTTTAGTCAACGTTAATAATATATATGCGGTAGAATATGAGTTAGAAGATGATGAGCTGCTTAAGCTTGAGATTTCTGATAGTGGGCCAACAAGAATTAATCTTAAAGATGAAAAAATTAATGATATTCTTATGTACCCTCAAAACACAGTTGAAGGTATAGTTCATGAGTCTGGATGTTTGTTTATTGCTCCACGAGCAGAAGAAAACAAAGTTTATTTAATGGTAATAGGAAAATATAAAACAATTCAAGATTTAATGTTAACTTTTACTCCAAAAACTCCAAGCCCTATAATGCTTGTTAATGCTGCTACAAAAATAGAGGAAAAGGATAATTCAAAACAAAACAATAACAATTTGTTCAGTAATGACCTTAATACAAAAGAATTAACAGCAAAACCTTCTAAAAAACAAAGTAGAAATACTAAGGAAAAATAAAACTGGCTTAAAATGCTAGTTTTTACTTCAAAGACTTGAAGTTCTGGTAGGGTATCTGAAACTCGCTTCAAAGTAAAATTTCATTCAATGTGGAATTCACTAGCACTAGGAGAATAATGCAAAATTTACTAATAAGCAATAACAATGTTCATATATCAAAAATCTCGACTAAATATGCTAAACCCTACATTTAGAATACAGTGGAATAATGTAGTTGTAGGGCTGTTAATTATTATAATTACTGCTTGTGTTTTTTCTTTTGAGCCAGCATTAGCTGATACTCTTGAAGGACAGCTTAATAAAATAGACGGACTTTTTAGTGGAAAGCTAAAAACAATAGGTATATCAAGCGCAACTATTTTATCATCGATTTGGGCTGTAGCACGAGGGAATATAAAGCTTGCAGGAGTAATGGTAGCAATTGGTGTTATTTTAGGCTTTTACCTAGTGAATTGCCAGTGGTATGAAAATTAATTGATAAGGTAGAAACATTAACATTCAAAAAGCGGAGGAATAGTGGAACAGGACAATTCAGACAATAATAATACAAAAGAAGAAGATTTAGAGCTAAATGATAAACCAAAGGCTGAATCTGGTGTTAGGTCTAATAGCAAGTTATCAGAATTAACAAATATCATTCGTAGAAAGCCAGTAATTGCCTTAACTTTTATAAGCATCACAATAATGGTTGTTTCATTTTTTTTATCTGAAAGTGGTAAAACGAAAGAATCTATAATTTTTATTGAAAATCGTGAGTCAAGAGAAGCGATTTCTGGAATAGAACAAGCTGTAGATTTGAGAGCGAAATGGACAGAGGAAATACTTAATGAAGTCAAAACATTAAAAGATAGATTTGAAAATGTAACAGAAAGCAGATATTTAGAAATTACAGCCCAAATTAATAATTTTAACCAAAAACTTGAGATATTGGAGAATCAGCCTAAGCAGAGTCTATATAATAATGATAGTGATGAATTTAGTTCTGATCTTAATCATCATATTTTAAATTCACCACATGATAACAAAACAGAGCAAGCTCCTGTAGTAGTAAAGCCTTATGTAAATCTTAGGAGAGCTGAATCTGAGCAAAAAAAATGTTGAGAACTATGTTACTAGCGGTAGTTCTGCTAGAGCTGTCCTACTTATTGAAGTCGTTGTAGGCACAGGAACAAACAGCTCTTCATCACCAGAACCAATTGTTCTGCAGTTGCTTGATACAGCAATTCTTTATGATAAATATAAAACTGATCAAATCAAAAAGGCGATTTTAATTGGATCATGTAATGGAGAGATTTCCTCAGAGAGAGCTAAATGTCGCATCGAAACTCTTTCAGTAGTCAATAACCAAGGAGATATTATCGAAAAAAAAGGTGGAAGGCTGATTGATAGGCGAAGACGGACGTTTTGGAATTAAAGGAATAGTGGTGAATAAATCGTCTAAAGTAGTAAAAATGGCTGCATTAAATGGAGTATTTAGCAGTATGGCTAAGTTTCGGCAAGCTAAAGCTATTAAACCTGATATGACAACAGCTCCAACGTTAAATATAATGACTCCAGGTCAGGCGCAATCAGAGTTAAGTGTTGGAGATGCGCTTCAGTCTGGAGCTTACGCTGGAGCTAGCAATGCTTTTGATAAGCTAGCTGATTTTGCTATAAAACGAGCTGATTCTATGAGCCCAGTCATTGTTGTTGCCTCAGGTAGAGTCATCGATGTTGTATTTAAAAAAGGTTTTGACTTACGTGAGCACAAGAAGAAGCCACATAATTCAACTTATTCACAATCAACTAACAATGAAAAAGTTAATTTGCATAATAAATTCGATCAATCACAAAAGTTAGAGGAGTATTATTTATAATGAAGTTTTTATTATTGCTATTGTGCTGTATGAGCCTAACCAGTTTCTTTTTCGAAAGTACTTTTGATTGTAAAATTCCTAAAGGGCTAAAATGTAAGTCTTTATACGAAATAAAGAATATGGTTGCTCAAGGCGCTTTTGATATTGATAATCTTGAGAAAGTTGAAACATCCAAAACTAAATCAAAAAGACGTTGTATTCTATGCTACAGGCAAGCTAAAGCTATTCAAAGCGTAGCTGTTGTTAACAAGTCGCCGAAAAAACCAAAAAAATATCTTATTAATTTATTTAAATTAAAACAGAGTCAAGGTGAACGCAAGCATACATAAGGATTTTGATCGAGAAAGATTTTCTAAACACTTTGTCTATGAATCATATGATGATGAGACTCAGCTATTCTTTAATCGTGGTTCAATAGGTTTTGTATTGCTTGCATGGCCATTAGTTGGAGCTAGTGTTTCTGCTCAAAATGAAATTGCTGAATTTCTGAAAAGCGATGAAAATTTACCTGGTGAAAGTAGCCTGCAAGTCTTGATGATTGGTAGTAATAATATAGAGAATTTTTTAAGCAACTGGCAGTCATATCGTAAAGGAGAGATATTTATTGAGTTAGCTAATAAAAGAACAGAATTTTTACGTGATCAAGCTCAAAAGTCAGGCTCTGTAAAGGATGTAGTATTGTTGATTTCAGTTACTATACCTAATTTAAATGCAAATATCGATGATATGATTCGCAGACGAGATGCTTTAAAAGATACGTTTAGGTCAATTGGATTAAGCACTGAAAATGTGAATGCACAGCAATTATTAAAGTTTCTGAGAGTAATATTTGGCTGGCCTGAAGAAGAACATTCAAATATTAACCAGTATGAAATATTGTCTGAACAAATTCTAAGTGGAGATTTCTCGTTATTTGAGAATGATGATTGTGTAAATGTAAATGATGATCAAATATTTATCAGTCTAGAAGCAAGAAATAGGCCTGCAGAGTGGAAATTATCTGCTATGGATCTGTTTTTAGGTAATGAAATGCGTCGTGATGAATATATAAAATCAAATTTCCTGATTCATTTTGGTCTGCAAATTTTACCAAATCAAGCTATGGAAAGAACTGCTGCTATAACCAAAAGAGAGGCACTAGAAAGAAATATTAATGCAGGAATGGGCAAATTTTTTTCATGACATACAACAAGAAACTGCTGATTTAGCTGATGTAGTAGCTGCTCTACAGAGTGGTGATAGAGTTGTTAATATTCACTTCAACGTTATTATGTTTGATAAAACAAAAAAGGCTAAGCAATCTGCATCGGCCTTTTGTTCGATGTTAAGACGCAGTGGATGGTATTTTGTACCATGCAAATATGATCATGTAGCCGTGTTACTAGCTGCGCTACCAATGCAGTTAGTTGAGCAAGGCCCAAAAGGTATATTGGGTCAAAATAAAACATCAGGAGTTGGAGTAGCTCTTTCTAGCTTAGGTAGAGGCATAAAAACTGTTTCTGTAGAGAGCAAAGTATTATTGCCAATAATCGGTGAATGGAAAGGTGATTTAAGTTCTCCAGGTATGTTGCTAGCTGGAAGACGAGGTCAAATAATGTACTGGTCTCCTTTTGGTGGAGCTTTATTACCTGCATTAAATAAGAATGCAGCAGCTCCAAATGAGAACTTTAACCTTTGTATAGCTGGAGTTCCAGGCTCTGGAAAATCTGTTTTCATGCAAGAATTAATGCTATCTGTTCTAGGAGTTGGTGGTAAAGTTTTTGTTCTTGATTACGGAAGATCGTTTAAGCGTACATGCTTGATTCTAGGTGGTAGATACATAGAATTCGACATGAAAAATCCTGTATCAATTAATCCATTTTCAGAGGTGCCAGAGGATGACAGCGCAAAGTCTATAGAAGCTAGATCGGATTTTTTATCTAACTTTCCATCCATTTTAGCTACTATGGCTGCTCCACAGTATGGAACAAGCGATTTACAACAACCAATGCTACAGAGGGCTTTGATATCAGTCTGGCAAAAAAAGGGAGCTAAAGCTGAAATCACGGATATTGCAGACTGGTTATCAAATAGAGAAGAATCATATGCTAAAGAGCTTGGAAATATGCTCTTTCCTTTTACTAAAGATGGTCAACATGGAAGATTTTTTAGCGGTAAGGCGCAATTATCTCTAAACTCTGATATTGTGGTAATTGAAACTGATCATCTACGCTCTGTACCAGAGCTATTAGCTGTGATTGTACAGATTATGATTGTTCATATTAATCAAACAATGGTTAAGGGAGATAGAAGTAGACCATTTTTAATTATGATAGATGAAGCTTGGAAGCTATTAGCTGGAAAGCGTTCAGGAGAGTTTATTGAAGAAGCAGGTCGAATAGCTCGAAAATATAATGGATCGATTGCTTTAGCAACTCAGCAACTCACGGATTACTTTCGTCAAGAGGGTTCTGCGTCTGAAAAGGCGTTTGAGAACTCATCGCATAAGATAATTTTGAAGCAAAATTCTGAATCGTTTAAGGCAATGAGAGCTAACCATAAGCTTGCAGGGTTTGTTGATGAGGATTGGAAGCTGAATTTACTGCAATCTGTACATTCAAATCCTCCGTATTATAGTGAAATAGCTATTTATAGCCCTAATGTTTCAGGTGTTATAGGCAGATTAATGATTGATCCGTTTACTCTGCTGTTAACTTCAACGAATGCTAGAGATTATCAAGCAATAGAAGATCACATGGCTAAAGGGATGAATGTCAGTGAGGCAATTAATTATGTGATAAGAGAACGGAAAATAATTCCATGAAGCACGGAGCAGTAATTAGTATAGGTACATTCTTTGCTTTATTTGCCGTTGCTTATCAAGTAAGCGATATAAGAGCCAATTTATTAAATGCTGATATAGGTGTTGAGATTAAGGATTATGGGACTAGAGGGCATGTTTTTCCAATCATTGAGGAATCATTACTGGAGGTGATTATGGCTAAACTTAATGCTGCATCAAAAAGTGGTTTGTTGAATCAAATGCAGCTGGAATTTCAGGAAAAAGTTAGGCAAAAAATCATGAGACCAGTTCCAGTAAAAAATTTGAGTAAAGCTACTGAAAATAAAACGCGAATATATGATTCTACCTATGTTCAAAAGGATGACATTAAGACAAAAAATGGTATAATAATAGTAAGGAGAGGAACTAAAATAAATCCTTTAGAGATAATAAATTGGGGTGAACCACTAATATTAATTGATGGAGATGATGAAGATCAGGTCGCTTGGGCAAAATCAAGACCAGGAAAGATAGTGTTAGTTAATGGAAATCCTATTGAACTTAGCAATCTATTAGGCCGGCACGTATTCTTCGATCAATTGGGTTTTTTGAGTATGAAGTTTAAAATACAAGCTGTGCCAGCCATAATAGAGCAAGAAAACACTGTGCTTAAAATTAGCGAAGTAAGCACCTATTAAAAGCATATAACGCACGTTGGAAGTTACATAATATGCTGTAAGCAGTATAACTCAATATACTATTAGATTCAACTTAAAAGAAGGTTTTATATGAAAAGTTGGAAATTACAGCAATTAGAACAAGATCTAGTTAAAATAGTTAATAATACGCTACGAGGTGAAATACAAGAGATAGTAAATCCAGGTGGTGAAACTTTATATTTAATTCCAGGAAATAGATATCCAAAACTTCTTCGTAAAATTTCATCAATGCAAGCAAAGTGAGTGAAGGAACTGGTAATTTTGTTAGCGATAGTAATGTCTATAACAGCTAATAACTGTTATGCAGCTGCTGGGTGTGTTGGAAGATTTGTAAATCCTATAACAGATGTATGTTGGAAGTGCTTGTTTCCAATTACTATAGCTGGATTTAAGGTAGTAAGCAGTTCAATGCCTGATACTAATGCTTCTGGTAGACTTATATGTCTTTGTCCTAAGCCAGGGATTCCAGTGCCTATACCTGGTATTCCGGTAGGATTTTGGGAGCCAGTACGCCTTGTAGACGTTACAAAGTCACCAATGTGTATGGTAAGTCTTGGAGGTTTGTCATTTGGAACTGCTACTCAAAAAGGCATGAAAGATGAGGCTGAAGGAAGTGCTTTTTACCACATTCATTGGTATGTCTATCCCGTGATTTACTGGCTGGAAATTTTGCTTGATTTTATTTGTCTGGAAATGGCTGCAGTCGATATAGCATATTTAACAGAGTTTGATCCATTATGGAGTGACGATGCAAAATCTGCGATTTTAAATCCAGAAACGTTGTTGTTTCAAAATGTAGCTGCTTATCAAGCATGTATAGCTGATTGCATCAGTTGTAGCGCTGGTTTATTAGCAAGCGATTATGCTTTTTGGTGTGCTGGATGTCAAGGAATGCTTTACCCTTTCACTGGAACAGCTGCAGCGCATAATGGTGGAGTTGGAACATCTGTATTAATGGTAAGTAAGTTTATGGCTAAAATGCATAGGCAACTGATGTTATGGGGATATTATGGTTATAAAGGCCTATGTGGTAAGTATCCAATGCCTATTATCAAGAAAAGTCAGTATCGACTACAAATGACTTATCCAATTCCAGAAACAAAATCCTGCAAGAGCATAGGTCAAACAGAAGCTATATGGCAAGCTGGTAGAGAATTTCCAGTTAATGGTGAAGATTTCGGTTACTTGATTTGGCGAAAAAGAGATTGCTGTTTGCTTTGATTTATAAAGCTTGGAGAGGAATATGGTTATACGAGTAATGATGTTGATGGTTTTATTATTTGTTAATAATGCTAATGCTTTTTTTTTGGACAAGCAAAAAACTTTTATTTTTGTCTCAACCTATAGAAAATCACACGTATTTAATGCAACATAATTTATTATAACAGGTTGTAATAATAAAAAAAATAAAGAATATTAATAGAATTTCTGATAATATTTATTAATAAGACTGAAAAAAATATAAAAGAAGGATTAATTATAACACCTCTAATTTAGTAATTATTTGGTGTTTAGTAGCTAATCAAAAATTTAAATGGTAATTAATAATCATATGAAATTTGTAAAATATATAATAGCTGTGTTATTAATACTGTTAAATACGACCATCGCATCAAAACGAAACAACAATCAACATGTTACATCAGAAATTAATGCAGGATAAAGCAATGTTAGCAGAAAAACATTTTAATGTTGGAATTTCATTTCTTAAGTTAAACAAATATCAAGAAGCAATAGAAAATTTTAATTTAGCTATTAAGTATAAACCTAATGATGCAGAAGCTTATGTTAATAAAGGATTTTGTTTAGGTGAATTAGAACAACATCAAGAAGAAATAGAAAACTACGATTTAGCTATTAAGTATAAACCTGATTATGCAGAAGCTTATTATAATAAAGGAGTTTGTTTAAATGAATTAAAACAGCTTCAAAAAGCGATAGAAAATTTTAATTTGGCTATTAAGTATAAACCTGATTATGCAGAAGCTTATTATAATAAAGGAGTTTGTTTAAATGAATTAAAACAGCTTCAAAAAGCGATAGAAAATTTTAATTTGGCTATTAAGTATAAACCTGATTATGCAGATGCTTATTATATGAAAGGAGTTTGTTTAAATGAATTAAAACAGCTTCAAAAAGCGATAGAAAATTTTAATTTGGCTATTAAGTATAAACCTGATTATGCAGATGCTTATTATATGAAAGGAGTTTGTTTAAATGAATTAAAACAGCTTCAAAAAGCGATAGAAAATTATGATTTAGCTATTAAGTATAATCCTAATCATGAAGATGCTTATTATATGAAAGGAGTTTGTTTAGGCAAATTAAAACAATATAAAGAAGCAATAGAAAATTATGATTTAGCTATTAAATATAATCCTAATCATGCAGAATCTTATTATTATAAAGGAGTTTGTTTAGGCCAATTAGAACAATATAAAGAGGCAATGGGAAATTTTAATTTAGCTATTAAGTATAATCCTAATCATGAAGATGCTTATTACAATAAAGGAATTTGTTTAAGTAAATTAGAACAATACAAAGAAGCAATAGAAAGTTTTGATTTAGCTATTAAGTATAATCCTAATCATGTAGACGCTTATTGTAATAAAGGAGTTTGTTTAAGTAAATTAGAACAATATAAAAAAGCAATAGAAAGTTTTAATTTAGCTATTAAGTATAAACCTAATCATTCATTTGCTTATTATATGAAAGGATTTTGTTTGTATAGATTAGGACAACACCAAGAAGCAATAGTAAATTTTGATTTAGCTATTAAATATGATCCTAATAATGGAACATTATACAAGTTAATAAATATACTCAAACAAGAAATTGCAGGTATTAAAAAGCAATCTTGATTTTTAAATGATATCTGTAATAAGCAGGTATTATAAGGCATTATCATGATTTATTTGTGATACAAATTGTTATAAAATAGTCATAAGATATAATAATAAAATCATGACTATACAACAAAAGGGTGAGTTATTGAGTTGTTTTGATGTTGCTAGCTATTTTCTAGTATTGGTTGATAGAGAAGCAGGAGATGTAATAACTCAATTGAAACTGCAAAATTTAGTGTATTTTGCACAAGGTGTGCATCTAGCTTTATTTGATAAGCCTCTTTTTAAAGAAGATATTGAAGCATGGGAAAATGGACCTGTAGTACGGCATTTACGTTCTGTATTTGGCGGCTTTGAAGCTAATGCAATTCCTGCTCCAGGAGAAATAGATTTCAGTATTTATACTAATCAACAAAAAGAGTTAATTTATAAAATATATTCTTCTTATGGTGAACATACAGCATCTTATTTGCGTGACTTAACACATTTGCATTCTATTTGGCAACAAGCCATTATACGCCCTAGCCGTGCGATTACTAAAAAAAGAGATGAGAATATTTTTTAAAAATCATATAAAAAATATTGAAGATTATCTTTTACCTGTTTCAAAAAAAGATACTGCAGAAATAGTAAATGCTGAAGATCAATGGTGGATGAACTATGATAGTGGAGTTCCTTAGGATTGAGATCAATGAATGCAATACACTTATCGGTAATAATAGTGCTATTTGGTTACTTGTCGATGGAATTAGCTACTGCTAACTCTTTGCCAACATGGTTTTTATGGTATAATGATAAACATGGTCATGAGCTTGATGACTCTACTTCTAAATTGATGCGGAGAGCTCATGACCATAGAATCGAGGAATTAAAGGAGCAATTTAATCGAGCTCAGCGTATAGCGCTTGATAATCCAACGCTCGAAAATGTGATTACAGCTCAAAGGCTACAGAAAAAAATCATGGAGAAGGCGCATAAGTTTGCTACTATGTGGCAACTAGCTACTCTACTTGATTATCAACTGATTAATGCTCATGAGCCAGCTAATAGCTTACATAGAAAGCTGTATCAAGAAAAATCAGAGCAGAAAAACGACTTAAAACTCAAAAACATTGCTAAAAACTGGGGATTAATTTTGCAAGTTAAACAAGATTGCTTGCTCTGTAAGGCGTTTATGCCTATTGTTCAGGACTTTGCTAATAAATATGCATTTCAGTTGCTAGCTGTCAGCAAGAATAATGAGTTGCTGAATAAATTAAATCCTAAGCATGTTGTACCTGTGTTATATTCAGTAGCTAGCGATGGTAAGAAAATATATTCAGTAGCTAGAGCCATAATTTCTGAAGATAAAATTATCGACAATATTCTAGCAATCGATAGATATTATCATAAGTTGGAGACTAGATGAGCATCAAAATCAGAGTTTATGTTATTGCAGCATTATTTTCGCTACAAGCTCCAGTATCACTAGCTTGGAATATCGAAAACGTATTTCAAGGAATGAGTGTTAATGTTACTAGATCTGGATCATATCAAGATCAAGCGGCTGGATATTATGCAGCTGGCGGATTATCTGCCAGAACAAGCCAAACATCATTTCAGCCATTTGCTATAACTCCACCATCTTTAAACATGAGCTGTAGCGGTATTGACGCCTATCTTGGTAGCTTCTCTGTTATTTCTGGAGAAGAATTAGTTCAACTAATGAAAAACATTGGTTCTCAAGCTAAAGTTTATGCATTTTCATTAGGATTAAAAACATTTGCTCCACAGATCGAAAATGCTCTTAAGGACTTGCGTAATCTAGCAATGGAGATGAATCAATTTGCCAAAGGAGATTGTGAATTAACAAAAGCATTATTTGCTACAGCTTTACCAAAGAACTGGGCTATGAGAGAAGCTGTTTGCCGTGATATACAGTCACAAAGCGGGTTTGATTATTTTGCCGCTGGTAAAAAATGTCGTAATTATTTAGATCAAAAACAAGCTCTACGACAAGCACAAAACAAGGATTCAGAGTTAATGCTTGATGATTATAACATCTTCACTAAAGCAGCAGCAAAGGTTGGAATACCATCAAATATGCATGATTCAATCATGTCTATGACTGGCACTATCGTGGTTACAAACAATAATGTACACTTTTATGACTCATTAGCTCAGGATGAAAAAAGTTGGATTAGTCATTTAAAAGGCGGAGAATCAGCCTCGATTTACAGTTGTGATAATGTTAGTTGCTTGCATCCAAGCTTGCGACGAAATATCACAATATCACCAGAGCAGTCTTATGCAGGTAAAGCTAAACAACAATTGACTAATCTAAAAAATAAGTTTGATTATAATACTGAATTTAGTAACCATGAAATAGCCTTTTTATCTTCGATTGGAGATATATTTCCGATTTATGATTATATCATATTAGAATATATTTCTGGAGTCACAATTTTAGATAGCTCATCAGAATTAATAGCTAGCTATACATTAGTTCAGCATTTGAAGGAAGTAATCACCGAAATACGTAGAGCCGTTACTTCACTAGGTGCTAAGCAAGTTTCGAATGAACATTTAGAAAGATATTTGAAGGAATTGAATCGGGTACAACTTTTTGCAAATGAGAAATGGACTAGCCTACAAACAGATGCAAGTCGAATAGATAAAAGGGCTAGATTAATAGAGCAGCATTTAATAGCGAAGGAGAAAAGTTAATGGATTACGTAATATACACATTTGGTGGTGGAGATCTGTTATGGCATGTGTTTAACGGCATAGGCAGAGTCTTTGCTTCAAATAGCGAATACTTCACTCCAGTAGGCCACTTAGCCTTGACTATTGGCGGCATATGGGCTGCTACTAGGGCTATTTTTAGAGGAAATATCGGCATCTTTGCTATGGAGTGGTTCTTTCCATCGATATTTATTTTTACGCTGTTATTTGCCCCCAAAGCTACTGTTTGGCTCAAGGATGAGGTATCAATGAGTGCACCAGTAAAAGTTGATAATATTCCGATAGGTATTGCAATGTTTGCTTCTCTTTCATCGCAAACGAGTTACTTTGTGTCCAAAATGTTGGAAAATCATCTTTTACCGGCTTATGAAGGACTATCAAGCAGAAAAACTGGTATTATGTTTGGAGCTAAGGCTGTAGCTAAGATTCGAGATGTGCAAATACATGATCCAGTAACTTTAACTAATACTAAGGAATTTCTTAGACAATGCTTTATGAAGCCTTACATCATAGGTAATATTCTAGGCAAAAAAGCAGCTGCTCAACAAACTAATGACATTATAGGATTTATCGAGCAGAATATACCTAATAATTTCGGTATTTATTATCGTGAGCCTAGTAATTTAGGTATTAGTTTCAAGACATGCAGACAAGCTACTCCATTGATTAAAGCAGCAATTCATAAAGAATTAAATGAAGGGCTTCTAACAAAGTTCGCAGCAGCGATTGGAGTTCAATCTGATCAGTCAAGCATGTTAAGTCAAAGACTAAAAGTCATGACTGGCGACACACTAAAATATTTACAGAGAGAGCAACAAGACATTCATGAATGGATGAAGCAAGCTATGCTACTTAATGCTAATCGTGAGTCATATGATGACTGGCGTGAGAAGTTTTCATTATCACGAATTTATCCTAATCTGGTGAGTATGCATGCAATCAGAGGGCTCTTTCAACAATCATTTTCGTATCTAGTCGCTGGGGAAATGGCTGCTCACATGATGCCTATTTTACAATCTGTTTTTTTTGCATTAGTAGTTTCAATGATCTTTATTGTATTTCCAATGGGCTTACTGCCTGGTGGTTACAACATACTCAAAACATGGATTCTATTAATAATATGGGTCAGCAGCTGGCCAGTATTTTTTACAATAATCCATTGTCTAGGAATGATCAGCTTATCCAGTAAATCTGGAGCTTTCGGTAGTGATTATGGTCTGAATATGCTATCGCAAGGAAGCTTTGCAGAGATGATTTTATATAGCTATGCGACGTTTCAAATGCTTGCATCATCAATACCAATGCTTTCTTGGTCAGTGATAAAAGCTTGCGCTCATGCTACAGCTAACTTAGCCAGCCAGTTCTCTCCTATACAAGTTGCTAGCAGCTTAGGAAGTAATATAGTCGACAATAACTTGAGTATGGATAATTACAGCATAGGCAATAGAACTATTTCTCAACAAAACCTAGCTCCTTCATTACATATGGCTGCTATTATCAATGATGGTAGTATAAAAGTCACTACAACGGATGATGGTCGACAAATTATAAATAAAAACGTAGATTTATTATTAGATAACTACCGCTCTTCTGCACTGCTACAATCTGGATATCAAAACCAGTTTGTGCGTTCACAGAGCAATCTTGATTCACTGACAAAAAAAGAGTCCAATCTTATTTCAACAGGAAACTCCATTACCATGGAAATAGCCGACAGGATAACTCATGATGAAGCTCTGTATATAGGTCTAACTGAGAGTGAATACCAAGCTCTGCAGAAGGTTGGTTCTAGTAGCATTGCTACTACTGAGTATACAGGTACTAGCCACAGTAAAAGTAGTAGTACTAGTACTAGTGCTGGAGGTGGGGTGTGGTGATTTAATACTAAATATCATTGCAGAACATGAAACAATGTTAAAAAGGTTAACAGAATTGAAGAATTTTACTGGAGTAAAAGAGTATGAGCAAAAACTACAGATATTGAAAAAATACTCTTGAGATAGATGAATTTTCAGAATCAAGGAAATTTCACCAGGGGCTCGCAGTTATTTGCCCATAAGTTAAGAATGTTTGGGCAAGGTAGTACCAACGTTTTTATAATTGGATTAGGATTATCGATATTCTGGATTATATGTCGATTATATCAAAAAGTTTTTCTGAGCAGCTTGTATTATTTTGCAATTGAAAGATATGTGCAGCTTAAGCTAGCAATTGGTGAGCATTTTTATGATATCGATCAAATAGGCATTAAGTTTTATAGTTTAAGGTTTAAAAAATGGATGCACCTCAATGCTCAAGACTTTTTGCATGAGTTTTATACAGGCAAACATGGATTTAAAATACAGCAATTATGGGAATTCTTAATCAATTCAGCATTGTTAGAAGGATTAATTGTTTTTACTATTGGTGTGATAATCTCAATTGTTTTCTTTACTGCTCAAGGCAAAAACACGATTATTAAGGCCAAAATTAGAGGTGCTGATTTTGTAGAGTGCAAATGCCCTATCTAAAATGCTAAAAAGCGCTAAAAAGGCCTCGAAAATCCGTTTTGGAGGCTTGCCATTAGTAAAGAATAGTGAAAGACTACATATTCTTATTACTGGAACAACAGGTACTGGTAAAACTAATATGCTTAATGAACTGCTGCCACAAATTCGATTACACAAAGATCGAGCAATCATTGTAGACACAACTGGAGCTTTTACTGATAGATTTTTTGATCCTAAATGTGATAAACTGCTTAATCCTTTAGAAAAAAATAGTGAACAATGGTTGCCTTGGAATGATTGTTTTGAAGCAGCTGATTTTCATGATATAGCTAGTAGTTTTAGTAATTATACTCCTAAACTTGATGACTTTTTTGCTAAAAATGCTGAATTAGTCTTGTCTGAAGCGTTGAAGCTATATAAGGATGATAAAGATATCATAAAACTAATTCATACAATCATTTACTCTGATAATAGACAATTTGCAAAAGCTTTTAGAAACACTGCTGTATCAGGTATTATAAGTGAAAGCGCGCTCGAAACTTCTGCAGGAATTCAGTCTACGCTTGGAAAGAATATTACTTCGCTACAATATTTAAAGCCTGGAGGTAGTTTTAGCATAAAAGAATGGTTTAGTAATTCAAATGAAACTAGCTGGCTATTTATCACAGCTAACCCAAATCAAAGAGCTACTTTATGCCCACTTATTTCAGCCTGGATAAGCATAGCTATCAAGGCTTTGATGTGTAGAAATCCTAATCATGATAACAAAAACATGTGGTTTATACTTGATGAACTTCCAGCTCTACAAAAAGTTTCGTCTTTACCAGTTGCTTTAGCTGAAAGTAGAAAGTATGGAGGCTGCTTTGTTGCTGGATTGCAGAACATTCATCAATTAGAAGCAATATATGGGGCTGCTGAATGTGATTCTATGCTGGATTTGTTTAATAGTAAATTTATTTTTCGAGTTAGCGATCAGGTTACAGCCTATAAATCAGCATTAACACTAGGTGAGCAAGAGATAATTGAAACTCAAGAGAACTTGTCATATGGATCAAATACTATGCGAGATGGGGTAAATATGAATAATGTTGAGCGTAAAAAGATTTTAGTTATGCCATCTGAAATTATGAACCTACCAGACCTTACATGTTATGTAAAGCTTGCCGGTAACTTTCCTATCACAAAACTAACTATGCAGCTACAAAACTTAAATACAGCTTTTGTTTGTGAATATAAATTGCTCAAAAAACTTAAGTTAGTAGAGTATTAATTCGAAAAATTAATACTCTATGTTATTTTTTAAATTAATCACTTCTTCTTTTGACAATCCGGTATTTTCAGAAATAAATTCAACTGAAAAGCCAGCTTTTAATAAGTTCCTTGCAAGCTCTTGTTTAGCCTTTACTTCACCAATCTCTATGCCTTCAGCTCTGCCTTCAGCTATGCCTTCAGCTCTGCCTTCAGCTATGCCTTCAGCTCTGCCTTTAGCTATGCCTTTAGCTATGCCTTTAATCTCACCAATCTCTATACCTTCATCAATATATTTTGCAGCAATAGTTCTCATAATATTACTTTTTTCTTCTTCAGATAAATACTTAGCCAGAACCTGCTCTAATTCTGGTTGCTGACTCTCTAGTAATTTAGTATCAGTATACCATAAAAATGATCGTAGGTAAATATAGCCTTTTTCTTTGTCAAGTATTAAAACATGTTTGAACTTTATTAGAAACTCTTCCCAAAGCTTTAACATATCTCGTTGATGAATGTGCTTTAGCATATATTCGAGCATTCCGATATGCTTTTTCCTAACAATTTCATCATTCGACATACTTTGCAAATCGACTAATTGATAGTCAGAAGTCATTAATTGCTTAGCTATCATTGAATCGGTAAATAAATCCCACAAATTCCTAGGTGCTTTGTAGACCTCTTTGCCGTTGTAGATCACTAAATTATACACTAATGGTAATTTAGTTTTTTCTTTCTTATGCCTTTCGCACAATAACAATGTGTATCTCCATAACCGCAGAGCTGTCCAATAATCGACGGTTGATTGAGCTTCAATTAATATATAAATAAAAGCATTGCCATGTTTTTTGGTGGCAACTCTATAGACGATATCGCTGTATTTTTTCTTTAACGATTCTTCTATATAACTCTCTTGCTCTACTTTTATTTGTGATAAATCTATTAAACTCTTGAAATTCATTGGTAAATAATACTCTAGAAATTCTTGTGCAGCCACTGGATCACTCATGATTGTCTTTGCCAATGAATCATGCTTTAATTTTTTTGTCATATTTTTTTACTCTATAGTTTTTTAAATAAAAAATGCTGTGTCATACTCTGCCTAGTGTTTCAGACATAATCCTGGTTGTATATTAGTTTGTATTGATTCAATTTTTTCATTAAGTTTTCTTATTTCAGGGCTGATAATATTTCTAACAGCATATAATCCTTGAGTTTTTAATACATTATTGAAGTCATTTTTGACTGTGCAGACTACTGCTCCCTTATCCTCTAGAACTTTTTCAGCTTTTTCAGTATTTACGTCATTTTTAACTGCTAGAATGATCTTTTCTTTTGGGCCAGGATTATAGTTTTGCAAATTTTCGGCTTCAATTGCACATAAGATTTTTCCTTCGACTCCAGCTTGCCTAATGGTTAACGCTGTTTCAATATCTTTTGTAATAATTGTTACAGGTAAATATTTTGAATTTTGTTGAGCAATTTCAGCAAATGACCCACTAATTGTACCAACAGATTTTTCAGCTACATCAGCTTTATTACATGTTTTTGAATTCAGAGCTAATATCTTAGCTCCAGTAATTTCACCTGCTTCATTTTTAACAAAATAGTGAGTGCAGGCCAGGATTTTTGAGTCTCTTCATCAAAAACCATATTTGCCCTTAAATTATGAATTATTAAAGATTTTTGAACTATAAATTTCTGTATGGTTTTCTGAATATTTATTAACTACTATTGCTTCCACCTTAGCTTCCTCTTCTTGTTTAAAGTAGTATAGAGATGACGATTTATTATACAATTCTTTAACATTCGTAATATCATTTTGTTTTGCTATACTATTATTTTCTGTTTGAGTAAGTTTGGTTGTTTCAACTGCCTTAGTCAGTTTAGTAATTTCAGGTTCTATAATGTCTCTAATTGACTGGTCTCCACAACTTTGCAACAGATTATTAAAATCACCATTTTCTGGTGGTTTGACTATACAAGTTATCGCTCCCTTCATTTCTAACGTTTTTGCAGCTTTAATTACAGTATTATTAGTTATAGGATTTTTGCTATCATTATCTGCTGCAATGATGATTTTTTCACCAGGAAATGGTGAATAATTTCTCAAATTCGAAATTCCTGCACTAGCAATGATATTACCTTTAATGCCTGATTGCTGCAAGCTCAATGCTGTTTCAGCGCCTTCTGCTATAATTGTTATATTAGGGTCATTCGCATTTCGCTTTGCGATTGTTATGAACGATCCGCTGATTTTGCCGAAAGATCTTCTGTTAATTAAAATATTCGCCTTATCTCCTGCCGAATTTAGATATACGGCCTGTACTCCGGTAATTTCCCCTTTTGAATTTCTTGCAAATGCTGTAAATGCTGGATAATTTTCTCTCGTTTGAGTATCAAACAGTATACTTCCTTTTAAGTCTGAACTTGCGGTGCTTTTGTCAAAAGTAATACCACGATTTTCAAGATACTTTTTTACTATTTCAACTTCTGCGCTTGGGCTCGTATCTATCTCATAACCATGTATTCTGCTTGATCGTTCATACAAGTTTTGAACTTTTGCGATTTTAACACTTTCAGATTGTTGAGTGTATTGTTGAGAATCGTCAGTCTTAGGCGGTCTCTGATACCGTTGACTAATATTAGACATTCCAACCATACTTTTCAAATATTCCTTTGCTTCAAAAAAGCTGTATCCTCTTTCTCTTTGAGCCAGGGATAATAAATCACCCTTTTGTCCTGTACTAAAGTCATACCATTTTCCAGCGTACTTGCCCTCGGTGGTTACTTGTATTTTGCCAGTGTCTCCCCAACGTAATTTTCCGTATGTAGATAGGCGCTTATTTGGATCTCCAAGAATATCACGAGCTATAGTGTCAGCTCTATAAGCTATTGCATCCTTCAATTTTTGTAGGTCTTCCTCGCTATTTGAATAATAATCGTTTTTTCTATAGTTTTGAGCAGATTGATATTGCCTTACTTCATTTGCTTGAACATCATTATTCTCCTCTTTTGAATTGATAGAGTCTGTCTTAGCTGTGCTAAGCTGCTCTATTAGGTTAGCAACATTTTTTGTAGCTTGCACATTGTAGTACAGCCGTACTTGCTCTGCATTCCCTATCATGCTTATGTTAGAACTTTCTATTCCTACACCATTATTATGAAGAACATATACATCTTTTTTGACAGCTGTTTGTGGGTTACAAACTGTTGTAGCATATCCATGTTTAAAGCTTATTTTATTCAAATCAAAGCTTACCTCGTTTCCTGTATCTGTCTTAGCTACAAACTTATTTTCATCAATTGATACTAGAGTTGCAAATTCACTGTTTTGTATTTGTAAATCCTTATCGTTTGTTTGAAAGATAATTCGGTCTCCAGCCATGTAGTTAGCATATTTTTTTGATTCGGCTCCTGAAATTAAAATGCTGTATTCTGGACCTTTTAGATCACCATTTTCCTTCATGTAGTTTCTGATGTTTTGATTAATATTTTCAGCTTCTTTATGGCCAGCAATTATCAAACGATCCTGCAGCTCAAATTTACTATTTTTCCAATCATTGATTAATTGGTTTATTGATTCTTTTAGAGTATTATCAGCCCTCAAGCTATTATGATCGCTAAGTAGCACTATGCCATCAGCAATATCACCATTTATCAACTTTACAGCCACGTTGTGGTTCAAGCTGTTAGCCTTAGAATTTTCTATATCTGTTTTTGAATTATGAATGTTATTGAAATTATTTGAATCATTGATTTTGTCAGTCATATAAAACCTCACCTTCGCATCACTAAATTGTTTTGCGGTATAAATATTTGCTATTTTTACCGTTTGAATTATAATTTTATTGCTAAGTGATTGTTGAGATAGTTTTCGTGTAGGATCCAAATTCTGCAAGAGTTACATAACTTTCAGTATTCTCTTAGCGAATAGGTATAATGCGAATTACAAAAGTCCATCTCAACTATCATGTATAGCTCATTTTGTAATTTGCTCTGTGAATGAATAGCTTACATTCAATTTCAAATCTTCAGCACTACCGTCTAATTCTAATTTTTGGAGCTATATCAGCTTTTACAATTTGTTCAGACTCTGTTTTTACGTTCTGAGTATTAATTAACTTCATGATTTCAGGTATCATAAGCTCCTTAACAGCTATTGCTCCTTTATTTTTTAGCATTTCGTTAAAATCTTCACCTTCTGAAGGAACTACGATGCTAGTGATTGCTCCTTTGCTTTTTAATGCTTTTGCAGCCTCGTTTATAGTACTTGCATACTCTTTATTCTGTTTATCATTATTTGCAGCTATAAGAATCTTTTCTCCTTGAAATGGCTGATAATACTTTAAATTATTTACATTTGAGCTATATACCATTCTGCTATCAATGCCAGCTTCCTGAAAACTTGATATCGATTTTCCTTCTGCAGACAAAATGGTTACATCATAATCATACTGTCTTTGTTCTTTGATGTGCATAAATAATGGAGTAGAAATATCTTTGAGCTGGACTTTTTCTACTTTAGCTTCTTCCTCTGGTTTAGCGGTAAAGTAATAATATTCTTCATTCACATGAGATCTATCATTGATATCATTGATTATAGACTTAAAGCAGTTTTCAACTTTACTAAAAACTTTACTAAAAACAGTTGTCTTTGTCTGTTCTTTCTCCAAATCATGAGCAGTTTTCAGAGTTATGCTAGCTGATTTCTCATTTGGTCTGCTGAGCTGTTTTATTAAGCTGTTAATGCTTTTAGTTGCTTCCTTATTGCAATATAACTTTAAGTTCTCTATATGCCTTGTCATAGCTACGTATGAGCTGCTTATATTACTTACTCCATTATGCAAAACGTATATATCTTTTATAGAAGCTCCCTGGACCTTATAAACAGTACTTGCATAGCCATGTTTAAATTGTATTTTACCGAATCAAAACTCACTTCTTTTCCTGTGTCTGTCTTAGCTATAAATTTATTTTTACTAACCGAAGTTAAAGTTGCAAATTCACTATTTTGTATTTGTAAATCCTTATAGCTTGTTTGAAATACGATTCTATCTCCTGCCATATAGAACTCTTTCCTTCCATCAATAGAACGCTCATATTCTGTGCCTTGTAGCGTACCATTTGCTTTTAACAAAGATCTAATACTTGAATTAAGAATGTCGACATCTTTATTACGTACTGTAATTACCAATTTTTCATGTAGCTTAAACTTGCTTAGACTCCAATCATAAATCAACTTACTAATTGAATCCTGTAATGTATTATCAAACTTAACACATTTATTTTGTCTCAGTAAGGTTATACCGCTTAAAATATTACTCTCAGCAAACTTTGTTGCTGCTTCTCTGCTCCAGTTTTCACTTTGTCTGCGAATATCTATTAAAACATGTGAACCGAAATTATTACTCAGCATCTCAAACATTCCGCCTCTTTCTATTGAAGCTAGCTGTTTTTCATCTCCAGCGAGTATCAGTTGACAATAATTGTTTCTAACTACTCTAAACAGCTCTGCATAAGCTTTAGTACCTACCATTCCAGCTTCATCTACTACTATTAAGCTGCCTTTCATAAAAATTTTTTTTCGATTATATAAAAATCCTTTTACTGTATAGACCTATGTATAACCTTTGCTCTTCAGCTCTGATACTGCCTTATGAGTGGGAGCAAGGCCAATAACTTTTTGTCTACGATTTGTTGCAAGCTCATACGTTTTTGCTAAAACATAAGATTTTCCTATACCAGCTCTTCCTCTCAAGACTCTAACTCCACTAGTGCTAAGCAAAATATGCCTTAGAGCTTGTTTCTGTTCTTCACTAACATTTGCTAGACCTTCGATATCACTTTTAAGATTGTAAATATCGTTGTAATAAACCTGATTATTGATTTTATTAGCTATTCTGATTATTCTCGTCTCCTCATTTCGAACCTCAATTGTCGTAAAATATTTGCTACTTTCACCATCATCATGGTATAACTCTAGTATTCTATTTGAACTAAGCACTTGCTGAACTAACTGTTCTCTTGCTGTTAGATCTGGTATATCTTTTACTGCTTTTTCAACATCCTGCTTAGTAAAAATAGATTTGTAATGTGTTATAGAATCTGTTATTACGTCAGCATCATTAATAATCTTCAAATGAGCCTCTTTACGTAACTCATTTTCATTTAATACTTCATTAATTAAATTCCTAATTTCAATATATTTAATATTCCCAATATGCTTTCCCGGCACTTCGCTTATCTCGTCAACTCTATATGGTAAGCCTAATTTAGCGAAATATGCATTAATTATTTCTTTTACTCTTTCATGAATCATCTCGGGATCTTTAATAACAACCTTTTTGCCATTAACTGTTATGATTTTTGGGTTTAAATCTACTGCTATATCTCCTAAACCAGTTCCATCTTCTCTAAATCTTCTCATAGTAAGCAATATATGTACATGCCAGTTTTTATCTCCTGTTTGAGGCTTATGAATGTCTATCTGTACTCCAATACCTTTTTGCACCCATTCCATTTCATCAACTATTTGATGAGTTAGTTCTATTCTATGCTCTAAATTTAGCTCCTTCTCGTCTGGCAATGCTATTACTATATCCTTCAACAACTTACTATTTTCTCTTGTTTCTGTTCGTTCTACCTCATTCATTAATGTTTGAATATTCTTGAAGTCTTGATTTACATAATCCGGTATCAGCACTGTATGATATACGTTATCTTTCTTACGAGAGAAGTTATACTTTATACCTGTCTTCTCGTTTTCAACAATAGTTCTTGCATTATACGCTGCCTTACGACAACTATCACCTCCTTCACTTCTACGTAAAAATTCAATCCTTGCAAACTGTATCGCCATCTCAATACCAATTCTCACCTGAGTTTTAAGTTAGCATGGTTTTTTTGATTTTGCTAGCATAAACTTCTTTTTTTTTAACATTCAATCGGTTAATGAGTACTCATTTTTTAGCAGCAATCTTTATAGATTGCATATTGCGTAGTAAGCTTATTTTTCAATGAAGCTTCTAACCTTGAATTCACGTTTTTTTGACTATAATTATTTGATGTTGGTTTGGTAGGCGCGGTTTTTTTTCTTTACTGGGATTTTATTTTGATATATTCTTGCCTGATTTTTTTATCTTTCTGAATTACTAACATGGCAAATCTTATGCAGCAAAAAATTACTCTTCAGCAAAAAAAGGCTAAGCTAATCATGGATGAGGTTAACCTTAAAATTAAAGAACGTAAAATGCGTACTCGACGTCTTATCGAAATGGGTGGATTAGTTGCTAAAGCTAAGCTTGATCACTTATCAACAAATACTTTATTTGGTGCAATTGTTTCACTAAAAGAAACTTTAACACAACATCCAAATGTTCAGGATCAATTGGACTACAATAGGTAAAGATATTTTTGATAAAGAACAGCAAAATAAAGCTGCTGTGATTTTAAAATTCACCTCTGAACCAGACGAAAACACTAAGCGCCACATTCACCTTCATGGCTTAAAATGGAACAGTTTTCGTCAAGAATGGTGCGGCCATGTTAAGGACATTGAGGCCTTAAAGAATGGCCTTCTCAATGTTCAATATAATTTAGAACTTATATCTTAAATAAGAAAAAAGTATCTATTAATAATAAAGATTATGATAGAGGTATAGAGAATATTGTTATACAGCCTCAGCCCTTATTGCATCTTGACCACCTGATATTGGCAGTGCAGTGTCATCATATGCTGCTTCTTCACATTTATATGTCTTTAGATCTTCATAAAGATGTGCTTGTGCATCATTATCTAGGAAATCTGTTGAAATTTTTTCTGCATTTAAATTTTTAACACTAGTATTAGCATTTGTACCTACGTCTACACTGTTTACAGGCAAAGAACTGGTTTTATTTTTTGAGGAGCGCAAATGATATATTCCATATAATGCTATACCTCCAGAAACTGCTAGTACTGTTGGCACTATCCATGGAACTATTACACCTGCTACTGTTGCTGTAGCAGAAGTGAAAAAATTTTCCTCTTCAGGACTAGTTGTAACATTAACAAAATTTACACTGCTATAGGTAGTATTATCATAATTATCACACCCCATGCCAGAGCAAAATTCTTTCAGCTTGATCAAGTTGCAGTTGATTATTTTGCAAGAGCTAATACAGTATCTAACTACAGTGTTCTGGATACTATCATCATAATTTGGAACATTATGTTCATATAGTAACTCATTTTTTTCACACGATATAGCATTACTCGATGTTAATACTTCCTGACCTGTACACTCATGAAGAAGGTCAGGATTATATGTTATTCCAAACATACGAATTGAATCCATAGTATTGCCGAGATATCTATATGGATCTATCTTGCTACTATTACATGCAAGTATACTGTCTGTACTGGCGAACAACTCGTCAGCTGGAGGTATTTTCCTAAATGTAGTCACATTACAGTTAGCACTCACAGAATTCAACATAATTTTGTTAACGCATTCAACTGCATCGCTCATAGATTCAGTGGCAAATGATAGTGCTTTAGCTGCTGCTATTGAAAAAGGATTCATTATAATACCTTGCTTAATCTCTATATTTTGTATTATAACATGCATTTACTAATAGTTGTCAATATAATTATGCAATGTAATAGCTAAAACACTAAATAAGACAGTTATGTTATACACTGTTCACATATCCAAGTCACAGTAATATTTCAATCTTGTCGATTTAGCTTGCAACTATTTTTTCATTAGAATCAAGGTACAGAGAATCACATGTTCATAAGTTAAGAATGTGTCAGCAAAAATGTTTTAACATTTAACATAAGATTTATTCTGGATTATGGACTATATCAAAAAATATTCCTAAATATTAAGAGATATAGTCTTAAATCTTAGAGTTCAAAAAACAATGCTACTTTTTTTGAACCAGCTATCTTTACATCCAAATGTTCAGGATCATTGGACTACAATCGGTAAAGATATTTTTGATAAAGAACAGCAAAATAAAGCTGCTGTGATTTTAAAATTTGCCTCTGAACTAGATGAAAACACTAAGCGCCACATTCGCCTTCATGGATTAAAATGGAATAGTTTTCGTCAAGAATGGTGCGGCCATGTTAAGGACATTGAGTCCTTAAAGAATGGCCTTCTCAATGTTCAGTATAGTATAGAACTTGTAGTGTAATATAAAGCATCTAATAGAAGTAGCATACAACACATCAAAAGTAAGATTTCGTGTTGTATATTCATTATTATTTTACACTATTTTTTAAATTTAATACTTCTTGTATTGATAAATCCGTATATTCAGCAATTGTCTCAACTGATAATTCAGATTTCAATAATTTTATTGCAAAATCTTTTTTTGCTTCAGCTTTACCTTCGGCTTTACCTTCGGCTTTACCTTCGGCTTTACCTTCAGCTTTACCTTCAGCTTTAGCGCGTTCGAGTTTATAATCTTCTACTGCTTTATTATCCCATATACGCTTTAACTCTTGTTCATAGGTTATTAGTTCATCTTCGCTCCAATTAAACTGATCTAATGCCTCATACGCTCTTTTTATTATTAAATCTTCACCTATTATTTTATTATATCCATCTAATGTTGTTTCTTTTGCATGTTTAAAAAAATAGCACCACTTCTCTGTTATATCACTTAACTCTTCCACTCTATTTTTTTTAAATTTTGGTAATTCTATAAAGGTAAATGAAAAGTCCTTTAGATCATGCTCATATGTTTTTTTATCAAGTATTACATGCCTTGATATATAGTCTTCTTTGTTTGGAAACAATTTATAATCTGCTATAGCTATAAATATAACTTCCTTTAGGTCTGAGTATTTTCCTTCCTTTCCTCTATTTGGTTGCCTGCCATATGCCTTTGCTGCATAATACTGTGCTCTTTTTTCAAATCCTTGTGTAGGATCTACTTGCATTTCTATTATATATTGCGCACCGTTTTTATCTTTACACAAAACATCTACTATTGATTCTTTTTTGGACGCTATGTCTGCATCTAATATCGTTCCTAAAAACTCTACTTCTATTATTTTTCTATTCCCTTCAAACAACAATATATCGTTCAGAAAATGTATTAGTATGTCCTTGTTTTTTTCTGATCCAAATATCTTTTTAAATGCTACATCATTCTTTGGATCTAAAAATCTTGATAAATGCATATATTTTTCATTTTTTCTATTCTTTTTAAATTATACAACAAAATAACTTACATGAACATTCTCTTATTGAATTTTAATTTCTGCAATTCACTACATTAACCACCTATTAAACTTTAGTTTATTAGGTAGCATACAGCTTACAGTATTTATTTAGCTCTATAGCAATTTCTTGTAATTTAAGATATTCAGCAAGAGGTATAAATTCTTGCTGCGTTTCTAGTATGATTTCTTGTCTTTTTTCATAAGGTTTTATTGATACAGTCTGAATATTATGGAATCGGTCGAAAAGCTTAATTAATAATAGTTCTGTTTTATTTTGTCTATAAAATGTTTGAATCATTTCTCTAGAACTGATTTTTTTTATTATCCTTAATCCTGGTGAGATCTGAAACCTGTTCTGCAATATTATGACCAAATTCTTGACCTATTTTTTCTTTAGTTAGTGTTGTGTCTTCGATGGTATCATGTAGTATTGCTGTAATAATCGTATCTGTTTCAAAGCTGTAGTCTGATACCATATAAGCTACTTCTAATGGATGTGTGTAGTATAGTTCTCCTGTATCTCTCTTTTGCTGACCATGATATTTTTGGGCATAAAATATTGCTTTTTCAACTTTATCAAGATCAATTTCAGTATTAAATCTTACGTTGGTTTCAAACAGCTTATTTAGTAAGCTCTCGCTATAAAAGTTTATCATTTTTCATCTCTAAATAATCTTTAATAAATTATACAATAAATTAAACTTTTTATATACTTCAATCTTAGATAAAAACTGCGAAAGAAGCGAATTAATTTGATTAAAAAAGTTGTACTGGAATATTGCAAGTAATGGTTGTAAACTTGTCTTTTTCGCTTTCTATTTCCATTTCTCCATTAAGTTGATTAATAAGGTAATTTACAAACCATAATCCTGATTCAAGCATTAGTGGATAGTCTCGTACCAACTCAAAATCAGCTAATTTAGCTTTTATATTCCCTAATTTTTCTTTTGAAATACCGCTTCCTGTATCGTGTATTCTAAATTGTAGTATGTTATCGCTTTTTATATAATTTTTTACAGTAAACAAATGAACTGTAATTATAACCTGGCAGCTGTGATTAAATCTAATGACGCTTCCTATTAATTGACTTAATATAGCTTGTAAGTGATCACTATTTCCAATCACAATATCCTTCATTTTGTACTGAAAATTGTAATTGATTTTTATATCTTTCTCTTTTGCAATGTCTTCTAGTCTCCTGACGGCATTTTTTACTAGCTTTTGTATGCTAAATTTTTTTAAACATAAATTTTCATTCTCAATTTCGCTTCTAAGCGTGTAAACTACATCATTACAGTACCCTTGGAGATTTGCTGATCAATTTAATATTGTTTTCAGCTTATCTTTATTTTCTGAATCATTTAACATGATCTCGCTTGCAAGCCTTACAATTTCACTCGTTGCAATATTAAATCTATATTTAATCTCCTGTATTAAATCTGTACAATATTCTTTCAATGATTCAGCTGCCTCGACCTGATACTTCGCTTTTCTTAGCTTTGTTATTATTTCCATATATTCATCGATATTCTCACTCTCTCCATTCACCAACGTAATTGGTATTGGAGGAATTTGTACCATCCATTTGTTAATTGTTTTCTTCTTTTCTTTCATAGCATTCTCCTAAAGAATAATTCAAACTATTGTTGGTACATCAAATGAAAAAGTTACATAATTATTTTGCTCTTTAACTCGTAGATTTCCTTTCATCTGATGTGTAAGATGTTTTATAAATGCCAATCCTTCTCCTAGTTCTTGATACATTACCAAATTCGTATTCTCTAGTTCAGCATTTATTTTTTCTAATTTTTCTTTAGAAGTGCTTAGTTCTATGTTTTGTACTATAAATTGTAATATTTCTGAATTCTGATTGACGTTGACAATAATCTTGCTATTCTTGCTACTATTTATAACCGCACTACCAATTAACTGGCTTATTACTGCTTTTATTCTGAAACTGTCTCCAATCAGAATCGGCTTTATGTCATTTTGAACATTTAGATTTATATTCTCATTCTCAAAATTTTTCCTCATTCTGATAACGGTATTATTTATTAGCGGTTCTATATTAAATGTTTCAATCCTTATATTTGTTGATGCTATGTATTGTCTAAATAAAAAAATCATTCCATTTAGAGAAGCTATTATATTTACTTTTTTTCTGTCGTAGTTATTTACTATTAGCCTAAAATATTGTATCCACTCTATGCAATTTATGCTTACTTGCTCAGATTCCTCTAGCTGAAAGTATAGTTTTTGCATTTCACTATCTATCTGTTTTATTGTTGTGCTATTAATTCCCTCTGTGGATAATTTTTCGGTTAATTTATTGATTTTATTTTGACCTTCGTCTTCAATAGGCATAGAATTCTCCTGCTGTATTAGTTTATATAGCAGCTAGAGATTTAAAAAGTAAATTTCAGGTTTAGCGTATTTAATCTCTAGCCGAATATTATCTAAATCTTGAATCTCAGATAATATCAGGTATACAGTATCATTTAGATTTTTATCAGTACATGACTTTTTGTCATAATTATGAAAAATTTTTCATCTTTTTTAAAGTAGATGCGAAATTGTCGCATTGTTATTTACATCTAAAAAAACAAAATATCCTTCAAAATTAGATATACAATTGATTCTGAGTTATAAAAAAAGACTTTGATAATTTAGTATATTAACTGAAAAAGTTCTGAACTTATCTTATTGCTCTTAATTTAAACATCAGGTTCGAGCACGTCTTTAAAACGACCCATAATATCACAAATATAAAAATCAAGTGCTGTATTAACTAAGTCAAAATCTTTTTTCTCTATCGAATTAAGATCTTCTTTTATTTCAAGCTGCCCTTGAGCCAATAGTAGTTGTTTGATAATTACGTTTCTTTGTTTCGAATTAATACAATGATAATACTTAAGTGTGCGGTATAGTAGTTTTTGTTCAAGATAAATTATATTAGACTTCTTTCGAAACTGGTTAAGGTAGATCAAAATTATTGCTGACAAATATCGAAATAGACGTAAAAGATTCTCTCTTAGATTTAATTTGATCTCTGGCATTTATAATTTTGAACTACCTTAACCAGTTTCGAAAGAGATCTAATAAACGTTCATTAATTGAGTCTGTCTTTTAATGTACTAAAAAAACATATGCTTTTAGAGCATACTCAACATCGCTCTCCTCTTAATTTCTTTTCTGTTCTATTAATTATATCCAACTTATGTTACTTGTGTTATCAGAACTTAGACTTTGCATTAGTGCTATAATTTATAACTGTGAACTCTAATAGTTAACATAAAAGATGGATATAACCTAAGGGAGATAAGAATAAGGAAGTGGAATAATTGTTTGCTTGAGGTAGTTGTTGATGACATTACGAAGCTGATTATAGGTATAAGGTTTTTCAATGAAGGCTACTACTCCCATGGAATAAAGCAGGTTTTTAGTTTCATAGGTTTGGCTATAACCTGAAATAATAATAATAGGAATGCCATACATTTTTGTTACTGTATAAATTTCCTGCACAACTTGCTCTCCGGTTTTTTCAGGCATCACCATATCAAGTAATACCAAAGAGTACTGTAATGGATTTTCCTTAATCAACTTAACAGCTTCAAAAGCATTATTAACTGGTTCTGGAGTATATTGTTCAGCATATATATCTAAAGATATTGCATCCAAAACATTTTGATCATCATCAACTATTAAAATGCTTTTATTAACTCTAATATGATTCTCAAGCTCCTTGAGAGAATTAATGGAGTTGCATTCATAACCAAATCCTTTTAATAATTTAGCTATTCTGTCTTTATATATTTTACCAAAAACCTCACTTTTACTATAAACAGCTTTATTGAAGCCGCCTTCTGGCTGTCGTAATGGTAATCTAAAAGTAAATTTGCTTCCTCTATTATTAGGTCGATTTTCTGCCCAAATTTCACCATGATGTGCTAATATAATTTCTCTAGCAAGTGTTAACCCTAACCCACGTCCACAAGCCTTAGACTTAGTTCTGCTACTTTCCTCAAATGGTACAAAGATTGCTTCTAGCTCATTTTCTGGTATTCCAACTCCTTCATCTTCAACTGACACTTCTACTCCAGATCTATATGGCTTTACTGTAATTAGAATCAAGCCAGACTGAGAATATTGAATCGCATTTGAAATAAGATTCAGCACCACAGTTTTAATTCTAGTATGATCAAATTCAAACATTGTCTCAGCTTGAGGAACATAGTTTAAACTAATTATATGTTTTTCAGCTACATTTACTTTGTTGCACTCAGCAATTATTTCTTTTAGCATTAATTGAAAGTTATTGAGCTCTATGTCAAATATCATCTGCCCTTGTGCAAATTTTGACAAATCAAATAAATTATTGCTGTACGCTACTAATCTCTCGATACCAGAATTTGCTAATGTCACCATAGTTAATACTCTTTCTTTTTCTTTGAGAATCATCTCAGTATCTTTATAGTACTTTGGTAAAAATTTGCTTAGTAAATTAATAGTAGTGCGAACGACTGATAATGGTGACTTTATTTCATGACTTAAATTATTAAGTATATGTTTTTCAGTATTAAGAAGTATTTCCATTTTTTGGCTTTTAGTATTTAAACGCAGATTAAGAACATCAACATCATTTTTTAGCTCTAGCATAGATCTAGTGTTATCTACAAATTGATTTTGTCTTAATCTAATGAACAATAGTATAGCGCCCAATAATGCTAATGCCCATATGACATACATTCCTAAATTATTATCAACTTCATTATAATCAGCTAAGTAACCTCGCCAACTAGCTAATATGTTAAATACTCTTGCCCCAACTGGTACACCTAACAATATCATAAACAAAGCTGTATGCCATTGTAATAATATTCCTGCTACAACTAAGTTAGATATAAAACACATTAGTAATATTGGAGATGAACCACCAATCATAGTTAATAAAGTATTGCTAAATACTAAAGTATAAAATATCGTAACATGCCAAATCAGCCCTAAATATTTAGTTCGAAAATCTGCATTCCATTTATTGTTATATAGCAAAGCTGTAGTCATCACTAATCCTAAAAGTATAACTGACACTTTTGTAACTAACCAAGCTGAAGCTACATTATGCTCTACTTGTCCACATAATGACATAACCATTAACGATACAGCTGTAATAACGGAGTACTCAATATAATAGTGCCTCCCACGAAATGTTTCATTATTGCAGTAAGCACAAATATTATCCCAGCTAAAACTATGAGATAAAGACTTAAAGAAGCTTGAAATAGAATTAATCTGTTGCTTGCGTTTTTCTTTAAGAACATTTAGCGGCCTGCGATCACTAGGTCCAACCCATCCTCCTGGCTCCCCAAGACAGTAGTGCATTATCATCATTACAACAAAATTTGCTATAGTTGCTGGCATTAAATCACCTATTGGTAATGCTGCATTAAAGTATTTATTCCAAATAAATACAGTCGCAATACCAGCAATCATACCTGATAATATTACTCTAGTAGTAGTTCTAAATCCTAAAATTGTAAACATTAATGGTATTCCTACTATTGCAGTCGAAAAACTTGCTCCAAATAATAATACGTCTAATAAATTTTTTTGTAATAGTGCCATATATAATCCTACTACTCCAATAAATACAGCGAATATTCTAACTGCTTTAAACTCTAATTTTTCATTATTTTGAAATAAACCTAAAGGCTTACATAAATCATTAACAAAGATAATAGAAGCAGAATTAATATATGAATCAGCTGTAGACATAAGCATTGCAGATATCCCAATTACTACTAATCCCTTAAATCCAGGATATGCATAGCTATCTATTATATATGGTACTAAATTGCTAGCCTCTATATGCTGGTGTGATGACAGTAACGTTAATCCTATAAATCCAGAAAAAACACAAAACAATAAATACATAAAGGTCATAATTTTAAAAGCTTTTGCTGCTTGCACTGTACTACGAGCAAGTAAAACTCTATGAAACATAGCTGGATCAAAGCAAGGCATTATGCAATAAAAAAATACACCATAATATTTTAGTGTATTGATATTATGATAGTCTAGCAATATTTTAGGATCAAATATAGGATTTATAGTTAAAGTATTTACTATAGATTCCCAACTACCCAACATACCCCAGATAAGTATTGCTAAAGTTGGAATAAATGCTCCAAAAGCTAAAGATTGAAAAACATCAGTAAATACTACAGCCCTAATTCCTCCAAAGGCTGAATATATAATAACTATCATACTACTAATTAGAGTAGCATATACACTGTCTATTCCTAAAAAATGATTAAATATTGTAGAAAAAACTTTAATTTGCATAGCAATGATTGTAGCTGCTCTAATTATAGAACAAATAGCTGTAATGATTCTAATATGTTTGCCATAAAGATCACCCATTGCTTCTGCAGACGATAATTTTCCAAAAAATTCCTGCATTCTTGGAATTAAGACATAAGCACAAAGAAGTAGATACAATGTTTGCCCTATAATAGAAAATAATGCAAGTATTCCAATTGAATATATTTCATATAGCCTAAAACTAAAAGTTCCGCCACCAATCCAGGTAGCTATAAGCGTTGCTGTAAGTGCTGATGTACTAAAATTTCTTCCTCCAAGTGCATAATCTCTAACAGACTTTACTTCCTTTCCATACCATAACCCTATAGCTAGATTAGATATCAAGAATAATCCTACTAAAATTAGGTCTATATTTAATGCTGGCATTTAAAACCTCCTTTCCTATATTGCATTTGCAACTAACATAACTAACATAACTAACATTATGAGATATAATCAACTTGACACTGTTGTTTTATGATTTTCTTATCTTATATAAATCTTCTTTAATTAATTATTATAATTTATTAATTTATTAATTTAATTAGTGATATAATGTATTTGCATTGTCAATATCATACTTTTAGTAGAAAGGCTTCCATATCTTAGTATAAACAAGTAGTATAGATAGCTTTACTGGTCCGCAACATAATAAAGCAACTAATTCAAAGACTGCAGAAAGCGTAAAAATATTTCATTTAACTTAATTAGCAAGTATAGCAGCTTTATTCTGAAAGGCAGTTACACATTAGATTTCTTTCTAAACTAGACAATGATGTAGAATGGTGTTATAAAAATCTGATTTGAAGTAATAATGAAATTAGATCATATTAAAGAGTTAGGTGATGAAAAATTTCGTCGATTAACAGGAGTAAGGAAGGAAACATTTTCAAAGATGGTGGATATTTTAAGGAAAGCTGATGGTCTTAAGTAATCAAAAGGTGTGCGTAAAAATAAGCTCAATTTGGAGGAACAGTTGCTGATGGTCTTAGAATACTTTAGAGAATACCGTTAACCCTTTTATCTGATCGAATTTCATTATTACTTTAAAATCAGATTTTTATAACACCATTCTATATCATTCTCTAGTTTCGAAAGAAGTATTTTATAAGATGAGTTATTAGAAGTTGTATTAAATTTTTTTGTTCTGTATGACTGTGCAAGTCATTAAAAAAAGCAAACCATTTTTCCTGTGAAACTGAAAAAATTTGTGTTGCTTTATTTTGTTTGCGTAGATTAAACATTCGATAGAACAAGTGCTTTGCTGCGCTTAAGACTTGTATATGCATACTTTACTCTTTAAAACACCGCATAATATTTAACAATTATATATTTATTATTAATCTTGAGTTATAAATTGAGATAGCCTAAAATAATTAGGCCATTAGCAAAATGTAAAACGTAGCTATGGAGATATCGTATTTTTAGATATTTTTTGTTTGTTGTTATTCTTATAACTAATAATCATAGCATTACTTTTGCTATTTGAAGTAGTAATTAAAGTGTAGCTAGAGATTCATTTGTACCTTTACTAACAGATTCTGAAGTTTTAATGAAATAACCTCTAGCTAAATATTATCTAAATCTTGAATCTCAGATAATATCAGGCATACAGTATCATTTAGATTTTTATCAGTACATGACTTTTTGTCATAATTATGAAAAATTTTTTCATCTTTTTTAAAATAGATGCGAAATTATCACATTGTATCTCTAGCTACAAAAATATCATTCAAAAAAGATTTATAAAAAAAGCTCTGTAGCAGTTATTATTACTGGCTTTAAGGCTTGTTTTCTGCTATAATTCATAGTAGAGATTTAATTAATCAAAAATTCTTGTGTCAATAGCAATTTCTAATGAACCAAAGCCTTTTCTCCATTGGGTTGGAGGTAAAAGGAGAATTGTTAATAAATTAATAGAGCATCTTCCTTCAGGGCCATACTATAATTACTATGAACCATTCCTTGGTGGAGGTGCTTTATTTTTTCAAGTTAAGCATCTGTTTAAAAAATGTTTTTTGTCTGATTTTAACTAAGATTGCTAATACTTTATTGCTCTGTACGCTGTTATAATTTTGCTTTGCTGAGGTTTAAAAAAAAGAGTAGGAAGTCAAAACATGACTTCCATGTAGTGCTATAATTGATTATCTTCCAACGCCTAAGTCACCTGATAAAAATTCTTCAAATTGATCAAGATTTAAAATGTGAGTTTGTTCATAATAATTGTTTAGTTTTTGATCTTCAGCAAACTCTTGTAATTCATTTTTAGCATTCTCATCTAAATCATTAGCATTCTTATCTAAATCATTAGATACAATAATTAAAACTTTAGCACGTTCCGACTCTATCTTTTTACTCATGCCAATAGATTTATTCTGATGTGCAGCCATCTCAGATGTAAGCTGCTCCTTATGATCACGAAGATCGTCTACTAAATACAATGTATTGTATGACTTTGGATGATCATAATTTACATATTCTACTGAATGTATACTACTAAGGTTATGACTATTAACTTGTCCATTACCTTGATTTTCATAAAAATGAGCCACCTGAGTAATATTAAAATTTTGGACATCAGTTTCTCCAACAAGAATTAAAGACTTATTTGTTTTTTCTGTCTTGAATAAAAAATCGATTGCTTTCTTTCCAAGGTCTGATAACTGTTCAAAATATCTTCTATACATAATCACCTCTTATTTAAGATATGTCATATTATGGTACTTTATGCTATCTATATTTTCAAGAATTATTCTTAACTAATATTTTGTCTAACATCTTCCGTACATTAGACATCTTTCGAAACTGGTTAATGTAGTTCAAAATTATTGCTTACAAGTATCAAAATAGACGTAAAAGATTCTGTCTTAGCTTTAATTTGATCTCTGCATTTATAATTTTGAACTACATTAACCAGTTTCGAAAGATGTCTATTGAATTCTTGTTTATTATTCTAAACTAATTATTTCTGTTGAAAGTAGTAAGAAAAATAGCGAGAGATTAGTTTCTAAAAGAGATATATGACTTTGAAACGGAATAACATTTAGTTAGATATCATTTATACCTTAAATCTCAGATAAAATCAGGTATACAGTAACATTTCAATTTTTATGAGTACATGACTTTTTGTTATAATTATGAAAAATTTTTCATCTTTTTTAAAATAGATGCGAAATTATCACATTGTATCTCTAGCTACAAAAATATCATTCAAAAAAGATTTATAAAGAAAGCTCTGTAACAGTTATTATTACTGTCTTTAAGGCTTATTTTCTGCTATAATTCATAGTAGAGATTTAATTAATCAAAAATTCTTGTGTCAATAGCAATTTCTAATGAACCAAAGCCTTTTCTCCATTGAGTTGGAGGCAAAAGGAGAATTGTTAATAGATTAATAGAGCATCTTCCTTCAGGGCCACACTATAATTACTATGAACCATTCCTTGGAGGTGGGGCTTTATTTTTTCAAGTTAGGCATCTGTTTAAACAATGTTTTTTGTCTGATATTAATCTCGACTTAATTACTAGTTATCACGCTGTAAAGAAGAATCCAAATGAGGTCAATAGATTACTAAATCTATATCACAAAAATCATTCTGAAAATTACTACTATAAAATAAGAGACAATTATTATAGCAATGATCCTAATGATATCACGGCAAAATTTATATATCTTAATAAATATTCCTTTAGGGGAATTTATAGGCTAAACAGAGATGGTACATCTGCTCAAACATTTTCTGATAAGCGATATCTTAAGCTTCATATTTGCTCTAGAATAAATAAATGTAGTAACCTTCTGGCTGATGTATCAATTTATGCGATGGATTTTTCGTTTATAGAGCCTAAAAAAGGTGACTTCGTTTATCTTGATCCACCTTACCACCAATCAGGAGAAAGGTTCTACACTAGAGTTCCATTTGATGAAAAAGAGCAAATTAGACTACGAGATTTTGTTTATGAACTACACACAATAAAGGTGTTAAAATTATGCTTTCAAATAATAACACTACCTTCATTAGAGACTTATATAAAGACTTCTTCATCACTCATATTGGAGTTACATACTCAATCAATGAACAACGCAATCCTGTTAATGAGCTAATCATTACTAACTATAAAACTTGCTAGTTATTAAATGTGAACCCGCAATCCAAATCGTATATGAATAGGAAGTGGTCTATAGTTAGCAATTGTGCTGCATTCAATGTCTAAATATGTATCTCTTGATAAGTTTATTGCTGTTCCAACTCCGTCTAAATATGTATCTCTTGATAAGTTTATTGTTGTACCAACTCCCAAGTCTATACCAGTACCGCTATCACTATTGAAAGCTGATACTAGGCCACCTGTAACAAAAATTGATGCTTTGTTACCTTCAATTATATTGTAATAATAATTTCCTTGAATAAAGTTATCTCTACAGTTGTGATGACACATAAATCCTAATCTTACATCCATTCTGTGCCGATCTAATCTATAACCAATTCCAGCTTCTAATGTATCGTAGCTAGTAGCAATACCAGTTGAAAATTTTATATAGAATTGTTGTGAAGTATCAATACCACCTTTAGAGGCATTGAAGTTTACATTATTATTCGCTGTACATATCGATGGTGAAGATAATACAACGAATGCTAATATAACAGCATAACACCGTTGTAAAAGTAATTTCAAAACATTCATATTAACTTCTCTTTTTAATATTAACATATTAGCTATCTGTTGAAACCTAATACCATGGGACCCATTGTTCCGTTAGAAAGTTGAATACATCTGCATTACCGCTTTTAGCAGCGTAATCTATAGGAGTCATGCCGTTATCATCTTTTGCATCAATATCAGCACCATAATCAATCAAAAGCTGTATAACATCTATGATTTCATTACGAACAGCGATATGTAGTAGTGTTTCTCCTTCATCATATTTTTTATTAATACCAGTAGAATTATGTTTTAGCATAATTGCTAAAGGTTCTATACATCTGCATTCAACAGCATCAGATAAAGGTGTATTACCTTGATTATTTTCGATATTTACATCAGCATTATATTTTAGCAGTAATGCTATATGATCATTGCAATAGATAGGATATTTTTCGAAAAATTCATAATATACTTGAATTGTGTCAACAACAAGATGTAAAGCAGTGTGCCCATCATTATCTTGTGCGTTTACGTTAGCTCCATTGCTTAGTAAAATCTCGGCAATAGGTAGATTCTTATATTTTAAAGCCACAGATAAAGCAGTAGTGCCATCTTTATATTTTGAATTGACAAGTGTACTATCCTTATTAATAAGCTGCTTCACTTTTTTAATATCACCATCTTGAATAGCGCTATGTAAGGTATACTTAGTCTTAGATTTTAATATCATATATTTAATCCTTAGCTAGCATGAAGTTTACAATATTCACTTAAGCGTTCTCCAATCTCTGGTAGTTTAAGGTATTCAGCAAGAGCTATAAATTCTTGCTGAGTTTCAAATATTATTTCTTGCCTTTTGTGAGGATGTTTGATGAATATAGTTGTAATATTATGGAATCTATCAAAAAGCTTGATCAGTAATAGTTCTGTTTTATTTTGGCTGCGTAATATTTGTATCATTTCCATAGCACTGATTTTCTTATTATCCCTAACTCTGGTAAGGTCTGAAACCTGTTCTGCAATATTAGCACCAAATTCGTACCTTATTCTTTCTTTAGTTAGTTTTGTGTCTTCAAGTGTATCATGTAGTATTGCAGTAATAATTGTATCTGTTTCAAAGCTGTAGTCTGATACCATGTAGGCTACTTCTAATGGATGTGTGTAGTATAGTTCTCCAGTATCTCTCTTTTGCTGGCCATGATATTTTTTAGCATATTTTATTGCTCTTTCAACTTTATCAAGATCAATGTTGGTGTTAAATCTTATGTTGGTTCTGAACAGCTTATTTATTAAGCTCTCACTATAAAAATCTATCATTTTCCACCTCTAAATAGTTATTAATAAATTATACCATAATTTAAACTTTTTGTATACTCCAATCCCAGATAAAAACTGGAAAAGAAGCAAATTAAATTATAATTTTTTTGAATTCAGTTATCACGATGCCAAAAACCAATCTTGAGTTGCATATCTCTGGTGTTAATGAGTAAAATTTTGCTGTAATTTTTTTTTGGACAAGCATTTTTTCATCTTATGCATAATCTAGCGTTTATTAACATTGCTGAGAGTTTTTAACAATATTGCCAAATTTAGAATACCTAATATTATAGTGCAACTTCACTGTACCAACTGGCTCATTACGGTGTTTAGCAACAATTATTTCAGCAGTGTTATAACATTTATTTTGTCTAGCTTTCCATTCTGTGTATTCTGGAGTACCTCGATCTGGTTCTGATCTAGACAAGTAATATTCGTCACGATATATAAGCATTACAATATCGGCGTCCTGTTCAATTGAGCCTGATTCTCTTAGATCTGAAAGAATAGGCTTTTTATCTGACCTTTGTTCTACAGCTCTAGACAATTGAGATAACGCAATGATTGAAATATTGAGCTCTTTAGCAAGAGCTTTTAAGCTCTGAGTAATTTCAGAAATCTCCTGTACTCGATTATACTGACTTCCTCTGGAATCAATTTTTATTAGCTGTAAATAATCAATAAATAATATTGCTAAATTATGAGTACGTTTAAGTCTACGAGCTCGAGATCTAATTGCAGATATCGAGATTGCTGGAGCATCATCTATAAAAAAATTCCACTTTTGTATTTCGTCTTGTACAGTCTTTAACTTATCAACATCTTGTTCACCTATTTTACCGTTAAATAATGCAGAGCTATTAATTTCTGATTCTATAGAAAGAATTCGAGTAGAGATTTGCTGAGATGACATTTCTAAAGAAAAGAATCCAACTGATGGCACTACATTATCTTTAGTATTTTTTTTAGTAAGAAAATATTTACAAGCATTTATTGCTAAGTTAACTCCTAAAGCAGTTTTACCCATTGATGGCCTGCCAGCTAATATTATTAGGTCAGAATTTTTAAATCCTCCAAGCTTTGAATCAAGGTCAAGTAGTCCACTACTAATACCGTTAATAGAGTTTTTATTTTTAATAGCAGATGAAATTGATGTCCATGATTCTTCAATTGAAGTTTGTAATTTTGTAAATCCTTTACTTAAAGTTCCCCTTGAACCTAGATCATATAATTGAGATTCAGCAGTTTCGATCTGACTTATAGCTAAATCTGCTAAAGTAGAAGAATACGCATTTGTTACTATTTTTTCTCCAATTTCAATTAAATAACACCTCAGCGCAAGATCATATACTATTTTGCCGTACTCATTAACATTAACTATACTTAATGCTAACGTTGTAAGTTTAGCTAGATAATCTACTCCACCTATTTCATCAAATGTGAGTTCATTGCCTAGCATATTTTTGAGCGAAATTACAGTAGCGCTAATTCCTTTACTAATAATGAGATTAATTGACTTGTATATTTTGCCATGTAATGGTTCATAAAAATGTTCTGGCAGTAAAAATTCGTTAATGTTATATAGCGCACGATTGTTAATCAGAATTGCCCCAAGTATCATTTGCTCTGCCTGAATATTACTTGGAGCAATCTTTGCAAGATCTTTTTCCATATCACCCTTTAAATTTTATTAAAATTACTAAACTTAACTAACTCAAAAGAAAATCCTTGAGCTTTAAAAGAGGACTCAAGATCTTTCAGATAGTTCTCTCTGATGTAACTATTTTCAAATTCTGTTTTTGCTTTGATGAATATTTTTTTGTTAACACTATCTTCATTTACAACTTTTAATGAACTAAACCATTCTTTATCGATAGCTTGACCATAACATGTAACTAAAGATTCTCGTACTTTGTACCAAGTCGAGTTAGAGCCCAGTTGTTTACTGAGATTCAAGAGATACTCTTCTTCATTGATTTGTTTCTGTGAAACAGTTGTAGGTTGCTCAAATGGTGTAACTTGCAATTCTTGAATTTCGTATCCATATACATCTTGTACAGCTTGTAATATCTTTGATTCATCACATTCTGTTAGTGTGATATTTTTAAGCAACTTAACAAAAAACCTAGTTCGAACCGCTGGCCCAAAACTACAAGAAGTCAAAATTTGATAAGCCATAGCTGCTTCAAAAGAACCAGCAATTTTATGCTTCAACTGACTTTCCTTACTAAGATTTGCTCTTGTTTCAATTTGAGTAAGATATTTTTCCTTATTAGATTTTTCTACGTTATCAAATCTACGGTTGCCACTATTTGCCTGATCAGTAGTTCGTAATTCATTTGCTAACGCTTGTGCTATATAGTTTAGAACTGATGCCTTACAGTCAAAATGATAATTTGAATATCGATCTGCTAGCTTTAATAGCAATTTGTTGATAAAGTATATGTTAAAAACATTGCCTAATAATAAAGCTGCAAAGATATATCAAATATAAAGAAGAAAAAGTGTTAATTTTTATTAACTTCTACACTTTATATAACCTACTATTAACTTATGTTAACTTTTATTAATATTTATAATTAATCTTCAACTTTAACTATAAATATATTTGGAATATTTGTCAATATAACAAAAAAATTAAGGCGAAAGGTAGAAAATAGGTAGAAAAAAAATTCAGGAAATTGGGGGCCAATTTTCAATCTAAAGGTTAAGATGATGGATGAAAAATATATACCAACCTAAGATTGATAAAGCGGTTTGGAAGTCAGGTATGTTATAAATAAATTAGTATAAAAATTTTATTCAAATAAAGAGAATAATATAGATACCTTGTTTAGGTAATTGTAATATAAATTAATATAACAATTCAATATGTGGAGTAATTATGGAATCAATAATATTAACATTAAAGTTAACAGATAAGTTAATAAGAAAAATAAAAATTCCGACTGAAAGAACATCAACCATCAAGGATAAAATTGAACCAGGACTTCAACTAAGAATATCACGGTCAGGAAGAAAAACATGGTCTTTTGAAAAAAAATTTAGAAAAGAAGGGATAAAAATGACGATAGGGGTATTTCCAGATTTATCTATTAAAGAAGCTAGAAAAAAAGCAAGAGAATTAAAGACATTAATGGCGAACGGAATAGATCCAAGAGCAGTAAAACGTCAACAACAGATAGAAGAAAATGAGAATCGTATAAAAGAAAGAGAAAGAAAAGCTAACGATATTACATTCAAAGAGCTGTGTTATAGGTATATTGAAGAGTATGCCAAAATATATACTATAAACTGGGAAGAGTATACTGACAGAGTACATACTTATGCACAATCATTATATGGAAAAAAGATAAGCCAGATTCGAATGAGTGATATTCAACAAATATTCAATGATATCAGCAAAGAGGAAAAATATGCTACAGCAAATCTATTTCTAGTAACATTACGCACTATGTTTAATAAGGCAAAAAAATGGGGATTAATAGAAAACAATCCTACTATAGGAATAGAGCAGCATAAACTGCAAGCAAGAGAGAGACGTCTAAGTTACGATGAAATGGGGAGATTTTTAGAAGTATTATGCAGAGAAACAACTCCGTTGATAAGAGATTTTGCATTACTAGCGTTATATACTGCAGCTAGAAAAAGTAATGCGTTAGAGATGGAATGTGACAATATAGATTTTGAAAGAAAAATATGGCATATACCAAAAAACTAAGAACGGAAAGGCGCAAAATATATCATTAACAGATGAGGCAATGGAAATATTGCAAGCAAGGAAATTAACATCTAAAAGTAAATTGGTGCTACAAAGCGATAGTAGCAAAAGTGGACACTTAGAAAGCCATATGAAGCATGGAAGATAATTTGTAAAAAGGCTGGCATAAAAAATTTCAGAATACACGATCTAAGAAGGACGTTAGCAAGTTGTATGGGGGATGCAGGCGCAAGTCAGAGGACAATTGGTATAGCATTGAATCATATTAATCCAAACTCAACAATGCATTATAATATACCTTGTATGGAGTTAGTACGAGAGTATATGTCTAAGGCTACACAAATAATTAGTGAATGTGCTAGAAGTTATAATATTTATAATACTATCTAACTAAAATAAACGTCGTGGTAAGAATAGTGCGACTTCATGTCGCACATGCATGTATGTAAACTAATTATTGCAGGTAAAATCTGTGTTTGAAGATGTTTAGCTAATTTAAACATTAGACCTCTTTCGAAACTGGTTAACGTAGTTCAAAATTATTGCTAATAAATATCCAAATAGACGTAAAAGATTCGGTTTTAGATTTAATTTGATCTCTGGCATTTATAATTTTGAACTACGTTAACCAGTTTCGAAAGAGGTCTATTATAGTAGTAGAATGAGAAATCTCATGCTACAATTGCGGCTAAAGGTGATTATGCAAAATCAAAAATTATGTTGGGCATTATCGAGGCCGTTGAAGTATATGGGTTTGAGCATTGACGAATGGGGAGTAGTGCTAGCTGGAGTAGCTCCAGGAATTGTACTACTAAACAGCAGGCATGCTAAATTAGGCCTAGCATTTATGGTTGGAGGAATTGCTCTATGTTATTGCTTTAAGAAATTTAAGAAGGTACCGGAGAATTTTTTGCTAAAAAGTTTTTTAGTAGCTAAAGGTTTATTGCCAGCTCCATTAGGATATTCAAGACTTCTGGGCAAAAAAGTTGGCAAATAATGAATCATCTCTTTAAGCAAAATGCTATACAAGAGCTGGTTAAATATAATAAATGCTTACTTTCAGTAACTATATTGCTAGCTGCAGCTAATATAATTGCGATAATGGCTGCAATTACCAAAGAAGAAAAGTGGTTATTAATTCCAGCAATGGAGCCTGATCGTAAAATGATGGTTTCATCAAAAAATTACCATGAAACCTATTTAAAGGAATGGGCAATTTATGTGATGAAATTTTTATTTACTACTTCTCCAAATGAGGTAGAAAGACAAACAGCAGACATGAAAGTGGCATTCAGTAATACTGAATCTTTAAAAATTTTTTTCAGAATCATTTGCAATTTGTTAAAGGCTCAAATGTATCTTCAGTCTTTTTTCCGAAGAATGTTGAAGTGATAAATGAATGGAGTATTAATTAGTGGAACGCTTCGTTATTGGTTTAGCGATAGTAAACATATAGCTGTCGATAAGACTTACCTTTTGACTTACAAGCGAACTCCTAATTACCTTTTGTTATTGACTGGTGTTAAAGAGAATGGAATAAAAAAATGAGTATTAGAGTTTTGAGATTTATGATAGGGCTTATTGCTTTAGTCAACGTTAATAATATATATGCGGTAGAATATGAGTTAGAAGATGATGAGCTGCTTAAGCTTGAGATTTCTGATAGTGGGCCAACAAGAATTAATCTTAAAGATGAAAAAATTAATGATATTCTTATGTACCCTCAAAACACAGTTGAAGGTATAGTTCATGAGTCTGGATGTTTGTTTATTGCTCCACGAGCAGAAGAAAACAAAGTTTATTTAATGGTAATAGGAAAATATAAAACAATTCAAGATTTAATGTCAACTTTTACTCCAAAAACTCCAAACCCTGTAATGCTTGTTAATGCTGCTACAAAAATAGAGGAAAAGGATAATTCAAAACAATAACAATTTGTTCAGTAATGACCTTAATACAAAAGAATTAACAGCAAAACTTTCTAAAAAACAAAGTAGAAATACTAAGAAAAAAATAAAACTGGCTTAAAGTGCTAGTTTTTACTTCAAAGACTTGCCCGCTCTGAATCAAGCTTATTAAAACCACTTCAAAGTAAAATTTCATTGATCATGGAATTCACTAGCACTAGGAGAATAATGCAAAATTTACTAATAAGCAATAACAATGTTCATATATCAAAAATCTCGACTAAATATGCTAAAACCTACATTTGGAATACAGTGGAATAATGTAGTTGTAGGACTGTTAATTATAATTACTGCTTGTGTTTTTTCTTTTGAGCCAGGATTAGCTGATACTCTTGAAGGGCAGCTTAATAAAATAGACGGACTTTTTAGTGGAAAACTAAAAACAATAGGTATATCAAGCGCAACTATTTTATCATCGATTTGGGCTGTAGCACGAGGGAATATAAAGCTTGCAGGAGTAATGGTAGCAATTGGTGTTATTTTAGGCTTTTACCTAGTGAATTGCCAGTGGTATGAAAATTAATTGATAAGGTAGAAACATTAACATTCAAAAAGCGGAGGAATAGTGGAACAGGACAATTCAGACAATAATAATACAAAAGAAGAAGATTTAGAGCTAAATGATAAACCAAAGGCTGAATCTGTTAGGCCTAATAGCAAGTTATCAGAATTAACAAATATCATTCGTAGAAAGCCAGTAATTGCCTTAACTTTTATAAGCATCACAATAATGGTTGTTTCATATTTTTTATCTGAAAGTGGTAAAACGAAAGAATCTATAATTTTTATTGAAAATCGTGAGTCAAGAGAAGCGATTTCTGGAATAGAACAAGCTGTAGATTTGAGAGCAAAATGGACAGAAGAAATACTTAATGAAGTCAAAACATTAAAAGATAGATTTGAAAGTGTAATAGAAAGCAGATATTTAGAAACTACAGCCCAAATTAATAATTTTAACCAAAAACTTGAGATATTGGAGAATCAGCCTAAGCAACTTCTATATAATAATGATAGTGATGAGTTCAGTGCTGATCTTAATCATCATATTTCAAATTCACCACATGATAACAAAACAGAGCAAGCTCCTGTAGTAGTAAAGCCTTATGTAAATCTTAGGAGAGCTGAATCTGAGCAAAAAAAAAATGTTGAGAACTATGTTACTAGCGGTAGTTCTGCTAGAGCTGTCCTGCTTATTGAAGTCGTTGTAGGCACAGGAACAAACAGCTCTTCATCACCAGAACCAATTGTTCTGCAGCTATTAGATACAGCTATTCTTTATGATGAATATAAAACTGATCAAATCAAAAAGGCGATTTTAATTGGATCATGTAATGGAGAGATTTCCTCAGAGAGAGCTAAATGTCGCATCGAAACTCTTTCAGTAGTCAATAACCAAGGAGATATTATCGAGAAAAAGGTGGAAGGCTGGTTGATAGGTGAAGATGGACGTTCTGGAATTAAAGGAATCGTGGTAGATAAATCGTCTAAAGTAGTAAGAATGGCTGCATTAAATGGAGTATTTAGCAATATTGCTAAGTTTCTGCAAGCTAAGGCTATTAAACCTGATATGACAACAGCTTCAACGTTAAATATAATGACTCCAGGTTAGTGGCAATCAGAGTTAAGTGTTGGAGATGCGTTTCAGTTTGGAGCTTACTCTGGAGCTAGCAATGCTTTTGATAAGCTGGCTGATTTTGCTATAAAGCGAGCTGATTCCATGAGCCAAGTCATTGTTGTTGCCTCAGGTAGAGTCATCGATGTTGTATTTAAAAAAGGGGTTGACTTATGCGAGCACAAGAAGAAGCTACATAATTTAACTTATTCACCATCAACTAGCTATGAAAAGGTTAATTCTCATAATCAATTTGACCAATCACAAAGGTTAGAGGAGCATTTATAATGAAGTTTTTATTATTGCTATTGGGCTGTATAAGCCTAACCAGGTACATTTAAATGTTTAAGACTACTGTGCTGTTATAAGCCTTTCAGAGTGTTAAATTTTGAGTATAGCTACTAAATCGCTATATTTACGCGGTATAAAAACGTGGTTTTCGATAGCGAAAATTGCCTGAACCACCTGCTATATCTGACATTTTTGGAGGTTAGAAATGGCGCAAAATTTGCGTAATTTTGCAAGCAATAATTGCAAAATTGCTAATAATAACAGTAGCAATAATGCAACTGTCTTTTATCGTTTTATTGGAAATTTTGTTCCAGCAGAATGGAAAGATCTGATTGGAGATAATGCTAAAGCTTTAAGCAAAACATCTAAACAGCTTTTATCATTGATGGTATATAGACTACAAATCTATTACAACAAAGATATAGATGAATTACAGGAAAGTTATTACTTTTTTGAAAAGGAGTTAAACCTTCGTTACCGCAGAGTTAGGCAATGCTTGGTTGAATTAAGAAATGCAGGTTTTATTAAAGTTGAAAATAGAACAATAATTAAAGGCAATCTCAAGTTACGTAATGTTCTTTGTGTAAAACTTCTAAAAAATTTTCAGCGTTTCACTGAAAAAGAAAAAAAAGAAGAAAAAATTGTCCTTCTGCAACAAAAAAATTTTCACATCAATTTGCAAGAATTTGCAGGTGAACCTGCAAAAAATTGCAGCTACATATATAGATATAATAATAATAAAAAAAATAATAATAGATCTAGATCTACTGAAGATAAGTTAATAGAGAATGATCAAAATAAAAATGAAGATCAACAGCAAAATTTGAAGTTTAAATATACGGAATCTGATGATTTTATAGAAATTGAGTTAGTAGGAAATGAAAAAAAAGATCAACAGCAACAACAGAATTTGAATTTCTATGAGCTTAGTGATGTTAGTAATAAAAAGCCATCAAACAAGAATTATGAGCAAAATAGTGAGTTAGCAACTTCAGCTATTACTAAGGATTCAGAGGTTGAAAAGAATGAATGCTGTCCCAAAAGAAAAAGACTAGCAGATTATTATCCACTAACACCAGAAGATGCAATTATACTGCAACGTATGTCTAGTAGAAGCTTCAACATATACTTCATAAATCAATTACTGTTGAAGTTATCAAATAAATATCCAAACCGTCATTTTGTAAATAAGATAGCAGTGCTAAACTATATGGCAAAAGCCTTAGCAAATGAATTACTAACTACTGATCAGGCTAATAGTAGAAATTTTGGATTTAATGATGTAGGAAGATTTAAAGAACAGTATCTAGCAAATATTGAATCTGGTACAGATCGTAGTATGAAGGCTCAGTTGAAGCGTAAAATAGCTGGAGTCTTTGAAGCAGATATGGCTTATCAAATTTTGACTTCTTGTAGTTTTGGGCCAGCAGTTCGAACTAAGTTTTTTGTTAAGTTGCTTAAAAATATCACACTAACAGAATGTGACAGATCAAAGATATTACAAGCTGTACAAGATGTATATGGATACGAAATTCAAGAATTACAAGTTACACCATTTGAGCAACTCAAAACTGTTTCACAGAAACAAATCAATGAAGAAGAGTATCTCTTGAATATCAGTAAACAACTGGGCTCAAAGTCGACTTGGTACAAAGTACGAGAATCTTTGATTAAAAGTTACGGTCAAGCTATCGATAAATCATGGTTTAGCAAATTAGAAGTTATAAATGAAGATAGTGTTAACAAAAAAATATTCATCAAAGCAAAAACAGAATTTGAAAATAGTTACATCAGAGAGAACTATCTGAAAGATCTTGAGTCCTCTTTTAAAGCTCAGGGATTTTCTTTCGAGTTAGTTAAGTTTAGTAATTTTAATAAAATTTAAAGAGTGATATGGAAAAAGATCTTGCAAAGATTGCTCCAAATAATATTCAAGCAGAGCAAATGATACTTGGAGCAATTCTGATTAACAATCGTGCGCTATATAACATTAACGAATTTTTACTGCCAGAACATTTTTATGAACCATTACATGGCAAAATATACAAGTCAATTAATCTCATTATTAGTAAAGGAATTAGCGCTACTGTAATTTCGCTCAAAAATATGCTAGGCAATGAACTCACATTTGATGAAATAGGTGGAGTAGATTATCTAGCTAAACTTACAACGTTAGCATTAAGTATAGTTAATGTTAATGAGTACGGCAAAATAGTATATGATCTTGCGCTGAGGTGTTATTTAATTGAAATTGGAGAAAAAATAGTAACAAATGCGTATTCTTCTACTTTAGCAGATTTAGCTATAAGTCAGATCGAAACTGCTGAATCTCAATTATATGATCTAGGTTCAAGGGGAACTTTAAGTAAAGGATTTACAAAATTACAAACTTCAATTGAAGAATCATGGACATCAATTTCATCTGCTATTAAAAATAAAAACTCTATTAACGGTATTAGTAGTGGACTACTTGACCTTGATTCAAAGCTTGGAGGATTTAAAAATTCTGACCTAATAATATTAGCTGGCAGGCCATCAATGGGTAAAACTGCTTTAGGAGTTAACTTAGCAATAAATGCTTGTAAATATTTTCTTACTAAAAAAAATACTAAAGATAATGTAGTGCCATCAGTTGGATTCTTTTCTTTAGAAATGTCATCTCAGCAAATCTCTACTCGAATTCTTTCTATAGAATCAGAAATTAATAGCTCTGCATTATTTAACGGTAAAATAGGTGAACAAGATGTTGATAAGTTAAAGACTGTACAAGACGAAATACAAAAGTGGAATTTTTTTATAGATGATGCTCCAGCAATCTCGATATCTGCAATTAGATCTCGAGCTCGTAGACTTAAACGTACTCATAATTTAGCAATATTATTTATTGATTATTTACAGCTAATAAAAATTGATTCCAGAGGAAGTCAGTATAATCGAGTACAGGAGATTTCTGAAATTACTCAGAGCTTAAAAGCTCTTGCTAAAGAGCTCAATATTTCAATCATTGCGTTATCTCAATTGTCTAGAGCTGTAGAACAAAGGTCAGATAAAAAGCCTATTCTTTCAGATCTAAGAGAATCAGGCTCAATTGAACAGGACGCCGATATTGTAATGCTTATATATCGTGACGAATATTACTTGTCTAGATCAGAACCAGATCGAGGTACTCCAGAATATACAGAATGGAAAGCTAGACAAAATAAATGTTATAACACTGCTGAAATAATTGTTGCTAAACACCGTAATGAGCCAGTTGGTACAGTGAAGTTGCACTATAATAGTAGGTATTCTAAATTTGGCAATATTGTTAAAAACTCTCAGCAATGTTAATAAACGCTAGATTATGCATAAGATGAAAAAATGCTGGTCCAAAAAAAAAATTACAGCAAAATTTTACTCATTAACACCAGAGATATGCAACTCAAGATTAGTTTTTTTTGGCATCGTGATAACTGAATTCAAAAAATTTATAATTTAATTTGCTTCTTTTCCAGTTTTTATCTGGGATTGGAGTATACAAAAAGTTTAAATTATGGTATAATTTATTAATAACCATTTAGAGGTGGCCAATGATAGATTTTTATAGTGAGAGCTTAATAAATAAGCTGTTCAGAAGCAAAGTACAGCAGCTTATTAATAAGGATAGTACACTTGTCAATTCAAAATATAAAGACGGTACTACAGCTTTATCTGTTGCTTTGAAATATAAGAATCTACCTATTGCCGAGATTTTACTAAGCAATGGAGCTAACATAAACGCACAAGATAATGATGGGCACACCGCTTTACATCTTGTTGTGGATACAATTCAAGTATATTATGAATTTTTCGAAAAATATCCTACCTATTGCAATGATCATATAGCATTACTGCTACAATATAATGCTGATGTAAATATCGAGAATAATCAAGGTAATACACCTTTATCTGATGCTGTTGAATGCAAATGTGTAGAACCTTTAGCAATTATGCTAAAACATAATTCTACTGGTATTAATAAAAAATATGATGAAGGAGAAACGCTACTACATATTGCTGTTCGTAATAAAATCATAGATATTATACAGCTTTTGATTGATTATGGAGCAGATATTGATGCAAAAGATGATAACGGCATGACTACTATAGATTATGCTGCTAAAAGCGGTAATGCAGATGTATTCAACTTTCTAACGGAACAATCGGTCCCATGGTATTAGGTTTTAACAGATAGCTAATATGTTAATATTAAAAAGAGAAGTTAATATGAATGTTTTGAAATTACTTTTACAACCGGGTTATGCTGTTATATTAGCATTCGTTGTATTATCTTCACCATCGATATGTACAGCGAATAATAATGTAAACTTCAATGCCTCTAAAGGTGGTATTGATACTTCGCAATTCTATATAAAATTTTCAACTGGTATTGTTACTAACTACGATACATTAGAAGCTGGAATTGGTTATAGATTAAATCGGCACAGAATGGATGTAAGATTAGGATTTATGTGTCATCACAACTGTAGAGATAACTTTATTCAAGGAAATTATTATTACAATATAATTGAAGGTAACAAAGCATCAATTTTTGTTACAGGTGGCCTAGTATCAGCTTTCAATAGTGATAGCGGTACTGGTATAGACTTAGGAGTTGGTACAACAATAAACTTATCAAGAGATACATATTTGGACATTGAATGTAGCACAATGGCTAACTATAGACCACTTCCTATTCATATACGATTTGGATTGCGGGTTCATCTTTAATTGCTAAGCTCAGGTCAAGTAGTTAGTTCGAATAGTTAGTAATGATTAGCTCATTAACAGGATTGCGTTGTTCATTGATTGAGTATATAATCCAATATGAGTAATGAAGAAGTCTTTTTTACAGCGTGATAACTAGTAATTAAGTCGAGATTAATATCAGAAAAAAACATTGTTTAAACAGATGCCTAACTTGAAAAAATAAAGCCCCACCTCCAAGGAATGGTTCATAGTAATTATAGTGTGGCCCTGAAGGAAGATGCTCTATTAATTTATTAACAATTCTCCTTTTGCCTCCAACTCAATGGAGAAAAGGCTTTAGTTCATTAGAAATTGCTATTGACACAAGAATTTTTGATTAATTAAATCTCTGCTATGAATTATAGCAGAAAACAAGCCTTAAAGCCAGTAATAATAACTGCTACAGAGCTTTTTTTATAAATCTTTTTTGAATGATATTTTTGTAGCTAGAGATACAATGTGATAATTTCGCATCTATTTTAAAAAAGATGAAAAAATTTTTCATAATTATGACAAAAAGTCATGTACTGATAAAAATCTAAATGATACTGTATACCTGATATTATCTGAGATTCAAGATTTAGATAATATTTAGCTAGAGGTTATTTCATTAAAACTTCAGAATCTGTTAGTAAAGGTACAAATGAATCTCTAGCTACACTTTAATTACTACTTCAAATAGCAAAAGTAATGCTATGATTATTAGTTATAAAAATAACAATAAACAAAAAAAAATCTAAAAATACGATATCTCCATAGCTACGTTTTACATTTTGCTAATGGCCTAATTATTTTAGGCTATCTCAATTTATAACTCAAGATTAATAATAAATATATAATTGTTAAATATTATGCGGGGTTTTAAAGAGTAAAGTATGCATATACAAGTCTTAAGCGCAGCAAAACACTTGTTCTATCGAATGTTTAACCTACGCAAACAAAATAAAGCAACACAAATTTTTTCAGTTTCACAGGAAAAATGGTTTGCTTTTTTTAATGACTTGCACAGTCATACAGAACAAAAAAATTTAATACAACTTCTAATAACTCATCTTATAAAGATAAAATCTAATTTAACAATAGATCAGCAAAAAAAATGTTTAACAGGTTATTTAACTGATCTAAATTATAACTTAACCAGAAAGGAACAAAAATATATTTTAAAATTAACAAATGAAAATGATTTTATTTGGAATAAGAAAGGTCAAAACTTTCTTGATTTTTGTATGTATAAAATTATACGAATGCATTCCATAGCACTTGAAATACCAATCAAAAAATGTTCTAGCAATATGCTAATAAATAAAGGGATCAAACCCTTTCAGGAATTTATTACACCAGAACATTTTAAGAATATAATTTATCTTGAACAAAAACTACTATACCGCACACTTAAGTATTATCATTGTATTAATTCGAAACAAAGAAACGTAATTATCAAACAACTACTATTGGCTCAAGGGCAGCTTGAAATAAAAGAAGATCTTAATTCGATAGAAAAAAAAGATTTTGACTTAGTTAATACAGCACTTGATTTTTATATTTGTGATATTATGGGTCGTTTTAAAGACGTGCTCGAACCTGATGTTTAAATTAAGAGCAATAAGATAAGTTCAGAACTTTTTCAGTTAATATACTAAATTATCAAAGTCTTTTTTTATAACTCAGAATCAATTGTATATCTAATTTTGAAGGATATTTTGTTTTTTTAGATGTAAATAACAATGCGACAATTTCGCATCTACTTTAAAAAAGATGAAAAATTTTTCATAATTATGACAAAAAGTCATGTACTGATAAAAATCTAAATGATACTGTGTACCTGATATTATCTGAGATTCAAGATTTAGATAATATTCTGCTAGAGATTAAAGACGATAAACCTAAAATTTACTTTTTAAATCTCTAGCTGCTATATAAACTAATACAGCAGGAGGATTCTATGCCTATTGAAGACGAAGGTCAAAATAAAATCAATAAATTAACCGAAAAATTATCCACAGAGGGAATTAATAGCACAACAATAAAACAGATAGATAGTGAAATGCAAAAACTATACTGCCAGCTAGAGGAATCTGAGCAAGTAAGCATAAATTTCATAGATTGGATACAATATTTTAGGCGAATCGTAAATAACTATGATAAAAAAAAGATAAATATAATAGCTTCTCTAAATGGAATAATTTTTTTATTTAGACAATACATAGCATCAACGAATGTAAGGATTGAAACATTTAACATAGAATTGCTAATAAATAATACCGTTATCAGAATGAGGGAACATTTTGAAAATGAGAATATAAAGCTAAATGTTCAAAATGACATAAAGACGGTTCTGATTGGAGATAGTTTTCGAATAAAAGCAGTAATAAGTCAGTTAATTGGTAGTGCTATTATAAATAGCAGCAAAAATAGCAAGATTACTATTAACCTCAATCAGTATTCAGAAATATTACAATTTACAGTACAAAACATAGGACTAAGCACTTCTAAAGAAAAATTAGAAAGAATAAATGCTGAACTAGAGAATACGAATTTGGTAATGTATCAAGAACTAGGAGAAGGATTAGCATTTATAAAACATCTTACACATCAGATGAAAGGAAATCTACGAGTTAAAGAGCAAAATAATTATGTAACTTTTTCATTTGATGTACCAACAATAGTTTGAATTATTCTTTAGGAGAATGCTATGAAAGAAAAGAAGAAAACAATTAACAAATGGATGGTACAAATTCCTCCAATACCAATTACGTTGGTGAATGGAGAGAGTGAGAATATCGATGAATATATGGAAATAATAACAAAGCTAAGAAAAGCGAAGTATCAGGTCGAGGTAGCTGAATCATTGAAAGAATATTGTACAGATTTAATACAGGAGATTAAATATAGATTTAATATTGCAACGAGTGAAATTGTAAGGCTAGCAAGCGAGATCATGTTAAATGATTCGGAAAATAAAGATAAGCTGAAAACAATATTAAATCGATCAGCAAATCTCCAAGAATACTGTAACGACGTAGTTTACACGCTTAGAAGCGAAATTGAGAATGAAAATTTATGTTTAAAAAAATTTAGCATACAAAAGCTAGTAAAAAATGCCGTCAGGAGACTAGAAGACATTGCAAAAGAGAAAGATATAAAAATCAATTACAATTTTCAGTACAAAATGAAGGATATTGTGATTGGAAATAGTGATCACTTACAAGCTATATTAAGTCAATTAATAGGAAGCGTCATTAGATTTAATCACAGCTGCCAGGTTATAATTACAGTTCATTTGTTTACTATAAAAAATTATATAAAAAGCGATAACATACTACAATTTAGAATACACGATACAGGAAGCGGCATTTCAAAAGAAAAATTAGGGAATATAAAAGCTAAATTAGCTGATTTTGAGTTGGTAAGAGACTATCCGCTAATGCTTGAATCAGGATTATGGTTTGTAAATTACCTTATTAATCAACTTAATGGAGAAATGGAAATAGAAAGCGAAAAAGACAAGTTTACAACCATTACTTGCAATATTCCAGTACAACTTTTTTAATCAAATTAATTCGCTTTTTTCCCAGTTTTTATCTGGGATTGAAGTATATAAAAAGTTTAATTTATTGTATAATTTATTAAAGATTATTTAGAGATGAAAAATGATAGACTTTTATAGCGAAAGCTTACTAAATAAGCTGTTTGAAACCAACGTAAGATTTGACACTAAAATTGATCTTGATAAAGTTGAAAAAGCAATATTTTATGCTAAAAAATATCATGGTCAGCAAAAGAGAGATACAGGAGAACTATACTACACACATCCATTAGAAGTAGCTTATATGGTTGCATACTACAGCTTTGAAACAGATACGATTATTACAGCAATACTACATGATACTATCGAAGACACAACACTAACCAAAGAAAAGATTGTTAAGGTATTCGGTAGAAAAATTGCGGAACAGGTTTCAGATCTCACCAGGATTAAGGATAATAAAAAAATTAGTTCTAGAGAGATGATTCAAACATTATATAACCGAAATAAAACAGAACTATTATTAATTAAGCTTTTCGACCGATTCCATAATATTCAGACTGTATCAATAAAACCTTATGAAAAAAGACAAGAAATCATACTAGAAACTCAGCAAGAATTTATACCTCTTGCTGAATATCTTAAATTACAAGAAATTGCTATAGAGCTAAATAAATACTGTAAGCTGTATGCTACCTAGCTTTTCTACAAAATCACACAAGCTGAGATAGAGTTTACTGCTTCAAAAACCATTCCAGCACATGATATATCTAAATCTTCATCGTTTGGTTTATGATTTATAAACTCTATAAAGCCATCTGTATCTAAAATACTAATGTTATTATCAGTAAATCTTTCATCATGCTTAAGTTCTTCTAATTCTTTTTGAATATCATAATTCAAAGCATTAAATACAATAGTTGCCCCTTTATTACCAAGTATAAAGCCTTTCCTACAGTTCAGTAATGCATATACTCTATTGCTTGGTGTTTCTTGTATGTCGTAAGGATGGTAAAATATTGAAATATATAAGTTATCTCTCTTAACTGTATGGGCTTTTATATTTGAATAATTATCACATCCATTAATAATATCAGAATATATATTTTCATCATATCCAACTAAGATTACGGTCTTATTATTCTCTTTTAAGAGAAAATCTATAGTTGGCTTAATTATTTTAGTTTGATTAACCATGCCAGATGTAGCTTGGCCAGAATTATCATTATACATAACCACCCCCTTAAGAAAATTAGATTGTATACTGTCTATAAAATATATTAGCTATGTTATCAAGTGCTAATGATCTATTCTAGCTAAAGAATTAAAAATTGAACCTCCAAAACAACTTTTCTGAATTATTCTTGATATCTAGTTTTTAATATTATATGAAGAAATGAAGTCTCCAACTATGATGTTCTATATCTGAGTAAAACTCTATACCTCTACTGCAAGCAAATTCTCTTGCTAATTCTGGTGCAAATATATATATTCCTACTTTATACTTAACTCTGGCTAATAAATGTTTTCCCATACACTTTTCTTTAAAGATTAAATTTTTTATCTCCCACCGTTCTTCATGTATAACTTTTATCATAGTTTTATCTTTATCAATTGCATCTACCAATGGTATTATATGTAATACGTAATAGTCATGATTTTCAAAATCATGATTCTTTTTCTTTATATTTTTTATTGTAGCTGGAAATGCTTGAAAATCATCTGGACACATTTCCTGTAACTTATCCAATACTCTTTTATGTACTAAAAACCTTGCCCCTCCATCAATCTGACTTAGAAAGTCATATTTTATTAAACTGTCTTGCAAAGCATTTGTTCCATAAATAAAATTATATTCTTTTTCTTCCATTCTTTCACCTGGCATTCCTTGGTATAGACTATACTTACCTATTCTAAAAGGATGATCATAAAGATAAAGAGATCTGTCCATAGCTATTAAAGGCTTAGTTCCATAAAACTTATTTGGTAATTTTTTGGTTTTTTTCATTATTTTATATTCTTATATTATTTTTCTTAGTTAAGTTTAATACTTCCATTCTTTATATCGTCTCTTAATTTATCCATAAAGTCATATATTGCTTTTGTACATTCTTCTTTATTCAGTTTTCCTAACTCTACATTCTTCCACAATCTATCAAGTTTTCTTTCAATTGGAACAACATAACTATTATCATGCCTTCCTGAATGAGTTTGATGTTGACTTGGTTGTACTTTCCGCCATGCGATAATATCAACCTCTTTTTGAGTAAGAGTTGGATTTAATTGCTTTACACTTTTTGCAAATAGTATTTAATTCTAGTTTTGAAAGATAGCTAATGATGACAAAATTCGATTTATAACCCTTGAATAAGCTCTAGGAAAACAACGATAAGAAATTACCAGAAAAGTGTAATAAGGCATAAATCTGTATGTTACATTTGATGAGGCTTGTGATTAAAACTGGGATGATATATAAAAACCGAATTGTGCCACATATTTGTCAGAAGAAGCGCTATGAGCGCTTACATCTTATACACTAAATAATACCATCATGTATGCTAGATTTCTCCGATAGTATGAACATATGTATTATTCTCAGATTCTTCTGTCTGTGTTTCATTTGTATAGTTTTCACATTCTACTTGTATATTAGGATTGTTGAGATCAACTTGCACTTCATTTTGCACTTCGTCTACACATGTCTTGCATACTGATCTATTAAAGTTGAAAATATCCTTATTGCTGAGCTTATTTAGTAAGTGTTGTATGCAGTCAAAATTAATCTCAAATATCTGAATTTTCTTTTTTTCTGAACTTTCATCATTTTGATATTTATTGTGTTCTATTTCTATATTTTCAATCAGGATTTTTCTGACAGCCATCCTATTCATGATATCCATCATCTGACTAGCGATAGATACATTAATATGCTTATTAAGCTCAGTACATATTTCATCAACACTTGCCTGATCAAAGGTATATGGCAGATTCTGATCTTTTATATCAGTATTAGTAATAAGATCAAAGAATGTTCTGTTATCATCACTATCTTTACTATCTTTACAAATTTTACCCTTGGAATGTATAAATTTTACTAGTTTAATCTTTTTATATACTTCTAATAGATGAGCATCAGATATATGTTTACAAAAATCTTCTTCATTTAAATCAAAATTTCCTGCATTTGAATAACCTTTATCCAAAAGCAGTTTTATAATTTTAAGGTCATAATTAGCATGAACAGCATAACTTAATAGACTGCCGTTGGATGGGTTACCTGGCAAATTAGTAGGATCTGCCCCTGCATCTAGAAGATAGTGTATAAGGTTTTGGTTATTATCATGTATAGCAATATGTAAAGCAGACCATTCACCGTTTTTTTGATTAATATCTGCACCGGCATCTAGAAGCTTCTTTATAACATCTATGTTACCTTCATTAACAGCAATATGCAGAGCAGACCACCCATCATTATCTTTCTGATTAATATCCGCGACTGCATCTATGAGCTTCTGTATAATCTGTATGTTACCTCCTTTACTAATAGTAAAATGTAAAACAGCACATCCAGTAATATCTTGTCCTGTATCTAAAAGCTTCTGTACAATATCTAAGTTACCTTTAATAATAGCCAAATGTAAAGCACTGAATCCATCATTAGCTTCTTTAGTAATATCTGCGCCTATGTCTAAAAGTTTCTGTATAATTTGCACGTGATCGTTAATAACTGCAAGATGTAAAGCAGTTAATCCAGTATTATATACCTCATTATTTATATCACAGCCATCAGCTATCAGATTTTCTAATTCTGCTAAATCATTATTTTTAATAGCATTGTATAATTGAACATTCATGTGTATAATATGTTAAGTGATTTTAATATTTTTTAGTTTAAAATTATCTTTAAATTTTCAAATAACAGTCTAACTTTGATATAAGAAATTTATCAAACTATAGGAAGAGCAAGGATTACAAACTTTTTATGCTTGTGTCTACTGTTAAACGTATTTTTGCAATCCTTTCTTGATAAATCTTTCTATTAAGAAGCAGATCTAGCAACATGAAAAAACATGGCGATAAAGTTAATAACTATTAATTAAATATATATCATGATTAATAATTATTGCAAATGGTTTTAAAAACTTATTTTCTGTATACGCAACTGCAATATATTTTTGCAACAAAAAATGACTTCATCAGCTAACTTTATGTATAATTTATGTTAGATTGCTGATAATGAATATTGTGGTTCTACATTACATACTTCATCAAACAACTTGAATGATTTGCTATATTCATTGTCTTTATACCTACTTATTATTGCATCTCTAACCAAGTAGACAGGGTTTTGCATGAACTTACTATTGTCTTTTATAACCTACTTGAGTGCTATATTTTGTAATCCTTTTTGTGCTTTATGATTCTTATATACTAAATTTCCTAGTTTGGTTAACTCTATTCCCCAAATGTCTTCTAGTTGCGAAACTTGCCACCGATTTTGTATTGCATTACGCACATTGCACTCAATCTTTAAATACTCCTCAAATAATAAATCTTGTAATTTTATTTTTTCTACCACGTATAATTTGGTCTCTTGTGTTTTGATATACTCCTTACAGTTTCTCAATACTTTAAATTCATTTATGCTATTATATGAATATGATTTTAGCTCGAATTTATGAGCAACATTCGGTTCAGATATTATTAGTTGTGCTGTACCTTTTGCTCCCTGTCTTGCAGTTCTACCAAATGCTTGTTCTTCTACTCTCAAATTTTCAGGCAAAAAAGCAACTATTACATCTCCTGAATTCACTTCATCTTTGACTGCTAAATACTCATAATTATCATTTCGAGAATATAATCTTACTTTATCTGAATCATAGCCAACAACTGAAATGAAGCGTTCACGAATCTCTATCGCATCTTTGATTGTTGCACAAATAATAAGTACAGCTCTTCCTTTTTCAACTTCATCAAGTATGCTACTTGTTATTCTACCATGCCATGTTGTTTCATTGTTTTGTATATCTCCATCAATTTCTTCAAATTGTTTTGGTTTATAAGTTGGCATAAACCCAATATTTACTCCATATACAGAACGTACTAGTTCTTGAGCAGAATCAGACCCAATGGTACCTGTTCATACCATATAACTTTTGCCCATAATGTTTGAAATATCCTAAATTAGAAATAAAACTTGTGACTAAATTTTCTGATGTTAGTTTTAACCCATGTTTTATCTGTAGAAACTGATGTAAATAATCAGTCCAATGGCAATTTGATCTTATTATTCCTGTACTTACATAATCAACTGGAATAATATCTAAATTATCATTATCTCTCTTAGCAATTATATAATCTTCATTCTCTTTGAAAAACTGTGCTTGAAATGCTGAAGATGCAATAACTTCCGACTGATATAGAATAAAATCTTTTAAGAAATTAGGTACTTGCAGTTCACCTCCAGTAACCATCTCTTGAATCAGATCCTTTAAAATTCCAATAACAAAAGCATAGTGATCACTGATATAATATTCACTACTATCTTTTCCTAAAATTAGTTCTCCATCTTTATATTCGAACTCTCCATTTATATATATTGTTTTATCGCCTTGCTGTATTATTTTTTTATTTAAATTAGATAATTCACTTGCTACTCCGCATAATATAGGTGCTATATGCTCCATTCCAGGCACAGATCGAGCCAATCTAGCTGTTTGATCAAGTTCGTCAATTAGCATGCTATCCACTTCGTCTACAATTACTACTCCAAATTCTCTATCACCTCGTGTACCATATTTCTTATGTTCATGCCTTAACCAATCGAACTGAAATTCATGTATTGGACCATAGACTATGTCTTTTGAGTAGCATATCTTTTCTTGTCCATCAAATGGATCTTCAACATTCGAACCACAACTTAGACCTAGTATATTAAAAAAGCCTTCTTTTTCATTTGCATCTCTTTGTGCTAAAACTGAAGAAGTAGTAACTATATCAACTTTATTTCCTTGTAATGCCTTGATAGCTGCTAGCATTGCACAAGTTGTAGATTTTCCTTCTCCAGTACCTATTTGTAATAATGTTCCTGTATCTTGTAATGACTCAAATATTAAAACTGATAAAATTTGTGTAATCCTTGGTATATTATTGCAATGATGTATGTTTGCTCTTTTTACTATCGCAATAGCTTCTTCCAAAAAGTTTTGAGATAATAACTTAGATTCTCTTATTTCTTTTGACCAGTTTTTTATATCATTCTCACTCCAAGAGTTAATCTTTTTTCCTTGAGGACACACTTTTGAATCATGGTTATAAGCTTCTTCTCCCCTTTTAAACTTATCTTTTAAAATTCCTCTAGTTGCTAAATCATGAATTTTACCAGAATTACTATTTAATATTTCTTGTATTATCTCATCTAAACTTAAATCTTTATCTAACTCTTGAGGATTAATATTCTTCAGCGAACTGAATTCATCATCACTTAATGGTAACATTCCATCATCAGTATTCATATCATACCTTTAGTTAGAGTGCTAAATTACTGATGGTATTATTTAGTTATAGTAACGTTACAGTCAAAAGAAGTAAAATTGCTACTAAATACTAATTGAAAGGCTTGGCATGCTTCATTAGTATTGATTCTGCTTTAGATTTGTTACTATATAACTAACAATACTCATTAATAATCACCTAATTTGATTGCTATTAGTTAACCGTAACACTATTTATAAAATATTGTCAACTACTCTATTATTTCGTTTTTGGTTGTATATTAACAAGTAGTAGGTACTAGAGCTATTTCCTATAAAAGGTATAGTTAAGCAAAGGCACTGTGTTTTTTATACACATTTCCATTGTAATCAAACATAACGTACAGATTCTCAAATTACGCTTTCCTGATAACTTCCTATCATTAAATATTTTTAAAATCTAAGATACAAGCTCTAGTTTGTACTGAACATTGAGAAGGCCATTCTTTAAGGCCTCAATGTCCTTAACATGGCCGCACCATTCTTGACGAAAACTGTTTCATTTTAAGCCATGAAGGCGAATGTGGCGCTTAGTGTTTTCGTCTGGTTCAGAGGCAAATTTTAAAATCACAGCCGCTTTATTTTGCTGCTCTTTATCAAAAATATCTTTACCTATTGTAGTCCAATGATCCTGAACATTTGGATGTTGTGTTAAAGTTTCTTTTAGTGAAACAATTGCACCAAATAAAGTATTTGTTGGTAAGTGATCAAGCTTAGCTTTAGCAACTAATCCACCCATTTCGATAAGACGTCGAGTACGCATTTTACGTTCTTTAATTTTAAGGTTAACCTCATCCATGATTAGCCTAGCCTTTTTTTGTTGAAGAGTAATTTTTTGCTGCATAAGATTTGCCATGTTAGTAATTCAGAAAGATAAAAAAATCAGGCAAGAATATATCAAAATACAATTCCAGTAAAGAAAAAAAACCGCGCCTACCAAACCAACATCAAATAATTATAGTCAAAAAAACGTGAATTCAAGGTTAGAAGCTTCATTAAAGAATAAGCTTATACGCAATATGTAAACTTGAAAGTTTACTGCTAAAAAATGAGTACTCATTAACAGATTGAATGTTAAAAAAAAAGAAGTTTGTGCTAGCAAAATCAAAAAAACCATGCTAACTTAAAACTCAGGTAAGAATTGGTATTGAGATGGCTATACAGTTTACAAGGATTGAATTTTTAAGTAGAAGTAAAGGAGGTGATAGTTGTCGTAAGGCAGCGTATAATGCAAGAACTATTGTTGAAAACGAGAAGACAGGTATAAAGTATAACTTCTCTCGTAAGAAAGATAACGTATATCATACAGTGCTGATACCGGATTATGTAAAACAAGAATTCAAGAATATTCAAACATTAATGAATGAGGTAGAACGAACAGCAAAAAAAGACAACAGCCAGTTGTTGAAGGATATAGTAATAGCATTGCCAGACGAGAAGGAGCTAAATTTAGAGCATAGAATAGAACTAACTCATCAAATAGTTGATGCAATGGAATGGGGGCAAAATGGTCTTGGAGTACAGATAGACATTCATAAGCCTCAAATAGGAGATAAAAACTGGCATGCGCATATATTGGTTACTACAAGAAGATTTAAAGAGAATGGTGAAGAATTGGGTGATAAAGCTGTTGACTTAGAGGCTAAATTTATAACAGTAAAAGGTCAGTGGCGTATTATTAAAGATCACAAGATGATTCATGAAATAGCAAAAGAAGAAACTAATGTATATTTCGCTGAATTAGGCTTACCATATAGAGTTGACGAGACAAGCGAAGTGCCTGGAAAGCATATTGGACCTCGTAGAATTAGGAATTTAATTAATGAAGTATTAAATGAAAATGAGTTACGTAAAGAGGCTCATTTGAAGATTATTAATGATGCTGACGTAATAACGGATTCTATAACACATTACAAATCTATTTTTACTAAGCAGGATGTTGAAAAAGCAGTAAAAGATATACCAGATCCAACAGCAAGAGAACAGTTAGTTCAGAAAGTGCTTAGTTCAAATAGAATACTAGAGTTATATCATGATGATGGTGAAAGTAGCAAATATTTTACGACAATTGAGGTTCGAAATGAGGAGACGAGAATAATCAGAATAGCTAATAAAATCAATGATCAGGTTTATTACAACAACATTTACAATCTTAAAAGTGATATCGAAGGTCTAGCAAATGTTAGTGAGGAACAGAAACAAGCGCTAAGGCATATTTTGCTTAGCACTAGTGGAGTTAGAGTCTTGAGAGGAAGAGCTGGTACAGGAAAATCTTATGTTTTAGCAAAAGCGCATAAGCTCGCAACAAATCGTGGACAAAAAGTTATTGGTCTTGCTCCTACTCATAAGGCAGTATCAGAGCTGAGGAGCAAAGGTTATACAGAGGTCTATACAGTAAAAGGATTTTTATATAATCGAAAAAAAATTTTTATGCAAGACAGCTTAATAGTAGTAGATGAAGCTGGAATGGTAGGTACTAAAGCTTATGCAGAGCTGTTTAGAGTAGTTAGAAACAATTATTGTCAACTGATACTTGCTGGAGATGAAAAACAGCTAGCTTCAATAGAAAGAGGCGGAATGTTTGAGATGCTGAGTAATAATTTCGGTTCACATGTTTTAATAGATATTCGCAGACAAAGTGAAAACTGGAGCAGAGAAGCAGCAACAAAGTTTGCTGAGAGTAATATTTTAAGCGGTATAACCTTACTGAGGCAAAATAAATGTGTTAAGTTTGATAATACATTACAGGATTCAATTAGTAAGTTGATTTATGATTGGAGTCTAAGCAAGTTTAAGCTACATGAAAAATTGGTAATTACAGTACGTAATAAAGATGTCGACATTCTTAATTCAAGTATTAGATCTTTGTTAAAAGCAAATGGTACGCTACAAGGCACAGAATATAGGCGTTCAATATTGGAGAAAGAACGGACAAAGACAACTGTTTTTAGTAAAGTTTTTAGTAAAGTTGAAAACTGGTTTAAGTCTATAATCAATGATATCAATGATAGATCTCATGTGAATAAAGAATATTATCATTTTACCGCTAAACCAGAGCAAGAAGCTAAAGTAGAAAAAGTCCAGCAAGAGAATAGCATAAAGCAATGCACCACCAAAGATATTTCTACTCCATTGTTTATGCAAATCAAAGAACAAAGACAATATGATTATGATGTAACCATTCTGTCAGCAGAAGGAAAAACGATATCAAGTTTTCAGAAGGCTGGCATTGATAGCAGAATGGTATATAGCTCAAATGTAAATAATTTGAAGTACTATCAACCATTTCAAGGAGAAAAGATTCTTATAGCTGCAAATAATTATAAACAGAATAAAGAGTATGCAAGTACTATAAACGAGGCTGCAAAAGCATTAAAAAGCAAAGGAGCAATCACTAGCATCGTAGTTCCTTCAGAAGGTGAAGATTTTAACGAAATGCTAAAAAATAAAGGAGCCACAGCTGTTAAGGAGCTTATGATACCTGAAATCATGAAGTTAATTAATACTCAGAACGTAAAAACAGAGCCTGAACAAATTGTAAAAGCTGATATAGCTCCAAAAATTAGAATTAGACGGTAGTGCTGAAGATTTGAAATTGAATGTAAGCTATTCATTCACAGAGCAAATTACAAAATGAGCTATACATAAACAGCTCACAGTGATGTTTGTAATTCGCATTATGCCCCGCTAAGAGAATACTGAAAGCGTTTGAACTTTTGCAAGCTCTACATTTAACAGGAAAACTATTCCAATAATCACCTAGCAATAAAATTATAATTCAAACGGTAAAAATAGCAAATATTTATACCGCAAAACAATTTAGTGATGCGAAGGTGAGGTTTTATATGACTGACAAAATCAATGATTCAAATAATTTCAATAACATTCATAATTCAAAAACAGATATAGAAAATCCTAAGGCTAACAGCTTGAACCACAACGTAGCTATAAAGTTGATAAATGGTGATATTGCTGATGGTATAGTGCTACTTAGTGATAATAATAGCTTGAGAGCTGATAACACTCTGAAAGAATCAATAAACCAATTAATCAATGATTGGAAGAATAGTAAATTTGAGCTGCAGGATCGTTTGATAATTGCTGACCATAAAGAAGCTGAAAATATTAATCAACACATCAGAAACTACATGAAGGAAAATGGTGCTCTGAAAGGTACAGAATACAGCATTTTAATTTCAGGAGCTGAATCAAAAAAATATGCTAACTACATGGCTGGAGACCGAATTGTATTTCAAACAAACGATAAGGATTTACAAATACAAAACAGTGAATTTGCAACTCTAGTATCAATTGATGAAAATAAGTTTGTAGCTAAGACAGATACAGGAAACGAGGTAAGCTTTGATTTGAATAAAATAAGCTTTAAACATGGATATGCTACAACAGTTTGTAACCCACAAACAGCTGTCAAAAAAGATATATATGTTCTTCATAATGATGGTGTAGGCATAGAAAGTTCTAACATAAGCATGATAGGGAATGCAGAGCAAGTACGGCTGTACTACAATGTGCAAGCTACAAAAAATGTTGCTAACCTAATAGAGCAGCTTAGCACAGCTAAGACAGACTCTATCAATGCGCAGAAGTTGAAATAGTAAAAAAGTATCTTGAAAATCGTGGTATTACTTTTGACAAAAGCACTGCAAGTTCAGACTTAAAAGCAAGTATACTATTTGATACTCAAACGAGAAAAAATTATCCAGCATTGACAGCATTTGCAAGAAATGCAAAAGGAGAAATTACCGGAGTACAGGCCGTATATCTAAATTTGGCAGGAGATAAGGCGAATATTTCAATTAACAGAAGATCTTTTGGTAAAATCAGCGGATCGTTCATAACAATCGCAAAGCGAAATGCGAATGACCCTAATATAACAATTATAGCAGAAGGCGCTGAAACAGCATTGAGCTTGCAGCAATCAGGCATTAAAGGTAATATCATTGCTAGTGCAGGAATTGCGAATTTGAGAAATTATTCACCATTTCCTGGTGAAAAAATCATCATTGCAGCAGATAATGATAGCAAAAATTCTATAACTAATGATACTGTAATTAAATCCGCAAAAATGTTAGAAATGAAGGGAGCGATAACTTGTATAGTCAAACCACCAGAAAATGGTGACTTTAATAATCTGTTGCAAAGTTGTGGAGAGCAGTCAATTAGAGACATTATAGAACCTGAAATTACTAAACTGACTAAGGCAGTTGAAACAACCAAACTTACTCAAACAGAAAATAATAGTATAGCAAAACAAAATGATATTACGAATGTTAAAGAATTGTATAATAAATCTTCATCTCTATACTACTTTAAACAAGAAGAGGAAGCTAAACTGGAAGCAATAGTAGCAAACAAATTTTTAGAAAACCATACAGGAATTTATAGTGCAAAAATCTTTAACAATTCTAATTTAAGGGCAAATATGGTTTTTGATGAAGAGACTCAAAAATCCTGGCCTGCACTCACTATTTTTGTTAAAAATGAAACAGGCGAAATTACTGGAGCTAAGATATTAGTTCTGAATTCAAAAACATGTAATAAAGCTGATGTAGCTGAAAAATCTGTTGGTACAATTAGTGGCTCATTTGCTGAAATTGCTCAACAGAATTCAAAATACTCACCTGTAACAATCATTACAAAGGATATTGAAACAGCGTTAACCATTCAACAAGCTGGAGTTGAAGGAAAAATCTTATGTGCAATTGAAGCCGAAAATTTGCAAAACTATAATCCTGGCCCAAAAGAAAAGATCATTCTAGCAGTTAAAAATGACGTAAATACTGAAAAAGCAGAAAAAGTTCTGGAGGATAAGGAAGCAGTAGTCTGCACAGTCAAAAATGACTTCAATAATGTATTAAAAACTCAAGGATTATATGCTGTTAGAAATATTATCAGCCCTGAAATAAGAAAACTTAATGAAAAAATTGAATCAATACAAACTAATATACAATCAGGATTATGTCCGAAACACTAGGCAGAGTATGACACAGCATTTTTTATTTAAAAAACTATAGAGTGAAAAAATATGACAAAACAATTAAAGCATGATTCATTGGCAAAGACAATCATGAGCGATCCAGTTGCTGCACAAGAATTTCTAGAGTATTATTTACCAAGCGATTTCAAGAGTTTAATAGATTTATCACAAATAAAAGTAGAGCAAGAGAGTTATATAGAAGAATCGTTAAAGAAAAAATACAGCGATATTGTCTATAGAGTTGCCACCAAAAAACATGGCAATGCTTTTATTTATATATTAATCGAAGCTCAATCAACCGTCGATTATTGGACAGCTCTGCGGTTATGGAGATACACATTGTTATTGTGCGAAAGGCATAAGAAAGAAAAAACTAAATTACCATTAGTGTATAATTTAGTGATCTACAACGGCAAAGAGGTCTACAACGCACCTAGGAATTTGTGGGATTTATTTACCGATTCAATGATAGCTAAGCAATTAATGACCTCCGACTATCAATTAGTTGATTTGCAAAGTATGTCGAATGATGAAATTGTTAGGAAAAAGCATATCGGAATGCTCGAATATATGCTAAAGCACATTCATCAACGAGATATGTTAAAGCTTTGGGAAGACTTTCTAATAAAGTTCAAACATGTTTTAATACTTGATAAAGAAAAAGGTTATGTTTACCTAAGATCATTTTTATGGTATACTGATACTAAATTACTAGAGAGTCAGCAACCAGAATTAGAGCAGGTTCTGGCTAAGTATTTATCTGAAGAAGAAAAAAGTAATATTATGAGAACTATTGCTGCAAAATATATTGATGAAGGTATAGAGATTGGTGAAACTAAAGGCATAGCTAAAGGCATAGCTAAAGGCAGAGCTGAAGGCAGAGCTGAAGGCAGAGCTGAAGGCATAGAGATTGGTGAAGTAAAGGCTAAACAAGAGCTTGCAAGGAACTTATTAAAAGCTGGCTTTTCAGTTGAATTTATTTCTGAAAATACCGGATTGTCAAAAGAAGAAGTGATTAATTTAAAAAATAACATAGAGTATTAATTTTTCGAATTAATACTCTACTAACTTAAGTTTTTTGAGCAATTTATATTCACAAACAAAAGCTGTATTTAAGTTTTGTAGCTGCATAGTTAGTTTTGTGATAGGAAAGTTACCGGCAAGCTTTACATAACATGTAAGGTCTGGTAGGTTCATAATTTCAGATGGCATAACTAAAATCTTTTTACGCTCAACATTATTCATATTTACCCCATCTCGCATAGTATTTGATCCATATGACAAGTTCTCTTGAGTTTCAATTATCTCTTGCTCACCTAGTGTTAATGCTGATTTATAGGCTGTAACCTGATCGCTAACTCGAAAAATAAATTTACTATTAAACAAATCCAGCATAGAATCACATTCAGCAGCCCCATATATTGCTTCTAATTGATGAATGTTCTGCAATCCAGCAACAAAGCAGCCTCCATACTTTCTACTTTCAGCTAAAGCAACTGGTAAAGACGAAACTTTTTGTAGAGCTGGAAGTTCATCAAGTATAAACCACATGTTTTTGTTATCATGATTAGGATTTCTACACATCAAAGCCTTGATAGCTATGCTTATCCAGGCTGAAATAAGTGGGCATAAAGTAGCTCTTTGATTTGGGTTAGCTGTGATAAATAGCCAGCTAGTTTCATTTGAATTACTAAACCATTCTTTTATGCTAAAACTACCTCCAGGCTTTAAATATTGTAGCGAAGTAATATTCTTTCCAAGCGTAGACTGAATTCCTGCAGAAGTTTCGAGCGCGCTTTCACTTATAATACCTGATACAGCAGTGTTTCTAAAAGCTTTTGCAAATTGTCTATTATCAGAGTAAATGATTGTATGAATTAGTTTTATGATATCTTTATCATCCTTATATAGCTTCAACGCTTCAGACAAGACTAATTCAGCATTTTTAGCAAAAAAGTCATCAAGTTTAGGAGTATAATTACTAAAACTACTAGCTATATCATGAAAATCAGCTGCTTCAAAACAATCATTCCAAGGCAACCATTGTTCACTATTTTTTTCTAAAGGATTAAGCAGTTTATCACATTTAGGATCAAAAAATCTATCAGTAAAAGCTCCAGTTGTGTCTACAATGATTGCTCGATCTTTGTGTAATCGAATTTGTGGCAGCAGTTCATTAAGCATATTAGTTTTACCAGTACCTGTTGTTCCAGTAATAAGAATATGTAGTCTTTCACTATTCTTTACTAATGGCAAGCCTCCAAAACGGATTTTCGAGGCCTTTTTAGCGCTTTTTAGCATTTTAGATAGGGCATTTGCACTCTACAAAATCAGCACCTCTAATTTTGGCCTTAATAATCGTGTTTTTGCCTTGAGCAGTAAAGAAAACAATTGAGATTATCACACCAATAGTAAAAACAATTAATCCTTCTAACAATGCTGAATTGATTAAGAATTCCCATAATTGCTGTATTTTAAATCCATGTTTGCCTGTATAAAACTCATGCAAAAAGTCTTGAGCATTGAGGTGCATCCATTTTTTAAACCTTAAACTATAAAACTTAATGCCTATTTGATCGATATCATAAAAATGCTCACCAATTGCTAGCTTAAGCTGCACATATCTTTCAATTGCAAAATAATACAAGCTGCTCAGAAAAACTTTTTGATATAATCGACATATAATCCAGAATATCGATAATCCTAATCCAATTATAAAAACGTTGGTACTACCTTGCCCAAACATTCTTAACTTATGGGCAAATAACTGCGAGCCCCTGGTGAAATTTCCTTGATTTTGAAAATTCATCTATCTCAAGAGTATTTTTTCAATATCTGTAGTTTTTGCTCATACTCTTTTACTCCAGTAAAATTCTTCAATTCTGTTAACCTTTTTAACATTGTTTCATGTTCTGCAATGATATTTAGTATTAAATCACCACACCCCACCTCCAGCACTAGTACTAGTACTACTACTTTTACTGTGGCTAGTACCTGTATACTCAGTAGTAGCAATGCTACTAGAACCAACCTTCTGCAGAGCTTGGTATTCACTCTCAGTTAGACCTATATACAGAGCTTCATCATGAGTTATCCTGTCGGCTATTTCCATGGTAATGGAGTTTCCTGTTGAAATAAGATTGGACTCTTTTTTTGTCAGTGAATCAAGATTGCTCTGTGAACGCACAAACTGGTTTTGATATCCAGATTGTAGCAGTGCAGAAGAGCGGTAGTTATCTAATAATAAATCTACGTTTTTATTTATAATTTGTCGACCATCATCCGTTGTAGTGACTTTTATACTACCATCATTGATAATAGCAGCCATATGTAATGAAGGAGCTAGGTTTTGTTGAGAAATAGTTCTATTGCCTATGCTGTAATTATCCATACTCAAGTTATTGTCGACTATATTACTTCCTAAGCTGCTAGCAACTTGTATAGGAGAGAACTGGCTGGCTAAGTTAGCTGTAGCATGAGCGCAAGCTTTTATCACTGACCAAGAAAGCATTGGTATTGATGATGCAAGCATTTGAAACGTCGCATAGCTATATAAAATCATCTCTGCAAAGCTTCCTTGCGATAGCATATTCAGACCATAATCACTACCGAAAGCTCCAGATTTACTGGATAAGCTGATCATTCCTAGACAATGGATTATTGTAAAAAATACTGGCCAGCTGCTGACCCATATTATTAATAGAATCCATGTTTTGAGTATGTTGTAACCACCAGGCAGTAAGCCCATTGGAAATACAATAAAGATCATTGAAACTACTAATGCAAAAAAAACAGATTGTAAAATAGGCATCATGTGAGCAGCCATTTCCCCAGCGACTAGATACGAAAATGATTGTTGAAAGAGCCCTCTGATTGCATGCATACTCACCAGATTAGGATAAATTCGTGATAATGAAAACTTCTCACGCCAGTCATCATATGACTCACGATTAGCATTAAGTAGCATAGCTTGCTTCATCCATTCATGAATGTCTTGTTGCTCTCTCTGTAAATATTTTAGTGTGTCGCCAGTCATGACTTTTAGTCTTTGACTTAACATGCTTGACTGATCAGATTGAACTCCAATCGCTGCTGCGAACTTTGTTAGAAGCCCTTCATTTAATTCTTTATGAATTGCTGCTTTAATCAATGGAGTAGCTTGTCTGCATGTCTTGAAACTAATACCTAAATTACTAGGCTCACGATAATAAATACCGAAATTATTAGGTATATTCTGCTCGATAAATCCTATAATGTCATTAGTTTGTTGAGCAGCTGCTTTTTTGCCTAGAATATTACCTATGATGTAAGGCTTCATAAAGCATTGTCTAAGAAATTCCTTAGTATTAGTTAAAGTTACTGGATCATGTATTTGCACATCTCGAATCTTAGCTACAGCCTTAGCTCCAAACATAATACCAGTTTTTCTGCTCGATAGTCCTTCATAAGCCGGTAAAAGATGATTTTCCAACATTTTGGACACAAAGTAACTCGTTTGCGAGGAAAGAGAAGCAAACATTGCAATACCTATCGGAATATTATCAACTTTTACTGGCGCACTCATTGATACCTCATCCTTCAGCCAAACAGTAGATTTGGGAGCAAATAACAGAGTAAAAATAAATATCGACGGAAAAAACCATTCCATAGCAAAGATGCCGATATTTCCTCTAAAAATAGCCCTAGTAGCAGCCCATATGCCGCCAATAGTCAAGGCTAAGTGGCCTACTGGAGTGAAGTATTCGCTATTTGAAGCAAAGACTCTGCCTATGCCGTTAAACACATGCCATAACAGATCTCCACCACCAAATGTGTATATTACGTAATCCATTAACTTTTCTCCTTCGCTATTAAATGCTGCTCTATTAATCTAGCCCTTTTATCTATTCGACTTGCATCTGTTTGTAGGCTAGTCCATTTCTCATTTGCAAAAAGTTGTACCCGATTCAATTCCTTCAAATATCTTTCTAAATGTTCATTCGAAACTTGCTTAGCACCTAGTGAAGTAACGGCTCTACGTATTTCGGTGATTACTTCCTTTAAATGCTGAACTAATGTATAGCTAGCTATTAATTCTGATGAGCTATCTAAAATTGTGACTCCAGAAATATATTCTAATATGATATAATCATAAATCGGAAATATATCTCCAATCGAAGATAAAAAGGCTATTTCAGGGTCACTAAATTCAGTATTATGATCAAATTTAATTTTTAGATTCTTCAATTGTTGTTTAGCTTTACCTGCATAAGACTGCTCTGGTAATATTGTGATATTTCGTTGCAAGCGCTGAATGCAAGCAACTAACATTATCACAACTGTAAATCGAGGCTGATTCTCCGCCTTTTAAATGACTAATCCAACTTTTTTCATCCTGAGCTAATGAGTCATAAAAGTGTACATTATTGTTTGTAACCACGATAGTGCCAGTCATAGACATGATTGAATCATGCATATTTGATGGTATTCCAACCTTTGCTGCTGCTTTAGTGAAGATGTTATAATCATCAAGCATTAACTCTGAATCCTTGTTTTGTGCTTGTCGTAGAGCTTGTTTTTGATCTAAATAATTACGACATTTTTTACCAGCGGCAAAATAATCAAACCCGCTTTGTGACTGTATATCACGGCAAACAGCTTCTCTCATAGCCCAGTTCTTTGGTAAAGCTGTAGCAAATAATGCTTTTGTTAATTCACAATCTCCTTTGGCAAATTGATTCATCTCCATTGCTAGATTACGCAAGTCCTTAAGAGCATTTTCGATCTGTGGAGCAAATGTTTTTAATCCTAATGAAAATGCATAAACTTTAGCTTGAGAACCAATGTTTTTCATTAGTTGAACTAATTCTTCTCCAGAAATAACAGAGAAGCTACCAAGATAGGCGTCAATACCGCTACAGCTCATGTTTAAAGATGGTGGAGTTATAGCAAATGGCTGAAATGATGTTTGGCTTGTTCTGGCAGATAATCCGCCAGCTGCATAATATCCAGCCGCTTGATCTTGATATGATCCAGATCTAGTAACATTAACACTCATTCCTTGAAATACGTTTTCGATATTCCAAGCCAGTGACACTGGAGCTTGTAGCGAAAATAATGCTGCAATAACATAAACTCTAATTCTGATGCTCATCTAGTCTCCAATTTATGATAATATCTATCTATTGCTAGAATATTGTCGATAATTTTATTCTCAGAGATTATGCTTCTAGCTACTGAATATATTTTTTTACCATCGCTAGCTACTAGATATAACACAGGTACAATATGCTTAGGGTTTAGTTTATTTAGCAACTCATTATTCTTACTGACAGCTAGCAACTGAAATGCATATTTATTAGCAAAGCCCTGAACAATAGAGGCATAAAGGCCTTACAGAGCAAGCAATCTTCTTTAACTTGCAGAATCAAGCCCCAGTTTTTAGCAATGTTTTTGAGTTTTAAGTCGTTTTTCTGCTCTGATTTTTCTTGATATAGCTTTCTATGTAAGCTATTAGATGGCTCATGAGCATTAATCAGTTGATAATCAAGTAGAGTAGCTAATTGCCACATAGTAGCAAACTTATGCGCCTTCTCCATGATTTGCTTCTGCAATCTTTGGGCTGTAATTACATTTTCGAGCGTTGGATTATCAAGCGCTATACGCTGAGCTCGATTAAATTGCTCCTTTAATTCCTCGATTCTATGGTCATGAGCTCTCCGCATCAATTTAGAAGTAGAGTCATCAAGCTCATGACCATGTTTATCATTGTACCATAAAAACCCTGTTGGCAAAGAGTTAGCAGTAGCTAATTCTATCGATAAGTAATTAAGTAGCCCCATAATTAGCATTATTGCTAATGGATTCATTATTGCATTATTTTTATATCTATCTAAAATGAAGTTTACTCAAAGAAGAGAAGCATGACACAATCAAAGATTGCTGAAATGCTTCAACTATAGTTATTATCTTATTTGTGATAATACTAGTTACTACAAATCTAAGAACATAACAAATCAAAACAAAGCAACTAAAAATAGATGTCGTCAAATCTTAAATCATTTCATGAATACTGTCCTCTCCCAACGGTACTTTACGTTCTTCGTTAAGCTGTTGAAATGCTCCAAAATCATCATCATCCAATGTGTCTAATATCTGCTCAGTTATGTTGATAGGTAACTCACGCCACTTTTCCAAAAATTTATCAGCATCGGTTTTTGCTGAATCGGGTTTTAATTTTAATATCTGCTCCTTATTTTCCGCTATTATTACCAGCGAGTTATTTGCGACCTTTATTTGCCCTTCCCTCCATAATAGCCTTTTCTCTTGTAAGTACTCTGCAATCCCATCATCATTTTCACAATGCTTATCAGATTTAAGAAATGCTAGATCTACAGCGGTACGACCATCTACATTCTTTAAACCAAAATTAATACAATTACTCTCACATAATACATTTATCAAATCTGTTGAGCGACACGGGATATCTACTTCATCTCTGGCTGACATTACCAACTTCGCAGGTAAATAGTGCCATTCAATAGCTAAATGTAAAGGAGTTTGACCATTATCATCTTGTTTATTTGGATTTGCTCCTGCATTCAATAGAAGCTTTGCTACATCTACAAATCCTTTGTCAAGATTATCATAACTACTCCAGTATTCTTTGCAATTAAGAGGAGCAGTAATTTTTATAAAGCGATGCTTAGTGACAAAATGTAAAGGAGTTTGATCATTATTATCTTTTAAATTGATAGCATTAACAGCATTATCTTGTGCTAGAAGCTGCTTTATACTTTCTACATTTCCATTTTTAGCAGCGTTACATAACTCACGAAATAAATCATTATTATTCATTAATTTTTAACCATATTTTAATTTTAATATACAATAACTATACACAGTTTATGTGTTTTATTATTATACATCAAAAAAATATTAATATAAAGCAATAAATAATACAATAATTACTAATTGTATTATTTATTATTGTATTTACTAGTTCAATAAGTACCTCAATAATGCTGGTTTTGTTGCATACTATGAACTTTATCTTTGATGCCTGCAATAATGTCTTTGTTCATGCTGTTTTGAGCCTTAGTGAGTATATCACCAAATAGTTCATCCATATTGATTTTAGTGAAATCAACTTTTTGTAATTCCTTAACAGTAAGGCCTATACACTTTGGACATTCAGGTGTTCCAAAGTTTATTTTTAGCTGTTTTCTTGCTTCTTCCTGAAAAATTCTTGCCAGTTTCGACTGAAAGCAGCAATAAGTAGACTTTCTAGCTAAGCAAATACCTAATATTGGAATTCTTGAAGAACAGTAGGTTCCAATATAGTAGCAGTAACCTTTTTTTCTATATAGAGCTAATTCTTGTTCCTTAGATTTGCATTGCAATAAGCCTATATCACGCCCCCAGCCAGTCATTGAAGAGCAGCAATTCAAAAAACTAAATACATCTTTTTTGCATTTGCGATGTTTCCCTGAAAATACAGAAACGGGATTTGTTTTAATATCTTTGCTCATCTGATTTAGCATCGCTAGATGAGCTACTTTAGCTATATCCCTGTTTGGTATAATAGTCGGAGTGTTGCAATTACCTCCTAAACAAAAGATCGAGTTATTACGCAACGATGAGTGTAGCATTGTTTGCTTCTCAGTTGAACAGCTATAATCGTGCTGCCAGAGTAAACAAATATTTGCTACTGATTTTTGGCAAGTGCTATTTTTTAATTCGCAATTTTGAATTTTAAGGTGTTTGCAACCATCTTTTGGATCGCTAGTACAAGAAAAAACAATCTTTTGTTTCCAATATGGACGATTGACTTTAAACTTGTCAAAAAATACTCTATCACCACCATCATAGTTGATTCTATTGACCTCATAGCATTCGTTACTTTCTGTTAATTACTCAAGTTCAGGGTTTAAAACTTTCCAATATTCTGCTACTTCCCTTAGTTCTTGAGTCTTATCTCTGTAGTCATATTCAAGTATACATATTTCATTTTTTTCATGTAATAAAAAATTTCTACCAATATGCTGTATAGATATATAGTTTAAAACTACTTAAGTTATTATAAGCCTTTCAGAGCGTTAAATTTCGAGTGTGGCTACAAAATTGCTACATTTGTTCTAAAAAAAATGTGGTTTTTGATAGCAAAAATTGCCTAAATCACCTGCTATACCTGACATTTTTGGAGGTTGAAATGGTGCGAGATTTGAGTAATTTTGCAAGCAATAATTGCAAAATTACTAATAATAACAGTAGCAATAATGCAACTGTTTTTTACAGTTTTATTGGAAATTTTGTTCCAGCAGAATGGAAAGATCTGATTGGAGATAATGGAAAAGCATTAAGCAAGACACCTAAACAGCTTTTATCATGGATAGTATATAAACTACAGATCTATTACAATAATGATATAGATGAATTACAAGACAGTTATTACTCTTTTGAAAAGGAGTTGCAGGTTTGTCAACGCAGGGTTAGGCAATGCTTAGTTGAACTACAAAAAGCCGGTTTCATTGAAGTTGAAAATAGGACAATAATTAAAAACAATTTTAAGTTGCGTAATGTTCCATGTATAAAACTTCTAAAAAATTTTCAGCGTTTCACTGAAAAAGAAACAAAAGGAGAAAAAATTATTGATCTAACCCAAAAAATTTTTCGCTCCAACCTGAAAGAAATTTCAGGTGAACCTGAAAAAAGTTTCAGGTACATATATAGATATAATAATAATAAAAAAAATAATAATAGATCTAGATCTACTGAAGATAAGTTAATAGAGAATGATCAAAATAAAAATGAAGATCAACAGCAAAATTTAAAGTTTAAATATACGGAATCTGATGATTTTATAGAAATTGAGTTAGTAGGAAATGAAAAAAAAGATCAACAGCAACAACAGAATTTGAATTTCTATGAGCTTAGTGATGTTAGTAATAAAAAGCCATCAAACAAGAATTATGAGCAAAATAGTGAGTTAGCAACTTCAGCTATTACTAAGGATTCAAAGGTTGAAAAGAATGAATGCTGTCCCAAAAGAAAAAGACTAGCAGATTATTATCCACTAACACCAGAAGATGCAATTATACTACAACGTATGTCTAGTAGAAGCTTCAACATATACTTCATAAATCAATTACTGTTGAAGTTATCAAATAAATATCCAAACCGTCATTTTGCAGATAAGATAGCAGTGCTAAGCTATACGGCAAAAGCCTTAGCAAATGAATTACTAACTACTGATCAGGCTAATAGTGGAAATTTTAGATTTAATGACGTAGGAAGATTTAAAGAACAGTATCTAGCAAATATTGAATCTGGTACAGATCGTAGTATGAAGGCTCAGTTGAAGCGTAAAATAGCTGGAGTCTTTGAAGCAGATATGGCTTATCAAATTTTAACATCTTGTGATTTTGGAGCAGCGGTTAAAAACAAATGTTACATCAAGTTGATTAAGAATATTACACTGTCAGATCATATTAAATTCAAGATACTACAGGAGGTACGAGCTGTGTATAGCAACGATATTGAGCAGTTACAAGTTATACCATTTGATGAATCAAAACAAGTTACCAATAGCACAACGGAGTATCAAAAAACAACAGTTTTACAGCAACAAATAAGTGATGAAGATTACCTTTCAGAGCTTAGTAAAGAGCTAGGTTCTAACTCTATATTGTTCAAAGTACGAAAATACATACTTCAACATTACGAATATAAGCAAGTTATTGATAAAATATGGTTTAGTAAATTAGAAGTTATAAATGAAGATAATGTTAATAAAAAAATATTCATTAAGGCTCTAACAAGCTTTGAAGATAGCTATATCAAATCAAATTATAAGCCCATTCTAGAGCATGCTTTTTAAGCTCAAGGGTTTTCGTTTGAATTAGTTAAGTTTGTAGCTAGTTAGGGTAATGATTAATAGCAGTGAAATACAAAGTTCTACTCAGAATAAAATCATAGTGCTTTATTTTTTTATATTAGACCTCTTTCGAAACTGGTTAAGGTAGTTCAAAATTATAAATGCAAGAGATCACATTAAATCTAAGACCGAATCTTTTACGTCTATTTCGATATTTATCAGCAATAATTTTGAACTACCTTAACCAGTTTCGAAAGAGGTCTATTGCTGTTCTCGATAAAATCATTGTCTACTGATAAAGCTGCAAAGGCATATCAAATATAAGGAAGAAGAAAGGTTGTTTTTTATTAACTTCTACACTTTATAGAACTTACTATTACCTTATGTTAACTTTTTTAATTTTTGTAACTAATCTTCAATTTTAACTATAAATATATTTGTAATATTTGTTAATATAACAAAAAAATAAAACCAAAGGTAAAAAAACTAGAAAATTGTGAGGCAATTTTTAATAATCTAGAGATTGAACTAATGATCTAGCAAAACATACAACTTAAGGTTAATTAGGCGATTTTCAAGTTATATGTATAATGAACAAATTAGTACAAAAAATTTGCTATCAGATAAAAAGTATAATAGACCTCTTTCGAAACTGGTTAACATATCAAAATTATAAATGCCAGAGATCAAATTAAATCTAAGACCGAATCTTTTACGTCTATTTCGATATTTGTCAGCAATAATTTTGAACCGTTTTAGCATAGCAATAACGTTTTCATATACAACTTTTTCTCCTGCTAACTACGATTATTTTTTTATCATTTTTAGTTAAAAGATTTTTCTTGCTTTTTTTCTTTGGTGATTCAGAGTTATTGTAAATTTTTTGTATACCTTGATATTCTATATCAGTAATCGCTTTAACCTTAGGATGAATAAGAATTTTGGATTTTTTAAATAATCTACAGTCATGTTTTTTACTGTTAGAAAAATCCGTACATATTACTTGGTACGTTTTCTTGTATACCACTATTTGAGTTTTTAGTGTATGCCTTTTCTTCTTTCCTGAATAATAGAATTTTTGTTTTTTTTATGTCTTTCTATAGGACTCTCAGTAGCATCAATCAAGACTACTTCATAATTCATATCACTCTTCAGTATAGCTTTACGACCTGGAAAAGCAAAGTTTGGGTGTTTTACTAGGGCGTCTTCTAGCAATTTTACAGCTTTATATGCTCAACTTTCACTAATTCCATAGTTCTAACCTATATAGAAATAAGTACAGTATTCTCTAAGGTATTCTAAGACCATCAGCTTTACTTAAAATATCCACCATCTTTGAAAATGTTCCTTTCCTTACTCCTGTTAATCGACGAAATTTTTCATCTTTTAACTCTTTAATCTGTTCGAGTTTCATTATTACCTCAAATCAGATCTTTATAACACTATTCTACATCATTCTCTAGTTTCGAAAGAAGTCTATTATTGTTTGTAACTACGATAGTGCCAGTCATAGACATGATTGAATCACGCATATTTGATGCTATTCCAACCTTCGCTGCTGCTTTAGTGAAGATGTTATAATAATCAAGCATTAGCTCTGAATCTTTATTTTATGCTTGTCACAGAGCTTGTTTTTGATCTAAATCATTACGACATTTTTTACCAGCCGCAAAATAATCAAAACAGCTTTGTAATTGTATATCTCAGCAGATAGCTTCTCTCATTGCCAAGTTGCTTGGTAAAGCTGTAGCAAATAAAGCTTTCGTTAATTCGCAATCTCATTTTGCAAATTAATTCATCTCCATTGCTGGATTATGTAAGTCCTTAAGAGCATTCTCAATTTGAGGAGCAAAGGTTTTTAATCCTAATGAAAATGCATAAACTTTACTTAAGAACCAATATTTTTCATTAGTTGAACTAATTCTTCTCCAGAAATAACAGAGAAGCTACCAAGATAGGCATCAATACCGCTACAGCTCATGTTTAAAGATGGTGAAGTTATAGCAAATAGCTGAAAGGATGTTTGGCTTGTTCGAGTTGAAAAAATTTTTATGCCAAACCTATATAAATCTTCATACTGATACTATCTCTGCCATAGAAGACAAATGTTCCCTATAGATAATGTTATAATTAATAATAAAAACAACATATCTGTAGCTTAAGTTATTTCTAAAGGCTTATTTGGTAAATTGTTTGGTGATAAATCTTACATATCTAAAGACTTATTTCATCAACTGTTGGCCAATGGTCTACGTTTATTTACTAATCTTCGTAAAGATATGAAAACATATTTATTGGACATAGATGACAAGCATTTATTAAATAAACATTCCTTAATTCAAAATGTCTTTTATGTACTAAAAAAAACATATCCATTTAGAGCATACTAGACATTACTCTCTTATTAGACCTCTTTCGAAACTGGTTAAAGTAGTTCAAAATTATAAATGCCAGAGATCAAATTAAATCTAAGAGAGAATCTTTTACGTCTATTTCGATATTTGTCAGCAATAATTTTGAAGCGTTTTAGCATACCAATAACGTTTTCATTCACAACTCTTGCTACTGCTAACCTATGATTATTCTTTTTATCATTTTTAGTTAAAGGATTTTTCTTGCTTTTTTTCTTTGGTAATTCAGAATTATTGTGAATTTTTTGTATGCCTTGATATCCTGTATCAGTAATCACTTTTACCTTAGGATGGATAAGAATTTTGGATTTCTTAAATAATCTAAAGTCATGTTTTTTACCGTTAGAAAAATCTGTACATATTACTTGGCGCGTTTTCTTATCTACCACTATTTGAGTTTTTAGTGTATGCCTTTTCTTCTTTCCTGAATAATAGAATTTTTGTTTTTTTTAGGTCTTTCTATAGGACTCTCAGTATCATCAATCAAGACTACTTCATAATTCATATCACTCTTCATTAAAGCTTTACGGCCTGGAAGAGCAAAGTTTGGGTGTTTAACTAGGGTGTCTTCTACCCATTTTACAGCTTTATATGCTGAACTTTCACTAATTCCATAGTTCTGACCTATATGGAAATAAGTACGGTATTCTCTAAGGTATTCTAACACCATCAGCAACTGTTCCTCCAAATTGAGCTTATTTTTACGTCCACCTTTTGATTTCTTAAAACCATCAGCTTTCCTCAAAATATCCACCATCTTTGAAAATGTCCTCTTCCTTACTCCTGTTAATCAACGAAATTTTTCATCCTTTAACTCTTTAATCTGATCTAATTTCATTATTACTTCAAATTAGATTTTTATAACACCATTCTACATCATTCTCTAGTTTCGAAAGAAGTATATTAATTTCTTTGTTCATATAATTGCTTCTCTTGCAACTTTTCTATCTCAAAACTCAATTCCTATCTTGTTTCCTCCTCTTTTTCTTCACTCAACTTATCCTAATCTAGCGTTATGATGCTAGAAAACTTAAGTACTGTTTTATAGTAGTTTAGCTATCTATGCGAGAAAAAAGATAACCTAGAAACCAAAAGCTTTTGTAGCTTGTTCCATTATATTATACCTTTCTAACTTGCTATTATCATAATTTAGAGTTATATCAAACTATGGTTAATGAAGATTAACTATATCGCAATTATTACTAAACAGATTTGTATCATCTAGCTCTGTTGATGAAATCCAACATTGAACTGGAAATTGAGTTAAAAATTTTGCTAAATATTGCCTTTTTTCTATGTCTAAGTGAATAAATAATTCATCTAATAGTAGTATTGGAAACCGATTATAATTTTTTTTAGATTGTAACATTTGCGCAATCAGTAGTGAAATTAATAAAGCTTTTTGCTCGCCAGTAGAACAAAATTGAGCTAGTTGGTTTTTGACACTATGAATTACTTTAAAATCACTACGATGAACTCCAAAGTTGCTTTTTCCAGAGTTACCATCGATTGTACGAGAATTACAAAATCTACTATTAATCAACTCTAATAATTTTGGCGATTGCTGCAAATATAGCTCTGCTATCTGGCATTGAATATCGAGTTTAACTTTAGGAAACGGAGCATCAATTTCATCAAGATACAGTTGCAATTGCTTAATAGCATTATAGCGACATGAAGCAATTTCTACTGATATACTTGCTAAGCAATTTTCTATCACATTAATCCATCTAGTTTGGCTAGAATTACTTCTTAGTAAAATCATTCTTTCTCGCAAGTAATACTCATATTTATTAACACGCTCAGCATGTTTATAGTCAAATAAATAAACTATTCTATCAAGTAATTTTCTGCGTTGAGTAGCCCCATTAAGAAAAACGCTTTCCATTTGTGGAGTAACACAGATCATATTTACAAGCTCCAATAACTTATTGCTTGTAATTGTATTATCATTAAGCTTTATATTACGCTTAGTAGTATTTTGATAGTAATTAGTCGAGATTTTTACAATATTAATAGCCGTTTGTAATGTGATTTCAGCTATCCATTGACTATAAGTATTATGACAATTACTACTACTTGATAAGTTCGCTTCCTTTCTTAAAATATCACTATATTTAGCTCCACGTAAGCCTCTCCCAGGAGCAAATAATGATATTGATTCTAACAAATTTGTTTTACCGCTACCATTTTTACCAATAATTAATATTTTATCACATTTGGGAGATACTGTTAATTCAGTTAAATTGCGGTAATTATGTAGTACCAACTTTGTTATTCTACATATTGAATTCGTACCTAATATCATTATTATGTACAATTCTGTTAATTATGATATTCAATGTAATATTTTGATGAGTCTCGTAAATCTAAGACCTTATATTTTTGATTAAAAAACTTATCAGATTGAAATAATTTAACTAAGTATTGCCACGCTTGATTAAAATCAGATTCTGGCATTTTAACTACGATATTTTCTTGAAATATCAAATTCCATCTTCTATTACCATACCTTACTGCAGAAACAATTTTTGAAGCTAAATTAAGCTCTGAACTAATAGTAAGAATTAATTGGTTAGCATGTAAGTTAGCCCCTTGCCCAACTAAATGTAATAGCGAAGAAAATTCTGAAATTTTATCTGTATGCAGCACTATTCCTTCTTTATCAATGAGATATAACTGCTTATTTAGTTGCCAAATTGCTATTGGCTTTCTTTCTAAAATACCAACATATATCGTATTTGGTAGTCTTCTTTCTATAACAACATTACGTATCCAGGTATTTTGTTCAAGTCGTTCCTTAATTGCATGAATATCAATATCAAATATTGGAGTACCAGTATCAGCATTAATTGCAGCAATAACTTTATCTGTTGTAACATTTTGTTGTCCATCAATTATTACCTTTTCAAGCCTAAAACCAAAGTCACTAGCTACTTCACTCAATTTATTAGCTATCTCACTTTTTATAAAGTTAAGTTTATTGGTAAATAGTAACATAAATATTAGTATTACTACTATGATTTTGACAGCCAATACACCTTTAGTATAATAGTTAATAATAGATCTCCTTAAAGGAATATTAATTCTTTTAACTTTTTTTGTTTGATTTATTGTAGTAGTACTTTTGTTGTACATTTTATTTAATTCAATCACATTTGGCTGTAATTAATATTCTTTCCACTAATTCATTGAAGCTAATACCATAATATTGTGCAATTTCAGGATAACTTGATAAGGATGTCATGCCAGGATGAGTATTTAATTCTATAACATAAACTTCATTGTCAATATCAGATAATATGCATTCCAATCTACATGGCCCCCTACAGTCAAAAATTTTATACACTTTTTCTGCAATGTTCATAATTTGATTGACAGTATTAACAGGAAGCATAGGTGGAATAATGTGCTCAGCAAAGCCAGGGCTATATTTACTTTGATAATCATAAAAGATTTTATCTTTAAGCATTTTAATTTCTAATATTCCAACTACTTTACCATCTAGTAAAGCAATCTGTAGCTCTCTACCTTTGATATATTGCTCAACTAAAACCTCATTACCAAATTGAAATTTATAATCCTTAAATAGAAATTTATCTTCTAAATGTACAATTTTTACACCTATACTTGACCCTTGCTGTAGTGGCTTTATAACATATGGTCTTAAAATAGGATCATCGATTACATTATCATTACTATTGATAGTTATACTGGCAGGAGTTTTAATTTTATAGCATTGTAATATGGTTTTAGCAATTTGCTTATCAAATGCAGCTGCAGAAGTTTTTACACCAGAATGAGTATAAGGTATATTCATAATATTTAATAACCCAGGAATACATCCATCCTCTCCATATGTACCAACTAGACAATTAAATACTGTATATGGTCCTGTAATTTCAGATAGTTTAACTGCAATATCTTGCCCAACATCTATACGAGTCACCTGATATCCATTAGAGATAAGAGCAGCTTGTACATTATCATTAGACATCAATGACACCTCTCTTTCTGCTGACATGCCACCATATAAGATTACTACATGCTTTTTGCCTGAACTAGTTATGCTTTCAACAACAGAATTGCGTCTTTGAAAACTATAGGCTTTTTTTCCCAACAATTTTAATCTCCCATTCTAATGTTATACCAGTATGGTCAAAAACCTTTTTACGAATCAACTCCCCTAGATTTTCAATATCGCTAGCGGTAGCATTTCCATTATTAATTAAAAAATTGCAATGTAGATTTGATACTTGAGCCCCGCCAATACTATGCCCACGTAATCCTACCTTATCTATCAACTGCCAAGCTTTATAGTTGTTAGTATTACGAAAAGCGCTACCAGCAGTTTTTTGGTTAATTGGCTGCGTTAATTTACGAACTGTTTGTATTTTTTGTAGCTTTTGACTAATACTTGTTTTACTATCATTATAACAAATGAGATTAGTTTTTGTAAAGATTAAAAAGCCATTCACGATGCATTGCCTATATTCAAAGTTTAAATCTTTGGATAAAAATATATGCTTATTACCTGATCTATCTAAAGCCTCAACAGAATAAACAACATCTTTAAATTCTTGTCCATAAGCCCCAGCATTCATAGCAATTCCACCACCTATTGTTCCAGGTATTCCTACTAAAAATTCTAACCCACCTAAGTTATGTTGTAGACAAAATTTTGCAACATCATAGTTTAAAGTTCCAGCTCCAACACTAATAATATTATAGTGATTATTTTTAACAAAATTAATCTCATTAAAACTTCTACCTAATTTAATTGTTACACCATCAATACCATTATCTCTGATAAGTAAATTTGATCCTGCTCCTAATACTGTAATTTGAATATTAGATTGTAAATTTTTTAAAAAGCAAGACAGATCCTCCTCATCTTTAGGTTTATAAAAAACTTGACTAATTCCACCAACCTTAAACCAAGTCAGTTGAGATAGTTTGAAATTTTTTCTATATTCACCACTAACTCTTGGTAGTGATATCACTGTAGACATCGTGCTTTAATAATTCTTTTAATTGCTGTAGCAATATTGCTGCAAATTTAGTAATATCTCCAGCTCCCATTAGTAAAATAATATCATATGGTTTAACTTGCCTATAAATAATTTGTGACAAATCATCTAAATTATTTATAGGCATAACATATAGGCTACGATAATAACTCTTAATAGCATTAACTAAAGAAATATGAGATAAGTTATATGTTTCTTGTTCTCCAGCATCATATATTTGCGAAATATATAGTTGATCTACAAGTTGAAAGCAATGAGTAAACTCTGAAAATAACTGTTTTAGTCTAGAGTAACGATGCGGTTGAAATACAGCTATAACCCTTCCCTGCTGCTTATCTGCAATACATCTTGCTGTATCAATTGTTGCTATAATTTCTGCAGGATGGTGAGCATAGTCATCAATAACGGTAATGTTATTATACTCTCCGATCTTTGTAAAGCGCCTCGCAATACCTTTAAAATTTTTAAATCCATCCTTAATAATATTTAAGTCTAAGTTTAGCTCTACAGCAATAGCTATTGCAGCTAGTGAATTGAGAATGTTATGCTTACCTAAAGCTGGTAAAGTAACTTGCGTAATTATGACTTCATTATGAAAATTATATGCTTTAATTCTAACATCATAGGTTGAATAACCATTATCAGTATTAATATTAAATGCCTGAATATGTGCATTCTTAGAATCAATACCATAAGTAATAATCTTTCTAGATGTAATTTTAGCTATTAAATTTTGTACTGTAATATCATCAATACAAGCTACTGCAAAACCGTCATATGGTAAATTAATAATAAATTTACGAAAAGCACTAATCAAATTATCAAAATTTTTATAAAAATCTAAATGCTCAACATCAATATTAGTAATAACAGCAATCGTTGCAGGAATTTTAATAAAAGTTGCATCTGATTCATCAGCTTCAGCAATGAAATAATCACCATCACCTAAATAAGCATTTGTAGACTTATTATTCATAATTCCACCAGTAATAACTGTAGGATGTAACCCATATGCTTCAAACATGCAAGCAATCAATGCTGTTGTAGTAGTTTTGCCGTGAGATCCTGAAATTGCTATAGCAGTTTTTGATCTCATCAGCTCAGCTAACATCTCTGCTCTAGATATTATTGGTATTTTTGCTGAGATTGCAGCTTGATATTCAGGGTTATTGTGTTTTATAGCAGAAGATATAACTACAATCCCTGCTCCATTAATATTATTAGCGTTATGCTCATGTAATACTTCAACACCTAGCAATTTCAATCTTTTAGTATTAACATTACTAGTCAGATCTGATCCTCTAATCTTATAACCTAGATTGTACATTATTTCTGCGATACCACTCATACCTATACCACCGATACCAATAATGTGCACAATACCAAAATTACTTTTAAGTCTTCGATTTGCTAACAATGTCATGCAAATAATACTTATATAAGCATGCCTTTTTGACATGCTATTTTTTTAAAAATATACCGCCTTCTTCCATTTATTAGAATTGCTTAAGCACAAGCTACAACTCAATATTAACCAAGTAAGCTGCTAAAATTAGAAAAAGAAATTAATCAAAATTTTAACATAACTTTTCATAATTTCTTTTTTTACTATAATGCTATAAAAACTTAAAAGCTAAATCTAATACTAAGTGATAAAGAATGCCCATTAAGGTCATACTGCTTAAAGTCACCATATGGCTTATCTTTCACATCTTCGCCTGTAATGCTTCCTATCCACATATACTTATATTCAACATCTAAGTGCACTTCATCAATTACTTCAGCTGATATACCAGCTATAGCTTCTTTATAGAAACCAACTTTATAATCTATTTTATGCTGCTCTATTGTACCACCAGTATATGAGGCCCCAGCACCTCCACCAACAAAAATTGAAACTGGACCTAATTTAATTAAATCAAGATAACCCCTTAATGCTACAACTCCAGAATTAAGAGACAATCCGCTATCTAACTTATGATTAGAATTATTATTATCTAAGTCATTATCGCCAGCTTGTTGTTGCTCTTTCTGTGAATTACTTACACTTTTCTCTGGTTTAGTTGTAATATCAAAGAGCCACATAGCACCAACTTCTGTCCTAAAATATCGATTTACATAAGCCCCTAAACTTCCACCTATTCCAAATGGAAATTTGTTAAACTCAAGCTCTTTATTTTTAAAATGAGATTCCCAATTGGTTGGCATTAATCCAATCGCGCTAACCTTAGCATAATAATTATATTCTAAATATTCTAAATATTCTGATGAATTATTAGCATGTACTAAAGATGAACTTGATAATGCAGAAAGCGCAGTAATAGCACTTATTATTACTTTTTTTATTTTACTCATGAACTTTTACTTATTTTTTTATGACTGTTGTTATTGATTTAAATGCTTCCTAATTACAAAAACTTCACCATTTTAGGAGTATATTTCTATATATAACCCAGCAAGCTTCAAGCTAATTAAATAGCAAAGAATAAAGTTAATTTTTATTATTATAAAAAAACTCTGAAAAAGCAGCTAAAAACCCTGTAAAGAACTTTTAGCTGCTTTTTTTATAATTTTAAAGAAAAAACTAGAAGTTATAGCGTACACTTACACTTGCCATAAGAGGATTTATTGAATACTTCTCTTCTATTTTACTGAATGAGTACATATAACTACCTTCTATGTCCACATACACACCTTCAGCAGCATTAATTGCTACACCAAGTGCTCCTGATGCAACCATGCCTGTATGCCCTTTAATATCCTTATTATCTATTTTTCCAGAAGTATAAGCTAACCCTGCACCAACACCAGCATATATTGAGACTGATTCAGTTATCATTACGTCAGCATAGAGTTTAACTTGGCCGACAATCATACTCAGATCAAACTCTGCCTCTTTGTCTTTTCCTTTTTTAGATTTTTCAGATGTTCCTTGTTGCTGCTTGCAGTCACCTTCACCTTGATTCTTTGCATCTTCTTCTTGTTGGGCAGCTAATTTTTCCATCGCTTTCTTAATTCCTGCATGACGCTGCAATTTAACAAGATCTTTATATAACTGCGCAATCTGATCATTGCCATTTAAAAGCCTAACAGCTGCTGCTGCTACTGCTTCTTGCGCTGTAGCTTGAGCTTGCTGTTGCTGCCCTTGCCCCTGCTGCTGTGCTTGCTGCGGCATGACAAAATTCAACTGTATCTGATTAGCAAAAGCATTACCACCAAGATACCCATCAAAAGATTCTCTGAGCTCTTCCAATAGATCGTTTAATTCTTGCATTTTATTCTGTATCTGTTCGACAGATGCACTATTAGGCAAACTAGTATCAGGAACATCAATACCAGCTATATCAGCAAATGGCTTTATATCACTATATATCTGAGTAATTTTATCACTTAATACTTTGACAGGAGAAGCGCTAGGTTTATTAGCATTTGATAATGCAGCAAGCCCAACTACCAAATGCCTCCATTGCTCATGGTTATGTATCGCAAAACCTGCAGGCGGATTTGCTCGCTGCGGTGGATTTCCAACAGGATTAGGGTTACCCTGTGGAATATTTAACAATATCGGATTTATAACCATAGGCCCATTAGGATCATTAGGGTTTTTTACCCTATAGTCAATACCAGCACAATTCTTTAACCAAGCGATCCTAGCTGCAGCACGTTGCTCATCATTAAGCTGAGGCTGCGCCGCTTGTGCTTGCTGCTGAGGTATGTTAGGAATATCAATCCCAAAGTCACGATCAGCTATACTTATAGGCATTATAGTAGGCTGAGGAGGTGTAAGTTTAAACCGCTTACGTATAGGAGCATCTTTCCCACCTACAGAATCTGCCTTTGTCTCACCTACAGAATCTGCCTTAACTTTACCTTCTTCAACCTGAGCAGTTATATTTGTAAGGTACATAACACCTATCTCTGCTCTAAATCCTGGAGCGATTGTCATACCTGCAGCCAACGTTCCACCAAATGGCAGCCCATTTGTTAATGACAAGTGTTTTTTGCCTTCAGCATCAGCTGGATCCAAGCGAGCAGATTCTACGCCAGTAATCATTCCTCCAACAACTCCAACTTTAGCATAAGGACCACACTCTAATCCTTCTTCCCCCAATTCTATTGCACTAGCTGAAAATGGCAACGACAACGCAGACATTGCACTAGCAATTAACATAATTTTTTTCATTCTAATCTCCTTAAAAGAATTAAATTTATTTTTTAGTGGTAACCATTCTAAACTAATTATTTAGCCACACTAACTTTAGTTTTATATCAAAAAACTATTATTTAGTATACTAATATTTAATAGTACTTGTAAAATAATTTAAACAATCTATAAAACACTGTGTTAAAAATGTCGCCTCAAAGCGTTTTATCAATTGTAAAATCTATTTTTATTTTTTATATATAACTTAGAGACAATATTCAATAGAATACTGCTCTTATATATAGCTTAAAGACACGTTCGAAAATACATTAATTATCTATTAGCACCTTGCTACATTTAACCTTAGATAGCATAACACAGCTTTTTACGCAACAACTACCTTCAATTATTAATAATTTTTCTTGCCCAAACTTTTATTTTTAGCTAAAATAGCAACAGTTTTTTAAGCTAATAATTAAGCCCTACATAAATCTTATTATATTTATATAAAATCTTAAATCAAGATACATTAATTAACCACATAATTATACTAACATTGCATTATCTAAAATTAGCCCACATAAAAAATGAACAAGCTTTCTTTTCAACAAATAATAATGCACCTGCAGCAATTCTGGAGCAATCAAGGCTGTGCTATATTGCAACCATATGACGTTGAAATTGGCGCAGGAACTTTTCATCCTGCAACAGCAATAAAATTGCTAGGGCAAGCCCAATGGCGTGCAGCATATGTTCAGCCATCCAGGCGACCAACAGATAGTAGATATGGCAGCCACCCTAATCGTTTACAGCAATACTACCAGTTTCAAGTCATAATTAAGCCATCTCCAGATAATATTCAAGCTCTTTACTTACATAGCTTAGAATATCTCAACATAAAAACTCAAACTAATGATATTAGATTTGTAGAAGATGACTGGCAATCCCCTACCCTAGGAGCCTCAGGCTTAGGCTGGGAAGTATGGTGTAATGGAATGGAAATTTCTCAGATTACTTACTTACAACAAATAGCTAGCATAGAATGCAATCCAATACCTATAGAAATCACTTATGGACTTGAACGATTAGCAATGTACATACAGGAAGTCGATGATATTAAACTACTAAATTGGAATAATCAATCAGGAGAACTAGCTTTAACATATCAAATGGTTAACATGGAGAATGAACGGCAATTTTCTGCTTATAACCTTGAATACGCCAACACAAATATATTGTTTAAACAATTTGAAGAAGCTGAACAACAATGCCAAGATTTAGTCAAGCAAAATCTTCCTCTACCAGCATATGATTTCTGTTTAAAAGCTAGCCACTTATTTAATCTACTTGATAGCAGAGGAGTAATCGGAGTTACTCAACGCACTAATTATATCGCTAGAATACGAACACTAGCTCAAACAGTATGTAATCAATATATAAAAAATCTTAATATATCAAATGCATAGTTACAGTTTAATATTAGAACTCTACTCTGAGGAAATTCCAGCTAAAATGCAAAAAAAAGCTGAATTAGCATTTCAAGAAATTTTTACTAAAAATTTCAAATTAGCTAATATTAGTTTTAATCACTTAAAAGTATATATAGGCCCATGCAGAGTTGTTCTATATACAGCCTTTAGCAGCAAAGAACTAGCCGCTAAAGCAATTGAACATAAAGGCCCTAAAGTCGGAGCAAAAAAATCAGCTGTTGAAGGATTTTGCAAAGCCAAGTCTATTCTAAGCAAGGATTTAACCATAAAAACATTTAATAATCAGCAGTTCTACGTTTATACTCATGTTACTCCAACTCAACCTATTAAAGATCTATTACCAGAAATCATATTAAACTCCGTTAAAGAATACACTTGGCCAAAATCAATGAAATGGGGGAATTATCAGATTAATTGGGTTAGACCACTTAGAAACATTTTATGCATGTTCAATGACGAAGAACTAAAAATCAGCTGGCATCATCTAACATCAAATAATAAAAGCTTTGGACATAAATTCATGAGTCCAAATAGCTTTACTGTCAGCACCTGGCAAGATTATACTAATAATTTAAGAGATAATTTTGTCATATTAGATAGATCAGAACGGCAAGCTATTATACTTAATTCCTTAGAAAAAACATGCAAAACTCTAGGCATTACCTTAAATTACAATGATAAATTACTTGATGAAGTTACTGGTTTAGTTGAATACCCTATCGTATTATATGGTACAATACCTAGTGAGTTTCTTAGATTACCAGAAGAAATCATCATCACTTCTGTACAAACTCATCAAAAATATTTCACTACAAAAGATTATAACAATAAACTAGCTCCATATTTTTTATTTGTTACCAATATCAATACTGAAGATTATAGCAATATTATCAAAGGAAATGAAAAAGTCTTATCATCTCGTCTCTCTGATGCTATATACTTTTTTAATCAAGATTGTCAATTTACATTGCTTAGTAAATTAGAAAAACTAAAAAAAGTAGTCTTTCACACTAAACTTGGCAGTATATTTGATAAAGTTCAGAGAATAAAAAAAATATGCCATAAGCTTGCACCTGATGATCAAGAACTAGCCATTGCAGCTGAACTGTGTAAATCAGATTTAGTCTCAGAAGTTGTACAAGAATTCCCTAATCTACAGGGAATAATGGGAAAATACTATGCTTTAAATGACAAACTGAGCCCTGCAGTCGCTAATATAATCGGCAACCACTACTATCCTACTGGAATTGAAGATGAAGTACCTAATGGTAAGGCAGCAATTCTTGCTTTAGCTGACAAGCTTGATAATTTAACTAGCCTATATTTAGCAGGAGAGCGCGCTACTAGCTCAAAAGATCCATTTGCATTACGTAGATGCGCTTTTTCTATCGCTAGAATAATTTTAACTAATAAAATACAAGTAAAATTATTAGATTTATTAACTTTCATTTATCAACTTCATGATATTTATACTAATGAGCTAGCAACCGAAGTACTACTATTCATAAAAGATAAAACAAAAAATTTACTTAATGCAAAATTTAATCATTTGTTAGTCGAAGCTATATTTCAGCAAAACAACTATGATGATCTTACTGAGTTAGAATTAAGAATGAATATTCTTGATCATTTTTTAACCTCCACTAAAGGTCAAAACTTTATACAATCATATAAAAGAGCGTATAATATCATTAAAGATGAAGAAATTCATCAAGCAAAAATAGATGTTTGCAAATTATTAACTAAACAAGAAACCATCCTATATCAGCAAGCTATGGATGCAAAAGTTAGACAATTATCTACTCAATTTTCAGCTGAAAATTTCACTTCAGCTCTTGATCAATTATCAAATCTTAGCACACCAATTGCAGAATTTTTAAACAATGTTACTGTTAACACTACTGATCAGTATCTTACTTATAATCGCAAGCTTATATTACAATATGTAGTGGAGTTTTGCAATAATATAGCCCCATTTTACAAAGTAATAGAACATTATGCTAGCCAATATGAACAGTAATAATAATGATATAAATATTGCTGCACAATTTATTGACCAAGGGAAATTAGTTATATTCCCTACTGAAACAGTGTATGGCATAGGAGCTGATGCAACTAATGACAATGCTTGTCAAAGCATTTATAAAATCAAAAACAGACCAATGAATAATCCATTAATTATTCATGTCAGCAATATACAAGCTGCCCAAACTATAGGCATATTTAATAATCTTGCTATTAAACTAGCAACCTTATGGCCAGGCCCAATTAGCTTAGTTGTACCACTTAATCAATCAGCAGGAATTAGCAGAACAGCAACAGCAAATCTTGATACTGTAGCAATTAGAATTCCATCTCATAAGGTAGCTCTCATGTTGCTACAGTTAACACAAAAACCTATAGCTGCTCCAAGCGCAAACCCATCAGGCTATCTCAGCCCTACTACCTATCAACATGCCAATATCCATTTCCAAAATTCTCCAAACACATTCATTCTTAAAGGCGCTCAATCAACTTATGGATTAGAATCTACCATAATTGATACTACTACTGACAGACCAAGAATATTACGCCATGGATTCATTACAACAGAAATAATAAAGACTATTACTGGACAAAACCCTATTATAGCAGAAAAACATAATAAGCTTTTAAAAGCTCCAGGAATGATGTTAAAGCATTATTCTCCTATTACTAAAATTAGGTTAAATGCAACAAAGCTTCTTCCAAAAGAAGTAGGATTAAATTATGGACCTAATACTCTAACTGGAAAATACTGCCTAAATCTTAGCCCAAACAGCAATTTGATGAATGCAGCAGCAAACTTATATCATATGCTTCATCAACTTGACAACTATGCACAAAATCCTATCAATGAGGTTGAGACTATCGCCATAGCTCAAATACCAAATATAGGCATAGGAATTGCTATCAATGACAAGCTTAATCGCGCAAGCTCATATTAACCACAGAATAAGACAATAGAAAGTATAAAATAGACTTCTTTCGAAACTAGAGAATGATGTAGAATGGTGTTATAAAAATCTAATTTGAAGTAATAATGAAATTAGATCAGATAAAAGAGTTAAAGGATGAAAAATTTCGTCGATTAACAGGAGTAAGGAAGAGGACATTTTCAAAGATGGTGGATATTTTGAGGAAAGCTGATGGTCTTAAGAAATCAAAAGGTGGACGTAAAAATAAGCTCAATTTGGAGGAACAGTTGCTGATGGTGTTAGAATACCTTAGAGAATACCGTACTTATTTCCATATAGGTCAGAACTATCGAATTAGTGAAAGTTCAGCATATAAAGCTGTAAAATGGGTAGAAGACAGCCTAGTTAAACACCAAAACTTTGCTCTTCCAGGCCGTAAAGCTTTAATGAAGAGTGATATGAATTATGAAGTAGTCTTGATTGATGATACTGAGAGTCCTATAGAAAGACCTAAAAAAAACAAAAATTCTATTATTCAGGAAAGAAGAAAAGGCATACACTAAAAACTCAAATAGTGGTAGATAAGAAAACGCGCCAAGTAATATGTACAGATTTTTCTAACGGTAAAAAACATGACTTTAGATTATTTAAGAAATCCAAAATTCTTATCCATCCTAAGGTAAAAGTGATTACTGATACAGGATATCAAGGCATACAAAAAATTCACAATAATTCTGAATTACCAAAGAAAAAAAGCAAGAAAAATCCTTTAACTAAAAATGATAAAAAGAATAATCATAGGTTAGCAGTAGCAAGAGTTGTGAATGAAAACGTTATTGGTATACTAAAACGCTTCAAAATTATTGCTGACAAATATCGAAATAGACGTAAAAGATTCTCTCTTAGATTTAATTTGATCTCTGGCATTTATAATTTTGAACTACCTTAACCAGTTTCGAAAGATGTCTAGTATAATTTTAGTGATTGATATTTCTAAAGAGACAAGTTCTGCTAAATAAGTTATAGCTTTTGTAGGTCTTAATCCTAAGCATCGTCAATCTGGTAGTACCGTGCGGGGGGCTAGTAGAATCTCTAGAACTGGTAATTCAGATCTACGTAAGTCTTTTTATATGCCTGCTATGTCTACCTTGAGACATAATTGTATTATCAAGCAATTTTCTCAACGTTTGTCTGATACTGGTAAACCCAAAATGCTTATCCTTATTGCCGCTATGCGTAAGTTATTACATAGAACATCTTATAATCAATAATAAAGGTGAAATAATGTCAGTTAAAATTACTAAAGGCAATAAAAGCGATCTATCTATAGCTTTAGTTATTTCTGAAGTCCTATCTGGTAAATTGTTTGGTGATAAAGCTTACATATCTAAAAAGTTATTTCATCAACTGTTGACCAATGGTTTACGTTTATTTACTAATCTTCATAAAGATATGAAAACATATTTATTGGACATACAAGATAAGAAGTTATTAGGCCTCTTTCGAAACTGGTTAAGGTAGTTCAAAATTATAAATGCCAGAGATCAAATTAAATCTAAGAGAGAATCTTTTACGTCTATTTCGATATTTGTCAGCAATAATTTTGAAGCGTTTTAGCATACCAATAACGTTTTCATTCACAACTCTTGCTCCTGCTAACCTATGATTATTCTTTTTATCATTTTTAGTTAAAGGATTTTTCTTGCTTTTTTTCTTTGGTAATTCAGAATTATTGTGAATTTTTTGTATGCCTTGATATCCTGTATCAGTAATCACTTTTACCTTAGGATGGATAAGAATTTTGGATTTCTTAAATAATCTAAAGTCATGTTTTTTACCGTTAGAAAAATCTGTACATATTACTTGGCGCGTTTTCTTATCTACCACTATTTGAGTTTTTAGTGTATGCCTTTTCTTCTTTCCTGAATAATAGAATTTTTGTTTTTTTTAGGTCTTTCTATAGGACTCTCAGTATCATCAATCAAGACTACTTCATAATTCATATCACTCTTCATTAAAGCTTTACGGCCTGGAAGAGCAAAGTTTGCGTGTTTAACTAGGGTGTCTTCTACCCATTTTACAGCTTTATATGCTGAACTTTCACTAATTCCATAGTTCTGACCTATATGGAAATAAGTACGGTATTCTCTAAGGTATTCTAACACCATCAGCAACTGTTCCTCCAAATTGAGCTTATTTTTACGTCCACCTTTTGATTTCTTAAGACCATCAGCTTTCCTCAAAATATCCACCATCTTTGAAAATGTCCTCTTCCTTACTCCTGTTAATCGACGAAATTTTTCATCCTTTAACTCTTTAATCTGATCTAATTTCATTATTACTTCAAATTAGATTTTTATAACACCATTCTACATCATTCTCTAGTTTCGAAAGAAGTCTATTAAATAAACGTTCTTTAATTGAGTATGTCTTTAATGTACTAAAAAAACATATGCATTTAGAGCATACTAGACACTGTTCTCCTCTTAATTTTTTTGTTCATATAATTGCTTCTCTTGCTAGTTATTCTATCTCTAAACTTAACTCCATTTTATCTCTTCTTCTTCTGATTCCTTATCCTAAATTGACGTTTTAAAGCTTTTTTTATATGTAATATTTAATCTCTTTAATGCTTTTTGTATACTAGACTTACTTACTCCTAGTAGTTCAGCTCTTTCATATTGATATGCCTCACTATGTTGACTCACATCTTCTTTTAGTTTTTCAATAGAGATTTTTCTTGGAGCTATGTTTCTGTTTTTTTACAGCAATATGCTTTTACTTCATACAAATACTGTATTCTTTCATATCTCAAAACGTTTTGATACTTTTTCAAAACTAATTTTTTCTCCTTCATTTATGTTAGCACTTTTTTCCAAAATATATCGAATATGTCATATTAATTACTTTTTCATTGCATTTTATTATTATAATTGTTTTATAGTAGTTTGGCTATAGCTATAAAGTCAGCGTAGTAAATCCTGCACGTATTAAAGGTTTTGCAATGAATAGACTTAATTGTACAAAAACAGATAAAGCAGACAGTGCATTAATATCATACTTTTTTGAGGCAATGAAACCAAAAGTTTAGCATCCACAAACACCTTATATTCAAGAACTACAGCAGCTAATTGATCTATTTTTGTATCACTTATTTCAACTATATCTATCATATCTTCTTATATCGAACTTGGGTATAATATAGCATATTCATTATATAGAATTTGTGTTAATTCAGGAATTAAATATTCCTAACATTGTTTTTGTGTAAGGAATACTTAAACATAATTAGTTATTTTAACATTGCTGTAATGCTTAATCTATCTACTTTATGCTCTATTTATTATATCAAATTTGTGTTATAATAAGCTTCTTCCAGATAACGAAAAGCCTTCATCTTTGCTGTTACCTACTATTTCTCTGTCTTCATTATTTTCACAATGACTTTCTGCTAAATCGCTTGTATCAGTTATATCTAATGTTGTAAATTCATCAATCATGCACTTGGTTTCAACTTTTGCATGAATTTGTTCGCTTAATGAACATGATTGTGCAGTAGCAGTGCTTTCCTCTGGTTGTATGAACGATTTTTCTGTTCTATTTTTAAATTTATCTTCTTCACTGCAATTGACATGGCATATAGAGTTTTTAGTAATATACTTACTTTTGACTATATTTTTTTGAAGAGTAGAATGAGTAGCTAATTTGTTAAATATTATTAGCATTTTATTATCTAAATTTATGTAAGCAGTAGTAGCAATAAGGCGCAAATCCCTGCTAGCAAGTTTTAATTCTATTACCTTATTATCTTTAAGGTTTAAAATTTTTATTCCACTGCATTTTTTTTGTCTATGTATTAGACCTTTTTCTAATGCTGCCTGACATTGTTGCTTTGTAACAGTGTCAAGCTGCCGTGATATCTTTTCATCAATAATTGCAAATAATCCATCTGAGTTTATAAAAGATGAGCTATTGGCTATGTATGTAGTATTATTAGAGGATATTATTCTTTGATCATCAATATGCCAATGTGTAGTATTTAATACTATATCTATCTCATTTTGTGATTCTACTTGAAAAAGTCTTGGTAATGCTTCTAAGATATCATCTTCATCACCAGATTGACACTCGACTTTTTCTTGCAACAAACACTTGTTAACTTCTTCTTCTGAATTAACTTCCTGCTGAAACAAAGCTTGTAATGCTGCTAAGATTGCATCTTCATTATCAGATTGATGCTTGATCTTTTTTTGCATAACAATTTGATCAAGTTCTTTTGCTTTACTGTATAAAATTGAACATACTTTACTATTCTGTGACTTTTGCTCAAGTTCTTTAAGAAATTTGCTTGCTAACTTACGTTTAGCATGTTTAGCATGTTTAGCATGTTTAGCACTATTATCATTATTATCACTATTATCACTATTATCACTATTAGCACTATTACTGTATAGTACATATTTATGATATAATATATGCGGTTGTGATGTAGGATATTGTGTGCTGTATTTTTGTAAAAATTGTATTCCTTCATCATATAACTCTGCTTTAGCATAAATTGATAACGTGTTTTTGATTATCGAGAAAGCTACTGCTGGGTCAGGAAATAAATTCAGCCCAGATTCTGCAATTTGAATAGCATGGGTGAGAGTTTGTAAATCTTGCGCATGAGTACATATAAAAACATAAGTATTAACAAAGTATTGATATTTCCAGCCTAGATCTTCTTTTAATTTATTATGTTTCACTATACTAGCTGCATCATTAAAGTTAATACATGATAATTCTTCTAATTCAGCTACTTCTTTTACAAGATCTGTAACTTTGAAAGAAGTATATTGTTTAAATTTTAATTGCTGAGTTATTAAACACAAATCTTTCAAAGATTTAGGTAAGCTACCATGCTGTATACACTCGTTTGCGTCTTGTTCCTTATTACATGCTTGATAAATATTAATTTTATTAACCAATGCTCTAAAACATTTAGTAGCTAGTTTTGGTAATAAACTAGCTCTGCAAGTTTCTATAGCTTTGTCAAGGTAGAATATAGCTTTACGTGAGATATATAGTGATTCATAAAGAAATGCTAAACTAATACATGCTTCTGCTTTATCCTCTGGATTAACTACTGCTGCTGGATTAACTAGTAATTCTGCGTAATAACTTGCTTTATCCACATTTAGTTCATTACAAGCCCTAGATATCATATAACAGTATAGAGCATGAAGTTTATCTATTTGTATAAGGGTTTCATTTTGTGGAATAATAACAGTATTTAATAGATTCTCTAGTGCTGTTTGAGCTTTATCTGTAAGTTCAAAGCATGTAGAAGAAAAAGATAGAAAGTTTAGAACATGTCCTTTGTGATCTAATCCAAAACTGCTTGATGTCAATATTTTGGAAGTAGATTCTAATAATTTTAGAAAATATTTTTGAGATTTGCAGGATAATACTTTGATAAAAAGGATTGTACATGTTTGAAAATCATTTTGATTATGATCTTCTATTTGGAATGGATTCTCACAAAGTTGCCGAGAAAACAACTGCATTTGTAATGATTGAGCTTTGAATTTGCAATGAGTATTTAATAGTTTAGTTTGTCCTTTAAGTCTATAATGTATTCTAAGGGTTGTTGTATATATACATTGTGGAGATTGAACGTCAATCTCATCCTTCCATATTGCAACATGAATTGGTCTAAAGTTGCAACTATTTGGTTTTGTATAGTCTACACTATTCATTTTTAATAATAGCTTTACACCTTCTAGGTTATCACCTAATATTGCATTACCAAGGATAGTATTGCCATTACCAGGACTTAATGCATTGAGATCAAGATTAAATTTAGGATTTAATAGGAGCTTAAGATTTCTGTTTGCTTTGAAGTAAGCGGCATAATGTACTGCTTCATATGCATGATTTGTAATTAGCGATGGAAAAAGTCGGCTTAGCGCTCTTAAAGACCAATGATACTTATCTTGCATTGCAAAATGCTCAATTAAAGCTTTCCACTGATTTTGAGGTAGCATTAATGTATCATATTGCCGAACTTTCATTTCCTTTAATAGTATTTGGAATACCACAGAATCATTATTACTAATTGAATAAATTATACAGGCTGCTGTCTGCCCTTGATTTTTTAATAGATGATCAAGAGCTTGCTCAACAGCGTTCTTAAGTTTGATTTTCATGATACAATTTTATATAAAATAAATAATCTTGTTCAGTATTAGTGCTTTCAAAAGCAATGGAGGTTAAGACAAAGCTAAAATTCAACATTGGTTTATCTTAAAGTTCTTTGCTTTTTTAATGCTGATTTCTTGTAATTATTAAAATTTATTGTATTATTCTTAAACATATTAGCTCTGTTATAACTTTCATGAAATGAACAAAGATTATACAGTAACTGTATATTATATTTTTGGCCATTTGTCTATGGATTTCATCAAATAAAAGCTAAACACTATGTGCTAGAATGAGTTGAATATATAGTAAATTAGAGATAGCATGTTAAAAATCAAGAAAAATGATAAACATGTTTGTTTGCCACTATCAGATGATAAACGATCAGCAAATTGCCTAATATAATACAATTATGTTTTAATGCAGACATTTCAGGCATATAAAAAGCTTTACGTAGGTCTGAATTACCAATTTTAGAGATTCTACTGTAGCTAAACCACTATAAAACAGTTATGTTATATACTTTTTGAAAAGCATCTCTAAGCCACAGTGATATTTCATTCTGCTTGATTTAGCTTGAAACAATTTTTTCAATAGGATTTAAATCATGAGAATAAGGAGGTAAATACTCTAATATATGTCTATCTTTTTATAGCAAGCCTATATAAAACAGTTATAATAGTTTGGCTATTACTATGACCTAAGTATATTTTTCAAAAAGTATATAATATATAACTGTTTTATAGTGGTTTAGCTGTAATTTTTAAATGAGGATGTTTATGAAAACTTGTATTGTCCATTACAACTACAGAATTATTAGGTAATTTCTGAATTAAATCCTGTTCTATCAAACAGTTAAAAATAGCAGTATTAACATCGCAGTCAAAAATTGATACTGTTAGCAGAGATTTGTCTACTAATGCTCCTATAACATTAGTTCTCTTTGATGGATGCCAATTATAAACTCTGTAACATCTCATGCCTTTTGCTGCATATCCGTAAGTTATAGTTGTACTATGAACAAACCTCTCTCATCCGTAAAAACAATAACTTTTCATTTGTATTTGTACCTTTTTATCCTATTCTAAAATTTTAATTTCTCTTCTTTTTTTGCATTCGGATATTTTATAGCTTTTTTTATATGTAATATTTAATAGACTTCTTTCGAAACTAGAGAATGATGTAGAATGGTGTTATAAAAATCTAATTTGAAGTAATAATGAAATTAGATCAGATAAAAGAGTTAAAGGATGAAAAATTTCGTCGATTAACAGGAGTAAGGAAGAGGACATTTTCAAAGATGGTGGATATTTTGAGGAAAGCTGATGGTTTTAAGAAATCAAAAGGTGGACGTAAAAATAAGCTCAATTTGGAGGAACAGTTGCTGATGGTGTTAGAATACCTTAGAGAATACCGTACTTATTTCCATATAGGTCAGAACTATGGGATTAGTGAAAGTTGAGCATATAAAGCTGTAAAATGGGTAGAAGATACCCTAGTTAAACACCTAAACTTTGCTCTTACAGGTCGTAAAGCTATAATGAAGAGTGATATGAATTATGAAGTGGTCTTGATTGATGCTACTGATACTCCTATAGAAAGACCCAAAAAAACAAAAATTCTATTATTCAGGAAAGAAGAAAAGGCATACACTAAAAACTCAAATAGTGTTAGACAAGCAAACATACCAAGTAATATGTACAGATTTTTCTAACGGTAAAAAACATGACTTTAGATTATTTAAGGAATCCAAAATCCTTATCCATCCTAAGGTTAAAGCGATTACTGATACAGGATATCAAGGTATACAAAAAATTCACAATAATTCTGAATTACCAAAGAAAAAAAGCAAGAAAAATCCTTTAACTAAAAATGATAAAAAGAATAATCTTAGGTTAGCACGAGAAAAAGTTGTGAATGAAACCGTTATCGGTATGCTAAAACAGTTCAAAATTATTGCTGACAAATATCGAAATAGACGTAAAAGATTCGGTCTTAGATTTAATTTGATCTTTGGCATTTATAATTTTGAACTACCTTAACCAGTTTCGAAAGAGGTCTATTATAGATCTTTGAAAGCAATAATAGTAAACACAAGCTATAGACAATAATATGAAGTTATCAGGAAAGCATAATATGTGAAATCTATACGTTACCTTTTGATGAATTGCGCTATAGAGACTTGGATAACAAAACCATCTGATTCTATATTTAAGAATGGAAGAAGTGCTAACATCTCTTCTATTACCTGATTGAAAAAACTGAAAATATATTTTTATACTCCTAACATAATATACAAAACCAACTCAAAGTTGCTTTTTGGAGATTTAAGTTTATAATTAAGTTAATTTTTTTTAGTGAATAGGAAGGTTAAATATATGCTTGTTATAAGCACTTTAATAGATGAATTAAAGGACATAGAAAAATATACTGATATACTTGATGATAATATTCTAACTACAGATCAGTATATTCAACAGATCATTGATATACTTAATATTAATAAAATAAAATTGGATAGTGAGTACAATACTAGTAGTAAGCTACTTAATAATTTAATTACTAATGTTGGTATTGATGAGCAAAATAAAACATTTGAGTTAAGTGATAAAGAAATTAATGATTTAATTGATGAAATAGTTGGGAGTAATAATGGTAATTATTTGGTAATAAAAATTATAGATTATGTAACTGATCTAATAAATATTAGAAATGAAGTAATAAAGTTTGTCAAAAAATATAAAATAGCTGAAGCACAGCATTTGATTACATTTCAAACAAAAAATGATAATTTAAGTGATTTTATACGTAAGATGCAAGTTATGCATATAGGACTTAAGTATGCAATTAAAAATCAAGATCCTGAATTGTTTAAGTTTTTCATTCAAAATAGTCATGAACATATTAAGTATATTACTTATTTCAATAATCATCATAATGATATAATAAGATTAGAAAATATAATTGTTTGCTGGACATTACAGCATATAGTGGAAGCTACAAATACGTATAGTTTAAGTAATGTATATGCGGTCAAAATGCTTGATGATATGTTCAGTGTTTTTTCATCTCTTAACTTTGATTTTGATCCATTTATTACACGTTGTAAGTTAAGATTTGACACTGATAAGACATTGGTAAATGCACTAAATATCGTTATTAATAGTAACAAGGTAGTCCCAACATTAGAATTGTTAAAAATTTATAATGGAGATAATACTAAGCTTAAAGTCTTTAATAATAACATTATCTCTACTGAGATAATGTTATTATTAAAGATAAATGATTTTGTTAATTATCAATGTTGTAACAGTAGCATCTTGCAAGAAATGTTTTCATTCGAGAGTTCTATCAACCTTTTGCAGCATAAGCTTCCACATAAAGAATTTTATGAACTTAAGGCTGCAGCAGACTCTGTTAAAGCAAGTAAACAAATTGATCTGCAGAAGTTACAAACTATAAAACTAGATAATATTTGTGATGATGATAGTAGTATCAATAATGAAAGTTATGACTATGCGAAATTATTTAAAAAGCTTCTCTTTAGAAGTAATTCTTATAAGTTACAAAAGTGTGAGCGTAGTAATCATCAAGAAGTTATAGTTAGACAAAGTGGATATGTACCCACGCATGAGAAAAAAGACAATTATTATTCTGAGAAACAACTACTACATGAAGTTACTTTAGAACGTCATTATGATGACAATACCACATTTGATGTTGATTCAATTTCAATAGGAAATGATATACAATATACTACAATAACACTTTAATAAAGCTAGAGTTCAATAAGCTGCTAGGTAAGTATGAGAGCACTTTTCCTCCAAAAGAACAGTACATGATAGTCACGTCATACAGCTCAAGCCTCTTTAAGGATAAGTTTTTTAGAGCTAGCTTCAACGTTGAATATCAGATTATGTATCTGCTTATTGTAGTTGCTGTGTAACAACATCAAATTTGAGTTTCTATTATTACCACCTTTGGACTTTAGAATAATATAATGTGTATCCAAATCTGTCTCTAATATAATGATTTGCTTGTAATTTGGACATTTATAGCCATTTACAATGAGGTTTGAGCATAGAAAAAAGTGATAATAGATTCATAAGATTTAGCAAATTGAGTAATTTGATTTCTAATCTACGTTTTCATATTAGCCCAAAACTTTTCTATCGGATTTAAATCTAGAGAATAAGGTAGCAGAAAAATAACTTTACAACCAACAGATTCTATTAACTATTTTATCGCTTTTTTTCTATGCCAAACTTCATTGTAGATGACTATACAACTATATTTGCATCAACTTTGCTATATATTATCTGAGTATTCTTTGTCCAATATACTATCATCTAGAGTGATAATTATTTCTCATTTACTCCACTTACACACTAAATCTTAGAGTTAATTTTGCTTTCATTAGATATCTTCTTATTATGTCATTACTTATCTCATCTACATATCTTGCTAAATTTGTAATTGCATAATTTTTTTTGCTAGATAGCTCTACTAGGAATATTTTTTCTTGTCATCATTTTTTACCTAAAGCTATTATCTCTTAATAATAGCATTCTTTGACATATTTTCATCGTTTTCCTGAAGGTGCTGCATGTACATTATAATCTAACTATAATTTGATTTTAGTAATACATACTTTTACAGTATAATAAAATCAGCCATATTATTTTCTAGATTTTTACTAGGTTGTATTTTCAGTAAATTAAAAATTTTGTCTGTAGAATATATGGTATTGTCTGCTATAATTCCAATATACACATCATAGTTTGATTATTCATTTCGTTCAATAATATATAAAAGAACACAATGTTTTTAAATATCAATGCAACTACAGTTATAGCAATTATATTTTTAATGCTCAACATTATTGTAAGTATTTACTATAGAGGTAGTACTAACAGCATTCAAAAATATGCTTTAGGCAGAAGAAAATTTGCTACTGTAGCTATTGCTACTAGTATTATAGGCACATACTTTAGTGGCAACATTTTTCATTATGCTTTGCTGTATACATTGCAGCCAGGAATATTGAAATTATTAATGCTAGTAACTGCTGTAAGTTTTATAATTCAAAGCTTAATATTAGCACCGCGTATACAAAAATTTCTAGGAAAATTATCAGTAGCAGATGTTATGGGCAGCTTATATGGTAATCATATTAAAGTTATTACTGCTATTGGATCTATTGTTATTTCTTTAACCATTAGTGCAATGGAAATAAAGTTATTATACAACATTATTCAGTATATAAGTTACAATGGTTTGTTCATTATTGCTATTACAATCATTATTTATCTAGCCTGTATAGGAATTAGAGCAATAGTATTTACTGACATGTTTCATTGCTTTACTATAATCTTCTTGTATGCCGCATTGTTTGTTTTTTTTAATAAAGTTGCTGATTTAAGTACAATAATTACTACGCTTACAACGAATCAAATTTTCGTTTTCAAAGGATTCATTGACTATACTAATCCACTAATTATGCAATATTGGTGGGTACTAGCTTTTAATATCTTGCCAATAGTTAGACCATTAATGTTTTATAAGTACCTAATAGTAACTAACTCTCGGCAAGTTGTTAATGTTCTTAATACATTATCTGTTGTAATATTTGCAGCTACTATATTATTGATCATCTTTGCAACAATATTACTACCTATAGATATTAGAAATGCTAATCCTAGCGACATATTAACAGAAGTAATAAAACGTTGTTCAGATCCTGAATTTACACAGTTAATGATAATTGTTATGATAGTTATCACAATCTCAACAGCTATCTCGCATATTAGTATAGCTGCTGTTATTTGTTTCAATGACTTATGTAATCCACTAGGGATATTGAAACAGTATTCTCCTAAAAATGAGTTAAGAATTGTTAGAATATTTGTTATACTATTTACTATAGCTTCTGTACTGATATCTTTTACCAATCAAGAATTATGGAATATACATATTCTTGGAGAACATTTTTACAGCCCGATTATAGGAGCACCATTATTAGTTACTGTTCTAGGATTTAGAAGTACTAGTAAAGTAATATTATCTGGTATGATATCAGGAGGAGTATCTCTACTATTACTGGATTGGTATAACCAGTCAGTTACTGAGATCTATCACATAGTTTTGGCTATCATTATCAACTTTACAGTAATGATGACAATGCACTATGGACTTCAAGAGCCAGGAAGATGGGAAAACTATAAAATAGTTTCAAAATTACATGAAGCATATTGCAAGAGAGAGAATAATGCTATTAACTGGCTTAGAGCATTACCTCAATACTTTGAATGGAACAGAATATTAGCATACAGTTCAGATATGTTAAGACATCAGCATTATTGTTTTTACACATCAATATTTACCATTTTATCACTGTCAATAATGTCAGTTTTAAGTATTAGTTCAAATTCATTGGATAATTCTCAAATTATTAATATCCTATTACTCTTATCATTTGGCCTTACAACAATATTTACTGTTTATCAATTTTTATCACTAACACCAGACAATAATAAATATTTAGGATTGATTTGGCTTATATTTATATTTTTTGCATTGATTTTAACTAATACTGCACTATTAGTTGTAAGTGAATTTCATAAAGTATCGTTAATTTGTTTTATAGTAAACTTAATTGTAGTTGCTATTCTAATTAGGTGGCAAGTTGCTTTAATTATGATTATTAGTGGAGTTATAATAGCAATAGGAATCTTAAGCATTTTTGAACCACAAATTAGTTTAATGCCTCCTGCAGATTCTGGACTTATTCCAACTACGCTTATGGTTGGCAGCGTATTATTAATGTTTATAAAAATTAAGCAAGATGAATATATTCTTGAACAAAACATGAGAAGCAAAGCTGAAAACAAGATAAAAAGTATGAATATTAGGCTTAACATAAAAAAAGAAATATTAAATCACTTAAGTCATGAAGTTAGAACTCCATTGCAAGGTGTTAAATCTTGTATTGATTTACTAATAAAGCACTGTAATGAATACAGTAACAGCGAACAATTATTAAGAATAGTAAATCGAGTTAATAGCAGTGTTGAAAGGGTATGTAATCATATTGATAATTTATTAGATTTATCAAAAATAGAAGCTAATAAAATGGCGTTTAACATTCAACAGTGTAATCTTCGAACATTATTAAATGAAATAGTATTTGATTTTAATACTTTACAACTGAGCAAACAACATAAGATTGATATAAACTATCCACAGCAAGTAACTGAAGCAGTAGATTGTGACAAAGGGCGTATCACGCAAGTAATGCTTAATCTAATATCTAATGCAATTAAATATTCTAAACCAGGACTTATCTTAATTAGCGTTAAGCAAGATAACGAAAATATTTATGTATCAGTTAAAGATAATGGAGATGGTATTCCTAAACACAAACTTAATACTATATTTCAACCTTTTGAACAATGCGGCTACGATAAATTTAGAATTAGTAGCACAGGACTTGGTTTAAATGTATGTAAAGAATTAATTACTAAACATAATGGTAATATTTGGGCTGAAAATCAAAGTCATGGTGGTGGTAGCGAATTTTGTTTTTCTTTACCACTTTACAGATATCATAAACAGCATAGTCATTCTAATAAACCCAAAATCAGCTTACCAATGTTGAATAAAAAAATAACAATTCTTATTATAGATGATGATCAAATAATCCTAGATTCTATGCATCTACTTATCGATACCACAAATTATCAAATTACTACTGCAAACAATGGTGAAGATGCTATTAATTTAATCAAAAGTAATCCAGCACTGTATCAAGTTATTTTACTTGATATTTCTTTACCAGATAAAAACGCTGACATGGTTCTAAAAGAAATACAACCAATCTTAAAACAATATAATATTCCTGTTGTTATTCAGTCAGGTTATCTACACGATGATAAATCAAAGCAATATTTACTTAGTCTAGGAGCCACTGCATTTATTACTAAACCTTATTCTCAAGATGCGTTGTTTAGCATTATCACTGATGTTACACGTCAGAGTAGCGCAAACTAGAACTTATTGCCCTAATTCAAGAAAGTAGTAACAGCAATAATACATAAGACAGTCAATGGTAAGATAAAGCAATTAAAAGAGTTACCATAAAAATATTACATATAACTTAATTTAGGAATGTAGTTACATATTAGACTTCTTTCGAAACTAGAGAATGATGTAGAATAGTGTTATAAAGATCTGATTTGAGGTAATAATGAAATTCGATCAGATTAAAGAGTTAAAGGATGAAAAATTTCGTCTATTAACAAGAGTAAGGAAGGGAACATTTTCAAAGATGGTGGATATTTTGAGGAAAGCTGACGGTCTTAAGAAATCAAAAGGCATGAGTAAAAATAAGCTCGATTTGGATGAACAGTTGCTGATGGTGTTAGAATACCTTAGAGAATACCGTACTTATTTCCATATAGGCCAGAACTATGAGATTAGTGAAAGTTCAGCATATATAGTCATTTACAATGAAGTTTGAGCATAGAAAAAGCGACAATGGCATCATAAGATTTACCAACATGATATTTTATACGCAAACTTCATTGTAAATGACTATAAAGCTAACTTGAGATAATGGAAAAGCATTAAGTAAAACCTCTAAGCAGCTTTTGTCATTCATAATATTTAGACTACAGATCTATTACAACAAAGATATAGATGAATTACAAGACAGTTGTTACTCTTTTGAAAATGAGTTGCAGGTTTGTCAACACAAGGTTTTATGCAATGGACATTATGTAACCTAAAACTGTCTTTAATTATTGCTCTACTTTCAACTCCAATAAAAACTGCGTCTCTTAATTCTATTAAGAATTTCCTAACTATATGTTAACCAACATCTAGCTTATCATCGAAAAGATGATAACTTTCCTGTAATTCATCTATATCTTTGTTGTAATAGATCTGTAGTCTAAATACTATGAATGATAAAAGCTGTTTAGATGTTTTGCTTAATGCTTTTCCATTATCTTCAGTTAGATTTTTCCATTCTGGCGGAATGATATTTCCAATAAAGTTATAAAATATTGTTGCATTATTGCTACTGTTGTTATTAGTAATTTTTGCGCCATTTTTGCCCTCAAAAATATCAAATATAGCAGGTAGTTCAGACACTTTTTGCTGAAAAAAACACGTTTTTATACTGCGTAAATATAGCGATTTAGTAGCTATACTCAAAATTCAACACTCTGAAAGCCTTATAATAATAAGTAGTCTTGAACATTGAACCGTACAAGCAATTTCATGTTTAAAAGGATAATACTTTAAAGATTAGGTCTTAGATTTAATTTGATCTCTGGCATTTATAATTTTGAACTACGTCAACCAGTTTCGAAAGAGGTCTATTATATAACTGTTTTATAGTGATTTAGCTGTAATTTTTAAATGAGTATGTTTATGAAAACTTGCATTGCCTACTATAACTACAGAATTATTAGGTAATTTCTGAATTAAATCCTGTTCTATCAAACAGTTAAAAATAGCAGTATTAATATCGCAGTCAAAAATTGATACTGTTAGCAGACATTTGTTTACTAATGCTCCTATAACATTAGTTTTTTTTGATGGATGCCAATCATAAACTCTGTAACACTTCATGCCTGCATATCCGTAAGTTATAGTTGTACTATGAACAAACCTTTCTCATCCGTAAAAACAATAACTTTTCATTTGTCTTTGTACCTTTTTATCCTATTCTAACATTTTAATCTCTCTTCTTTTTTTGCCTTCTGATATTTTATAGCTTTTTTTATATGTAATAATTTAATCTCTTTAATGCTTTTTGTACACCAGACTTACTTACTCATAGTCCTTTAGCTCTATGTGTCACTATATTGGCTCACATCTTCTTTTAGTTTATCAATAGAGGCTTTTATTGGAGCTATGTTTCTGTTTTTTAACTACAATATGTTTTTACTAAATACAAATACTGTATTCTTTCCTATCACAAAATATTTTGATACTTTTTCAAAAATAATTTTCTCTCTTCCCTTTATGTCCAGTACTTTTTTCCACAATATATCGAATATGTCATACTAATTACTTTTTTATTTTAATACTTCAAAATTAGAATTTAAAAAATTATTAATGCTAAAAACTTCAAATATGTTTATAATAAACACCATTTAAAACATTTAAAGTCAGGTATATTAATGTCCAAACGTATATTATCTGGTATACAGGTTACAGGAAAGCAGCATCTTGGCAATTATTTAGGATCTATACAGAAATGGGTTCAAATGCAATCAAAATTTCAGTCCATATTTTTTCTTGCTAATCTACATTCAATTACTACTTCGCAAGAATCATTGAAACTAAGTGAGTCGATATTTAGTTCAGCTTGCATGCTTCTAGCATGCGGAATAAATCCTAAACAATCAATAATTTTTCTTCAATCTGATGTTAAAGAACACTCAGAGCTTGCATGGATACTAAATTGCGTTACTCCACTTGGTCAATTAAAACGAATGACTCAATTTAAAGACAAAGCTACCAAATGTAGCTCAAATAATATCAACTTAGGATTGTTAGCATATCCTGTACTGATGGCTGCAGATGTTCTGTTATATCAAGCAGATTTAGTACCAGTCGGGGCTGATCAAAAGCAACATTTAGAACTAGTAAGAGATATAGTTAAAATAATCCATCATAAGTTTAATGATGATACCATTTTCAAGTTACCGGAACTATTTATAGATCATACAGCAGGAAAAATCATGAGTCTAAAAGATGGCAGAAAAAAAATGAGTAAGTCTGATATCTCTGATTTTAGTAGAATTAATCTAACTGATTCACAAGATATTATTTTCAGAAAGTTGCAAAAAGCAAAAACTGATTGCTATACTCAAATCACATATGATCCTACAGGCAGACCAGAGATTTCTAATCTAATTAATATATTTGCTGCACTATCTAATAAAACCACTAATGATATAGTAAAAGAATATGAATATGCAGAATTAACTAAATTTAAAAAAGACTTAGCAATGTTAATTATTGATTGTCTTAACCCTATTTTGAAAGAATATAATAATTATATGAATAATTTAGATTATGTTAATCAAGTATTAATTACAGGGGCTAATCAGGCTAAAATAATAGCTGAAAAAACCATAACAAAAGTAAAACAAAAATTTGGACTACAAATTTTGTCAACATAAATATGATATCTAAATCTAAAACTAAATATGCTTTACATCGAGCTATTAAAGATGGCGATATTGAAAAAGTACAGCAAGGATAGCACACTTTGTAAATTCAAAATATAAAGATGGTATCACCGCTTTACATGTATCTTTGAAATATAAGAATCTACCTATTGCTAAGATTTTGCTGAGCAATTAAGCTAACGTAAATGCAAAAAATAATGATTGGCACACTGTTTTACATTTTGTTGTTGACACAATTCAAGTATATTATGAATTTTTCGAAAAATATCCTGCCTATTGTAGTGATCATAAAGTATTACTGCTAAAATATAATGCTGATATGAATATCTAAAGATAATCAAGGTAATACTACTTTATTTGATGTTGTTAGATCAAAATGTATAGAACCTTTCGAAGTTATGCTAAAACATAATTCTATTAGTATTAATAAGAAATATAATATACTTCTTTCGAAACTAGAGAATGATGTAGAATGGTGTTATAAAAATCTAATTTGAAGTAATAATGAAATTAGATCAGATTAAAGAGTTAAAGGATGAAAAATTTCGTTGATTAACAGGAGTAAGGAAGAGGACATTTTCAAAGATGGTGGATATTTTGAGGAAAGCTGATGGTCTTAAGAAATCAAAAGGTGGACGTAAAAATAAGCTCAATTTGGAGGAACAGTTGCTGATGGTGTTAGAATACCTTAGAGAATACCGTACTTATTTCCATATAGGTCAGAACTATCGAATTAGTGAAAGTTCAGCATATAAAGCTGTAAAATGGGTAGAAGACAGCCTAGTTAAACACCAAAACTTTGCTCTTCCAGGCCGTAAAGCTTTAATGAAGAGTGATATGAATTATGAAGTAGTCTTGATTGATGATACTGAGAGTCCTATAGAAAGACCTAAAAAAAACAAAAATTCTATTATTCAGGAAAGAAGAAAAGGCATACACTAAAAACTCAAATAGTGGTAGATAAGAAAACGCGCCAAGTAATATGTACAGATTTTTCTAACGGTAAAAAACATGACTTTAGATTATTTAAGAAATCCAAAATTCTTATCCATCCTAAGGTAAAAGTGATTACTGATACAGGATATCAAGGCATACAAAAAATTCACAATAATTCTGAATTACCAAAGAAAAAAAGCAAGAAAAATCCTTTAACTAAAAATGATAAAAAGAATAATCATAGGTTAGCAGTAGCAAGAGTTGTGAATGAAAACGTTATTGGTATACTAAAACGCTTCAAAATTATTGCTGACAAATATCGAAATAGACGTAAAAGATTCTCTCTTAGATTTAATTTGATCTCTGGCATTTATAATTTTGAACTACTTTAACCAGTTTCGAAATAGGTCTAATGAAAAAGTAATTAGTATGACATATTCTATAGGTTTTCTGAAAAAATGTGCTGAACATATAAGGAAAGAGCGAAAATTAGTTTTGAATCAGTATCAAAACGTTTTGTGATAGGAAAGAATACAGTGTTTGTATTGCATTAAAACATATTGCGTTAAAAAACAGAAACAGAGCTTTAACAAAAATCTTTATTGATAAACTAAAAGAAGACGTGAGACAAGATAGTAACGCATATCAATATGAAAGAGCTGAACGACTATGAGTAAGTAAGTTAGGTATACAAAAAGCTTAAAGAGATTAAATATTACATATAAGAAAAACTTTAAAACATCTAAAGTCAAAAAAGAAGAGAGATTAAAATTTCAGAATAAGATAAAACGATACAAAGACAAAGAAAAAATTATTTTCTTGATGGATAAGAGAGGTTTTGTTCATAGTACAATTAGAACTCACAGATATGTAGCAAAAGGCATGAGATGTTACTGATGTTATGATTCATCAGTCAAAGAGAACTAATGTTAAGCAGCACTAGTAGATAAATTTCTGCTAACTGTATCAATTTTTGACTGCAATGTTAATCCGCTATTTTAAACTAGACCTCTTTCGAAACTGGTTAAGGTAGTTCAAAATTATTGCTGATAAATATCGAAATAGACGTAAAAGATTCGGTCTTAGATTTAATTTGATCTCTGGCATTTATAATTTTGATATGTTAACCAGTTTCGAAAGAGGTCTAATGAAGGAGAAACACTACTACATATTGCTGTTGTGATGAAAGCATAGACGTTAATATAGCTTTTGATTGATTATAGTGCTGATATTGATGCCAAAGATGATAACTGCATTACTCTTAGAGATTATGCTGCTAAAACCTGTTCTGCAATATTAGCACCAAATTCGTACCTTATTCTTTCTTTAGTTAGTTTTGTGTCTTCAAGTGTATCATATAGTATTGCAGTAATAATTGTATCTGTTTCAAAGCTGTAGTCTGATACCATGTACGCTACTTCTAATGGATGTGTGTAGTAGAGTTCTCCAGTATCTCTCTTTTGCTGACCATGATATTTTTTAGCATATTTTATTGCTCTTTCAACTTTATCAAGATCAATTTTGGTGTTAAATCTTATGTTGGTTTCAAACAGCTTATTTATTAAGCTCTCACTATAAAAATCTATCATTGGCCACCTCTAAATGGTTATTAATAAATTATACCATAATTCAAACTTTTTGTATACTCCAATCCCAGATAAAAACTGGAAAAGAAGCAAATTAAATTATAAATTTTTTGAATTCAGTTATCACGATGCCAAAAACCAATCTTGAGTTGTATATCTCTGGTGTTAATGAGTAAAATTTTGCTGTAATTTTTTTTGGACCAGCATTTTTTCATTTATGCATAATCTAGTGTTTATTAACCTTGCTGAGAGTTTTTAACAATATTGCCAAATTTAGAATACCTATTATCATAGTGTAAGTTTACTGTACCAACTGGCCCATTACGGTGTTTAGCAACAATTATTTCAGCAGTATTAAAGCATCTATCTTGCTTTTTTGCCATTCCATGTGTTCTGGAGTACCTGGATCTGGTTCTGATCTAGATAAATAATACTCTTCTCTATATAGATGTATAGTTTAAGATGATTTAACTAACAAGAAGAAATAAGTTAGATTAAGAGTTATTATGAGCTTTATACGCATTATAAAATCTGCTATGTAGTTTATTCTCGTTTAAATTGATATATGGATTTAACTGTAGATGTATTAATATTACTTGTCAATATGATAATAATATCTTGATGGTAATTACACAAATATAACAAAATATATGTATGATATTTAGCTAATTGGAATGCTGATTTTTAATCAAGCAACTTGAATTTGTAGTTGATAAGCTTAAAGTAACCTTCAATTGATAACGTTGCTTAAAAATATTTTTTATTTTTACAAAAGTATTTGCTATTAAATAAAAATCATACTACGAGTTATAAGTTTAAGCTAATTTTAAAAATTAATAAGTTATTATTTAATTACTTCAATTTTAAATTAATGAAGGGTGATAAATATGCCAGTAATATTACTTAACTTTACACAATCAGCATTAAATAAAATACAAGTACCAACCAAAGAAGAAAAAATAATCCAGTTTAGAGATACAAAAGAAAGAAACCTACTTTTGATAATATCATATACTGGATTTAGAAGATTTTATTTAGTAATAAACATTGGTGGCATATATTATAAGATAAAAATAGGAACTTCACCAGATCTGACTGTAAAAGAGGCTAGGAAGAAGATAATGAAGTTGAAAAAGGATATTGCTAACGGAATAAATCCAATGGATGAAAGACGGGAGATAAATAAAGAAAGGAGAGAAAAAAGAAATAAGAGACTTGGATTACAAACCGAACTAACATTCGGACAGGTGCATTGAAAATATGCTGAATATAGTAGGATTTATCATCCAAAAAGTTGGAAGAAAACCTATTTAACGGTAAAGAGTTATACAGTACCTTTCTACGATAAAGATATATCTAAAGTTACCGTAGAAGATATTCAGAAGCTTTTTGACGAAAAAACAGAAAAGAAATACTATGTAACAGCAAACGATATTCTTACGAAATTAAACCCTATATTTAATAAAGCTATAGAATGGGGATTAATAGATAAAAATCCTGTTCATGGAATAAAAAGGCACAGGCAAGAATCAAGATCTAGATATGTAACAAATGAAGAAATGAGAAGACTTATGGCCGTGCTAAAAGAAAAGGAAAATAGTCAATTAACAGAATCGCAAAAGCGAGCAGAACGATCAGGAAAAATTTTTACATTTATAAGTTTATTCACTGCAGCACGTAAAAGTAATGTATTAGGAATGAGATGGGACGAGATAAGCCTTAGCGAAAAAATATGGCATATACCAAAAACTAAGAGTAAAAGTGGAAAGACACTATATGTAGGATTAGCTGATGCATTAATAACAATATTGAAATACCTAAAGCAAGAAACAAATAGTGAATGGGTATTGCCAAGCCCAAGAGATAATAGCAAACACTGGTCAAGCGAGGCAATACAATGTGCATGGGATAAAATTCGCACAAAAGCTAGAATACCGAATGTAACAATACATGATCTTAGAAGAACGTTTGCAACTTGGTCGATAAATAATGGAGAAAAACTACAGACAATAGCTGAAATATTAGGGCATAGTCGTATTTCAACAACAGCTAAAATTTATACTAAAATTAGTATAGATAAGGTAAAAGCAGCTACAAATAAAGTTGTAAACAATATATTAACAAGTGATAATGCTAATACTGAACTAGACAAGATAATACCTGAAATCTTAGCATCATTAGGTCGCAAAGAAGAAAGACAGATAATAAACAGCTTATCTGAGAAATAAGGCTTGATATATTAGATAGATTTTGTAAATTTTTGAAAATCACAGTAGTAGAATGAAAAATCTCATGCTTTAATTGCGGCTGAAGGTAATTATGCAAAATCAAAAATTATGTTGGGCATTATCGAGGCCATTGAAGTATATGGGTTTGAGCATTGATGAATGGGGAGTAGTATTAGCTGGAGTAGCTCCAGGAATTGTACTACTAAACAGCAGGCATGCTAAATTAGGCCTAGCATTTATGGTTGGAGGAATTGCTCTATGTTATTGCTTTAAGAAATTTAAGAAGGTATCGGAGAATTTTTTGCTAAAAAGTTTTTTAGTAGCTAAAGGTTTATTGCCAGCTCCATTAGGATATTCAAGATTGCTGGGCAAAAAAGTTGGCAAATAATGAATCATCTCTTTAAGCAAAATGCTATACAAGAGCTGGTTAAATATAATAAATGCTTACTTTCAGTAACTATATTGCTAGCTGCAGCTAATATAATTGCGATAATGGCTGCAATTACCAAAGAAGAAAAGTGGTTGTTAATTCCAGCAATGGAGCCTGATCGTAAAATGACGTTTTCATCAAAAAATTACCATGAAACCTATTTAAAGGAATGGGCAATTTATGTGATGAAACTCTTAATTTACTACTTCTCCAAATGAGGTAGAAAGACAAATAGCAGACATGAAAGTGGTATTCAGTAATACTGAATCTTTAAAAATTTTTTTCAGAATCATTTGCAATTTGTTAAAGGCTCAAATGTGTCTTCACTCTTTTTTTCTAAAGAAGGTTGAAGTGATAAATGAATGGAGTATTAATTAGTGGAACGCTTCGTTATTGGTTTAGCGATAGTAAACATATAGCTGTCGATAAGACTTACCTTTTGACTTACAAGCGAACTCCTAATTACCTTTTGTTATTGACTGGTGTTAAAGAGAATGGAATAAAAAAATGAGTATTAGAATTTTGAGATTTATCATATGGTTTATTGCTTTGGTAAACGTTAATAATATATATGCAGTAGAATATGAGTTAGAAGCTGATGAGCTGCTTAAGCTTGAGATTTCTGATAGTGGGCCAACAAGAATTAATCTTAAAGATGAAAAAATTAATGATATTTTTATGTACCTTCAAAATGCAGCTGAAGTTGTAGTTCATGAGTATGGATATTTGTTTATTGCTCCACGAGAAGAAGGAAACAAAGTTTATTTAACTGTAATAGGAGAATACAAAACAATTCAAGATTTAATGTTAACTTTTACTCCAAAAACTCCAAACCCTGTAATGCTTGTTAATGCTGCTACAAAAATGGAGGAAAAGGATAATTCAAAACAAAACAATAATAATTTGTTCAGTAATGACCTTAATACAAAAGAATTAACAGCAAAACTTTCTAAAAAACAAAGTAGAAATACTAAGAAAAAAATAAAACTGGCTTAAAGTGTTAGTTAAGAATGGCTGCATTAAATGGAGTATTTAGCAGTATAGCTAAGTTTCTGCAATCTAAGGCTATTAAACCTGATATGCTACCAACTTTAAACCTAGTAGCTGGAGGCCAACAACAAGAGTTTCAGATTGGAGATGCGCTTCAGTCTGGAGCTTACGCTGGAGCTAGCAATGCTTTTGATAAGCTAGCTGATTTTGCTATAAAACGAGCTGATTCTATGAGCCCAGTCATTGTTGTTGCCTCAGGTAGAGTCATCGATGTTGTATTTAAAAAAGGTTTTGACTTACGTGAGCACAAGAAGAAGCCACATAATTCAACTTATTCACAATCAACTAACAATGAAAAAGTTAATTTGCATAATAAATTCGATCAATCACAAAAGTTAGAGGAGTATTATTTATAATGAAGTTTTTATTATTGCTATTGTGCTGTATGAGCCTAACCAGTTTCTTTTTCGAAAGTACTTTTGATTGTAAAATTCCTAAAGGGCTAAAATGTAAGTCTTTATACGAAATAAAGAATATGGTTGCTCAAGGCGCTTTTGATATTGATAATCTTGAGAAAGTTGAAACATCCAAAACTAAATCAAAAAGACGTTGTATTCTATGCTACAGGCAAGCTAAAGCTATTCAAAGCGTAGCTGTTGTTAACAAGTCGCCGAAAAAACCAAAAAAATATCTTATTAATTTATTTAAATTAAAACAGAGTCAAGGTGAACGCAAGCATACATAAGGATTTTGATCGAGAAAGATTTTCTAAACACTTTGTCTATGAATCATATGATGATGAGACTCAGCTATTCTTTAATCGTGGTTCAATAGGTTTTGTATTGCTTGCATGGCCATTAGTTGGAGCTAGTGTTTCTGCTCAAAATGAAATTGCTGAATTTCTGAAAAGCGATGAAAATTTACCTGCTGAAAGTAGCCTGCAAGTCTTGATGATTGGTAGTAATAATATAGAGAATTTTTTAAGCAACTGGCAGTCATATCGTAAAGGAGAGATATTTATTGAGTTAGCTAATAAAAGAACAGAATTTTTACGTGATCAAGCTCAAAAGTCAGGCTCTGTAAAGGATGTAGTATTGTTGATTTCAGTTACTATACCTAATTTAAATGCAAATATCGATGATATGATTCGCAGACGAGATGCTTTAAAAGATACGTTTAGGTCAATTGGATTAAGCACTGAAAATGTGAATGCACAGCAATTATTAAAGTTTCTGAGAGTAATATTTGGCTGGCCTGAAGAAGAACATTCAAATATTAACCAGTATGAAATATTGTCTGAACAAATTCTAAGTGGAGATTTCTCGTTATTTGAGAATGATGATTGTGTAAATGTAAATGATGATCAAATATTTATCAGTCTAGAAGCAAGAAATAGGCCTGCAGAGTGGAAATTATCTGCTATGGATCTGTTTTTAGGTAATGAAATGCGTCGTGATGAATATATAAAATCAAATTTCCTGATTCATTTTGGTCTGCAAATTTTACCAAATCAAGCTATGGAAAGAACTGCAGCCATAACTAAAAGAGAAGCGCTAGAAAGAAATATTAATGCAGGAATGGGTAAATTTTTTCCTGATATACAACAAGAAGCTGCTGATTTAGCTGGTGTAGTAGCTGCTCTACATAGCGGTGATAGAAACGATTCAAAATTATTAATGATAGATATACAGAAGAAAAAGATTTTCCTAGCAATTTAAAATTTCAAGCTTTGAATATGTTTTGCAAGAAGTCATTTACTTAAACTAACTCTTTAAATAAAATGACTATAGCATAGTTGTTTAGCTATAGATTAGCTTTTTTGTTAACATAAAAATATAAGGAGTTAATTTCATGAATTTAATTAGCATAAATGAATCAGAATTAAGAATGTTAGAAGAGGCAGAGAAAGTACTATCTTCTCTTGAGCCAATATTGAAGGATATATCACCTTTTACAGATGAAAGTAGTGATCTTAAAACCCTGCAAGACGATCTAAAAGGTATACTTGGTAAATTAAAACAAGATTTGGAGCAAGTCAAAGGCAGAGGAGCATGGACGCATTTTGTTCAAGCGTTGGAAAATATTTGGGCAATATTTAATGAGATGTTCACTGGCAACAATATGCCTCATGATCAAGGAGTCGTCAAGGCGATACAGGATCTTAGAAATGGTACAGACTTGGTAAAGGTATGCGAGGAACAAGATTGTATAGTAGATAGAGGAATAAAAATGCAGCTCATTGTACAGTCACTAGTTAGTAATATGAAAACAGAACCATCTGAAGAACTCAAGAAAGCGAAAAAACTTCTAGATGAGGCAGTATCAAATCTTCAGTTAGAGCGCAAGGAAGCAGAAAGCAGCCATTTGAATATTTGTTCCAAAAGCTTGGATATCTTCGTTCTTTCATAGTAGAGAGTAAGATGACATCAGATCAAAAAAGGCATTTATCTCGAGCCGCGCTATCTTCGTTACCTGAATTAAAAATGTATCAGACGGACTGTTATCAGGAAGCATATGAGAATTATATGTTTCGCATGAGAGAAGAATCAAAAGAGTATGAAAATAGAAAGAGTAATAATGCTTCTTCTTATGCAGAAAAGCTTCTTTCTCAAAGAGAGAGTTCCTCACAACGTAAGGGACAAGGAGGGAGGAGTACATAAGGCTTAACGATCTAGCATTTTGTCATTTAAAAGCTTTACGTAGGTCTAAATTAAGCAGTTCTAGAGATTTTACTAGCACCACGTACAGAACTACTAGATTGATGATGCTTAGAATTAGACCTACAAAAGCTACAACTTGTTTACCAGAATTAAATTTCTCAATGGTTACTAAACAAGCAAGAACTATAGCTTGTGTTTTTGCTCCTACATCTAGTATTAACACAAGTAATGCAGATTTATCAAGAAGATCTTTGTTATTTTTAACATGATCATTAAGTTTAAGCAAATTTTAAAAATTAATAAGTTATTATTAATTACGTAAATTAAAATTTACAGAGGGTGATAAATATATCTGTAACATTATTTAAATTTACGCAAGCAGCATTAAATAAAATAAAAGTACCAACCAAAGCAGAAAAAATATTCAAGTTTAGAGATACAAAAGAAAGGAACTTACTTTTGATAATATCATATACTCGATTTAGAAGACTATATTTATGAATAAACATTAATGGCATATATTTCACCAATGTGTATGGTAAGTCTTGGAGGTTTGTCATTTGGAACTGCTACTCAAAAAGGCATGAAAGATGAAGCTGAAGGAAGTGCTTTTTACCACATTCATTGGTATGTCTATCCCGTGATTTACTGGCTGGAAATTTTGCTTGATTTTATTTGTCTGGAAATGGCTGCAGTCGATATAGCATATTTAACAGAGTTTGATCCATTATGGAGTGATGATGCTAAATCTGCGATTTTAAATCCAGAAACGTTGTTGTTTCAAAATGTAGCTGCTTATCAAGCATGTATAGCTGATTGCATGAGTTGTAGCGCTGGTTTATTAGCAAGTGATTATGCTTTTTGGTGTGCTGGATGTCAAGGAATGCTTTACCCTTTTACTGGAACAGCTGCAGCGCATAATGGTGGAGTTGGAACATCTGTATTAATGGTAAGTAAATTTATGGCTAAGATGCATAGGCAACTGATGTTATGGGGATATTATGGTTATAAAGGCCTATGTGGTAAGTATCCAATGCCTATTATCAAGAAAAGTCAGTATCGACTACAAATGACTTATCCAATTCCAGAAACAAAATCCTGCAAGAGCATAGGTCAAACAGAAGCTATATGGCAAGCTGGTAGAGAATTTCCAGTTAATGGTGAAGATTTCGGTTACTTGATTTGGCGAAAAAGAGATTGCTGTTTGCTTTGATTTATAAAGCTTGGAGAGGAATATGGTTATACGAGTAATGATGTTGATGGTTTTATTATTTGTTAATAATGCTAATGCTTTTTTTTTGGACAAGCAAAAAACTTTTATTTTTGTCTCATTTTCAATGAGTGATGAGGCTTTAAAAAGCTATTTCGCTGAGTCTCAAAAGGCTGGAGCTCAATTGATTATGCGTGGGTTAATTAATAACTCATTTACACAAACAAAGAATAAAACTATGGAGCTTGATATTAGCTTCGATATAGATCCTAGCTTGTTTGAGAAATATAAGGTTGATGTTGTACCAGTGATAGTAATAGATGATGAAAAAAGAGGATTAACCAAGAAATTAACTGGCCATATTCCTTTAGCAATAGCATTAGAAATTATGAATGAGAATACTCCATGAAGCAACTTATAGTACTAGTTTTGATAATATTGAACATCAATTGTTGTTTAGCTTCAATGCAAAGCAGTTATAATGAAGCTAGCAACTATAATGTAAATCTTGGAAATTCTTCAAATACACAAGAATTATTTCATCAAGGTAGTAATGTCAATTATCCTAATAATGATGAGGATTTAACCTATCATGGCCGTAATCAGCTTAGTACAGAAAGTGGGGCAATGTTATTTCAAGCTGAAAACAGTAAAAACAATGCCTTAACTCAACATAATATCAACGATCAAAATTATATGATAGCTAATTCAATGAGAATTGAATCTGATCCTTTAAGTGCACTTGATAGCAGTAACTTCGTAACTCAGACAAGTACAACTAATACTGAAATTATTCAAAGTTGTACTGAAGGCAGTAAGTTCAATATTGAACTTATTCGAGAATTAAATGTTGAGTGCAGATTAGAGAATGTATGGCTTCCATGGCAAAACCGGCAAATGGAATTTGCAACAGAAAAAATAAAGGAGAATCATAGTAATTGGCTTAAGAGTCGTAGCGATGTCTATGATGAATCAGGTGCGCAAATATACTGCCTAGTAGATGATCCCGAAGCAATTGAAAGACAAATGAAATGGGCTATTGTTAATAGGCTCGGTGTACCTACACAGCATATTGGTAGAAATTTTTTATTAGAAGTAAATGAAAAAATATGTATACTTCACTATGACTACAGAGATAAGACTCAAGAACTAAGGAAAGTAGCAGAATATTGGAAAGTTTTAAACCCTGAACTTGAGCAATTAACAGAAAGTAACGAATGCTATGAGGTCAATAGAATCAACTATGATGGTGGTGATAGAGTATTTTTTGACAAGTTTAAAGTCAATCGTCCATATTGGAAACAAAAGATTGTTTTTTCTTGTACTAGCGATCCAAAAGATGGTTGCAAACACCTTAAAATACAAAATTGTGAATTAAAAAACAGCACTTGCCAAAAATCGGTAGCAAATATTTGTTTACTCTGGCAGCACGATTATAGCTGTTCAACTGAGAAGCAAACAATGCTACACTCATCATTGCGTAATAACTCAATCTTTTGTTTAGGAGGCAATTGCAATACTCCAACTATTATACCAAACAGGGATATAGCTAAAGTAGCTCATATAGCGATGCTAAATCAGATGAGCAAAGATATTAAAACAAATCCCGTTTCTGTATTTTCAGGTAAACATCGCAAATGCAAAAAGGACGTATTTAGTTTTTTGAATTGCTGTTCTTCAATGACTGGCTGGGGGCGTGATATAGGCTTATCGCAATGTAAATCTAAGGAACAAGAATTAGCTCTATATAGAAAAAAAGGTTATTGCTACTATATCGGTACCTACTGTTCTTCAAGAATTCCGATATTAGGTATTTGCTTAGCTAGTAAACTTTCAAGTTTACATATTGCGTAGTGCGACATGAGGTCGCTCAAACAGAGACTACAGAAATGTAGCAAGGTTGCATTTAAACCTTAGTTACCGCTATTGCGGTGCGAGATTGGTAACGGTCTTGTACTAAGCGCGATAGAAAGCCTAACTAAAGTACTAATCTGGATGGGAAATAGGGGCAAGGTAAAGTTAAAATTGGTTAAACGAAAGTGAATCTTCGTATGGAAAATATCGTCAATGCAGAAGCAGATACTCCAGATAAATTCTGTTATAAGGATAAAGCTGAAAAGCTTAGCTGTAAGAAGGAATACGCAGCCTTCTTTAAAAATGCCAGCTCCTCGGTATAAAGAAGATAACCAACTTAACGTCTCTCTGATGAGTGAAACATGGTAAGCCTATTATTAGGCAACTGATAGTAGGTAAGAGAGGTCTTAGAAAGCAAATGACACTAAGTCGAAAGACTACAGAAATTAATAACTGAGTGTATAGGCATTTATATGCTAATCAGAAATGATGCTAACTTAAGACTGGTGATTTACCCTAAATAGGTAAACAAGATTATGAATTAATTGGAAAAGTTGGATGCTAAACGCAAATGTAACAATTGAGACTAAAGATAATTTCAAGAAAATCTATTGGCATTCAATAGACTGGAAAGAAATTATACAAAAGGTTAATAATCTTCGTAGACGTATTTATAGGGCATCTGCAAATGGTAATATGAAGTTAGTACGTAACTTACAAAGATTGATGTTAAAATCAAGAGCAAATAGGTTACTTGCTATAAGACGTGTTACTCAAATCAACAAAGGACGAAAAAGTCCTGGAATTGATAAAATAGTTGTTAAGACAGATAAAGAAAGGAGTCTGTTGATGGAAAAGTTAGCAGATAATAATCTATCATCTGTAAAACCGATTAAGCGTGTATACATACCAAAAAGTAATGGCGAATCTAGACCTTTAGGCTTGCCAACTATTTTGGATAGGTGTAGACAGGCTGTTGTAAAATCAGCACTTGAACCATATTGGGAAGCTAAGTTTGAAGGTTGCAGCTATGGCTTTAGACCTGGACGTAGCGCTCACGATGCAATACAGAGAATATCTGGTATTATTCGACATGGAACCAATAGAAATTGGATATTAGATGCTGATATTAAAGGAGCATTTGATAATATTGATCATAATTTTCTTTTGAAAATTATAGGAAATTTCCCTGCTCGTAATTGGATTCAAGCATGGCTTAAATCTGGTGTAATGCAGGATTATCAAATTATCAAAACAACAGCTGGTACTCCACAAGGTGGATTAATTTCTCCATTACTTTTAAACATAACTCTTCATGGAATGAGTGATATACTTAATATTATCTATAATAAGTATGATCACCTATATTCTAAATCCGAATATGCTTTAGTGAGATACGCTGATGATTTTGTCGTTTGCGCTAAGTCAGAAAGCTCATGTATCAGAGCCAAAAGTATTATTAATGATTGGTTAAGTATTAGAGGCTTAGAATTGTCAAAGGAAAAAACCAGGATACTTCATATTAATGAAGGTTTTGATTTCCTTGGATTTAATATTCGACAATATAAAACCAATAGTACAAGAAGAGGTGTAGCTCTACTAGTTAAACCGTCTAAAGACTCTATAAAGTCGTTTAAAAAACGAATGTCAATAGAATGGAAAAAAAGTTTCTCATGGAATATTGATAGAATAATTGATAATCTAAATTCTAAAATATTTGGATGGTGCAGTTATTTCAACAAAGTTGTGTCCAAGAAAATTTTTTCCAATTTAGACTGTTGGATGTGGATTCGACAAGCAAGATTTGCATGTAGAAAACATCCTAAAAAATCCTGGGAATGGCTTAAGAAAAAGTATTGGGGTCGCATTAAAGGCAGAAATGATAATTGGGTCTTTATGAATAAAGATCTATATCTATGGAAATTACAATGGACAACGATTAAACGACATATTCTTGTTAAAGGTAAATCTTCTCCTGATAATTCAAAACTTAGAGAATATTGGCATAAACGTCAGGCTGATAGCCCTAAGTATTTGTTTAAATCTAGGCAGATTCTTTGGCGTAGACAAAAGGGTAAATGTCTTGTTTGTTTTGATTTAATAGATAATGGTGAAAGTGTTCATGTACATCATATAACACCTATAAGATGTGGTGGCACTGACCATATTAACAATTTGTGCTTATTGCATGAAAACTGCCATCGACAAGTACACAGTAATCGCGGACAACTTATTGCAGCTGTTTGTAAATTGCTTGAGCCGTATGCGGAGTAATTCGCTTGTACGGTTCTTTGGGAGGAAAAGCGCTTCTGCGCTTACCTACCCGCTTAAGCTTATTCTTTAATATACCTCTTTCGAAACTGGTTAACGTAGTTCAAAATTATAAATGCCAGAGATCAAATTAAATCAAAAACAGAATCTTTTACGTCTATTTGGATATTTATCAGTAATAATTTTGAACTACGTTAACCAGTTTCGAAAGAGGTATAATGAAGCTTCTAACCTGAATTCACGTTTTTTTGACTATAATTATTTGATGTTGGTTTGGTAGGCGCGGTTTTTTTCTTTACTGGGATTTTATTTTGATATATTCTTGCCTGATTTTTTTATCTTTCTGAATTACTAACATGGCAAATCTTATGCAGCAAAAAATTACTCTTCAGCAAAAAAAGGCTAAGCTAATCATGGATGAAGTTAACCTTAAAATTAAAGAACGTAAAATGCGTACTCGACGTCTTATCGAAATGGGTGGATTAGTTGCTAAAGCTAATCTTGATCACTTATCAGCAAATACTTTATTTGGTGCAATTGTTTCACTAAAAGAAACTTTAACACAACATCCAAATGTTCAGGATCATTGGACTACAATAGGTAAAGATATTTTTGATAAAGAACAGCAAAATAAAGCGGCTGTGATTTTAAAATTCATCTCTGAACCAGACGAAAACACTAAGCGCCACATTCGCCTTCATGGCTTAAAATGGAACAGTTTTCGTCAAGAATGGTGCGGCCATGTTAAGGACATTGAGGCCTTAAAGAATGTCCTCCTAAATGTTCAGTATAAACTTGAGCTTGTGTCTTAGATTTTAAAAATATTTAATGATAGGAAGTTATCAGGAAAGCGTAATTTGAGAATCTGTACGTTATGTTTTATTACAATGGAAATGTGTATAAAAAACACAGTGCCTTTGCTTAACTATACCTTTTATAGGAAATAGCTCTAGTACCTACTACTTGTTAATATACAACCAAAAACGAAATAATAGAGTAGTTGACAATATTTTATAAATAGTGTTACGGCTAACTAATAGCAATCAAATTAGGTGATTATTAATGAGTATTGTTAGTTATATAGTAATAAATCTAAAGCAGAATCAATACTAATGAAGCATGCCAAGCCTTTCAATTAGTATTTAGTAGCAATTTTATTTCTTTTGACTGTAACGTTACTATAACTAAATAATACCATCAGTAATTTAGCACTCTAACTAAAGGTATGATATGAATACTGATGATGGAATGTTACCATTAAGTGATGATGAATTCAGTTCGCTGGAGAATATTAATCCTCAAGAGTTAGATAAAGATTTAAGTTTAGATGAGATAATACAAGAAATATTAAATAGTAATTCTGGTAAAATTCATGATTTAGCAACTAGATGAATTTTAAAAGATAAGTTTAAAAGGGTAGAAGAAGCTTATAACCATGATTCAAAAGTGTGTCCTCAAGGAAAAGAGATTAACTCTTGGAGTGAGAATAATATAAAAAAAACTGGTCAAAAGAAATAAGAGAATCTCAGTTATTATCTCAAAACTTTTTGGAAGAAGCTATTGCGATAGTAAAGAGAGCAAACATACATCATTGCAATAATATACCAAGGATTACACAAATTTTATCAGTTTTAATATTTGAGTCATTACAAGATACAGGAACATTATTACAAATAGGTACTGGAGAAGGAAAATCTACAACTTGTGCAATGCTAGCAGCTATCAAGGCATTACAAGGAAATAAAGTTGATATAGTTACTACTTCTTCAGTTTTAGCACAAAGAGATGCAAATGAAAAAGAGGGCTTTTTTAATATACTAGGTCTAAGTTGTGGTTCGAATGTTGAAGATCCATTTGATGGACAAGAAAAGATATGCTACTCAAAAGACATAGTCTATGGTCCAATACATGAATTTCAGTTCGATTGGTTAAGGCATGAACATAAGAAATATGGTACACGAGGTGATAGAGAATTTGGAGTAGTAATTGTAGACGAAGTGGATAGCATGCTAATTGACGAACTTGATCAAACAGCGAGATTAGCGCGATCTATGCCTGGAATGGAGCATATAGCACCTATATTATGCGGAGTAGCAAATGCATTTTGTGCAAACTAATGGCATCTGCACTAGATATTACTTATAAATTATCAAACTTGGATTAATTTAAGCTATATGACATCAATTATATACAAATAAATTATACATTTACTATAAAAACTGCTTGACACACATATAGTTAATATATATATACTAATTCTTAATATATTTAATATTTATATAATAATTTTTAAAATAATTTAATATTATAGGAAAGAACAATGTCATGCTACAATGGACAAGAGATTGAACGTGGAAGTGAATATACATTTAGAGATGATACATCTTTATTATTTATATGGCTTTCAAGGAATTATGGATCTTCAATTCCAGAGCATTATTTAAGTAGATTAAGTACATGGGCAAAAACAGAAGATCAACGCTTAATAAAATTGGTAATAAATGGATCAGGATTTACTACTGAACAATATAAAGAATTAGAAGATAAAATATCTAATAAAGAGTTTAATCCACATAGTAACATAGAATTAATAGATTTTAATAAATTAGATTTTAATAAATTTAATCTTATTCAATCTAAATCTTTTTTGGAAAAGTATAGATGCTATAAATGCCCCATATCTGATACCATATCTGAATATTACAGTAAGTTATACTCTCTTGCACCAGAAGAAAGATTTCCATTTAGTATTGAAATAGATGCTATGCGTATATTCACACTTGTAGCGCTAGAATCTCCACTAATTTATTTTGATTTTGACATTCTGCCTAAGGAAAATAAAAAAATCGGAGAGGTTAAGGCTGAGCAAGGAATCTTATTTGCTGAGAATGATGGCAAAAGTTATGATTATGAAGGAATAACAGACTTTGAAAATGCTATAATAGCTGTTAGTGAGCCAGGTAGAATTAAACTTCTAGAAATTTATGATGAAGTTAAGAACAGATTTATACAAAAACATTCTTCAGTATTTATGAGAGCTCCACATTATATATATTATATTATATCTAATATAATATGTTCTACTGAATTAAATGATAATTATATAACAGAACTTAAGAAGGTCTGTAATGATAACGATGCATATGATAAACTAAAACTGCTATTCCGCGAAAAAACATTTGGATTTCAGACTAATGGAGGAAATGTTATCATTACATATGATCATAGTTGGATGCCGGAGAATAGTGAATCACAAAGTACTTCCATTAAAAATGAGTTAAGTAATAGTCAAGATGATAAAGTAGATGAGTTAATTACAAACTTATCTATAGACACAGATGTAGATCACTTAAATACAAGTTCTAATGTAGAATCTATAGGAGACATTGCTTGTACTACAGAAAGTAGAATGTAGAAAGCTTTAAGGCAACATCAAAGTTATTTCTTTGTTGAAAGTGAAAACAATAGGTTTACAAATCCTAAAAGCAACTGTAGAAAAATTTAAGTAGCTATTAACCAGAGAGTTTGATATAAGAAAATATATCAAACTCTAGTAAGAGAAGTATTACAGCGTCTTTAACCTTTATGTATAATGTTGAACATTTTTTCTTGCTATTAAGCAGAAAGTCTTAGCAAGAGATATATAAATGCTAGTTTATGATAATAGAAAGTATGAAATGTATAATCGAAAAGGTCTTAAAAAAGGACAATGCTTAGCTATATCTTTTCATACATTAGATACAATCTTAACTTAGAAATATATATTAGACATCTTTCGAAACTGGTTAAAGTAGTTCAAAATTATTGCTTACAAATATCGAAATAGACGTAAAAGATTCGGTCTTAGATTTAATTTGATCTCTGGCATTTATAATTTTGAACTACCTTAACCAGTTTCGAAAGATGTCTATTTAACAGTTTTTGCTCTAATTATTTCTACTTTAATTCAAGATAATCGTAATATACTTAGGGAGATGCTAAATGCTGGAATAGATACAGTCCTTTCTCAATCTCAACATCATATTGTTACTGCTATAGGAATTGCTACTAAATTCGCAGATTCAGCACATGCATGGTTCGAAATAGATAAAGTAATCAATAATCTTTCAAAGACATTAAGTAATAAAATAGACTCACTATATCGTACACAAAATACAAACTTAGTATATGTTTTTCAAATGAAGCTGCAACAATTGCTACAACAAATTGGACTACAAGGAGAAGCACAATCTATTGCAAGTATTTTAAAATCTACTGGAATATTAAGTGGTAATTTATTAACCCAAGCAAGTTTCAATACATATCAAGCTTGTAAAGATGTAGAACTATTTATAGCGGTGTAAAATCAGAATTAATAGAGAATTGTCAGGAATATATAACCCAAAAAATATTATATAAAGTAAGAGCAGAAGTATTTGGTAAAATCATGACTATTACGTATTACATGTAATACCATTGATAGATGCAATTGATAAGGATAAAACTATGATAGAAGTTGAACACGAAGAAAGCTGGAATATAAAAAATTTAATCTTTAAAGAAAACTGTATGGGAAAATATTTATTAGCAAGAGTTAAGTATAAAGTAGGAATATATATATTTGCGCCAGAGTTAGCAAGAGAGTTTGCTAATAGTAGAGGTATAGAGTTTTACTCAGATATAGAACATCATAGTTGGAGACTTAATTTCTTCATATAATATTAAAAACTAGATATCAAGAATAATTCAGAAAAGTTGTTTTGGAGGTTCAATTTTTAATTCTTTAGCTAGAATAGATCATTAGCACTTGATAACATAGCTAATATATTTTATAGACAGTATACAATCTAATTTTCTTAAGGGGGTGGTTATGTATAATGATAATTCTGGCCAAGCTACATCTGGCATGGTTAATCAAACTAAAATAATTAAGCCAACTATAGATTTTCTCTTAAAAGAGAATAATAAGACCGTAATCTTAGTTGGATATGATGAAAATATATATTCTGATATTATTAATGGATGTGATAATTATTCAAATATAAAAGCCCATACAGTTAAGAGAGATAACTTATATATTTCAATATTTTACCATCCTTACGACATACAAGAAACACCAAGCAATAGAGTATATGCATTACTGAACTGTAGGAAAGGCTTTATACTTGGTAATAAAGGGGCAACTATTGTATTTAATGCTTTGAATTATGATATTCAAAAAGAATTAGAAGAACTTAAGCATGATGAAAGATTTACTGATAATAACATTAGTATTTTAGATACAGATGGCTTTATAGAGTTTATAAATCATAAACCAAACGATGAAGATTTAGATATATCATGTGCTGGAATGGTTTTTGAAGCAGTAAACTCTATCTCAGCTTGTGTGATTTTGTAGAAAAGCTAGGTAGCATACAGCTTACAGTATTTATTTAGCTCTATAGCAATTTCTTGTAATTTAAGATATTCAGCAAGAGGTATAAATTCTTGCTGAGTTTCTAGTATGATTTCTTGTCTTTTTTCATAAGGTTTTATTGATACAGTCTGAATATTATGGAATCGGTCGAAAAGCTTAATTAATAATAGTTCTGTTTTATTTCGGTTATATAATGTTTGAATCATCTCTCTAGAACTAATTTTTTTATTATCCTTAATCCTGGTGAGATCTGAAACCTGTTCCGCAATTTTTCTACCGAATACCTTAACAATCTTTTCTTTGGTTAGTGTTGTGTCTTCGATAGTATCATGTAGTATTGCTGTAATAATCGTATCTGTTTCAAAGCTGTAGTCTGATACCATATAAGCTACTTCTAATGGATGTGTGTAGTATAGTTCTCCTGTATCTCTCTTTTGCTGACCATGATATTTTTGGGCATAAAATATTGCTTTTTCAACTTTATCAAGATCAATTTTAGTGTCAAATCTTACGTTGGTTTCAAACAGCTTATTTAGTAAGCTTTCGCTATAAAAGTCTATCATTTTTCATCTCTAAATAATCTTTAATAAATTATACAATAAATTAAACTTTTTATATACTTCAGTCTCAGATAAAAAGTGTGAAAGAAGCGAATTAATTTGATTAAAAAAGTTGTACTGGAATATTGCAAGTAATGGTTGTAAACTTGTCTTTTTCGCTTTCTATTTCCATTTCTCCATTAAGTTGATTAATAAGGTAATTTACAAACCATAATCCTGATTCAAGCATTAGCGGATAGTCTCGTACCAACTCAAAATCAGCTAATTTAGCTTTTATATTCCCTAATTTTTCTTTTGAAATACCGCTTCCTGTATCATGTATTCTAAATTGTAGTATGTTATCGCTTTTTATATAATTTTTTATAGTAAACAAATGAACTGTAATTATAACCTGGCAGCTGTGATTAAATCTAATGACGCTTCCTATTAATTGACTTAATATAGCTTGTAAGTGATCACTATTTCCAATCACAATATCCTTCATTTTGTACTGAAAATTGTAATTGATTTTTATATCTTTCTCTTTTGCAATGTCTTCTAGTCTCCTGACGGCATTTTTTACTAGCTTTTGTATGCTAAATTTTTTTAAACATAAATTTTCATTCTCAATTTCGCTTCTAAGCGTGTAAACTACATCGTTACAGTATTCTTGGAGATTTGCTGATCGATTTAATATTGTTTCCAGCTTATCTTTGTTTTCCGAATCATTTAACATGATCTCGCTTGCAAGCCTTACAATTTCACTCGTTGCAATATTAAATCTATATTTAATCTCCTGTATTAAATATGTACAATATTCTTTCAATGATTCAGCTACCTCGACCTGATACTTCGCTTTTCTTAGCTTTGTTATTATTTCCATATATTCATCGATATTCTCACTCTCTCCATTCATCAACGTAATTGCTATTGGAGGAATTTGTACCATCCATTTGTTAATTGTTTTCTTCTTTTCTTTCATAGCATTCTCCTAAAGAATAATTCAAACTATTGTTGGTACATCAAATGAAAAAGTTACATAATTATTTTGCTCTTTAACTCGTAGATTTCCTTTCATCTGATGTGTAAGATGTTTTATAAATGCTAATCCTTCTCCTAGTTCTTGATACATTACCAAATTCGTATTCTCTAGTTCAGCATTTATTCTTTCTAATTTTTCTTTAGAAGTGCTTAGTCCTATGTTTTGTACTATAAATTGTAATATTTCTGAATTCTGATTGATGTTGACAATAATCTTGCTATTCTTGCTACTATTTATAACCGCACTACCAATTAACTGGCTTATTACTGCTTTTATTCTGAAACTGTCTCCAATCAGAATCGGCTTTATGTCATTTTGAACATTTAGATTTATATTCTCATTTTCAAAATGTTCCCTCATTCTGATAACGGTATTATTTATTAGCGATTCTATGTTAAATGTTTCAATTCTTACATTCGTTGATGCTATGTATTGTCTAAATAAAAAAATCATTCCATTTAGAGAAGCTATTATATTTACTTTTTTTCTGTCGTAGTTATTTACTATTAGCCTAAAATATTGTATCCACTCTATGCAATTTATGCTTACTTGCTCAGATTCCTCTAGCTGAAAGTATAGTTTTTGCAATTCAGCGTCTATCTGTTTTATTGTTGTGCTATTAATTCCCTCTGTAGATAATTTTTCGGTTAATTTATTGATTTTATTTTGACCTTCGTCTTGAATAGGCATAGAATTCCCCTACTGTTTTTGTTTAAAAAATGGTTTCTGAAGATTAATTCCAAAAGTTCAACCCTTTGTTTTATTTAATCTTCAGATCATTATCATCAAAGTTTTGAAACCTAGATAATATAAGGTATAGAGTAGCATTATAATTTTTATTAGTCTATTAAAATCTTTTAATTTTTAGGTTAAATTTTTGCATAATAATCTAATGTTGATGCGAAATTATCACATTCCTTGCTTATGGTTATAATAAATCTTATTCAAAAAGGATGCATAAAGAGCCTTGTAAGCGTTATTATTACTAGCACTACAAGCTGTTTTCTGGTATAATCTCAATAGAGATTCAACTAACATAAATTAATTAAACTTCATGTGTCAGTAGCTGTTGCTAATAAGTCTAAGCCTTTCCTTCATTGGATTGGTAGTAAACGAAGAATTGTTAATAAATTAATAGAACATCTTCCTCAAGGTCCACACTATAATTACTATGAACCATTCCTTGGTGGCGGTGCTTTATTTTTTCAAGTTAGGCATCTTTTTAAACAATGTTTTTTGTCTGACATCAATCTTGATTTAATTACTAGCTATAATGCTGTTAAAAATAATCCTAATGAGGTCAATAGATTACTGAGTTTATATCACAAACATCATTCGAAGGATTATTATTATAAAGTTAAAAACAAATATAGTAATAATCCGAATGAGATTACCGCAAAATTTATATATCTTAATAAATACTCTTTTAGGGGAATTTATAGAGTCTACAAAAACGGACAATCTGCTCAAACATTTTCTGGTGAATGCTACATTAAACTCCACATTGCATCTAGAATAAACCAATGCAGCAACCTTTTACATGGTGTATCAATTTATGCTACAGATTTTTCATTTATAGAGCCTCAACAAAATGACTTTGTTTATTTCGATCCTCCTTACCATAAATCTGGAGAACAGTTCTATAATAGTCTTCCATTTGATGAAAAAGATCAAATTAGATTACGGGATTTTGTCCAAGAATTAACAAATAAAGGTGTTAAGATTATGATCTCAAATAATAATACTGCCTTTATTAGAGACTTATACAAAGATTTTAATATCAATACCGTTACAGTCGTATACTCAATCAATGAACAACGCAATCCTGTTAATGAGCTAATCATTACTAACTATAAAACTTGCTAGTTATTAAATGTGAACCCGCAATCCAAATCGTATATGAATAGGAAGTGGTCTATAGTTAGCAATTGTGCTACATTCAATGTCTAAATATGTATCTCTTGATAAATTTATTGTTGTACCAACTCCGTCTAAATATGTATCTCTTGATAAGTTTATTGTTGTACCAACTCCTAAGTCTATACCAGTACCGCTATCACCATTGAAAACTGATACTAGGCCACCTGTAACAAAAATTGATGCTTTGTTACCTTCAATTATATTATAATAATAATTTCCTTGAACAAAGTTATCTCTACAGTTGTGATGACACATAAATCCTAATCTTACATCCATTCTGTGCCGATCTAATCTATAACCAACTCCAGCTTCTAATGTGTCGTAGTTAGTAGCAATACCAGTTGAAAATTTTATATAGAATTGTGAAGTATCAATACTATCTTTGAAAGCATTGAAGTTTACATTATTATTCGCTGTACATATCGATGGTGAAGATAATACAACGAATGCTAACATAACTGCATAACACAGTTGTAAAGGTGATTTCAAAATACTCATAGCAGTTCTATCTAATTACAATATTTTTATGAAGCTTAATATTAATTGTATTCTGCGTCAACTTTCTTTATTAGCATTAACATATTAGCTATCTGTTGAAACCTAATACCATGGGACCAATTGCTCCGTTAGAAAGTTGAATATATCTGCATTACCGCTTTTAGCAGCATAATCTATAGTAGTCATGCCATTATCATCTTTTGCATCAATATCAGCACCATAATCAATCAAAAGCTGTATAATATCTATGATTTTATTACGAACAGCAATATGTAGTAGTGTTTCTCCTTCATCATATTTTTTATTAATACCAGTAGAATTATGTTTTAGCATAATTGCTAAAGGTTCTATACATCTGCATTCAACAGCATCAGATAAAGGTGTATTACCTTGATTATTCTCGATATTTACATCAGCATTATATTTTAGCAGTAATGCTATATGATCATTGCAATAGGTAGGATATTTTTCGAAAAATTCATAATATACTTGAATTGTTTCAACAACAAGATGTAAAGCAGTGTGCCCATCATTATCTTGTGCGTTTACGTTAGCTCCATTGCTTAGTAAAATCTCGGCAATAGGTAGATTCTTATATTTCAAAGCCACAGATAAAGCTGTAGTACCATCTTTATATTTTGAATTGACAAGTGTACTATCATTATTAATAAGCTGCTGTACTTTTTTAATATCACCATCTTGAATAGCGCTACGTAAGGAATATTTAGCCTTAGATTTGAATATCATATATTTAATCGCTTCATTCTCAATTATTTGCTACATTTTAACTAGCATGAAGTTTACAATATTCGCTTAAGCGTTCTCCAATCTCTGGTAGTTTAAGGTATTCAGCAAGAGCTATAAATTCTTGCTGAGTTTCAAATATTATTTCTTGCCTTTTGTGAGGAGGTTTGATGAATATAGTTGTAATATTATGGAATCTATCAAAAAGTTTGATCAGTAATAGTTCTGTTTTATTTTGGCTGCGTAATATTTGTATCATTTCCATAGCACTGATTTTCTTATTATCCCTAACTCTGGTAAGGTCTGAAACCTGTTCTGCAATATTAGCGCCAAATTCGTACCTTATTCTTTCTTTAGTTAGTTTTGTGTCTTCAAGTGTATCATGTAGTGTTGCAGTAATAATTGTATCTGTTTCAAAGCTGTAGTCTGATACCATGTAGGCTACTTCTAATGGATGTGTGTAGTAGAGTTCTCCAGTATCTCTCTTTTGCTGGCCATGATATTTTTTAGCATATTTTATTGCTCTTTCAACTTTATCAAGATCAATGTTGGTGTTAAATCTTATGTTGGTTCTGAACAGCTTATTTATTAAGCTCTCACTATAAAAATCTATCATTTTCCACCTCTAAATAGTTATTAATAAATTATACCATAATTTAAACTTTTTGTATACTCCAATCCCAGATAAAAACTGGAAAAGAAGCAAATTAAATTATAATTTTTTTGAATTCAGTTATCACGATGCCAAAAACCAATCTTGAGTTGCATATCTCTGGTGTTAATGAGTAAAATTTTGCTGTAATTTTTTTTTGGACAAGCATTTTTTCATTCATATTACCCTTAAGTTTACTTACACTGAACTAATTCAAACGAAAACCCTTGAGCTTCAAAAGCACGCTCTAGAATGAGCTTAAAATTTGATTTGATATAGCTATTCGCAAAGCTTGTTAGAGCCTTAATAAATATCTTTTTATTAATAAGATATTCTATAGGTAAAGGTGCAAAGGCAGAGCAAGTATAAGGAAGAAGAAAAGTTAATTTTTATTAACTTCTACACTTTATAGAACCTACTATTAACTTGTGTTAACTTTTATTAATATTTTTAATCAAGCTTCAACCTTAACTATAAACATATTTGCAATATTTGTCAATATAACAAAAAAATTAAAGCAAAAGGTTGAAAGGAGGTTGAAAGAAAATTTAGGAAATTGTGGGCCAGTTTTCAATCTAGAGGTTAATCTAATGATCGAAAAATATATACAACCTGGGATTGATAAGTGATTTTCAAGTTATATGTATTATGAACAAATTAGTATAAAAAATTTGATATCAAAAAAAGCATAATTTATATCAAATGTTTAATAAAACGTAATATATATTAATAATATCAACATTAATATTATGTGGGGTAATTATGCCTTTAATATCATCATCATCAAAGTTTACAAAGCGGTCATTAAATAACATTAAAATTCCTAAGGGAGAAAAATTATTAATTATCCACCATCCATATATAATAGGACTTAAACTGAAAATCTCATGTGTAGTCTGTGGAGGAAGAGTAAGAAAAACATGGGTTTTAGAACAAAAATTTAAAAACCAGAGTTTAAAAATAAGGATAGGAGAATTTCCATATGTATCTATTAAAGAAGCTACAAAAAAAGCAATAGAATTAAAGACATTAATGGCGAACGGAATAGATTCAAGAGAAGTAAAATGTTAACAACAGATAGAAGAAAATGAGAATCGTATAAAAGAAAGACAAGAGATTACATTCAAAGAGCTGTGTTATAAGTATATTGAAGAGTATACCAAAATATATACTATAAACTTGCAGAAAGATACTGCAAGAATACATAATTATGGGAAACTGTTATTTTAAAAAAGATAAGTGATATTAAAAGTAATGATATTGAACAAATATTCAATGATATCAGCAAAGAGGGAAAATATGCCACAGCAAATGCATTGCTAGCAACCTTACGCACTATATTTAATAAGGCAAAAAAATGGGGATTAATAGAAAACAATCCTACTCTAGGGATAGAGCTGCATAAACTGCAAGCAAGAGAAAGACGTCTAAGTTACGATGAAATTGGTAGATTTTTACAAGTATTATGTGGAGAAAAAAATACGTTGATAAGAGATTTTGCATTATTAGGGTTATATACTGGAGCTAGAAAAAGTAATGTGTTGGAGATGGAATGGGACAATATAGATTTTGTAAGAAAAATATGGCATATACCAAAAACTAAGAACGGAAAGGCGCAAAATATACCATTAACAAATGAGATGATAAAAATATTGCAAGCAAGGAAATTAACATCTACAAGTAAATGGGTGCTACCAAGTGATAATAGCAAAAGCGGACACTTAGAACAGCCATATGAAGCATGGAATAGGATTTGTAAAAAGGCTTGCATAAAAAATTTCAAGATACACGATCTAAGAAGGACGTTTGCAAGTTGTCTGTCAGATATAGGTGCAGGTCATTATATAATTCGTGCAGCATTGAATCATATGAATTCAAACTCAACAATGCATTATACTATAGCTTGTATGGAGTTAGTGCGACAGTATATGTCTAAGGCTACAAAAATAATTAGGGAATGTGCTGAAAATTATAATATTTATAATACTATCTGACTGATATAAACGTTGTGGTAAGAATAGTGCGACTTCATGTCGCACATGCATGCATGTATGTAAACTAATTATTGCAGGTAAAATCTATGTTTGAAGATATTTAGCTAATTTAAACATTATAGTAGTAGAATGAGAAATCTCATGCTACAATTGGGGCTAAAGGTGATTATGCAAAATCAAAAATTATGTTGGGCATTATCGAGGCCATTGAAGTATATGGGTTTGAGCATTGATGAATGGGGAGTAGTGCTAGCTGGAGTAGCTCCAGGAATTGTACTACTAAACAGCAGGCATGCTAAATTAGGCCTAGCATTTATGGTTGGAGGAATTGCTCTATGTTATTGCTTTAAGAAATTTAAGAAGGTATCGGAGAATTTTTTGCTAAAAAGTTTTTTAGTAGCTAAAGGTTTATTGCCAGCTCCATTAGGATATTCAAGATTGCTGGGCAAAAAAGTTGGCAAATAATGAATCATCTCTTTAAGCAAAATGCTATACAAGAGCTGGTTAAATATAATAAATGCTTACTTTCAGTAACTATATTGCTAGCTGCAGCTAATATAATTGCGATAATGGCTGCAATTACCAAAGAAGAAAAGTGGTTATTAATTCCAGCAATGGAGCCTGATCGTAAAATGATGGTTTCATCAAAAAATTACCATGAAACCTATTTAAAGGAATGGGCAATTTATGTGACGAAACTCTTATTTACTACTTCTCCAAATGAGGTAGAAAGACAAATAGCAGACATGAAAGTGGCATCTAGTAATACTGAATCTTTAAATAAATTTTTTCATGATCATTTGCAATTTGTTAAAGGCTCAAATGTATCTTCAGTCTTTTTTCCAAAAAAGATTGAAGTGATAAAGGATGGAGTATTAATTAGTGGAACGCTTCGTTATTGGTTTAGCGATAGTAAAGATATAGCTGTCGATAAGACTTACCTTTTGACTTACAAGCAAACTCCTAATTACCTTTTATTGTTGACTGGTGTTAAAGAGAATGGAATAAAAAAATGAGTATTAGATTTTTGAGATTTATCATATGGTTTATTGCTTTGGTAAACGTTAATAATATATATGCAGTAGAATATGAGTTAGAAGCTGACAATTTACTAAAGCTTGAGATTTCTGATAGTGGGCCAACAAGAATTAATCTTAAAGATGAAAAAATTAATGATATTTTTATGTACCCTCAAAATGCATCTGAAGTTGTAGTTCATGAGTCTGGATTTTTGTTTATTGTTCCACGAGAAGAAGGAAACAAGGTTTATTTAACAGTAATAGGAGAATACAAAACAATTCAGGATTTAATGTTAACTTTTACTCCAAAAACTCCAAGCCCTATAATGCTTGTTAATGCTGCTACAAAAATAGAGGAAAAGGATAATTCAAAACAAAACAATAACAATTTGTTCAGTAATGACCTTAATACAAAAGAATTAACAGCGAAACCTTCTAAAAAACAAAGTAGAAATACTAAGAAAAAAATAAAACTGGCTTAAAATGCTAGTTTTTACTTCAAAGACTTAAAGTTCTACAAAGATTATTAATTAAAACCGCTTCAAAGTAAAATTTCACTGGTATGGAATTAACTAGCATTAGGAGAATAATGCAAAATTTACTAATAAGCAATAACAATGTTCATATGCAATTTGTTAAAGGCTCAAATGTGTCTTCACCAATTTGTTCAGTAATGATGTTAATACAAAAGAATTAACAGCAAAACCTTCTAAAAAACAAAGTAGAAATACTAAGGAAAAATAAAACTGGCTTAAAATGCTAGTTTTTACTTCAAAGCCTTAAAGTTCTGGTAGGGTATCTGAAACTCTCTTCAAAGTAAAATTTCATTCAACGTGGAATTCACTAGCACTAGGAGAATAATGCAAAATTTACTAATAAGCAATAACAATGTTCATATATCAAAAATCTCGACTAAATATGCTAAAACCTACATTTGGAATACAGTGGAATAATGTAGTTGTAGGACTGTTAATTATAATTACTGCTTGTGTTTTTTCTTTTGAGCCAGGATTAGCTGATACTCTTGAAGGGCAGCTTAATAAAATAGACGGACTTTTTAGTGGAAAACTAAAAACAATAGGTATATCAAGCGCAACTATTTTATCATCGATTTGGGCTGTAGCGCGAGGGAATATAAAGCTTGCAGGAGTAATGGTAGCAATTGGTGTTATTTTAGGCTTTTATCTAGTGAATTGCCGGTGGTATGAAAATTAATTGATAAGGTAGAAACATTAACATTCAAAAATCGGAGGAATAGTGGGACAGGATAATTCAGACAATGATAATACAAAAGAAGAAGATTTAGAGCTAAATGACAAACTAAAGGCTGAATCTGGTGTTAGGTCTAATAGCAAGTTATCAGAATTAACAAATATCATTCGTAGAAAGCCAGTAATTGCCTTAACTTTTATAAGCATAACAATAACAATAATGGTTGTTTCATATTTTTTATCTGAAAGTGGTAAAACGAAAGAATCTATAACTTTTACAGAAAATCGCGAGTCAAGAGAAGCGATTTCTGAAGTAGAACAAGCTGTAAATTTGAGAGCAAAATGGATAGAGAAAATACTCAGTGAAGTCAAAACATTAAAAGATAGATTAGAAAGTGCAATAGAAAGCAGATATTTAGAAACTACAGCCCAAATTAATAATTTTAACCAAAAACTTGAGATATTGGAGAATCAGCCTAAGCAGAGTTTATATAATAATGATAGTGATGAATTTAGTTCTGATCTTAATCAGCATATTTCAAATTCACCACATGATAACAAAACAGAGCAAGCTCCTGTACAATCATTTGTCAATCTTAGGAGAGCTGAATCTGAGCCAAAAAAAATGTTGAGAACTATGTTACTAGCGGTAGTTCTGCTAGAGCTGTCCTACTTATTGAAGTCGTTGTAGGCACAGGAACAAACAGCTCTTCATCACCAGAACCAATTGTTCTGCAGTTGCTTGATACAGCAATTCTTTATGATAAATATAAAACTGATCAAATCAAAAAGGCAATTTTAATTGGATCCTGTAACGGAGAGATGTCCTCAGAGAGAGCTAAATGTCGCATCGAAACTCTTTCAGTAGTCAATAACCAAGGAGATATTATCGAGAAAAAGGTAGAAGGCTGGTTGATAGGCGAAGACGGACGTTCTGGAATTAAAGGAATCGTGGTGGATAAATCGTCTAACATAGCAGGCATGGCTGCATTAAATGGAGTATTTAGCAGTATAGCTAAGTTTCTGCAATCTAAGGCTATTAAACCTGATATGCTACCAACTTTAAACCTAGTAGCTGGAGGCCAACAACAAGAGTTTCAGATTGGAGATGCGCTTCAGTCTGGAGCTTACGCTGGAGCTAGCAATGCTTTTGATAAGCTAGCTGATTTTGCTATAAAACGAGCTGATTCTATGAGCCCAGTCGTTCTTATTGCGTCAGGTAGAGTCATCGATGTTGTATTTAAAAAAGGTTTTGACTTACTTGAGCACAAGAAGAAGCCACATAATTTAACTTATTCACAATCAACTAACAATGAAAAAGTTAATTTGCATAATAAATTCGATCAATCACAAAAGTTAGAGGAGTATTTATAATGAAGTTTTTATTATTGCTATTGTGCTGTATGAGCCTAACCAGTTTCTTTTACAGAAGTACTTTTGATTGTAAAATTCCTAAAGGGCTAAAATGTAAGTCTTTATACGAAATAAAGAATATGGTTGCTCAAGGCGCTTTTGATATTGATAATCTTGAGAAAGTTGAAACATCCAAAACTAAATCAAAAAGACGTTGTATTCTATGCTACAGGCAAGCTAAAGCAGTTCAAGGCGTAGATGTTGTTAACAAGTCGCCGAAAAAACCAAAAAAATATCTTATTAATTTATTTAAATCAAAACAGAGTCAAGGTGAACGCAAGCATACATAAGGATTTTGATCGAGAAAGATTTTCTAAACACTTTGTCTATGAATCATATGATGATGAGACTCAGCTATTCTTTAATCGTGGTTCAATAGGTTTTGTATTGCTTGCATGGCCATTGGCTGAAGCTAGTGTTTCTGCTCAAAATGAAATTGCTGAATTTCTGAAAAGCGATGAAAATTTACCTGGTGAAAGTAGCCTTCAAGTCTTGATGCTTGATAGTAATAATATAGAGAATTTTTTAAGCAACTGGCAGTCATATCGTAAAGGAGAGATATTTATTGAGTTAGCTAATAAAAGAACAGAATTTTTACGTGATCAAGCTCAAAAAATAGGTTCTATAAAGGATGTAGTATTGTTAATTTCAGTTACTATACCTAATTTAAATGCAAATATCGATGATATGATTCGCAGACGAGATGCTTTAAAAGATACGTTTAGGTCCATTGGATTAAGTACTGAAAATGTGAATGCACAGCAATTATTAAAGTTTTTGAGAGTAATATTTGGCTGGCCTGAAGAAGAACATTCAAATATTAACCAGTATGAAATATTGTCTGAACAAATTCTAAGTGGAGATTTTTCGTTATTTGAGAATGATGATTGTGTAAATGTAAATGATGATCAAATATTTATCAGCTTAGAAGCAAGAAAGAGGCCTGCAGAGTGAAAATTATCTGCAAACAGCAGGAGTTGGAGTAGCGCTTTCTAGCTTAGGTCAAGGCATAAAAACTGTTTCTGTAGAGAGTAAAGTATTATTACCAATCATTGGTGAATGGAAAGTGATTTAAGCTCTCAAGGTATGTTACTAGCTGGTATACGAGGACAAATAATGTATTGGTCACCTTTTGGTGGAGCTTTATTACCTGCATTAAATAAGCATGGGGTAGCTCCAAATGAGAACTTTAACCTTTGTATAGCTGGAGTTCCAGGGTCTGGAAAATCTGTTTTTATGCAAGAATTAATGCTATCGGTTCTAGGAGTTGGTGGTAAGGTTTTTGTTCTTGATTATGGAAGATCATTTAAGCGTACATGTTTGATTCTAGGCGGTAGCTACATAGAATTTGACATGAAAAATCCTATATCTATTAATCCATTTTCAGAGGTGCCAGAGGATGATAGTGCAAAGTCTATAGAGGCTAGATCAGATTTTTTATCTAACTTTCCGTCTATTTTAGCTACTATGGCAGCTCCACAGTATGGAACAAGTGATTTGCAACAACCGATGTTGCAGAGAGCTTTGATATCAGTCTGGCAAAATAAGGGAGCTAAAGCTGAAATTACCGATATTGCAGACTGGTTATCAAATAGAGAAGAATCATATGCTAAAGAGCTTGGAAATATGCTCTTTCCTTTTACTAAAGATGGTCAACATGGAAGATTTTTTAGCGGTAAGGCGCAATTATCTCTAAACTCTGATATTGTGGTAATTGAAACTGATCATCTACGCTCTGTACCAGAGCTATTAGCTGTGATTGTACAGATTATGATTGTTCATATTAATCAAACAATGGTTAAAGGAGATAGAAGTAGACCATTTTTAATTATGATAGATGAAGCCTGGAAACTCTTAGCTGGAAAGCGTTCAGGAGAGTTTATTGAAGAAGCTGGAAGAATAGCTCGAAAATATAATGGATCGATTGCTTTAGCTACTCAGCAACTCACGGATTACTTTCGTCAAGAGGGTTCCGCATCTGAAAAAGCATTTGAGAATTCATCACATAAGATAATTTTGAAGCAAAACTCGGAATCGTTTAAGGCAATGAGAGCTAATCCAAAGCTTGCAGGGTTTGTTGATGAGGATTGGAAGCTGAATTTGCTGCAATCTGTACATTCAAATCCTCCGTATTATAGCGAAATAGCTATTTATAGCCCTAATGTTTCAGGTGTTGTAGGCAGATTAATGATTGATCCATTTACTCTGCTGTTAACTTCGACGAATGCTAGAGATTATCAAGCTATAGAAGATCATATGGCTAAAGGGATGAATGTCAGTGAGGCAATTAATTATGTGATAAGAGAGCGGAAAATAATTCCATGAAGCAAGGAGTAGTAATTTGTATAGGCACATTCTTTGCTTTATTTGCTGTTGCTTATCAAGTAAGCGATATAAGGGCCAATTTATTAAATGCTGATATAGGTATTGAGATTAAGGATTATGGTACTAGAGGGCATGTTTTTCCAATCATTGAGGAATCATTACTAGAAGTGATTATGGCTAAACTTAATGCTGCATCAAAAAGTGGATTGTTGAACCAAATGCAGCTGGAATTTCAGGAAAAAGTGAAGCAAAAAATCATGAGACCAGTACCAGTTAAAAATTTGAGTAAAGCTACTGAAAATAAAACGCGAATATATGATTCTACCTATGTTCAAAAGGATGACATTAAGACAAAAAATGGTATAATAATAGTAAAGGGAGGAACTAAAATAAATCCTTTAGAGATGATATATTGGGGTGAGCCACTAATATTAATTGATGGAGATGATGAAGATCAGGTTGCTTGGGCAAAATCAAGACCAGGAAAGATAGTGTTAGTTAATGGAAATCCTATTGAACTAAGCAATCTATTAGGCCGGCATGTATTCTTCGATCAATTGGGTTTTTTGAGTATGAAGTTTAAAATACAAGCTGTGCCAGCCATAATAGAGCAAGAAAACACTGTGCTTAAAATTAGCGAAGTAAGTACCCTATGAAAAGCATGTAACGTACGATGGAGGTACGCTGTAAATAGTATAACTCAATATACTACTAAATTCAACTTAAAAGAAGGTTTTATATGAAAAGTTGGAAATTGCAGCAATTAGAACAAGATCTAGTTAAAATAGTTAATAATACGCTACGAGGTGAAATACAAGAGATAGTAAATCCAGGTGGTGAAACTTTATATTTAATTCCAGGAAATAGATATCCAAAACTTCTTCGTAAAATTTCATCAATGCAAGCAAAGTGAGTGAAGGAACTGGTAATTTTGTTTGCGATAGTAATGTCTATAACAGCTAATAACTGTTATGCAGCTGCTGGATGTGTTGGAAGATTTGTAAATCCTATAACAGATGTGTGTTGGAAGTGCTTGTTTCCAATTACTATAGCTGGATTTAAGGTAGTAAGTAGTTCAATGCCTGATACTAATGCTTCTGGTAGACTTATATGTCTTTGTCCTAAGCCAGGGATTCCAGTGCCTATACCTGGTATTCCGGTAGGATTTTGGGAGCCAGTACGCCTTGTAGACGTTACAAAGTCACCAATGTGTATGGTAAGTCTTGGAGGTTTGTCATTTGGAACTGCTACTCAAAAAGGCATGAAAGATGAGGCTGAAGGAAGTGCTTTTTACCACATTCATTGGTATGTCTATCCCGTGATTTACTGGCTGGAAATTTTGCTTGATTTTATTTGTCTGGAAATGGCTGCAGTCGATATAGCATATTTAACAGAGTTTGATCCATTATGGAGTGATGATGCTAAATCTGCGATTTTAAATCCAGAAACGTTGTTGTTTCAAAATGTAGCTGCTTATCAAGCATGTATAGCTGATTGCATGAGTTGTAGCGCTGGTTTATTAGCAAGTGATTATGCTTTTTGGTGTGCTGGATGTCAAGGAATGCTTTACCCTTTTACTGGAACAGCTGCAGCGCATAATGGTGGAGTTGGAACATCTGTATTAATGGTAAGTAAATTTATGGCTAAGATGCATAGGCAACTGATGTTATGGGGATATTATGGTTATAAAGGCCTATGTGGTAAGTATCCTATGCCTATCATCAAGAAAAGCCAATATCGACTACAAATGACTTATCCAATTCCAGAAACAAAATCCTGCAAGAGCATAGGTCAAACAGAAGCTACATGGCAAGCCGGCAGAGAATTTCCAGTTAATGGTGAAGATTTTGGTTACTTGATTTGGCGAAAAAGAGATTGTTGTTTGCTTTGATTTATAAAGCTTGGAGAGGAATATGGTTATACGAGTAATGATGTTGATGGTTTTATTATTTGTTAATAATGCTAATGCTTTTTTTTTGGACAAGCAAAAAACTTTTATTTTTGTCTCATTTTCAATGAGTGATGAGGCTTTAAAAAGCTATTTTGCTGAGTCTCAAAAGGTCGGAGCTCAATTAGTTATGCGTGGGTTAATTAATAACTCATTTACACAAACAAAGAATAAAACTATGGAGCTTGATATTAGCTTCGATATAGATCCTAGCTTGTTTGAGAAATATAAGGTTGATGTTGTACCAGTGATAGTAATAGATGATGAAAAAAGAGGATTAACCAAGAAATTAACTGGCCATATTCCTTTAGCAACAGCATTAGAAATTATGAATGAGAATACTCCATGAAGCAACTTATAGTACTAGTTTTGATAATATTGAACATCAATTGTTGTTTAGCTTCAATGCAAAGCAGTTATAATGAAGCTAGCAACTATAATGTAAATCTTGGAAATTCTTCAAATACACAAGAATTATTTCATCAAGGTAGTAATGTTAATTATCCTAATAATGATGAAGATTTAACCTACCATGGCCGTAATCAGCTTAGTACAGAAAGTGGGGCAATGTTATTTCAAGCTGAAAACAGTAAAAACAATGCCTTAACTCAACATAATATCAACGATCAAAATTATATGATAGCTAATTCAATGAGAATTGAATCTGATCCTTTAAGTGCCCTTGATAGCAGTAACTTCGTAACTCAGACAAGTAAAATTAATACTGAAATTATTCAAAGTTGTACTGAAGGCAGTAAGTTCAATATTGAACTTATTCGAGAATTAAACGTTGAGTGCAAATTAGAGAATGTATGGCTTCCATGGCAAAGCCGGCAAATGGAATTTGCAACAGAAGAAATAAAGGAGAATCATAGTAATTGGATTAATAGTCGTAGCGATGTCTATGATGATGAATTAGATGCGCAAGTATACTGCCTAGCAGATGATCCCGAAGCAATTGTAAAACAAATGAAATGGGCTATTGCTAATAGGCTTGGTGCATCTATACACCATGTTGGTAGAAATTTGTTATTAGAAGTAAATGAAAAAATATGTATACTTCACTATGACTACAGAGATAAGACTCAAGAACTAAGGAAAGTAGCAGAATATTGGAAAGTTTTAAACCCTGAACTTGAGCAATTAACAGAAAGTAACGAATGCTATGAGGTCAATAGAATCAACTATGATGGTGGTGATAGAGTATTTTTTGACAAGTTTAAAGTCAATCGTCCATATTGGAAACAAAAGATTGTTTTTTCTTGTACTAGCGATCCAAAAGATGGTTGCAAACACCTTAAAATTCAAAATTGCGAATTAAAAAACAGCACTTGCCAAAAATCAGTAGCAAATATTTGTTTACTATGGCAGCACGATTATAGCTGTTCAACTGAGAAGCAAACAATGCTACACTCATCATTGCGTAATAACTCAATCTTTTGTTTAGGAGGCAATTGCAATACTCCAACTATTATACCAAACAGGGATATAGCTAAAGTAGCTCATATAGCGATGCTAAATCAGATGAGCAAAGACATTAAAACAAATCCTGTTTCTGTATTTTCAGGAAAACATCGCAAATGCAAAAAAGATGTATTTAGTTTTTTGAATTGCTGCTCTTCAATGACTGGCTGGGGGCGTGATATAGGCTTATCACAATGCAAATCTAAGGAACAAGAATTAGCTCTATATAGAAAAAAAGGTTACTGCTACTATATTGGAACCTACTGTTCTTCAAGAATTCCGATATTAGGTATTTGCTTAGCTAGAAAGTCTACTTATTGCTGCTTTCAGTCGAAACTTGCTAGAATTTTTCAGGAAGAAGCAAGAAAACAGCTAAAAATAGACTTTGGAACACCTGAATGTCCAAATTGTAGAGGCCTTACTGTTAAGGAATTATAAAAAGTTGATTTCACTAAAATCAATATGGATGAACTATTTGGTGATATACTCACTAAGGCTCAAAACAGCATGAACAAAGACATTATTGCAGGAATCAAAGATAAAGTTCATCGTATGCAACAAAGTCGTCATTAAATACTATAGCTAGTTCCTTGTATGATAAAAATAAGTGAAATTGCAATAAAATAAAAGATTATAGCAATAGCACAAAAGAAAGCTAGTATACAGTAGCGTTCCTAAGGCTAATAGCCTGTTCTATAGATAAGTAACTAGCTTTTTTAATTAAAAACCGGACGGTATTCTTAGGCAAAAAGCCTGTATTTACAAGGTTGGTTTTGAGATATTTAACATAAAATTTGGTGATTATGAATAGTATAATTGTAGGAATTGACGTTTCTAAAGAGACATTTGATGCAGCTGTGTTAATTAATAATAAAGTTCAAACAAGAAAATTTAATAATAATTCTGAAGGGTTTAACAAATTAGTAACATGGTTAAAAAGCAGAGGAACTGGACATGTTTGTATGGAAGCAACAGGTATCTACTGGAAAAATTTAGCTAAATATCTGTACGATTATGGTTATAAAGTAAGCGTAGTAAATCCTGCCCGTATTAAAGGTTTTGCAATGAGTAAACTTAGTCGTACAAAAACAGATAAAGCAGACAGTGTATTAATAGCAGATTTTTGCAAAGCAATGAAACCGGAAGCATGGTATCCACAGCCTCTTTATATTCAAGAACTACAGCAGCTAGTTAATCGCCTGAATGTTTTAATTAAGCATAAAACACAAGAAACAAATAGATTAGAAGGAGCTTCTAAAGCAATTGCTAATAATATTCAAATGCATATTGAATTTCTTGAAACGCAAATTAAAGAAATTGAACAACTAATCAATGACCATATTAAAAATAACACAGATCTTCATAATAAGGCTTGAGTCAATACCAGGCATAGGAGCAAAAACACAGGCTGTAGTTCTTGCTTTTTTAGCAGATATTGAGAAATTTAGTTCTGCTAAACAAGTTGTAGCTTTTGTAGGTCTTAATCCTAAGCATCGTCAATCTGGCAGTTCCGTGCGGGGTGCTAGTAGAATCTCTAGAACTGGTAATTCAGATCTACGTAAGTCTTTTTATATGCCTGCTATGTCTGCCTTAAGACATAATTGTATTATCAAGCAATTTTCTCAACGTTTGTCTGATACTGGCAAACCCAAAATGCTTATCCTTATTGCCGCTATGCGTAAGTTATTACATATCATTTATGGTGTTTTAAAGCATAATTCTCCTTTTAATCCTAATGTTTTAATCAATCAGAAATAATAATTTTATAAAAACTTACATCTTTTTTATAAAATTATTATTTCTTTTCTTGATTCTTATCACGGTATCTATTCAAATTTTTAATGATAGTAAGAAATTAGCTATTGCAATGAATAATAAAACCTTGTACGCTTGAACACTAAATTTACAATTATAGTGAGGTGGATACATTATGCGCAACAGTGATGACACTGATGACACTGATGACAGTGATATTGAATCAAGTATAAATTCAGGAAGTAGTAGCAATTCAGGAAAAAGTAGTGATAGTGATGATAGTGATGATAGTATATTTGATTTAATACGCTATTGTCGTAATATTCATGATATTGAAAACTTGGTATCTAGGATTCATATTGATCCAGAGAGCTCAACAAGGATAACCGAGAGTGGTCGCACTACAATACATGCCGCAATAGCGTGGATAGATCAGCAATACTTGCCAGTAGTATTGTATCTCCTAATTAGAGCTGGTGTGCCTGTTAATGTTATGAGCAGGCATTCTTCTAATACAGCTGCACATATGTTGTCAGATAGTGGAGATGTGCACTTTGACTCTGCGAGAACATTACTAACGAGTGGGACAGATGTTGATATTAATATTCAGAACAACAAAGGAGATACACCACTGCATATTGCGTTATTTAGTGCAGCTCCTAAAATTGCGCTTTTGTGGATAAACAGCGGTGCTAATGTAAATATTCTAAACAACAGTTCTTTGCTACCAACGCACTATGTGCAATCTCCAGATGTTATGAGGGTTTTAATCGATCATGGTGCAAACATAAAAGGAAAGCTGATAAAAGGGAAGCTGGATACACCTCTGTGTCATGCAATAACTGGTAACTATGTTGACGTAGTTGTCGAGTTGCTGAGACATGTAACTCTGCTTGATTACACAGACGATGAAGCAGATTATCATGTAAAGTTAGCACAGTCGTACGAAGGTCGTGATACTAAAATACCGGAATTATTACGTGTTGCAGGACTGGAGCGATCACTGGCACCCTTATTCCAATTGTCAAATAAATGGCCTTTGCACGATGCAATACAAAGTAGATCTATTGATAGCTTTATTGAATTGTTAGCTGCAAGAGGCACATATAATATAAATCCTAATCAATTAAATGGTCACAAATGCTCTCCTATGCGTCTAGTATTGGAAACGAAAGGCATAAAAGACATAAAAGACATAAATCAAGAATACACAGATCAAGCCTTCATGCTGAGAGCATTAATTGTAGCTGGAGCTGATGTCAATGAGACATCATATGAAGATGGAAGCCTACTACGTACTGCTATATGTAAACGTAATCCCAAAATAGCTAATATATTAATTGCAGCTGGAGCATCAGTTACCAATGAAAATTCGTCAAATGAAGATTCGTGTGAAGAAGATAATACAGACTTAGAATTAATGATGGCATCAGGCGACTATGATATGTCTGTATTCGATCGCACTATTAGTATTAGTAATCCACAAGCAAGGCTTATGGAGGCTGTAGAATCTGGGAACATACGCAATATTGAATACCTCGTAACATGTCATCATGCTGATGTTAATGTATACGATGAATCAGATATACCAGTGATTTTTACTGCCGCAAAATCTGGTGTATTTGAAGTAGTAAAACACTTGGTGTTATCATGTCATGCAAACCCAGTCGTAAAAACTAATGATGGGCAAACAGCATTGCATTACGCAGTTTTGCATCCCATGTTCGAAAAGTATGGCGTGCGAGGTAAATTAAAAACAATCGATTTCTTAGCTAGGTATATTGATGTAAACTCTGTAGATTGTGGTGGATATACTCCATTACATAGAGCTATACAATGGTGTTTCAATGAAGCTGTAGATCTATTGATAAAGCTAGGCGCAGACGTGAATAAGCCAGTTACTGGGAAAACGGAAATTACAGACCAGATGATAACAGATGCGGTGTTAACCAATGACAGAACGTCAATAGCTAAACTGACAGCAATAAGTGATCATCAACATACACAATATACACCTTTGCATATTGCTGCTGCATTTAAAAATTGCAATGTCATGCATGTGTTGGTTGAGAATGGGGCAATTCATTCTGCAGTTAATCGTATTGGGGAAACAGCCATGCATATATCAGCTGGTGTTTCAGATATTGATTCAATGATTACATTAATTGAATTAGAAGCAAGTTACATCATACAAGATAAACTTAATGGCAGTACTCCAATACATATTATTGCAATGCTAGGATCGCTTAACCGCCTCTTGCAAAAGCTTGACAGTAATAATGATATTCTACAAAATGTTCCAACTAACAATGCTGGTAAAATTCCGGAGGAATATATGACCATGTGGCCAGAGCAACTGCTGCCTGATGATGAGAGCACAGAAGCAAGTCTTAGCAGCGATGACGACGACGTTGGCTGCGACTTCAGTGGCACGATGGAGCATGAACAGCATTATAATAGCTGAACCAGTATAAAACAGTTATGTTATATACTTTTCGAATAGAGTATCTATGTCACAGTAATATTTCATTTTACTCATTTTGCTAAATCTTATGATGCTATTATCTCTTTTTTCTATGCTCAATCCTCATTGTAAATGACTATAATTCTATTTTAATCCCAATCTTTCAATCCAGCAAAAATAATAATTTTATAAAAACTTACATCTTTTTTATAAAATTATTATTTCTTTTCTTGATTTTTAACACGGTATCTATTGACTTTATATCAATGCTTTTACCTATAGAAAATCACACATATTTAATGCAATATAATTTGTTATAACTGGTTGTAATAATAAAAAAATAAAGAATATTAATAGAATTTCTGATAGTATTATTGATAAGACTGAAAAAAAATATAAAAGAAGGATTAATTGTAACACCTATAATTTAGTAATTATTTGGTGTTCAGTAGCTAATCAAAAATTTAAAGGGTAATTAATAATCATATGAAATTTGTAAAATATATAACAGCTGTTTTATTATTAACACTGTTAAATACAACCATTGCATCAAAACGAAACAACAATCAACCTGTACAACAGAAATTAATTCGGGATAAAGCTATGTTAGCAGAAAAACATTTTTATGTTGGAATTTCATTTCTTAAGTTAAACAAATATCAAGAAGCAATAGAAAATTTTGATTCGGCTATTAAGTACAAAGCTAATTATTCAGAAGCTTATTATAATAAAGGAATTTGTTTAGATAAATTAGGACAATATCAAGAAGCAATAGAAAATTATAATCTAGCTATTAAGTATAATCCTAATGATGCAGAAGCTTATTATAATAAAGGAATTTGTTTACTCGAATTATGACAATATCAAGAAGCAATAGAAAGTTATAATCTAGCTATTAAGTATAATACTAATGATGCAAAAGCATACAATAATAAAGGAGTTTGTTTAGGCAAATTAGGACAATTTCAAGAAGCAATAGAAAATTATAATCTAGCTATTAAGTATAATCCTAATTATGGAGATGCTTATTATAATAAAGGAGTTTGTTTAGACAAATTAGGACAATATCAAGAAGCAATAGAAAGTTATAATCTAGCTATTAAGTATAATACTAATGATGCAAAAGCATATAATAATAAAGGGATTTGTTTAGATGAATTAGGACAATATCAAGAAGCAATAGAAAGTTATAATCTAGCTATTAAGTATAATCCTAATTATGGAGATGCTTATTTTTATAAAGGAGTTTGTTTATATGAACTAGGGCAATATCAAGAAGCAATAGAAAGTTGTAATCTAGCTATTAAATATGATCCTAATAAGGTAGAAGCATATAAGTTAATAAATATACTCAAACAAGAAATTGCAGGTATTATAAAGTAATCTTGATTTTTAAATGATATCTGTAATAAGCAGGTATTATAAGGCATTATCATGATTTATTTGTGATACAAATTGTTATAAAATAGTCATAAGATATAATAATAAAATCATGACTATACAACAAAAGGGTGAGTTATTGAGTTGTTTTGATGTTGCTAGCTATTTTCTGGTATTGGTTGATAGAGAAGCAGGAGATGTAATAACTCAATTGAAACTGCAAAAATTAGTGTATTTTGCCCAAGGTGTGCATCTAGCTTTATTTGATAAGCCTCTTTTTAAAGAAGATATTGAAGCTTTGGAAAATGGGCATGTAGTACGTCATTTACGTTCGATATTTGGCGGCTTTGAAGCTAATGCAATTCCTGCTCCAGGAGAAATAGATTTCAGTATTTATACTAATCAACAAAAAGAGTTAATTTATAAAATATATTCTTCTTATGGTGAACATACAGCATCTTATTTGCGTGACTTAACACATTTGCATTCTATTTGGCAACAAGCCATTATACGCCCTAGCCGTGCGATTACTAAAAAAAGAGATGAGAATATTTTTTAAAAATCATATAAAAAATATTGAAGATTATCTTTTACCTGTTTCAAAAAAAGATACTGCAGAAATAGTAAATGCTGAAGATCAATGGTGGATGAACTATGATAGTGGAGTTCCTTAGGATTGAGATCAATGAATGCAATACACTTATCGGTAATAATAGCGCTATTTGGTTACTTGTCGATGGAATTAGCTACTGCTAACTCTTTGCCAACAGGGTTTTTATGGTACAATGATAAACATGGTCATGAGCTTACTGAATCTAGTTCTAAGTTGATATGTAGGGCTCATGACCATAGAATCGAGGAATTAAAGGAGCAATTTAATCGAGCTCAGCGTATAGCGCTTGATAATCCAACGCTCGAAAATGTGATTACAGCTCAAAGGCTACAGAAGCAAATCATGGAGAAGGCTCATAAGTTTGCTACTATGTGGCAATTAGCTACTCTACTTGATTATCAACTGATTAATGCTCATGAGCCATCTAATAGCTTACATAGAAAGCTATATCAAGAAAAATCAGAGCAGAAAAACGACTTAAAACTCAAAAACATTGCTAAAAACTGGGGCTTGATTCTGCAAGTTAAAGAAGATTGCTTGCTCTGTAAGGCCTTTATGCCTATTGTTCAGGGCTTTGCTAATAAATATGCATTTCAGTTGCTAGCTGTCAGTAAGAATAATGAGTTGCTTAATAAACTAAATCCTAAGCATATTGTACCTGTATTATATCTAGTAGCTAGCGATGGTAAAAAAATATATTCAGTAGCTAGAGGCATAATCTCTGAGAATAAAATTATCGACAATATTCTAGCAATCGATAGATATTATCATAAATTGGAGACTAGATGAGCATCAAAATCAGAGTTTATGTTATTGCAGCATTATTTTTGCTACAAGCTCTAGTATCACTAGCTTGGAATATCGAAAACGTATTTCAAGGAATGAGTGTTAATGTTACTAGATCTGGATCATATCAGAATCAAGCGGCTGGATATTATGCGGCTGGCGGATTATCTGCCAGAACAAGCCAAACATCCTTTCAGCCATTTGCTATAACTCCACCATCTTTAAACATGAGCTGTAGCGGTATTGACGCCTATCTTGGTAGTTTCTCTGTTATTTCTGGAGAAGAATTAGTTCAACTAATGAAGAATATTGGTTCTCAAGCTAAAGTTTATGCATTTTCATTAGGATTAAAAACATTTGCTCCACAGATTGAGAACGCTCTCAAGGACTTACGTAATCTAGCAATGGAGATGAATCAATTTGCTAAGGGAGATTGCGAATTAACAAAAGCATTATTTGCTACAGCTTTACCAAAGAACTGGGCTATGAGAGAAGCTGTTTGCCGTGATATACAGTCACACAGCGGGTTTGATTATTTTGCTGCTGGTAAAAAATGTCGTAATGATTTAGCCCAAAAACAAGCTCTGCGACAAGCACAAAATAAGGATTCAGAGTTAATGCTTGATGATTATAACATCTTCACTAAAGCAGCAGCGAAGGTTGGAATACCATCAAATATGCGTGATTCAATCATGTCTATGACTGGCACTATCGTGGTTACAAACAATAATGTACACTTTTATGACTCATTAGCTCAGGATGAAAAAAGTTGGATTAGTCATTTAAAAGGCGGAGAATCAGCCTCGATTTACAGTTGTGATAATGTCAGTTGCTTGCATTCAACGCTTGCGACGAAATATCACAATATCACCAGAGAAATCTTATGCAGGTAAAGCTAAACAACAATTGACTAATCTAAAAATTAAATTTGGTAAGAATACTGAATTTAGTGACCATGAAATAGCCTTTTTATCTTCGATTGGAGATATATTCCCAATTTATGATTATATCATATTAGAAGCTATTTCTGGAGTCACAATTTTAGATAGCTCATCAGAATTAATAGCTAGCTATACATTAGTTCAGCATTTGAAGGAAGTAATCACCGAAATACGTAGAGCCGTTACTTCACTAGGTGCTAAGCAAGTTTCGAATGAACATTTAGAAAGATATTTGAAGGAATTGAATCGGGTACAACTTTTTGCAAATGAGAAATGGACTAGCCTACAAACAGATGCAAGTCGAATAGATAAAAGGGCTAGATTAATAGAGCAGCATTTAATAGCGAAGGAGAAAAGTTAATGGATTACGTAATATACACATTTGGTGGTGGAGATCTGTTATGGCATGTGTTTAACGGCATAGGCAGAGTCTTTGCTTCAAATAGCGAATACTTCACTCCAGTAGGCCACTTAGCCTTGACTATTGGCGGCATATGGGCTGCTACTAGGGCTATTTTTAGAGGAAATATCGGCATCTTTGCTATGGAGTGGTTCTTTCCATCGATATTTATTTTTACGCTGTTATTTGCCCCCAAAGCTACTGTTTGGCTCAAGGATGAGGTATCAATGAGTGCACCAGTAAAAGTTGATAATATTCCGATAGGTATTGCAATGTTTGCTTCTCTTTCATCGCAAACGAGTTACTTTGTGTCCAAAATGTTGGAAAATCATCTTTTACCGGCTTATGAAGGACTATCAAGCAGAAAAACTGGTATTATGTTTGGAGCTAAGGCTGTAGCTAAGATTCGAGATGTGCAAATACATGATCCAGTAACTTTAACTAATACTAAGGAATTTCTTAGACAATGCTTTATGAAGCCTTACATCATAGGTAATATTCTAGGCAAAAAAGCAGCTGCTCAACAAACTAATGACATTATAGGATTTATCGAGCAGAATATACCTAATAATTTCGGTATTTATTATCGTGAGCCTAGTAATTTAGGTATTAGTTTCAAGACATGCAGACAAGCTACTCCATTGATTAAAGCAGCAATTCATAAAGAATTAAATGAAGGGCTTCTAACAAAGTTCGCAGCAGCGATTGGAGTTCAATCTGATCAGTCAAGCATGTTAAGTCAAAGACTAAAAGTCATGACTGGCGACACACTAAAATATTTACAGAGAGAGCAACAAGACATTCATGAATGGATGAAGCAAGCTATGCTACTTAATGCTAATCGTGAGTCATATGATGACTGGCGTGAGAAGTTTTCATTATCACGAATTTATCCTAATCTGGTGAGTATGCATGCAATCAGAGGGCTCTTTCAACAATCATTTTCGTATCTAGTCGCTGGGGAAATGGCTGCTCACATGATGCCTATTTTACAATCTGTTTTTTTTGCATTAGTAGTTTCAATGATCTTTATTGTATTTCCAATGGGCTTACTGCCTGGTGGTTACAACATACTCAAAACATGGATTCTATTAATAATATGGGTCAGCAGCTGGCCAGTATTTTTTACAATAATCCATTGTCTAGGAATGATCAGCTTATCCAGTAAATCTGGAGCTTTCGGTAGTGATTATGGTCTGAATATGCTATCGCAAGGAAGCTTTGCAGAGATGATTTTATATAGCTATGCGACGTTTCAAATGCTTGCATCATCAATACCAATGCTTTCTTGGTCAGTGATAAAAGCTTGCGCTCATGCTACAGCTAACTTAGCCAGCCAGTTCTCTCCTATACAAGTTGCTAGCAGCTTAGGAAGTAATATAGTCGACAATAACTTGAGTATGGATAATTACAGCATAGGCAATAGAACTATTTCTCAACAAAACCTAGCTCCTTCATTACATATGGCTGCTATTATCAATGATGGTAGTATAAAAGTCACTACAACGGATGATGGTCGACAAATTATAAATAAAAACGTAGATTTATTATTAGATAACTACCGCTCTTCTGCACTGCTACAATCTGGATATCAAAACCAGTTTGTGCGTTCACAGAGCAATCTTGATTCACTGACAAAAAAAGAGTCCAATCTTATTTCAACAGGAAACTCCATTACCATGGAAATAGCCGACAGGATAACTCATGATGAAGCTCTGTATATAGGTCTAACTGAGAGTGAATACCAAGCTCTGCAGAAGGTTGGTTCTAGTAGCATTGCTACTACTGAGTATACAGGTACTAGCCACAGTAAAAGTAGTAGTACTAGTACTAGTGCTGGAGGTGGGGTGTGGTGATTTAATACTAAATATCATTGCAGAACATGAAACAATGTTAAAAAGGTTAACAGAATTGAAGAATTTTACTGGAGTAAAAGAGTATGAGCAAAAACTACAGATATTGAAAAAATACTCTTGAGATAGATGAATTTTCAGAATCAAGGAAATTTCACCAGGGGCTCGCAGTTATTTGCCCATAAGTTAAGAATGTTTGGGCAAGGTAGTACCAACGTTTTTATAATTGGATTAGGATTATCGATATTCTGGATTATATGTCGATTATATCAAAAAGTTTTTCTGAGCAGCTTGTATTATTTTGCAATTGAAAGATATGTGCAGCTTAAGCTAGCAATTGGTGAGCATTTTTATGATATCGATCAAATAGGCATTAAGTTTTATAGTTTAAGGTTTAAAAAATGGATGCACCTCAATGCTCAAGACTTTTTGCATGAGTTTTATACAGGCAAACATGGATTTAAAATACAGCAATTATGGGAATTCTTAATCAATTCAGCATTGTTAGAAGGATTAATTGTTTTTACTATTGGTGTGATAATCTCAATTGTTTTCTTTACTGCTCAAGGCAAAAACACGATTATTAAGGCCAAAATTAGAGGTGCTGATTTTGTAGAGTGCAAATGCCCTATCTAAAATGCTAAAAAGCGCTAAAAAGGCCTCGAAAATCCGTTTTGGAGGCTTGCCATTAGTAAAGAATAGTGAAAGACTACATATTCTTATTACTGGAACAACAGGTACTGGTAAAACTAATATGCTTAATGAACTGCTGCCACAAATTCGATTACACAAAGATCGAGCAATCATTGTAGACACAACTGGAGCTTTTACTGATAGATTTTTTGATCCTAAATGTGATAAACTGCTTAATCCTTTAGAAAAAAATAGTGAACAATGGTTGCCTTGGAATGATTGTTTTGAAGCAGCTGATTTTCATGATATAGCTAGTAGTTTTAGTAATTATACTCCTAAACTTGATGACTTTTTTGCTAAAAATGCTGAATTAGTCTTGTCTGAAGCGTTGAAGCTATATAAGGATGATAAAGATATCATAAAACTAATTCATACAATCATTTACTCTGATAATAGACAATTTGCAAAAGCTTTTAGAAACACTGCTGTATCAGGTATTATAAGTGAAAGCGCGCTCGAAACTTCTGCAGGAATTCAGTCTACGCTTGGAAAGAATATTACTTCGCTACAATATTTAAAGCCTGGAGGTAGTTTTAGCATAAAAGAATGGTTTAGTAATTCAAATGAAACTAGCTGGCTATTTATCACAGCTAACCCAAATCAAAGAGCTACTTTATGCCCACTTATTTCAGCCTGGATAAGCATAGCTATCAAGGCTTTGATGTGTAGAAATCCTAATCATGATAACAAAAACATGTGGTTTATACTTGATGAACTTCCAGCTCTACAAAAAGTTTCGTCTTTACCAGTTGCTTTAGCTGAAAGTAGAAAGTATGGAGGCTGCTTTGTTGCTGGATTGCAGAATATTCATCAATTAGAAGCAATATATGGGGCTGCTGAATGTGCTTCTATGCTGGATTTGTTTAATAGTAAATTTATTTTTCGAGTTAGCGATCAGGTTACAGCTTATAAATCAGCATTAACACTAGGTGAGCAAGAAATTATTGAAACTCAAGAGAACTTGTCATATGGATCAAATACTATGCGAGATGGGGTAAATATGAATAATGTTGAGCGTAAAAAGATTTTAGTTATGCCATCTGAAATTATGAACCTACCAGACCTTACATGTTATGTAAAGCTTGCCGGTAACTTTCCCATCACAAAACTAACTATGCAGCTACAAAACTTAAATACAGCTTTTGTTTGTGAATATAAATTGCTCAAAAAACTTAAGTTAGTAGAGTATTAATTCGAAAAATTAATACTCTATGTTATTTTTTAAATTAATCACTTCTTCTTTTGACAATCCAGTATTTTCAGAAATAAATTCAACTGAAAAGCCAGCTTTTAATAAGTTTCTTGCAAGCCCTTGTGCGGCTTCAGCTCTGCCTTCAGCTCTGCCTTTAGTCTCACCAAGCTTTATACCTTCAGCTCTGCCTTCATCAATATATTTTGCAGCAATAGTTCTCATAATATTACCTTTTTCTTCTTCAGATAAATACTTAGCCAGAACCTGCTCTAATTCTGGTTGCTGACTCTCTAGTAATTTAGTATCAGTATACCATAAAAATGATCTTAGGTAAATATAGCCTTTTTCTTTATCAAGTATTAAAACATGTTTGAACTTTATTAGAAACTCTTCCCAAAGCTTTAACATATCTCGTTGATGAATGTGCTTTAGCATATATTCGAGCATTCCGATATGCTTTTTCCTAACAATTTCATCATTCGACATACTTTGTAAATCGACTAATTGATAGTCAGAGGTCATTAATTGCTTAGCTATCATTGAATCGGTAAATAAATCCCACAAATTCCTAGGTGCGTTGTAGACTTCTTTGCCGTTGTAGATCACTAAATTATACACTAATGGTAATTTAGTTTTTTCTTTCTTATGCCTTTCGCACAATAACAATGTGTATCTCCATAACCGCAGAGCTGTCCAATAATCGACGGTTGATTGAGCTTCAATTAATATATAAATAAAAGCATTGCCATGTTTTTTGGTTGCAACTTTATAGACGATATCACTGTATTTTTTCTTTAACGATTCTTCTATATAACTCTCTTGCTCTACTTTTATTTGTGATAAATCTATTAAACTCTTGAAATTCATTGGTAAATAATACTCTAGAAATTCTTGTGCAGCCACTGGATCACTCATGATTGTCTTTGCCAATGAATCATGCTTTAATTGTTTTGTCATATTTTTTCACTCTATAGTTTTTTAAATAAAAAATGCTGTGTCATACTCTGCCTAGTGTTTCGGACATAATCCTGATTGTATATTAGTTTGTATTGATTCAATTTTTTCATTAAGTTTTCTTATTTCAGGGCTGATAATATTTCTAACAGCATATAATCCTTGAGTTTTTAATACATTATTGAAGTCATTTTTGACTGTACAAACTACTGCTCCCTTATCCTCCAGAACTTTTTCGGCTTTTTCAGTATTTACGTCATTTTTAACTGCTAGAATGATCTTTTCTTTTGGGCCAGGATTATAGTTTTGCAAATTTTCGGCTTCAATTGCACATAAGATTTTGCCTTCGACTCCAGCTTGTTGAATGGTTAACGCTGTTTCAATATCTTTTGTAATAATTGTTACAGGTAAATATTTTGAATTTTGTTGAGCAATTTCAGCAAATGAGCCACTAATTGTACCAACAGATTTTTCTGGAATATCATCTTTATTACATGTTTTTGAATTCAGAGCTAATATCTTAGCTCCAGTAATTTCATCTTTGTCATTTTTAACAAAAATAGTGAGTGCAGGCCAGGATTTTTGAGTCTCTTCATCAAAAACCATATTTGCCCTTAAATTATGAATTATTAAAGATTTTTGAACTATAAATTCCTGTATGGTTTTCTGAATATTTATTAACTACTATCGTTTCCACCTTAGCTTCCTCTTCTTGTTTAAAGTAGTATAGAGATGATGATTTATTATACAATTCTTTAACATTCGTAATATCATTTTGTTTTGCTATACTATTATTTTCTGTTTGAGTAAGTTTGGTTGTTTCAACTGCCTTAGTCAGTTTAGTAATTTCAGGTTCTATAATGTCTCTAATTGACTGGTCTCAACAACTTTGCAACAGATTATTAAAATCACCATTTTCTGGTGGTTTGACTATACAAGTTATCGCTCCCTTCATTTCTAACGTTTTTGCAGCTTTAATTACAGTATTATTAGTTATAGGATTTTTGCTATCATTATCTGCTGCAATGATGATTTTTTCACCAGGAAATGGTGAATAATTTCTCAAATTCGCAATTCCTGCACTAGCAATGATATTACCTTTAATGCCTGATTGCTGCAAGCTCAATGCTGTTTCAGCGCCTTCTGCTATAATTGTTATATTAGGGTCATTCGCATTTCGCTTTGCGATTGTTATGAACGATCCGCTGATTTTACTGAAAGATCTTCTGTTAATTGAAATATTCGCCTTATCTCCTGCCAAATTTAGATATAGCACGAACGTAGGAAATAGGTACATAATATGCTAATATGAAAAGAGTATAAAAAATAATAGATAAATAATGGCAAGAAGATACAGTTATGATTTAAGAATGAATCTATTCAAAGCGCTAGATGAAGGACCATCAATTGTTAAAGCATGTAAAATATTCAATATAAGTCGTAATACGATATATAGGAGGATAATGCTTGTAGAGAATATGGATGGAGTATAAAAGGTACTAGATGTTATAGCAATGAAGCTTATCAACATAAATCCAGAGTCAGTATGATAGCAGGGCTTTGTAATAATCAAATTATAGCACCAGTAATATTTGAAGGAAATTGTAATAAAGCAATATTTACAACTTATGTAGAAACTATATTAATCAAAGAATTGCCCCTGGACAAATAGTAATTATGGATAATATCAACTTTCATAAGAACACTATAATTAAAGTATTAATAGAATCGGTTGGCTGCAGTATTCTATTCTTACCTACATATAGTCCAGATTTAATTCCTATAGAACATTATTGGTTTAAGATTAAGAACGAAATAAGAAAAGTTACTGCTCAATTCAAAGATATTAGCATTGCTGTAGAACACTTAATGAAGTTTATCTGATTGTACCTATTTCCTATGTTATTGCTCTATCAACTATTGCATCCCTCAATTTTTGTAGTTCTTCCTCGCTATTTGAATAATAATCGTTTTTTCTATAGTTTTGAGCAGATTGATATTGCCTTACTTCATTTGCTTGAACATCATTATTCTCCTCTTTTGAATTGATAGAGTCTGTCTTAGCTGTGCTAAGCTGCTCTATTAGGTTAGCAACATTTTTTGTAGCTTGCACATTGTAGTACAGCCGTACTTGCTCTGCATTCCCTATCATGCTTATGTTAGAACTTTCTATTCCTACACCATTATTATGAAGAACATATACATCTTTTTTGACAGCTGTTTGTGGGTTACAAACTGTTGTAGCATATCCATGTTTAAAGCTTATTTTATTCAAATCAAAGCTTACCTCGTTTCCTGTATCTGTCTTAGCTACAAACTTACTTTCATCAATTGATACTAGAGTTGCAAATTCACTGTTTTGTATTTGTAAATCCTTATCGTTTGTTTGAAATACAATTCGGTCTCCAGCCATGTAGTTAGCATATTTTTTTGATTCAGCTCCTGAAATTAAAATGCTGTATTCTGTACCTTTCAGAGCACCATTTTCCTTCATGTAGTTTCTGATGTGTTGATTAATATTTTCAGCTTCTTTATGGCCAGCAATTATCAAACGATCCTGCAGCTCAAATTTACTATTCTTCCAATCATTGATTAATTGGTTTATTGATTCTTTTAGAGTATTATCAGCTCTCAAGCTATTATTATCACTAAGTAGCACTATACCATCAGCAATATCACCATTTATCAACTTTACAGCCACATTGTGGTTGCAGCTGTTAGCTTTAGAATTTTCTATATCTGTTTTTGAATTATGAATATTATTGAAATTATTTGAATCATTGATTTTGTCAGTCATATAAAACCTCACCTTCGCGTCACTAAATTGTTTTGCGGTATAAATATTTGCTATTTTTACCGTTTGAATTATAATTTTATTGCTAAGTGATTATTGAGATAGTTTTCCTGTTAAATGTAGAGCTTACAAAAGTTCAAACGCTTTCAGTATTCTCTTAGCAGTGCATAATGTGAATTACAAACATCACTGCGAGCTGTTTTATATCTATTACTTTAACTTGAATAGTTAATAAAAGAAGTAGCGATGATTGGAGTATTAAGATATACTGATGGTATAATTGTAGATTAAATATTTATTGGTTAAAGCTGTAATATGAAAATAAGATGCAAGTATACACAATAATTGATGCAATTATAAGGCTTAAACAAGAGATTGAGACGCGAGAACAAGTGTCCACTGGCTTTTATTTTAGCTTTATTATAGTTGCATCAATTATTGTGTATACTATACTTAATCACCACAAACTTAAGTTATTTTGATAATACAGTGTAAGATTAGATTTTTCAATAGTAAAAACTTTATCTCCTAATTACAATTTTTGGAGCTATATCAGCTTTTATAATTTGTTCAGACTCTGTTTTTACGTTCTGAGTATTAATTAACTTCATGATTTCAGGTATCATAAGCTCCTTAACAGCTATTGCTCCTTTATTTTTTAGCATTTCGTTAAAATCTTCACCTTCTGAATGAATTACGATGCTAGTAATTGCTCCTTTGCTTGTCAGTACTTTTGCAGCCTCGTTTATAGTGCTTACATATTCTTTATTTTGTTTATCATTATTTGCAGCTATAAGAATCTTTTCTCCTTGAAATGGCTGATAATACTTTAAATTATTTACATTTGAGCTATATACCATTCTGCTATCAATGCCAGCTTCCTGAAAACTTGATATCGTTTTTCCTTCTGCTGACAGAATGGTTACATCATAATCATATTGTCTTTGTTCTTTGATCTGCATAAATAATGGAGTAGAAATATCTTTGAGCTGGACTTTTTCTACTTTAGCTTCTTCCTCTGGTTTAGCGGTAAAATGATAATATTCTTTATTCACATGAGATCTATCATTGATATCATTGATTATAGACTTAAACCAGTTTTCAATTTTACTAAAAACAGTTGTCTTTGTCCGTTCTTTCTCCAAATCATGAGCAGTTTTCAGAGTTATGCTAGCTGATTTCTCATTTGGTCTGCTGAGCTGATTTATTAAACTGTTAATGCTTTTAGTTGCTTCCTTATTGCAATATAACTTTAAGTTCTCTATATACCTTGTCATAGCTACGTATGAGCTGCTTATATTACTTACTCCGTTATGCAAAACGTATACATCTTTTATAGAAGCTCCCTGGACCTTATAAACAGTACTTGCATAGCCATGTTTAAATTGTATTTCACTAGGATCAAAACTCACTTCTTTTCCTGTGTCTGTCTTAGCTATAAATTTATTTTTACTAACCGAAGTTAAAGTTGCAAATTCACTATTTTGTATTTGTAAATCCTTATAGCTTTTTTGAAATACGATTCTATCTCCTGCCATATATGACTTTTTCCTTCCATCAATAGAACGCTCATATTCTGTGCCTTTTAGCGTACCATTTGCTTTTAACAAAGACCTAATACTTGAATTAAGAATGTCGACATCTTTATTACGTACTGTAATTACCAATTTTTCATGTAGCTTAAACTTGCTTAGACTCCAATCATAAATCAACTTACTCATTGAGTCCTGCAACGTATTATCAAACCTAACGCAGTTATTTTGCCTCAGTAAGGTTATACCGCTTAAAATATTACTCTCAGCAAACTCCATTGCTGCTTCTCTGCTCCAGTTTTTACTTTGTCTTCGAATATTTACTAAAACATGTGAACCAAAAATATTACTCAGCATCTCAAACATTCCACCTCTTTCTATTGAAGCTAGCTGTTTTTCATCTCCAGCAAGTATCAGTTGACAATTATTGTTTCTAACTACTCTAAACAGCTCTGCATAAGCTTTAGTACCTACCATTCCAGCTTCATCTACTACTATTAAGCTGTCTTGCATAAAAATTTTTTTTTCGATTATATAAAAATCCCTTTACTGTATAGACCTCAGTATAACCTTTGCTCCTCAGCTCTGATACTGCCTTATGAGTAGGAGCAAGACCAATAACTTTTTGTCCACGATTTGTTGCGAGCTTATGCGCTTTTATTAAAACATAAGATTTTCCTGTACCAGCTCTTCCTCTTAAGACTCTAACTCCACTAGTGCTAAGCAAAATATGACTTAGCGCTTGTTTCTGTTCCTCACTAACATTTGCTAGACCTTCGATATCACTTTTAAGATTGTAAATATCGTTGTAATAAACCTGATTATTGATTTTATTAGCTATTCTGATTATTCTCGTCTCCTCATTTCGAACCTCAATTGTCGTAAAATATTTGCTACTTTCACCATCATCATGGTATAACTCTAGTATTCTATTTGAACTAAGCACTTGCTGAACTAACTGTTCTCTTGCTGTTGGATCTGGTATATCTTTTACTGCTTTTTCAACATCCTGCTTAGTAAAAATAGATTTGTAATGTGTTATAGAATCCGTTATTACGTCAGCATCATTAATAATCTTCAAATGAGCCTCTTTACGTAACTCATTTTCATTTAATACTTCATTAATAAAATTCCTAATTCTACGAGGTCCAATATGCTTTCCAGGTACTTCGCTTGTCTCGTCAACTCTATATGGTAAGCCTAATTCAGCGAAATATGCATTAGTTTCTTCTTTTGCTATTTCATGAATCATCTTGGAATCTTTAATAATACGCCACTGACCTTTTACTGTTATAAATTTAGCCTCTAAGTCAACAGCTTTATCACCCAATTCTTCACCATTCTCTTTAAATCTTCTTGTAGTAACCAATATATGCACATGCCAGTTTTTATCTCCTATTTGAGGCTTATGAATGTCTATCTGTACTCCAAGACCATTTTGCACCCATTCCATTGCATCAACTATTCGATGAGTTAGTTCTATTCTATGCTCTAAATTTAGCTCCTTCTCATCTGGCAACGCTATTACTATATCCTTCAACAACTTACTATTTTCTCTTGTTTCTGTTCGTTCTACCTCATTCATTAATGTTTGAATATTCTTGAAGTCTTGATTTACATAATCCGGTATCAGCACTGTATGATATACGTTATCTTTCTTACGAGAGAAGTTATACCTTATACCTGTCTGCTTATTTTTAACAATAGTTCTTGCATTATACGCTGCCTTACGACAACTATCACCTCCTTCACTTCTACGTAAAAATTCAATCCTTGCAAACTGTATAGCCATCTCAATACCAATTCTCACCTGAGTTTTAAGTTAGCATGGTTTTTTTGATTTTGCTAGCACAAACTTCTTTTTTTTAACATTCAATCGGTTAATGAGTACTCATTTTTTAGCAGCAATCTTTATAGATTGCATATTGCGTAGTGCGACATGAGGTCGCTCAAACAGAGACTACAGAAATGTAGCAAGGTTGCATTTAAACCTTAGTTACCGCTATTGCGGTGCGAGATTGGTAACGGTCTTGTACTAAGCGCGATAGAAAGCCTAACTAAAGTACTAATCTGGATGGGAAATAGGGGCAAGGTAAAGTTAAAATTGGTTAAACGAAAGTGAATCTTCGTATGGAAAATATCGTCAATGCAGAAGCAGATACTCCAGATAAATTCTGTTATAAGGATAAAGCTGAAAAGCTTAGCTGTAAGAAGGAATACGCAGCCTTCTTTAAAAATGCCAGCTCCTCGGTATAAAGAAGATAACCAACTTAACGTCTCTCTGATGAGTGAAACATGGTAAGCCTATTATTAGGCAACTGATAGTAGGTAAGAGAGGTCTTAGAAAGCAAATGACACTAAGTCGAAAGACTACAGAAATTAATAACTGAGTGTATAGGCATTTATATGCTAATCAGAAATGATGCTAACTTAAGACTGGTGATTTACCCTAAATAGGTAAACAAGATTATGAATTAATTGGAAAAGTGAATGCTAAACGCAAATGTAACAATTGAGACTAAAGATAATTTCAAGAAAATCTATTGGCATTCAATAGACTGGAAAGAAATTATACAAAAGGTTAATAATCTTCGTAGACGTATTTATAGGGCATCTGCAAATGGTAATATGAAGTTAGTACGTAACTTACAAAGATTGATGTTAAAATCAAGAGCAAATAGGTTACTTGCTATAAGACGTGTTACTCAAATCAACAAAGGACGAAAAAGTCCTGGAATTGATAAAATAGTTGTTAAGACAGATAAAGAAAGGAGTCTGTTGATGGAAAAGTTAGCAGATAATAATCTATCATCTGTAAAACCGATTAAGCGTGTATACATACCAAAAAGTAATGGCGAATCTAGACCTTTAGGCTTGCCAACTATTGTGGATAGGTGTAGACAGGCTGTTGTAAAATCAGCACTTGAACCATATTGGGAAGCTAAGTTTGAAGGTTGCAGCTATGGCTTTAGACCTGGACGTAGCGCTCACGATGCAATACAGAGAATATCTGGTATTATTCGACATGGAACCAATAGAAATTGGATATTAGATGCTGATATTAAAGGAGCATTTGATAATATTGATCATAATTTTCTTTTGAAAATTATAGGAAATTTCCCTGCTCGTAATTGGATTCAAGCATGGCTTAAATCTGGTGTAATGCAGGATTATCAAATTATCAAAACAACAGCTGGTACTCCACAAGGTGGATTAATTTCTCCATTACTTTTAAACATAACTCTTCATGGAATGAGTGATATACTTAATATTATCTATAATAAGTATGATCACCTATATTCTAAATCCGAATATGCTTTAGTGAGATACGCTGATGATTTTGTCGTTTGCGCTAAGTCAGAAAGCTCATGTATCAGAGCCAAAAGTATTATTAATGATTGGTTAAGTATTAGAGGCTTAGAATTGTCAAAGGAAAAAACCAGGATACTTCATATTAATGAAGGTTTTGATTTCCTTGGATTTAATATTCGACAATATAAAACCAATAGTACAAGAAGAGGTGTAGCTCTACTAGTTAAACCGTCTAAAGACTCTATAAAGTCGTTTAAAAAACGAATGTCAATAGAATGGAAAAAAAGTTTCTCATGGAATATTGATAGAATAATTGATAATCTAAATTCTAAAATATTTGGATGGTGCAGTTATTTCAACAAAGTTGTGTCCAAGAAAATTTTTTCCAATTTAGACTGTTGGATGTGGATTCGACAAGCAAGATTTGCATGTAGAAAACATCCTAAAAAATCCTGGGAATGGCTTAAGAAAAAGTATTGGGGTCGCATTAAAGGCAGAAATGATAATTGGGTCTTTATGAATAAAGATCTATATCTATGGAAATTACAATGGACAACGATTAAACGACATATTCTTGTTAAAGGTAAATCTTCTCCTGATAATTCAAAACTTAGAGAATATTGGCATAAACGTCAGGCTGATAGCCCTAAGTATTTGTTTAAATCTAGGCAGATTCTTTGGCGTAGACAAAAGGGTAAATGTCTTGTTTGTTTTGATTTAATAGATAATGGTGAAAGTGTTCATGTACATCATATAACACCTATAAGATGTGGTGGCACTGACCATATTAACAATTTGTGCTTATTGCATGAAAACTGCCATCGACAAGTACACAGTAATCGCGGACAACTTATTGCAGCTGTTTGTAAATTGCTTGAGCCGTATGCGGAGTAATTCGCTTGTACGGTTCTTTGGGAGGAAAAGCGCTTCTGCGCTTACCTACCCGCTTAAGCTTATTCTTTAATGAAGCTTCTAACCTTGAATTCACGTTTTTTTGACTATAATTATTTGATGTTGGTTTGGTAGGCGCGGTTTTTTTTCTTTACTGGAATTGTATTTTGATATATTCTTGCCTGATTTTTTTATCTTTCTGAATTACTAACATGGCAAATCTTATGCAGCAAAAAATTACTCTTCAACAAAAAAAGGCTAGGCTAATCATGGATGAGGTTAACCTTAAAATTAAAGAACGTAAAATGCGTACTCGACGTCTTATCGAAATGGGTGGATTAGTTGCTCTAAAGCTAAGCTTGATCACTTATCAGCAAACACTTTATTTGGTGCTATTGTTTCACTAAAAGAAATTTTAACACAACATCCAAATGTTCAGGATCATTGGACTACAATAGGTAAAGATATTTTTGATAAAGAACAGCAAAATAAAGCTGCCGTGATTTTAAAATTTGCCTCTGAACCAGACGAAAACACTAAGCGCTACATTCGCCTTCATGGCTTAAAATGGAACAGTTTTCGTCAAGAATGGTGCGGCCATGTTAAGGATATTGAGGCCTTAAAGAATGGCCTTCTCAATGTTCAGTATAAACTTGAGCTTGTATCTTAAATAAGAAAAAAGTATCTATTAACAATAAAGATTATGATAAGAGGTATAGAGAATGTTGTAGAATAATGTTTATACAGCTTCAGCCTTTATTGCATCTTGACCTGATATTGGCAGTGCAGTGTCATCATATGCTGCTTCTTCATATTTACATGTCTTTGGATCTTCATAAAGATGTGCTTGTTCATCATTATCTAGGAAATCTGTTGGAATTTTTTCTGCATTTAAATTTTTAACACTAGTATTAGCATTTGTACCTACGTCTACACTGTTTACAGGCAAAGAACTGGTTTTATTTTTTGAGGAGCGCAAATGATATATTCCATATAATGCTATACATCCAGAGGCTGCTAGTACTGTTGGCACTATCCATGGAACTATTACACCTGCTACTGTTGCTGTAGCAGAAGTGAAAAAATTTTCCTCTTCAGGACTAGTTGTAACATTAACAAAATTTACACTAGAACTAACTGTCATGTCATCAAATGTTGCTTTGCTATAGGTAGTATTAGCAAAAAAATTCTCCCAAACTTCTGTTAAATATTCTGTACAGTTGCTAATTTTACAGTAGCTAACACAACAATGATCAGTAATCTTCCTACTACAAGCAGATACATTACTAGGTGTGAATATTTCCTGAGTGGTACACTCCTTAATGCTTGTTAACAGGCTAGATGGCCAAGGTTTCATAATGAGTGTTGTGTTGCTATTATGGCTGTTAACACATACATCACGAACAACAGAATCTGTTCCAGTACCACATAGTAACCTAGGCTCTATCCTATGAATAACTGAAGATGTATACTTAATTGCAGTCATTGCACATGCAGTTGTAGATTCACGCACATATTTGTTGGCTAAATACTTAGCACACTCAACTACAGATCCAAAGTGCGCTTTTGCTGATGTAATGTTGTCTATTATGATAGTACTGTTCATAATCACCTTATATTTTTAATTGTTATTATGATTGTAAAGTTTATTGCTAACTGTTGTCAATTATTTGTTAAATTATTAGCATTAAGCTCACAGTATGTTTGTTTTTAAACTATAGTCATTGCGAATGACTATATATGTACAGCTAGCAACATCAGTACTGATAGAAAATATAGAGTAAGAATTTTAGAATAACATAACTGATGGTAATAATAAAAAAAATAAAGAATTTTGATGAAATCTCTGATAGTATTAAAAATAAGGCTGTAAAAAAGAAAATTTGTAACAGCACATTTGATTTAGCAATTATCACAGCTAATCAAAAATTTAAAGGGTAATTTTTATAAATCATATGAAATATATGACAGTATTATTAATACAGTTACATCTGTTGCATCAAAATAATCTGCTCATATAACAGTATTTAATTTTAGGGTAAAGATATGCTAGCAAACAAATATTTTAGTAAAGGGAATTCATTTTTTCAGTTAAGAAAATATCAAGAAGCAATTAAAAATTATGATGTAGCTATTAAGTGTAATCCAGATTTTATAGAAGCTTATATGAATAAAGGAATTGCTTTAAGGGAATTAGGACAATATCAAAAGGCAATAGAAATTTTTGATACAGCTATTAGATATGAACCAGATTTGGCAAAAGCTTATTATGCTAAAGGACTTTCTTTATACGAACTAGGACAATATCAAGAGGCAATAAAGAATTTTGATATAGCTATTAAGTATAAACCAGATTTTGCAGAAGCTTATGTTAATAAAGGAATGGCTTTAAAGGCATTAGCACAACATCAAAAGGCAATAGAAATTTTTGATACAGCTATTAGATATGAACCAGATTTGGCAGAAGCTTATTATTCTAAAGGACTTTCTTTATACGAACTAGGACAACATCAAGAGGCAATAAAGAATTTTGATATAGCTATTAAGTATAAACAAGATTTTGCAGAAGCTTATGTTAGTAAAGGAATGTCTTTAAGGGCATTAGCACAATATCAAGAAGCAATAGAGAACTTTGATTTAGCTATTAAGTACAAACCAGATTTTACACTAGCTTATTATTCTAAAGGATTTTCTTTATCCGAACTAGGACAACATCAAGAGGCAATAAAGAATTTTGATACTGCTATTCGATACAACCCAAATGATGCAGAAGCTTATTATTCTAAAGGACTTTCTTTATACGAACTAGGACAACATCAGGAAGCAATAAAGAATTTTGATACTGCTATTCGATACAGACCAGATGATGCAGAGGCTTATGTTAATAAAGGAATATCTTTAGACGAATTAGGACAATATCAGGAAGCAATTAAAAATTATGATCAAGCTATTCAATATGATTCAACTAATCTAGGTATTTATATTAATAGAGGAGTTTCTTTATGCGAACTTGGACACCATCAAGAGGCAATAAAAAATTATGATGTAGCTATTAAGTATAAACCAGATTTGGTAGAAGCTTATGTTAATAAAGGAGAGTCTTTGAAGGCATTAGGGCACCATCAAGAGGCGATTAAAAATTATGATATAGCTATTAAGTATAAACCAGATTTTGCACTAGCTTATGTTAATAAAGGAAATGCTTTGAAAAAGCTTGATAAGCTACTAGAAGCAATTGAAAATTATGATCAAGCTATTAAGTATAAACCAGATTTACCAAATGCTTACAATAATAAAGGAACTGCTTTATGTACACTAGAACAATATCAAGATGCAATAGAGAATTTTGATTTAGCTATTAAGTATAAACCAGATTTTGCACTAGCTTATGTTAATAAAGGAGCTGCTTTGAAGGAATTAGGGCGACATCAAGAAGCAATGGAAAGTTGTGAACTGGCTGTTAAATATGATTATGATGATGAGTACGCATACCAGTTAGCAAATGAACTTGCAAAAAAATTAAAAAAAAGCAATCTCCACATCATAACTGATTAATTTTTAGAATCAAGGTACAGAGTCACATGTTCATAAGTTAAGAATGTTTTATTATTCTAGATTATAGACTATATATCAAAAAATATTCCTAAATATTAAGAGATATAGTCTTAAATCTTAGAGTTCAAAAAATAATGCTACTTTTTTTTGAACCAGCTATCTTTACATCCAAATGTTCAGAATCATTGGACTACAATCGGTAAAGATATTTTTGATAAAGAACAGCAAAATAAAGCTGCTGTGATTTTAAAATTTACCTCTGAACCAGACGAAAACACTAAGCGCCACATTCGCCTTCATGGCTTAAAATGGAATAGCTTTCGTCAAGAGTTGTATATTCATTATTATTTTACACTATTTTTTAAATTTAATACTTCTTGTATTGATAAATTCGTATATTCAGCAATTGTCTCAACTGATAATTCAGATTTCAATAATTTTATTGCCAAATCTTTTTTTGCTTTAGCTTCACCGAGCTTTATGCCTTCAGCTTTACCTTCAGCTTTACCTTCAGCTTTACCTTCAGCTTTAGCGCGTTCGAGTTTATAATCTTCTACTGCTTTATTATCCCATATACGCTTTAACTCTTGTTCATAGGTTATTAGTTCGTCTTCACTCCAATTAAACTGATCTAATGCCTCATACGCTTTTTTTATTATTAAATCTTTACCTATTATTTTATTATATCCATCTAATGTTGTTTCTTTTGCATGTTTAAAAAAATAGCACCACTTCTCTGTTATATCATTTAACTCTTCCACTCTATTTTTTTTAAATTTTGGTAATTCTATAAAGGTAAATGAAAAGTCCTTTAGATCATGCTCATATGTCTTTTTATCCAGTATTACATGCCTTGATATATAGTCTTCTTTGTTTGGAAACAATTTATAATCTGCTATAGCTATAAATATAACTTCCTTTAGGTCTGAGTATTTTCCTTCCTTTCCTCTATTTGGTTGCCTGCCATATGCTTTTGCTGCATAATACTGTGCTCTTTTTTCAAATCCTTGTGTAGGATCTACTTGCATTTCTATTATATATTGCGTTCCATTTTTATCTTTACACAAAACATCTACTATTGATTCTTTTTTTGACGCTATGTCTGCATCTAATATCGTTCCTAAAAACTCTACTTCTGTTATTTCTCTATTCCCTTCAAACAACAATATATCGTTCAGAAAATGTATTAGTATGTCCTTGTTTTTTTCTGATCCAAATATCTTTTTAAATGCTACATCATTCTTTGGATCTAGAAATCTTGATAAATGCATATATTTTTCATATTTTCTATTCTTTTTAAATTATACAACAAAATAACTTACATGAACATTATTAATTATAAGATGTTATATAGGTAACATTGGTCTTCTAAGGCAGATGGTATCAGGTTTACCATAAATTTTTTTTTCTACCTATTTTCTACCTATTTTCTACCTATTTTCTACCTATTTTCTACCTATTTTCTACCTATTGCTTTAATTTTTTTGTAATATTGACAAATATTGAAAATATATTTATAGCTAAAGTTGAAGATTAATTATAAATATTAACAAAAGTTAACAGAAGTTAATAGCAGGTTCTATAAAGCGCAGAAGTTAACAAAAATTAACCTTTTTCTTTATATTTGATATGTCTTTGCAGCTTTACCTATAGGTATAGCAATGTTTGCTTCTCTTTCATCGCAAACGAGTTACTTTGTGTCCAAAATGTTGGAAAATCATCTTTTACCGGCTTATGAAGGACTATCGAGCAGAAAAACTGGTATTATGTTTGGAGCTAAGGCTGTAGCTAAGATTCGAGATGTGCAAATACATGATCCAGTAACTTTAACTAATACTAAGGAATTTCTTAGACAATGCTTTATGAAGCCTTACATCATAGGTAATATTCTAGGTAAAAAAGCAGCTGCTCAACAAACTAATGATATCATAGGATTTATCGAGCAGAATATACCTAATAATTTCGGTATTTATTATCGCGAACCGAGTAATTTAGGTATTAGTTTCAAGACATACAGACAAGCTACTCCATTGATTAAAGCAGCAATTCATAAAGAATTAAATGAAGGGCTTCTAACAAAGTTCGCAGCAGCGATTGGAGTTCAATCTGATCAGTCAAGCATGTTAAGTCAAAGACTAAAAGTCATGACTGGCGACACACTAAAATATTTACAGAGAGAGCAACAAGATATTCATGAATGGATGAAGCAAGCTATGCTACTTAATGCTAATCGTGAGTCATATGATGACTGGCGTGAGAAGTTTTCATTATCACGAATTTATCCTAATCTGGTGAGTATGCATGCAATCAGAGGGCTCTTTCAAAAATCATTTTCGTATCTAGTCGCTGGGGAAATGGCTGCTCACATGATGCCTATTTTACAATCTGTTTTTTTTGCATTAGTAGTTTCAATGATCTTTATTGTATTTCCAATGGGCTTACTGCCTGGTGGTTACAACATACTCAAAACATGGATTCTATTAATAATATGGGTCAGCAGCTGGCCAGTATTTTTTACAATAATCCATTGTCTAGGAATGATCAGCTTATCCAGTAAATCTGGAGCTTTCGGTAGTGATTATGGTCTGAATATGCTATCGCAAGGAAGCTTTGCAGAGATGATTTTATATAGCTATGCGACGTTTCAAATGCTTGCATCATCAATACCAATGCTTTCTTGGTCAGTGATAAAAGCTTGCGCTCATGCTACAGCTAACTTAGCCAGCCAGTTCTCTCCTATACAAGTTGCTAGCAGCTTAGGAAGTAATATAGTCGACAATAACTTGAGTATGGATAATTACAGCATAGGCAATAGAACTATTTCTCAACAAAACCTAGCTCCTTCATTACATATGGCTGCTATTATCAATGATGGTAGTATAAAAGTCACTACAACGGATGATGGTCGACAAATTATAAATAAAAACGTAGATTTATTATTAGATAACTACCGCTCTTCTGCACTGCTACAATCTGGATATCAAAACCAGTTTGTGCGTTCACAGAGCAATCTTGATTCACTGACAAAAAAAGAGTCCAATCTTATTTCAACAGGAAACTCCATTACCATGGAAATAGCCGACAGGATAACTCATGATGAAGCTCTGTATATAGGTCTAACTGAGAGTGAATACCAAGCTCTGCAGAAGGTTGGTTCTAGTAGCATTGCTACTACTGAGTATACAGGTACTAGCCACAGTAAAAGTAGTAGTACTAGTACTAGTGCTGGAGGTGGGGTGTGGTGATTTAATACTAAATATCATTGCAGAACATGAAACAATGTTAAAAAGGTTAACAGAATTGAAGAATTTTACTGGAGTAAAAGAGTATGAGCAAAAACTACAGATATTGAAAAAATACTCTTGAGATAGATGAATTTTCAGAATCAAGGAAATTTCACCAGGGGCTCGCAGTTATTTGCCCATAAGTTAAGAATGTTTGGGCAAGGTAGTACCAACGTTTTTATAATTGGATTAGGATTATCGATATTCTGGATTATATGTCGATTATATCAAAAAGTTTTTCTGAGCAGCTTGTATTATTTTGCAATTGAAAGATATGTGCAGCTTAAGCTAGCAATTGGTGAGCATTTTTATGATATCGATCAAATAGGCATTAAGTTTTATAGTTTAAGGTTTAAAAAATGGATGCACCTCAATGCTCAAGACTTTTTGCATGAGTTTTATACAAGCCAACATGGATTTAAAATACAGCAATTATTGGAATTCTTAATTAATTCAGCATTGTTAGAAGGATTAATTGTTTTTGCTATTGGTGTGATAATCTCAATTGTTTTCTTTACAGCTCAAGGTAAAAAAACGATTATTAAGGCCAAAATTAGAGGTGCTGATTTTGTAGGATACAAATGCTTAGCCAAAATGCTAAAAAGAGCTAAAAAGGCCTCTAAAATCCGTTTTGGAGGCTTACCATTAGTAAAGAATAGTGAAAGATTACACATTCTGATTACTGGAACAACAGGTACCGGTAAAACTAATATGCTTAACGAACTGCTACCACAAATTCGATTACATAAGGATCGAGCAATAATTGTAGACACAACTGGAACTTTTATTGATAGATTTTTTGACTCTAAATGTGATAAACTGCTTAATCCTTTTGAAAAAAATAGTGAACAATGGTTGCCTTGGAATGATTGTTTTGAAGCAGCTGATTTTCATGATATAGCGAGTAGTTTTAGTAATTATACTCCTAAACTTGATGACTTTTTTGCTAAAAATGCTGAATTAGTCTTGTCTGAAGCATTGAAGCTATATAAGGATGATAAAGATATCATAAAACTAATTCATACAATCATTTACTCTGATAATAGACAATTTGCAAAAGCTTTTAGAAACACAGCTGTATCAGGTATTATAAGCGAAAGCGCGCTCGAAACTTCTGCAGGAATTCAATCTACTCTTGGAAAGAATATTACTTCGCTACAATATTTAAAGCCTGGAGGTAGTTTTAGCATCAAGGAATGGTTTAGTAATTCAAATGAAACTGGCTGGCTATTTATCACAGCTAACCCAAATCAAAGAGCTACTTTATGCCCACTTATTTCAGCATGGATAAGCATAGCTATCAAAGCTTTGATGTGTAGAAATCCTAATCATGATAACAAAAACATGTGGTTTATACTTGATGAACTGCCAGCTCTACAAAAAGTTTCGTCTTTACCAGTTGCTTTGGCTGAAAGTAGAAAGTATGGAGGCTGCTTTGTTGCTGGATTGCAGAACATTCATCAATTAGAAGCAATATATGGGGCTGCTGAATGTGCTTCTATGCTGGATTTGTTTAATAGTAAATTTATTTTTCGAGTTAGCGATCAGGTTACAGCTTATAAGTCAGCATTAACACTAGGTGAACAAGAAATTATTGAAACTCAAGAGAACTTGTCATATGGATCAAATACTATGCGAGATGGAGTAAATATGAATAATGTTGAGCGTAAAAAGATTTTAGTTATTCCATCTGAAATTATGAACCTACCAGACCTTACATGTTATGTAAAGCTTGCCGGTAACTTTCCCATCACAAAACTAACTATGCAGCTACAAAACTTAAATACAGCTTTTGTTTGTGAATATAAATTGCTCAAAAAACTTAAGTTAGTAGAGTATTAATTCGAAAAATTAATACTCTATGTTATTTTTTAAATTAACCACTTCTTCTTTTGACAATCCGGTATTTTCAGAAATAAATTCAACTGAAAAGCCAGCTTTTAATAAGTTCCTTGCAAGCTCTTGTTTAGCCTTTACTTCACCAATCTCTATGCCTTCAGCTCTGCCTTCAGCTCTGCCTTTAGCTATGCCTTTAATCTCACCAATCTCTATACCTTCAGCTCTGCCTTTAGTCTCACCAATCTCTATACCTTCATCAATATATTTTGCAGCAATAGTTCTCATAATATTACTTTTTTCTTCTTCAGATAAATACTTAGCCAGAACCTGCTCTAATTCTGGTTGCTGACTCTCTAGTAATTTAGTATCAGTATACCATAAAAATGATCGTAGGTAAATATAGCCTTTTTCTTTGTCAAGTATTAAAACATGTTTGAACTTTATTAGAAACTCTTCCCAAAGCTTTAACATATCTCGTTGATGAATGTGCTTTAGCATATATTCGAGCATTCCGATATGCTTTTTCCTAACAATTTCATCATTCGACATACTTTGCAAATCGACTAATTGATAGTCAGAAGTCATTAATTGCTTAGCTATCATTGAATCGGTAAATAAATCCCACAAATTCCTAGGTGCTTTGTAGACCTCTTTGCCGTTGTAGATCACTAAATTATACACTAATGGTAATTTAGTTTTTTCTTTCTTATGCCTTTCGCACAATAACAATGTGTATCTCCATAACCGCAGAGCTGTCCAATAATCGACGGTTGATTGAGCTTCAATTAATATATAAATAAAAGCATTGCCATGCTTTTTGGTTGCAACTCTATAGACGATATCGCTGTATTTTTTCTTTAACGATTCTTCTATATAACTCTCTTGCTCTACTTTTATTTGTGATAAATCTATTAAACTCTTGAAATCGCTTGGTAAATAATACTCTAGAAATTCTTGTGCAGCCACTGGATCACTCATGATTGTCTTTGCCAATGAATCATGCTTTAATTGTTTTGTCATATTTTTTCACTCTATAGTTTTTTAAATAAAAAATGCTGTGTCATACTCTGCCTAGTGTTTCGGACATAATCCTGGTTGTATATTAGTTTGTATTGATTCAATTTTTTCATTAAGTTTTCTTATTTCAGGGCTGATAATATTTCTAACAGCATATAATCCTTGAGTTTTTAATACATTATTGAAGTCATTTTTGACTGTGCAGACTACTGCTTCCTTATCCTCCAGAACTTTTTCAGCTTTTTCAGTATTTACGTCATTTTTAACTGCTAGAATGATCTTTTCTTTTGGGCCAGGATTTTTGAGTCTCTTCATCAAAAACCATATTTGCCCTTAAATTAGGATTATTAAAGATTTTTGAACTATAAATTCCTGTATGGTTTTCTAGATATTTATTAACTACTATCGTTTCCACCTTAGCTTCCTCTTCTTGTTTAAAGTAGTATAGAGATGACGATTTATTATACAATTCTTTAACATTCGTAATATCATTTTGTTTTGCTATACTATTATTTTCTGTTTGAGTAAGTTTGGTTGTTTCAACTGCCTTAGTCAGTTTAGTAATTTCAGGTTCTATAATGTCTCTAATTGACTGGTCTCCACAACTTTGCAACAGAGTATTAAAATCACCATTTTCTGGTGGTTTGACTATACAAGTTATCGCTCTCTTCATTTCTAACGTTTTTGCAGCTTTAATTACAGTATTATTAGTTATAGGATTTTTGCTATCATTATCTGCTGCAATGATGATTTTTTCACCAGGAAATGGTGAATAATTTCTCAAATTCGCAATTCCTGCACTAGCAATGATATTACCTTTAATGCCTGATTGCTGCAAGCTCAATGCTGTTTCAGCGCCTTCTGCTATAATTGTTATATTAGGGTCATTCGCATTTCGTTTTGCTATTGTTATAAATGATCCGCTGATTTTACCTATTGTTTTACGGTATAAATATTTGCTATTTTTACCGTTTGAATTATAATTTTATTGCTAAGTGATTGTTGAGATAGTTTTCTAACAGATGCAGATCTTCAAAATTCCAGCGCTTCCAATATTCTCTTAGCAAGGCATAATGCGAATTACAAAAATCGCTTTCGGTTATCATTTTTTATCTCATTTTGTAATTCGCCCTGTGAATGAATAGCTTACATTCAATTTCAAATCTTCAGCACTACCGTCTAAGTCCAATTTTTTGAGCTATGTCAGTTTTCACCACTTGTTCAGACTCTGTTTTTACGTTCTGAGTATTAATTAACTTCATGATTTCAGGTATCATAAGCTCCTTAACAGCTATTGCTCCTTTATTTTTTAGCATTTCGTTAAAATCTTCACCTTCTGAATGAATTACGATGCTAGTAATTGCTCCTTTCCTTGTCAGTACTTTTACAGCCTCGTTTATAGTGCTTACATATTCTTTATTTTGTTTATCATTATTTGCAGCTATAAGAATCTTTTCTCCTTGAAATGGCTGATAATACTTTAAATTATTTACATTTGAGCTATATACCATTCTGCTATCAATGCCAGCTTCCTGAAAACTTGATATCGTTTTTCCTTCTGCTGACAGAATGGTTACATCATAATCATATTGTCTTTGTTCTTTGATTTGCATAAACAATGGAGTAGAAATATCTTTGGTGGTGCATTGCTTTATGCTATTCTCTTGCTGGACTTTTTCTACTTTAGCTTCTTGCTCTGGTTTAGCGGTAAAATGATAATATTCTTCATTCACATGAGATCTATCATTGATATCATTGATTATAGACTTAAACCAGTTTTCAACTTTACTAAAAACTTTACTAAAAACAGTTGTCTTTGTCCCTTCTTTCTCCAAATCATGAGCAGTTTTTAGAGTTATGCTAGCTGATTTATCATTTGGTCTGCTGAGCTGATTTATTAAACTGTTAATGCTTACAGTAGCTTTCTTATTGCAATATAGCTGCAACTTCTCTATATGCCTTGTCATAGCTACGTATGAGCTGCTTATATTACTTATTCCATTATGCAAAACGTATACATCTTTTATAGAAGCTCCCTGAGCCTTATAAACAGTACTTGCATAGCCATGTTTAAATTGTATTTTACTAGGATCAAAACTCACCTCTTTTCCTGCATCTGTCTTAGCTACAAATTCATTTTTATTAACAGAAGTTAAAGTTGCAAATTCACTGTTCTGTATTTGTAAATCCTTATAGCTTTTTTGAAATACGATTCTATCTCCTGCCATATAGAACTCTTTCCTTCCATCAATAGAACGCTCATATTCTGTGCCTTTTAGCGTACCATTTGCTTTTAACAAAGACCTAATACTTGAATTAAGAATGTCGACATCTTTATTACGTACTGTAATTACCAATTTTTCATGTAGCTTAAATTTGCTTAGACTCCAGTTGTATATTAACTTACTCATTGAGTCCTGCAACGTATTATCAAACCTAACGCAGTTATTTTGCCTCAGTAAGGTTATACCGCTTAAAATATTACTCTCAGCAAACTCCATTGCTGCTTCTCTGCTCCAGTTTTTACTTTGTCTTCGAATATTTACTAAAACATGTGAACCAAAAATATTACTCAGAATCTCAAACATTCCACCTCTTTCTATTGAAGCTAACTGCTTTTCATCTCCAGCAAGTATCAGTTGACAATTATTGTTTCTAACTACTCTAAACAGCTCTGCATAAGCTTTAGTACCTACCATTCCAGCTTCATCTACTACTATTAAGCTGTCTTGCATAAAAATTTTTTTTCGATTATATAAAAATCCTTTTACTGTATAGACCTATGTATAACCTTTGCTCTTCAGCTCTGATACTGCCTTATGAGTGGGAGCAAGGCCAATAACTTTTTGTCTACGATTTGTTGCAAGCTCATACGTTTTTGCTAAAACATAAGATTTTCCTATACCAGCTCTTCCTCTCAAGACTCTAACTCCACTAGTGCTAAGCAAAATATGCCTTAGAGCTTGTTTCTGTTCTTCACTAACATTTGCTAGACCTTCGATATCACTTTTAAGATTGTAAATATCGTTGTAATAAACCTGATTATTGATTTTATTAGCTATTCTGATTATTCTCGTCTCCTCATTTCGAACCTCAATTGTCGTAAAATATTTGCTACTTTCACCATCATCATGGTATAACTCTAGTATTCTATTTGAACTAAGCACTTGCTGAACTAACTGTTCTCTTGCTGTTAGATCTGGTATATCTTTTACTGCTTTTTCAACATCCTGCTTAGTAAAAATAGATTTGTAATGTGTTATAGAATCTGTTATTACGTCAGCATCATTAATAATCTTCAAATGAGCCTCTTTACGTAACTCATTTTCATTTAATACTTCATTAATTAAATTCCTAATTTCAATATATTTAATATTCCCAATATGCTTTCCCGGCACTTCGCTTATCTCGTCAACTCTATATGGTAAGCCTAATTTAGCGAAATATGCATTAATTATTTCTTTTACTCTTTCATGAATCATCTCGGGATCTTTAATAACAACCTTTTTGCCATTAACTGTTATGATTTTTGGGTTTAAATCTACTGCTATATCTCCTAAACCAGTTCCATCTTCTCTAAATCTTCTCATAGTAAGCAATATATGTACATGCCAGTTTTTATCTCCTGTTTGAGGCTTATGAATGTCTATCTGTACTCCAATACCTTTTTGCACCCATTCCATTTCATCAACTATTTGATGAGTTAGTTCTATTCTATGCTCTAAATTTAGCTCCTTCTCGTCTGGCAATGCTATTACTATATCCTTCAACAACTTACTATTTTCTCTTGTTTCTGTTCGTTCTACCTCATTCATTAATGTTTGAATATTCTTGAAGTCTTGATTTACATAATCCGGTATCAGCACTGTATGATATACGTTATCTTTCTTACGAGAGAAGTTATACTTTATACCTGTCTTCTCGTTTTCAACAATAGTTCTTGCATTATACGCTGCCTTACGACAACTATCACCTCCTTCACTTCTACGTAAAAATTCAATCCTTGCAAACTGTATCGCCATCTCAATACCAATTCTCACCTGAGTTTTAAGTTAGCATGGTTTTTTTGATTTTGCTAGCATAAACTTCTTTTTTTTTAACATTCAATCGGTTAATGAGTACTCATTTTTTAGCAGCAATCTTTATAGATTGCATATTGCGTAGTAAGCTTATTTTTCAATGAAGCTTCTAACCTTGAATTCACGTTTTTTTGACTATAATTATTTGATGTTGGTTTGGTAGGCGCGGTTTTTTTTCTTTACTGGGATTTTATTTTGATATATTCTTGCCTGATTTTTTTATCTTTCTGAATTACTAACATGGCAAATCTTATGCAGCAAAAAATTACTCTTCAGCAAAAAAAGGCTAAGCTAATCATGGATGAGGTTAACCTTAAAATTAAAGAACGTAAAATGCGTACTCGACGTCTTATCGAAATGGGTGGATTAGTTGCTAAAGCTAAGCTTGATCACTTATCAGCAAATACGTTATTTGGTGCAATTGTTTCACTAAAAGAAACTTTAACACAACATCCAAATGTTCAGGATCATTGGACTACAATAGGTAAAGATATTTTTGATAAAGAACAGCAAAATAAAGCTGCTGTGATTTTAAAATTCACCTCTGAACCAGACGAAAACACTAAGCGCCACATTCGCCTTCATGGCTTAAAATGGAATAGCTTTCGTCAAGAATGGTGCGGTCATGTTAAGGACATTGAGGCCTTAAAGAATGGCCTTCTCAATGTTCAGTATAGTATAGAACTTGTAGTGTGATATAAAGCATCTAATAGAAGTAGCATACAACACATCAAAAGTAAGATTTTGTGTTGTATATTCATTATTATTTTACACTATTTTTTAAATTTAATACTTCTTGTATTGATAAATCCGTATATTCAGCAATTGTCTCAACTGATAATTCAGATTTCAATAATTTTATTGCCAAATCTTTTTTTGCTTTAGATTCACCGAGCTTTATGCCTTCAGCTTTACCTTCAGCTTTACCTTCAGCTTTACCTTCAGCTTTACCTTCAGCTTTAGCGCGTTCGAGTTTATAATCTTCTACTGCTTTATTATCCCATATACGCTTTAACTCTTGTTCATAGGTTATTAGTTCGTCTTCACTCCAATTAAACTGATCTAATGCCTCATACGCTCTTTTTATTATTAAATCTTCACCTATTATTTTATGATATCCATCTAATGTTGTTTCTTTTGCATGTTTAAAAAAATAGCACCACTTCTCTGTTATATCACTTAACTCTTCCACTCTATTTTTTTTAAATTTTGGTAATTCTATAAAGGTAAATGAAAAGTCCTTTAGATCATGCTCATATGTCTTTTTATCCAATATTACATGCCTTGATATATAGTCTTCTTTGTTTGGAAACAATTTATAATCTGCTATAGCTATAAATATAACTTCCTTTAGGTCTGAGTATTTTCCTTCCTTTCCTCTATTTGGTTGCCTGCCATATGCTTTTGCGGCATAATACTGCGCTCTTTTTTCAAATCCTTGTGTAGGATCTACTTGCATTTCTATTATATATTGCGCACCGTTTTTATCTTTACACAAAACATCTACTATTGATTCTTTTTTAGACGCTATGTCTGCATCTAATATCGTTCCTAAAAACTCTACTTCTATTATTTTTCTATTCCCTTCAAACAACAATATATCGTTCAGAAAATGTATTAGTATGTCCTTGTTTTTTTCTGATCCAAATATCTTTTTAAATGCTACATCATTCTTTGGATCTAAAAATCTTGATAAGTGCATATATTTTTCATATTTTCTATTCTTTTTAAATTATACAACAAAATAACTTACATGAACATTCTCTTATTGAATTTTAATTTCTGCAATTCACTACATTAACCACCTATTAAACTTTAGCTTATTTGGTAGTATAAAGCTCACAGTATTTATTTAGCTCTATAGCAATTTCTGGTAATTTAAGATATTCAGCAAGAGGTATAAATTCTTGCTGAGTTTCTAGTATGATTTCTTGTCTTTTTTCATAAGGTTTTATTGATACAGTCTGAATATTATGGAATCGGTCGAAAAGCTTAATTAATAATAGTTCTGTTTTATTTCGGTTATATAATGTTTGAATCATCTCTCTAGAACTGATTTTTTTTATTATCCTTAATCTTGGTAAGATCTGAAACCTGTTCTGCAATTTTTCTACCGAATACCTTAACAATCTTTTCTTTAGTTAATGTTGTATCTTCTAGTGTATCATGTAGTATTGCAGTAATAATTGTATCTGTTTCAAAGCTGTAGTCTGCTACCATATAAGCTACTTCTAATGGATGTGTGTAGTATAGTTCTCCTGTATCTCTCTTTTGCTGACCATGATATTTTTGGGCATAAAATATTGCTTTTTCAACTTTATCAAGATCAATTTCAGTATTAAATCTTACGTTGGTTTCAAACAGCTTATTTAGTAAGCTTTCGCTATAAAAGTCTATCATTTTTCATCTCTAAATAATCTTTAATAAATTATACAATAAATTAAACTTTTTATGTACTCCAATCTCAGACAAAAACTGAAAAAGAAGCGAATTAATTTGATTAAAAAAGTTGTACTGGAATATTGCAAGTAATGGTTGTAAACTTGTCTTTTTCGCTTTCTATTTCCATTTCTCCATTAAGTTGATTAATAAGGTAATTTACAAACCATAATCCTGATTCAAGCATTAGCGGATAGTCTCGTACCAACTCAAAATCAGCTAATTTAGCTTTTATATTCCCTAATTTTTCTTTTGAAATACCACTTCCTGTATCGTGTATTCTAAATTGTAGTATGTTATCGCTTTTTATATAATTTTTTACAGTAAACAAATGAACCGTAATTATAACCTGGCATCTGTGATTAAATCTAATGACGCTTCCTATTAATTGACTTAATATAGCTTGTAAGTGATCACTATTTCCAGTCACAATATCCTTCATTTTGTACTGAAAATTGTAATTGATTTTTATATCTTTCTCTTTTGCAATGTCTTCTAGTCTCCTGACGGCATCCTTTACTAGCTTTTGTATGCTAAATTTTTTTAAACATAAATTTTCATGCTCAATTTCGCTTCTAAGCGTGTAAACTACATCATTACAGTACTCTTGGAGATTTGCTGATCGATTTAATATTGTTTTCAGCTTATCTTTATTTTCCGAATCATTTAACATGATCTCGCTTGCAAGCCTTACAATTTCACTCGTTGCAATATTAAATCTATATTTAATCTCCTGTATTAAATCTGTACAATATTCTTTCAATGATTCAGCTACCTCGACCTGATACTTCGCTTTTCTTAGCTTTGTTATTATTTCCATATATTCATCGATATTCTCACTCTCTCCATTCACTAACGTAATTGGTATTGGAGGAATTTGTACCATCCATTTGTTAATTGTTTTCTTCTTTTCTTTCATAGCATTCTCCTAAAGAATAATTCAAACTAGTTATTGGCACTTCAAATGAAAAAGTTATGTAATTATTTTCCTCTTTTGCTCTTAGTCTTCCTTTTAGCTGATCTGTAAGATGTTTTATAAATGCTAATCCTTCTCCTAGTTCTTGATACATTACCAAATTCGTATTCTCTAGTTCAGCATTTATTCTTTCTAATTTTTCTTTAGAAGTGCTTAGTCCTATGTTTTGTACTGTAAATTGTAATATTTCTGAATACTGATTGAGGTTAATAGTAATCTTGCTATTTTTGCTGCTATTTATAATAGCACTACCAATTAACTGACTTATTACTGCTTTTATTCGAAAACTATCTCCAATCAGAACCGTCTTTATGTCATTTTGAACATTTAGCTTTATATTCTCATTTTCAAAATGTTCCCTCATTCTGATAACAGTATTATTTATTAGCGGTTCTATATTAAATGTTTCAATCCTTATATTTGTTGATGCTATGTATTGTCTAAATAAAAAAATTATTCCATTTAGAGAAGCTATTATATTTACCTTTTTTTTATCATAGTTATTTACGATTCGCCTAAAATATTGTATCCAATCTATGAGTTTTATGCTTACTTGCCCAGATTCCTCTAGCTGACAGTATAGTTTTTGCAATTCAGCGTCTATTTGTTTTATTGTTGTGCTATTAATTCCCTCTGTAGATAATTTTTCGGTTAATTTATTGATTTTATTTTGACCTTCGTCTTCAATAGGCATAGAATTCCCCTACTGTTTTTGTTTAAAAAATGGTTTCTGAAGATTAATTCCAAAAGTTCAACCCTTTGTTTTATTTAATCTTCAGATCATTATCATCAAAGTTTTGAAACCTAGATAATATAAGGTATAGAGTAGCATTATAATTTTTATTAGTCTATTAAAATCTTTTAATTTTTAGGTTAAATTTTTGCATAATAATCTAATGTTGATGTAAAATTATTACATTCCTTACTTATGGTTATAATCAATAATAAATCTTATTCAAAAAGGATACATAAAAAGTCTTGTAAGCGTTATTATTACTAGCATTACAAGCTGTTTTCTGGTATAATCTCAATAGAGATTCAACTAACAGAAATTAATTAAACTTCATGTGTCAGTAGCTGTTGCTAATAAGTCTAAGCCTTTTCTTCATTGGATTGGTAGTAAACGAAGAATTGTTAATAAATTAATAGAACATCTTCCTCAAGGTCCACACTATAATTACTATGAACCATTCCTTGGTGGAGGTGCTTTATTTTTTCAAGTTAGGCATCTTTTTAAACAATGTTTTTTGTCTGACATCAATCTTGATTTAATTACTAGCTATAATGCTGTTAAAAATAATCCTAATGAGGTCAATAGATTACTGAGTTTATATCACAAACATCATTCAAAGGATTATTATTATAAAGTTAAAAACAAATATAGTAATAATCCGAATGAAATTACCGCAAAATTTATATATCTTAATAAATATTCTTTTAGAGGAATTTATAGAGTCTACAAAAACGGACAATCTGCTCAAACATTTTCTGGTGAATGCTACATTAAACTCCACATTGCATCTAGAATAAACCAATGCAGCAACCTTTTACATGGTGTATCAATTTATGCTACAGATTTTTCATTTATAGAGCCTCAACAAAATGACTTTGTTTATTTCGATCCTCCTTACCATAAATCTGGAGAACAGTTCTATAATAGTCTTCCATTTGATGAAAAAGATCAAATTAGATTACGGGATTTTGTCCAAGAATTAACAAATAAAGGTGTTAAGATTATGATCTCAAATAATAATACTGCCTTTATTAGAGACTTATATAAAGACTTCTTCATCACTCATATTGGAGTTACATACTCAATCAATGAACAACAAAGTCTCGTTAATGAACTTCTAATTACTAACTATAATTAATCATAGTTCGATATAAAAAATAGAAAAAAGATAAGAATAAAAAATCCATATTAAAAACTACTAGATTCAAAAAAGAAAAAAGCATAACTGTTATGCTGGCTCTAGTAAAGATTTTATACTTAATAGAAAGCACATTATCAAGAAAAAATAATGTTTAACACTATCCATAAAAGCAAAAAATCCTATAATCCTTATCTTTCATATATTTCAACACCTTTCTTATATCAAACTTTGTATTTAATAAATTTAATATACCTCTTATAAAACTAAGCCAAGTTATTTTACAAGCCTTTTATAAATCTACACTACCTGGCTCCATTTCTACATTACCGATAATGCATTTCTCATTACAAAAATTTATCACATTGTCATACTCTTCAAATAATAAAGCATACTTATCTTGATATTCTTTAAGTAATAGCTCAAGTGGAGTAATATTTAAACATTTTTTTAATTTCATACATAAATTAACAGAATCCTGAATAACTAGATTTTCATGTGTTAATTCTGATATTACTTGCGTTAATTTTTTTAAACTCTCCTCTTTATCTTTTTCGTCTTTACAACGAATGATAATATCTACCAACAATGGCATTTCTTCAGCTTTTGATTTCATATTTGCATATGCATTACTTAATCCTTCCTCTTGCTTAGATAACTTGTCTTCATCATAAGCGATATCTAACAACATCGACATTGGCTCAAATGCTTCTGGATGATTTTTATAATACTCAGTAATATTATTGCCCAGATGCTTGTCTGATGATAATTCTTCTAATTTATCATCATTAGGAATACGATATGTATTTGGACAACTGAACAATTTTAGGTTATTTTTAATTAAGCTTTGTTTTTCATAATCAATATTTACTATTTTTGAATTAGTATTATTTAAACTTAAAAAATCAATGTCCAATGGAAGCACTACTCCATCTGTTAGTTCTACAATTTTAGTTGCTAAGCTAGAAACATTTGTTTTAAAACTATCTTCTGTTGTTTGATAGAGTATAGATTTAAGAGCCTTATTAGCTTTATCTTCTAGCATATTTTCATTCAAAAACTCTTCAAAACGTGTTATGCTGTTACATTTATTCATAAAATATTCTATGAAGCTATTGCATACATCTATAGCTTCTTCATCAGTTGTAACAGATAAGGTAATTTTATCACTAATAAAGTTTGATAAAGCTTCAACTTCCTGTTTTTCAAATTCTTGAGCATTATCTTTTTTTCTTAGATAATCGATTCTATTTAATACTACATCTATTGTAATAGGTAAATTTTCATATGAAATATGAAAATCTTCGTAATCTTTAGCATGTTTTATTGCAGAAAGAATACTACTAACTTTAGTAAGCTGTAATATCTTTTTCTTAGTAGATTCCAATATTACTACATTGTCTAATTTTCTATGCATTTTGCGATTAATAAATACATCATATGAATCTATTGTAGTATAAGAAGAAAATGGTTGTAGATACTTAGGAGGAAGCTCTGGCTTCAATAATTCTTTAACATTATTAGGTAGGTTTTTAAAGTACGAATTATAATCCTTTGGATTCATGTTCTCGCAGAATAATGGAATAAGGCTATCATGTATAGATGCTAAATTTTCAACGTATGATTCATATTTTTGTAAATCAATTCCAAATTTTATTAGTATCTTTGCAACTAATACATGAATATCATGGTAAACACTACTTCCATAATGTCCAATAGATTGACCACTTTGCAACTTTTTAAATTTAGGAAAACTCCTCTCATATCGAGTATATTCCGTATAGAATTTTTCTTGAAAGAGCATCTCTGCTAAATTATTAGCACACTTTGAGTTTTCATCTATTAGATTCAAATGTTTTTCTAGTAAAAATTCTACATTTCTTACTTCAGTACTAGTTAAGTTACCGCTAGACATTCTGATGGTACCTGCTATAAGGCTTTCCGCTATCTCATTTTGATTATTAAGTTGAAAATTTTTAATAAACCATTCTGCAGACTGTACTAAATTTCTCTGTATAATTTTTGTTAGTATAGTAGTATGATCATATCCGTCATTATTACAATGTACTGAAAACTTATCTTTGACGCCGTTTAGTAGAAAATTAGTGTATTCATCTGAATAAGATTTAGCATTTTCTAGAGAAAGATATTTTTTTGACATACGTAATGCAGTATTATCGTACTCCTCAGTAGTTAAATCAGTACGTTCAGTAGCATAAATCCACATTGTAGCAGGCATATCATGCTTATCTTTAGCACTGATATCAGCTCCAAGAATCAATAGGTCTTCTATGATGTCCTCTCTTAGATACTTAAACGCTCTTATGAGTAGTGTATCATCATTTGCTTGATATCTTATATGAACTAATTCAGGATGCAAGGCTGTTAATTTTAGAAGAGCTGTCTTATTACCTGCTTTCACATATTCAAAAGCTTCTTGTCGTATTTCATCTGATATCATATATTTAATAATTCTTAATCTATATTTAAAGTTTTATATTAAATGTATAATTGTAAAAATTTCTAAAGTCAATTAAGAAAATTGTAAAATATGATAAAGCAACAGGAAAAATGAACAAATAGTTAACTTAATAAATTCAAGTTGGCTCTAATAAATCAGAGTTTGATATAAAAAGTATGCTAAACTATATGAATAGAAAGTATGGCAACTAAAGCATATTTAGCCTTAGATTCAGACATATTTTTACTCCTAAAATTATACTATCACTATTGTAATATAATCTTCAGTACAACTTTGCTTAGCAGTAAAATGCTAAATGATAAATAATTATTCATGAATTTTTACCCTTTTGAACCTTCGCAATCTATTATAATAATTATCATATAACTTACAATATAACAAAGAAATAAATAAAGCACCATAATTTTATTCTGAGTAGAACTTTGTATTTCACAGCTATTAATCATTAACCTAACTTGCTACAAACTTAACTAATTCAAATGAAAATCCTTGAGCTTCAAAAGCACGCTCTAGAATGAGCTTATAATTTGATTTGATATAGCTATTCGCAAAGCTTGTTAGAGCCTTAATGAATATCTTTTTATTAACATTATCTTCATTTACAACTTCTAATTTACTAAACCATATTTTATCAATAACTTGCTCATATTCGTAATGTTGAAGTATGTATTTTCGTACTTTGAACAATATAGAGTTAGATCCTAGCTCTTTACTAAGTTCTGAAAGGTAATCTTCATCACTTATTTGTTGCTGTAAAACTGTTGTTTTTTGATACTCCGTTGTGCTATTTGTAACCTGTTTTGATTCATCAAATGGTATAACTTGTAACTGCTCAATATCGTTGCCATGGACAGCTCGTACCTCCTGTAGTATCTTGAATTTAATATGATCTGACAGTGTAATATTCTTAAGCAACTTGATGTAATATTTGTTTTTAACCGCTGCCTCAAAATCACAAGATGTTAAAATTTGATAAGCCATATCTGCTTCAAAGACTCCAGCTATTTTACGCTTCAACTGAGCCTTCATACTACGATCTGTACCAGATTCAATATTTGCTAGATACTGTTCTTTAAATCTTCCTACATCATTAAATCTAAAATTTCCGCTATTAGCCTGCTCAGTAGTTAGTAATTCATTTGCTAAGTCTTTTGCCATATAGTTTAGCACTGCTATCTTATTTACAAAATGACGGTTTGGATATTTATTTGATAACTTCAACAGTAATTGATTTATGAAGTATATGTTGAAGCTTCTACTAGACATACGTTGCAGTATAACTGCATCTTCTGGCGTTAGTGGATAATAATCTGCTAGTCTTTTTCTTTTGGGCAGCATTTATTCTTTTCAACCTCTGAATCCTTAGTAATAGCTGAAGTTGCTAACTCACTATTTTGCTCATAATCCTTGTTTGATGGCTTTTTATTACTAACATCACTAAGCTCATAGAAATTCAAATTCTGTTGTTGCTGTTGATCTTCATTTTTATTTTGATCATTTCCAACTAACTCAATTTCTATAAAATCATCAGATTCCGTATATTCAAACTTCAAATTTTGCTGTTGAGCTTCATTTTTATTTTGATCATTCTCTACTAACTTATCTTCAGTAGATCTAGATCTATTATTATTTTTTTATTATTATTATATCTATATTGCTACTGTTATTATTAGTAATTTTGCAACTATTGCTTGCAAAATTACGCAAATCTCGCACCATTTCTAACCTCCAAAAATGTCAGATATAGCAGGTGATTTAGGCAATTTTTGCTATCAAAAACCACATTTTTTTTAGCATAAATGTAGCAATTTAGTAGCTATACTCGAAATTTAACACTCTGAGAAAGGCTTATAATAACTTAAGTAGTTTTAAACCATACATCTATAAAGCAGATAGATACTGAAATGCAAAAACTATACTGCCAGCTAGAAGAATCTAGGTAAGTAAGCATAAAATTCATAGATTAGATACAATATTTTAGGCGAATAGTAAATAACTATGACAGAAAAAATAAATATAATAGCTTCTCTAAATGGAGTGATTTTTTTGTTTAGACAATACATAGCATCAACAAATGTAATGATTGAAATATTTAACACAGAATTGCTAATAAATAATAGACTTCTTTCGAAACTAGAGAATGATGTAGAATAGTGTTATAAAGATCTGATTTGAGGTAATAATGAAGTTCGATCAGATTAAAGAGTTAAAGGATGAAAAATTTAGTCGATTAACAGGAGTAAGGAAGGGGACATTTTCAAAGATAGTGGATATTTTGAGGAAAGCTGACGGTCTTAAGAAATCAAAAGGTGGGCGTAAAAATAAGCTCAATTTGGAGGAACAGTTGCTGATTGTTTTAGAATATCTTAGAGAATACCGTACTTATTTCCATATAGGCCAGAACTATGGGATTAGTGAAAGTTCAGCATATATATAAAGATATAAAATGGGTAGAAGACACCCTAGTTAAACACTCAAACTTTGCTCTTCTAGGTCGCAAAGCTCTAATGACGAGTGATATGAATTATGAAGTAGTCTTGATTGATGCTACTGAGACTCCTATAGAAAGACCTAAAAAAACAAAAATTCTATTATTCATGGAAGAAGAAAAGGCATACACTAAAAACTCAAATAGTTGTAGACAAGAAAACGCACCAAGTAATATGTACAGATTTTTCTAACGGTAAAAAACATGACTTTAAATTATTTAAGGAATCCAAAATTCTTATTCATTCTAAAGTTAAAGCGATTACTGATACAGGATATCAAGGTATACAAAAAATTCACAATAATTCTAAATTACCAAAGAAAAAAAGCAAGAAAAATCCTTTAACTAAAAATGATAAAAAGAATAATCGTAGGTTAGCAGGAGAAATGGTTGTGAATGAAAACGTTATTGCTATGCTAAAACGGTTCAAGATTATTGCTGATAAATATCGAAATAAACGTAAAAGATTCGGTCTTAGATTTAATTTGATCTCTGGCATTTATAATTTTGAACTACCTTAATCAGTTTCGAAAGAGGTCTATTATCATAATGATTTTAAAATTTTATCTACATTTGCAGCATTATCAAATCCATAATCATAGAAAATTCTTAATTCTGGTGAGTATTTTAAATTAATTTTTTGCGTAATCATTCTCCTAATTATAGGAAGAGAATCATTAATAGCATGCATAAGTTTATCTTGAGATAGTTTTGAATTGCTAAATGGTAAAATGTAGCAGTGATACATTCCTTGACTAGCTTGAGCTACAACTTTTGTAACAGTTATCTTGCACTCAAATAAATCTGTATGTAGTTTATTTGAGTGCAGAACATCAATTAAAGCTAGTCTTATCATATTAGCAGTTCTTAAAGTCTTATATGATTTTGCTTGATATATTTTCTTCATAACAATTCATTATTAGCATTAGTCAATGAGTTAAAGTTTAGCTTTTTCCTCTGTTACTACAAATGCTTCAATTATATCTCCTACATTGATATCATAATAATTAGCTAACTCTATTCCACACTCAAATCCCTCTTTTACTTCTTTAGTATGTTCTTTAAAACGTTTTAAGGTTTGCAATGGCCCACTAAAAATCACTTCGTTATTTCTAAGCAATTTAACTTTGCTATTACGCTGAATGTATCCTTTAGTAACATAACACCCAGCTATCTTACCAACTTTAGTAATATTAAATACAGCTCTTACTTCTGCGCTACCAGTATATTCTTCATGAATAATAGGTGATAACATACCTGATATAGCGCTCTTAACATAGTCAATTAAGTCATATATTATAGAATAATATTTAATATTTGTTTTATTTCTTTCTGCTTTAATGCTAGCTGCAGAATCAATTTTAACATTAAACCCTAGAATAGTTGCATTAGAAGCATTAGCTAATATTATATCAGATTCATTAATAACTCCAACAGCTGCATGCAGAATCTTGATTTTGACTTCATCATTAACAATTTTATTTATACTAGCTACAATAGCTTCAAGAGAGCCATGAACATCAGTTTTTAAAATTAAAGATAGCTCCTTACATTGGTTTGCAGATGCTTGTTTAAGGAGCTCTTCTAAAGAAATATTATGAACCTTAAGATCTTGTTCTTCTTTAGCTTTTCTGATACGATAATCAACTATACTACGGGCTTGCTTTTCATTTTGAACTACTGCAACTGCATCTCCAGCATTGGGTATTTGGCTTAATCCAAGTATTTTAACTGGATCTGATGGATAAGCATAATTTACTTGCTGGTTTTTATCATTGATCATTCTTTTTACTTTACCAAAACCATTGCCAGCTATTAAGATATCTCCAATTTTTAAAGTTCCGCGCTGAACTAGTATAGTAGCTATTACGCCGCTTTTATGATCAACTTGAGATTCAATAACTGTGCCTGATGCTAAGGCATTTGGATTAGCTTTAAGCTCGAGCATATCGGCAAGCAACAAAATTGCTTCTTCAAGTTTGTCAAGATTGATTTTTTTTAATGCAGATATTGGAACTACAAGTGTTTCTCCTCCTAAATCTTCTGGTACTATATTGTGAGCCAGCAGAGCGTTTTTAACTTTATCAGGATTGGCATCTGGAGCATCAATTTTATTAATTGCTACTAATATAGGTACTTTAGCAGCTTTGGCATGATTAATTGCTTCTATTGTTTGAGGTTTGATACCATCATTAGCAGCAATAACTAATACTACAATGTCAGTAACCTTAGCTCCTCTAGTTCGTATTTCGCTGAAAGCTTCATGTCCAGGAGTATCAATGAACGTTATTGATTTATTGTTAGGTAGATTGACCTTATATGCTCCAATATGTTGCGTTATACCTCCAGCTTCTGTGCTTATTACATCAGTTGACCTTAATGCGTCCAATAAACAAGTTTTACCATGATCTACATGCCCCATTACTGTTATAACAGGCGCTCTAGGTAATAATGACTCCTGTGTATCTTTATCTGAGTGCAAAATATTTTCTACATCAGAATCTTGAATTCTTTTTACAGAATGCCCTAAGCTAATAGCAATTAGTTCTGCTGTATCAACATCTATACTTTGATTTATATTAGCTTTAATTCCAAGTTTTAAAAGGGATTGCATTACGTCCGAAAGTTTTTCTGACATACGTAATGCTAGCTCATTAACAGTAATGGTATCCGGTATAATAACTTCGCGATATATTTTTTTTGTAAGATCATTATTTTGCAACTTACGCTTTTCTTTATCTCTAGCTCGTTTAATAGCTGCAAAACTTCTAGTCTTAGACTTAGAATCACTATCCAACATTTGATAAATATCTGATTTCTTAGGTTTTGCACTATTATTTTTTTTAGTCCAGATAGCACTAGATTTAGTTGATGCTTCTGTTTCAAACTCAACATTATTCTCGATAGATGACTTATTTTGCGGTTTAGAGATAATAGAATTCAAAGATATACTGCTGCTATTTTGCTGATTTTGTAAGATTTTTTGATTAGGTTCCGGCTGTGTTATAGCTTCAACAGGTGTAATGTTTAAAGAAAGATCATCATTTTGTTTTTGTTCTTGAGTTGTTTCTATGGTATTGCTGCTGCTTTGATGTGAATTATTTTTTATTGTTTGTTCTGAGTTGATATTAGTTGAAGTTTCTGCTTTTGTTTGCTGTTCTGTTACTTCTACTGTAGGAGTGAAATTAGTAACGTTGCTTCTATATTCTTCGCTTTTAGCAAATGAAGCAGCTTTTTTTAAAAGACTGATTTTTTCATTGAATTCATCTATAGTTGAAATTTGTGTATTAATTTTATGCGGCAATGAAGAGCTACTGCTAAACTTTCTACCACCCTTAATTTCGACTGTAATGCTATTATTATGAGAAGTGAAGTAGCTAGTTTTAAATTTTTTAGAATCTACGTGCTTGCCAATAATCATTTTAGATGGCAACTTCAGTTTTTTGTCTTTTCCTTCTTCATTGTGCTTATCTGTCATAATTATTTACTGCTTGTAATATTGCTTTGTTATTATGTAAATTTAATGTACTTTTATTATTAAACAGGATTTTTTAACTTAAAGTACTGAGTATTTTGTACTAGTATTTTATTTGCTGCATCTAATAAATCTAAATATTGCTTTAAATTAGCTTTTTTATTATACAGCAATATTTATTATAGTGAACCACTTATTATTAAATAAATTAACAACTAGCTACTTAAGTTTATATATTTATTCAGGAGTATATTACTCCACTGAATCAGTTAAACGTTTTTTATTAGTTAAAATAATATAATTAAACTCTTCTTCGCTCAGGCAATTATTCTGTACTAAAGTGTTAAACTCGCTAAATGTAAGTTCTTCAAGATCTTCTAAATTCTTAATACCATTCTCTGCAAGAGTTATAAAAGATTCTAATGGAATCTCTAAAGTTTCTAATAACTCTTGCTCTACTCCTAGCTCCTCTAGTTTCGTAAGAATAAGTTTATTTTGATTATTAACATAATCTATTGCTTTTTGTTGCAATTCAAGCACTAACTCAGAATTAAGTTTATCAATACTAGTCAGAGCATTAAGATCAGCATGAGCTATTTGCTCGATCGAGATGAATCCTTCAGCTACTAATAATTGAGCTAACATTTCATCAATTCCTAAATTTTTTGTGAATAAATCCGTAGCAGAAGTGAATTCATCTGTTCTACGTGATGATTCTTGCTCTTCAGTAATAATATCAATATTCCAACTTAAAAGTTTAGATACAAGTCTAACATTTTGCCCGCGTCGTCCAATAGCAATGCTAAGCTGATTAGCAGATACTATCAACTCAATTAAACGTCTAGACTCATCAATGATTACTTTTGTTATTTGTACTGGCGACATAGCATTAATAGCAAAGCCTGCAATATCTTGGCTCCACTTTATAACATTAATTCTTTCTCCGGCAAGTTCATGAGAAATATTTTTAATTCTGTTGCCTCTCATCCCTATACATGATCCAACAGCATCAATGGATGAATCAGGTGAAAAAACTGCAACTTTAGCTCTTGATCCTGGATCTCTTGCTACTGCTTTAATAATAATTGTACCTTCATAAATTTCTGGAACCTCCATTTCTAATAGCTTAACCAACATTTGATTATCAGTCCTAGACAAAAACATTAGAGGACCTTTTAGCTCTTCATTTACTCTTTGTACATATGCTTTAACTCTATCGTTCTTTTTATAAGCTTCGCTTTTTATTAATTGATCTCTTGGAATAATAACTTCTACTCCACCAAACTCTCCTATTATATTACCTGCATCAATTCTGGAAACTATTACAGTAATTATTTCTCCGACTCTATCTTTAACTTCTAAATATTGCTTTCTTCTCTCTATTTCTGCAATCTTTTGAGCAATAAAGTGTCTAGCAGTTTGAGCAGAAACTCTGCCAAGATTTATAGGAGGAAGAGTTTCAAAAATTTGTTCTCCAACCTTGATATTAGCATTAAGTTGTAAAGCATCATTTAAAGAGATTTGAGAGTACATATCTTCTGTTTCTTCAACTACATCAAGCACTCTATATAACTTACATTCACCGCTTTTTTTATTAATTTCAACCTTAATGTTATGCTCAGCGCCATATATTTTTTTACTAATCAATTGAATCATTTCCTCTACAATTGATATTAAGGCATCTTGTGAAATATCCTTATCTCTAGCAATATAATTAACAACTCTTAACACTTCAGCATTGATAGGATTAACCATATTTATATATCTCCTGAGCTAATAATTTTTGGTGATTTGTCTAAACATTTCATCTGTAAAAACTATCTTTGCAACCTTTATATTATCATAATCTATAGCAATAGTACTATCATTTTGCAAATTTAGTGTGATTTCTTGTCCTTTAATATTAGAAATTACACCTATATATTTTTTGTTTTCATTAATAGCTGCAACTAGCTTTACTTGTATTGTATATCCTAAAAATTTTATAAAATCTTCTAAATCCATTAGACTTCGCTCAATACCAGCAGATTCAACTTCTAAAAAGTACTTGCCTGGTATTATGTTTTCAACATCTAAAACTGCTGAAATAGCTTTACTAAACGCTTGACAATCTAAAACTTTAACTTTTTTTTCATCAAAACGATCAATAACTATTTTTAATATAGCTGGCTTTACAATAAAGTTCACATTTATAACCTTATATCCTAAGGCTTTTGCAGTAGGAGTAATTAGCTCTTTTATTTTATCGTTTAACATTCTTATGTAAAGTATTTGTTATTAACATACTACCCCTTAGAATAGCTATTAAAATATATATGCAATTATCAACTATATAAATTCAAAGCAATAGCTTCTGTAATATTGCCTTTAGTCTTAGTACTTTATGAGTGATTAATTTTAATAGTAGCTTAACTTATGAACTTATCAACCGTAATTCTAATACTAATTTATTAAGAAATCAACGATAATAATTTAGTCAGTATATATTTTTAATCTAATGTATTATCCTACATATTCGACATATAAATTGTTGAACAGCAGTATTGGTTTACAAAAGTAAAAATATATAAAAACAGAGAGATTATACCATTTTGCAGTTGTGATCTAATTAATATGATTACATAATTGATTCTTTGCTGCACTTAAGTAGCTTTGTCTAAGTTCATAGTTATTATATTGGTTATTGTCTTAACTTCCTGACTTCATGTAACAATGGCATATTTTTTTAGTTTGATTTTTATGATGTTTAGTTATTATATTATTTGTTTTGATCATATTTAGAAAATAATTCAATGACGAAGAATTATAATCATAATAATGGTAATAAATCTACTTTTGGATTTCAACTTGTTGATAGTGATAAAAAGAATCAATTGGTTGCCAAAGTGTTTGATTCTGTTACTCAGCAGTATGATTTAATGAATAATATACTTAGTTTAGGTGTTCATTATTTTTGGAAACAAGAATTTTGTAATAGATTTTTAGATTTTAATGGTTCATTGATTGATGTTGCTTCAGGAACTGGTGATATAGCTTTAACATTTTATCGTAAAGCAAAGAAATATCATACTATTCCTAATGTTACTATTTGTGATATAAACTATAATATGTTACAAAAGTGTAGAGAGAAGGCTGTAGATAGTAACTTATTAGAAAATATACATTATATTAATTGTAATGCAGAAAATTTACCTTTTGCAGATAATAGCTTTGATAATTATTCAATTGCTTTTGGAATTCGTAATGTTACCAACATTAAAGCTTCATTACAAGAAGCTTACCGAGTTTTAAAGCCAGGTGGCCAGTTTTTATGTTTAGAGTTTTCTAAAGTAGAAAATCGATGTATAAGCAAACTGTATGACTTATATTCATTTAACTTAATACCTTTAATAGGTAAAATAGTTGCAAATAATCAACAAGCCTATCAATACTTAGTCGAAAGTATTAGAACATTTCCTGCGCAACAAGATTTTTGTCAAATAATTAATAGCGTCGGATTTCAGAACGTTAAGTTTTGCAATTTAACTTTTGGCATTGTTGCAATACACTCAGCTCTCAAATTATGATTAACTTTATTAAGAATGTAATAGCATTAATAGGAGTTTTGGCAATAGTTAGTAAATACAAAATATTGCAAAATATTGATTGTACTAACTTATCTTTTTTATTCAGAAGTATCATTAGACTAATTAACTTTCTTTTTTATCCAATTTGTTGGCTATATAGAAATAATCAGCAATATAGTGATAGATTAACAAATTGCTTAAAAGAACTTGGCCCCGCATATATTAAGTTAGGGCAAACATTATCTACTAGACCTGACTTAATTGGTAGCAACATGGCTGATTCATTAAAGATATTACAGGATAAATTGCCTCCGTTTTCAACTCAAGAAGCAAAAAAAATTATTACAGCTTGCCTTAAAATGGAAATAGATCAAGTATTCTCTTTTTTTCCAAAAGAAGTAGTAGTTGCAGCATCGATTGCTCAAGTATATAAAGCTCGGCTAGTCACTGGAGAAGAAGTGGCAGTAAAGGTGCTAAGACCTAATGTACAAGCTGAATATCTTGAAAACATAGAAACATTACATTTCATTGCCAAGATTTTATTAAAGTTTTTGCCTAAAGTTAAGAGGCTGAAATTAGTAGAGGTAATAGATATATTACGAAACTCTATGGTCAGTGAATTGGATATGAGAATTGAAGCAGCATCATATTCTGAAATGCTAGATAATTTTATATCAGATCGCAATACTTATATACCAAAAGTGTATTGGGAATTTACTGCCGAAAAAGTTTTAACTGTTGAGTGGATTCATGGATTGCCAATTCGTGAACGGCAACTAATAATAAATCAAGGAACATCATTGAAAGATCTATCAGAAAAAGTTATTTTGATGTTTTTTAATCAAGCTTATAGAGATGGATTTTTTCATGCTGATTTACATCATGGAAATGTTCTAGTTTTGCCAGACGGCAAGATAGGATTAGTAGATTTTGGTATAATAGGCAGGCTATCTGAAAAGGATAGAATTGCAGTAGCTGAGATTTTGTACGCTTTTCTGGAACGAGACTATAAGAAAGTGGCTAGAATTCATCGGCAAGCTGGCTATATACCAGAAAATACCAATTTAGACTTATTTTCGCAATATTGCAGGTCTATAGCTGAACCTATTATTGGATTATCACTGAAAAATTTATCTCTTGGTAAATTGCTTGCTCAATTATTTATGATAACAGAGAATTTTGGCATGGAAACTCAGCCGCAATTATTACTGTTGCAAAAGACTATGATAGTAGTTGAAGGAATAAGCAGAGACCTAAATCCTGATATTAATATATGGGAATTAATGAAACCATGGATGAAAAAATGGGCAGCAAAAAATATTAGTATTGAGGCAAGATTATTTAGATCATTGTCTAGCATTTTAAAACAATTAGTTAATTATTAACCTAAGTTCGATATAATAGATTTCTTTCGAAACTAGAGAATGATGTAGAATAGTGTTATAAAGATCTGATTTGAGGTAATAATGAAATTTGATCAAATTAAAGAGTTAAAGGATGAAAAATTTCGTCGATTAACATGAGTAAGGAAGGGAACATTTTCAAAGATGGTGAATATTTTGAGGAAAGCTGATGGTCTTAATAAATCAAAAAGTGGGCGTAAAAATAAGCTCAATTTGGAGGAACAGTTGCTGTTGGTCTTAGAATACCTTAGAGAATACTGTACTTATTTCCATATAGGTCAGAACTATGGGATTAGTGAAAGTTCAGCATATAAAGCTGTTAAATGGGTAGAAGACACCTTAGTTAAACACCCAAACTTTGCTCTTCCAAGTCGTAAAACTCTAATGAAGAGTGATATGAATTATGAAGTAGTCTTGATTGATGCTACTGAGAGTCCTATAGAAAGACTCAAAAAAACAAAAATTCTATTATTCAAAAAAGAAGAAAAGGCATACACTAAAAACTCAAATAGTGGCAGACAAGCAAACGCACCAAGGACTATGTACAGATTTTTCTAACGGTAAAAAACATGACTTTAGATTATTTAAGGAATCCAAAATTCTTATCCATCCTAAGGTTAAAGCGATTACTGATACAGGATATCAAGGTATACAAAAAATTCACAATAATTCTGAATTACAAAAGAAAAAAAGCAAGAAAAATCCTTTAACTAAAAATGATAAAAAGAATAATCGTAGATTAGCAGGAGAAAGGGTTGTGAATGAAAACGTTATTGCTATGCTAAAACAGTTCAAAATTATTGCTGATAAATATCGAAATAGACGTAAAAGATTCAGTCTTAGATTTAATTTGATCTCTGGCATTTATAATTTTGAACTACGTTAACCAGTTTCGAAAGAGGTCTAATAAAGATGTAAAATATTAGAAAGTAAAATGAAAATATTATTCAAACTTTTGAAGAATAAATAAAAAAATTTGTTAAAATTAAAAACATAAGCAAGGAATGCAGTAGATATATAAGTCTCATCGTACTCACATAGAGTTAAGAACAGTGTCACGACCAATTAAGTCCAGATTAAGATAATGAGAAGCATGTAGGTATAGAATAAAAGATATAGAAAGAGAGAATGTTGAGTTAAAAAGAAAAATTTAAATAAAAAAGGAATAACCCAACATGAAAAAATGTATTATAACAGTGTACTATCTAATATATAATTTTTGTAAGATATATCAAGAGCGCGAAAGAAAGATGTTAACACCAAAAGGAATAGAGATGGAAAGTTAAGCTTAGCTGAGTTATTAACAATACTGATATATTTTCATTTATCTCAATGCAAGGATTTTAAAAATCATTATCTATATTACTTAAATTATAGGTATAAAGGATACTTTTGCATACCTAGTTATATAGCTAAATACTATAAAACGATTATAACAATAAGATGTAATAGACCTCTTTCGAAACTGGTTAAGGTAGTTCAAAATTATTGCTGATAAATATCGAAATAGACGTAAAGAATTCGGCCTTAGATTTAATTTGATCTCTGGCATTTATAATTTTAAACTACCTTAACCAGTTTCGAAAGAGGTCTAATGAAAAAGTAATTAGTATGACATAATCGATACATTTTGGAAAAAAAGTACTGGACATAAATGGAAGAGAGAAAATTAGTTTCGAAAAAGTGTCAAAATATTTTGTGATAGTAAAGAATACAGTATTTGTATGGAGTAAAAACATGTTGCGTTAAAAAATAGAAACATAGCTCCAACAAAAACCTCTATTGATAAACTAAAAGAAGATGTAAGTCAATATAGTTACACATATTAATATGAAAAGAGCTGAACGACTATGAGTAAGTAAGTCGGGTATACAAAAAGCATTAAAGAGATTAGGCCTCTTTCGAAACTGGTTAAGGTAGTTCAAAATTATAAATGCCGGAGATCAAGTTAAATCTAAGACTGAATCTTTTACGTCTATTTCGATATTTTTCAGCAATAATTTTGAACCGTTTTTTAGCATACCAATAACGTTTTCATTCACAACTCATTCTCCTGCTAATCTAGGATTATTCTTTTTATCATTTTTAGTTAAAGAATTTTTCTTGCTTTTTTTCTTTGGTAATTCAGAATTATTGTGAATTTTTTGTATACCTTGATATCCTGTATCAGTAATCGCTTTAACCTTAGGATGAATAAGAATTTTGGATTCCTTAAATAATCTAAAATCATGCTTTTTACCGTTAGAAAATCTGTACATATTACTTGGTTGGTTTTCTTGTCTACCACTATTTGAGTTTTTAGTGTATGCCATTTCTTCTTTCCTGAATAATAGAATTTTTGTTTTTTTTAGGTCTTTCTATAGGACTCTCAGTAGCATCAATCAAGACTACTTCATAATTCATATCACTCTTCATTAAAGCTTTACGGCCTCGAAGAGCAAAGTTTTGGTGTTTAACTAGGCTGTCTTCTACCCATTTTACAGCTTTATATGCTGAACTTTCACTAATTCCATAGTTCTGACCTATATGGAAATAAGTACGGTATTCTCTAAGGTATTCTAACACCATCAGCAACTGTTCCTCCAAATTGAGCTTATTTTTACGTCCACCTTTTGATTTCTTAAGACCATCAGCTTTCCTCAAAATATCCACCATCTTTGAAAATGTCCTCTTCCTTACTCCTGTTAATCAACGAAATTTTTCATCCTTTAACTCTTTAATCTGATCTAATTTCATTATTACTTCAAATTAGATTTTTATAACACCATTCTACATCATTCTCTAGTTTCGAAAGAAGTCTATTATAAGATGAAGCTTAAAGTCTAAGAACAAGCCATAACTACTTTTACCAATTTTAGAAAATTTGTTAAAAACTCTATTGCTGGAGGTACGTTTATTATGACAAATTATTAACTTTGTAGCATCGATGTAATATATACCAGCCTCTTCTCCTTTCAGATAATGCATTAATACGACTAATGGTAGCAACATTCTAGGCCACAGTTGTATTATTCTACTATAGCTTGGTAAGCAAAAGTATCCTTTATACTTATAACTCAAGTAATATAGATGATAATTTTTACAATCCTTGCATTGAGATACATAAAAATATATCGCTATTGTTAATAACTCAGCTAAGGACAACTTCCCATCTCTGTTCCTTTGATTACTACTTGGTATTAATCTCTTTCTTTCACACTCTTGATATATCTTGCAAAAATTGTCTATTAAATAGTATACTGCTATAATACATTTTTTCATGTTGGGCTATTCCTTGTTTATTTAAATTTTCTTTGTAGCTCAACATTCTTTCTTTGTATACCTTTTTTCACTACCTTCCATATTGTCACTTATCCTAAATTGCCGTTATTAGAGTATTTACCTACATGATTTAAATCCTATTGAAAAAATTGTTTCAAAGTAAATCAAGAAGAATGAAATATCACTGTGACTTAGACACTCTTTTCAAAAAGTATATAACATACCTGTTTGATAGTGGTTTAGCTATATCAAACTGCGTTTTTACTAAGTTAGATGTTTGTTAACATCACATAATTACTTTATTCTAGATAAAATATCATCTAATTTTTCCAGGTTAGAAAAAAAAATAGTTATTTTCCCTCCATGATTTGAGTTTTCAATGAAAACTTTTGTATTTAATTTCTGTGATAGATTTTGTGTAAGTATACTTAATTCATCTAATTCTGAGCCAGTAGAATACTTAATTACGTGATTAGATTTGTTTAACTTATTTGGATTAGTTAGTTTTTTTATATATTTTTCTGTTTGTCGAACATTTAAGTTTTGCTTAATAATGGTTTCAGCGATTTTAATAGCATCTTCATGGCCAATAAGAGTTCTAGCATGTCCCATAGTAATTTTGCCTTGAATTAAACTATCTTTGACTGGTATAGGCAAACTGTTAAGTCTTAATACATTAGCAATATGGCTACGACTTTTACCTAAAATTTTACTTAGGCTATCTTGAGTAAAATTGAACTCTTCAATTAACTTTAAGTATCCTTCAGCTTCTTCAATAATATTTAATTTTTGTCTTTGAATATTTTCAATTAGTGCAACTTGCAGTACCTGATCATTATCAATATCTCTAATAACAACTGGTACTTCGATTAAATTTGCAATTTTTGCTGCTCTCCACCTACGTTCTCCAGCAATTATAATATATTTGCTCTGATCTTCAGTTTTGTTAACAATGATTGGCTGTATTATACCATGAACTAGTATTGATTCAGATAGTTCAACTAAACTATCATGATCAAAAGATTTACGTGGTTGATGTGGATTAACAGTTAACTGATTTATATTTAAAATACTAACAGAATCGTTTTGAGAAATAGTGGTGGAAGAACTGCTAATATTATCATTTAGTAACGCTGATAATCCTCTTCCTAATCCTCGAGTTTTAGATGTACGCATTTATATACCCATTAGTTGTTATCTAATATTTCCTTAGCTAAGTGCATGTATGCTATAGATCCTAAACATTTATGATCGTATAAGATTACTGGTTTACCAAAAGATGGAGCCTCTGATATTCTTACATTCCTTGGAATGACAGTCTTAAATACTAGATCTGCTAGATGCTTTCTGACATCCTCTTCAACTTGTAAAGTTAATTTATTTCTTCTATCATGCATGGTTAATAATATACCTTGAATTTTTAGATTAGGGTTAAAATTTTTTTTAAACCTATCAATAATCTTTAATAGTTGGCTTAACCCTACTAAAGCTAAAAATTCACATTGCATAGGAATAATTACCTGAGTAGCTGCCATTAAAGCATTTAAAGTTAGTAATCCAAGTGAAGGTAAACAGTCAACTATTATATAATCATATTGAGATTGAATATTACTAAGAGCGGATTTCAACCTTGATTCTTTTGCTTCTTGGGAAACGAGTTCAATTTCAGTAGCACTAAGATCCATATTTGAAATTATTATATCTAAGTCAGGTACTATAGTTGGTGTTATTAATGACTGAACAATATTGTATGCTTGCTCAGGAATATTAATATTATGGTTAACGAAAACCTGATATATACTTTTATCAGTACTAAGCTTATTTATTCCAAATCCTATTCCTACATTTCCTTGAGGATCAAGGTCAACAAGAAGCGTTTTTTTTCCTGTAGCAGCAAATGCTGTAGCTAAGTTAGTAGCAGTAGTAGTTTTGCCTACACCACCTTTTTGATTAACAATAACTATAATTTGTGCGTTGTAACTCATTGATTGTTATATTCTAATTTCTAGTATCCATGAACTATCATCAGTGCAACTTTTATATAGCCTATAATTAAATTTATTATGTAATAATGCTTGAGTGATCTCATGCTGATAATTTTTACCTTTTAAAATTAAATATTTGTCTTTAACCGTGAATTGCTTTGTATGTGATAATATTGTACTTAAATTTGCTAATGCTCTGACAGTAACAATATCACATTTTACCTTTAGATTTTGTATTCTATCATTTATAATTTCAATTTTTTGATCAGATAATTGAGCTACTTGTAGTAAAAAAGCAGCTTTGCGACTATCGGATTCTATTAATATTACATTTTTTATTCCTGATATAGATAGTACTACTCCAGGGAATCCAGCCCCACTACCTAAATCTGCAACAATAATATCTTTATTATGAATATAATTTAATAATTGTATAGAGTCAAAAATGTGCCTTTGCCAAAAATTTTGTAAAGTAGTTGCTGAAACTAAATTAATTGTTGAATTCCATTTGCTTAATAGAGAATAATACTCTTTAAATTTATTAAATGTTTCACGTGAAACATTATAATTAATATTTAAAAAATCATATATTTGCTGAAGCATATTTATGTTACTAAAATTATCTATTAATTAATGGCAAAGTTATTTTCTAGAAATTATAATGAATATCATATTATAAATAATGTTTCACGTGAAACATTATTTATAAATCACTTTGTTATAATCTCATATACAATAGTTAAAGTTAATGCAAACTATGAACTCTAAAACTTATACACTTGGTGAACATTTAGCTGAACTTAAGGTTAGAATACTAAAAGTACTAATTTGTTTTTTTTTAGCTTGTGGAATAAGTTACTACTATAGCAAAAATATATATCATTTTTTGACTATTCCGCTCAAAAATATTTTACCAGATCAGAATCATAGAATAATATATACTGGTTTAGCAGAGGGTTTTTTTACTTATTTGCAGTTGTCATTTTATACAGGATTTTTAATTATTATTCCAATATTATCAGCACAAATTTATTTGTTTATTGCACCAGGATTATATAAATCTGAAAAAATCTATTTTAAAATTTTAATGTTTATGTCGCCAATATTATTTTATATTGGAAACTTATTTGTCTTTTATTTTGTTATACCTAATGCGTGTCATTTTTTTTTAGGATTTGAGTCACTAAAAGAAAATGAACTTCCAATAGTCTTGGAAGCAAGAATGAGTGAATATTTAACTTTATTAATTCAATTTAGTCTAGCATTTGGAATTTCTTTTGAATTGCCATTAATACTAATAACATTAAATGTATTGAATATTATTTCAATATCTACATTAATACAAAAACGAAGAATAGCTATAGTATTAAACTTTATAATAGCTGCTATATTAACTCCACCAGATATTCTCAGTCAGTTTGCTCTTGCAACTCCATTGATTTTGTTATATGAGGCTTCTATAATAATATGTAAAATTTTAAAATTGAGGACAAATGCTGGACATAAAATGGATTAGAGCAAACCCAGATAAACTTGATGAATCACTAAGCAAACGAGGAATTGATTCAGTATCTAAATCAATAATACATATTGATTCAGAAAAAAGAACATTAATATCTCTAATTCAGAAATTACAGCATGAAAGAAAAGAAAAATCTAGTAGTGTAGCACATATTTATGACAAATCAAGTACTGATTTTGAAGAAATACAAAAGGATGTTAAGCTGATCAATCAAAAGATAACTGAATTAGAAACTTCATTATTGCATCATGAAAAAAGGTTATCTGAGATTATGGATAACCTTCCTAATTTAGTAGCTGATGATGTACCCTATGGTACTAATAGTGATATGAATAAAGTGCTTAAAGAATGTGGCACAATTCAAAATATCAAATTACCTAAACACCATTATGAAATTGGAAAAAATTTAGGAATGATGGATTTTAATACAGCTACTAAGATGTCAGGAAGTAGGTTTGTAATTTTAAAACATGATCTTGCAAAACTTGAAAGAGCTTTAATCAATTTTATGATTGATGTACATACTACTGAGTTTAATTTTTTTGAAGTTGCTCCGCCATGTTTAGTTAAGGATCATGCTATGTATAATGTTGGCCAACTACCTAAATTTGCTGATGCATCATTTGAGACTACAACTGGATATAGATTGATACCTACTGCAGAAGTGCCATTAACTAATATTTTTGCTAATACTACTTTATTAGAAGAAAAATTACCAATAAGATTGGTAGCGTTTACTCCTTGCTTTAGATCAGAAGTAGGAAGCGCTGGTAAAGACGTTAAAGGTATGTTGCGAATGCATCAATTTGGCAAAGTAGAGCTTTTTACTATCGCTACACCTAAAGAATCAAATAGAGAATTTGAGTATCTTACTGCTGCTGCTGAAAAAATTCTAGAGAAATTAGGGTTACCATATAGAGTAGTATTATTATGTAGCGGTGATATAGGATTTGCAGCTCATAAAACATATGATCTTGAAGTGTGGTTACCAGCACAAAATTGTTATAGAGAAATTTCAAGCTGTTCACATTTTAGTTCTTTTCAAGCTAGAAGATCACTAAGTAAATATAGAGAACTTTGCTCTAAAAAAGTTAATTTTCTACATACAATCAATGGATCCGGACTTGCTGTCGGTAGAACTATAATTGCTATTCTAGAAAATTATCAAAATTCAGATGGATCAGTTACAATTCCTGAAAAGCTTAGGAATTACATGGGAGGACAGAAACTGATTACACCTTTAACAGAAACAGTATTTTGATTTACTGTAAATTGTCCTTTATTTTAGTTACCATCTTGTATAAATCAGATTTATTATAAAGTTTGTTGCTAGTATCATAAATTAAATTTACAATGTCTTTTGTTGTAGAATTCTGATTGATAAGTTCAAATATTCTGTCTTCTATTGAACATGTTACTTGCTCAATATCAGATTTTGTTATAGATTGTGGAGAAATTAATAATACTATTTCTCCTTTTGCTATATTATTCTGATAATATTGAATCATTGCATTAGCTTTCATTCTTTTTACTTCTTGATGAATTTTTGTTAACTCACGTGCAACGCAGATTTCAATGTCACCTAAAATTTTTAATATGCTACTAAGAGATGAAAGTAATCGCTTAGCTGTTTCAAGCATGATAATGGTTAAGTTAGAGTTATATAGAGTTTTTAGAAGCTTCTCTTTAGCAGTAGTAGTTTTAGGTAAAAATCCTAAAAATATAAATTTATCTGTTGGCATACCTGAAATTGCTAATGCAGCAATAACAGAACAAGCTCCAGGAATTATATTAACATAGCAATCATTCTCCTGGAGAAACTTTACAAGTTTATAACCAGGATCTGATATTAAAGGTGTACCTGCATCAGAAATTATGCTAACTACTTTCTTATTAGTAATAAGATGCTTTATATATTCTCTAGTTTTAAGTGTGCTATAGTCATTATATAATATCATTTTTTTGCTAATATTATATTCTGCTAGTAGTTTTTTTGATTTTCTAGTGTCTTCGCATAGTATATAGCTCGAACATTGCAATATTTCTAGCGCTCTAAGTGTAATATCTTTAAAGTTACCAATAGGAGTAGAAACAATATATAATCCAGGTTTATAGGACATGCTTAAATAAAATTAAGTTAATACAAAATTAAATGATTAATTCAATGATTTTCAATAACTTTACCGAAAAGAATTATGAAGTAGTTGCAATAAAAGACGCTTATTAATATAATGTCTTTGATGTAAAAAAGCACAAGTAGATTATTAGTAATTATTGGGTTGGTGCAGATATTAAAATTAAGCACTCGTAGCTTAACTGGATAGAGTATTGCCCTCCGAAGGCAAAGGTTGTTGGTTCAAATCCAATCGGGTGCACCAAAACAAGTATTATTTTCTTGACTCTATAAAGCTATAAAACAGCTGTATCACTACACAATAAAATTAATAAGAATTTTGCAGCTTGATAGCCTTCAAAAGAAAATGTTATGTTTTATATACAATCAAATTTAGGACTATCTTATCTTCAAAAGCTACGTAATAGCAAATTAAGACAAATATTATGGCCAATTAGGTCGCCAGAACTAATGAAATTCATTTTAATGGCTTTATTAATGTTTGCTGTTCTATTAAATCAAAATGTTGTTAGAGCTATTAAAAATACTATTGTAACCACTCAAATTGGAGCAGAGTCAATTAGTTTCATAAAGTTTTGGGGAGAAATGCCAATTGGATTTCTGTTTATCATTTTTTACTCAAAATTATGCAATGTAGTCACAGCTGAAAAAGCCTTTAGAATTATAGTTCTATCTTTTTTACTATTCTTTGCAGCTTATAGTTTTATCATTTTGCCAAATCATACTTTATTTTATCCAAATCCTGAAACTGTTGAACTATATATATTGCGATTTCCTCACTTTAAATGGTTTATAAAAATGTGGGGACATTGGGGAGATGTACTATTTTACATCATAGGAGAGTTATGGCCAATTGTAGTTTTTTCATTACTTTATTGGCAGTTAGCTAATAAAATTACTACTACTAAAGAAGCTGGTCATTTTTATCCATTCCTTACTTTATTTGGGCAATCTAATTTACTTATATCTGGTAATATAGTGGTATATTTTTCTAGGGAAAATCATATTTTAACAAAATGGCTTGGTAGCGAGTTGAGTAAAGATGAATTATCGATAAAATCATTAATGATAATTGTTATTCTATCAACAATTGTCATATTATTATTACATCGTTTGATAGAAACTTACATAATACACTCACTAAAAAATAATAGTATACGCTCAAGCAATAATGAATACTCTAAAATGAATTTTAAAGAAAGCATAAAAGTAATTCTATCATCAAGCTATTTGTGGCGAATTTGTTGTATGATTATCTCTTATAGTATTGTAATAAATATTATAGAAGGAGTATGGATGTCTAAGACTCAAGAGTTATATTCTACTACTGAACAATTTATGGCATATCAAGGTACAACTCTTATTTATACAGGAATAAGTTCAATAATATGTTCATTCTTAAGTTGTAGTATAATCTGTTATTTAGGATGGTATTGGGGAGCAGTTATTACACCAGTAATAATTTTAGTTATTGGTACATGTTTTTTTAGCAGTATTGCACTTGAAAATTATCTTGTAGCAATAGTAAAAGATGGTATGTCTCCATTATCTATTATTGTATTAATTGGAACTATACAAAATGTTTTAGCTAAAGGAGTAAAATACTCTGTATTTGATGCTACAAAGGAAATGGCTTATATTCCACTTAATGATGAAATGAAAACAAAAGGTAAAGCAGCAGTTGAAGTTGCTGGAGCTAAAATCGGTAAAGCAGTTAGTAGCATTATGCAGTTTGCAATTTTTTCAATTATGCCCTCTATCAAATATGATGATATTATTATATTCTTAACTATATTCTTTATTATTGTATGTATAATTTGGATATTAAATGTAAAATTCTTACATAAAGATTATACTTTACTAGTAGCTAATAATAAAAAATAAATAACTTTTTAGTTATATAATTAATATTATTTCCTAAAATTATTGTTTAATAATGCTTACTAAAGAAGATTTTAGAAATAAGTATCAATATCATCAGGCAACACCAATGTTGCAGCAATATCTTGATATAAAATTTACACATCAATGCTGTATTCTCTTATTTCGTGTAGGAGACTTTTACGAATTGTTTTTTGATGATGCTATTATTGTGAGTAAGTTACTCGGTCTTGTTTTAGCCAAAAAAGGCAAACATGCTGGTCAAGATTTACCAATGTGTGGAATACCATATCATGCCTTAGAATCTTATTTACCAAGATTAGTTGAACAAGAACATAAAGTAGCATTATGTGAGCAGTTAGAATCACCAGAAGAAGCTAAAAAAAGAAATGGATATAAAGCTGTAGTAAAAAGAGAAGTAGTAAGAATTCTAACTTCTGGTACTATAACTGAAGAAAGTTTAATTAAAGCTAACGCGCCCAATTATTTAGCAGCAATTGTTATTCATAAAGATATAGCATCTATAGGATATTGTGATGTTAGCACTGCAGAATTTATAGTTATCGATGTTTCAATACATAACTTAACCAGTGAATTATCAAGAATAAATCCTAAAGAAATAATTTTATCAGAATCTTTACAGCATAATTCAAGTTTATTGGCTTTATTTGATAATTATAAGCAAAAAATAGTATACCAAGTAGAAAGTTATTTTTCATTTAATAAAGCTCAAAGAGTCATTCAAAATTATTACGAAATTGTTACAATTGATTCTATCGGTAGTCTTAATAGTACTCAAGTATCAGCAGTAGGAGCTATTCTTGAGTATCTTAGCATTATGCAAAAGCATAGTAAATCTAAGTTGCCGTTTCCACAGATAGTAAGTTATGAAAACTTCATGTTAATTGATGCGTCAGCAAGAAAAAATTTAGAACTAACATCTACTTTGAGCGGAAATTTTAAAGGTAGTTTATTATCAGTAATTGATGCTACAGTAACAAATCAGGGTGGGAGGTTATTACATAAGTTTCTGTCAACGCCTTTAGCAGAAGTTAACTTAATTAACTCAAGATTACAAATAACAGATTTCTTTTACCAAAATTTACAGTTAGTTGAAAATTTAAGAGAACTTGTTAAGTTGGTACCAGATATAGAACGAGCACTAAGCAGAATATTAATAGCAAAAGCGCTACCTAAAGATTTGGAATCTATAAAAATATCTTTAAAGATAGCATTAAGCATTAAAAAAGAGTTAAATAAAGTTTTAGAAGAAGAAAATATCTCTAAATACCTAGAGGAAATTTATAATCCATTATTTGGAGATGATGAATTATATGATCTACTAGACTCAGCTTTGTTAGATGATCTATCAAATAGTGCTAATGATGGTGGATTTATTAAAAGTAGTTATAGCACTAAGTTGGAAGAATTACGCAATTTAATTCACAACAGTTCTAACTTTATTGAACAATTAAAGTTACAATATCGTCAAGAAACATGCATTGAGACATTAAAAATCTGTCATAATAATGTTTGGGGAATGTTTATTGAGGTTAGTAGTAAAAATGCTCATAAAATTACTGATTCAAAATTTGTACATAAGCAAACTACTACTACTGCTGTTCGATTTACTACTACTGAATTACAGACTTTAGAAGCTAAAATGCTAAATGCGAAGACAATGGCAGCAGCTCTTGAACAAGAGATTTTGGCTGAGTTATGTAAAGCTATATCTTTAAAGTCTGAAAAATTAAGTCACTTAGCAAAAAGTATTAGTTTAATAGATGTATTTTGTAATTTCGCTTATATATCACATGAGTATAATTACTGTAGACCAGAGATAACAAGTGATTTAGCATTTAATATTGTTAATGGCAGACATGCTGTGATTGAAAAATTAATAACAAAAAAACATGAAAGTTTTATTAGCAATGACTGTAATTTACAAAACGATCAACGAATATGGTTAATTACTGGTCCAAATATGGCAGGTAAGAGCACCTTTTTGCGACAGAATGCAATAATTGTAATACTTGCTCAGATAGGTTGCTATGTCCCAGCTCAATCGGCTCAAATTGGTGTGGTTGATAAGTTATTTAGTCGTATTGGAGCAGCAGATGATCTTGCTAGTGGACAGTCTACTTTTATGGTTGAAATGGTAGAAACATCTGTGATTCTAGCTCAATCCACATTTAGGTCGCTTGTAATATTAGATGAAATTGGTCGAGGCACTTCTACTTATGATGGCATTTCAATTGCATGGTCTTGTCTTGAATATATTCATTCTAACATTCGCTGTCGATGCTTGTTTGCAACTCACTACCATGAATTAGTAGATCTTGCATCAAAATTACAGTCATTAAAAAATTTCACTGTTAAAATTCATGACTCAAATGATAAATTATCATTTTTATACAAGATTATTGAAGGAGCAGCAAATAAATCTTACGGAATACATGTTGCAGAACTTGCTGGCTTACCTCGAATAGTACTTAACAGAGCTAAGGAAATATTACTAGAGCTTGAACACAATAAAGCAGATATCAATCAATCTAACAACAATATTACAAAAAGTATGGATATAGCTGTACCACCTTATCCTGTTAAAACAATAGAAATTATAAAACAACTTAATCCTGACCAACTAACTCCTAAAGAAGCTTTAAGTATAATTTATAAAATTAAAAACACAATCTTATTAGAAGAAGATGAAAAAAATGATATGACCTACAATGTTGACTTAAATTAATATTAACTGATATGTTAAAGAGTATTGCGAACAGATAATATAAAATATTTTGGAGTTAAAATGCCGGTTTTACCACTCGAACTAATACTTAGTAAGATAAACATTGACTTTGTTAGATTCAGAAAGCTAAATTATGTAGTTTCAATTTTACTAATTATATTTAGTATAGCTAGCCTATTAATTTTTAAGCTTAACCTTAGCACTAGCTTTATTGGGGGAATAAATTTAGAGATTAAAATATCTCCTCTACAGCAACTAGGCTCAATTCGATCAGCTTTAAATAATGCAGATCTTGGAAAATTATCTATACATAATTTTGGAGCTGAAGATGTTTTCTCAATTAAAATAGCAAACAAATCTCAAGATAATAATAGTATTGGCTTAATAACTAACAAAGTAAAAAGCATTCTAGAAACACAACTCAATTGTAAAGTTACGTTAAGAAAAACCAGTTTTATTGGACCACAGGTAAGTAGCTATTTAGTTAAGTCTAGTATTAAAGCTTTAGCTCTAGCTCTTGTTGGAATCGCTATATATGTATGGATTCGTTTTAAATGGCAATTTGGTGTAGGTATATTAGTTGCAATTATGCATGATGCTATATTGTCTCTAGGATTTATGAGTATTAGTGGCCTTGAATTTGATTTTAGCAGTGTCGCAGCTTTACTGACAGTTATCGGTTATTCAGTAAATGATTCAGTTATTATATATGATCGTATTAGGGAAAATATGAATAAAAACAATAGTTCTAGTAAACCTATCGAAGATATAATCAATATCAGTATTAGTGCAACATTATCCAGAACTATATTAACTGTATTTACAACTTTGTTAGCAAATTTAGCACTAATATTATTTGGTGGAGCTGCTATTAAAAGTTTCAGTATTCTTGTATTTATTGGTATTATAGTTGGAACTTACTCATCAATATTTGTTTCAGCACCAATACTAATGCTGTTTAATATTCAACATCAAAAAAAGCGGTAGTTAACATACACTAGTTTAATATAATTGAGAAAGCATAAGTAAAGCAAAGAAAGAGAAAGATAATTTAAACTTGGAAAAGAAACAGAAATTTTGTTATGCTTAAAAATATAAGCAAGGACATTAGTTTGAAAATTCATAACAGACCTATGGTGAGTATACTAACATGGAAAAGATATTTTAACTGACAATTAATAGTTTATATGATATGCCTTTTGTTAAGCAGTAGAGATTTTATAGGATAAATTACTTTTTCTTTAATGTTGCATCTAATTTTTGTGATTAGCTCTAAACATTGATTAGTAGGTGATATAGCAAGTTTTTAACTAATAAATCCACCATCAGCAAATAGCAATCCTTTACTTTTACGTACTAAATATTCTACTACTATTCTATTATCAACATTATCAAACGTCAATTTAGGATAAGAAGTCAGGAGAAGAAAAAGAGATAAGATGGGGATTAAGTGTAGAGATAGAATAACTAGCAAGAGAAGCAATTATATGAACAAAGAAATTAAGAAGAGAACGGTATCTAGTATGCTCTAAATGCATATGTTTTTTTAGTACATTAAAGACAGACTCAATTAAAGAATGTTTATTTAATAACAGATTATCTTGTATGTCCAATAAATATGTTTTCATATCTTTACGAAGATTAGTAAATAAACGTAGACCATTAGTCAGCAGTTGATGAAATAACTCCTTAATATGTAGGCTTTATCACTAAACAGTTTACTAGATAAGCCTTTAGGAAAAAACTGAAGCTACAGATAGGTCGCTTTTATTGCCTAATTTTAACTGACATTATTTCGCCTTTATTATTGATTATAAGATGTAACTTAAAGCCTAAGAACGAGCCATAACTACTCTTACCAATTTTAGAAATTTTGTTAAAAACTATATTGCTGAAAATGCGTTTGTTATGACAAATTGCTAACTTTGTAGAATCGATGTAATATATACCAGTCTCTTTTCCTTTCAGATAATGCATTAATACGACTAATGGTAGCAACATTCTAGGCCACAGTTGTATTATTCTACTATAGCTTGGTAAGCAAAAGTATCCTTTATACTTATAACTCAAGTAATATAGATAATAATTTTTACAATCCTTGCATTGAGATACATAAAAATATATCGCTATTGTTAATAACTCAGCTAAGGACAACTTCCCATCTCTGTTCCTTTGATTACTACTTGGTATTAATCTCTTTCTCCCCCACTCTTGATATATCTTGTAAAAATTGTCTATTAAATAGTATACTGTTATAATACATTTTTTCATGTTGTGTTATTCCTTGTTTATTTAAATTTTTTTTATAACTCAACATTCTCTCTTTGTGTACCTTTTATTCTCTACATTTCATATTTCCACTTATCCTAAACTTGCGTTAAAAACTATCAACTATATTATATAGTGATATAGTTTGCTAATCTTAGTAAAGTAGTATTAAATAAAGCTACTTATAATCCTATAATTATAACAATTCAAATGAATGAAGATAAAATAAGTACTAGTACTTACACTAATAAGGTAATAACATTTGGTTGCCGCTTAAATGCATATGAAAGTGAGATTATTAAACAGAATCTCAAAATTGCTAATCTTGATAATGTTATAGTATTTAATACTTGTACTGTAACACAAGAAGCTGAAAGGCAAGCTAAGCAAGCTATTAGAAAAGCAAAAAGAGAAAATCCTAACATTAAGATTATTGTTACTGGTTGCGCAGCTCAGAACAACCCTGGTCTCTTTAATCAAATGCCACAAGTGAATAAAATACTTGGTAACGAGGAAAAGCTGTATCCTGAATTTTATCAATTTGATGAAAATAAAATTCAAGTAAATGATATTATGTCAATTCAAGAAACTGCTACTCATATGATTAGCAATTTTGATGGTAAAACGAGAGCGTTTATACAGGTCCAAAATGGCTGTAACCATCGCTGTACATTTTGCATAATACCATATGTTCGAGGTAATAGTAGATCTGTACCAATTGGTGTAATAACTCAGCAGATTAAGCTTCTTATCAATCAAGGGTACAAGGAAATAGTTTTCACAGGAGTAGATTTAACTTCTTATGGAGCTGATTTGCCAGGATCTCCTACTTTAGCTCAAATGATTAAACGTGTTTTAATGCTAGTACCAGCTTTACCAAGATTGAGATTATCTTCAATAGATATAGCTGAAATAGATCAAGAATTATTTAAATTGATGACTGATGAACCACGGTTAATGCCACACTTTCATATTAGTTTGCAAGCAGGTGATAATATGATATTAAAACGTATGAAAAGACGTCACACTAGAGAACAAATAATAGAATTTTGCAACAAAATGCGCAAAATTCTTCCAGATGCATCATTTGGAGCTGATATGATAGCTGGCTTTCCTACTGAAACTGAAATTATGTTTAATAATAGCTTAAACTTGATTTCAGAAACTGGAATTCAATATTTACATGTTTTTCCTTATTCAGAAAGAGAAAATACTCCAGCTAGTAAAATGCCACAAGTGCAAAAACATATCAGAAAAAAAAGAGCTCAATTATTGCGTAATGAAGGAAAAAAACAACTACAACTATTTTTTCAACAACAAATAGGCAAGATAGTTAAAGTGTTAGTAGAAAAAGAACAATTTGGACACAGTGAAAATTTTATTCCTACTTATATTGCTACTAGGCAAACAATAGGCGAGATAGTAAATGTAAAATTAACAGGTATTGATAATGATCATATGACTGGAACAGTGGTTAATTAAATCAACAATTTATACTTTTTAAAATCAAATAAACTATTTCAATAACTAAAATTATTTTAAATATGAAAATCGCAATAATAGGAGCTGGAGCTTGGGGAACAGCGATAGCTATGCTTCTAGCTCGTAATAATCACATAGTAACATTATATACTAGACACTTAGCTTATACTCAAGAAATCAATCAGCTGCATACTAATAAAAAATACCTACCTAATATCATATTACCAAGTATTATTAAGGCTACTAGCAACTTTTCTGATATTGTTGATCATGAAATAATCATTATTGTTACACCATCAGATCAAGTAAGAGCTACTATTGAAAATTTAAAGCAACATGGCATCTCTAATAATGCCATTATTGGAATTGCATCCAAAGGATTAGATCATAATCAATCTAAACTATTAAGTGACGTAGTAAAAGATTATTTAGCAAATAATCCTTTATTCATCATAGCTGGACCAAATTTAGCAAATGAGGTAGCCCAAGGTTTGCCATGCGCTCTGACAATTGCTGCTATTCAAAAAGAAGTGCGATTCAACATTTCTACATTATTTCATAGCCCTAATGTTATAACTAGTACTACTGAAGATATTATTACTATTCAAGTTGCAAGCGCATTTAAAAATATCATTGCTATCATTGCTGGTATTATTATTGCTAAACAATATGGTCAAAACTGTAAAGCATCTATTATCACTCAAGGAATAAAGGAAATTGTGGCATTTGCTAGAGCAGCTGGCAGTACAAACCCAGATATTAGTGAATTTGGAGTAATAGGAGACCTAATATTAACTAGTTATGCCATTACTTCTCGTAATACAAAATTTGGTTATGATTTAGGGCAACATGAATACTATACTGATCTAAGCAATAATACTAATCCAAATTTAATAGAAGGAATTAAAGCAGCTAAAATCTTATATCCTCTAACAGTTAAACTAAACCTTAATTGTCATATTATTGACTGTGCTTATTCGATATTACATAATGGAAGCAAAATAAGCTCTGCTATAGAATGCATGTTAAAGAAAATTAATCATGAAACAAAGTAGCAACTGTGTAAATTATTGGTCATTTAAGTAGGAAATTAATATTACAGAAATCTGATTACAAACAGAAAGACATTGTGGTGCCGATAAAGGGAGTTGAACCCCTGACCTGCATGTTACGAATATGCTGCTCTACCAACTGAGCTATATCGGCTATATTTGCTTATATAAACAACTAATATAATTTAATATTCAAATCAATAAAATAATGAATAATATTAAACATCTTATTCTAGGCAAACTAAAACAGATTTATTATTCTAAGTCATCCATTACATTACCAGTAAGTGTCCCCATCATGATACTACCTGTTGCTCCAACCATAGAACTATCATCTATAGAAAACAAATTATTATCAATAGAGGTGCAAGAATTTGCATTGATGCCTCTAAAAAAATAAGTAGGATTTTGGTGAACAATAATATGCTCTTCATTGTTATTTTGATTATTAGAGCTAGGATTTTGCTGAAGAGATTCTTCGCAGTTGTAATTACATGGGCTAAGTACATTATTTAATTCTAAACTAGAAACACGACAGTCAGATATTACTTCTTCTGCAGTACTAAAATAACAATCACCTTGAGTACCAGGCATAACATTTAAAGATTGAGGCATATGTTTTATTTTTCTTTCTAGGTCCTGACACTTATTCTTATAGTAGTATGCTATAAAACCTAAAATCAATAATGCAACTGTATATCCTAAAGCAAGCCAGATATCAATTCCTTGACAATACGAACCGTATATATTTTTTTGACAAGATTGACTACAATTACACGTTATGTTACTAGTAGTACTATCAGTCATGTTGTTCCAACAATTCATAAACAAAATTTCTTTCTTTCATTTTTTCAACCTTACATTGATAGTTTTTTTACTAAAATTGTCAATAGTATATTATGTATCTTATAAAATAAGATACATATCTTGCTATATAGCTAAATCTATATAAAACAGTTATGTTATCTACTTTGTGAAATAGAATTTAAATTATGAGAATAAGGAGGTAAATAGTCTAATATGTATCTATCTTTTTCTATCATAGTTTTTAAATGAGGAAGTTTATGAAAGCTTGCATTGTAGATCATAACTACAGAATTACTAGGTAATCTTGAAATTAAATCCTGTTCTACCCAATAAAAATAGCAGTATTAACATTGCAGTCAAAAATTGATACTGTTACAGAAATTTATCTACTAATATTCCTATAATATTAGTTCTCTCTTTGATATATGTCAATTATAAACACCATAACATCTTATGCCTTTTGCTGCATATTCGTGAGTTCTAGGTACTATGAATAAAACTGCTCATCCATAAAGACAATAACTTTTTCTTTATTTTTGTACCTTTTTATCTTATTCTGCAATTTTAACCTCTCTTCTTTTTTGCCTTCGGATGTTTTAAAGCTTTTTTATATGTAATATTTAATCTCTTGAATGCTTTTTGTATACTTAACTTACTTACTCCTAGCCGTTCAGCTCTTTCATATTATGATGTATCACAATATAGGAGTACCTTTCATGTTTAAGATGATTTAACTAACTAGAAAAAATAAGTCAAAGCAAGAGTTATTGTGAGCTTTATATACCTTATAAAATCTGCTATGTAGTTTATTCTCGTTTAAATTGATATATAAATTTAACTGTAGATGTATTAATATTACTTGTCAATATGATAATAATATCTTGATGGTAATTGCACAAATATAACACAAATATATGTATGATATTTAGCTAATTGGAATGCTAATTTTTAATCAAGTAACTTGAATTTGTAGTTGATAAGCTTAGAGTAACCTTCAATTGATAACGTTGCTTAAAAATATTTTTTATTTTTACAAAAGTATTTGCTATTAAATAAAAATCATACTACAGACTATAAGTTTAAGCTAATTTTAAAAATTAATAAGTTATTATTTAATTACTTCAATTTTAAATTAATAAAGGGTGATAAATATGCCAGTAATATTATTTAACTTTACACAATCAGCATTAAATAAAATAAAAGTACCAACCAAAGAAGAAAAAATAATCCAGTTTAGAGATACAAAAGAAAGGAACCTACTTTTGATAATATCATATACTGGATTTAGAAGATTTTATTTAGTAATAAACATTGGTGGCATATATTATAAGATAAAAATAGGAACTTCACCAGATCTGACTGTAAAAGAGTCTGGAAGAAGGTAATGAAGTTGAAAAAGGATATTGCTAACGGAATACATCCAATGGAGGAAAGACGCAAGATAAATAGAGAAAAGAGAGAAAAAAGACATAAGAAACTTGAATTACAAAATGAACTAACATTCTGACAGGTGCATGAAAAATATACTGAATATAGTAGTATTTATCATGAAAAAAGTTGGAAGAAAACCTATGTAATGGTAAAGAGTTATACAGCACCTTTCTACCATACAAAGATATCTGAGATTACCGTAGAAGATATTCAGAAGCTTTTTGACGAAAAAACAGCCAAAAAACACTGTGTAACAGCAAACGATATTCTTATGAAATTAAGCTCTATAATAGAATCACAAAAGCGAGCAGAACGAGCAGGAAAAATTTTTACATTTATAAGTTTATTAATTGCAGCCTGTAAAAGTAATGTCTCAGGAATGAGATGTGAAAGAGATAAGATTTGAAGAGAAAATATGGCATATACCAAAAAAAACTAAGAGTAAAAGTGGAAAGACACTATATATAGGATTAGCTGATGCATTAATAACAATATTGAAATACCTAAAGCAAGAAACAAATAGTGAATGGGTATTGCTAAGTCCAAGAGATAATAGCAAACACTGGTCAAATGAGGCAATACAATGTGCATGGGATAAAATTCGCAAAAAAGCTGGAATACCGAATGTAACAATACATGATCTTAGAAGAACGTTTGCAACTTGGTCGATAAATAATGGAGAAGAACTACAAACAATAGCTGAAATGTTAGGGCATAGTGGTATTTCAACAGCTGAAATTTATACTAAAATTAGTGTAGATAAGGTAAAAGCAGCTACAAATAAAGTTGTAAACAATATATTAACAATTGATAATGCTAATACTGAACTAGACAAGATAATACCTGAAAACACTACTTATAAGCAAAATTGGTCTTCTAAGGCAGATAGTATAAGTATGAAGATTTATATAGGTTTGGCATAAAAATTTTTTTCAACCTATTTTCAACCTTTTGCATAAAAATTTGATGGTAATTTGTAAAAAAATTATTTTCTAAAACACCTACTATAGCTGTATTTTTGGAGATGAAAAATGCGACCTGTAGTATTCGACTTTTTAACTAATAGTTGCAATATTATTAAAAAAAATAGTAACAATAATGACACAATATTTTATAACTTTATTGGAAATATCATTCCACCAGAATGGAGAAAGCTAACTGGAGATAATGGAAAAGCATTAAGTAAAACATCTAAACAGCTTTTATCATTCATAGTATTTAGACTACATATCTATTACAACAAAGATATAGATGAATTACAGGAAAGTTATCAGCTTTATGAGGATAAGCTTAATGTTTGTCAAAGAAGAGTTAGGCAATGCTTAGTAGAATTAAGAGATGCAGGTTTTATTGAAATTGAAAATAGGACAATCATTAAAGACAATCTTAAGTTACGTAATGTCCCTTGCATAAAAATTCTGAAAAATTTTCAGCACTATAGTGAAAAAGGAAAAGAAGAAAATATAGCCTTACCAGAAAAAACATTTCGTCCCAACCTGAAAGAAATTTCAGGTCAACCTGAAACTTTTTTCAGGGACATATATAGATATATAAAAATATCTAAAAGTTCTATGATTAACACTTTTTACAAAAAGTGAATTAATAGATAGCAGCAAAAAATAATGTCCTATTACCTGTAAAGTATATGAAACCTACTATTAATGTTTAATATATCGTTAGTTTAACAGTAGTTGAATTTATATTTTTTGTCAATGCAAGTATACATAGTTTAAAAAAAATCAGAACATATACAGCACAAATACACCCTAAATGAGTATTAATTCGCGATTTTTCAACTAAGACTTAAAATTGCAATGCTGCTATAATCTATAGTTGAAGCAAAGATTTAAAAAATCATTTAATTTTTTTATTGAATTATTACGAAAAAACTTGCTTTTTCAAAAAAAGCATACAACAGATTGTTTTTCTAATCTTAAATATTAATAGTTGAATAAAGGTGATTTATTATGGTAGTGATATTATATTTTACACAAATAGCTATAAGTAAAATAAAGCCCCCAAAAGAAAAAAGAGATGTATACAGAGATACTAAAGACAAAGGTTTATTTCTAGAAGTATTGTATGGAGAAACTAAAACACTTTATTTAGGGATAACAATTAAAGGAGTATATAGAAAAATTAAGTTATGGAATTTTCCAAATATATCTGTTAATTATGCTAGAAAAAAACGCTGATTTTAAAGGGACAAATTGCTAAAGGAATAGATCCTTTAAAAACAAAGAATGCATCAACATTGAAGGAGGTATATGATCTATATATTAATCAGTGAAGACTCAAAGATAGTAGCAAAAGTTTATACAAAGGCATTATGAATAATTATTTAAAAAACTTGCACGATATTCATGTTTCTAATATTCGAAAAGAAGATATTTATAAGATATTTAATAATGCAAATAAAGGTGGTAAATATTCAGCAAATAAAACGCTTAAGTTAATAAATGCAATATTGAACATAGCAGTAGAATTAGAATTAATAGAAAAAAATCCAGCTAATGGAATAAAAATTCATAAAATGCAAGCAGGAGATAGATATATAACTCTAGAAGAGATGCCAAGATTCTTAGCAGCAGTTGAAGAAGATAAGAATCCATACTTAAAATATTTTGTCTATATAAGTTTATATACTGCAGCTCGTAGAAATAATGTATTATCAATGTGTTGGGAAAATATAAGACTGGAAGAAGGAGTGTGGTATATACGAGAGACTAAGAATGGAGAATCGCAAACAGTGCCATTAATAAATTTACTAATAAAAAAATTAAAACAGTATCCATATTCATCAGAAAGTGAGTGGGTATTTCCTGGACAAAGAGGAAATAGCGGACATTTAACGAGCATAAATGTAGCATGGAAAAGAGTTTGTAAAAGAGCTGGATTAAAAAATTTAAGGATACACGATCTTAGAAGAACTGTTGGTAGTTGGATGGCAAAATTTGGAATACCAATAGCTGTAATTAGCAAATTGTTAAATCATAATGACCATCAATCAACAAAATTTTATATACATCTTAATACAGATGTTGTACGAGATGCAATACAAAAATTTGCTAACGAAATTGCTAAGTGCGCCAATTTACGAGACTAAACATGAAAAATTTAACAATTAATGATGATGCCCCAGACTTTAATATGATTACTACTAGTAATTCAATTATAAATTTAGGTCATTATGAAGGTAAAAATTTAGTACTATACTTTTATCCAAAAGATAATACTCCTGGGTGTACAATTGAAGCACAGAAATTTAATGAAGCTATTTCTGAATTCAATAAATTAAACACGATAATTCTTGGTGTATCCAAAGATAATATTGCTTCACATCAAAAATTTAAAGATAAGCTCTGTTTAAAATTTGAGTTAGGATATGATGAAACTGGTTAAATATAATAAATGCTTACTTTCAGTAACTATATTGCTAGCTGCAGCTAATATAATTGCGATAATGGCTGCAATTACCAAAGAAGAAAAGTGGTTATTAATTCCAGCAATGGAGCCTGATCGTAAAATGATGGTTTCATCAAAAAATTACCATGAAACCTATTTAAAGGAATGGGCAATTTATGTGATGAAATTTTTATTTACTACTTCTCCAAATGAGGTAGAAAGACAAACAGCAGACATGAAAGTGGCATTCAGTAATACTGAATCTTTAAAAATTTTTTTCAGAATCATTTGCAATTTGTTAAAGGCTCAAATGTATCTTCAGTCTTTTTTCCGAAGAATGTTGAAGTGATAAATGAATGGAGTATTAATTAGTGGAACGCTTCGTTATTGATTTAGCGATAGTAAACATATAGCTGTCGATAAGACTTACCTTTTGACTTACAAGCGAACTCCTAATTACCTTTTGTTATTGAGTGGTGTTAAAGAGAATGGAATAAAAAAATGAGTATTAGAGTTTTGAGGTTTATGATAGGTTTGATTGGACTAGTCGGTGTTAGTAATATATATGCTGTAGAATATGAGTTAAAAGCTAACAATTTGCTTAAGCTTGAGATTTCTGATACAAGTTATCAGAATTAGCAAGTATTATTCGCCTAAAGCAAGTAATTGCCTTAACTTTTATAAGCATCACAATAATACTTGTAATGAAGTTTTTATTATTGCTATTGGGTTGTATAAACATAACCAGTTTCTTTTTCGAAAGTGATTTTGACTGTAAAATTCCTAAAGGTCCAAAATGCAAATCTCTATATGAAATAAAGAAAATGGTTGCCGATGGAGTTTTCGATCCTAATAACGCCAGATTAGGATAAGGAAAAATATGAAAGCTAGTGAAGAAAATGTATGCAAGAGAGAATGTTGCGTTATAATTATGTGATATATTAAAAATATAGTTTTAATTAATAGCTATTTATTTATTGTTCGCATGTTTGCAAATGCAAATTTAGAATCAGAAACAGTTAGAAAGAGGTAATATACGAGTATTACAATTGTCAATGTTCAAGTTATTAAGTATAGTATTATGAACTAATACTTGTAGAAATATGATCAATAAATCGAGAAAGATTTTCTAAACATTTTGTCTATGAATCATATGATGATGAGACTCAGCTATTCCTTAATCGTGGTTCAATAGGTTTTGTATTGCTTGCATGGACATTGGTTGAAGCTAGTGTTTCGGCATAGAGAATTTTTTAAGCAACTGGCAGTCATATCGTAAAGGAGAGGTATTTATTGAGTTAGCTAATAAAAGAACAGAGTTTTTGCGTGATCAAGCTCAAAAGTCAGGCTCTGTAAAGGATGTAGTATTGTTGATTTCAGTGACTATACCTAATGTAAATGTAAATATCGATGATATGATTCGCAGACGAGATGCTTTAAAAGATACGTTTAGGTCCATGAAAGCTAAGCAATCTGCATCAGCGTTTTGCTCGATGTTAAGACGCAGTGGATGGTATTTTGTTCCATGCAAATATGATCATGTGGCCGTGTTACTAGCTGCACTACCAATGCAATTAGTTGAACAAGGCCCAAAAGGTGTATTTGGTCAAAATAAAACATCAGGAGTTGGAGTAGCGCTTTCTAGCTTAGGTAGAGGTATAAAAACTGTTTCTGTAGAGAGTAAAGTATTATTACCAATAATCGGTGAATGGAAAGGTGATTTAAGCTCTCCAGGTATGTTACTAGCTGGTAGACGAGGACAAATAATGTATTGGTTACCTTTTGGTGGAGCTTTATTACCTGCATTAAATAAGAATGCAGTAGCTCCAAATGAGAACTTTAAACTTTGTATAGCTGGAGTTCCAGGGTCTGGAAAATCTGTTTTTATGCAAGAATTAATGCTATCGGTTCTAGGAGTTGGTGGTAAGGTTTTTGTTCTTGATTATGGAAGATCATTTAAGCGTACATGCTTGATTCTAGGCGGTAGCTACATAGAATTTGACATGAAAAATCCTGTATCAATTAATCCATTTTCCGAAGTACCAGAGGATGACAGCGCAAAGTCTATAGAGGCTAGATCCGACTTTTTATCTAACTTTTCATCCATTTTAGCAACTATGGCTGCTCCACAGTATGGAACAAGCGATTTGCAACAACCAATGCTACAGAGAGCTTTGACACTTGCGCTACTCTCCCTCATATATAGCATATGCTCCTTCAACTTGAGCTTCAGCCTCAGCTGCTGCTTCCTCATTGTGTTGAAGTTTTGTTAAATCGTCATTACCTAAATTCTCTAATATCATAAGCCTTACTTCTGGTGGCAAATGAGACCAAGATGTCTGACTTTTTTGAGAAGCATCCTGATTGGATTCAAATATCTCATCCATTGATTCAGCTGCTCCTTGTAGCAGCTTAGCTCTTGCTTTCCCTTCTTCAATAGATTTTTCAATAAAGGGAGAATACATGGAAAATTTATTCTGATGCCTTACGATATCAGGATTATTTACACATCTTGCTAGTATATTCATGTCTTTTTTCAGAACAAATATATCAAAAAAAGATAAGTCATTTTTGCTAACATAAATAGACTTCATTTCTTCTATTTCTTTATGACATTGCTGTTTGAGTCCATTTAGCTCTTCTGATTCACTAATAAGCTCTTTATTTTGTAAAAAACCTGGTGAATTAGTATCTACTAAGTTAGCACGTTCTATCTTAACTATATGAGTAATCAATAATCTCATCATTTCTAAATTCTGCTCTGAATTTTCAATATATTTCATCCAACATCTTTTAAAAGGAGTATGATTAAAGCTGTTTTGTATAGTGATATTAGCTTTATGATTTAACAGAATATTTGTTATATGTATGTCGCCTTTTTCAACAGAATAATGTAAAGCAGTATTTTTAGATTCATTTTGTAGATTTGGATTAGCATTACTAGCTAGCAAAAATTTTACTATATGTAAGTTGCCTCTCTGAGAAGAAATATGTAACGCAGTATTGTGCCAGACATTTTGTGTATTTGGATTGACACCATGGTCTACCAAATATTTTACTACATCTATGTGTCCTTTTTTAGCAGCATAAGGTAAAGGATGCTTATTTGTAGAACTAAAGATATTCCTTGCAGTAGCATATAGCAAGCGGGCACGAAGCTGTAAATAATTATTCATATGTTTTCCCTGAAATTATGTTATACTTTCAAAAGTTATTACACATTAAATGTGAATATTATTATACATTAAACGAACAGTAGTACAACTAAAAATTGATTTGAGCTTCTTGCTTTATTAATAAGTTCAAGATCACATGCATTTGTATAACATTGGTATGTCTATCCCGTGATTTACTGGCTGGAAATTTTGCTTGATTTTATTTGTCTGGAAATGGCTGCAGTCGATATAGCATATTTAACAGAGTTTGATCCATTATGGAGTGATGATGCTAAATCTGCGATTTTAAATCCAGAAACGTTGTTGTTTCAAAATGTAGCTGCTTATCAAGCATGTATAGCTGATTGCATGAGTTGCAGTGCTGGTTTATTAGCAAGTGATTATGCTTTTTGGTGTGCCGAATGTCAAGGAATGCTTTACCCTTTTATTGAAACTGCTGCAGCGCATAATGGTGGAGTTGGAACATCTGTATTAATGGTAAGTAAGTTTATGGCTAAGATGCATAGGCAGCTGATGTTATGGGGATATTATGGTTATAAAGGCCTATGTGGTAAGTATCCTATGCCTATCATGAAGAAAAGTCAATATCGACTACAAATGACTTATCCGATTCCAGAAACTAAATCCTGCAAGAGCATAGGTCAAACAGAAGCTACATGGCAAGCCGGCAGAGAATTTCCAGTTAATGGTGAAGATTTTGGTTACTTGATTTGGCGAAAAAGAGATTGTTGTTTGCTTTGATTTATAAAGCTTGGAGAGGAATATGGTTATACGAGTAATGATGTTGATGGTTTTATTATTTGTTAATAATGCTAATGCTTTTTTTTTGGACAAGCAAAAAACTTTTATTTTTGTCTCATTTTCAATGAGTGATGAGGCTTTAAAAAGCTATTTTGCTGAATCTCAAAAGGCTGGAGCTCAATTGATTATGCGTGGGTTAATTAATAACTCATTTACACAAACAAAGAATAAAACTATGGAGCTTGGTATTAGCTTCGATATAGATCCTAGCTTGTTTGAACAATATAAAATTGATGTTGTACCAGTAATAGTAATAGATGATAAAAAAAGAGGATTAACCAAGAAATTAACTGGCCATATTCCTTTAGCAATAGCAATAGAAATTATGAATGAGAATACTCAATGAGATTATTATCTATATTAACTTTAATAACGCTCAATATTAGCTGTTGTTTAGCTTCAATGCAAAGCAGTTATAATGAAGCTAGCAACTATAATGTAAATCTTGGAAATTCTTCAAATACACAAGAATTATTTCATCAAGGTAGTAATGTCAATTATCCTAATAATGATGAGGATTTAACCTATCATGGCCGTAATCAGCTTGGTACAGAAAGTGGAGCAATGTTATTTCAAGCTGAAAACAGTAAAAACAATGCCTTAACTCAACATAATATCAACGATCAAAATTATATGATAGCTAATTCAATGAGAATTGAATCTGATCCTTTAAGTACCCTTGATAGCAGTAACTTCGTAACTCAGACAAGTACAACTAATACTGAAATTATTCAAAGTTGTACTGAAGGCAGTAAGTTCAATATTGAACTTACTCGAGAATTAAACGTTGAGTGCAGATTAGAGAATGTATGGCTTCCATGGCAAACCCGGCAAATGGAATTTGCAACAGAAGAAATAAAGGAGAATCATAGTAATTGGCTTAATAGTCGTAGCGATGTCTATGATGATGAATCAGGTGCGCAAATATACTGCCTAGCAGATGATCCCGAAGCAATTGTAAAACAAATGAAATTGGCTATTGCTAATAGGCTTGGTGTATCTATACATCATATTGGTAGAAATTTTTTATTACATGAAATAAATGAAATATGTACACTTCGCTATGACTACAGAGATAAGACTCAAGAACTAAGGGAAGTAGCAGAATATTGGAAAGTTTTAAACCCTGAACTTGAGCAATTAACAGAAAGTAACGAATGCTATGAGGTCAATAGAATCAACTATGATGGTGGTGATAGAGTATTTTTTGACAAGTTTAAAGTCAATCGTCCATATTGGAAACAAAAGATTGTTTTTTCTTGTACTAGCGATCCAAAAGATGGTTGCAAACACCTTAAAATTCAAAATTGCGAATTAAAAAATAGCACTTGCCAAAAATCAGTAGCAAATATTTGTTTACTATGGCAGCACGATTACAGCTGTTCAACTGAGAAGCAAACAATGCTACACTCATCGTTGCGTAATAACTCGATCTTTTGTTTAGGAGGTAATTGTAACACTCCGACTATTATACCAAACAGGGATATAGCTAAAGTAGCTCATCTAGCAATGCTAAATCAGATGAGCAAGGACATTAAAACAAATCCCGTTTCTGTATTTTCAGGAAAACATCGCAAATGCAAAAAAGATATATTTAGTTTTTTGAATTGCTGTTCTTCAATGACTGGCTGGGGGCGTGATATAGGCTTATCGCAATGTAAATCTAAGGAACAAGAATTAGCTCTATATAGAAAAAAAGGTTACTGCTACTATATTGGAACCTACTGTTCTTCAAGAATTCCGATATTAGGTATTTGCTTAGCCAGAAAGTCTACTTATTGCTGCTTTCAGTCGAAACTTGCTAGAATTTTTCAGGAAGAAGCAAGAAAACAGCTAAAAATAGACTTTGGAACACCTGAATGTCCAAATTGTAGAGGCCTTACTGTTAAGGAATTACAAAAAGTTGATTTCACTAAAATCAATATGGATGAACTATTTGGCGATATACTCACTAAGGCTCAAAACAGCATGAACAAAGACATTATTGCAGGCATCAAAGATAAAGTTCATCGTATGCAACAAAGCCGTCATTAAATACTATAGCTAGTTCCTTGTATGATAAAAATAAGTGAAATTGCAATAAAATAAAAGATTATAGCAATAGCACAAAAGAAAGCTAGTATACAGTAGTGTTCCTAAGGCTAATAGCCTGAATTTTAGATAAGTAACTAGCTTTTTTAACTAAAAACCGGACGGTATTCTTAGGCAAAAAAGCCTGTATTTACAAGGTTGGTTTTGAGATATTTAACATAAAATTTGGTGATTATGAATAGTATAATTGTAGGGATTGGTATTTCTAAAGAGACATTTGATGCAGATGTGTTAATTAATAATAAAGTTCAAACAAGAAAATTTAACAATAATTCTGAAAGGTTTAACAAATTAGTAACATGGTTAAAAAGCAGTGGAACTGGACATGTTTGTATGGAAGCAACAGGTATCTACTGGAAAAATTTAGCGAAATATCTGTACGATTATGGTTATAAAGTGAGCGTAGTAAATCCTGTCCGTATTAAAGGTTTTGCAATGAGTAAACTTAGTCGTACAAAAACAGATAAAGCAGACAGTGTATTAATAGCAGATTTTTGCAAAGCAATGAAACCGGAAGCATGGTATCCACAGCCTCTTTATATTCAAGAACTACAGCAGCTAGTTAATCGCCTGAATGTTTTAATTAAGCATAAAACACAAGAAACAAATAGATTAGAAGGAGCTTCTAAAGCAATTGCTAATAATATTCAAATGCATATTGAATTTCTTGAAACGCAAATTAAAGAAATTGAACAACTAATCAATGACCATATTAAAAATAACACAGATCTTCATAATAAGGCTTGAGTCAATACCAGGCATAGGAGCAAAAACACAGGCTGTAGTTCTTGCTTTTTTAGCAGATATTGAGAAATTTAGTTCTGCTAAACAAGTTGTAGCTTTTGTAGGTCTTAATCCTAAGCATCGTCAATCTGGCAGTTCCGTGCGGGGTGCTAGTAGAATCTCTAGAACTGGTAATTCAGATCTACGTAAGTCTTTTTATATGCCTGCTATGTCTGCCTTAAGACATAATTGTATTATCAAGCAATTTTCTCAACGTTTGTCTGATACTGGCAAACCCAAAATGCTTATCCTTATTGCCGCTATGCGTAAGTTATTACATATCATTTATGGTGTTTTAAAGCATAATTCTCCTTTTAATCCTAATGTTTTAATCAATCAGAAATAATAATTTTATAAAAACTTACATCTTTTTTATAAAATTATTATTTCTTTTCTTGATTCTTATCACGGTATCTATAGACAATGTTATTAGATTTTAATTTCTGCAATTCACTACATTAACCACCTATTAAACTTTAGTTTATTAGGTAGTATAAAGCTCACAGTATTTATTTAGCTCTATAGCAATTTCTGGTAATTTAAGATATTCAGCAAGAGGTATAAATTCTTGCTGCGTTTCTAGTATGATTTCTTGTCTTCTTTTGGCTGGCTTTATGAATATAGTTTTAATATTATCCAATCGGTCCAATAGTTTGATTAGTAATAGCTCTACTTTATCTTGATTCACTAATGTTTGAATCATTTTCATGGAACTGGTTTTCTTACCACCTCTGTTTCTTGTAAGAGCTAGAACTTGCTCGGCAATGTTATCATTAAATTCCATTGCTATCTTTTCTTTAGTTAGTTTTGTGTCTTCGATGGTATCATGTAGTATTGCTGTAATAATCGTATCTGTTTCAAAGCTGTAGTCTGATATCATATAAGCTACTTCTAATGGATGTGTGTAGTATAGTTCTCCTGTATCTCTCTTTTGCTGACCATGATATTTTTGGGCATAAAATATTGCTTTTTCAACTTTATCAAGATCAATGTGTTTATCAAGATCAATGCGTTTATTAAAACTATGATTAATCAAGTCCAGCTTATCAAGTAGTTTATTGATATGTTCACAATTTAAAAATGCCAACATTATTTCCTCCATCCCCATTAATAATTCTAATTTTCAGTTTCTCAGCGAACTTCGATAGGTATACTACACGTGAAAGCTGTATACTTGTCTTGCTGACTTTTTAGTTTAATTTTTCCAGTTATATCATGTATAAAACGTTTAACGAGTTGTAATTCAGATTCTAGTACTGCATAGCTTTTGATATGTAAGTTTCTGAGCTCATTATTTATCTTTTTTACTTTTTCAGCTGAAATTCCAATTCCGTTATCAAAAACAATTAATTGTAATATTCTATAATTTGTCTTTTGATTTGCAGAAGGCAGCAAATCAACTTCAACGCTAATTTCTCTGCATTGACTATTAGTAGCATTGCCAATTAATAGTATTAGTACTGCCTGTATTTGAAAACTATTTACAATGATTAAATCTTTTATATCATTTTTGAAGTTGCAGCTAAGATTTATTCCTTTATTTTCTGTGAATGGCTTCAGTGCTCTAATAGTATTATTTACTTTTGCTTGAATACCAAAATCTCCAGATTTTATAGTATGACTCATAAAATGCTTCCATATCTTTTAATTAAGTTGTACTGGTATATCGCAAGTAATAGCTGTGCACTTATTTGCCTCGCTCTTTATCTCTAATTTTCCACTTAGTTTGTTAACAATGTAATTTGTAAATCCTAGACTCGAGTCTAATATTTCTGGATCTCTAATTGAATGCAAATCAGTAAATTTTGCATTTATTTCTTGTAGTTTTTCTTGTGAAATACCTTTTCCGTTATCACGTACTATGAATCTTAATATTCTGTCTTTTTCATTTACCTTTCGATACGGCGAAGTAAATAACCTAACTATAACATCAACCTGACAGCTTTTATTAACTCTAATAGCTCCACTTATTAATTGACTAAGTATAGTTTGCAATAGACAACTATCTCCAATAACAATGTCATTTATGTTGTCCTGAACATTGTAACTGAGCGATATTTCTCTATCTTCAGCAATTTCTTTCAGCGAACTAATTGTATCCTTCAATAGTTTTTGTATGCTAAATTTTTTTAAATGTACGTTTTGAAGCTCAATTTGGTCTCTAAGTGAGTAAACCATACTGTTACAGCACTCTTGTAGGTTAGCAACACAATTAAGTATTCTTGTTAAGCTAGTAGTTTTATATTCATCTTCTTTGAAATCATTTTGCCCACATAGTAGATCATCTGCTAGATGTCTGATTTTAGCAGTAGCAAGATCAAACATATATTTAATTTTTTGAATCAAATCTATACAATATTGCTTCATTGATTCAGCTTCCTCTAGATAATCTTCCGCTTGTTGTAGCTTTATTTTCATTCCAATATATTTATCTGCATTCATATTTTCGGTACGAAGATAAATATTTCTTTCCTTAGCTGTAGATACTAATTTGGCTGAAATAGGTGGTAGATGAATTGTCCAGACATCTTGAGAAATGTCTTTTGTTTTATTGATATTCTTTTTTTTATTTTTCATAATATTCTCCATTTGACTAATGTTGTGAATTTAAATTACTAATTTGTATTGGAATGCTAACTAAAAACTTTGTATAATGCCCTTCTTTACTGTCTATCTTAATGCTTCCTTTCATTTCATATGTAAGATGTTTGATAAGTTCTAACCCTGAATCTAATGCTTGATGCTTAATTAAGTGTGGTTTTTTTAATTCAGAGTTCATCTCTTGTAATTTGTTTTTTGAAATGCCAGCTCCTATGCTATGCACTACAAATTGCAATATTCTATCTTTTGAATTCGATTGTTCATTTTTAGGAGGCAAAAAATCAATGCTAACTCTAACTTTGCTATTTGTACTATGCATAATAGCACTACCAACTAACTGAGTGAGTACAGCTCTTATTCGAAACCTATCTCCAGTAATAATATCGTATATGTCATTTCCTATTTTTTCCCTTAGCTCTATATTTTCATCTTCAGCAATTAATCTGATTGCTGCAATAGTACCATTTAGCATTTTTCGTAGGCTAAATTTTGCTAGTTCTACATTCGTTGATTTTATGGTTTTTCTAAATACACAAATTTTATCATTTAGATCATTATTGTTATTTTCCACATTATTCTCCTATGGTGAAGTTTATTAACTTTGTTTTTTTAGAAATTTAAAATAGCAAGCTTAGCTAACAATTAGCTAAGCTGACTGGTATATCACATATGGCTTCCGTTTGCATAGTTGCATCCTAATTTAGGTATATAATTGAATTGGCACTTCAAACGAAGAAGATATGTAGTTACTTCCTTGATCTATTTTGAGATTTCCTTTCATTTGATGTGTAAGCTGTTTTATAAACACCAACCCTTGTCCTAGCTCTTGATGTTTTGTTAAATTCGAATTGCTTAGTTCAGAATTCATCTTTTGCAATTTTTCTTTCTGAATGCTAGGGCCTATGCTGTGTACTACAAATTGTAATATTTTATCTTTTGAATCTGTTTTTCCATCTTTAGAAGGTAACAAATGAACACAAATATTAATCGTTGTACCTTTAGTACCATATATAATGGCACTTCCAACTAACTGGCTTAGTACAGCTCTTATTCGTAAACTATCTCCAATAATACTGTCTTTTATATTAGCCTGAAAATTGCTTTTTAGATCTATTCTATCATCTTCAACAATTGCTTTTAGTCTAGCGACAGTATCCTTTACAAACGTTTGTAGGCTAAAATTTTCTAGTTCTACATTCTTTGATTCTATGTTTTTTCTAAATACACAAATTTTATCATTTAGATGATTTATTAGTTCATCAAGTGAGCCTAACGTATCTGTTATTTTTGCTATTGCATCTTGCTTATATCCTACTAGTTCTACTATATTCCGCTTTGTTTTATTGCAGTTATTTACTATATGCCTAATATATTGAATCAAATATATATTGTTATTTTCCATATTATTCTCCTATGGTTAAGTTTATTAACTTTGTTTTTTTAGAAATTTAAAATAGCAAGCTTAGCTAACTGTTAGCTAAGCTGATTGGTATATGACATATGGCTTCCCTTAATGTTGATTTTTTATTTTCTATTATTTCGGACTGAAGTGTTCTAACATCTTCTGACTCACTTTTGAGCTGTTTGAATACATCTATTATATTTAAGTTTAGTGTTTTAATTTGATGTGTAAGTTTTAAAAGCTCTTTATCACCAGCTGCTAGATGTCTTAGTAACAGTTTTGACTGTATATTTTTATTAAATATACTTTTATTTTTCTGTTGACCTTCGTTTCCAATAGACATAAAATTCCCCTACTGTTTTTATATAAAAAATGGTCGCTGAAGATTAAAGTTAAAAGTTAAACCCTTTATTGTATTTAATCTTCAGCTTAGTATCATCAAAGTTCTAAAACCTAGATAATATAAGGTATAGAGTAGCATTATATTTTTTACCAGTCTATTAAAATCTTTTAATTTACAGGCTAAATTTTTGCATAATAATCCAATGTTGATGCGAAATTATCACATTCCTTGCTTATGGTTATAATAAATCTTATTCAAAAAGGATGCATAAAAAGCCTTGTAAGCGTTATTATTACTAGCACTACGAGCTGTTTTCTGGTATAATCTCAATAGAGATTCAACTAACAGAAATTAATTAAACTTCATGTGTCAGTAGCTGTTGCTAATAAGTCTAAGCCTTTTCTTCATTGGATTGGTAGTAAACGAAGAATTGTTAATAAATTAATAGAACATCTTCCTCAAGGTCCACACTATAATTACTATGAACCATTTCTTGGTGGAGGTGCTTTATTTTTTCAAGTTAGGCATCTTTTTAAACAATGTTTTTTGTCTGACATCAATCTTGATTTAATTACTAGCTATAATGCTGTTAAAAATAATCCTAATGAGGTCAATAGATTACTGAGTTTATATCACAAACATCATTCGAAGGATTATTATTATAAAGTTAAAAACAAATATAGTAATAATCCGAATGAAATTACCGCAAAATTTATATATCTTAATAAATATTCTTTTAGAGGAATTTATAGAGTCTACAAAAATGGACAATCTGCTCAAACATTTTCTGGTGAATGCTACATTAAACTCCATATTGCATCTAGAATAAACCAATGCAGCAGCCTTCTACATGGTGTATCAATTTATGCTACAGATTTTTCATTTATAGAGCCTCAACAAAATGACTTTGTTTATTTTGATCCTCCTTATCATAAATCTGGAGAACGGTTCTATACTAGACTTCCATTTGATGAAAAAGATCAAATTAGATTACGGGATTTTGTCAAAGAATTAACAAATAAAGGTGTTAAGATTATGATCTCAAATAATAATACTGCCTTTATTAGAGACTTATACAAAGATTTTAATATCAATACCGTTACAGTTGTATACTCAATCAATGAACAACGCAATCCTGTTAATGAGCTAATCATTACTAACTATAAAACTTGCTAGTTATTAAATGTGAACCCGCAATCCAAATCGTATATGAATAGGAAGTGGTCTATAGTTAGCAATTGTGCTACATTCAATGTCTAAATATATATCTCTTAATAAGTTTATTGTTGTACCAACTCCCAAGTCTATACCAGTACCGCTATCACTATTGAAAGCTGATACTAGGCCACCTGTAACAAAAATTGATGCTTTGTTACCTTCAATTATATTGTAATAATAATTTCCTTGAATAAAGTTATCTCTACAGTTGTGATGACACATAAATCCTAATCTTACATCCATTCTGTGCCGATCTAATCTATAACCAATTCCAGCTTCTAATGTATCGTAGCTAGTAGCAATACCAGTTGAAAATTTTATATAGAATTGTTGTGAAGTATCAATACCACCTTTAGAGGCATTGAAGTTTACATTATTATTCGCTGTACATATCGATGGTGAAGATAATACAACGAATGCTAATATAACAGCATAACCCGGTTGTAAAAGTAATTTCAAAACATTCATATTAACTTCTCTTTTTAATATTAACATATTAGCTATCTGTTGAAACCTAATACCATGGGACCCATTGTTCCGTTAGAAAGTTGAATATATCTGCATTACCGCTTTTAGCAGCATAATCTATAGTAGTCATGCCGTTATCATCTTTTGCATCAATATCTGCTCCATAATCAATCAAAAGCTGTATAATATCTATGATTTTATTACGAACAGCAATATGTAGTAGCGTTTCTCCTTCATCATATTTTTTATTAATACCAGTAGAATTATGTTTTAGCATAATTGCTAAAGGTTCTACACATTTGCATTTAGCAGCATCGGATAAAGGTGTATTACCTTGATTATTCTCGATATTTACATCAGCATTATATTTTAGCAGTAATGCTATATGATCATTGCAATAGGTAGGATATTTTTCGAAAAATTCATAATATACTTGAATTGTTTCAACAACAAGATGTAAAGCAGTGTGCCCATCATTATCTTGTGCGTTTACGTTAGCTTCATTGTTCAACAAAATCTTAGCAATAGGTAGATTCTTATATTTCAAAGCAACAGATAAAGCAGTAGTGCCATCTTTATATTTTGAATTGACAAGTGTAATATCCTTATTAATAAGCTGCTTCACTTTTTTAATATCACCATCTTGAATAGCGCTATGTAAGGTATACTTAGTCTTAGATTTTAATATCATATATTTAATCCTTTCATTCTCAATTATTTACTCATTAGCTAGCATGAAGTTTACAATATTCGCTTAAGCGTTCTCCGATCTCTGGTAGTTTAAGGTATTCAGCAAGAGCTATAAATTCTTGCTGAGTTTCAAATATTATTTCTTGCCTTTTGTGAGGAGGTTTGATGAATATAGTTGTAATATTATGGAATCTATCAAAAAGCTTGATCAGTAATAGTTCTGTTTTATTTTGGCTGCGTAATATTTGTATCATTTCCATAGCACTGATTTTCTTATTATCCCTAACTCTGGTAAGGTCTGAAACCTGTTCTGCAATATTAGCGCCAAATTCGTACCTTATTCTTTCTTTAGTTAGTTTTGTGTCTTCAAGTGTATCATGTAGTATTGCAGTAATAATTGTATCTGTTTCAGAGCTGTAGTCTGATACCATGTACGCTACTTTCAATGGATGTGTGTAGTAGAGTTCTCCAGTATCTCTCTTTTGCTGACCATGATATTTTTTAGCATATTTTATTGCTCTTTCAACTTTATCAAGATCAATTTTGGTGTTAAATCTTATGTTGGTTCTGAACAGCTTATTTATTAAGCTCTCACTATAAAAATCTATCATTGGCCACCTCCAAATGGTTATTAATAAATTATACCATAATTTAAACTTTTTGTATACTCCAATCCCAGATAAAAACTGGAAAAGAGGCAAATTAAATTATAAATTTTTTGAATTCAGTTATCACGATGCCAAAAACCAATCTTGAGTTACATATCTCTGGTGTTAATGAGTAAAATTTTGCTGTAATTTTTTTTGAATAAGCATTTTTTCATCTTATGCATAATCTAGCGTTTATTAACATTGCTGAGAGTTTTTAACAATATTGCCAAATTTAGAATACCTACTATTATAGTACAACTTCACTGTACCAACTGGACCATTACGGTGTTTAGCAACAATTATTTCAGCAGTGTTATAACATTTATTTTGTTTTGTAACCCATTCTGTGTATTCTGGAGTACCTGGATCTGGTTCTGATCTAGACAAGTAATATTCGTCCCGATATATAAGCATTACAATATCAGCATCTTGTTCAATGGAGCCTGATTCTCGTAGATCTGATAGTAGAGGCTTTTTATCTGACCTTTGTTCTACAGCTCTAGATAATTGAGATAATGCAATGACTGGAATATTGAGCTCTTTAGCAAGAGCTTTTAAGCTCTGAGTAATTTCAGAAATCTCCTGTACTCGATTATACTGACTTCCTCTGTTATCAATTTTTATTAGCTGTAAATAATCAATAAATAATATTGCTAAATTATGAGTACGTTTAAGTCTACGAGCTCGAGATCTAATTGCAGATATCGAGATTGCTGGAGCATCATCTATAAAAAAATTCCACTTTTGTATTTCATTTTGTACAGTCTTCAACTTATCAACATCTTGTTCATCTATTTTACCGTTAAATAATGCAGAGCTATTAATTTCTGATTCTATAGAAAGAATTCGAGTAGAGATTTGCTGAGATGACATTTCTAAAGAAAAGAATCCAACTGATGGCACTACATTATCTTTAGTATTTTTTTTAGTAAGAAAATATTTACAAGCATTTATTGCTAAGTTAACTCCTAAAGCAGTTTTACCCATTGATGGTCTGCCAGCTAATATTATTAGGTCAGAATTTTTAAATCCTCCAAGCTTTGAATCAAGGTCAAGTAGTCCACTACTAATACCGTTAATAGAGTTTTTATTTTTAATAGCAGATGAAATTGATGTCCATGATTCTTCAATTGAAGTTTGTAATTTTGTAAATCCTTTACTTAAAGTTCCTCTTGCACCTAGATCATATAATTGAGATTCAGCAGTTTCGATCTGAGTTATAGCTAAATCTGCTAAAGTAGAAGAATATGCATTTGTTACTATTTTTTCTCCAATTTCAATTAAATAACGCCGCAGCGCAAGGTCATATACTATTTTGCCGTACTCATTAACATTAACTATACTTAATGCTAAAGTTGTAAGTTTAGCTAGATAATCCACTCCACCTATTTCATCAAATGTGAGTTCATTGCCTAGCATATTTTTGAGCGAAATTACAGTAGCGCTAATTCCTTTACTAATAATGAGATTAATTGACTTGTATATTTTGCCATGTAATGGTTCATAAAAATGTTCTGGCAGTAAAAATTCGTTAATGTTATATAGCGCACGATTGTTAATCAGAATTGCTCCAAGTATCATTTGCTCTGCTTGAATATTATTTGGAGCAATCTTTGCAAGATCTTTTTCCATATCACTCTTTAAATTTTATTAAAATTACTAAACTTAACTAACTCGAAAGAAAATCCCTGAGCTTTAAAAGAGGACTCAAGATCTTTCAGATAGTTCTCTCTGATGTAACTATCTTCAAATTCTGTTTTTGCTTTGATGAATATTTTTTTGTTAACACTATCTTCATTTATAACTTCTAATTTGCTAAACCATGATTTATCGATAGCTTGACCATAACATGTAACTAAAGATTCTCGTACTTTGTACCAAACTGAGTTGGAGCCTAGCTCTTTACTAAGTTCTGAAAGGTGATCTTCATCACTTATTTGTTGCTGTAAAACTGTTGTTTTTTGATACTCAGTTATGCTATTGGTAACTTGTTTTGATTCGTCAAATGGTATAACTTGTAACTGCTCAATATCGTTGCCATACACAGCTTGTACCTCCTGTAGTATCTTGAATTTAATATGATCTGACAGTGTAATATTCTTAATCAACTTGATGTAATATTTGTTTTTAACCGCTGCTCCAAAATCACAAGATGTCAAAATTTGATAAGCCATATCTGCTTCAAAGACTCCAGCTATTTTACGCTTCAACTGAGCCTTCATACTACGATCTGTACTAGATTCAATGTTTGCTAGATACTGTTCTTTAAATCTTCCTACATCATTAAATCCAAAATTTCCGCTATTAGCCTGCTCAGTAGTTAGTAATTCATTTGCTAACGCTTTTGCCATATAGTTTAGCACTGCTGTCTTATTTGCAAAATGACGGTTTGGATATTTATTTGATAACTTCAACAGTAATTGATTTATGAAGTATATGTTGAAGCTTCTACTAGACATACGTTGTAGTATAACTGCATCTTCTGGTGTTAGTGGATAATAATCTGCTAGTCTTTTTCTTTTGGGATAGCATTCATTCTTTTCAACCTCTGAATCTTTAGTAATAGCTGGAGTTGCTAACTCACTATTTTGCTCATAATCCTTGTTTGATGGCTTTTTATTACTAACATCACTAAGCTCATGGAAATTCAAATTCTGTTGTTGCTGTTGATCTTCTTTTTCATTTCCTACTAACTCAATTTCTATAAAATCATCAGATTCCGTATATTTAAACTTTAAATTTTGCTGTTGATCTTCATTTTTATTTTGATCATTCTCTATTAACTTATCTTCAGTAGATCTAGATCTATTATTATTTTTATTATTATTATTATTATATCTATATATGTACCTGAAACTTTTTTCAGGTTCACCTGAAATTTCTTTCAGGTTGGAGCGAAAAATTTTTTGGGTTAGATCAATAATTTTTTCTCCTTTTGTTTCTTTTTCAGTGAAACGCTGAAAATTTTTTAGAAGTTTTATACATGGAACATTACGCAACTTAAAGTTGTTTTTGATTATTGTCCTATTTTCGACTTCAATAAAACCTGCATCTCTTAATTCTACTAAGCATTGCCTAACTCTTCTTTGACCAACATTCAGCTTATCTTCATAAAGCTGATAACTTTCCTGTAATTCATCTATATCTTTGTTGTAATAGATATGTAGTCTATATACTATAAAGGATAAAAGCTGTTTAGATGTTTTACTTAATGCTTTTCCATTATCTCCAGTTAGCTTTCTCCATTCTGGTGGAATGATACTTCCAATAAAGTTATAAAATATTGTGTCATTATTGTTACTATTATTTTTAACAAAATTACAACCATTGGTTAAAATATCGAATACTACAGGTCGCATTTTTCATCTCCAAAAATACAGCTATAGTAGGTGTTTTAGAAAATAATTTTTTTACAAAATTACAGTCAAATTTTTATGCAAAAGGTAGAAAATAGGTAGAAAAAAATTATTATGCCAAACATATATAAATCTTCATACTGATATTATCTGCCTTAGAAGACCAATTTTGCTTATAGGCAGTGTTAATGTTAAAACCTCTATCAGACTTATGTTGCAGTGTAACTACATCTTCTGGTGTTAGTGGGTAAAAGTCTTCTAGCCTGTACCTTTTGAACCATTCTTTTTTACCATTCGAAGACTTGAGAATCTTTGTTATTAGTGATTCAATGTCTTGATTGCAATTTTTAGTTGAAGTCTGTATATCATTTTCAAAATCATCAACATTTTGAAAATTTTGTTCTTCATTTTCATTTTTTTTATTCTCTACTAACTCACCTTCAGTAGATCTAGATATTTTAGATTTTTTTATATATCTATATATGTCCCTGAAAAAAGTTTCAGGTTGACCTGAAATTTCTTTCATGTTGGGACGAAATTTTTTTTCTGGTAAGGCTATATTTTCTTCTTTTCCTTTTTCACTATAGTGCTGAAAATTTTTCAGAATTTTTATGCAAGGTACATTACGTAACTTAACATTGTCTTTAATGATTGTCCTATTTTCAACTTCAATAAAACCTGCATCTCTTAATTCTACTAAGCATTGCCTAACTCTTCTTTGACCAACATTCAGCTTATCCTCATAAAGCTGATAACTTTCCTGTAATTCATCTATATCTTTGTTGTAATAGATATGTAGTCTAAATACTATAAATGATAAAAGCTGTTTAGATGTTTTACTTAATGCTTTTCCATTATCTCCGCTTAGCTTTCTCCATTCTGGTGGAATGATATTTCCAATAAAGTTATAAAATATTGTGTCATTATTGTTACTATTTTTTTTAATAATATTACAACTATTAGTTAAAAAATCGAATACTACAGGTCGCATTTTTCATCTCCAAAAATACAGCTATAGTAGGTGTTTTAGAAAATAATTTTTTTACAAATTACCATCAAATTTTTATGCAAAAGGTTGACAAAAGGTTGACAAAAATCATTATGCCAAACCTATATAAATCTTCATACTTATACTATCTGCCTTAGAAGACCAATTTTACCTATAGCACATCTTTTAATCAATAATATGCCCAAGATTATTAAACTTTATGTCTTGATTTTTCGATGATTGCAACTTTATACGCTCAAGTTTCGTTAACTATGTATTTTCATGCTGTGCACGGTCGTTGTTTCCATCTTGCATTCTTACTTTTCTGCTAACCCTTCGCTTCTCACCAACATTATTGAGTTTCATCACTACTATGGCTAACTTAGCCATCCTTGTACTATCTCCAAAGCCTTATGTTTCACCACTTGTACTTTTTGAATACTTACTTAATTAACTGAGAGTTATAAGGACTTCTCAAGTTGTGTCATTAATCTTTACAAACTCGCTGATGTATGTGTCTCAGGTAGTTGAAAACTTTTGGACTTTCACTAGCTTGACCTTCAATCTTCTTTTGTCTACTATTAGAGCATATCGGCTAGAGCATATCTGCCTCCACTAGAGATTACACCTTTGTGGCTATTATGTTCACCATTTGGTTTCGGCTAGAATGTTTCACTGTCTACGCTTTACTACTGTCGTTGCCTTTAGCAGCATAAGACTCGCTATATGGTGTGCCAGCTTTTCCTTCCATAACTGGACTTTCACCAGTAAGATTATAATGCTCCTTATCTTGACTCACCTATCATATATAGCTGGCTACTGTTATTTGCTATAGTAGGACATCACAATTATGATTTTGTAGTCTCTAGTATACTTGGTTTTGTTCTTCTTTTTATTGGCCTAGTAGGTTGGTTTTTATTATTTGGAGGATTATCTTTTTTATCATTTACTGGTTTAGATATTTGTTGAACTGATTGTTCTGCTGATAAATCTAGGTTATGAGTTTGTTTCCTTGCTCTTCGTTTATTTGATTTTATTGATAATATTTTAGAGCCTGAAATATTAGTGTTAGATATTGCTTGTGAAGCAGGATTTTCTATATTCTCCAATAATTTAGCGCTAGTTACTACTGGCTGTTCTATAAGAGCACTTTTAGTAGTACTTGCAGATAATGTAACTTTTTCTATGGAAAAACTATCTGAAGTAGATTGGAAATCATTATAAAATTTCAACTGTACATTATATTTTTTTTCTATATCAGCTATTTCGGTTCGCTTATTATTTAGAATATATGTAACTGAATGTAAGTGAGCATAAACATTTATAATATTTGATTTAGATGTATGTATTTCATTTTCGATAGTGCGTAATATAATCATAGCATTAGATTCTTCAGCTCTAACTATTCCTTTACCACTGCAATGTGAGCATATAACTGAGTTAGATTCTAAGAAAGATGGTCTTAATCTTTGCCTAGACAGTTGTAATACTCCAAAAGAGTTAATAGAATCAACTTGTATTTTTGCTTTATCTTTAGCAAGATATTTTTTGAAGCTTTTTTCAATTAATTTATGATTCTTAGAATCTGTCATGCAAATAAAGTCTATAGTAATTAGTCCTGATAAGTTTCTTAACTTAATTTGGTGACTAATTTCTTTTGCTGCTTCTAAATTAGTTTTGACAGCTGTTTCTTCGATATTTTGTTCAGAAGTATCTTTGCCAGAGTTTACATCAATTGCGATTAAAGCTTCTGTTGGATTAATAACAATATATCCTCCAGACGGAAGAGTAACTATTGGTTTATATAATGTGGCAAGCTGCTCTTCTAAATTATATTGAGCAAAGATTGGAATTGTAGATTTATGTTCTTTAATTTTATGTACTTCTGATGGCAAAATAGCATTCATAAACTTAACAGCATAATCATAAGCTGCTTTACCTTGTATAATCATTTCTTGCACAGAAATATTATAAATATCAAGAATAGTTTTTCTGATAATATCATTTTCAACGTAAATGAATGCAGGTGGCTTAGCTTGCTTAGCTGTATTGATAATTTCATTCCAGAGCTTTAATAAATAATTAAAATCTTTTTTAATTTCATATGCAGTTCTACGAGAGCCAGCAGTTCTAATAATAACGCTTGATGTCTTTGTTATTTTTGATATTAGATTGCCTACTATTGTTTTTAATTGTTTTCTATCTTCTGAATTTGTAATTCTTCTTGAAATGCCACTATGGTTTGATAAGTTAGGGGTTAGTATACAATATTTACCTGATAAAGAAATATAAGTGGTAAAGGATGCATTTTTATTACCTCTAGATTCCTTAGTTGCTTGAACTAGAACAATCTGCCCGCTGCTAATTACATCTTGAATTTCTTGTTGCTTATGGGGTAGCAAAGATTCTGCAATTTCTTGGCTGTTTTGTTTGCTTACTGGTTCAATTTCATCGTTTTGGACATTTGTAGTATTTTTAAATGCTGTAATTATTTTACTGTCATCAGCATCAGATTCTTCGGTATCGATGTTTTCTTCATTTTGAATATTCTTGCATGATTCTTGCTCCTTAATCTCTTCTGAAGTTATTTCTACTAAAGGCATAGTATCAAATGGCAAGCTGTTAGTAACATTATTATAATAATCTGGGTGTATTTCGCTAAATGGCAAAAAGCCGCTTTTTCCGTTACTGTAATCAATAAATGCAGCTTGCAAAGAAGGTTCGATCTTAGTAATTGTTGCAAGATATATATTCCCCTTGATTAAATGTTTGTTTGCTGTTTCATATTCAATTTCTGCTATACGGCAATTATTATCTATTAAAGCTACTCTAGTTTCATTAGGGTAACTTGCATCTACTAGAATTCGTTTAGTCATCTTTATAAATTCTCCATAAACTCTACTGACTGTTCTATAATTTACAAATTTAACAATTTGAAGTCATGCAGGTTATTATTGTATACTTGTTGTAAGTATGCATAATATAACCTCATTACTTTGATTTTTAGATTTAGCATTTTTATGCAAATATTCAAATTTAAGGTTCGGTATAAAATCTTAATCTTTACTAGTTAAACTATAATAAATTAAATATAGAATAAACCTTATAAACATAATTTTAATTTTATTTATATCTGCAGAATATTATCTAAATAAAGTTATTCAGATATCTTTAAATATTGCCTCATAAAAAATTCTAAAATCGTTTTATTGAACATGAGAAAATTAATTAAATACTTTTATTATAAATCATAACAATCACCATATATAAAACAGTACTTTGCTAATACAATTTAGATAATAGTGATGGATATACTTAAACTTGTTAGTGCTTTATAATCAATTATTTTAGTTCTATAACTTCTATCCTGAAATAACATGACATAGTTATAGATAATTTTATTAGTGTAACTTATACATCAAACTACTGAATTTAGCAATTTAATTGTTTTAATATAATGATAATTTGACAATGATACTAAATCTCAGTGCTTTTCATAAAAAAGTATTGTACTATAATTTTATATAGTTTATTTACGATGGTTTTATATTAGAGGTGGAGGGTTTTATATGCTATGTATGATAAAATATATACAAGGTTATTATTGCAAACCTAATGCAATTATAGCTTAGATGTATATATCGTTATGCAAAAAACTATAGATTTTGCTGTTAAACATTGTATGTATTATGAGCTTTATCCATTAGAGATAGGGCAAATGATTGTAGCTATATATCCAAACTACAATGCATTAATTACATCTATGCTTTACACTACAGTGAATACATCTAACATAGAAACTGTTCAGTTTAGTTTAAAAAATATTGAAGATGGTTTTGGTGCAGAAGTAGTTAAGCGAGTTAGCAATGTTCTTAAATTGCCGTTTAATAACTGTGTAGATGATAAACTAAATCAATATGATCTAAATAAAATAAAAATTATATTATTAGAAATAGGTAAAGAGGAGAAAACAGAAGTAGTACTTGTTCGATTAGCCTATTTATTACACTATATAAGCATATTTAATCGTGTTCCATTAACTGAAGAGCAAATTCAATTTATTGTGCTAGAGATAGTAGAATCTTATTTGCCACTGATAGCAGAACTTGAAATAGATGATATACAGGCAACAGTGCATCAATTTCTCTTGAGCAATTTACCACTCAATGCTACAGAACAAACTGTTACAGACTACCTAAATATTATAAAAAATGTAACGCCTTTAATTTACAACGTAGTTAATAAGATTAACGATAATTTACAGCATGCTGGAATTAGAGCAGAAGTATCAGCGAGAGTTAAATCTTTTTATTCTATTCAGCAAAAAATGGAAAATAAGAATATTAAATTCAATCAATTAGATGATATTATCGCTCTTAGAATTATTGTAGATTCTACTAATGGAGCATTAGCACTCTGTTATAAAGCGTTAAGTCTTATACATAACAGCTATATGTTTTTACCTAATAAGGTTCAAGATTTTATCAAAACTCCAAAAGAAAATGGCTATCAGTCTTTACATACGATAATTCTTGGACCAGCAAATCAGAAGATAGAAGTGCAGATACGTACTAGTGAAATGCATAGAATTGCTCAATCTGGCACTGCTGCTCACTGGAGGTATAAAAGTAATTTTATCAAGGAAAGGAGAATACGCAAGGTAATGCAGAAGCTATATGAATTTAGTAATGGATCACATAATCTTACTCTGACAGTAAGAATATTATCTACTGATAAATTTATAAGTATGACATTGCTTTATTCTATTGATTCAATAGGTGTATTTTTTGCTAAAGAATTACATTTAGATGTTCGTAGTGCTAATTATAATGGTGTTAATATACGTTTTGATTTGTTAATGCAATTTGTACAATGTAATGCAGAAAATCAGCAGTTTGTTATATTTAGGAATCAAGATATTTATTTTAGAGAAACCAGCAAGCCTAGCAATAATGTTATTGCTGATTGTAGTGTAGCAAGAGTTAACATGGAAACTTTTGAAGTGCATATTAACAATACTATTTATTCTTTTGCCAATATGGTCTTAGTAAGCATGAATAATGATTACAATTTGAAAATAGTAAGACAGCCCAAACAACAAAATTATACCGGTATTGAAAATGGAATATTAGCTAATAAGCAGAGTACTACTTTTAGACCAAATACTATAAAGCATGGTATTAATGTAGCAACCATAAGAAATGAAAATGAGATGGTGTTATTAAGAATTATAGATCAGTCTAGAGCTCAGCCAATAACGCTATCACATATTCCATTAGCTAGAATGAATAAAGTTAGTAATACAGTTAATCAAAGCAACAAGGAGGTGTTGTTAAACTCTATATATCAAGTTGTCAAAGTTCAGACGATCGCAATGCAATGTACTACTTTTATAACAAGTGTTACTACAGCAGTATTGTTAGAAACTATAGATGAAGATGAATTGCATAAGATAGAAACAGTTAGTCCTGCTGCTGAGCTGTTAGATACTGAGATGCCTAGGAAGTATGCTAGCGAAGATGATGATGATGGACTATATAGAGGGTTAATTGTTGATGATTTTAAAGATGAAGATGATGAAGAGGATGAGGATTATGAAGATTATGAAGATGAGGAGGATGAGGAGGATGAGGAGGATGAGGAGGATGAGGATTATGAGAATTATGAAGATGATGAATCACTAGAAAATCCTGAAAAAATTGAGCATGATAAATTCCTCTCTGAGTTCGACTTTATAACAAGTACAATGGAACAAATTAGACTAAGTGAAAGTGCAAGCAATAATGCTTTAGCAGCTCAACATCCAAAACATGTTTTAACCATTAGTGTAGAAACTGAAAGGTTAAAGTATAGAAATATGTGTAAAAAATTGTTTGCGGTATTGAGTAAAGGACTGATTATAGAAAATGTATTTGAAGGGATAGTTGATAAGTTTGAAGAAGGGGTTGCTAAAGAATGGATTAGCTCCATTCCTTCACCTACTAACGAAGATGTTTTTTCAATATTTTGCGAAGAAGCAATAAAGCAAAAACACATTCACCTGATGGTGCAGATGCTTGCATGTAATGCTGTAGATCGCAATTTTTTCGAAAAGTTTACAACATATCAAACTACAAATGGGAATACAATTCATTCAATTGCATTTCAATTCATAAACCAAAATATGCATAGAAGATATGATACTGATAATATTAATATTGTTACATTTACTGCATACTTATTGTATGCATACACTCTAAAAGCATCAAATGAGTTGTTTGAAAAGTTTTTGACAGATAAACTGGATGGTAAGATTTCAATTAATGATATGGCACTAACCATTATAGTAAGGAATCCTAAGTATACAGCTGGATTAGCTACTCAGCTATTATGCACATACGCTATTAAAGGATCATATAACTCGTTTGTTCAAGCTATGAATCAGGAATTTAATGCTAATAATAATAATAATTGTACAATAAGGACTGTAATACTAGAATATGTAAAAATTGAAAAAAACCTCTGGCCTGTAACTTTTATCTGCAAGCAATTAGAAAATGCTGGTAAACATGAGTTATGTTATAGGATTATAACTTATACAACTGAATATCCTGACACTTTTCTTTCTGTAACATTGAAATGCATAACAGATAGTGTTAAAGATGGAAAAGATAGTTCTGAAATGATGGAATGTATTCTTGCAATGATTTCTGTTGCTAAATCACATGTAATTGACTTGATTGATAAGTTAATAAACGAAAAACTTGATCATGAAAACACGGTTTTTTCAATTGTGTTGAAATATATAAAAGAGCAGAAAAATTACCAGCCTGTTGATATTATATGGGAAGCATTAAAACATAACTCACAAAAAATGATTCCATTGGCACAAAGATATGATTTGATTGAGCTGATGTTTGATATATTACGTGAAATTAAAAGGCACGATATTGCAGATGAAGTATATAATAAGCTAATAAATCAGAAAATGCTAAATGATAGAACTATTTTTTCTGAAACATCTCAAGCACTTAAGGAAAGTTCAAGTATAATTGATTCGTATTTAAGAAAAATTCAAGAAAAAATAGAAGATTGTGAAAAAGATAAGAAATACATAATACATGAATCAAATGCAGATGATTTAACTCAGCTAATATCATTGTGTAGTACAGCCTGTAAAGTATTTTTTACAAAAAGTGAAGTATTGGCTAAATTAATATTTCATGCATTAATGAGCAATGATTTTGATGAGATAGTACATCGTAAAATTGGAAAAAATGTAGAATTATTTGAAAATATATTACGCCTAACCAATACTTTTAAAGTGGCTGGAGCTATTAAAGTTGAAAAAACTACAGAATTAGCTGAGAACCTAAGAAAAAAAATGATTGATGTGTTAATTAACTGTAAAAATATAAGTGAAGAAACATTTAGTAAGTTGCTGTGCTTTAAAGATGAGAGTAATAAACCATTCATATTGACGAGAACAGATAATAGTGAAATCGTAGGTATACTAAAGAATAGGAATATGGATGATCAGAAAACATTTGTGAATATTTTTGGAACTCAAAAGCTAGGCGATTATATACGATGGCTTTCATGTGGTGATAAGAAGGTGTATGACATGTTATTATTAGATATAGGCAATGTTGATGATAACACTGAGATTAAGTTTGATGATCAGTTTGCTGCTGCAAGAAATTTGGCTACATATATAATAAAGCAAGCATTATATGATAATACTCCATCTGAAAGCAATAAATGCAATACAGAATCAAGAGATGATATATATTTATACCCACATACATCAGGCATGATATCTGAAAGAGAACTCAGTGCTATGAAATATATAGATGATACACCCTGTGAGAGTTCTCTAGAGAATTCAGATGATGGTGATGATGAAGTTAGCTTTACTGGTTGTAGTTGACAAATTTTATTAATAGACCTCTTTCGAAACTGGTTAAGGTAGTTCAAAATTATTGCTGATAAACATCAAAATAGACGTAAAAGATTCGGTCTTAGATTTAATTTGATCTCTGGCATTTATAATTTTGAACTACCTTAACCAGTTTCAAAAGAGGTCTAAGTACTAAAAAAACATATGCATTTAGATCATACTAGACGTCGCTTTCATCTTAAGTTCTTTGTTCATATAATTTCTTCTCTTGCTAGTTATTCTATCTCCAAACTTAACCCTATCTTATTCCATCTTTTTTTTCTTCACTCAACTTATCCTAATCTGGTGTTATAAAACTTTGAGCTTCTAAAATCAGTTTAGAAAAAATACTAATGGCTGCTCTATATTCAACTTAAGCTTGTAACTTTTTTATACACATGTATTATTAATAATTAAGGTTATTCTATTCATGAAGGTTCTGATGTACAAGAGAGAAATTACAGAAAGTATATTAGCTAAGCAACTATTTGAATCTTTAGCTCTGATAGGGCTATCAAAAACTACAGATGAAACTATTTTATCTTTAAGTCAAAGTCTTGCTAAAACATTAAATAGTATTTCTAAAAGTTTTTCTGCATCTAGTCTAGAAGAATACCAAAAATGTTTTTCTAATTTAAATGATCATGATTTACACAAAGTATTGAAAGTACTAAAAGATACGTTTGCAGAAGATAAGTATAAAGAGTTAAGAAATATTATTGAGTTACCACTTTTAGATAGACTAACTACAAAATTTAAAATAGAACGTAAAAAAGAATTAAGCATTCAACAAGCCACAAATTTTAACAATAGTAGTATTGATGAACTGCTGCGTGATAAAAATGTTTCTAAACAGAGTGAATTTTTTCAAACAGGAGATAAGCAAGTTGGTGTCTCTGCAGGATATGTTGCTAATGAAAAGTTAAGTAATAATACTTTTCTTCTTAAAAAATTTTATAAAAACAATGATAGTGTTTTAGCTATAATGGATCCAGCAGAGAGGCAAAAAGCTCAGAATGATGTAAGAGATGCTGTACAAGAATTGCTAACTTCTTCTATGTACAAGTTATTATTATATGGACGTGCTCCAAAAGAAGAATTAGTAACACCAGATGAAGTTAATTCAGATGTGCTGTATATAAGATCTAAATTTTTTGAGAATGCAGTACCACTTTCAGAATTTTCTGGATCAAAAAATTCTATTCATATTAAAGCAGATGCAAAAAACCTACAAGGATTAGAAGGATTTGAGAAAATAATTGCCTCTTGTCATATTTTAGGTGAAGCTGATTATCATCCAGGAAATTTAATGGTACAAGATGGTAAAACTGTTGTTAAAATAGATCACGGTAGATCTATGACGCAGTTTCATAAAGATTTTGAAAGTATGGTTAAGTCAACGTATAACATTTTTAACCACAATCAAATAGGTTACAATTCAGCTATTCAAGCGGGCAACCTATCGTTTAGTATTGAAAAATATAACGCTGCATTAAACCAAATGCTTACCCAACTTGATGAATACCAAATAGATACTGTAGTAGAAAAAAAAGCGTCTGAGCTACAAAAAGCTGGATTTAATCCAAAAGGATTAATGGCTAGGGTTAGGTTTGATGATGAAACGTTTATGCATACTACCATTAGTAATTATCAAGATTTTAAAGCATTTTACAAAGATAATGTAAAAGAAAATCTTCAGAATATGAGAAGAATAGCACAAACAACTGACATAATAAGTAAATTTAGTAATGTATCACCTGAATTTAAAAATGGTAGATGGTTAAAGGATTTTGCTATTTCTGATATTAAAGAGCCAGTTATATATGCATCCTTTCATAATATCGAAATCGAAGGGAAAAGTGCTTTAGAATGGGCTATTTCAAATAAGTATCATGCTGTAGAAAATGTTATTAAAGCAGAAAAAGTTCTAAAAGGTATTGAAGATGAGTTATTTCCTTTAGTCCAAAGATTGCAAGATACCCCAATGAAAAAATTGACCTTAAAAAAGGTAAAGCAGTTTTATGACTCAGTGTTAACTAGCTTTGAACAAAAACAATATTTAACTCAACAAGAAGTTAAGGATATACAAGAATGTTTAGACTATAAAAAACACATCGAGAATACTACTGCATTTATAAAATTAAATATAGAATCTATATCAATGGTTGATAAAATGCGTTATAAACTAGCAACATTTTGCAATATACTATCTTTGCCTAGTAAAGCAAAATATTTTATGGATAGAATCACTCCTGAAAGTTTAAATATAATACAACAGCTAAAAAAAGACATTTCAAATAGCTCAGGATTTAAAAAAGTTTTGTTAAAATCTAGCCCAAATTACAAGTCAAATACTCACAGCACATACTCAATATCCAAATCTAAAAATGATAGCAATAATCAAAAGGGTATACTCATGTAACTTTTAGATTTATTACCGTTGAATAGACCTCGTTTAAAACTGGTTAAGGTAGTTCAAAATTATAAGTATCAGAGATCAAATTAAATCTAAGACCGAATCTTTTACGTCTATTTCGATATTTGTCAGCAATAATTTTGAACTACCTTAACCAGTTTCGAACGAGGTTTAATGAAGAAATAAAAATATCAGTTAACGATTTGCTGATCAAGATTGCTGCTATATCTTTAGTTAGAGTACCTATAATTAACTCTAGCTTGGAAGAGTATGGTACTAGAAAATATGATTTAATTGATATTGATATTGCTGTTAAAGATGGTCTACTAACTCCTATTATTATAAATCCTGATAAAAAATCTTTATTTGTAATTTCTAATGAGGCAAAAAGTTTGATTATGCATGCTCGAGCTAATGAACTTAAAGTTTCAAGGTGGTAGTTTTACTATTTCTAATCTTGGTATGTATGGTATTAAGCAATTTAATGCAATAATTAATCCTCCTCAGAGTTGTATACTTAGTATTGGAGCTGCTATTAAGATGCCAGTCGTTGTTAATAATCAAATTACTGTTGCTAGAGTAATGGATATATCACTTTCATGTGATCACAGAGTAGTTGATGGTATAGTTGGAGCAAAGTTCTTAAATATTTTTAGAGAAATCATAGAAAATCCAATGATAATGTTAGTATAATTGTTAATTAATTTATTACGTAATGAATATTTTACGTTTACTTAAAAACAAGTGCAGTTATATTATATTTGTTAACTTATATTTTTATTCTATATAGATTATGGTTTTAAAGAAATATATTAAACAAGCAAAAGAAAAAATACTAAGTTTTTATTCTTCTAATATGGCTATTGATCTAGGTACAGCTAATACACTTGTCTATGTACAAGGCAAAGGAATAGTATTAAATGAACCATCGGTTGTTGCATTGATTAGAGAAGGAGGATCTTATAAGCCTTATGCATTTGGGCATGAAGCTAAAATGATGTTAGGTAAAACTCCATCAGATATTGAAGCTAAAAGACCACTGAAAGATGGTGTTATTGCTGATTTTAAAAGTGCTGAAGAAATGATTAAGCACTTTATTCATTCAGTACATAATCGTAGAAGCTTTGCTGGGCCAGTAATAATTATATGTGTACCTTCAGGTTCAACGCCAGTTGAGCGGCGTGCCATACAAGAGGCAGCAGAAAGCGCTGGAGGGCGTGAAGTATTTTTAATAGAAGAGCCAATGGCAGCAGCAATTGGAGCTGGATTGCCGGTTACATCTCCAACTGGGTCAATGATAGTAGAAATTGGAGGTGGGACTACGCAAGTAGCTGTATTATCACTTGGTGGAGTTGTATATTCAAAATCAGTACGAGTAGGTGGTGATAAAATGGATGAAGCAATATCTTCATATATCAGGCGCTATCATAACTTGTTAATAGGAGATCCTACAGCAGAAAGAATAAAAAAGGAAATTGCAACAGCTTATGTTTCTAATACAGAAGCTAAAACTATTCAGATTAGAGGTCGAGATTTAATTAATGGTGTACCAAAAGGAATTACAATTTCTGAACAACAAATTGCTGAGAGTTTAGTTGAGCCAGTAAATCAGATAATAGAAACAATCAAAGCTACACTTGAGTGTACACCTCCAGAGCTTTCTGCAGATATTGCAGATAAAGGTATAGTGTTAAGCGGTGGAGGCTCTTTAATTAAAAATTTAGACTTATTAATAAAAGAAACAACTCAATTGCCAGTATTCATTGCTGAAAATCCTTTATTTTGCGTAGCTTTAGGGAGCGGTGAAATCTTAGAAGACTTTGACAGATTAAAGCATGTACTGTTTAAACAGCACTAATTTTCTATGGCACTTTTAGAAAATCGTTATAAGTACCAGAGCAAAAATATACTTAAACATTTAGTAACTGTATTAACAAAATTTCGCCTAGTTACAGCTATTTTTATAATTATCGTGTCTATATGCACAATGCATCTTTCTAATACTACACATGTCAAGGCTATTGTACTTGAAAATACTGGTCAAATACTTGAGACTTCTTTATCAGTTCTAAATTATATTAGTAATGCCTATGCTAATTTATTGCAATATTTTAAATCATTGGATCAATTAAAACGAGATAATGCTGAATTAAACTCAAGAATATCTTATTTACAAGATGTTGAGCAAAAACTAGTTATATTAAATGCTGAAAATCAAAGATTAAAAAATTTTATCAGCTTTAGTGGTGAAACGCTTAATAACTCAATTACTACAAGGCTATTATCAATTAGCTTTACACCTTATAATAAATTAGGAATTATATCAGCAGGATTTAATCAAGGTATTGAGAAAAATAATGTTGTATATGATAATCATGGATTAATTGGCAGAGTAATTGAGGTAAGTAATAATTACTCTAAAATTCTCCTTTTGGCTGATTCAAATTCAAAAATACCAGTGATATCTTCAATTTCTCAAGAAAGAGCTATCCTTGTTGGCGGAGGAAGTGATAACTATGCTGTAAAGCCTTTATATCTCGATGAAAATACTAAGGTTCAACTTGGAGAAATATTTGTTACATCAGGTGATGGGCAATATTATCCATATGGGATAGCAGTAGCTAAAGTAACTGCTATAAATAATGGAGATATTCACTTAACTTTATGCTCTAATTTAAATAGAGTTGAGTTTGTCAAAGTAAAATTGTCTAATTAATATTATAGTAACCAGAGTTTGCTCTATAGTAAATTATGTTGAATTAGATGTGGTGATGAGATAATCTGAAGTGCAAATATCAACAAATAGCTTAATATATAAGCATAAAAAGATCTGTAACACTTATTTCTCTGTGTTTTAGCATATTTTTTATATGCTAACTTGTATACTTATAACTATTTTCTCTTTTCTTTTACAAAATAAGAAACATATAAAAATAGTTAAAATATGAATCAATTTTAGATTGAATATTTGCTTATTTAGTATATAATAACTTTGTAAAATATATTCTGAATTCGATAGAAGTAGAATAAGAGTTACATGGATAGATTGATATTAGGCCTCTTTCAAAAATAACAACAAAGAAGAATAAAGCAGACACATAAAGAAAGATATAATGCTCTCAAAAATAATGATAACTGCTACAATTTTTATAGTAAAGATTTTTTAGCTAATAGAGGACTTTAATAAGTATTTTGAACAAAGGAAGTGTAAAATACTTATTTTTAAACTCTAAAAAACATAAGTATTGAAGGAGCTATAGCATCTATCCTTCCTAAATTTTGCTATATTTCTTATATCGAACTTGGGTTAAGATACAATTAATTTTAATGTGAAAGTATATGGGACGTTTTACTAGGCTGCTTTCTAGTATACAAAATTTTTTTAGGCATAGAGTAACACAGCAAGAATCTAATTTACACGAGACTGTAAAACAGTGTAACTTAGATAAACTAAGATCTATAATTGCAGATAGAAATATAAATATTAATGCACTAAATGAAGAGAATCAAACAGCTTTACATTGCGCAATTGAAACAGGAAACCTAGATATTGTAAGGCTTCTATTAAATTCTGGAGCTGATCCTAATTTATGTGATGATCTTAACTTCAGTCCTTTGCATAAAGCTTGTATGCGTAATAACACAGAGATTGTAAAGCTATTGTTAGATTATGAAGTTAATGTTAATGCGCCAAATATTTGGTATAGTACTCCTTTACATTATGCTGCTCGATTTGGTTTGCCAAATATTGTAAAACTTTTGTTAAATCATGGAGCTATAGTTGATTTACAAAATAGTAATGGCCATACTCCTTTACATGATGTTATGGCCTACGGACGAGGCAGTTCAAGCTGCATACAGGCTATAAAGCTTCTGTTAAATGCTGGAGCTGATGTTAATTTATCAGATGTTTATAATCATACTCCTTTACATTGTGCTGTTATCCACCACAATGTATATTTTATAAAGATACTGTTAAGTGCTGGAGCTGATGTTAATGCAGTAAATGATTTTGGTGATACTCCTTTTAGTCAATGTTGTACTATATTTGATTATAATGACGAGATAATAAAGTTATTAGTTGCTGATATTATTAGGATAGAATATTGTAACCTAGATATTAATGCAAGAGGTTTCATAGAAAATCAAAGCATGATACATAGATCACAACATTTGACTAACCTAAGATATAAATGTAAGAAAGAACTACAGGAAATGAAGGACATCAATGTTAGTAACAGTGGTACAACTTTATTTGAAATATTGTTTCTGGAAAAAAATCTAAATACCCTAGCAAGATGTGTTAGCAATTCTGATTTTACAGCAAAAATCATGGAAAAATTTGATATGTATGCATCTTTTATTGAGCAGTGTATTAAAAATGCAAGTGATAGAGCTAATCTATTACAACATGCAATTGAATCGTTAGCTGAAACAGTTACTTTATTTCCAGATGATCATGTAGCAAGTACACCATCTTGGAATAACTTGCCTTATGAAGTACAACACATGATATTAGGACACTTAAGTAATAATGAGTTGAGAAAATTTCAACCTGTTGATGAAGCAGAAGCTGAAATTACAGGAGAATATGCTATATGTGACTAGAGTTAGATATAAGGAAAAACAATTGAAAAGTAGGAAGAATAATTATTACAGGCAGAACTTCAGCAGAACATCAAAAAATTACTTTTAATGCAAAAAATAAACAATGATCAAACTGATAGTCATTATGATACAATCAAATGGGTATCAATTTTAATAGTTTTATTGCATTACATCTTTTTTGCCTATATCATTGTTAATGTTTGTTCACTTTATGAAGTGTAATAAACAGCTGCTATGTTTTGCTATTACTATAGCTAAACTAGTATAAAACAGCTATGTTATATACTTTTTGAAAAGTGTATCTAAGTCACAGTGATATTTTATTCTGCTTAATTGAGCTTGAAGACATTTTTTCTCAATATATTTAAATCAGAAAAATAAGAAGGTAAATACTCTAATATGTCCATCTTTTTCTATCATAGTGTTTAAATGCGAACTTTTATGAAAACTTTGATTGTCCATTACAACTACAGAATTATTAGGTAATTTGGGAATTAAATTCTGTTCTATACAACTGTTAAAAATAATTGATACTGTTAGCAGAGATTTATCTACTAATCTCCTATAATATTAGTTCTCTGACTGATCATAAACGCAGTAACATCTCATGCCTTTTGCTGTATATTTATGAGTTCTAATGCTACTATGAACAAAACTACCCTCATCCGTAAAGACAATAACTTTTCCTTTGTATTTATACCTTTTTATCTTATTCTGAAATTTTAATCTCTCTTCTTATTTTGCATTAGGATGTTTTATAGCTTTTTTTATATGTAATATTTAATCTCTTTAATGCACTTTTTGTATCGCAAACTTACTTACTCATAGTTTGTTTAGCTCTTTCATATTGATATGCGTCACTATATTGACTCACATCTTCTTTTAGTTTATCAATAGCACTTTTTTTCCAAAATTTATAGAATATGTTATACTAATTATTTTTTCATTACGTCTTATTATTAACTGTTTTATAGTAGTTTAGCTGTATATATAGCTTCAGTTATTGCAAAATCTTTATCAGGTAAATTCTTTGGAGATGAAGCTTATATATCAAAAGCATTATTTCATCAACTGTTAACCAATAGTTTGCATTTATTTACTAATCTTCGTAAAGATATGAAAACATATTTATTGGACCATAGAAGATAAGCAGTTATTAAAAAACGTTCCTTCTTAATTGAATCTGTCTTTAATATACTGAAAAAACATATGCATTTAGAGCATACTAGACATCGCTCTCCTATTAATTTCTTTGTTCATATAATTGCTTCTCTTGCTAGTTATTCTATCTCAAAACTTAATTCCAATCTTATCTCCAAATAAGTGAATATTTCAACAATAGTTGAATGCTAAAAAATATAAAAAAGATGAGAACAAAGCAGTAATATTAAAAACTGCTATAGCCATAAAAAAAACAAGAAGAATTATTATAATAGACCTCTTTCAAAACTGGTTAACGTAGTTCAAAATTATAAATACCAGAGATCAAATTAAATCTAAGACCGAATCTTTTAGGTCTATTGCGATATTTATCAGCAATAATTTTGAACTACGTTAACCAGTTTCGAAAGAGGTCTAATGTCTATTCTAACGGTATCAATTTTTGATTGCAATGTTAATACTGCTATTTTTAACTGTTTGATAGAACAGGATTTAATTGAGAAATCACCTCATAATTCTGTAGTGAGGTTTGAGCATAAAAAGAAGAGATAAAAATTAATAGTATTGGTTATAAAGTTATTTTTTTGCTACCTTATTCTCCAGATTTAAACCTATTGAAAAAATAATTTTAAACTAAATTAAGAAGAATCAAATATTACTATGACGTAGACACCATTTTCGATTCGAAAAGTATATAACATAACTGTTTTATAGTGCTTTAGCTATAGAATTTGTACTATACGCTGAATTAGTATTATTAAATGTGCTATCTTTTATATTACTTAAATGTAGGTCAGTATTATTTAAGTTGGCATTATCAAAATTAGAATTTGATATCTTAGCTAATGTAAATTTAGTATTGGTAAAATTAGAGTTTTTAAAATCTGATTGATTAATTTTTGCTTCATGAAAATTACAGTTGCTAAAGTCTGAATCAGTAATGCTTGTATTAGAGATGTTAGTTCTTCTGAAAATACTATTTTGTAAATTTAGGTTGGATAAGTTATATCCTGATATCGTCAACTCGCTAAAATTCATTGAAGATAGATCTTGGTAGCTAAATGCTTGGTTTAAACTATAAGCAATGTTAGCAGTTATTGCATTCTCAATTTTATCAGAATTTAAAATAATACAATTTGTTAATTGGAGCTTATTAAAATCGCAATTTTTATGAGTAACATTATTCATTATTCCACCGATCATAACTGAACTTTTCAATGATGTTGAGTCAAAAACATTATTAATAAAAGCCGCTTGTTGCAAATTTAGTAAATTTAAATGGCTATGATAAAATTTATTGTCTCTAAATCTTGTTCTAATTAAAACAATATTATTAAAGTTTGACTCTTTAAAAGTTACATTAATAAGTTCACTATCATGCATATATGAATCTTTAATTACTAACTTACTAGATTCGCTATGCTTAATAGCTATATTATTTAGCTGTGATTGATTTATAGTAGTATTAGAAATTGCTCCTTGTGTAATAATAGCAGAGTTAGCTTGGCACTCATGAATTACTGTATTATTTATGTTGCTCTTACTAAATGTTACTTTATTTAATTGATTTTTAATAAAAACCACCTTATCTAATGTAGTTGTTGAAAAATATGATTGTTGTAGATCGGAGTGATCAAAAGTTGTATTTGTTATGACAGATAACAATACCGGTACATTAGTTAAAGATGATTGGCTAAACCTCGAATTGTTAATTTTAGCATTATCAATAACAGCATGTGATAAAATTGAAGAAAAAAAAGTAGAATTATCAATCGTGCTATAATTAAAATCGCTGGATTCAAGGTAGTTCGCAATAACTTTAGTAAAAGAAAAATGCGAATGCGTTAAATCTGCTCCTAAAAAATTATTGTTTATTAGTTTACTACGATGAAACTTTCCAAGGCTAATACTAGCACTTTGAAAGTTTGAATTAACAATAGTACTGTTTAAAAAATGAATGGATTTAGCTATAACATTTATAAATTTAGTATTTTGTATATTACATGCATCAAAACGACTGTCTTCTAAGTTTGACCTGGAAAAATCAGAATTGTGAATCTCTGATTTAATAAATTTAGATGCTCCAAAATCAGCATTAATAGCTTGAAACTGAGACATCATAGATTGTTCCAGTTTACATTCCTGTATTACAGAGCCATTAGCTGTTGCATTAGTAAGATCGCAGTAAGATAAATTTACTCTTATGAATTGAGCATTGCTAATATCTACGTTTGAAAAATCAGTATGACTTAGGTCTAATGATATCAACCTTAAACCACGTAAATTTGTACCAAACTTTTTCTTTAGCTCTATTGGAGCCTTTTTAGCATTTTGAGTATCAATATACTTCCTAATTTCTTCATTTTGTTTTGGAGTAAGTAATTTGTTTTTGGGCATAATGCCAACACCAGCTCTGTGTGCTGTTAGTAGCAGCAGAACCATCATTATATTACTCAGTTTTAAAATCATTCTTGGTATGTATTTACGTTTCTTACTATTAAGTGTTTTAAAATACCTAAAGAACAATTGTCTGTCTATCATTAAAATATATAATTAAAGGAATTATATTATTGACAGTTAAGCTAGACATTCTTTATTTTGCTGTCCTGTTGCAAGTAAATTATCATCACTCGAATAATCATTATTATGTGCATCTTTATTACTGCAATTAATGTTCAGCAATTTAAGCTTTCGATGTAATGCTGACCTTTCCATTCCAACAAAAGCAGAAGTTTTAGAAATATTATTATTAAATCTATTCATTTGAGCAACAAGATATTCACGCTCAAATACTTCTCGAGCTTTTCTTAAAGGCATAGACATCATATTAACCTTAGCCTTAGATTTTATAATACTTACTGCCTTATTATTGATAATATCAGGTGGAAGCATATCTACCTCAATTTCATGGTTGCTATTTGATGTTAGTGGATTCATGATTAAGGTCCATTCTATTGCATTCCTCAATTGTCTTATATTTCCTAGCCAATCATAAGCTTGCAAAGCTGCAATTGCTTCATTTGAAAACTTTCTGGCCTTCAATCCAGATGACTTTGCTAGCTGCTGAACAAAATGTTGCACAAGCAGAGGAATATCTTCCTTACGCTTAGCAAGTGATGGAACATGAATTGGAATCACATTTAATCTGTAATATAAATCCTGTCTAAATCTTCCTAGTGTTACTTCTTCTTGAATATTTTTAGCAGTAGCGCTAATTAATCTAATATTAAGTTTAACTGATGTACTAGAACCATTTTTTTCGAAATTATTATCTTGTAAAAATTTCAGTAATCGAGATTGAAGGCTTAGAGGTAAATCAGCAATTTCATCAATATAAAGTGTACCATTATTGGCAGCTTCAAGCGCGCAAACCTTATAAGTAAAATCTGAGTTGTTATTAATATTTCTCTCACCAAATAATTCGTATTTTGCTTGTTCTTCAGTAAGAGCTGTTGGACAAAAAGTAACAAATGGTCCTAATGCATATTTTGAACGCCGATGAATGAGTTGGGCTACTAGCTCCTTTCCACACCCAATATTACCAGTAATCATTACTCTGCCAGAAGTTGGCGAAATTTTCTCTATTTCTGCTTTAAGTTTGTTGATTGCAGGTGACTGCCCTATAATCTCTGATCTATCAATTACTTTGGTTCTAAGATCAATGTTTTCTTTTTTTAACCTTGCTGTTTCACATGCTCGCTTTAATACTGTAACTATTTTATCAGCTGTAAATGGCTTCTCTACATAATCATATGCTCCCATTTTGATAGCAGTAACTGCTGTTTCAATTGTAGCATGACCACTGATAATTATAACAGGAACTAAAGGATGTTTTTTTCTTATAATTTCTAATATTCCTAATCCATCTAAATCACTGCCACGCAACCATACATCCAGAATTACTATTTTAGGTAGTTTTACATCTAGAATACTTAGTGCTTCAGAGCTATTTTCAGCAGTTGTTGGTGTAAATCCTTTACTTTTAACAATATCTGATAGCAGTGCTCTAACATCGTGTTCATCATCTATTATTAAAACATGGCCCATAATTTATCTCCTGAGAATTGTACTAATGATTTAAGTGGTTAACTAAAATTTGCTTATAATCTTAAATTAGTACTCTATTCTAGATAAATCAATAAGAAATAATTATTTTAACTATAAAATTGATAAAAATTAGCGCTATACTACTCATACCCCCGATTAAGACAGGCTTGCAATTTTAAATTGTCAAATATAATTTGAACTGCTGCTCCTCCATTTGGTAGATTTCGAATTTGTAATGTACCAAAGTGATCCTCAGCAATTTTTTTTACAATAGACAGTCCTAAGCCACTACCTCGTAAGCGTGTTGTAACATATGGCTCAGTAATATAGTTAATTAAATCTAGAGAGAATCCATTGCCAGTATCTTGAACCTCAATAGTTACAATTTCAAAGACAGGTTGTTGTAAGAATATTTTAATTATTTTAGTGGAATGAAACTTAGATTCCAAAGATTCTTCAGCATTGTTTAATAAGTTCGCAATAATTTGATGAATTTGAGTAACATCTGCTACAAAATCTAGTTTGCTGAGTGTACTAATAAACTTATACTGTATTTTCTCATTGATTATTTGCCTTGATTCAACTAACCCTTTGATCACTGCAACTAGATCGCAGTTAGTAAACTTAGGAACTGGTATTTTAGCAAAATCAGCAAATTCTTTAATAATTGTTTCAATATCTTTAGCATGCCTTGAGATAATGTTTAGATACTTTGTAAACATAATAGGATCACTTACTTCTTTGCCAAATTTATCTGCTAGCATACTAGCAGATAGCTGTATAGGAGTAAGTGGATTATTAATTTCATGAGCTACTTTTCTTGCTATATCAGACCAAACTAATGTTCTCTGCGTTATTGTTAAATCTTTGTTTTGATATTCTAATTGCTTTATCATTTGGTTAAATACAGAAGTTAGAAAATCTAATTCATTCTCAACATTTGTATGCTTTAATTGAATATTTAACTTTGCTAGTTTAATAGATTTAGTCGCAGTAACTAATAATTCTGTAACCGGTAGAAAAATTCTATTTGCTAAGATCAAGCTCATATGAATTGCTATTAGCAGCATTAATAAAGCAATACAGAGAAAAGCAATTAAGCATTTTACTTGTAGTAAAATTAGTCGATGTTTTAGCTTAATATATTCTTGATTAGAATCAAAATTGTTAGTTAGATAATTTATAAATTCTTTATGTTTTAAAAAGTGTAAAAGCCTGTTAGTGTGTAGTTTTGCTATTTTCTTGCTAGTTAGCTCATTGGTTATATTTGACATTGTACTTTGATCGTTAGCTTTGCTCTGTAAATAAAGCTTGCTAATTGTTGATGCATAGCAAATTTTGTTAATATATTTGTCAAAGTAATTTTGAATAGTAAAGTTAAAAAAGAATATAAACAATACTGCAAGCACAATTATTGGTACTACAGCAGTTATACTAAAAGTCACTGCAACTTTTTGTTGTAACCTTTCTGCCACTGTTTTAACATTATATCTTAAGTATTTCCATACTACTTTAGCTAGTAATATTATGATAATTAATAAAGATGTGAAATCTAATAATAAAGAATAACTGATAGATCTAGAGTTATAGGTAATATAATCCTGAGTAAAAAAAACAATAAAGAAGTATACTGAATTAAGCAGTGGAATTAGGCTATAAATGCAATATAAGACTACTGTTTTTTTGAATGAATTTGATGTTTTATTGTTAGTAGCCATATTTTTAACTAATTTAAAGTTATTAATATTTTTATCAACTATTAATATTAAGCAATATTTTTAATGATATGTTGAATTTTTTTTATTTATAGCTGAAGCTAAATGTGTACTGTTGTTTTTATTACTTAACTTCTGTTATGCAATAATGTATCGAAAGAATACGAGTTTGATATAAGAATAGATTAAATAGTAGAAAGAGGTATTGCAACAACAGCTTAAAAGCTATAAAATAGAAAAAAGATAAGTCATATTAAAACCTGCTAGAACTATAAAAATAAACAAACATAACTGTAATGATCTATCTAGCAGATATTTTCTAGTAAATAGAATGGCTTAAAAAGAAAGAATTGCAAAATAATGTTTCACTATACATCTCAATATTTTGCCACATTATTTATATCGAACTCGAATTAAAACAACCATCAAAAAGCTGAATTATTATAGACAAACAGTTATGAGTGGATTATATATATTTGTTATATTAGCTTTTATTTATTTTCTTTAAAAAGATTTAATGTATTTTTGGCTTGGTAGCTCAGTGGTAGAGCGTAGGACTGAAAATCCTTGCGTCGCCGGTTCAATCCCGGCTCAAGCCACCATATTTACTCATGCTGCCTTAAGTACTTTTGAATTTATTAACTTAGCTTGAACCTATCACTCTTCAATTTAGTCTTATATTCACATTTTTGTTTATGACAATATACTTCTACTATATTGGACTTATTCAATATAGCAGCATCAATTATCTTTGCTGTAGTATATTTGCATTTATCATTTGGTATTACACTAATTATCAAATCAGCTGGTACGCATTCATCAGTCTTTTTAAATCTAATAGCTACTATTTTACCTGAGTTGGTAATAATTCTATGGTTGAATGTTTTTATTGCACTATCACGAAATAATATTTCGTTCTGACCATACCAATTACTCCAATAATTTAAAAAAAATTCTGGCATATTAGAAGAAGCATGTATCTCAAATTTACTATTAGAATTCTTAATACCAAGAGCTGTAAGTTCACCATTGAAAACAAGATCTGGTTTAGAAACTAATGCTGTTCGTATAATAGCTATAATAATTATTACTACTCCAATCATCCTCCAGGGTTTATGCCAAATAACTAGCCATAAGAATCCAAACAAATAAATTAATAAGCTAACATCGTCAATATGTCCAAAGTAAGTTACTGCATATGGAAGTGTTGAAATTATCTTAGCTATTTTAATTATAACATCAACTCCTTGCCCTGCTAATAACAAGGAATAGTTTTCTATGTTAAAAGGCATTAGTAATAAAGATATCAGAGTTAATGGCATAACCCAAAATGCTGTTAATGGCACTATCAATAGATTTGCTAATACTGAGTAGTTAGGAAAACTGTAAAAGTGATATATTACAATTGGAGCAGTTGCTATGCTAGCAATAGCACTTGAATATATGTTTGACTCAAAAAATAGCTGTATTTTAGATAATATATCTTTTTGATCTACATTGAATTTATGTTGCTGAGTAATACTCTGAAGCTCATAGCAACTAATTAATGATATCACAGCTATAAATGATAGCTGAAAACTTGGATGCATGACATATTCTGGATTGAATAACAGAATTATAATAGCAGCTAAGCCAACTGATCGTAATGGAACTACTCCACGCTTTATTAGAACAACTGCCATAGTAGTTGAAGTCATTATAAAAGCTCTAATTGTAGCAATATGCCCACCAGCTAATACTAGATAGCAAAAACTACCTATTAAAGACATTATTATTGCTATAGTTCTTACATCACAATTAAAAGCAACAGTGGTTGATAAATTTAAGATAAATCTACATCCAATAAATAATGCAATTGCAACCATAGAAAGGTGTAATCCTGATATGCACAATATGTGTGATACTCCAGCTTGCCTCATACTGATAATAATATCTTTATTAAGTGCATGATTTTCTCCTAATAAAATCGCATTAATAAAACCACCTAAATAACTATCTAAAGCGTCTATAACTCTATCATGTATCTTAATTCTAATATGCTCAATAGTAGCAATTAATTTATGGCTTAGTAATCCATTGTTTTGATTATTACTTTGAACTAATTTCACTGATGATGTTGCATAACCTATTGCGCTGATATTGTTAAAATATGCAAGTATATTGAATGGCAATTCATTAATCATTAGTTTATTACTTGTTAGAGGATATAATGTTGCATTGAAAGCAACTCGATCTCCAATCGTAATATTATGCACTTGTTTTCTAAAAGCTGATATTTTTATACTTGCTAGTGTATTGTGATTATCAAGTGTTTCAACATAGCAGTTATCAATAACTAGTATCACTCCTCTAGAAGTAGGATGAATTTTTTTTATTGTTCCATAAATTTTAGATTTTATAATCGTATCAATATGGTATGTATTTGCTGTTAAATATCTTATTTTACCAACTATAACACCTAAATAGCAACAAAACAGAATTAACAGCAATGTTTTGCTTAAAAAGCTATTTCTTATAATTATGAAAATAACTATGAAGGCTGGTAATACAAGCAAAATTTGCCAAATTTGTGGTTCAGAAGGCAAGGCAAAATATAATGCTATACCAAATATAAAACTAACAATAAACCATAAACCAATATTATGATACTCTTCTGCTATTAATTTATTAACTGAAGATATAATCATTAATTTGTTATTAGGTTGTGTTGTAAAATCAAAATTTGATCTGACTAAATAAAATATTATAGAAACACAGAAATTATACTTCTTGCATTTCTTCTATGTTTCTATCTTAATATTTATGCCTGTGATACTACTTTGATACCAAATAGACAAAAAAAACTTAAGATATTACGATCTCTATGCTACTATCTTTTGCTGCTCCGGATAGTTCATATTGAGATTCCACTACTGGTTCTATTTGTAGTAGCTCTTGCATGTTTTCGTGATTTTTCGTTTCTTCAATGTGATCAATATTAATATTTATATCTGCATTTTTTTTGCATTTTTTGTATGCTACTAACGTCGCAATGCAACCAGCAGCTAATGATACACCTAATATCCATGATGCTGTTGTTGACAACAAATTGCTTTCATCATTATTAGCATTCATTTCATTATAACTATCTACTAATAACTCTATACTACATTCTGATATTGATTTACATCCTTGTCTGCTCAACTCTATTAGAGTAGCATTTATATCATGATTATTATTGAATTGCTGTACTTTAGCAACAACTATATCGCTATCATTTATCACTGAAGTAAAATTGGCAGGAAAAATTAAATTCAAGTCTGGGCTATACGTGATGAAGCCAAATTCATCAGAAGCAATGCTGTGTAAAACTGTCATAGGACTATAAGGACCATCAACGCTATTGATATAACTACTATTAAATTTATTTAGATAATTAATAAATATACGTCCACATATGCTGTAACATTTGAAAGCCATCTGACCAGCAGCATCAGCACCAGAAATCAATACTTCGCGGATACTGTCACCTGGAATAAGTACGCAATCCTTCATCCAACTAGTAGTGTTGGATGTAACTTGTTGAACCGCTTTTGTAATAAAACTATAAACATCTCTCATTGCAATCACTCCGTTAATTAATTAAAATTTTATAGAAGTAATTTTATGTTATAAATTTATAATTATCAATTAATTTATGGTAACATTCTAACTTATAATTTCTTAATATTATCTTTATAGTTGAATGCTTTTATGCTTATATATGAACATTACCTATAAGCAAAATTGGTCTTCTAAGGCAGATAATATCAGTATGAAGATTTATATAGGTTTGGCATAAAAATTTTTTTCAACCTACTTTCAACCTTTTGCATAAAAATTTGAGGGTAATTTGTAAAAAAATTATTTTCTAAAACACCTACTATAGATGTATTTTTTGAGGTAAAAAATGCGACCTGTAGTATTCGATTTTTTAACTAATAGTTGTAATATTATTAAAAAAATATAGTAATAATAATGCTACAATATTTTATAACTTTATTGGAAATATCATTCCGCCAGAATGGAGAAAGCTAACTGGAGATAATGGAAAAGCATTAAGCAAGACATCTAAACAGCTTTTATCATTCATAGTATTTAGATACAAATCTATTACAACAAAGATATAGAAGAATTACAGGAGAATTATCAGCTTTATGAGGATAAGCTGAATGTTGGTCAAAAAAGAGTTAGGCAATGCTCAGTAGAATTAAGAGATGCAGGTTTTATTGAAGTTGAAAATAGGACAATAGTTAAAGACAATTTTAAGTTACGTAATGTCCCTTGCATAAAACTTCTAAAAAATTTTCAGCATTATAACGAAAAATGAAAAGAAGAAAATATAGCCTTACCAGAAAAAGAATTTCGCTCCAACATGAAAGAAATTTCATGTCCACCTGAGACTTTTTTCAGGGACATATATTGAAACAAGGACAAATCTTAGTAAAGAAAGTCAGTTGAAGCATAAAATTGCTGGTTCTTTTGAAGCAGCTATGGCTTATCAAATTTTGACTTCTTGTAGTTTTGGGCCAGCAGTTCGAACTAAGTTTTTTGTTAAGTTGCTTAAAAATATCACACTAACAGAATGTGACAAATCAAAGATATTACAAGCTGTACAAGATGTATATGGATACGAAATTCAAGAATTGCAAGTTACACCATTTGAGCAACCTACAACTGTTTCACAGAAACAAATCAATGAAGAAGAGTATCTCTTGAATCTCAGTAAACAACTGGGCTCTAACTCAACTTGGTACAAAGTACGAGAATCTTTAGTTACATGTTATGGTTAAGCTATCGATAAATCATGGTTTAGTCCATTGAAAGTTGTAAATGAAGATAGTGTTAATAAAAAGATATTTATTAAGGCTCTAACAAGCTTTGCGAATAGCTATATCAAATCAAATTTTAAGCTCATTCTAGAGCGTGCTTTTGAAGCTCAAGGGTTTTCGTTTGAATTAGTTCAGTGTAAGTAAACTTAAGGGTAATATGAATGAAAAAATGCTTGTCCAAAAAAAAATTACAGCAAAATTTTACTCATTAACACCAGAGATATGCAACTCAAGATTGGTTTTTGGCATCGTGATAACTGAATTCAAAAAAATTATAATTTAATTTGCTTCTTTTCCAGTTTTTATCTGGGATTGGAGTATACAAAAAGTTTAAATTATGGTATAATTTATTAATAACTATTTAGAGGTGGAAAATGATAGATTTTTATAGTGAGAGCTTAATAAATAAGCTGTTCAGAACCAACATAAGATTTAACACCAACATTGATCTTGATAAAGTTGAAAGAGCAATAAAATATGCTAAAAAATATCATGGCCAGCAAAAGAGAGATACTGGAGAACTCTACTACACACATCCATTAGAAGTAGCCTACATGGTATCAGACTACAGCTTTGAAACAGATACAATTATTACTGCAACACTACATGATACACTTGAAGACACAAAACTAACTAAAGAAAGAATAAGGTACGAATTTGGCGCTAATATTGCAGAACAGGTTTCAGACCTTACCAGAGTTAGGGATAATAAGAAAATCAGTGCTATGGAAATGATACAAATATTACGCAGCCAAAATAAAACAGAACTATTACTGATCAAACTTTTTGATAGATTCCATAATATTACAACTATATTCATCAAACCTCCTCACAAAAGGCAAGAAATAATATTTGAAACTCAGCAAGAATTTATAGCTCTTGCTGAATACCTTAAACTACCAGAGATTGGAGAACGCTTAAGCGAATATTGTAAACTTCATGCTAGTTAAAATGTAGCAAATAATTGAGAATGAAGCGATTAAATATATGATATTCAAATCTAAGGCTAAATATTCCTTACGTAGCGCTATTCAAGATGGTGATATTAAAAAAGTACAGCAGCTTATTAATAATGATAGTACACTTGTCAATTCAAAATATAAAGATGGTACTACAGCTTTATCTGTGGCTTTGAAATATAAGAATCTACCTATTGCCGAGATTTTACTAAGCAATGGAGCTAACGTAAACGCACAAGATAATGATGGGCACACTGCTTTACATCTTGTTGTTGAAACAATTCAAGTATATTATGAATTTTTCGAAAAATATCCTACCTATTGCAATGATCATATAGCATTACTGCTAAAATATAATGCTGATGTAAATATCGAGAATAATCAAGGTAATACACCTTTATCTGATGCTGTTGAATGCAGATGTATAGAACCTTTAGCAATTATGCTAAAACATAATTCTACTGGTATTAATAAAAAATATGATGAAGGAGAAACACTACTACATATTGCTGTTCGTAATAAAATCATAGATATTATACAGCTTTTGATTGATTATGGTGCTGATATTGATGCAAAAGATGATAATGGCATGACTACTATAGATTATGCTGCTAAAAGCGGTAATGCAGATATATTCAACTTTCTAACGGAGCAATTGGTCCCATGGTATTAGGTTTCAACAGATAGCTAATATGTTAATGCTAATAAAGAAAGTTGACGCAGAATACAATTAATATTAAGCTTCATAAAAATATTGTAATTAGATAGAACTGCTATGAGTATTTTGAAATCACCTTTACAACTGTGTTATGCAGTTATGTTAGCATTCGTTGTATTATCTTCACCATCGATATGTACAGCGAATAATAATGTAAACTTCAATGCTTTCAAAGATAGTATTGATACTTCACAATTCTATATAAAATTTTCAACTGGTATTGCTACTAACTACGACACATTAGAAGCTGGAGTTGGTTATAGATTAGATCGGCACAGAATGGATGTAAGATTAGGATTTATGTGTCATCACAACTGTAGAGATAACTTTGTTCAAGGAAATTATTATTATAATATAATTGAAGGTAACAAAGCATCAATTTTTGTTACAGGTGGCCTAGTATCAGTTTTCAATGGTGATAGCGGTACTGGTATAGACTTAGGAGTTGGTACAACAATAAACTTATCAAGAGATACATATTTAGACGGAGTTGGTACAACAATAAATTTATCAAGAGATACATATTTAGACATTGAATGTAGCACAATTGCTAACTATAGACCACTTCCTATTCATATACGATTTGGATTGCGGGTTCACATTTAATAACTAGCAAGTTTTATAGTTAGTAATGATTAGCTCATTAACAGGATTGCGTTGTTCATTGATTGAGTATACGACTGTAACGGTATTGATATTAAAATCTTTGTATAAGTCTCTAATAAAGGCAGTATTATTATTTGAGATCATAATCTTAACACCTTTATTTGTTAATTCTTGGACAAAATCCCGTAATCTAATTTGATCTTTTTCATCAAATGGAAGACTATTATAGAACTGTTCTCCAGATTTATGGTAAGGAGGATCGAAATAAACAAAGTCATTTTGTTGAGGCTCTATAAATGAAAAATCTGTAGCATAAATTGATACACCATGTAAAAGGTTGCTGCATTGGTTTATTCTAGATGCAATGTGGAGTTTAATGTAGCATTCACCAGAAAATGTTTGAGCAGATTGTCCGTTTTTGTAGACTCTATAAATTCCCCTAAAAGAGTATTTATTAAGATATATAAATTTTGCGGTAATCTCATTCGGATTATTACTATATTTGTTTTTAACTTTATAATAATAATCCTTCGAATGATGTTTGTGATATAAACTCAGTAATCTATTGACCTCATTAGGATTATTTTTAACAGCATTATAGCTAGTAATTAAATCAAGATTGATGTCAGACAAAAAACATTGTTTAAAAAGATGCCTAACTTGAAAAAATAAAGCACCGCCACCAAGGAATGGTTCATAGTAATTATAGTGTGGACCTTGAGGAAGATGTTCTATTAATTTATTAACAATTCTTCGTTTACTACCAATCCAATGAAGGAAAGGCTTAGACTTATTAGCAACAGCTACTGACACATGAAGTTTAATTAATTTATGTTAGTTGAATCTCTATTGAGATTATACCAGAAAACAGCTTGTAGTGCTAGTAATAATAACGCTTACAAGGCTCTTTATGCATCCTTTTTGAATAAGATTTATTATAACCATAAGCAAGGAATGTGATAATTTCGCATCAACATTAGATTATTATGCAAAAATTTAACCTAAAAATTAAAAGATTTTAATAGACTAATAAAAATTATAATGCTACTCTATACCTTATATTATCTAGGTTTCAAAACTTTGATGATAATGATCTGAAGATTAAATAAAACAAAGGGTTGAACTTTTGGAATTAATCTTCAGAAACCATTTTTTAAACAAAAACAGTAGGGGAATTCTATGCCTATTCAAGACGAAGGTCAAAATAAAATCAATAAATTAACCGAAAAATTATCTACAGAGGGAATTAATAGCACAACAATAAAACAGATAGACGCTGAATTGCAAAAACTATACTTTCAGCTAGAGGAATCTGAGCAAGTAAGCATAAATTGCATAGAGTGGATACAATATTTTAGGCTAATAGTAAATAACTACGACAGAAAAAAAGTAAATATAATAGCTTCTCTAAATGGAATGATTTTTTTATTTAGACAATACATAGCATCAACGAATGTAAGAATTGAAACATTTAACATAGAATCGCTAATAAATAATACCGTTATCAGAATGAGGGAACATTTTGAAAATGAGAATATAAATCTAAATGTTCAAAATGACATAAAGCCGATTCTGATTGGAGACAGTTTCAGAATAAAAGCAGTAATAAGCCAGTTAATTGGTAGTGCGGTTATAAATAGTAGCAAGAATAGCAAGATTATTGTCAACATCAATCAGAATTCAGAAATATTACAATTTATAGTACAAAACATAGGACTAAGCACTTCTAAAGAAAAATTAGAAAGAATAAATGCTGAACTAGAGAATACGAATTTGGTAATGTATCAAGAACTAGGAGAAGGATTAGCATTTATAAAACATCTTACACATCAGATGAAAGGAAATCTACGAGTTAAAGAGCAAAATAATTATGTAACTTTTTCATTTGATGTACCAACAATAGTTTGAATTATTCTTTAGGAGAATGCTATGAAAGAAAAGAAGAAAACAATTAACAAATGGATGGTACAAATTCCTCCAATACCAATTACGTTGGTGAATGGAGAGAGTGAGAATATCGATGAATATATGGAAATAATAACAAAGTTAAGAAAAGCGAAGTATCAGGTCGAGGCAGCTGAATCATTGAAAGAATATTGTACAGATTTAATACAGGAGATTAAATATAGATTTAATATTGCAACGAGTGAAATTGTAAGGCTTGCAAGCGAGATCATGTTAAATGATTCGGAAAACAAAGATAAGCTGGAAACAATATTAAATCGATCAGCAAATCTCCAAGAATACTGTAACGACGTAGTTTACACGCTTAGAAGCGAAATTGAGAATGAAAATTTATGTTTAAAAAAATTTAGCATACAAAAGCTAGTAAAAAATGCCGTTAGGCGACTAGAAGACATTGCAAAAGAGAAAGATATAAAAATCAATTACAATTTTCAGTACAAAATGAAGGATATTGTGATTGGAAATAGTGATCACTTACAAGCTATATTAAGTCAATTAATAGGAAGCGTCATTAGATTTAATCACAGCTGCCAGGTTATAATTACAGTTCATTTGTTTACTGTAAAAAATTATATAAAAAGCGATAACATACTACAATTTAGAATACACGATACAGGAAGCGGTATTTCAAAAGAAAAATTAGGGAATATAAAAGCTAAATTAGCTGATTTTGAGTTGGTACGAGACTATCCACTAATGCTTGAATCAGGATTATGGTTTGTAAATTACCTTATTAATCAACTTAATGGAGAAATGGAAATAGAAAGCGAAAAAGACAAGTTTACAACCATTACTTGCAATATTCCAGTACAACTTTTTTAATCAAATTAATTCGCTTCTTTCGCAGTTTTTATCTAAGATTGAAGTATATAAAAAGTTTAATTTATTGTATAATTTATTAAAGATTATTTAGAGATGAAAAATGATAAACTTTTATAGCGAGAGCTTACTAAATAAGCTGTTTGAAACCAACGTAAGATTTAATACTGAAATTGATCTTGATAAAGTTGAAAAAGCAATATTTTATGCCCAAAAATATCATGGTCAGCAAAAGAGAGATACAGGAGAACTATACTACACACATCCATTAGAAGTAGCTTATATGGTATCAGACTACAGCTTTGAAACAGATACGATTATTACAGCAATACTACATGATACCATCGAAGACACAACACTAACTAAAGAAAAAATAGGTCAAGAATTTGGTCATAATATTGCAGAACAGGTTTCAGATCTCACCAGGATTAAGGATAATAAAAAAATCAGTTCTAGAGAAATGATTCAAACATTTTATAGACAAAATAAAACAGAACTATTATTAATTAAGCTTTTCGACCGATTCCATAATATTCAGACTGTATCAATAAAACCTTATGAAAAAAGACAAGAAATCATACTAGAAACGCAGCAAGAATTTATACCTCTTGCTGAATATCTTAAACTACAAGAAATTGCTATAGAGCTAAATAAATACTGTGAGCTTTATACTACCAAATAAGCTAAAGTTTAATATGTGGTTAATGTAGTGAATGTCAGAAATTAAAATTCAATAAGAGAATGTTCATATAAGTTATTTTGTTGTATAATTTAAAAAGAATAGAAAATATGAAAAACATATGCATTTATCAAGATTTCTAGATCCAAAGAATGATGTAGCATTTAAAAAGATATTTGGATCAGAAAAAAAACAAGGACATACTAATACATTTTCTGAACGATATATTGTTGTTTGAAGGGAATAGAGAAATAACAGAAGTAGAGTTTTTAGGAACGATATTAGATGCAGACATAGCGTCAAAAAAAGAATCAATAGTAGATGTTTTGTGTAAAGATAAAAACGGTGCGCAATATATAATAGAAATGCAAGTAGATCCTACACAAGGATTTGAAAAAAGAGCCCAGTATTATGCAGCAAAGGCATATGGCAGGCAACCAAATAGAGGAAAGGAAGGAAAATACTCAGACCTAAAGGAAGTTATATTTATAGCTATAGCAGATTATAAATTGTTTCCAAACAAAGAAGACTATATATCAAGGCATGTAATACTTGATAAAAAAACATATGAGCATGATCTAAAGGACTTTTCATTTACCTTTATAGAATTACCAAAATTTAAAAAAAATAGAGTGGAAGAGTTAAGTGATATAACAGAGAAGTGGTGCTATTTTTTTAAACATGCAAAAGAAACAACATTAGATGGATATAATAAAATAATAGGTAAAGATTTAATAATAAAAAAAGCGTATGAGGCATTAGATCAGTTTAATTGGAGTGAAGACGAACTAATAACCTATGAACAAGAGTTAAAGCGTATATGGGATAATAAAGCAGTAGAAGATTATAAACTCGAACGCGCTAAAGCTGAAGGCATAAAGCTCGGTGAAGCTGAAGGTAAAGCTGAAGGCATAAAGCTCGGTGAAGCAAAAGGTAAAGCTGAAGCAAAAAAAGATTTTGCAATAAAATTATTGAAATCTGAATTATTAGTTGAGACAATTGCTGAATATACGGATTTATCAATACAAGAAGTATTAAATTTAAAAAATAGTGTAAAATAATAAGAAATATACAACATTACAATGAAGTTTGCGTATAAAATATCATGTTGGTAAATTTTATGAAGCTATTATCGTTTTTTTATACGCAAACTTCATTGTAAATGACTATACTAGTTAAGTAGTTAAGAAAATCTTAAAATATTTTAATTTTTACTAGACATAATTAGCTGTATAATTTATACTTATGTTAGTAAGTGATTTATTAACTAATAAGTATATGCGGAGGTAAATATTATGAAACCTAAGGGTGGTTTTAAAATCAAATCTTCTAGTTGCAACTCTAATAGCGACTTCAAGTTTAAGAGCAATAGTCCTCCTGGCTTGTTTTCTAAGATATATAAGTGTTATATAAATGACATTGAGCGTACAATCTGTAATGCAAAAAGATATGTTCCTCAAAACCAGTTTTTATATGAATTATCAAAGAAGATAAAAGGGCATGGCAGTAATACTAATGACATGATTGAATTTTTAGAAGAGAATCGATCCGTTTTGAAAAGCTTCTTTGGTAAGAAAGATAATGGTGTTAATAGTAATTACAATTACATTTGCATAATAACAAATGAAGAACATCCCGCTATGCAAATAGCTTTTCAAGAAAAAATAATAGAAGAATTAGGAGTATCAAATATATATCTTGATGAAAGCATATAGTGTATGTATGTGATTATAAATAATGTATACACGTGATCTTACCATTTGTGCAGCAATAGTTCAATATTTAGGGCATTATGTCCTTTATAGTATAAATAATATACTCCCAAGTATTGCAAGTAATGATCAGTTTCGTAGTAATTTGCCAGCAGACCTTTTCAATGGTACTATGAATGGTATTCATGTAGACTGCGGAAGGTCAATTACTTTTGATTATTATGTAGTAAACTATCCAAGAAGCTATAGTTTATTTATAAATGTTATGAGTGTCAATTACTCTTTCAATAATAGAGCAAAAAATTCTTCAATTACTATCCCTTTCTAGTACTGCTGTATCATCAATTTTACAGCCAAATGGTAATCAAGATCAAGTAGACGCCAAAAAAGTTTTTTTAGTTTCACGCTTTTCTTATAGTACATCTATAAATGTTGTTGGTTGTTATACAAATCCAGAAGTTCATACTTTCTCATCAAAAAATCTAACACGTGTTAGCAAATTACCATCATTTGGCAGTTATAAAGATCCAGAAAATTTTAAATTGCTATCAGCAATACATGGACCAGCGCTATCAATCTTAAAAATTTTTCTGACTACATCAGATTTAACAGTTAAACTCTCTCCTGAAAATCAATTAATATTTACAGAATTCTTTTCTATTTTTACCTGCGAAGTACAACGTAATTTAGCTACCATACTAACATTACCAATGTGTTTTGAGTTATATAACCATTTTTTAAGTAAAAAGAGAACGACTATGGAACTTTTGAACGGTATCCTCAAGTTCGCCTACCACAAGAATTGCTAATGCTAACATTTCAAGATTATTTCCCTATGTCTGCACCAAATGCAGTTTCTGCAAGTATTGGCTTAACTAGAAATATGAATCAGGTTATATCAGAAATATTCATAGATAAAGATAAAGATAAAGTTAATATAGCAGAAAAGCATCAACATCTATATACCCTGTGTTCAGAAACTACTAAGCCTGACGCATGGTTAGGGCGTACTTATATTATTATACTGCAATCATTGATAAAAGATTGGTTACGTTATATTCATGGAATAGAAATTACTGATGATGAAGATATTAACAATGATGATCCACAATTCCAAAACTTAACAGATACATTTGCAAATTTATGTGGAGATATGATATATCTTAGCGATGAACATCACAAAGTCTAAGAAATCAAATTATATTACACTAAGCTTTATATTAGTAGCATTAATCTGCAATATTTGTTTAGCTGTTATTTTAGCACAAGCTCAAGTTTATACTGAACATTGAGAAGGCCATTCTTGACGAAAGCTATTCCATTTTAAGCCATGAAGGCGAATGTGGCGCTTAGTGTTTTCGTCTGGTTCAGAAGCAAATTTTAAAATCACAGCAGCTTTATTTTGCTGTTCTTTATCAAAAATATCTTTACCTATTGTAGTCCAATGATCCTGAACATTTGGATGTTGTGTTAAAGTTTCTTTTAGTGAAACAATTGCACCAAATAACGTATTTGCTGATAAGTGATCAAGCTTAGCTTTAGCAACTAATCCACCCATTTCGATAAGAGGTCGAGTAGGCATTTTACGTTCTTTAATTTTAAGGTTAACCTCATCCATGATTAGCCTAGCCTTTTTTTGTTGAAGAGTAATTTTTTGCTGCATAAGATTTGCCATGTTAGTAATTCAGAAAGATAAAAAAATCAGGCAAGAATATATCAAAATAAAATCCCAGTAAAGAAAAAAAACCGCGCCTACCAAACCAACATCAAATAATTATAGTCAAAAAAACGTGAATTCAAGGTTAGAAGCTTCATTGAAAAATAAGCTTAAGCGGGTAGGTAAGCGCGAAAGCGCTTTTCCTCCCAAAGAACCGTACAAGCGAATTACTCCGCATACGGCTCAAGCAATTTACAAAAACAGCTGCAATAAGTTGTCCGCGATTACTGTGTACTTGTCGATGGCAGTTTTCATGCAATAAGCACAAATTGTTAATATGGTCAGTGCCACCACATCTTATAGGTGTTATATGATGTACATGAACACTTTCACCATTATCTATTAAATCAAAACAAACAAGACATTTACCCTTTTGTCTACGCCAAAGAATCTGCCTAGATTTAAACAAATACTTAGGGCTATCAGCCTGACGTTTATGCCAATATTCTCTAAGTTTTGAATTATCAGGAGAAGATTTACCTTTAACAAGAATATGTCGTTTAATCGTTGTCCATTGTAATTTCCATAGATATAGATCTTTATTCATAAAGACCCAATTATCATTTCTGCCTTTAATGCGGCCCCAATACTTTTTCTTAAGCCATTTCCAAGATTTTTTAGGATGTTTTCTACATACGAATCTTGCTTGCTAAATCCACATTCAGCAGTCTAAATTGGAAAAAATTTTCTTGGACACAACTTTGTTAAAATAACTGCACCATCCAAATATTTTAGAATTTAGATTATCAATTATTCTATCAATATTCCATGAGAAACCTTTTTTCCATTCTATTGATATTCGTTTTTTAAACGATTTTATAGAGTCTTTAGACGGTTTAACTAGTAGAGCTACACCTCTTCTTGTACTATTGGTGTTATATTGTCGAATATTAAATCCAAGGAAATCAAAACCTTCGTTAATATGAAGTATCCTGGTTTTTTCTTTCGACAATTCTAAGCCTCTAATACTTAACCAATCATTAATAATACTTTTGGCTCTGATACATGAGCTTTCTGACTTAGCACAAATTACAAAATCATCAGCGTATCTCACTAAAGCATATTCAGATTTAGAATGTAGGTGATCATATTCATTATAGATGATATTAAGTATATCACTCATTCCATGAAGAGTTATGTTTAAAAGTAATGGAGAAATTAATCCACATTGTGGAGTACCAGCTGTTGTTTTGATAATTTGATAATCCTGCATTACACCAGATTTAAGCCATGCTTGAATCCAATTACGAGCAGGGAAATTTCCTATAATTTTCAAAAGAAAATTATGATCAATATTATCAAATGCACCTTTGATGTCAGCATCTAATATCCAATTCCTAGTAGTGCCAGGACGAACAATACTAGATATTCTCTGTATTGCATCGTGAACGCTACGTCCAGGTCTAAAGCCATAGCTGCAACCTTCAAACTTAGCTTTCAAATATGGTTCAAGTGCTGATTTTACAACAGCCTGTCTACACCTATCCAAAATAGTTGGCAAGCCTAAAGGTCTAGATTTGCCATTACTTTTTGGTATGTATACACGCTTAATCGGTTTTACAGATGATAGATTATTATCTGCTAACTTTTCCATCAACAGACTCCTTTCTTTATCTGTCTTAACAACTATTTTATCAATTCCAGGACTTTTTCGTCCTTTGTTGATTTGAGTAACACGTCTTATAGCAAGTAACCTATTTGCTCTTGATCTTAACATCAATCTTTGTAAGTTACCTACTAACTTCGTATTACCATTTGCGAATGCACTATAAATACGTCTACGAAGATTATTAACCTTTTGTATAATTTCTTTCCAATCTATTGAATGCCAATAGATTTTCTTGAAATTATCCTTAGTCTCAATTGTTACATTTGCGTTTTGCATTCACTTTTCCAATTAATTCATAATCTTGTTTACCTATTTAGGGTAAATCACCAGTCTTAAGTTAGCATCATTTCTGATTAGCATATAAATGCCTATACACTCAGTTATTGATTCCTGTAGTCTTTCGACTTAGTGTCATTTGCTTTCTAAGACCTCTCTTACCTACTATCAGTTGCCTAATAATAGGCTTACCATGTTTCACTCATCAGAGATACGTTAAGTTGGCTATCTTCTTTATACCGAGGAGCTGGCATTTTTAAAAAAAAAGGCTGCGTATTCCTTCTTACAGCTAAGCTTTTCAGCTTTATCCCTATAACAGATTTTATCTTGAGTATCTGCTTTCACATTTACGATATTTCCATACGAAGATTCACTTTCGTTTAACCAATTTTAACTTTACCTTACCCCTATTTCCCATCCAGATTAGTACTTTAGTTAGGCTTTCTATCGCGCTTAGTACAAGACCGTTGCCAATCTCGCACTGCAATAGCGGTAACTAAGGTTTAAATGCAACCTTGCTACATCTGTAGTCTCTGTTTGAGCGACCTCATGTCGCACTACGCAATACGTAAACTTGAAAGTTTACTGCTAAAAAATGAGTACTCATTAACCGATTGAATGTTAAAAAAAAAGAAGTTTGTGCTAGCAAAATCAAAAAAACCATGCTAACTTAAAACTCAGGTGAGAATTGGTATTGAGATGGCGATACAGTTTGCAAGGATTGAATTTTTACGTAGAAGTGAAGGAGGTGATAGTTGTCGTAAGGCAGCGTATAATGCAAGAACTATTGTTAAAAATGAGCAGACAAAAATAAGGTATAACTTCTTTACTAAGCAGGATGTTGAAAAAGCAGTAAAAGATATACCAGATCTAATAGCAAGAGAGCAGTTAGTTCAGAAAGTGCTTAGTTCAAATAGAATACTAGAATTATATCATGATGATGGTGAAAGTAGCAAATATTTTACGACAATTGAGGTTCGAAATGAGGAGACGAGAATAATCAGAATAGCTAATAAAATCAATAATCAGGTTTATTACAACGATATTTACAATCTTAAAAGTGATATCGAAGGTCTAGCAAATGTTAGTGAGGAACAGAAACAAGCGCTAAGGCATATTTTGCTTAGCACTAGTGGAGTTAGAGTCTTAAGAGGAAGAGCTGGTACAGGAAAATCTTATGTTTTAATAAAAGCGCATAAGCTCGCAACAAATCGCGGACAAAAAGTTATTGGTCTTGCTCCTACTCATAAGGCAGTATCAGAGCTGAAGAGCAAAGGTTATACTGAGGTCTATACAGTAAAGGGATTTTTGTATAATCGAAAAAAAATTTTTATGAAAGGCAGCTTAATAGTAGTAGATGAAGCTGGAATGGTAGGTACTAAAGCTTATGCAGAGCTGTTTAGAGTAGTTAGAAACAATAATTGTCAACTGATACTTGCTGGAGATGAAAAGCAGTTAGCTTCAATAGAAAGAGGCGGAATGTTTGAGATGCTGAGTAATAATTTCGGTTCACATGTTTTAATAGATATTCGCAGACAAAGTGAAAACTGGAGCAGAGAAGCAGCAACAAAGTTTGCTGAGAGTAATATTTTAAGCGGTATAACCTTACTGAGACAAAATAAATGTGTTAAGTTTGATAATACATTACAGGATTCAATTAGTAAGTTGATTTATGATTGGAGTCTAAGCAAGTTTAAGCTACATGAAAAATTGGTAATTACAGTACGTAATAAAGATGTCGACATTCTTAATTCAAGTATTAGATCTTTGTTAAAAGCAAATGGTACGCTACAAGGCACAGAATATAGGCGTTCAATAGCTGGAAGGAAAGAGTCCTATATGGCAGGAGATAGAATCGTATTTCAAAAAAGCGATAAGGATTTACAAATACAAAACAGTGAATTTGCAACTTTAACTTCTGTTAATAAAAATGAATTTGTAGCTAAGACAGATGCAGGAAAAGAGGTGAGTTTTGATTCGGTAAAATACAATTTAAACATGGCTATGCAAGTACTGTTTATAAGGCTCAGGGAGCTTCTATAAAAGATGTATACGTTTTGCATAATGGAATAAGTAATATAAGCAGCTCATACGTAGCTATGACAAGGCATATAGAGAAGTTGCAGCTATATTGCAATAAGAAAGCTACTGTAAGCATTAACAGTTTAATAAATCAGCTCAGCAGACCAAATGATAAATCAGCTAGCATAACTCTAAAAACTGCTCATGATTTGGAGAAAGAACGGACAAAGACAACTGTTTTTAGTAAAGTTTTTAGTAAAGTTGAAAACTGGTTTAAGTCTATAATCAATGATATCAATGATAGATCTCATGTGAATGAAGAATATTATCATTTTACCGCTAAACCAGAGCAAGAAGCTAAAGTAGAAAAAGTCCAGCAAGAGAATAGCATAAAGCAATGCACCACCAAAGATATTTCTACTCCATTGTTTATGCAGATCAAAGAACAAAGACAATATGATTATGATGTAACCATTCTGTCTGCAGAAGGAAAAGCGATATCAAGTTTTCAGAAGGCTGGCATTGATAGCAGAATGGTATATAGCTCAAATGTAAATAATTTGAAGTACTATCAACCATTTCAAGGAGAAAAGATTCTTATAGCTGCAAATAATTATAAACAGAATAAAGAATATGTAAGCACTATAAACGAGGCTGCAAAAGTACTGACAAGCAAAGGAGCAATCACTAGCATCGTAGTTCCTTCAGAAGGTGAAGATTTTAACGAAATGCTAAAAAATAAAGGAGCCACAGCTGTTAAGGAGCTTATGATACCTGAAATCATGAAGTTAATTAATACTCAGAACGTAAAAACAGAGTCTGAACAAGTGGTGAAAACTAACATAGCTCCAAAAATTGGAGTTAGACGGTAGTGCTGAAGATTTGAAATTGAATGTAAGCTATTCATTCACAGGGCGAATTACAAAATGAGATAAAAAATGATAACCGAAAGCGATTTTTGTAATTCGCATTATGCCTTGCTAAGAGAATATTGGAAGCGCTGGAATTTTGAAGATCTGCATCTGTTAGAAAACTATCTCAATAATCACTTAGCAATAAAATTATAATTCAAACGGTAAAAATATCAAATATTTATACCGCAAAACAATTTAGTGATGCGAAGGTGAGGTTTTATATGACTGACAAAATCAATGATTCAAATAATTTCAATAACATTCATAATTTAAAAACAGATATAGAAAATTCTAAAGCTAACAGCTGGAACCACAATGTGGCTGTAAAGTTGATAAATGGTGATATTGCTGATGGTATAGTGCTACTTAGTGATAATAATAGCTTGAGGGCTGATAATACTCTAAAAGAATCAATAAACCAATTAATCAATGATTGGAAGAATAGTAAATTTGAGCTGCAGGATCGTTTGATAATTGCTGACCATAAAGAAGCTGAAAATATTAATCAAAACATCAGAAACTACATGAAGGAAAATGGTGCTCTGAAAGGTCCAGAATACAGCATTTTAATTTCAGGAGCCGAATCAAAAAAATATGCTAACTACATGGCTGGAGACCGAATTGTATTTCAAACAAACGATAAGGATTTACAAATACAAAACAGTGAATTTGCAACTCTAGTATCAATTGATGAAAATAAGTTTGTAGCTAAGACAGATACAGGAAACGAGGTAAGCTTTGATTTGAATAAAATAAGCTTTAAACATGGATATGCTACAACAGTTTGTAACCCACAAACAGCTGTCAAAAAAGATGTATATGTTCTTCATAATAATGGTGTAGGAATAGAAAGTTCTAACATAAGCATGATAGGGAATGCAGAGCAAGTACGGCTGTACTACAATGTGCAAGCTACAAAAAATGTTGCTAACCTAATAGAGCAGCTTAGCACAGCTAAGACAGACTCTATCAATTCAAAAGAGGAGAATAATGATGTTCAAGCAAATGAAGTAAGGCAATATCAATCTGCTCAAAACTATAGAAAAAACGATTATTATTCAAATAGCAAGGAAGAACTACAAAAATTGAGGGACGCAATAGTTGATAGAGCTGAAACTATAGCTCGTGATGTTCTTGGAGATCCAAATGAGCGCCTATCTAGATACGGAAAAATACGTTGGGGAGATCGTGGCAAAATAGTAGTAAACATTGGTGGTAGTCGTGCTGGAAAATGGTATGATTTCAGCGCAGGACAAGGTGGTGATTTATTCTCCCTGGTTCAAAGAGAAAGAGGATACAGCTTTTTTGAGGCAAAGGAATATTTGAAAAGCATCGTTGGAATGTCTAACGTTAGACAACAGTATCTGAGACATGCTAGGACTAACGATTCTCAACAATACACTCAACAGCCTGAAAACGCCAGTTTAGGATAAGAGAAAGCAGGGAAGGCATAATACAAAAGGTATACAAAAGATAATGTGCAATTATTAATTATGTGATATATTAAATATAGTTTTAATTAATAGCCATTTATTTATTGCTCGCATGTTTGCAAATGCAAATTTTAGAATAAGAAACAGTTAGAAAGAGATATATATACAAGTATTACAATGGTCAATGTTCAGGTTATTAAGTATAGTATTATGAACTAATACTTGTAGAAATATGAGCAATAAATAAACTGTTATTAATTGAAATTATATTTAAATATATCGCATAATTTAATTGCGCATTATTTCTCGTAGGCCTTTTACATTATGCCTTCCCTGCTTTTTCTTATCCTAAACTGGCGTTTCTATAGAATCAGAAATTAATAGCTCTGCATTATTTAACGGTAAAACAGGTGAACAAGATGTTGATAAGTTAAAGACTGTACAAGACGAAATACAAAAGTGGAATTTTTTTATAAATGATGCTCCGGCAATCTCAATATCTGCAATTAGATCTCGAGTTCGTAGACTTAAACGTACACATAATTTAGCAATATTATTTATTGATTATTTACAGCTAATAAAAATTGATTCCAGAGCAAGTAAGTGTAATCGAGTACAGGAGATTTCTGAAATTACTCAAAGCTTAAAAGCTCTTGCAAAAGAACTTAATATTCCAGTAATTGCATTAGACCTCTTTCGAAACTGGTTAAGGTAGTTCAAAATTATAAATGCAAGAGATCAAATTAAATCTAAGACCGAATCTTTTACGTCTATTTCGAATATTTATCAGCAATAATTTTGAACCGTTTTAGCATACCAATAATGTTTTCATTGACAACTCTTTCTCATGCTAAGATACGATTATTCTTTTTATCATTTTTAGTTAAAGGATTTTTCTTGCTTTTTTCTTTGGTAATTCAGAATTATTGTGAATTTTTTGTATACCTTGATATCCTGTATCAGTAATCGCTTTAACCTTAGGATGGATAAGAATTTTGGATTCATTAAATAATCTAAAATCATCTTTTTTACCGTTAGAAAAATCTGTACATATTACTTAGTGCGTTTTCTTGTCTGCAACTATTTGAGTTTTTAGTGTATGCCTTTTCTTCTTTCCTGAATAATAGAATTTTTGTTTTTTTTAGGTCTTTCTATAGGACTCTCAGTAGCATCAATCAAGACTACTTCATAATTCATATCACTCTTCATTAGAGCTTTACGACCTGGAAGAGCAAAGTTTTGGTGTTTAACTAGGATGTCTTCTACCCATTTTACAGCTTTATATGCTGAACTTTCACTAATCCCATAGTTCTGGCCTATATGGAAATAAGTGCGGTATTCTCTAAGATATTCTAAGACCATCAGCAACTGTTCCTACAAATTGAGCTTATTTTTACGCACACATTTTGATTTCTTAAGACCATCAGCTTTCCTGAAAATATCCACCATCTTTGCAAATGTTCCCTTCCTTACTCCTTGTTAATCGACGAAATTTTTCATCCTTTAACTCTTTAATCTGATTGAATTTGATTATTACTTCAAATCAGATTCTTATAACACAATTCTACATCATTGTCTAGTTTCGAAGGAAGTTTATTGAATTTGATAATCATTATGATAATAAGTATTCTAAATTTAGCAAAGTTGTGTGTAACTAAGTTATGCTTTCTGCTATATGAAACTCATGTTTCTCTTAGCGCAACTTTACATCAAAAGCTTGCTAAGTTTTTGTAAAAAGGATTACAAACTACATGTCTCAAAATCAGAAGAATATATGTTACCTAATGCTTGCATGTCATGAGATGAAGATTCCTGTGTTAGTGGATCTGATGGAATATATAGTCATTTACAATGAAGTTTGAGCATAGAAAAAAGCTACAACAGCTATAAAAAATTTACCAACAGGATATTTTATACGCAAACTTCATTGTAAACGACTATATTCGTACGCATCGTAAAATACATCATCTGGTATCTGTGATTCAGAATGAGGTAAAACTTCGCTTGTTGATTGATCTGGTATATTCTCTTGTGCATCATAGAATATCTCCTCTGACATCTCTGATTCTGAAACAGGTTGATCATCGCATATCAATTCACATATATATTTTTCTTTGTCAGTATTTATTCTTAACTTATCCCAAATCCAATATGGAATTCTATGTACTATGTATCCATAACTTTTTAATAACTGAGTATTAAGCCTAGTCAAAATATTAGGAACATTATTGTTATCAAAATGGCATGGACCATCTACTTGAATTACTGTATTTTGGTCTTTAATAAAGATATCAACACTGGAAGTAATCTGCTTAATGTAATGCTCACTTTTTACAGTATGTGCTGCTAATACTTTTTTTACTACCTTCAGTACGTTTAGTTGTAGATTTGAAGTATGATAAGGTATTAATTTGGTTTTAAACTTCTTTTCAAGAAGTTGATGATTTTGCGAAGTTAATATTCCTACACCTTGTTTACTAAAATAATAATGCGCTTTTAAAATTTGACTAATATTCTCATTATTTTCATCAAGCAGTTCAATATTTTTATTAACAGCATCAATAAATAGCTGCGGCACTTTAATTTTAGAGTCACATAAAACATTTAATATTAATATTCCATAAATAGAATTAGCTAAATCTTGAGTGTTAAACTCATCTATTAGATTTATAGCTTTATTTATTCAAGCATTAATGAATTCATCTTGTGGATGAATTTCTAACCGTCCTAATGCATATATAGAATTAGCTAACCCTTGAGGATTAAAGTTCTTAATAGTTTTAGTAGCATGATGTATCCAAGCATTAATGAATTCATCTTGTGGATGAATTTCTAACTGTTCTAATGCATATATAGAATTAGCTAAATCTTGAGGATTAAAGTTCTTAATAGTTTTAGTAGCATAATGTATCCAAGCATTAATGAATTCATCTTGTGGATGAATTTCTAACCGTCCTAATGCATATATAGAATTAGCTAAATTTTGAGGATTAAAGTTCTTAATAGTTTTAGTAGCATAATGTATCCAAGCATTAATGAATTCATCTTGTGGATGAATTTTTAACTGTCCTAATGCATATATAGAATTAGCTAAATTTTGAGGATTAAAGTTCTTAATAGTTTTAGTAGCATAATGTATCCAAGCATTAATGAATTCATCTTGTGGATGAATTTTTAACTGTCCTAATGCATATATAGAATTAGCTAAATCTTGAGGATTAAAGTTCTTAATAGTTTTAGTAGCATAATGTATCCAAGCATTAATGAATTCATCTTGTGGATGAATTTTTAACTGTCCTAATGCATATATAGAATTAGCTAAATCTTGAGCGTTAAACTCATCCATTAGATTTATAGCTTTATTTGTCCAAGCATCAATAAACTCAGAACCTATAACATACTTTATAACATACTTTAATTTTGCAAATTGATATAAAATGGTTGCTAAGCCTCTGGCATCAAACTGCAATCTCTTGTATCTTGTATCTTCAGTTTGCAGTAAAAACAAAGCTCTATTATCAATCTCTGTTATAATAGTTCCTGACAATACATCTCTATCCCTAAGGGTCTGACATAATTGAATACTGCCCATTGCTTGGATATTAAATTGCCTATTGTTACCACGATGCACGTTCTAAGCTCCTTATATAGTTTGACTTTGTAACACTAAATATATCTTTTGATGAAGAGTATGATATACATTAATCAAGTAATATATCATAACATTTAATATATCATAACATTCTTTTTGAATCAATCAATATGTAGCTGAACACTTGTTCAAAATCAGAACTTTAGCAAAAAATTAAAAATCACTTTTAACGCCAGATTAGGATAAGTGGAAATATGGAAGGTAGTGAATAAAAGATATACAAAGAGAGAATATTAAGTCAAAAAGAAAATTTAAATAAAAAAGGAATAACCCAACATGAAAAAATGAATTATAAACGCCAGATAGAATAAGTGGAATATGGAAAGTAGTAAATAAAAGGTCTACAAGAGATAATGTACAATTATAATTAGTGATATATTAGATCTCTTTCGAAACTGGTTAAGGTAGTTCAAAATTATAAATGCCAAAGATCAAATTAAATCTAAGAGAGAATCTTTTAACGCCAGATTAGGATAATGGAAAGTATGAAAAGCATAATGAAAAAGGGCTGCAAGAGATAATATACAATTATAATTGCGCAATATATTTAAATATAATTTCAATTAATAACGGTTTATTTATTGATCATATTTCTACAAGAATTAGTTCATAATACTATACTTAATAACCTGAACATTGACCATTATAACACTTGTATATTATCTCTTTCTACGCCAGATTAGGATAAGGAGTTAGAAGAAAAAGAAGAGGAGATAAGGTAGGGATTAAGTTTGGAGATGGAATAACTAGCAAAAGAAGAAATTATATGAACAAGGAAATTAATAGTGGAGCAATGTCTAGTATGCTCTAAATGCATATGTTTTTTTAGTACATTAAAGACAGATTCAATTAAGGAACGTTTATTTAATAAGCGCTTATCATCTATGTTGAATAAATATGTTTGCATATCTTTACGAAGATTAGTAAATAAACGTAGACCATTTGACAACAGTTGATGAAATAACTTTTTAGATATGTAAGCTTTATCACCAAACAATTTACCAGATAGGACTTCAGAAATAACTGAAGCTATAGATAGATCGCTTTTATTGCCTTTAGTAATTTTAACTGACATTATTTCACCTTTATTATTGAATATAATGCTTGTGCATAATTATCTACTCTTTTAGTGCTCTTTTTTCAATACGCAGTATATATTTTGCTATACTCTTCAATATGCTTATTATGCAGCTCTTTGAATGTAATCTCTTTTCTTTCTTTTATACGCTTCTCATTTTCTTTTATATATTGTTGACGTTTTACTTCACTTGGATCTATTCATTTCAGTATCAACGTCTTTAATTTTTTTGCTTTTTTTCTAGCTTCTCTAATAGATATAGTCATTTACAATTAGGTTTAAGCATAAAAAGAAGATATAATAGATTCATAAGATTTAGCAGCAAATTGAGTAATTTGATTTCTAATCCACATCTTCATATTAGCCTAAAACTTTTCTATCAAATTTAAATCTGGAGAATAAGGTAGCAAAAAAATAACTTTATAACCACAACAGATTCTATTAATTCTTATCGCTTCTTTTTATGCTCAAACCTCATTGTAAATGACTATAAAAGCAAAATAAAGATCTCAAAAAGAACATAGTCATAGAATAACTGACCTAATGGCAATTAAAAACCTTAGCTACAGCTATAAAAAAAGTTTTCATCCTTCAAAAGGAATGTTATGTTAAGGAATGAGTGCATAGAAAGAATTAAGATAATACTAAAAGACAAGATAGTATTTATTGATGAGTTTGGAATAGAAGATAATGCATACCTTAACTATAGATCCAGCTCTATATGTAGTAGGTGATATGGTGAAAAAGCTTATCAGCACACACGAAGAGTAAGTATGATAGCAGCACTTTGTAATGGTAAAGTTATTGCTCCTTTTTTATTTCTTTTTTATTTGATGCCAATTGCAATAAAAGTATTTTTGAGTCTTGCGTGCAAGCTATATTAATCAAAGCGTTAACTTCTGAACAAACAGTAATATTAGATAATATAAGTTTTCATAACACAGTTATGGTTAAATTTCTAATAGAATCTGTATGGTGTAAATTATTATATCTTCCAACTTATTCTCCAGATTTGAATCTAATGTGGCATTATTGGTTTGAAGTTAAAAATGACATATGCAAAGTATCTTACTTATTTAACAACTTTAATAATAATTGTTTCTTTATGAATAAAAGTAAAGATTTATATCTATAGAAATTACATATAACATATCCATAGGTCAAGGTGCAAAAGCAGATCAAGTATAAGGAAGAAGAAAAGTTAGTTTTTATTAACTTCTACACTTTATAGAACCTACTATTAACTTATGTTAACTTTTATTAATATTTATAATCAATCTTCAACTTTAACTATAAATATATTTGCAATATTTATCAATATAACAAAAAAATTAAAGCAAAAGGTCGAAAAAAGGTTGAAAAAAAATTTAGGAAATTGGGGGCCAGTTTTCAATCTAAAGGTTAATCTAATGATCGAAAAATATATACAACCTAGGACTGATAAGTGATTTTCAAGTTATATGTATTATGAACAAATTAGTATAAAAAATTTGATATCAAAAAAAGCATAATTTATATCAGATATTTAATAAAATGTAATATATATTAATAATATCAACATTAATATTATGTTATGTTGGGTGATTATGTCTTCAATATCATTCAAGTTAATAAAGCAGTTATTAACTAAAATTAAAATTCCTGAGTGAGAAACATTATTAATTATCCACCATCCAGATATAATAGGACTTAAACTGAAAATCTCATTGGTAGTCTGTGGAGGAAGAGTAAGAAAAACATGGGTTTTAGAACAAAAATTTAAAAACCAGAGTTTAAAAATAACGATAGTGGTATTTCCAGATTTATCTATTAGACTTCTTTCGAAACTAGAGAATGATGTAGAATGGTGTTATAAAAATCTAATTTGAAGTAATAATGAAATTAGATCAGATTAAAGAGTTAAAGGATGAAAAATTTCGTTGATTAACAGGAGTAAGGAAGAGGACATTTTCAAAGATGGTGGATATTTTGAGGAAAGCTGATGGTCTTAAGAAATCAAAAGGTGGACGTAAAAATAAGCTCAATTTGGAGGAACAGTTGCTGATGGTGTTAGAATACCTTAGAGAATACCGTACTTATTTCCATATAGGTCAGAACTATGGAATTAGTGAAAGTTCAGCATATAAAGCTGTAAAATGGGTAGAAGACAGCCTAGTTAAACACCAAAACTTTGCTCTTCCAGGCCGTAAAGCTTTAATGAAGAGTGATATGAATTATGAAGTAGTCTTGATTGATGATACTGAGAGTCCTATAGAAAGACCTAAAAAAAACAAAAATTCTATTATTCAGGAAAGAAGAAAAGGCATACACTAAAAACTCAAATAGTGGTAGATAAGAAAACGCGCCAAGTAATATGTACAGATTTTTCTAACGGTAAAAAACATGACTTTAGATTATTTAAGAAATCCAAAATTCTTATCCATCCTAAGGTAAAAGTGATTACTGATACAGGATATCAAGGCATACAAAAAATTCACAATAATTCTGAATTACCAAAGAAAAAAAGCAAGAAAAATCCTTTGACTAAAAATGATAAAAAGAATAATCATAGGTTAGCAGGAGCAAGAGTTGTGAATGAAAACGTTATTGGTATACTAAAGCGCTTCAAAATTATTGCTGACAAATATCGAAATAGACGTAAAAGATTCGGTCTTAGATTTAATTTGATCTCTGGCATTTATAATTTTGAACTACCTTAACCAGTTTCGAAAGAGGTCTATTAAAGAAGCTAGAAAAATAGCAAGAGAATTAAAGAGATTAATGGCGAAAGGAATAGATCAAAGAGAAGTAAAACGTCAACAACAGATAGAAGAAAATGAAAAACGTCTAAAAGCAAGACAAGATATTACATTCAAACAGCTGTGTGATAAGTGTGAAGAGTATAGCAAAATATATAATACAAGCTCGAAGGAGAGTACTGCAAGAATACATAATTATGGGAAACCGTTATTTTTAAAAAAGATAAACGAGGTTAAAAGGAATGATATTGAACCAATATTCAATGATATCAGCAAAGAGGAGAAATATGCTACAGCAAATCTATTTCTAATAACCTTACGCACTATGTTTAATAAGGCAATAAAATGGGAATTAATGGACAGAAATCCTACACTAAGAATAGATAAACACAAAATGCAAGCAAGAGAAAGACGTCTAAGTTACGATGAAATGACTAAATTTTTACAAGTATTATGTAGAGAAGCAAGTGTGTTGATAAGAGATTTTGCATTACTAGCGTTATATACTGGAGCTAGAAAAAGGAATGTGTTAGAGATGGAATGGGACAATATAGATTTTGTAAGAAAAATATGGCATATACCAAAAACTAAGAATGGAAAGGCGCAAAATATACCATTAACAGATGAGATAATAGAAATATTGCAAGCAAGGAAATTAACATCTAAAAGTAAATGGGTGCTATCAACTGATAGAAGCAAAAGCGGGCACTTGGAAAATCCTTATAGAAGATGGTATAAGATTTGTAAAAAGGCAGGCATAAAAAATTTAAGGATACACGATCTAAGAAGGACATTTGCAAGTTGTATGGCAGATAAAGGCGCAGGTCAGTATATAATTAGTGCAGCATTGAATCATAGTGACATAAAATCAACGAGTATTTATACCAAAGTTAGTTTAGAGCCAGTAAGACAATATATATCTAAGGTGACACAAATAATAAGAGAACATTCAGGAATTGATATTTGAAATAAATACTGAAATAACATGAAACTTAGCATGAGTAAGAAATTCATATATAAAAACTAATTATCACAGGTAAAATTAGAAAGTTTCGCTGTTAATTCTTTTGTATTAACGTCATTACTGAACAAATTGGCATTGTTTTGTTTTGAATTATCCTTTTCCTGTATTTTTGTAGCAGCATTAACAAGCATTACAGGGTTTTGAGTTTTTGGAGTAAAAGTTAACATTAAATCTTGAATTGTTTTGTATTCTCCTATTACAGTTAAATAAAGCTTGTTTCCTTCTTCTTGTGGAGCAATAAACAAAAATCCAGACTCATGAACTACAACTTCAGCTGCATTTTGAGGGTACATAAGAATATCATTAATTTTTTCATCTTTAAGATTAATTCTTGTTGGCCCACTATCAGAAATCTCAAGCTTTAGTAAATTGTCAGCTTCTAACTCATATTCTACCGCATATATATTATTAACGTTGACTAAAGCAATAAGCCCTATCATAAATCTCAAAACTCTAATACTCATTTTTTTATTCCATTCTCTTTAACACCAGTCAATAACAAAAGGTAATTAGGAGTTCGCTTGTAAGTCAAAAGGTAAGTCTTATCGACAGCTATATGTTTACTATCGCTAAACCAATAACGAAGCGTCCCACTAATTAATACTCCATTCATTTATCACTTCAACCTTCTTTGAAAAAAAGACTGAAGATACATTTGAGCCTTTAACAAATTGCAAGTGATCATGAAAAAATTTATTTAAAGATTCAGTATTACTAGACGCCACTTTCATGTCTGCCATTTGTCTTTCTACCTTATTTGGAGAAGTAGTAAATAAGAGTTTCATCACATAAATTGCCTATTCCTTTAAATAGGTTTCATGGTAATTTTTTGATGAAACCATCATTTTACGATCAGGCTCCATTGCTGGAATTAATAACCACTTTTCTTCTTTGGTAATTGCAGCCATTATCGCAATTATATTAGCTGCAGCTAGCAATATAGTTACTGAAAGTAAGCATTTATTATATTTAACCAGCTCTTGTATAGCATTTTGCTTAAAGAGATGATTCATTATTTGCCAACTTTTTTGCCCAGCAATCTTGAATATCCTAATGGAGCTGGCAATAAACCTTTAGCTACTAAAAAACTTTTTAGCAAAAAATTCTCCGATACCTTCTTAAATTTCTTAAAGCAATAACATAGAGCAATTCCTCCAACCATAAATGCTAGGCCTAATTTAGCATGCCTGCTGTTTAGTAGTACAATTCCTGGAGCTACTCCAGCTAGCACTACTCACCATTCATCAATGCTCAAACCCATATACTTCAACGGCCTCGATAATGCCCAACATAATTTTTGATTTTGCATAATTACCTTCAGCCTCAATTTTAGCATGAGATTTCTCATTCTGCTATTATAATGTTTTAATTAGCTAAATATCTTCAAACACAGATTTTACCTGTGATAATTAGTTTACATACATGCATGTGCGACATGAAGTCGCACTATTCTTACCACAACGTTTATATTAGTCAGATAGTATTATAAATATTATAACTTTGCATATGTCCACTAATCATTTGTGTCACCTTAGACATATACTCTCTTAGTAACTCTGTACTAACTATACTATAATCACTTGTTGATTCAAAATTAATATGATTCAATGCTGCACAAATTATATACTGACCTGCACCTATATCTGACAGACAACTTGCAAACGTCCTTCTTAGATCGTGTATCTTGAAATTTTTTATGCCAGCCTTTTTACAAATCCTATTCCATGCTTCATATGGCCGTTCTAAGTGTCCGCTTTTGCTACTATCATTTGGTAGCACCAATTTACTTTTAGATGTTAATTTCCTTGCTTGCAATATTTTTATCATCTCATTTGTTAATGGTATATTTTGCGCCTTTCCGTTCTTAGTTTTTGGTATATGCCATATTTTTCTTACAAAATCTATATTGTCCCATTCCATCTCTAACACATTACTTTTTCTAGCTCCAGTATATAACGCTAGTAATGCAAAATCTCTTATCAACGCACTTGCTTCTCCACATAATACGTGAAAAATCTACCCATTTCATCGTAACTTAGACGTCTTTCTCTGTGTTTATCTATTCTTAGTGTAGGATTTCTGTCTATTAATTCCCATTTTATTGCCTTATTAAATATACTGCTTAAGGTTACTAGAAATTGATTTGCTGTCGCATATTTTCCATCTTTGCTGATATCATTGAATATTTGTTCAATATCATTACTTTTAATCTCACTTATCTTTTTTAAAAATAACGGTTTCCCATAATTATATATTCTTGCAGCATCTTTCTGCCAGTTTATAGTATATATTTTGGCATACTCTTCAATATACCTATAACACAGCTCTTTGAATGTAATATCGTTAGCTTTTCTTTCTCTTTCTTTTATACGATTCTCATTTTCTTCTATCTGTTGTTAACATTTTACTTCTCTTGAATCTATTCCGTTCGTCATTAATCTCTTTAATTCTCTTACTTTTTTTTTAGCTTCTTTAATAGATAAATCTGGAAATACCACTATCTTTATTTTTATCACTTCTTTTCTAATTTTTTTTCAAAAGACCATGTTTTTCTTACTGTCGGTGATATTCTTAATTTAAGTCCTGGTTCAATTTTATCCTCGATGATTGATGTTCTTTCAGTTGGAATTTTTATTTTTCTTAGTAACTTATTTGTTAACTTTAATGTTAATGATATTGATTCCATAATTACACCATATATTAATTGTTATATTAATTTATATTACAATTACCTAAACAAAGTATCTATATTATTCTCTTTATTTGAATCAAATTTTTATACTAATTTATTTATAATATACCTGACTTCCAAACCGCTTTATCAACCTTGAGTTGGTATGTATTTTTCAACCATCATCTTAACCTTTAGATTGAAAACTGGCCCCCAATTTCCTGAATTTTTTTTCTACCTTTCGCCTTAATTTTTTTTGTTATATTGATAAATATTACAAATATGTTTATAGTTAAAGTTGAAGATTAATTATAAATATTAATAAAAGTTAACATAAGTTAATAGAGGTTCTATCAAGTGTAGAAGTTAACAAAAACTAACATTTTTTTTCTTCTTTATATTTGATATGTATTTGCATCTTTACTTATTGGATATGTTATATCTGATACGATATTGTTATTTTAAATGAATTCTAATATATTCTATTATTTTCTCTGGGGTATCATCAAGAGTAAAATGTGACATGTATTTGCCATTTTTATCTATTAAATATATAAAAGTAGAGTGATCTATTAGATAATCATTACTGTTTCTATCACTTAATGCAGAAATAGAATAATAAACACCGAATTTCTTAGTTATATCCTCGATTTGAGGTTTAGTACCTGTTAATGCAATAATTTTGCTGTGAAAATTTGTCATGTAATTCTTTAAAGTACTAGCATTATCTCGTTTAGGATCAACTGTAACAAAAATTGTAGAGATATCTATATGATACATATCTAAGACTTTAATAACTTTTGATAATTTTTCTAATGTAGCTGGACATACATCAGGACAAAAAGTAAAGCCAAAATAGATAAGATAAGGTTTACCTCTTAAAGATTTACTGTAAAATTCTTGGTTATTAGTATCAATTAAAGTAAAATCTCCACCAAGTAAAATTTCGCTACTTGTGACCATAGAATAGCTAATATTATCTGTATTAGCTACTTTTTTTTTAGATTGAGGCCATAAAATAAATATGAAGTATAGAGATAACATTCCTATAATTATCGACAGAATAGCTAATAGCTTAAAAAAGCACTTGTTACTTATAATATTCATTTATTTGCGATTTTCATTTTTTATTTAAACTAAATTACTAATACTACTTTAAGAATTTTTTTACTACAAGTTAATTTTTTACTAATCTAAATATAATATATATATACCACTATAAAACAAAAATGAAGTTAGAGCATCAAAGAAAGGAGAAATAATAGAGAAAAAATAAGAAGAGATAGGAAATATGGGAGCAGCATATTCATAAGATTTAGGAAAGAGAGTAATGAAATTAATAGAAGATGGATAAACAATAGCAAAAGCAAGCAGAGTATTTAAATTAAAGAGTATTTAAATTAAAGAGTATTTAAATAAGTAGAAAATAATATAGATAGTAGGTAAGAGAGATCTTATAGAAAGCAAACTACACGTAGTTAAAAGACTATAGGAATTAATAACTGAGTGTATAAGCATTTATATGCTAAATCAGAAATAATGCTAACTTAAGATTGGTGACTTTTACCCTAAATTGCAAACAAGATTATGAATTAATTGAAAAAATTGAAAGCTAAATGCAAATGTAACAATTGAACAAATGATAAATTTAAGAAAATCTATTGACATTCAATAGATTGGAAAGAAATTATATAAAAAGTTAATAATCTTCGTAAGTAGAAGTATTTATAGTCATTTACAATGAGATTTGAGTATAGAAAAAAACTCCAATTGCCTCATAAGATTTAACAAATTGAGTAATTGGATTTCTAATCTACATCAACCAGTTTCGAAAGAGATCTAATGAAGTTCGAATAGATTAAAGAGTTAGAGAATGAAAAATTTCGTTGATTAACAGTGGTAATGAAGGGAACATTCTCAAAGATGGGTGGATATTTTTAGGCAAGCTGATTGTCTTAAGAAATCAAAATGTGTGGGTAAAAATAGCTCAATTTGGATGAACAGTTGCTGATGGTCTTAGAACACCTTAGAGAATACCGTACTTATTTCCATATAGGCCAGAACTATGGGATTAGTAAAAGTTCAGAATATAAACGTCAATTTAGGATAAGGAGTCAAGAGAAGAAGAAGAGATAAGGTGAGGATTAAGTTTAGAGATAGAATAACTAGCAAGAGAAGCAATTATATAAACAAAAAAATTAAGAGGAGAACGGTGTCTAGTATCCTCTAAATGGATATGTTTTTTTAGTACATTAAAGACAGACTTAATTAAAGAACGTTTATTTAATAACTGATTATCTTGTATGTCCAATAAATATGTTTTCATATCTTTACGAAGATTAGTAAATAAACGTAGACCATTGGTCAGCAGTTGATGAAATAACTCTTTAGATATGTAAGCTTTATCACTAAACAATTTACCAGATAAGCCTTTAGAAAAAACCGAAGATACAGATATGTCGCTTTTATTGCCTTTAGTAATTTTAACTGACATTATTTTGCCTTTATTATTGATTATAAGATGTACTATAGGTAAAATTGGTTTTCTAAGGCAGATAGTATCAGTATGAAGATTTATATAGGTTTGGCATAAAATTTTTTTCAACTTCGATATTTATTAGCAATAATTTTGAAGCGTTTTAGCGCACCAATAACGTTTTCATTTACAACTCTTTCTCCTGCGAATCTACCGATTATTCTTTTTATCATTTTTAGTTAAAGGATTTTTCTTGCTTTTTTTCTTTGGTAATTCAGAATTATTACTGATAAATATCGAAATAGACGTAAAAGATTCGGTCTTAGATTTAATTTGATCTCTGGCATTTATAATTTTGATCTACCTTAACCAATTTCGAAAGAGGTTTATTGTTAAATATAATGCGGCTGTGGATACTATGCTTCAGGTTTTATTGATTTACAAAAATCTGCTATTAATGCACTGTCTACTTTATTTGTTTTTGTACGACTAAGTTTACTCATCGCAAAACCTTTAATACATACAAGGAATACTTTTTGATATAGTTTATAATCTAGAATAATAAAACATTCTTAGCTTATGAACACCTGATTCTCTGCGCCTTGATTCTAAAAATTAATCAGTTATGATGCGGAGATTGCTTTTTTTAATTTTTTTTGCAAGTTCATTTGCTAACTGGTATGCGTACACATTATCAGAATCATATTTGATAGCCAGGTTACAACTTTCCATTGCTTCTTGATGTTGCCCCAATTTATTCAAAGCAATTCCTTTATTATAGTAAGCGTCTGGAAAATCTGGTTGATACTTAATAGCCAAATCAAAACTCTCTATTACCTCTTGATATTGTTCTAGTATACATAAAACAGCTCCTTTATTATTGTAAGAGCCTGCATAATTTGTGTTGTATCGCATAGCTTGATCATAATTGTCAATTGCTTCTAGTAGCTTTCCAAGATTTTTCAAAGCAATTCCTTTATTATAGTAAGCGTCTGGAAAATCTGGTTGATACTTAATAGCTATATCATAATGCTTTATTGCTTCTTGATATTGTCCCAGTTTGTATAAAGCAACTCCTTTATTAATATAAACCTCTAGATTAGTTGGATTATATTGAATAGCTTGACCATAATTTTCAATTGCTTCTTGATGTTGTCCTAATGCCCTTAAAGACATTCCTTTATTAAAATAAGCTTCTGCATCATCTGGTTGATACTTAATAGCTATATCAAAATTCTTTATTGCCTCTTGATGTTGCTCCAATTCCTTTATTAATATAGGCTTCTATACAATCTGGATTACACTTAATAGCTACATCATAATTTTTAATTGCTTTTTGATATTTTCTCAACTTAAGAAATGAATTTCCTTTATTACAAAATTTGTCTGCTAGCATATCTTTATCCTGAATTAAATACTGTTATATGATCAGATTATTTTGATGCAACAGATGTAACTGTATTATAATACTGTCATATATTTCATATGATTTATAAAAATTCCCCTTTAAATTTTTGATTAGCTGTGATAATTGCTAAATATACTGATTTATCAATACAAGAAGTATTAAATTTAAAAATTTGTATTCTCCTATTACCGTTAAATAAAGCTTGTTTCCTTCTTCTCGTGGAGCAATAAACAAAAATCCAGACTCATGAACTATAACTTCAACTGTGTTTTGATGGTACATAAGAATATCATTAATTTTTTCATCTTTAAGATTAATTCTTGTTGGCCCACTATCAGAAATCTCAAGCTTAAGCAGCTCATCAGCTTCTAACTCATATTCTACTGCATATATATTATTAACGTTTACCAAAGCAATAAACCCTATGATAAATCTCAAAATTCTAATACTCATTTTTTTATTCCATTCTCTTTAACACCAGTCAATAACAAAAGGTAATTAGGAGTTCGCTTGTAAGTCAAAAGGTAAGTCTTATCGACAGCTATATGTTTACTATCGCTAAACCAATAACGAAGCGTTCCACTAATTAATACTCCATTCATTTATCACTTCAACCTTCTTTAGAAAAAAAGAGTGAAGACACATTTGAGCCTTTAACAAATTGCAAATGATTCTGAAAAAAATTTTTAAAGATTCAGTATTACTGAATACCACTTTCATGTCTGCTATTTGTCTTTCTACCTCATTTGGAGAAGTAGTAAATAAGAGTTTCATCACATAAATTGCCAATTCCTTTAAATAGGTTTCATGGTAATTTTTTGATGAAAACGTCATTTTACGATCAGGCTCCATTGCTGGAATTAATAACCACTTTTCTTCTTTGGTAATTACAGCCATTATCGCAATTATATTAGCTGCAGCTAGCAATATAGTTACTGAAAGTAAGCATTTATTATATTTAACAAGCTCTTGTATAGCATTTTGCTTAAAGAGATGATTCATTATTTGCCAACTTTTTTGCCCAGAAGTCTTGAATATCCTAATGGAGCTGGCAATAAACCTTTAGCTACTAAAAAACTTTTTAGCAAAAAATTCTCCGATACCTTCTTAAATTTCTTAAAGCAATAACATAGAGCAATTCCTCCAACCATAAATGCTAGGCCTAATTTAGCATACCTACTGTTTAGTAGTACAATTCCTGGAGCTACTCCAGCTAGCACTACTCCCCATTCATCAATGCTCAAACCCATATACTTCAATGGCCTCGATAATGCCCAACATAATTTTTGATTTTGCATAATAACCTTCAGCTGCAATTTTAGCATGAGATTTCTCATTCTGCTACTATAATGTTTAAATTAACTAAATATCTTCAAACGCAGATTTTACCTGTGATAATTAGTTTTCATATATGCATTTCTTCTCATGCTAAGTTTCATGTTATTTCAGTATTTATTTCAAATATCAATTCTTGAACAGTCGCTTATCATTTGTGTTACCTTAGACATATATTGCCTTACTGGCTCTAAACAACTTTGGTATAAATACTCGTTGATTTTATGTCACTATGATTCAATGCTGCACTAATTATATACTGACCTGCGCCTTCATCTGCCATACAACTTGCAAATGTCCTTCTTAGATCGTGTATCCTTAAATTTTTTATGCCTGCCTTTTTACAAATCTTATACCATCCTCTATAAGGATATTCCAAGTGCCCGCTTTTGCTTTTATCAGTTGATAGCACCCATTTACTTTTAGATGTTAATTTCCTTGCTTGCAATATTTCTATTATCTCATCTGTTAATGATATATTTTGCGCCTTTCCGTTCTTAGTTTTTTGGTATATGCCATATTTTTCTTTTAAAATCTATATTGTCCCATTCCATCTCCAACACATTACTTTTTCTAGCTCCAGTATATAACGCTAGTAATGCAAAATCTCTTATCAATGGAGTTGCTTCTCCACATAATACGTGTAAAAATTTACTCATTTCATCGTAACTTAGACGTCTTTCTCTTGCTTGCATTTTATGCGGCTCTATTCCTAGAGTAGGATTGTTTTCTATTAATCTCCATTTTATTGCCTTATTAAATATAGTGCGTAAGGTTGCTAGCAATGCATTTGCTGTGGCATATTTTCCCTCTTTGCTGATATCATTGAATATTTGTTCAATATCATTACTTTTAATATCACTTATCTTTTTTAAAATAACAGTTTCCCATAATTATGTATTCTTGCAGTATCTTTCTGCAAGTTTATAGTATATATTTTGGCATACTCTTCAATATACTTATAACACAGCTCTTTGAATGTAATCTCTTGTCTTTCTTTTATACGATTCTCATTTTCTTCTATCTGTTGTTAACATTTTACTTCTCTTGAATCTATTCCGTTCGTCATTAATCTCTTTAATTCTCTTGCTATTTTTCTGGCTTCTTTAATAGATAAATCTGGAAATACTCCTATCTTTATTTTTATCCCTTCTTTTCTAAATTTTTTTTCAAAAGACCATGTTTTTCTTCCTGTATGTGATATTCTTAGTTTAAGTTCTGGTTCAACTTTATCCTGGATTGTTGATGTTCTTTTAGTCGGAATTTTTATTTTTCTTATTAACTTATTTGTTAACTTTAATGTTATTGATTTCATAATTACACCATATATTAATATATATTAATATATATTACAATTACCTAAACAAAGTATCTATATTATTCTCTTTATTTGAATAAAATTTTTATACTAATTTATTTATAACATACCTACTTCCAAGCCGCCTTACCAACTCTAGGTTGGTATATATTTTTCATCCATCATCTTAACCTTTAGATTGAAAACTGACCCCAAATTTCCTGATTTTTTTTCTACCTATTTTCTACCTTTCGCATTAATTTTTTTGTTATATTGACAAATATTGCAAATATATTTATAGTTAAAGTTGAAGATTAATTATAAATATTAATAAAAGTTAACATAAGTTAATAGTAGGTTATATAAAGTGTAGAAGTTAATAAAAATTAACATTTTTTCTTCTTTATATTTGATACGTCTTTGCAGCTTTATTATTAGGCAATGTTCTTAGCCAGAACCTGCTCTAATTCTGGTTGCTGACTCTCTAGTAATTTAGTATCAGTATACCATAAAAATGATCTTAGGTAAACATAACCTTTTTCTTTATCAAGTATTAAAACATGTTTGAACTTTATTAGAAACTCTTTCCAAAGCTTTAACATATCTCGTTGATGAATGTGCTTTAGCATATATTCGAGCATTCCTTGTATGATAAAAATAAGTGAAATTGCAATAAAATAAAAGATTATAGCAATAGCACAAAAGAAAGCTAGTATACAGTAGCGTTCCTAAGGCTAATAGCCTGTTCTATAGATAAGTAACTAGCTTTTTTAATTAAAAACCGGACGGTATTCTTAGGCAAAAAGCCTGTATTTACAAGGTTGGTTTTGAGATATTTAACATAAAATTTGGTGATTATGAATAGTATAATTGTAGGAATTGACGTTTCTAAAGAGACATTTGATGCAGCTGTGTTAATTAATAATAAAGTTCAAACAAGAAAATTTAATAATAATTCTGAAGGGTTTAACAAATTAGTAACATGGTTAAAAAGCAGAGGAACTGGACATGTTTGTATGGAAGCAACAGGTATCTACTGGAAAAATTTAGCTAAATATCTGTACGATTATGGTTATAAAGTAAGCGTAGTAAATCCTGCCCGTATTAAAGGTTTTGCAATGAGTAAACTTAGTCGTACAAAAACAGATAAAGCAGACAGTGTATTAATAGCAGATTTTTGCAAAGCAATGAAACCGGAAGCATGGTATCCACAGCCTCTTTATATTCAAGAACTACAGCAGCTAGTTAATCGCCTGAATGTTTTAATTAAGCATAAAACACAAGAAACAAATAGATTAGAAGGAGCTTCTAAAGCAATTGCTAATAATATTCAAATGCATATTGAATTTCTTGAAACGCAAATTAAAGAAATTGAACAACTAATCAATGACCATATTAAAAATAACACAGATCTTCATAATAAGGCTTGAGTCAATACCAGGCATAGGAGCAAAAACACAGGCTGTAGTTCTTGCTTTTTTAGCAGATATTGAGAAATTTAGTTCTGCTAAACAAGTTGTAGCTTTTGTAGGTCTTAATCCTAAGCATCGTCAATCTGGCAGTTCCGTGCGGGGGGCTAGTATAATCTCTAGAACTGGTAATTCAGATCTACGTAAGTCTTTTTATATGCCTGCTATGTCTGCCTTAAGACATAATTGTATTATCAAGCAATTTTCTCAACGTTTGTCTGATACTGGCAAACCCAAAATGCTTATCCTTATTGCCGCTATGCGTAAGTTATTACATATCATTTATGGTGTTTTAAAGCATAATTCTCCTTTTAATCCTAATGTTTTAATCAATCAGAAATAATAATTTTATAAAAACTTACATCTTTTTTATAAAATTATTATTTCTTTTCTTGATTCTTATCACGGTATCTATATGCTTTTTCCTAACAATTTTATCATTCGACATACTTTGCAAATCGACTAATTGATAGTCAGAGGTCATTAATTGCTTAGCTATCATTGAATCGGTAAATAAATCCCACAAATTCCTAGGTGCATTGTAGACTTCTTTGCCGTTGTAGATCACTAAATTATACACTAATGGTAATTTAGTTTTTTCTTTCTTATGCCTTTCGCACAATAACAATGTGTATCTCCATAACCGCAGAGCTGTCCAATAATCGACGGTTGATTGAGCTTCAATTAATATATAAATAAAAGCATTGCCATGTTTTTTGGTTGCAACTTTAGACGATATAGATGTATAGTTTAAAACTACTTAAGTTATTATAAGCCTTTCAGAGCGTTAAATTTCGAGCGTAGCTACAAAATTGCTACATTTGTGCTAAAAAAATGTGGTTTTTGATAGCAAAAATTGCCTAAATCACCTGCTATACCTGACATTTTTAGAGGTTGAAATGGTGCGAGATTTGCGTAATTTCGCAAGCAATAATTGCAAAATTACTAATAATAACAGTAGCAATAATGCAACTGTCTTTTATCGTTTTATTGGAAATTTTGTTCCAGCAGAATGGAAAGATCTGATTGGCGATAATGCTAAAGCTTTAAGCAAGACATCTAAACAGCTTTTATCATTTATAGTATTTAGACTACATATCTATTACAACAAAGATATAGATGAATTACAGGAAAGTTATTACTTTTTTGAAAATGAGTTAAACCTTCGTTACCGCAGAGTTAGACAATGCTTGGTTGAATTAAGCAATGCAGGTTTTATTAAAGTTGAAAATAGAACAATAATTAAAGGCAATCTCAAGGTACGTAATGTTCTTTGTGTAAAACTTCTAAAAAATTTTCAGCGTTTTACTGAAAAAGAAAAAAAAGAAGAAAAAATTGTCCTTCTACAACAAAAAAATTTTCACATCAATTTGCAAGAATTTGCAGGTGAACCTGCAAAAAATTGCAGCTACATATATAGATATAATAATAATAAAAAAAATAATAATAGATCTAGATCTACTGAAGATAAGTTAATAGAGAATGATCAAAATAAAAATAGACTTCTTTCGAAACTAGAGAATGATGTAGAATGGTGTTATAAAAATCTAATTTGAAGTAATAATGAAATTAGATCAGATTAAAGAGTTAAAGGATGAAAAATTTCGTTGATTAACAGGAGTAAGGAAGAGGACATTTTCAAAGATGGTGGATATTTTGAGGAAAGCTGATGGTCTTAAGAAATCAAAAGGTGGACGTAAAAATAAGCTCAATTTGGAGGAACAGTTGCTGATGGTGTTAGAATACCTTAGAGAATACCGTACTTATTTCCATATAGGTCAGAACTATGGAATTAGTGAAAGTTCAGCATATAAAGCTGTAAAATGGGTAGAAGACAGCCTAGTTAAACACCAAAACTTTGCTCTTCCAGGCCGTAAAGCTTTAATGAAGAGTGATATGAATTATGAAGTAGTCTTGATTGATGATACTGAGAGTCCTATAGAAAGACCTAAAAAAACAAAAATTCTATTATTCAGGAAAGAAGAAAAGGCATACACTAAAAACTCAAATAGTGGTAGATAAGAAAACGCGCAAGTAATATGTACAGATTTTTCTAACGGTAAAAAACATGACTTTAGATTATTTAAGAAATCCAAAATTCTTATCCATCCTAAGGTAAAAGTGATTACTGATACAGGATATCAAGGCATACAAAAAATTCACAATAATTCTGAATTACCAAAGAAAAAAAGCAAGAAAAATCCTTTAACTAAAAATGATAAAAAGAATAATCATAGGTTAGCAGTAGCAAGAGTTGTGAATGAAAACGTTATTGGTATACTAAAACGCTTCAAAATTATTGCTGACAAATATCGAAATAGACGTAAAAGATTCTCTCTTAGATTTAATTTGATCTCTGGCATTTATAATTTTGAACTACCTTAACCAGTTTCGAAAGAGGTCTAATGAAGATCAACAGCAAAATTTGAAGTTTAAATATACGGAATCTGATGATTTTATAGAAATTGAGTTAGTAGAAAATGAAAAAGAAGATCAACAACAGAATTTGAATTTCTATGAGCTTAGTGATGTTAGTAATGATAAGCCATCAAACAAGGATTATGAGCAAAATAGTGAGTTAGCAACTCCAGCTATTACTAAAGATTCAGAGGTTGAAAAGAATGAATGCTATCCCAAAAGAAAAAGACTAGCAGATTATTATCCACTAACACCAGAAGATGCAGTTATACTACAACGTATGTTTAGTAGAAGCTTCAACATATACTTCATAAATCAATTACTGTTGAAGTTATCAAATAAATATCCAAACCGTCATTTTGCAAATAAGATAGCAGTGCTAAACTATATGGCAAAAGCCTTAGCAAATGAATTACTAACTACTGATCAGGCTAATAGTGGAAATTTTAGATTTAATGATGTAGGAAGATTTAAAGAACAGTATCTAGCAAATATTGAATCTGGTACAGATCGTAGTATGAAGGCTCAGTTGAAGCGTAAAATAGCTGGAGTCTTTGAAGCAGATATGGCTTATCAAATTTTAACATCTTAAGATTGGTTTTTGGCATCGTGATAACTAAATCCAAAAATTTATAATTTAATTTGCTTCTTTTCCAGTTTTTATCTGGGATTGGAGTATACAAAAAGTTTAAATTATGGTATAATTTATTAATAACCATTTAGAGGTGGACAATGATAGATTTTTATAGTGAAAGCTTAATAAATAAGCTGTTCAGAACCAACATAAGATTTAACACCAAAATTGATCTTGATAGAGTTGAAAAAGCAATACTTTACGCTAAAAAATATCATGGCCAGCAAAAGAGAGATACTGGAGAACTCTACTACACACATCCATTAGAAGTAGCCTACATGGTATCAGACTACAGCTTTGAAACAGATACAATTATTACTGCAACACTACATGATACACTTGAAGACACAAAACTAACTAAAGAAAGAATAAGGTACGAATTTGGCGCTAATATTGCAGAACAGGTTTCAGACCTTACCAGAGTTAGGGATAATAAGAAAATCAGTGCTATGGAAATGATACAAATATTACGCAGCCAAAATAAAACAGAACTATTACTGATCAAACTTTTTGATAGATTCCATAATATTACAACTATATTCATCAAACCTCCTCACAAAAGGCAAGAAATAATATTTGAAACTCAGCAAGAATTTATAGCTCTTGCTGAATACCTTAAACTACCAGAGATTGGAGAACGCTTAAGCGAATATTGTAAACTTCATGCTAGTTAAAATGTGGTAAATAATTGAGAATAAAAGGATTAAATATATGATATTCGAATCTAAGGCTAAATATTCCTTACATAGCGCTATTCAAGATGGTGATATTAAAAAAGTGAAGCAGCTTATTAATAAGGATAGTACACTTGTCAATTCAAAATATAAAAACGGTACTACAGCTTTATCTGTTGCTTTGAAATATAAGAATCTACCTATTGCCGAGCTTTTACTAAGCAATGGAGCTAACGTAAACGCACAAGATAATGATGGGCACACTGCTTTACATCTTGTTGTTGACACAATTCAAGTATATTATGAATTTTTCGAAAAATATCCTATCTATTGCAATGATCATATAGCATTACTGCTAAAATATAATGCTGATGTAAATATCGAAAATAATCAAGGTAATACACCTTTATCTGATGCTGTTGAATGCAGATGTATAGAACCTTTAGCAATTATGCTAAAACATAATTCTACTGGTATTAATAAAAAATATGATGAAGGAGAAACACTACTACATATCGCTGTTCGTAATGAAATCATAGATGTTATACAGCTTTTGATTGATTATGGTGCTGATATTGATGCAAAAGATGATAACGGCATGACTCCTATAGATTACGCTGCTAAAAGCGGTAATGCAGATGTATTCAACTTTCTAACGGAACAATCAGTCCCATGGTATTAGGTTTTAACAGATAGCTAATATGTTAATGCTAATAAAGAAAGTTGACGCAGAATACAATTAATATTAAGCTTCATAAAAATATTGTAATTAGATAGAACTGCTATGAGTATTTTGAAATCACCTTTACAACCGTGTTATGCAGTTATGTTAGCATTCGTTGTATTATCTTCACCATCGATATGTACAGCGAATAATAATGTAAACTTCAATGCTTTCAAAGATAGTATTGATACTTCACAATTCTATATAAAATTTTCAACTGGTATTGCTACTAACTACGACACATTAGAAGCTGGAGTTGGTTATAGATTAGATCGGCACAGAATGGATGTAAGATTAGGATTTATGTGTCATCACAACTGTAGAGATAACTTTGTTCAAGGAAATTATTATTATAATATAATTGAAGGTAACAAAGCATCAATTTTTGTTACAGGTGGCCTAGTATCAGTTTTCAATGGTGATAGCGGTACTGGTATAGACTTAGGAGTTGGTACAACAATAAACTTATCAAGAGATACATATTTAGACGGAGTTGGTACAACAATAAATTTATCAAGAGATACATATTTAGACATTGAATGTAGCACAATTGCTAACTATAGACCACTTCCTATTCATATACGATTTGGATTGCGGGTTCACATTTAATAACTAGCAAGTTTTATAGTTAGTAATGATTAGCTCATTAACAGGATTGCGTTGTTCATTGATTGAGTATACGACTGTAACGGTATTGATATTAAAATCTTTGTATAAGTCTCTAATAAAGGCAGTATTATTATTTGAGATCATAATCTTAACACCTTTATTTGTTAATTCTTGGACAAAATCCCGTAATCTAATTTGATCTTTTTCATCAAATGGAAGACTATTATAGAACTGTTCTCCAGATTTATGGTAAGGAGGATCGAAATAAACAAAGTCATTTTGTTGAGGCTCTATAAATGAAAAATCTGTAGCATAAATTGATACACCATGTAAAAGGTTGCTGCATTGGTTTATTCTAGATGCAATGTGGAGTTTAATGTAGCATTCACCAGAAAATGTTTGAGCAGATTGTCCGTTTTTGTAGACTCTATAAATTCCTCTAAAAGAATATTTATTAAGATATATAAATTTTGCGGTAATTTCATTCGGATTATTACTATATTTGTTTTTAACTTTATAATAATAATCCTTTGAATGATGTTTGTGATATAAACTCAGTAATCTATTGACCTCATTAGGATTATTTTTAACAGCATTATAGCTAGTAATTAAATCAAGATTGATGTCAGACAAAAAACATTGTTTAAAAAGATGCCTAACTTGAAAAAATAAAGCACCTCCACCAAGGAATGGTTCATAGTAATTATAGTGTGGACCTTGAGGAAGATGTTCTATTAATTTATTAACAATTCTTCGTTTACTACCAATCCAATGAAGAAAAGGCTTAGACTTATTAGCAACAGCTACTGACACATGAAGTTTAATTAATTTCTGTTAGTTGAATCTCTATTGAGATTATACCAGAAAACAGCTTGTAATGCTAGTAATAATAACGCTTACAAGACTTTTTATGTATCCTTTTTGAATAAGATTTATTATTGATTATAACCATAAGTAAGGAATGTAATAATTTTACATCAACATTAGATTATTATGCAAAAATTTAACCTAAAAATTAAAAGATTTTAATAGACTAATAAAAATTATAATGCTACTCTATACCTTATATTATCTAGGTTTCAAAACTTTGATGATAATGATCTGAAGATTAAATAAAACAAAGGGTTGAACTTTTGGAATTAATCTTCAGAAACCATTTTTTAAACAAAAACAGTAGGGGAATTCTATGCCTATTGAAGACGAAGGTCAAAATAAAATCAATAAATTAACCGAAAAATTATCTACAGAGGGAATTAATAGCACAACAATAAAACAAATAGACGCTGAATTGCAAAAACTATACTGTCAGCTAGAGGAATCTGGGCAAGTAAGCATAAAACTCATAGATTGGATACAATATTTTAGGCGAATCGTAAATAACTATGATAAAAAAAAGGTAAATATAATAGCTTCTCTAAATGGAATAATTTTTTTATTTAGACAATACATAGCATCAACAAATATAAGGATTGAAACATTTAATATAGAACCGCTAATAAATAATACTGTTATCAGAATGAGGGAACATTTTGAAAATGAGAATATAAAGCTAAATGTTCAAAATGACATAAAGACGGTTCTGATTGGAGATAGTTTTCGAATAAAAGCAGTAATAAGTCAGTTAATTGGTAGTGCTATTATAAATAGCAGCAAAAATAGCAAGATTACTATTAACCTCAATCAGTATTCAGAAATATTACAATTTACAGTACAAAACATAGGACTAAGCACTTCTAAAGAAAAATTAGAAAGAATAAATGCTGAACTAGAGAATACGAATTTGGTAATGTATCAAGAACTAGGAGAAGGATTAGCATTTATAAAACATCTTACAGATCAGCTAAAAGGAAGACTAAGAGCAAAAGAGGAAAATAATTACATAACTTTTTCATTTGAAGTGCCAATAACTAGTTTGAATTATTCTTTAGGAGAATGCTATGAAAGAAAAGAAGAAAACAATTAACAAATGGATGGTACAAATTCCTCCAATACCAATTACGTTAGTGAATGGAGAGAGTGAGAATATCGATGAATATATGGAGATAATAACAAAGTTAAGAAAAGCGAAGTATCAGGTCGAGGTAGCTGAATCATTGAAAGAATATTGTACATATTTAATACAGGAGATTAAATATAGATTTAATATTGCAACGAGTGAAATTGTAAGGCTTGCAAGCGAGATCATGTTAAATGATTCGGAAAATAAAGATAAGCTGAAAACAATATTAAATCGATCAGCAAATCTCCAAGAGTACTGTAATGATGTAGTTTACACGCTTAGAAGCGAAATTGAGCATGAAAATTTATGTTTAAAAAAATTTAGCATACAAAAGCTAGTAAAGGATGCCGTCAGGAGACTAGAAGACATTGCAAAAGAGAAAGATATAAAAATCAATTACAATTTTCAGTACAAAATGAAGGATATTGTGATTGGAAATAGTGATCACTTACAAGCTATATTAAGTCAATTAATAGGAAGCGTCATTAGATTTAATCGCAGCTGCCAGGTTATAATTACAGTTCATTTGTTTACTGTAAAAAATTATATAAAAAGCGATAACATACTACAATTTAGAATACACGATACAGGAAGCGGTATTTCAAAAGAAAAATTAGGGAATATAAAAGCTAAATTAGCTGATTTTGAGTTGGTACGAGACTATCCACTAATGCTTGAATCAGGATTATGGTTTGTAAATTACCTTATTAATCAACTTAATGGAGAAATGGAAATAGAAAGCGAAAAAGACAAGTTTACAACCATTACTTGCAATATTCCAGTACAACTTTTTTAATCAAATTAATTCGCTTCTTTCACACTTTTTATCTGAGACTGAAGTATATAAAAAGTTTAATTTATTGTATAATTTATTAAAGATTATTTAGAGATGAAAAATGATAAACTTTTATAGCGAGAGCTTACTAAATAAGCTGTTTGAAACCAACGTAAGATTTAATACTGAAATTGATCTTGATAAAGTTGAAAAAGCAATATTTTATGCCCAAAAATATCATGGTCAGCAAAAGAGAGATACAGGAGAACTATACTACACACATCCATTAGAAGTAGCTTATATGGTATCAGACTACAGCTTTGAAACAGATACGATTATTACAGCAATACTACATGATACCATCGAAGACACAACACTAACTAAAGAAAAAATAGGTCAAGAATTTGGTCATAATATTGCAGAACAGGTTTCAGATCTCACCAGGATTAAGGATAATAAAAAAATTAGTTCTAGAGAAATGATTCAAACATTTTATAGACAAAATAAAACAGAACTATTATTAATTAAGCTTTTCGACCGATTCCATAATATTCAGACTGTATCAATAAAACCTTATGAAAAAAGACAAGAAATCATACTAGAAACGCAGCAAGAATTTATACCTCTGGCTGAATATCTTAAATTACCAGAAATTGCTATAGAGCTAAATAAATACTGTAAGCTGTATGCTACCTAATAAACTAAAGTTTAATAGGTGGTTAATGTAGTGAATTGCAGAAATTAAAATTCAATAAGAGAATGTTCATGTAGGTTATTTTATTGTATAATTTAAAAAGAATAGAAAATATGAAAAATATATGCATTTATCAAGATTTTTAGATCCAAAGAATGATGTAGCATTTAAAAAGATATTTGGATCAGAAAAAAACAAGGACATACTAATACATTTTCTGAACGATATATTGTTGTTTGAAGGGAATAGAAAAATAATAGAAGTAGAGTTTTTAGGAACGATATTAGATGCAGACATAGCGTCTAAAAAAGAATCAATAGTAGATGTTTTGTGTAAAGATAAAAACGGTGCGCAATATATAATAGAAATGCAAGTAGATCCTACACAAGGATTTGAAAAAAGAGCTCAGTATTATGCCGCAAAAGCATATGGTAGGCAACCAAATAGAGGGAAGGAAGGAAAATACTCAGACCTAAAGGAGGTTATATTTATAGCTATAGCAGATTATAAATTGTTTCCAAATAAAGAAGACTATATATCAAGGCATGTAATATTGGATAAAAAGACATATGAGCATGATCTAAAGGACTTTTCATTTACCTTTATAGAATTACCAAAATTTAAAAAAAATAGAGTGGAAGAGTTAAATGATATAACAGAGAAGTGGTGCTATTTTTTTAAACATGCAAAAGAAACAACATTAGATGGATATAATAAAATAATAGGTGAAGATTTAATAATAAAAAGAGCGTATGAGGCATTAGATCAGTTTAATTGGAGTGAAGACGAACTAATAACCTATGAACAAGAGTTAAAGCGTATATGGGATAATAAAGCAGTAGAAGATTATAAACTCGAACGCGCTAAAGCTGAAGGTAAAGCTGAAGGCATAAAGCTCGGTGAAGCTAAAGGTAAAGCCGAAGGTAAAGCCGAAGGTAAAGCTGAAGGAATAAAGCTAGGTGAAGCTAAAGGTAAAGCTCAAGGTAAAGCTGAAGGAATAAAGCTAGGTGAAGCTAAAGCAAAAAAAGATTTTGCAATAAAATTATTGAAGTCTGAATTATCAGTTGAGACAATTGCTGAATATACGGATTTATCAATACAAGAAGTATTAAATTTAAAAAATAGCGTAAAATAATAAGAAATATACAACATACAAAATTTTACCTTTAATGTGTTGTATGCTACTTCTATTAGATGCTTTATATCACACTACAAGTTCTATACTATACTGAACATTGAGAAGGCCATACTTTAAGGCCTCAATGTCCTTAACATGGCCGCACCATTCTTGACGAAAACTGTTCCATTTTAAGCCATGAAGGTGAATGTGGCGCTTAGTGTTTTCGTCTGGTTCAGAAGCAAATTTTAAAATCACAGCAGCTTTATTTTGCTGTTCTTTATCAAAAATATCTTTACCTATTGTAGTCCAATGATCCTGAACATTTGGATGTTGTGTTAAAGTTTCTTTTAGTGAAACAATTGCACCAAATAACGTATTTGCTGATAAGTGATCAAGCTTAGCTTTAGCAACTAATCCACCCATTTCGATAAGAGGTCGAGTAGGCATTTTACGTTCTTTAATTTTAAGGTTAACCTCATCCATGATTAGCCTAGCCTTTTTTTGTTGAAGAGTAATTTTTTGCTGCATAAGATTTGCCATGTTAGTAATTCAGAAAGATAAAAAAATCAGGCAAGAATATATCAAAATAAAATCCCAGTAAAGAAAAAAAACCGCGCCTACCAAACCAACATCAAATAATTATAGTCAAAAAAACGTGAATTCAAGGTTAGAAGCTTCATTGAAAAATAAGCTTAAGCGGGTAGGTAAGCGCGAAAGCGCTTTTCCTCCCAAAGAACCGTACAAGCGAATTACTCCGCATACGGCTCAAGCAATTTACAAACAGCTGCAATAAGTTGTCCGCGATTACTGTGTACTTGTCGATGGCAGTTTTCATGCAATAAGCACAAATTGTTAATATGGTCAGTGCCACCACATCTTATAGGTGTTATATGATGTACATGAACACTTTCACCATTATCTATTAAATCAAAACAAACAAGACATTTACCCTTTTGTCTACGCCAAAGAATCTGCCTAGATTTAAACAAATACTTAGGGCTATCAGCCTGACGTTTATGCCAATATTCTCTAAGTTTTGAATTATCAGGAGAAGATTTACCTTTAACAAGAATATGTCGTTTAATCGTTGTCCATTGTAATTTCCATAGATATAGATCTTTATTCATAAAGACCCAATTATCATTTCTGCCTTTAATGCGACCCCAATACTTTTTCTTAAGCCATTCCCAGGATTTTTTAGGATGTTTTCTACATGCAAATCTTGCTTGTCGAATCCACATCCAACAGTCTAAATTGGAAAAAATTTTCTTGGACACAACTTTGTTGAAATAACTGCACCATCCAAATATTTTAGAATTTAGATTATCAATTATTCTATCAATATTCCATGAGAAACTTTTTTTCCATTCTATTGACATTCGTTTTTTAAACGACTTTATAGAGTCTTTAGACGGTTTAACTAGTAGAGCTACACCTCTTCTTGTACTATTGGTTTTATATTGTCGAATATTAAATCCAAGGAAATCAAAACCTTCATTAATATGAAGTATCCTGGTTTTTTCCTTTGACAATTCTAAGCCTCTAATACTTAACCAATCATTAATAATACTTTTGGCTCTGATACATGAGCTTTCTGACTTAGCGCAAACGACAAAATCATCAGCGTATCTCACTAAAGCATATTCGGATTTAGAATATAGGTGATCATACTTATTATAGATAATATTAAGTATATCACTCATTCCATGAAGAGTTATGTTTAAAAGTAATGGAGAAATTAATCCACCTTGTGGAGTACCAGCTGTTGTTTTGATAATTTGATAATCCTGCATTACACCAGATTTAAGCCATGCTTGAATCCAATTACGAGCAGGGAAATTTCCTATAATTTTCAAAAGAAAATTATGATCAATATTATCAAATGCTCCTTTAATATCAGCATCTAATATCCAATTTCTATTGGTTCCATGTCGAATAATACCAGATATTCTCTGTATTGCATCGTGAGCGCTACGTCCAGGTCTAAAGCCATAGCTGCAACCTTCAAACTTAGCTTCCCAATATGGTTCAAGTGCTGATTTTACAACAGCCTGTCTACACCTATCCACAATAGTTGGCAAGCCTAAAGGTCTAGATTCGCCATTACTTTTTGGTATGTATACACGCTTAATCGGTTTTACAGATGATAGATTATTATCTGCTAACTTTTCCATCAACAGACTCCTTTCTTTATCTGTCTTAACAACTATTTTATCAATTCCAGGACTTTTTCGTCCTTTGTTGATTTGAGTAACACGTCTTATAGCAAGTAACCTATTTGCTCTTGATTTTAACATCAATCTTTGTAAGTTACCTACTAACTTCGTATTACCATTTGCGAATGCCCTATAAATACGTCTACGAAGATTATTAACCTTTTGTATAATTTCTTTCCAGTCTATTGAATGCCAATAGATTTTCTTGAAATTATCTTTAGTCTCAATTGTTACATTTGCGTTTAGCATCCAACTTTTCCAATTAATTCATAATCTTGTTTACCTATTTAGGGTAAATCACCAGTCTTAAGTTAGCATCATTTCTGATTAGCATATAAATGCCTATACACTCAGTTATTAATTTCTGTAGTCTTTCGACTTAGTGTCATTTGCTTTCTAAGACCTCTCTTACCTACTATCAGTTGCCTAATAATAGGCTTACCATGTTTCACTCATCAGAGAGACGTTAAGTTGGTTATCTTCTTTATACCGAGGAGCTGGCATTTTTAAAGAAGGCTGCGTATTCCTTCTTACAGCTAAGCTTTTCAGCTTTATCCTTATAACAGAATTTATCTGGAGTATCTGCTTCTGCATTGACGATATTTTCCATACGAAGATTCACTTTCGTTTAACCAATTTTAACTTTACCTTACCCCTATTTCCCATCCAGATTAGTACTTTAGTTAGGCTTTCTATCGCGCTTAGTACAAGATCGTTACGTTTCAATGTTTAAGAGTACTGTGTTATTATAAGCCTTTCAGAGTGTTAAATTTCAAGTATAGCTACTAAATTGCTATATTTACGCGGATAAAAACGTGGTTTTTGATAGCGAAAATTGCCTAAACTACCTGCTATATCTGACATTTTTGGAGGTTAGAAATGGCGCAAAATTTGCGTAATTTGGCAAGCAATAATTGCAAAATTACTAATAATAACAGTAGCAATAATGACACAATATTTTATCGTTTTATTGGAAATTTTGTTCCAGCAGAATGGAAAGATCTGATTGGAGATAATGTTAAAGCTTTAAGCAAGACATCTAAACAGCTTTTATCATGGATAGTATATAAACTACAGATCTATTACAATAATGATATAGATGAATTACAAGACAGTTATTACTCTTTTGAAAAGGAGTTACAGGTTTGTCAACGCAGGGTTAGGCAATGCTTAGTTGAACTACAAAAAGCCGGTTTCATTGAAGTTGAAAATAGGACAATAATTAAAAACAACTTTAAGTTGCGTAATGTTCCATGTATAAAACTTCTAAAAAATTTTCAGCGTTTCACTGAAAAAGAAACAAAAGGAGAAAAAATTATTGATCTAACCCAAAAAATTTTTCGCTTCAACCTGAAAGAAATTTCAGGTACATATATAGATATAATAATAATAAAAAAAATAATAATAGATCTAGATCTACTGAAGATAAGTTAATAGAGAATGATCAAAATAAAAATGAAGATCAACAGCAAAATTTGAAGTTTAAATATACGGAATCTGATGATTTTATAGAAATTGAGTTAGTAGAAAATGAAAAAGAAGATCAACAACAGAATTTGAATTTCTATGAGCTTAGTGATGTTAGTAATAAAAAGCCATCAAACAAGGATTATGAGCAAAATAGTGAGTTATCAACTCCAGCTATTACTAAAGATTTAGAGGTTGAAAAGAATGAATGCTATTCCAAAAGAAAAAGACTAGCAGATTATTATCCACTAACACCAGAAGATGCAGTTATACTACAACGTATGTCTAGTAGAAGCTTCAACATATACTTCATAAATCAATTACTGTTGAAGTTATCAAATAAATATCCAAACCGTCATTTTGTAAATAAGATAGCAGTGCTAAACTATATGGCAAAAGCGTTAGCAAATGAATTACTAACTACTGATCAGGCTAATAGTGGAAATTTTAGATTTAATGATGTAGGAAGATTTAAAGAACAGTATCTAGATATTGTTCAAAGTACGAAAATACATACTTCAACATTACGAATATGAGCAAGTTATTGATAAAATATGGTTTAGTAAATTAGAAGTTATAAATGAAGATAATGTTAATAATAAGATATTCTATAGGTAAAATTGGTCTTCTAAGGCAGATAGTATCAGTATGAAGATTTATATAGGTTTGGCATAATGATTTTTGTCAACCTTTTGTCAACCTTTTGAACAAAAATTTGATGGTAATTTGTAAAAAAATTATTTTCTAAAAAACCTACTATAGCTGTATTTTTGGAGATGAAAAATGCGCCCTGTAGTATTCGATTTTTTAACTAATAGTTGCAATATTATTAAAAAAAATAGTAACAATAATGACACAATATTTTATAACTTTATTGGAAATATCATTCCACCAGAATGGAGAAAGCTAACTGGAGATAATGGAAAAGCATTAAGTAAAACATCTAAACAGCTTTTATCATTCATAGTATTTAGACTACATATCTATTACAACAAAGATATAGATGAATTACAGGAAAGTTATCAGCTTTATGAGGATAAGCTTAATGTTTGTCAAAGAAGAGTTAGGCAATGCTTAGTAGAATTAAGAGATGCAGGTTTTATTGAAATTGAAAATAGGACAATCATTAAAGACAATCTTAAGTTACGTAATGTCCCTTGCATAAAAATTCTGAAAAATTTTCAGCACTATAGTGAAAAAGGAAAAGAAGAAAATATAGCCTTACCAGAAAAAACATTTCGTCCCAACCTGAAAGAAATTTCAGGTCAACCTGAAACTTTTTTCAGGGACATATATAGATATATAAAAATATCTAAAAGTTCTATGATTAACACTTTTTACAAAAAGTGAATTAATAGATAGCAGCAAAAAATAATGTCCTATTACCTGTAAAGTATATGAAACCTACTATTAATGTTTAATATATCGTTAGTTTAACAGTAGTTGAATTTATATTTTTTGTCAATGCAAGTATACATAGTTTAAAAAAAATCAGAACATATACAGCACAAATACACCCTAAATGAGTATTAATTCGCGATTTTTCAACTAAGACTTAAAATTGCAATGCTGCTATAATCTATAGTTGAAGCAAAGATTTAAAAAATTATTTAATTTTTTTTTATTGAATTATTACGAAAAAACTTGCTTTTTCAAAAAAAGCATACAACAGATTGTTTTTCTAATCTTAAATATTAATAGTTGAATAAAGGTGATTTATTATGGTAGTGATATTATATTTTACACAAATAGCTATAAGTAAAATAAAGCCCCCAAAAGAAAAAAGAGATGTATACAGAGATACTAAAGACAAAGGTTTATTTCTAGAAGTATTGTATGGAGAAACTAAAACACTTTATTTAGGGATAACAATTAAAGGAGTATATAGAAAAATTAAGTTATGGAATTTTCCAAATATATCTGTTAATTATGCTAGAAAAAAACGCTGATTTTAAAGGGACAAATTGCTAAAGGAGAAGAATTGTTGGTAGTTGGATGGCGAAATTTGGAATACCAATAGCTGTAATTAGCAAATTGTTAAATCATAATGACCATCAATCAACAAAATTTTATATACATCTTAATACAGATGTTGTACGAGATGCAATACAAAAATTTGCTAACGAAATTGCTAAGTGAACCAATTTACGAGACTAAACATGAAAAATTTAACAATTAATGATGATGCGCCAGACTTTAATATGATTACTACTAGTAATTCAATTATAAATCTAGGTCATTATGAAGGTAAAAATTTAGTACTATACTTTTATCCAAAAGATAATACTCCTGGGTGTACAATTGAAGCACAGAAATTTAATGAAGCTATTTCTGAATTCAATAAATTAAACACGATAATTCTTGGTGTATCCAAAGATAATATTGCTTCACATCAAAAATTTAAAGATAAGCTCTGTTTAAAATTTGAGTTAGGATATGATGAAACTGGAAAGATATTTGAAGATTATGGAGTCTTAAAAGAAAAATCGATGTTTAAAAATACTTTTTTGGCAATTAGCCGTACTACATTTTTAATCAATCAGAAAGGGAAAATTGCTGCTATATGGCCAAAGGTTAACATAGCACAACATAGTGATGAAGTACTTAATATGGTAAAAAACACTATTTAAGAAAATGCATGATTAATTCAGATTAAAGGAATATTTTTTGTGAATTTTTGAAAATCACAGTAGCAGAATGAGAAATCTCATGCTACAATTGCGGCTAAAGGTGATTATGCAAAATCAAAAATTATGTTGGGCATTATCGAGACTATTGAAGTATATGTGTTTAAGCATTGACGAATGGGAAGTTGTACTGGCTGGTGTAGCTCCAGGAATTGTACTAGTAAACAGCAGGCATGCTAAATTAGGCCTAGCATTTATGGTTGGAGGAATTGCTCTATGTTATTGCTTTAAGAAATTTAAGAAGGTATCGGAGAATTTTTTGCTAAAAAGTTTTTTAGTAGCTAAAGGTTTATTGCCAGCTCCATTAGGATATTCAAGATTGCTGGGCAAAAAAGTTGGCAAATAATGAATCATCTCTTTAAGCAAAATGCTATACAAGAGCTGGTTAAATATAATAAATGCTTACTTTCAGTAACTATATTGCTAGCTGCAGCTAATATAATTGCGATAATGGCTGCAATTACCAAAGAAGAAAAGTGGTTATTAATTCCAGCAATGGAGCCTGATCGTAAAATGATGGTTTCATCAAAAAATTACCATGAAACCTATTTAAAGGAATGGGCAATTTATGTGACGAAACTCTTATTTACTACTTCTCCAAATGAGGTAGAAAGACAAATAGCAGACATGAAAGTGGCATCTAGTAATACTGAATCTTTAAATAAATTTTTTCATGATCATTTGCAATTTGTTAAAGGCTCAAATGTATCTTCAGTCTTTTTTCCAAAAAAGATTGAAGTGATAAAGGATGGAGTATTAATTAGTGGAACGCTTCGTTATTGGTTTAGCGATAGTAAAGATATAGCTGTCGATAAGACTTACCTTTTGACTTACAAGCAAACTCCTAATTACCTTTTATTGTTGACTGGTGTTAAAGAGAATGGAATAAAAAAATGAGTATTAGATTTTTGAGATTTATCATATGGTTTATTGCTTTGGTAAACGTTAATAATATATATGCAGTAGAATATGAGTTAGAAGCTGACAATTTACTAAAGCTTGAGATTTCTGATAGTGGGCCAACAAGAATTAATCTTAAAGATGAAAAAATTAATGATATTTTTATGTACCCTCAAAATGCATCTGAAGTTGTAGTTCATGAGTCTGGATTTTTGTTTATTGTTCCACGAGAAGAAGGAAACAAGGTTTATTTAACAGTAATAGGAGAATACAAAACAATTCAGGATTTAATGTTAACTTTTACTCCAAAAACTCCAAGCCCTATAATGCTTGTTAATGCTGCTACAAAAATAGAGGAAAAGGATAATTCAAAACAAAACAATAACAATTTGTTCAGTAATGACCTTAATACAAAAGAATTAACAGCGAAACCTTCTAAAAAACAAAGTAGAAATACTAAGAAAAAAATAAAACTGGCTTAAAATGCTAGTTTTTACTTCAAAGACTTAAAGTTCTACAAAGATTATTAATTAAAACCGCTTCAAAGTAAAATTTCACTGGTATGGAATTAACTAGCATTAGGAGAATAATGCAAAATTTACTAATAAGCAATAACAATGTTCATATGCAATTTGTTAAAGGCTCAAATGTGTCTTCACCAATTTGTTCAGTAATGATGTTAATACAAAAGAATTAACAGCAAAACCTTCTAAAAAACAAAGTAGAAATACTAAGGAAAAATAAAACTGGCTTAAAATGCTAGTTTTTACTTCAAAGCCTTAAAGTTCTGGTAGGGTATCTGAAACTCTCTTCAAAGTAAAATTTCATTCAACGTGGAATTCACTAGCACTAGGAGAATAATGCAAAATTTACTAATAAGCAATAAAAATGTTCATATATCAAAAATCTCGACTAAATATGCTAAACCCTACATTTGGAATACAGTGGAATAATGTAGTTGTAGGGCTGTTAATTATTATAATTACTGCTTGTGTTTTTTCTTTTGAGCCAGCATTAGCTGATACTCTTGAAGGGCAGCTTAATAAAATAGACGGACTTTTTAGTGGAAAACTAAAAACAATAGGTATATCAAGTGCAACTATTCTATCATCGATTTGGGCTGTAGCAAGAGGCAATATAAAGCTTGCCGGAGTAATGGTAGCAATTGGTGTTATTTTAGGCTTTTACCTAGATTGGATTGCCGGTGGTATGAAAATTAATTGATAAGGTAGAAACATTAACATTCAAAAAGCGGAGGAATAGTGGAACAGGACAATTCAGACAATAATAATACAAAAGAAGAAGATTTAGAGCTAAATGATAAACCAAAGGCTGAATCTGTTAGGTCTAATAGCAAGTTATCAGAATTAACAAATATCATTCGTAGAAAGCCAGTAATTGCCTTAACTTTTATAAGCATCACAATAATGGTTGTTTCATATTTTTTATCTGAAAGTGGTAAAACGAAAGAATCTATAATTTTTATTGAAAATCGTGAGTCAAGAGAAGCGATTTCTGGAATAGAACAAGCTGTAGATTTGAGAGCAAAATGGACAGAAGAAATACTTAATGAAGTCAAAACATTAAAAGATAGATTTGACAGTGTAATAGACAGCAGATATTTAGAAATTACAGCCCAAATTAATAATTTTAACCAAAAACTTGAGATATTGGAGAATCAGCCTAAGCAGAGTCTATATAATAATGATAGTGATGAATTTAGTTCTGATCTTAATCATCATATTTTAAATTCACCACATGATAACAAAACAGAGCAAGCTCCTGTAGTAGTAAAGCCTTATGTAAATCTTAGGAGAGCTGAATCTGAGCAAAAAAAAAATGTTGAGAACTATGTTACTAGCGGTAGTTCTGCTAGAGCTGTGCTACTTACTGGAGTCGTTGTAGGCACAGGAACAAACAGCTCTTCATCACCAGAACCAATTGTTCTGCAGTTGCTTGATACAGCAATTCTTTATAATAAATATAAAACTGATCAAATCAAAAATGCAATTTTAATTGGATCCTGTAACGGAGAGATGTCTTCAGAGAGAGCTAAATGTCGCATCGAAACTCTTTCAGTAGTCAATAACCAAGGAGATATTATCGAAAAAAAGGTGGAAGGCTGGTTGATAGGCGAAGACGGACGTTCTGGAATTAAAGGAATCGTGGTAGATAAATCGTCTAACATAGCAAGCATGGCTGCATTAAATGGAGTATTTAGCAGTATAGCTAAGTTTCTGCAATCTAAGGCTATTAAACCTGATATGCTACCAACTTTAAACCTAGTAGCTGGAGGCCAACAACAAGAGTTTCAGATTGGAGATGCGCTTCAGTCTGGAGCTTACGCTGGAGCTAGCAATGCTTTTGATAAGCTAGCTGATTTTGCTATAAAACGAGCTGATTCTATGAGCCCAGTCGTTCTTATTGCGTCAGGTAGAGTCATCGATGTTGTATTTAAAAAAGGTTTTGACTTACTTGAGCACAAGAAGAAGCCACATAATTTAACTTATTCACAATCAACTAACAATGAAAAAGTTAATTTGCATAATAAATTCGATCAATCACAAAAGTTAGAGGAGTATTATTTATAATGAAGTTTTTATTATTGCTATTGTGCTGTATGAGCCTAACCAGTTTCTTTTTCGAAAGTACTTTTGATTGTAAAATTCCTAAAGGGCTAAAATGTAAGTCTTTATACGAAATAAAGAATATGGTTGCTCAAGGCGCTTTTGATATTGATAATCTTGAGAAAGTTGAAACATCCAAAACTAAATCAAAAAGACGTTGTATTCTATGCTACAGGCAAGCTAAAGCTATTCAAAGCGTAGCTGTTGTTAACAAGTCGCCGAAAAAACCAAAAAAATATCTTATTAATTTATTTAAATTAAAACAGAGTCAAGGTGAACGCAAGCATACATAAGGATTTTGATCGAGAAAGATTTTCTAAACACTTTGTCTATGAATCATATGATGATGAGACTCAGCTATTCTTTAATCGTGGTTCAATAGGTTTTGTATTGCTTGCATGGCCATTAGTTGGAGCTAGTGTTTCTGCTCAAAATGAAATTGCTGAATTTCTGAAAAGCGATGAAAATTTACCTGCTGAAAGTAGCCTGCAAGTCTTGATGATTGGTAGTAATAATATAGAGAATTTTTTAAGCAACTGGCAGTCATATCGTAAAGGAGAGATATTTATTGAGTTAGCTAATAAAAGAACAGAATTTTTACGTGATCAAGCTCAAAAGTCAGGCTCTGTAAAGGATGTAGTATTGTTGATTTCAGTTACTATACCTAATTTAAATGCAAATATCGATGATATGATTCGCAGACGAGATGCTTTAAAAGATACGTTTAGGTCAATTGGATTAAGCACTGAAAATGTGAATGCACAGCAATTATTAAAGTTTCTGAGAGTAATATTTGGCTGGCCTGAAGAAGAACATTCAAATATTAACCAGTATGAAATATTGTCTGAACAAATTCTAAGTGGAGATTTCTCGTTATTTGAGAATGATGATTGTGTAAATGTAAATGATGATCAAATATTTATCAGTCTAGAAGCAAGAAATAGGCCTGCAGAGTGGAAATTATCTGCTATGGATCTGTTTTTAGGTAATGAAATGCGTCGTGATGAATATATAAAATCAAATTTCCTGATTCATTTTGGTCTGCAAATTTTACCAAATCAAGCTATGGAAAGAACTGCTGCTATAACCAAAAGAGAGGCACTAGAAAGAAATATTAATGCAGGAATGGGCAAATTTTTTTCATGACATACAACAAGAAACTGCTGATTTAGCTGATGTAGTAGCTGCTCTACAGAGTGGTGATAGAGTTGTTAATATTCACTTCAACGTTATTATGTTTGATAAAACAAAAAAGGCTAAGCAATCTGCATCGGCCTTTTGTTCGATGTTAAGACGCAGTGGATGGTATTTTGTGCCATGTAAATATGATCATGTGGCCGTGTTACTAGCTGCGCTACCAATGCAATTAGTTGAACAAGGCCCAAAAGGTATATTGGGTCAAAAAACATCAGGAGTTGGAGTAGCGCTTTCTAGCTTAGGTCGAGGCATAAAAACTGTTTCTGTAGAGAGTAAAGTATTATTACCAATAATCGGTGAATGGAAAGGTGATTTAAGTTCTCCAGGTATGTTGCTAGCTGGCAGACGAGGACAAATAATGTATTGGTCACCTTTTGGTGGAGCTTTATTACCTGCATTAAATAAGCATGGAGTAGCTCCAAATGAGAACTTTAACCTTTGTATAGCTAGAGTTCTAGGGTCTGGAAAATCTGTTTTTATGCAAGAATTAATGCTATCAGTTTTAGGAGTTGGTGGTAAGGTTTTTGTTCTTGACTATGGAAGATCATTTAAGCGTACATGCTTGATTCTAGGCGGTAGCTACATAGAATTTGACATGAAAAATCCTGTATCAATTAATCCATTTTCAGAGGTGCCAGAAGATGATAGTGCAAAGTCTATAGAGGCTAGATCAGATTTTTATCTAACTTTCCGTCTATTTTAGCTACCATGGCTGCTCCACAGTATGGAACAAGCGATTTGCAACAACCGATGTTGCAGAGAGCTTTGACACTTGTGCTATTCTCCCTCATATATAGCATATGCTCCTGCAAGTTTATCTTCCATTAAGTCATTGAAGTAAGTGGGTTGAAGTTTTGTTAAATCATTATTACCTAGATTCTCTAATATCATCATCTTTAATTCTGGTGGTAAGTGAAGCCAAGATGTCTGACTTTCTTGATTAGCATCCTGATTGGATTCAAATATCTCATTTATTGATTCAGCTGCTCCTTGTAGCATCATAGATCTTGTTGTCATCACTTCTACAATAGCCCTTTCAATAAAGGGAGAATACATACAAAACTCACCCTTAATCTTTATAAGATCAAGATCATAAGCCAATCTTGCTAGCGCTTCTTTATCTTTTTTCAGCATAAATATATCAAAAAAAGATAAGTTACTTTCGCTATCAAGAGTAGACTTCATTTGTTCTATTTCATTATGACATTTCTGTTCGAGTTCCTTTAGCAGATCTGATCCACTAATAAGTTGTTTATTGAAATTAAACCCTTTTAAAGTACTTTCACTAATCTTTACGCCACTGTGATCTAATTTAACAATCTCAGCAACTAACAACTGCATAACTTCTCTATTTTTCTCTTGATCTTCCATAAATATCGTGAAAACTTCTCTAAATGGAGTTGTTGTGCCAAGTATATCTAGTGCATTAAGATCACCCCCCTCCTTCAATAATAGAAGTTTTATAATATCAGGGTTGCAGTAATGAGCTGCATAATGAAAAGGAATATCATCATGGTGATTTCGTATATTAGGATCAGCTCCATTCTTCAATAGAAGCTTTATAAATTGTAAGCTTCCTTTACGAAAAGCGGAATGAAAAGGAGTGTTACCATATGTATCTTGTGCATTAGGATCAGCTCCATGAGTTAATAAAAGGCTTGCAATTTCTAAGTGACCTGCTCTGATAGCATAATGTAAAGCCGTCGTATTAATCCTATCAGGTGAATTTATATAATCTAAATCATTTCCTTTCTCATGAAGAATTGATTGTACAGTTTGTATATTGCCACTTTTAGCAGCTTCATGTAAAGCAGTATTCATCATTATCTCCTAAATTAGTTTTTTTTATTAACAATTAGAAACTTGAAAAGCTTCTGTGTAGAATTGCATTGTAAGTAAATGTAAAATAGCAAATAATTACTCAATTTTTACCTTGAAATTAATTATATCTTACAAAGATAAGACACATTAAATAAGTAATTTGCAATCTAAAATTGAATATCTTTTTAATTATTTTATATGATTTTTTATTAACAAAATCATACTTTCCTCAAAACATCGCAAAATCACTTTTAAAGCAAAAAATAAATTAGCTGCCTTTGTCCTAAGCCAGGGATTCCAGTGCCTGTACCTGGTATTCCTGTTGGATTTTGGGAGCCAGTACGCCTTGTAGATGTTACGAAATCACCAATGTGTATGGTAAGTCTTGGTGGTTTGTCATTTGGAAGCCCTACTCAAAAAGGCATGAAAGATGAGGCTGAAGGAAGTGCTTTTTATCACATTCATTGGTATGTCTACTCAATGATTTATTGGCTGGAAATTTTGCTTGATTTTATTTGTCTGGAAATGGCTGCAGTCGATATAGCATATTTAACAGAGTTTGATCCATTATGGAGCGATGATGCTAAATCTGCGATTTTAAATCCAGAAACGCTGTTGTTTCAAAATGTAGCTGCTTATCAAGCATGTATAGCTGATTGCATGAGTTGTAGCGCTGGTTTATTAGCAAGCGATTATGCTTTTTGGTGTGCCGAATGTCAAGGAATGCTTTACCCTTTTATTGAAACTGCTGCTGCTCATAATGGTGGAGTTGGAACATCTGTATTAATGGTAAGTAAGTTTATGGCTAGAATGCATAGGCAACTGATGTTATGGGGATATTATGGTTATAAAGGCCTATGTGGCAAGTATCCTATGCCTATCATGAAGAAAAGTCAGTATCGACTACAAATGACTTATTCAATTCCAGAAACAAAATCCTGCAAGAGCATAGGTCAAACAGAAGCTACATGGCAAGCTGGTAGAGAATTTCCAGTTAATGGTGAAGATTTTGGTTACTTGATTTGGCGAAAAAGAGATTGCTGTTTGCTTTGATTTATAAAGCTTGGAGAGGAATATGGTTATACGAGTAATGATGTTGATGGTTTTATTATTTGTTAATAATGCTAATGCTTTTTTTTTGGATCAGCAAAAAACTTTTATTTTTGTCTCATTTTCAATGAGTGATGAGGCTTTAAAAAGCTATTTTGCTGAATCTCAAAAGGCTGGAGCTCAATTAGTGATGCGTGGGTTAATTAATAACTCATTTATACAAACAAAGAATAAAACTATGGAGCTTGGTATTAGCTTCGATATAGATCCTAGCTTGTTTGAGAAATATAAGGTTGATGTTGTACCAGTGATAGTAATAGATGATGAAAAAAGAGGATTAACCAAGAAATTAACTGGCCACATTCCTTTAGCAACCGCATTAGAAATTATGAATGAGAATACTCAATGAGATTATTATCTATATTAACTTTAATAACGCTCAATATTAGCAGTTGTATAGCTTCAATGCAAAGCAGTTATAATGAAGCTAGCAACTATAATGTAAATCTTGGAAATTCTTCAAATACACAAGAATTATTTCATCAAGGTAGTAATGTCAATTATCCTAATAATGATGAGGATTTAACCTATCATGGCCGTAATCAGCTTGGTACAGAAAGTGGGGCAATGTTATTTCAAGCTGAAAACAGTAAAAACAATGCCTTAACTCAACATAATATCAACGATCAAAATTATATGATAGCTAATTCAATGAGAATTGAATCTGATCCTTTAAGTGCACTTGATAGCAGTAACTTCGTAACTCAGACAAGTACAACTAATACTGAAATTATTCAAAGTTGTACTGAAGGCAGTAAGTTCAATATTGAACTTATTCGAGAATTAAACGTTGAGTGCAAATTAGAGAATGTATGGCTTCCATGGCAAAGCCGGCAAATGGAATTTGCAACAGAAGAAATAAAGGAGAATCATAGTAATTGGCTTAAGAGTCGTAGCGATGACTATGATGATGAATTAGATGCGCAAATATACTGCCTAGCAGATGATCCCGAAGCAATTGTAAAACAAATGAAATGGGCTATTGCTAATAGGCTCGGTGTATCTACACAGCATATTGGTAGAAATTTTTTATTACATGAAATGAAAAAAATATGTATACTTGAATATGACTACAGAGATAAGACTCAAGAACTAAGGAAAGTAGCAGAATATTGGAAAGTTTTAAACCCTGAACTTGAGCAATTAACAGAAAGTAACGAATGCTATGAGGTCAATAGAATCAACTATGATGGTGGTGATAGAGTATTTTTTGACAAGTTTAAAGTCAATCGTCCATATTGGAAACAAAAGATTGTTTTTTCTTGTACTAGCGATCCAAAAGATGGTTGCAAACACCTTAAAATTCAAAATTGCGAATTAAAAAACAGCACTTGCCAAAAATCAGTAGCAAATATTTGTTTACTATGGCAGCACGATTATAGCTGTTCAACTGAGAAGCAAACAATGCTACACTCATCATTGCGTAATAACTCAATCTTTTGTTTAGGAGGCAATTGCAATACTCCAACTATTATACCAAACAGGGATATAGCTAAAGTAGCTCATATAGCGATGCTAAATCAGATGAGCAAAGACATTAAAACAAATCCTGTTTCTGTATTTTCAGGAAAACATCGCAAATGCAAAAAAGATGTATTTAGTTTTTTGAATTGCTGTTCTTCAATGACTGGCTGGGGGCGTGATATAGGCTTATCGCAATGTAAATCTAAGGAACAAGAATTAGCTCTATATAGAAAAAAAGGTTATTGCTACTATATCGGTACCTACTGTTCTTCAAGAATTCCGATATTAGGTATTTGCTTAGCTAGAAAGTCTACTTATTGCTGCTTTCAGTCAAAACTTGCTAGAATTTTTCAGGAAGAAGCAAGAAAACAGCTAAAAATAGACTTTGGAACACCTGAATGTCCAAATTGTAGAGGCCTTACTGTTAAGGAATTACAAAAAGTTGATTTCACTAAAATCAATATGGATGAACTATTTGGTGATATACTCACTAAGGCTCAAAACAGCATGAACAAAGACATTATTGCAGGAATCAAAGATAAAGTTCATCGTATGCAACAAAGTCAGTCTAAATGAGCAGATTATTAATGTTTATGATATTAATTAGTCATTTATCCACTGTTGATGCTTCACCAACAGGATTTCTATGGTATAATGATAAACATGATCATGAGCTTAATAACTCTAGTTCTAAGTTGATGAGTTGGACTCATGATCATAGAATCGAGGAATTGAAGGAGCAATTTAATCGAGCTCAGCGTATAGCGCTTGATAATCCAACGCTCGAAAATGTGATTGCAGCTCAAAGGCTACAGAAACAAATCATGGAGAAGGCTCATAAGTTTGCTACTATGTGGCAACTAGCTACTCTACTTGATTATCAACTGATTAACGCTAATGAGCCATCTAATAGCTTACATAGAAAGCTGTATCAAGAAAAATCAGAGCAGAAAAACGACTTAAAACTCAAAAACATTGCTAAAAACTGGGGATTAATTTTACAAGTTAAAGAAGATTGCTTGCTCTGTAATGCCTTTATGCCTATTGTTCAGAGCTTTGCTAATAAATATGCATTTCAGTTGCTAGCTGTCAGTAAGAATAATGAGTTGCTGAATAAACTAAATCCTAAGCATATTGTACCTGTGTTATACCTAGTAGCTAGCGATGGTAAAAAAATATATTCAGTAGCTAGAAGCATAATTTCTGAAGATAAAATTATCGACAATATTCTAGCAATCGATAGATATTATCATAAGTTGGAGACTAGATGAGCATCAGAATCAGAGTTTATGTTATTGCAGCATTATTTTCGCTACAAGCTCCAGTATCACTAGCTTGGAATATCGAAAATGTATTTCAAGGAATGAGTGTTAATGTTACCAGATCTGGATCATATCAAGATCAAGCGGCTGGATATTATGCAGCTGGTGGATTGTCTGCTCGAACAAGCCAAACATCATTTCAGCCATTTGCTATAACTCCACCATCTTTAAACATGAGCTGTAGCGGTATTGATGCCTATCTTGGTAGCTTCTCTGTTATTTCTGGAGAAGAATTAGTTCAACTAATGAAGAATATTGGTTCTCAAGCTAAAGTTTATGCATTTTCATTAGGATTAAAAACATTTGCTCCACAGATCGAAAATGCTCTTAAGGACTTACGTAATCTAGCAATGGAGATGAATCAATTTGCCAAAGGAGATTGTGAATTAACAAAAGCATTATTTGCTACAGCTTTACCAAGAAACTGGGCTATGAGAGAAGCTGTTTGCCGTGATATACAGTCACAAAGTGGATTTGATTATTTTGCAGCTGGTAAAAAATGTCGTAATGATTTAGCCCAAAAACAATCTCTGCGACAAGCACAAGATAAGGATCCAGAGCTAATGCTGGATGATTATAACATCTTCACTAAAGCAGCAGCAAAGGTTGGAATACCATCAAATATGCATGATTCAATCATGTCTATGACTGGCACTATCGTGGTTACCAACAATAATGTACACTTTTATGACTCCTTAGCTCAGGATGAAAAAAGTTGGATTAGTCATTTAAAAGGCGGAGAATCAGCCTCGATGTACAGTTGTGATAATGTCAGTTGCTTGCATCCAAGCTTGCGACGAAATATCACAATATCACCAGAGCAGTCTTATGCAGGTAAAGCTAAACAACAATTGAAGAATCTAAAAATTAAGTTTGCTAATAATTCTGAATTCATTGACTCTGAAATAGCCTTTTTATCTTCGATTGGAGATATATTTCCGATTTATGATTATATCACATTAGAATCTATTTCTGGAGTCACAATTTTAGATAGCTCATCAGAATTAATAGCTAGCTATACATTAGTTCAGCATTTGAAGGAAGTAATCACCGAAATACGTAGAGCCGTTACTTCACTAGGTGCTAAGCAAGTTTCGAATGAACATTTAGAAAGATATTTGAAGGAATTGAATCGGGTACAACTTTTTGCAAATGAAAAATGGACTAGCCTACAAACCGATGCAAGTCGAATAGAAAAAAGGGCTAGATTAATAGAGCAGCATTTAATAGCGAAGGAGAAAAGTTAATGGATTACGTAATATACACATTTGGTGGTGGAGATCTGTTATGGCATGTGTTTAACGGCATAGGCAGAGTCTTTGCTTCAAATAGCGAATACTTCACTCCAGTAGGCCACTTAGCCTTGACTATTGGTGGCATATGGGCTGCTACTAGGGCTATTTTTAGAGGAAATATCGGCATCTTTGCTATGGAGTGGTTCTTTCCATCGATATTTATTTTTACGCTGTTATTTGCCCCCAAAGCTACTGTTTGGCTGAAGGATGAGGTATCAATGAGTGCACCAGTAAAAGTTGATAATATTCCGATAGGTATTGCAATGTTTGCTTCTCTTTCATCGCAAACGAGTTACTTTGTGTCCAAAATGTTGGAAAATCATCTTTTACCGGCTTATGAAGGACTATCGAGCAGAAAAACTGGTATTATGTTTGGAGCAAAGGCTGTAGCTAAGATTCGAGATGTACAAATACATGATCCAGTAACTTTAACTAATACTAAGGAATTTCTTAGACAATGCTTTATGAAGCCTTACATCATAGGTAATATCTTAGGCAAAAAAGCAGCTGCTCAACAAACTAACGACATTATAGGATTTATCGAGCAGAATATACCTAATAATTTCGGTATTTATTATCGCGAACCGAGTAATTTAGCCATTAGTTTCAAGAGCTGTAGACAAGCTACTCCATTGATTAAAGCAGCAATTCATAAAGAATTAAATGAAGGGCTTTTAACAAACTTTGCAGCTGCGATTGGAGTTCAATCTGATCAGTCACACATGTTAAGTCAAAGACTAAAAGTCATGACTGGCGACACACTAAAATATTTACAGAGAGAGCAACAAGACATTCATGAATGGATGAAGCAAGCTATGCTTCTTAATGCTAATCGTGAGTCATATGATGACTGGCGTGAGAAGTTTTCATTATCACGAATTTATCCTAATCTGGTGAGTATGCATGCAATCAGAGGGCTCTTTCAAAAATCATTTTCGTATCTAGTCGCTGGGGAAATGGCTGCTCACATGATGCCTATTTTACAATCTGTTTTTTTTGCATTAGTAGTCTCAATGATCTTTATTGTATTTCCAATGGGCCTATTACCTGGCGGCTATAACATACTCAAAACATGGATTTTGTTAATAATATGGGTCAGCAGCTGGCCAGTATTTTTTACAATAATCCATTGTCTAGGAATGATCAGCTTATCCAGTAAATCTGGAGCTTTCGGTAGTGATTATGGTCTGAATATGCTATCGCAAGGAAGCTTTGCAGAGATGATTTTATATAGCTATGCGACGTTTCAAATGCTTGCATCATCAATACCAATGCTTTCTTGGTCAGTGATAAAAGCTTGCGCTCATGCTACAGCTAACTTAGCCAGCCAGTTCTCTCCTATACAAGTTGCTAGCAGCTTAGGAAGTAATATAGTCGACAATAACTTGAGTATGGATAATTACAGCATAGGCAATAGAACTATTTCTCAACAAAACCTAGCTCCTTCATTAGATATGACTGATAGTATTATCAATTATGGTAGCTACAAAATTATTATTGGAAATAATGGCGAGCAATTTGTAATTCAAACTGTACATTCATTGGAAACAAACTTCCGCTCTTCTGCACTGCTACAAACTGGATATCAAAACCAGTTTGTGAGTTCTCAGAGCAGGCTTAATTCACTGACACAAAAAGAGGCCAATCTTATTTCAACAGGAAACTCCATGGCCATGGAAATAGCTGAAAAGTTAACTCATGATGAAGCTCTGTATATAGGTCTAACTGAGAGTGAATACCAAGCTCTGCAAAAGGTAAGTTCCGATAGTGAGTCCTTTAGTCAGCATACAGGTAGTAGCCACAGTAAAAGTACTAGTACTAGTACTAGTGCTGGAGCTGGTGTGTGGAGATTTGATAGTAGAGTTGAAGGAAACAAAAAAGATGAACAAAATAAAGGTATATCAGCTAATCAACAGCAGTCATATAATGAAGCAGTATCCAAAATTCAAAGTGCAGCTAAAGAACGAAGATTCAGTACTACAAATAGTGATGTGTGGTCATTAAGTGAGAATCTAAATGCTAATCTTTCTGAGCAACAATCTATTGGACAAGAAATAGCTAAAACTAAACAAGAAATGGAGCAACTTAGTTATAGCATGAATTATGTATCTCAAAACTCTATCACTATTGATCGTAACATCAATGAACTTGTATTAAATGAAATTATTGCTCAAAATCCTGAAATAAGAAGCAAGGAGCAAGCAGCTAGATGGATAATAAAGCACTCGGCTGAAGCAGAAAAAATTGCTTTTGAGGTTGCTCAAATCAGCAATGAAGTACCTAATGAAATACCTGAAGATTTGAATGATCATATTAATGATGGTAACTTTTCTACTAAACAAGATGTACAAGAAATTTTTAATAAAAAATCTGAAGAGTTAAAAGGTCAAAACCTTAATTATAGAAATGATAAGGCTTATAATAAGAATATAGAACAAACTTTTAGTGATAACGAAAAAGTAAAGACTCTTAATAAAATTCCTGATAATATTAAAATTGAGACTCAAAAAATACAGAAAGAGTTTTCTGATACTACTGATTCAACATTTTTAAGGGCTGGTGAGCAAGCTTTGGAAAATCTTGGAATAACGAAAAAAGATAAAAGTTAAAGGTATGTTGGATTTATGAAAAATATATATAAATTAACTATAACAATAATTTTACTGCTAATGCTTTTAAATACAGCTGTTGCAGCAGAAGAAAGCAAGCTAGTTCAACAAAATAGCATTAAAGACGAAAATGTTTTAGCTAAAGAATATTTCAATATTGGAAGTTCTTTTTTAAGGCTAAAAAAATATCAGGAAGCAATAGAAAATTTTGATATTGCTATTAAGTATGATCCAAGTTATGCATCAGCATATAATAGTAAAGGAATAGCTTTAGATGATCTTGAAAAGCTCATAGAAGCTATAGAAAATTATGATTTAGCTATTAAGCACAAACCTAATTTTGCAGAAGCATATAATAATAAAGCTGTATCTTATAGGAAATTAGGAAAAAACGAAGAAGCTATAACACTTTGTGATCTTGCTATTAAATATAAACCTAACTATGTAACTGCTTATAATAATAAAGGAGCTTCTTTAGCTAGATTAGGACAGTATGAATACGCAATGGAAAATTATGATATAGCTATTAAATATGAACCTAATAATCCAGAAGCTTATTATAACAAAGGCATAGCTTTAATGAATTTAGGGTACATTCAAGAAGCTATCGAAAACTATGATATAGCTATTAGATACAGACCAAATTATTCAGAAGCATATCATAATAAAGGTTTAACTTTAGCAATTTTGGGACAATTTCAGAATGCAATAGAACATTTTGATTTAGCTATTAAATACGATCCTAATGATGCAACAGCATACCGTAATAAAGGTTATGTGCTAACTATGTTAAAAAGGTATTCAGAAGCAATAGAAAGCTGCAATCTAGCAATTAAATACAATCCGAATTGTGCAGAGGCTTACTACCGTAAAGGAATGATTTTTGAGAAATTAGGAAAACACCAAAAAGCGATAGAAAATTTTGATATTGCTATTAAGTATAACCCTAATTTTGCTGAAAATTATCTTGAAAAAGGAATTTCATTAGTAAGTTTAGGGCAATACTCAAATGCTAAGGAGAATTTTAGCTTAGCTATTAAATATATGCCTAATCTTATATCAGAATATGAAGCAACAATTAAAAGGTTAACAGAATTCAAGAATTTTACTATTGCAAAAGACTATGAGCAAAAACTACAGATATTGAAAAAATACTCTTGAGATAGATGAATTTTCAGAATCAAGGAAATTTCACAAGAGGATCGCAGTTATTTGCTCATAAGTTAAGAATGTTTGGGCAAGGTAGTACCAACGTTTTTATAATTGGATTAGGATTATCGATATTCTGGATTATATGTCGATTATATCAAAAAGTTTGTCTGAGCAGTTTGTATTATTTTGTAATTGAAAGATATGTGCAGCTTAAGCTAGCAATTGGTGAGCATTTTTATGATATCGATCAAATAGGCATTAAGTTTTATAGTTTAAGGTTTAAAAAATGGATGCACCTCAATGCTCAAGACTTTTTGCATGAGTTTTATACAGGCCAACATGGATTTAAAATACAGCAATTATGGGAATTCTTAATCAATTCAGCATTGTTAGAAGGATTAATTGTTTTTACTATTGGTGTGATAATCTCAATTGTTTTCTTTACAGCTCAAGGTAAAAAAACGATTATTAAGGCCAAAATTAGAGGTGCTGATTTTGTAGGATACAAATGCTTAGCCAAAATGCTAAAAAGCGCTAAAAAGGCCTCGAAAATCCGTTTTGGAGGCTTACCATTAGTAAAGAATAGTGAAAGATTACACATTCTGATTACTGGAACAACAGGTACCGGTAAAACTAATATGCTTAACGAACTGCTACCACAAATTCGATTACATAAGGATCGAGCAATAATTGTAGACACTACTGGAGCTTTTACTGATAGATTTTTTGACCCTAAATGTGATAAGCTGCTTAATCCTTTTGAAAAAAATAGTGAACAATGGTTGCCTTGGAATGATTGTTTTGAAGCAGCTGATTTTCATGATATAGCGAGTAGTTTTAGTAATTATACTCCTAAACTTGATGACTTTTTTGCTAAAAATGCTGAATTAGTCTTGTCTGAAGCATTGAAGCTATATAAGGATGATAAAGATATCATAAAACTAATTCATACAATCATTTACTCTGATAATAGACAATTTGCAAAAGCTTTTAGAAGCACTGCCGTATCAGGTATTATAAGCGAAAGCGCGCTCGAAACTTCTGCAGGAATTCAGTCTACGCTTGGAAAGAATATTACTTCGCTACAATATTTAAAGCCTGGAGGTAGTTTTAGCATAAAAGAATGGTTTAGTAATTCAAATGAAACTAGCTGGCTATTTATCACAGCTAACCCAAATCAAAGAGCTACTTTATGCCCACTTATTTCAGCCTGGATAAGCATAGCTATCAAGGCTTTGATGTGTAGAAATCCTAATCATGATAACAAAAACATGTGGTTTATACTTGATGAACTGCCAGCTCTACAAAAAGTTTCGTCTTTACCAGTTGCTTTAGCTGAAAGTAGAAAGTATGGAGGCTGCTTTGTTGCTGGATTGCAGAACATTCATCAATTAGAAGCAATATATGGGGCTGCTGAATGTGCTTCTATGCTGGATTTGTTTAATAGTAAATTTATTTTTCGAGTTAGCGATCAGGTTACAGCCTATAAATCAGCATTAACACTAGGTGAGCAAGAGATAATTGAAACTCAAGAGAACTTGTCATATGGATCAAATACTATGCGAGATGGGGTAAATATGAATAATGTTGAGCGTAAAAAGATTTTAGTTATGCCATCTGAAATTATGAACCTACCAGACCTTACATGTTATGTAAAGCTTGCTGGTAACTTTCCTATCACAAAACTAACTATGCAGCTACAAAACTTAAATACAGCTTTTGTTTGGGGATATAAATTGCTCAAAAAACTTAAGTTAGTAGAGTATTAATTCGAAAAATTAATACTCTATGTTATTTTTTAAATTAATCACTTCTTCTTTTGACAATCCGGTATTTTCAGAAATAAATTCAACTGAAAAGCCAGCTTTTAATAAGTTCATTGCAAGCTCTTGTGCAGCTTCAGCTCTGCCTTCAGCTCTGCCTTCAGCTCTGCCTTCAGCTCTGCCTTCAGCTCTGCCTTCAGCTCTGCCTTCAGCTCTGCCTTTAGCTCTGCCTTTAGTCTCACCAATCTCTATACCTTCAGCTCTGCCTTCAGCTCTGCCTTTAGCTATGCCTTTAGTTTCACCAATCTCTATACCTTCATCAATATATTTTGCAGCAATAGTTCTCATAATATTACTTTTTTCTTCTTCAGATAAATACTTAGCCAGAACCTGCTCTAATTCTGGTTGCTGACTCTCTAGTAATTTAGTATCAGTATACCATAAAAATGATCGTAGGTAAATATAGCCTTTTTCTTTGTCAAGTATTAAAACATGTTTGAACTTTATTAGAAACTCTTCCCAAAGCTTTAACATATCTCGTTGATGAATGTGCTTTAGCATATATTCGAGCATTCCGATATGCTTTTTCCTAACAATTTCATCATTCGACATACTTTGCAAATCGACTAATTGATAGTCAGAAGTCATTAATTGCTTAGCTATCATTGAATCGGTAAATAAATCCCACAAATTCCTAGGTGCGTTGTAGACCTCTTTGCCGTTGTAGATCACTAAATTATACACTAATGGTAATTTAGTTTTTTCTTTCTTATGCCTTTCGCACAATAACAATGTGTATCTCCATAACCGCAGAGCTGTCCAATAATCGACGGTTGATTGAGCTTCAATTAATATATAAATAAAAGCATTGCCATGCTTTTTGGTTGCAACTCTATAGACGATATCGCTGTATTTTTTCTTTAACGATTCTTCTATATAACTCTCTTGCTCTACTTTTATTTGTGATAAATCTATTAAACTCTTGAAATCGCTTGGTAAATAATACTCTAGAAATTCTTGTGCAGCTACTGGATCGCTCATGATTGTCTTTGCCAATGAATCATGCTTTAATTTTTTTGTCATATTTTTTCACTCTATAGTTTTTTAAATAAAAAATGCTGTGTCATACTCTGCCTAGTGTTTCGGACATAATCTTTGTTGTATATTAGTTTGTATTGATTCAATTTTTTCATTAAGTTTTCTTATTTCAGGGCTGATAATATTTCTAACAGCATATAATCCTTGAGTTTTTAATACATTATTGAAGTCATTTTTGACTGTACAGACTACTGCTTCCTTATCCTCTAGAACTTTTTCAGCTTTTTCAGTATTTACGTCATTTTTAACTGCTAGAATGATCTTTTCTTTTGGGCTAGGATTATAGTTTTGCAAATTTTCGGCTTCAATTGCACATAAGATTTTGCCTTCGACTCCAGCTTGTTGAATGGTTAACGCTGTTTCAATATCCTTTGTAATGATTGTTACAGGTGAGTATTTTGAATTCTGTTGAGCAATTTCAGCAAATGACCCACTAATTGTACCAACAGATTTTTCAGCTACATCAGCTTTATTACATGTTTTTGAATTCAGAGCTAATATCTTAGCTCCAGTAATTTCATCTTTGTCATTTTTAACAAAAATAGTGAGTGCAGGCCAGGATTTTTGAGTCTCTTCATCAAAAACCATATTTGCCCTTAAATTATGAATTATTAAAGATTTTTGAACTATAAATTCCTGTATGGTTTTCTGAATATTTATTAACTACTATCGTTTCCACCTTAGCTTCCTCTTCTTGTTTAAAGTAGTATAGAGATGACGATTTATTATACAATTCTTTAACATTCGTAATATCATTTTGTTTTGCTATACTATTATTTTCTGTTTGAGTAAGTTTGGTTGTTTCAACTGCCTTAGTCAGTTTAGTAATTTCAGGTTCTATAATGTCTCTAATTGACTGGTCTCCACAACTTTGCAGCAGATTATTAAAATCACCATTTTCTGGTGGTTTGACTATACAAGTTATCGCTCCCTTCATTTCTAACATTTTTGCAGCTTTAATTACAGTATTATAAGTTATAGGATTTTTGCTATCATTATCTGCTGCAATGATGATTTTTTCACCAGGAAATGGTGAATAATTTCTCAAATTCGAAATTCCTGCACTAGCAATGATATTACCTTTAATGCCTGATTGCTGCAAGCTCAATGCTGTTTCAGCGCCTTCTGCTATAATTGTTATATTAGGGTCATTCGCATTTCGCTTTGCGATTGTTATGAACGATCCGCTGATTTTGCCGAAAGATCTTCTGTTAATTAAAATATTCGCCTTATCTCCTGCCGAATTTAGATATACGGCCTGTACTCCGGTAATTTCCCCTTTTGAATTTCTTGCAAATGCTGTAAATGCTGGATAATTTTCTCTCGTTTGAGTATCAAACAGTATACTTCCTTTTAAGTCTGAACTTGCGGTGCTTTTGTCAAAAGTAATACCACGATTTTCAAGATACTTTTTTACTATTTCAACTTCTGCGCTTGGGCTCGTATCTATCTCATAACCATGTATTCTGCTTGATCGTTCATACAAGTTTTGAACTTTTGCGATTTTAACACTTTCAGATTGTTGAGTGTATTGTTGAGAATCGTCAGTCTTAGGCGGTCTCTGATACCGTTGACTAATATTAGACATTCCAACCATACTTTTCAAATATTCCTTTGCCTCAAAAAAGCTGTATCCTCTTTCTCTTTGAGCCAGGGATAATAAATCACCCTTTTGTCCTGTACTAAAGTCATACCATTTTCCAGCGTACTTGCCCTCGGTGGTTACTTGTATTTTGCCAGTGTCTCCCCAACGTAATTTTCCGTATGTAGATAGGCGCTTATTTGGATCTCCAAGAATATCACGAGCTATAGTGTCAGCTCTATAAGCTATTGCATCCTTCAATTTTTGTAGGTCTTCCTCGCTATTTGAATAATAATCGTTTTTTCTATAGTTTTGAGCAGATTGATATTGCCTTACTTCATTTGCTTGAACATCATTATTCTCCTCTTTTGAATTGATAGAGTCTGTCTTAGCTGTGCTAAGCTGCTCTATTAGGTTAGCAACATTTTTTGTAGCTTGCACATTGTAGTACAGCCGTACTTGCTCTGCATTCCCTATCATGCTTATGTTAGAACTTTCTATTCCTACACCATTATTATGAAGAACATATACATCTTTTTTGACAGCTGTTTGTGGGTTACAAACTGTTGTAGCATATCCATGTTTAAAGCTTATTTTATTCAAATCAAAGCTTACCTCGTTTCCTGTATCTGTCTTAGCTACAAACTTATTTTCATCAATTGATACTAGAGTTGCAAATTCACTGTTTTGTATTTGTAAATCCTTATCGTTTGTTTGAAAGATAATTCGGTCTCCAGCCATGTAGTTAGCATATTTTTTTGATTCAGCTCCTGAAATTAAAATGCTGTATTCTGTACCTTTTAGATCACCATTTTCCTTCATGTAGTTTCTGATGTTTTGATTAATATTTTCAGCTTCTTTATGGTCAGCAATTATCAAACGATCCTGCAGCTCAAATTTACTATTCTTCCAATCATTGATTAATTGGTTTATTGATTCTTTTAGAGTGTTATCAGCTCTCAAGCTATTATTATCACTAAGTAGCACTATGCCATCAGCAATATCACCATTTGTCAGCTTTACAGCCACGTTGTGGTTCCAGCTGTTAGCCTTAGAATTTTCTATCTCTGTTTTTGAATTATGAATGTTATTGAAATTATTTGAATCATTGATTTTGTCAGTCATATAAAACCTCACCTTCGCATCACTAAATTGTTTTGTGGTATAAATATTTGATATTTTTACCGTTTGAATTATAATTTTATTGCTAAGTGATTATTGAGATAGTTTTCTAACAGATGCAGATCTTCAAAATTCCAGCGCTTCCAATATTCTCTTAGCAAGGCATAATGCGAATTACAAAAATCGCTTTCGGTTATCATTTTTTATCTTATTTTGTAATTCGCCCTGTGAATGAATAGCTTACATTCAATTTCAAATCTTCAGCACTACCGTCTAAGTCCAATTTTTTGAGCTATGTCAGTTTTCACCACTTGTTCAGACTCTGTTTTTACGTTCTGAGTATTAATTAACTTCATGATTTCAGGTATCATAAGCTCCTTAACAGCTATGGCTCCTTTATTTTTTAGCATTTCGTTAAAATCTTCACCTTCTGAATGAATTACGATGCTAGTAATTGCTCCTTTGCTTGTCAGTACTTTTGCAGCCTCGTTTATAGTGCTTACATATTCTTTATTTTGTTTATCATTATTTGCAGCTATAAGAATCTTTTCTCCTTGAAATGGCTGATAATACTTTAAATTATTTACATTTGAGCTATATACCATTCTGCTATCAATGCCAGCTTCCTGAAAACTTGATATCGTTTTTCCTTCTGCTGACAGAATGGTTACATCATAATCATATTGTCTTTGTTCTTTGATCTGCATAAATAATGGAGTAGAAATATCTTTCAGCTGGACTTTTTCTACTTTAGCTTCTTCCTCTGGTTTAGCGGTAAAATGATAATATTCTTTATTCACATTAGATCTATCATTGATATCATTGATTATAGACTTAAACCAGTTTTCAATTTTACTAAAAACAGTTGTCTTTGTCCGTTCTTTCTCAAAATCATGAGCAGTTTTCAGAGTTATGCTAGCTGATTTCTCATTTGGTCTGCTGAGCTGATTTATTAAACTGTTAATGCTTCCAGTAGCTTCCTTATTGCAATATAACTTTAAGCTCTTTATATGCCTTGTCATAGCTACGTATGAGCTGCTTATATTACTTACTCCATTATGCAAAACGTATACATCTTTTATAGAAGCTCCCTGGACCTTATAAACAGTACTTGCATAGCCATGTTTAAATTGTATTTCACTAGGATCAAAACTCACTTCTTTTCCTGTGTCTGTCTTAGCTATAAATTTATTTTTACTAACCGAAGTTAAAGTTGCAAATTCACTATTTTGTATTTGTAAATCCTTATAGCTTTTTTGAAATACGATTCTATCTCCTGCCATATATGACTTTTTCCTTCCATCAATAGAACGCTCATATTCTGTGCCTTTTAGCGTACCATTTGCTTTTAACAAAGACCTAATACTTGAATTAAGAATGTCGACATCTTTATTACGTACTGTAATTACCAATTTTTCATGTGGTTTAAATTTGCTTAGACTCCAGTTGTATATTAATTTACTCATTGAGTCCTGCAACGTATTATCAAACCTAACGCTGTTATTTTGCCTCAGTAAGGTTATACCGCTTAAAATATTACTCTCAGCAAACTCCATTGCTGCTTCTCTGCTCCAGTTTTCACTTTGTCTTCGAATATTTACTAAAACATGTGAACCAAAAATATTACTCAGCATCTCAAACATTCCACCTCTTTCTATTGAAGCTAACTGTTTTTCATCTCCAGCAAGTATCAGTTGACAATTATTGTTTCTAACTACTCTAAACAGCTCTGCATAAGCTTTAGTACCTACCATTCCAGCTTCATCTACTACTATTAAGCTGTCTTGCATAAAAATTTTTTTTCGATTATATAAAAATCCTTTTACTGTATAGACCTCTGTATAACCTTTGCTCCTCAGCTCTGATACTGCCTTATGAGTAGGAGCAAGGCCAATAACTTTTTGTCCACGATTTGTTGCGAGCTCATGCGCTTTTATTAAAACATAAGATTTTCCTGTACCAGCTCTTCCTCTTAAGACTCTAACTCCACTAGTGCTAAGCAAAATATGCCTTAGAGCTTGTTTCTGTTCTTCACTAACATTTGCTAGACCTTCGATATCACTTTTAAGATTGTAAATATCGTTGTAATAAACCTGATTATTGATTTTATTAGCTATTCTGATTATTCTCGTCTCCTCATTTCGAACCTCAATTGTCGTAAAATATTTGCTACTTTCACCATCATCATGATATAACTCTAGTATTCTATTTGAACTAAGCACTTGCTGAACTAACTGTTCTCTTGTGTTGGATCTGGTATATCTTTTACTGCTTTTTCAACATCCTGCTTAGTAAAAATAGATTTGTAATGTGTTATAGAATCTGTTATTACGTCAGCATCATTAATAATCTTCAAATGAGCCTCTTTACGTAACTCATTTTCATTTAATACTTCATTAATAAAATTCCTAATTCTACGAGGTCCAATATGCTTTCCAGGCACTTCGCTTGTCTCGTCAACTCTATATGGCAAGCCTAATTCAGCGAAATATGCATTAGTTTCTTCTTTTGCTATTTCATGAATCATCTTGTGATCTTTAATAACAACCTTTTTGCCATTAACTGTTATGATTTTTGGGTTTAAATCTACTGCTCTATCTCCTAAACCAGTTCCATCTTTTCTAAATCTTCTCATAGTGAGCAATATATGTGCATGCCAGTTTTTATCTCCTATTTGAGGCTTATGAATGTCTATCTGTACTCCAAGACCATTTTGCACCCATTCCATTGCATCAACTATTCGATGAGTTAGTTCTATTCTATGCTCTAAATTTAGCTCCTTCTCATCTGGCAACGCTATTACGATATCCTTCAACAACTGGCTGTTTGGGTCTTTTGCGGTTCGTTCTACCTCATTCATTAATGTTTGAATATTCTTGAAGTCTTGATTTACATAATCAGGTATCAGCACTGTATGATATACGTTATCTTTCTTACGAGAGAAGTTATACTTTATACCTGTCTTCTCGTTTTCAACAATAGTTCTTGCATTATACGCTGCCTTACGACAACTATCACCTCCTTTACTTCTAGTTAAAAATTCAATCCTTGTAAACTGTATAGCCATCTCAATACCAATTCTCACCTGAGTTTTAAGTTAGCATGGTTTTTTTGATTTTGCTAGCATAAACTTCTTTTTTTTTAACATTCAATCGGTTAATGAGTACTCATTTTTTAGCAGCAATCTTTATAGATTGCATATTGCGTAGTGCGACATGAGGTCGCTCAAACAGAGACTACAGAAATGTAGCAAGGTTGCATTTAAACCTTAGTTACCGCTATTGCGGTGCGAGATTGGTAACGGTCTTGTACTAAGCGCGATAGAAAGCCTAACTAAAGTACTAATCTGGATGGGAAATAGGGGCAAGGTAAAGTTAAAATTGGTTAAACGAAAGTGAATCTTCGTATGGAAAATATCGTCAATGCAGAAGCAGATACTCCAGATAAATTCTGTTATAAGGATAAAGCTGAAAAGCTTAGCTGTAAGAAGGAATACGCAGCCTTCTTTAAAAATGCCAGCTCCTCGGTATAAAGAAGATAACCAACTTAACGTCTCTCTGATGAGTGAAACATGGTAAGCCTATTATTAGGCAACTGATAGTAGGTAAGAGAGGTCTTAGAAAGCAAATGACACTAAGTCGAAAGACTACAGAAATTAATAACTGAGTGTATAGGCATTTATATGCTAATCAGAAATGATGCTAACTTAAGACTGGTGATTTACCCTAAATAGGTAAACAAGATTATGAATTAATTGGAAAAGTTGGATGCTAAACGCAAATGTAACAATTGAGACTAAAGATAATTTCAAGAAAATCTATTGGCATTCAATAGACTGGAAAGAAATTATACAAAAGGTTAATAATCTTCGTAGACGTATTTATAGGGCATCTGCAAATGGTAATATGAAGTTAGTACGTAACTTACAAAGATTGATGTTAAAATCAAGAGCAAATAGGTTACTTGCTATAAGACGTGTTACTCAAATCAACAAAGGACGAAAAAGTCCTGGAATTGATAAAATAGTTGTTAAGACAGATAAAGAAAGGAGTCTGTTGATGGAAAAGTTAGCAGATAATAATCTATCATCTGTAAAACCGATTAAGCGTGTATACATACCAAAAAGTAATGGCGAATCTAGACCTTTAGGCTTGCCAACTATTTTGGATAGGTGTAGACAGGCTGTTGTAAAATCAGCACTTGAACCATATTGGGAAGCTAAGTTTGAAGGTTGCAGCTATGGCTTTAGACCTGGACGTAGCGCTCACGATGCAATACAGAGAATATCTGGTATTATTCGACATGGAACCAATAGAAATTGGATATTAGATGCTGATATTAAAGGAGCATTTGATAATATTGATCATAATTTTCTTTTGAAAATTATAGGAAATTTCCCTGCTCGTAATTGGATTCAAGCATGGCTTAAATCTGGTGTAATGCAGGATTATCAAATTATCAAAACAACAGCTGGTACTCCACAAGGTGGATTAATTTCTCCATTACTTTTAAACATAACTCTTCATGGAATGAGTGATATACTTAATATTATCTATAATAAGTATGATCACCTATATTCTAAATCCGAATATGCTTTAGTGAGATACGCTGATGATTTTGTCGTTTGCGCTAAGTCAGAAAGCTCATGTATCAGAGCCAAAAGTATTATTAATGATTGGTTAAGTATTAGAGGCTTAGAATTGTCAAAGGAAAAAACCAGGATACTTCATATTAATGAAGGTTTTGATTTCCTTGGATTTAATATTCGACAATATAAAACCAATAGTACAAGAAGAGGTGTAGCTCTACTAGTTAAACCGTCTAAAGACTCTATAAAGTCGTTTAAAAAACGAATGTCAATAGAATGGAAAAAAAGTTTCTCATGGAATATTGATAGAATAATTGATAATCTAAATTCTAAAATATTTGGATGGTGCAGTTATTTCAACAAAGTTGTGTCCAAGAAAATTTTTTCCAATTTAGACTGTTGGATGTGGATTCGACAAGCAAGATTTGCATGTAGAAAACATCCTAAAAAATCCTGGGAATGGCTTAAGAAAAAGTATTGGGGTCGCATTAAAGGCAGAAATGATAATTGGGTCTTTATGAATAAAGATCTATATCTATGGAAATTACAATGGACAACGATTAAACGACATATTCTTGTTAAAGGTAAATCTTCTCCTGATAATTCAAAACTTAGAGAATATTGGCATAAACGTCAGGCTGATAGCCCTAAGTATTTGTTTAAATCTAGGCAGATTCTTTGGCGTAGACAAAAGGGTAAATGTCTTGTTTGTTTTGATTTAATAGATAATGGTGAAAGTGTTCATGTACATCATATAACACCTATAAGATGTGGTGGCACTGACCATATTAACAATTTGTGCTTATTGCATGAAAACTGCCATCGACAAGTACACAGTAATCGCGGACAACTTATTGCAGCTGTTTGTAAATTGCTTGAGCCGTATGCGGAGTAATTCGCTTGTACGGTTCTTTGGGAGGAAAAGCGCTTCTGCGCTTACCTACCCGCTTAAGCTTATTCTTTAATGAAGCTTCTAACCTTGAATTCACGTTTTTTTGACTATAATTATTTGATGTTGGTTTGGTAGGCGCGGTTTTTTTTCTTTACTGGAATTGTATTTTGATATATTCTTGCCTGATTTTTTTATCTTTCTGAATTACTAACATGGCAAATCTTATGCAGCAAAAAATTACTCTTCAACAAAAAAAGGCTAGGCTAATCATGGATGAGGTTAACCTTAAAATTAAAGAACGTAAAATGCGTACTCGACGTCTTATCGAAATGGGTGGATTAGTTGCTAAAGCTAAGCTTGATCACTTACCAACAAATACTTTATTTGGTGCAATTGTTTCACTAAAAGAAACTTTAACACAACATCCAAATGTTCAGGATCATTGGACTACAATAGGTAAAGATATTTTTGATAAAGAGCAGCAAAATAAAGCGGCTGTGATTTTAAAATTTGCCTCTGAACCAGACGAAAACACTAAGCGCCACATTCGCCTTCATGGCTTAAAATGAAACAGTTTTCGTCAAGAATGGTGCGGCCATGTTAAGGACATTGAGGCCTTAAAGAATGGCCTTCTCAATGTTCAGTACAAACTAGAGCTTGTAGTGTGATATAAAGCATCTAATAGAAGTAGCATACAACACATCAAAAGTAAGATTTTGTGTTGTATATTTCTTATTATTTTACACTATTTTTTAAATTTAATACTTCTTGTATTGATAAATCCGTATATTCAGCAATTGTCTCAACTGATAATTCAGATTTCAATAATTTTATTGCAAAATCTTTTTTTGCTTCAGCTTTACCTTTAGCTTCACCGAGCTTTATGCCTTCAGCTTTACCTTCAGCTTTACCTTCAGCTTTACCTTTAGCTTCACCGAGCTTTATGCCTTCAGCTTTACCTTCAGCTTTACCTTCAGCTTTACCTTTAGCTTCACCGAGCTTTATGCCTTCAGCTTTACCTTCAGCTTTACCTTCAGCTTTACCTTTAGCCTCACCGAGCTTTATGCCTTCAGCTTTAGCGCGTTCGAGTTTATAATCTTCGACTGCTTTATTATCCCATATACGCTTTAACTCTTGTTCATAGGTTATTAGTTCGTCTTCACTCCAATTAAACTGATCTAATGCCTCATACGCTCTTTTTATTATTAAATCTTCGCCTATTATTTTATTATATCCATCTAATGTTGTTTCTTTTGCATGTTTAAAAAAATAGCACCACTTCTCTGTTATATTATTCAACTCTTCCACTTTATCTTTTTTAAATTTTGGTAATTCTATAAAGGTAAATGAAAAGTCCTTTAGATCATGCTCATATGTCTTTTTATCCAATATTACATGCCTTGATATATAGTCTTCTTTATTTGGAAACAATTTATAATCTGCTATTGCTATAAATATAACTTCCTTTAGGTCTGAGTATTTTCCTTCTTTTCCTCTATTTGGTTGCCTGCCATATGCTTTTGCTGCATAATACTGTGCTCTTTTTTCAAATCCTTGTGTAGGATCTACTTGCATTTCTATTATATATTGCGCACCGTTTTTATCTTTACACAAAACATCTACTATTGATTCTTTTTTGGACGCTATGTCTGCATCTAATATCGTTCCTAAAAACTCTACTTCTATTATTTTTCTATTTCCTTCAAACAACAATATATCGTTCAGAAAATGTATTAGTATGTCCTTGTTTTTTTCTGATCCAAATATCTTTTTAAATGCTACATCATTCTTTGGATCTAGAAATCTTGATAAATGCATATGTTTTTCATTTTTTCTACCTTTTTTAATTATACAACAAAATAACTTACATGAACATTCTCTTATTGAATTTTAATTTCTGCAATTCACTACATTAACCACCTATTAAACTTTAGTTTTAACATAAAGCTCACAGTATTTATTTAGCTCTATAGCAATTTCTGGTAGATTAAGGTACTTAGCAAGAGGTATAAATTCTTGCTGCGTTTCTAGTATGATTTCTTGTCTTTTTTCATAAGGTTTTATTGATACGGTCTGAATATTATGGAATCGGTCGAAAAGCTTAATTAATAATAGTTCTGTTTTATTTCGGTTATATAATGTTTGAATCATCTCTCTAGAACTAATTTTTTTATTATCCTTAATCCTGGTGAGATCTGAAACCTGTTCCGCAATTTTTCTACCGAATACCTTAACAATCTTTTCTTTGGTTAGTGTTGTGTCTTCGATAGTATCATGTAGTATTGCTGTAATAATCGTATCTGTTTCAAAGCTGTAGTATGCAACCATATAAGCTACTTCTAATGGATGTGTGTAGTATAGTTCTCCTGTATCTCTCTTTTGCTGACCATGATATTTTTTAGCATAAAATATTGCTTTTTCAACTTTATCAAGATCAATTTTAGTGTCAAATCTTACGTTGGTTTCAAACAGCTTATTTAGTAAGCTTTCGCTATAAAAGTCTATCATTTTTCATCTCTAAATAATCTTTAATAAATTATACAATAAATTAAACTTTTTATATACTTCAATCCCAGATAAAAACTGGGAAAGAAGCGAATTAATTTGATTAAAAAAGTTGTACTGGAATATTGCAAGTAATGGTTGTAAACTTGTCTTTTTCGCTTTCTATTTCCATTTCTCCATTAAGTTGATTAATAAGGTAATTTACAAACCATAATCCTGATTCCAGCATTAGCGGATAGTCTCGTACCAATTCAAAATCAGCTAATTTAGCTTTTATATTCCCTAATTTTTCTTTTGAAATACCGCTTCCTGTATCGTGTATTCTAAATTGTAGTATGTTATCGCTTTTTATATAATTTTTTACAGTAAACAAATGAACTGTAATTATAACCTGGCAGCTGTGATTAAATCTAATGACGCTTCCTATTAATTGACTTAATATAGCCTGTAAATGATCACTATTTCCAATCACAATATCCTTCATTTTGTACTGAAAATTGTAATTGATTTTTATATCTTTCTCTTTTGCAATGTCTTCTAGTCGCCTAACGGCATTCTTTACTAGCTTTTGTATGCTAAATTTTTTTAAACATAAATTTTCATTCTCAATTTCGCTTCTAAGCGTGTAAACTACATCATTACAGTACTCTTGAAGATTTGTTGATCGATTTAATATTGTTTTCAGCTTATCTTTATTTTCCGAATCATTTAACATGATCTCGCTTGCTAGCCTTGCAATTTCACTCGTTGCAATATTAAATCTATATTTAATCTCCTGTATTAAATCTGTACAATATTCTTTCAATGATTCAGCTACCTCGACCTGATACTTCGCTTTTCTTAGCTTTGTTATTATTTCCATATATTCATCGATATTCTCACTCTCTCCATTCACCAACTTAATTGGTATTGGAGGAATTTGTACCATCCATTGGTTAATTGTTTTCTTCTTTTCTTTCATAGCATTCTCCTAAAGAATAATTCAAACTATTGTTGGTACATCAAATGAAAAAGTTACATAATTATTGCGCTCTTTCACTCGTAGATTTCCTTTCATCTGATGTGTAAGATGTTTTATAAATGCTAATCCTTCTCCTAGTTCTTGATACATTACCAAATTCGTATTCTCTAGTTCAGCATTTATTCTTTCTAATTTTTCTTTAGAAGTGCTTAGTCCTATGTTTTGTACTGTAAATTGTAATATTTCTGAATTCTGATTGACGTTGACAATAATCTTGCTATTCTTGCTACTATTTATAACCGCACTACCAATTAACTGGCTTATTACTGCTTTTATTCTGAAACTGTCTCCAATCAGAATCGGCTTTATGTCATTTTGAACATTTAGATTTATATTCTCATTCTCAAAATTTTTCCTCATTCTGATAACAGAATTATTTATTAGCGATTCTATGTTAAATGTTTCAATCCTTACATTCGTTGATGCTATGTATTGTCTAAATAAAAAAATCATTCCATTTAGAGAAGCTATTATATTTACTTTTTTTCTGTCGTAGTTATTTACTATTAGCCTAAAATATTGTATCCACTCTATGCAATTTATGCTTACTTGCTCAGATTCCTCTAGCTGAAAGTATAGTTTTTGCAATTCAGCGTCTATCTGTTTTATTGTTGTGCTATTAATTCCCTCTGTAGATAATTTTTCGGTTAATTTATTGATTTTATTTTGACCTTCGTCTTGAATAGGCATAGAATTCCCCTACTATTTTTGTTTAAAAAATGGTTTCTGAAGATTAATTTCAAAAGTTCAACCCTTTGTTTTATTTAATCTTCAGATCATTATCATCAAAGTTTTGAAACCTAGATAATATAAGGTATAGAGTAGCATTATAATTTTTATTAGTCTATTAAAATCTTTTAATTTTTAGGTTAAATTTTTGCATAATAATCTAATGCTGATGTAAAATTATTACATTCCTTACTTATGGTTATAATCAATAATAAATCTTATTCAAAAAGGATACATAAAAAGTCTTGTAAGCGTTATTATTACTAGCATTACAAGCTGTTTTCTGGTATAATCTCAATAGAGATTCAACTAACAGAAATTAATTAAACTTCATGTGTCAGTAGCTGTTGCTAATAAGTCTAAGCCTTTTCTTCATTGGATTGGTAGTAAACGAAGAATTGTTAATAAATTAATAGAACATCTTCCTCAAGGTCCACACTATAATTACTATGAACCATTCCTTGGTGGCGGTGCTTTATTTTTTCAAGTTAGGCATCTTTTTAAACAATGTTTTTTGTCTGACATCAATCTTGATTTAATTACTAGCTATAATGCTGTTAAAAATAATCCTAATGAGGTCAATAGATTACTGAGTTTATATCACAAACATCATTCGAAGGATTATTATTATAAAGTTAAAAACAAATATAGTAATAATCCGAATGAGATTACCGCAAAATTTATATATCTTAATAAATACTCTTTTAGGGGAATTTATAGAGTCTACAAAAATGGACAATCTGCTCAAACATTTTCTGGTGAATGCTACATTAAACTCCATATTGCATCTAGAATAAACCAATGCAGCAGCCTTCTACATGGTGTATCAATTTATGCTACAGATTTTTCATTTATAGAACCTAAAAAAGGTGACTTCGTTTATTTCGATCCTCCTTATCATAAATCTGGAGAAAGGTTCTACACTAGACTTCCATTTGATGAAAAAGATCAAATTAGATTACGGGATTTTGTCCAAGAATTAACAAATAAAGGTGTTAAGATTATGATCTCAAATAATAATACTGCCTTTATTAGAGACTTATACAAAGATTTTAATATCAATACCGTTACAGTCGTATACTCAATCAATGAACAACGCAATCCTGTTAATGAGCTAATCATTACTAACTATAAAACTTGCTAGTTATTAAATGTGAACCCGCAATCCAAATCGTATATAAATAGGAAGTGGTGTATAGTTAGCTATTGTGCTACATTCAATGTCTAAATATGTATCTCTTGCTAAGTTTATTGTTGTACCAACTCCGTCTAAATATGTATCTCTTGATAAGTTTATTGCTGTTCCAACTCCTAAGTCTATACCAGTATCGCTATCACTATTGAAAGCTGATACTAGGCCACCTGTAACAACAATTGATGCTTTGTTACCTTCAATTATATTGTAATAATAATTTCCTTGAATAAAGTTATCTCTACAGTTGTGATGACACATAAATCCTAATCTTACATCCATTCTGTGCCGATTTAATCTATAACCAATTCCAGCTTCTAATGTATCGTAGCTAGCAGCAATACCAGTTGAAAATTTTATATAGAATTGTGAAGTATCAATACTATCTTTGAAAGCATTGAAGTTTACATTATTATTCGCTGTACATATCGATGGTGAAGATAATACAACGAATGCTAATATAACAGCATAACACGGTTGTAAAAGTGATTTCAAAACATTCATATTAACTTCTCTTTATTAGCATTAACATATTAGCTATCTGTTGAAACCTAATACCATGGGACCGATTGTTCAGTTAGAAAGTTGAATACATCTGTATTACCGCTTTTAGCAGCATAATCTATAGTAGTCATGCCGTTATCATCTTTTGCATCAATATCTGCTCCATAATCAATCAAAAGCTGTATAACATCTACGATATCATTACGAACAGCAATATGTAGTAGTGTTTCTCCTTCATCATATTTTTTATTAATACCAGTAGAATTATGTTTTAGCATAATTGCTAAAGGTTCTACACATTTGCATTCAACAGCATCAGATAAAGGTGTATTACCTTGATTATTCTCGATATTTACATCAGCATTATATTTTAGCAGTAATGCTATATGATCATTGCAATAGGTAGGATATTTTTCGAAAAATTCATAATATACTTGAATTGTGTCAACAACGAGATGTAAAGCAGTGTGCCCATCATTATCTTGTGCGTTTACGTTAGCTCCATTGCTTAGTAAAATCTCGGCAATAGGTAGATTCTTATATTTCAAAGCTACAGATAAAGCAGTAGTGCCATCTTTATATTTTGAATTGACAAGTGTAATATCCTTATTAATAAGCTGCTTCACTTTTTTAATATCACCATCTTGAATAGCGCTATGTAAGGTATACTTAGTCTTAGATTTTAATATCATATATTTAATCCTTTCATTCTCAATTATTTACTACATTTTAACTAGCATGAAGTTTACAATATTCGCTTAAGCGTTCTCCAATCTCTGGTAGTTTAAGGTATTCAGCAAGAGCTATAAATTCTTGCTGAGTTTCAAATATTATTTCTTGCCTTTTGTGAGGAGGTTTGATGAATATAGTTGTAATATTATGGAATCTATCAAAAAGTTTGATCAGTAATAGTTCTGTTTTATTTTGGCTGCGTAATATTTGTATCATTTCCATAGCACTGATTTTCTTATTATCCCTAACTCTGGTAAGGTCTGAAACCTGTTCTGCAATATTAGCGCCAAATTCGTACCTTATTCTTTCTTTAGTTAGTTTTGTGTCTTCAAGTGTATCATGTAGTATTGCAGTAATAATTGTATCTGTTTCAGAGCTGTAGTCTGATACCATGTACGCTACTTTCAATGGATGTGTATAGTATAGTCCTCCAGTATCTCTCTTTTGCTGGCCATGATATTTTTTAGCGTAAAGTATTGCTTTTTCAACTCTATCAAGATCAATTTTGGTGTTAAATCTTATGTTGGTTCTGAACAGCTTATTTATTAAGCTCTCACTATAAAAATCTATCATTGTCCACCTCTAAATAGTTATTAATAAATTATACCATAATTTAAACTTTTTGTATACTCCAATCCCAGATAAAAACTGGAAAAGAAGCAAATTAAATTATAATTTTTTTGAATTCAGTTATCACGATGCTAAAATTAATCTTAAGTTGCATATCTCTGGTGTTAATGAGTAAAATTTTGCTGTAATTTTTTTTTGGACAAGCATTTTTTCATTTATGCATAATCTAGTGTTTATTAAGCTTGCTGATAGTTTTTAACAATATTGCCAAATTTAGAATACCTACTATTATAGTGCAACTTCACTGTACCAACCGGACCATTACGGTGTTTAGCAACAATTATTTCAGCAGTGTTATAACATTTATTTTGTCTAGCTTTCCATTCTATGTGTTCTCGAGTACCTGGATCTGGTTCTGATCTAGATAGATAATATTCGTCCCGATATATGAGCATTACAATATCTGCATCCTGTTCAATTGAACCTGATTCTCGTAGATCTGAGAGAATAGGCTTTTTATCTGTCCTTTGTTCTACAGCTCTAGACAATTGAGATAACGCAATGATTGAAATATTGAGCTCTTTAGCAAGAGCTTTTAAGCTCTGAGTAATTTCAGAAATCTCCTGTACTCGATTATACTGACTTCCTCTGGAATCAATTTTTATTAGCTGTAAATAATCAATAAATAATATTGCTAAATTATGAGTACGTTTAAGTCTACGAGCTCGAGATCTAATTGCAGATATCGAGATTGCTGGAGCATCATCTATAAAAAAATTCCACTTTTGTATTTGGTCTTGTACAGTCTTTAACTTATCAACATCTTGTTCATCTATTTTACCGTTAAATAATGCAGAGCTATTAATTTCTGATTCTATAGAAAGAATTCGAGTAGAGATTTGCTGAGATGACATTTCTAAAGAAAAGAATCCAACTGATGGCACTACATTATCTTTAGTATTTTTTTGAGTAAGAAAATATTTACAAGCATTTATTGCTAAGTTAACTCCTAAAGCAGTTTTACCCATTGATGGCCTGCCAGCTAATATTATTAGGTCAGAATTTTTAAATCCTCCAAGCTTTGAATCAAGGTCAAGTAGTCCACTACTAATACCGTTAATAGAGTTTTTATTTTTAATAGCAGATGAAATTGATGTCCATGATTCTTCAATTGAAGTTTGTAATTTTGTAAATCCTTTACTTAAAGTTCCTCTTGAACCTAGATCATATAATTGAGATTCAGCAGTTTCGATCTGAGTTATAGCTAAATCTGCTAAAGTAGAAGAATATGCATTTGTTACTATTTTTTCTCCAATTTCAATTAAATAACGCCTCAGCGCAAGATCATATACTATTTTGCCGTACTCATTAACATTAACTATACTTAATGCTAACGTTGTAAGTTTAGCTAGATAATCCACTCCACCTATTTCCTCAAATGCGAGTTCATTGCCTAGCATATTTTTGAGCGAAATTACAGTAGCGCTAATTCCTTTACTAATAATGAGATTAATTGACTTGTATATTTTACCATGTAATGGTTCATAAAAATGTTCCGGCAGTAAAAATTCGTTAATGTTATATAGCGCACGATTGTTAATCAGAATTGCACCAAGTATCATTTGCTCTGCCTGAATATTACTTGGAGCAATCTTTGCAAGATCTTTTTCCATATCACCCTTTAAATTTTATTAAAATTACTAAACTTAACTAACTCAAAAGAAAATCCTTGAGCTTTAAAAGCGGGCTCAAGATCTTTCAGATAGTTCTCTCTGATGTAACTGTCTTCAAATTCTGTTTTTGCTTTAATGAATATTTTTTTATTAACATTATCTTCATTTATAACTTCTAATTTGCTAAACCATGATTTATCGATAGCTTGACCGTAACTTTTAATCAAAGATTCTCGTACTTTGTACCAAACTGAGTTGGAGCCTAGCTCTTTACTAAGTTCTGAAAGGTGATCTTCATCACTTATTTGTTGCTGTAAAACTGTTGTTTTTTGATACTCAGTTATGCTATTGGTAACTTGTTTTGATTCGTCAAATGGTATAACTTGTAACTGCTCAATATCGTTGCCATACACAGCTTGTACCTCCTGTAGTATCTTGAATTTAATATGATCTGACAGTGTAATATTCTTAATCAACTTGATGTAATATTTGTTTTTAACCGCTGCTCCAAAATCACAAGATGTCAAAATTTGATAAGCCATATCTGCTTCAAAGACTCCAGCTATTTTACGCTTCAACTGAGCCTTCATACTACGATCTGTACTAGATTCAATGTTTGCTAGATACTGTTCTTTAAATCTTCCTACATCATTAAATCCAAAATTTCCGCTATTAGCCTGCTCAGTAGTTAGTAATTCATTTGCTAACGCTTTTGCCATATAGTTTAGCACTGCTGTCTTATTTGCAAAATGACGGTTTGGATATTTATTTGATAACTTCAACAGTAATTGATTTATGAAGTATATGTTGAAGCTTCTACTAGACATACGTTGTAGTATAACTGCATCTTCTGGTGTTAGTGGATAATAATCTGCTAGTCTTTTTCTTTTGGGATAGCATTCATTCTTTTCAACCTCTGAATCTTTAGTAATAGCTGGAGTTGCTAACTCACTATTTTGCTCATAATCCTTGTTTGATGGCTTTTTATTGCTAAAATCACTAAGCTCATAGAAATTCAAATTCTGTTGTTGATGTTGATCTTCTTTTTCATTTCCTACTAACTCAATTTCTATAAAATCATCAGATTCCGTATATTTAAACTTCAAATTTTGCTGTTGATCTTCATTTTTATTTTGATCATTCTCTACTAACTTATCTTCAATAAATCTAGATCTATCATTTATTATTTTTTTATTATTATATCTATATATGGACCCGAAATTTTTTTCGTGTTCACCCGAAATTTTTTTCGGGTATAGAGGAAAAATTTTTTCAGTTTGTGTAACAGTTTTTTCTTTTTCAAAGTTACTGACCTGTTGAAAATTTCTAACAAGTTTTATGCATAGAATATGATTCAGCTTATATTTACCTTTAGTTATAGTTCTATTTTCATATTTAATAAAACCAGCTTTTTGTAATTTAGATAAACACTGCCTAACTCTAGGCTGTCCAACTCCTAATAATTCTGTAAAAAAGTTGTAATTTTCCTGTATTTCTTCTATATTTTTATTATTATATACTTGTAGTTGACGAACTATTACTGCTAGCAACTGCTTTTCAGTTTTTCCTAAAGCTTTTCCATCAGCATCTGTTAACCATTTCCATTCTTCTGGTGGAAAATTTCCAACAAATTTATAAAAAATTATTGTATTATTAACACTATTATTAGTAATACTTTTGCAAACATTAGTTGAAAAAATTCGTCTCATACACTGCACAATATTTACTCCAAAATATCAGATATAGCAGGAGTTTTAGAGCAAATTTTACTCTAGAAACGCAATTCAAATACTGAACATACACAGAACACGATATTTTACACAGAAAATTTAATTGCTTCTAAGCTTGATAGATTCTGATATCTAAGCAAGTTACTATCAAGCTTAGATCTAGAACTAAAAGATCTAGATCTACTGAAGGTGAGTTAGTAGAGAATAAAAAAAATGAAAATGAAGAACAAAATTTTCAAAATGTTGATGATTTTGAAAATGATATACGAACTTCAACTAAAAATTGCAATCAAGACATTAAATCACTAATAACAAAGATTCTCAAGTCTTCGAATGGTAAAAAAGAATGGTTCAAAAGGTACAGGCTAGAAGACTTTTACCCACTAACACCAGAAGATGTAGTTACACTGCAACATAAGTCTGATAGAGGCTTTAACATATACTTTATCAACAAATTGCTATTAAAGCTAGCAGATCGATATTCAAATTATCATTTTGGCTGTAAGGCATCAGTTCTAAACTATATAGCACAAGCGTTAGCAAATGAATTACGAACTACTGATCAGGCAAATAGAGACAACTGTGGATTTGATAACGAATTTAATAAGGAAAAATATCTTACTCAAATTGAAACAAGCGCAAATCTTAGTAAGGAAAGTCAGTTGAAGCATAAAATTGCTGGTTCTTTTGAAGCAGCTATGGCTTATCAAATTTTGACTTCTTGTAGTTTTGGGCCAGCGGTTCGAACTAGGTTTTTTGTTAAGTTGCTTAAAAATATCACACTAACAGAATGTGATAGATCAAAGATATTACAAGCTGTACAAGATGTATATGGATACGAAATTCAAGAATTGCAAGTTACACCATTTGAGCAACTCAAAACTGTTTCACAGAAACAAATCAATGAAGAAGAGTATCTCTTGAATCTCAGTAAACAATTGGGCTCTAACTCAACTTGGTACAAAGTACGAGAATCTTTGATTAAAAGTTATGGTCAAACTATTGATAAAAAATACTTTAGCGAATTGAACATTATAAATGAAGATAATGTTAGTAAAAAAATATTCATTAAAGCTAAAACAGGATTTGCTGATAGTTACATCACAAGCAACCATATGGAAAATCTTGCGCACGCTTTTAAAGCTCAAGGATTTTCTTTTGAGTTAGTTAAGTTTAGTAATTTTAATAAAATTTAAAGGGTGATATGGAAAAAGATTTAACTATTGCAAAGATTGCTCCAAGTAATATTCAGGCGGAGCAAATGATACTTGGGGCAATTCTGATTAACAATCGTGTGCTATATAACATTAACGAATTTTTACTGCCGGAACATTTTTATGAACCATTACATGGCAAAATATACAAGTCAATTAATCTCATTATTAGTAAAGGAATTAGTGCTACTGTAATTTCGCTCAAAAATATGCTAAGCAATGAACCCACATTTGATGAAATAGGTGGAGTAGATTATCTAGCTAAACTTACAACTTTAGCATTAAGTATAGTTAATGTTAATGAGTACGGCAAAATAGTATATGATCTTGCGCTGCGGCGTTATTTAATTGAAATTGGAGAAAAAATAGTAACAAATGCATATTCTTCTACTTTAGCAGATTTAGCTATAACTCAGATCGAAACTGCTGAATCTCAATTATATGATCTAGGTTCAAGAGGAACTTTAAGTAAAGGATTTACAAAATTACAAACTTCAATTGAAGAATCATGGACATCAATTTCATCTGCTATTAAAAATAAAAACTCTATTAACGGTATTAGTAGTGGACTACTTGACCTTGATTCAAAGCTTGGAGGATTTAAAAATTCTGATCTAATAATATTAGCTGGCAGACCTTCAATGGGTAAAACTGCTTTAGGAGTTAACCTAGCAATAAATGCTTGTAAATATTTTCTTACTCAAAAAAATACTAAAGATAATGTAGTGCCATCAGTTGGATTCTTTTCTTTAGAAATGTCATCTCAGCAAATCTCTACTCGAATTCTTTCTATAGAATCAGAAATTAATAGCTCTGCATTATTTAACGGTAAAATAGGTGAACAAGATATTGATAAGTTAAAGACTGTACAAGACGAAATACAAAAGTGGAATTTTTTTATAGATGATGCTCCGGCAATCTCAATATCTGCAATTAGATCTCGAGCTCGTAGACTTAAACGTACACATAATTTAGCAATATTATTTATTGATTATTTACAGCTAATAAAAATTGATTCCAGAGGGAGTCAGTATAATCGAGTGCAGGAAATTTCTGAAATTAGTCAGAGCTTAAAAGCTCTTGCTAAAGAGCTCAATATTCCAGTCATTGCATTATCTCAATTGTCTAGAGCTGTAGAACAAAGGACAGATAAAAAGCCTATTCTCTCAGATCTAAGAGAATCAGGCTCAATTGAACAGGACGCCGATATTGTAATGCTTATATATAGAGAAGAGTATTATTTATCTAGATCAGAACCGCATCCAGATTCTATGGAATACGAAGAATGGTTCATCAAACAAAATAAATGTTATAACACTGCTGAAATAATTGTTGCTAAACACCGTAATGGGCCAGTTGGTACAGTAAACTTACACTATGATAATAGGTATTCTAAATTTGGCAATATTGTTAAAAACTCTCATCAAGGTTAATAAACACTAGATTATGCATAAATGAAAAAATGCTTGTCCAAAAAAAAATTACAGCAAAATTTTACTCATTAACACCAAAGATATGCAACTCAAGATTGGTTTTTGGCATCGTGATAACTGAATCCAAAATTTTATAATTTAATTTGCTTCTTTTCCAGTTTTTATCTGGGATTGGAGTATACAAAAAGTTTAAATTATGGTATAATTTATTAATAACCATTTGGAGGTGGCCAATGATAGATTTTTATAGTGAGAGCTTAATAAATAAGCTGTTCAGAACCAACATAAGATTTAACACCAAAATTGATCTTGATAAAGTTGAAAGAGCAATAAAATATGCTAAAAAATATCATGGTCAGCAAAAGAGAGATACAGAACTCTACTACACACATCCATTGAAAGTAGCTCACATGGTATCAGACCACAGCTTTGAAACAGATACAATTATTACTGCAATACTACATGATACACTTGAAGACACAAAAGTAACTAAAGAAAGAATAAGGTACGAATTTGGTGCTAATATTGCAGAACATGTTTCAGATCTCACAAGGGTTAGGAATAATAAGAAAATCAGTGCTATGGAAATGATACAAATATTACGCAGCCAAAATAAAACAGAACTATTACTGATCAAGCTTTTTGATAGATTCCATAATATTACAACTATATTCATCAAACCTCCTCACAAAAGGCAAGAAATAATATTTGAAACTCAGCAAGAATTTATAGCTCTTGCTGAATACCTTAAACTACCAGAGATTGGAGAACGCTTAAGCGAATATTGTAAACTTCATGCTAGCTAATGAGTAAATAATTGAGAATGAAAGGATTAAATATATGATATTAAAATCTAAGACTAAGTATACCTTACATAGCGCTATTCAAGATGGTGATATTAAAAAAGTGAAGCAGCTTATTAATAAGGATATTACACTTGTCAATTCAAAATATAAAGATGGCACTACTGCTTTATCTGTTGCTTTGAAATATAAGAATCTACCTATTGCTAAGATTTTGTTGAACAATGAAGCTAACGTAAACGCACAAGATAATGATGGGCACACTGCTTTACATCTTGTTGTTGAAACAATTCAAGTATATTATGAATTTTTCGAAAAATATCCTACCTATTGCAATGATCATATAGCATTACTGCTAAAATATAATGCTGATGTAAATATCGAGAATAATCAAGGTAATACACCTTTATCTGATGCTGTTGAATGCAAATGTGTAGAACCTTTAGCAATTATGCTAAAACATAATTCTACTGGTATTAATAAAAAATATGATGAAGGAGAAACGCTACTACATATTGCTGTTCGTAATAAAATCATAGATATTATACAGCTTTTGATTGATTATGGAGCAGATATTGATGCAAAAGATGATAACGGCATGACTACTATAGATTATGCTGCTAAAAGCGGTAATGCAGATGTATTCAACTTTCTAATGGAACAATCAGTCCCATGGTATTAGGTTTCAACAGATAGCTAATATGTTAATATTAAAAAGAGAAGTTAATATGAATGTTTTGAAATTACTTTTACAACCGGGTTATGCTGTTATATTAGCATTCGTTGTATTATCTTCACCATCGATATGTACAGCGAATAATAATGTAAACTTCAATGCCTCTAAAGGTGGTATTGATACTTCACAACAATTCTATATAAAATTTTCAACTGGTATTGCTACTAGCTACGATACATTAGAAGCTGGAATTGGTTATAGATTAGATCGGCACAGAATGGATGTAAGATTAGGATTTATGTGTCATCACAACTGTAGAGATAACTTTATTCAAGGAAATTATTATTACAATATAATTGAAGGTAACAAAGCATCAATTTTTGTTACAGGTGGCCTAGTATCAGCTTTCAATAGTGATAGCGGTACTGGTATAGACTTGGGAGTTGGTACAACAATAAACTTATTAAGAGATATATATTTAGACATTGAATGTAGCACAATTGCTAACTATAGACCACTTCCTATTCATATACGATTTGGATTGCGGGTTCACATTTAATAACTAGCAAGTTTTATAGTTAGTAATGATTAGCTCATTAACAGGATTGCGTTGTTCATTGATTGAGTATACAACTGTAACGGTATTGATATTAAAATCTTTGTATAAGTCTCTAATAAAGGCAGTATTATTATTTGAGATCATAATCTTAACACCTTTATTTGTTAATTCTTTGACAAAATCCCGTAATCTAATTTGATCTTTTTCATCAAATGGAAGTCTAGTATAGAACCGTTCTCCAGATTTATGGTAAGGAGGATCGAAATAAACAAAGTCATTTTGTTGAGGCTCTATAAATGAAAAATCTGTAGCATAAATTGATACACCATGTAAAAGGTTGCTGCATTGGTTTATTCTAGATGCAATGTGGAGTTTAATGTAGCATTCACCAGAAAATGTTTGAGCAGATTGTCCATTTTTGTAGACTCTATAAATTCCCCTAAAAGAGTATTTATTAAGATATATAAATTTTGCGGTAATTTCATTCGGATTATTACTATATTTGTTTTTAACTTTATAATAATAATCCTTCGAATGATGTTTGTGATATAAACTCAGTAATCTATTGACCTCATTAGGATTATTTTTAACAGCATTATAGCTAGTAATTAAATCAAGATTGATGTCAGACAAAAAACATTGTTTAAAAAGATGCCTAACTTGAAAAAATAAAGCACCTCCACCAAGAAATGGTTCATAGTAATTATAGTGTGGACCTTGAGGAAGATGTTCTATTAATTTATTAACAATTCTTCGTTTACTACCAATCCAATGAAGGAAAGGCTTAGACTTATTAGCAACAGCTACTGACACATGAAGTTTAATTAATTTATGTTAGTTGAATCTCTATTGAGATTATACCAGAAAACAGCTTGTAGTGCTAGTAATAATAACGCTTACAAGGCTCTTTATGCATCCTTTTTGAATAAGATTTATTATAACCATAAGCAAGGAATGTGATAATTTCGCATCAACATTAGATTATTATGCAAAAATTTAGCCTGTAAATTAAAAGATTTTAATAGACTGGTAAAAAATATAATGCTACTCTATACCTTATATTATCTAGGTTTCAAAACTTTGATGATAATGATCTGAAGATTAAATAAAACAAAGGGTTGAACTTTTGGAATTAATCTTCAGAAACCATTTTTTAAACAAAAACAGTAGGGGAATTCTATGCCTATTCAAGACGAAGGTCAAAATAAAATCAATAAATTAACCGAAAAATTATCTACAGAGGGAATTAATAGCACAACAATAAAACAGATAGACGCTGAATTGCAAAAACTATACTTTCAGCTAGAGGAATCTGAGCAAGTAAGCATAAATTGCATAGAGTGGATACAATATTTTAGGCTAATAGTAAATAACTACGACAGAAAAAAAGTAAATATAATAGCTTCTCTAAATGGAATGATTTTTTTATTTAGACAATACATAGCATCAACGAATGTAAGAATTGAAACATTTAACATAGAATCGCTAATAAATAATACCGTTATCAGAATGAGGGAACATTTTGAAAATGAGAATATAAATCTAAATGTTCAAAATGACATAAAGCCGATTCTGATTGGAGACAGTTTCAGAATAAAAGCAGTAATAAGCCAGTTAATTGGTAGTGCGGTTATAAATAGTAGCAAGAATAGCAAGATTATTGTCAACATCAATCAGAATTCAGAAATATTACAATTTATAGTACAAAACATAGGACTAAGCACTTCTAAAGAAAAATTAGAAAGAATAAATGCTGAACTAGAGAATACGAATTTGGTAATGTATCAAGAACTAGGAGAAGGATTAGCATTTATAAAACATCTTACACATCAGATGAAAGGAAATCTACGAGTGAAAGAGCGCAATAATTATGTAACTTTTTCATTTGATGTACCAACAATAGTTTGAATTATTCTTTAGGAGAATGCTATGAAAGAAAAGAAGAAAACAATTAACCAATGGATGGTACAAATTCCTCCAATACCAATTAAGTTGGTGAATGGAGAGAGTGAGAATATCGATGAATATATGGAAATAATAACAAAGCTAAGAAAAGCGAAGTATCAGGTCGAGGTAGCTGAATCATTGAAAGAATATTGTACAGATTTAATACAGGAGATTAAATATAGATTTAATATTGCAACGAGTGAAATTGCAAGGCTAGCAAGCGAGATCATGTTAAATGATTCGGAAAATAAAGATAAGCTGAAAACAATATTAAATCGATCAACAAATCTTCAAGAGTACTGTAATGATGTAGTTTACACGCTTAGAAGCGAAATTGAGAATGAAAATTTATGTTTAAAAAAATTTAGCATACAAAAGCTAGTAAAGAATGCCGTTAGGCGACTAGAAGACATTGCAAAAGAGAAAGATATAAAAATCAATTACAATTTTCAGTACAAAATGAAGGATATTGTGATTGGAAATAGTGATCATTTACAGGCTATATTAAGTCAATTAATAGGAAGCGTCATTAGATTTAATCACAGCTGCCAGGTTATAATTACAGTTCATTTGTTTACTGTAAAAAATTATATAAAAAGCGATAACATACTACAATTTAGAATACACGATACAGGAAGCGGTATTTCAAAAGAAAAATTAGGGAATATAAAAGCTAAATTAGCTGATTTTGAATTGGTACGAGACTATCCGCTAATGCTGGAATCAGGATTATGGTTTGTAAATTACCTTATTAATCAACTTAATGGAGAAATGGAAATAGAAAGCGAAAAAGACAAGTTTACAACCATTACTTGCAATATTCCAGTACAACTTTTTTAATCAAATTAATTCGCTTCTTTCCCAGTTTTTATCTGGGATTGAAGTATATAAAAAGTTTAATTTATTGTATAATTTATTAAAGATTATTTAGAGATGAAAAATGATAGACTTTTATAGCGAAAGCTTACTAAATAAGCTGTTTGAAACCAACGTAAGATTTGACACTAAAATTGATCTTGATAAAGTTGAAAAAGCAATATTTTATGCTAAAAAATATCATGGTCAGCAAAAGAGAGATACAGGAGAACTATACTACACACATCCATTAGAAGTAGCTTATATGGTTGCATACTACAGCTTTGAAACAGATACGATTATTACAGCAATACTACATGATACCATCGAAGACACAACACTAACTAAAGAAAAAATAGGTCAAGAATTTGGTCATAATATTGCAGAACAGGTTTCAGATCTCACCAGGATTAAGGATAATAAAAAAATCAGTTCTAGAGAAATGATTCAAACATTTTATAGACAAAATAAAACAGAACTATTATTAATTAAGCTTTTCGACCGATTCCATAATATTCAGACTGTATCAATAAAACCTTATGAAAAAAGACAAGAAATCATACTAGAAACGCAGCAAGAATTTATACCTCTTGCTGAATATCTTAAACTACAAGAAATTGCTATAGAGCTAAATAAATACTGTGAGCTTTATACTACCAAATAAGCTAAAGTTTAATAGGTGGTTAATGTAGTGAATTGCAGAAATTAAAATTCAATAAGAGAATGTTCATATAAGTTATTTTGTTGTATAATTTAAAAAGAATAGAAAATATGAAAAACATATGCATTTATCAAGATTTCTAGATCCAAAGAATGATGTAGCATTTAAAAAGATATTTGGATCAGAAAAAAACAAGGACATACTAATACATTTTCTGAACGATATATTATTGTTTGAAGGAAATAGAGCAATAACAGAAGTAGAGTTTTTAGGAACGATATTAGATGCAGACATAGCGTCTAAAAAAGAATCAATAGTAGATGTTTTGTGTAAAGATAAAAACGGTGCGCAATATATAATAGAAATGCAAGTAGATCCTACACAAGGATTTGAAAAAAGAGCACAGTATTATGCAGCAAAAGCATATGGCAGGCAACCAAATAGAGGAAAAGAAGGAAAATACTCAGACCTAAAGGAAGTTATATTTATAGCTATAGCAGATTATAAATTGTTTCCAAATAAAGAAGACTATATATCAAGGCATGTAATATTGGATAAAAAGACATATGAGCATGATCTAAAGGACTTTTCATTTACCTTTATAGAATTACCAAAATTTAAAAAAGATAGAGTGGAAGAGTTAAGTGATATAACAGAGAAGTGGTGCTATTTTTTTAAACATGCAAAAGAAACAACATTAGATGGATATAATAAAATAATAGGTGAAGATTTAATAATAAAAAGAGCGTATGAGGCATTAGATCAGTTTAATTGGAGTGAAGATGAACTAATAACCTATGAACAAGAGTTAAAGCGTATATGGGATAATAAAGCAGTCGAAGATTATAAACTCGAACGCGCTAAAGCTGAAGGCATAAAGCTCGGTGAGGCTAAAGGTAAAGCTGAAGGTAAAGCTGAAGGTAAAGCTGAAGGTAAAGCTGAAGGTAAAGCTGAAGGCATAAAGCTCGGTGAAGCTAAAGCAAAAAAAGCTTTTGCAATAAAATTATTGAAATCTAAATTATCAGTTGAGACAATTGCTAAATATACGGATCTATCAATACAAGAAGTATTAAATTTAAAAAATAGTGTAAAATAATAAGAAATATACAACACAAAATCTTACTTTTGATGTGTTGTATGCTACTTCTATTAGATGCTTTATATCACACTACAAGTTCTATACTATACTGAACATTAAGAACGCCATTCTTTAAGGCCTCAATGTCCTTAACATGGCCGCACCATTCTTGACTTATGAACATGCGACTCTGTACCTTGATTCTAAAAATTAATCAGTTATGATGCGGAGATTGCTTTTTTTAATTTTTTTTGCAAGTTCATTTGCTAACTGGTATGCGTACACATTATCAGGATCATATTTGATAGCCAGGTTATAACTTTCCATTGCTTCTTGATGTCGCCCCAATTCATTCAAAGCAATTCCTTTATTATTGTAAGTGTATGAAACATCTGGTTTATACTTAATAGCCAAATCAAAATTCTCTATTGCCTCTTGATATTGTTTAAGTGTACATAAAGCAGCTCCTTTACTATTGTAAGCGTCTGCATAATTTGGTCTATATCGAATAGCTTGATCATAATTTTCAATTGCTTCTAGTAGCTTTTCAAGATTTTTCAAAGCATTTCCTTTAGCATGATAAGCTAGTGCAAAATCTGGTTTATACTTAATAGCTATATCATAATTTTTAATTGCCTCTTGATGGTGCCCTAATTCATTCAAAGCAATTCCTTTATTAATATAAGCTTCTACCAAATCTGGTTTATACTTAATAGCTATATCATAATTTTTAATCGCCTCTTGATGGTGCCCTAATGCCTTCAAAGACTCTCCTTTATTAACATAAGCTTCTACCAAATCTGGTTTATACTTAATAGCTACATCATAATTTTTTATTGCCTCTTGATGGTGTCCAAGTTCGCATAAAGAAACTCCTCTATTAATATAAATACCTAGATTAGTTGAATCATATTGAATAGCTTGATCATAATTTTTAATTGCTTCCTGATATTGTCCTAATTCGTCTAAAGATATTCCTTTATTAACATAAGCCTCTGCATCATCTGGTCTGTATCGAATAGCAGTATCAAAATTCTTTATTGCTTCCTGATGTTGTCCTAATTCCTTTAAAACAATTCCTTTACTCATATAAAAGTCTGCATCATTTGGATTGTATTGAATAGCAGTATCAAAATTCTTTATTGCTTCTTGATATTGACCTAACTCTTGAAAAGTTATTCCTTTAGCATAATAAGCTTCTGCCAAATCTGGTTTATATCGAATAGTAGTATCAAAAATTTCAATTGCCTTTTGATATTGTCCCAATTCCTTTAAAGCAATTCCTTTATTAATATAAGCTTCTATACAATCTGGATTACACTTAATAGCTACATCATAATTTTTAATTGCTTTTTGATATTTTCCCAACTTAAGAAATGAATTTCCTTTATTAAAATATTTGTCTGCTAGCATATCTTTACCCTAAAATTAAATACTGTTATATGAGCAGATTATTTTGATGCAACAGATGTAACTGTATTAATAATACTGTCATATATTTTATATGATTTATAAAAATTCCCCTTTAAATTTTTGATTAGCTGTGATAATTGCTAAATCAAATGTGCTGTTACAAATTTTCTTTTTTACAGCCTTATTTTTAACACTATCATAAATTTCATCAAAATTCTTTATTTTTTTTATTATTACCATCAGTTATGTTATTCTAAAATTCTTACTCTATATTTTCTATCAGTACTAATATTGCTAGCTGTGCATATAGTTTGAACTATTATCTAAGATACAAGCTCAAGTTTATACTGAACATTGAGAAGGCCATTCTTTAAGGCCTCAATGTCCTTAACATGGCCGCACCATTCTTGACGAAAGCTATTCCATTTTAAGCCATGAAGGCGAATGTGGCGCTTAGTGTTTTCATCTGGTTCAGAGGTGAATTTTAAAATCACAGCAGCTTTATTTTGCTGTTCTTTATCAAAAATATCTTTACCTATTGTAGTCCAATGATCCTGAACATTTGGATGTTGTGTTAAAGTTTCTTTTAGTGAAACAATTGCACCAAATAAAGTATTTGTTGGTAAGTGATCAAGCTTAGCTTTAGCAACTAATCCACCCATTTCGATAAGACGTCGAGTACGCATTTTACGTTCTTTAATTTTAAGGTTAACCTCATCCATGATTAGTCTAGCCTTTTTTTGCTGAAGAGTAATTTTTTGCTGCATAAGATTTGCCATGTTAGTAATTCAGAAAGATAAAAAAATCAGGCAAGAATATATCAAAATACAATTCCAGTAAAGAAAAAAAAACCGCGCCTACCAAACCAACATCAAATAATTATAGTCAAAAAAACGTGAATTCAAGGTTAGAAGCTTCATTAAAGAATAAGCTTAAGCGGGTAGGTAAGCGCAGAAGCGCTTTTCCTCCCAAAGAACCGTACAAGCGAATTACTCCGCATACGGCTCAAGCAATTTACAAACAGCTGCAATAAGTTGTCCGCGATTACTGTGTACTTGTCGATGGCAGTTTTCATGCAATAAGCACAAATTGTTAATATGGTCAGTGCCACCACATCTTATAGGTGTTATATGATGTACATGAACACTTTCACCATTATCTATTAAATCAAAACAAACAAGACATTTACCCTTTTGTCTACGCCAAAGAATCTGCCTAGATTTAAACAAATACTTAGGGCTATCAGCCTGACGTTTATGCCAATATTCTCTAAGTTTTGAATTATCAGGAGAAGATTTACCTTTAACAAGAATATGTCGTTTAATCGTTGTCCATTGTAATTTCCATAGATATAGATCTTTATTCATAAAGACCCAATTATCATTTCTGCCTTTAATGCGACCCCAATACTTTTTCTTAAGCCATTCCCAGGATTTTTTAGGATGTTTTCTACATGCAAATCTTGCTTGTCGAATCCACATCCAACAGTCTAAATTGGAAAAAATTTTCTTGGACACAACTTTGTTGAAATAACTGCACCATCCAAATATTTTAGAATTTAGATTATCAATTATTCTATCAATATTCCATGAGAAACTTTTTTTCCATTCTATTGACATTCGTTTTTTAAACGACTTTATAGAGTCTTTAGACGGTTTAACTAGTAGAGCTACACCTCTTCTTGTACTATTGGTTTTATATTGTCGAATATTAAATCCAAGGAAATCAAAACCTTCATTAATATGAAGTATCCTGGTTTTTTCCTTTGACAATTCTAAGCCTCTAATACTTAACCAATCATTAATAATACTTTTGGCTCTGATACATGAGCTTTCTGACTTAGCGCAAACGACAAAATCATCAGCGTATCTCACTAAAGCATATTCGGATTTAGAATATAGGTGATCATACTTATTATAGATAATATTAAGTATATCACTCATTCCATGAAGAGTTATGTTTAAAAGTAATGGAGAAATTAATCCACCTTGTGGAGTACCAGCTGTTGTTTTGATAATTTGATAATCCTGCATTACACCAGATTTAAGCCATGCTTGAATCCAATTACGAGCAGGGAAATTTCCTATAATTTTCAAAAGAAAATTATGATCAATATTATCAAATGCTCCTTTAATATCAGCATCTAATATCCAATTTCTATTGGTTCCATGTCGAATAATACCAGATATTCTCTGTATTGCATCGTGAGCGCTACGTCCAGGTCTAAAGCCATAGCTGCAACCTTCAAACTTAGCTTCCCAATATGGTTCAAGTGCTGATTTTACAACAGCCTGTCTACACCTATCCAAAATAGTTGGCAAGCCTAAAGGTCTAGATTCGCCATTACTTTTTGGTATGTATACACGCTTAATCGGTTTTACAGATGATAGATTATTATCTGCTAACTTTTCCATCAACAGACTCCTTTCTTTATCTGTCTTAACAACTATTTTATCAATTCCAGGACTTTTTCGTCCTTTGTTGATTTGAGTAACACGTCTTATAGCAAGTAACCTATTTGCTCTTGATTTTAACATCAATCTTTGTAAGTTACGTACTAACTTCATATTACCATTTGCAGATGCCCTATAAATACGTCTACGAAGATTATTAACCTTTTGTATAATTTCTTTCCAGTCTATTGAATGCCAATAGATTTTCTTGAAATTATCTTTAGTCTCAATTGTTACATTTGCGTTTAGCATCCAACTTTTCCAATTAATTCATAATCTTGTTTACCTATTTAGGGTAAATCACCAGTCTTAAGTTAGCATCATTTCTGATTAGCATATAAATGCCTATACACTCAGTTATTAATTTCTGTAGTCTTTCGACTTAGTGTCATTTGCTTTCTAAGACCTCTCTTACCTACTATCAGTTGCCTAATAATAGGCTTACCATGTTTCACTCATCAGAGAGACGTTAAGTTGGTTATCTTCTTTATACCGAGGAGCTGGCATTTTTAAAGAAGGCTGCGTATTCCTTCTTACAGCTAAGCTTTTCAGCTTTATCCTTATAACAGAATTTATCTGGAGTATCTGCTTCTGCATTGACGATATTTTCCATACGAAGATTCACTTTCGTTTAACCAATTTTAACTTTACCTTGCCCCTATTTCCCATCCAGATTAGTACTTTAGTTAGGCTTTCTATCGCGCTTAGTACAAGACCGTTACCAATCTCGCACCGCAATAGCGGTAACTAAGGTTTAAATGCAACCTTGCTACATTTCTGTAGTCTCTGTTTGAGCGACCTCATGTCGCACTACGCAATATGCAATCTATAAAGATTGCTGCTAAAAAATGAGTACTCATTAACCGATTGAATGTTAAAAAAAAAGAAGTTTATGCTAGCAAAATCAAAAAAACCATGCTAACTTAAAACTCAGGTGAGAATTGGTATTGAGATGGCTATACAGTTTACAAGGATTGAATTTTTAACTAGAAGTAAAGGAGGTGATAGTTGTCGTAAGGCAGCGTATAATGCAAGAACTATTGTTGAAAACGAGAAGACAGGTATAAAGTATAACTTCTCTCGTAAGAAAGATAACGTATATCATACAGTGCTGATACCTGATTATGTAAATCAAGACTTCAAGAATATTCAAACATTAATGAATGAGGTAGAACGAACCGCAAAAGACCCAAACAGCCAGTTGTTGAAGGATATCGTAATAGCGTTGCCAGATGAGAAGGAGCTAAATTTAGAGCATAGAATAGAACTAACTCATCGAATAGTTGATGCAATGGAATGGGTGCAAAATGGTCTTGGAGTACAGATAGACATTCATAAGCCTCAAATAGGAGATAAAAACTGGCATGCACATATATTGCTCACTATGAGAAGATTTAGAAAAGATGGAACTGGTTTAGGAGATAGAGCAGTAGATTTAAACCCAAAAATCATAACAGTTAATGGCAAAAAGGTTGTTATTAAAGATCACAAGATGATTCATGAAATAGCAAAAGAAGAAACTAATGCATATTTCGCTGAATTAGGCTTGCCATATAGAGTTGACGAGACAAGCGAAGTGCCTGGAAAGCATATTGGACCTCGTAGAATTAGGAATTTAATTAATGAAGTATTAAATGAAAATGAGTTACGTAAAGAGGCTCATTTGAAGATTATTAATGATGCTGACGTAATAACAGATTCTATAACACATTACAAATCTATTTTTACTAAGGAGGATGTTGAAAAAGCAGTAAAAGATATACCAGATCCAACAGCAAGAGAACAGTTAGTTCAGAAAGTGCTTAGTTCAAATAGAATACTAGAATTATATCATGATGATGGTGAAAGTAGCAAATATTTTACGACAATTGAGGTTCGAAATGAGGAGACGAGAATAATCAGAATAGCTAATAAAATCAATGATCAGGTTTATTACAACAACATTTACAATCTTAAAAGTGATATCGAAGGTCTAGCAAATGTTAGTGAGGAACAGAAACAAGCGCTAAGGCATATTTTGCTTAGCACTAGTGGAGTTAGAGTCTTGAGAGGAAGAGCTGGTACAGGAAAATCTTATGTTTTAGCAAAAGCGCATAAGCTCGCAACAAATCGTGGACAAAAAGTTATTGGTCTTGCTCCTACTCATAAGGCAGTATCAGAGCTGAGGAGCAAAGGTTATACAGAGGTCTATACAGTAAAAGGATTTTTATATAATCGAAAAAAAATTTTTATGCAAGACAGCTTAATAGTAGTAGATGAAGCTGGAATGGTAGGTACTAAAGCTTATGCAGAGCTGTTTAGAGTAGTTAGAAACAATAATTGTCAACTGATACTTGCTGGAGATGAAAAACAGCTAGCTTCAATAGAAAGAGGCGGAATGTTTGAGATTCTGAGTAATATTTTTGGTTCACATGTTTTAGTAAATATTCGAAGACAAAGTGAAAACTGGAGCAGAGAAGCAGCAATGGAGTTTGCTGAGAGTAATATTTTAAGCGGTATAACCTTACTGAGGCAAAATAACTGCGTTAGGTTTGATAATACGTTGCAGGACTCAATGAGTAAGTTAATATACAACTGGAGTCTAAGCAAATTTAAACCACATGAAAAACTGGTAATTACAGTACGTAATAAAGATGTCGACATTCTTAATTCAAGTATTAGGTCTTTGTTAAAAGCAAATGGTACGCTAAAAGGCACAGAATATGAGCGTTCTATTGATGGAAGGAAAAAGTCATATATGGCAGGAGATAGAATCGTATTTCAAAAAAGCTATAAGGATTTACAAATACAAAATAGTGAATTTGCAACTTTAACTTCGGTTAGTAAAAATAAATTTATAGCTAAGACAGACACAGGAAAAGAAGTGAGTTTTGATCCTAGTGAAATACAATTTAAACATGGCTATGCAAGTACTGTTTATAAGGTCCAGGGAGCTTCTATAAAAGATGTATACGTTTTGCATAATGGAGTAAGTAATATAAGCAGCTCATACGTAGCTATGACAAGGCATATAAAGAGCTTAAAGTTATATTGCAATAATGAAGCTACTGGAAGCATTAACAGTTTAATAAATCAGCTCAGCAGACCAAATGAGAAATCAGCTAGCATAACTCTGAAAACTGCTCATGATTTGGAGAAAGAACGGACAAAGACAACTGTTTTTAGTAAAATTGAAAACTGGTTTAAGTCTATAATCAATGATATCAATGATAGATCTCATGTGAATAAAGAATATTATCATTTTACCGCCAAACCAGAGGAAGAAGCTAAAGTAGAAAAAGTCCAGCTCAAAGATATTTCTACTCCATTATTTATGCAGATCAAAGAACAAAGACAATATGATTATGATGTAACCATTCTGTCAGCAGAAGGAAAAACGATATCAAGTTTTCAGGAAGCTGGCATTGATAGCAGAATGGTATATAGCTCAAATGTAAATAATTTAAAGTATTATCAGCCATTTCAAGGAGAAAAGATTCTTATAGCTGCAAATAATGATAAACAAAATAAAGAATATGTAAGCACTATAAACGAGGCTGCAAAAGTACTGACAAGCAAAGGAGCAATTACTAGCATCGTAATTCATTCAGAAGGTGAAGATTTTAACGAAATGCTAAAAAATAAAGGAGCAATAGCTGTTAAGGGGCTTATGATACCTGAAATCATGAAGTTAATTAATACTCAGAACGTAAAAACAGAGTCTGAACAAGTGGTGAAAACTGACATAGCTCAAAAAATTGGACTTAGACGGTAGTGCTGAAGATTTGAAATTGAATGTAAGCTATTCATTCACAGGGCGAATTACAAAATAAGATAAAAAATGATAACCGAAAGCGATTTTTGTAATTCGCATTATGCCTTGCTAAGAGAATATTGGAAGCGCTGGAATTTTGAAGATCTGCATCTGTTAGAAAACTATCTCAATAATCACTTAGCAATAAAATTATAATTCAAACGGTAAAAATATCAAATATTTATACCACAAAACAATTTAGTGATGCGAAGGTGAGGTTTTATATGACTGACAAAATCAATGATTCAAATAATTTCAATAACATTCATAATTCAAAAACAGAGATAGAAAATTCTAAGGCTAACAGCTGGAACCACAACGTGGCTGTAAAGCTGACAAATGGTGATATTGCTGATGGCATAGTGCTACTTAGTGATAATAATAGCTTGAGAGCTGATAACACTCTAAAAGAATCAATAAACCAATTAATCAATGATTGGAAGAATAGTAAATTTGAGCTGCAGGATCGTTTGATAATTGCTGACCATAAAGAAGCTGAAAATATTAATCAAAACATCAGAAACTACATGAAGGAAAATGGTGATCTAAAAGGTACAGAATACAGCATTTTAATTTCAGGAGCTGAATCAAAAAAATATGCTAACTACATGGCTGGAGACCGAATTATCTTTCAAACAAACGATAAGGATTTACAAATACAAAACAGTGAATTTGCAACTCTAGTATCAATTGATGAAAATAAGTTTGTAGCTAAGACAGATACAGGAAACGAGGTAAGCTTTGATTTGAATAAAATAAGCTTTAAACATGGATATGCTACAACAGTTTGTAACCCACAAACAGCTGTCAAAAAAGATGTATATGTTCTTCATAATAATGGTGTAGGAATAGAAAGTTCTAACATAAGCATGATAGGGAATGCAGAGCAAGTACGGCTGTACTACAATGTGCAAGCTACAAAAAATGTTGCTAACCTAATAGAGCAGCTTAGCACAGCTAAGACAGACTCTATCAATTCAAAAGAGGAGAATAATGATGTTCAAGCAAATGAAGTAAGGCAATATCAATCTGCTCAAAACTATAGAAAAAACGATTATTATTCAAATAGCGAGGAAGACCTACAAAAATTGAAGGATGCAATAGCTTATAGAGCTGACACTATAGCTCGTGATATTCTTGGAGATCCAAATAAGCGCCTATCTACATACGGAAAATTACGTTGGGGAGACACTGGCAAAATACAAGTAACCACCGAGGGCAAGTACGCTGGAAAATGGTATGACTTTAGTACAGGACAAAAGGGTGATTTATTATCCCTGGCTCAAAGAGAAAGAGGATACAGCTTTTTTGAGGCAAAGGAATATTTGAAAAGTATGGTTGGAATGTCTAATATTAGTCAACGGTATCAGAGACCGCCTAAGACTGACGATTCTCAACAATACACTCAACAATCTGAAAGTGTTAAAATCGCAAAAGTTCAAAACTTGTATGAACGATCAAGCAGAATACATGGTTATGAGATAGATACGAGCCCAAGCGCAGAAGTTGAAATAGTAAAAAAGTATCTTGAAAATCGTGGTATTACTTTTGACAAAAGCACCGCAAGTTCAGACTTAAAAGGAAGTATACTGTTTGATACTCAAACGAGAGAAAATTATCCAGCATTTACAGCATTTGCAAGAAATTCAAAAGGGGAAATTACCGGAGTACAGGCCGTATATCTAAATTCGGCAGGAGATAAGGCGAATATTTTAATTAACAGAAGATCTTTCGGCAAAATCAGCGGATCGTTCATAACAATCGCAAAGCGAAATGCGAATGACCCTAATATAACAATTATAGCAGAAGGCGCTGAAACAGCATTGAGCTTGCAGCAATCAGGCATTAAAGGTAATATCATTGCTAGTGCAGGAATTTCGAATTTGAGAAATTATTCACCATTTCCTGGTGAAAAAATCATCATTGCAGCAGATAATGATAGCAAAAATCCTATAACTTATAATACTGTAATTAAAGCTGCAAAAATGTTAGAAATGAAGGGAGCGATAACTTGTATAGTCAAACCACCAGAAAATGGTGATTTTAATAATCTGCTGCAAAGTTGTGGAGACCAGTCAATTAGAGACATTATAGAACCTGAAATTACTAAACTGACTAAGGCAGTTGAAACAACCAAACTTACTCAAACAGAAAATAATAGTATAGCAAAACAAAATGATATTACGAATGTTAAAGAATTGTATAATAAATCGTCATCTCTATACTACTTTAAACAAGAAGAGGAAGCTAAGGTGGAAACGATAGTAGTTAATAAATATTCAGAAAACCATACAGGAATTTATAGTTCAAAAATCTTTAATAATTCATAATTTAAGGGCAAATATGGTTTTTGATGAAGAGACTCAAAAATCCTGGCCTGCACTCACTATTTTTGTTAAAAATGACAAAGATGAAATTACTGGAGCTAAGATATTAGCTCTGAATTCAAAAACATGTAATAAAGCTGATGTAGCTGAAAAATCTGTTGGTACAATTAGTGGGTCATTTGCTGAAATTGCTCAACAGAATTCAAAATACTCACCTGTAACAATCATTACAAAGGATATTGAAACAGCGTTAACCATTCAACAAGCTGGAGTCGAAGGCAAAATCTTATGTGCAATTGAAGCCGAAAATTTGCAAAACTATAATCCTAGCCCAAAAGAAAAGATCATTCTAGCAGTTAAAAATGACGTAAATACTGAAAAAGCTGAAAAAGTTCTAGAGGATAAGGAAGCAGTAGTCTGTACAGTCAAAAATGACTTCAATAATGTATTAAAAACTCAAGGATTATATGCTGTTAGAAATATTATCAGCCCTGAAATAAGAAAACTTAATGAAAAAATTGAATCAATACAAACTAATATACAACAAAGATTATGTCCGAAACACTAGGCAGAGTATGACACAGCATTTTTTATTTAAAAAACTATAGAGTGAAAAAATATGACAAAAAAATTAAAGCATGATTCATTGGCAAAGACAATCATGAGCGATCCAGTAGCTGCACAAGAATTTCTAGAGTATTATTTACCAAGCGATTTCAAGAGTTTAATAGATTTATCACAAATAAAAGTAGAGCAAGAGAGTTATATAGAAGAATCGTTAAAGAAAAAATACAGCGATATCGTCTATAGAGTTGCAACCAAAAAGCATGGCAATGCTTTTATTTATATATTAATTGAAGCTCAATCAACCGTCGATTATTGGACAGCTCTGCGGTTATGGAGATACACATTGTTATTGTGCGAAAGGCATAAGAAAGAAAAAACTAAATTACCATTAGTGTATAATTTAGTGATCTACAACGGCAAAGAGGTCTACAACGCACCTAGGAATTTGTGGGATTTATTTACCGATTCAATGATAGCTAAGCAATTAATGACTTCTGACTATCAATTAGTCGATTTGCAAAGTATGTCGAATGATGAAATTGTTAGGAAAAAGCATATCGGAATGCTCGAATATATGCTAAAGCACATTCATCAACGAGATATGTTAAAGCTTTGGGAAGAGTTTCTAATAAAGTTCAAACATGTTTTAATACTTGACAAAGAAAAAGGCTATATTTACCTACGATCATTTTTATGGTATACTGATACTAAATTACTAGAGAGTCAGCAACCAGAATTAGAGCAGGTTCTGGCTAAGTATTTATCTGAAGAAGAAAAAAGTAATATTATGAGAACTATTGCTGCAAAATATATTGATGAAGGTATAGAGATTGGTGAAACTAAAGGCAGAGCTGAAGGCAGAGCTGAAGGCAGAGCTGAAGGCAGAGCTGAAGGCAGAGCTGAAGCTGCACAAGAGCTTGCAATGAACTTATTAAAAGCTGGCTTTTCAGTTGAATTTATTTCTGAAAATACCGGATTGTCAAAAGAAGAAGTGATTAATTTAAAAAATAACATAGAGTATTAATTTTTCGAATTAATACTCTACTAACTTAAGTTTTTTGAGCAATTTATATTCACAAACAAAAGCTGTATTTAAGTTTTGTAGCTGCATAGTTAGTTTTGTGATAGGAAAGTTACCAGCAAGCTTTACATAACATGTAAGGTCTGGTAGGTTCATAATTTCAGATGGCATAACTAAAATCTTTTTACGCTCAACATTATTCATATTTACCCCATCTCGCATAGTATTTGATCCATATGACAAGTTCTCTTGAGTTTCAATTATCTCTTGCTCACCTAGTGTTAATGCTGATTTATAGGCTGTAACCTGATCGCTAACTCGAAAAATAAATTTACTATTAAACAAATCCAGCATAGAAGCACATTCAGCAGCCCCATATATTGCTTCTAATTGATGAATGTTCTGCAATCCAGCAACAAAGCAGCCTCCATACTTTCTACTTTCAGCTAAAGCAACTGGTAAAGACGAAACTTTTTGTAGAGCTGGCAGTTCATCAAGTATAAACCACATGTTTTTGTTATCATGATTAGGATTTCTACACATCAAAGCCTTGATAGCTATGCTTATCCAGGCTGAAATAAGTGGGCATAAAGTAGCTCTTTGATTTGGGTTAGCTGTGATAAATAGCCAGCTAGTTTCATTTGAATTACTAAACCATTCTTTTATGCTAAAACTACCTCCAGGCTTTAAATATTGTAGCGAAGTAATATTCTTTCCAAGCGTAGACTGAATTCCTGCAGAAGTTTCGAGCGCGCTTTCGCTTATAATACCTGATACGGCAGTGCTTCTAAAAGCTTTTGCAAATTGTCTATTATCAGAGTAAATGATTGTATGAATTAGTTTTATGATATCTTTATCATCCTTATATAGCTTCAATGCTTCAGACAAGACTAATTCAGCATTTTTAGCAAAAAAGTCATCAAGTTTAGGAGTATAATTACTAAAACTACTCGCTATATCATGAAAATCAGCTGCTTCAAAACAATCATTCCAAGGCAACCATTGTTCACTATTTTTTTCAAAAGGATTAAGCAGCTTATCACATTTAGGGTCAAAAAATCTATCAGTAAAAGCTCCAGTAGTGTCTACAATTATTGCTCGATCCTTATGTAATCGAATTTGTGGTAGCAGTTCGTTAAGCATATTAGTTTTACCGGTACCTGTTGTTCCAGTAATCAGAATGTGTAATCTTTCACTATTCTTTACTAATGGTAAGCCTCCAAAACGGATTTTCGAGGCCTTTTTAGCGCTTTTTAGCATTTTGGCTAAGCATTTGTATCCTACAAAATCAGCACCTCTAATTTTGGCCTTAATAATCGTTTTTTTACCTTGAGCTGTAAAGAAAACAATTGAGATTATCACACCAATAGTAAAAACAATTAATCCTTCTAACAATGCTGAATTGATTAAGAATTCCCATAATTGCTGTATTTTAAATCCATGTTGGCCTGTATAAAACTCATGCAAAAAGTCTTGAGCATTGAGGTGCATCCATTTTTTAAACCTTAAACTATAAAACTTAATGCCTATTTGATCGATATCATAAAAATGCTCACCAATTGCTAGCTTAAGCTGCACATATCTTTCAATTACAAAATAATACAAACTGCTCAGACAAACTTTTTGATATAATCGACATATAATCCAGAATATCGATAATCCTAATCCAATTATAAAAACGTTGGTACTACCTTGCCCAAACATTCTTAACTTATGAGCAAATAACTGCGATCCTCTTGTGAAATTTCCTTGATTCTGAAAATTCATCTATCTCAAGAGTATTTTTTCAATATCTGTAGTTTTTGCTCATAGTCTTTTGCAATAGTTAAATTCTCGAATTCTGTTAACTTTTTAAACATTGCTTCGTATTCTGCAATGATATTAGGATTATATTTAATAGCTAAGTTAAAATTCTCCTTAGCCTTTGAGTACTGTCCTAAACTTACTAATGATATTCCTTTTTCAAGATAGTTTTCAGCAAAATTAGGATTATATTTAGCAGCTATATCATAATTTTTAATCGCATCTTGATGTTTACCTAATTTTTCAAAAATCATTCCTCTACGGTAGTAAGCCTCTGCACAATTCGGATTGTATTTAATTGCTAGATTGCAGCTTTTTATTGCTTCTGGATATCTTTTTAACATACTTAGCACATAACCTTTGTTATGGTATGCTGTTGCATCATTAGAATCATACTTAATAGCTAAGTTAAAATTTTTTATCGATTCTGAAAATTGACCCAAAAATATCTGTACTAGCCCTTTATTATTATATGCTTCTGAGTAATCTGCCTTATATTTAATGGCAAGATTATAGTTTTCAATAGCATCCTGAAGTTGCATTAAATACATTAACGCTATGCCTTTGTTATAATAAGCCGTTGCATTACTCGGACTATATTTAATAGCTATATCAAAGTTTTCCATTGCTTCTTCATACTGCCCTAAGTCGTTTAAAGAAGCTCCTTTATTAATATAAGCTTCTGCATAGTCGGGTTTATATTTAATTGCGAGATTACAAAGTATTACTGCTTCTTCATTTTTTCCAAGTTTTCTATGAGATACAGCTTTGTTATTATAAGCTTCTACAAAATCAGGTTTGTATTTAATAGCTATATTATAATTTTTAATAGCTTCGTGATATTTGCTTAAATAGTGCAAAGCCATTCCTTTGCTATTATATGCTGTCGCATAACTTGGATCGTACTTAATAGCTATATTAAAATTTTCTATTGCTTCATAATATTTTTTTAATCTCAAGAAAGAACTACCAATATTAAAATACTCCTTAGCTAGTACAGCTCTATCTTGAATTAAATCTTGTTGTATGCTTTGCTCTGCTGCAACAGCTGCTGTATTTAATAATATTAATGATAAAATAATGGCTAATTTTTTACACGCGTTTTTCATATTAATTACTAATCATTTATTACCATTTAAATTTTTTACTGCTTGTTTGCCAGTTAAAATAACTGCTGAATTAGAAGTATTATTAAATTCATCCTGTATTTCTTTAGTCTTATCCTTAATACTATCAGAAATTCGATCAAGATTCTCTACTTTTTCATTATCAATAAAAGTTTGTTTTATATTTTGTACATGCATTATATTGCTGTTATTATGAATGTTACTGACCTTAGCTTGTAATTGTTCAACATTTTTCTCAAAAGTATTTTGTATATCTCGTTTAGTAGAAAAGTTACCATCATTAATATGATCATTCAAATTTTTAGGTACTTCATTGTTGATTTTAGCAACCTCAAAAGCAATTTTTTCTGCTTCAGCCGAGTGGTTTATTATCCATCTAGCTGCTTGCTCCTTGCTTCTTATTTCAGGATTTTGAGCAATAATTTCATTTAATACAAGTTCATTAATGTTACGATCAATAGTGGCAGAGTTTTGGAATACATAGTTCATACTATGAGTCAGTTGCTCCATTTCTTGTTTAGTTTTAGCTATTTCTTGCCCAACAGATTGTTGCTCAGAAATGTTAGCATTAAGATTTTTACTTAATGACTCCACCTCACTATTTGTACTACTAAATCTTCCTTCTTTAACTGCACTTTGAATTTTGGATACTGCTTCATTATATGACTGCTGTTGGTTAGCTGATTGCCCTTGGTTATTTTCATTAATAATCCCTCCTGAAACTTTACCGCTAACATTAAACATACTACCACCTACTTCTGCATGAGTACCACTACTTTTACTGTGGCTACTACCTGTATGCTCAGTAGTAGCAATGCTACTAGAACCAACCTTCTGCAGAGCTTGGTATTCACTCTCAGTTAGGCCTATAGACAGAGCTTCATCATGAGTTAACCTTTTGCCTATTTCCATGGTAATGGAGTTTCCTGTTGAAATAAGATCGGACTCTCTTTTTGTCAGTGAATCAAGATTGCTCTGTGAACGCACAAACTGGTTTTGATATCCAGATTGTAGCAGTGCAGAAGAGCGGTAGTTATCTAATAATAAATCTACGTTTTTATTTATAATTTCTCGACCATCATACGTTGTAGTGACTGTTATACTACCATCATTGATAATAGCAGCCATATGTAATGAAGGAGCTAGGTTTTGTTGAGAAATAGTTCTATTGCCTATGCTGTAATTATCCATACTCAAGTTATTGTCGACTATATTACTTCCTAAGCTGCTAGCAACTTGTATAGGAGAGAACTGGCTGGCTAAGTTAGCTGTAGCATGAGCGCAAGCTTTTATCACTGCCCAAGAAAGCATTGGTATTGATGACGCAAGCATTTGAAATGTAGCATAGCTATATAAAATCATCTCTGCAAAGCTTCCTTGCGATAGCATATTCAGCCCATAATCACTACCGAAAGCTCCAGATTTACTGGATAAGCTGATCATTCCTAGACAATGGATTATTGTAAAAAATACTGGCCAGCTGCTGACCCATATTATTAACAAAATCCATGTTTTTAATATGTTGTAGCCGCCAGGCAGTAAGGCCATTGGAAATACAATAAAGATCATTGAAACTACTACTGCAAAAAAAACAGATTGTAAAATAGGCATCATGTGAGCAGCAATTTCTCCAGCTACTAGATACGAAAACGACTGTTGAAATAGCCCTCTGATTGCATGCATACTCACCAGATTAGGATAAATTCGTGATAATGAAAACTTCTCACGCCAGTCATCATATGACTCACGATTAGCATTAAGTAGCATAGCTTGCTTCATCCATTCATGAATATCTTGTTGCTCTCTCTGTAAATATTTTAGTGTGTCGCCAGTCATGACTTTTAGTCTTTGACTTAACATGTGTGACTGATCAGATTGAACTCCAATCGCAGCTGCAAAGTTTGTTAAAAGCCCTTCATTTAATTCTTTATGAATTGCTGCTTTAATTAATGGAGTAGCTTGCCTACATGTCTTGAAACTAATACCTAAATTACTAGGTTCGCGATAATAAATACCGAAATTATTAGGTATATTCTGCTCGATAAATCCTATGATATCATTAGTTTGTTGAGCAGCAGCTTTTTTACCTAAGATATTACCTATGATGTAAGGCTTCATAAAGCATTGTCTAAGAAATTCCTTAGTATTAGTTAAAGTTACTGGATCATGTATTTGCACATCTCGAATCTTAGCTACAGCCTTTGCTCCAAACATAATACCAGTTTTTCTGCTTGATAGTCCTTCATAAGCAGGTAAAAGATGATTTTCCAACATTTTGGACACAAAGTAACTCGTTTGCGAGGAAAGAGAAGCAAACATTGCAATACCTATCGGAATATTATCAACTTTTACTGGTGCACTCATTGATACCTCATCCTTCAGCCAAACAGTAGCTTTGGGGGCAAATAACAGCGTAAAAATAAATATCGATGGAAAGAACCACTCCATAGCAAAGATGCCGATATTTCCTCTAAAAATAGCCCTAGTAGCAGCCCATATGCCGCCAATAGTCAAGGCTAAGTGGCCTACTGGAGTGAAGTATTCGCTATTTGAAGCAAAGACTCTGCCTATGCCGTTAAACACATGCCACAATAAGTCTCCACCACCAAATGTGTATATTACGTAATCCATTAACTTTTCTCCTTCGCTATTAAATGCTGCTCTATTAATCTAGCCCTTTTATCTATTCGACTTGCATCTGTTTGTAGGCTAGTCCATTTCTCATTTGCAAAAAGTTGTACCCGATTCAATTCCTTCAAATATCTTTCTAAATGTTCATTCGAAACTTGCTTAGCACCTAGTGAAGTAACGGCTCTACGTATTTCGGTGATTACTTCCTTCAAATGCTGAACTAATGTATAGCTAGCTATTAATTCTGATGAGCTATCTAAAATTGTGACTCCAGAAATAGCTTCTAATGTAATATAATCATAAATCGGAAATATATCTCCAATCGAAGATAAAAAGGCTATTTCAGAGTCAATGAATTCAGAATTCTTATCAAACTTAATTTTTAGATTAGTCAATTGTTGTTTAGCTTTACCTGCATAAGATTTCTCTGGCAATATTGTGATATTTCGTCGCAAGCTTGGATGCAAGCAACTAACATTATCACAACTGTAAATCGAGGCTGATTCTCCGCCTTTTAAATGACTAATCCAACTTTTTTCATCCTGAGCTAATGAGTCATAAAAGTGTACATTATTGTTTGTAACCACGATAGTGCCAGTCATAGACATGATTGAATCATGCATATTTGATGGTATTCCAACCTTTGCTGCTGCTTTAGTGAAGATGTTATAATCATCCAGCATTAACTCTGGATCCTTGTTTTGTGCTTGTCGCAGAGATTGTTTTTGGGCTAAATCATTACGACATTTTTTACCAGCTGCAAAATAATCAAATCCACTTTGTGACTGTATATCACGGCAAACAGCTTCTCTCATAGCCCAGTTTCTTGGTAAAGCTGTAGCAAATAATGCTTTTGTTAATTCACAATCTCCTTTGGCAAATTGATTCATCTCCATTGCTAGATTACGTAAGTCTTTGAGAGCGTTCTCAATCTGTGGAGCAAATGTTTTTAATCCTAATGAAAATGCATAAACTTTAGCTTGAGAACCAATATTCTTCATTAGTTGAACTAATTCTTCTCCAGAAATAACAGAGAAACTACCAAGATAGGCGTCAATACCGCTACAGCTCATGTTTAAAGATGGTGGAGTTATAGCAAATGGCTGAAATGATGTTTGGCTTGTTCTGGCAGATAATCCGCCAGCTGCATAATATCCAGCCGCTTGATCTTGATATGATCCAGATCTAGTAACATTAACACTCATTCCTTGAAATACGTTTTCGATATTCCAAGCCAGTGATACTGGAGCTTGTAGCAATAATAGCATTGTAATGACATAAACTCTGATTCTAATGCTCATGCGGTCTCCAATTTATGATAATATCTATCGATTGCTAGAATATTGTCGATAATTTTATCTTCAGAGATTATGCTTCTAGCTACTGCATATATTTTTTTACCATCGCTAGCTACTAGATATAATACAGGCACAACATGCTTAGGATTTAATTTATTTAGTAACTCATTATTCTTACTGACAGCTAGCAACTGAAATGCATATTTATTAGCAAAGCTCTGAACAATAGGAATAAAGGCTTTACATAGCAAGCAATCTTGTTTAACTTGCAAAATTAATCCCCAGTTTTTAGCAATGTTTTTGAGTTTTAAGTCGTTTTCTTGTTCTGATTTTTCTTGATACAGCTTTCTATGTAAGCTATTAGCAGGCTCATTAGCATTAATCAGTTGATAATCAAGTAGAGTAGCTAGTTGCCACATAGTAGCAAACTTATGAGCCTTCTCCATGATTTGCTTCTGCAATCTTTGGGCTGTAATTACATTTTCGAGCGTTGGATTATCAAGCGCTATACGCTGAGCTCGATTAAATTGCTCCTTTAATTCCTCGATTCTATGATCATGAGTCCAACTCATCAACTTAGAACTAGAGTTATTAAGCTCATGATCATGTTTATCATTATACCATAGAAATCCTGTTGGTGAAGCATCAACAGTGGATAAATGACTAATTAATATCATAAACATTAATAATCTGCTCATTTAGACTGACTTTGTTGCATACGATGAACTTTATCTTTGATGCCTGCAATAATGTCTTTGTTCATGCTGTTTTGAGCCTTAGTGAGTATATCACCAAATAGTTCGTCCATATTGATTTTAGTGAAATCAACTTTTTGTAATTCCTTAACAGTAAGGCCTCTACAATTTGGACATTCAGGTGTTCCAAAGTCTATTTTTAGCTGTTTTCTTGCTTCTTCCTGAAAAATTCTAGCAAGTTTTGACTGAAAGCAGCAATAAGTAGACTTTCTAGCTAAGCAAATACCTAATATCGGAATTCTTGAAGAACAGTAGGTACCGATATAGTAGCAATAACCTTTTTTTCTATATAGAGCTAATTCTTGTTCCTTAGATTTACATTGCGATAAGCCTATATCACGCCCCCAGCCAGTCATTGAAGAGCAGCAATTCAAAAAACTAAATACATCTTTTTTGCATTTTCGATGTTTACCTGAAAATACAGAAACGGGATTTGTTTTAATGTCTTTGCTCATCTGATTTAGCATCGCTATATGAGCTACTTTAGCTATATCCCTGTTTGGTATAATAGTTGGAGTATTGCAATTGCCTCCTAAACAAAAGATTGAGTTATTACGCAATGATGAGTGTAGCATTGTTTGCTTCTCAGTTGAACAGCTATAATCGTGCTGCCAGAGTAAACAAATATTTGCTACCGATTTTTGGCAAGTGCTGTTTTTTAATTCACAATTTTGTATTTTAAGGTGTTTGCAACCATCTTTTGGATCGCTAGTACAAGAAAAAACAATCTTTTGTTTCCAATATGGACGATTGACTTTAAACTTGTCAAAAAATACTCTATCACCACCATCATAGTTGATTCTATTGACCTCATAGCATTCGTTACTTTCTGTTAATTGCTCAAGTTCAGGGTTTAAAACTTTCCAATATTCTGCTACTTTCCTTAGTTCTTGAGTCTTATCTCTGTAGTCATAGTGAAGTATACATATTTTTTCATTTACTTCTAATAAAAAATTTCTACCAATATGCTGTGTAGGTACACCGAGCCTATTAACAATAGCCCATTTCATTTGTCTTTCAATTGCTTCGGGATCATCTACTAGGCAGTATATTTGCGCACCTGATTCATCATAGACATCGCTACGACTCTTAAGCCAATTACTATGATTCTCCTTTATTTTTTCTGTTGCAAATTCCATTTGCCGGTTTTGCCATGGAAGCCATACATTCTCTAATCTGCACTCAACATTTAATTCTCGAATAAGTTCAATATTGAACTTACTGCCTTCAGTACAACTTTGAATAATTTCAGTATTAGTTGTACTTGTCTGAGTTACGAAGTTACTGCTATCAAGTGCACTTAAAGGATCAGATTCAATTCTCATTGAATTAGCTATCATATAATTTTGATCGTTGATATTATGTTGAGTTAAGGCATTGTTTTTACTGTTTTCAGCTTGAAATAACATTGCCCCACTTTCTGTACTAAGCTGATTACGGCCATGATAGGTTAAATCCTCATCATTATTAGGATAATTGACATTACTACCTTGATGAAATAATTCTTGTGTATTTGAAGAATTTCCAAGATTTACATTATAGTTGCTAGCTTCATTATAACTGCTTTGCATTGAAGCTAAACAACAATTGATGTTCAATATTATCAAAACTAGTACTATAAGTTGCTTCATGGAGTATTCTCATTCATAATTTCTAATGCTGTTGCTAAAGGAATATGGCCAGTTAATTTCTTGGTTAATCCTCTTTTTTCATCATCTATTACTATCACTGGTACAACATCAACCTTATATTTCTCAAACAAGCTAGGATCTATATCGAAGCTAATATCAAGCTCCATAGTTTTATTCTTTGTTTGTGTAAATGAGTTATTAATTAACCCACGCATAACTAATCGAGCTCCAGACTTTTGAGATTCAGCAAAATAGCTTTTTAAAGCCTCATCACTCATTGAAAATGAGACAAAAATAAAAGTTTTTTGCTTGTCCAAAAAAAAAGCATTAGCATTATTAACAAATAATAAAACCATCAACATCATTACTCGTATAACCATATTCTTCTCCAAGCTTTATAAATCAAAGCAAACAACAATCTCTTTTTCGCCAAATTAAGTAACCAAAATCTTCACCATTAACTGGAAATTCTCTGCCAGCTTGCCATATAGCTTCTGTTTGACCTATGCTCTTACAGGATTTAGTTTCTGGAATCGGATAAGTCATTTGTAGTCGATACTGACTTTTCTTTATGATAGGCATAGGATACTTGCCACATAGGCCTTTATAACCATAATATCCCCATAACATCAGCTGCCTATGCATCTTAGCCATAAATTTACTTACCATTAATACAGATGTTCCAACTCCACCATTATGAGCAGCAGCAGTTCCAGTAAAAGGGTAAAGCATTCCTTGACATCCAGCACACCAAAAAGCATAATCACTTGCTAATAAACCAGCGCTACAACTCATGCAATCAGCTATACATGCTTGATAAGCAGCTACATTTTGAAACAACAACGTTTCTGGATTTAAAATCGCAGATTTAGCATCATCACTCCATAATGGATCAAACTCTGTTAAATATGCTATATCGACTGCAGCCATTTCCAGACAAATAAAATCAAGCAAAATTTCCAGCCAGTAAATCACGGGATAGACATACCAATGAATGTGGTAAAAAGCACTTCCTTCAGCTTCATCTTTCATGCCTTTTTGAGTAGCAGTTCCAAATGACAAACCTCCAAGACTTACCATACACATTGGTGACTTTGTAACGTCTACAAGGCGTACTGGCTCCCAAAATCCTACCGGAATACCAGGTATAGGCACTGGAATCCCTGGCTTAGGACAAAGACATATAAGTCTACCAGAAGCATTAGTATCAGGCATTGAACTGCTTACTACCTTAAATCCAGCTATAGTAATTGGAAACAAGCACTTCCAACATACATCTGTTATAGGATTTACAAATCTTCCAACACACCCAGCAGCTGCATAACAGTTATTAGCTGTTATAGACATTACTATCGCTAACAAAATTACCAGTTCCTTCACTCACTTTGCTTGCATTGATGAAATTTTACGAAGAAGTTTTGGATATCTATTTCCTGGAATTAAATATAAAGTTTCACCACCTGGATTTACTATCTCTTGTATTTCACCTCGTAGCGTATTATTAACTATTTTAACTAGATCTTGTTCTAATTGCTGTAATTTCCAACTTTTCATATAAAACCTTCTTTTAAGTTGAATCTAATAGTATATTGAGTTATACTGCTTACAGCATATTATGTAACTTCCAACGTGCGTTATATGCTTTTAATAGGTGCTTACTTCGCTAATTTTAAGCACAGTGTTTTCTTGCTCTATTATGGCTGGCACAGCTTGTATTTTAAACTTCATACTCAAAAAACCCAATTGATCGAAGAATACGTGCCGGCCTAATAGATTGCTAAGTTCAATAGGATTTCCATTAACTAACACTATCTTTCCTGGTCTTGATTTTGCCCAAGCAACCTGATCTTCATCATCTCCATCAATTAATATTAGTGGTTCACCCCAATTTATTATCTCTAAAGGATTTATTTTAGTTCCTCCCTTTACTATTATTATACCATTTTTTGTCTTAATGTCATCCTTTTGAACGTAGGTAGAATCATATATTCGCGTTTTATTTTCAGTAGCTTTACTCAAATTTTTTACTGGAACTGGTCTCATGATTTTTTGCCTAACTTTTTCCTGAAATTCCAGCTGCATTTGGTTCAACAATCCACTTTTTGATGCAGCATTAAGTTTAGCCATAATCACCTCCAGTAATGATTCCTCAATGATTGGAAAAACATGCCCTCTAGTCCCATAATCCTTAATTTCAACACCTATATCAGCATTTAATAAATTGGCTCTTATATCGCTTACTTGATAAGCAACGGCAAATAAAGCAAAGAATGTACCTATACTAATTACTGCTCCGTGCTTCATGGAATTATTTTCCGTTCTCTTATCACATAATTAATTGCCTCGCTGACATTCATACCTTTAGCCATGTGATCTTCTATTGCTTGATAATCTCTAGCATTTGTTGAAGTTAACAGTAGAGTAAATGGATCAATCATTAATCTGCCTACAACACCTGAAACATTAGGGCTGTAAATAGCTATTTCACTATAATACGGAGGATTTGAATGTACAGATTGCAGTAAATTTAGTTTCCAATCCTCATCAACAAAGCCTGCAAGCTTAGGATTAGCTCGCATAGCCTTAAATGATTCCGAATTTTGCTTCAAAATTATCTTATGCGATGAGTTCTCAAACGCCTTTTCAGACGCAGAACCCTCTTGACGAAAGTAATCCGTGAGTTGCTGAGTTGCTAAAGCAATCGATCCATTATATTTTCGAGCTATTCGACCTGCTTCTTCAATAAACTCTCCTGAACGCTTTCCAGCTAATAGCTTCCAAGCTTCATCTATCATAATTAAAAATGGTCTACTTCTATCTCCCTTAACCATTGTTTGATTAATATGAACAATCATAATCTGTACAATCACAGCTAATAGCTCTGGTACAGAGCGTAGATGATCAGTTTCAATTACCACAATATCAGAGTTTAGAGATAATTGCGCCTTACCGCTAAAAAATCTTCCATGTTGACCATCTTTAGTAAAAGGAAAGAGCATATTTCCAAGCTCTTTAGCATATGATTCTTCTCTATTTGATAACCAGTCTGCAATATCCGTGATTTCAGCTTTAGCTCCCTTTTTTTGCCAGACTGATATCAAAGCCCTCTGTAGCATTGGTTGTTGTAAATCGCTTGTTCCATACTGTGGAGCAGCCATAGTAGCTAAAATGGATGGAAAGTTAGATAAAAAATCCGATCTAGCCTCTATAGACTTTGCGCTGTCATCCTCTGGCACCTCTGAAAATGGATTAATTGATACAGGGTTTTTCATGTCGAATTCTATGTATCTACCACCTAGAATCAAGCATGTACGCTTAAATGATCTTCCATAATCAAGAACAAAAACTTTACCACCAACTCCTAGAACAGATAGCATTAATTCTTGCATAAAAACAGATTTTCCAGAGCCTGGAACTCCAGCTATACAAAGGTTAAAGTTCTCATTTGGAGCTACTCCATGCTTATTTAATGCAGGTAATAAAGCTCCACCAAAAGGAGACCAATACATTATTTGTCCTCGTCTTCCAGCTAGCAACATGCCTGGAGAACTTAAATCACCTTTCCATTCACCGATTATTGGCAATAATACTTTGCTCTCTACAGAAACAGTTTTTATGCCTCGACCTAAGCTAGAAAGCGCTACTCCAACTCCTGATGTTTTATTTTGACCCAATACACCTTTTGGGCCTTGTTCAACTAATTGCATTGGTAGGGCAGCTAGTAACACAGCTACATGATCATATTTACATGGAACAAAATACCATCCACTGCGTCTTAACATCGAACAAAAGGCTGATGCAGATTGCTTAGCCTTTTTTGTTTTATCAAACATAATAACGTTGAAGTGAATATTAACTACTCTATCACCACTCTGCAGAGCAGCCACTACACCGGCTAAATCAGCAGCTTCTTGTTGTATATCAGGAAAAAATTTACTCATTCCTGCATTAATATTTCTTTCTAGCGCTTCTCTTTTAGTTATGGCTGCAGTCCTTTCCATCGCTTGATTTGGTAAAATTTGCAGACCAAAATGAATCAGGAAATTTGATTTTATATATTCATCACGACGCATTTCATTGCCTAAAAACAGATCCATGGCAGATAATTTCCATTCTGCAGGTCTTTTGCGAGCTTCTAGGCTGATAAATATTTGATCATCATTTACATTTATACAATCATCATTCTCAAATAACGAGAAATCTCCACTTAAAATTTGTTCAGACAATATTTCATACTGGTTAATATTTGAATGTTCTTCTTCAGGCCAGCCAAATATTACTCTCAGGAACTTTAATAATTGCTGCGCATTCACATTTTCAGTGCTTAATCCAATTGACCTAAACGTATCTTTTAAAGCATCTCGTCTGCGAATCATATCATCGATATTTGCATTTAAATTAGGTATAGTAACTGAAATTAACAATACTACATCCTTTATAGAACCTACTTTTTGAGCTTGATCACGTAAAAATTCTGTTCTTTTATTTGCTAACTCAATAAATATCTCTCCTTTACGATATGACTGCCAGTTGCTTAAAAAATTCTCTATATTATTACTACCAAGCATCAAGACTTGCAGGCTACTTTCAGCAGGTAAATTTTCATCGCTTTTCAGAAATTCAGCAATTTCATTTTGAGCAGAAACACTAGCTCCAACTAATGGCCATGCAAGCAATACAAAACCTATTGAACCACGATTAAAGAATAGCTGAGTCTCATCATCATATGATTCATAGACAAAGTGTTTAGAAAATCTTTCTCGATCAAAATCCTTATGTATGCTTGCGTTCACCTTGACTCTGTTTTGATTTAAATAAATTAATAAGATATTTTTTTGGTTTTTTCGGCGACTTGTTAACAACATCTAGGCCTTGAACTGCTTTAGCTTGCCTGTAGCATAGAATACAACGTCTTTTTGATTTAGTTTTTGATGTTTCAACTTTCTCAAGATTATCAATATCAAAAGCGCCTTGAGCAACCATATTCTTTATTTCATATAAAGACTTACATTTTAGCCCTTTAGGAATTTTACAATCAAAAGTACTTCTGTAAAAGAAGCTGGTTAAGCTCATACAGCCCAATAGCAATAATAAAAACTTCATTATAAATGCTCCTCTAACTTTTGTGATTGATCGAATTTATTATGCAAATTAACTTTTTCATTGTTAGTTGATTGTGAATAAGTTAAATTATGTGGCTTCTTCTTGGGCTCACATAAGTCAAAACCTTTTTTAAATACAACATCGATGACTCTACCTGACGCAATAAGAACGACTGGGCTCATAGAATCAGCTCGTTTTATAGCAAAATCAGCTAGCTTATCAAAAGCATTGCTAGCTCCAGCGTAAGCTCCAGACTGAAGCGCATCTCCAATCTGAAACTCTTGTTGTTGGCCTCCAGCTACTAGGTTTAAAGTTGGTAGCATATCAGGTTTAATAGCCTTAGATTGCAGAAACTTAGCTATACTGCTAAATACTCCATTTAATGCAGCCATGCTTGCTATGTTAGACGATTTATCTACCACGATTCCTTTAATTCCAGAACGTCCGTCTTCGCCTATCAACCAGCCTTCCACCTTTTTTTCGATAATATCTCCTTGGTTATTGACTACTGAAAGAGTTTCGATGCGACATTTAGCTCTCTCTGAGGACATCTCTCCGTTACAGGATCCAATTAAAATTGCATTTTTGATTTGATCAGTTTTATATTTATTATAAAGAATTGCTGTATCAAGCAACTGCAGAACAATTGGTTCTGGTGATGAAGAGCTGTTTGTTCCAGTACCTACAACGACTCCAGTAAGTAGCACAGCTCTAGCAGAACTACCGCTAGTAACATAGTTCTCAACATTTTTTTTTTGCTCAGATTCAGCTCTCCTAAGATTGACAAATGATTGTACAGGAGCTTGCTCTGTTTTGTTATCATGTGGTGAATTTGAAATATGATGATTAAGATCAGAACTAAATTCATCACTATCATTATTATATAGACTCTGCTTAGGCTGATTCTCCAATATCTCAAGTTTTTGGTTAAAATTATTAATTTGGGCTGTAATTTCTAAATATCTGCTGTCTATTACACTTTCAAATCTATCTTTTAATGTTTTGACTTCATTAAGTATTTCTTCTGTCCATTTTGCTCTCAAATCTACAGCTTGTTCTATTCCAGAAATCGCTTCTCTTGACTCACGATTTTCAATAAAAATTATAGATTCTTTCGTTTTACCACTTTCAGATAAAAAATATGAAACAACCATTATTGTGATGCTTATAAAAGTTAAGGCAATTACTGGCTTTCTACGAATGATATTTGTTAATTCTGATAACTTGCTATTAGGCCTAACAGATTCAGCCTTTGGTTTATCATTTAGCTCTAAATCTTCTTCTTTTGTATTATTATTGTCTGAATTGTCCTGTTCCACTATTCCTCCGCTTTTTGAATGTTAATGTTTCTACCTTATCAATTAATTTTCATACCACCGGCAATCCAATCTAGGTAAAAGCCTAAAATAACACCAATTGCTACCATTACTCCGGCAAGCTTTATATTGCCTCTTGCTACAGCCCAAATCGATGATAGAATAGTTGCACTTGATATACCTATTGTTTTTAGTTTTCCACTAAAAAGTCCGTCTATTTTATTAAGCTGCCCTTCAAGAGTATCAGCTAATGCTGGCTCAAAAGAAAAAACACAAGCAGTAATTATAATAATTAACAGCCCTACAACTACATTATTCCACTGTATTCCAAATGTAGGGTTTAGCATATTTAGTCGAGATTTTTGATATATGAACATTTTTATTGCTTATTAGTAAATTTTGCATTATTCTCCTAGTGCTAGTGAATTCCACGTTGAATGAAATTTTACTTTGAAGAGAGTTTCAGATACCCTACCAGAACTTTAAGGCTTTGAAGTAAAAACTAGCATTTTAAGCCAGTTTTATTTTTCCTTAGTATTTCTACTTTGTTTTTTAGAAGGTTTTGCTGTTAATTCTTTTGTATTAACATCATTACTGAACAAATTGGTGAAGACACATTTGAGCCTTTAACAAATTGCATATGAACATTGTTATTGCTTATTAGTAAATTTTGCATTATTCTCCTAATGCTAGTTAATTCCATACCAGTGAAATTTTACTTTGAAGCGGTTTTAATTAATAATCTTTGTAGAACTTTAAGTCTTTGAAGTAAAAACTAGCACTTTAAGCCAGTTTTATTTTTTTCTTAGTATTTCTACTTTGTTTTTTAGAAGGTTTCGCTGTTAATTCTTTTGTATTAAGGTCATTACTGAACAAATTGTTATTGTTTTGTTTTGAATTATCCTTTTCCTCTATTTTTGTAGCAGCATTAACAAGCATTATAGGGCTTGGAGTTTTTGGAGTAAAAGTTAACATTAAATCCTGAATTGTTTTGTATTCTCCTATTACTGTTAAATAAACCTTGTTTCCTTCTTCTCGTGGAACAATAAACAAAAATCCAGACTCATGAACTACAACTTCAGCTGCATTTTGAGGATACATAAAAATATCATTAATTTTTTCATCTTTAAGATTAATTCTTGTTGGCCCACTATCAGAAATCTCAAGCTTTAGTAAATTGTCAGCTTCTAACTCATATTCTACTGCATATATATTATTAACGTTTACCAAAGCAATAAACCATATGATAAATCTCAAAAATCTAATACTCATTTTTTTATTCCATTCTCTTTAACACCAGTCAACAATAAAAGGTAATTAGGAGTTTGCTTGTAAGTCAAAAGGTAAGTCTTATCGACAGCTATATCTTTACTATCGCTAAACCAATAACGAAGCGTTCCACTAATTAATACTCCATCCTTTATCACTTCAATCTTTTTTGGAAAAAAGACTGAAGATACATTTGAGCCTTTAACAAATTGCAAATGATCATGAAAAAATTTATTTAAAGATTCAGTATTACTAGATGCCACTTTCATGTCTGCTATTTGTCTTTCTACCTCATTTGGAGAAGTAGTAAATAAGAGTTTCGTCACATAAATTGCCCATTCCTTTAAATAGGTTTCATGGTAATTTTTTGATGAAACCATCATTTTACGATCAGGCTCCATTGCTGGAATTAATAACCACTTTTCTTCTTTGGTAATTGCAGCCATTATCGCAATTATATTAGCTGCAGCTAGCAATATAGTTACTGAAAGTAAGCATTTATTATATTTAACCAGCTCTTGTATAGCATTTTGCTTAAAGAGATGATTCATTATTTGCCAACTTTTTTGCCCAGCAATCTTGAATATCCTAATGGAGCTGGCAATAAACCTTTAGCTACTAAAAAACTTTTTAGCAAAAAATTCTCCGATACCTTCTTAAATTTCTTAAAGCAATAACATAGAGCAATTCCTCCAACCATAAATGCTAGGCCTAATTTAGCATGCCTGCTGTTTAGTAGTACAATTCCTGGAGCTACTCCAGCTAGCACTACTCCCCATTCATCAATGCTCAAACCCATATACTTCAATGGCCTCGATAATGCCCAACATAATTTTTGATTTTGCATAATCACCTTTAGCCCCAATTGTAGCATGAGATTTCTCATTCTACTACTATAATGTTTAAATTAGCTAAATATCTTCAAACATAGATTTTACCTGCAATAATTAGTTTACATACATGCATGCATGTGCGACATGAAGTCGCACTATTCTTACCACAACGTTTATATCAGTCAGATAGTATTATAAATATTATAATTTTCAGCACATTCCCTAATTATTTTTGTAGCCTTAGACATATACTGTCGCACTAACTCCATACAAGCTATAGTATAATGCATTGTTGAGTTTGAATTCATATGATTCAATGCTGTGCTAATTGTTTTCTGACTTGCACCTGCATCTGACATACAACTTGCCAACGTCCTTCTTAGATCGTGTATCCTTAAATTTTTTATGCCTGCCTTTTTACAAACCCTATGCCATGAGTTATTTGGCCGCTCTAAGTGTCCGCTTGCGCTAGCACTTGGTAGTACCCATTTACTTTCAGATGTGAATTTCCTTGCTTGCAATATTTCCATTGCCTCATCTGTTAATGGTATATTTTGCGCCTTTCCGTTCTTAGTTTTTGGTATATGCCATATTTTTCTTTCAAAATCTATATTGTCCCATTCCATCTCTAATACATTAGTTTTTCTAGCTCCAGTATATAACGCTAGTAATGCAAAATCTCTTATCAATGGAGTTGCTTTTCCGCATAATACGGGTAAAAGTCTACTCATTTCATCGTAACTTAGACGTCTCTCTCTTGCTTGCATTTTATGCTTCTCTATCCCTAGAGTAGGATTGTTTTCTATTAATCCCCATTTTATTGCCTTATTAAATATAGTGCGTAAGGTTAGTAGTATTAGATTTGCTGTGGCATATTTTCCCTTTTTGCTGATATCATTGAATATTTGTTGAATATCACTCATTCGAATCTTACTTATCTTTTTTTCATATAATGCTTGTGCATGAGTATGTACTCTGTCAGCATACTCTTTCCAGTTTGTAGTATATATTTTGCTATACTCTTCAATATACTTATAACACAGCTCTTTGAATGTAATCTCTTGTCTTTCTTTTATACGATTCTCATTTTCTTCTATCTGTTGTTGACGTTTTACTTCTCTCGGATCTATTCCGTTCGCCATTAATGTCTTTAATTCTATTGCTTTTTTTATAGCTTCTTTAATAGATACATATGGAAATTCTCCTATCCTTATTTTTAAACTCTGGTTTTTATATTTTTGTTCTAAAATCCATGTTTTTCTTACTTTTCCTCCACAGACTGTACATGAGATTTTCAGTTTAAGTCCTCTTATATATGGATGGTGGATAATTAATAATGTTTCTCCCTTAGGAATTTTAATTTTATTTAATGACCGCTTTGTAAACTTTGATGATGATGATATTGAAGGCATAATTACCCCACATAATATTAATGTTGATATTATTAATATATATTACGTTTTATTGAACATCTGATATAAATTATGCTTTTTTTGATATCAAATTTTTTATACTAATTTGTTCATAATACATATAACTTGAAAATCACTTATCAATCCCAGGTTGTATATATTTTTTGATCATTAGATTAACCTCTAGATTGAAAACTGATCACCAATTTCCTAAATTTTCTGTCAACCTTTTGTCAACCTTTTGCTTTAATTTTTTTGTTATATTGACAAATATTGCAAATATGTTTATAGTTAAGGTTGAAGCTTGATTAAAAATATTAATAAAAATTAACACAAGTTAATAGTAGGTTCTATAAAGTGTAGAAGTTAATAAAAATTAACTTTTCTTCTTCCTTATATTTGATATGTCTTTGCACCTTTACCTATAGAATATCTTATTGTTAACACTATCTTCATTTATAACTTCTAATTTGCTAAACCATGATTTATCGATAGCTTGACCATAACATGTAACTAAAGATTCTCGTACTTTGTACCAAGTCGAGTTAGAGCCCAGTTGTTTACTGAGATTCAAGAGATACTCTTCTTCATTGATTTGTTTCTGTGAAACAGTTGTAGGTTGCTCAAATGGTGTAACTTGCAATTCTTGAATTTCGTATCCATATACATCTTGTACAGCTTGTAATATCTTTGATTCATCACATTCTGTTAGTGTGATATTTTTAAGCAACTTAACAAAAAACCTAGTTCGAACCGCTGGCCCAAAACTACAAGAAGTCAAAATTTGATAAGCCATAGCTGCTTCAAAAGAACCAGCAATTTTATGCTTCAACTGACTTTCCTTACTAAGATTTGCGCTTGTTTCAATTTGAGTAAGATATTTTTCCTTATTAAATTCGTTATCAAATCCACAGTTGTCTCTATTTGCCTGATCAGTAGTTCGTAATTCATTCGCTAACGCTTTTGCCATATAGTTTAGAACTGATGCCTTACAGCCAAAATGATAATTCGAATATTGATCTGCTAGCTTTAATAGCAATTTGTTGATAAAGTATATGTTGAAACCTCTATCAGACTTGTGTTGCAGTGCAACTGCATCTTCTGGTGTTAGTGGGTAAAACTCTTCTAGCCTGTACCTTTTGAACCATTCTTTTTTACCATTCGAAGACTTGAGAATTTTTGTTATTAGTGATTCAATGTCTTGATTACAATTTTTAGTTGAAGTTCGTATATCATTTTCAAAATCATCAACATTTTGAAAATTTTGTTCTTCATTTTCATTTTTTTTATTCTCTACTAACTCACCTTCAGTAGATCTAGATATTTTAGATTTTTTTATATATCTATATATGTCCCTGAAAAAAGTTTCAGGTTGACCTGAAATTTCTTTCAGGTTGGGACGAAATTTTTTTTCTGGTAAGGCTATATTTTCTTCTTTTCCTTTTTCGCTATAGTGCTGAAAATTTTTCAGAATTTTTATGCAAGGGACATTACGTAACTTAAGATTGTCTTTAATGATTGTCCTATTTTCAATTTCAATAAAACCTGCATCTCTTAATTCTACTAAGCATTGCCTAACTCTTCTTTGACCAACATTCAGCTTATCTTCATAAAGCTGATAACTTTCCTGTAATTCATCTATATCTTTGTTGTAATAGATATGTAGTCTAAATACTATGAATGATAAAAGCTGTTTAGATGTTTTACTTAATGCTTTTCCATTATCTCCAGTTAGCTTTCTCCATTCTGGTGGAATGATATTTCCAATAAAGTTATAAAATATTGTGTCATTATTGTTACTATTTTTTTTAATAATATTACAACTATTAGTTAAAAAATCGAATACTACAGGTCGCATTTTTCATCTCCAAAAATACAGCTATAGTAGGTGTTTTAGAAAATAATTTTTTTACAAATTACCATCAAATTTTTGTTCAAAAGGTTGACAAAAATCATTATGCCAAACCTATATAAATCTTCATACTTATACTATCTGCCTTAGAAGACTAATTTTTCCTATAGAACATCTTTAAATCAATAATAAAGGCGAAATAATGTCAGTTAAAATTACTAAAAGCAATAAAAGCGACCTATCTGTATCTTCGTTTTTTTCTAAAGGCTTATCTGGTAAATTGTTTGGTGATAAAGCTTACATATCTGAAGAGTTATTTCATCAACTCTTCTCCAATGGTCTACGTTTATTTACTAATCTTCGTAAAGATATGAAAACATATTTATTGGACATACAAGATAAGAAGTTATTAGGCCTCTTTCGAAACTGGTTAAGGTAGTTCAAAATTATAAATGCCAGAGATCAAATTAAATCTAAGAGAGAATCTTTTACTTCTATTTCGATATTTGTCAGCAATAATTTTGGAGCGTTTTAGCATACCAATAACGTTTTCATTCACAACTCTTGCTACTGCTAACCTATGATTATTCTTTTTATCATTTTTAGTTAAAGGATTTTTCTTGCTTTTTTTCTTTGGTAATTCAGAATTATTGTGAATTTTTTGTATGCCTTGATATCCTGTATCAGTAATCACTTTTACCTTAGGATGGATAAGAATTTTGGATTTCTTAAATAATCTAAAGTCATGTTTTTTACCGTTAGAAAAATCTGTACATATTACTTGGCGCGTTTTCTTATCTACCACTATTTGAGTTTTTAGTGTATGCCTTTTCTTCTTTCCTGAATAATAGAATTTTTGTTTTTTTTAGGTCTTTCTATAGGACTCTCAGTATCATCAATCAAGACTACTTCATAATTCATATCACTCTTCATTAAAGCTTTACGGCCTGGAAGAGCAAAGTTTTGGTGTTTAACTAGGCTGTCTTCTACCCATTTTACAGCTTTATATGCTGAACTTTCACTAATTCCATAGTTCTGACCTATATGGAAATAAGTACGGTATTCTCTAAGGTATTCTAACACCATCAGCAACTGTTCCTCCAAATTGAGCTTATTTTTACGTCCACCTTTTGATTTCTTAAGACCATCAGCTTTCCTCAAAATATCCACCATCTTTGAAAATGTCCTCTTCCTTACTCCTGTTAATCAACGAAATTTTTCATCCTTTAACTCTTTAATCTGATCTAATTTCATTATTACTTCAAATTAGATTTTTATAACACCATTCTACATCATTCTCTAGTTTCGAAAGAAGTCTAATGAAGTTTGAGTATAGAAAAAGCGATAATAGCATCATAAGATTTACCAACATGATATTTTATACGCAAACTTCATTGTAAATGACTATACATCATCAGCATCAAACAGTATACTTTCTTTTAAGTCTGAACTTGCAGTGCTTTTGTCAAAAGTAATACCACGATTTTCAAGATACTTTTTTACTATTTCAACTTCTGCGCTTGGGCTTGTATCTACCTCATAACCATGTATTTTGCTTGATAGTTCATACAAGTTTTAAACATTTGCAATTTTAACACTTTCAGGTTGTTGAGTGTATTGCTGTGAATCGTTAGTGCTAGCATGTCTCTGATACTGTTGTCTAACGTTAGACATTCCAACGATGCTTTTCAAATATTCCTTTGCCTCAAAAAAGCTGTATCCTCTTTCTCTTTGAAGCAGAGATAATAAATTACTACCTTTCTACTAGCTATTTGATCCTTTAATTCTCATAGTTCTTCTTGGCTGTTTGAATAATAATCGTTTTGCCTATATCTTCGCATCGCTTTTTACAGTTTGGATTACAATTTTATTGCTAAATGCGAAAGGTGAAACTTAGCTGTTGAAATCTTTATACTGTATTTTAGAAAATTTTCCTTGTTTAGAGCATCACATAGAAGCAAAAACATACATAGACCCCAACCGTGCGAAACAAATTTGATGGTTATTTCTTTGTTTCGCAGAGGGTATATTATTAAGATAAGTGTTCGGTTACATTAACTCCAAGTAAATTATTATCTAGATCATTAGAAGGAATATGAGACTCATTGTTACCATTATCCTCATAGCTAACATCCACTTTAATCTCATTTTCTTGAAGTGGAATGTCTACCTTAACGCAATTTAGATCTGAAGGCTCATAATTTTTACTTGATTTATCTTCTAATGGTTTAGTTCTTTTCTTGTATAAGTATGCTAATCCACACACGGCACCCAACGTGCATATTGTAAATCCAACAGCTAGACATGTTCCTAACTGTGAATAATAACCTTCGCTTTCTTGAGATTGGCTATTATTACCAATCATTTCATCACTTATAGTACTACTTATAATACTATTGATAGTACTACTTATAATACTACTTATAGTACTACTTATAGTACTACTTATGTCTGTGACAGCGCTAGTCATATCTGTGACAGTGCTAGTCATGTCTGTGACAGCGCTAGTCATATCTGTGACAGTGCTAGTCATGTCTGCTACAGTACTACTTATAATATCTGAATTTTCCATAAATAACTCCGTTACATTTATTGTTTCCATCTTAAAGTTAATATATTGATTTATTGCAACTGTCAATACATATTATAACTCATAATATGAGAAATAAATTCAGTGAACTTAAATTGCATTACAATACCAAAAAGGTAATATGGTAGTAAATTTTTAATCTTCAGCACTACCGTCTAAGGTCAATTTTTGGAGCTATATCAGTTTTCACCACTTGTTCAGACTCTGTTTTTACGTTCTGAGTATTAATTAACTTCATGATTTCAGGTATCATAAGCTCCTTAACAGCTGTGGCTCCTTTATTTTTTAGCATTTCGTTAAAATCTTCACCTTCTGAAGGAACTACGATGCTAGTGATTGCTCCTTTGCTTGTCAGTACTTTTGCAGCCTCGTTTATAGTGCTTACATATTCTTTATTCTGTTTATAATTATTTGCAGCTATAAGAATCTTTTCTCCTTGAAATGGTTGATAGTACTTCAAATTATTTACATTTGAGCTATATACCATTCTGCTATCAATGCCAGCTTCCTGAAAACTTGATATCGTTTTTCCTTCTGCTGACAGAATGGTTACATCATAATCATATTGTCTTTGTTCTTTGATTTGCATAAACAATGGAGTAGAAATATCTTTGGTGGTGCATTGCTTTATGCTATTCTCTTGCTGGACTTTTTCTACTTTAGCTTCTTGCTCTGGTTTAGCGGTAAAATGATAATATTCTTCATTCACATGAGATCTATCATTGATATCATTGATTATAGACTTAAACCAGTTTTCAACTTTACTAAAAACTTTACTAAAAACAGTTGTCTTTGTCCGTTCTTTCTCCAAATCATGAGCAGTTTTTAGAGTTATGCTAGCTGATTTATCATTTGGTCTGCTGAGCTGATTTATTAAACTGTTAATGCTTACAGTAGCTTTCTTATTGCAATATAGCTGCAACTTCTCTATATGCCTTGTCATAGCTACGTATGAGCTGCTTATATTACTTATTCCATTATGCAAAACGTATACATCTTTTATAGAAGCTCCCTGAGCCTTATAAACAGTACTTGCATAGCCATGTTTAAATTGTATTTTACCGAATCAAAACTCACCTCTTTTCCTGCATCTGTCTTAGCTACAAATTCATTTTTATTAACAGAAGTTAAAGTTGCAAATTCACTGTTTTGTATTTGTAAATCCTTATCGCTTTTTTGAAATACGATTCTATCTCCTGCCATATAGGACTCTTTCCTTCCAGCTATTGAACGCCTATATTCTGTGCCTTGTAGCGTACCATTTGCTTTTAACAAAGATCTAATACTTGAATTAAGAATGTCGACATCTTTATTACGTACTGTAATTACCAATTTTTCATGTAGCTTAAACTTGCTTAGACTCCAATCATAAATCAACTTACTAATTGAATCCTGTAATGTATTATCAAACTTAACACATTTATTTTGTCTCAGTAAGGTTATACCGCTTAAAATATTACTCTCAGCAAACTTTGTTGCTGCTTCTCTGCTCCAGTTTTCACTTTGTCTGCGAATATCTATTAAAACATGTGAACCGAAATTATTACTCAGCATCTCAAACATTCCGCCTCTTTCTATTGAAGCTAACTGCTTTTCATCTCCAGCAAGTATCAGTTGACAATTATTGTTTCTAACTACTCTAAACAGCTCTGCATAAGCTTTAGTACCTACCATTCCAGCTTCATCTACTACTATTAAGCTGCCTTTCATAAAAATTTTTTTTCGATTATACAAAAATCCCTTTACTGTATAGACCTCAGTATAACCTTTGCTCTTCAGCTCTGATACTGCCTTATGAGTAGGAGCAAGACCAATAACTTTTTGTCCGCGATTTGTTGCGAGCTTATGCGCTTTTATTAAAACATAAGATTTTCCTGTACCAGCTCTTCCTCTTAAGACTCTAACTCCACTAGTGCTAAGCAAAATATGCCTTAGCGCTTGTTTCTGTTCCTCACTAACATTTGCTAGACCTTCGATATCACTTTTAAGATTGTAAATATCGTTGTAATAAACCTGATTATTGATTTTATTAGCTATTCTGATTATTCTCGTCTCCTCATTTCGAACCTCAATTGTCGTAAAATATTTGCTACTTTCACCATCATCATGATATAATTCTAGTATTCTATTTGAACTAAGCACTTTCTGAACTAACTGCTCTCTTGCTATTAGATCTGGTATATCTTTTACTGCTTTTTCAACATCCTGCTTAGTAAAGAAGTTATACCTTATTTTTGTCTGCTCATTTTTAACAATAGTTCTTGCATTATACGCTGCCTTACGACAACTATCACCTCCTTCACTTCTACGTAAAAATTCAATCCTTGCAAACTGTATCGCCATCTCAATACCAATTCTCACCTGAGTTTTAAGTTAGCATGGTTTTTTTGATTTTGCTAGCACAAACTTCTTTTTTTTTAACATTCAATCGGTTAATGAGTACTCATTTTTTAGCAGTAAACTTTCAAGTTTACGTATTGCGTAGTGCGACATGAGGTCGCTCAAACAGAGACTACAGATGTAGCAAGGTTGCATTTAAACCTTAGTTACCGCTATTGCAGTGCGAGATTGGCAACGGTCTTGTACTAAGCGCGATAGAAAGCCTAACTAAAGTACTAATCTGGATGGGAAATAGGGGTAAGGTAAAGTTAAAATTGGTTAAACGAAAGTGAATCTTCGTATGGAAATATCGTAAATGTGAAAGCAGATACTCAAGATAAAATCTGTTATAGGGATAAAGCTGAAAAGCTTAGCTGTAAGAAGGAATACGCAGCCTTTTTTTTTAAAAATGCCAGCTCCTCGGTATAAAGAAGATAGCCAACTTAACGTATCTCTGATGAGTGAAACATGGTAAGCCTATTATTAGGCAACTGATAGTAGGTAAGAGAGGTCTTAGAAAGCAAATGACACTAAGTCGAAAGACTACAGGAATCAATAACTGAGTGTATAGGCATTTATATGCTAATCAGAAATGATGCTAACTTAAGACTGGTGATTTACCCTAAATAGGTAAACAAGATTATGAATTAATTGGAAAAGTGAATGCAAAACGCAAATGTAACAATTGAGACTAAGGATAATTTCAAGAAAATCTATTGGCATTCAATAGATTGGAAAGAAATTATACAAAAGGTTAATAATCTTCGTAGACGTATTTATAGTGCATTCGCAAATGGTAATACGAAGTTAGTAGGTAACTTACAAAGATTGATGTTAAGATCAAGAGCAAATAGGTTACTTGCTATAAGACGTGTTACTCAAATCAACAAAGGACGAAAAAGTCCCGGAATTGATAAAATAGTTGTTAATACAGATAAAGAAAGGAGTCTGTTGATGGAAAAGTTAGCAGATAACAATCTATCATCCGTAAAACCGATTAAGCGTGTGTACATACCAAAAAGTAATGGCAAATCTAGACCTTTAGGCTTGCCAACTATTTTGGATAGGTGTAGACAGGCTGTTGTAAAATCAGCACTTGAACCATATTTGAAAGCTAAGTTTGAAGGTTGCAGCTATGGCTTTAGACCTGGACGTAGCGTTCACGATGCAATACAGAGAATATCTAGTATTGTTCGTCCTGGCACTACTAGGAATTGGATATTAGATGCTGACATCAAAGGTGCATTTGATAATATTGATCATAATTTTCTTTTGAAAATTATAGGAAATTTCCCTGCTCGTAATTGGATTCAAGCATGGCTTAAATCTGGTGTAATGCAGGATTATCAAATTATCAAAACAACAGCTGGTACTCCACAAGGTGGATTAATTTCTCCATTACTTTTAAACATAACTCTTCATGGAATGAGTGATATACTTAATATCATCTATAATGAATATGATCACCTACATTCTAAATCTGAATATGCTTTAGTGAGATACGCTGATGATTTTGTAATTTGTGCTAAGTCAGAAAGCTCATGTATCAGAGCCAAAAGTATTATTAATGATTGGTTAAGTATTAGAGGCTTAGAATTGTCGAAAGAAAAAACCAGGATACTTCATATTAACGAAGGTTTTGATTTCCTTGGATTTAATATTCGACAATATAACACCAATAGTACAAGAAGAGGTGTAGCTCTACTAGTTAAACCGTCTAAAGACTCTATAAAATCGTTTAAAAAACGAATATCAATAGAATGGAAAAAAGGTTTCTCATGGAATATTGATAGAATAATTGATAATCTAAATTCTAAAATATTTGGATGGTGCAGTTATTTTAACAAAGTTGTGTCCAAGAAAATTTTTTCCAATTTAGACTGCTGAATGTGGATTTAGCAAGCAAGATTCGTATGTAGAAAACATCCTAAAAAATCTTGGAAATGGCTTAAGAAAAAGTATTGGGGCCGCATTAAAGGCAGAAATGATAATTGGGTCTTTATGAATAAAGATCTATATCTATGGAAATTACAATGGACAACGATTAAACGACATATTCTTGTTAAAGGTAAATCTTCTCCTGATAATTCAAAACTTAGAGAATATTGGCATAAACGTCAGGCTGATAGCCCTAAGTATTTGTTTAAATCTAGGCAGATTCTTTGGCGTAGACAAAAGGGTAAATGTCTTGTTTGTTTTGATTTAATAGATAATGGTGAAAGTGTTCATGTACATCATATAACACCTATAAGATGTGGTGGCACTGACCATATTAACAATTTGTGCTTATTGCATGAAAACTGCCATCGACAAGTACACAGTAATCGCGGACAACTTATTGCAGCTGTTTTTGTAAATTGCTTGAGCCGTATGCGGAGTAATTCGCTTGTACGGTTCTTTGGGAGGAAAAGCGCTTTCGCGCTTACCTACCCGCTTAAGCTTATTTTTCAATGAAGCTTCTAACCTTGAATTCACGTTTTTTTGACTATAATTATTTGATGTTGGTTTGGTAGGCGCGGTTTTTTTTCTTTACTGGAATTTCATCTATTTAAATCTTGATTAATATTAATATTTGTTTAATTATCTTCAAAAGTAGAGCAAGTTAATTATGGGGGTGTTTTATGCATTTATGGTATCAAATTATACTTAGTGCAAATAATCAGGATTACAGTTTGAGGTTTATGACCATACCATTTCGAACATTAAAAATAGAAAACAGAGATGTAGATAAATTACCTAACGTGACATGTGACACTATAGATCTACAGTCTAGTAGCAGTAGGCATAACGGGTACATACAATTTTCTTCAATTGATAACGTGTTTATATCTCATTTATCTAGGTTTAATGAAATTCGTTATCTTAATATTTCAGATATAGAGTTATATCTTGCAGGGTTTGATATTTTATCGAATTATTGTAATAATAATTTGACATCATTAACTCTTGTTAATGATAAAATTGGATTAAAGAAAGTGCATAAGCATTGTATTGCTCCTACATCTGGTACTGGTCCTACATCTGGTGCTGATATTCGTAATCCTATAAAAAAATTGTTAAATAATCTACCTAACATATCTGAATTAAATATTGGAAATAATTCAATATCGCATGCTGTTATAAAACAAATTCTTAATTGTATTAATGAAAGTAATAAATTAAATATAATCTTGGATGTATCATATAACATGAAAAAATCAAGCGATTCATTTATATCTATCAAACCATTCATTTATCATCGTCAGCAAAGGGACTACAATGTATGGATGAAGTCTATAGACAATTTTATGAAATGTGGTGGTACTTTAATAGTAGAACCTGATGCTTTGGTTTGTAATATTCATCATGAAAGATTAACATCAAATTCAGGGCTAGGAATCTGTATTGATATGCATTTCTCTGATCTGCAAATTTTTTATAAAAAAAATATAGATGGTACTATAATAATAAAAAGATTTATACCGCACAGTAGCCAATTAAACACTCAGGAAGATAATAATAGCGTTTCGAAAAAAGAATTATGCATAGATAATCAAAATTCTGATTGTACCTACACAGCTAGCACTAGTAGTATAGCGCAAAAAAGTGATGATGATTTAATAAGTGAATGTTTGGCTAATAATCCTAATATTAAAGAACAAATCAATAATATTCTTTCGGAAACAGAAATTAATAATATACTTGCAACAACTTTTTCAACTTCAGAGCTTGATATTAATATAGCTGAAGATTATTTGAGCTATAGTGATAAACAAATTGCCAATAATGATGCTATACAATCAAGCTTCAAGAGAAAAAGAGAAGATATTTACACTGAATTTTCTAATAAAAAAGCAAATTTCTCTTTAGAAGAGAGTCAAATATTGAACTTGGTAAATCAACATAGTAGTTTAAGTTCTGATTATAATATCAGTTTGTATGATAGTTATAATAAAAATTTGCATTATGAGTATAATTGCTAATTGAAGTATTATAAATATATCTGATTTATAAACAATAGTATTGATCATGAATTGTCTTATGCAGCAAAAAATTACTCTTCAACAAAAAAAGGCTATGCTAATCATGGATGAGGTTAACCTTAAAATTAAAGAACGTAAAATGCGTACTCGACGTCTTATCGAAATGGGTGGATTAGTTGCTAAAGCTAAGCTTGATCACTTATCAGCAAATACGTTATTTGGTGCAATTGTTTCACTAAAAGAAACTTTAACACAACATCCAAATGTTCAGGAGCATTGGACTACAATAGGTAAAGATATTTTTGATAAAGAACAGCAAAATAAAGCTGCCGTGATTTTAAAATTTACCTCCTCCGAACCAGACGAAAACACTAAGCGCCACATTCGCCTTCATGGCTTAAAATGAAACAGTTTTCGTCAAGAATGGTGCGGCCATGTTAAGGACATTGAGGCCTTAAAGAATGGCCTTCTCAATGTTCAGTACAAACTAGAGCTTGTATCTTAGATTTTAAAAATATTTAATGATAGGAAGTTATCAGGAAAGCGTAATTTGAGAATCTGTACGTTATGTTTGATTACAATGGAAATGTGTATAAAAAACACAGTGCCTTTGCTTAACTATACCTTTTATAGGAAATAGCTCTAGTACCTACTACTTGTTAATATACAACCAAAAACGAAATAATAGAGTAGTTGACAATATTTTATAAATAGTGTTACGGTTAACTAATAGCAATCAAATTAGGTGATTATTAATGAGTATTGTTAGTTATATAGTAACAAATCTAAAGCAGAATCAATACTAATGAAGCATGCCAAGCCTTTCAATTAGTATTTAGTAGCAATTTTACTTCTTTTGACTGTAACGTTACTATAACTAAATAATACCATCAGTAATTTAGCACTCTAACTAAAGGTATGATATGAATACTGATGATGGAATGTTACCATTAAGTGATGATGAATTCAGTTCGCTGAAGAATATTAATCCTCAAGAGTTAGATAAAGATTTAAGTTTAGATGAGATAATACAAGAAATATTAAATAGTAATTCTGGTAAAATTCATGATTTAGCAACTAGAGGAATTTTAAAAGATAAGTTTAAAAGGGGAGAAGAAGCTTATAACCATGATTCAAAAGTGTGTCCTCAAGGAAAAAAGATTAACTCTTGGAGTGAGAATGATATAAAAAACTGGTCAAAAGAAATAAGAGAATCTAAGTTATTATCTCAAAACTTTTTGGAAGAAGCTATTGCGATAGTAAAAAGAGCAAACATACATCATTGCAATAATATACCAAGGATTACACAAATTTTATCAGTTTTAATATTTGAGTCATTACAAGATACAGGAACATTATTACAAATAGGTACTGGAGAAGGAAAATCTACAACTTGTGCAATGCTAGCAGCTATCAAGGCATTACAAGGAAATAAAGTTGATATAGTTACTACTTCTTCAGTTTTAGCACAAAGAGATGCAAATGAAAAAGAAGGCTTTTTTAATATACTAGGTCTAAGTTGTGGTTCGAATGTTGAAGATCCATTTGATGGACAAGAAAAGATATGCTACTCAAAAGACATAGTCTATGGTCCAATACATGAATTTCAGTTCGATTGGTTAAGGCATGAACATAAGAAATATGGTACACGAGGTGATAGAGAATTTGGAGTAGTAATTGTAGACGAAGTGGATAGCATGCTAATTGACGAACTTGATCAAACAGCTAGATTGGCTCGATCTGTGCCTGGAATGGAGCATATAGCACCTATATTATGCGGAGTAGCAAGTGAATTATCTAATTTAAATAAAAAAATAATACAGCAAGGCGATAAAACAATATATATAAATGGAGAGTTCGAATATAAAGATGGAGAACTAATTTTAGGAAAAGATAGTAGTGAATATTATATCAGTGATCACTATGCTTTTGTTATTGGAATTTTAAAGGATCTGATTCAAGAGATGGTTACTGGAGGTGAACTGCAAGTACCTAATTTCTTAAAAGATTTTATTCTATATCAGTCGGAAGTTATTGCATCTTCAGCATTTCAAGCACAGTTTTTCAAAGAGAATGAAGATTATATAATTGCTAAGAGAGATAATGATAATTTAGATATTATTCCAGTTGATTATGTAAGTACAGGAATAATAAGATCAAATTGCCATTGGACTGATTATTTACATCAGTTTCTACAGATAAAACATGGGTTAAAACTAACATCAGAAAATTTAGTCACAAGTTTTATTTCTAATTTAGGATATTTCAAACATTATGGGCAAAAGTTATATGGTATGAACAGGTACCATTGGGTCTGATTCTGCTCAAGAACTAGTACGTTCTGTATATGGAGTAAATATTGGGTTTATGCCAACTTATAAACCAAAACAATTTGAAGAAATTGATGGAGATATACAAAACAATGAAACAACATGGCATGGTAGAATAACAAGTAGCATACTTGATGAAGTTGAAAAAGGAAGAGCTGTACTTATTATTTGTGCAACAATCAAAGATGCGATAGAGATTCGTGAACGCTTCATTTCAGTTGTTGGCTATGATTCAGATAAAGTAAGATTATATTCTCGAAATGATAATTATGAGTATTTAGCAGTCAAAGATGAAGTGAATTCAGGAGATGTAATAGTTGCTTTTTTGCCTGAAAATTTGAGAGTAGAAGAACAAGCATTTGGTAGAACTGCAAGACAGGGAGCAAAAGGTACAGCACAACTAATAATATCTGAACCGAATGTTGCTCATAAATTCGAGCTAAAATCATATTCATATAATAGCATAAATGAATTTAAAGTATTGAGAAACTGTAAGGAGTATATCAAAACACAAGAGACCAAATTATACGTGGTAGAAAAAATAAAATTACAAGATTTATTATTTGAGGAGTATTTAAAGATTGAGTGCAATGTGCGTAATGCAATACAAAATCGGTGGCAAGTTTCGCAACTAGAAGACATTTGGGGAATAGAGTTAACCAAACTAGGAAATTTAGTATATAAGAATCATAAAGCACAAAAAGGATTACAAAATATAGCACTCAAGTAGGTTATAAAAGACAATAGTAAGTTCATGCAAAACCCTGTCTACTTGGTGGTTAGAGAAGCATAATAAGTTGGTATAAAGACAATGAATATAGCAAGTTATTCATGTGGCTTGATAAAGTACATAATAGACTTCTTTCGAAACTAGAGAATGATGTAGAATGGTGTTATAAAAATCTAATTTGAAGTAATAATGAAATTAGATCAGATTAAAGAGTTAAAGGATGAAAAATTTCGTCGATTAACAGGAGTAAGGAAGAGGACATTTTCAAAGATGGTGGATATTTTGAGGAAAGCTGATGGTCTTAAGAAATCAAAAGGTGGACGTAAAAATAAGCTCAATTTGGAGGAACAGTTGCTGATGGTGTTAGAATACCTTAGAGAATACCGTACTTATTTCCATATAGGTCAGAACTATGGAATTAGTGAAAGTTCAGCATATAAAGCTGTAAAATGGGTAGAAGACACCCTAGTTAAACACCAAAACTTTGCTCTTCCAGGTCGTAAAGCTATAATGAAGAGTGATATGAATTATGAAGTAGTCTTGATTGATGCTACTGAGACTCCTATAGAAAGACATAAAAAAAACAAAAATTCTATTATTCAGGAAAGAAGAACTGGCATACACTAAAAACTCAAATAGTGGTAGACAAGAAAACCAACCAAGTAATATGTACAGATTTTTCTAACTATAAAAAACATGACTTTAGATTATTTAAGGAATCCAAAATTCTTATTCATCCTAAAGTTAAAGCGATTACTGACACAGGATATCAAGGTATACAAAAAATTCACAATAATTCTGAATTGCCAAAGAAAAAAAAGCAAGAAAATTCCTTTAACTAAAAATGATAAAAAGAATAATCATAGGTTAGCAGGAGAAAGAGTTGTCAATGAAAACGTTATTGCTATGCTAAAACGGTTCAAGATTATTGCTGACAAATATCGAAATAGACGTAAAAGATTCTCTCGTAGATTTAATTTGATCTCTGGCATTTATAATTTTGAACTACCTTAACCAGTTTCGAAAGAGGTCTATTGTCTAAATAAAAAAATTATTCCATTTAGAGAAGCTATTATATTTACCTTTTTTTTATTATAGTCATTTACTATTCGCCTAAAATATTGTATCCACTCTATGAGTTTTATGCTTACTTGCCCAGATTCCTCTAGCTGACAGTATAGTTTTTGCAATTCAGCGTCTATCTGTTTTATTGTTGTGCTATTAATTCCCTCTGTAGATAATTTTCAGTTAATTTATTGATTTTATTTTGACCTTCGTCTTCAATAGGCATAGAATTCCCCTACTATTTTTGTTGAAAAAATGGTTGCTGAAGATTAAAGTTAAAAGCTTCATACTTTATCTTATTTAATCTTCAGCTTATTATCATCAAAGTTTTGAAACCTAGATAATATAAGGTATAGAGTAGCATTATAATTTTTATTAGTCTATTAAAATCTTTTAATTTTTAGGTTAAATTTTTACATAATAATCTAATGTTGATGTAAAATTATTACATTCCTTACTTATGGTTATAATCAATAATAAATCTTATTCAAAAAGGATACATAAAAAGTCTTGTAAGCGTTATTATTACTAGCATTACAAGCTGTTTTCTGGTATAATCTCAATAGAGATTCAACTAACAGAAATTAATTAAACTTCATGTGTCAGTAGCTGTTGCTAATAAGTCTAAGCCTTTTCTTCATTGGATTGGTAGTAAACGAAGAATTGTTAATAAATTAATAGAACATCTTCCTCAAGGTCCACACTATAATTACTATGAACCATTCCTTGGTGGAGGTGCTTTATTTTTTCAAGTTAGGCATCTTTTTAAACAATGTTTTTTGTCTGACATCAATCTTGATTTAATTACTAGCTATAATGCTGTTAAAAATAATCCTAATGAGGTCAATAGATTACTAAGTTTATATCACAAACATCATTCGAAGGATTATTATTATAAAGTTAAAAACAAATATAGTAATAATCCGAATGAAATTACCGCAAAATTTATATATCTTAATAAATATTCTTTTAGGGGAATTTATAGAGTCTACAAAAATGGACAATCTGCTCAAACATTTTCTGGTGAATGCTACATTAAACTCCATATTGCATCTAGAATAAATCAATGCAGCCGCCTTCTACATGGTGTATCAATTTATGCTACAGATTTTTCATTTATAGAGCCTCAACAAAATGATTTTGTTTATTTTGATCCTCCTTATCATAAATCTGGAGAACGGTTCTATACTAGACTTCCATTTGATGAAAAAGATCAAATTAGATTACGGGATTTTGTCAAAGAATTAACAAATAAAGGTGTTAAGATTATGATCTCAAATAATAATACTGCCTTTATTAGAGACTTATACAAAGATTTTAATATCAATACCGTTACAGTCGTATACTCAATCAATGAACAACGCAATCCTGTTAATGAACTAATCATTACTAACTATAAAACTTGCTAGTTATTAAATGTGAACCCGCAATCCAAATCGTATATGAATAGGAAGTGGTCTATAGTTAGCAATTGTGCTACATTCAATGTCTAAATATGTATCTCTTGATAAGTTTATTGTTGTACCAACTCCGTCTAAATATGTATCTCTTGATAAGTTTATTGTTGTACCAACTCCTAAGTCTATACCAGTACCGCTATCACCATTGAAAACTGATACTAGGCCACCTGTAACAAAAATTGATGCTTTGTTACCTTCAATTATATTATAATAATAATTTCCTTGAACAAAGTTATCTCTACAGTTGTGATGACACATAAATCCTAATCTTACATCCATTCTGTGCCGATCTAATCTATAACCAACTCCAGCTTCTAATGTGTCGTAGTTAGTAGCAATACCAGTTGAAAATTTTATATAGAATTGTGAAGTATCAATACTATCTTTGAAAGCATTGAAGTTTACATTATTATTCGCTGTACATATCGATGGTGAAGATAATACAACGAATGCTAACATAACTGCATAACACGGTTGTAAAGGTGATTTCAAAATACTCATAGCAGTTCTATCTAATTACAATATTTTTATGAAGCTTAATATTAATTGTATTCTGCGTCAACTTTCTTTATTAGCATTAACATATTAGCTATCTGTTAAAACCTAATACCATGGGACTGATTGTTCCGTTAGAAAGTTGAATACATCTGCATTACCGCTTTTAGCAGCGTAATCTATAGGAGTCATGCCGTTATCATCTTTTGCATCAATATCAGCACCATAATCAATCAAAAGCTGTATAACATCTATGATTTCATTACGAACAGCGATATGTAGTAGTGTTTCTCCTTCATCATATTTTTTATTAATACCAGTAGAATTATGTTTTAGCATAATTGCTAAAGGTTCTATACATCTGCATTCAACAGCATCAGATAAAGGTGTATTACCTTGATTATTTTCGATATTTACATCAGCATTATATTTTAGCAGTAATGCTATATGATCATTGCAATAGATAGGATATTTTTCGAAAAATTCATAATATACTTGAATTGTGTCAACAACAAGATGTAAAGCAGTGTGCCCATCATTATCTTGTGCGTTTACGTTAGCTCCATTGCTTAGTAAAATCTCGGCAATAGGTAGATTCTTATATTTTAAAGCCACAGATAAAGCAGTAGTGCCATCTTTATATTTTGAATTGACAAGTGTACTATCCTTATTAATAAGCTGCTTCACTTTTTTAATATCACCATCTTGAATAGCGCTATGTAAGGTATACTTAGTCTTAGATTTTAATATCATATATTTAATCCTTAGCTAGCATGAAGTTTACAATATTCACTTAAGCGTTCTCCAATCTCTGGTAGTTTAAGGTATTCAGCAAGAGCTATAAATTCTTGCTGAGTTTCAAATATTATTTCTTGCCTTTTGTGAGGATGTTTGATGAATATAGTTGTAATATTATGGAATCTATCAAAAAGCTTGATCAGTAATAGTTCTGTTTTATTTTGGCTGCGTAATATTTGTATCATTTCCATAGCACTGATTTTCTTATTATCCCTAACTCTGGTAAGGTCTGAAACCTGTTCTGCAATATTAGCACCAAATTCGTACCTTATTCTTTCTTTAGTTAGTTTTGTGTCTTCAAGTGTATCATGTAGTATTGCAGTAATAATTGTATCTGTTTCAAAGCTGTAGTCTGATACCATGTAGGCTACTTCTAATGGATGTGTGTAGTATAGTTCTCCAGTATCTCTCTTTTGCTGGCCATGATATTTTTTAGCATATTTTATTGCTCTTTCAACTTTATCAAGATCAATGTTGGTGTTAAATCTTATGTTGGTTCTGAACAGCTTATTTATTAAGCTCTCACTATAAAAATCTATCATTTTCCACCTCTAAATAGTTATTAATAAATTATACCATAATTTAAACTTTTTGTATACTCCAATCCCAGATAAAAACTGGAAAAGAAGCAAATTAAATTATAATTTTTTTGAATTCAGTTATCACGATGCCAAAAACCAATCTTGAGTTGCATATCTCTGGTGTTAATGAGTAAAATTTTGCTGTAATTTTTTTTTGGACAAGCATTTTTTCATCTTATGCATAATCTAGCGTTTATTAACATTGCTGAGAGTTTTTAACAATATTGCCAAATTTAGAATACCTAATATTATAGTGCAACTTCACTGTACCAACTGGCTCATTACGGTGTTTAGCAACAATTATTTCAGCAGTGTTATAACATTTATTTTGTCTAGCTTTCCATTCTGTGTATTCTGGAGTACCTCGATCTGGTTCTGATCTAGACAAGTAATATTCGTCACGATATATAAGCATTACAATATCGGCGTCCTGTTCAATTGAGCCTGATTCTCTTAGATCTGAAAGAATAGGCTTTTTATCTGACCTTTGTTCTACAGCTCTAGACAATTGAGATAACGCAATGATTGAAATATTGAGCTCTTTAGCAAGAGCTTTTAAGCTCTGAGTAATTTCAGAAATCTCCTGTACTCGATTATACTGACTTCCTCTGGAATCAATTTTTATTAGCTGTAAATAATCAATAAATAATATTGCTAAATTATGAGTACGTTTAAGTCTACGAGCTCGAGATCTAATTGCAGATATCGAGATTGCTGGAGCATCATCTATAAAAAAATTCCACTTTTGTATTTCGTCTTGTACAGTCTTTAACTTATCAACATCTTGTTCACCTATTTTACCGTTAAATAATGCAGAGCTATTAATTTCTGATTCTATAGAAAGAATTCGAGTAGAGATTTGCTGAGATGACATTTCTAAAGAAAAGAATCCAACTGATGGCACTACATTATCTTTAGTATTTTTTTTAGTAAGAAAATATTTACAAGCATTTATTGCTAAGTTAACTCCTAAAGCAGTTTTACCCATTGATGGCCTGCCAGCTAATATTATTAGGTCAGAATTTTTAAATCCTCCAAGCTTTGAATCAAGGTCAAGTAGTCCACTACTAATACCGTTAATAGAGTTTTTATTTTTAATAGCAGATGAAATTGATGTCCATGATTCTTCAATTGAAGTTTGTAATTTTGTAAATCCTTTACTTAAAGTTCCCCTTGAACCTAGATCATATAATTGAGATTCAGCAGTTTCGATCTGACTTATAGCTAAATCTGCTAAAGTAGAAGAATACGCATTTGTTACTATTTTTTCTCCAATTTCAATTAAATAACACCTCAGCGCAAGATCATATACTATTTTGCCGTACTCATTAACATTAACTATACTTAATGCTAACGTTGTAAGTTTAGCTAGATAATCTACTCCACCTATTTCATCAAATGTGAGTTCATTGCCTAGCATATTTTTGAGCGAAATTACAGTAGCGCTAATTCCTTTACTAATAATGAGATTAATTGACTTGTATATTTTACTATGTAATGGTTCATAAAAATGTTCCGGCAGTAAAAATTCATTAATGTTATATAGCGCGCGATTGTTAATCAGAATTGCTCAAAGTATCATTTGCTCTGCTTGAATATTATTTGGAGCAATCTTTGCAAGATCTTTTTCCATATCACCCTTTAAATTTTATTAAAATTACTAAACTTAACTAACTCGAAAGAAAATCCTTGAGCTTTAAAAGCATATTCAAGACCTTGCATACAGTTGTTTCTAATGTAATCATCTTCAAATTCTGTTTTTGCTTTGATGAATATTTTTTTTATTAAAAAGATATTCATTAAGGCTGTAACAAGCTTTGCAGATAGCTATATCAAATCAAATTTTAAACCCATTCTAGAGCGTGCTTTTGAATCTCAAGGGTTTTCGTTTGAATTAGTTGAGTTTGCAGCAAGTTAGATTAATGATTAATATCTGTGAAATACAGAGTTCTGCCAGAATAATCGTTGCGCTTTATTTATTGTTTTGTTATACTGCTACAATTATATGATAATTCTTTAATAAATTGTGAAGGCTCAAAAAGGTGAAAATTCATGAATAATTATTTATTATTATTTCTTGTCTAAGTTTATTTTGAACCTAATCTATAAAATATTTGATAAACATGCGATATATGGAAATTAAAAGTAAATGTAAGGAAAAATTACATAATTCTTCAAGTGTGTACAAGATAGCCCAACGACATGTAAAGCTTGCAAAAATAAGGTTACAAGCTATACACAAACAGAAGCATAAGCAAGCAAGCAGAATATAAATACTGAAGAGCAAAACAAGCAACTTTGGCGTGATGATGAACAAAAGAAAAGTTTTTTAAATGCATTAATCAATAGTATAAGCCAAGGTGATGATGATGCCAAAAAAATTGAAGCTATGAATTGCATGATAACCTCTCATCAAGAGCGTTTTCAATCTTTAATGGAAAAAGATTTATCTGGTTAAAGACGTGTTCGAACCTGATGTTTAAATTAAGAGCAATAAGATAAGTCCAGAACTTTTTCAGTTAATATACTAAATTATCAAAGTCTTTTTATAACTCAGAATCAATTGTATATTTTATTTTGAAAGATATTTTGTTTTTTAAACTGTAAATAACAATGCGGCAATTTCGCATCTATTTTAAAAAAGATGAAAAAATTTTTTCATAATTATGACAAAAAGTCATGTACTGATAAAAATCGAAATGATACTGTATACCTATAATTACTTTTAAAGTAAAAAATAAGTCAGAATTAAAACTGCAATACTCCTGATATAATCAATGATTATGTATTAAGTAGTTTAATTGTATTATTATATGCTTATTTTTGCAGAAATCATGCTAAGTAAAGTTAAACAATAGTTTTATAATGTTGATACAATGATAAATAACCATTGGAAGTATAATTTAACGATAATCACTTTGCTAATATTTATTACAGAGTTAGCAACTGATATTTATGTTCCTAGCTTACCTAGAATAGCTAGCGCATTTAATACATCAGAGTATAAAGTAATGTTGACTGTAAGTATCAACTTAATGGGGTTATCATTATCTGGATTATTATATGGTCCATTATCTGATGCAATAGGGCGTAAGAAAGTTTTACTATTAGGAATAACAATTTTTTGTTTTTCGAGTTTATTTTGTATATACGTAAGCACGATTGAGTTAATAGTATTTTGGAGATTATTACAAGGAATTGGAGGAGGAGCCTCAGTTACAGTTGGGTTAGCTACAATAAGCGATATATATAAAGGTAATGAAAGAGCAAAAATGATGTCAAGACTAAATATGGTAGTTGCTTTTTCTCCAGCACTTGGGCCTATAATTGGTAGTCAGATAGCAGCATATGATAATAGGTGGTATTTACCACTTGCTATCATTCCTTCTCTTGCATTTCCAGTACTTTTATTACTAATAACTTTATTCAAGGAAACTTTAACTCAGACAAATATAGGAATTAATTTTAATAATATTAAAGCTAGCTTTAAGGAAGTATTATCTAATAAAAATTTTATATGTTATTTATTGATTCAATCTTTAACATTTGGATGGTTATGGGCAGATATAGTAAACTTACCATTTATTTTTATTAAAGATATGAATGTTCCAACAGAACACTATGGATATTACATTATTGCAAATGTTACAGTATACATTATAGGTATTGTAGCCAATCAAAAACTTGTCCAATTTAAAGGGCCTGAAAAAATGATACTATATGGTATTATATTAATACTACTCAGCGGTATATCATTAACTTTTGGTGCAATCTATTTTACTCTAACAGCATATATAGTTCTACTTCTTAAGTTACCAGCTGCTATTGGAGTTGGATTTACTTTAGGTAATGCATCAGCATTATCTTTAATGCAAATTACAAACTATGGAACAGCCTCTGCAATCATAGGTTCTACAGAAATGCTTTTAGGATCTTTAGGTATAAAAATAATCAGTTATCTCTATAATGGTACGATATTACCTCTTTCGATATTAGTAGTAGTATTTTCATTAATTTCTTTGTTTATTTTTCAGAAAATAAAGTCTTCTACTGCTTAACTACAAAAAAAGAAACAGTTTATAAACACCAGAATAGGATAATTGAAGAGAAGAAAAAGAAGATGGAATAAGATTGGAATTAAGTTGGAGATAGAATAAGTTGCAAGAGAAGCAATTATATGAACAAAGAAATTAAATATGAGAAGGATGTAAGGAACGTCTATTTAATAAAAGCTTATCATCTTATGTCCAAATAAATATGTTTGCATATCTTTACTAAGATTAGTGAATAAAAGTAGACCATTAGTGAAAAGTTGATGAAATAACGCTTTTAATATGCAAGCTTTATCAGCAAACAATCTACCTGATAAAGCTTTTGAAATGACTAAAGCTGCAGATAAGTCACTTTTATCAGCTTTAGTCATTTTAACTGTCATTTTATTTCACCTTTATTATTAATTATAGTCATTTACAATGAGATTTGAGTATAGAAAAAAGCTACAATAGCCTCATCATAAGATTTAGCAAATTGAGTAATTTGATTTCTAATCCACCATCTTTATATTAGCCCAAAACTTTTCTATCAGATTTAAATCTGGAGAATAGAGTAGAGAAAAATAACTTTATAACCAACATATTCTATTAATTTTTATCGCATCTTTCTATGCTCACACCTCATTGTAAATGACTATAAACGCCAGATTAGGATAAGTGGAAACATGAAATGTAGAGAATAAAAGGTATACAAAGAAAAAAATGTTGAGTTATAAAAAAAATTTAAATAAACAAGGAATAACCCAACATGAAAAAATATATTAGGCCTCTTTCGAAACTGGTTAAGGTAGTTCAAAATTATTGCTGATAAATATCGAAATAGACGTAAAAGATTCGGTCTTAGATTTAATTTGATCTCTGGCATTTATAATTTTGAACTACCTTAACCAGTTTCGAAAAAGATCTATTGTAACATTATACTATTTAATTGAGACTAAAATATACCTCAAGGAGAGATAGTTTTATCGAGAAACTGAAAGGACTGAGAAAATATTTGCGTGGTCAGCTAAATCAGCAAAACAGATATTATCACAAGTCATTAGAGTTATTATGAGGAGGGAAACATAAGATATAAATTGGAAAAGACTAACCGAGATATTAAAAGTGTAAATTTTCCTAAAAATGGAAAGATTATCTCAATGTTCTAAACAACACATAATGCATAAAGCTTATCTTATTTTTCGGAAGCATGATGCTGTAATTCTGCAAGTCTGGTTCTGATTAGAGAAAGCTAATTGAGCGATTGGGTTAGGTCTACTCACACAGATTATTGCGTTGAAACAAGTATACCAGTAATAGCTATATTGCATTATGCTATTGAAGACACAGGCACTTACAAAAAAAATTGCTAATGCGTTTAGTAAAAAGATTGCAGAACAGGTTTTTGACCTTACAAAAATTATGGATAATAAAAAAATCTGTTCTAGAGAACAGTATTCATAAAGCTCTTCAAAAGAATGCAGGAAATCATACTAGAAACTGAGCAATAATCTTTATACATCTTGCTGAATACCTTAAATTACCAAAAATTGCTATAGAGCTAAATAACTATTGTAAGCTTTATGCTAGTTAGAATACAAACTTTTTCTAACTAGCACACATAACATTAACATATATTTCCATTTGCAAAATGGAGCATAGCTGCTCAGCATACATATATTAGTTCTAGATCATCAATTAATAATGTATTATCTATAATAAAATCCCGAATTGATCAATATTTAAAACACTAATGCTACTTTCATTGCGATTCATGCATTGTTGAGTAAAAGAAGTTATCTAATTATTTCTATAAATTTTCATTGTGATTATTATATACAATAGCTAGGTTATATTTGTAAGGTTGGCACCATATAGATAAATAATAATGCTTCTCTACTATTAATCTTAGTGTATTAAAAGTAAAACTTACTTGTGCATATAATACATTTTGTTTGCTTTGGTCTTCACAAAAGTATTCTAAGAATATAGGAAGATCATCCTGAGTACTACGTATAATCCTAATTATTTCTGTTTCAGTATTACGAAGCTGGAAGAATAGCTCGAAAATATAATGGATCGATTGCTTTGACTACTCAGCAACTCACAGATTACTTTCGTCAAGAAGGATCAGCGTCTGAAAAAGCATTTGAGAACTCATCACATAAGATAATTTTGAAGCAAAATTCGGAATCATTCAAGGCAATGAGAGCTAATCCTAAGCTTGCAAGCTTTGTTGATTTAGTTAATGGAAATCCTATTGAACTAAGCAATCTATTAGGCCGGCACATATTTTTTGATCAATTAGGTATGTTGATTAGAAAATTTAAAATACAAGCTGTGCCAGCCATAATAGAGCAAGAAAATAACGTAATTAAAATTAGCGAAATAAGCACCTATTAAAACTATATGACGTACGATGGAAATACAATACGCTGTAAACAGTATAACTCAATATACTAGTCGATTCAACTTAAAAGAAGGTTTTATATAAAAAGTTGGAAATTACAGCAATTAGAACAAGATCTAGTTAAAATAGTTAATAATACTCTACGAGGTGAAATACAAGAGATAGTAAATCCAGGTGGTAAAACTTTATATTTAATTCCAGGAAATAGATATCCAAAACTTCTTCATAAAATTTCATCAATGCAAGCAAAGTGAGTAAAGGAACTGGCAATCTTGTTGGCGATAGTAATGGCTATAACAGCTAATAACTGTTATGCAGCTGCTGGGTGTGTTGGAAGATTTGTAAATCCTATAACAGATGTATGTTGGAAGTGCTTGTTTCCAATTCTATAGCTGAATTTAAGGTAGTGAGTAGTTCAATGCCAGATACTAATGCTTCTAGTAGACTTATATGTCTTTGTCCTAAACCAGGACTTCCAGTGCCTGTACCTGGTATTCCTGTAGGATTTTGGGAACTAGTACGCCTTGTAGATGTTACAAAGTCACCAATGTGTATGGTAAGTCTTGGAGGTTTGTCATTTGGAAGCGCCACACAGAAAGGCATGAAAGACGAGGCTGAAGGAAGCGCTTTTTATCACATTCATTGGTATGTATATCCTGTGATTTATTGGCTAGAGATTTTGCTTGATTTTATTTGTCTGGAAATGGCTGCAGTCGATATAGCATATTTAACAGAGTTTGATCCATTATGGAGTGATGATGCTAAATCTGCGATTTTAAATACAGAAACGTTGTTGTTTCAAAATGTAGCTGCTTATCAAGCATGTATAGCTGATTGCATAAGTTATAGGTGAGTCAAGATAAGGTGAATTAATCTTACTGGTGAAAGTCTTGTTATGGAAGGAGAAGCTAGCTCTACCATATAGCGAATCTTGTACGACTAAAGGTAACGACAGTAGTAAAGCGTAGACAGTTAAACATTTGAGCCAAAACTAAACGGTGAATGTGATAGCCCAGAAAGTATGATGTAGTGGAAGCTGATATGTTCTACCACATAGTATGCAAAAGAAGATTGGAGGTCAAGCTAGTGAAAATCTAAAAATTTTCAACCATTGAAGCCACAGGCGTCAGCGAGTTTGTAAAGATTAATGACACAACTTGAGAAGTCCTTATAACTCTTACTTAATTAAGTAAGTATCCAAAGTACAAGTGTTGAAATATGAGGCTTTGGAGATGGTATAAGGATAGATGAGTTAGCTATAGTAGTGATGAAACTCAATAATGTGGGTAGAGTGAAATATTAGCAGAAAAGTAAAAGAGTGAAACAATAACCGTACTCAGATGGCAATATCAAGCTAAACCTGCATGAATAACAGAAATTCTGAAAGAAGATGGAGACAAAATACCTTTAGTAATATCATGTTTTGAAAATAAGATAGTTGATAAAATAGTTGTTAACACAGATAAAGAAAGGAGTTTGCTGATGAAAAAGTTAGCAGATAACAATCTATCATCTGTAAAACCGATTAAGCATGTGCACATACCAAAAAGTAAAGTCAAATCTGGACCTTTAGGGTTGCCAACTATTTTGAATAGGTGTAAACATGCTGTTGTAAAATCAGCACTTGAACCATATTTGGCAGCTAAGTTTGAAAGTTGCAGTTGCTTTAGACTTGAACGTAGCCCTCACGATGCAATACAGAGAATGTCTAGTATTGTTCGCCATGGAACTACTAGGAATTGGATACTAGACGCTGATGAAGGAGCATTTGATAATATTGATCATAATTTTCTTTTGAAAATTATATGAAATTTTTCTGCTCGTAATTGGATTCTAGCATGGCTTCAATCTCATGTAATACATCAAATTATCAAAACAACAACTGCTACTCCACAAGGTATATTAACATTACTTTAAACATAACTCTTTATGGTATGGGTGATCTACAACTTCACATGCACAGCACATTCTACAATACGTTGTAAAAAAAGCTAGATGCTGTAGAGTCATCTTGTTGAGCTCCAGCAGAAACTACTTTTAGATCTTCGTATTCTGTTATCTCTGCATATATCCCTTCACTTGGATTTTGTAATTCTGTATCATCGCAATTATTAGCATCGCTTTGCGAGTGTACAGATTGTTTTTCTATATTACACTGTGTTTTTTTTAAATAATAATTAATATAAATACCACCAACTACTACACATATTCCACATACTATGTAATAATGTAATGGAATTGTAGGTAGTGATGACAACATCGAAGTATTTTCATCACCACTATTATTCCCTACTTCTGCTTCTTCTGTTTTAGTATATTTAGTATATGTTGAATTTTGATAATTATAACATTGAACTAAATTGTCTTGATAAAACTTTTCATTAATGGCATCTATTATACTTTTTACAGTACAGCCTTTTGCTATTGTTATATATTCCTTACAAGTGTCAATAAATCTAGAAGTTAAAGTGTTATCATCGCAATCCAGCATTGCCATAATTCGAGGTCCTGAATATAGTTGCCTTTCTAATTCGGTTAGATTTTTTTTAACATAGCTATGGCTACCAGCAAAAACATGGCTAACGATTCCTACTGGCTTGCCAAAGCAAAAGCTATCATTCAACCTAAGATATGCTTCAGGATCATCTAAGTCTTGTTGAAGAAAATTGCTATTAATGCAGTTTGTAGCATCATATAAAAGTGTAGTATTACTATAATCAATGGCAGGATCAATACTACCAGAAACTAATTTTATAGATGAAGAACAAAATCTATGAATTTTATATGGCTCCTGAAAATAATGCATGAGTCGTGATAAAACTGATGTAAAATTATTTGGTATCCCTGGTCTAACTACATAATTCACATTGTCAATTCTATCAATAATTGCGCAATCATAATCATTATCATGAGAAGTATTACAACTATCTGCTGTAACAACTTCACTATATATAATTTTGCTATATATATTATTAAATGCAACAGATATATTATGAACTGCTTCCGTTACTGCTTTAATTAGAGTTATAGTACTATCTTGACACTTAAACATAAACACCCTCCAAAAATATGTCTATGTAAAATGCTATACCATTCAGTTACAATTATCAACACATAATTTATATATAAATGAATGTATAAAGAAATTAAGTAAAGCTGTTATAGTATTTCTAGCAAAGATTTTTGACTTATTTCTTTATAAGATTCTAGCTTGTGTGATAAGGATTCTTTGGTTCTTATCACAATAATGCAGTGAAAAAGATAGTAGATCAGATATGAAGCTGCATCATGTAATACTGAAGTCTTGATAAACTTTTCGTGATTATTTATACTGTGTTTAAGTCGTCAAATTACTTACAGTCTTATTTCAAAAAAAGAGCTAAATCTTTTAAATTAATTACTTTGTATTATTATTTAGCTATTAATTAGATGCTTGCACTATATAGCGCTAATACCATTACTATCTTCATTTGAAATGTGGAGAGAAATCTTCTCTTCATTTTACTTTAGAAATCAATTTTTTCTTTTAGCTAAAGCCCTATATTTTTACCACTTTTCATATCTAAAAAAGATGTAGCAGATTGTCCGCTATTGTTTGTTATGTTATAGTCAGCACCATTCTCTCTCAAAATATTCATAATATTTTGAATAGCGTTACGTTCTTCTGAGTCAAGATATGGGTTCGAATAACGTTTTGCCATCCTGCATATGCAAGTGCTACCTGTAATATCTTTTGCATTGATATCTGCTCCACTACTTATAAGATCTTTCACTTTTTCTATATCTAAGCATTCAGCAGCTTGATGCAATTGAGGCATCATCATCTGCTTAACCTCTTTGTTGCTAGAAATCTCCTCTTCATTATTCTCATTTTTATTACCAGAAAGCAATTTTTTTTTGCCTGCTCTTCTAGCGCATTTACCAACATACAAATAATTTACAGCATTTAGCCCTTCCTTGTTTTCTATGGTACTGTCAGCACCATTCTCACGCAGAATATCAATAATTTTACTAATCGTTTCACGTTCTTTTGAACCAATATGTGATTTTGACTTACGCTGTGCAAGCATGCATATGCAAGTATTACCAGCAAAGTCTTTTGCATTAACATCAGCTCCATTCTTAATAAGCTCTTGCACTTTGTCTACATTTAAACTTTCAGCAGCATGATGCAATTGAGGCATCATTGTGTATCTACCACCTTTATTTGATTTCATTGTTACTACCTTAATGAACTTATTTACTAATAAAGTTAAAGTAATTTATAATCTTTATGTATGACCATTGCTTATAGGTTTTTTCTTGAACCATTTACACTATGCTACAAAAAATCATAACTATAACATAGTTAACTATAATATAATAAAATAAACAAATCTATAACTATCTTTAACTTTTGTTAAGTATTAAGGCTCTTGCATAGCCTAAATTAAACACGAGTTTGATGTAAAAAATAGTATAAAACAGTTATGTTATATTGAAGGAATGGTTTCAAGCTAAATCAAGAAGAATAAAATATTATTGTGACTTAGATACGCTTTTCAAAAAGTATATAACATAATTGTTTTATACTAGTTTAGCTATATATGTATTTTGCAGAAGTAATTAATGATGTCAAAATTTGATTACAATGCTGATATCTATTGCTTATTATATAATTTTAATGTATGATTAAGACTTGAAAATTGGTGGTAACTATACTTCCATATAAGGCTAATTAGTATGCTGTATAATTTCTTGATTAAGTTAGAGTGTATACTTAAGCTTAATGATTAGCTGTAAGTATAAGCTTGTAATAATTTTTATACACATACTAGTTGTTGTAGAAACATTTTTTCAAAAATTATTGATGCGTCCTTAGCTCAGTTGAATAGAGCAATAGATTTCTAATCTGTGGGTCAGAGGTTTGAGTCCTCTAGGACGCGCCATTATATATCCAATAAACATCTTACTAGTTTGTTTCAGGTGTTAAGACCATACATACAATGAAAGATTGATTAATTTGTTTTATTATTTTTTAAGTTATATCGCTTAAATTGATAAGATAGTTACTTTTTGCTAAGCATAATAATAAAGAACGTTGCAAAAAGTCGTAAGTTGCTTTTCTTATTTCATTTTTTACTTTAAACAACCCAAGTTAATATAAGTAATATATTTGAGACTATGAAAAGTAAGTATGCAAACAATATGACACTAAAAATATATATAAATCTAAATAGTAAAGCAGATATTTAAAACTGCCATAGGCAAAAAAATTACTCAATTCAACTAGCATGTAGAGCTTTTTATCCAAAAGATAGGTGCGAGTAATAGCAGCGGTAGTGTTATGGTTTCAATTTCCATAAGCAAAGTCATTATAGTCATTTATAATGAGGTTTGAGCATAGAAAGAAGCGATAATAGATTCATAAGATTTAGCAAATTGAGTAATTTGATTTCTAGTCCACATCTTCATATTAGTCCAAAACTTTTCTATCAGATTTAAATCTGAAGAACAATGTAACAAAAAAAATAACTTTATAACCAACAGATTCTATTAATTTTTATCGCTTCTTTCTATGCTCAAACCTCATTGTAAATGACTATATACGTGAGTTCTAGTGATAAAACCGCTCTCATCCGTAAAAAACAATAACTTTTCCTTTGTCTTTATATTTTTATCTTACCGTGAAATTTTAATCTCTCTTCTTTTTTGCATTCAGATGTTCTATAGCTTTTTTATGTGTAATATTTAATCTCTTTAATGCTTTTTGTATATCAGACTTACTTAGTCCTAGGCGTTTAGCTATTTCATATTGTGATGCGTCACTATGTAGTTACGCTGAATAGTCAAAAATTAATTACTATAGGTGCGATACCTAAAAATTAGTTCCTATATGTATCGTTCCAGCATGAGCAATATATTTCTCTGTTAAGTAGGCATTATATGAAACAGCTAACTTTATCATATCATAGTTAATATTTATTTTAGCTCCTAGTTGATAATAAGTTTTATACATGTAATCATAATTATCTAATATGTTATAATTAATGAATCCAGAAAGCTCAGTCACTATCTCAGTAGCATTACTGATATTATAAATAATCGGATATTTTATAGTAGCACCAATTATACTTTCTAGAATTTTATCGTTAGATGGCTTATAACTTTTCATATCAAAATAAATGCAACTGATACCAATCGACGGTTCTAAATTTAGCTGTCGTTGATTTGTAAAATGATACCCTATCATGAGATTGCCATAATAACTTATATTATCAATCTTAGCAGAAGGTTGTTTATATATATGCTGATATTTGTTTTTGCCATCATAATTAGCAAACCCTATTATTCCCTGTGTAAATAGATTTTTCTGAAAATAATATCTACTGCCTAAATATAGTGAGTATACTCTACATTTTGTTTTCCTTAATACATTGCTAGCATACTGTGCATCAAGCTTTAAATATGATGCAATAATACCGATAGCAATTCTATCGTTTAAATATTTATTGACTCCAACAAGTATACCATTAACAATAGCGCTATGTTCCTGAATTTTTCCATATTCTTGTTGATGAGTATTAATAAAGGAAGGTTCAACCCAAACATTCCAGTACTTATCAATATTTAAGCCAGAACTGGTAATGTGACAATGTTTTTTTATCCTATGGCTTTTAGACAATTTATCTGAAAAAGTCCCAGCTAAAGCTTTAACAATAACAATATTAGCTAAAGCAATATACTTAACATCACTGATATAGTTTAATTTAACGCTATTTATTAGTGCTGGGTTGTTGTTTTTGTTTTGCAAAAACAGTGAGTTCTGTAACGTTACTTGTAGCTGCTGTAGCTGTATTTTTAGTTGTTCATTTTGTTTCCGTAGATCATCTATTTCAGCTCGAGTTTCTGGTAAAATTGGTTGTAAATCAGTATTTTTTGCTAGTACTTGCTCTAGTTTTGCTTCTAGTTGCTGTAATTTTATTTTTAGTTGGTTATTTTTTTGTTGCAGATAATCATTTTCTTTATTTAGGGATTCTATTTCTGTTATTAGCAATCTTATATAGTCACTTTGCTCAGTTGCTCTTGTATTAGACTGTTGTAACCTCATTGTTAAATTCTTAGAAGAAGTAGTGCTTTGTTCTAGCATACAGAGTAACTTAGATACTTCTGCTATATCTTTTCTTAATCCTTCTCTTGCCTCTCCCATATTAGATATATCCAAATTCATATTACTGACAACATTTGATAGATCATTATCTGCAACCTCTTCTTCATCTTCTTTGTGTATATTCTCTGCCTGAGGACATTTTCCCTTTTCTGGAGTTATACTTTTAGAGTTACATATGGTAAATACTGTTATTAAAAAAATCAGTAATGCCTTTACTAAGTGATGCATAAATATTTGAAATGATAAATTAGATTGGCACATAATTACTATCAGAGGCTAAATATATAATTATTAATTATTTTGCATTTATAATTCATTCAAATATTTTAATTTAACCCACATAATATGTTAATTAAAAAGCTAAATTATTATTGCAATTAGCATTAAACTATGTTATCATAAAATAAATTTAAGTTAACTATTCAATAGAGTTAAAATCATGGCTAAACATCATGAATATATAGATAGAGCCAATCGTTTTATTGGAAACAGAATTTATATGGTAAGGTTAGAACAAAAATTATCACGCAATAATTTAGCTGCTTCTATAGGTGTTACGCACCAGCAATTACATAAATATGAAAAAGGAATTAATCGTATTTCTATAGGAAGGTTGATGCTAATTGCCAAAGCTTTAAATAAAAATGTAGATTTTTTTTACGATGGTGCTGATATATAAGTTAAAGTTGAATTATAGTTAAGATATTTTTACCAATAACATAATAAAGTGAATTAATAAAGTTAACTTTATTAATTCAATGTTTTAAGTGCATTGAGTTAAAATTACAACTAAAGTTTATACTCGTTTGATAATTTAAAAAGCTAAAAAAATAAATTGGTATAAGAGATCTAACAAATTAATATAAAAGCAGTATATAAATACAATTGGAATAAATAAAATAGTCAAGTTACTATACACATTTCAGGTATAAGAATTTTAAAGACAGTAGTATTTACAATATGTTTCTACATATAAAAGAATGTACTAAAGATATATATAACCATTGACATTGTGTTTATAACAGTAATAATGCTATTCCATTTTTATGTATGTATTTACTTGAAAATCTCATGTTTTTATAACATTTTCCTAAATTTTTTATATGCATATTTTGCTATTAAAAACCACTAGCAACTTTAAGTTTTACTATGTCTATCAATAAAGCGCTTGATAATATTTAAATCCTCTGATGTTAATTCATCACATTGCTCTATTTGATTATCCTTATTAAACTTTTGTAACTGTACAATAGTATCTACTATCTTAGAAAAGATATTAACTATGGTTTTAAGCTCAACAATTTTATTGTTACAGTCACGATTTTGCAGGTTAATCAACTCTTTGTCTAAAATATTAACTAAGTGAATGCTAAGCTGCGACAGTTTAATTAATTGCTCATTCATAGTCTCTATGTACAAAACTCATATTAATTTATCTCCACCATCTATCGGAGGAAGGGATATTATGCGTCGCTTCTCATTAATTGTCATAAAATTAGCTGTAGAAATTTTAGACCATAAATTTTCTCGTTTTTCTGTTAAAGCTGATATACAGTCTCTATCAAAATCAATAATAATATTTTCTTTAAATAATTTTGAGAACCACATAGTTAACGAATCAGCAATACGGTCAAGCAATGGAATCAGTGTTTCTTCCCATAATGCTAATCTAGCCTCCTGCATATTGCTATATGTATTATCGCCATTAATCCCTAATAATTGCGGAGGTACACCAAATGCTAATGCAATTTCTCTAGCAGCAGAATTCTTAGATTCCATAAAATCCATATCTTTTGGATTAATACTCATTTCTTTCCAATCAAGTCCTCCTTCTAATAACAGAGGTGCGCCAGAATTTGACGAACTAGTATATTTTTGTAATAATTGATCTCTTAATCTTTCAAATTGTTCTTCGCTTAAATAAGAATTACTATCCTTTAATATCAGAGCTCCACTGGGACGAGCTCCATTTTTCAATAAAGCATAATTCCATTGCACAACCTGATTATATAAAGTTATTGGCATAGAGGCTGGATCTAAACAAGACATACCATACTTCTTACTCAATGGATTATAATTTTTCATATGTAATATCGGACACTTGTCATGTGTATTGCTAATTCGATAAAAATTGTTACTATTGCTAGGATAGCGATATCCTATCACTTGCCCAGCTTGTTCTTGTACTTCTACATCATTAATATTGAGTAAATATAGTTCTTTAGGTAACATATCCTTTATACCTGTAGCCAATATAAAAGCATTACCTGTAAGTAGTTTATTAATAATCAACTCAGAAAAAAAATCTGCACCAGATACGCTGTAATTTGGGCGTTGTAGTAAATCAAGTATAGGATGATGTAAAAGTCTTTCATATGTAAGCTGTTTCTTTTTTTTTATATACCATGGCACATGACTTGCAGAGTTAGCTATCAAGTTAACACACCGATACACAATAACATTTTGAAAATAAGCGCTAACTGTAGCTTCTGTAGTATAATTGCTACTAGCAACATATTGTAAGTCAAAAGGCTGAAAATTTTTGTAGCAGGCTTTTTTATTAGAAAGAATATTAACTTTATCAAGAATTTTATGTAAATAACCTTTAATCATTGCTACCACTACCTAAATAATTATAGAATAACAGTGTTTAACAATAGACTAAGAAGTTATTTACTAAATTTATTTTGATGTTATTTATCGTTTAACTTAATCTTTAACATTAAATAGATTTACATTGCACGTTATGATATCTGACCAATTGCTTGCATGGTTGGTAAGTACATATCAACATTTTCTGAAGTACTATCATTTACAATTAAATTTTGCCCATGTAAGAAATACTGATCAATGTCTAATGCTTCAGGTACAGAAGGAGCAAATTTACGCTCAAAAGCTGACACATTACTTAATTCAGTTTCTTTTGTACTTTCTAATAAAGGATATAATTTTCCATTCGCGCCCGTTAATGAAGCTATACAATCATTTTGTTCTAATGAATTAATTAATGCATGCCAATATGGTAACTTAGATATTTCTTTTAAAGTGCTATGCGAACAATTCATCACAAAATTACTTAGATCAGTTTTAGTGCTAAGATCTTGTATAAGTTCCAGTGCTGTCTTTAAGTCAACTTTGCGGTTATTACACATTTCTGCTAAAGATGATAAAGCCTGACTTGGATTAAACTCTAGAATTGCATTTTTAATTTCTGGTAATATAAACAACTTTCCTTTTGCCATAAATTTAATTGCTTTTTGAAAGAGAGATTTACCAATAGCATCACTTGCAGTACATAACTTATCTAAACAACCACTTGATGTGATTTCACGCATCAGAAGCTGATCATCATAACTCTTTAGGTCAATTTCGTCTAAGATAGTTTTACCTTTGTCATTTTGTAAAACATCAGCTCCATAAGCCATAGCACAACCAATAAGCTTATGATAGTCTTGCAGGCTAGATTTTTTAAGAACATGCAAAAATGTATTTCCTTTATTAGATAAATCTTTAATATTTAGGGCTTCAGAATCTGATGCTTCTATAGCAGATTGTAATATTTTTGATTTATCTGCATATGAATATTTTTTAGCTAATGAGTCTAATATTACACGCTGACTCGCAGCTTCATCACTAGATAAATGCTGTATAACTAATACTCCAAACTGAGCTACAGATGATGAAACAGTATCACTGTATTGTATATATTTTATAAATTCATCAACTGCAGCTTTTCCTAAAGCTTGTGGATAATAATTTATAATACTTTTGGCTGCATGTAATATTTTATCTTGATTATGTAAAGTACAAGATGATGATAATCCATAAGATAGTAACAGTTTTAAAGCCATCTCTTCTTCGCCGTTACTCAGCGGAATATTTTTTTTTGGTAGATTTTCGATGGTTTTTACAAATAAATTCATTTCGTCCTGCTTAGGGTTGCCTGCTTCTTGAATATATCGCATAAGAGAAAGCAAGAATGCTTTATTAGGACTGTAAATTTCTGTATTATTCAGAAAATATGATAATATTTTAGAATCTCCAGTTTCTATATATTTTTCAAGCAAAACATTAGCAACTGTATTACCAACTTTATTTTCTTGCTCAAAATTTGCCCCTTTAGCTTTCAGCTGACAGAAAAGATAATACTTGTCTAGTAAATTTAGCTTACTATTTTTTCCAATTTTGTGAACAAAACTTTCACCCACATTGTCTATATGATTTACATTGCTGCTGCTCATTAATTTTATTAAAACTGCTAATGATTGAGCGTTCTTTTCTGACTCACCTAGTTTAAACAGTTGAGATTGCTTACTTGAATCACTGTGCTTTGAATAATCTTGTATTGATGTACTCTCAGTTTGATTAACAACATGATTATTTGTTGAAACTGTAGAAAAAGAATTAGAATAATTTTGTGTATTAAACCAATGATGACTATTTGCCAATGTGCTTTTGTTAAATGCTAAAGCTTTGCTAAAATTATGCACTCCTGCAAATATTCTTGTTGCTGCTTTAATGACCTGTCCCATATAAAGACCTCCCTAGCTTTTATTGTTACATGATATTAATAGATTTTAGAAACCACCAACCTAAAACTATTAATTTAAGCTTACTACTATCACAAAATTAAAGCTATATATCTCTTGCTATATTAATATAACAAATAAGTACATATGTAGCTATCAGAACACATAGCAACTTATAAAAACATAAAAAATCACTTTTAAAGCAAATCATGATCAAAATTGCAATACTACATAGTGAAGCCTTAAGTATGAAAATTCATTAGTCATGCTACAGATAGGTTGCTTTTATTGCCTTTAGTAAATTTAATTGACATTATTTAGCCTTTATTAATTAATTATAAGATTGTCTATAGGTAACATTGGTCTTCTAAGGCAGATAGTATCAGTATGAAGATGTATAGTCATTTATAATAGACTTCTTTCGAAACTAGAGAATGATGTAGAATAGTGTTATAAAGATCTGATTTGAGGTAATAATGAAATGTGATCAGATTAAAGAGTTAAAGGATGAAAAATTTCGTTGATTAACAGTGGTAAGGAAGGGAACATTCTTAAAGATGGTGGATATTTTTAGGCAAGCTGATTGTCTTAAGAAATCAAAATGTGTGGGTAAAAATAGCTCAATTTGGATGAACAGTTGCTGATGGTCTTAGAATACCTTAGAGAATACTGCACTTATTTCCATATAGGTCAGAACTATGGGATTAGTGAAAGTTAAGCATATAAAGCTGTAAAATGGGTAGAAGATACCCTAGTTAAACACCAAAACTTTGCTCTTCCAGGTCGTAAAGCTATAATGAAGAGTGATATGAATTATGAAGTAGTCTTGATTGATGCTACTGAGACTCCTATAGAAAGACCCAAAAAACAAAAATTCTATTATTCAGGAAAGAAGAAATGGCATACACTAAAAACTCAAATAGTGTTAGACAAGCAAACATACCAAGTAATATGTACAGATTTTCTAACGGTAAAAAGCATGACTTTAGATTATTTAAGGAATCCAAAATTCTTATTCATCATAAGGTTAAAGCGATTACTGATACAGGATATCAAGGTATACAAAAAATTCACAATAATTCTGAATTACCAAAGAAAAAAAGCAAGAAAAATCCTTTAACTAAAAATGATAAAAAGAATAATCGTAGGTTAGCAGGAGAAAGAGTTGTCAATGAAAACGTTATTGCTATGCTAAAACGGTTCAAAACTATTGCTGACAAATATCGAAATAGACGTAAAAGATTCGGTCTTAGATTTAATTTGATCTCTGGCATTTATAATTTTGAACTACCTTAACCAGTTTCGAAAGAGATCTAATGAAGTTTTAGCATAGAAAAAGCGACAATAGCATCATAAGATTTACCAACAGGATATTTTATACGCAAACTTCATTGTAAATGACTATATATAGTTTGGCATAAAAATTTTTTTCTACTTTATGAGGATAAGCTTAATGTTTGTCAAAGAAGAGTTAGGCAATGCTTAGTAGAATTAAGAGATGCAGGTTTTATTGAAGTTGAAAATAGGACAATAATTAAAGACAATGTTAAGTTACGTAATGTCCCTTGCATAAAAATTCTGAAAAATTTTCAGCACTATAGTGAAAAAGGGAAAGAAGAAAATATAGCCTTACCAGAAAAAAAATTTCGTCCCAACATGAAAGAAATTTCAGGTCAACCTGAAACTTTTTTCAGGGACATATATAGATATATAAAAAAATCTAAAATATCTAGATCTACTGAAGGTGAGTTAGTAGAGAATAAAAAAAATGAAAATGAAGAACAAAATTTTCAAAATGTTGATGATTTTGAAAATGATATACGAACTTCAACTAAAAATTGTAATCAAGACATTAAATCACTAATAACAAAGATTCTCAAGTCTTCGAATGGTAAAAAAGAATGGTTCAAAAAGTACAGGCTAAAAGAGTTTTACCCACTAACACCAGAAGATGCAGTTGCACTGCAACACAAGTCTGATAAAGGTTTTTAACATATACTTTATCAACAAATTGCTATTAAAGCTAGCAGGTCGATATTCGAATTATCATTTTGGCTGTAAAGCATCAGTTCTAAACTATATAGCAAAAGTGTTAGCGAATGAATTACGAACTACTGATCAGGCAAATAGAGACAACTGTGGATTTGATAACGAATTTAATAAGGAAAAATATCTTACTCAAATTGAAACAAGCGCAAATCTTAGTAAGGAAAGTCAGTTGAAGCATAAAATTGCTGGTTCTTTTGAAGCAGCTATGGCTTATCAAATTTTGACTTCTTGTAGTTTTGGGCCAGCGGTTCGAACTAGGTTTTTTGTTAAGTTGCTTAAAAATATCACACTAACAGAATGTGATGAATCAAAGATATTACAAGCTGTACAAGATGTATATGGATACGAAATTCAAGAATTGCAAGTTACACCATTTGAGCAACCTACAACTGTTTCACAGAAACAAATCAATGAAGAAGAGTATCTCTTGAATCTCAGTAAACAACTGGGCTCTAACTCGACTTGGTACAAAGTACGAGAATCTTTAGTTACATGTTATGGTCAAGCTATCGATAAATCATGGTTTAGCAAATTAGAAGTTATAAATGAAGATAGTGTTAACAAAAAAATATTCATCAAAGCAAAAACAGAATTTGAAAATAGTTACATCAGAGAGAACTATCTGAAAGATCTTGAGTCCTCTTTTAAAGCTCAGGGATTTTCTTTCGAGTTAGTTAAGTTTAGTAATTTTAATAAAATTTAAAGAGTGATATGGAAAAAGATCTTGCAAAGATTGCTCCAAATAATATTCAAGCAGAGCAAATGATACTTGGAGCAATTCTGATTAACAATCGTGCGCTATATAACATTAACGAATTTTTACTGCCAGAACATTTTTATGAACCATTACATGGCAAAATATACAAGTCAATTAATCTCATTATTAGTAAAGGAATTAGCGCTACTGTAATTTCGCTCAAAAATATGCTAGGCAATGAACTCACATTTGATGAAATAGGTGGAGTAGATTATCTAGCTAAACTTACAACGTTAGCATTAAGTATAGTTAATGTTAATGAGTACGGCAAAATAGTATATGATCTTGCGCTGAGGTGTTATTTAATTGAAATTGGAGAAAAAATAGTAACAAATGCGTATTCTTCTACTTTAGCAGATTTAGCTATAAGTCAGATCGAAACTGCTGAATCTCAATTATATGATCTAGGTTCAAGGGGAACTTTAAGTAAAGGATTTACAAAATTACAAACTTCAATTGAAGAATCATGGACATCAATTTCATCTGCTATTAAAAATAAAAACTCTATTAACGGTATTAGTAGTGGACTACTTGACCTTGATTCAAAGCTTGGAGGATTTAAAAATTCTGACCTAATAATATTAGCTGGCAGACCATCAATGGGTAAAACTGCTTTAGGAGTTAACTTAGCAATAAATGCTTGTAAATATTTTCTTACTAAAAAAAATACTAAAGATAATGTAGTGCCATCAGTTGGATTCTTTTCTTTAGAAATGTCATCTCAGCAAATCTCTACTCGAATTCTTTCTATAGAATCAGAAATTAATAGCTCTGCATTATTTAACGGTAAAATAGGTGAACAAGATGTTGATAAGTTAAAGACTGTACAAGACGAAATACAAAAGTGGAATTTTTTTATAGATGATGCTCCAGCAATCTCGATATCTGCAATTAGATCTCGAGCTCGTAGACTTAAACGTACTCATAATTTAGCAATATTATTTATTGATTATTTACAGCTAATAAAAATTGATTCCAGAGGAAGTCAGTATAATCGAGTACAGGAGATTTCTGAAATTACTCAGAGCTTAAAAGCTCTTGCTAAAGAGCTCAATATTTCAATCATTGCGTTATCTCAATTGTCTAGAGCTGTAGAACAAAGGTCAGATAAAAAGCCTATTCTTTCAGATCTAAGAGAATCAGGCTCAATTGAACAGGACGCCGATATTGTAATGCTTATATATCGTGACGAATATTACTTGTCTAGATCAGAACCAGATCGAGGTACTCCAGAATATACAGAATGGAAAGCTAGACAAAATAAATGTTATAACACTGCTGAAATAATTGTTGCTAAACACCGTAATGAGCCAGTTGGTACAGTGAAGTTGCACTATAATAGTAGGTATTCTAAATTTGGCAATATTGTTAAAAACTCTCAGCAATGTTAATAAACGCTAGATTATGCATAAGATGAAAAAATGCTGGTCCAAAAAAAAAATTACAGCAAAATTTTACTCATTAACACCAGAGATATGCAACTCAAGATTAGTTTTTTTTGGCATCGTGATAACTGAATTCAAAAAATTTATAATTTAATTTGCTTCTTTTCCAGTTTTTATCTGGGATTGGAGTATACAAAAAGTTTAAATTATGGTATAATTTATTAATAACCATTTAGAGGTGGCCAATGATAGATTTTTATAGTGAGAGCTTAATAAATAAGCTGTTCAGAAGCAAAGTACAGCAGCTTATTAATAAGGATAGTACACTTGTCAATTCAAAATATAAAGACGGTACTACAGCTTTATCTGTTGCTTTGAAATATAAGAATCTACCTATTGCCGAGATTTTACTAAGCAATGGAGCTAACATAAACGCACAAGATAATGATGGGCACACCGCTTTACATCTTGTTGTGGATACAATTCAAGTATATTATGAATTTTTCGAAAAATATCCTACCTATTGCAATGATCATATAGCATTACTGCTACAATATAATGCTGATGTAAATATCGAGAATAATCAAGGTAATACACCTTTATCTGATGCTGTTGAATGCAAATGTGTAGAACCTTTAGCAATTATGCTAAAACATAATTCTACTGGTATTAATAAAAAATATGATGAAGGAGAAACGCTACTACATATTGCTGTTCGTAATAAAATCATAGATATTATACAGCTTTTGATTGATTATGGAGCAGATATTGATGCAAAAGATGATAACGGCATGACTACTATAGATTATGCTGCTAAAAGCGGTAATGCAGATGTATTCAACTTTCTAACGGAACAATCGGTCCCATGGTATTAGGTTTTAACAGATAGCTAATATGTTAATATTAAAAAGAGAAGTTAATATGAATGTTTTGAAATTACTTTTACAACCGGGTTATGCTGTTATATTAGCATTCGTTGTATTATCTTCACCATCGATATGTACAGCGAATAATAATGTAAACTTCAATGCCTCTAAAGGTGGTATTGATACTTCGCAATTCTATATAAAATTTTCAACTGGTATTGTTACTAACTACGATACATTAGAAGCTGGAATTGGTTATAGATTAAATCGGCACAGAATGGATGTAAGATTAGGATTTATGTGTCATCACAACTGTAGAGATAACTTTATTCAAGGAAATTATTATTACAATATAATTGAAGGTAACAAAGCATCAATTTTTGTTACAGGTGGCCTAGTATCAGCTTTCAATAGTGATAGCGGTACTGGTATAGACTTAGGAGTTGGTACAACAATAAACTTATCAAGAGATACATATTTGGACATTGAATGTAGCACAATGGCTAACTATAGACCACTTCCTATTCATATACGATTTGGATTGCGGGTTCATCTTTAATTGCTAAGCTCAGGTCAAGTAGTTAGTTCGAATAGTTAGTAATGATTAGCTCATTAACAGGATTGCGTTGTTCATTGATTGAGTATATAATCCAATATGAGTAATGAAGAAGTCTTTTTTACAGCGTGATAACTAGTAATTAAGTCGAGATTAATATCAGAAAAAAACATTGTTTAAACAGATGCCTAACTTGAAAAAATAAAGCCCCACCTCCAAGGAATGGTTCATAGTAATTATAGTGTGGCCCTGAAGGAAGATGCTCTATTAATTTATTAACAATTCTCCTTTTGCCTCCAACTCAATGGAGAAAAGGCTTTAGTTCATTAGAAATTGCTATTGACACAAGAATTTTTGATTAATTAAATCTCTGCTATGAATTATAGCAGAAAACAAGCCTTAAAGCCAGTAATAATAACTGCTACAGAGCTTTTTTTATAAATCTTTTTTGAATGATATTTTTGTAGCTAGAGATACAATGTGATAATTTCGCATCTATTTTAAAAAAGATGAAAAAATTTTTCATAATTATGACAAAAAGTCATGTACTGATAAAAATCTAAATGATACTGTATACCTGATATTATCTGAGATTCAAGATTTAGATAATATTTAGCTAGAGGTTATTTCATTAAAACTTCAGAATCTGTTAGTAAAGGTACAAATGAATCTCTAGCTACACTTTAATTACTACTTCAAATAGCAAAAGTAATGCTATGATTATTAGTTATAAAAATAACAATAAACAAAAAAAATCTAAAAATACGATATCTCCATAGCTACGTTTTACATTTTGCTAATGGCCTAATTATTTTAGGCTATCTCAATTTATAACTCAAGATTAATAATAAATATATAATTGTTAAATATTATGCGGGGTTTTAAAGAGTAAAGTATGCATATACAAGTCTTAAGCGCAGCAAAACACTTGTTCTATCGAATGTTTAACCTACGCAAACAAAATAAAGCAACACAAATTTTTTCAGTTTCACAGGAAAAATGGTTTGCTTTTTTTAATGACTTGCACAGTCATACAGAACAAAAAAATTTAATACAACTTCTAATAACTCATCTTATAAAGATAAAATCTAATTTAACAATAGATCAGCAAAAAAAATGTTTAACAGGTTATTTAACTGATCTAAATTATAACTTAACCAGAAAGGAACAAAAATATATTTTAAAATTAACAAATGAAAATGATTTTATTTGGAATAAGAAAGGTCAAAACTTTCTTGATTTTTGTATGTATAAAATTATACGAATGCATTCCATAGCACTTGAAATACCAATCAAAAAATGTTCTAGCAATATGCTAATAAATAAAGGGATCAAACCCTTTCAGGAATTTATTACACCAGAACATTTTAAGAATATAATTTATCTTGAACAAAAACTACTATACCGCACACTTAAGTATTATCATTGTATTAATTCGAAACAAAGAAACGTAATTATCAAACAACTACTATTGGCTCAAGGGCAGCTTGAAATAAAAGAAGATCTTAATTCGATAGAAAAAAAAGATTTTGACTTAGTTAATACAGCACTTGATTTTTATATTTGTGATATTATGGGTCGTTTTAAAGACGTGCTCGAACCTGATGTTTAAATTAAGAGCAATAAGATAAGTTCAGAACTTTTTCAGTTAATATACTAAATTATCAAAGTCTTTTTTTATAACTCAGAATCAATTGTATATCTAATTTTGAAGGATATTTTGTTTTTTTAGATGTAAATAACAATGCGACAATTTCGCATCTACTTTAAAAAAGATGAAAAATTTTTCATAATTATGACAAAAAGTCATGTACTGATAAAAATCTAAATGATACTGTGTACCTGATATTATCTGAGATTCAAGATTTAGATAATATTCTGCTAGAGATTAAAGACGATAAACCTAAAATTTACTTTTTAAATCTCTAGCTGCTATATAAACTAATACAGCAGGAGGATTCTATGCCTATTGAAGACGAAGGTCAAAATAAAATCAATAAATTAACCGAAAAATTATCTACAGAGGGAATTAATAGCACAACAATAAAACAAATAGACGCTGAATTGCAAAAACTATACTGTCAGCTAGAGGAATCTGGGCAAGTAAGCATAAAACTCATAGATTGGATACAATATTTTAGGCGAATCGTAAATAACTATGATAAAAAAAAGGTAAATATAATAGCTTCTCTAAATGGAATAATTTTTTTATTTAGACAATACATAGCATCAACAAATATAAGGATTGAAACATTTAATATAGAACCGCTAATAAATAATACTGTTATCAGAATGAGGGAACATTTTGAAAATGAGAATATAAAGCTAAATGTTCAAAATGACATAAAGACGGTTCTGATTGGAGATAGTTTTCGAATAAAAGCAGTAATAAGTCAGTTAATTGGTAGTGCTATTATAAATAGCAGCAAAAATAGCAAGATTACTATTAACCTCAATCAGTATTCAGAAATATTACAATTTACAGTACAAAACATAGGACTAAGCACTTCTAAAGAAAAATTAGAAAGAATAAATGCTGAACTAGAGAATACGAATTTGGTAATGTATCAAGAACTAGGAGAAGGATTAGCATTTATAAAACATCTTACAGATCAGCTAAAAGGAAGACTAAGAGCAAAAGAGGAAAATAATTACATAACTTTTTCATTTGAAGTGCCAATAACTAGTTTGAATTATTCTTTAGGAGAATGCTATGAAAGAAAAGAAGAAAACAATTAACAAATGGATGGTACAAATTCCTCCAATACCAATTACGTTAGTGAATGGAGAGAGTGAGAATATCGATGAATATATGGAAATAATAACAAAGCTAAGAAAAGCGAAGTATCAGGTCGAGGTAGCTGAATCATTGAAAGAATATTGTACAGATTTAATACAGGAGATTAAATATAGATTTAATATTGCAACGAGTGAAATTGTAAGGCTTGCAAGCGAGATCATGTTAAATGATTCGGAAAATAAAGATAAGCTGAAAACAATATTAAATCGATCAGCAAATCTCCAAGAGTACTGTAATGATGTAGTTTACACGCTTAGAAGCGAAATTGAGCATGAAAATTTATGTTTAAAAAAATTTAGCATACAAAAGCTAGTAAAAAATGCCGTCATGAGACTAGAAGACATTGCAAAAGAGAAAGATATAAAAATCAATTACAATTTTCAGTACAAAATGAAGGATATTGTGATTGGAAATAGTGATCACTTACAAGCTATATTAAGTCAATTAATAGGAAGCATCATTAGATTTAATCACAGCTGCCAGGTTATAATTACAGTTCATTTGTTTACTGTAAAAAATTATATAAAAAGCGATAACATACTACAATTTAGAATACACGATACAGGAAGCGGTATTTCAAAAGAAAAATTAGGGAATATAAAAGCTAAATTAGCTCATTTTGACTTGGTACGAGACTATCCGCTAATGCTTGAATCAGGATTATGGTTTGTAAATTACCTTGTCAATCAACTTAATGGAGAAATGGAAATAGAAAGCGAAAAAGACAAGTTTACAACCATTACTTGCAATATTCCAGTACAACTTTTTTAATCAAATTAATTCGCTTCTTTTCCAGTTTTTATCTGAGATTGGAGTACATAAAAAGTTTAATTTATTGTATAATTTATTAAAGATTATTTAGAGATGAAAAATGATAGACTTTTATAGCGAGAGCTTACTAAATAAGCTGTTTGAAACCAACGTAAGATTTAATACTGAAATTGATCTTGATAAAGTTGAAAAAGCAATATTTTATGCCCAAAAATATCATGGTCAGCAAAAGAGAGATACAGGAGAACTATACTACACACATCCATTAGAAGTAGCTTATATGGTATCAGACTACAGCTTTGAAACAGATACGATTATTACAGCAATACTACATGATACCATCGAAGACACAACACTAACCAAAGAAAAAATAGGTCAAGAATTTGGTCATAATATTGCAGAACAGGTTTCAGATCTCACCAGGATTAAGGATAATAAAAAAATCAGTTCTAGAGAAATGATTCAAACATTTTATAGACAAAATAAAACAGAACTATTATTAATTAAGCTTTTCGACCGATTCCATAATATTCAGACTGTATCAATAAAACCTTATGAAAAAAGACAAGAAATCATACTAGAAACGCAGCAAGAATTTATACCTCTTGCTAAGTACCTTAATCTACCAAAGATTGGAGAACTCTTAAGTGAATATTGCAAACTTAATGCTAGCTAGTATATGGTTTAACTAGTAAAATATTATCATTCGGATGTACAATTTGATATGTCCCCCATACAACAATCTTTAAATTGATCAGGTGTATAAATACGAAGATTATCTTCATAATAAGCAATTCTGTCGTCGTCAGTAAATGTATTTAATTCTGCTGGTCTCTCACTCAAATCATTACATACAATAGTTAATTCTTTATCAGTTAATGACTTTTTACTACTATTTAGAATAGATTCATTATCATATTTTACTACTATAGGTATGAGCTGGTTATGATTAAGCTCTTCTACTGCATATAATATATTATATGTTTTTTTAGCATATTCATAGTGCTCAACTACTGCATACTGTTTTATACTTGAAGAAATATAACTAACAGCTTCTTTTTCTCTGTTACAATTACTTTGGGCTTTTTGAATAATATCATTGTATTGGCTATTATTCCACCCAATCAAGATTAAAGTATTATTACCTTCTTTTTTGAATATAAAATTAGTAGCTAACTGTACTATGTCTGTGGATATAAGATTGCTAGCTAAACCCTGGTACAAATTGTTTCTATACATAATCACCCTATTGTTAAGTAAGTTTATATTATAAGTTTATAAATTATACTAGCTAATTTGCAATAACTTTTTTGTTGCTTAAATATTTTCAATTCAGGATACCAATTCTATACTATACTGAACATTGAGAAGGCCATTCTTTAAGGACTCAATGTCCTTAACATGGCCGCACCATTCTTGACGAAAACTGTTCCATTTTAAGCCATGAAGGCGAATGTGGCGCTTAGTGTCTTCGTCTGGTTCAGAAGCAAATTTTAAAATCACAGCAGCTTTATTTTGCTGTTCTTTATCAAAAATATCTTTACCGATTGTAGTCCAATGATTCTGAACATTTGGATGTTGTGTTAAAGTTTCTTTTAGTGAAACAATTGCACCAAATAAAGTATTTGTTGGTAAGTGATCAAGCTTAGCTTTAGCAACTAATCCACCCATTTCGATAAGACGTCGAGTACGCATTTTACGTTCTTTAATTTTAAGGTTAACCTCATCCATGATTAGCCTAGCCTTTTTTTGCTGAAGAGTAATTTTTTGCTGCATAAGATTTGCCATGTTAGTAATTCAGAAAGATAAAAAAATCAGGCAAGAATATATCAAAATACAATTCCAGTAAAGAAAAAAAACCGCGCCTACCAAACCAACATCAAATAATTATAGTCAAAAAAACGTGAATCCAAAGTTAGAAACTCCAGATTAGGATAAGGAAAAGTATGACAAACATAATGAAAAAAGGTCTACAAGAGATAATGTACAATTATAATTGTGCAATATATTTAAATATAATTTCAATTAATAACGGTTTATTTATTGCTTATATTTAAGTATTTAGTTCATAATACTATATCTCTTGTAGACCTTTTACATTATGCTTTCCATACTTTTTCTTATCCTAATCTGGCGTATATAAGATTAAATTACATAGATAACTAGGATATGCTTTTTGAAGATCAAGTGATTTTAATTTGAATTAGTTAAGATTTGTAGCTAGTTATGCTTAATGTATTAATAGCAGTAGAATACAAAGTTCTACCATTTTCTATTCCTACAATTTGGCATACTTAATTATATCAAACTCTAGTTTTGACTAGAATATATCCTTGTAAGTAGTGTTCATAGCAGATTCTATATTACTTTCTTCTTTGTTAATTTTAATAAAAATTTTAAAAGTTTTAATATCTGTTATCTTATACATATACTTTTTCAAACATTATTTAGCTTTGATAGATTAAATTGTTAAATATGGAAAAAATTAATAAGCCAACAACTTTTATTAAAAAATTATCAATTCTTTTTATATGGTCTTTTATTTTAGCAATTCAGAGTGTGTTAGGCATAGACTCAGAGCTTAAGGAAGTAACTCAGCATAATAATAAGATAGCTAGCCTAAACCAATATAATAATCAACTAACTCAGCAAGTACTACAGCTTGATCTGGACATACAAAAAATACAGCGACTGCATCTGTTTGTACTACAACTACCACATCAAAAACTGTTACCTTTACTCAATACTAATCTGCTACAACCACAACTGCTTAATATAAGCAATCCACAGCAACTAAGTCAGAATACACTAATACTTACTTATGCATCTAACATACGGTTAGATAAACTGGACTGTATGATAGATCTAATGGATCTTAATAATGATATACTGAAAATACTGTCACTAAATCGAGAACTGCAATATATACAGCCACTAAATAAGCGGATACAACATGTACTACAACAAATACAGAAGCTTAATATTGAACAGAAAATACAGATGCTTAATAACGCTTTACTAAAATTAGATCAGGAAAATTTCAGTCTAAAGCAGATGCCCATTTCACTATCAGTAATAGATATTAATAAGCGTATACAAAAGCTAAATGGTATGCTATTGAACATACAATTGCAAATACATCAAATTAATAATAATCTACTACAAATACAAAACAGCATTCTACCGCTAAATCAACAAGAAATACAGCAGATTAATGATTTTTTTGATCGAAAAATACAACCACTTATGCAGCAAATACACCAGCTGAATCAGCAACAAGCTGCTCTAAATCGAGAAATAGTTTATGCAACTAAAAAAAAGCCGTTGAATATCAATCAACAGATAGATAATTGCAATCAGCAAATAGATATTCAAGACCATATAGAAAATACTCAACTAGTAGCAAGTATTAAAAAGAAACAACAAGTACTGAATGAATCTATAACATCTCATGATACTATAACAACTATTGCGATTAATACTGCTACTAGTGCTGCTGTAGATATTATAACCTCAAGCCTATCTTGCATAATAGCTAAACAGTCATCAAAAATGATAAGTTCTGGATCAAATATCTACAGTAACAATGTTTGGAATATTCAGAGCGAATTTTTCATTGCTAGTATTAATCCAAAAAAACATAAAAAAATCCAGAAGCATAAGATAGCCATTAATGGTATATGTATTGCAGCAAATAAATATTTAAATGACAAAACTATTATTGGGGTTACAGGATTATATTCAAATCTTAATATTCAAGATTCTAAGAAAATATTAAACAACACTGATTATAGCGCGTATTCAATATCTTTATATGATAGATATTATCTTAAACAAAATGTATTTACGCAAGGAATAATAGGCTTTACTAAGTATGGCGGAAAAACTCAATATTTACCTGATCAACATTTCAATAAAATTAGCGGCAAAGGTTACTACTGTGATTTAATGCTTGAGTATAATTTATATTTAGTTAATCATTATCAGAAGTTGATTTTATCACCAATAGTTGGAATTAGATATAATACACTTGAAAATTTTAGTCATGAATTATTTGACGGCACTACTGTAGGTAGTATAAAGCATTATATACTGGATGGAAGACTAGGATCCACAATAGAATGCCGTATCAATAATATTGATACAAATATGTTGATAATACCTAAAATTCATGCCTTCATTCATATGAATTTGTACACTGCCAGTAGTAATATAATGCTAAAATATAGCAATTCACGAGACTATTGTAATGTTAATTTTACTCCAGTTGAAATGCATAAATTATTTTATCAATTAGGTATGGCAGTAACTATTTGGCATGATCAAATTGGATTAGGAATGTCATACAACTCTTACTTAGCAAAAGAGTATAATTTTTATATAGGATCAATAAATATACAAGTCAATTTTTAGTTATATATTTTGCTTACTCATTTCTTTCATTGAATTTATTTCTTTAGCAATTTTAACTTTTAATTAAAGAAGGAAAAATAAGATAGGAATTATAAGTTTGGAGGTAGAATAACTAGCAAGAGAAGCAAAGAAATTAAGAGAAGAACGATGTCTAGTATGCTCTAAATGCATATACTTTTTTAGTACATTAAAGACAGACTCAATTAATGAACATTTATTTAATAAACTGAATGCTGCACTAGAGTATTTTTTAAAGACACAAAAGACCTCAATAAAGTATTTGTTGGTAAGTGATCAAGCTTAGCTTTAGCAACTAATCCACCCATTTCGATAAGACGTCGAGTACGCATTTTACGTTCTTTAATTTTGAGGTTAACCTCATCCATGATTAGCTTAGCCTTTTTTTGTTGAAGAGTAATTTTTTGCTGCATAAGATTTGCTGTGTTAGTAATTCAAAAAGATAAAAAAATCAGGCAAGAATATATCAAAATAAAATCTCAGTAAAGAAAAAAACCGTACCTACCAAACCAACATCAAATAATTATAGTCAAAAAAACTTGAATTCAGGTTAGAAGCTTCATTAAAGAATAAGCTTACGCAATACGTAAACTTGAAAGTTTACTGCTAAAAAATGAGTACTCATTAACCGATTGAATGTTAAAAAAAAAGAAGTTTATGCTAGCAAAATCAAAAAAACCATGCTAACTTAAAACTCAGGTGAGAATTGGTATTGAGATGGCTATACAGTTTGCAAGGATTGAATTTTTTACGTAGAAGTGCAGGAGGTGATAGTTGTCGTAAGGCAGCATATAATGCAAGAACTATTGTTAAAAATAAGCAGACAGGTATAAGGTATAACTTCTCTCGTAAGAAAGATAACGTATATCATACAGTGCTGATACCGGATTATGTAAATCAAAAATTCAAGAATATTCAAACATTAATGAATGAGGTGGAACGAACAGCAAAAAAAGACAACAGCCAGTTGTTGAAGGATATAGTAATAGCATTGCCAGACGAGAAGGAGCTAAATTTAGAGCATAGAATAGAACTAACTCATCAAATAGTTGATGAAATGGAATGGGTGCAAAAAGGTATTGGAGTACAGATAGACATTCATAAGCCTCAAACAGGAGATAAAAACTGGCATGTACATATATTGCTTACTATGAGAAGATTTAGAGAAGATGGAACTGGTTTAGGAGATATAGCAGTAGATTTAAACCCAAAAATCATAACAGTTAATGGCAAAAAGGTTGTTATTAAAGATCCCGAGATGATTCATGAAAGAGTAAAAGAAATAATTAATGCATATTTCGCTAAATTAGGCTTACCATATAGAGTTGACGAGATAAGCGAAGTGCCGGGAAAGCATATTGGGAATATTAAATATATTGAAATTAGGAATTTAATTAATGAAGTATTAAATGAAAATGAGTTACGTAAAGAGGCTCATTTGAAGATTATTAATGATGCTGACGTAATAACAGATTCTATAACACATTACAAATCTATTTTTACTAAGCAGGATGTTGAAAAAGCAGTAAAAGATATACCAGATCTAACAGCAAGAGAACAGTTAGTTCAGCAAGTGCTTAGTTCAAATAGAATACTAGAGTTATACCATGATGATGGTGAAAGTAGCAAATATTTTACGACAATTGAGGTTCGAAATGAGGAGACGAGAATAATCAGAATAGCTAATAAAATCAATAATCAGGTTTATTACAACGATATTTACAATCTTAAAAGTGATATCGAAGGTCTAGCAAATGTTAGTGAAGAACAGAAACAAGCTCTAAGGCATATTTTGCTTAGCACTAGTGGAGTTAGAGTCTTGAGAGGAAGAGCTGGTATAGGAAAATCTTATGTTTTAGCAAAAACGTATGAGCTTGCAACAAATCGTAGACAAAAAGTTATTGGCCTTGCTCCCACTCATAAGGCAGTATCAGAGCTGAAGAGCAAAGGTTATACATAGGTCTATACAGTAAAAGGATTTTTATATAATCGAAAAAAAATTTTTATGCAAGACAGCTTAATAGTAGTAGATGAAGCTGGAATGGTAGGTACTAAAGCTTATGCAGAGCTGTTTAGAGTAGTTAGAAACAATAATTGTCAACTGATACTTGCTGGAGATGAAAAGCAGTTAGCTTCAATAGAAAGAGGTGGAATGTTTGAGATTCTGAGTAATATTTTTGGTTCACATGTTTTAGTAAATATTCGAAGACAAAGTAAAAACTGGAGCAGAGAAGCAGCAATGGAGTTTGCTGAGAGTAATATTTTAAGCGGTATAACCTTACTGAGGCAAATAACTGCGTTAGGTTTGATAATACGTTGCAGGACTCAATGAGTAAGTTAATATACAACTGGAGTCTAAGCAAATTTAAGCTACATGAAAAATTGGTAATTACAGTACGTAATAAAGATGTCGACATTCTTAATTCAAGTATTAGGTCTTTGTTAAAAGCAAATGGTACGCTAAAAGGCACAGAATATGAGCGTTCTATTGATGGAAGGAAAAAGTCATATATGGCAGGAGATAGAATAGTATTTCAAAAAAGCTATAAGGATTTACAAATACAAAATAGTGAATTTGCAACTTTAACTTCGGTTAGTAAAAATAAATTTATAGCTAAGACAGACACAGGAAAAGAAGTGAGTTTTGATCCTAGTGAAATACAATTTAAACATGGCTATGCAAGTACTGTTTATAAGGTCCAGGGAGCTTCTATAAAAGATGTATACGTTTTGCATAATGGAGTAAGTAATATAAGCAGCTCATACGTAGCTATGACAAGGCATATAGAGAACTTAAAGTTATATTGCAATAAGGAAGCAACTAAAACCATTAACAGCTTAATAAATCAGCTCAGCAGACCAAATGAGAAATCAGCTAGCATAACTCTGAAAACTGCTCATGATTTGGAGAAAGAACGGACAAAGACAACTGTTTTTAGTAAAGTTTTTAGTAAAGTTGAAAACTGGTTTAAGTCTATAATCAATGATATCAATGATAGATCTCATGTGAATAAAGAATATTATCATTTTACCGCTAAACCAGAGCAAGAAGCTAAAGTAGAAAAAGTCCAGCAAGAGAATAGCATAAAGCAATGCACCACCAAAGATATTTCTACTCCATTGTTTATGCAAATCAAAGAACAAAGACAATATGATTATGATGTAACCATTCTGTCAGCAGAAGGAAAAACGATATCAAGTTTTCAGAAGGCTGGCATTGATAGCAGAATGGTATATAGCTCAAATGTAAATAATTTGAAGTACTATCAACCATTTCAAGGAGAAAAGATTCTTATAGCTGCAAATAATTATAAACAGAATAAAGAGTATGCAAGTACTATAAACGAGGCTGCAAAAGCATTAAAAAGCAAAGGAGCAATCACTAGCATCGTAGTTCCTTCAGAAGGTGAAGATTTTAACGAAATGCTAAAAAATAAAGGAGCCACAGCTGTTAAGGAGCTTATGATACCTGAAATCATGAAGTTAATTAATACTCAGAACGTAAAAACAGAGCCTGAACAAATTGTAAAAGCTGATATAGCTCCAAAAATTAGAATTAGACGGTAGTGCTGAAGATTTGAAATTGAATGTAAGCTATTCATTCACAGAGCAAATTACAAAATGAGCTATACATAAACAGCTCACAGTGATGTTTGTAATTCGCATTATGCCCCGCTAAGAGAATACTGAAAGCGTTTGAACTTTTGCAAGCTCTACATTTAACAGGAAAACTATTCCAATAATCACCTAGCAATAAAATTATAATTCAAACGGTAAAAATAGCAAATATTTATACCGCAAAACAATTTAGTGATGCGAAGGTGAGGTTTTATATGACTGACAAAATCAATGATTCAAATAATTTCAATAACATTCATAATTCAAAAACAGATATAGAAAATCCTAAGGCTAACAGCTTGAACCACAACGTAGCTATAAAGTTGATAAATGGTGATATTGCTGATGGTATAGTGCTACTTAGTGATAATAATAGCTTGAGAGCTGATAACACTCTGAAAGAATCAATAAACCAATTAATCAATGATTGGAAGAATAGTAAATTTGAGCTGCAGGATCGTTTGATAATTGCTGACCATAAAGAAGCTGAAAATATTAATCAAAACATCAGAAACTACATGAAGGAAAATGGTGCTCTGAAAGGTCCAGAATACAGCATTTTAATTTCAGGAGCCGAATCAAAAAAATATGCTAACTACATGGCTGGAGACCGAATTGTATTTCAAACAAACGATAAGGATTTACAAATACAAAACAGTGAATTTGCAACTCTAGTATCAATTGATGAAAATAAGTTTGTAGCTAAGACAGATACAGGAAACGAGGTAAGCTTTGATTTGAATAAAATAAGCTTTAAACATGGATATGCTACAACAGTTTGTAACCCACAAACAGCTGTCAAAAAAGATATATATGTTCTTCATAATGATGGTGTAGGCATAGAAAGTTCTAACATAAGCATGATAGGGAATGCAGAGCAAGTACGGCTGTACTACAATGTGCAAGCTACAAAAAATGTTGCTAACCTAATAGAGCAGCTTAGCACAGCTAAGACAGACTCTATCAATGCGCAGAAGTTGAAATAGTAAAAAAGTATCTTGAAAATCGTGGTATTACTTTTGACAAAAGCACTGCAAGTTCAGACTTAAAAGCAAGTATACTATTTGATACTCAAACGAGAAAAAATTATCCAGCATTGACAGCATTTGCAAGAAATGCAAAAGGAGAAATTACCGGAGTACAGGCCGTATATCTAAATTTGGCAGGAGATAAGGCGAATATTTCAATTAACAGAAGATCTTTTGGTAAAATCAGCGGATCGTTCATAACAATCGCAAAGCGAAATGCGAATGACCCTAATATAACAATTATAGCAGAAGGCGCTGAAACAGCATTGAGCTTGCAGCAATCAGGCATTAAAGGTAATATCATTGCTAGTGCAGGAATTGCGAATTTGAGAAATTATTCACCATTTCCTGGTGAAAAAATCATCATTGCAGCAGATAATGATAGCAAAAATTCTATAACTAATGATACTGTAATTAAATCCGCAAAAATGTTAGAAATGAAGGGAGCGATAACTTGTATAGTCAAACCACCAGAAAATGGTGACTTTAATAATCTGTTGCAAAGTTGTGGAGAGCAGTCAATTAGAGACATTATAGAACCTGAAATTACTAAACTGACTAAGGCAGTTGAAACAACCAAACTTACTCAAACAGAAAATAATAGTATAGCAAAACAAAATGATATTACGAATGTTAAAGAATTGTATAATAAATCTTCATCTCTATACTACTTTAAACAAGAAGAGGAAGCTAAACTGGAAGCAATAGTAGCAAACAAATTTTTAGAAAACCATACAGGAATTTATAGTGCAAAAATCTTTAACAATTCTAATTTAAGGGCAAATATGGTTTTTGATGAAGAGACTCAAAAATCCTGGCCTGCACTCACTATTTTTGTTAAAAATGAAACAGGCGAAATTACTGGAGCTAAGATATTAGTTCTGAATTCAAAAACATGTAATAAAGCTGATGTAGCTGAAAAATCTGTTGGTACAATTAGTGGCTCATTTGCTGAAATTGCTCAACAGAATTCAAAATACTCACCTGTAACAATCATTACAAAGGATATTGAAACAGCGTTAACCATTCAACAAGCTGGAGTTGAAGGAAAAATCTTATGTGCAATTGAAGCCGAAAATTTGCAAAACTATAATCCTGGCCCAAAAGAAAAGATCATTCTAGCAGTTAAAAATGACGTAAATACTGAAAAAGCAGAAAAAGTTCTGGAGGATAAGGAAGCAGTAGTCTGCACAGTCAAAAATGACTTCAATAATGTATTAAAAACTCAAGGATTATATGCTGTTAGAAATATTATCAGCCCTGAAATAAGAAAACTTAATGAAAAAATTGAATCAATACAAACTAATATACAACCAGGATTATTTCTGAAAATTTAAAACACGATGGACTATTTAAAGATTTAATGAATGATCCAAAAGCAGCTCTGGATTTTACAAATGATTTTTTACCAAATGAAGTTAAAAACATACTAGATTTAAGTACTATAAAAGTTGAACAAGAATCGTTTGTTGAAGCTAATTTACGCAGTAGTATGTGTGACGTGCTATTTTCAGTTAAAACAAAAAATAATAATGATGCATTTATATATGTACTTATCGAGGCAGAATTAAGATCTGATTATTGTATCGCGTTCAAATTATGGCAATACACATTATCAATATTAAAAAGGCATAAAAAAGGACTAAAAAAGCGTACAAAAGAACGTTGTAAATTACCAATTGTTGTACCAATAGTAGTATATCACGGATCTGAACGATTTAATGCTCCAAGAACCTTATGGGAACTGTTTGATGATCCTAAATTAGCTAAAGAGTTGATGGGTTCTGAATACTTATTAATCGATTGGCAAGCAATGCCAGATAGTGAAATAAAAAGAAAAGCAACTGCTGCACTAGTTCATTTTATGAAGTATATTCATAATCAACCGGATATAATAGAGCTATGGGCAAAATTTTTTGATACACTACAAGAAATAGCACAAAAAGATAAAGAAAATGGCTTTCTTTACATAAAAGCGTTATTGCATTATACTATAAGTAAGGTTAGTAAAGATGAGCAACCTAGGTTAAAAAAATTACTGGACGAAAATTTATCAATTGAGGATAGAAAAAGGATTATGGGAACAATTGCTGCACAATATATTGACGAAGGCAGAGCTGAAGGCAGAGCTGAAGCTGCACAAGAGCTTGCAATGAACTTATTAAAAGCTGGCTTTTTAGTTGAATTTATTTTTGAAAATACCGGATTGTCAAAAGAAGAAGTGATTAATTTAAAAAATAACATAGAGTATTAATTTTTCGAATTAATACTCTACTAACTTAAGTTTTTTGAGCAATTTATATTCACAAACAAAAGCTGTATTTAAGTTTTGTAGCTGCATAGTTAGTTTTGTGATAGGAAAGTTACCAGCAAGCTTTACATAACAAGTTAGGTCTGGTAGGTTCATAATTTCAGATGGCATAACTAAAATCTTTTTACGCTCAACATTATTCATATTTACTCCATCTCGCATAGTATTTGATCCATATGACAAGTTCTCTTGAGTTTCAATAATTTCTTGTTCACCTAGTGTTAATGCTGACTTATAAGCTGTAACCTGATCGCTAACTCGAAAAATAAATTTACTATTAAACAAATCCAGCATAGAAGCACATTCAGCAGCCCCATATATTGCTTCTAATTGATGAATGTTCTGCAATCCAGCAACAAAGCAGCCTCCATACTTTCTACTTTCAGCCAAAGCAACTGGTAAAGACGAAACTTTTTGTAGAGCTGGAAGTTCATCAAGTATAAACCACATGTTTTTGTTATCATGATTAGGATTTCTACACATCAAAGCTTTGATAGCTATGCTTATCCAAGCTGAAATAAGTGGGCATAAAGTAGCTCTTTGATTTGGGTTAGCTGTGATAAATAGCCAGCCAGTTTCATTTGAATTACTAAACCATTCTTTTATGCTAAAACTACCTCCAGGCTTTAAATATTGTAGCGAAGTAATATTCTTTCCAAGCGTAGACTGAATTCCTGCAGAAGTTTCAAGTGCGCTTTCGCTTATAATACCTGATACAGCTGTGTTTCTAAAAGCTTTTGCAAATTGTCTATTATCAGAGTAAATGATTGTATGAATTAATTTTATGATATCTTTATCATCCTTATATAGCTTCAATGCTTCAGACAAGACTAATTCAGCATTTTTAGCAAAAAAGTCATCAAGTTTAGGAGTATAATTACTAAAACTACTCGCTATATCATGAAAATCAGCTGCTTCAAAACAATCATTCCAAGGCAACCATTGCTCACTATTTTTTCAAAAGGATTAAGCAGTTTATCACATTTATGATCAAAAAATCTATCAGTAAAAGCTCCAGTAGTGTCTACAATGATTGCTCGATCTTTGTGTAATCGAATTTGTGGTAGCAGTTCGTTAAGCATATTAGTTTTACCAGTACCTGTTGTTCCAGTAATAAGAATGTGTAGCCTTTCACTATTCTTTACTAATGGCAAGTCTCCAAAACAGATTTTCGAGGCCTTTTTAGCGCTTTTTAGCATTTTAGATAGATTTCCTCCTACTCCGTACAAAATCAGCGCCTCTAATTTTGGCCTTAATAATCGTTTTTTTGCCTTGAGCTGTAAAGAAAACAATTGAAATTATCACACCAATAGCAAAAACAATTAATCCTTCTAATAATGCTGAATTGATTAGGAATTCCCATAATTGCTGTATTTTAAATCCATGTTGGCCTGTATAAAACTCATGCAAAAAGTCTTGAGCATTGAGGTGCATCCATTTTTTAAACCTTAAACTATAAAACTTAATGCCTATTTGATCGATATCATAAAAATGCTCACCAATTGCTAGCTTAAGCTGCACATATCTTTCAATTGCAAAATAATACAAGCTGCTCAGAAAAACTTTTTGATATAATCGACATATAATCCAGAATATCGATAATCCTAATCCAATTATAAAAACGTTGGTACTACCTTGCTCAAACATTCTTAACTTATGAGCAAATAACTGTGAGCCCCTAGTGAAATTTCCTTGATTCTGAAAATTTATCTATCTCAAGAGTATTTTTTCAATATCTGTAGTTTTTGCTCAAATTCTTTTGCAATAGTAGAATTGTTCAATTCTGTTAACTTTTGAATTGTTAGTTCATGTTCTGAAATAATATTAGGATTATATTTAGTAGGTAAAAGATCATTGAAACTACTACTGCAAAAAAAACAGATTGTAAAATAGGCATCATGTCAGCAGCCATTTCCCCAGCGACTAGATACGAAAATGATTTTTGAAAGAGCCCTCTGATTGCATGCATACTCACCAGATTAGGATAAATTCGTGATAATGAAAACTTCTCACGCCAGTCATCATATGACTCACGATTAGCATTAAGTAGCATAGCTTGCTTCATCCATTCATGAATATCTTGTTGCTCTCTCTGTAAATATTTTAGTGTGTCGCCAGTCATGACTTTTAGTCTTTGACTTAACATGTGTGACTGATCAGATTGAACTCCAATCGCAGCTGCAAAGTTTGTTAAAAGCCCTTCATTTAATTCTTTATGAATTGCTGCTTTAATTAATGGAGTAGCTTGCCTACATGTCTTGAAACTAATACCTAAATTACTAGGTTCGCGATAATAAATACCGAAATTATTAGGTATATTCTGCTCGATAAATCCTATGATATCATTAGTTTGTTGAGCAGCAGCTTTTTTGCCTAAGATATTACCTATGATGTAAGGCTTCATAAAGCATTGTCTAAGAAATTCCTTAGTATTAGTTAAAGTTACTGGATCATGTATTTGCACATCTCGAATCTTAGCTACAGCCTTAGCTCCAAACATAATACCAGTTTTTCTGCTTGATAGTCCTTCATAAGCCGGTAAAAGATGATTTTCCAACATTTTGGACACAAAGTAACTCGTTTGCGAGGAAAGAGAAGCAAACATTGCAATACCTATCGGAATATTATCAACTTTTACTGGTGCACTCATTGATACCTCATCCTTCAGCCAAACAGTAGATTTGGGAGCAAATAATAGCGTAAAAATAAATATCGATGGAAAAAACCATTCCATAGCAAAGATGCCGATATTTCCTCTAAAAATAGCCCTAGTAGCAGCCCATATGCAGCCAATAGTCAAGGCTAAGTGGCCTACTGGAGTGAAGTATTCGCTATTTGAAGCAAAGACTCTGCCTATGCCGTTAAACACATGCCATAACAGATCTCCACCACCAAATGTGTATATTACGTAATCCATTAACTTTTCTCCTTCGCTATTAAATGCTGCTCTATTAATCTAGCCCTTTTATCTATTCGACTTGCATCTGTTTGTAGGCTAGTCCATTTTTCATTTGCAAAAAGTTGAACTAGATTCAATTCCTTCAAATATCTTTCTAAATGTTCATTCGAAACTTGTTTAGCACCTAGTGAAGTAACGGCTCTACGTATTTCGGTGATTACTTCCTTTAAATGCTGAACTAATGTATAGCTAGCTATTAATTCTGATGAGCTATCTAAAATTGTGACTCCAGAAATATATTCTAATATGATATAATCATAAATCGGAAATATATCTCCAATCGAAGATAAAAAGGCTATTTCAGGGTTACTAAATTCAGTATTATTATCAAATTTAATTTTTAGATTCTTCAATTGTTGTTTAGCTTTACCTGCATAAGATTTCTCTGGTAATATTGTGATATTTCGTTGCAAGCTCTGAATGCAAGCAACTGACACTATCACAGCTGTAAATCGAGGCTGATTCTCCGCCTTTTAAATGACTAATCCAACTTTTTTCATCCTGAGCTAATGAGTCATAAAAGTGTACATTATTGTTTGTAACCACGATAGTGCCAGTCATAGACATGATTGAATCATGCATATTTGATGGTATTCCAACCTTTGCTGCTGCTTTAGTGAAGATGTTATAATCATCAAGCATTAACTCTGAATCCTTGTTTTGTGCTTGTCGTAGAGCTTGTTTTTGATCTAAATAATTACGACATTTTTTACCAGCGGCAAAATAATCAAACCCGCTTTGTGACTGTATATCACGGCAAACAGCTTCTCTCATAGCCCAGTTTCTTGGTAAAGCTGTAGCAAATAATGCTTTTGTTAATTCACAATCTCCTTTGGCAAATTGATTCATCTCCATTGCTAGATTACGCAAGTCCTTAAGAGCATTTTCGATCTGTGGAGCAAATGTTTTTAATCCTAATGAAAATGCATAAACTTTAGCTTGAGAACCAATATTCTTCATTAGTTGAACTAATTCTTCTCCAGAAATAACAGAGAAACTACCAAGATAGGCGTCAATACCGCTACAGCTCATGTTTAAAGATGGTGGAGTTATAGCAAATGGCTGAAAGGATGTTTGGCTTGTTCTGGCAGATAATCCGCCAGCCGCATAATATCCAGCCGCTTGATTCTGATATGATCCAGATCTAGTAACATTAACACTCATTCCTTGAAATACGTTTTCGATATTCCAAGCTAGTGATACTAGAGCTTGTAGCAAAAATAATGCTGCAATAACATAAACTCTGATTTTGATGCTCATCTAGTCTCCAATTTATGATAATATCTATCGATTGCTAGAATATTGTCGATAATTTTATTCTCAGAGATTATGCCTCTAGCTACTGAATATATTTTTTTACCATCGCTAGCTACTAGATATAATACAGGTACAATATGCTTAGGATTTAGTTTATTAAGCAACTCATTATTCTTACTGACAGCTAGCAACTGAAATGCATATTTATTAGCAAAGCCCTGAACAATAGGCATAAAGGCCTTACAGAGCAAGCAATCTTCTTTAACTTGCAGAATCAAGCCCCAGTTTTTAGCAATGTTTTTGAGTTTTAAGTCGTTTTTCTGCTCTGATTTTTCTTGATATAGCTTTCTATGTAAGCTATTAGATGGCTCATGAGCATTAATCAGTTGATAATCAAGTAGAGTAGCTAATTGCCACATAGTAGCAAACTTATGCGCCTTCTCCATGATTTGCTTCTGCAATCTTTGGGCTGTAATTACATTTTCGAGCGTTGGATTATCAAGCGCTATACGCTGAGCTCCATTAAATTGCTCCTTTAATTCCTCGATTCTATGATCATGGGCCAAATTTATCAACTTAGAAGTAGAGTCATCAGGCTCATGACCATGTTTATCATTGTACCATAAAAAACCATGTAGGCGAAGAGTTAGCAATAGCTAATTCTATCGATAAGTAATTAAGTATTGTTATTATTGGCTATTACCTTCTACTTTTTTAAATTAATGAAGTGTTTGCATTAATCCCAATCATTAAGCAAAGCTGATATACCACAGTGTTTTGATACTTCTTTTTCAAACTCTACAGATAGTTCTACTCCGCCACATTCTTCAGCAATTGCATCTACAGCATCCATTATTTTACTTACACTACCAGATGATTCCTTTTTCATTAAACATTTGAATATATCTACCTTACCTTCTACAAGACTATGTATTTGCTTGATTTTTATAGCATTATCACTAGTATCTTTTATACAGTTAATTAATTTTGTTAGAAATTTAGATTCATCGTCATTTTTTCGTAATTTTGCCTTAAGTGCATCATTTCTCTGCTTATAAATCCTTTGTTGTTCTCGAAGTAAATACTCTTTTTGGTACTGAATATAACACTGTTTTTGTTCTGTAAGTGTTTTATATCCCATTTTTCACCCCATAATTTTAGTATAATTTTTATTATAACTAAGTTAATAGATCACAGTCAATTATTTTTTAAATAAAATTTAGTATAACTCAATTATTCAAGTTTTATATCCTTATATACTGCATCACTAATGCCAATTAGTACATCTTTGTGTATTGATTCAGAACATAAATTGTGAATATTTTCCTCTCCATACCAATCAACTAATAAATTATCTATCTCTTTCGCAAAAAGAGTAATTGCCTTATTTGTAGGACTATAATCTTCTGATTTAACATTTCGAACCAAAGATAGCCATTCTTGAACAATTTTAGCCTCCTTATTAGCAAAAGTATGTATCAATGAAATTTTTCCTTTAGTAGCACGATTAGTAGCACGATTATCATAAGAGTAATAATATTTGCATAATCCATGATTTTCTAATACTTCATTTATTTTTTGAGAAAAAAGCATACTAGAAACTACAGCTCCTTCAGTAGACATTGAAAAGTAGTCCATTAGTATACAACGCAAAATAATATCATGATTATCGTTGTTGCTTTGATCATCATCATCTTCGCTATTTTGCATACTTTCTTGATTAATATTTTGATATAATAAAATATTGCTTTGTATAAATTTTTCTAGGTCATCGCTATTATTAACAAGATGATTATATAACTCAAAACACATAGGTAGAGTGATTAATGTTGTAGGATTACGCATAACTTCAACAAAAAATATATCTACAAACTTAGAAAATATTACCCACCTATCATCTGGTATATTATTTTGTGCGTTTTTAAATACATTTTTTATTTCTATTAAAAAATCTCCAAATACTAAAGATAATTGTGTTAAATCACAATTATCATATGAAGTAAAAGAAAAAGCTTTTGTTTGACGGCATAAATTTGGTTTAGATAACAAATTTGTTATAGGCATAGAACAATAACCATTAACAATAATCTCATCTTCAGTTGCAAGGTCAGAAAGATTCTTGCTCCAAATTAATGAAATACTACAACAAAAATCATCAACTACGATGCTACTATCTTGATTATTTTGCTGCATCTCTATATCTAATCGCCTTTTTTCTATCCATATAGAATGATTAACTCGTTCATTTATACATAATAATTCGCGAACTCCTTTACACTTAAAACTCTGTGCTCTTCCTCCTGTTAAAAAAATATTTTTGCTATATAAATCTTGATTTTCATCCAGATTAGATCCATGAACTAATTGAGTATAACATTTATATCCCCAATAATTTACAGCACTTAACATGATTTTTATTATCTGCATCTTTAAATATACTTATAATCACCTATACACTAAGAGTTAGCGATGGTAACTTAGTTTTTTTCGAAAGTAAAGCAATATCTAAATGAGGAAAATAAAATCATTTATAAAGAATATACTTTATGAAGCAACTCGATTTTGTTGCACACGATGAACTTTATCTTTGATGCCTGCAATAATGTCTTTGTTCATGCTGTTTTAAGCCTTAGTGAGTATATCACCAAATAGTTCATCCATATTGATTTTAATGAAATCAACTTTGTTAAAATTACTGCCTTCAGTACAACTTTGAATAATTTCAGTATTAATTTTACTTGTCTGAGTTACGAAGTTACTGCTATCAAGAGCACTTAAAGGATTAGATTCAATTCTCATTGAATTAGCTATCATATAATTTTGATCGTTGATATTATGTTGAGTTAAGGCATTGTTTTTACTGTTTTCAGCTTGAAATAACATTGCCCCACTTTCTGTACCAAGCTGATTACGGCCATGATAGGTTAAATCCTCATCATTATTAGGATAATTGACATTACTACCTTGATGAAATAATTCTTGTGTATTTGAAGAATTTCCAAGATTTACATTATAGTTTTTAGCTTCATTATAACTGCTTTGCATTGAAGCTATACAACCATTGATGTTCAATGTTATCAAAACTAGCGCTATAAGTTGCTTCATGGAGTATTCTCATTCATAATTTCTAATGCTATTGCTAAAGGAATATGGCCAGTTAATTTCTTGGTTAATCCTCTTTTTTCATCATCTATTACTATCACTGGTACAACATCAACCTTATATTTCTCAAACAAGCTAGGATCTATATCGAAGCTAATACCAAGCTCCATAGTTTTATTCTTTGTTTGTATAAATGAGTTATTAATTAACCCACGCATCACTAATTGAGCTCCAGCCTTTTGAGATTCAGCAAAATAGCTTTTTAAAGCCTCATCACTCATTGAAAATGAGACAAAAATAAAAGTTTTTTGCTGATCCAAAAAAAAAGCATTAGCATTATTAACAAATAATAAAACCATCAACATCATTACTCGTATAACCATATTCCTCTCCAAGCTTTATAAATCAAAGCAAACAGCAATCTCTTTTTCGCCAAATCAAGTAACCAAAATCTTCACCATTAACTGGAAATTCTCTACCAGCTTGCCATATAGCTTCTGTTTGACCTATGCTCTTACAGGATTTAGTTTCTGGAATCGGATAAGTCATTTGTAGTCGATACTGACTTTTCTTTATGATAGGCATAGGATACTTGCCACATAGGCCTTTATAACCATAATATCCCCATAACATCAGCTGCCTATGCATCTTAGCCATAAACTTACTTACCATTAATACAGATGTTCCAACTCCACCATTATGCGCTGCAGCAGTTCCAGTGAAAGGGTAAAGCATTCCTTGACATCCAGCACACCAAAAAGCATAATCACTTGCTAATAAACCAGCGCTACAACTCATGCAATCAGCTATACATGCTTGATAAGCAGCTACATTTTGAAACAACAACGTTTCTGGATTTAAAATCGCAGATTTAGCATCATCACTCCATAATGGATCAAACTCTGTTAAATATGCTATATCGACTGCAGCCATTTCCAGACAAATAAAATCAAGCAAAATTTCCAGCCAGTAAATCACGGGATAGACATACCAATGAATGTGGTAAAAAGCACTTCCTTCAGCCTCATCTTTCATGCCTTTTTGAGTAGCAGTTCCAAATGACAAACCTCCAAGACTTACCATACACATTGGTGACTTTGTAACGTCTACAAGGCGTACTGGCTCCCAAAATCCAACAGGAATACCAGGTACAGGCACTGGAATCCCTGGCTTAGGACAAAGGCAGCTAATTTATTTTTTGCTTTAAAAGTGATTTTGCGATGTTTTGAGGAAAGTATGATTTTGTTAATAAAAAATCATATAAAATAATTAAAAAGATATTCAATTTTAGATTGCAAATTACTTATTTAATGTGTCTTATCTTTGTAAGATATAATTAATTTCAAGGTAAAAATTGAGTAATTATTTGCTATTTTACATTTACTTACAATGCAATTCTACACAGAAGCTTTTCAAGTTTCTAATTGTTAATAAAAAAAACTAATTTAGGAGATAATGATGAATACTGCTTTACATGAAGCTGCTAAAAGTGGCAATATACAAACTGTACAATCAATTCTTCATGAGAAAGGAAATGATTTAGATTATATAAATTCACCTGATAGGATTAATACGACGGCTTTACATTATGCTATCAGAGCAGGTCACTTAGAAATTGCAAGCCTTTTATTAACTCATGGAGCTGATCCTAATGCACAAGATACATATGGTAACACTCCTTTTCATTCCGCTTTTCGTAAAGGAAGCTTACAATTTATAAAGCTTCTATTGAAGAATGGAGCTGATCCTAATATACGAAATCACCATGATGATATTCCTTTTCATTATGCAGCTCATTACTGCAACCCTGATATTATAAAACTTCTATTATTGAAGGAGGGGGGTGATCTTAATGCACTAGATATACTTGGCACAACAACTCCATTTAGAGAAGTTTTCACGATATTTATGGAAGATCAAGAGAAAAATAGAGAAGTTATGCAGTTGTTAGTTGCTGAGATTGTTAAATTAGATCACAGTGGCGTAAAGATTAGTGAAAGTACTTTAAAAGGGTTTAATTTCAATAAACAACTTATTAGTGGATCAGATCTGCTAAAGGAACTCGAACAGAAATGTCATAATGAAATAGAACAAATGAAGTCTACTCTTGATAGCGAAAGTAACTTATCTTTTTTTGATATATTTATGCTGAAAAAAGATAAAGAAGCGCTAGCAAGATTGGCTTATGATCTTGATCTTATAAAGATTAAGGGTGAGTTTTGTATGTATTCTCCCTTTATTGAAAGGGCTATTGTAGAAGTGATGACAACAAGATCTATGATGCTACAAGGAGCAGCTGAATCAATAAATGAGATATTTGAATCCAATCAGGATGCTAATCAAGAAAGTCAGACATCTTGGCTTCACTTACCACCAGAATTAAAGATGATGATATTAGAGAATCTAGGTAATAATGATTTAACAAAACTTCAACCCACTTACTTCAATGACTTAATGGAAGATAAACTTGCAGGAGCATATGCTATATATGAGGGAGAATAGCACAAGTGTCAAAGCTCTCTGCAACATCGGTTGTTGCAAATCGCTTGTTCCATACTGTGGAGCAGCCATGGTAGCTAAAATAGATGGAAAGTTAGATAAAAAATCCGATCTAGCTTCTATAGACTTTGCGCTGTCATCCTCTGGCACCTCTGAAAATGGATTAATTGATACAGGATTTTTCATGTCGAATTCTATGTATCTACCACCTAGAATCAAGCATGTACGCTTAAACGATCTTCCGTAATCAAGAACAAAAACTTTACCACCAACTCCTAGAACAGATAGCATTAATTCTTGCATGAAAACAGATTTTCCAGAGCCTGGAACTCCAGCTATACAAAGGTTAAAGTTCTCATTTGGAGCTGCTGCATTCTTATTTAATGCAGGTAATAAAGCTCCACCAAAAGGAGACCAGTACATTATTTGACCTCGTCTTCCAGCTAGCAACATACCTGGAGAACTTAAATCACCTTTCCATTCACCGATTATTGGCAATAATACTTTGCTCTCTACAGAAACAGTTTTTATGCCTCTACCTAAGCTAGAAAGAGCTACTCCAACTCCTGATGTTTTATTTTGACCAAATATACCTTTTGGGCCTTGCTCAACTAACTGCATTGGTAGCGCAGCTAGTAACACGGCTACATGATCATATTTGCATGGTACAAAATACCATCCACTGCGTCTTAACATCGAACAAAAGGCCGATGCAGATTGCTTAGCCTTTTTTGTTTTATCAAACATAATAACGTTGAAGTGAATATTAACAACTCTATCACCACTCTGTAGAGCAGCTACTACATCAGCTAAATCAGCAGTTTCTTGTTGTATGTCATGAAAAAAATTTGCCCATTCCTGCATTAATATTTCTTTCTAGTGCCTCTCTTTTGGTTATAGCAGCAGTTCTTTCCATAGCTTGATTTGGTAAAATTTGCAGACCAAAATGAATCAGGAAATTTGATTTTATATATTCATCACGACGCATTTCATTACCTAAAAACAGATCCATAGCAGATAATTTCCACTCTGCAGGCCTATTTCTTGCTTCTAGACTGATAAATATTTGATCATCATTTACATTTACACAATCATCATTCTCAAATAACGAGAAATCTCCACTTAGAATTTGTTCAGACAATATTTCATACTGGTTAATATTTGAATGTTCTTCTTCAGGCCAGCCAAATATTACTCTCAGAAACTTTAATAATTGCTGTGCATTCACATTTTCAGTGCTTAATCCAATTGACCTAAACGTATCTTTTAAAGCATCTCGTCTGCGAATCATATCATCGATATTTGCATTTAAATTAGGTATAGTAACTGAAATCAACAATACTACATCCTTTACAGAGCCTGACTTTTGAGCTTGATCACGTAAAAATTCTGTTCTTTTATTAGCTAACTCAATAAATATCTCTCCTTTACGATATGACTGCCAGTTGCTTAAAAAATTCTCTATATTATTACTACCAATCATCAAGACTTGCAGGCTACTTTCACCAGGTAAATTTTCATCGCTTTTCAGAAATTCAGCAATTTCATTTTGAGCAGAAACACTAGCTCCAACTAATGGCCATGCAAGCAATACAAAACCTATTGAACCACGATTAAAGAATAGCTGAGTCTCATCATCATATGATTCATAGACAAAGTGTTTAGAAAATCTTTCTCGATCAAAATCCTTATGTATGCTTGCGTTCACCTTGACTCTGTTTTAATTTAAATAAATTAATAAGATATTTTTTTGGTTTTTTCGGCGACTTGTTAACAACAGCTACGCTTTGAATAGCTTTAGCTTGCCTGTAGCATAGAATACAACGTCTTTTTGATTTAGTTTTGGATGTTTCAACTTTCTCAAGATTATCAATATCAAAAGCGCCTTGAGCAACCATATTCTTTATTTCGTATAAAGACTTACATTTTAGCCCTTTAGGAATTTTACAATCAAAAGTACTTTCGAAAAAGAAACTGGTTAGGCTCATACAGCACAATAGCAATAATAAAAACTTCATTATAAATAATACTCCTCTAACTTTTGTGATTGATCGAATTTATTATGCAAATTAACTTTTTCATTGTTAGTTGATTGTGAATAAGTTGAATTATGTGGCTTCTTCTTGTGCTCACGTAAGTCAAAACCTTTTTTAAATACAACATCGATGACTCTACCTGAGGCAACAACAATGACTGGGCTCATAGAATCAGCTCGTTTTATAGCAAAATCAGCTAGCTTATCAAAAGCATTGCTAGCTCCAGCGTAAGCTCCAGACTGAAGCGCATCTCCAACACTTAACTCTGATTGCGCCTGACCTGGAGTCATTATATTTAACGTTGGAGCTGTTGTCATATCAGGTTTAATAGCTTTAGCTTGCCGAAACTTAGCCATACTGCTAAATACTCCATTTAATGCAGCCATTTTTACTACTTTAGACGATTTATTCACCACTATTCCTTTAATTCCAAAACGTCCGTCTTCGCCTATCAATCAGCCTTCCACCTTTTTTTTCGATAATATCTCCTTGGTTATTGACTACTGAAAGAGTTTCGATGCGACATTTAGCTCTCTCTGAGGAAATCTCTCCATTACATGATCCAATTAAAATCGCCTTTTTGATTTGATCAGTTTTATATTTATCATAAAGAATTGCTGTATCAAGCAACTGCAGAACAATTGGTTCTGGTGATGAAGAGCTGTTTGTTCCTGTGCCTACAACGACTTCAATAAGTAGGACAGCTCTAGCAGAACTACCGCTAGTAACATAGTTCTCAACATTTTTTTTTTGCTCAGATTCAGCTCTCCTAAGATTGACAAATGATTGTACAGGAGCTTGCTCTGTTTTGTTATCATGTGGTGAATTTGAAATATGATGATTAAGATCAGCACTGAACTCATCACTATCATTATTATATAGAAGTTGCTTAGGCTGATTCTCCAATATCTCAAGTTTTTGGTTAAAATTATTAATTTGGGCTGTAGTTTCTAAATATCTGCTTTCTATTACACTTTCAAATCTATCTTTTAATGTTTTGACTTCATTAAGTATTTCTTCTGTCCATTTTGCTCTCAAATCTACAGCTTGTTCTATTCCAGAAATCGCTTCTCTTGACTCACGATTTTCAATAAAAATTATAGATTCTTTCGTTTTACCACTTTCAGATAAAAAATATGAAACAACCATTATTGTGATGCTTATAAAAGTTAAGGCAATTACTGGCTTTCTACGAATGATATTTGTTAATTCTGATAACTTGCTATTAGGCCTAACAGATTCAGCCTTTGGTTTATCATTTAGCTCTAAATCTTCTTCTTTTGTATTATTATTGTCTGAATTGTCCTGTTCCACTATTCCTCCGCTTTTTGAATGTTAATGTTTCTACCTTATCAATTAATTTTCATACCACTGGCAATTCACTAGGTAAAAGCCTAAAATAACACCAATTGCTACCATTACTCCTGCAAGCTTTATATTCCCTCGTGCTACAGCCCAAATCGATGATAAAATAGTTGCGCTTGATATACCTATTGTTTTTAGTTTTCCACTAAAAAGTCCGTCTATTTTATTAAGCTGCCCTTCAAGAGTATCAGCTAATCCTGGCTCAAAAGAAAAAACACAAGCAGTAATTATAATTAACAGTCCTACAACTACATTATTCCACTGTATTCCAAATGTAGGTTTTAGCATATTTAGTCGAGATTTTTGATATATGAACATTGTTATTGCTTATTAGTAAATTTTGCATTATTCTCCTAGTGCTAGTGAATTCCATGATCAATGAAATTTTACTTTGAAGTGGTTTTAATAAGCTTGATTCAGAGCGGGCAAGTCTTTGAAGTAAAAACTAGCACTTTAAGCCAGTTTTATTTTTTTCTTAGTATTTCTACTTTGTTTTTTAGAAAGTTTTGCTGTTAATTCTTTTGTATTAAGGTCATTACTGAACAAATTGTTATTGTTTTGAATTATCCTTTTCCTCTATTTTTGTAGCAGCATTAACAAGCATTACAGGGTTTGGAGTTTTTGGAGTAAAAGTTGACATTAAATCTTGAATTGTTTTATATTTTCCTATTACCATTAAATAAACTTTGTTTTCTTCTGCTCGTGGAGCAATAAACAAACATCCAGACTCATGAACTATACCTTCAACTGTGTTTTGAGGGTACATAAGAATATCATTAATTTTTTCATCTTTAAGATTAATTCTTGTTGGCCCACTATCAGAAATCTCAAGCTTAAGCAGCTCATCATCTTCTAACTCATATTCTACCGCATATATATTATTAACGTTGACTAAAGCAATAAGCCCTATCATAAATCTCAAAACTCTAATACTCATTTTTTTATTCCATTCTCTTTAACACCAGTCAATAACAAAAGGTAATTAGGAGTTCGCTTGTAAGTCAAAAGGTAAGTCTTATCGACAGCTATATGTTTACTATCGCTAAACCAATAACGAAGCGTTCCACTAATTAATACTCCATTCATTTATCACTTCAACATTCTTCGGAAAAAAGACTGAAGATACATTTGAGCCTTTAACAAATTGCAAATGATTCTGAAAAAAATTTTTAAAGATTCAGTATTACTGAATGCCACTTTCATGTCTGCTGTTTGTCTTTCTACCTCATTTGGAGAAGTAGTAAATAAAAATTTCATCACATAAATTGCCCATTCCTTTAAATAGGTTTCATGGTAATTTTTTGATGAAACCATCATTTTACGATCAGGCTCCATTGCTGGAATTAATAACCACTTTTCTTCTTTGGTAATTGCAGCCATTATCGCAATTATATTAGCTGCAGCTAGCAATATAGTTACTGAAAGTAAGCATTTATTATATTTAACCAGCTCTTGTATAGCATTTTGCTTAAAGAGATGATTCATTATTTGCCAACTTTTTTGCCCAGAAGTCTTGAATATCCTAATGGAGCTGGCAATAAACCTTTAGCTACTAAAAAACTTTTTAGCAAAAAATTCTCCGGTACCTTCTTAAATTTCTTAAAGCAATAACATAGAGCAATTCCTCCAACCATAAATGCTAGGCCTAATTTAGCATGCCTGCTGTTTAGTAGTACAATTCCTGGAGCTACTCCAGCTAGCACTACTCCCCATTCGTCAATGCTCAAACCCATATACTTCAACGGCCTCGATAATGCCCAACATAATTTTTGATTTTGCATAATCACCTTTAGCCGCAATTGTAGCATGAGATTTCTCATTCTACTACTGTGATTTTCAAAAATTTACAAAATCTAATGTAGAGTAACTACTTAGCTAAGTTGTTGTCAATTTTTCTTCTCCACAACTTAATTATGGCACTATTCCAGATAGTATCTCGTTTAAACAAATATTGGGACCGAATATACTCAGCATATTTTCGACAACTTTATTTGTAGCGATTTTTGCCTTAGCTAAACTATGTACAATATAAATTTTAGTTATGTTAGTATCACTATGTCCTAGTATTTGAGATATTGTATCTAGTGTTTCACCATTATTTTTCATCCAAGTTGCAAACGTTCTTCTAAGATCATGTATTGTTACATTCTGTATTCCGGCTTTTTTTCGAATCTTAGCCCATGCTCGCTGCATTGTTGAACTTGATATGTGTTTACTATTGTCTGCTGAACTTGGAAATACCCATTCACTTTTTGAGCATAGTTTTCTGGTTTGCAATACTTCTATTAATTTATCTGCTAACCCTATATATAGAGTTTTACCATTTTTAGTCTTAGTTTTTGGTATACACCATATTTTTTCGCTAAGGCTTATCTCGTCCCATCTCATTGCTAATATATTGCCACTACGAGCTGCTGTGAATAAAGCTGTAAATAAAAACAGTTTTTCTGATATCTTTGATTGTTTTTGCTCTTCTGTTAATTGACTATTTTCTTTCTCTGCCAGCACTTTCATGACTCTTTCCATTTCTTCACTTGTTACATATCTAGATCTTGATTCCTCTTTGTGCCTTTTTATTCCACATACAGGATTCTTTTCTATTAATCCCCACTCTATAGCCTTATTAAATATAGGGCTTAACAGTTTTAGAATACTGTTTGCTGTTACATAGTGTTTCCTTGCTGTTATTTCATCAAAAATTTTCTGAATATCTTCTTTGGTAATCTCTGATATCTTTTTATTGTATAAAAATGCTGCATATATCTTTACTCTTTCAGCGGTTCTCTTCCAACTTTTATGATAAAGACTACTATATTCAGTATATTTTACATGCACCTGTCCGAATGTTAGTTCATTCTTTAATTTAAGCCTCTTCTCTCTTTTTTCTAGCTTTTGCTACCGTTAGATCTGGTGAATCTCCTATTTTTATTTTATAATATATGCCACCAATGTTTATTCCTAAATAAAATCTTCTAAATCCAGTATATGATATTATCCAAAGTAAGTTCCTTTCTATTATATCTCTACACTTGATTATTTTTTCTTCTTTGGTTGGTACTTTTATTTCATTTAATGCTGATTGTGTAAATTTAAATACTTTTACTGGCATATTTATCACCCTTCATTAATTTAAAATTGAAGTAATTAAATAATAACTTATTAATTTTTAAAATTAGCTTAAACTTATAGTCTGTAGTATGATTTTTATTTAATAGCAAATACTTTTGTAAAAATAAAAAATATTTTTAAGCGACGTTATCAACTGAAGGTTACTCTGAGCTTATCAACTATAAATTCAAGTTGTTTGATTAAAAATTAGCACTTCAACTAGCCAAATATTAGACATAAATTTACGTTATATTTCCGCAATTAACATCAAGATATTATTATCATATTGACAAGTAATATTAATACATCTACAGTTAAATTCATGTATCAACTCAAACGAGAATAAACTACATAGCAGATTTTATAAGGCGTATAAAGCTCATAATAGCTCTTAATCTAACTTATTTCTTCTTGTTAGTTAAATCATCTTAAACATTAAATGTACCTACTAGGATACACTTATAAAAAAAACTCATTTTCATTCCAAAAGGGATATTGTGTTAAGAAATGGATTTATCGAGAAGGTAAAGCAAATTTCTAAAGAAAATCTAGTATCTATTGATGAGTCAGGAATAGAGGATAATGCTTGTAGAGAATATGGATGGAGTATAAAAGGTACTAGATGTTATGGCAATAAAGCTTATCAACATAAATCCAGGGTCAGTATGATAGCAGAGCTTTGTAATAATCAAATTATGGCACCAGTAATATTTGAAGGAAATTGTAATAAAGAAATATTTACAACTTATGTAGAAAACTATATTAATCAAAGAATTGCGTCCTGGACAAATAGTAATTATGGATAATATCAACTTTCATAAGAACACTATAATTAAAGTATTAATAGAATCGGTTGGCTGCAGTATTCTATTCTTACCTACATATAGTCCAGATTTAAATTCTATAGAACATTATTGGTTTAAGATTAAGAACGAAATAAGAAAAGTTACTCCTCAATTCAAAGATATTAGCATGGCTGTAGAACACTTAATGAAGTTTATCTGATTGTACCTATTTCCTACGTTCGTGCTATATTCTAAGGCCATCAGCAACTGTTCCTCCAAATTAAGCTTATTTTTACGCCCACCTTTTGATTTCTTAAGACCATCAGCTTTCCTCAAAATATCCACTATCTTTGCAAACGTTCCCTTCCTTACTCCTGTTAATCGACGAAATTTTTCATCACCTAACTCTTTAATCTGATCTAATTTCATTATTACTTCAAATCAGATTTTTATAACACCATTTTACATCATTGTCTAGTTTCGAAAGAAGTCTAATGTATTCTTTTCTGTCACAAAACTTTTAGATGCTTTTTCAAAACTAATTTTCTATCTTGTCTTTATGCTTAGCCCTTTTCTCCAAAAATCTATAGAATATGTCATACTAATTACTTTTTCATTACATCTTATTGTTATAATTGCTTTATACTAGTTTGGCTATATATTACTTAATCTTAATTTTAGTTCTTTTTCTTACATTAGACCTCTTTCAAAACTGGTTAAAGTAGTTCAAAATTATTGCTGACAAATATCGAAATAGACGTAAAAGATTCGGTCTTAGATTTAATTTGATCTCTGGCATTTATAATTTTGAACTACCTTAACCAGTTTTGAAAGAGGTCTATTAAATATTTTTCTATATCTTTATATCATATCGCTTCTTCATTTCAGAATATTATAACATCAGCCCTTGACAATCATGCACATTATGTAAAAATTGCTAATACTTATTTAGCTAAAATTTATCTATAATAATTTTCAATACAAATTAAGGATATTTTATGAATAATAATCAAACCTCTTTATATGTACCTATGGTTGTCGAACAAACTAATCGTGGGGAGCGAGCTTATGATATCTACTCTAGATTACTTAAAGAGAGAATTGTATTTGTTTGTGGTGAAATAGAGGATCATATGGCAAATTTAGTTGTAGCGCAATTATTGTTTCTTGAAGCTGAATCACCTGATAAAAAGATTTTTATGTATATTAATTCCCCAGGTGGAGCAGTAACTGCAGGCATGGCTATATATGACACAATGCAATATATTAAGTCGCCTGTATTAACATTATGCCTTGGACAAGCATGTTCAATGGGATCATTGCTACTTGCAGCAGGCCAGAAGAGTATGCGTCATTGTTTGCCTAATAGCAGAATCATGATTCATCAGCCATCAGGCGGATTTCGAGGGCAGGCTACAGATATTCAAATTCATGCACAGGAAATACTTAAAATGAAAAAGATTATTAATAACTTGTATGTTCATCATACTAATCAACCATTACAGGTAATAGAGGAAAGTATGGAACGTGATAACTTTATGGATCCAGTAGCAGCAAAAGAGTTTGGATTAGTTGACCATATAACTACAGAACGTGCTCAAGTAGCAGAAAGAAAATAAACATTTATCGTTCCAGCAAGTTAGATTTTTCATCTTTATAGTGCACTGTAGATGTTTTATGCGTTTGATACCTCTAACCTGTATCAAACGTAAAAGGAGCATTTGATAATATTGATCATAATTTTCTTTTGAAAATTATAGGAAATTTTTCTATTCGTAATTCAGTTCAAGCATGGCTTAAATATGGTGTAATGCAGGATTATCAAAACAACAACTTATACTCCACAATGTAGATTAATTTCTCCATTACTTTTAAACATAACTCTTTATGGAATAGGCAATATACTTAATATTATCTATAATAAATATGATTACCTACATTTTCTAAATCTGAATATGCTTTAGTAAGATACACTGATGATTTTATAACTTGTGCTAAATCGGAAAGCTCATGTATCACAGCCAAAAGCATTATTAATAGTTGGTTAAATTAGAAGCTTAGAATTGTCAAAAAAAACCATGATACTTCATATTAATGAAGGTTTTGATTTCCTAAGATTTAATATTCAACAATATAACACCAATAGTACAAGAAGAGATATAGTTTTACTAGTTAAATTCTAAAATATTTGGATGGTGTAGTTATTTTAACAAAGTTGTATTCAAAGAGAATTTTAGCCAAATTATACTGCTGGATGTAGGTTAGACAAGCAAGATTTGCATGTAGAAAACATCTTAAAAAATCTTGGGAATGGCTTAAGAAAAAGTATTGAGGTAGCACCAAAGGTAGAAATGATAATTGGATCTTGATGAATAAAGATCTATAATCTATGGAAATTACAATTGACAACGATAAAACTACGTATTCTAGTTAAAGGTAAATCTTCTCCTGATAATCCAAAACTTAGAGAATATTGGCATAAACGTTAAGCTGATAGCACTAAGTATTTGTTTAAATCCAGGCAGATTCTTTGGCGTAGACAAAAAGATAAATGTCTTGTTTGTTTTGATTTAATAGATAATGGTGAAAATATTCATACACATCATATAACACCTATAAGATGTGGTGGCACTAACCATATTAACAATTTGTGCTTATTACATAAAAACTGCTATCAAACAAGTACACAGTAATCGCAGACAACTTATTGCATCTGTCTGTAAATTGCTTGAGCCGTATGCGGAGTAATTCAATCAGTTTCGAAAGAGGTCTATTCTTTTTCTTAGAAATTCCATCAACTCACAATGCTTAATTGTATTGACACACTTTGTGATATCAATCTCTACTATAGCTCATTTATTGAAGTTATACGTAAGTCTGTTTAAGGCCATTTAAACGCCAGATTAGGATAAGTTGGAATATGAAATGTAGAGAATAAGAGGTATACAAAGAGAAAATGTTGAGTTATAAAAAAAATTTAAATAAACAAGGAATAACCCAACATGAAAAAATGTACTATAACAGTATACTATTTAATAGACAATTTTTGCAAGATATATCACGAGTTGGAGAGAAAGAGATTAATACCAAGTAGTAATCAAAGGAACATAGATGGAAAGTTGTCCTTAGCTGAGTTATTAACAGTAGTTATACATTTTTATTTGTCTTCATGCAAGGATTGTAAAAATTATTATCTATATTACTTGAGTCATAAGTATAAAAGATACTTTTGTTTACCAAGCTATAGTAGGATAATACAACTGTGGCCTAGAATGTTGCCACCATTAGTCGTATTAATGCATTATCTGAAAGGAGAAGAGGCTGGTATATATTAGACCTCTTTCGAAACTGGTTAAGGTAGTTCAAAATTATTGCTGATAAATATCGAAATAGACGTAAAAGATTCGGTCTTAGATTTAATTTGATCTCTGGCATTTATAATTTTGATACGTTAACCAGTTTCGAAAGAGGTCTATTACATCGATGCTACAAAGTTAACAATTTGTCATAATAAACGTACCTCCAGCAATAGAGTTTTTAACAAAATTTCTAAAATTGGTAAAAGTAGTTATGGCTTGTTCTTAGACTTTAAGCTTCATCTTATACTCAATAAGATGTGCTATAGGTAAAAATGCAAAGGTAGATCAAATATAAGGAAGAAGAAAAGTTAATTTTTATTAACTTCTACACTTTATAGAACCTACTATTAACTTGTGTTAATTTTTATTAATATTTTTAATCAAGCTTCAACCTTAACTATAAACATATTTGCAATATTTGTCAATATAACAAAAAAATTAAAGCAAAAGGTTGACAAAAGGTTGACAGAAAATTTAGGAAATTGGTGATCAGTTTTCAATCTAGAGGTTAATCTAATGATCAAAAAATATATACAACCTGGGATTGATAAGTGATTTTCAAGTTATATGTATTATGAACAAATTAGTATAAAAAATTTGATATCAAAAAAAGCATAATTTATATCAGATGTTCAATAAAACGTAATATATATTAATAATATCAACATTAATATTATGTGGGGTAATTATGCCTTCAATATCATCATCATCAAAGTTTACAAAGCGGTCATTAAATAAAATTAAAATTCCTGAGGGAGAAAAATCAGAAATTATCCACCATCCATATATAAGAGGACTTAAACTGAAAATCTCATGTACAGTCTGTGGAGGAAGAGTAAGAAAAACATGGGTTTTAGAACAAAAATTTAAAAACCAGAGTTTAAAAATAAGGATAGGAGAATTTCCATATGTATCTATTAAAGAAGCTACAAAAAAAGCAATAGAATTAAAGACATTAATGGCGAACGGAATAGATTCAAGAGAAGTAAAATGTTAACAACAGATAGAAGAAAATGAGAATCGTATAAAAGAAAGACAAGAGATTACATTCAAAGAGCTGTGTTATAAGTATATTGAAGAGTATGCCAAAATATATACTATAAACTTGCAGAAAGATACTGCAAGAATACATAATTATGGGAAACTGTTATTTTAAAAAAGATAAGTGATATTAAAAGTAATGATATTGAACAAATATTCAATGATATCAGCAAAGAGGGAAAATATGCCACAGCAAATGCATTGCTAGCAACCTTACGCACTATATTTAATAAGGCAAAAAAATGGGGATTAATAGAAAACAATCCTACTCTAGGGATAGAGCTGCATAAACTGCAAGCAAGAGAAAGACGTCTAAGTTACGATGAAATTGGTAGATTTTTACAAGTATTATGTGGAGAAAAAAATACGTTGATAAGAGATTTTGCATTACTAGCGTTATATACTGGAGCTAGAAAAACTAATGTATTAGAGATGGAATGGGACAATATAGATTTTGAAAGAAAAATATGGCATATACCAAAAACTAAGAACGGAAAGGCGCAAAATATACCATTAACAGATGAGGCAATGGAAATATTGCAAGCAAGGAAATTCACATCTGAAAGTAAATGGGTACTACCAAGTGCTAGCGCAAGCGGACACTTAGAGCGGCCAAATAACTCATGGCATAGGGTTTGTAAAAAGGCAGGCATAAAAAATTTAAGGATACACGATCTAAGAAGGACGTTGGCAAGTTGTATGTCAGATGCAGGTGCAAGTCAGAAAACAATTAGCACAGCATTGAATCATATGAATTCAAACTCAACAATGCATTATACTATAGCTTGTATGGAGTTAGTGCGACAGTATATGTCTAAGGCTACAAAAATAATTAGGGAATGTGCTGAAAATTATAATATTTATAATACTATCTGACTGATATAAACGTTGTGGTAAGAATAGTGCGACTTCATGTCGCACATGCATGCATGTATGTAAACTAATTATTGCAGGTAAAATCTATGTTTGAAGATATTTAGCTAATTTAAACATTATAGTAGTAGAATGAGAAATCTCATGCTACAATTGGGGCTAAAGGTGATTATGCAAAATCAAAAATTATGTTGGGCATTATCGAGGCCATTGAAGTATATGGGTTTGAGCATTGATGAATGGGGAGTAGTGCTAGCTGGAGTAGCTCCAGGAATTGTACTACTAAACAGCAGGCATGCTAAATTAGGCCTAGCATTTATGGTTGGAGGAATTGCTCTATGTTATTGCTTTAAGAAATTTAAGAAGGTATCGGAGAATTTTTTGCTAAAAAGTTTTTTAGTAGCTAAAGGTTTATTGCCAGCTCCATTAGGATATTCAAGATTGCTGGGCAAAAAAGTTGGCAAATAATGAATCATCTCTTTAAGCAAAATGCTATACAAGAGCTGGTTAAATATAATAAATGCTTACTTTCAGTAACTATATTGCTAGCTGCAGCTAATATAATTGCGATAATGGCTGCAATTACCAAAGAAGAAAAGTGGTTATTAATTCCAGCAATGGAGCCTGATCGTAAAATGATGGTTTCATCAAAAAATTACCATGAAACCTATTTAAAGGAATGGGCAATTTATGTGACGAAACTCTTATTTACTACTTCTCCAAATGAGGTAGAAAGACAAATAGCAGACATGAAAGTGGCATCTAGTAATACTGAATCTTTAAATAAATTTTTTCATGATCATTTGCAATTTGTTAAAGGCTCAAATGTATCTTCAGTCTTTTTTCCAAAAAAGATTGAAGTGATAAAGGATGGAGTATTAATTAGTGGAACGCTTCGTTATTGGTTTAGCGATAGTAAAGATATAGCTGTCGATAAGACTTACCTTTTGACTTACAAGCAAACTCCTAATTACCTTTTATTGTTGACTGGTGTTAAAGAGAATGGAATAAAAAAATGAGTATTAGATTTTTGAGATTTATCATATGGTTTATTGCTTTGGTAAACGTTAATAATATATATGCAGTAGAATATGAGTTAGAAGCTGACAATTTACTAAAGCTTGAGATTTCTGATAGTGGGCCAACAAGAATTAATCTTAAAGATGAAAAAATTAATGATATTTTTATGTATCCTCAAAATGCAGCTGAAGTTGTAGTTCATGAGTCTGGATTTTTGTTTATTGTTCCACGAGAAGAAGGAAACAAGGTTTATTTAACAGTAATAGGAGAATACAAAACAATTCAGGATTTAATGTTAACTTTTACTCCAAAAACTCCAAGCCCTATAATGCTTGTTAATGCTGCTACAAAAATAGAGGAAAAGGATAATTCAAAACAAAACAATAACAATTTGTTCAGTAATGACCTTAATACAAAAGAATTAACAGCGAAACCTTCTAAAAAACAAAGTAGAAATACTAAGAAAAAAATAAAACTGGCTTAAAGTGCTAGTTTTTACTTCAAAGACTTAAAGTTCTACAAAGATTATTAATTAAAACCGCTTCAAAGTAAAATTTCACTGGTATGGAATTAACTAGCATTAGGAGAATAATGCAAAATTTACTAATAAGCAATAACAATGTTCATATGCAATTTGTTAAAGGCTCAAATGTGTCTTCACCAATTTGTTCAGTAATGATGTTAATACAAAAGAATTAACAGCAAAACCTTCTAAAAAACAAAGTAGAAATACTAAGGAAAAATAAAACTGGCTTAAAATGCTAGTTTTTACTTCAAAGCCTTAAAGTTCTGGTAGGGTATCTGAAACTCTCTTCAAAGTAAAATTTTATTCAACGTGGAATTCACTAGCACTAGGAGAATAATGCAAAATTTACTAATAAGCAATAACAATGTTCATATATCAAAAAACTCGACTAAATATGCTAAACCCTACATTTGGAATACAGTGGAATAATGTAGTTGTAGGGCTGTTAATTATTATAATTACTGCTTGTGTTTTTTCTTTTGAGCCAGCATTAGCTGATACTCTTGAAGGACAGCTTAATAAAATAGACGGACTTTTTAGTGGAAAGCTAAAAACAATAGGTATATCAAGCGCAACTATTTTATCATCGATTTGGGCTGTAGCACGAGGGAATATAAAGCTTGCAGGAGTAATGGTAGCAATTGGTGTTATTTTAGGCTTTTACCTAGATTGGATTGCCAGTGGTATGAAAATTAATTGATAAGGTAGAAACATTAACATTCAAAAAGCGGAGGAATAGTGGAACAGGACAATTCAGACAATAATAATACAAAAGAAGAAGATTTAGAGCTAAATGATAAACCAAAGGCTGAATCTGTTAGGCCTAATAGCAAGTTATCAGAATTAACAAATATCATTCGTAGAAAGCCAGTAATTGCCTTAACTTTTATAAGCATCACAATAATGGTTGTTTCATATTTTTTATCTGAAAGTGGTAAAACGAAAGAATCTATAATTTTTATTGAAAATCGTGAGTCAAGAGAAGCGATTTCTGGAATAGAACAAGCTGTAGATTTGAGAGCAAAATGGACAGAAGAAATACTTAATGAAGTCAAAACATTAAAAGATAGATTTGAAAGTGTAATAGACAGCAGATATTTAGAAATTACAGCCCAAATTAATAATTTTAACCAAAAACTTGAGATATTGGAGAATCAGCCTAAGCAGAGTCTATATAATAATGATAGTGATGAATTTAGTTCTGATCTTAATCATCATATTTTAAATTCACCACATGATAACAAAACAGAGCAAGCTCCTGTAGTAGTAAAGCCTTATGTAAATCTTAGGAGAGCTGAATCTGAGCAAAAAAAAAATGTTGAGAACTATGTTACTAGCGGTAGTTCTGCTAGAGCTGTGCTACTTACTGGAGTCGTTGTAGGCACAGGAACAAACAGCTCTTCATCACCAGAACCAATTGTTCTGCAGTTGCTTGATACAGCAATTCTTTATAATAAATATAAAACTGATCAAATCAAAAATGCAATTTTAATTGGATCCTGTAACGGAGAGATGTCTTCAGAGAGAGCTAAATGTCGCATCGAAACTCTTTCAGTAGTCAATAACCAAGGAGATATTATCGAAAAAAAGGTGGAAGGCTGGTTGATAGGCGAAGACGGACGTTCTGGAATTAAAGGAATCGTGGTAGATAAATCGTCTAACATAGCAAGCATGGCTGCATTAAATGGAGTATTTAGCAGTATAGCTAAGTTTCTGCAATCTAAGGCTATTAAACCTGATATGCTACCAACTTTAAACCTAGTAGCTGGAGGCCAACAACAAGAGTTTCAGATTGGAGATGCGCTTCAGTCTGGAGCTTACGCTGGAGCTAGCAATGCTTTTGATAAGCTAGCTGATTTTGCTATAAAACGAGCTGATTCTATGAGCCCAGTCGTTCTTATTGCGTCAGGTAGAGTCATCGATGTTGTATTTAAAAAAGGTTTTGACTTACTTGAGCACAAGAAGAAGCCACATAATTTAACTTATTCACAATCAACTAACAATGAAAAAGTTAATTTGCATAATAAATTCGATCAATCACAAAAGTTAGAGGAGTATTTATAATGAAGTTTTTATTATTGCTATTGTGCTGTATGAGCCTAACCAGTTTCTTTTACAGAAGTACTTTTGATTGTAAAATTCCTAAAGGGCTAAAATGTAAGTCTTTATACGAAATAAAGAATATGGTTGCTCAAGGCGCTTTTGATATTGATAATCTTGAAACATCAAAAATTAAATCAAAAAGACGTTGTATTCTATGCTACAGGCAAGCTAAAGCAGTTCAAGGCGTAGATGTTGTTAACAAGTCGCAGAAAAAACCAAAAAAATATCTTATTAATTTATTTAAATCAAAACAGAGTCAAGGTGAACGCAAGCATACATAAGGATTTTGATCGAGAAAGATTTTCTAAACATTTTGTCTATGAATCGTATGATGAGGAGACTCAGCTATTCTTTAATCGTGGTTCAATAGGTTTTGTATTGCTTGCATGGCCATTAGTTGGAGCTAGTGTTTCTGCTCAAAATGAAATTGCTGAATTTCTGAAAAGCGATGAAAATTTACCTGCTGAAAGTAGCCTGCAAGTCTTGATGCTTGGTAGTAATAATATAGAGAATTTTTTAAGCAACTGGCAGTCATATCGTAAAGGAGAGATATTTATTGAGTTAGCAAATAAAAGAACAGAATTTTTACGTGATCAAGCTCAAAAAGTAGGTTCTATAAAGGATATAGTATTGTTAATTTCAGTTACTATACCTAATTTAAATGCAAATATCGATGATATGATTCGCAGACGAGATGCTTTAAAAGATACGTTTAGGTCAATTGGATTAAGCACTGAAAATGTGAATGCGCAGCAATTATTAAAGTTCCTGAGAGTAATATTTGGCTGGCCTGAAGAAGAACATTCAAATATTAACCAGTATGAAATATTGTCTGAACAAATTTTAAGTGGAGATTTCTCGTTATTTGAGAATGATGATTGTATAAATGTAAATGATGATCAAATATTTATCAGCCTAGAAGCTCGCAAAAGACCTGCAGAATGGAAATTATCTGCCATGGATCTGTTTTTAGGCAATGAAATGCGTCGTGATGAATATATAAAATCAAATTTCCTGATTCATTTTGGTCTGCAAATTTTACCAAATCAAGCGATGGAAAGGACTGCAGCCATAACTAAAAGAGAAGCGCTAGAAAGAAATATTAATGCAGGAATGAGTAAATTTTTTCCTGATATACAACAAGAAGCTGCTGATTTAGCCGGTGTAGTGGCTGCTCTGCAGAGTGGTGATAGAGTAGTTAATATTCACTTCAACGTTATTATGTTTGATAAAACAAAAAAGGCTAAGCAATCTGCATCAGCCTTTTGTTCGATGTTAAGACGCAGTGGATGGTATTTTGTTCCATGTAAATATGATCATGTAGCTGTGTTACTAGCTGCCCTACCAATGCAATTAGTTGAACAAGGCCCAAAAGGTGTATTGGGTCAAAATAAAACATCAGGAGTTGGAGTAGCGCTTTCTAGCTTAGGTCGAGGCATAAAAACTGTTTCTGTAGAGAGCAAAGTATTATTACCAATCATTGGTGAATGGAAAGGTGATTTAAGTTCTCCAGGTATGTTACTAGCTGGCAGACGAGGTCAAATAATGTATTGGTCACCTTTTGGTGGAGCTTTATTACCTGCATTAAATAAGCATGGAGTAGCTCCAAATGAGAACTTTAACCTTTGTATAGCTGGAGTTCCAGGCTCTGGAAAATCCGTTTTTATGCAAGAATTAATGCTATCGGTTCTAGGAGTTGGTGGTAAAGTTTTTGTTCTTGATTATGGAAGATCATTTAAGCGTACATGCTTGATTCTAGGCGGTAGATACATAGAATTTGACATGAAAAATCCTGTATCAATTAATCCATTTTCAGAGGTGCCAGAGGATGACAGTGCAAAGTCTATAGAGGCTAGATCAGACTTTTTATCTAACTTTCCATCTATTTTAGCTACTATGGCAGCTCCACAGTATGGAACAAGTGATTTGCAACAACCGATGTTGCAGAGAGCTTTGATATCAGTCTGGCAAAATAAGGGAGCTAAAGCTGAAATTACCGATATTGCAGACTGGTTATCAAATAGAGAAGAATCATATGCTAAAGAGCTTGGAAATATGCTCTTTCCTTTTACTAAAGATGGTCAACATGGAAGATTTTTTAGCGGTAAGGCGCAATTATCTCTAAACTCTGATATTGTGGTAATTGAAACTGATCATCTACGCTCTGTACCAGAGCTATTAGCTGTGATTGTACAGATTATGATTGTTCATATTAATCAAACAATGGTTAAGGGAGATAGAAGTAGACCATTTTTAATTATGATAGATGAAGCTTGGAAGCTATTAGCTGGAAAGCGTTCAGGAGAGTTTATTGAAGAAGCAGGTCGAATAGCTCGAAAATATAATGGATCGATTGCTTTAGCAACTCAGCAACTCACGGATTACTTTCGTCAAGAGGGTTCTGCGTCTGAAAAAGCATTTGAGAATTCATCACATAAGATAATCTTAAAGCAAAATTCTGAATCATTTAAGGCAATGCGAGCTAATCCTAAGCTTGCAGGCTTTGTTGATGAGGATTGGAAGCTAAATTTACTGCAATCTGTACATTCAAATCCTCCGTATTATAGTGAAATAGCTATTTACAGCCCTAATGTTTCAGGTGTTGTAGGCAGATTAATGATTGATCCATTTACTCTGCTGTTAACTTCGACGAATGCTAGAGATTATCAAGCAATAGAAGATCACATGGCTAAAGGTATGAATGTCAGTGAGGCAATTAATTATGTGATAAGAGAGCGGAAAATAATTCCATGAAGCAAGGAGTAGTAATTGGTATAGGCACACTCTTTGCTTTATTCGCTGTTGCTTATCAAGTAAGCGATATAAGGGCCAATTTATTAAATGCTGATATAGGTGTTGAGATTAAGGATTATGGAACTAGAGGGCATGTTTTTCCAATCATTGAGGAATCATTACTGGAGGTGATTATGGCTAAACTTAATGCTGCATCAAAAAGTGGTTTGTTGAATCAAATGCAGCTTGAATTTCAGGAAAAAGTTAGGCAAAAAATCATGAGACCAGTTCCAGTAAAAAATTTGAGTAAAGCTACTGAAAATAAAACGCGAATATATGATTCTACCTATGTTCAAAAGGATGACATTAAGACAAAAAATGGTATAATAATAGTAAAGGGAGGAACTAAAATAAATCCTTTGGAGATGATACATTGGGGTGAGCCACTAATATTAATTGATGGAGATGATGAAGATCAGGTCGCTTGGGCAAAATCAAGACCAGGAAAGATAGTGTTAGTTAATGGAAATCCTATTGAACTTAGCAATCTATTAGGCCGGCACGTATTCTTCGATCAATTGGGTTTTTTGAGTATGAAGTTTAAAATACAAGCTGTGCCAGCCATAATAGAGCAAGAAAACACTGTGCTTAAAATTAGCGAAGTAAGTACCCTATGAAAAGCATGTAACGTACGATGGAGGTACGCTGTAAATAGTATAACTCAATATACTACTAAATTCAACTTAAAAGAAGGTTTTATATGAAAAGTTGGAAATTGCAGCAATTAGAACAAGATCTAGTTAAAATAGTTAATAATACGCTACGAGGTGAAATACAAGAGATAGTAAATCCAGGTGGTGAAACTTTATATTTAATTCCAGGAAATAGATATCCAAAACTTCTTCGTAAAATTTCATCAATGCAAGCAAAGTGAGTGAAGGAACTGGTAATTTTGTTTGCGATAGTAATGTCTATAACAGCTAATAACTGTTATGCAGCTGCTGGATGTGTTGGAAGATTTGTAAATCCTATAACAGATGTGTGTTGGAAGTGCTTGTTTCCAATTACTATAGCTGGATTTAAGGTAGTAAGTAGTTCAATGCCTGATACTAATGCTTCTGGTAGACTTATATGTCTTTGTCCTAAGCCAGGGATTCCAGTGCCTATACCTGGTATTCCGGTAGGATTTTGGGAGCCAGTACGCCTTGTAGACGTTACAAAGTCACCAATGTGTATGGTAAGTCTTGGAGGTTTGTCATTTGGAACTGCTACTCAAAAAGGCATGAAAGATGAGGCTGAAGGAAGTGCTTTTTACCACATTCATTGGTATGTCTATCCCGTGATTTACTGGCTGGAAATTTTGCTTGATTTTATTTGTCTGGAAATGGCTGCAGTCGATATAGCATATTTAACAGAGTTTGATCCATTATGGAGTGACGATGCAAAATCTGCGATTTTAAATCCAGAAACGTTGTTGTTTCAAAATGTAGCTGCTTATCAAGCATGTATAGCTGATTGCATCAGTTGTAGCGCTGGTTTATTAGCAAGCGATTATGCTTTTTGGTGTGCTGGATGTCAAGGAATGCTTTACCCTTTCACTGGAACAGCTGCAGCGCATAATGGTGGAGTTGGAACATCTGTATTAATGGTAAGTAAGTTTATGGCTAAAATGCATAGGCAACTGATGTTATGGGGATATTATGGTTATAAAGGCCTATGTGGTAAGTATCCAATGCCTATTATCAAGAAAAGTCAGTATCGACTACAAATGACTTATCCAATTCCAGAAACAAAATCCTGCAAGAGCATAGGTCAAACAGAAGCTATATGGCAAGCTGGTAGAGAATTTCCAGTTAATGGTGAAGATTTTGGTTACTTGATTTGGCGAAAAAGAGATTGTTGTTTGCTTTGATTTATAAAGCTTGGAGAGGAATATGGTTATACGAGTAATGATGTTGATGGTTTTATTATTTGTTAATAATGCTAATGCTTTTTTTTTGGACAAGCAAAAAACTTTTATTTTTGTCTCATTTTCAATGAGTGATGAGGCTTTAAAAAGCTATTTTGCTGAGTCTCAAAAGGTCGGAGCTCAATTAGTTATGCGTGGGTTAATTAATAACTCATTTACACAAACAAAGAATAAAACTATGGAGCTTGATATTAGCTTCGATATAGATCCTAGCTTGTTTGAGAAATATAAGGTTGATGTTGTACCAGTGATAGTAATAGATGATGAAAAAAGAGGATTAACCAAGAAATTAACTGGCCATATTCCTTTAGCAACAGCATTAGAAATTATGAATGAGAATACTCCATGAAGCAACTTATAGTACTAGTTTTGATAATATTGAACATCAATTGTTGTTTAGCTTCAATGCAAAGCAGTTATAATGAAGCTAGCAACTATAATGTAAATCTTGGAAATTCTTCAAATACACAAGAATTATTTCATCAAGGTAGTAATGTTAATTATCCTAATAATGATGAGGATTTAACCTACCATGGCCGTAATCAGCTTGGTACAGAAAGTGGAGCAATGTTATTTCAAGCTGAAAACAGTAAAAACAATGCCTTAACTCAACATAATATCAACGATCAAAATTATATGATAGCTAATTCAATGAGAATTGAATCTGATCCTTTAAGTGCCCTTGATAGCAGTAATTTCGTAACTCAGACAAGTACAACTAATACTGAAATCATTCAAAGTTGTACTGAAGGCAGTAAGTTCAATATTGAACTTATTCGAGAATTAAACGTTGAGTGCAAATTAGAGAATGTATGGCTTCCATGGCAAAGCCGGCAAATGGAATTTGCAACAGAAGAAATAAAGGAGAATCATAGTAATTGGCTTAATAGTCGTAGCGATGTCTATGATGATGAATTAGATGCGCAAATATACTGCCTAGCAGATGATCCCGAAGCAATTGTAAAACAAATGAAATGGGCTATTGCTAATAGGCTTGGTGCATCTATACACAATATTGGTAGAAATTTTTTATTAGAAGTAAATGAAAAAATATGTATACTTCACTATGACTACAGAGATAAGACTCAAGAACTAAGGGAAGTAGCAGAATATTGGAAAGTTTTAAACCCTGAACTTGAGCAATTAACAGAAAGTAACGAATGCTATGAGGTCAATAGAATCAACTATGATGGTGGTGATAGAGTATTTTTTGACAAGTTTAAAGTCAATCGTCCATATTGGAAACAAAAGATTGTTTTTTCTTGTACTAGCGATCCAAAAGATGGTTGCAAACACCTTAAAATTCAAAATTGCGAATTAAAAAACAGCACTTGCCAAAAATCAGTAGCAAATATTTGTTTACTATGGCAGCACGATTACAGCTGTTCAACTGAGAAGCAAACAATGCTACACTCATCATTGCGTAATAACTCAATCTTTTGTTTAGGAGGCAATTGCAATACTCCAACTATTATACCAAACAGGGATATAGCTAAAGTAGCTCATCTAGCTATGCTAAATCAGATGAGCAAAGACATTAAAACAAATCCCGTTTCTGTATTTTCAGGTAAACATCGCAAATGCAAAAAAGATGTATTTAGTTTTTTGAATTGCTGCTCTTCAATGACTGGCTGGGGGCGTGATATAGGCTTATCGCAATGCAAATCTAAGGAACAAGAATTAGCTCTATATAGAAAAAAAGGTTACTGCTACTATATTGGAACATACTGTTCTTCAAGAATTCCGATATTAGGTATTTGCTTAGCTAGAAAGTCTACTTATTGCTGCTTTCAGTCAAAACTTGCTAGAATTTTTCAGGAAGAAGCAAGAAAACAGCTAAAAATAGACTTTGGAACACCTGAATGTCCAAATTGTAGAGGCCTTACTGTTGAGGAATTACAAAAAGTTGATTTCACTAAAATCAATATGGATGAACTATTTGGTGATATACTCACTAAGGCTCAAAACAGCATGAACAAAGACATTATTGCAGGAATCAAAGATAAAGTTCATCGTATGCAACAAAGTCGTCATTAATACTACCTCTAATCCCTATAGACTTTATATTAATGACTTTACCTATAAAAATCACACGTATTTAATGCAACATAATTTGTTATAACCGGTTGTAATAATAAAAAAAAAATAAAGAATATTAATAGAATTTCTGATAGTATTATTAATGAGACTGAAAAAAATATAAAAGAAAGAATAATTACAATACCTCTAATTCAGTAATTATTTGGTGTTCAGTAGCTAATCAAAAATTTAAAGGGTAATTAATAATCATATGAAATTTGTAAAATATATAACAGCTGTTTTATTATTAACACTGTTAAATACAACCATTGCAGCAAAACGAAACAACAATCAACCTGTAAAACAGAAATTAATTCAGGATAAAGCTATATTAGCAGAAAAACATTTTTATGTTGGAATTTCATTTCTTGAGTTAAACAAATATCAAGAAGCAATGAAAAATTTTGATTTAGCTATTAAGTATAATCCTAATCATGCAAATGCTTATTATAATAAAGGAGTTTGTTTAGATAAATTAGGACAACATCAAGAAGAAATAGAAAACTACGATTTAGCTATTAAGTATAAACCTAATCATGCAAATGCTTATTGTAATAAAGGAGTTTGTTTATATGAATTAGGACAATTTCAAGAAGCAATAGAAAACTACGATTTAGCTATTAAGTATAAACCTGATTATGCAGATGCTTATTATAATAAAGGAGTTTGTTTAGGTAAATTAGGACAACATCAAGAAGCAATAGAAAACTACGATTTAGCTATTAAGTATAAACCTGATTATGCAAATGCTTATGTTAATAAAGGAGTTTCTTTAGCTGAATTAGGACAATTTCAAGAAGCAATAGAAAACTACGATTTAGCTATTAAGTATAATCCTAATCATGCAGAAGCTTATTATAATAAAGGAAATTGTTTAGATAAATTAGGACAATTTCAAGAAACAATAGAAAATTTTGATTTAGCTATTAAGTACAAACCTAATTATTCAAAAGCTTATGTTAATAAAGGAGTTTGTTTATGTGAATCAGGACAATATCAAAAAGCAATAGAAAATTTTGATTTAGCTATTAAGTATAATCCTAATGATGCAGAAGCTTATTATAATAAAGGAAATTGTTTAGATGAATTAGGACAATTTCAAGAAGCAATAGAAAATTTTGATTTAGCTATTAAGTACAAACCTAATTATTCAAAAGCTTATGTTAATAAAGGAGTTTGTTTATGTAAATCAGGACAATATCAAAAAGCAATAGAAAATTTTGATTTAGCTATTAAGTATAAACTTAATTATGCAGAAGCTTATTATAATAAAGGAGTTTCTTTAGCTGAATTAGGACAATATCAAGAAGCAATTAAAAATTTTGATTTAGCTATTAAATATAAACCTAATCATGAAGATGCTTATTACAATAAAGGAGTTTGTTTAGGTAAATTAGGACAACATCAAGAAAAAGCAATAAAAAATTTTGATTTAGCTATTAAGTACAAACCTAATTATTCAGAAGCTTATTTTTATAAAGGAGTTTGTTTAGCTGAATTAGGACAATTTCAAGAAGCAATAGAAAGTTGTAATCTAGCTATTAAATATGATACTAATAATGTGAAAGCATACCAGTTAATAAATATTCTCAAACAAGAAATTGCAGGTATTAAAAAGTAATCTTGATTTTTAACACAAGATCTGTAATAAGCAGGTATTATAAGGCATTATCATGATTTATTTGTGATATAAATTGTTATAAAATAGTCATAAGATATAATAATAAAATCATGACTATACAACAAAAGGGTGAGTTATTGAGTTGTTTTGATGTTGCTAGCTATTTTCTGGTATTGGTTGATAGAGCAGCAGGAGACGTAATAACTCAATTGAAACTGCAAAAATTAGTGTATTTTGCCCAAGGTGCGCACCTAGCTTTATTTGATAAGCCTCTTTTTAAAGAAGATATTGAAGCATGGGAAAATGGACCTGAAGATTATCTTTTACCTGTTTCAAAAAAAGATACTGCAGAAATAGTAAATGCTGAAGATCAATGGTGGATGAACTATGATAGTGGAGTTTCTTAGGATTGAGATCAATGAATGCAATACACTTATCGGTAATAATAGCGCTATTTGGTTACTTGTCGATAGAATTAGCTACTGCTAACTCTTTGCCAACAGGATTTCTATGGTATAATGATAAACATGATCATGAGCTTAATAACTCTAGTTCTAAGTTGATGAGTTGGACTCATGATCATAGAATCGAGGAATTAAAGGAGCAATTTAATCGAGCTCAGCGTATAGCGCTTGATAATCCAACGCTCGAAAATGTAATTACAGCTCAAAGGCTACAGAAACAAATCATGGAGAAGGCGCATAAGTTTGCTACTATGTGGCAACTAGCTACTCTACTTGATTATCAACTGATTAATGCTAATGAGCCATCTAATAGCTTACATAGAAAACTGTATCAAGAAAAATCAGAGCAGAAAAATGATTTTAAGCTCAAAAATATTGCTAAAAACTGGGGACTGATTCTGCAAGTTAAACAAGATTGCTTGCTCTGTAAAGCCTTTATTCCTATTGTTCAGAGCTTTGCTAATAAATATGCATTTCAGTTGCTAGCTGTCAGTAAGAATAATGAGTTGCTGAATAAACTAAACCCTAAGCATATTGTACCTGTGTTATACCTAGTAGCTAGCGATGGTAAAAAAATATATGCAGTAGCTAGAGGCATAATTTCTGAAGATAAAATTATCGACAATATTCTAGCAATCGATAGATATTATCATAAATTGGAGACTAGATGAGCATCAAAATCAGAGTTTATGTTATTGCAGCATTATTTTCCCTACAAGCTCCAGTATCACTGGCTTGGAATATCGAAAACGTATTTCAAGGAATGAGTGTTAATGTCACCAGATCTGGATCATATCAAGATCAAGCAGCTGGATATTATGCTGCTGGTGGATTATCTGCTCGAACAAGCCAAACATCCTTTCAGCCATTTGCTATAACTCCCCCATCTTTAAACATGAGCTGTAGCGGTATTGACGCCTATCTTGGTAGCTTCTCTGTTATTTCTGGAGAAGAATTAGTTCAACTAATGAAAAATATTGGTTCTCAAGCTAAAGTTTATGCATTTTCATTAGGATTAAAAACATTTGCTCCACAGATTGAGAACGCTCTCAAGGACTTACGTAATCTAGCAATGGAGATGAATCAATTTGCCAAAGGAGATTGTGAATTAACAAAAGCATTATTTGCTACAGCTTTACCAAGAAACTGGGCTATGAGAGAAGCTGTTTGCCGTGATATACAGTCACAAAGCGGGTTTGATTATTTTGCAGCTGGTAAAAAATGTCGTAATGATTTAGCTCAAAAACAAGCTCTGCGACAAGCACAAAATAAGGATTCAGAGTTAATGCTAGATGATTATAACATCTTCACTAAAGCAGCAGCAAAGGTTGGAATACCATCAAATATGCATGATTCAATCATGTCTATGACTGGCACTATCGTGGTTACAAACAATAATGTACACTTTTATGACTCCTTAGCTCAGGACGAAAAAAGTTGGATTAGTCATTTAAAAGGCGGAGAATCAGCCTCGATTTACAGCTGTGATAGTGTCATTTGCTTGCATTCAACGCTTGCAACGAAATATCACAATATCACCAGAGAAATCTTATGCAGGTAAAGCTAAACAACAATTGACTAATCTAAAAATTAAGTTTGATAAGAATTCTGAATTCATTGACTCTGAAATAGCCTTTTTATCTTCGATTGGAGATATATTTCCGATTTATGATTATATTACATTAGAAGCTATTTCTGGAGTCACAATTTTAGATAGCTCATCAGAATTAATAGCTAGCTATACATTAGTTCAGCATTTGAAGGAAGTAATCACCGAAATACGTAGAGCCGTTACTTCACTAGGTGCTAAGCAAGTTTCGAATGAACATTTAGAAAGATATTTGAAGGAATTGAATCGGGTACAACTTTTTGCAAATGAGAAATGGACTAGCCTACAAACAGATGCAAGTCGAATAGATAAAAGGGCTAGATTAATAGAGCAGCATTTAATAGCGAAGGAGAAAAGTTAATGGATTACGTAATATACACATTTGGTGGTGGAGATCTGTTATGGCATGTGTTTAACGGCATAGGCAGAGTCTTTGCTTCAAATAGCGAATACTTCACTCCAGTAGGACACTTAGCCTTGACTATTGGTGGCATATGGGCTGCTACTAGGGCTATTTTTAGAGGAAATATCGGCATCTTTGCTATGGAGTGGTTCTTTCCATCGATATTTATTTTTACGCTGTTATTTGCCCCCAAAGCTACTGTTTGGCTGAAGGATGAGGTATCAATGAGTGCACCAGTAAAAGTTGATAATATTCCGATAGGTATTGCAATGTTTGCTTCTCTTTCATCGCAAACGAGTTACTTTGTGTCCAAAATGTTGGAAAATCATCTTTTACCGGCTTATGAAGGACTATCAAGCAGAAAAACTGGTATTATGTTTGGAGCAAAGGCTGTAGCTAAGATTCGAGATGTGCAAATACATGATCCAGTAACTTTAACTAATACTAAGGAATTTCTTAGACAATGCTTTATGAAGCCTTACATCATAGGTAATATTCTAGGCAAAAAAGCAGCTGCTCAACAAACTAATGACATTATAGGATTTATCGAGCAGAATATACCTAATAATTTCGGTATTTATTATCGTGAGCCTAGTAATTTAGGTATTAGTTTCAAGACATGCAGACAAGCTACTCCATTGATTAAAGCAGCAATTCATAAAGAATTAAATGAAGGGCTTCTAACAAAGTTCGCAGCAGCGATTGGAGTTCAATCTGATCAGTCACACATGTTAAGTCAAAGACTAAAAGTCATGACTGGCGACACACTAAAATATTTACAGAGAGAGCAACAAGATATTCATGAATGGATGAAGCAAGCTATGCTACTTAATGCTAATCGTGAGTCATATGATGACTGGCGTGAGAAGTTTTCATTATCACGAATTTATCCTAATCTGGTGAGTATGCATGCAATCAGAGGGCTCTTTCAACAATCATTTTCGTATCTAGTCGCTGGGGAAATGGCTGCTCACATGATGCCTATTTTACAATCTGTTTTTTTTGCATTAGTAGTTTCAATGATCTTTATTGTATTTCCAATGGGCTTACTGCCTGGTGGTTACAACATACTCAAAACATGGATTCTATTAATAATATGGGTCAGCAGCTGGCCAGTATTTTTTACAATAATCCATTGTCTAGGAATGATCAGCTTATCCAGTAAATCTGGAGCTTTCGGTAGTGATTATGGTCTGAATATGCTATCGCAAGGAAGCTTTGCAGAGATGATTTTATATAGCTATGCGACGTTTCAAATGCTTGCATCATCAATACCAATGCTTTCTTGGTCAGTGATAAAAGCTTGCGCTCATGCTACAGCTAACTTAGCCAGCCAGTTCTCTCCTATACAAGTTGCTAGCAGCTTAGGAAGTAATATAGTCGACAATAACTTGAGTATGGATAATTACAGCATAGGCAATAGAACTATTTCTCAACAAAACCTAGCTCCTTCATTACATATGGCTGCTATTATCAATGATGGTAGTATAAAAGTCACTACAACGGATGATGGTCGACAAATTATAAATAAAAACGTAGATTTATTATTAGATAACTACCGCTCTTCTGCACTGCTACAATCTGGATATCAAAACCAGTTTGTGCGTTCACAGAGCAATCTTGATTCACTGACAAAAAAAGAGTCCAATCTTATTTCAACAGGAAACTCCATTACCATGGAAATAGCCGACAGGATAACTCATGATGAAGCTCTGTATATAGGTCTAACTGAGAGCGAATACCAAGCTCTGCAAAAGGTAAGTTCCGATAGTGAGTCTTTCAGTCAGCATACAGGTAGTAGCCACAGTAAAAGTAGTGGTACTAGTACTAGTGCTGGAGGTGGGGTGTGGGGAGTTAATAGTAGAGTTTTAGGAGGAAATGCTGACGAAGAAACCCAAGGAAAATCAGCAAATCAACAACAATCACATAGTGAAGCATTATCAAAAATTCAAAGCGCAGTTCAAGAAGGAAAATTTAGTAGTACAAATAGTGAGGTGAAGTCATTAAGTGAAAATCTTAGTGCTAACCTTTCTGAGCAACAATCTGTTGGGCAAGAAATAGCTAAAACTAAACAAGAAATGGAGCAACTGACTCATAGTATGAACTATGTATTCCAAAACTCTGCCACTATTGATCGTAACATTAATGAACTTGTATTAAATGAAATTATTGCTCAAAATCCTGAAATAAGAAGCAAGGAGCAAGCAGCTAGATGGATAATAAACCACTCGGCTAAAGCAGAAAAAATTGCTTTTGAGGTTGCTAAAATCAACAATGAAGTACCTAAAAATTTGAATGATCATATTAATGATGGTAACTTTTCGACTAAAAAAGATCTACAATCAGATTTTTATAAAAATGTTGAGCAATTAGAAGCTATCTATGATAAAAGCAATCAAATGCATTCTCAAAATATAGAACAAGCTTTTGTTGATAACGAAAAAATAGAGAATCTTAATCAAATTTCTGATAGTATTAAGGATAAGACTCAAAAAATACAGAAAAAGTTTTCAGATACTACTGATTCAACAATTTTAAGGGCTGGTAAACAAGCTCTGGAAAATTTTGGAATAACTAATAAAGATAAAAGTTAAAAGTTAAAGATATGTTGGATTTATGAAAAATATATATAAATTAGCTATAACAATAATTTTACCGCTAATGCTTTTAAATACAGCTATTGCGGCAGAAGAAAACAAGCTAATTCCACAAAATAGCAGTAACGATGAAAATGTTTTCGCTAAAGAATATTTTAATATTGGAAGCTCTTTTCTGAAATTAAAAAAATATCATGAAGCAATAGAAAATTTTAATATAGCTATTAAGTACGATCCAAGTTATGCGACAGCATATAATAGTAAAGGAATAGCTTTAGCTGATCTTGGAAAGGCACTAGAAGCTGTAGAAAATTATGATTTAGCTATTAAGCACAAACCTCATTTTGCAGAAGCATATAATAATAAAGCTGTATCTTATAGAAAATTAGGAAAAAACGAAGAAGCTATAACACTTTGTAATCTTGCTATAAAATATAAGCCTAACTATGTAACTGCCTATAATAATAAAGGAGCTTCTTTGAACAACTTAGGACAGTATGAAGAAGCAATGAAAAATTTTGATATTGCTATTAGGTATAACTCTAGTTATCCAGAAGCTTATTATAACAAAGGCACAGTATTAATGAATTTAGGACAATTTCAAGAGGCTATTAAAAACTATGATATAGCTATTAGATACAGACCAAATTATTCAGAAGCATATCATAATAAAGGTTTAACTTTAGCAATTTTGGGACAATTTCAGAATGCAATAGAACATTTTGATTTAGCTATTAAATACGATCCTAATGATTTAAAAGCTTATAATAATAAAGGATATGTATTAAATCTATTAAAGAGACATGCAGAAGCAATGGAAAGTTGTAACCTAGCTATTAAAATTGATCCAAATTGTGCAGATTCATATTATATCAAAGGAATGGTTTTTGAGAAATTAGGCAAACATCAAGAAGCAATTAAAAATTATGATATAGCAATTAAATATGATCCTAATTTTGCTAAAAATTATCTTGAAAAAGGAATTTCATTAGTAAACTTAGGGCAGTACTCAAGCGCTAAAGAGAATTTTTTATTAGCTATTAAATATAATCCTAATATCATTGCAGAACATGAAACAATGTTAAAAAGGTTAACAGAATTGAAGAATTTTACTGGAGTAAAAGAGTATGAGCAAAAACTACAGATATTGAAAAAATACTCTTGAGATAGATGAATTTTCAGAATCAAGGAAATTTCACCAGGGGCTCGCAGTTATTTGCCCATAAGTTAAGAATGTTTGGGCAAGGTAGTACCAACGTTTTTATGATTGGGCTAGGATTATCGATATTCTGGATTATATGTCGATTATATCAAAAAGTTTTTCTGAGCAGCTTGTATTATTTTGCAATTGAAAGATATGTGCAGCTTAAGCTAGCAATTGGTGAGCATTTTTATGATATCGATCAAATAGGCATTAAGTTTTATAGTTTAAGGTTTAAAAAATGGATGCACCTCAATGCTCAAGACTTTTTGCATGAGTTTTATACAGGCAAACATGGATTTAAAATACAGCAATTATGGGAATTCTTAATCAATTCAGCATTGTTAGAAGGATTAATTGTTTTTACTATTGGTGTGATAATCTCAATTGTTTTCTTTACAGCTCAAGGTAAAAAAACGATTATTAAGGCCAAAATTAGAGGTGCTGATTTTGTAGGATACAAATGCTTAGCCAAAATGCTAAAAAGAGCTAAAAAGGCCTCTAAAATCCGTTTTGGAGGCTTACCATTAGTAAAGAATAGTGAAAGATTACACATTCTGATTACTGGAACAACAGGTACCGGTAAAACTAATATGCTTAACGAACTGCTACCACAAATTCGATTACATAAGGATCGAGCAATAATTGTAGACACTACTGGAGCTTTTACTGATAGATTTTTTGACCCTAAATGTGATAAACTGCTTAATCCTTTGGAAAAAAATAGTGAGCAATGGTTGCCTTGGAATGATTGTTTTGAAGCAGCTGATTTTCATGATATAGCGAGTAGTTTTAGTAATTATACTCCTAAACTTGATGACTTTTTTGCTAAAAATGCTGAATTAGTCTTGTCTGAAGCATTGAAGCTATATAAGGATGATAAAGATATCATAAAACTAATTCATACAATCATTTACTCTGATAATAGACGATTTGCAAAAGCTTTTAGAAGCACTGCCGTATCAGGTATTATAAGCGAAAGCGCGCTCGAGACTTCTGCAGGAATTCAATCTACGCTTGGAAAGAATATTACTTCGCTACAATATTTAAAGCCTGGAGGTAGTTTTAGCATAAAAGAATGGTTTAGTAATTCTGATGAAACTAGCTGGCTATTTATCACAGCTAACCCAAATCAAAGAGCTACTTTATGCCCACTTATTTCAGCATGGATAAGCATAGCTATCAAGGCTTTGATGTGTAGAAATCCTAATCATGATAACAAAAACATGTGGTTTATACTTGATGAACTGCCAGCTCTACAAAAAGTTTCGTCTTTACCAGTTGCTTTAGCTGAAAGTAGAAAGTATGGAGGCTGCTTTGTTGCTGGATTGCAGAACATTCATCAATTAGAAGCAATATATGGGGCTGCTGAATGTGCTTCTATGCTGGATTTATTTAATAGTAAATTTATTTTTCGAGTTAGTGATCAGGTTACAGCTTATAAATCAGCATTAACACTAGGTGAGCAAGAAATTATTGAAACTCAAGAGAACTTGTCATATGGATCAAATACTATGCGAGATGGAGTAAATATGAATAATGTTGAGCGTAAAAAGATTTTAGTTATGCCATCTGAAATTATGAACCTACCAGACCTAACTTGTTATGTAAAGCTTGCTGGTAACTTTCCTATCACAAAACTAACTATGCAGCTACAAAACTTAAATACAGCTTTTGTTTGGGGATATAAATTGCTCAAAAAACTTAAGTTAGTAGAGTATTAATTCGAAAAATTAATACTCTATGTTATTTTTTAAATTAACCACTTCTTCTTTTGACAATCCAGTATTTTCAGAAATAAATTCAACTGAAAAGCCAGCTTTTAATAAGTTCCTTGCAAGCTCTTGTTTAGCCTTTACTTCGCCAATCTCTATACCTTCAGCTCTGCCTTCAGCTCTGCCTTCAGCTTTGCCCTTAGTCTCACCAAGCTTTATACCTTCAGCCCTGCCTTCAGCTCTGCCTTCATCAATATATTTTGCAGCAATAGTTCTCATAATATTACCTTTTTCTTCTTCAGATAAATACTTAGCCAGAACCTGCTCTAATTCTGGTTGCTGACTCTCTAGTAATTTAGTATCAGTATACCATAAAAATGATCTTAGGTAAACATAACCTTTTTCTTTATCAAGTATTAAAACATGTTTGAACTTTATTAGAAAGTCTTCCCAAAGCTTTAACATATCTCGTTGATGAATGTGCTTTAGCATATATTCGAGCATTCCGATATGCTTTTTCCTAACAATTTCATCATTCGACATACTTTGCAAATCAACTAATTGATAGTCGGAGGTCATTAATTGCTTAGCTATCATTGAATCTGTAAATAAATCCCACAAATTCCTAGGTGCATTGTAGACTTCTTTGCCGTTGTAGATCACTAAATTATACACTAATGGTAATTTAGTTTTTTCTTTCTTATGCCTTTCGCACAATAACAATGTGTATCTCCATAACCGCAGAGCTGTCCAATAATCGACGGTTGATTGAGCTTCAATTAATATATAAATAAAAGCATTGCCATGTTTTTTGGTTGCAACTTTATAGACGATATCACTGTATTTTTTCTTTAACGATTCTTCTATATAACTCTCTTGCTCTACTTTTATTTGTGATAAATCTATTAAACTCTTGAAATTCATTGGTAAATAATACTCTAGAAATTCTTGTGCAGCCACTGGATCGCTCATGATTGTCTTTGCCAATGAATCATGCTTTAATTTTTTTGTCATATTTTTTCACTCTATAGTTTTTTAAATAAAAAATGCTGTGTCATACTCTGCCTAGTGTTTCGGACATAATCTTTGTTGCATATTAGTTTGTATTGATTCAATTTTTTCATTAAGTTTTCTTATTTCAGGGCTGATAATATTTCTAACAGCATATAATCCTTGAGTTTTTAATACATTATTGAAGTCATTTTTGACTGTGCAGACTACTGCTTCCTTATCCTCCAGAACTTTTTCTGCTTTTTCAGTATTTACGTCATTTTTAACTGCTAGAATGATCTTTTCTTTTGGGCCAGGATTATAGTTTTGCAAATTTTCGGCTTCAATTGCACATAAGATTTTTCCTTCGACTCCAGCTTGCCTAATGGTTAACGCTGTTTCAATATCCTTTGTAATAATTGTTACAGGTGAATATTTTGAATTTTGTTGAGCAATTTCAGCAAATGACCCACTAATTGTACCAATAGACTTTTCTGGAATATCAGCTTTATTACATGTTTTTGAATTCAGAGCTAATATCTTAGCTCCAGTAATTTCGCCTGTTTCATTTTTAACAAAAATAGTGAGTGCAGGCCAGGATTTTTGAGTCTCTTCATCAAAAACCATATTTGCCCTTAAATTAGAATTGTTAAAGATTTTTGCACTATAAATTCCTGTATGGTTTTCTAAAAATTTGTTTACTACTATCGTTTCCACCTTAGCTTCCTCTTCTTGTTTAAAGTAGTATAGAGATGAAGATTTATTATACAATTCTTTAACATTCGTAATATTATTTTGTTTTTCTATACTATTATTTTCTGTTTGAGTAAGTTTGGTTGTTTCAACTGCCTTAGTCAGTTTAGTAATTTCAGGTTCTATAATGTCTCTAATTGACTGGTCTCCACAACTTTGCAGCAGATTATTAAAATCACCATTTTCTGGTGGTTTAACTATACAAGTTATTGCTTCCTTCATTTCTAATATTTTTGCAGCTTTAATTACAGTATTATTAGTTAGAGAATTTTTGCTATCATTATCTGCTGCAATGATGATTTTTTCACCAGGAAATGGTGAATAATTTGTCAAATTCGAAATTTCTGCACTAGCAATGATATTACCTTTAATTCCTGCTTGCTGCAAGCTCAATGCTGTTTCAGCGCCTTCTGCTATAATTGTTATATTAGGGTCATTCGCATTTCGCTTTGCGATTGTTATGAACGATCCGCTGATTTTACCGAAAGATCTTCTGTTAATTGAAATATTCGCCTTATCTCCTGCCGAATTTAGATATACGGCCTGTACTCCTGTAATTTCTCCTTTTGAATTTCTTGCAAATGCTGTCAATGCTGGATAATTTTCTCTCGTTTGAGTATCAAACAGTATACTTGCTTTTAAGTCTGAACTTGCGGTGCTTTTGTCAAAAGTAATACCACGATTTTCAAGATACTTTTTTACTATTTCAACTTCTGCGCTTGGGCTCGTATCTATCTCATAACCATGTATTCTGCTTGATAGTTCATACAAGTTTTGAACTTTTGCGATTTTAACACTTTCAGATTGTTGAGTGTATTGTTGAGAATCGTCAGTCTTAGGCGGTCTCTGATACCGTTGATTAATATTAGACATTCCAACCATACTTTTCAAATATTCCTTTGCCTCAAAAAAGCTGCCTCCTCTTTCTCTTTGAAGCAGAGATAATAAATTACTACCTTGTCCTGTGCTGAAGTCATACCATTGTCCAGCGTACTTGCCCTCGGTGGTTACTTGTATTTTGCCAGTGTCTTCCCAACGTAATCTTCCGTGTTTAGATAGGCGGTTATTTGGATCTCCAAGAATATCACGAGCTATAGTGTCAGCTCTATAAGCTATTGCATCCCTCAATTTTTGTAGTTCTTCCTTGCTATTTGAATAATAATCGTTTTTTCTATAGTTTTGAGCAGATTGATATTGCCTTACTTCATTTGCTTGAACATCATTATTCTCCTCTTTTGAATTGATAGAGTCTGTCTTAGCTGTGCTAAGCTGCTCTATTAGGTTAGCAACATTTTTTGTAGCTTGCACATTGTAGTACAACCGTATTTGCTCTGCATTCCCTATCATGCTTATGTTAGAACTTTCTATGCATACACCATTATTATGAAGAACATATATAGTCATTATTATCTTAGCAGGGCATAATGCAAATTACAAACATCACTGTGAGCTGTTATGTATAGCTCATTTTGTAATTTGCTCTATGAATGAATAGCTTACATTCAATTTCAAATCTTCAGCACTACCGTCTAACTCCAATTTTTGGAGCTATGTTAGTTTTCACCACTTGTTCAGACTCTGTTTTTACGTTCTGAGTATTAATTAACTTCATGATTTCAGGTATCATAAGCTCCTTAACAGCTGTGGCTCCTTTATTTTTTAGCATTTCGTTAAAATCTTCACCTTCTGAAGGAACTACGATGCTAGTGATTGCTCCTTTGCTTGTCAGTACTTTTGCAGCCTCGTTTATAGTGCTTACATATTCTTTATTCTGTTTATAATTATTTGCAGCTATAAGAATCTTTTCTCCTTGAAATGGTTGATAGTACTTCAAATTATTTACATTTGAGCTATATACCATTCTGCTATCAATGCCAGCTTCCTGAAAACTTGATATCGTTTTTCCTTCTGCTGACAGAATGGTTACATCATAATCATATTGTCTTTGTTCTTTGATTTGCATAAACAATGGAGTAGAAATATCTTTGGTGGTGCATTGCTTTATGCTATTCTCTTGCTGGACTTTTTCTACTTTAGCTTCTTGCTCTGGTTTAACGGTAAAATGATAATATTCTTCATTCACATGAGATCTATCATTGATATCATTGATTATAGACTTAAACCAGTTTTCAACTTTACTAAAAACTTTACTAAAAACAGTTGTCTTTGTCCGTTCTTTCTCAAAATCATGAGCAGTTTTCAGAGTTATGCTAGCTGATTTCTCATTTGGTCTGCTGAGCTGATTTATTAAACTGTTAATGCTTGCAGTAGCTTTCTTATTGCAATATAGCTGCAAGTTCTCTATATGCCTTGTCATAGCTACGTATGAGCTGCTTATATTACTTACTCCGTTATGCAAAACGTATACATCTTTTATAGAAGCTCCCTGGACCTTATAAACAGTACTTGCATAGCCATGTTTAAATTGTATTTTGCTTGGGTCAAAACTCACCTCTTTTCCTGCATCTGTCTTAGCTATAAATTTATTTTTACTAACCGAAGTTAAAGTTGCAAATTCACTATTTTGTATTTGTAAATCCTTATAGCTTTTTTGAAATACGATTCTATCTCCTGCCATATATGACTTTTTCCTTCCATCAATAGAACGCTCATATTCTGTGCCTTTTAGCGTACCATTTGCTTTTAACAAAGACCTAATACTTGAATTAAGAATGTCGACATCTTTATTACGTACTGTAATTACCAATTTTTCATGTGGTTTAAATTTGCTTAGACTCCAGTTGTATATTAACTTACTCATTGAGTCCTGCAACGTATTATCAAACCTAACGCAGTTATTTTGCCTCAGTAAGGTTATACCGCTTAAAATATTACTCTCAGCAAACTCCATTGCTGCTTCTTTGCTCCAGTTTTCACTTTGTCTTCGAATATTTACTAAAACATGTGAACCAAAAATATTACTCAGCATCTCAAACATTCCGCCTCTTTCTATTGAAGCTAGCTGTTTTTCATCTCCAGCAAGTATCAGTTGACAATTATTGTTTCTAACTACTCTAAACAGCTCTGCATAAGCTTTAGTACCTACCATTCCAGCTTCATCTACTACTATTAAGCTGTCTTGCATAAAAATTTTTTTTCGATTATATAAAAATCCTTTTACTGTATAGACCTCTGTATAACCTTTGCTCCTCAGCTCTGATACTGCCTTATGAGTAGGAGCAAGACCAATAACTTTTTGTCCACGATTTGTTGCGAGCTCATGCGCTTTTATTAAAACATAAGATTTTCCTGTACCAGCTCTTCCTCTCAAGACTCTAACTCCACTAGTGCTAAGCAAAATATGCCTTAGAGCTTGTTTCTGTTCTTCACTAACATTTGCTAGACCTTCGATATCACTTTTAAGATTGTAAATATCGTTGTAATAAACCTGATTATTGATTTTATTAGCTATTCTGATTATTCTCGTCTCCTCATTTCGAACCTCAATTGTCGTAAAATATTTGCTACTTTCACCATCATCATGGTATAACTCTAGTATTCTATTTGAACTAAGCACTTGCTGAACTAACTGTTCTCTTGCTATTAGATCTGGTATATCTTTTACTGCTTTTTCAACATCCTGCTTAGTAAAGAAGTTATACCTTATTTTTGTCTGCTCATTTTTAACAATAGTTCTTGCATTATACGCTACCTTACGACAACTATCACCTCCTTTACTTCTAGTTAAAAATTCAATCCTTGTAAACTGTATAGCCATCTCAATACCAATTCTCACCTGAGTTTTAAGTTAGCATGGTTTTTTTGATTTTGCTAGCATAAACTTCTTTTTTTTAACATTCAATCGGTTAATGAGTACTCAATTTTTTAGCAGCAATCTTTATAGATTGCATATTGCATAGTGCGACATGAGGTCGCTCAAACAGAGACTACAGATGTAGCAAGGTTGCATTTAAACCTTAGTTACCGCTATTGCGGTGCGAGATTGGTAACGATCTTGTACTAAGCGCGATAGAAAGCCTAACTAAAGTACTAATCTGGATGGGAAATAGGGGTAAGGTAAAGTTAAAATTGGTTAAACGAAAGTGAATCTTCGTATGGAAAATATCGTAAATGTGAAAGCAGATACTCCAGATAAATTCTGTTATAGGGATAAAGCTGAAAAGCTTAGCTGTAAGAAGGAATACGCAGCCTTTTTTTTTAAAAATGCCAGCTCCTCGGTATAAAGAAGATAACCAACTTAACGTCTCTCTGATGAGTGAAACATGGTAAGCCTATTATTAGGCAACTGATAGTAGGTAAGAGAGGTCTTAGAAAGCAAATGACACTAAGTCGAAAGACTACAGAAATTAATAACTGAGTGTATAGGCATTTATATGCTAATCAGAAATGATGCTAACTTAAGACTGGTGATTTACCCTAAATAGGTAAACAAGATTATGAATTAATTGGAAAAGTGAATGCTAAACGCAAATGTAACAATTGAGACTAAAGATAATTTCAAGAAAATCTATTGGCATTCAATAGACTGGAAAGAAATTATACAAAAGGTTAATAATCTTCGTAGACGTATTTATAGGGCATTCGCAAATGGTAATACGAAGTTAGTAGGTAACTTACAAAGATTGATGTTAAAATCAAGAGCAAATAGGTTACTTGCTATAAGACGTGTTACTCAAATCAACAAAGGACGAAAAAGTCCTGGAATTGATAAAATAGTTGTTAAGACAGATAAAGAAAGGAGTCTGTTGATGGAAAAGTTAGCAGATAATAATCTATCATCTGTAAAACCGATTAAGCGTGTATACATACCAAAAAGTAATGGCGAATCTAGACCTTTAGGCTTGCCAACTATTTTGGATAGGTGTAGACAGGCTGTTGTAAAATCAGCACTTGAACCATATTGGGAAGCTAAGTTTGAAGGTTGCAGCTATGGCTTTAGACCTGGACGTAGCGCTCACGATGCAATACAGAGAATATCTGGTATTATTCGACATGGAACCAATAGAAATTGGATATTAGATGCTGATATTAAAGGAGCATTTGATAATATTGATCATAATTTTCTTTTGAAAATTATAGGAAATTTCCCTGCTCGTAATTGGATTCAAGCATGGCTTAAATCTGGTGTAATGCAGGATTATCAAATTATCAAAACAACAGCTGGTACTCCACAAGGTGGATTAATTTCTCCATTACTTTTAAACATAACTCTTCATGGAATGAGTGATATACTTAATATTATCTATAATAAGTATGATCACCTATATTCTAAATCCGAATATGCTTTAGTGAGATACGCTGATGATTTTGTCGTTTGCGCTAAGTCAGAAAGCTCATGTATCAGAGCCAAAAGTATTATTAATGATTGGTTAAGTATTAGAGGCTTAGAATTGTCAAAGGAAAAAACCAGGATACTTCATATTAATGAAGGTTTTGATTTCCTTGGATTTAATATTCGACAATATAAAACCAATAGTACAAGAAGAGGTGTAGCTCTACTAGTTAAACCGTCTAAAGACTCTATAAAGTCGTTTAAAAAACGAATGTCAATAGAATGGAAAAAAAGTTTCTCATGGAATATTGATAGAATAATTGATAATCTAAATTCTAAAATATTTGGATGGTGCAGTTATTTCAACAAAGTTGTGTCCAAGAAAATTTTTTCCAATTTAGACTGTTGGATGTGGATTCGACAAGCAAGATTTGCATGTAGAAAACATCCTAAAAAATCCTGGGAATGGCTTAAGAAAAAGTATTGGGGTCGCATTAAAGGCAGAAATGATAATTGGGTCTTTATGAATAAAGATCTATATCTATGGAAATTACAATGGACAACGATTAAACGACATATTCTTGTTAAAGGTAAATCTTCTCCTGATAATTCAAAACTTAGAGAATATTGGCATAAACGTCAGGCTGATAGCCCTAAGTATTTGTTTAAATCTAGGCAGATTCTTTGGCGTAGACAAAAGGGTAAATGTCTTGTTTGTTTTGATTTAATAGATAATGGTGAAAGTGTTCATGTACATCATATAACACCTATAAGATGTGGTGGCACTGACCATATTAACAATTTGTGCTTATTGCATGAAAACTGCCATCGACAAGTACACAGTAATCGCGGACAACTTATTGCAGCTGTTTGTAAATTGCTTGAGCCGTATGCGGAGTAATTCGCTTGTACGGTTCTTTGGGAGGAAAAGCGCTTCTGCGCTTACCTACCCGCTTAAGCTTATTCTTTAATGAAGCTTCTAACCTTGAATTCACGTTTTTTTGACTATAATTATTTGATGTTGGTTTGGTAGGCGCGGTTTTTTTTCTTTACTGGAATTGTATTTTGATATATTCTTGCCTGATTTTTTTATCTTTCTGAATTACTAACATGGCAAATCTTATGCAGCAAAAAATTACTCTTCAACAAAAAAAGGCTAGGCTAATCATGGATGAGGTTAACCTTAAAATTAAAGAACGTAAAATGCGTACTCGACGTCTTATCGAAATGGGTGGATTAGTTGCTCTAAAGCTAAGCTTGATCACTTATCAGCAAACACTTTATTTGGTGCTATTGTTTCACTAAAAGAAATTTTAACACAACATCCAAATGTTCAGGATCATTGGACTACAATAGGTAAAGATATTTTTGATAAAGAACAGCAAAATAAAGCTGCCGTGATTTTAAAATTTGCCTCTGAACCAGACGAAAACACTAAGCGCTACATTCGCCTTCATGGCTTAAAATGGAACAGTTTTCGTCAAGAATGGTGCGGCCATGTTAAGGATATTGAGGCCTTAAAGAATGGCCTTCTCAATGTTCAGTATAAACTTGAGCTTGTATCTTAGATAATAGTTCAAACTATATGCACAGCTAGCAATATTAGTACTGATAGAAAATATAGAGTAAGAATTTTAGAATAACATAACTGATGGTAATAATAAAAAAAATAAAGAATTTTGATGAAATTTATGATAGTGTTAAAAATAAGGCTGTAAAAAAGAAAATTTGTAACAGCACATTTGATTTAGCAATTATCACAGCTAATCAAAAATTTAAAGGGGAATTTTTATAAATCATATAAAATATATGACAGTATTATTAATACAGTTACATCTGTTGCATCAAAATAATCTGCTCATATAACAGTATTTAATTTTAGGGTAAAGATATGCTAGCAGACAAATATTTTAATAAAGGAAATTCATTTCTTAAGTTGGGAAAATATCAAAAAGCAATTAAAAATTATGATGTAGCTATTAAGTGTAATCCAGATTGTATAGAAGCTTATATTAATAAAGGAATTGCTTTAAAGGAATTGGGACAATATCAAAAGGCAATTGAAATTTTTGATACTACTATTCGATATAAACCAGATTTGGCAGAAGCTTATTATGCTAAAGGAATAACTTTTCAAGAGTTAGGTCAATATCAAGAAGCAATAAAGAATTTTGATACTGCTATTCAATACAATCCAAATGATGCAGACTTTTATATGAGTAAAGGAATTGTTTTAAAGGAATTAGGACAACATCAGGAAGCAATAAAGAATTTTGATACTGCTATTCGATACAGACCAGATGATGCAGAGGCTTATGTTAATAAAGGAATATCTTTAGACGAATTAGGACAATATCAGGAAGCAATTAAAAATTATGATCAAGCTATTCAATATGATTCAACTAATCTAGGTATTTATATTAATAGAGGAGTTTCTTTATGCGAACTTGGACACCATCAAGAGGCAATAAAAAATTATGATGTAGCTATTAAGTATAAACCAGATTTGGTAGAAGCTTATGTTAATAAAGGAGAGTCTTTGAAGGCATTAGGGCACCATCAAGAGGCGATTAAAAATTATGATATAGCTATTAAGTATAAACCAGATTTGGTAGAAGCTTATATTAATAAAGGAATTGCTTTGAATGAATTAGGGCACCATCAAGAGGCAATTAAAAATTATGATATAGCTATTAAGTATAAACCAGATTTTGCACTAGCTTATCATGCTAAAGGAAATGCTTTGAAAAATCTTGAAAAGCTACTAGAAGCAATTGAAAATTATGATCAAGCTATTCGATATAGACCAAATTATGCAGACGCTTACAATAGTAAAGGAGCTGCTTTATGTACACTTAAACAATATCAAGAGGCAATAGAGAATTTTGATTTGGCTATTAAGTATAAACCAGATGTTTCATACACTTACAATAATAAAGGAATTGCTTTGAATGAATTGGGGCGACATCAAGAAGCAATGGAAAGTTATAACCTGGCTATCAAATATGATCCTGATAATGTGTACGCATACCAGTTAGCAAATGAACTTGCAAAAAAAATTAAAAAAAGCAATCTCCGCATCATAACTGATTAATTTTTAGAATCAAGGTACAGAGTCGCATGTTCATAAGTCAAGAATGGTGCGGCCATGTTAAGGACATTGAGGCCAAAGAATAGGCTTCTCAATGTTTAGTATAGTATAGAACTTGTAGTGTGATATAAAGCATCTAATAGAAGTAGCATACAACACATCAAAAGTAAGATTTCGTGTTGTATATTTCTTATTATTTTACACTATTTTTTAAATTTAATACTTCTTGTATTGATAAATCCGTATATTCAGCAATTGTCTCAACTGATAATTCAGATTTCAATAATTTTATTGCCAAATCTTTTTTTGCTTCAGCTTTACCTTTAGCTTCACCGAGCTTTATGCCTTCAGCTTTACCTTCAGCTTTACCTTCAGCTTTACCTTTAGCTTCACCGAGCTTTATACCTTCAGCTTTACCTTCAGCTTTACCTTTAGCCTCACCGAGCTTTATGCCTTCAGCTTTACCTTCAGCTTTAGCGCGTTCGAGTTTATAATCTTCGACTGCTTTATTATCCCATATACGCTTTAACTCTTGTTCATAGGTTATTAGTTCGTCTTCACTCCAATTAAACTGATCTAATGCCTCATACGCTCTTTTTATTATTAAATCTTCGCCTATTATTTTATTATATCCATCTAATGTTGTTTCTTTTGCATGTTTAAAAAAATAGCACCACTTCTCTGTTATATTATTCAACTCTTCCACTTTATCTTTTTTAAATTTTGGTAATTCTATAAAGGTAAATGAAAAGTCCTTTAGATCATGCTCATATGTCTTTTTATCCAATATTACATGCCTTGATATATAGTCTTCTTTATTTGGAAACAATTTATAATCTGCTATAGCTATAAATATAACTTCCTTTAGGTCTGAGTATTTTCCTTCTTTTCCTCTATTTGGTTGCCTGCCATATGCTTTTGCTGCATAATACTGTGCTCTTTTTTCAAATCCTTGTGTAGGATCTACTTGCATTTCTATTATATATTGCGCACCGTTTTTATCTTTACACAAAACATCTACTATTGATTCTTTTTTAGACGCTATGTCTGCATCTAATATCGTTCCTAAAAACTCTACTTCTGTTATTGCTCTATTTCCTTCAAACAATAATATATCGTTCAGAAAATGTATTAGTATGTCCTTGTTTTTTTCTGATCCAAATATCTTTTTAAATGCTACATCATTCTTTGGATCTAGAAATCTTGATAAATGCATATGTTTTTCATATTTTCTATTCTTTTTAAATTATACAACAAAATAACTTATATGAACATTCTCTTATTGAATTTTAATTTCTGCAATTCACTACATTAACCACCTATTAAACTTTAGCTTATTTGGTAGTATAAAGCTCACAGTATTTATTTAGCTCTATAGCAATTTCTTGTAGTTTAAGATATTCAGCAAGAGGTATAAATTCTTGCTGCGTTTCTAGTATGATTTCTTGTCTTTTTTCATAAGGTTTTATTGATACAGTCTGAATATTATGGAATCGGTCGAAAAGCTTAATTAATAATAGTTCTGTTTTATTTTGTCTATAAAATGTTTGAATCATTTCTCTAGAACTGATTTTTTTATTATCCTTAATCCTGGTGAGATCTGAAACCTGTTCTGCAATATTATGACCAAATTCTTGACCTATTTTTTCTTTAGTTAGTGTTGTGTCTTCGATGGTATCATGTAGTATTGCTGTAATAATCGTATCTGTTTCAAAGCTGTAGTATGCAACCATATAAGCTACTTCTAATGGATGTGTGTAGTATAGTTCTCCTGTATCTCTCTTTTGCTGACCATGATATTTTTTAGCATAAAATATTGCTTTTTCAACTTTATCAAGATCAATTTTAGTGTCAAATCTTACGTTGGTTTCAAACAGCTTATTTAGTAAGCTTTCGCTATAAAAGTCTATCATTTTTCATCTCTAAATAATCTTTAATAAATTATACAATAAATTAAACTTTTTATATACTTCAATCCCAGATAAAAACTGGGAAAGAAGCGAATTAATTTGATTAAAAAAGTTGTACTGGAATATTGCAAGTAATGGTTGTAAACTTGTCTTTTTCGCTTTCTATTTCCATTTCTCCATTAAGTTGATTAATAAGGTAATTTACAAACCATAATCCTGATTCCAGCATTAGCGGATAGTCTCGTACCAATTCAAAATCAGCTAATTTAGCTTTTATATTCCCTAATTTTTCTTTTGAAATACCGCTTCCTGTATCGTGTATTCTAAATTGTAGTATGTTATCGCTTTTTATATAATTTTTTACAGTAAACAAATGAACTGTAATTATAACCTGGCAGCTGTGATTAAATCTAATGACGCTTCCTATTAATTGACTTAATATAGCCTGTAAATGATCACTATTTCCAATCACAATATCCTTCATTTTGTACTGAAAATTGTAATTGATTTTTATATCTTTCTCTTTTGCAATGTCTTCTAGTCGCCTAACGGCATTCTTTACTAGCTTTTGTATGCTAAATTTTTTTAAACATAAATTTTCATTCTCAATTTCGCTTCTAAGCGTGTAAACTACATCATTACAGTACTCTTGAAGATTTGTTGATCGATTTAATATTGTTTTCAGCTTATCTTTATTTTCCGAATCATTTAACATGATCTCGCTTGCTAGCCTTGCAATTTCACTCGTTGCAATATTAAATCTATATTTAATCTCCTGTATTAAATCTGTACAATATTCTTTCAATGATTCAGCTACCTCGACCTGATACTTCGCTTTTCTTAGCTTTGTTATTATTTCCATATATTCATCGATATTCTCACTCTCTCCATTCACCAACTTAATTGGTATTGGAGGAATTTGTACCATCCATTGGTTAATTGTTTTCTTCTTTTCTTTCATAGCATTCTCCTAAAGAATAATTCAAACTATTGTTGGTACATCAAATGAAAAAGTTACATAATTATTGCGCTCTTTCACTCGTAGATTTCCTTTCATCTGATGTGTAAGATGTTTTATAAATGCTAATCCTTCTCCTAGTTCTTGATACATTACCAAATTCGTATTCTCTAGTTCAGCATTTATTCTTTCTAATTTTTCTTTAGAAGTGCTTAGTCCTATGTTTTGTACTGTAAATTGTAATATTTCTGAATACTGATTGAGGTTAATAGTAATCTTGCTATTTTTGCTGCTATTTATAATAGCACTACCAATTAACTGACTTATTACTGCTTTTATTCGAAAACTATCTCCAATCAGAACCGTCTTTATGTCATTTTGAACATTTAGCTTTATATTCTCATTTTCAAAATGTTCCCTCATTCTGATAACAGTATTATTTATTAGCGGTTCTATATTAAATGTTTCAATCCTTATATTTGTTGATGCTATGTATTGTCTAAATAAAAAAATTATTCCATTTAGAGAAGCTATTATATTTACCTTTTTTTTATCATAGTTATTTACGATTCGCCTAAAATATTGTATCCAATCTATGAGTTTTATGCTTACTTGCCCAGATTCCTCTAGCTGACAGTATAGTTTTTGCAATTCAGCGTCTATTTGTTTTATTGTTGTGCTATTAATTCCCTCTGTAGATAATTTTTCGGTTAATTTATTGATTTTATTTTGACCTTCGTCTTCAATAGGCATAGAATTCCCCTACTGTTTTTGTTTAAAAAATGGTTTCTGAAGATTAATTCCAAAAGTTCAACCCTTTGTTTTATTTAATCTTCAGATCATTATCATCAAAGTTTTGAAACCTAGATAATATAAGGTATAGAGTAGCATTATAATTTTTATTAGTCTATTAAAATCTTTTAATTTTTAGGTTAAATTTTTGCATAATAATCTAATGTTGATGTAAAATTATTACATTCCTTACTTATGGTTATAATCAATAATAAATCTTATTCAAAAAGGATACATAAAAAGTCTTGTAAGCGTTATTATTACTAGCATTACAAGCTGTTTTCTGGTATAATCTCAATAGAGATTCAACTAACAGAAATTAATTAAACTTCATGTGTCAGTAGCTGTTGCTAATAAGTCTAAGCCTTTTCTTCATTGGATTGGTAGTAAACGAAGAATTGTTAATAAATTAATAGAACATCTTCCTCAAGGTCCACACTATAATTACTATGAACCATTCCTTGGTGGAGGTGCTTTATTTTTTCAAGTTAGGCATCTTTTTAAACAATGTTTTTTGTCTGACATCAATCTCGATTTAATTACTAGCTATAATGCTGTTAAAAATAATCCTAATGAGGTCAATAGATTACTGAGTTTATATCACAAACATCATTCGAAGGATTATTATTATAAAGTTAAAAACAAATATAGTAATAATCCGAATGAAATTACCGCAAAATTTATATATCTTAATAAATATTCTTTTAGAGGAATTTATAGAGTCTACAAAAACGGACAATCTGCTCAAACATTTTCTGGTGAATGCTACATTAAACTCCACATTGCATCTAGAATAAACCAATGCAGCAACCTTCTACATGGTGTATCAATTTATGCTACAGATTTTTCATTTATAGAGCCTCAACAAAATGACTTTGTTTATTTTGATCCTCCTTATCATAAATCTGGAGAAAGGTTCTATACTAGACTTCCATTTGATGAAAAAGATCAAATTAGATTACGGGATTTTGTCCAAGAATTAACAAATAAAGGTGTTAAGATTATGATCTCAAATAATAATACTGCCTTTATTAGAGACTTATACAAAGATTTTAATATCAATACCGTTACAGTCGTATACTCAATCAATGAACAACGCAATCCTGTTAATGAGCTAATCATTACTAACTATAAAACTTGCTAGTTATTAAATGTGAACCCGCAATCCAAATCGTATATGAATAGGAAGTGGTCTATAGTTAGCAATTGTGCTACATTCAATGTCTAAATATGTATCTCTTGATAAGTTTATTGTTGTACCAACTCCCAAGTCTACTCCAATATCACTATAAGACTTGAGAACTGATACTAGGCCACCTGTAACAACAATTGATGCTTTGTTACCTTCAATTATATTGTAATAATAATTTCCTTGAACAAAGTTATCTCTACAGTTGTGATGACACATAAATCCTAATCTTACATCCATTCTGTGCCGATCTAATCTATAACCAATTCCAGCTTCTAATGTGTCGTAGTTAGTAGCAATACCAGTTGAAAATTTTATATAGAATTGTGAAGTATCAACACTAACTTTAGAAGAATTGAATTTTATATTATTATTTGCTGTACATATCGATGGTGAAAATAATACAACAGATATTAGCATTACAACAGCATAACACGGTTGTAAAAGTGATTTCAAAACATTCATATTAACTTCTCTTTATTAGCATTAACATATTAGCTATCTGTTGAAACCTAATACCATGGGACCCATTGTTCCGTTAGAAAGTTGAATATATCTGCATTACCGCTTTTAGCAGCATAATCTATAGTAGTCATGCCGTTATCATCTTTTGCATCAATATCTGCTCCATAATCAATCAAAAGCTGTATAATATCTATGATTTTATTACGAACAGCAATATGTAGTAGTGTTTCTCCTTCATCATATTTTTTATTAACACCAGTAGAATTATGTTTTAGCATAATTGCTAAAGGTTCTACACATCTGCATTCAACAGCATCAGATAAAGGTGTATTACCTTGATTATTCTCGATATTTACATCAGCATTATATTTTAGCAGTAATGCTATATGATCATTGCAATAGGTAGGATATTTTTCGAAAAATTCATAATATACTTGAATTGTGTCAACAACGAGATGTAAAGCAGTATGCCCATCATTATCTTGTGCGTTTACGTTAGCTCCATTGCTTAGTAAAATCTCGGCAATAGGTAGATTCTTATATTTCAAAGCTACAGATAAAGCTGTAGTACCGTCTTTATATTTTGAATTGACAAGTGTACTATCCTTATTAATAAGCTGCTTCACTTTTTTAATATCACCATCTTGAATAGCGCTATGTAAGGTATACTTAGTCTTAGATTTTAATATCATATATTTAATCCTTTCATTCTCAATTATTTACTACATTTTAACTAGCATGAAGTTTACAATATTCGCTTAAGCGTTCTCCTATCTCTGGTAGTTTAAGGTATTCAGCAAGAGCTATAAATTCTTGCTGAGTTTCAAATATTATTTCTTGCCTTTTGTGAGGAGGTTTGATGAATATAGTTGTAATATTATGGAATCTATCAAAAAGTTTGATCAGTAATAGTTCTGTTTTATTTTGGCTGCGTAATATTTGTATCATTTCCATAGCACTGATTTTCTTATTATCCCTAACTCTGGTAAGGTCTGAAACCTGTTCTGCAATATTAGCACCAAATTCGTACCTTATTCTTTCTTTAGTTAGTGTTGTGTCTTCGATGGTATCATGTAGTATTGCAGTAATAATTGTATCTGTTTCAGAGCTGTAGTCTGATACCATGTACGCTACTTCTAATGGATGTGTGTAGTAGAGTTCTCCAGTATCTCTCTTTTGCTGACCATGATATTTTTTAGCATATTTTATTGCTCTTTCAACTTTATCAAGATCAATTTTGGTGTTAAATCTTATGTTGGTTCTGAACAGCTTATTTATTAAGCTCTCACTATAAAAATCTATCATTGGCCACCTCCAAATGGTTATTAATAAATTATACCATAATTTAAACTTTTTGTATACTCCAATCCCAGATAAAAACTGGAAAAGAAGCAAATTAAATTATAAATTTTTTGAATTCAGTTATCACGATGCTAAAACTAACCTTACGTTGCATATCTCTGGTGTTAATGAGTAAAATTTTGCTGTAATTTTTTTTTTGGACCAGCATTTTTTCATCTTATGCATAATCTAGTGTTTATTAAGCTTGCTGATAGTTTTTAACAATATTGCCAAATTTAGAATACCTACTATTATAGTGCAACTTCACTGTACCAACCGGACCATTACGGTGTTTAGCAACAATTATTTCAGCAGTGTTATAACATTTATTTTGTCTAGCTTTCCATTCTATGTGTTCTCGAGTACCTGGATCTGGTTCTGATCTAGATAGATAATATTCGTCCCGATATATGAGCATTACAATATCTGCATCCTGTTCAATTGAACCTGATTCTCGTAGATCTGAGAGAATAGGCTTTTTATCTGTCCTTTGTTCTACAGCTCTAGACAATTGAGATAATGCAATTACTGGAATATTAAGTTCTTTTGCAAGAGCTTTTAAGCTCTGAGTAATTTCAGAAATCTCCTGTACTCGATTATACTGACTTCCTCTGGAATCAATTTTTATTAGCTGTAAATAATCAATAAATAATATTGCTAAATTATGTGTACGTTTAAGTCTACGAGCTCGAGATCTAATTGCAGATATTGAGATTGCCGGAGCATCATCTATAAAAAAATTCCACTTTTGTATTTCATCTTGTACAGTCTTCAACTTATCAACATCTTGTTCACCTATTTTACCGTTAAATAATGCAGAGCTATTAATTTCAGATTCTATAGAAAGAATTCGAGTAGAGATTTGCTGAGATGACATTTCTAAAGAAAAGAATCCAACTGATGGTACTACATTATCTTTAGTATTTTTTTGAGTAAGAAAATATTTACAAGCATTTATTGCTAAGTTAACTCCTAAAGCAGTTTTACCCATTGAAGGTCTGCCAGCTAATATTATTAGGTCAGAATTTTTAAATCCTCCAAGCTTTGAATCAAGGTCAAGTAGTCCACTACTAATACCGTTAATAGAGTTTTTATTTTTAATAGCAGATGAAATTGATGTCCATGATTCTTCAATTGAAGTTTGTAATTTTGTAAATCCTTTACTTAAAGTTCCTCTTGCACCTAGATCATATAATTGAGATTCAGCAGTTTCGATCTGACTTATAGCTAAATCTGCTAAAGTAGAAGAATACGCATTTGTTACTATTTTTTCTCCAATTTCAATTAAATAACGCCGCAGCGCAAGGTCATATACTATTTTGCCGTACTCATTAACATTAACTATACTTAATGCTAAAGTTGTAAGTTTAGCTAGATAATCTACTCCACCTATTTCATCAAATGAGGGTTCATTGCCTAGCATATTTTTGAGCGAAATTACAGTAGCACTAATTCCTTTACTAATAATGAGATTAATTGACTTGTATATTTTGCCATGTAATGGTTCATAAAAATGTTCCGGCAGTAAAAATTCGTTAATGTTATATAGCGCACGATTGTTAATCAGAATTGCCCCAAGTATCATTTGCTCTGCCTGAATATTACTTGGAGCAATCTTTGCAAGATCTTTTTCCATATCACCCTTTAAATTTTATTAAAATTACTAAGCTTAACTAACTCGAAAGAAAATCCTTGAGCTTTAAAAGAGGACTCAAGATCTTTCAGATAGTTCTCTCTGATGTAACTATCTTCAAATTCTGTTTTTGCTTTGATGAATATTTTTTTGTTAACACTATCTTCATTTATAACTTCTAATTTGCTAAACCATGATTTACCGATAGCTTGACCATAACATGTAACTAAAGATTCTCGTACTTTGTACCAAGTCGAGTTAGAGCCCAGTTGTTTACTGATATTCAAGAGATACTCTTCTTCATTGATTTGTTTCTGTGAAACAGTTGTAGGTTGCTCAAATGGTGTAACTTGCAATTCTTGAATTTCGTATCCATATACATCTTGTACAGCTTGTAATATCTTTGATCTATCACATTCTGTTAGTGTGATATTTTTAAGCAACTTAACAAAAAACCTAGTTCGAACTGCTGGCCCAAAACTACAAGAAGTCAAAATTTGATAAGCCATAGCTGCTTCAAAAGAACCAGCAATTTTATGCTTCAACTGACTTTCCTTACTAAGATTTGCGCTTGTTTCAATTTGAGTAAGATATTTTTCCTTATTAGATTTTTCTACGTTATCAAATCTACGGTTGATGCTATTTGCCTGATCAGTAGTTCGTAATTCATTTGCTAACGCTTGTGCTATATAGTTTAGAACTGATGCCTTACAGCCAAAATGATAATTTGAATATCGATCTGCTAGCTTTAATAGCAATTTGTTGATAAAGTATATGTTAAAGCCTCTATCAGACTTATGTTGCAGTGTAACTACATCTTCTGGTGTTAGTGGGTAAAAGTCTTCTAGCCTGTACCTTTTGAACCATTCTTTTTTACCATTCGAAGACTTGAGAATCTTTGTTATTAGTGATTTAATGTCTTGATTGCAATTTTTAGTTGAAGTCTGTATATCATTTTCAAAATCATCAACATTTTGAAAATTTTGTTCTTCATTTTCATTTTTTTTATTCTCTACTAACTCACCTTCAGTAGATCTAGATATTTTAGATTTTTTTATATATCTATATATGTCCCTGAAAAAAGTTTCAGGTTGACCTGAAATTTCTTTCAGGTTGGGACGAAATTTTTTTTCTGGTAAGGCTATATTTTCTTCTTTTCCTTTTTCGCTATAGTGCTGAAAATTTTTCAGAATTTTTATGCAAGGGACATTACGTAACTTAAGATTGTCTTTAATGATTGTCCTATTTTCAATTTCAATAAAACCTGCATCTCTTAATTCTACTAAGCATTGCCTAACTCTTCTTTGACCAACATTCAGCTTATCTTCATAAAGCTGATAACTTTCCTGTAATTCATCTATATCTTTGTTGTAATAGATATGTAGTCTAAATACTATGAATGATAAAAGCTGTTTAGATGTTTTACTTAATGCTTTTCCATTATCTCCAGTTAGCTTTCTCCATTCTGGTGGAATGATATTTCCAATAAAGTTATAAAATATTGTGTCATTATTGTTACTATTATTTTTAACAAAATTACAACCATTGGTTAAAAAATCGAATACTACAGGGCGCATTTTTCATCTCCAAAAATACAGCTATAGTAGGTTTTTTAGAAAATAATTTTTTTACAAATTACCATCAAATTTTTATGCAAAAGGTTGACAAAAGGTTGACAAAAATCATTATGCCAAACCTATATAAATCTTCATACTTATACTATCTGCCTTAGAAGACCAATTTTTCCTATAGAATATCTTATTAACAAAAAAATATTCATCAAAGCAAAAACAGAATTTGAAAATAGTTACATCAGAGAGAACTATCTGAAAGATCTTGAGTCCTCTTTTAAAGCTCAGGGATTTTCTTTCGAGTTAGTTAAGTTTAGTAATTTTAATAAAATTTAAAGAGTGATATGGAAAAAGATCTTGCAAAGATTGCTCCAAATAATATTCAAGCAGAGCAAATGATACTTGGAGCAATTCTGATTAACAATCGTGCGCTATATAACATTAACGAATTTTTACTGCCAGAACATTTTTATGAACCATTACATGGCAAAATATACAAGTCAATTAATCTCATTATTAGTAAAGGAATTAGCGCTACTGTAATTTCGCTCAAAAATATGCTAGGCAATGAACTCACATTTGATGAAATAGGTGGAGTGGATTATCTAGCTAAACTTACAACTTTAGCATTAAGTATAGTTAATGTTAATGAGTACGGCAAAATAGTATATGACCTTGCGCTGCGGCGTTATTTAATTGAAATTGGAGAAAAAATAGTAACAAATGCATATTCTTCTACTTTAGCAGATTTAGCTATAACTCAGATCGAAACTGCTGAATCTCAATTATATGATCTAGGTGCAAGAGGAACTTTAAGTAAAGGATTTACAAAATTACAAACTTCAATTGAAGAATCATGGACATCAATTTCATCTGCTATTAAAAATAAAAACTCTATTAACGGTATTAGTAGTGGACTACTTGACCTTGATTCAAAGCTTGGAGGATTTAAAAATTCTGACCTAATAATATTAGCTGGCAGACCATCAATGGGTAAAACTGCTTTAGGAGTTAACTTAGCAATAAATGCTTGTAAATATTTTCTTACTAAAAAAAATACTAAAGATAATGTAGTGCCATCAGTTGGATTCTTTTCTTTAGAAATGTCATCTCAGCAAATCTCTACTCGAATTCTTTCTATAGAATCAGAAATTAATAGCTCTGCATTATTTAACGGTAAAATAGATGAACAAGATGTTGATAAGTTGAAGACTGTACAAAATGAAATACAAAAGTGGAATTTTTTTATAGATGATGCTCCAGCAATCTCGATATCTGCAATTAGATCTCGAGCTCGTAGACTTAAACGTACTCATAATTTAGCAATATTATTTATTGATTATTTACAGCTAATAAAAATTGATAACAGAGGAAGTCAGTATAATCGAGTACAGGAGATTTCTGAAATTACTCAGAGCTTAAAAGCTCTTGCTAAAGAGCTCAATATTCCAGTCATTGCATTATCTCAATTATCTAGAGCTGTAGAACAAAGGTCAGATAAAAAGCCTCTACTATCAGATCTACGAGAATCAGGCTCCATTGAACAAGATGCTGATATTGTAATGCTTATATATCGGGACGAATATTACTTGTCTAGATCAGAACCAGATCCAGGTACTCCAGAATACACAGAATGGGTTACAAAACAAAATAAATGTTATAACACTGCTGAAATAATTGTTGCTAAACACCGTAATGGTCCAGTTGGTACAGTGAAGTTGCACTATAAAGTAGGTATTCTAAATTTGGCAATATTATAATGTAACTATAGTTATGCCTTCCGCTATATATAGAACTCATATTTTTCTAGCATACATTCGCATCAAAAGCTTGCTAAGTTTTTGTAAAAAGGGTTACAAACTACATGTCTCAAAATCAGAAGAACATATGTTGCCTAATGCTTGCATGTCATAATGAAATGAAGAGTCATGTGTTAATGGATCTTGTGGAATATATTCGTACGCATCATAAAATACATCATCTGATATTTGTGATTCAGAATGAGGTAAAATTTCGCTTGTTGATTGCTCTGGTATATTCTCTTGTGCATCATAGAACACCTCCTCTAACGTCTCTGATTGAGAAACAAATTCATCAGTGCATATCAATTCACATATATATTCTTCTTTGGCAATATTTGTTTTTAACTTATTCCAAACCCAATATGGAATTCTATGTACTAAGTATCCATAACTTTTCAATAATTCAGTATTAAGCCTAGTTGAAAAATTGGGAGCATTATTGTCATCAAAATGGGATGGGCCATCTACTTGAATTACTGTATTTTTCTCTTTAATAAAGATATCAACACTAGAAGTAATCTGCTTAATATAATACTCGCTTTTAACAGTGTGTTGTGCTAATACTTTTTTGACTACCTTCAGAACATTTAGTTGTAAATTTGAAGTATGACAAGGTGTTAATTTGGTTTTAAACTTTTTTTCAAGAAGTTGACGATTTTGTGAAGTTAATATTCCTACACCTTGTTTACCAAAATAATAATGCGCTTTTAAAATTTGACCAATATCTTCAATATTTTCATCAAACAGTTCAATATTTTGATTAACAGCAGAAATAAATTGCTGTGGTACTTTAATTTTAGAGTTACATAAAACATTTAATGTGAATATTCCATAAATAGAATTAGCTAACTCTTGAAGACTAAAGTTATCAATAGTTTTAGTAGCATGATGTATCCAAGCTTGAATGAATTGATATGATGGATGAATTTCTAACTGTCCTAATGCCCATATGGAATTAGCTAAATTTTGAGTATTAAAGTTATCAATAGTTTTAGTAGCATGATGTATCCAAGCCTTAATGAATTGATATGATGGATGAATTTCTAACTGTCCTAATGCCCATATGGAATTAGCTAACCCTTGAGTATTAAAGTTATCAATAGTTTTAGTAGCATGATGTATCCAAGCCTTAATAAATTGGTCTGATGGATGAATTTCTAACCGTCCTAATGCCCATATAGAATTAGCCAACCCTTGAGTATTAAAGTTATCAATAGTTTTAGTAGCGTGATGTATCCAAGCATTAATGAATTGATCTGATGGATGAATTTCTAACCGTCCTAATGCCCATATGGAATTGGCTAAATTTTGAGGGTTAAACTCATCCATTAGATTTATAGCTTTATTTGTCCAAGCATTAATGAATTGATCTGATGGATGAATTTCTAACCGTCCTAATGCCCATATAGAATTAGCTAACTCCTGAGGGTTAAACTCATCCATTAGATTTATAGCTTTATTTGTCCAAGCCTCAATAAACTCCCAACCTATAACATAGTTTAACTTTGCAAATTGATATAAAATTGTTGCTAAGCCTCTAGCATCAAACTGCAATCTATTGTATCTTGCATCTTCAGTTTGCAGTAAAAACAAAGCTCTATTGTAAATCTCTGTTATAATAGGTTTAGATAATACATCTCTATCTTTAAGCATCTTACATAATTGGATGCTACCCATTGCCTGGATATTAAATTGCGTACTGCTCCCACGATGCATGTTCTAAGCTCCTTATATAGTTTGACTTTGTAATACTAAATACGTCTTTTGATAAAGAATATGATATACATTAATCGAGTAATGTATATCATGCCATTCTTTTTAAATCAATCTGTAATTGAGCGCTTGCTCAAAATAAGAACTTCAGTAAAAAATTAAAAATCACTTTTAATGTCAGTTTAGGATAAGAAAAAAGATGAAAAGTCTACAAGAGATAATGTCTAATTATAATTAGAAGAATTTATGTGTTGTGCAAAAATTCTTCAGCATAATCCTTCTCATCCCGTGTTGGACATCCAAATAATGCCACAGTACCATAATCCATTAAGACAAAATTACTAAGAATAACAGTCAATTCTATAAGATTTATTAGCACGGCAATTTTACTCATTTTATCAATATTAACATTTAATGTGCTAATGTTACTGCATTTATTAATAAATTCTTGAATTTTTGGTATAGTATTTACATATATATAGTCATTTACAACGAGGTTTGAGCACAAAAAGAAGCAATAAAATTAATAAAATCTGTTGGTTGTAAAGTTATTTTTCTGCTACCTTATTCTCCTGATTTAAATCCTATTGAAAAAATGATTTCAAGCTAAATCAAGCAGAATGAAATATCACTGTAACTTAGACATCCTTTTCGAAAAGTATATAACATAACTGTTTTATACTGGTTTAGCTATATAGATAATAATTTTTAAAATCCTTGCATGAAGACAAATAAAATTTCTACCTTACTACTTTTTTTGATTCATTCTCCTAATTCTCTAATTTCTATTTTATTGTAGCAAGATCAATAATTTTCAATTTACAATGTCATATCTGCATCCTAATTTAAATTTAGTTGTCTATAACTTAAAGCCTCAGCTATATGAAACTTATTTACCATTTTAATATTTTCTAAATCTGCTATTGTACGTGCAACTTTTAATACTTTATTATATCCTCGCATAGACAACTTAAATTTTATAGCAGCATCATTTAATAACTTCTGTCCTTCATTAGTCGGAGAAGCAAAATCTGTTAATAACTGACCAAATAGCTGACTATTTGTGCTTATACCATATCCATCATACCTGGTAAGTTGTATTGTATGAGCATTGTTAACTCGTTTTAAGACTTCAGTTGAAGACTCAGATATTGAACATTTATCATCAACATTATATGTAACTTCTGCTACTTCAACATAAATATCAAAACGATCTCTCATAGGACCAGAAATTCTCATTTGATAGTCAATTCCACATCTTGGTGCTTTATTACAAGCTTTAGCAGCATCAGATAAATATCCGCATTTGCATGGATTCATAGCTCCAATTAACTGAAACCTAGCAGGATATTTTACACTGAAATTAACACGAGAAATATGCACCTCAGCTGATTCTAAGGGTTGACGCAAAGCTTCAATAGTATTAGTTGAAAATTCAGGTAGTTCATCTAGAAAAAGTATTCCATTATGAGCTAAAGAAATTTCTCCTGGTTTAACTCGTTTTCCAACTCCTCCTCCAACCATAGCAGCAATAGAACAAGTATGATGAGGTGATCTAAATGGTCTATGTTGAATTAAGTTACCTTCCTTAATAAGATTAGCAACGCTAGCTATCATACTGCACTCTAAAATTTCTATTGGAACCATTTCAGGTAGTATACCAGGCAATCTTTCAGCTAACATTGACTTGCCAGTACCTGGTGGACCTGACATTAACATATGATGCCTACCAGCGGCAGCAATCTCTAAAGCTCTTTTAGGTACAGCTTGGCCAACAATATCTTTTAAATCAGGATAATTAGCTTTCACAGAACTAATATCAACTTCTGGCTGCCGTATTACTTGAGTACCTTTAAAATGATTAACTAATGATAATAAATCTATTGGAGTAACTATTTTTTTATTGCCAGACCATGCAGCTTCCTTACCATTAGCTGCAGGACAGATAATTCCTTTATCTCTTTCAACAGCTCCAATAGCAGCAGGCAAAACTCCAGCTACAGGTAATAATGCTCCATCTAATGATAACTCACCTAGAATAAGATATTCTGCCATTTCGTTACAATGCAAAATATTCATACTAGTTAATATTGCACATGCGATAGCTAAGTCAAAATGACTTCCTTCCTTAACTAAATCAGCTGGAGCTAAATTAACTAATATTTTCTTGGCAGGTAACGCTAACCCAATGGAAGATAAAGCAGCTTTTACCCTTTCTCTTGCTTCTGTAACAGTCTTGTCTGCTAAACCTACTATTGTAAAACATGGTATTCCAGTAGAAATTTTAACTTGTATGTCAACATCAAGCACATTAATACCACTCCATGTCACACTTGAAATTCGTGTTACCATATTACTGATCAAAGTTAGTTATTTTAATCACACATCTTGTAATACTAGCACAGCATAGTAACATAATTCTATTATTACAATCAGTTTCATAACTAGTCTTAAAAATTTCTTGTCAGATATTCTCTTTTCTTAGAAATTTCATCAACATTCGTACATGTTTAGCTTGATATTTCCCATTTCAAAGCCTAGTAAGAAGGGAGAGCAGATTTGCTTTCAACTTCTTACCATAATCAGCTTTGGTTATACCACCTATTCCTTGTATGATGAAAATAAGTGAAATTGCAAAAAAATAAAAGATTATAGCAATAGCACAAAAGAAAGCTAGTATACAGTAGTGATCCTAAGGCTAATAGCCTGTATTTACAAGGTTGGTTTTGATATATTAAGTTTAACATAAAATTTGGTGATTATGAATAGTATAATTGTAGGAATTGATATTTCTAAAGAAACATTTGATGCAGCTGTATTAATTAATAATAGACTTCTTTCGAAACTAGAGAATGATGTAGAATAGTGTTATAAAGATCTGATTTGAAGTAATAATGAAATTCAATCAGATTAAAGAGTTAAAGGATGAAAAATTTAGTCGATTAACAGGAGTAAGGAGTGGAACATTTGCAAAGATAGTGGATATTTTGAGGAAAGATGATGGTCTTAAGAAATTAAAAGATGGGCGTAAAAATAAACTCAATTTGGGGGAACAGTTGCTGATGGTCTTAGATTTAATTTGATCTCTGGCATTTACAATTTTGAACTACCTTAACCAGTTTCGAAAGAGGTCTATTGTATTATCAAGCAATTTTGTTAACGTTTATCTGATAGTGGTAGACATAAAATGCTTATCCTTATTTCTATACGTAAATTATTACTCCATACAAATACTGTATTCCTTCCTATTCCAAAACGTTTTGATACTGATTCAAAACTAATTTTCTTTCTTTATGTTGTGTTCAGCACTTTTTTCCAAAATCTATAGTATATGTCATACTAATTACTTGTTCATTACATCTTATTACTATAATTGTTTTATAGTAGTTTAGCTATATTCTCCTTATATCGAACTTTGGTAATAAAAAATAATTGTATAATTTAATTAATTAAATTAATATTGATCTCAATTTAAAATTGAAAATACTGGTTTAACTAAGATTAAGAGGTAATCAATATGAATACTGCTTTGAGTTCAGCTATTAAGCGTGGTGATGTAAAGGCTGTACTAGATATTTTAAATGAACATCCTGGTCTTGTTAATTTTCAACAAGATGGTGATTTCAAAACTCCTCTACATACATCAGTTGAGAATAAACAATCAGAAATTACTAAGGTGCTATTAGAGCGTAGTGCTAATGTCACACTGCAAGATAAGGATGGAAACACACCATTGCATTTTGCTGCTAGGGATCACAATTTAAAAATGACTGAAATACTGTTAAGTTATGGTAATGCTATTATTGATATGCAAAACAACAATGGGCAGACTTCTTTACACCTAGCATCAACAAGACCGCACACTTACCAAGGTGCTTCTGCATTGCTAAGTAAAGAATCACTAAGTATTGCTCAAGCATTATTAACTCATGGTGCAAATGTTAATTTACAAGATGGTGATGGTAATACAGCTTTACATTACGCTACAAACAGTTTTCACCACCTAGAGATAACTGAGATATTGTTAAATCATGGTGCCAATGTTAATGCGCAAAATAATGTAGGTGATACTGCTTTGCATCGTGCTGCAAAAAGTAGACTCGTCCCTACTGTTTTGTGTTTATTGAAAAGTGGCGCAAACGTGCATTTAAAAGGTGAAAATGGTAACAGTGTTTTACATTGTGCTGCGCAGCAAGGCCATGGTCCAAATGAAAAAATTGTAAAAGCTGTATTACATCATGGAGCTGATGTTAATGCACGAAACGATGATGGTAGCACTCCGTTACATCATGCTGCTGAAAAAATACATGATCCATTACCAGCTATTCGAATTTTATTAAAGCATGGCGCTGATATTGATGCACATGATAACAGAAATTGTACACCGCTAAATAATGCTATTTCATCTAGTTTGATCATCAATATGCAAACAGGAATTCCTGAATTTTTAACTTCTCATATTACCAAGTTAGAATATTCTAGTGATAAAAAGACTAGTTCAGCAGGTAGCCTAACAAATCAGCAACTTATACAACAATCATCAACTCTTAGTGAGTATAAGCTGGCGTGTGAAAAAGAACTAAAAGAATTAAGTAACATCAAAGTTGGTGGTGGCCAAAAAAGTATGTTGAGTGCTTTTCTTGCTAATACAACAAATGATAATGAATCATCAAGATATATACATGATCCTAAAGTTCAAAAAATTTATGAATGTTGTGAAGCAAAATTTCCTATATATTCCTCTGCCCTCAAAGAACATATAGATGCAGGAAGCACTAGAAACCAGCTGCTACATGGGGCACTTGAATCAATGGATGATATATGTAAAGAACAGTCTAAAGAGCATTCTACGGAAAGCAATGTAAGTTGGAATGTTATACCACCGGAAGTCAAACTCAATATACTAAAGCATTTGAGTAATGAAGATTTATCAGAAATTCAACAAAATAAGACAAGCGAAGCTAAGAAAAAAGATCCTCAGCCTTCAGGTCACAGATGCATATAATTTAATAGATTAATCACAAAATTAACGGCTTAAAAAGACAAAATAAAATTTATTGTACTAACTTAAGAGTTAGAAGAGTTATATTATATAGCATAAATCAAAAAGCTGGGCCACGCTTTAACCTTAGGCTGTGAATTTGTTTATAGCAATTAATATGCAGTATCATTAAATTAGAGCTGATATTATCACTACCTTTTGACTTTAGAATAATATGATGTATAGCTAAACCAGCATAAAACAGTTATGTTATATACTTTTCAAAAAATGGTCTAAGTCACAGTGATATTTCATTCTGCTTGATTTAGCTTGAAACATTTTTTTCAATAAGATTTAAATCAGAGTAATAAGGAGGTAAATACACAATAAAAGGATTTTTGAGTTTTACGTACAAGCTATATTGATTAAAGTGTTAACACGTAGATAAGTAATATTAGATAATATAAGTTTTCATAAAACAGTTATGGTTAAGTTTTTAATATAGAACCTGTAGGTTGTAATTTGTTATATCTACCAACTTATTCTCCAGATTTACATCTAATTCAGTATTACTGGTTTAAAGTAAAAAATGAAATACGTATAAGTAGTTCACTTAATGCAACGTTTTTTTGATCATGTCTCTTTTACTTTACAATCTGTAACTTCTTTTCCTAATTAAGCTATACATCTAGTTTGAGTTATTAATCACATAATTCGTATGATTATGAATTTTATTGTTTTAGTAATAATGGCGAGACTTGCAAATCTGTACCATAAACTTTAATATCAAAGAATAATAAGTTATTATTCTAAATTTAGTGAGTCAAAATGATTATAAAATTTATACAAACTGATAGTCAAAATTTTTTTAATTGCTTAGAAGGAATAAATAAAACAGATGTTACAGCTATATCCAATAGTCAGTCTATATGTTTATTGATTGGCTCAAATTTAGTGTTAACAGATAGCATGTTACAGCTTGATCAGCAATGTGGTGGAATTATATCAAAATTTTTGCAACAAAATACGAAGAATAATCAAGTCTTTAGTGGAAAGTTTGGTGAAATTAGATTTTTAACTATTGCTAACGGTGAAGAGATTAAAAATATAATTTTGTTAGGCATTGGTCAAAGTAATCAACTGAAGGAGTTTCAAATTCAGGAACTAGGAGGGATTATACAAAAATCGATTGCTGCAAATGCAATAATGGATGTAATAATTTTGGTGGATTATGATATTAGTAATTACGACAGATTTAAAATTGCATCATTGATTGCGTCAGGAGCTGAATTAGCATCTTATAAATTTAAAAAGTATTTTACTAAAAAGAATGTTAATAATAATGATAATAAGTTGCAAGAAACTAGCGAAATGCATTTATTTATCAGCTTAAAAGATGCTAACGATATTGAGCAGGCTAAAGCTTATTTTAACAATATTCTACAACCAATTAATGAAGGGGTTGTGTTAGCAAGAAATCTAATTTCAGAGCCTCCAAATAAATTATATCCTGCTACTTACGCTCAAAAGATCGAAGAAGAATTTAAGATATTAAAAAATGAGTTTGGAGTTGAAGTAAATGTAAAGATTTTAGGTGCACAAGAGATGTGTGATTTAAATATGGGAGCATTACTTGGAGTTGGACAAGGATCCCAAAAAGAATCAAAATTAGTATCAATATCTTATCTAGGAGCAGTTGATAAAGATCAAGCACCGTTAGCTTTAGTAGGGAAAGGAGTAACTTTTGATACTGGAGGAATTAGTTTGAAACCATCTGCTGGCATGGAAGATATGAAATATGATATGGCTGGATCAGCAGCAGTAGTTGGAGCTATAAAAGCTTTAGGGCGTAGAAAGGCAAAAGTAAATGTAGTTGGAGTAGTGGCTTTAGTTGAAAATATGCCAGGTAGTAACGCTCAAAGACCTAGTGATGTTGTAACAACAATGTCAGGTCAAACAGTAGAAGTACTTAATACTGACGCAGAAGGACGGTTAATACTTGCTGATGCATTATGGTATGTTCAAGAAGTATTTAAGCCTGAGTCTATTATAGATTTAGCAACTTTAACTGGAGCAATAACTATAGCACTTGGTTATAGTTATGCTGGATGTTTTTCTAATAATAATGAATTAGCTCAGAAATTAATCATATCAGGCGAAAAGGTTAATGAAAATTTGTGGCGTATGCCATTACATAAAGATTATGATGACATGCTTAAATCTAATATTGCTGATATAGCAAATATTGGTAATGTTCGTGGTGCTGCTGGTAGCTGTACCGCCGCTAGTTTTTTACAAAAATTTATTCAATTTAAGCAGAATCATGATAGTAACAAAGCTCCTATTCCATGGGCTCATTTAGATATAGCTTCTGTTGCTTGGAACAAAAAAGGAGGCAATATTTGTCCTGCAGGAGCAGTAGGATTTGGAGTTAGATTAATTAACAAGTTTGTAGAAGATAATTATGAATGCATCAAATAAAGAAATCACATTACCTTACATTTTTGTTATAGGAAATGAAAAAGGTGGTGCAGGTAAGACTACTGTTGCTATGCACTTAATTGCTGCTTTGCTTGACAATAACCTAAAAGTTGGAAGTATTGATACTGATTCACGTCAGCATTCACTTACTACTTATATACAAAATCGTAATGCTTATAATGATAAGCATGCAAATAGCAAAGTTTCTGTTCCATTGCATTTTTTAGTAACTAGAGGTGATAATAAATTTGAGAATGATGAATGCCAGCAGTTTGAAAATATACTTAATGAATTGAAAAAAAAATCTGATGTTATAGTTATTGATACACCAGGCAGCTATTCTACTATTTCATGTTTAGCTCATTCATATGCAGATACTATCATTACTCCTGTGAATGATAGTTTTTTGGATATTGATGTATTAGCTAAAATTGATGCTAAAAGTTTCAAAGTTATTACTCCATCTATTTATAGTCAGATGGTTTGGGAGCAAAAAATGCGCAAAACTCAACGTTGTGGCATATCAATTGAATGGGTAGTGCTAAGAAATAGATTAAGTAATTTAGATGCTATTAATAAGAGAAATATAAATTACGTTTTAGAACAATTAGCTAAACGTATTTGCTTTAAAAATGTTTCTGGTTTTAGTGAAAGAGTAATATTTAAAGAGTTATTTTTGGATGGCTTAACTTTACTTGATTTGACTCAGGTTAAATTAAGTAGAAGTTTGAATATTGCTCACGTAGCTGCTAGGCAGGAATTACGAGATTTTCTTAACTGCATTAATATTGATAAAATTATTGATGCAACTAAAAATAAAGCAGCAGCTGTATAAATAGCTTTAAATCAAAAATTTTAATTAATAACAAAAAAAATTCATTGCTAAAAAAATTAAAATACAATAATTATGTATAGTAGTTATAATAAATAACTGATCTATCTAATAAAATATTACTAGCAAATATTTTTATAACGTCTAGTTTTAATTGTAATTAAGTTAACAAAATTAAACAGACAAAGTTGCTGTATTTTTTTGTTAATAGTATTACTTTTGAACTACTAAATGTAAATTCGCACACATTGCTTATATAGTTAGTCGCTAAATAAATAGTGTTTTTCAAGCATTGTGGAGGTATAACTAACAAAATTATGGAAAAAAAACATGTCAAATAATAACATATCTACCATATCTTCTGTAACAATAAGTGAACTACTAGATGCTGGAATCCATTATGGACATAAGGCTTCACGCTGGAATCCTAAAATGGCCCCTTATATTTATGGTAAAAGAGATGATGTTCATATTATTAATCTGGATTATACAGCTTCACAGATTGATGTTGTTAGTAAGGTCATTTATAAAGAAATTAAAGAAAAAAATGGCAGAATATTGTTTGTTGATACTAGGAGACATCGTGATATTGTAGCTCAATATGCTGAAAATTGTGGTCAATATTATGTTACTCATAGATGGTTAGGAGGAATGCTGACTAATTGGGTAACAGTATCAAAAGCAATAAATAAACTTGATCAATTAGAAAAAAAATTAGCAGATCCAGAAAAGATAGCTGGCTATACTAAAAGAGAGATATTATCCATGCAGCGTATGCGAGATAATTTGCAGCGCTCGTTTGGTGGTATTAGAAATATGGGAGGAAAGCCTACATTGTTAATAGTAATGGATATTAATAAAGATCATATAGCTGTTAAAGAAGCTCGAAGAGAAAAAATACCAATTATTGCAATAGTAGATACTAATTCTGATCCAGATCTAGTTGATTATCCAATTCCTGGTAATGATGATGCTATTAGGTCTATACGCTTATACTGTAAAATATTTTCTGATGCTGTGCTTCTTGCTATTGAACATATGCTTGCTGCTTCTGGAGTTGATTTAGGTGCAATTAATGATGACAGTCCTAGCGAAAGGCTTAAAGCTGCTAAAAAAATTACTAAAATGAAACCTAGTAAAAAGCTAACAAAAATAAATGTTGGACAAGATCAAAATAAATTAGAAAAAGATAATAAAGATTTATGAAAGAAAAAGAATTAGTGGTTAATACTAAAACTAATGGCTCTAAATCCGAAGATGTAGTTATAAGTATTAGCCTAGTTAAGAAGTTACGTGATGCTACTGGCGCTGCCATGACTAGCTGTAAGCAAGCATTGCAGGAGGCTAAAGGTGATATTGAAGAAGCTATTAAGGTTTTACGTAAGACCAACTTAGCTCAAATGTCTTCAAAGTTACAACGTAAAGCTGACGAAGGAATAGTAGCATTAGCTGTAGATAACAACAAAGGTGCAATTATAGAAATTAAGTTTGAAACAGATTTTGTTGCCCGAAATGAAAGATTGCAAAAATTAGCTACTGAAGCTGTTCAACTAGCTTTAGTTCATGATAATTTAACAGACTTAAAAAATGCTAAATTATCATCAGGCGAAACTCTTGAATCTCAAATAAGCCAAGATATTGCTGTTATAGGCGAAAATATACAAGTAAGCAGAATTAGACAAGTTAAGCTAGTTGGCAATGGTATTATAGCATCATACATACATAATAGCGTAGCTCCAAATTTAGGCCAGATTGCTGTATTAGTAGCTTTAGAAGGTAATGTTGAATCAGACAAGCTGGCAAAACTAGGAAAAAATATAGCAATGCATATTGCTGCTACTAATCCTAGGTTTTTAAGTTCAAATGAGGTGCCAGAAAGTGTAATTATGCAAGAAAAGGAAATTTTTACTGCTCAAGCTCGTGCTACTGGCAAACCAGAGAAAGTAATTGAAAAAATGATTGAGGGGCGAGTAAGTAAGTTTCTAGAAGAAACTGTGTTGCTAGAGCAAGCTTTTGTTATTGATGGTAAAACAAAAATTTCTGAAGTATTGAGTAATGCAGCTAAAGAACTTGGCAGTGAAATTAAGATTACTGGATTTTCTTGCTTAAAAGCTGGAGAAGTAGTTGAATAATAATAGGACTAAGAAATAAAATTTCTTAGTCCTTGCAAGAGTTAAAGCTTATTACGTTAAATAGTAGAGAATACGATTTTAATAGCTAATGATCTCTTAAGACTGCATTAAATTTCTTTTCTATCTTTGATATTATATTGCTGCTAATTTCTTTTATTATTAGTTCAGTTAAGGTTTGATCATTAGATTGCATTATCACTCTAAGAGCTAAAGATTTTTTATCATTATCTATTTTATCTCCGGTATATACATCAAATACTTCAACTGTTTTAATTAAATGTTTGTCAATCTCCTTAATAGATGCTACTATTTCTGATGCTGGTATACATTGGTCCATTACAAATGCAAAATCTCGTTCAATATGTTGATAATTAGATATTATAATTGGTTTCTTATGACCATATTGAGCTTTTTTTATTGGTAACGAATCAATATTTAGCTCGAATGCAATAACTCTATTTGTAATATTAATTCCACAAAAATTAACTTGAGATAAAATTTCAGGATGAATTTCACCAAAACATCCAATACAAGTTTTACCTAGCATAATGCTACCAAATCTACCAGGATGGTAATATTCCTGGGCAGGAGTACCAATAATTTTACAATTTTCAATATTGATTCCTAACTCAAGTAGTATAACCTCTAAATCAGCTTTTATATCAAAAATATCCCACTGTGATATTGAGCTATGTGGATGCATTAATTCCTTATTACCACATTTTACAGCAGCAAGCATGCATTGTTCATTGCATGTCTCTGTTTTAGAAAAAACTGGCCCAATTTCAAAAAAAGCTTGATTTTTAAGTGACCTTGCTTGATTTTTTGCTATTGCTTCAAGTAAATTAGGAATAATTGTAGGCCTCATATAATCAAGCTCTTGACTTATAGGATTTAAAATTTTTAATTCCTCATTATAAGTACTAAAATATTTAACTATTTTGCTATTCATAAATGACCAAGTGATCACTTCATTATATCCACATGCAGCAGCAACTCTTTTGATTGTTAAAATGTTTTGTTGCTTACTAGGTAATGCTGTAAATGATTGGTTATTACTCTTAATTGGTACCTCAGGCAGAAATTTATAGCCATATACTCTTAATAATTCTTCTACTATATCTTCTTTAATTGCAATATCAGAACGCCATGATGGTATTTCAAGTTTCAAAATACCAGAAGTATCATCAGCGATGTTGGAAATAGTGAATCCCAAATTACCTAAAATATTTATTATCGTTGACTTTGTTAATCTAATTCCAGTTTTCTTTTCAAATTCATTAATTGGAAACTCTAAGGTTTTAGCTGGTGTTGTTGTAGCATCATCATATACGACAGTTTCTGAAATCTTGCCTCCGCAGATTGAAGTAATTAAGTTTAAGGCAATAGCATGAACCTTACTGGCCATATTATAATCAACTTGTCTTTCAAAGCGGTAACGTGCATCGCTTTCAATATTCAATTTTCTACCAGTAGTCATAATACTATCTGCAAAAAAGTACCCAGTTTCTAAGATTATATTCTTAGTTTCAGACTTACATTCACTATCTAATGTTCCTATAATACCAGCTAATGCAATAACATTATTACCGCAACTTACAACTAAATCTGCAGTATCTAATTTATAACTTTGATGATTTAACGCTATTATGCTTTCATTTGCATAAGCTTTTCTAACTTCAATTTCATTGTTTGACAACTTATCTTTAGCATAAGCATGTATTGGGTAACCAAAACTATAACAAATATAATTAGTAATATCTACGACAGGAGAAATTGATTTAAGACCAACATTACGTAAAAAATGTTGCAACCAAGATGGAGTACTACAAGCATTATTAATATCTTGAATTTCAGTAGTAATAAATAATGAGCAAGCATCCTTAGCAGATATCTTCAATTTTATATTGCTTTTAAAATGTCCGTTAGTATAGGTTTTAAAATTATCATCTACTAATTGTAGCTTACCTAATCCTTTAGCATGAAGTTCTCTAGCAATGCCATAAATTCCTAAACAATCTCCGCGATTTGGTGTAACATTAATTTGAATAACTGGATCATCATATCCAAAAGCTGCTGTAAATGAATCTCCTACAGTTGCAGTAGGTGGTAATTCCATTATACCATTATTATTATTACTATTCAGTAGTAATTCTTCTTCTGAACATAACATTCCATCGCTTGTAATCCCCCTAATGCTAGTTGCTTTGATTACAAAATTACCATTAGGAATTTTAGTACCAGGTACAGCAAGAACTACCTTAAGGCCTACTCTTACATTTGATGCTCCACAGACAATTTGTAATATTTCTGTTCCAGAATTAACTTTGCAAATTTGCAACTTTTGTGCGTTAGGATGAGGCTTGATATCTATAATCTCAGCTATAATAAAATCTTTTAATTCAACAGAACGATCTATTATTGATTCAACTTCTAGACCAAGATCTGTTAATGCTTGAGTAATATCGATTAAGTTTGCATCAGTAACTAAAAACTGTTTTAACCATTTTAGTGTGAACTTCATTTGCTTAGACCATGTAATATTGTAGGTATATTAAATGCTGAAAAGCTATAATGCTGTAACCACCTCTGATCATTTTCAAAGAATTTTCTTAAGTCAGTAATACCGTATTTTAACATTGCTAATCGTTCAACTCCTAATCCAAAAGCTAATCCTTGATATTCGTCTGGATCAATATTAACATTACGTAAAACATTAGGATGTACTATACCACATCCTAATACTTCCAACCATTTATTGTTGATCCAGCATTTAATATCTACCTCAGCTGAAGGTTCAGTAAATGGGAAAAAGCTTGGTCTAAACATTATTTCAATATCTTGTCGCTCAAAAAACATTTTTATGAAATTAATAATTATATGTTTTAAATGTCCCATATGAATATTTTTATCTACTATTAACCCCTCTATTTGATGAAACATTGGTGTATGAGTTGAGTCAAAATCTGAACGATAAACACGCCCTGGAGCAACAAGATAGATTGGAGGTTTTTGCTGTTCCATAGCTCGTATTTGAATAGTAGAAGTGTGAGTCCTTAATAAGCTAGTATCACTGTTATTTAAATAAAAGGTATCATGCATCTGTCTTGCTGCATGGTTACTACCAATATTTAATGCGCTGAAATTATACCAATCATTTTCTATATTTGGGCCTTCGACAGCTGTAAGATTAAACATAGAAAATATACTTAATAGTTCTTCAGTAACCTGAGAAATTGGATGAATACTACCATAAAATTTTTTTCTTGATGGCAAAGTTACATCAACTTTCTCACTATCAAGCAATGTCACCATTTCTTGCTTTTGAATTTTAGCTAGCTTAGCAGCAATTAATGTTTCAATCTCAGTTTTAACTAAATTGACTCTACTACTATACTCCTTTCTGTTTTCAACATTCAGTTCTACTATCTTTTTAAATTGTAATGTAATAATGCCTGATTTTCCTAAATATGATAATTTAAGATCATTTAATGCCTTCTTTTCATTAATGTTGCTAATTTCTTCTTTAAATTTAGCTAAAATTTGATTAAGCATTGAGTATTATAAAATCATTAAATTTAATACAAAAATTAGTATAACTCATTTTGATTGTCAACGTAATTCGGAAACTTTTCTGAGTGCGATACTAAGTGTAAGTGAGCTAGCTGTTGAAAGAAAAGAACAGAGCTGGAAATGAAAGACCTAATATACTATAAAAAATTAAAGCAGGCTACCATAAGCCCTTCATATATAAGAATTTTTAAAAAAGTTTTTCCTACTATATTTCCCCAAAAAAACTGCTTTTGTTAAGCTAAATATGCTCTGCGTTCACTGTTATATCTGATATTTAATGATAGTAATGATAATGCAACAATCTTTTATTATTTTGTCATGAATTTTCTTTCAGAATAGTGGAGATGGTGAACAAATGCTGATGGAAAAGCTTTAAGAAAAACTGAAAAGCAGTGGCTAGCACTAATAGTTCACCAGCTATAAGTATATAATAACGCCAGTTTAGGATAAGAGAAAGCAGGGAAGGCATAATACAAAAGGTATACAAAAGATAATGTGCAATTATAATTATGTGATATATTAAATATAGTTTTAATTAATAGCCATTTATTGCTCGCATGTTTGCAAATGCAAATTTAGAATAAGAAACAGTTAGAAAGAGATATATATACAAGTATTACAATGGTCAATGTTCAGGTTATTAAGTATAGTATTATGAACTAATACTTGTAGAAATATAAGCAATAAATAAACTGTTATTAATTGAAATTATATTTAAATATATCGCATAATTTAATTGTGCATTATCTCTCGTAGACCTTTTACATTATGCTTTCCCTGCTTTTTCTTATCCTAAACTGGCGTTATATATTATTTAAGAAAGCATCAATTTCAAATATTGAATTGATGCTACTACATTTAAAAGTATATTGTCCTTTTTTGGCTAGATTAATTAAAACTTTGCCAGGACCTATTTCAACTAGTTTACTAACATTTTTTTGTTGTAGTAAATCTAAAGTTTCCCTCCACCTTACTTTCCCTTCAATCTGTCTTATTAGGCAATTTTTAATATCAATAGGCGTAGTAACAATATTAGCGCTGTAATTAGCAACAATAATCATTTTGGTAGGTTTAATATTTACTTTATCAATAGCTTGCCTAAATATGCTTGTAGCCTCTGCCATTAGTGAACAGTGAAAAGGACCACTTACGTTTAATTTGATAGCTTTCTTGCCTTGAGCATGCAACATATTCATTGCTAAGTTAATTGCAGTAGTATGACCACTAATAACTATTTGTCCCAATATATTGTCATTAGCAATTTCGCAGACTCCTATAGTGGAACAATAGTCAAGAATTGGATTTAATTCTTTCATGGTAACACCAAGACAAGCTGCCATACTACCATCACATCTAGATGCTACAGCATGCATAGCATCAGCTCTAACCTTGAGTATCTTCGTAACTTCATCTAATGATAAAGCACCAGCTACACACAGTGCGCTGTATTCACCCAAAGAATGTCCAGCTACATAATCTGCCATGTGATAACATTCCATAGTAGCTTGTTGCTCTAATACTCTAATTATTGCCATTGAAACTGCCATAATTGCTAGTTGAGCATTCTTAGTTAATGTTAGAGTACTGATAGGCCCATTAAATATAATATCTGTTAATTTTTCTGCAATAATATCGTTTACCTCATGAAAAACATCTCTAGCTACAGGAAAATTATCATATAAATCTTTTCCCATACCAACAAATTGTACTCCTTGACCAGGAAAAACAAATACTGTATACATAGATATTCTTTTGTATATATTCCTAGAGTTGGATATTAAATATGAAAATCATTAAGTTAACCTTTTTTACTGTTATTATCAATATTTATTTATTGTACTCAGTATGCGCTCAAGATTCCTATGAAAATATAACATATCAGCATCTAAGAAATAAACAGTGGAACGAAGCTGTATTGACAGCTGAAAATTCTGGCAATGAAATTTTATATAAGATAGCTTTAGCACAAAAATTTCTGTATTCTGACACTGGCATAACATTTGAAGATATTATAGCTTTTTTACAAGCTAATCCAAATCATCCACAAAAAAATCATATAGCTAAACGCGCAGAAAAAGTTATTAACCATTTTACTGATCAAAACTTAATAATTAGATGGTTTAATAAAACCCCTCCTCAAACAGCTAAAGGCTATTATTATTATGCTTTAGCTGCTTATAAGCTTATAACAGATTTGGACATAAGAAATAAGATAATACATACTGCCTGGAAGTTTTGTGATTCTGACTATATAATACCTTTTTTAGATAATTTTTGTGATTTGTTAACAATAGACTATTATTATGCTAAGATCGCACAGTTTATATTAACAAATAAAATACCTAATGCTAAAGTTTTGTTAAGCAAGGCTGGTAAAAAAAAACTAAATCAACAAGTTTTGAATTTTATGATTGCAGCAGCTAGTAATGATAATAATACAGAGAAATTATTTGCACAGTTACCAACAACTCAGCGTTATAAAAATGAAGTATTGTATAGCATTTTAACATATAAATTGAAAAATAATGATTATAGCTCTGAACTAGAACAACTTTTTTCTCAGGTTCTGGAGTCAAAAATTACAGATAATTTTTTATTTTCTTCAAAATTATGGTGGCAATTAAGATCAGAGGCTGCAAAAGGATTGCTAGCTACACATAATTACTCTGCTGCATATAACATTATAAAGAATGCTATAGTGGATGATGTATATACTTCTATCGAATATAATTGGCTAGCTGGCTGGATTGCTCTTAGGTTTTTACATAATTCAGCTGATGCTATTACTTATTTTACTAACATGGCACAACAAGTTACAAAACCCATAGATATATCAAAATCATATTATTGGCTAGGTAGAGCTAATCAAGTAGCAGGAAACAGTCAAATTGCTCAGGATTATTATAAAAAAGCTACTCAGTATCCATATACCTTTTATGGACAATTAGCTATTCTTGAAACTGAGAATAAAGTGTTGCCACTATTCTCTGATTTGCAAATTAACATAGACAATATTGAGTTTAGCGATATTGAATGCGTAACAGCTGCTGAGATGTTACTAAGTAATAATTTACCAGAATTATCAAAAGTATATGCAGTACAAGCTATCAGGCACGCTTGTAATAATACCGAAATGTACGCTATTATACACAGACTAATTAATATACAAGAATTAACTGGTATAAAAGACGTTTCTTATGTTGCAAAATTAATTAAATTCGCTGAATGTGAAGCTTTATTCCCTACTCACTATTCTTATCCAACACCATATAACATGATAGATTCCTACATAGATAAGGACATATTGTACAGTGTTATTATGCATGAATCAATGTTTGATGCATCAGCTATTGGAGCATCTAATGATCAAGGATTAATGCAGATAATGCCAGCAACAGCAAAAGATGTTGCTACTAAATTTCTAAAAATTCCATATGTGGCTACTAAGCTTATTACTGATCCTAGTTATAATATTAAGCTTGGTAGCCACTACTGGAAAAGAATGCTAGATATTAATGATGGTTCATATGTATTAGCTACTGCTTCGTATAATGCTGGTCCATCTCGAGTTAGAGGCCGGGCAGGAATGAAGGGGTGGATAGAAATTTATGGTGATCCATGTAAATATAAAGATGATAAGTATAAAGTGATTGACTGGATAGAAATTATTCCATCTAACAAACGAAATTATGTACAAAGGGTATTAGAAAATATTCATGTATACAGAACTATTCTTCATCAGCAGCATAATGAAATATATTATATGGATTTCTTATTTTAATTTAAACAAGAGTTTGATACAAAAAATAAGTTAAAATCTAGGTATAGTAAACGTAAAACCTATGACTATTCTAGTTAGAACTATATCGTGCTCAAATAAAGCAATAAGTTTAAGATAAACCATTTTTGGCAAATGTTTTTCTATTACGTTTATTAACACTTCTGTTGTACTATACAATTATAAATGCTAGAGCAGAATACTGGAGTAGAAGAAAACGAACATGAGATAAGATTGGAATTAAGTTTGGAGATAGAATAAGTAGCAAGAGAAGCGATTATATATAAAACAATTAATAAGAGAACGATGTCTAGTATGCTCTAAATGTAGATGTTTTTTTATATACTCAATTAAGGAACGGTTACTCGCTAATCATTCTTCATTACACTAATCTGGCATTAATAATTTCCTTGATAGCATAAGATATATGACTTAAGCTAACAGAATCTGAAAGAAAATGGTCGGCATATTTTAGTAGCTTAAGAGTAGAATAATGAGTTTGAACTTTATTAATTAGATCTATAGATCCTTGATATGGCACCTCTTGATCCTGCATACCATGAATAATAGCAATAGGACACTGAATATTAATAGTAGGTTTATTTAACAATAAATATTTCCTAGCATTACATATTAGATTATAACTTATATGATACTTATTGTTACACGTATTTCCTGTTCCACCCAATTCAATATATCCGGTATGAATCATAATGTTTTTATTTTTTTCAGTAAGCTTATTCCAAATTAAAGTTTCTGTAAAATCTATTGCAGGAGCTAAAGCAACTACTCCACTAATTTCAATTTCGTTTTTAATAGCAGCTAGTATTGCTAACCAGCCTCCTAAACTTGAACCAACAATAATATTTTTAAAATTATTGCTAGTGTGATACATAATAGCGCGAGTTGCATCAAACCAACTCTCAATGGTTTGATCAATAAATCGACCAGAAGAATTACCATGACCATAATTGTCAAAAGCTAAGAAGTTGAGATCTTCTTCTTGACATAGTTGATATAAATAACTAGACTTCTTACCTGACATGTTGGACATCATACCATGGAGAAAAATAATATTAATTAAACTGTTTTTTTGACTTTTATGTTGCCTGTAAGCAATAAACCTACCATCATCTAAGGTATAAATTTTATGCATTTATTTAGTATCAATATTAAAGATTGAAAAATATTATGAGTATAACTTACCATAAAAAAACAATTTTACAAGTCGTACCATCACTCGTAAATGTTGGTGTTGAGCGTAGTACTATTGACATTGCTAACTATTTGGTACAAAGTGGCTATAAATCCTTAGTAGCATCATCTGGTGGAGTACTACTTGAGCAGTTAAATAATACTGGCAGCACACATTATCTAGTAAATACTGCAAGTAAAAATCCATTTGTTATTTGGTATAATCATACAATACTATCTGACATCATAAAACAACAGAAAGTAGACATAATACATGTTAGGTCAAGAGCTCCAGCTTTTAGCTCATATCTTGCAGCTCGTAAGACTAAAATTAAATTTATTACTACCTTTCATGGGTTTTATAATTTTTCTACTTTAATTAAGAAAATGTATAACAGTATTCTGGTTAAAGGCGATATAGTTATTGTAGTTTCAAACTTTGTGAAAGATCATATTATAAAATATTACAATGTGCCTGAGGAAAAAATTAGAGTAATACATCGTGGCATTGATTTAGAATACTTTAATCCTAAAAATATTTCACAAAAAAAGTTAGAGCAATACCAGGCAATGTATAATATTCCGAAAGATACTTGTGTAATATTGTTACCAGCAAAAATGACTAAGAGAAAAGGTCATGAGGTTGTGATTGAAGCATTAAATGCAATCAAAGATTGCGATTTTTATTGTATCATGACTGGAGATATATTATCTAATCGTAATTTTACTAATGAAATAAAAAAGAAGATTATGCATTATAAGCTGCAAAGCAAAATTCAAATTTTTGGATCTACAGCTCATTTACCAGAATTATATGCCTTAGCTGATATTGTTCTTTGCCCTTCAATTGAGCCAGAAGCCTTTAGTCGTGTTATAGTTGAAGCTCAAGCCATGGAAAAAGTTATAATTGCTAGCAATATTGGTAGTACCATGGAAACTATTGCTGATGAAGTTACAGGGTTTCATATTAACGCATCTGATGTACAGGATTTATCAGAGAAAATTAAGTATGTACTACTAAATTTAACTAGTAATAAAATGCAAACTATGCGCAAGCAAGCAAGGCAATCTACATTATTGCAATTTTCTTTACAACAAATGCAAAGCAAGACTTTAAGTGTTTACAATGAATTATGATTATAATAAAAAATTATAGTTTTTTAGCTAGGGCTAGTTATGATATAGCTAAAATTAAAGATTTTTATTAATATTGTCTGAGTACACATTATAAAAAAGACTTTTCAAAGATAGTAAGCTATAACAGATTTATAGAGTTAATGCATATGGCATTTTGCAGATGCTACCGTTATTGCAATCTCTTCTCTACCTTAACTTTATTAGAAGCATACATACCCTAAATTTTGTTTTGTATTTTGCAGAAAATCTAATTTACAATTGTTTATATTTGTTATTTTTTCTATTGTAGCATAGTATAAAGCATATTATACTGAGCGTATACTTTAAACGAATTTCGATTTACCAATGAAGTTAAAAGCCAAATATAAACAGCAATCCAAAGTTGGTAAGGTTGTACAAGTAGTTTCAGCTGTTGTTGATGTTAGTTTTGCAGGTAAAGACTTACCACATATTTTAAATGCTTTAGAGTGCACTATTAATAATGAAAAAATAGTTCTGGAAGTTGTACAACACATAGGAGATGATATAGTACGATGTCTAGCTATGAACTCAACTGATGGATTATTTAGAGGAGCTGAAGTAATTGATACTGGAGAACAAATTAAAGTACCAGTTGGTAAATCAATTTTAGGAAGAATATTGAATGTAGTTGGACAACCAATAGATGATTTAGGTCCAATTAAATGCGACAACTTTTCGCAAATACATAAAGATGCTCCAAAGTTTATCAATCAATCTACTTCTAGAAAAATACTAATTACTGGTATTAAAGTAATAGATTTACTTACACCATATATTAGTGGAGGGAAAATTGGCCTTTTTGGTGGTGCTGGAGTTGGTAAAACTGTGTTAATAATGGAGATTATTAACAATGTAGCTAAGGCTTATAAAGGTTATACAGTTTTTACTGGAGTTGGAGAACGTACTAGAGAAGGTGGAGATTTATATAAAGAAATGGTTGGATCTAATATAATTGATCTTAATAAGTTAGAAAATTCTAAAGTTACTTTGGTGTTTGGGCAAATGAACGAGCCTCCTGGAGCAAGAGCTAGAGTAGCATTAACTGGCTTAACAATAGCAGAGTCATTTCGCGATATGAACGAAGGTGAAGTTCTATTATTTATTGATAATATTTTCAGATTTACTCAGGCAGGAGCAGAAATATCTACATTATTAGGGCGTATTCCGTCTGCAGTTGGTTATCAGCCTACCCTAGCTACTGATATAGGAAGTTTACAGGAGCGGATTACATCGACAAAATTTGGTGCTATTACTTCAATACAAGCAATTTATGTGCCAGCTGATGATTTAACTGATCCAGCTCCAGTAGCTTGTTTTGCACATCTTGATGCTACTACAGTTCTTAGTCGTAAAATTGCTGAGCTTGGTATTTATCCAGCTGTTGATCCGTTAAATAGTAGTTCACAAATTCTTGATGCTAGTGTAATAGGACAAGAGCACTATTCAGTAGCTACTCAGGTACAAGAAATTTTGCAAACATACAAGTCGTTACAAGATGTAATAGCTATATTAGGTGTAGATGAATTGTCAGATGATGAGAAAAGAATTGTTTCGAGAGCTAGAAAAATACAGAGGTTTTTAACTCAGCCTTTTCATGTTGCGGAAGTGTTTACAGGTAAACAAGGTAGATTTGTTAGTTTAGAAGATACAATTTATGGATTTAAAGGGTTGATTGATGGGAAATATGATGATTTGCCAGAAATGGCTTTTTACATGGTTGGTAGTATTGACGAAGCCATTGAAAAATCTAAAACATTATGAAACCTATAAATGGAACAACGCTTATAGTTAAAATTTTAGCTTTAGAAAAAATAATATACAACAATAATACTGTTGACATGTTAGTACTTCCAGGTTTGGAAGGAGTGTTAGCAGTTTTACCTCAACATTTACCTATGCTAGTTGTATTAAAATTTGGAATAGTAGAGGTTCATTATAATGATAGAAATATTGATCGTTTTACTATTAGCGGTGGAATAGCAAAAGTTGATTCTCAAGTAGTAGATATAATTTCAATGTTTGTAATGAATTGTATGCACATAGATATACTCAAAATAAAAGCTAGAATTGAGGAAATTAATGCTGTAACTTCCTCAAAGCAGAGCACTTTATTACAAGAAGAGCATAAATTTTTAATGGCTAATTTAGAATTATTAAGTTAAATAGTATTATTTATTACTAGAAGTTATAATAAAATAAAAGTTATAGTAATAACACAAAAGAAAGCTAGTATACAAGTCTGCTCCTTAGGCTAATAGCCTGTAATCAAGATAAGAATTAGCTTTTTTTTTGAATAACTAAAAAACCCGACAGTATTCTTAGGCTAAAAATTCTGTATTTACAAGGTTGGTTTTGAGATATTTAACATAAAATTTGGTGATTATGAATAGTATAATTGTAGGAATTGACGTTTCTAAAGAGACATTTGATGCAGCTGTGTTAATTAATAATAAAGTTCAAACAAGAAAATTTAATAATAATTCTGAAGGGTTTAACAAATTAGTAACATGGTTAAAAAGCAGAGGAACTGGACATGTTTGTATGGAAGCAACAGGTATCTACTGGAAAAATTTAGCTAAATATCTGTACGATTATGGTTATAAAGTAAGCGTAGTAAATCCTGCCCGTATTAAAGGTTTTGCAATGAGTAAACTTAGTCGTACAAAAACAGATAAAGCAGACAGTGTATTAATAGCAGATTTTTGCAAAGCAATGAAACCGGAAGCATGGTATCCACAGCCTCTTTATATTCAAGAACTACAGCAGCTAGTTAATCGCCTGAATGTTTTAATTAAGCATAAAACACAAGAAACAAATAGATTAGAAGGAGCTTCTAAAGCAATTGCTAATAATATTCAAATGCATATTGAATTTCTTGAAACACAAATTAAAGAAATTGAACAACTAATCAATGACCATATTAAAAATAACAAAGATCTTCATAATAAGGCTATGTTACTTGAGTCAATACCAGGCATAGGAGCAAAAACACAGGCTGTAGTTCTTGCTTTTTTAGCAGATATTGAGAAATTTAGTTCTGCTAAACAAGTTGTAGCTTTTGTAGGTCTTAATCCTAAGCATCGTCAATCTGGCAGTTCCGTGCGGGGGGCTAGTATAATCTCTAGAACTGGTAATTCAGATCTACGTAAGTCTTTTTATATGCCTGCTATGTCTGCCTTAAGACATAATTGTATTATCAAGCAATTTTCTCAACGTTTGTCTGATACTGGCAAACCCAAAATGCTTATCCTTATTGCCGCTATGCGTAAGTTATTACATATCATTTATGGTGTTTTAAAGCATAATTCTCCTTTTAATCCTAATGTTTTAATCAATCAGAAATAATAATTTTATAAAAACTTACATCTTTTTTATAAAATTATTATTTCTTTTCTTGATTCTTATCACGGTATCTATTGACTTTATATCAATGCCTTTACCTATAGAAAATCACACGTATTTAATGCAACATAATTTGTTATAACTGGTTGTAATAATAAAAAAAATAAAGAATATTAATAGAATTTCTGATAGTCTTATTGATAAGACTGAAAAAAAATATAAAAGAAGGATTAATTGTAACACCTATAATTTAGTAATTATTTGGTGTTCAGTAGCTAATCAAAAATTTAAAGGGGAATTAATAATCATATGAAATTTGTAAAATATATAACAGCTGTTTTATTATTAACACTGTTAAATACAACCATTGCAGCAAAACGAAACAACAATCAACCTGTACAACAGAAATTAATTCGGGATAAAGCTATATTAGCAGAAAAACATTTTAATGTTGGAATTTCATTTCTTGAGTTAAACAAATATCAAGAAGCAATGAAAAATTTTGATTTAGCTATTAAGTATAAACCTGATTATGCAAAAGCTTATGTTAATAAAGGATTTTGTTTAGGTGAATTAGAACGATATAAAGAAGCAATAAAAAATTATAATTTAGCTATTAAGTACAAACATAATTTGGCAGAAGCTTATTGTAATAAAGGATTTTGTTTAGATAAATTAGGACAATTTCAGAAAGCAATAGAAAACTACGATTTAGCTATTAAGTATAAACCTGATTATGCAAAAGCTTATGTTAATAAAGGATTTTGTTTAGGTGAATTAGAACGATATAAAGAAGCAATAGAAAACTACGATTTAGCTATTAAGTATAATCCTAATCATGCAGATGTTTATTTTAATAAAGGAGTTTGTTTAGGTAAATTAAGACAATTGCAGAAAGCGATAGAAAATTATGATTTAGCTATTAAGTATAAACCTAATTATTCAGAAGCTTATGTTTATAAAGGAGTTTGTTTAGGTACATTAGGACAATTTCAGAAAGCAATAGAAAATTTTGATTTAGCTATTAAGTACAAACCAGATTTAGCAGTATCTTATGTTTATAAAGGAGTTGGTTTATATGAATTAGGACAATATCAAGAAGCAATAGAAAGTTGTAATCTAGCTATTAAATATGACCATAATAATGTACTGGCATACCAGTTAATAAATATCTCAAACAAAAAATTGCAGGTATTAAAAAGTAATCTTGATTTTTAAATGATATCTGTAATAAGCAGGTATTATAAGGCATTATCATGATTTATTTGTGATACAAATTGTTATAAAATAGTCATAAGATATAATAATAAAATCATGACTATACAACAAAAGGGTGAGTTATTGAGTTGTTTTGATGTTGCTAGCTATTTTCTAGTATTGGTTGATAGAGAAGCAGGAGATGTAATAACTCAATTAAAACTGCAAAAATTAGTGTATTTTGCCCAAGGTATGCATCTAGCTTTATTTGATAAGCCTCTTTTTAAAGAAGATATTGAAGCCTGGGAAAATGGACCTGTAGTACGGCATTTACGTTCTTTATTTGGCGGCTTTGAAGCTAATGCAATTCCTGCTCCATGAGAAATAGATTTCAGTATTTATACTAGGCAACAAAAAGAGGTGATTTATAAAATATATTCTTCTTATGGTGAACATACAGCATCTTATTTACGTGACTTAACACATTTGCATTCTATTTGGCAACAAGCCATTATACGATCTAGCCGTGTGATTACTAAAGAAGAAATGAGAAAATTTTTTAAAAATCATATAAAAAATATTGAAGATTATCTTTTACCTGTTTCAAAAAAAGATACTGCAGAAATAGCCAATGCTGAAGATCAATGGTGGATGAACTATGATAGTGGTATCCCTTGGGATTGAGAGAATGAATGCAATACACTTATCGGTAATAATAGTGCTATTTGGTTACTTGTCGATAGAATTAGCTACTGCTAACTCTTTGCCTACAGGGTTTTTATGGTACAATGATAAACATGATCATGAGCTTGATGACTCTACTTCTAAGTTGATAAATTTGGCCCATGATCATAGAATCGAGGAATTAAAGGAGCAATTTAATCGAGCTCAGCGTATAGCGCTTGATAATCCAACGCTCGAAAATGTGATTACAGCTCAAAGGCTACAGAAACAAATCATGGAGAAGGCACATAAGTTTGCTACTATGTGGCAACTAGCTACTCTACTTGATTATCAACTGATTAATGCTAATGAGCCATCTAATAGCTTACATAGAAAGCTATATCAAGAAAAATCAGAGCAGAAAAATGACTCAAAACTTAAAAACATTGCTAAAAACTGGGGATTAATTTTACAAGTTAAAGAAGATTGCTTGCTCTGTAAGGCCTTTATGCCTATTGTTCATGGCTTTGCTAATAAATATGCATTTCAGTTGCTAGCTGTCAGTAAGAATAATGAGTTGCTTAATAAACTAAACCCTAAGCATATTGTACCTGTGTTATATCTAGTAGCTAGCGATGGTAAAAAAATATATGCAGTAGCTAGAGGCATAATTTCTGAAGATAAAATTATCGACAATATTCTAGCAATCGATAGATATTATCATAAGTTGGAGACTAGATGAGCATCAGAATCAGAGTTTATGTTATTGCAGCATTATTTTCGCTACAAGCTCCAGTATCACTAGCTTGGAATATCGAAAATGTATTTCAAGGAATGAGTGTTAATGTTACCAGATCTGGATCATATCAAGATCAAGCGGCTGGATATTATGCAGCTGGTGGATTGTCTGCTCGAACAAGCCAAACATCCTTTCAGCCATTTGCTATAACTCCACCATCTTTAAACATGAGCTGTAGCGGTATTGACGCCTATCTTGGTAGCTTCTCTGTTATTTCTGGAGAAGAATTAGTTCAACTAATGAAAAACATTGGTTCTCAAGCTAAAGTTTATGCATTTTCATTAGGATTAAAAACATTTGCTCCACAGATTGAGAACGCTCTCAAGGACTTGCGTAATCTAGCAATGGAGATGAATCAATTTGCCAAAGGAGATTGTGAATTAACAAAAGCATTATTTGCTACAGCTTTACCAAGAAACTGGGCTATGAGAGAAGCTGTTTGCCGTGATATACAGTCACAAAGTGGATTTGATTATTTTGCTGCTAGTAAAAAATGTCGTAATGATTTAGCTCAAAAACAAGCTCTGCGACAAGCACAAAATAAGGATTCAGAGCTAATGCTAGAATGATTATAACATCTTCACTAAAGCAGCAGCAAAGGTTGGAATACCATCAGATATGCATGATTCAATCATGTCTATGACTGGCACTATCGTGGTTACAAACAATAATGTACACTTTTATGACTCATTAGCTCAGGATGAAAAAAGTTGGATTAGTCATTTAAAAGGCGGAGAATCAGCCTCGATTTACAGTTGTGATAATGTCAGTTGCTTGCATCCAAGCTTGCGACGAAATATAACAATATCACCAGAGCAGTCTTATGCAGGTAAAGCTAAACAACAATTGACTAATCTAAAAAATAAGTTTGATTATAATACTGAATTTAGTAACCATGAAATAGCCTTTTTATCTTCGATTGGAGATATATTTCCAATTTATGATTATATCACATTAGAATCTATTTCTGGTATATCAAAAAGTATTTCTGAGCAGTTTGTATTATTTTGTAATTGAAAGATATGTGCAGCTTAAGCTAGCAATTGGTGAGCATTTTTATGATATCGATCAAATAGGCATTAAGTTTTATAGTTTAAGGTTTAAAAAATGGATGCACCTCAATGCTCAAGACTTTTTGCATGAGTTTTATACAGGCCAACATGGATTTAAAATACAGCAATTATGGGAATTCCTAATCAATTCAGCATTGTTAGAAAGCTTAATTGTTTTTGCTATTGGTGTGATAATCTCAATTGTTTTCTTTACATCTCAAGGCAAAAACACGATTATTAAGGCCAAAATTAGAGGCGCTGAAATACCTATCTAAAATGCTAAAAAGCGCTAAAAAGGCCTCAAAAATCTGTTTTGCAGGCTTGCCATTAGTAAAGAATAGTGAAAGGCTGCACATTCTGATTACTGGAACAACAGGTACTGGTAAAACCAATATGCTTAATGAACTGCTACCACAAATTCGATTACACAAAGATCGAGCAATAATTGTAGACACAACTGGAACTTTTATTGATAGATTTTTTGATCCTAAATGTGATAAGCTGCTTAATCCTTTGGAAAAAAATAGTTGACCTATTTCGAAACTGGTTAAAGTAGTTCAAAATTATAAATGCCAGAGATCAAATTAAATCTAAGAGAGAATCTTTTACGTCTATTTCGATATTTGTCAGCAATAATTTTGAAGCGTTTTAGCGCACCAATAACGTTTTCATTTACAACTCTTTCTCCTGCGAATCTACCGATTATTCTTTTTATCATTTTTAGTTAAAGGATTTTTCTTGCTTTTTTTCTTTGGTAATTCAGAATTATTGTGAATTTTTTGTATGCCTTGATATCCTGTATCAGTAATCACTTTTACCTTAGGATGGATAAGAATTTTGGATTTCTTAAATAATCTAAAGTCATGTTTTTTACCGTTAGAAAAATCTGTACATATTACTTGGCGCGTTTTCTTATCTACCACTATTTGAGTTTTTAGTGTATACCTTTTCTTCTTTCCTGAATAATAGAATTTTTGTTTTTTTTAGGTCTTTCTATAGGACTCTCAGTATCATCAATCAAGACTACTTCATAATTCATATCACTCTTCATTAAAGCTTTACGGCCTGGAAGAGCAAAGTTTGCGTGTTTAACTAGGGTGTCTTCTACCCATTTTACAGCTTTATATGCTGAACTTTCACTAATTCCATAGTTCTGACCTATATGGAAATAAGTACGGTATTCTCTAAGGTATTCTAACACCATCAGCAACTGTTCCTCCAAATTGAGCTTATTTTTACGTCCACCTTTTGATTTCTTAAGACCATCAGCTTTCCTCAAAATATCCACCATCTTTGAAAATGTCCTCTTCCTTACTCCTGTTAATCGACGAAATTTTTCATCCTTTAACTCTTTAATCTGATCTAATTTCATTATTACTTCAAATTAGATTTTTATAACACCATTCTACATCATTCTCTAGTTTCAAAAGAAGTCTAGTGAACAATGGTTGCCTTGGAATGATTGTTTTGAAGCAGCTGATTTTCATGATATAGCGAGTAGTTTTAGTAATTATACTCCTAAACTTGATGACTTTTTTGCTAAAAATGCTGAATTAGTTTTGTCTGAAGCATTGAAGCTATATCAGGATGATAAAGATATCATAAAATTAATTCATACAATCATTTACTCTGATAATAGACAATTTGCAAAAGCTTTTAGAAACACAGCTGTATCAGGTATTATAAGCGAAAGCGCGCTCGAAACTTCTGCAGGAATTCAATCTACTCTTGGAAAGAATATTACTTCGCTACAATATTTAAAGCCTGGAGGTAGTTTTAGCATCAAGGAATGGTTTAGTAACTCAAATGAAACTGGCTGGCTATTTATCACAGCTAACCCAAATCAAAGAGCTACTTTATGCCCACTTATTTCAGCTTGGATAAGCATAGCTATCAAGGCTTTGATGTGTAGAAATCCTAATCATGATAACAAAAACATGTGGTTTATACTTGATGAACTGCCAGCTCTACAAAAAGTTTCGTCTTTACCAGTTGCTTTGGCTGAAAGTAGAAAGTATGGAGGCTGCTTTGTTGCTGGATTGCAGAACATTCATCAATTAGAAGCAATATATGGGGCTGCTGAATGTGCTTCTATGCTGGATTTGTTTAATAGTAAATTTATTTTTCGAGTTAGCGATCAGGTTACAGCTTATAAGTCAGCATTAACACTAGGTGAACAAGAAATTATTGAAACTCAAGAGAACTTGTCATATGGATCAAATACTATGCGAGATGGAGTAAATATGAATAATGTTGAGCGTAAAAAGATTTTAGTTATTCCATCTGAAATTATGAACCTACCAGACCTTACATGTTATGTAAAGCTTGCCGGTAACTTTCCCATCACAAAACTAACTATGCAGCTACAAAACTTAAATACAGCTTTTGTTTGTGAATATAAATTGCTCAAAAAACTTAAGTTAGTAGAGTATTAATTCGAAAAATTAATACTCTATGTTATTTTTTAAATTAACCACTTCTTCTTTTGACAATCCGGTATTTTCAGAAATAAATTCAACTGAAAAGCCAGCTTTTAATAAGTTCATTGCAAGCTCTTGTGCGGCTTCAGCTCTGCCTTCAGCTCTGCCTTTAGCTCTGCCTTTAGTTTCACCAATCTCTATACCTTCAGCTCTGCCTTTAGCTATGCCTTTAGCTATGCCTTCATCAATATATTGCGCAGCAATTGTTCCCATAATCCTTTTTCTATCCTCAATTGATAAATTTTCATCCAGTAATTGTTTTAACCTAGGTTGCTCATTTTTACTAACCTTACTTATAGTATAATGCAATAACGCTTTTATGTAAAGAAAGCCATTTTCTTTATCTTTTTGTGCTATTTCTTGTAGTGTATCAAAAAATTTTGCCCATAACTCTATTATATCTGGTTGATTATGAATATACTTCATAAAATGAACTAGTGCAGCAGTTGCTTTTCTTTTTATTTCACTATCTGGCATTGCTTGCCAATCGATTAATAAGTATTCAGAGCCCATCAATTTTTTAGCTAATTTAGGATCATCAAACAGTTCCCATAAAGTTCTTGGAGCATTAAATCTTTCAGATCCGTGATATACTACAATTGGTACAACAATTGGTAATTTACCACGTTCTTTTGTACGCTTTTTTAGTCCTTTTTTATGCCTTTTTAATATTGATAATGTGTATTGCCATAATTTGAACGCGATCCAATAATCAGATCTTAATTCTGCTTCAATAAGTACATATATAAATGCATCATTATTATTTTTTGTTTTAACTGAAAATAGCACGTCACACATACTACGGCGTAAATTAGCTTCAACAAACGATTCTTGTTCAACTTTTATAGTACTTAAATCTAGTATGTTTTTAACTTCATTTGGTAAAAAATCATTTGTAAAATCCAGAGCTGCTTTTGGATCATTCATTAAATCTTTAAATAGCCCATCGTGTTTTAAATTTTCAGACATAATCCTGGTTGTATATTAGTTTGTATTGATTCAATTTTTTCATTAAGTTTTCTTATTTCAGGGCTGATAATATTTCTAACAGCATATAATCCTTGAGTTTTTAATACATTATTGAAGTCATTTTTGACTGTACAGACTACTGCTTCCTTATCCTCCAGAACTTTTTCAGCTTTTTCAGTATTTACGTCATTTTTAACTGCTAGAATGATCTTTTCTTTTGGGCCAGGATTATAGTTTTGCAAATTTTCGGCTTCAATTGCACATAAGATTTTGCCTTCGACTCCAGCTTGTTGAATGGTTAACGCTGTTTCAATATCCTTTGTAATGATTGTTACAGGTGAGTATTTTGAATTCTGTTGAGCAATTTCAGCAAATGACCCACTAATTGTACCAATAGATTTTTCTGGAATATCAGCTTTATTACAGGTTTTTGAATTCAGAGTTAATATCTTAGCTACAGTAATTTCACCTGCTTCATTTTTAACAAAAATAGTGAGTGCAGGCCAGGATTTTTGAGTCTCTTCATCAAAAACCATATTTGCCCTTAAATTATGAATTATTAAAGATTTTTGAACTATAAATTCCTGTATGGTTTTCTGAATATTTATTAACTACTATCGTTTCCACCTTAGCTTCCTCTTCTTGTTTAAAGTAGTATAGAGATGATGATTTATTATACAATTCTTTAACATTCGTAATATCATTTTGTTTTGCTATACTATTATTTTCTGTTTGAGTAAGTTTGGTTGTTTCAACTGCCTTAGTCAGTTTAGTAATTTCAGGTTCTATAATGTCTCTAATTGACTGGTCTCAACAACTTTGCAACAGATTATTAAAATCACCATTTTCTGGTGGTTTGACTATACAAGTTATCGCTCCCTTCATTTCTAACGTTTTTGCAGCTTTAATTACAGTATTATTAGTTATAGGATTTTTGCTATCATTATCTGCTGCAATGATGATTTTTTCACCAGGAAATGGTGAATAATTTCTCAAATTCGCAATTCCTGCACTAGCAATGATATTACCTTTAATGCCTGATTGCTGCAAGCTCAATGCTGTTTCAGCGCCTTCTGCTATAATTGTTATATTAGGGTCATTCGCATTTCGCTTTGCGATTGTTATGAACGATCCGCTGATTTTACTGAAAGATCTTCTGTTAATTGAAATATTCGCCTTATCTCCTGCCAAATTTAGATATAGCACGAACGTAGGAAATAGGTACATAATATGCTAATATGAAAAGAGTATAAAAAATAATAGATAAATAATGGCAAGAAGATACAGTTATGATTTAAGAATGAATCTATTCAAAGCGCTAGATGAAGGACCATCAATTGTTAAAGCATGTAAAATATTCAATATAAGTCGTAATACGATATATAGGAGGATAATGCTTGTAGAGAATATGGATGGAGTATAAAAGGTACTAGATGTTATAGCAATGAAGCTTATCAACATAAATCCAGAGTCAGTATGATAGCAGGGCTTTGTAATAATCAAATTATAGCACCAGTAATATTTGAAGGAAATTGTAATAAAGCAATATTTACAACTTATGTAGAAACTATATTAATCAAAGAATTGCCCCTGGACAAATAGTAATTATGGATAATATCAACTTTCATAAGAACACTATAATTAAAGTATTAATAGAATCGGTTGGCTGCAGTATTCTATTCTTACCTACATATAGTCCAGATTTAATTCCTATAGAACATTATTGGTTTAAGATTAAGAACGAAATAAGAAAAGTTACTGCTCAATTCAAAGATATTAGCATTGCTGTAGAACACTTAATGAAGTTTATCTGATTGTACCTATTTCCTATGTTATTGCTCTATCAACTATTGCATCCCTCAATTTTTGTAGTTCTTCCTCGCTATTTGAATAATAATCGTTTTTTCTATAGTTTTGAGCAGATTGATATTGCCTTACTTCATTTGCTTGAACATCATTATTCTCCTCTTTTGAATTGATAGAGTCTGTCTTAGCTGTGCTAAGCTGCTCTATTAGGTTAGCAACATTTTTTGTAGCTTGCACATTGTAGTACAGCCGTACTTGCTCTGCATTCCCTATCATGCTTATGTTAGAACTTTCTATTCCTACACCATTATTATGAAGAACATATACATCTTTTTTGACAGCTGTTTGTGGGTTACAAACTGTTGTAGCATATCCATGTTTAAAGCTTATTTTATTCAAATCAAAGCTTACCTCGTTTCCTGTATCTGTCTTAGCTACAAACTTACTTTCATCAATTGATACTAGAGTTGCAAATTCACTGTTTTGTATTTGTAAATCCTTATCGTTTGTTTGAAATACAATTCGGTCTCCAGCCATGTAGTTAGCATATTTTTTTGATTCAGCTCCTGAAATTAAAATGCTGTATTCTGTACCTTTCAGAGCACCATTTTCCTTCATGTAGTTTCTGATGTGTTGATTAATATTTTCAGCTTCTTTATGGCCAGCAATTATCAAACGATCCTGCAGCTCAAATTTACTATTCTTCCAATCATTGATTAATTGGTTTATTGATTCTTTTAGAGTATTATCAGCTCTCAAGCTATTATTATCACTAAGTAGCACTATACCATCAGCAATATCACCATTTATCAACTTTACAGCCACATTGTGGTTGCAGCTGTTAGCTTTAGAATTTTCTATATCTGTTTTTGAATTATGAATATTATTGAAATTATTTGAATCATTGATTTTGTCAGTCATATAAAACCTCACCTTCGCGTCACTAAATTGTTTTGCGGTATAAATATTTGCTATTTTTACCGTTTGAATTATAATTTTATTGCTAAGTGATTGTTGAGATAGTTTTCGTGTAGGATCCAAATTCTGCAAGAGTTACATAACTTTCAGTATTCCCTTAGCGAATAGACATAATGCGAATTACAAAAGTCCATCTCAACTATCATGTATAGCTCATTTTGTAATTCGCCATGTGAATGAATAGCTTACATTCAATTTTCGATCGTAAGAACTATCTCCTAAGTCCAATTTTTTGAGCTATGTCAGTTTTCACCACTTGTTCAGACTCTGTTTTTACGTTCTGAGTATTAATTAACTTCATGATTTCAGGTATCATAAGCTCCTTAACAGCTACGGCTCCTTTATTTTTTAGCATGTCGTTAAAATCTTCACCTTCTGAATGAATTACGATGCTAGTAATTGCTCCTTTGCTTGTCAGTACTTTTACAGCCTCGTTTATAGTGCTTACATATTCTTTATTTTGTTTATCATTATTTGCAGCTATAAGAATCTTTTCTCCTTGAAATGGCTGATAATACTTTAAATTATTTACATTTGAGCTATATACCATTCTGCTATCAATGCCAGCTTCCTGAAAACTTGATATCGTTTTTCCTTCTGCTGACAGAATGGTTACATCATAATCATACTGTCTTTGTTCTTTGATTTGCATAAACAATGGAGTAGAAATATCTTTGAATGGATATTGCTTTATGCTATTCTCTTGCTGGACTTTTTCTACTTTAGCTTCTTGCTCTGGTTTAACGGTAAAATGATAATATTCTTCATTCACATGAGATCTATCATTGATATCATTGATTATAGACTTAAACCAGTTTTCAACTTTACTAAAAACTTTACTAAAAACAGTTGTCTTTGTCCGTTCTTTCTCCAATATTGAACGCCTATATTCTGTGCCTTGTAGCGTACCATTTGCTTTTAACAAAGATCTAATACTTGAATTAAGAATGTCGACATCTTTATTACGTACTGTAATTACCAATTTTTCATGTGGTTTAAATTTGCTTAGACTCCAGTTGTATATTAACTTACTCATTGAGTCCTGCAACGTATTATCAAACCTAACGCAGTTATTTTGCCTCAGTAAGGTTATACCGCTTAAAATATTACTCTCAGCAAACTCCATTGCTGCTTCTCTGCTCCAGTTTTCACTTTGTCTTCGAATATTTACTAAAACATGTGAACCAAAAATATTACTCAGAATCTCAAACATTCCGCCTCTTTCTATTGAAGCTAGCTGTTTTTCATCTCCAGCAAGTATCAGTTGACAATTATTGTTTCTAACTACTCTAAACAGCTCTGCATAAGCTTTAGTACCTACCATTCCAGCTTCATCTACTACTATTAAGCTGTCTTGCATAAAAATTTTTTTTCGATTATATAAAAATCCTTTTACTGTATAGACCTCTGTATAACCTTTGCTCCTCAGCTCTGATACTGCCTTATGAGTAGGAGCAAGACCAATAACTTTTTGTCCACGATTTGTTGCGAGCTTATGCGCTTTTGCTAAAACATAAGATTTTCCTGTACCAGCTCTTCCTCTCAAGACTCTAACTCCACTAGTGCTAAGCAAAATATGCCTTAGCGCTTGTTTCTGTTCCTCACTAACATTTGCTAGACCTTCGATATCACTTTTAAGATTGTAAATGTTGTTGTAATAAACCTGATCATTGATTTTATTAGCTATTCTGATTATTCTCGTCTCCTCATTTCGAACCTCAATTGTCGTAAAATATTTGCTACTTTCACCATCATCATGATATAATTCTAGTATTCTATTTGAACTAAGCACTTTCTGAACTAACTGTTCTCTTGCTGTTGGATCTGGTATATCTTTTACTGCTTTTTCAACATCCTCCTTAGTAAAAATAGATTTGTAATGTGTTATAGAATCTGTTATTACGTCAGCATCATTAATAATCTTCAAATGAGCCTCTTTACGTAACTCATTTTCATTTAATACTTCATTAATTAAATTCCTAATTCTACGAGGTCCAATATGCTTTCCAGGCACTTCGCTTGTCTCGTCAACTCTATATGGCAAGCCTAATTCAGCGAAATATGCATTAGTTTCTTCTTTTGCTATTTCATGAATCATCTTGGAATCTTTAATAACAACCTTTTTGCCATTAACTGTTATGATTTTTGGGTTTAAATCTACTGCTCTATCTCCTAAACCAGTTCCATCTTTTCTAAATCTTCTCATAGTGAGCAATATATGTGCATGCCAGTTTTTATCTCCTATTTGAGGCTTATGAATGTCTATCTGTACTCCAAGACCATTTTGCACCCATTCCATTGCATCAACTATTCGATGAGTTAGTTCTATTCTATGCTCTAAATTTAGCTCCTTCTCATCTGGCAACGCTATTACGATATCCTTCAACAACTGGCTGTTTGGGTCTTTTGCGGTTCGTTCTACCTCATTCATTAATGTTTGAATATTCTTGAATTCTTGTTTTACATAATCCGGTATCAGCACTGTATGATATACGTTATCTTTCTTACGAGAGAAGTTATACCTTATACCTGTCTGCTTATTTTTAACAATAGTTCTTGCATTATACGCTGCCTTACGACAACTATCACCTCCTGTACTTCTACTTAAAAATTCAATCCTTGCAAACTGTATCGCCATCTCAATACCAATTCTCACCTGAGTTTTAAGTTAGCATGGTTTTTTTGATTTTGCTAGCATAAACTTCTTTTTTTTTAACATTCAATCGGTTAATGAGTACTCATTTTTTAGCAGCAATCTTTATAGATTGCATATTGCGTAGTGCGACATGAGGTCGCTCAAACAGAGACTACAGAAATGTAGCAAGGTTGCATTTAAACCTTAGTTACCGCTATTGCGGTGCGAGATTGGTAACGGTCTTGTACTAAGCGCGATAGAAAGCCTAACTAAAGTACTAATCTGGATGGGAAATAGGGGCAAGGTAAAGTTAAAATTGGTTAAACGAAAGTGAATCTTCGTATGGAAAATATCGTCAATGCAGAAGCAGATACTCCAGATAAATTCTGTTATAAGGATAAAGCTGAAAAGCTTAGCTGTAAGAAGGAATACGCAGCCTTCTTTAAAAATGCCAGCTCCTCGGTATAAAGAAGATAACCAACTTAACGTCTCTCTGATGAGTGAAACATGGTAAGCCTATTATTAGGCAACTGATAGTAGGTAAGAGAGGTCTTAGAAAGCAAATGACACTAAGTCGAAAGACTACAGAAATTAATAACTGAGTGTATAGGCATTTATATGCTAATCAGAAATGATGCTAACTTAAGACTGGTGATTTACCCTAAATAGGTAAACAAGATTATGAATTAATTGGAAAAGTTGGATGCTAAACGCAAATGTAACAATTGAGACTAAAGATAATTTCAAGAAAATCTATTGGCATTCAATAGACTGGAAAGAAATTATACAAAAGGTTAATAATCTTCGTAGACGTATTTATAGGGCATCTGCAAATGGTAATATGAAGTTAGTACGTAACTTACAAAGATTGATGTTAAAATCAAGAGCAAATAGGTTACTTGCTATAAGACGTGTTACTCAAATCAACAAAGGACGAAAAAGTCCTGGAATTGATAAAATAGTTGTTAAGACAGATAAAGAAAGGAGTCTGTTGATGGAAAAGTTAGCAGATAATAATCTATCATCTGTAAAACCGATTAAGCGTGTATACATACCAAAAAGTAATGGCGAATCTAGACCTTTAGGCTTGCCAACTATTGTGGATAGGTGTAGACAGGCTGTTGTAAAATCAGCACTTGAACCATATTGGGAAGCTAAGTTTGAAGGTTGCAGCTATGGCTTTAGACCTGGACGTAGCGCTCACGATGCAATACAGAGAATATCTGGTATTATTCGACATGGAACCAATAGAAATTGGATATTAGATGCTGATATTAAAGGAGCATTTGATAATATTGATCATAATTTTCTTTTGAAAATTATAGGAAATTTCCCTGCTCGTAATTGGATTCAAGCATGGCTTAAATCTGGTGTAATGCAGGATTATCAAATTATCAAAACAACAGCTGGTACTCCACAAGGTGGATTAATTTCTCCATTACTTTTAAACATAACTCTTCATGGAATGAGTGATATACTTAATATTATCTATAATAAGTATGATCACCTATATTCTAAATCCGAATATGCTTTAGTGAGATACGCTGATGATTTTGTCGTTTGCGCTAAGTCAGAAAGCTCATGTATCAGAGCCAAAAGTATTATTAATGATTGGTTAAGTATTAGAGGCTTAGAATTGTCAAAGGAAAAAACCAGGATACTTCATATTAATGAAGGTTTTGATTTCCTTGGATTTAATATTCGACAATATAAAACCAATAGTACAAGAAGAGGTGTAGCTCTACTAGTTAAACCGTCTAAAGACTCTATAAAGTCGTTTAAAAAACGAATGTCAATAGAATGGAAAAAAAGTTTCTCATGGAATATTGATAGAATAATTGATAATCTAAATTCTAAAATATTTGGATGGTGCAGTTATTTCAACAAAGTTGTGTCCAAGAAAATTTTTTCCAATTTAGACTGTTGGATGTGGATTTAGCAAGCAAGATTCGTATGTAGAAAACATCCTAAAAAATCTTGGAAATGGCTTAAGAAAAAGTATTGGGGTCGCATTAAAGGCAGAAATGATAATTGGGTCTTTATGAATAAAGATCTATATCTATGGAAATTACAATGGACAACGATTAAACGACATATTCTTGTTAAAGGTAAATCTTCTCCTGATAATTCAAAACTTAGAGAATATTGGCATAAACGTCAGGCTGATAGCCCTAAGTATTTGTTTAAATCTAGGCAGATTCTTTGGCGTAGACAAAAGGGTAAATGTCTTGTTTGTTTTGATTTAATAGATAATGGTGAAAGTGTTCATGTACATCATATAACACCTATAAGATGTGGTGGCACTGACCATATTAACAATTTGTGCTTATTGCATGAAAACTGCCATCGACAAGTACACAGTAATCGCGGACAACTTATTGCAGCTGTTTGTAAATTGCTTGAGCCGTATGCGGAGTAATTCGCTTGTACGGTTCTTTGGGAGGAAAAGCGCTTCTGCGCTTACCTACCCGCTGTAAGCTTATTTTTCAATGAAGCTTCTAACCTTGAATTCACGTTTTTTTGACTATAATTATTTGATGTTGGTTTGGTAGGCGCGGTTTTTTTTCTTTACTGGGATTTTATTTTGATATATTCTTGCCTGATTTTTTTATCTTTCTGAATTACTAACATGGCAAATCTTATGCAGCAAAAAATTACTCTTCAACAAAAAAAGGCTAAGCTAATCATGGATGAGGTTAACCTTAAAATTAAAGAACGTAAAATGCGTACTCGACGTCTTATCGAAATGGGTGGATTAGTTGCTAAAGCTAATCTTGATCACTTACCAACAAATACTTTATTTGGTGCAATTGTTTCACTAAAAGAAACTTTAACACAACATCCAAATGTTCAGGATCATTGGACTACAATAGGTAAAGATATTTTTGATAAAGAACAGCAAAATAAAGCTGCTGTGATTTTAAAATTCACCTCTGAACCAGACGAAAACACTAAGCGCCACATTCGCCTTCATGGCTTAAAATGGAATAGCTTTCGTCAAGAATGGTGCGGTCATGTTAAGGACATTGAGGCCTTAAAGAATGGCCTTCTCAATGTTCAGTATAAACTTGAGCTTGTATCTTAGATAATAGTTCAAACTATATGCACAGCTAGCAATATTAGTACTGATAGAAAATATAGAGTAAGAATTTTAGAATAACATAACTGATGGTAATAATAAAAAAAAATAAAGAATTTTGATGAAATCTCTGATAGTATTAAAAATAAGGCTGTAAAAAAGAAAATTTGTAACAGCACATTTGATTTAGCAATTATCACAGCTAATCAAAAATTTAAAGGGGAATTTTTATAAATCATATGAAATATATGACAGTATTATTAATCAGTATTTAATTTTAGGGTAAAGATATGATAGCAAACAAATATTGTATAAAGGGAATTCATTTTTTCTGTTAGGAAAATATCAAAAAGCAATTAAAAATTATGATGTAGCTATTAAGTGTAATCCAGATTGTATAGAAGCTTATATTAATAAAGGAATGGCTTTAAAGGCATTAGGACAACATCAAAAAGCAATAGAGAATTATGATATAGCTATTAAGTATAAACCAGATTCGGTAGAAGCTTATATTAATAAAGGAATTTCTTTATACGAACTAGGACAATATCAAGAGGCAATAAAGAATTTTGATATAGCTATTCAATACAATCCAAATGATGCAGAAGCTTATTATCATAAAGGAATATCTTTAGACGACAAATTAGGCCAATATCAAGAAGCAATAAAGAATTTTGATACTGCTATTCGATACAATCCAAATGATGCAGAAGCTTATTATCATAAAGGAATATCTTTAGACGACAAATTAGGCCAATATCAAGAAGCAATTAAAAATTATGATCAAGCTATTCAATATGATTCAACTAATCTAGGTATTTATATTAATAGAGGAGTTTCTTTATGCGAACTTGGACAGCATCAAGAGGCAATAAAAAATTATAAGGAATTAGGGCGCAATCAAGAGGCAATTGAAAATTATGATATAGCTATTAAGTATAAACCAGATTTGGTAGAAGCTTATATTAATAAAGGAAATGCTTTGAAAAATCTTGAAAAGCTACTAGAAGCAATTGAAAATTATGATCAAGCTATTCGATATAGACCAAATTATGCAGACTCTTACAATAATAAAGGAGCTGCTTTATGTATACTGGAACAATATCAAGAGGCAATAGAGAATTTTGATTTGGCTATTAAGTATCAACCAGATTTTCCAGACGCTTACTATAATAAAGGAATTGCTTTGAATGAATTGGGGCGACATCAAGAAGCAATTGAAAGTTGTAACCTGGCTATCAAATATGATTCTGATAATGTGTACGCATACCAGTTAGCAAATGAACTTGCACAAAAAATTAAAAAAAGCAATCTCCGCATCATAACTGATTAATTTTTAGAATCAAGGTACAGAGTCACATGTTCATAAGTTAAGAATGTTTTATTATTCTAGATTATAGACTATAGTCATTTACAATGAGGTTTGAGCATAAAAAAAGCGACAATAGTATCATAAGATTTACTAACAGGATATTTTATACGCAAACTTCATTGTAAATGACTATATATCAAAAAATATTCCTAAATATTAAGAGATATAGTGCTAAATCTTAGAGTTCAAAAAATAATGCTACTTTTTTTTGAACCAGCTATCTTTACATCCAAATGTTCAGAATTAGTAGCATACAACACATCAAAGGTAAGATTTTGTGTTGTATATTCATTAGACTTCTTTCGAAACTAGAGAATGATATAGAATGGTGTTATAAAAATCTGATTTTAAAGTAATAATGAAATTCGATCAGATAAAAGGGTTAACGGTATTCTCTAAAGTATTCTAAGACCATCAGCAACTGTTCCTCCAAATTGAGCTTATTTTTACGCACACCTTTTGATTACTTAAGACCATCAGCTTTCCTTAAAATATCCACCATCTTTGAAAATGTTTCCTTCCTTACTCCTGTTAATCGACGAAATTTTTCATCACCTAACTCTTTAATATGATCTAATTTCATTATTACTTCAAATCAGATTTTTATAACACCATTCTACATCATTGTCTAGTTTAGAAAGAAATCTAATGTGTAACTGCCTTTCAGAATAAAGCTATACTTGCTAATTAAGTTAAATGAAATATTTTTACGCTTTCTGCAGTCTTTGAATTATTTGCTTCATTATGTTGCGGACCAGTAAAGCTATCTATACTACTTGTTTATACTAAGATATGGAAGCCTTTCTACTAAAAGTATGATATTGACAATGCAAATACATTATATCACTAATTAAATTAATAAATTAATAAAATATAATAATTAATTAAAGAAGATTTATATAAGATAAGAAAATCATAAAACAACAGTGTCAAGTTGATTATATGGATCGTATGTTAGTTATGTTAGTTGCAAATGCAATATAGGAAAGGAGTAAGTTTTAAATGCCTACATTGAATATAGACCTAATTTTAGTAGGATTATTCTTGATAGCTAATCTAGCTATAGGGTTATGGTATGGGAAAGACGTGAAGTCTACAAAAGATTATGCTCTTGGGGGAAGAAATTTCAGTACAGCATCTCTTGTCTCAACTCTTATAGCTACCTGGATTGGTGGTAGTACTTTTAGTTTTAGAGTGTCCCAAATATATTCAGTTGGAATACTCGCGCTGCTTGCTATTATAGGCCAAATACTAGGATTATTTTGTTATCCTTATATCTTAATTCCAAGAATGCAGGAATTTTTTGGTAAGTTATCAGCTGCAGAAGTAATTGGTGATCTTTATGGCATGCATGTTAGAGTAATTGTAGCTGTTTGTTCTATCATTGTATCAGCAACAACAATTGCTATGCAAATTAAAGTTTTTTCTACAATGTTTAATCATTTTTTAGGAATAGATAGTGTATATGCAACTATAATTAGCAGTATGGTAGTTATTATATATTCAGCATTTGGAGGAATTAAGGCTGTAGTATTTACTGATATTTTTCAATCTTTAGCTTTTGGAGCATTTATTCCAACTTTAGCAATACTTATTTGGGGAATATTAGGTAGTTGGGAATCTATAGCAAATACTTTAACTACAAATCCTATATTTGATCCTAAAATATTGCTAGACTATCATAATATCAATACACTACAATATTATGGTGTATTTTTTTATTGCATAATGCCTTGCTTTAATCCAGCCCTATTTCATAGGGTTTTAATAGCTCGTAATACAGTACAAGCAGCTAAAGCTTTTAAAATTATGATACCTATGTATTTATTGTTTTGCATTTTTGCTGGATTTATAGGATTAACACTGCTATCATCAAACCAGAATATAGAGGCAAGCAGTTTAGTACCATATATAATAGATAGCTATGCATATCCTGGATTTAAGGGATTAGTAGTAATTGGAATATCAGCAATGATTATGTCAACTGTTGATTCATTTATTAATTCAGCTTCTGTAATCTTTGTTAATGATTTGTGTAAGCCTTTAGGATTATTTCAAAATAATGCAAAATTAGAGAGCATAGCAGTTAGAATATTTGCAATATTTATTGGTGTATTGGGGTTATATATTGCTATTTTACAAAAAAATTTGATAGGTATATTATTATTTGGAGCTAGTTTTTATACTCCAATAGTAGGAATACCATTAATGTTTACAATTTTAGGATTTAGAACTACTACTAGAGTTATAGTATCAGGTATGATTGCTGGAATATCAACTACATTTATTTGGAACAAATTTTTTAATGCAGCATTACCAATAGGTGATCTAATGCCAGCAACTATCGCAAATTTTATTGTAATGATGATAATGCACTACTGTCTTGGGGAGCCAGGAGGATGGGTTGGGCCTAGTGATCGTAGGCCACTAAATGTTCTTAAAGAAAAACGCAAGCAACAGATTAATTCTATTTCAAGCTTCTTTAAGTCTTTATATCATAGTTTTAGCTGGAATAATATTTGTGCTTACTGCAATAATGAAACATTCCGTGGTAGGCATTATTATATTGAGTACTCCGTTATTACAGCTGCATCATTAATGGTTATGTCATTATGTGGACAGGTAGAGCATAATGTAGCTTCAGCTTGGTTAGTTACAAAAGTGTCAGTTATACTTTTAGGATTAGTGATGACTACAGCTTTGCTATATAACAATAAATGGAATGCGGATTTTAGAACTAAATATTTAGGGCTGATTTGGCATGTTACGATATTTTATACTTTAGTATTTAGCAATACTTTATTAACTATGATTGGTGGTTCATCTCCAATATTACTAATGTGTTTTATATCTAACCTAGTTGTAGCAGGAATATTATTACAATGGCATACAGCTTTATTTATGATATTGTTAGGTGTGCCAGTTGGGGCTAGAGTATTTAACATACTAGCTAGTTGGCGAGGTTACTTAGCTGATTACAATGAAATTGATAATAATTTAGGAATGTATGTCATATGGGCATTAGCATTATTGGGCGCTATACTATTGTTCATTAGATTAAGACAAAATCAATTTGTAGATAACACTAGATCTATGCTAGAGCTAAAAAATGATGTTGATGTTCTTAATCTGCGTTTAAATACTAAAAGCCAAAAAATGGAAATACTTCTTAATACCCAAAAACATATACTTAATAATTTAAGTCATGAAATAAAGTCACCATTATCAGTCGTTCGCACTACTATTAATTTACTAAGCAAATTTTTACCAAAATACTATAAGGACACCGAGATGATTCTCAAAGAAAAAGAAAGAGTATTAACTATGGTGACATTAGCAAATTCTGGTATCGAGAGATTAGTAGCGTACAGCAATAATTTGTTTGATTTGTCAAAATTTGCACAAGGGCAGATGATATTTGACATAGAGCTTAATAACTTTCAATTAATGCTAAAAGAAATAATTGCTGAGTGCAACAAAGTAAATGTAGCTGAAAAACATATAATTAGTTTAAACTATGTTCCTCAAGCTGAGACAATGTTTGAATTTGATCATACTAGAATTAAAACGGTGATGCTAAATCTTATTTCAAATGCGATTCAATATTCTCAGTCTGGTTTGATTCTAATTACAGTAAAGCCATATAGATCAGGAGTAGAAGTATCAATTGAAGATGAGGGAGTTGGAATACCAGAAAATGAGCTAGAAGCAATCTTTGTACCATTTGAGGAAAGTAGCAGAACTAAATCTAAGGCTTGTGGCCGTGGATTAGGACTAACACTCGCTAAAGAAATTATATTAGCACATCATGGTGAAATCTGGGCAGAGAATCGACCTAATAATAGAGGTAGCAAATTTACTTTTAGATTACCATTACGACAGCCAGAAGGCGGCTTCAATAAAGCTGTTTATAGTAAAAGTGAGGTTTTTGGTAAAATATATAAAGACAGAATAGCTAAATTATTAAAAGGATTTGGTTATGAATGCAACTCTATTAATTCTCTCAAGGAGCTTGAGAATCATATTAGAGTTAATAAACGCATTTTGATAGTTGATGATGATCAAAATGTTTTGGATGCAATATCTTTAGATATATATGCTGAACAATATACTCCAGAACCAGTTAATAATGCTTTTGAAGCTGTGAGGTTGATTAAGGAAAATCCATTACAGTACTCTTTGGTGTTACTTGATATGATGATGCCTGAAAAAACCGGAGAGCAAGTTGTGCAGGAAATTTATACAGTAACAAAAATGTATGGCATTCCTATTATTATTTCAGGTTATAGACAAACCTATGAAACTAAAAACCTACTTTATTCCATGGGAGTAGTAGCCTTCATTGAAAAACCTTATACCTATAATCAGCTTCGTAATGTCATCAACAACTACCTCAAGCAAACAATTATTCCACTTCCTTATTCTTATCTCCCTTAGGTTATATCCATCTTTTATGTTAACTATTAGAGTTCACAGTTATAAATTATAGCAGTAATGCAAAGTCTAAGTTCTGATAACACAAGTAACATAAGTTGGATATAATTAATAGAACAGAGATGAAGCAAAGAAATAGAGAAATAATTCAAACTTAAAAAGAAACAGAAATTTCGTTAGGTTAAAAAACATAAGTAAGCAATGTGGTAAGTGCATTAGTTTGAAAATACATAACATATCTCCTTCGTGATGAGTTATTGATCAATATGGAAAAGATGTTTTAGCTTACCATTAATAGTTTTTATAATGCTAGATTAGGATAATGGATTAGAGTAGAAAAAAGATGAGATAAGATAGGAATTAAGTTTGGAGCTAGAATAACTAGCAAGAGAATCAATTATATGAACAAAAAAATTAAGAGGAGAGCGATGTTGAGTATGCTCTAAAAGCATATGTTTTTTAGTACATTAAAAGACAGACTCAATTAATGAACGTTTATTTAATAAATGCTTATCATCTATATCTAATAAATATGTTTGCATATCTTTACGAAGATTAGTGAATAAAAGTAGACCATTTTAAATCTAAGACCGAATCTTTTACGTCTATTTCGATATTTGTTAGCAATAATTTTGAAGCGTTTTAGCATACCAATAACGTTTTTATTCACAACTCATTCTCCTACTAACCTAAGATTATTCTTTTTATCATTTTTGGTTAAAGGATTTTTTTTGCTTTTTTTCTTTGGTAATTTAGAATTATTGTGAATTTTTTGTATACCTTGATATCTTGTATCAGTAATCGCTTTAACCTTAGGATGGATAAGAATTTTGGATTTCTTAAATAATCTAAAGTCATGTTTTTTACCGTTAGAAAAATCTGTACATATTACTTTGTGTGTTTTCTTGTCTACCACATAATTCATATCACTCTTCATTAGAGCTTTACGATCTGGAAGAGCAAAATTTGCGTGGTTAACTAGGGGACCTTCTATCCATTTTACAGCTTTATATGCTGAACTTTCACTAACCATAGTTTTCACCTATAGTCATTTACAATGAAGTTTGAGTATAGAAAAAAGCGACAATAGCATCATAAGATTTATCAACAGGATATTTTATACGCAAACTTCATTGTAAATGACTATAGTTTCGAAAGAAGTATATTATTATTTTACACTATTTTTTAAATTTAATACTTCTTGTATTGATAAATCCGTATATTCAGCAATTGTCTCAACTGATAATTCAGATTTCAATAATTTTATTGCAAAATCTTTTTTTGCTTCAGCTTTACCTTCAGCTTTACCTTCAGCTTTACCTTTAGCTTCACCGAGCTTTATGCCTTCAGCTTTACCTTCAGCTTTACCTTCAGCTTTAGCGCGTTCGAGTTTATAATCTTCTACTGCTTTATTATCCCATATACGCTTTAACTCTTGTTCATAGGTTATTAGTTCGTCTTCACTCCAATTAAACTGATCTAATGCCTCATACGCTTTTTTTATTATTAAATCTTTACCTATTATTTTATTATATCCATCTAATGTTGTTTCTTTTGCATGTTTAAAAAAATAGCACCACTTCTCTGTTATATCATTTAACTCTTCCACTCTATTTTTTTTAAATTTTGGTAATTCTATAAAGGTAAATGAAAAGTCCTTTAGATCATGCTCATATGTCTTTTTATCCAGTATTACATGCCTTGATATATAGTCTTCTTTGTTTGGAAACAATTTATAATCTGCTATAGCTATAAATATAACTTCCTTTAGGTCTGAGTATTTTCCTTCCTTTCCTCTATTTGGTTGCCTGCCATATGCTTTTGCTGCATAATACTGTGCTCTTTTTTCAAATCCTTGTGTAGGATCTACTTGCATTTCTATTATATATTGCGTTCCATTTTTATCTTTACACAAAACATCTACTATTGATTCTTTTTTTGACGCTATGTCTGCATCTAATATCGTTCCTAAAAACTCTACTTCTGTTATTTCTCTATTCCCTTCAAACAACAATATATCGTTCAGAAAATGTATTAGTATGTCCTTGTTTTTTTCTGATCCAAATATCTTTTTAAATGCTACATCATTCTTTGGATCTAAAAATCTTGATAAATGCATATATTTTTCATATTTTCTATTCTTTTTAAATTATACAACAAAATAACTTACATGAACATTCTCTTATTGAATTTTAATTTCTGCAATTCACTACATTAACCACCTATTAAACTTTAGCTTATTTGGTAGTATAAAGCTCACAGTATTTATTTAGCTCTATAGCAATTTCTGGTAATTTAAGATATTCAGCAAGAGGTATAAATTCTTGCTGCGTTTCTAGTATGATTTCTTGTCTTTTTTCATAAGGTTTTATTGAAACAGTCTGAATATTATGGAATCGGTCGAAAAGCTTAATTAATAATAGTTCTGTTTTATTTTGTCTATAAAATGTTTGAATCATCTCTCTAGAACTGATTTTTTTATTATCCTTAATCCTGGTGAGATCTGAAACCTGTTCCGCAATTTTTCTACCGAATACCTTAACAATCTTTTCTTTGGTTAGTGTTGTGTCTTCGATAGTATCATGTAGTATTGCTGTAATAATCGTATCTGTTTCAAAGCTGTAGTCTGATACCATATAAGCTACTTCTAATGGATGTGTGTAGTATAGTTCTCCTGTATCTCTCTTTTGCTGACCATGATATTTTTGGGCATAAAATATTGCTTTTTCAACTTTATCAAGATCAATTTTAGTGTCAAATCTTACGTTGGTTTCAAACAGCTTATTTAGTAAGCTTTCGCTATAAAAGTCTATCATTTTTCATCTCTAAATAATCTTTAATAAATTATACAATAAATTAAACTTTTTATATACTTCAGTCTCAGATAAAAAGTGTGAAAGAAGCGAATTAATTTGATTAAAAAAGTTGTACTGGAATATTGCAAGTAATGGTTGTAAACTTGTCTTTTTCGCTTTCTATTTCCATTTCTCCATTAAGTTGATTAATAAGGTAATTTACAAACCATAATCCTGATTCAAGCATTAGCGGATAGTCTCTTACCAACTCAAAATCAGCTAATTTAGCTTTTATATTCCCTAATTTTTCTTTTGAAATACCGCTTCCTGTATCATGTATTCTAAATTGTAGTATGTTATCGCTTTTTATATAATTTTTTATAGTAAACAAATGAACTGTAATTATAACCTGGCAGCTGTGATTAAATCTAATGACGCTTCCTATTAATTGACTTAATATAGCTTGTAAGTGATCACTATTTCCAATCACAATATCCTTCATTTTGTACTGAAAATTGTAATTGATTTTTATATCTTTCTCTTTTGCAATGTCTTCTAGTCTCCTGACGGCATTTTTTACTAGCTTTTGTATGCTAAATTTTTTTAAACATAAATTTTCATGTCTTACATTCGTTGATGCTATGTATTGTCTAAATAAAAAAATCATTCCATTTAGAGAAGCTATTATATTTACTTTTTTTCTGTCGTAGTTATTTACTATTAGCCTAAAATATTGTATCCAATCTATGAGTTTTATGCTTACTTGCTCAGATTCCTCTAGCTGAAAGTATAGTTTTTGCATTTCAGTATCTATCTGTTTTATTGTTGTGCTATTAATTCCCTCTGTGGATAATTTTTCGGTTAATTTATTGATTTTATTTTGACCTTCGTCTTCAATAGGCATAGAATCCTCCTGCTGTATTAGTTTATATAGCAGCTAGAGATTAAAGAATAAATTTTGATCGTTTACGCTTTTAATCTCTATCCGAACATTATCTAAATCTTGAATCTCAGATAATATCAGGTATACAGTATCATTTAGATTTTTATCAGTACATGACTTTTTGTCATAATTATGAAATTTTTAAAATAGATGCGAAATTATCACATTGTATCTCTAGCTACAAAAATATCATTCAAAAAAGATTTATAAAAAAGTTCTGTAGCAGTTATTATTACTGGCTTTAAGGCTTATTTTCTGCTATAATTCATAGTAGAGATTTAATTAATCAAAAATTCTTGTGTCAATAGCAATTTCTAATGAACCAAAGCCTTTTCTCCATTGAGTTGGAGGCAAAAGGAGAATTGTTAATAGATTAATAGAGCATCTTCCTTCAGGGCCATACTATAATTACTATGAACCATTCCTTGGAGGTGGGGCTTTATTTTTTCAAGTTAGGCATCTGTTTAAACAATGTTTTTTTCTGATATTAATCTCGACTTAATTACTAGTTATCACGCTGTAAAAAAGACTTCTTCATTACTCATATTGGATTATATACTCAATCAATGAACAACGCAATCCTGTTAATGAGCTAATCATTACTAACTATTCGAACTAACTACTTGACCTGAGCTTAGCAATTAAAGATGAACCCGCAATCCAAATCGTATATGAATAGGAAGTGGTCTATAGTTAGCCATTGTGCTACATTCAATGTCCAAATATGTATCTCTTGATAAGTTTATTGTTGTACCAACTCCTAAGTCTATACCAGTACCGCTATCACTATTGAAAGCTGATACTAGGCCACCTGTAACAAAAATTGATGCTTTGTTACCTTCAATTATATTGTAATAATAATTTCCTTGAATAAAGTTATCTCTACACTTGTGATGACACATAAATCCTAATCTTACATCCATTCTGTGCCGATCTAATCTATAACCAATTCCAGCTTCTAATGTGTCGTAGTTAGTAGCAATACCAGTTGAAAATTTTATATAGAATTGTGAAGTATCAATACTATCTTTGAAAGCATTGAAGTTTACATTATTATTCGCTGTACATATCGATGGTGAAGATAATACAACGAATGCTAATATAACAGCATAACACGGTTGTAAAAGTGATTTCAAAACATTCATATTAACTTCTCTTTATTAGCATTAACATATTAGCTATCTGTTGAAACCTAATACCATGGGACCCATTGTTCCGTTAGAAAGTTGAATATATCTGCATTACCGCTTTTAGCAGCATAATCTATAGTAGTCATGCCGTTATCATCTTTTGCATCAATATCTGCTCCATAATCAATCAAAAGCTCTATAATATCTATGATTTTATTACGAACAGCAATATGTAGTAGTGTTTCTCCTTCATCATATTTTTTATTAATACCAGTAGAATTATGTTTTAGCATAATTGCTAAAGGTTCTACACATTTGCATTCAACAGCATCAGATAAAGGTGTATTACCTTGATTATTCTCGATATTTACATCAGCATTATATTTTAGCAGTAATGCTATATGATCATTGCAATAGGTAGGATATTTTTCGAAAAATTCATAATATACTTGAATTGTATCCACAACAAGATGTAAAGCGGTGTGCCCATCATTATCTTGTGCGTTTATGTTAGCTCCATTGCTTAGTAAAATCTCGGCAATAGGTAGATTCTTATATTTCAAAGCAACAGATAAAGCTGTAGTACCGTCTTTATATTTTGAATTGACAAGTGTACTATCCTTATTAATAAGCTGCTGTACTTTGCTTCTGAACAGCTTATTTATTAAGCTCTCACTATAAAAATCTATCATTGGCCACCTCTAAATGGTTATTAATAAATTATACCATAATTTAAACTTTTTGTATACTCCAATCCCAGATAAAAACTGGAAAAGAAGCAAATTAAATTATAAATTTTTTGAATTCAGTTATCACGATGCCAAAAAAAACTAATCTTGAGTTGCATATCTCTGGTGTTAATGAGTAAAATTTTGCTGTAATTTTTTTTTTGGACCAGCATTTTTTCATCTTATGCATAATCTAGCGTTTATTAACATTGCTGAGAGTTTTTAACAATATTGCCAAATTTAGAATACCTACTATTATAGTACAACTTCACTGTACCAACCTGACCATTACGGTGTTTAGCAACAATTATTTCAGCAGTGTTATAACATTTATTTTGTTTTGTAACCCATTCTGTGTATTCTGGAGTACCTGGATTCGGTTCTGATCTAGACAAGTAATATTCGTCCCGATATATAAGCATTACAATATCGACGTCCTGTTCAATTGAGCCTGATTCTCTCAGATCTGAGAGAATAGGCTTTTTATCTGACCTTTGTTCTACAGCTCTAGACAATTGAGATAACGCAATGATTGAAATATTGAGCTCTTTAGCAAGAGCTTTTAAGCTCTGTGTAATTTCAGAAATCTCCTGCACTCGATTATACTGACTTCCTCTGTTATCAATTTTTATTAGCTGTAAATAATCAATAAATAATATTGCTAAATTATGAGTACGTTTAAGTCTACGAGCTCGAGATCTAATTGCAGATATCGAGATTGCTGGAGCATCATCTATAAAAAAATTCCACTTTTGTATTTCGTCTTGTACAGTCTTTAACTTATCAACATCTTGTTCACCTATTTTACCGTTAAATAATGCAGAGCTATTAATTTCTGATTCTATAGAAAGAATTCGAGTTGAGATTTGCTGAGATGACATTTCTAAAGAAAAGAATCCAACTGATGGTGTTATATTAGAAACTTTGCTATTTTGTTGAGTAGATGATGATAAAAAATATTTACAAGCATTTATTGCTAAGTTAACTCCTAAAGCAGTTTTACCCATTGATGGCCTGCCAGCTAATATTATTAGGTCAGAATTTTTAAATCCTCCAAGCTTTGAATCAAGGTCAAGTAGTCCACTACTAATACCGTTAATAGAGTTTTTATTTTTAATAGCAGATGAAATTGATGTCCATGATTCTTCAATTGAAGTTTGTAATTTTGTAAATCCTTTACTTAAAGTTCATCTTGAACCTAGATCATATAATTGAGATTCAGCAGTTTCGATCTGACTTATAGCTAAATCTGCTAAAGTAGAAGAATACGCATTTGTTACTATTTTTTCTCCAATTTCAATTAAATAACACCTCAGCGCAAGATCATATACTATTTTGCCGTACTCATTAACATTAACTATACTTAATGCTAAAGTTGTAAGTTTAGCTAGATAATCCACTCCACCTATTTTCTCAAATGCGAGTTCATTGCCTAGCATATTTTTGAGCGAAATTACAGTAGCACTAATTCCTTTACTAATAATGAGATTAATTGACTTGTATATTTTGCCATGTAATGGTTCATAAAAATGTTCCGGCAGTAAAAATTCGTTAATGTTATATAGCGCACGATTGTTAATCAGAATTGCCACAAGTATCATTTGCTCTGCCTGAATATTACTTGGAGCAATCTTTGCAAGATCTTTTTCCATATCACCCTTTAAATTTTATTAAAATTACTAAACTTAACTAACTCAAAAGAAAATCCCTGATCTTTAAAAGAGGACTCAAGATCTTTCAGATAGTTCTCTCTGATGTAACTATCTTCAAATTCTGTTTTTGCTTTGATGAATATTTTTTTATTAACACTATCTTCATTTACAACTTTTAATGAACTAAACCATTCTTTATCGATAGCTTGACCATAACATGTAACTAAAGATTCTCGTACTTTGTACCAAGTCGAGTTAGAGCCCAGTTGTTTACTGAGATTCAAGAGATACTCTTCTTCATTGATTTGTTTCTGTGAAACAGTTGTAGGTTGCTCAAATGGTGTAACTTGCAATTCTTGAATTTCGTATCCATATACATCTTGTACAGCTTGTAATATCTTTGATTCATCACATTCTGTTAGTGTGATATTTTTAAGCAACTTAACAAAAAACCTAGTTCGAACCGCTGGCCCAAAACTACAAGAAGTCAAAATTTGATAAGCCATAGCTGCTTCAAAAGAACCAGCAATTTTATGCTTCAACTGACTTTCCTTACTAAGATTTGCGCTTGTTTCAATTTGAGTAAGATATTTTTCCTTATTAAATTCGTTATCAAATCCACAGTTGTCTCTATTTGCCTGATCAGTAGTTCGTAATTCATTCGCTAACACTTTTGCTATATAGTTTAGAACTGATGCTTTACAGCCAAAATGATAATTCGAATATCGACCTGCTAGCTTTAATAGCAATTTGTTGATAAAGTATATGTTAAAAACCTTTATCAGACTTGTGTTGCAGTGCAACTGCATCTTCTGGTGTTAGTGGGTAAAACTCTTTTAGCCTGTACTTTTTGAACCATTCTTTTTTACCATTCGAAGACTTGAGAATCTTTGTTATTAGTGATTTAATGTCTTGATTACAATTTTTAGTTGAAGTTCGTATATCATTTTCAAAATCATCAACATTTTGAAAATTTTGTTCTTCATTTTCATTTTTTTTATTCTCTACTAACTCACCTTCAGTAGATCTAGATATTTTAGATTTTTTTATATATCTATATATGTCCATGAAAAAAGTTTCAGGTTGACCTGAAATTTCTTTCATGTTGGGACGAAATTTTTTTTCTGGTAAGGCTATATTTTCTTCTTTCCCTTTTTCACTATAGTGCTGAAAATTTTTCAGAATTTTTATGCAAGGGACATTACGTAACTTCACATTGTCTTTAATGATTGTCCTATTTTCAATTTCAATAAAACCTGCATCTCTTAATTCTACTAAGCATTGCCTAACTCTTCTTTGACCAACATTCAGCTTATCTTCATAAAGCTGATAACTTTCCTGTAATTCATCTATATCTTTGTTGTAATAGATATGTAGTCTAAATACTATGAATGATAAAAGCTGTTTAGATGTTTTACTTAATGCTTTTCCATTATCTCCAGTTAGCTTTCTCCATTCTGGTGGAATGATATTTCCAATAAAGTTATAAAATATTGTGTCATTATTGTTACTATTTTTTTTAATAATATTACAACTATTAGTTAAAAAATCGAATACTACAGGTCGCATTTTTCATCTCCAAAAATACAGCTATAGTAGGTGTTTTAGAAAATAATTTTTTTACAAATTACCATCAAATTTTTGTTCAAAAGGTTGACAAAAATCATTATGCCAAACCTATATAAATCTTCATACTGATACTATCTGCCTTAGAAGACTAATTTTTCCTATAGAACATCTTTAAATCAATAATAAAGGCGAAATAATGTCAGTTAAAATTACTAAAGGCAATAAAAGCGACCTTATCTGTAGCTTCAGTTTTCTAAAGGCTTATCTGGTAAATTGTTTGGTGATAAAGCTTACATATCTAAAGAGTTATTTCATCAACTGCTGACCAATGGTCTACATTTATTTATAGTCATTTACAATGAAGGAAGTTTGAGTATAGTATTCTGAAAAGAAAATGCCAAAATCATATAGCCAAGACTTTCGGCAGGAAGTAATAAAATGTGTTAATCAAGGAAAAAGTTGTAATGATGCCTCAGTAAAATTTGATATAGCAGCAAACACAGTAAGAAATTGGTATAAAAGATATAAATCAGAAGGTCATTATAAAGAAAGAGATCGTCTTGGTAAAAAAGAAAAAATATATAAGATAGAATTTGAAAAATACATTTCGCTAAATCAAAATCTAACTCTGGCACAAACAGGAAAACATTTTGGAATTTTAATAAGAGTAGCGAGTTATTACATGAAAAAATTCGGCTATAGTTAAAAAAAAACGTTTACCTACATGGAAGCAAAACCAGAAATAAGAGAAAAATATCAACAAGTAATAGGTTCTATACCTAAGGAAAACTTGGCATACATAGATGAAAGTGGCATTGAAATTGAAATGTCTATATGCAATGATAGATGGTGGAGCAAAAAAGGAACTCATGTAAGCAGCAAAAAGAGTGGTAAATATTACGATCGCACAAATATTATAGCTGGTTATGTTAATAATAAATCAATCGCACCTATGATATTTAATGGTGCATGTAATACAAGATTATTTGAAGCTTGGGTGCAGCAGGTATTAATTAATGAGTTAAAGCCTGCTCAGTTTGTAGTAATAGATAATGCTGCGTTTCATAAGTCTAAAAAAACTAAAGAGTTAATAGAATCTGTTGGTTGTAAAGTTATTTTTCTTCCACCTTATTCTCCAGATTTAAATCCGATAGAAAAGTTTTCGGCTAATATGAAGCGGTGGATTAGACATCAAATTACTCAATTTGCTAAATCTTATGATTCTATTATCTCTTTTTTCTATGCTCAAACTTCATTGTAAATGACTATACTAATCTTCGTAAAGATATGAAAACATATTTATTGGACATACAAGATAATCGGTTATTAAATAAACGTTCTTTAATTGAGTCTGTCTTTAATGTACTAAAAAAACATATGCTTTTAGAGCATACTAGACACCCTTCTCCTCTTAATTTTTTTGTTCATATAATTGATTCTCTTGCTAGTTATTCTATCTCTAAACTTAATCCCCATCTTATCTCTTCTTCTTCTCCTGACTCCTTATCCTAACGTTAATAAATTAATAGAACATCTTCTTCAAGGTCCACACTATAATTACTATGAGCCATTCCTTGGTGGATGTACTTTATTTTTTATTTAAAATGTTTTTTCTGACATCAATCTCGATTTAATTACTAGCTATAATACTGTTAAAAATAATCCTAATGAGATCAATCCTCATTATAGATGACTATATATCTGTTTCTTCTCATAATCTGACTTTATTAAAGTTGTTAGAAGTCATCAAACGCGTATCGTAAAGAGATAATACAGGTAAATAAGATATGACAAAGTAAAAGCTTTGCAACGTTTGCTTATCAATTCTTTTAGCTGTAAAGTAATTGCAGTTAGAAGAGTAACGAAAAAACTATGAAAAAGAATATTGGAGCTAATTGCTTTAGGCAAATTTCATATTCCAATACTAAAGTTTGAAACCTGAACAATAAAAATTAGCCTTAAAGATCCTTAAGCTGTATATTGGAGACCATCATGTACAGAGTTCCTAGTGTAGAGAAGATAATAGCAACATTTCTTTGTTCATGTAATTGCTTCTTTCGCAAGTTATTCTTATCTCCAAACTTAATTCAAATTTTATCTACTCTTCTTTTTGCTTATTCTATTCTTGTTGTTACAAAATATGGTAATGACTTAATTTGAACATTACAACTATTATAATAATTTCTGAAAAATAATTTCATCGTTAGTTTTATGCCACAATAATTGCTTTTTTGCATATTTTTCAACTAATTCAATATCATCGCTCTTTCTACCAGTTAAAGTAAGGTATTTTATTATTTCTTGATCGATTGGAAAATAAGCACAAGTTGCTCCAAATTCAGGACACATATTACTAATAATAGCTCTATTATGCAAAGATAAATTATCTACTCCTGTTCCAAAGAGCTCAATAAATTTACCTACTACGACTTTTTCACGCAGTATTTTAGTAACTGTAAGTACCAAATCTGTAGCATTAACTCCTTCTCTTAGAGAGTTGGTTAGCTTTACTCCTATGATCTCAGGTAGGACAAGTAGTATCATTTGTCCTAGCATAGCAGCTTCTGCTTCAATGCTACCTATCCCCAACCAAAGCGCACCTAATCCATTAGCCATAGTTGTATGACTACCTAGACCAACTATGGTATCAGGATAAGCATAAAGCTGACCATTAATATTGTTAGTCCATACTACTTTGCTAAGATATTCTAGGTTAACTTGATGACAAATACCAGTTCCAGGTGGAAATAGACAAAAATTTTGAAACGCATTAGCTCTCCATCTTAAAAATTCATATCTTTCAATGTTGCGTTTAATTTTTAATTCAGTGTTTTTTTGTTTAGCATAGTTTGTACAATAAACATCTACTTGTATAGAGTGATCAATAATCAAATCAATTGGAATTAACGGATTAATTTTATTTATATCTCCACCAGTATGTGCTACAGTATCACGCATAGAACCTAAGTCTACTAATGATTGAGCACCTGTATAATCCTGCATTAATTCTACCTGGCATAAATTCAATTTCATTTTTAACTGCTTTAGGGTTCGCTATCCAATTTGAAAAACTGTTAATAGTTTCTATTACATTGTTATTATTATGGCTGTGTCTTAAGATATTTTCCAAAAGAATTCTTAAGCTATAAGGCATTTGCTTAAGAGAGATGTTAAAATTTTTAGCAGCTTGTACTAAACTGAAGAAAGAATATGTTTTATTATTAATCTTTAATTTCTTTACAATATCTAAATTCAATTTATTTTTGTAAATGATTTTCATATAATTTAGTAAATTCACAAGTTTTAAAACCTTAATATTATAAAATTACTAGTGTTTTGAATGAATTAAAAACTAATCAATATAGCTTATAGTGTTCACTTGTCAAAATATATCACTTATATCATCCAATAATACAGTAATATTTGCCAATCTAAGCATTACTTTATTACCTGGAGCTATAGCAATAATAAGAGGGAAAAATGGTGCTGGCAAAAGTTCATTATTAAAGATAATAGGTAACATACAATCTCCAACAGCAGGCGAAGTATATATTCATAATATTCAAACTAATAAATTACAAAAGCCTTTTTTAGGGTACATAGGGCATCAACTAGGGTTAAAGCTTGACTTAACTGTGGAAGACAATTTAGTTATGTGGGCAAAATTTTATGATTCTGTAACTTTAATTCCAGCGGCCGTAACATATTTTCGATTAACAGATTTCTTATCAGAAAAAGTATATAAATTGTCTAGCGGTATGAAGAAAAAAGTAGCACTAGCACGCCTAATGGCATGTTACTCTAAAATATGGCTTCTTGACGAGGTAGAAACTAATTTAGATGAAGAAAATCGTAAATTAGTTTACAACTTGATAGCTATACATACTAATTCTGGTGGTATAGTCTTGTGGGCTTCGCATTCTCCATCACCATGGTCAAATGTACTGGAAGTTAATTTAGAGCAGTATAAAAAATGAATAGACTATTACTTTTATTAAAGCATGAAATATATATCTACCATAAAGTTTATACTATGCCACAATACATATTTATTCATGCTATAACGGCAATTTTAGCACTGTCAATGATTACAACTCCGCAAAATCTTTCAACTTTTGGCACATTACTAACACTAATAGTATATATCTTAGCAATATTTAATCTTTCAGTTTTTGGGATTAAAAAAGATTTAGAAGACGGTAGCTTAGACAACTTATTGATTGTTGAAAATGCTTATCATATTACTGTCGCAAAAATAATAGGTTTATTTACTGTAGTAATTATACCATTTATTTTAACTATACCAATAATAGCAATATTGTATAATTTAACTTGTGATCAAATTGCAAAACTTCTTTCAAGTTTATTATTATTTCTTCAAATTTCTAGCATCACTACCTTAACATCAATTATTCAATCATATTTTTATGTTAACTCCTATCTGATTTCAGTAATTATTATACCATTAATTATTCCTGGGCTCATTATTACTGGCTTAATTATTGAATATTCTAACAATATTGAAAATTTTTTACCCATTCTAGTAGGAATTACGTTGTTATTCTTATCAATTTCTGTACTATTAGGAGAGTATCTTATCAAGAATATTTATAATATTCAGTAAGAATCTTAATAGAGCAAGAGATTAATTTATAGAATACTCAAACTATTTTAGTTAAGTTGAAAAAAGGTTAAGTTTAACATGCTAAAATATAAAATGATATGATATTTTAACTGCTAGAAATATGAAATTAATTAATTTAATTAAATAATACTAATGTGGTTTTACTATTTTACAGAGCCAATATTTAGATATGTTGGTCGAATTTTTAAAAATCCAATGGCATTGGTACCTTACATTTTTATCAAAAAGTGGACTCTAGCTATCTATACAACTAGCATAATAGTAATATATCTGATTTTTACAAATAAGGTAGTACAAGAAAAATTATTGGTTTTTACTCAAATAATGAATTATGAATTAGGAGAGGCTAAAGCAATTGCTAAACATTGCACTTCGCATCTTGCTAATGGTCAATGGTCTGAGCTATGGAAGTGTATTGGAGATCATCCTAAATATGAATCTACAGAACATGATCAAATTCTTGAAGAAGGAGATGCTCAGGAAATAAATAACGATCTTGAACAAGTAGAAAGGTATCAAGAAATCATTAAAAAAAAAGATCAACGAAATTATAATGATTCTTGTTCAGAATTACTTGCTACTATTAATGTACAGAGTAGCAGAGCTCAGACATTAAGAGAAGAGCGTGAAACATTCAAGAATGAATGTAAAGCATATCGGGCTCAATCAAACAAAATTACAAGTACTGCATTATCTACTGATTCACAAGTGTTAGCACGACAAGAAATATTATTACAAGCAAAGCGACAAGTTATACTACAAAAACAAACAAAGCTAAACACAGAAATGATGGAAACTAAAATGAGAATTAATAGTTTAATTCCATATATTCGTAGTAATATGCGTTCTAGTATTGATCATGAATTTGTTAAGAGACTTCATCAACTAAAAGGATCATTGGATGAAAAGTTAGCAGAAGGATTGAGCTATGAAAGCAATGAGTTAGAGTATCAAGAAGGAGAATTATTAGATCAGGAGCAGAAAATTAAAGAGAAAGAAACTGCAGTAGAAAAAGAATTTCAGCAAAATAAGCATGAAACTAAGGTCTTAGAAGAAACATTAAAAGGAATTATAGAAAATAATAATGATTTTGCTGAAAAGAATAGAATAGAGTTACGGCTAAAGCAGATATCAATACAGCAACAAAAATTAATACAAGAAAAAAAATTATTACATACTAAAATTACTATGTTACAAACACAAAAAGATGAATTATCTCAAAAAAAAGCTGACTTAAAAGCAAGAATAGAAATATTTAATCAAACAAGTTAATAAACAATAGAATTAGATAATAATTTTGCTAAACTGATAAGTTATTGATTTTTTCTAGCAATGGAGTAATATCATAACAATAGGTTGTTATTAACGTTACTAACTATTAAGATGAGTAATATTGATAAGAATATTGAAGCTGCAAAATCTATTGCAGAGGCCAATATTGATAAACGTAGTACAAGGCAAACACAAAAGCTAAATAATGTATCTCTAAATCAAACTTTGAGTTCAGATCTAAATTTATCAACAAGTAATGATGACTCAAATACAAAAGTAACTAGAAGAGATTTTATGGTACTTACAGCTACCAGCATGGCTAGTATTGGAGCAGTTAGCAGTTTATGGCCGTTTATTGATTCATTAAATCCAGCAGCAAATGTTTCAGCTTTATCATCTGTTGAAGTGGATATTGATAAAATTCAGTGCGGACAAGCTATGACAATAAGCTGGCAAGGTAAGCCGGTATTTATTAAGCATAGAACTGATGAGGAAATAAAAGAAGCAAGAGCAGTTAATTTGTCTGAGTTAATTGATCCAGAAGAAGATAATACTAGAGTAAAGTCTGGATACGATCAATGGTTAGTTGTAATAGGAATATGTACGCATCTTGGATGTATTCCTACAGATCGTAGTGGAGAGTATAATGGATGGTTTTGTCCATGCCATGGGTCACATTATGATACTTCTGGCCGAATAAGAAAAGGACCTGCTCCTAAAAATTTAGAAATCCCTCCTTATCAATTTATTACTGATAAAAAAATTAAAATTGGTTAACTGTTGTTTTCTAAGTTTATACTTATGAAAGTCAACTCTTTCTAAGAAAATAAAATGATATACAAAAGTTACTTAGTAAGTATCAGTTAAAGTAAGTTAGTATTATTTCAAAATATACAAAGCTAGAGGAAATAAAATAAATGGAGCATAGTAGTAAAAGGCCGAAAAATTCAATAATAGAATGGATTAATTATAGATTACCAATATTTTCATTTTTTAAGCATTTAGCCTCTTATCAAGTTCCAAAAAATCTTAATTACTTTTGGAATCTTGGATCTATTGCTGGTATTGCCCTAGTAATACAGATTATTAGCGGGATTTTCTTAGCTATGCATTATACTCCTCATGTTGACCATGCCTTTGATAGTGTAGAAAATATCATGCGAAATGTAAATTATGGTTGGTTAATACGCTATATGCATGCAGTAGGAGCATCAATGTTTTTTGCTGTAGTATATATTCATATAGCTCGTGGTTTATATTACGGCTCATATAAGGCCCCTAGAGAATTATTATGGCACATTGGCATTGTGATTTTTTTATGCATGATGGCTACTGCTTTTATGGGATATGTTTTACCTTGGGGGCAAATGAGTTATTGGGGAGCAACAGTAATTACTAATCTTTTTTCAGCAATTCCATTAATAGGTAAGAGCATTGTTACTTGGTTATGGGGAGGATTTTCAGTAGCTAATCCAACCTTAAATCGCTTTTTTGCTTTGCATTATCTACTACCGTTTGTTATTACTGCTTTGGTAGGGTTACATTTAATAGCGCTTCATGTTCATGGTTCTAATAATCCTACTGGAATTGACATTAAATCTAAAAAAGATACTATACCTTTTCACCCTTACTATACTGTAAAGGATTTTTTTGGTTTTGGAATTTACTTTTTAATTTTTGCTGCTTTTATTTTTTATCAGCCTAATTATTTAGGTCATCCTGATAATTATATTCCAGCTGATCCATTATTAACTCCACATCATATTGTTCCTGAGTGGTATTTTTTACCATTTTATGCAATTCTAAGAGCTGTTCCTTCAAAACTTGGAGGAATTACATTAATGTTTTCGTCTATTTTATTACTGTTTTTCTTGCCATGGTTAGACCAATCAAAAGTGAGAAGCTGCAATTATAGACCTATATATCGTATTGCTTTTTGGCTATTTATTATTGACTGTTTAGTTTTAGGTTATGTTGGTGGCAAGCCAGCTGAAGAACCTTATTTGACAGTAAGTAGATTAGCTGCTACATATTATTTTTTACACTTTTTGGTACTAGTCCCTTTTATATCTCGTTACGAGCAGACTTTACCTACTCCTAGTAACATTATCTAAGGAAAAACGTTATTATTGAACCTAAGTTGGATATAACTAAGAAATAAGAGCTGATATAAAGAAAGCGAAAGATGATTCAAACTAAAAAAAAGAAACAAAAATTTTGTTATGCTTAAAAACATAAGCAAGAAATAAAGCAATGATATTAGTTTGAAAATACATAACACAGACCTATGGTGATTATAATCAATATGGAAAAGATTTTTTAACTAATTATTAATAGTTTCTATAATATGCTTTCTATTAAGAAGTAGATATTTTATAGGATGAATTACTTTTTCTTTCTTGTTGAACCTAATTTTTGTGATTAGCTCTAAGCTTTACTTAGCAAGTGATACAGCAAGTTTTTTTTCTAATAAATCAACTATCAGCAAATATCACCATTTACTTTCACGTACTAAATATTTTGCTACTATTCTAGTATCAATACTACAAGTAGTAAGAGTAAAACCTTGTCTACTGATAAATCTGCAAATATATAGTCATTTTCAATGAAGTTTGAGTATAGAAAAAGCGACAATAACATCATAAGATTTACTAACATGATATTTTATACGCAAACTTCATTATAAATGGCTATATATAGAGAAGAGTATTATTTATCCAGATCAGAACCAGATCCTGGTACTGCAGAACACACAGAATAGAATGGAAAGCTAGACGAGATAGATCTCATAACACTGCTGAAATAATTGTTGCTGAACACTGTAATGGACCAGTTGGTACAGTATAGCCAAATTTTTTCATGTAATAACTCTCTACCATTATTGAAATTCCAAAATGTTTTCCTGCTTGTGCCAGAGTTAGATTTGGATTTAGCGAAATATATTTTTTCTATCTTATCTATTTTCCCCTTTTTGCCAAAATGAGATTTTTCTTTATAATAACCTTCTAATTGATATCTTTTATACCAATTTCTTACTGTGTTTGCCGCTATATCAAATTTTACTGAGGCAGCATTACAACTTTTTCCTTGAATAACACATTTCATTACTTTCTCTCGAAAGTCTTTGGATATATGATTTTGGCATTTTCATTTCAGAATACTATGCTCATACTATATTGTAAATGACTATATATGACAACAAAGTACAACTTAAAGTTGACTATATTTCTATATCCTATATGTTAATGCTGAACTTTTCATTAAAAATGAAATAAAAATTAGCATTATTCAAGAGAATAAAAAATTTGCAGTTAATCCAATTTTTATATTTATAGCTTACATTGTTAAGGTAGTCACACTTTGTGAAATGATATTTTTCATTTCACAAAGTGTGAGATAAGTCTGCTCTTTACGTATTTCATTTTTTCCTTTTATCAAAGTGTAACTACATTAACAGTGTAAGCTATATAACTAAAGTTTTTAATGATTTGTACTTATTTTGAAAAATCTTAAATAAACTTACAAACGATTAATCACTTGAGACCTAAACAGCCTAAAATACTAACTAATACGTGTAATCTAGAAGAATATCTTAATCATAATGCCGAAGTAAAAGATATGCTGGAAAAACTTCCAGCAGTTAAGAAGTATATTCACAATATTCTTAAAAGTCATCGTTATTTTGAACCAGATTTTACGCTTCTATTTGCTAAAACAGGTAATATCTATACAAGTATAGAGTATGTTAAAATACTGATACAACATGGTACTATTTCAGCATCTAACATTTCTAGTCTCTTACATAATCATACAACAGCAACAGTAAAAATATTAGCACTGCTATTACCTAAATTAACAGATTCTAGAGTAAAATGCCTAAAGAAATATGGTATCCCTTTTTCTAGCATTGTCAGTATTTTAAGAGATGAGTTACCTAGTAATCTACCAAATAGTTTAGAAAAAATATTAGATACATTATGCATCCTAAGACCAGATGGCACTTATACAATATCAACTCAGTTAACAAAAATATTAGAATGCTGTAAGTGTCAATTTTCTAGTATTACTGTTATCTTACGTGGAATGCCCCATAATACTAGCGATGCTTTAGAAAAGCTATTAAAGGTATTAGAAGGCCCTAGAATACAAGAACTAACTAAGCTTGGAATTCGATTTTCTAATATTAGTAGCATTTTAAATGGAGCTGGTGCAGCTGGCCCACAAGCTCTAGAAAAGCTATTAAAGGTATTAGAAGGCCCTAGAATACAAGAACTAACTAAGCTTGGAATTCAATTTTCTAATATTAGTAGCATCTTAGCTGGAGCTGGTGCAGCTGGCCCACAAGCTTTAGAAAAGCTATTAAAGGTATTAGAAGGCCCTAGAATACAAGAACTAACTAAGCTTGGAATTCAATTTTCTAATATTAGTAGCATCTTAGCTAGAGCTGGTGCAGCTGGCTCACAAGCTTTAGAAAAGCTATTAAAGGTATTAGAAGGCCCTAGAATACAAGAACTAACTAAGCTTGGAATTCAATTTTCTAATATTAGTAGCATCTTAGCTGGAGCTGGTGCAGCTGGCTCACAAGCTTTAGAAAAGCTATTAAAGGTATTAGAAGGCCCTAGAATACAAGAACTAACTAAGCTTGGAATTCAATTTTCTAATATTAGTGGCATATTAAATGGAGCTGGTGCAGCTGGCCCACAAGCTTTAGAAAAGCTATTAAAGGTATTAGAAAGTTCTAGAATACAAGAACTAACTAAGCTTGGAATTCAATTTTCTAATATTAGTGGCATATTAAATGGAGCTGGTGCAGCTGGCCCACAAGCTTTAGAAAAGCTATTAAAGGTATTAGAAAGTTCTAGAATACAAGAACTAACTAAGCTTGGAATTCAATTTTCTAATATTAGTCACATCTTAAATGGAGCTGGTGCAGCTGGCCCACAAGCTTTAGAAAAGCTATTACAGATATTAGATAAAAAAGCACTTATGTTACTGCAGAAATATGAAATCAAATTTTCTAATTTTTGTACTATTTTAAGTAGTGCTAGAGCTAAGATAACAGAGACTGTTCAAGAGGTATTAGAAATATTATCAGATCAGCAAAAAAATAAGATCGGTAAGAAACAATTTTTTCAGAATATTGCAAAATTTGCTAAAAGTGGCTCTAAGACTCAGGCTATCTTCAAAGAATTTTTGTCATCATTATCATATGATGATACTACACAACAAACAGAAGAAGATACTGATACTACTAATCAGCTTGAACAACAAGATGATAATATACAAGAATTGCCAAGTACTTCAACGAAAGAGTATAGTACTACTAATATTGAGATGATGGAATCTGCTGCTATATCTTCATCAGATTCAGAAGAAGTGCTTAAGTTAGTTACGGATGTTATAAGTCAAGATTGTGGATCTTCTTCTAGCACTACAGCAGATATAAGTCCTAATATTTACATGGCAGAAGAAGAATATATTAATAGTATTATTCCAGATTTTGAGCAACAAAGTAGTAATATATTATCTGATCCTGATGATGATTATTCTAGAGCTTATAACGAAGGCATGCAATTTGGACTAAACCATAGTTATGCAAGTATCTATGCTTCTATTGTTAGCAAGCATATGGCTCATGGAATAACGGAATATTCTGCTAAAATTTTTGCTCAAAGCTATATTGAAGGTTTTAGTTCGTCTATTGAAAATCATCAAAAGGGAGAATGTCATGCTCACAACTATGCTGAAGCTTACGCTGATTGTCTAAGTAGTGGTAAAAAACCAGAGTATGCTAGAAACTATGCTGAACTTTTTGCTGATGCTATAGCAAGTGGAAAAGATCATGATTATGCTCGAAACTACGCTGATGCTAATGCAGATTTTATATTTTTTGAAGAATCTGAAGCTACTCAAGAGCATATTTTGGAGCAAATGAGTGCTAATATTGATAGTCTTATTCCAGATTTTGAGCAACAAAATAGTAATATATTATTTGATCATGATGATGATTATTCTAGAGCTTATAACGAAAGCATGAAATTTGGACTAAACCATAGTTATGCAAGTATCTATGCTTCTATTGTTGTTAAGCATATAGCTCACGGTATAACTGAACATTCTGCCAAAGATTTTGCTCAAAAATATATTGAAGGTTTTAGTTTGTCTATTGAAAATCATCAAAAGGGAGAATGTCATGCTCACAACTATGCTGAAGCTTACGCTGATTGTCTAAGTAGTGGTAAAAAACCAGAGTACGCTAGATACTATGCTGAACTTTTTGCTGATGCTATAGCAAGTGGACAAGATCTTGATTATGCTCGAAACTATGCTGAAGCTAATACAGATTCTATGTTTTTTGAACAATCTGAAGCTACTCCAGAGCAAATTTTTGAGCAAATGAGTGCTAATGTTGACAATACTGGAGGTAGTATTTTTAATAATAATGTTGAACAATAGATTAGCACTACTAACAAAGATATAATTTTTTAATCTTAGTTTGATATAAGAAAAATAGCAATAGGAATAAGTATTAACCAGATTATGTAACTGTTACTCATCTACAAGATGATTAATTTTTATAATACAATGGTAAAATTTACTATTGTTTATTTGCAATAATTACATTGTAGTATAGCTTAATTTATAAACACTTGATAAAGTTTTCTATTACATAGAAAGTCTTTGTTAGCTAGATAATAATAGTTTTATTTGTTTTTTTATGTACATTTTTATTTTTTAATGTTTAACTAACAGTTGTAATACTTGCTCTGTTTATAGTTTGAAATTCTACTCGTATCAAACTCGGGTTATATATAGGTAAACTGGTATACCAGTAGTAATAAAAAATAAAGATGATAATAACATATACCAGCCTGATCCTAGCATAATCCATATACAAAATGTTAAAGCAATAACACTAATAATAATGCTGCTATAGTTAATTTGTTTATGATTTGAAATAGATAGAATTTTTAAATAGCTAATAGTGCAAATAGCATAAATCCATAAGAATGCAACAACAGATATGTTAATCACGAAATTTATTTGTTCAGCTAAATTTGAATTTATAGTACAAAGTATTAATACTACCATTCCTAATGATGAAATAATGATTCCCCATATTGGAGCTCCTTGTTGATTTGTTTTTAAAAAAAGTTGAGGAAATAATTGATCATTAGCAGCTCCTAAAGCTATTTGACCACTAGTTAAAATCCAAGCATTTAGAGTACTTAGACAGATTATTATTGCTGTAAATGCGATAATTTTATTCCAATGACCTCCAAGAATAATATTTGCAGCTTCAGCAAATGGTGCTGTAGATACTTTCAAAATATTATTTGGAACTGTTCCTAATATTGCTATATTCGATAGTAAATACATTGCTATGACACAACTAGTACCAATAATAATTGCTCGCGGAATAGTTTTAGTTGGATTTATAACAGCTTCAGCTGGTGCTGTAGCTGTTTCAACTCCAATAAATCCCCAAAATGTTATAAAAGCCGCTGCTTGTAAAGCTTGTAGATAGGAGTGTATGGTATAATTTTCGTTAATGAAAAAATAGCTATAATTAATTGAAGGTATACAAATAAGCGGTAAAATTACTAAGGAAGGTATTTTAAGTAAGGTAAGCGCAAAATCTAACCATCTAGAAGCATATAATCCATTAAGGTTTAATAGCATTGATATAATTGTTATTGCGACTTTTAATGTTATGGTAATATATATGTTGTAGCAATCAAATATGTAACTGATATAGCTAACTGCAGTCAATACAAGTGCTACAGAACTAATCCAAGATATTATCCAGTAAGTCCAGGCAGTAAAAAATGCTGCTTTTATTCCGAAAGCTTTATAAACAAAAGCATGTGGTCCTCCTGTCTTAGGGAATTGTCTGCATAAGTTCGCAAAAATCAGTGCTAAAAGTGTTGCACATAAGCCAGTTAACAACAAGCTTAGAATTCCAATATAACCAAATGGTGCTAAAGTGCTTGGTAAAAGAAATACACCAGAGCCAACTTGGCTGCTTATTACAATTGATAAAACTGACCAAAAACCTATTTTTTTTACTGTTGACATAAAAATTAAAGTTATATTAAATTTATAGGATAAAAATATTTTTATTGAATATTAATAATAGTAACTTTTTTAAATAGTGTAACTAAGAATTTAGATATAAGAAGCTATTGTTTCTGCTATAAGTTTAAAAAATATTACTATAAACCAACACGAGTTTGATATATTCATAGGCTAGTAAAGAAATAGAAAGATGATTTAAACTTGAAAAAGAAACAGAAATTTTATTAGTTTTAAAAAGATAAGCAAGCAATGTACAGAAAGGAGATTAGTTTGAAAATTCATAACACCTATGGCGAGTACGATTAATATGGAAAAGATATTTTAACTGATTATTAATAGTTTCTATAATATGTCTTTTGTTAAGAAGCAAAGTTTTTATATGATGAATTACTTTTTCTTTCATGTTGGATCTAATTTTTATGATTAGCTCTAAACCATGATTAGCAAGTGATACAGCAAATCTTTTACTAATAAATCTGCGATCATTAAATAGCCATCCTTTAAGTTTCGTACCAAATGTTCTACTACTGTTCTATCATCAATATTATCATGAGTTAGAATAAAAGCTCACATTCAAAAACAATTCTGTAGAACTCTTACCAATTCGTACTATATTTTGAAATGTTTTATGCTTATAAATTCTCGAATTATATATTATTTATTGTGTTTTGAAGAATAATTCTTCAGTTGATGCTAATGTTTTAATTGCATATCAGAAAAAATATATAAAAACCTGCATTTTTTTTATAAAATTATTTTTTCTTTAAAACAAGTAACTTAAATTTATAGTTGATAAACTTAAAGTAAGCTACAAATGAACCTACTTTTTACAGTCTCATATAGCTAAACTATTATAAAACAGTTGTAATAGTTTAGCTATCACTATAAACTAGATATGCTTTTCAAAAAGTATATAATATAACTGTTTTATAGTGGCTTAGCCATATAACAGAATCGTGAAAGCGATCAGAACTGGCAGAAAAATTCTTGCATTGGCAGCTTTATTAACTGCAGCATGTAAAGGTAATATATCAAGAATGTGATGGAAAGAAATAAGCTTTTTGGAAAAAATATAGCGTATACCAAAAACTAAGAGTAAAAGTGGAAAAACGATATTTGAATACTTAAAGCAACACTCAATGTAAATTGGTATTGCTAAGCCTAATAGACAATAGCAAACACTTATCACATTCAGCAGTACACAATAATTTGTAAAAAAGCTGGAATAGTAGTATTAAATCAACGGAAGTTTATGCACGAACTAGTGTGAATACAGTAACAGTGTATACAAATAGAGTTGTAAATAAGACGTTGACTATAGATGATTCAAATGTTCATCCAAATAAAATCATATCGAAAATCTTAGTATCATTAGGTTGCGAAGAAGAAAGATTGAGAATAAAATAGCTTAGCTAAAAAGTAAAGCCTGCTATAAGGTAGATTTTGCATGCATCATACAAATGGTATAAGTGAGCTAGCTATTGAAAAGAACAGAGATGGAAAAATACAAGCCTAAAACATACCAAGTATAGAGCCTTGAGTATATTGCAGTAATGTAATAGACAAAGCATAGGTAGGCAGATATGTGATAGGTAGTAATTTCCAACTTTGTTCTTTTCTTTCAACAGCTAGCTCATATATACTTCGTAGTGCGTATCAATTACTATTAGATACATACAGTTTATATTGTAATATATTTTTGTAATATGAATTGTTGTATTTTTAGCAAATCAAACCAGCAAGCTTTTTTTTGTAAAGGCTGTCTTAACATATATGCTGGGTGAAAAATAGCAGTAATAGGAATCGAGAAAGTTAGATAACAGTTTTTGTATAAAAAATATTCTTGTCTGATTTTGGAAATTTTAACATGATCTCCTAACATGCTTGTTGCTGCAGTACTTCCAACCAATATTATCAGCTTGGGATTGATTATAGCAATGTGTTTTTCAACAAATGGCCTGCAAATTACCAACTCATCAGATGTAGGTCTGCGATTAGCTGGTGGACGCCAAAACACTGTATTAGTAATATATACATTTTTAGTGCGTGATAAATTAATGGATTGTAACATATTATCAAGTAACTTACCACTTTCGCCACAAAAAGGAATACCGTGTTTATCTTCATTTTGCCCTGGAGCTTCACCTATAAGCATAATTGGAGCTGATGGAATACCATCTCCAAATACTGTATTTAATGCTGTTTTTTTGAGCAAGCAGCCATCAAAAGAAGTGACTGATGATTTTAAATCTTCTAATGTATGCACACTATCTGCAAGTTGCCTTGAATCTGATAATACAGCTAAATGTGTGTTTTGATTATTATTAAATCCAGCTGAATTTTGAGCTATTAATGTTTTAGCTTTGCTAATACTAATAGAATTACATTGATCCAAAGATGCTGTACCATCATAAATTATGTTATCATCAATACACATGTAGCTATACCATTTTAATGCTTTAACAGCTGAAATGAATTTATGATTCATGAAACATTACCTTAATAAATCTTATCAAAAATATCACTAAGTTTTTAGATTAAACCTTACTTATAAAAATGAGCTTAAAGCATTTTAACACTTGAATTAAATAAGTATATAAAAATTTTCAAACCAAGGACTTAACTTGTATAATGAAGGAACACTGCAATCATTAGACTTCTTTCGAAAGTAGACAATGATGTAGAATAGTGTTATAAAGATCTGATTTGAGGTAATAATGAAATTCGATCAGATTAAAGAGTTAAAGGATGAAAAATTTCGTTGATTAACAGTGGTAAGGAAGGGAACATTCTCAAAGATGGTGGATATTTTTAGGCAAGCTGATTGTCTTAAGAAATCAAAATGTGTGGGTAAAAATAGCTCAATTTGGATGAACAGTTGCTGATGGTCTTAGAATACCTTAGAGAATACCGCACTTATTTCCATATATGCCAGAACTATGGGATTAGTGAAAGTTCAGCATATAAAGCTGTAAAATGGGTAGAAGACACCCTAGTTAAACACCTAAACTTTGCTCTTACAGGTCGTAAAGCTATAATGAAGAGTGATATGAATTATGAAGTGGTCTTGATTGATGCTACTGAGACTCCTATAGAAAGACATAAAAAAAACAAAAATTCTATTATTCAGGAAAGAAGAAAAGGCATACACTAAAAACTCAAATAGTGGCAGACAAGAAAACGCATCAAGTAATATGTACAGATTTTTCTAACGGTTAAAAACATGACTTTAGATTATTTAAGGAATCCAAAATTCTTATTCATCCTAAGGTTAAAGCGATTACTGATACAGGATATCAAGGTATACAAAAAATTCACAATAATTCTGAATTACTAAAGAAAAAAAGCAAGAAAAATCCTTTAACTAAAAATGATAAAAAGAATAATTGTAGATTAGCAGGAGCAAGAGTTGTGAATGAAAACGTTATTGGTATGCTAAAACGGTTCAAAATTATTGCTGACAAATAAAGATTCGGTCTTAGATTTAATTTGATATCTGGCATTTATAATTTTGAACTACATTAACCAGTTTTGAAAGAGGTCTATTGCTTCTTGATGTTGTCCAAGTTCGTATAAAGAAATTCCCTTAGCATAATAACGCTAATTTAGGATAAGTGATTAGAAGAGAAAGAAGAAGAGATAAGATAGGGATTAAGTTTGGAGATGGAATAACTAGCAAGAGAAGCAATTATATGAACAAAGAAGTTAATATGAGAGCGATGTCGAGTATGCTCTAAATGCATGTGTTTTTTTAGTACATTAAAGACAGACTCAATTAAGGAACGTTTATTTAATAAAAGCTTATCATCTATGTCCAATAAATATGTTTTCATATCTTTACGAAGATTAGTAAATAAACGTAGACCATTGGAGAAGAGTTGATGAAATAACTCTTTAGATATGTAAGCTTTATCACCAAACAATTTACCAGATAAGCCTTTAGAAATAACTGAAGCTACAGATAGATCGCTTTTATTGCCTTTAGTCGTATTAACGCATTATCTGAAAGGAGAAGAGATTGGTATATATTACATCGATTCTACAAAGTTAGCAATTTGTCATAATAAACGTACATCCAGCAATAGAGTTTTTAACAAAATTTCTAAAATTGGTAAAAGTAGTTATGTTTTGTTCTTACTCTTTAAGCTTCATCTTATAATCAATAAGATGTGCTATAGGTAAAAATGCAAAGGTAGATCAAATATAAGGAAGAAGAAAAGTTAATTTTTATTAACTTCTACACTTTATAGAACCTACTATTAACTTGTGTTAATTTTTATTAATATTTTTAATCAAGCTTCAACCTTAACTATAAACATATTTGCAATATTTGTCAATATAACAAAAAAATTAAAGCAAAAGGTTGACAAAAGGTTGACAGAAAATTTAGGAAATTGGTGATCAGTTTTCAATCTAGAGGTTAATCTAATGATCAAAAAATATATACAACCTGGGATTGATAAGTGATTTTCAAGTTATATGTATTATGAACAAATTAGTATAAAAAATTTGATATCAAAAAAAGCATAATTTATATCAGATGTTCAATAAAACGTAATATATATTAATAATATCAACATTAATATTATGTGGGGTAATTATGCCTTCAATATCATCATCATCAAAGTTTACAAAGCGGTCATTAAATAAAATTAAAATTCCTGAGGGAGAAAAATCAGAAATTATCCACCATCCATATATAAGAGGACTTAAACTGAAAATCTCATGTACAGTCTGTGGAGGAAGAGTAAGAAAAACATGGGTTTTAGAACAAAAATTTAAAAACCAGAGTTTAAAAATAAGGATAGGAGAATTTCCATATGTATCTATTAAAGAAGCTACAAAAAAAGCAATAGAATTAAAGACATTAATGGCGAACGGAATAGATTCAAGAGAAGTAAAATGTTAACAACAGATAGAAGAAAATGAGAATCGTATAAAAGAAAGACAAGAGATTACATTCAAAGAGCTGTGTTATAAGTATATTGAAGAGTATACCAAAATATATACTATAAACTTGCAGAAAGATACTGCAAGAATACATAATTATGGGAAACTGTTATTTTAAAAAAGATAAGTGATATTAAAAGTAATGATATTGAACAAATATTCAATGATATCAGCAAAGAGGGAAAATATGCCACAGCAAATGCATTGCTAGCAACCTTACGCACTATATTTAATAAGGCAAAAAAATGGGGATTAATAGAAAACAATCCTACTCTAGGGATAGAGCTGCATAAACTGCAAGCAAGAGAAAGACGTCTAAGTTACGATGAAATTGGTAGATTTTTACAAGTATTATGTGGAGAAAAAAATACGTTGATAAGAGATTTTGCATTATTAGGGTTATATACTGGAGCTAGAAAAAGTAATGTGTTGGAGATGGAATGGGACAATATAGATTTTGTAAGAAAAATATGGCATATACCAAAAACTAAGAACGGAAAGGCGCAAAATATACCATTAACAAATGAGATGATAAAAATATTGCAAGCAAGGAAATTAACATCTACAAGTAAATGGGTGCTACCAAGTGATAATAGCAAAAGCGGACACTTAGAACAGCCATATGAAGCATGGAATAGGATTTGTAAAAAGGCTTGCATAAAAAATTTCAAGATACACGATCTAAGAAGGACGTTTGCAAGTTGTCTGTCAGATATAGGTGCAGGTCATTATATAATTCGTGCAGCATTGAATCATATGAATTCAAACTCAACAATGCATTATACTATAGCTTGTATGGAGTTAGTGCGACAGTATATGTCTAAGGCTACAAAAATAATTAGGGAATGTGCTGAAAATTATAATATTTATAATACTATCTGACTGATATAAACGTTGTGGTAAGAATAGTGCGACTTCATGTCGCACATGCATGCATGTATGTAAACTAATTATTGCAGGTAAAATCTATGTTTGAAGATATTTAGCTAATTTAAACATTATAGTAGTAGAATGAGAAATCTCATGCTACAATTGGGGCTAAAGGTGATTATGCAAAATCAAAAATTATGTTGGGCATTATCGAGGCCATTGAAGTATATGGGTTTGAGCATTGATGAATGGGGAGTAGTGCTAGCTGGAGTAGCTCCAGGAATTGTACTACTAAACAGCAGGCATGCTAAATTAGGCCTAGCATTTATGGTTGGAGGAATTGCTCTATGTTATTGCTTTAAGAAATTTAAGAAGGTATCGGAGAATTTTTTGCTAAAAAGTTTTTTAGTAGCTAAAGGTTTATTGCCAGCTCCATTAGGATATTCAAGATTGCTGGGCAAAAAAGTTGGCAAATAATGAATCATCTCTTTAAGCAAAATGCTATACAAGAGCTGGTTAAATATAATAAATGCTTACTTTCAGTAACTATATTGCTAGCTGCAGCTAATATAATTGCGATAATGGCTGCAATTACCAAAGAAGAAAAGTGGTTATTAATTCCAGCAATGGAGCCTGATCGTAAAATGATGGTTTCATCAAAAAATTACCATGAAACCTATTTAAAGGAATGGGCAATTTATGTGACGAAACTCTTATTTACTACTTCTCCAAATGAGGTAGAAAGACAAATAGCAGACATGAAAGTGGCATCTAGTAATACTGAATCTTTAAATAAATTTTTTCATGATCATTTGCAATTTGTTAAAGGCTCAAATGTATCTTCAGTCTTTTTTCCAAAAAAGATTGAAGTGATAAAGGATGGAGTATTAATTAGTGGAACGCTTCGTTATTGGTTTAGCGATAGTAAAGATATAGCTGTCGATAAGACTTACCTTTTGACTTACAAGCAAACTCCTAATTACCTTTTATTGTTGACTGGTGTTAAAGAGAATGGAATAAAAAAATGAGTATTAGATTTTTGAGATTTATCATATGGTTTATTGCTTTGGTAAACGTTAATAATATATATGCAGTAGAATATGAGTTAGAAGCTGACAATTTACTAAAGCTTGAGATTTCTGATAGTGGGCCAACAAGAATTAATCTTAAAGATGAAAAAATTAATGATATTTTTATGTATCCTCAAAATGCAGCTGAAGTTGTAGTTCATGAGTCTGGATTTTTGTTTATTGTTCCACGAGAAGAAGGAAACAAGGTTTATTTAACAGTAATAGGAGAATACAAAACAATTCAGGATTTAATGTTAACTTTTACTCCAAAAACTCCAAGCCCTATAATGCTTGTTAATGCTGCTACAAAAATAGAGGAAAAGGATAATTCAAAACAAAACAATAACAATTTGTTCAGTAATGACCTTAATACAAAAGAATTAACAGCGAAACCTTCTAAAAAACAAAGTAGAAATACTAAGAAAAAAATAAAACTGGCTTAAAGTGCTAGTTTTTACTTCAAAGACTTAAAGTTCTACAAAGATTATTAATTAAAACCGCTTCAAAGTAAAATTTCACTGGTATGGAATTAACTAGCATTAGGAGAATAATGCAAAATTTACTAATAAGCAATAACAATGTTCATATGCAATTTGTTAAAGGCTCAAATGTGTCTTCACCAATTTGTTCAGTAATGATGTTAATACAAAAGAATTAACAGCAAAACCTTCTAAAAAACAAAGTAGAAATACTAAGGAAAAATAAAACTGGCTTAAAATGCTAGTTTTTACTTCAAAGCCTTAAAGTTCTGGTAGGGTATCTGAAACTCTCTTCAAAGTAAAATTTTATTCAACGTGGAATTCACTAGCACTAGGAGAATAATGCAAAATTTACTAATAAGCAATAACAATGTTCATATATCAAAAAACTCGACTAAATATGCTAAACCCTACATTTGGAATACAGTGGAATAATGTAGTTGTAGGGCTGTTAATTATTATAATTACTGCTTGTGTTTTTTCTTTTGAGCCAGCATTAGCTGATACTCTTGAAGGACAGCTTAATAAAATAGACGGACTTTTTAGTGGAAAGCTAAAAACAATAGGTATATCAAGCGCAACTATTTTATCATCGATTTGGGCTGTAGCACGAGGGAATATAAAGCTTGCAGGAGTAATGGTAGCAATTGGTGTTATTTTAGGCTTTTACCTAGATTGGATTGCCAGTGGTATGAAAATTAATTGATAAGGTAGAAACATTAACATTCAAAAAGCGGAGGAATAGTGGAACAGGACAATTCAGACAATAATAATACAAAAGAAGAAGATTTAGAGCTAAATGATAAACCAAAGGCTGAATCTGTTAGGCCTAATAGCAAGTTATCAGAATTAACAAATATCATTCGTAGAAAGCCAGTAATTGCCTTAACTTTTATAAGCATCACAATAATGGTTGTTTCATATTTTTTATCTGAAAGTGGTAAAACGAAAGAATCTATAATTTTTATTGAAAATCGTGAGTCAAGAGAAGCGATTTCTGGAATAGAACAAGCTGTAGATTTGAGAGCAAAATGGACAGAAGAAATACTTAATGAAGTCAAAACATTAAAAGATAGATTTGAAAGTGTAATAGACAGCAGATATTTAGAAATTACAGCCCAAATTAATAATTTTAACCAAAAACTTGAGATATTGGAGAATCAGCCTAAGCAGAGTCTATATAATAATGATAGTGATGAATTTAGTTCTGATCTTAATCATCATATTTCAAATTCACCACATGATAACAAAACAGAGCAAGCTCCTGTACAATCATTTGTCAATCTTAGGAGAGCTGAATCTGAGCAAAAAAAAAATGTTGAGAACTATGTTACTAGCGGTAGTTCTGCTAGAGCTGTGCTACTTACTGGAGTCGTTGTAGGCACAGGAACAAACAGCTCTTCATCACCAGAACCAATTGTTCTGCAGTTGCTTGATACAGCAATTCTTTATGATAAATATAAAACTGATCAAATCAAAAAGGCAATTTTAATTGGATCCTGTAACGGAGAGATGTCCTCAGAGAGAGCTAAATGTCGCATCGAAACTCTTTCAGTAGTCAATAACCAAGGAGATATTATCGAAAAAAAGGTGGAAGGCTGGTTGATAGGCGAAGACGGACGTTCTGGAATTAAAGGAATCGTGGTGGATAAATCGTCTAACATAGCAGGCATGGCTGCATTAAATGGAGTATTTAGCAGTATAGCTAAGTTTCTGCAATCTAAGGCTATTAAACCTGATATGCTACCAACTTTAAACCTAGTAGCTGGAGGCCAACAACAAGAGTTTCAGATTGGAGATGCGCTTCAGTCTGGAGCTTACGCTGGAGCTAGCAATGCTTTTGATAAGCTAGCTGATTTTGCTATAAAACGAGCTGATTCTATGAGCCCAGTCGTTCTTATTGCGTCAGGTAGAGTCATCGATGTTGTATTTAAAAAAGGTTTTGACTTATGTGAGCCCAAGAAGAAGCCACATAATTTAACTTATTCACAATCAACTAACAATGAAAAAGTTAATTTGCATAATAAATTCGATCAATCACAAAAGTTAGAGGAGCATTTATAATGAAGTTTTTATTATTGCTATTGGGCTGTATGAGCTTAACCAGCTTCTTTTACAGAAGTACTTTTGATTGTAAAATTCCTAAAGGGCTAAAATGTAAGTCTTTATATGAAATAAAGAATATGGTTGCTCAAGGCGCTTTTGATATTGATAATCTTGAGAAAGTTGAAACATCAAAAACTAAATCAAAAAGACGTTGTATTCTATGCTACAGGCAAGCTAAAGCAGTTCAAGGCCTAGATGTTGTTAACAAGTCGCCGAAAAAACCAAAAAAATATCTTATTAATTTATTTAAATCAAAACAGAGTCAAGGTGAACGCAAGCATACATAAGGATTTTGATCGAGAAAGATTTTCTAAACACTTTGTCTATGAATCATATGATGATGAGACTCAGCTATTCTTTAATCGTGGTTCAATAGGTTTTGTATTGCTTGCATGGCCATTAGTTGGAGCTAGTGTTTCTGCTCAAAATGAAATTGCTGAATTTCTGAAAAGCGATGAAAATTTACCTGCTGAAAGTAGCCTGCAAGTCTTGATGCTTGGTAGTAATAATATAGAGAATTTTTTAAGCAACTGGCAGTCATATCGTAAAGGAGAGATATTTATTGAGTTAGCAAATAAAAGAACAGAATTTTTACGTGATCAAGCTCAAAAAGTAGGTTCTATAAAGGATATAGTATTGTTAATTTCAGTTACTATACCTAATTTAAATGCAAATATCGATGATATGATTCGCAGACGAGATGCTTTAAAAGATACGTTTAGGTCAATTGGATTAAGCACTGAAAATGTGAATGCGCAGCAATTATTAAAGTTCCTGAGAGTAATATTTGGCTGGCCTGAAGAAGAACATTCAAATATTAACCAGTATGAAATATTGTCTGAACAAATTTTAAGTGGAGATTTCTCGTTATTTGAGAATGATGATTGTATAAATGTAAATGATGATCAAATATTTATCAGCCTAGAAGCTCGCAAAAGACCTGCAGAATGGAAATTATCTGCCATGGATCTGTTTTTAGGCAATGAAATGCGTCGTGATGAATATATAAAATCAAATTTCCTGATTCATTTTGGTCTGCAAATTTTACCAAATCAAGCGATGGAAAGGACTGCAGCCATAACTAAAAGAGAAGCGCTAGAAAGAAATATTAATGCAGGAATGAGTAAATTTTTTCCTGATATACAACAAGAAGCTGCTGATTTAGCCGGTGTAGTGGCTGCTCTGCAGAGTGGTGATAGAGTAGTTAATATTCACTTCAACGTTATTATGTTTGATAAAACAAAAAAGGCTAAGCAATCTGCATCAGCCTTTTGTTCGATGTTAAGACGCAGTGGATGGTATTTTGTTCCATGTAAATATGATCATGTAGCTGTGTTACTAGCTGCCCTACCAATGCAATTAGTTGAACAAGGCCCAAAAGGTGTATTGGGTCAAAATAAAACATCAGGAGTTGGAGTAGCGCTTTCTAGCTTAGGTCGAGGCATAAAAACTGTTTCTGTAGAGAGCAAAGTATTATTACCAATCATTGGTGAATGGAAAGGTGATTTAAGTTCTCCAGGTATGTTACTAGCTGGCAGACGAGGTCAAATAATGTATTGGTCACCTTTTGGTGGAGCTTTATTACCTGCATTAAATAAGCATGGAGTAGCTCCAAATGAGAACTTTAACCTTTGTATAGCTGGAGTTCCAGGCTCTGGAAAATCCGTTTTTATGCAAGAATTAATGCTATCGGTTCTAGGAGTTGGTGGTAAAGTTTTTGTTCTTGATTATGGAAGATCATTTAAGCGTACATGCTTGATTCTAGGCGGTAGATACATAGAATTTGACATGAAAAATCCTGTATCAATTAATCCATTTTCAGAGGTGCCAGAGGATGACAGTGCAAAGTCTATAGAGGCTAGATCAGACTTTTTATCTAACTTTCCATCTATTTTAGCTACTATGGCAGCTCCACAGTATGGAACAAGTGATTTGCAACAACCGATGTTGCAGAGAGCTTTGATATCAGTCTGGCAAAATAAGGGAGCTAAAGCTGAAATTACCGATATTGCAGACTGGTTATCAAATAGAGAAGAATCATATGCTAAAGAGCTTGGAAATATGCTCTTTCCTTTTACTAAAGATGGTCAACATGGAAGATTTTTTAGCGGTAAGGCGCAATTATCTCTAAACTCTGATATTGTGGTAATTGAAACTGATCATCTACGCTCTGTACCAGAGCTATTAGCTGTGATTGTACAGATTATGATTGTTCATATTAATCAAACAATGGTTAAGGGAGATAGAAGTAGACCATTTTTAATTATGATAGATGAAGCTTGGAAGCTATTAGCTGGAAAGCGTTCAGGAGAGTTTATTGAAGAAGCAGGTCGAATAGCTCGAAAATATAATGGATCGATTGCTTTAGCAACTCAGCAACTCACGGATTACTTTCGTCAAGAGGGTTCTGCGTCTGAAAAAGCATTTGAGAATTCATCACATAAGATAATCTTAAAGCAAAATTCTGAATCATTTAAGGCAATGCGAGCTAATCCTAAGCTTGCAGGCTTTGTTGATGAGGATTGGAAGCTAAATTTACTGCAATCTGTACATTCAAATCCTCCGTATTATAGTGAAATAGCTATTTACAGCCCTAATGTTTCAGGTGTTGTAGGCAGATTAATGATTGATCCATTTACTCTGCTGTTAACTTCGACGAATGCTAGAGATTATCAAGCAATAGAAGATCACATGGCTAAAGGTATGAATGTCAGTGAGGCAATTAATTATGTGATAAGAGAGCGGAAAATAATTCCATGAAGCAAGGAGTAGTAATTGGTATAGGCACACTCTTTGCTTTATTCGCTGTTGCTTATCAAGTAAGCGATATAAGGGCCAATTTATTAAATGCTGATATAGGTGTTGAGATTAAGGATTATGGAACTAGAGGGCATGTTTTTCCAATCATTGAGGAATCATTACTGGAGGTGATTATGGCTAAACTTAATGCTGCATCAAAAAGTGGTTTGTTGAATCAAATGCAGCTTGAATTTCAGGAAAAAGTTAGGCAAAAAATCATGAGACCAGTTCCAGTAAAAAATTTGAGTAAAGCTACTGAAAATAAAACGCGAATATATGATTCTACCTATGTTCAAAAGGATGACATTAAGACAAAAAATGGTATAATAATAGTAAGGAGAGGAACTAAAATAAATCCTTTAGAGATAATAAATTGGGGTGAACCACTAATATTAATTGATGGAGATGATGAAGATCAGGTCGCTTGGGCAAAATCAAGACCAGGAAAGATAGTGTTAGTTAATGGAAATCCTATTGAACTTAGCAATCTATTAGGCCGGCACGTATTCTTCGATCAATTGGGTTTTTTGAGTATGAAGTTTAAAATACAAGCTGTGCCAGCCATAATAGAGCAAGAAAACACTGTGCTTAAAATTAGCGAAGTAAGCACCTATTAAAAGCATATAACGCACGTTGGAAGTTACATAATATGCTGTAAGCAGTATAACTCAATATACTATTAGATTCAACTTAAAAGAAGGTTTTATATGAAAAGTTGGAAATTACAGCAATTAGAACAAGATCTAGTTAAAATAGTTAATAATACGCTACGAGGTGAAATACAAGAGATAGTAAATCCAGGTGGTGAAACTTTATATTTAATTCCAGGAAATAGATATCCAAAACTTCTTCGTAAAATTTCATCAATGCAAGCAAAGTGAGTGAAGGAACTGGTAATTTTGTTAGCGATAGTAATGTCTATAACAGCTAATAACTGTTATGCAGCTGCTGGGTGTGTTGGAAGATTTGTAAATCCTATAACAGATGTATGTTGGAAGTGCTTGTTTCCAATTACTATAGCTGGATTTAAGGTAGTAAGCAGTTCAATGCCTGATACTAATGCTTCTGGTAGACTTATATGTCTTTGTCCTAAGCCAGGGATTCCAGTGCCTATACCTGGTATTCCGGTAGGATTTTGGGAGCCAGTACGCCTTGTAGACGTTACAAAGTCACCAATGTGTATGGTAAGTCTTGGAGGTTTGTCATTTGGAACTGCTACTCAAAAAGGCATGAAAGATGAGGCTGAAGGAAGTGCTTTTTACCACATTCATTGGTATGTCTATCCCGTGATTTACTGGCTGGAAATTTTGCTTGATTTTATTTGTCTGGAAATGGCTGCAGTCGATATAGCATATTTAACAGAGTTTGATCCATTATGGAGTGACGATGCAAAATCTGCGATTTTAAATCCAGAAACGTTGTTGTTTCAAAATGTAGCTGCTTATCAAGCATGTATAGCTGATTGCATCAGTTGTAGCGCTGGTTTATTAGCAAGCGATTATGCTTTTTGGTGTGCTGGATGTCAAGGAATGCTTTACCCTTTCACTGGAACAGCTGCAGCGCATAATGGTGGAGTTGGAACATCTGTATTAATGGTAAGTAAGTTTATGGCTAAGATGCATAGGCAACTGATGTTATGGGGATATTATGGTTATAAAGGCCTATGTGGTAAGTATCCAATGCCTATTATCAAGAAAAGTCAGTATCGACTACAAATGACTTATCCAATTCCAGAAACAAAATCCTGCAAGAGCATAGGTCAAACAGAAGCTACATGGCAAGCCGGCAGAGAATTTCCAGTTAATGGTGAAGATTTTGGTTACTTGATTTGGCGAAAAAGAGATTGTTGTTTGCTTTGATTTATAAAGCTTGGAGAGGAATATGGTTATACGAGTAATGATGTTGATGGTTTTATTATTTGTTAATAATGCTAATGCTTTTTTTTTGGACAAGCAAAAAACTTTTATTTTTGTCTCATTTTCAATGAGTGATGAGGCTTTAAAAAGCTATTTTGCTGAGTCTCAAAAGGTCGGAGCTCAATTAGTTATGCGTGGGTTAATTAATAACTCATTTACACAAACAAAGAATAAAACTATGGAGCTTGATATTAGCTTCGATATAGATCCTAGCTTGTTTGAGAAATATAAGGTTGATGTTGTACCAGTGATAGTAATAGATGATGAAAAAAGAGGATTAACCAAGAAATTAACTGGCCATATTCCTTTAGCAACAGCATTAGAAATTATGAATGAGAATACTCCATGAAGCAACTTATAGTACTAGTTTTGATAATATTGAACATCAATTGTTGTTTAGCTTCAATGCAAAGCAGTTATAATGAAGCTAGCAACTATAATGTAAATCTTGGAAATTCTTCAAATACACAAGAATTATTTCATCAAGGTAGTAATGTTAATTATCCTAATAATGATGAGGATTTAACCTACCATGGCCGTAATCAGCTTGGTACAGAAAGTGGAGCAATGTTATTTCAAGCTGAAAACAGTAAAAACAATGCCTTAACTCAACATAATATCAACGATCAAAATTATATGATAGCTAATTCAATGAGAATTGAATCTGATCCTTTAAGTGCCCTTGATAGCAGTAATTTCGTAACTCAGACAAGTACAACTAATACTGAAATCATTCAAAGTTGTACTGAAGGCAGTAAGTTCAATATTGAACTTATTCGAGAATTAAACGTTGAGTGCAAATTAGAGAATGTATGGCTTCCATGGCAAAGCCGGCAAATGGAATTTGCAACAGAAGAAATAAAGGAGAATCATAGTAATTGGCTTAATAGTCGTAGCGATGTCTATGATGATGAATTAGATGCGCAAATATACTGCCTAGCAGATGATCCCGAAGCAATTGTAAAACAAATGAAATGGGCTATTGCTAATAGGCTTGGTGCATCTATACACAATATTGGTAGAAATTTTTTATTAAATGAAATAAATGAAATATGTATACTTCACTATGACTACAGAGATAAGACTCAAGAACTAAGGGAAGTAGCAGAATATTGGCAAGTTTTAAACCCTGAACTTGAGCAATTAACAGAAAGTAACGAATGCTATGAGGTCAATAGAATCAACTATGATGGTGGTGATAGAGTATTTTTTGACAAGTTTAAAGTCAATCGTCCATATTGGAAACAAAAGATTGTTTTTTCATGTACTAGCGATCCAAAAGATGGTTGCAAACACCTTAAAATTCAAAATTGCGAATTAAAAAACAGCACTTGCCAAAAATCAGTAGCAAATATTTGTTTACTATGGCAGCACGATTATAGCTGTTCAACTGAGAAGCAAACAATGCTACACTCATCGTTGCGTAATAACTCGATCTTTTGTTTAGGAGGTAATTGCAACACTCCGACTATTATACCAAACAGGGATATAGCTAAAGTAGCTCATCTAGCGATGCTAAATCAGATGAGCAAGGACATTAAAACAAATCCCGTTTCTGTATTTTCAGGAAAACATCGCAAATGCAAAAAAGATGTATTTAGTTTTTTGAATTGCTGCTCTTCAATGACTGGCTGGGGGCGTGATATAGGCTTATCATAATGCAAATCTAAGGAACAAGAATTAGCTCTATATAGAAAAAAAGGTTACTGCTACTATATTGGGACCTACTGTTCTTCAAGAATTCCGATATTAGGTATTTGCTTAGCTAGAAAGTCTACTTATTGCTGCTTTCAGTCAAAACTTGCAAGAATTTTTCAGGAAGAAGCAAGAAAACAGCTAAAAATAGACTTTGGTACACCTGAATGTCTAAATTGTAGAGGCCTTACTGTTAAGGAATTACAAAAAGTTGATTTCACTAAAATCAATATGGATGAACTATTTGGCGATATACTCACTAAGGCTCAAAACAGCATGAACAAAGACATTATTGCAGGCATCAAAGATAAAGTTCATCGTATGCAACAAATGCAACATTATTAAGTATTGCTTTATTTATATTTTTATTTTAAGATATAATAACTACATATATTTTTAGGGTGAAAAATAAATGAATAACGATGATTTAGCACGTGACTTATATTACGCAGTCAGTGTTAGGAATGTAGAGAATGTAGAGCGTATTCTAGCACAAGATAATGCTTGTAACATTATCAATACAGTATTTGTTAATGAGGTACTTGGTCCGACTGGATCTGCTTTGCATGCAGCAGTTACTCAGAACAGAGATATAGCAATACTTCTGTTAAAAAAGGGCGCTGATGTCAATATCAAAAACCAATATGGATCCACTCCTTTGCATCTTGCTACTAAGATAGTTGCGCCAAATTCATTTGAGGTCTATTTATCAGATGATGGTAGCGTCCCTTTTATTGTCCATTATGAAAGCGACACCCTGAAATTACAGCTTCTACTTGATAATGGAGCTAATGTTAATTTGATGGATAATGATGGTTACACTGCTTTACATTATGCTTCTGCATGTGGGAACATAGATGTAGTAGAGTTGTTATTGAATAATAATGCCGATATTAATATAACAGGTAAAAATACTGTAGTACATTCTGCTGCTAAAAATGGCCACAAATACATGGTACAGTTTTGGTTAGATAGATATCCTAACATGATAAATTTAAATTTACAAGATAATGATGGTAACACTGCCTTACATTTAGTTGCAAAGCATAGATTCACCATATTACCACATGATGTACATGCTTCCAAGCTTATATATGTTGATTATGATGACAAGTGCTTTATAGATGTAGCGGAAATGCTGTTGAATAGAGGAATAGATACAAACATACAAAATAATGATGGTAACACTGCCTTACATTTAGCTCTTTTAAGCTACTCTGGATTGTTAGATATAACACATCTAATGATGGATAATTTAGATAGTTTTTTATGCCGATCAATAGATTTGATAAAAAGTTTATGTAAGAATAATAATGTTAATTTTATTTTAAAGAATAACGATAGTTATACAGTTTTAGATTTAGCTTTAGCTATTGAACATGATCAGCACAAAATCGCAGAGCACTTGCAAGAGAAAAGGCTATTATGGAGGGCAGAACAAATAAAGGCTGCAAATAACTCGCTGGTAATAATAGCGGAAAATAAGAAGCAGATATTAAAATTAAAACCCGATTCAGCAAAAACCGATGCTGATAAATTTTTGGAAAAGTGGCGTGAGTTACCAACTGAGCAGATATTAGACACATTGGATGATGATGATTTTGGAGCATTTCAACAGTTTAACGAAGAATGTGAAAAAAGAATCATAGAAACGTTAAAAAAGCATAATTCTATAAAATTGTACTTGGTTAACGCAGCACTTAAAGAAGCATTAATGGGAAAGAATAATGATTTAGAAACATTACAACAGTTTAATGAAGAATGTGAAAAAATAGTCATGAAAAAATCGGATGATGATTGTGACAAGTTGTTCTGTGTTAGCCAAGAAGTTAAAGAAGGATTAATAGGAAAGAATCGTAATTTAGAACCATTTCAAGAGAGTAATGATTTAGAACCATTGCAACAGTTAGAACCATTTCAACATGCTAACGACGAAGATATGAATGATGAACTAGTTACGGGTGAGAGTATGACTAATAGTTATTGTATTGTATCATAAATAATGTAAGGTTTGCCAAGGTTTATAGTTGAAGCATTTCAGCAATCTTTGATTGTGTCATGCTTCTCTTCTTTGACTAAACTTCATTTTAGATAGATATAAAAATAATGCAATAATGAATCCATTAGCAATAATGCTAATTATAGGGCTACTTAATTACTTATCGGTAGAATTAGCTACTGCTAACTCTTTGCCTACAGGGTTTTTATGGTATAATGATAAACATGGTCATGAGCTTGATGACTCTACTTCTAAGTTGATGCGGAGAGCTCATGATCATAGAATCGAGGAATTGAAGGAGCAATTTAATCGAGCTCAGCGTATAGCGCTTGATAATCCAACGCTCGAAAATGTGATTACAGCTCAAAGATTGCAGAAGCAAATCATGGAGAAGGCGCATAAGTTTGCTACTATGTGGCAACTAGCTACTCTACTTGATTATCAACTGATTAATGATCATGAGCCATCTAATAGCTTACATAGAAAGCTGTATCAAGAAAAATCAGAGCAGAAAAACGACTTAAAACTCAAAAACATTGCTAAAAACTGGGGCTTGATTCTGCAAGTTAAACAAGATTGCTTGCTCTGTAAGGCCTTTATTCCTCTATTGTTCAGGGCTTTGCTAATAAATATGCATTTCAGTTGCTAGCTGTCAGTAAGAATAATGAGTTGCTAAATAAACTAAACCCTAAGCATATTGTACCTGTGTTATATCTAGTAGCTAGCGATGGTAAAAAAATATATTCAGTAGCTAGAAGCATAATCTCTGAAGATAAAATTATCGACAATATTCTAGCAATCGCAAGTTAAAGAAGATTGCTTGCTCTGTAAGGCCTTTATGCCTCTATTGTTCAGGGCTTTGCTAATAAATATGCATTTCAGTTGCTAGCTGTCAGTAAGAATAATGAGTTGCTAAATAAACTAAACCCTAAGCATATTGTACCTGTGTTATATCTAGTAGCTAGCGATGGTAAAAAAATATATGCAGTAGCTAGAAGCATAATCTCTGAGAATAAAATTATCGACAATATTCTAGCAATAGATAGATATTATCATAAATTGGAGACTAGATGAGCATCAGAATTAGAGTTTATGTTATTGCAGCATTATTTTCGCTACAAGCTCCAGTGTCACTGGCTTGGAATATCGAAAACGTATTTCAAGGAATGAGTGTTAATGTTACTAGATCTGGATCATATCAGAATCAAGCGGCTGGATATTATGCAGCTGGCGGATTATCTGCCAGAACAAGCCAAACATCATTTCAGCCATTTGCTATAACTCCACCATCTTTAAACATGAGCTGTAGCGGTATTGACGCCTATCTTGGTAGCTTCTCTGTTATTTCTGGAGAAGAATTAGTTCAACTAATGAAAAACATTGGTTCTCAAGCTAAAGTTTATGCATTTTCATTAGGATTAAAAACATTTGCTCCACAGATCGAAAATGCTCTTAAGGACTTGCGTAATCTAGCAATGGAGATGAATCAATTTGCCAAAGGAGATTGTGAATTAACAAAAGCATTATTTGCTACAGCTTTACCAAAGAACTGGGCTATGAGAGAAGCTGTTTGCCGTGATATACAGTCACAAAGCGGGTTTGATTATTTTGCCGCTGGTAAAAAATGTCGTAATTATTTAGATCAAAAACAAGCTCTACGACAAGCACAAAACAAGGATTCAGAGTTAATGCTTGATGATTATAACATCTTCACTAAAGCAGCAGCAAAGGTTGGAATACCATCAAATATGCATGATTCAATCATGTCTATGACTGGCACTATCGTGGTTACAAACAATAATGTACACTTTTATGACTCATTAGCTCAGGATGAAAAAAGTTGGATTAGTCATTTAAAAGGCGGAGAATCAGCCTCGATTTACAGTTGTGATAATGTCAGTTGCTTGCATTCAACGCTTGCGACGAAATATCACAATATCACCAGAGCAGTCTTATGCAGGTAAAGCTAAACAACAATTTACTAATCTAAAAAATAAGTTTGATCATAATACTGAATTTAGTAACCATGAAATAGCCTTTTTATCTTCGATTGGAGATATATTTCCGATTTATGATTATATCATATTAGAATATATTTCTGGAGTCACAATTTTAGATAGCTCATCAGAATTAATAGCTAGCTATACATTAGTTCAGCATTTGAAGGAAGTAATCACCGAAATACGTAGAGCCGTTACTTCACTAGGTGCTAAGCAAGTTTCGAATGAACATTTAGAAAGATATTTGAAGGAATTGAATCGGGTACAACTTTTTGCAAATGAGAAATGGACTAGCCTACAAACAGATGCAAGTCGAATAGATAAAAGGGCTAGATTAATAGAGCAGCATTTAATAGCGAAGGAGAAAAGTTAATGGATTACGTAATATACACATTTGGTGGTGGAGATCTGTTATGGCATGTGTTTAACGGCATAGGCAGAGTCTTTGCTTCAAATAGCGAATACTTCACTCCAGTAGGACACTTAGCCTTGACTATTGGTGGCATATGGGCTGCTACTAGGGCTATTTTTAGAGGAAATATCGGCATCTTTGCTATGGAGTGGTTCTTTCCATCGATATTTATTTTTACGCTGTTATTTGCCCCCAAAGCTACTGTTTGGCTCAAGGATGAGGTATCAATGAGTGCACCAGTAAAAGTTGATAATATTCCGATAGGTATTGCAATGTTTGCTTCTCTTTCATCGCAAACGAGTTACTTTGTGTCCAAAATGTTGGAAAATCATCTTTTACCGGCTTATGAAGGACTATCAAGCAGAAAAACTGGTATTATGTTTGGAGCTAAGGCTGTAGCTAAGATTCGAGATGTGCAAATACATGATCCAGTAACTTTAACTAATACTAAGGAATTTCTTAGACAATGCTTTATGAAGCCTTACATCATAGGTAATATTCTAGGCAAAAAAGCAGCTGCTCAACAAACTAATGACATTATAGGATTTATCGAGCAGAATATACCTAATAATTTCGGTATTTATTATCGTGAGCCTAGTAATTTAGGTATTAGTTTCAAGACATGCAGACAAGCTACTCCATTGATTAAAGCAGCAATTCATAAAGAATTAAATGAAGGGCTTCTAACAAAGTTCGCAGCAGCGATTGGAGTTCAATCTGATCAGTCAAGCATGTTAAGTCAAAGACTAAAAGTCATGACTGGCGACACACTAAAATATTTACAGAGAGAGCAACAAGACATTCATGAATGGATGAAGCAAGCTATGCTACTTAATGCTAATCGTGAGTCATATGATGACTGGCGTGAGAAGTTTTCATTATCACGAATTTATCCTAATCTGGTGAGTATGCATGCAATCAGAGGGCTATTTCAAAAATCATTTTCGTATCTAGTCGCTGGGGAAATGGCTGCTCACATGATGCCTATTTTACAATCTGTTTTTTTTGCATTAGTAGTTTCAATGATCTTTATTGTATTTCCAATGGGCTTACTGCCTGGTGGTTACAACATACTCAAAACATGGATTCTATTAATAATATGGGTCAGCAGCTGGCCAGTATTTTTTACAATAATCCATTGTCTAGGAATGATCAGCTTATCCAGTAAATCTGGAGCTTTCGGTAGTGATTATGGTCTGAATATGCTATCGCAAGGAAGCTTTGCAGAGATGATTTTATATAGCTATGCGACGTTTCAAATGCTTGCATCATCAATACCAATGCTTTCTTGGTCAGTGATAAAAGCTTGCGCTCATGCTACAGCTAACTTAGCCAGCCAGTTCTCTCCTATACAAGTTGCTAGCAGCTTAGGAAGTAATATAGTCGACAATAACTTGAGTATGGATAATTACAGCATAGGCAATAGAACTATTTCTCAACAAAACCTAGCTCCTTCATTACATATGGCTGCTATTATCAATGATGGTAGTATAAAAGTCACTACAACGGATGATGGTCGACAAATTATAAATAAAAACGTAGATTTATTATTAGATAACTACCGCTCTTCTGCACTGCTACAATCTGGATATCAAAACCAGTTTGTGCGTTCACAGAGCAATCTTGATTCACTGACAAAAAAAGAGTCCAATCTTATTTCAACAGGAAACTCCATTACCATGGAAATAGCCGACAGGATAACTCATGATGAAGCTCTGTATATAGGTCTAACTGAGAGTGAATACCAAGCTCTGCAGAAGGTTGGTTCTAGTAGCATTGCTACTACTGAGTATACAGGTACTAGCCACAGTAAAAGTAGTAGTACTAGTACTAGTGCTGGAGGTGGGGTGTGGTGATTTAATACTAAATATCATTGCAGAACATGAAACAATGTTAAAAAGGTTAACAGAATTGAAGAATTTTACTGGAGTAAAAGAGTATGAGCAAAAACTACAGATATTGAAAAAATACTCTTGAGATAGATGAATTTTCAGAATCAAGGAAATTTCACCAGGGGCTCGCAGTTATTTGCCCATAAGTTAAGAATGTTTGGGCAAGGTAGTACCAACGTTTTTATAATTGGATTAGGATTATCGATATTCTGGATTATATGTCGATTATATCAAAAAGTTTTTCTGAGCAGCTTGTATTATTTTGCAATTGAAAGATATGTGCAGCTTAAGCTAGCAATTGGTGAGCATTTTTATGATATCGATCAAATAGGCATTAAGTTTTATAGTTTAAGGTTTAAAAAATGGATGCACCTCAATGCTCAAGACTTTTTGCATGAGTTTTATACAGGCAAACATGGATTTAAAATACAGCAATTATGGGAATTCTTAATCAATTCAGCATTGTTAGAAGGATTAATTGTTTTTACTATTGGTGTGATAATCTCAATTGTTTTCTTTACTGCTCAAGGCAAAAACACGATTATTAAGGCCAAAATTAGAGGTGCTGATTTTGTAGAGTGCAAATGCCCTATCTAAAATGCTAAAAAGCGCTAAAAAGGCCTCGAAAATCCGTTTTGGAGGCTTGCCATTAGTAAAGAATAGTGAAAGACTACATATTCTTATTACTGGAACAACAGGTACTGGTAAAACTAATATGCTTAATGAACTGCTGCCACAAATTCGATTACACAAAGATCGAGCAATCATTGTAGACACAACTGGAGCTTTTACTGATAGATTTTTTGATCCTAAATGTGATAAACTGCTTAATCCTTTAGAAAAAAATAGTGAACAATGGTTGCCTTGGAATGATTGTTTTGAAGCAGCTGATTTTCATGATATAGCTAGTAGTTTTAGTAATTATACTCCTAAACTTGATGACTTTTTTGCTAAAAATGCTGAATTAGTCTTGTCTGAAGCGTTGAAGCTATATAAGGATGATAAAGATATCATAAAACTAATTCATACAATCATTTACTCTGATAATAGACAATTTGCAAAAGCTTTTAGAAACACTGCTGTATCAGGTATTATAAGTGAAAGCGCGCTCGAAACTTCTGCAGGAATTCAGTCTACGCTTGGAAAGAATATTACTTCGCTACAATATTTAAAGCCTGGAGGTAGTTTTAGCATAAAAGAATGGTTTAGTAATTCAAATGAAACTAGCTGGCTATTTATCACAGCTAACCCAAATCAAAGAGCTACTTTATGCCCACTTATTTCAGCCTGGATAAGCATAGCTATCAAGGCTTTGATGTGTAGAAATCCTAATCATGATAACAAAAACATGTGGTTTATACTTGATGAACTTCCAGCTCTACAAAAAGTTTCGTCTTTACCAGTTGCTTTAGCTGAAAGTAGAAAGTATGGAGGCTGCTTTGTTGCTGGATTGCAGAACATTCATCAATTAGAAGCAATATATGGGGCTGCTGAATGTGATTCTATGCTGGATTTGTTTAATAGTAAATTTATTTTTCGAGTTAGCGATCAGGTTACAGCCTATAAATCAGCATTAACACTAGGTGAGCAAGAGATAATTGAAACTCAAGAGAACTTGTCATATGGATCAAATACTATGCGAGATGGGGTAAATATGAATAATGTTGAGCGTAAAAAGATTTTAGTTATGCCATCTGAAATTATGAACCTACCAGACCTTACATGTTATGTAAAGCTTGCCGGTAACTTTCCCATCACAAAACTAACTATGCAGCTACAAAACTTAAATACAGCTTTTGTTTGTGAATATAAATTGCTCAAAAAACTTAAGTTAGTAGAGTATTAATTCGAAAAATTAATACTCTATGTTATTTTTTAAATTAATCACTTCTTCTTTTGACAATCCAGTATTTTCAGAAATAAATTCAACTGAAAAGCCAGCTTTTAATAAGTTTCTTGCAAGCCCTTGTGCGGCTTCAGCTCTGCCTTCAGCTCTGCCTTTAGTCTCACCAAGCTTTATACCTTCAGCTCTGCCTTCAGCTCTGCCTTTAGTCTCACCAAGCTTTACACCTTCAGCTCTGCCTTCATCAATATATTTTGCAGCAATAGTTCTCATAATATTACCTTTTTCTTCTTCAGATAAATACTTAGCCAGAACCTGCTCTAATTCTGGTTGCTGACTCTCTAGTAATTTAGTATCAGTATACCATAAAAATGATCTTAGGTTAATATAGCCTTTTTCTTTATCAAGTATTAAAACATGTTTGAACTTTATTAGAAACTCTTCCCAAAGCTTTAACATATCTCGTTGATGAATGTGCTTTAGCATATATTCGAGCATTCCGATATGCTTTTTCCTAACAATTTCATCATTCGACATACTTTGTAAATCGACTAATTGATAGTCAGAGGTCATTAATTGCTTAGCTATCATTGAATCGGTAAATAAATCCCACAAATTCCTAGGTGCGTTGTAGACTTCTTTGCCGTTGTAGATCACTAAATTATACACTAATGGTAATTTAGTTTTTTCTTTCTTATGCCTTTCGCACAATAACAATGTGTATCTCCATAACCGCAGAGCTGTCCAATAATCGACGGTTGATTGAGCTTCAATTAATATATAAATAAAAGCATTGCCATGTTTTTTGGTTGCAACTTTATAGACGATATCACTGTATTTTTTCTTTAACGATTCTTCTATATAACTCTCTTGCTCTACTTTTATTTGTGATAAATCTATTAAACTCTTGAAATCGCTTGGTAAATAATACTCTAGAAATTCTTGTGCAGCAACTGGATCGCTCATGATTGTCTTTGCCAATGAATCATGCTTTAATTGTTTTGTCATATTTTTTCACTCTATAGTTTTTTAAATAAAAAATGCTGTGTCATACTCTGCCTAGTGTTTCGGACATAATCCTGGTTGTATATTAGTTTGTATTGATTCAATTTTTTCATTAAGTTTTCTTATTTCAGGGCTGATAATATTTCTAACAGCATATAATCCTTGAGTTTTTAATACATTATTGAAGTCATTTTTGACTGTACAGACTACTGCTTCCTTATCCTCCAGAACTTTTTCAGCTTTTTCAGTATTTACGTCATTTTTAACTGCTAGAATGATCTTTTCTTTTGGGCCAGGATTATAGTTTTGCAAATTTTCGGCTTCAATTGCACATAAGATTTTTCCTTCGACTCCAGCTTGCCTAATGGTTAACGCTGTTTCAATATCCTTTGTAATGATTGTTACAGGTGAGTATTTTGAATTCTGTTGAGCAATTTCAGCAAATGACCCACTAATTGTACCAACAGATTTTTCAGCTACATCAGCTTTATTACATGTTTTTGAATTCAGAGCTAATATCTTAGCTCCAGTAATTTCATCTTTGTCATTTTTAACAAAAATAGTGAGTGCAGGCCAGGATTTTTGAGTCTCTTCATCAAAAACCATATTTGCCCTTAAATTATGAATTATTAAAGATTTTTGAACTATAAATTCCTGTATGGTTTTCTGAATATTTATTCACAACTATCGTTTCCACCTTAGCTTCCTCTTCTTGTTTAAAGTAGTATAGAGATGACGATTTATTATACAATTCTTTAACATTCGTAATATCATTTTGTTTTGCTATACTATTATTTTCTGTTTGAGTAAGTTTGGTTGTTTCAACTGCCTTAGTCAGTTTAGTAATTTCAGGTTCTATAATGTCTCTAATTGACTGGTCTCCACAACTTTGCAGCAGATTATTAAAATCACCATTTTCTGGTGGTTTAACTATACAAGTTATTGCTTCCTTCATTTCTAATATTTTTGCAGCTTTAATTACAGTATTATTAGTTAGAGAATTTTTGCTATCATTATCTGCTGCAATGATGATTTTTTCACCAGGAAATGGTGAATAATTTGTCAAATTCGAAATTTCTGCACTAGCAATGATATTACCTTTAATTCCTGCTTGCTGCAAGCTCAATGCTGTTTCAGCGCCTTCTGCTATAATTGTTATATTAGGGTCATTCGCATTTCGCTTTGCGATTGTTATGAACGATCCGCTGATTTTACCGAAAGATCTTCTGTTAATTGAAATATTCGCCTTATCTCCTGCCGAATTTAGATATACGGCCTGTACTCCTGTAATTTCTCCTTTTGAATTTCTTGCAAATGCTGTCAATGCTGGATAATTTTCTCTCGTTTGAGTATCAAACAGTATACTTGCTTTTAAGTCTGAACTTGCGGTGCTTTTGTCAAAAGTAATACCACGATTTTCAAGATACTTTTTTACTATTTCAACTTCTGCGCTTGGGCTCGTATCTATCTCATAACCATGTATTCTGCTTGATAGTTCATACAAGTTTTGAACTTTTGCGATTTTAACACTTTCAGATTGTTGAGTGTATTGTTGAGAATCGTCAGTCTTAGGCGGTCTCTGATACCGTTGACTAATATTAGACATTCCAACCATACTTTTCAAATATTCCTTTGCCTCAAAAAAGCTGCCTCCTCTTTCTCTTTGAAGCAGAGATAATAAATTACTACCTTGTCCTGTGCTGAAGTCATACCATTGTCCAGCGTACTTGCCCTCGGTGGTTACTTGTATTTTGCCAGTGTCTTCCCAACGTAATCTTCCGTGTTTAGATAGGCGGTTATTTGGATCTCCAAGAATATCACGAGCTATAGTGTCAGCTCTATAAGCTATTGCATCCCTCAATTTTTGTAGTTCTTCCTTGCTATTTGAATAATAATCGTTTTTTCTATAGTTTTGAGCAGATTGATATTGCCTTACTTCATTTGCTTGAACATCATTATTCTCCTCTTTTGAATTGATAGAGTCTGTCTTAGCTGTGCTAAGCTGCTCTATTAGGTTAGCAACATTTTTTGTAGCTTGCACATTGTAGTACAACCGTATTTGCTCTGCATTCCCTATCATGCTTATGTTAGAACTTTCTATGCATACACCATTATTATGAAGAACATATATAGTCATTATTATCTTAGCAGGGCATAATGCAAATTACAAACATCACTGTGAGCTGTTATGTATAGCTCATTTTGTAATTTGCTCTATGAATGAATAGCTTACATTCAATTTCAAATCTTCAGCACTACCGTCTAACTCCAATTTTTGGAGCTATGTTAGTTTTCACCACTTGTTCAGACTCTGTTTTTACGTTCTGAGTATTAATTAACTTCATGATTTCAGGTATCATAAGCTCCTTAACAGCTGTGGCTCCTTTATTTTTTAGCATTTCGTTAAAATCTTCACCTTCTGAAGGAACTACGATGCTAGTGATTGCTCCTTTGCTTGTCAGTACTTTTGCAGCCTCGTTTATAGTGCTTACATATTCTTTATTCTGTTTATAATTATTTGCAGCTATAAGAATCTTTTCTCCTTGAAATGGTTGATAGTACTTCAAATTATTTACATTTGAGCTATATACCATTCTGCTATCAATGCCAGCTTCCTGAAAACTTGATATCGTTTTTCCTTCTGCTGACAGAATGGTTACATCATAATCATATTGTCTTTGTTCTTTGATTTGCATAAACAATGGAGTAGAAATATCTTTGGTGGTGCATTGCTTTATGCTATTCTCTTGCTGGACTTTTTCTACTTTAGCTTCTTGCTCTGGTTTAACGGTAAAATGATAATATTCTTCATTCACATGAGATCTATCATTGATATCATTGATTATAGACTTAAACCAGTTTTCAACTTTACTAAAAACTTTACTAAAAACAGTTGTCTTTGTCCGTTCTTTCTCAAAATCATGAGCAGTTTTCAGAGTTATGCTAGCTGATTTCTCATTTGGTCTGCTGAGCTGATTTATTAAACTGTTAATGCTTGCAGTAGCTTTCTTATTGCAATATAGCTGCAAGTTCTCTATATGCCTTGTCATAGCTACGTATGAGCTGCTTATATTACTTACTCCGTTATGCAAAACGTATACATCTTTTATAGAAGCTCCCTGGACCTTATAAACAGTACTTGCATAGCCATGTTTAAATTGTATTTTGCTTGGGTCAAAACTCACCTCTTTTCCTGCATCTGTCTTAGCTATAAATTTATTTTTACTAACCGAAGTTAAAGTTGCAAATTCACTATTTTGTATTTGTAAATCCTTATAGCTTTTTTGAAATACGATTCTATCTCCTGCCATATATGACTTTTTCCTTCCATCAATAGAACGCTCATATTCTGTGCCTTTTAGCGTACCATTTGCTTTTAACAAAGACCTAATACTTGAATTAAGAATGTCGACATCTTTATTACGTACTGTAATTACCAATTTTTCATGTGGTTTAAATTTGCTTAGACTCCAGTTGTATATTAACTTACTCATTGAGTCCTGCAACGTATTATCAAACCTAACGCAGTTATTTTGCCTCAGTAAGGTTATACCGCTTAAAATATTACTCTCAGCAAACTCCATTGCTGCTTCTTTGCTCCAGTTTTCACTTTGTCTTCGAATATTTACTAAAACATGTGAACCAAAAATATTACTCAGCATCTCAAACATTCCGCCTCTTTCTATTGAAGCTAGCTGTTTTTCATCTCCAGCAAGTATCAGTTGACAATTATTGTTTCTAACTACTCTAAACAGCTCTGCATAAGCTTTAGTACCTACCATTCCAGCTTCATCTACTACTATTAAGCTGTCTTGCATAAAAATTTTTTTTCGATTATATAAAAATCCTTTTACTGTATAGACCTCTGTATAACCTTTGCTCCTCAGCTCTGATACTGCCTTATGAGTAGGAGCAAGACCAATAACTTTTTGTCCACGATTTGTTGCGAGCTCATGCGCTTTTATTAAAACATAAGATTTTCCTGTACCAGCTCTTCCTCTCAAGACTCTAACTCCACTAGTGCTAAGCAAAATATGCCTTAGAGCTTGTTTCTGTTCTTCACTAACATTTGCTAGACCTTCGATATCACTTTTAAGATTGTAAATATCGTTGTAATAAACCTGATTATTGATTTTATTAGCTATTCTGATTATTCTCGTCTCCTCATTTCGAACCTCAATTGTCGTAAAATATTTGCTACTTTCACCATCATCATGGTATAACTCTAGTATTCTATTTGAACTAAGCACTTGCTGAACTAACTGTTCTCTTGCTGTTGGATCTGGTATATCTTTTACTGCTTTTTCAACATCCTGCTTAGTAAAAATAGATTTGTAATGTGTTATAGAATCTGTTATTACGTCAGCATCATTAATAATCTTCAAATGAGCCTCTTTACGTAACTCATTTTCATTTACTACTTCATTAATTAAATTCCTAATTCTACGAGGTCCAATATGCTTTCCCGGCACTTTACTGGTATCCTTAACTCTATATGGTAAGCCTAATTTAGCGAAAAATGCATTAATTATTTCTTTTACTCTTTCATGAATCATCTCGGGATCTTTAATAACAACCTTTTTGCCATTAAATGTTATGATTTTTGGGTTTAAATCTACTGCTCTAGCTCCTAAACCAGTTCCATCTTTTCTAAATCTTCTCATAGTAAGCAATATATGTACATGCCAGTTTTTATCTCCTGTTTGAGGCTTATGAATGTCTATCTGTACTCCAATACCTTTTTGCACCCATTCCATTGCATCAACTATTCGATGAGTTAGTTCTATTCTATGCTCTAAATTTAGCTCCTTCTCGTCTGGCAATGCTATTACTATATCCTTCAACAACTGGCTGTTTCTGTTTTTTGCGGTTCGTTCTACCTCATTCATTAATGTTTGAATATTCTTGAATTCTTGTTTTACATAATCCGGTATCAGCACTGTATGATATACGTTATCTTTCTTACGAGAGAAGTTATACTTTATACCTGTCTTCTCGTTTTCAACAATAGTTCTTGCATTATACGCTGCCTTACGACAACTATCACCTCCTGTACTTCTACTTAAAAATTCAATCCTTGTAAACTGTATAGCCATCTCAATACCAATTCTTACCTGAGTTTTAAGTTAGCATGGTTTTTTTGATTTTGCTAGCACAAACTTCTTTTTTTTTAACATTCAATCGGTTAATGAGTACTCATTTTTTAGCAGCAATCTTTATAGATTGCATATTGCGTAGTGCGACATGAGGTCGCTCAAACAGAGACTACAGAAATGTAGCAAGGTTGCATTTAAACCTTAGTTACCGCTATTGCGGTGCGAGATTGGTAACGGTCTTGTACTAAGCGCGATAGAAAGCCTAACTAAAGTACTAATCTGGATGGGAAATAGGGGCAAGGTAAAGTTAAAATTGGTTAAACGAAAGTGAATCTTCGTATGGAAAATATCGTCAATGCAGAAGCAGATACTCCAGATAAATTCTGTTATAAGGATAAAGCTGAAAAGCTTAGCTGTAAGAAGGAATACGCAGCCTTCTTTAAAAATGCCAGCTCCTCGGTATAAAGAAGATAACCAACTTAACGTCTCTCTGATGAGTGAAACATGGTAAGCCTATTATTAGGCAACTGATAGTAGGTAAGAGAGGTCTTAGAAAGCAAATGACACTAAGTCGAAAGACTACAGAAATTAATAACTGAGTGTATAGGCATTTATATGCTAATCAGAAATGATGCTAACTTAAGACTGGTGATTTACCCTAAATAGGTAAACAAGATTATGAATTAATTGGAAAAGTTGGATGCTAAACGCAAATGTAACAATTGAGACTAAAGATAATTTCAAGAAAATCTATTGGCATTCAATAGACTGGAAAGAAATTATACAAAAGGTTAATAATCTTCGTAGACGTATTTATAGGGCATCTGCAAATGGTAATATGAAGTTAGTACGTAACTTACAAAGATTGATGTTAAAATCAAGAGCAAATAGGTTACTTGCTATAAGACGTGTTACTCAAATCAACAAAGGACGAAAAAGTCCTGGAATTGATAAAATAGTTGTTAAGACAGATAAAGAAAGGAGTCTGTTGATGGAAAAGTTAGCAGATAATAATCTATCATCTGTAAAACCGATTAAGCGTGTATACATACCAAAAAGTAATGGCGAATCTAGACCTTTAGGCTTGCCAACTATTTTGGATAGGTGTAGACAGGCTGTTGTAAAATCAGCACTTGAACCATATTGGGAAGCTAAGTTTGAAGGTTGCAGCTATGGCTTTAGACCTGGACGTAGCGCTCACGATGCAATACAGAGAATATCTAGTATTGTTCGTCCTGGCACTACTAGGAATTGGATATTAGATGCTGACATCAAAGGTGCATTTGATAATATTGATCATAATTTTCTTTTGAAAATTATAGGAAATTTCCCTGCTCGTAATTGGATTCAAGCATGGCTTAAATCTGGTGTAATGCAGGATTATCAAATTATCAAAACAACAGCTGGTACTCCACAAGGTGGATTAATTTCTCCATTACTTTTAAACATAACTCTTCATGGAATGAGTGATATACTTAATATTATTTATAATAAATGTGATCATCTTCATTCTAAATCCGAATATGCTTTAGTGAGATACGCTGATGATTTTGTAATTTGTGCTAAGTCAGAAAGCTCATGTATCAGAGCCAAAAGTATTATTAATGATTGGTTAAGTATTAGAGGCTTAGAATTGTCTAAAGAAAAAACCAGGATACTTCATATTAATGAAGGTTTTGATTTCCTTGGATTTAATATTCGACAATATAAAACCAATAGTACAAGAAGAGGTGTAGCTCTACTAGTTAAACCGTCTAAAGACTCTATAAAATCGTTTAAAAAACGAATGTCAATAGAATGGAAAAAAAGTCTCTCATGGAATATTGATAGAATAATTGATAATCTAAATTCTAAAATATTTGGATGGTGCAGTTATTTCAACAAAGTTGTGTCCAAGAAAATTTTTTCCAATTTAGACTGTTGGATGTGGATTTAGCAAGCAAGATTCGTATGTAGAAAACATCCTAAAAAATCTTGGAAATGGCTTAAGAAAAAGTATTGGGGTCGCATTAAAGGCAGAAATGATAATTGGGTCTTTATGAATAAAGATCTATATCTATGGAAATTACAATGGACAACGATTAAACGACATATTCTTGTTAAAGGTAAATCTTCTCCTGATAATTCAAAACTTAGAGAATATTGGCATAAACGTCAGGCTGATAGCCCTAAGTATTTGTTTAAATCTAGGCAGATTCTTTGGCGTAGACAAAAGGGTAAATGTCTTGTTTGTTTTGATTTAATAGATAATGGTGAAAGTGTTCATGTACATCATATAACACCTATAAGATGTGGTGGCACTGACCATATTAACAATTTGTGCTTATTGCATGAAAACTGCCATCGGCAAGTACACAGTAATCGCGGACAACTTATTGCAGCTGTTTGTAAATTGCTTGAGCCGTATGCGGAGTAATTCGCTTGTACGGTTCTTTGGGAGGAAAAGCGCTTCTGCGCTTACCTACCCGCTTAAGCTTATTCTTTAATGAAGCTTCTAACCTTGAATTCACGTTTTTTTGACTATAATTATTTGATGTTAGTTTGGTAGGCGCGGTTTTTTTTCTTTACTGGAATTGTATTTTGATATATTCTTGCCTGATTTTTTTATCTTTCTGAATTACTAACATGGCAAATCTTATGCAGCAAAAAATTACTCTTCAACAAAAAAATGCTAGGCTAATCATGGATGAGGTTAACCTTAAAATTAAAGAACGTAAAATGCGTACTCGACGTCTTATCGAAATGGGTGGATTAGTTGCTCTAAAGCTAAGCTTGATCACTTATCAGCAAACACTTTATTTGGTGCTATTGTTTCACTAAAAGAAATTTTAACACAACATCCAAATGTTCAGGATCATTGGACTACAATAGGTAAAGATATTTTTGATAAAGAACAGCAAAATAAAGCTGCCGTGATTTTAAAATTTGCCTCTGAACCAGACGAAAACACTAAGCGCTACATTCGCCTTCATGGCTTAAAATGGAACAGTTTTCGTCAAGAATGGTGCGGCCATGTTAAGGATATTGAGGCCTTAAAGAATGGCCTTCTCAATGTTCAGTATAAACTTGAGCTTGTATCTTAGATAATAGTTCAAACTATATGCACAGCTAGCAATATTAGTACTGATAGAAAATATAGAGTAAGAATTTTAGAATAACATAACTGATGGTAATAATAAAAAAAATAAAGAATTTTGATGAAATTTATGATAGTGTTAAAAATAAGGCTGTAAAAAAGAAAATTTGTAACAGCACATTTGATTTAGCAATTATCACAGCTAATCAAAAATTTAAAGGGGAATTTTTATAAATCATATAAAATATATGACAGTATTATTAATACAGTTACATCTGTTGCATCAAAATAATCTGCTCATATAACAGTATTTAATTTTAGGGTAAAGATATGCTAGCAGACAAATATTTTAATAAAGGAAATTCATTTCTTAAGTTGGGAAAATATCAAAAAGCAATTAAAAATTATGATGTAGCTATTAAGTGTAATCCAGATTGTATAGAAGCTTATATTAATAAAGGAATTGCTTTAAAGGAATTGGGACAATATCAAAAGGCAATTGAAATTTTTGATACTACTATTCGATATAAACCAGATTTGGCAGAAGCTTATTATGCTAAAGGAATAACTTTTCAAGAGTTAGGTCAATATCAAGAAGCAATAAAGAATTTTGATACTGCTATTCAATACAATCCAAATGATGCAGACTTTTATATGAGTAAAGGAATTGTTTTAAAGGAATTAGGACAACATCAGGAAGCAATAAAGAATTTTGATACTGCTATTCGATACAGACCAGATGATGCAGAGGCTTATGTTAATAAAGGAATATCTTTAGACGAATTAGGACAATATCAGGAAGCAATTAAAAATTATGATCAAGCTATTCAATATGATTCAACTAATCTAGGTATTTATATTAATAGAGGAGTTTCTTTATGCGAACTTGGACACCATCAAGAGGCAATAAAAAATTATGATGTAGCTATTAAGTATAAACCAGATTTGGTAGAAGCTTATGTTAATAAAGGAGAGTCTTTGAAGGCATTAGGGCACCATCAAGAGGCGATTAAAAATTATGATATAGCTATTAAGTATAAACCAGATTTGGTAGAAGCTTATATTAATAAAGGAATTGCTTTGAATGAATTAGGGCACCATCAAGAGGCAATTAAAAATTATGATATAGCTATTAAGTATAAACCAGATTTTGCACTAGCTTATCATGCTAAAGGAAATGCTTTGAAAAATCTTGAAAAGCTACTAGAAGCAATTGAAAATTATGATCAAGCTATTCGATATAGACCAAATTATGCAGACGCTTACAATAGTAAAGGAGCTGCTTTATGTACACTTAAACAATATCAAGAGGCAATAGAGAATTTTGATTTGGCTATTAAGTATAAACCAGATGTTTCATACACTTACAATAATAAAGGAATTGCTTTGAATGAATTGGGGCGACATCAAGAAGCAATGGAAAGTTATAACCTGGCTATCAAATATGATCCTGATAATGTGTACGCATACCAGTTAGCAAATGAACTTGCAAAAAAAATTAAAAAAAGCAATCTCCGCATCATAACTGATTAATTTTTAGAATCAAGGTACAGAGTCGCATGTTCATAAGTCAAGAATGGTGCGGCCATGTTAAGGACATTGAGGCCAAAGAATAGGCTTCTCAATGTTTAGTATAGTATAGAACTTGTAGTGTGATATAAAGCATCTAATAGAAGTAGCATACAACACATCAAAAGTAAGATTTCGTGTTGTATATTTCTTATTATTTTACACTATTTTTTAAATTTAATACTTCTTGTATTGATAAATCCGTATATTCAGCAATTGTCTCAACTGATAATTCAGATTTCAATAATTTTATTGCAAAATCTTTTTTTGCTTCAGCTTTACCTTCAGCTTTACCTTTAGCCTCACCGAGCTTTATGCCTTCAGCTTTAGCGCGTTCGAGTTTATAATCTTCGACTGCTTTATTATCCCATATACGCTTTAACTCTTGTTCATAGGTTATTAGTTCGTCTTCACTCCAATTAAACTGATCTAATGCCTCATACGCTCTTTTTATTATTAAATCTTCACCTATTATTTTATTATACCCATCTAATGTTGTTTCTTTTGCATGTTTAAAAAAATAGCACCACTTCTCTGTTATATCATTTAACTCTTCCACTCTATTTTTTTTAAATTTTGGTAATTCTATAAAGGTAAATGAAAAGTCCTTTAGATCATGCTCATATGTCTTTTTATCCAATATTACATGCCTTGATATATAGTCTTCTTTGTTTGGAAACAATTTATAATCTGCTATAGCTATAAATATAACTTCCTTTAGGTCTGAGTATTTTCCTTCCTTTCCTCTATTTGGCTGCCTGCCATATGCCTTTGCTGCATAATACTGTGCTCTTTTTTCAAATCCTTGTGTAGGATCTACTTGCATTTCTATTATATATTGCGCACCGTTTTTATCTTTACACAAAACATCTACTATTGATTCTTTTTTGGATGCTATGTCTGCATCTAATATCGTTCCTAAAAACTCTACTTCTATTATTTTTCTATTTCCTTCAAACAACAATATATCGTTCAGAAAATGTATTAGTATGTCCTTGTTTTTTTCTGATCCAAATATCTTTTTAAATGCTACATCATTCTTTGGATCTAGAAATCTTGATAAATGCATATGTTTTTCATATTTTCTATTCTTTTTAAATTATACAACAAAATAACTTATATGAACATTCTCTTATTGAATTTTAATTTCTGCAATTCACTACATTAACCACCTATTAAACTTTAGTTTATTAGGTAGCATAACGCTCACAGTATTTATTTAGCTTTATAGCAATCTCTGGTAATTTAAGGTATTCAGCAAGAGGTATAAATTCTTGCTGCGTTTCTAGTATGATTTCTTGTCTTCTTTTGGCTGGCTTTATGAATATAGTTTTAATATTATCCAATCGGTCCAATAGTTTGATTAGTAATAGCTCTACTTTATCTTGATTCACTAATGTTTGAATCATTTTCATGGAACTGGTTTTCTTACCACCTCTGTTTCTTGTAAGAGCTAGAACTTGCTCGGCAATGTTATCATTAAATTCGATTGCTATCTTTTCTTTAGTTAGTGTTGTGTCTTCGATGGTATCATGTAGTATTGCTGTAATAATCGTATCCGTTTTAAAGCTGTAGTCTGCAACCATGAGCGCTACTTCTAATGGATGCATATAATAAGGTTCTCCTGTATCTCGCTTTTGATTGCCATGATATTTTTTTACATAAAATATAGCTTTTTTAACTTTATCAAGATTAATGCGTTTATCAACACTATGATTAATCAAGTCCAGCTTATCAAGTAGTTTATTGATATGTTCACAATTTAAAAATGCTAACATTATTTCCTCCATCTCCATTAATAATTCTAATTTTCAGTTTCTCAACGAACTTCTATAGGTATACTACACGTGAAAGCTGTATACTGATCTTGCTTACTTTCTAGTTTAATTTTTCCAGTCATTTCATGTATAAACGGTTTAACGAGTAGTAATTCAGATTCTAGTACTGCATAGCTTTTGATATGTAAGTTTCTGAGCTCATTATTTATCTTTTTCACTTTTTCATCTGAAATTCCAATTCCGTTATCAAAAACAATTAATTGTAATATTCTATAATTTGTCTTTTGATTTGCAGAAGGCAGCAAATCAACTTCAACGCTAATTTCTCTGCATTGACTATTAGTAGCATTGCCAATTAATAGTATTAGTACTGCCTGTATTTGAAAACTATTTACAATGATTAAATCTTTTATATCATTTTTAAAGTTGCAGCTAAGATTTATTCCTTTATTTTCTGTGAATGGCTTCAGTGCTCTAATACTACTATTTACTTTTGCTTGAATACCAAAATCTCCAGATTTTATAGTATGACTCATAAAATGCTTCCATATCTTTTAATTAAAAAGTTGTACTGGTATATCGCAAGTAATAGCTGTAAACTTATTTGCCTCGCTCTTTATCTCTAATTTGCCACTTAGTTTGTTAACAATGTAATTTGCAAATTCTAGACTCGAGTTTAATATTTCTGGATACTCTAATGCCGAATTTAAATCAGAAAATTTTGCATTTATTTCTTGTAGTTTGTCTTGTGAAATACCTTTTCCGTTATCACGTACTATGAATCTTAATATTTTGTCTTTTTCGTTTTCCTTTCGATACGGTGCAATAAATAACATAACTATAACATCAACCTTACAGCTTTTATTAACTCTAATAGCTCCACTTATTAATTGACTAAGTATAGTTTGCAATAGACAACTATCTCCAATAACAATGTCATTTATGTTGTCCTGAACATTGTAACTGAGCGATATTTCTCTATCTTCAGCAATTTCTTTCAGCGAACTAATTGTATCCTTCAATAGTTTTTGTATGCTAAATTTTTTTAAATGTACGTTTTGAAGCTCAATTTGGTCTCTAAGTGAGTAAACTATACTGTTACAGCAGTCTTGTAGGTTAGCAACACAATTAAGTATTCTTGTTAAGCTAGTAGTTTTATATTCCTTTTCTTTGAAATCATTTTGCCAACATAGTAGATCATCTGCTAGATCTTGGATTTTAGCAGTAGTAAGATCAAACGTATATTTAATTTTTTGAATCAAATCTATACAATATTGCTTCATTGACTCAGCTTCCTCTAGATAATCTTCCGCTTGTTGTAGCTTTATTTTCATTCCAATATATTTATCTTCATTCATATTTTCGGTACAAAGATAAATATTTCTTTCCTTAGCTGTAGATACTAACTTGGCTGGAATAGGCGGTATATGGATTGTCCAGACATCTTGAGAAATGTCTTTTGTTGTATTGATATTCTTTTTTTATTTTTCATAATATTCTCCATTTGACTAATGTTGCGAATTTAAATTACTAGTTTGTATCGGAATGCTGACTAAAAACTTTGTATAATGCCCTTCTTTACTCTCTATCTTAATGCTTCCTTTCATTTCATATGTAAGATGTTTGATAAGTTCTAACCCTGAATCTAATGCTTGATGCTTAATTAAGTGTGGTTTTTTTAATTCAGAGTTCATCTCTTGTAATTTGTTTTTTGAAATGCCAGCTCCTACGCTATGCACTACAAATTTCAATATTCTATCTTTTGAATTCGATTGTTCATTTTTAGGAGGCAAAAAATCAATGCTAACTCTAACTTTGCTATTTGTACTATGCATAATAGCACTACCAACTAACTGAGTGAGTACAGCTCTTATTCGAAACCTATCTCCAGTAATAATATCGTATATGTCATTTCCTATTTTTTCCCTTAGCTCTATATTTTCATCTTCAGCAATTAATCTGATTGCTGCAATAGTACCATTTAGCATTTTTCGTAGGCTAAATTTTGCTAGTTCTACATTCGTTGATTTTATGGTTTTTCTAAATACACAAATTTTATCATTTAGATCATTATTGTTATTTTCCACATTATTCTCCTATGGTGAAGTTTATTAACTTTGTTTTTTTAGAAATTTAAAATAGCAAGCTTAGCTAACAATTAGCTAAGCTGACTGGTATATCACATATGGCTTCCGTTTGCATAGTTGCATCCTAATTTAGGTATATAATTGAATTGGCACTTCAAACGAAGAAGATATGTAGTTACTTCCTTGATCTATTTTGAGATTTCCTTTCATTTGATGTGTAAGCTGTTTTATAAACACCAACCCTTGTCCTAGCTCTTGATGTTTTGTTAAATTCGAATTGCTTAGTTCAGAATTCATCTTTTGCAATTTTTCTTTCTGAATGCTAGGGCCTGTGCTTTGTACTAAAAATTGTAATATTTTATCTTTTGAATCTGTTTTTCCATCTTTAGAAGGTAATAAATGAACACAAATATTAATCGTTGTACATTTAGTGCCATGTATAATAGCACTTTCAGCTAACTGGCTTAGTACAGCTCTTATTCGTAAACTATCTCCAATAATACTGTCTTTTATATTAGCCTGAAAATTGCTTTTTAGATCTATTCTATCATCTTCAGCAATTGCTTTTAGTCTAGCAACAGCATCCGTTACAAAGGTTTGTAGGCTAAAATTTTCTAGTTCTACATTCTTTGATTCTATGTTTTTTCTAAATACACAAATTTTATCATTTAGATGATTTATTAGTTCATCAAGTGAGCCTAACGTATCTGTTATTTTTGCTATTGCATCTTGCTTATATCCTACTAGTTCTACTATATTCTGCTTTGTTTTATTGCAGTTATTTACTATATGCCTAATATATTGAATCAAATATATATTGTTATTTTCCATATTATTCTCCTATGGTTAAGTTTATTAACTTTGTTTTTTTAGAAATTTAAAATAGCAAGCTTAGCTAACTGTTAGCTAAGCTGATTGGTATATGACATATGGCTTCCCTTAATGTTGATTTTTTATTTTCTATTATTTCGGACTGAAGTGTTCTAACATCTTCTGACTCACTTTTGAGCTGTTTGAATACATCTATTATATTTAAGTTTAGTGTTTTAATTTGATGTGTAAGTTTTAAAAGCTCTTTATCACCAGCTGCTAGATGTCTTAGTAACAGTTTTGACTGTATATTTTTATTAAATATACTTTTATTTTTCTGTTGACCTTCGTTTCCAAGAGACATAGAATTCCCCTACTGTTTTTATGTAAAAAATGGTTTCTGAAGATTAAAGTAAAAAGTTCAACTCTTTATTCTATTTAATCTTCAGCTTAGTATTATCAAAGTTCTGAAACCTAGATAATATAAGGTATAGAGTAGCATTATATTTTTTACCAGTCTATTAAAATCTTTTAATTTACAGGCTAAATTTTTGCATAATAATCTAATGTTGATGCGAAATTATCACATTCCTTGCTTATAGTTATAATAAATCTTATTCAAAAAGGATGCATAAAGAGCCTTGTAAGCGTTATTATTACTAGCACTACAAGCTGTTTTCTGGTATAATCTCAATAGAGATTCAACTAACATAAATTAATTAAACTTCATGTGTCAGTAGCTGTTGCTAATAAGTCTAAGCCTTTCCTTCATTGGATTGGTAGTAAACGAAGAATTGTTAATAAATTAATAGAACATCTTCCTCAAGGTCCACACTATAATTACTATGAACCATTTCTTGGTGGAGGTGCTTTATTTTTTCAAGTTAGGCATCTTTTTAAACAATGTTTTTTGTCTGACATCAATCTTGATTTAATTACTAGCTATAATGCTGTTAAAAATAATCCTAATGAGGTCAATAGATTACTGAGTTTATATCACAAACATCATTCGAAGGATTATTATTATAAAGTTAAAAACAAATATAGTAATAATCCGAATGAAATTACCGCAAAATTTATATATCTTAATAAATATTCTTTTAGAGGAATTTATAGAGTCTACAAAAATGGACAATCTGCTCAAACATTTTCTGGTGAATGCTACATTAAACTCCATATTGCATCTAGAATAAACCAATGCAGCAGCCTTCTACATGGTGTATCAATTTATGCTACAGATTTTTCATTTATAGAGCCTCAACAAAATGACTTTGTTTATTTTGATCCTCCTTATCATAAATCTGGAGAACGGTTCTATACTAGACTTCCATTTGATGAAAAAGATCAAATTAGATTACGGGATTTTGTCAAAGAATTAACAAATAAAGGTGTTAAGATTATGATCTCAAATAATAATACTGCCTTTATTAGAGACTTATACAAAGATTTTAATATCAATACCGTTACAGTTGTATACTCAATCAATGAACAACGCAATCCTGTTAATGAGCTAATCATTACTAACTATAAAACTTGCTAGTTATTAAATGTGAACCCGCAATCCAAATCGTATATAAATAGGAAGTGGTGTATAGTTAGCTATTGTGCTACATTCAATGTCTAAATATGTATCTCTTGCTAAGTTTATTGTTGTACCAACTCCTAAGTCTATACCAGTACCGCTATCACCATTGAAAACTGATACTAGGCCACCTGTAACAAAAATTGATGCTTTGTTACCTTCAATTATATTGTAATAATAATTTCCTTGAATAAAGTTATCTCTACAGTTGTGATGACACATAAATCCTAATCTTACATCCATTCTGTGCCGATCTAATCTATAACCAATTCCAGCTTCTAATGTATCGTGGTTAGTAGCAATACCAGTTGAAAATTTTATATAGAATTGTGAAGTATCAATACTATCTTTGAAAGCATTGAAGTTTACATTATTACTTGCTGTACATATTGATGGTGAAGGTAATACAACGAATGCTAATATAACAGCATAACACGGTTGTAAAATTGATTTCAAAACATTCATATTAACTTCTCTTTATTAGCATTAACATATTAGCTATCTGTTGAAACCTAATACCATGGGACCCATTGTTCCGTTAGAAAGTTGAATATATCTGCATTACCGCTTTTAGCAGCATAATCTATAGTAGTCATGCCGTTATCATCTTTTGCATCAATATCTGCTCCATAATCAATCAAAAGCTGTATAATATCTATGATTTTATTACGAACAGCAATATGTAGTAGTGTTTCTCCTTCATCATATTTCTTATTAATACCAGTAGAATTATGTTTTAGCATAATTGCTAAAGGTTCTACACATTTGCATTTAGCAGCATCGGATAAAGGTGTATTACCTTGATTATTCTCGATATTTACATCAGCATTATATTTTAGCAGTAATGCTATATGATCATTGCAATAGGTAGGATATTTTTCGAAAAATTCATAATATACTTGAATTGTTTCAACAACAAGATGTAAAGCAGTGTGCCCATCATTATCTTGTGCGTTTACGTTAGCTTCATTGTTCAACAAAATCTTAGCAATAGGTAGATTCTTATATTTCAAAGCAACAGATAAAGCAGTAGTGCCATCTTTATATTTTGAATTGACAAGTGTAATATCCTTATTAATAAGCTGCTTCACTTTTTTAATATCACCATCTTGAATAGCGCTATGTAAGGTATACTTAGTCTTAGATTTTAATATCATATATTTAATCCTTTCATTCTCAATTATTTACTCATTAGCTAGCATGAAGTTTACAATATTCGCTTAAGCGTTCTCCGATCTCTGGTAGTTTAAGGTATTCAGCAAGAGCTATAAATTCTTGCTGAGTTTCAAATATTATTTCTTGCCTTTTGTGAGGAGGTTTGATGAATATAGTTGTAATATTATGGAATCTATCAAAAAGCTTGATCAGTAATAGTTCTGTTTTATTTTGGCTGCGTAATATTTGTATCATTTCCATAGCACTGATTTTCTTATTATTCCTAACCCTTGTGAGATCTGAAACATGTTCTGCAATATTAGCACCAAATTCGTACCTTATTCTTTCTTTAGTTACTTTTGTGTCTTCAAGTGTATCATGTAGTATTGCAGTAATAATTGTATCTGTTTCAAAGCTGTGGTCTGATACCATGTGAGCTACTTTCAATGGATGTGTGTAGTAGAGTTCTGTATCTCTCTTTTGCTGGCAATGATATTTTTTAGCGTAAAGTATTGCTTTTTCAACTCTATCAAGATCAATTTTGGTGTTAAATCTTATGTTGGTTTCAAACAGCTTATTTATTAAGCTCTCACTATAAAAATCTATCATTGGCCACCTCCAAATGGTTATTAATAAATTATACCATAATTTAAACTTTTTGTATACTCCAATCCCAGATAAAAACTGGAAAAGAGGCAAATTAAATTATAAATTTTTTGAATTCAGTTATCACGATGCCAAAAACCAATCTTGAGTTACATATCTCTGGTGTTAATGAGTAAAATTTTGCTGTAATTTTTTTTGAATAAGCATTTTTTCATCTTATGCATAATCTAGCGTTTATTAACATTGCTGAGAGTTTTTAACAATATTGCCAAATTTAGAATACCTACTATTATAGTACAACTTCACTGTACCAACTGGCCCATTACGGTGTTTAGCAACAATTATTTCAGCAGTGTTATAACATTTATTTTGTTTTGTAACCCATTCTGTGTATTCTGGAGTACCTCGATCTGGTTCTGATCTAGACAAGTAATATTCGTCACGATATATAAGCATTACAATATCGGCGTCCTGTTCAATTGAGCCTGATTCTCTTAGATCTGAAAGAATAGGCTTTTTATCTGACCTTTGTTCTACAGCTCTAGACAATTGAGATAACGCAATGATTGAAATATTGAGCTCTTTAGCAAGAGCTTTTAAGCTCTGAGTAATTTCAGAAATCTCCTGTACTCGATTATACTGACTTCCTCTGGAATCAATTTTTATTAGCTGTAAATAATCAATAAATAATATTGCTAAATTATGAGTACGTTTAAGTCTACGAGCTCGAGATCTAATTGCAGATATCGAGATTGCTGGAGCATCATCTATAAAAAAATTCCACTTTTGTATTTCGTCTTGTACAGTCTTTAACTTATCAACATCTTGTTCACCTATTTTACCGTTAAATAATGCAGAGCTATTAATTTCTGATTCTATAGAAAGAATTCGAGTAGAGATTTGCTGAGATGACATTTCTAAAGAAAAGAATCCAACTGATGGCACTACATTATCTTTAGTATTTTTTTTAGTAAGAAAATATTTACAAGCATTTATTGCTAAGTTAACTCCTAAAGCAGTTTTACCCATTGATGGTCTGCCAGCTAATATTATTAGGTCAGAATTTTTAAATCCTCCAAGCTTTGAATCAAGGTCAAGTAGTCCACTACTAATACCGTTAATAGAGTTTTTATTTTTAATAGCAGATGAAATTGATGTCCATGATTCTTCAATTGAAGTTTGTAATTTTGTAAATCCTTTACTTAAAGTTCCCCTTGAACCTAGATCATATAATTGAGATTCAGCAGTTTCGATCTGACTTATAGCTAAATCTGCTAAAGTAGAAGAATACGCATTTGTTACTATTTTTTCTCCAATTTCAATTAAATAACACCTCAGCGCAAGATCATATACTATTTTGCCGTACTCATTAACATTAACTATACTTAATGCTAACGTTGTAAGTTTAGCTAGATAATCTACTCCACCTATTTCATCAAATGTGAGTTCATTGCCTAGCATATTTTTGAGCGAAATTACAGTAGCGCTAATTCCTTTACTAATAATGAGATTAATTGACTTGTATATTTTGCCATGTAATGGTTCATAAAAATGTTCTGGCAGTAAAAATTCGTTAATGTTATATAGCGCACGATTGTTAATCAGAATTGCTCCAAGTATCATTTGCTCTGCTTGAATATTATTTGGAGCAATCTTTGCAAGATCTTTTTCCATATCACTCTTTAAATTTTATTAAAATTACTAAACTTAACTAACTCGAAAGAAAATCCCTGAGCTTTAAAAGCGTGCGCAAGATTTTCCATATGGTTGCTTGTGATTTAACTATCAGCAAATCCTGTTTTAGCTTTAATGAATATTTTTTTACTAACATTATCTTCATTTATAATGTTCAATTCGCTAAAGTATTTTTTATCAATAGTTTGACCATAACTTTTAATCAAAGATTCTCGTACTTTGTACCAAGTTGAGTTAGAGCCCAGTTGTTTACTGAGATTCAAGAGATACTCTTCTTCATTGATTTGTTTCTGTGAAACAGTTGTAGGTTGCTCAAATGGTGTAACTTGCAATTCTTGAATTTCGTATCCATATACATCTTGTACAGCTTGTAATATCTTTGATTCATCACATTCTGTTAGTGTGATATTTTTAAGCAACTTAACAAAAAACCTAGTTCGAACCGCTGGCCCAAAACTACAAGAAGTCAAAATTTGATAAGCCATAGCTGCTTCAAAAGAACCAGCAATTTTATGCTTCAACTGACTTTCCTTACTAAGATTTGCGCTTGTTTCAATTTGAGTAAGATATTTTTCCTTATTAAATTCGTTATCAAATCCACAGTTGTCTCTATTTGCCTGATCAGTAGTTCGTAATTCATTCGCTAACACTTTTGCTATATAGTTTAGAACTGATGCTTTACAGCCAAAATGATAATTCGAATATCGACCTGCTAGCTTTAATAGCAATTTGTTGATAAAGTATATGTTAAAAACCTTTATCAGACTTGTGTTGCAGTGCAACTGCATCTTCTGGTGTTAGTGGGTAAAACTCTTTTAGCCTGTACTTTTTGAACCATTCTTTTTTACCATTCGAAGACTTGAGAATCTTTGTTATTAGTGATTTAATGTCTTGATTACAATTTTTAGTTGAAGTTCGTATATCATTTTCAAAATCATCAACATTTTGAAAATTTTGTTCTTCATTTTCATTTTTTTTATTCTCTACTAACTCACCTTCAGTAGATCTAGATATTTTAGATTTTTTTATATATCTATATATGTCCCTGAAAAAAGTTTCAGGTTGACCTGAAATTTCTTTCATGTTGGGACGAAATTTTTTTTCTGGTAAGGCTATATTTTCTTCTTTCCCTTTTTCACTATAGTGCTGAAAATTTTTCAGAATTTTTATGCAAGGGACATTACGTAACTTCACATTGTCTTTAATGATTGTCCTATTTTCAATTTCAATAAAACCTGCATCTCTTAATTCTACTAAGCATTGCCTAACTCTTCTTTGACCAACATTCAGCTTATCTTCATAAAGCTGATAACTTTCCTGTAATTCATCTATATCTTTGTTGTAATAGATATGTAGTCTAAATACTATGAATGATAAAAGCTGTTTAGATGTTTTACTTAATGCTTTTCCATTATCTCCAGTTAGCTTTCTCCATTCTGGTGGAATGATATTTCCAATAAAGTTATAAAATATTGTGTCATTATTGTTACTATTTTTTTTAATAATATTACAACTATTAGTTAAAAAATCGAATACTACAGGTCGCATTTTTCATCTCCAAAAATACAGCTATAGTAGGTGTTTTAGAAAATAATTTTTTTACAAATTACCATCAAATTTTTGTTCAAAAGGTTGACAAAAATCATTATGCCAAACCTATATAAATCTTCATACTTATACTATCTGCCTTAGAAGACCAATTTTTCCTATAGTACATCTTATAATCAATAATAAAGGCGAAATAATGTCAGTTAAAATTACTAAAAGCAATAAAAGCGACCTATCTGTATCTTCGTTTTTTTCTAAAGGCTTATCTGGTAAATTGTTTGGTGATAAAGCTTACATATCTGAAGAGTTATTTCATCAACTCTTCTCCAATGGTCTACGTTTATTTACTAATCTTCGTAAAGATATGAAAACATATTTATTGGACATAGATGATAAGCTTTTATTAAATAAACGTTCCTTAATTGAGTCTGTCTTTAATGTACTAAAAAAACACATGCATTTAGAGCATACTCGACATCGCTCTCATATTAACTTCTTTGTTCATATAATTGCTTCTCTTGCTAGTTATTCCATCTCCAAACTTAATCCCTATCTTATCTCTTTCTTCTTTCTCTTCTAATCACTTATCCTAAATTAGCGTTATTAACAAATTACAAAGTTGTTTAGTTAGTATAGTATGATCACTCACCTCTTTAGCAAAATTTTCGTTTTGTTTTTGAGTAGGCAATGAACCATTTAGTAATAAATAACATACCTCTAAAAAACTGCAACTAGTAGCTAAGTCTCTAATATCATATCTACGATGCATTAATATACCTTGGTTATCATCTATATAAGTTATTGATGCTTTGCATGAAGCAGTTGATATAAAACCAGGATCATAAGTACAATAATTACTCTCAGTATATAATTTGGTGATATCTATTACATTCATACCCATAGTAGATTTTTTAATGGGAAGTAAAATTATTTGATCTTCAACCTTAAGTTCAGCATAATTTTTATCTGTCATTATCTTCAATTTTAAATAATATTATAAATCTACAAATCAAAAAAACGCTGTTCAATTGAAGTGCTACTCATTCTCAGTAGAATCTGTTTGTACATTATTTGCTTGAGCATGTGAGGTTGCTGCAACAGGATCTTTAACTTGTATTTTAACTAACTTTAACTCCTTCTCAAGTTCATCTATTTTATTTTGAAGATTACTACAATCTACATTGATATTACTAGTTTTTACTTCTTTCTCTTGTAATACTTGAGCTGTTTGATTTTTGTCTAATAATCTAGTAGGAATAATTCTGTTTGGTAGTATTTTAGAAACTTTAGATAGTTTAGAAGAATAACAGGCTGATTTTCCTAATTTTGTTTTTCTATTTGCTCTTGACTGTTGCTGTTCCATTTCCAGCATTTGTCTATACATTTGCCTATTAATTGCAGCTGCATTAGTTAATTCTTCATCTTCTTGATCGCTATCATCATCAATGTTATTTTGGCTAACATTTTGTTGAGCTTTACGAATATATTTATAATTGTATATTGGAAGACGCTTTTCCTTAATAAACCCTGTGGCTTTAATATCCTTAAAGCTATTAGTTATATTAACAGTCTTGGACTTAGTAGCTCCTGTAAGCATTAATACTAAAACTGCAATAAAAAAAATCAACCTTACCATAATTTTACTCAATAAAATTATTTACACAATTGCAATATTATGTAAATATAATGTATATTCTTCTAAAAAAACTAGACATGAATTTATCAATTCTGTCTAGAAAAATGTGAGAGTAGTAGAAAGAAAAAATTAAGTAAAGAATTTTTTGATGAATTAATGTATTCTCACTATTTCATTACTTTAATTATTTATTTTATTTACCAAAACTAAATATTAACTAGCAACTAGTTTTTAGGTTTTACCTTAAATACACTTACATAGAATAGTACTATACTAAAGTAAAATATACTAATTAATAAGCACTAAATAATGAATAATATATTTGTAAGCATACTGCCTATATTCATTATCACAATGCTTGGCATTATTATTAAGAGAACTTGGATTAGCTCAGAAGAGTTTTGGCGTGGATTAGAAAAATTATCTTATTTTTTATTGTTTCCACTAGTATTATTCAATCATACATCTGCAATAGAAACTAGTTCACATGATTTGCTTAGATTAATTCTTCTATTAATGTTATCTATTGGTATAGTCTCTATTATGTTGATAATATACAGAAGAAGAACTCAAGGATGCAAGATGGTTTTTACATCTCTATTTCAGGGATCAATTAGGTTTAATAATTATATCTTTCTTGCATTAAGCAATGGTCTTTTTGGAAGCAAGAAAATGGCTATTGTAGCAATTGTTTCAGTTTATATGGTTATCTACACCAATGTGCTTTCAGTATTAATTTTTAGCATCTATACCAATAATCCTGGCAATAACATTAAACCAAATTTTTCCAGTGCAATAAAAAATTTTGTAGCTAATCCACTAATTATTGCAAGTTTAATAGGATTAACTTTTAATTATTTTAATATAGTACTCAATGTTGGTATTAAAAACACTATTGATATATTATCAAACTCCGCGCTTGCAATTGGAGTAATGAGTGTTGGAGCTAGGTTGCAATTTAATCTTAATACTAAACACATACATCAAGTTTTTATAGCACTTCTTACAAAGTTGATTATTTTACCTTTAATTACCATAATACTCTTTTTTATTGCTGGTATTACAGGTGATTTAAGAGTAGTTGGAATACTATTTAGTTGTTTACCACCAGCTAGTACATCATACTTGCTTTCTCAACAACTACATGGAGACCCGGATTCAATGGCAACAATCATTACTTTTACTACAATATTTTCCTTATTGTCTTTATCAATTATTATGTATATCTTTGCTTAAAATTAATAGGATAATCTTTATGACTAATAACTTATCTAAAAATGATTCATTAATCTCGAAGTTAAGTCTTGAATATCATAAAAAAGATAACCTACCAGGTAAAATAGCTATGATAACTACCAAGCCACTTGCAACTCAACATGACTTAGCGCTAGCTTATTCTCCTGGTGTATCTGCTCCATGTCTAAAGATTGTTGATAATATTAATACAATTTATGACTACACCTCTCGAGGTAACACAGTTGCAGTAATTTCAAATGGCACAGCAGTTCTAGGACTAGGCAATTTAGGAGCTGCTGCTGCTAAACCTGTTATGGAAGGTAAGGCAGCATTATTTAAAAAATTTGCTGATATTGACGCTATAGATCTTGAGATAGATACTGAAGACCCTTATGAAATTATTAAGCTTATTCAATATCTTAAATATAATTGGGGTGGCATTAATTTAGAAGATATTAAGGCTCCTGAATGCTTTATTATAGAAAACAAGCTACAAGAACTTATAGATATTCCTGTATTTCATGATGACCAACATGGTACTGCTGTTGCAGTTACAGCAGGAGTTATTAATGCTGCTGATCTTACAGGACGTCAGAATTTAAGAAATTTAAAAGTTATCATTAATGGAGCTGGAGCTGCTGGTATTGCTTGTGCAGAATTATTAAAGTCTATAGGTATAGAAAATATAATATTATGCGATAGCCAGGGCGTAATTTATAAAGGACGAACTAAAGGCATGAATGTGTGGAAAGAAGCTCATGCTATCGATACTAAGTATAGAACTCTCAAAGAAGCAATAATTGGTGCAGATTTATTTTTAGGGTTATCAGTTAAAGGAGCTTTAACTCAAGAAATGTTAGCTACTATGGCTGATAAACCAATTATCTTTGCTTTAGCTAATCCAGATCCTGAAATTATGCCTGCTGAAGTTAAGTTTGTACGTCCAAATGCTATTGTTGCTACAGGAAGATCTGATTTTAGTAACCAAATAAATAATGTAATAGTGTTTCCTTATATTTTTAGAGGAGCATTAGATGTTATGGCAACAACAATAAATAACTCAATGAAGATAGCTGCAGCTAAGGAAATAGCAGCACTTGCTACTCATCCAGTACCAGATTTAGTAACTAAAGCTCATTTAGGGCGAAAAATGGAATATGGATTCGATTACATTCTTCCTTCACCATTTGACCCAAGGCTACTTTATGCTATTCCACCATTAGTAGCTAGTACAGCAATGAAAACTGGAGTAGCTAGAAAAAATATTGATCTTCAAAAATATAAAAATCATCTTTTAGATAAAGCTGCATTTGCTGAGTAAATTAGTTACATATAAGTAGCTGAATAACGTAAATAATAGTAAAGAAAATGGCAATTTTTATACACAGCTAAACTTTACAAATTCTTACGGCTATTTTATCTTAAGTTGTTTAGAACTTAGTCGTAAAGTTACCAAAACAACAACATGCATTAACTTAAGCTTGATATAAAACATGCTAAAACATAGGAAAAACAAGAATTATAGGACTTTTATGCTTATGTATAGTCATTTACAATGATGTTTGAGCATAAAAAAAGCAACAATAGCATCATAAGATTTACCAACAGAATATTTTATACGCAAACTTCATTGTAAATGACTATATCATTTTTTGCCACAACTATTTCTTACTAAAGTCTTCTATGTGGAGTAGAAGAAAGTTATATGAGAATACAGGATTATATAATGATTACCAAATTTGATACTGGAATTTTATTTTGATATATTCTTGCCTGATTTTTTTTTATCTTTATGAATTACTAATATAGCAAATCTTATGCAGCAAAAAATTACTCTCCAACAAAAAAAAGGCTAAGCTAATTATGGATGAGGTTAACCTCAAAATTAAAGAACGTAAAATGCGTACTCGACGTCTTATTGAAATGGGTGGATTAGTTGCTAAGGCTAAGCTTGATCACTTACCAACAAATACTTTATTTGGTGCGATTATTTCACTAAAAGAAACTCTAACACAACATCCAAATGTTCAAGATCATTGAACTACAATTGGTAAAGATATTTTTGATAAAGAACAGCAAAATAAAGCAGCTGTGATTTTAAAATTTTCCTCTGAACTATAGTCATTTACAATAGACCTCTTTCGAAACTGGTTAACGTATCAAAATTATAAATGCCAGAGATCAAATTAAATCTAAGACCGAATCTTTTACGTCTATTTCGATATTTATCAGCAATAATTTTGAACTACCTTAACCAGTTTCGAAAGAGGTCTAGTTTAAAATAGCGGATTAACATTGCAGTCAAAAATTGATACAGTTAGCAGAAATTTATCTACTAGTGCTGCTTAACATTAGTTCTCTTTGACTGATGAATCATAACATCAGTAACATCTCATGCCTTTTGCTACATATCTGTGAGTTCTAATTGTACTATGAACAAAACCTCTCTTATCCATCAAGAAAATAATTTTTTCTTTGTCTTTGTATCGTTTTATCTTATTCTGAAATTTTAATCTCTCTTCTTTTTTGACTTTAGATGTTTTAAAGTTTTTCTTATATGTAATATTTAATCTCTTTAAGCTTTTTGTATACCTAACTTACTTACTCATAGTCGTTCAGCTCTTTCATATTGATATGCGTTACTATCTTGTCTCACGTCTTCTTTTAGTTTATCAATAAAGATTTTTGTTAAAGCTCTGTTTCTGTTTTTTAACGCAATATGTTTTAATGCAATACAAACACTGTATTCTTTCCTATCACAAAACGTTTTGATACTGATTCAAAACTAATTTTCGCTCTTTCCTTATATGTTCAGCACATTTTTTCAGAAAACCTATAGAATATGTCATACTAATTACTTTTTCATTAGACCTATTTCGAAACTGGTTAAAGTAGTTCAAAATTATAAATGCCAGAGATCAAATTAAATCTAAGAGAGAATCTTTTACGTCTATTTCGATATTTGTCAGCAATAATTTTGAAGCGTTTTAGCATACCAATAACGTTTTCATTCACAACTCTTGCTCCTGCTAACCTATGATTATTCTTTTTATCATTTTTAGTTAAAGGATTTTTCTTGCTTTTTTTCTTTGGTAATTCAGAATTATTGTGAATTTTTTGTATGCCTTGATATCCTGTATCAGTAATCACTTTTACCTTAGGATGGATAAGAATTTTGGATTTCTTAAATAATCTAAAGTCATGTTTTTTACCGTTAGAAAAATCTGTACATATTACTTGGCGCGTTTTCTTATCTACCACTATTTGAGTTTTTAGTGTATGCCTTTTCTTCTTTCCTGAATAATAGAATTTTTGTTTTTTTTAGGTCTTTCTATAGGAGTCTCAGTAGCATCAATCAAGACTACTTCATAATTCATATCACTCTTCATTATAGCTTTACGACCTGGAAGAGCAAAGTTTGCGTGTTTAACTAGGGTGTCTTCTACCCATTTTACAGCTTTATATGCTGAACTTTCACTAATTCCATAGTTCTGACCTATATGGAAATAAGTACGGTATTCTCTAAGGTATTCTAACACCATCAGCAACTGTTCCTCCAAATTGAGCTTATTTTTACGTCCACCTTTTGATTTCTTAAGACCATCAGCTTTCCTCAAAATATCCACCATCTTTGAAAATGTCCTCTTCCTTACTCCTGTTAATCGACGAAATTTTTCATCCTTTAACTCTTTAATCTGATCTAATTTCATTATTACTTCAAATTAGATTTTTATAACACCATTCTACATCATTCTCTAGTTTCGAAAGAAGTCTAATGAAGTTTGCGTATAAAATATCCTGTTAGTAAATCTTATGATGCTATTGTCGCTTTTTTTATGCTCAAACCTCATTGTAAATGACTATAGACAAAGATACCAAGTGCTACATTCGTCGTCTTCATGGCTTAAAATGGAATAGCTTTCGACAAGAATGGGGCAGTTATGTTAAGGACATTGAGGCCTTAAAGAAAGAATGACCTTCTAAACGTCAATTTAGGATAAGGAGTCAGGAGAAGAAGAAGAGATAAGATGGGGATTAAGTTTAGAGATAGAATAACTAGCAAGAGAAGCAATTATATGAACAAAGAAATTAAGATGAGAACGGTGTCTAGTATGCTCTAAAAGCATATGTTTTTTTAGTACATTAAAGACAGATTCAATTAAAGAACGTTTATTTAATAACCGCTTATCATCTGTGTCCAATAAATATGTTTGCATATCTTTAAGAAGATTAGTAAATAAACGTAGACCATTGGAGAAGAGTTGATGAAATAACTCTTTAGATATGTAAGCTTTATCACCAAACAATTTACCAGATAAGCCTTTAGAAAAAACTGAAGCTACAGATATGTAGCTTTTATTGCCTTTAGTAATTTTAAATGACATTATTTCGCCTTTATTATTACAAGATGTAGCTTAAAGCCTAAGAACAAGCCATAACTACTCTCACAAATTTTAGAAATTTTGTTAAAAACTCTATTGCTGAAGGTACGTTTATTATGACAAATTGCTAACTTTGTAGAATCGATGTAATATATACCAGTCTCATCTCCTTTGAGACAATGCATTAATATTGCTAATAGTAGCAACATTCTAGGCCACAGTTGTATTATTCTACTATATCTTGGTAAGCAAAAGTATCCTTTATACTTATAACTCAAGTAATTATGAAAACATATTTATTAGACATACAAGATAATCGATTATTAAATAAACGTTCTTTAATTGAGTCTGTCTTTAATGTACTAAAAAAACATATGCTTTTAGAGCATACTAGACACCGTTCTCATCTTAATTTCTTTGTTCATATAATTGCTTCTCTTGCTAGTTATTCTATCTCTAAACTTAATCACCATCTTATCTCTTCTTCTTCTCCTGACTCCTTATCCTAAATTGACGTTTATAGTATCTTGTATGATGAAAATAAGTGAAATTGCAATAAAATAAAAGATTATAGCAATAGCACAAAAGAAAGCTAGTATACAGTAGTGAGCCTAAGGCTAATAGTACGTGCTACAGATAAGTAACTAGCTTTTTTGAATAACTAACTGGGCGGTATTCTTAGGCTAAAAAGCCTGCATTTGCAAGGTTGGTTTTGAGATATTAAGTTTAACATAAAATTTGGTGATTATGAATGGTATAATTGTAGGAATTGATGTTTCTAAAGAGATATTTGATGCAGCTGTGGTAATTATTATTAAATTTTATTGTTTTTTTATGCTATACATATTATATCGATTCTACAAAGTTAGGAATTTGTCATAACAAACGTATTTCCAGCAATAGAGTTTTTAATAGAATTTCTAATTCTATAGATTTTTGGAAAACAGTGCTAACGATAAAGGCAAGAGAGAAAAATTATAACTAAGCCACTATAAAACAGTTATATGATATACTTTTTGAATACCATACCTAAGCCATCGTGATAGCTATACTATTATAACTGTTTTATAATAGTATAGCTATGTATTGTAGCTAGCGAACTATTAGTGCTAGCTACTGCTTTTCAGCTTTTTCATCAACATTAGTTAGCCATCACAATTTTGCTAGAGGAAAATTTCCAACAGAATAATAAAAGATTGTTGCATTATCACTACTATCATTATTTGCAATTATTGCTTGCAAAATGTTGGAATCTTGGTAGCATTTTTATCTCAAAAAATATCAGACATAACAGTAGTGCAGAGCATATTTAGCTTTTAAAAAGATGTTTTTTTGTGAGTGAAAATATGGTGGAAAAAAGACTGTCTTAATAATTCTTATACATGAAAGGCTTATGCTAACTTGCTTCTTTGATTTTTTATAGTATGTTAGGTTTACATGCTTAGTAGTCAATTAATGATTTTAAAATTGCTGATAAAGGCATATTAATTATATTTAGATACTAAATGGATAAGCCACATACTCAAATAATGTCAATCTGGTTAATAGTATCAACATTGCTATTATTACTTATGATTGTAGTAGGAGGAATAACTAGATTGACTAATGCTGGTTTATCTATTGTAGAATGGAATCCGGTATCAGGAATTATACCTCCTATATCTTCAGAAGATTGGAACAATGAGTTTAATAAATATACAGCTTCACCAGAATTTAATTTAATTAATAATCAGATAACTATTTCTGAGTTTAAATATATCTTTTTTATCGAATATATTCATCGATTATTGGGAAGAATAACTGGAATAATAATCATTATACCATTTTTAATCTTTTATTATTTAAAATCTTTAACTAAATTGCAATGTTACAGGTTACTTCTGATTACTTGTTTAGTGATAATACAAGGTTTTATGGGATGGTATATGGTAAAGAGTGGGTTAAAAGATACGCCGTATATTAATCACTGCCGACTAGCAGGGCATTTGTTATTAGCAGTTGTTATTTATCATCAATTAATAGCTGAGTTATTAATTATTATACAACCATTTAAATGCTATATGTTAGCAACCAGCAAAGCTAATAACTGTAATAGTACAAGTATTAATGTTATTAACTTAAAAACAAAATTAATAGTCCTTAACAAGATAATTATTTTTTTACTTTATACTCAGATTATGTTTGGAGCTTTAGTTGCTGGACTTGATGCAGGATTAATATACAATGAGTTTCCTAATATGGGTGATAGTTTAATTCCAATTGAAATATTAAATCAGTCTATAGATTTTACTATGTTTGATAATCAAGTGTTGATGCAATTTATACATAGGTGGTTTGGCATACTAATTAGCGGCTTAATAATATGTTATGCTATTTGGCTAATTATTCTTAATAAACACGCTCTAAGAGGAATGGGGATGGTAGCAGCATGTTTAGTTTTAGTTCAGGTTACTACTGGCATTATAACTTTGGTTTATCATGTCCCAATATTAGCTGCTTTAACACATCAAATAGGTGCTATTTTGATATTAACAACTTTCCTTTTTATTCAAAATATAGTAACTAATTTTGAGCTATTACACTAGATACTTGAATTTATTGTAAGCATAACAGCTGCAAAGGCAATGAAGATAAGGAAAGAAAAATTCTTTACCTACTGAATCTACTGATAAAGTTGCAAAGACATATCAAATATAAGGAAGAAAAAAAGCTGATTTTTATTAACTTCTGCACTTTATAGAACCTACTATTAACTTATGTCAACTTTTATTAATATTTATAATTAATCTTCAACTTTAACTGTAAATATATTTGCAATATTTGTCAGTATAACAAAAAAATTAAAGCAATAGGTTGAAAAAAAATTATGGAATTGGGAGGCAGTATTCAATCTAAAGGTTAATCTGATGGTCGAAAAACATATGCAACCTGGGCTTGATAAGTAATTTTCAAGTTATATGTATTATGAACAAATTAGTATAAAAAATTTGCTATCAAAAAAAGCATAATATAGATCATCTGTTTAAGTAATTGTAATATATATATTAATAATATAAACATTAATATATGCGGCAATTTATGGCATCAATATCATTAAAGTTTACAAATCTAGCACTAAGTAAAATTAAAACTCTAGAGGTAAAAACAGTACTAATCTATAGTGATGAAGTTGTAAAGGGCCTTTCGAGCAAGAAAATCATCTAGTGGAAGAGTAACACTTTGTTTAGAACAAAAATATAAAAACAAGTGTTTAAACGCCAGATTAGGATAAGGAGTCAGGAGAAGAAGATTTAGAGCTAAATGACAAAGCAAAAACTGAATCTGTTAGGTCTAATAGCAAGTTATCAGAATTAGCGAGTATTATTCGCCGAAAGCCAGTAATTGCCTTAACTTTCATAAGCATAACAATAATGCTTGTTTCGTATTTTTTTCTGAAAGTGGTAAAACGAAAGAATCTATAACTTTTACAGAAAATTGTGAATCAAAAGAAGCGATTTCTGGAGTAGAACAAGCTGTAGATTTGAGAGCAAAATAGACAAATGAAATACTTAGTGAAGTCAAAACATTAAAAGATAGATTAGAAAGTGTAATAGAAAGTAGATATTTAGAAACTACTACAAAAATTAATAATTTTAACCAAAAACTTGAGATATTGAAAAATCAGCCTAAGCAAGGTCTATATAATAATGATAGCGAAGACTTCAGTTCTGATCTTAATCATCATATTTCAAATTCACCACATGATAACAAAACAAAGCAAGTTCCTGTAGTAGTAGTAAAATCATTTGTAAATCTTAGGAGAGCTGAATCTGACCCAAAAAAAATGTTGAGAACTATGTTACTAGCTGTAGTTCTGCTAGAGATGTGCTACTTACTGGAGTCGTTGTAGGTACAGGGACAAACAGCTCTTCATCACCAGAACCAATTGTTCTGCAGTTGCTTGATACAGCAATTCTTTATGATAAATATAAAACTGATCAAATCAAAAAGGCTATTTTAATTGGATCCTGTAACGGAGAGATTTTCTCAGAGAGAGCTACATGTCGCATCGAAACTCTTTCAGTAGTCAATAAACAAGGAGATATTATCGAGAAACAGGTGGAATGCTGGTTAATAGGCTAAGATGGACGTTCTGGAATTAAAGGAATAGTGGTAGATAAATCGTCTAAAGTAGTAAGAATGGCTGCATTAAATGGAGTATTTAGCAGTATAGCTAAGTTTCTACAAGCTAAGGCTATAAAACCTGATATAACAACAGCTCCAACGTTAAATATAATGACTCAAGGTCAGGTCAATCAGAGTTAAGTGTTGGAGATGTATTTCAGTCTGGAGCTTGCTCTGGAGCTAACAATGCTTTTGATAAGTTAGATGATTTTGCTATAAAACTGGCTGATTCCATGAGTTCAGTCATTGTTGTTGCCTCAGGTAGAGTCATCGATGTTGTATTTAAAAAAGGTTTTGACTTACGTGAGCGCAAAAAGAAGCTACATAATTCAACTTATTCACAGTCAACTAGCCATGAAAAAGTTAATTTGCATAATAAATTCGACTAATAACAAAAGCTGGAGGAGCATTTATAGTTATCTACAATGAGGTTTGAGAATAGAAAAAAAGCGATAAAATAGTTAATAGAATCTGTGTTGGTTATGTAGATTAGAAATCAAATTACTCAATTTGGTAAATTTTATAAATCTATTATTGATTCTTTCTATTCTCAAACCTCATTGTAAATGACTATAGTTATATCAAACTTATATTAATATAGAGTTTATAGTTTGATTGTTTAACTTAAAAAATGTATACTTAACCTGCGATATATTTATTGTTGCGGTTTTTATAGCTTGGTAAGCTATAGCACAATGCATTATTAAACCAAAATTGAAAACAATAAGATTTTTTTAATGAGATGTTCTTCTTATTGCAAGTCATCTAATTATAGTATTCAAGCTCTTGTACAGAGCTTGGTAAGTGCTGGATTAGAGCCTAAGTATTTTGATGATGTAGTACATGTTCAGACACAATTCACTAATAATTTAGTTGATGTATTCTATTTCGCATTCGGAGCTGTAGTAATTTGGGGAACAAATAAAAACTATGAACACAGTATATTGAACTGGTTAAACAATGTTGATACAGAAATTGATCAAAAATTTATTATAGATGTAGATTCTGTGGTTCAATATAAAGAACTTAGTCAAGATTTTGTATCAGATTTAATATATTACCGCTATGATTACCAAGCTCAAAAAACTTATATCGATGAAGAAGAAAATGAAATTATACTACATGATCAATCAGTACTAATCAAACTATCTATTTCACATGCTTTAGCACAATCTGTGAAATTGAAGATATTAGAGTCATCAGTTATAAAACTGTTAGAAAAAACATCACCTTTACAAAAAGAACTAGCTACTAATGGGCGTGTATCTTTGTCAAAAAAAGAATTATCAAAACAAATAGGTATTTTATTTAATGAGCGTTATTCAATAAATTTACACAGCGATATATTGGATACTCCACAATTTTTTTGGCGCAGACCTAGATATGAACCACTATACCTTATGACAGTAGAGTTTCAAGATATTCAATTAAGACAAAACATTATGAATCATCGCTTAGATATGATTCATGAATTATATACTATTCTATCAAACGAATTAAACTACTTACATTCAACTAGGTTAGAAATGATTATTGTAGGCTTAATTGCTATAGAGGTAGTATTAGCACTTTTACATAATGATTTTATTTCTAGAATATTTTCTTAAACTTAAAGATAAGATAGTATTTATTGATAAATCTAAAATAGATTTGCCGTGCTATCATTAGGATCATTACTATAATAATTGTCTCTTATTTTATAGTAGTGATTTTCAGAATAGTTTTTGTGATATAGATTTAGTAATCTATTGACTTCATTTGGATTCTTTTTAACAGCATGATAACTAGTAATTAAGTCGAGATTAATATCAGACAAAAAACATTGTTTAAACAGATGCCTAATTTGAAAAAATAAAGCCCCACCTCCAAGGAATGGTTCATAGTAATTATAGTATGGCCATGAAGGAAGATGCTCTATTAATTTATTAACAATTCTTTTTTTGCCTCTAACCCACTTGAGAAAAGGCTTTGGTTCATTAGAAATTGCTATTGACACAAGAATTTTGATTTAGTTTAATCTCTACTATGGATTATAGCAGAAAATAAGCCTTAAAGCCAGTAATAATAACTGTTGCGGAGCTTTTTTATAAATCTTTTTTGAAGGATATTTTTGTAGCTAGAGATACAATGTGATAATTTCGCATCTACTTAAAAAAAGATGAAAAAATTTTTCATAGAGCAAAACGCTGATGCAGATTGCTTAGCTTTCTTTATTTTATCAAACATAATAACATTGAAGTGAATATTAACAACTCTATCACCACTCTGTAAAGCATCTACTAGGCCTGCTAAATCTTCTGCTTCTTGCTGTATATCAGAAAAAAACCCATTCCTGCATTAATATTTCTTTCTAGCGCTTCTCTTTTAGTTATGGCTGCAGTCCTTTCCATCGCTTGATTTAGTAAGATTTGCAGACCAAAATGAATCAGGAAATTTGATTTTATATATTCATCACGACGCATTTCATTACCTAAAAACAGATCCATAGCATATAATTTCCACTCTGCAGGCCTCTTTCTTGCTTCTAGGCTGATAAATATTTGATCATCATTTACATTTACACAATCATCATTCTCAAATAACGAAAAATCTCCACTTAGAATTTGCTTAGACAATATTTCATACTGGTTAATCTCTGAATGTTCTTCTTCTTCAGGCCAGCCAAATATTACTCTTAAAAACTTTAATAATTGCTGTGCATTCACATTTTAAGTACTTAATCCAATTGACCTAAACGTATCTTTTAAAACATCTCGTCTGCGAATCATATCATCGATATTTGTATTTAAATTAGGTATAGTTACTGAAATCAACAATACTACATCCTTTATAACGCCAGATTAGGATAAAATCGTGATAATGAAAACTTCTCATGCCAGTCATCATATGACTCACGATTAGCATTAAGTAGCATAGCTTGCTTCATCCATTCATGAATGTCTTGTTGTTCTCTTTGTAGATATTTTAGTGTATCTCCAGTCATGACTTTTAGTCTTTGATTTAACATGTTTGACTGATCAAATTGAACTCCAATCGCTGCTGCGAACTTTGTTAGAAGTCCTTCGTTTAATTCTTTATGAATTGCTGCCTTAATTAATGGAGTAGCTTGTCTGCATGTCTTGAAACTAATACCTAAATTACTCGGTTCGCGATAATAAATACCGAAATTATTAGGTATATTCTGCTCGATAAATCCTATGATATCATTAGTTTGTTGAGCAGCAGCTTTTTTGCCTAAGATATTACCTATGATGTAAGGCTTCATAAAGCATTGTCTAAGGAATTCTTTCGTATTAGTTAAAGTTATTGGATCCTGTATTTGCACATCTCGAATCTTAGCTACAGCCTTAGCTCCAAACATAATACCAGTTTTTCTGCTTGATAGTCCTTCATAAGCTGGCAAAAGATGCTGTTCCAACATTTTTGATACAAAGTAACTCGTTTGCGATGAAAGAGAAGCAAACATTGCTATACCTATAGATACCGTGATAAGAATCAAGAAAAGAAATAATAATTTTATAAAAAAGATGTAAGTTTTTATAAAATTATTATTTCTGATTGATTAAAACATTAGGATTAAAAGGAGAATTATGCTTTAAAACACCATAAATGATATGTAATAACTTACGCATAGCGGCAATAAGGATAAGCATTTTGGGTTTGCCAGTATCAGACAAACGTTGAGAAAATTGCTTGATAATACAATTATGTCTTAAGGCAGACATAGCAGGCATATAAAAAGACTTACGTAGATCTGAATTACCAGTTCTAGAGATTATACTAGCCCCCCGCACGGAACTGCCAGATTGACGATGCTTAGGATTAAGACCTACAAAAGCTACAACTTGTTTAGCAGAACTAAATTTCTCAATATCTGCTAAAAAAGCAAGAACTACAGCCTGTGTTTTTGCTCCTATGCCTGGTATTGACTCAAGTAACATAGCCTTATTATGAAGATCTTTGTTATTTTTAATATGGTCATTGATTAGTTGTTCAATTTCTTTAATTTGTGTTTCAAGAAATTCAATATGCATTTGAATATTATTAGCAATTGCTTTAGAAGCTCCTTCTAATCTATTTGTTTCTTGTGTTTTATGCTTAATTAAAACATTCAGGCGATTAACTAGCTGCTGTAGTTCTTGAATATAAAGAGGCTGTGGATACCATGCTTCCGGTTTCATTGCTTTGCAAAAATCTGCTATTAATACACTGTCTGCTTTATCTGTTTTTGTACGACTAAGTTTACTCATTGCAAAACCTTTAATACGGGCAGGATTTACTACGCTTACTTTATAACCATAATCGTACAGATATTTAGCTAAATTTTTCCAGTAGATACCTGTTGCTTCCATACAAACATGTCCAGTTCCTCTGCTTTTTAACCATGTTACTAATTTGTTAAACCCTTCAGAATTATTATTAAATTTTCTTGTTTGAACTTTATTATTAATTAACACAGCTGCATCAAATGTCTCTTTAGAAACGTCAATTCCTACAATTATACTATTCATAATCACCAAATTTTATGTTAAATATCTCAAAACCAACCTTGTAAATACAGGCTTTTTGCCTAAGAATACCGTCCGGTTTTTAATTAAAAAAGCTAGTTACTTATCTATAGAACAGGCTATTAGCCTTAGGAACGCTACTGTATACTAGCTTTCTTTTGTGCTATTGCTATAATCTTTTATTTTATTGCAATTTCACTTATTTTTATCATACAAGGAATGTTATCAACCTTCACTGGCGCATTCATTGATACCTCATCCTTCAGCCAAACAGTAGCTTTGGGGGCAAATAACAGCGTAAAAATAAATATCGATGGAAAGAACCATTCCATAGCAAAGATGCCGATATTTCCTCTAAAAATAGCCCTAGTAGCAGCCCATATGCCACCAATAGTCAATGCTAAGTGGCCTACTGGAGTGAAGTATTCACTATTTGAAGCAAAAACTCTTCCTATGACGTTAAACACATGCCACAATAAGTCTCCACCACCAAATAAATCGGAAATATATCTCCAATCGAAGATAAAAAGGCTATTTCAGGGTCACTAAATTCAGTATTATGATCAAATTTAATTTTTAGATTAGTCAATTGTTGTTTAGCTTTACCTGCATAAGATTTCTCTGGCAATATTGTGATATTTCGTTGCAAGCTTTGAATGCAAGCAACTGACATTATCACAACTGTAAATCGAGGCTGATTCTCCGCCTTTTAAATGACTAATCCAACTTTTTTCGTCCTGAGCTAAGGAGTCATAAAAGTGTACATTATTGTTTGTAACCACGATAGTGCCAGTCATAGACATGATTGAATCATGCATATTTGATGGTATTCCAACCTTTGCTGCTGCTTTAGTGAAGATGTTATAATCATCAAGCATTAGCTCTGAATCCTTATTTTGTGCTTGTCGTAGAGCTTGTTTTTGAGCTAAATCATTACGACATTTTTTACCAGCGGCAAAATAATCAAACCCGCTTTGTGACTGTATATCACGGCAAACAGCTTCTCTCATAGCCCAGTTCTTTGGTAAAGCTGTAGCAAATAATGCTTTTGTTAATTCACAATCTCCTTTGGCAAATTGATTCATCTCCATTGCTAGATTACGCAAGTCCTTAAGAGCATTTTCGATCTGTGGAGCAAATGTTTTTAATCCTAATGAAAATGCATAAACTTTAGCTTGAGAACCAATGTTTTTCATTAGTTGAACTAATTCTTCTCCAGAAATAACAGAGAAGCTACCAAGATAGGCGTCAATACCGCTACAGCTCATGTTTAAAGATGGTGGAGTTATAGCAAATGGCTGAAATGATGTTTGGCTTGTTCTGGCAGATAATCCGCCAGCTGCATAATATCCAGCCGCTTGATTCTGATATGATCCAGATCTAGTAACATTAACACTCATTCCTTGAAATACGTTTTCGATATTCCAAGCCAGTGACACTGGAGCTTGTAGCAATAATAGCATTGTAATGACATAAACTCTGATTCTAATGCTCATGCGGTCTCCAATTTATGATAATATCTATCGATTGCTAGAATATTGTCGATAATTTTATCTTCAGAGATTATGCTTCTAGCTACTGCATATATTTTTTTACCATCGCTAGCTACTAGATATAATACAGGCACAACATGCTTAGGATTTAATTTATTTAGTAACTCATTATTCTTACTGACAGCTAGCAACTGAAATGCATATTTATTAGCAAAGCTCTGAACAATAGGAATAAAGGCTTTACATAGCAAGCAATCTTGTTTAACTTGCAAAATTAATCCCCAGTTTTTAGCAATGTTTTTGAGTTTTAAGTCGTTTTTCTGCTCTGATTTTTCTTGATACAGCTTTCTATGTAAGCTATTAGATGGCTCATGAGCATTAATCAGTTGATAATCAAGTAGAGTAGCTAGTTGCCACATAGTAGCAAACTTATGCGCCTTCTCCATGATTTTTTTCTGTAGCCTTTGAGCTGTAATTACATTTTCGAGCGTTGGATTATCAAGCGCTATACGCTGAGCTCGATTAAATTGCTCCTTTAATTCCTCGATTCTATGATCATGGGCCAAATTTATCAACTTAGAAGTAGAGTCATCAGGCTCATGACCATGTTTATCATTATACCATAGAAATCCTGTTGGTGAAGCATCAACAGTGGATAAATGACTAATTAATATCATAACCATTAGTAATCTGCTCATTTAGACTGACTTTGTTGCATACGATGAACTTTATCTTTGATTCCTGCAATAATGTCTTTGTTCATGCTGTTTTGAGCCTTAGTGAGTATATCGCCAAATAGTTCATCCATATTGATTTTAGTGAAATCAACTTTTTGTAATTCCTTAACAGTAAGGCCTCTACAATTTGGACATTCAGGTGTTCCAAAGTCTATTTTTAGCTGTTTTCTTGCTTCTTCCTGAAAAATTCTTGCAAGTTTTGACTGAAAGCAGCAATAAGTAGACTTTCTAGCTAAGCAAATACCTAATATTGGAATTCTTGAAGAACAGTAGGTTCCAATGTAATAGCAGTAACCTTTTTTTCTATATAGAGCTAATTCTTGTTCTTTAGATTTGCATTGTGATAAGCCTATATCACGCCCCCAGCCAGTCATTGAAGAGCAGCAATTCAAAAAACTAAATACATCTTTTTTGCATTTTCGATGTTTACCTGAAAATACAGAAACGGGATTTGTTTTAATGTCTTTGCTCATCTGATTTAGCATCGCTAGATGAGCTACTTTAGCTATATCCCTGTTTGGTATAATAGTTGGAGTGTTGCAATTACCTCCTAAACAAAAGATCGAGTTATTACGCAATGATGAGCGTAGCATTGTTTGCTTCTCAGTTGAACAGCTATAATCGTGCTGCCATAGTAAACAAATATTTGCTACTGATTTTTTGCAAGTGCTGTTTTTTAATTCGCAATTTTGAATTTTAAGGTGTTTGCAACCATCTTTTGGATCGCTAGTACAAGAAAAAACAATCTTTTGTTTCCAATATGGACGATTGACTTTAAACTTGTCAAAAAATACTCTATCACCACCATCATAGTTGATTCTATTGACCTCATAGCATTCGTTACTTTCTGTTAATTGCTCAAGTTCAGGGTTTAAAACTTTCCAATATTCTGCTACTTTCCTTAGTTCTTGAGTCTTATCTCTGTAGTCATAGTGAAGTATACATATTTTTTCATTTACTTCTAATAAAAAATTTCTACCAATATGCTGTGTAGGTACACCGAGCCTATTAGCAATAGCCCATTTCATTTGTCTTTCAATTGCTTCGGGATCATCTACTAGGCAGTATATTTGCGCACCTGATTCATCATAGACATCGCTACGACTCTTAAGCCAATTACTATGATTCTCCTTTATTTCTTCTGTTGCAAATTCCATTTGCCGGCTTTGCCATGGAAGCCATACATTCTCTAATTTGCACTCAACGTTTAATTCTCGAATAAGTTCAATATTGAACTTACTGCCTTCAGTACAACTTTGAATGATTTCAGTATTAGTTGTACTTGTCTGAGTTATGAAGTTACTGCTATCAAGGGCACTTAAAGGATCAGATTCAATTCTCATTGAATTAGCTATCATATAATTTTGATCGTTGATATTATGTTGAGTTAAGGCATTGTTTTTACTGTTTTCAGCTTGAAATAACATTGCCCCACTTTCTGTACCAAGCTGATTACGGCCATGATAGGTTAAATCCTCATCATTATTAGGATAATTGACATTACTACCTTGATGAAATAATTCTTGTGTATTTGAAGAATTTCCAAGATTTACATTATAGTTGCTAGCTTCATTATAACTGCTTTGCATTGAAGCTAAACAACAATTGATGTTCAATATTATCAAAACTAGTACTATAAGTTGCTTCATGGAGTATTCTCATTCATAATTTCTAATGCTGTTGCTAAAGGAATATGGCCAGTTAATTTCTTGGTTAATCCTCTTTTTTCATCATCTATTACTATCACTGGTACAACATCAACCTTATATTTCTCAAACAAGCTAGGATCTATATCGAAGCTAATATCAAGCTCCATAGTTTTATTCTTTGTTTGTGTAAATGAGTTATTAATTAACCCACGCATAACTAATCGAGCTCCAGACTTTTGAGATTCAGCAAAATAGCTTTTTAAAGCCTCATCACTCATTGAAAATGAGACAAAAATAAAAGTTTTTTGCTTGTCCAAAAAAAAAGCATTAGCATTATTAACAAATAATAAAACCATCAACATCATTACTCGTATAACCATATTCCTCTCCAAGCTTTATAAATCAAAGCAAACAACAATCTCTTTTTCGCCAAATCAAGTAACCAAAATCTTCACCATTAACTGGAAATTCTCTACCAGCTTGCCATGTAGCTTCTGTTTGACCTATGTTCTTGCAAGATTTTGTTTCTGGAATTGGATAAGTCATTTGTAGTCGATATTGGCTTTTCTTCATGATAGGCATAGGATACTTACCACATAGGCCTTTATAACCATAATATCCCCATAACATCAGCTGCCTATGCATCTTAGCCATAAACTTACTTACCATTAATACAGACGTTCCAACTCCACCATTATGAGCAGTAGCTGTTCCAGTAAAAGGGTAAAGCATTCCTTGACATTCGGCCCACCAAAAAGCATAATCACTTGCTAATAAACCAGCGCTACAACTCATGCAATCAGCTATACATGCTTGATAAGTAGCTACATTTTGAAACAATCGTTTAATGTATAATAATATTTGCATTTAATATGTAATAACTTTTGAAAGTATAATATGATTTCAGGGAAAACATATGAATAATTATTTACAGCTTCGTGCCCGCTTGCTATATGCTACTACAAGGAATATCTTTAGTTCTATAAATAAGCATCCTTTACCTTATGCTGCTAAAAAAGGATACATAGATGTAGTAAAATATTTGATAGACCACGGGATCGATGTAAATACACAAAATCACTGGAACAATACTGCGTTACATTTTGCTTCTCACAGTGGAAACACACATATGGTCAAGCTTTTATTAGATAATAATGCTAATCCAAATCTACAAAATAAATCTAACAATACTGCTTTACATTACTCTGTTGAAAAAAACTTCATACCTATAACAAATCTTCTGTTAAATCATGAAGCTAATATCACTATACAAGGTCAGTTTAATCACACTCCTTTTAAAAGAGCTTGGATTAAATATATTGAAAATCCAGAGCTGCATTTAGAAATGATGAGATTATTAATTACTCACATGGTTAAGATAGAACATGATAACCTAGTAGATACTACTTCCTCAGGTTTTTTACAAAATAAAGAGCTTATTAATGAATCAGAACCGCTAAAGGAATTTGAACAACAATGTCATAAAGAAATAGAAGAAATGAAGTCTATCTCTGTTAGCCAAAATGGTTTGTCTTTTTTTGATATATTTATACTGAAAAAAGACATGAATATACTAGCAAGATGTGCTAATAATTCTGATATTGTAAAGTGTAAGAATAGATTTCTCATGTACTCTTCCTGTATTGAAAAATCTATTGAAGAAGGGAAAGCAAGAACCAAGCTGCTGCAAGGAGCAGTTGAATCAATAGATGAGATATTTGAATCCAATCAGGATGCTTGTCAGGCATCTTGGTTCCACTTGCCACAAGAAGTAAGGCTGATGATATTAGAGAACTTAAATAATGATGATTTAACAAAACTTCAACACACTGACATAGCAGAAGCTGTAGCTGAATCTGAAGTTGAAGCTGGAGGAGCGCATGCTATATATGAGGGAGAGTAGCGCAAGCGTCAAAGCTCTCTGTAGCATTGGTTGTTGTAAATCGCTTGTTCCATACTGTGGAGCAGCCATGGTAGCTAAAATAGATGGAAAGTTAGATAAAAAGTCTGATCTAGCTTCTATAGACTTTGCACTATCATCTTCTGGTACTTCGGAAAATGGATTAATTGATACAGGATTTTTCATGTCAAATTCTATGTAGCTACCGCCTAGAATCAAGCATGTGCGCTTAAATGATCTTCCGTAATCAAGAACAAAAACCTTACCACCAACTCCTAGAACAGATAGCATTAATTCTTGCATAAAAACAGATTTTTCAGACCCTGGAACTCCAGCTATACAAAGGTTAAAGTTCTCATTTGGAGCTGCTGCATTCTTATTTAATGCAGGTAATAAAGCTCCACCAAAAGGTGACCAATACATTATTTGACCTCGTCTGCCAGCTAGTAACATACCTGGAGAGCTTAAATCACCTTTCCATTCACCGATTATTGGCAATAATACTTTGCTCTCTACAGAAACAGTTTTTATGCCTCTACCTAAGCTAGAAAGAGCTACTCCAACTCCTGCTGTTTGCAGATAATTTCCATTCTGCAGGTCTTTTGCGAGCTTCTAGGCTGATAAATATTTGATCATCATTTACATTTACGCAATCATCATTCTCAAATAACGAAAAATCTCCACTTAGAATTTGTTCAGACAATATTTCATACTGGTTAATATTCGAATGTTCTTCTTCAGGCCAGCCAAATATTACTCTCAGAAACTTTAATAATTGCTGTGCATTCACATTTTCAGTGCTTAATCCAATTGACCTAAACGTATCTTTTAAAGCATCTCGTCTGCGAATCATATCATCTATATTTGCATTTAAATTAGGTATAGTAACTGAAATTAACAATACTACATCCTTTATAGAACCTACTTTTTGAGCTTGATCACGTAAAAATTCTGTTCTTTTATTTGCTAACTCAATAAATATCTCTCCTTTACGATATGACTGCCAGTTGCTTAAAAAATTCTCTATATTATTACTACCAATCATCAAGACTTGCAGGCTACTTTCAGCAGGTAAATTTTCATCGCTTTTCAGAAATTCAGCAATTTCATTTTGAGCTGAAACACTTGCTTCAGCCAATGGGCATACAAGCAATACAAAGCCTATTGAACCACGATTAAAGAATAGCTGAGTCTCATCATCATATGATTCATAGACAAAGTGTTTAGAAAATCTTTCTCGATCAAAATCCTTATGTATGCTTGCGTTCACCTTGACTCTGTAGCTGCATTTTGAAGGTACATAAAAATATCATTAATTTTTTCATCTTTAAGATTAATTCTTGTTGGCCCACTATCAGAAATCTCAAGCTTAAGCAGCTCATCAGCTTCTAACTCATATTCTACTGCATATATATTATTAACGTTTACCAAAGCAATAAACCATATGATAAATCTCAAAATTCTAATACTCATTTTTTTATTCCATTCTCTTTAACACCAGTCAATAACAAAAGGTAATTAGGAGTTCGCTTGTAAGTCAAAAGGTAAGTCTTATCGACAGCTATATGTTTACTATCGCTAAACCAATAACGAAGCGTTCCACTAATTAATACTCCATTCATTTATCACTTCAACCTTCTTTAGAAAAAAAGAGTGAAGACACATTTGAGCCTTTAACAAATTGCAAATGATTCTGAAAAAAATTTTTAAAGATTCAGTATTACTGAATACCACTTTCATGTCTGCTATTTGTCTTTCTACCTCATTTGGAGAAGTAGTAAATTAAGAGTTTCATCACATAAATTGCCCATTCCTTTAAATAGGTTTCATGGTAATTTTTTGATGAAAACGTCATTTTACGATCAGGCTCCATTGCTGGAATTAACAACCACTTTTCTTCTTTGGTAATTGCAGCCATTATCGCAATTATATTAGCTGCAGCTAGCAATATAGTTACTGAAAGTAAGCATTTATTATATTTAACCAGCTCTTGTATAGCATTTTGCTTAAAGAGATGATTCATTATTTGCCAACTTTTTTGCCCAGCAATCTTGAATATCCTAATGGAGCTGGCAATAAACCTTTAGCTACTAAAAAACTTTTTAGCAAAAAATTCTCCGATACCTTCTTAAATTTCTTAAAGCAATAACATAGAGCAATTCCTCCAACCATAAATGCTAGGCCTAATTTAGCATGCCTGCTGTTTAGTAGTACAATTCCTGGAGCTACTCCAGCTAATACTACTCCCCATTCATCAATGCTCAAACCCATATACTTCAATGGCCTCGATAATGCCCAACATAATTTTTGATTTTGCATAATTACCTTCAGCCGCAATTAAAGCATGAGATTTTTCATTCTACTACTGTGATTTTCAAAAATTTACAAAATCTATCTAATATATCAAGCCTTATTTCTCAGATAAGCTGTTTATTATCTGTCTTTCTTCTTTGCGACCTAATGATGCTAAGATTTCAGGTATTATCTTGTCTAGTTCAGTATTAGCATTATCACTTGTTAATATATTGTTTACAACTTTATTTGTAGCTGCTTTTACCTTATCTATACTAATTTTAGTATAAATTTTAGCTGTTGTTGAAATACGACTATGCCCTAATATTTCAGCTATTGTCTGTAGTTTTTCTCCATTATTTATCGACCAAGTTGCAAACGTTCTTCTAAGATCATGTATTGTTACATTCGGTATTCTAGCTTTTGTGCGAATTTTATCCCATGCACATTGTATTGCCTCGCTTGACCAGTGTTTGCTATTATCTCTTGGGCTTGGCAATACCCATTCACTATTTGTTTCTTGCTTTAGGTATTTCAATATTGTTATTAATGCATCAGCTAATCCTACATATAGTGTCTTTCCACTTTTACTCTTAGTTTTTGGTATATGCCATATTTTTTCGCTAAGGCTTATCTCGTCCCATCTCATTCCTAATACATTACTTTTACGTGCTGCAGTGAATAAACTTATAAATGTAAAAATTTTTCCTGATCGTTCTGCTCGCTTTTGCGATTCTGTTAATTGACTATTTTCCTTTTCTTTTAGCACGGCCATAAGTCTTCTCATTTCTTCATTTGTTACATATCTAGATCTTGATTCTTGCCTGTGCCTTTTTATTCCATGAACAGGATTTTTATCTATTAATCCCCATTCTATAGCTTTATTAAATATAGGGTTTAATTTCGTAAGAATATCGTTTGCTGTTACATAGTATTTCTTTTCTGTTTTTTCGTCAAAAAGCTTCTGAATATCTTCTACGGTAACTTTAGATATATCTTTATCGTAGAAAGGTACTGTATAACTCTTTACCGTTAAATAGGTTTTCTTCCAACTTTTTGGATGATAAATCCTACTATATTCAGCATATTTTCAATGCACCTGTCCGAATGTTAGTTCGGTTTGTAATCCAAGTCTCTTATTTCTTTTTTCTCTCCTTTCTTTATTTATCTCCCGTCTTTCATCCATTGGATTTATTCCGTTAGCAATATCCTTTTTCAACTTCATTATCTTCTTCCTAGCCTCTTTTACAGTCAGATCTGGTGAAGTTCCTATTTTTATCTTATAATATATGCCACCAATGTTTATTACTAAATAAAATCTTCTAAATCCAGTATATGATATTATCAAAAGTAGGTTTCTTTCTTTTGTATCTCTAAACTGGATTATTTTTTCTTCTTTGGTTGGTACTTGTATTTTATTTAATGCTGATTGTGTAAAGTTAAGTAATATTACTGGCATATTTATCACCCTTCATTAATTTAAAATTGAAGTAATTAAATAATAACTTATTAATTTTTAAAATTAGCTTAAACTTATAACTCGTAGTATGATTTTTATTTAATAGCAAATACTTTTGTAAAAATAAAAAATATTTTTAAGCAACGTTATCAATTGAAGGTTACTTTAAGCTTATCAACTACAAATTCAAGTTGCTTGATTAAAAATCAGCATTCCAATTAGCTAAATATCATACATATATTTTGTTATATTTGTGCAATTACCATCAAGATATTATTATCATATTGACAAGTAATATTAATACATCTACAGTTAAATCCATATATCAATTTAAATGAGAATAAACTACATAGCAGATTTTATAATGCGTATAAAGCTCATAATAACTCTTAATCTAACTTATTTCTTCTTGTTAGTTAAATCATCTTAAACATGAAAGGTATGTAATATACCAGTCTCATCTCCTTTGAGACAATGCATTAATATTGCTAATGGTAGCAACATTCTAGGCCACAGTTGTATTATTCTACTATATCTTGGTAAGCAAAAGTATCCTTTATACTTATAACTCAAGTAATATAGATAATAATTTTTAAAATCCTTGCATGGAGATAAGTAAAAATATATCGTTATTATTAATAACTCAGCTAAGGACAACTTCACATCTCTGTTCCTTTGATTACTCTACTTGGTATTAATCTCTTTCTCTCCAACTCGTGATATATCTTGCAAAAATTGTCTATTAAATAGTATACTGTTATAATACATTTTTTCATGTTGTGTTATTCCTTGTTTATTTAAATTTTTTTTTATAACTCAACATTCTCTCTTTGTATACCTCTTATTCTCTACATTTCATATTCCAACTTATCCTAATCTGGCGTTACCAGATTTTATCATTTATAATTTAGCTTCGTTGATATTTAGCCCATACTTATTTAACATTTTAGGCAAAACATCATAAAACCTTTTCGCATCTGCTTTCATTTTCAAAGACAAATACCATATCGTCGCAATACTTCACCATTCCTGTTTGTTTAATTAAGTTCTCTTTACTAATTTTTGCAAACCAGATATCTATAACATAGTGCAGAAAAACATTAGCCAAGATTAGCAAAACTATTGAGCATTGACTACAACCTTCTTTGTTAGTAACTATAGTGCCATTTTCTATGATTTATATCAATCAGTTTCATAACTAGTCTTAGAAATTTATTATCAGATATTCTATTTCTTAGAAATTCTATCAACTCACAATACTTAATTGTATTAAAACACTTTGTTATACCGATCTCTACTATACTCTATTACTAACTCAGCCATCATTATACCATCTCCAAAGCATCATGTTTTAGCACTTGTACCTTGAATACTTACTTAATTAAGTAAGAGTTATAAAGACTTCTCAAGTTGTATCATTAATCTTTACAAACTCGCTGACTCACATAATCATGGTTGTTAAAAATTTTTGAATTTTCACTATCAAGCAGAATGAAATATTACTGTGACGTAGATACTATTTTCCAAAAGAATATACCATAACTGTTTTATAATGGTTTAGCTATATATAATATAACTATTCTCAAATTACATTAAACCTCTTTCGAAACTGGTTAACGTAGTTCAAAATTATAAATGCCATAGATCAAATTAAATCTAAGACCAAATCTTTTACTTCTATTTTGATATTTATCAGCAATAATTTTGAACTACGTTAACCAGTTTCGAAAGAGGTCTATTAATAAAAAGTCACCAGTATGGTTTTAGTACAACCATAAAGATAGCAACAACTATTAATAATGCTACCAACTCATTAATAACTTTGTAAAACATTGTCGATTTTTTATTGCTTTTGTTAACGAACATCTTGTGGTATCTAATAAACATTCCATGCATTGTTGAAAGAAGTAACACTGACAACATCTTAACATGAAACCATGTGTCATAAATTGTAATATTATAGATAAAAAATAAAATTCCTCCCATAATAAATACTAGTAACATTGATAAGCTCATAATAAATATAAGCCTTCTTTCCATTGTACACAGCATATTATATGATTCCGATTCAGTCTGAACCTGAGTATGATATACATATAATCTAGGAAGATATAACATTCCAGCCATCCAGAAAATTACTGATATAATATGTATAGATTTAAAATAATCATAATAGTTTTGCATTTTGTTACCTATCTTTTATATATACACTGTATAAATTTTTGTGGGCATATTTTATCACAATTTCCTGAAATAACGTCATCATTACTATTAATAGCTTTTAGTATTATATCTGCTATTCCATTTATGAATAAATCATTTACGCCTACAGTTTCAGCTCTGCAATAACTAACTCCATAATGTTTAGCAATACTAGAGTAATCTATATCAAGCTCAACTAAAGTTTCTACATGTTCAGATACAAAACTTATAGGTACAATTATAATATTTTTTTTACTTTTAGCTGCACAAATAATTTCAGACTTCGTATCAGGCTCTAGCCATTTTAATGGTCCTATTTTACTTTGGTAAGATATTTTCCAATGTAATCCTTTTACATTTAGTTTTTTAATAATTGACTTTACTGAATTTTCAATTTGCCACTGATATGGATCTCCTTGAGTAATAAATTTTTTTGGTAGTCCATGTGCAGAAAACAACAAAACAGTATTAGAAAAATCATTAGTGCAGTTTTTTATTATACTTGAGTATCCATTTACTAATCCTTTGTTAACTGGATAGCAACAAACAGTTTTAACTAAACAACTAAATTTATTCTTTAATAAACTATTTTTAAATTCCTCTATTGCAGATAATGTAGTACTAGTAGAAAACTGAGGATATAATGGTAACAATATAACTTTGCTTGGTTGATATTCTTTTATTTGTGAAACTACTTCGTGAATCAATGGATTCCAATAACGCATAGCTATAAAAATCTTATATGGATGAAGTAACTTATTTTTTAGCTTAATTCTTAGTGCTTCAGCTTGTAAAGTTGTTTGAAATAAAATTGGAGATTTACCTCCAATTTTATTATAAATTTTTTGTGAAGACTTGTTTCTTACTGATGCTATTATTTTAGCGACTAAGAATCTAAATGGATTGGGAAGTTGAACTATATGTTTATCGTAAAACAAATTAAACAAAAACTGTTTAACAGATTCAATTTTATCTGGTCCTCCAAGGTTTAGTAGAACTATTGCTATCTTTTTTTCGTTACTCACTTGAATGGTAGTTTTTTACTAGTTTAACTATTAACTCAACATTTTTTATTGGAGTTTCTGGTAGAATACCATGACCTAAATTAAAAATAAATCTATTGTTTGATAAAGTATCCATAATTTTTATTACAGATTCTTCAATGATTTTGCTATTTTCTGATAAGATTGTATTAGGATTAAGATTTCCTTGTACAAGAACATTTTTTTGTAATTTTAACATTTCATCTAGTTGTAAATCATAATCACAGCTTATTCCATCAACATTAGTTTCATTAGTATATTTGTGATATAATTTACCTGCTCCTTTAGGAAATCCAATAATCTTTATATGAGGAAATTTTTCTTTCAATGTTTTGACTATATTAGAAGTTGGTTTAATCACATATTCATAAAACTCTTGATATGGTAAAATTCCAGCCCAACTATCAAATATTTGAACTATATCAGCTCCTGCTAGTATCTGATTTGCTAGGTGATCTATTGTATGCTTTGTTAGAATGTTGATAGAATCTACAATAAGTTCATGCTTATTATTAGATTTTATTTCATGAAACTTTGGAGTTTTTCTACTGTTATATCCTAAAATGTAAGTTAATACTGTCCACGGTCCTCCACAGAATCCTATAAGAGATTTTTGTTTATTTAATTTTTTTCTTACTATATCTATTGCTTCGTATACTTTGCTAATTTTAGTATTTTGTATTTTTAATTTTTGTAAGTCTAGTAGATTTGGTATTTTTTCTGCTGTTGGACCTAAGTTATTAATAAATCTAATATTTATTCCTAGAGAGTCAGGAAGTACTAAAATATCTGAGAATATTATTGCTGCATCAAAGTCAAATCTTGCTATTGGTTGTAAAGTAATTTCTGCTGCTTTAATTGGATTGTAACATAATTCAAAAAAGCTATTTGTTGTTTTTCTCAACATTTGATATTCTGGTAGATACCTACCTGCTTGTCTCATAAACCATATTGGAGTGTAATTTCTATTAGAACTATTAAAAGCTTGTATAATTTTACTCATGACTAAATTAACAATATTAAATATATAAATATTATTTGGTAGTTATTTATGTAAGCAGTTTTTAGTGGATTATTTTTTATCCACATTTTTATCCACATTTTTATTTTGTTAGTTTTTAACTAAATCTCTTAATATACAAGAATTATAGTAAGCTGAAATGTATATATTAACAACATGTAGATAATATAAATAAACTATCCACATGTTGATAAAAAATATAATAACATTTTAAATAGTCTAAAATTAGTAATCTTACAATAAATTACTATAGTTATCCACAATATTATCCACGTATTACTTACAATGTATTTTTTCAAAATAATGGTTAAATCTCGTAATTATACCAATGTTTATTACTACTAATCATTATTAAAATCAGATTATGATAAGAAAAATGAAGGAAAAGAATAAGATATAAGATTTGGATTATTACTGGAGGTAATTATTGCTAAACTTAATGCTGCATCAAAAAGTGGATTGTTAGACCAAATGAAGCTAGAATTTTATGAAAAAGTTAAACATAAAATTTTGAGGCAAGCGCTAGTAAAAAATTTAAGATAGCTTGTGAAAATAAGACTCTAATACATAATCCAACATACCTTTAAAAGTATGACATCAAAAAAAATGATATAATAATAGTAAAGAGAGGAACTAGAATAAATACTTTTGAGATGATAAACTTTTGTGAATAACTAATTAGCAGATATTTATATACTAATTCTACTATAACATTAGTTCTATTTGATTGATAGAATCAATATATTATTACACATCTTCTTTTAGTTTTTAAATAGAGATTTTTCTTGGAGATATGTTTATGTTTTTTAATTCAATATGTTCTTACTACATAAAAATACTGTATTCTTTCTTATTCCAAAACGTTTTGATATTTTTTAAAACTAATTTTCTATCTTTCATTTATTGTTAGCACATTTTTCTGAAAAATCTATAGAATATATCATACTAAATTACTTGTTCATTACATCTTAACACCTTATTATTATAATTGTTCTATAGTAGTTTTGATATACTTAATCATATCTTTTTTACAACTATCTTTTTTCTATTACTTCTACCATATCTTCAAGTTCAGCTTTTTATCTAATACTTATTTTCAACATACTATAACATATCTCTTTATATCGAACTTGTGTTAAATAGCTTTAAAATTAATTTTGTTTGAGTATTAAAGTATGAATTTATTTGACAAAATCTTCAAATTTTGCTATTCACTGTAGTAGTAAAGCTGCCTTCTTGGTGATATGTAGCAATTATAAAACTGTTCCTAACAAGTATCATGTGCTACTCTGTTTAAAATATTTATGATCTATAGCTAAAGCCATTGTATTTAATAAATAAATCCATATACAAAATGTTTATTTTTGCTTTTAAGTTTACTATACACATTTATTATCAGTTTAATTAATATTTCATACTAGAAAGCTAATGCATTTATACCAAACTCAATATAATCTTTAATAATATATTATGACTACAGAAAAAGAACATAGAATAAAAAACATATTAAAACCTGTATCTAATAATAATCCAGCCAACAGCGAAGCTGCAGATTCTTCAGTTGAAATAACTGCTCATTTGAACGAACTAAAGAAAAAATCTCCTGAAGCCTTGCAATGTTATGCTGAAAGTAAAGAACATAGAATAAAAAAAACATCCAAGCATGTATCTAACAATAATTCAGTTAACAGCGAAGCTGCAGGTTCTTCAGTTGAAATAACTGTTCATTTGAACGAACTAAAGAAAAAATCTCCTGAAGCCTTGCAATGTTATGCTGAAAGTTTAGCAATTGAAAATGCTAGTTCATTAACTAAGAATGAACTAATATCAGCTATTTTAAAAATGGTTGTAGAACGTAACGGTACAGTTATTGAAGAAGGAGTAATTGAAATTTTAAACGGAGGATTTGGTTTTTTACGATCACCAGAAGTAAATTATTTATCAGGAGCAGGCGATATTTATGTATCTTTAAGTCAGATTAAACGTTGTGAATTACGCACTGGAGATACTGTTGAAGGACAAATTAGAGCTCCTAAGTCTGGAGAACGTTACTTTGCTTTATTAAAAGTACTAAAAGTTAATGGAGAAGATATTAAAAAATCTATTCAACGGCTACATTTTGATGATTTAGTAGCTTTATACCCAGAGGAAAAAATTTCTTTTGAAGTTGATTTAGATTATAAAAACCTTAGTACTAGAGTTATGGAACTAGTTTCCCCTATGGGGAAAGGGCAACGAGCTCTTATAGTCGCTCCGCCTCGTACTGGTAAAACAATTTTATTGCAGAACATTGCTCATTCTATTGCTACTAATCATCCTGAAATTTACCTAATAGTATTGCTAATAGGAGAAAGGCCAGAAGAAGTTACCGATATGATTAGGTCAGTTAAAGGAGAAGTTGTAAGTTCTACTTTTGATGAACCAGCAGTACGGCATACTCAACTAGCTGAAATTGTAATTGAAAAAGCAAAAAGATTGGTAGAGCATAAAAGAGATGTAGTAATATTACTTGATTCAATTACTAGACTAGCTAGGGCATACAATACTGTTGTTCCATCTTCAGGTAAGGTACTAACTGGTGGAGTTGATTCAAATGCTTTACAAAAACCAAAAAGCTTTTTTGGAGCAGCTCGTAATATCGAAAATGGTGGCTCTTTAACTATTATTGCAACTGCATTAGTTGATACAGGTTCTAGAATGGATGAAGTGATTTTTGAGGAGTTTAAAGGAACTGGCAACTCAGAAATTGTATTAGACAGAAAGATATCTGATAAAAGAATCTATCCAGCAATTGACATTAATAAATCTGGCACTAGAAAAGAGGAGCTGTTAGTTGGTAAATCAGAATTATCAAAAATGTGGATGCTTAGAAGAATCATTCATCAAATGGGTGCTGTAGATGCTATGGAATTTTTACTTGATAAACTTAAAAACACTAAATCTAATAGTGAATTCTTTGATTTGATGAATTCATAGAAACGTAAGATTAGGATAAGTAAAGAGAAGAAAAAGAATAGGATATAAGATTGGGATTAAGTTTAGATATAGAATAACTTACAACAGAAGATATTATATGAAACAAGAAATTAATAATAGCAGAACAATGTTTATTTAATAAAAGCTTATCTTTCTGTGTATAATAAATATGTTTTCAATTTTTATGAAGATTGTGCGATGTGAAGTTATGTATATGATTGGTTTAACAGCAAGAGCTGATTAACATATTGTTCTGTCAACATAAGCATACTGATATATGCAAAGAAGTAATTTGATAAAGCTATCAGGACAATACATTCAGTGGTAAGAAGATTTAACTAAATGATAATAATATCTTGATGAAAATTGCGCAAATATAACGCAAATTTGTGTACGATATTTAGCTAATTGAGTGCTGATTTTAAATTCAACAACTGGAATTTATAGTTGATAAGCTTAGAGTAAGCTGCAATTGATAATGTTGCTTTAAAATATGTTTATTGTTACAAAATTATTTGCTTTTAAATAAAAAGCATACTATAGATTCACAATTTAATCAAATTATAAAATAAGTTATCATGTAATTACTTCAATTTTAAATTTACACAAGCACCATTAAATAAAATAAAAGTATCAACCAAAGAAGAAAAAATAATTCAGTTTAGAGATATAAAAGAAAGGAACATACTTTTGATAATATCATACCGGATCTGACTGTAACATGGTCTAGGAAAGAAGGTAATGAAGTTAAAAAAGGATATTGTTAACGGAATAAATACCAATGGAGGAAAGACGCAAGATAACTAGAACTAGTGTAGATAAGGTAAAAGCAGCTACAAATAAAGTTGTAACCAATATGTTAACAAGTGATAATGCTAATATTGAACTAGACAAGATAATGCCTGAAATCTTAGCATCATTAGGTTGCTAATAAGAAAGACTGATAATAAACAGCTTATCTGAGAAATAATGCCTGCTATATTAGAGATTTTGCGAATTTTTGAAAATCACAGAGTAGAATGAGATTTTTTATGCTAGAATTGATGCTGAAGGTGATTATGCAAAATCCAAAATTATGTTTGGCATTATCGGGGCCGATGAAGTGTATGGGTTTGAGCATTGATGAATAGATAGTAGTGCTGGCTGGAGTAGCTCCATGGATTGTACTACTAAACAGCAAGTATACTAAATTAGGCCTAGCTTTTATAGTTGAAGGGATTGCTCTATGTTGTTGTTTTAGGAAATTTAAGAAGATATCGGAGAATTTGTAGCTAAAAAATTTTTTAGTAGATAAAGGATTACTGCCAGCTTCATTAGGATATCCAAGGCTATTTGGAAAAAAAGTTGGCAAGTGATGAATCATCTCTTTTCGAAACTGGTTAAGGTAGATCAAAATTATAAATGCCAGAGATCAAATAAAATCTAAGACCGAATCTTTTACGTCTATTTCGATGTTTATCAGCAATAATTTTGAACTACCTTAACCAGTTTTGAAAGAGGTCTAATTGCACATTATCTCTTGTAGACCTTTTACATTATGCATTTCATGCTTTCCATTATCCTAATCTAGAGTTATTAATAGAATCCATGTCTTTAATATATTGTAACAACCAGGCAGTAAGAGCAGTGATTTTTCATTTTACGATGTATAACTTCCTTTCAGAATTAAGCTATACATAGCTTCACATCGTATTTTACAACTCTCTTTCTTCTATTTCTTATCATATACTCGTGTTTAACTATTGCTGTAACCCTTATTATAACTATCTCTAACATATCAATTATATCGAACTGTTACTGGTATACAGCTAAACCTCATAAATTCAATTTATAGTTGTGAATAAGCAACTTATTTGACGAATAATACTATTAGCTTGTAATATTTTTTACTTTTTCATTGCTTAAACTATCTATCTTGATAGCATAAAATCAATCTAAAATTGAAGAATTGATTTTAAAGCTAACATTACTATGCCAATCTATAAAAAAACAACTTTTTTTGTTTTACTTTTTACACTGCTAAGCAGTACTACTATTTATGCTAATGCTAATTATACAGTAGTTAATAATTGCATTATTCAAAATAGAAAATTTCCAGTTACTATCTCAACTGATGGTATTGATAATGCTTTAAGCGCAGTTAATATTCTTGGGTTAATAAATGATAAATATGGCTTGAGTAATAGCATTATTGGCAGAATTATAGCAGGCTATCCTAGCTTTTATATAGTATTGCTTAATCATGAGGTTGTAGGGCATGGTCGCAGAGCATATGAATTTGGTGGTACAGTAGATGGATATACACTAAGATTATTTAGCGCTGCTACTCATTATGATCTTTCACCAAATTCCCATCCACAACAACGCAATGCAATAACTCTTGCAGGAGTACAAGTTAATACTTGCTTAGCGTCTAGAATTATTAATCAATTGCTACAAACAAAACAACCTTTAAGTCCAGTTACTGCTTGGAGTTATATTTTTAGCGCTGGAAATCAGCTTTGGTATGTATTACATGATGTTATATTTGAACAAGCTCATGAATTAGGAACAGGTGATATCAGAAGTCATATACTAGGTATGGAAAAGATTTATGGAAAAACTTCAATACAGGATAAAATCCGTTCTTTATGTTTTTTAGATCTTATGAATCCAATGGTATTCGCATCCTTTTATACAATAGCATCTGGTCAAAACATACAAGTTCCTATGATACCTCTAGGACAGATAAATGGCTTGGGACAAATTGGATTTATGCCTTCAGTAAATCTTATCTTAACTCCATATAACGTACTAGAAAAACGAATAACAGTGCATATTAACACTGAATATACTCCTATAAAAATAGCATTTGGATTTGGGCAAGAGCTAAAATCAAATGATCCTGTATATCATACTTTAGATGATTCTGTATGTGATTCTTCAAATTCGTGGTATTTTATTAAAAAAGATTCAACTCCTTCTAAAGTACATGATACTTATTACTTTGAACTTAGCGTTGCACGCTTTTTCTCTATAAGCAAAGTTGATTTAGGTGGAAGTTTAATAATATGGAGACAACCAGAGTTAATAACTCCAGTTCCAAGGCATGCTGAAATTAAAAATGGTATCATGGGGTTATTAAATTTAACTTTTAACATAGATGACAGGTTTAGCATTTTCGCTGAAGCAGGTTATAAAACTAAGGGGTTCATTTTAGACAGACCAGTAGATGAAGGCCCTCTCATAAATTTTGCAATTCAGTGTTTAGTATAGAAAATACAGGTAATTCTTTTGCTAGGTCTATTTCACAACTCAATCAAGCTTAATATTATAAATATAGATTAATTAGAAAGGTATTTAAACATTATTTCATTTCATCTTTTTGATGTAACTATCTTTTTGATTTATGATATAGAATCATCTAAAGTAGACATTGTATGTTGAAAATATGTGCAGGTGTTATAAAACTAAAGTATATTACCATTTTTAAGCTATAATAGGGCATTATAATTAGTTGCAAAAAATTATACATTGGGACGAAAAGTTAAAAAAATAGATAATGCATAATAGACAGTGATGTTTATGGATTCTAAGGTTACTTTTTTGATAAATCAAGATTTTGCATACACTCTAAGAGATGAGATTCATAGTTTAAAATCTGTACATTAAATTTTGCAAGTCTGATGTTTAGAAATTATTATATAATCTCAACATAAATAAAGCAAAAATGTAAAAGCCGTTAATTGATAATTTCAAAAAACCAATTATAAATATTCGGTTTAAATTTTTAATTTGCTTCTAACAAAACAATATACATAATATTATTAGTTTAACTACCGCATGTTAGGTAGTTGATTGTTATATAATCTATAATAAGCTAGCTTAGTTAGTTTTTAGTAAAATGTTGAAAGAATGAATAAATTTGATGTTGTAGTAGTTGGTGGTGGCCATGCTGGCTGTGAAGCAGCTGCAGCAGCAGCACGAATTGGGGTTAAAGTTGCATTAATTACTCTTAAACCTGAAAATCTTGGAGAAATGCCATGTAACCCAGCTATTGGTGGTCGTGGTAAGGGGCATATAGTCAAAGAAGTTGATGCTCTTGATGGCCTTATTGGGTATATAGCAGATCAAGCTGGCATACACTATAAAATGTTGAATCATACTAAAGGACCAGCTGTTTGGGGGCCTAGGGCACAAATAGATCGTGCGCTATATAAATCTGCAATGTACAGTACAATAATGAATTATCCTAATTTAACTACAATATTTGCATCAGTAGAGGATATTAAAGTTATTGCTAATAAAGTTACTGCAGTAATTGTTAATGGAAAAGAAATTTATTGTCAAAAGGTTATACTAACTACTGGTACTTTCTTATCTGGCGTAATTCACCGTGGTAAAGAGAAAATAAAAGCTGGTCGCTTAGGAGAAAATGCATCTTATGGATTATCTAATACTTTATCAGCACTTGGATTGAGACTAGGCAGATTAAAAACTGGTACTCCTCCCAGAATTGACAGTAGAACCATAGATTACTCGAAATTAGAGGAACAACCAGGAGATTTAATTCCTACTCCATTTTCTGAAATTACTAAGAAGGTCTTAGTTCCGCAAATTAAGTGTTATATTACTCGAACTAATGAAATAACACATAAAATTATAAAGGAAAATTTACATCTTTCTGCAATGTATAGTGGGCAAATTCAGGGAACAGGCCCAAGATATTGTCCATCAATAGAGGATAAAATTATAAGGTTTAGTCATAATGCGAGTCATCAAATCTTTTTAGAACCAGAAGGATTAAACAGTAACACTATCTATCCTAATGGAATATCAACATCTTTACCAAGTGATGTGCAAGAAAATATGATTAGAACTATAGAGGGTTTGGAAAATTGCAAAATAATAGCATATGGCTACGCTATTGAATATGATTATGTTGATCCTAGACAACTAAAGCGTACCCTAGAAGTGAAATCTGTAGATGGGCTATATTTAGCTGGACAGATTAATGGTACTACAGGTTATGAGGAAGCAGCAGGGCAAGGCATCATGGCAGGAATAAATGCTGCACTAGCAGTAAAAAAGCAGGATCCATTTATCTTAGATAGAACAGATGCTTATATTGGAGTAATGATTGATGATTTAACAAATGGAATAGATGAACCTTACCGTATGTTTACTTCAAGATCAGAATATAGATTAAGTATTAGAGCTGACAATGCTGATCAGCGTCTTACTCCAAGAGCAATAGATATAGGTTGTGTAAGTCAGTTAAGACAGGAAGTATTTCAGAAAAAATTATCTAAATTAAATACTTTACGTGATTATATCAAGTCGCTAACCATTACTCCTAAACAACTTCAAAATTGTGGCTATCAAATTTCACAAAATGGTATCGCACGTACTGCGTTTAGCTTACTTGGGCTTCCAAATTTTGGTATTAATATAGTAAAGGATCTCTATCCTGAGTTGAATCAATATGACAACAATTTATTGTTATTATTAACTTATGAATCTAAATATCATGCATATTTAGAGCGCCAAAAAGAAGACATTGTGCTTTTTAAGCAAGAAGAAACATATAAAATTCCTCAAGATTTGAACTATGACCAGATTCCTAGTTTATCAATTGAAGTACGAGAAAAGCTTAAGCAGTATCAACCTGAGACTATAAGAGCTGCAAAACATATAAATGGAGTAACTCCATCAGCAATTATGGCAATAATCATCTTTTTAAAAACTAAATATTTGAATTCTTCCATAACTGATAAAAAATGATTATATGTTATCTAACTTTTGAATATTAGATAAGTACATAGCAATTTTAACACTAAATTAATTAATACAAGAGAACCATATAAACTAAAAATTAATAGCAGAGAAATATCTAGTATGCTAAATACATAAAATAATTGATTTACCTAAGTAAATTAACTTTCATTTTATTATTTATGATATTTATAACTTTTGAACTAACATCTTCTATCATTGGTTCACCATTGATTTGTACTATACGTTCTGGGAATAATTTACTAACTTGAATAAATGCATCAGTAATTTTTTGATGAAACTGTTGACTTCTGCTATCAAACTTATTAAGTTGATTTGTGTTTTTATGTATTTCTCTTATCTTTATTCTTTGTATTGCAATACTTGGTGATACATTAATTATTAAAGTAAGATCTGGAAAAAAATTGTCTAGTAATTTACGGTGTAGCTCAAGTATTAGCTGCTGTTCTTCACTATTTTTAGATTGGTAACATAAAGTAGAATCTATAAATCTATCACATATTACCCATTTTCCTTCATTTAAATTTGGCCTAATAAATTTTTCAATATGTTCATACCTAGCTGCCATTATTAACAATAATTCTGTGGTAATAGACATATCTTTAAATAAAACTATATCACGAATTAACTCTGCAATATCAGTTCCACCAATTTCTCTAGTCCATACTGCTTTTATACCATTATCTAATAATTTTTCATAAAGTAGTTTGCTTTGAGTAGTTTTGCCGCTTCCTTCATTTCCTTCAAAAGTTATAAATTTTCCTATTGTAGTATTACTCATATGCCTCTTGATATTTTGAATGAAATAAATATTCATTACTATTCATTTCATATAGCCTAGATAATGTTCTTTGAAAAGGTTGTTGATAATTATGCCCTATATATATTTGATCAAGTGATGTATTAACGCTCATATAAATTAGTACTTTCATGCTATAAGCATTATCTATAAAATTAATAAATCTTATTATGACATCATTATTAGCACTTTCAATAATGGTTACATTTCTAACAATGATAACATCAAAATGCTGACACATAGCAATATAATCATTGTATGATCTTTCTTGATAGCATAGCTCATCGAAAGTTATAATTAGGATATTACCATAATTATTATTTACATTAAGATTACGCCCCAAAACTTTTACATCATGATTCAATAATTCTTTGTTCCTAATTAACTTATCAATTATTAATTGCAGTTGCTTATTTGCATCTATTCCAATAAGTATTCTTTGTTCTTTTGACTGTACTTTAGCTTTTCTATAATCATGATCTGACTTTAGATAAAATATTTGCATATTTTGCTTAATAGTATCTATATAAGGTAGAAATAATTCTCTCTTTAATCCGTTATTATATAAAAGTTCTGGAGCGATATTGCTAGTTAATACTATATAGACTTTTTTAATAAACAGCCATTTTATAAAACTACCGATCAATAGTGCTTCAGCAATATCTGTTATTTCAAATTCATCTATTAGAATAATTCGATATTTGCTAGAATACTCACATGCTAATGTTTTCATTAAATTATTGCTATTATCAGTATAGTTGCTTGTGTTTTGTCTTACAACTTTATGTAAGCTATGCATTAAAAACTGATAGTGAAAATACCCTACTTCTCCTAACTTTTCTAACGATTGATTCAGAGCTTGCATAAGCATTGTTTTTCCGCTTCCTACTTTACCATAAATATATGTTCCATTATACTGTAATTGGCGAAAATATCTAATAATCTTTCTGCTATTAAAGTGGTCGCTAATGCTCTGTAGAATAGATACTAGCTCTATTTGGCTAGGATTTAATTCTTTTTTACTAGCAAAATAAGACTTAATATCCATTGCAGTTATTTTTTACTAATATCCTCTTGCTCATTGTATATAGTACTCAATTAATGAATTTTGAATTAATTCAAATAGTATGATTATGATTAAGTAATATTTTAATCATATTCTTACTAGTCGGAGTTGTAGGAAAAGATACTTTTTTCGCTATTCTTGTGAATAAAGATCCAACTTTTGAACTTATACATATTATTCTAACGTTCTGCAATGTCCAGAGTAATTTGTTTTTTTTCAATAGTTTAATCAAATTTAGTCCTGCATTATATGAATATATCAAACTATGACTAATTTGACTTAAAGATAAGTTAATTTTAGCTTCATCTGTAAGATCTTGAGCATATTTTACTAGATAAACTATTTTTTTTGTCCAATGATTTGGAGGATCATGAGTTATATAGTTACCACAGTAATATATTATATTTTTAACTTCAGATATATTAAGTAACAATTTTTCTACTGTATTATATACTCCTACGACTCTTATAAACTTATTTTGTTGTAAAATTTGAGATGATACTTGACCAACAACGAAACAATTTACATTAGAATTCATATTTTCAGCAATAATCTTGGCAGCAAATTTGCTTGTAATAACAATGTTTTGTCCTTGACTTATTTTGCTATAATCTAACTTAATAACTTCATAATTTATTAATGGGCAATTGCACACTGTAAACTTGCCTACTAACCTAGATTGCAATAGCTTATTTTCTTCTATAGTTCTAATTAGCAGTAATTTGTTTAATGCCATAACACTATCTATCTGTAAGGATTTTTCCCTTTAACAAAACTTAACCTTACTGGTACTCCTGCCGCAATATCGAAATTAAGTTTAAAGTTATTAATTAGATATCTTTTATATGATTCATCTATAGACTCAATATTATTACAAAATAATTTAATAGTTGGTGGCCTTGCTTTAGTTTGAGTACAATACTTAATTTTAACTCTCTTGCCATGGCTTTGAAATGGTAAAGGCCTATTGCTCATAGCTTTAGCTAACCACTGATTTAATGTGCCAGTTGTAACTCTTTTTTGCCAACTGACATAGGTTAATACGCACTGCTGTAATACAGATTCAAGATTGAACTTTTCTTTTGCCGATATATAAATTGGATTTATGCCTTTAATTTGAAATACAGAATAAGCAATCAATCTACTTAGTTCTTTTTGAAACTCTTTTTTCTTTTTAATTAAATCCCACTTATTTACTACTAGTACTATGCCACGTCCCTCGTTAACTGCATAACTAATGATGCTAAGATCTTGTTGCTCTAGGCCTCGTGTAGCATCAATCATTACAACAACAATATTGGCAAATCGAATGGTTTTTAAAGTATCATTTACTGATAGTAATTCGCATGATTGAGTAACAGCGTTTTTTTTTCTTACTCCAGCAGTATCAACTAATCTGATTAGTTGTCCACAATATTCCCAATCTACCTCAACTGAATTACGAGTAAGCCCACTCTCTGGCCCTGTTAGTACTCTTTCCTCATTTAAAATAGCATTAATAAATGTTGATTTGCCACAATTAGGTCTACCTACTATTGCTAACTGTAATTCTGGACGTTGCTGATTATACTCACAGTTAGTATTAGTGGTAGTTAAGAAATGTATTTTTTGATCTGATGACAATATGTTTTGAATTATATCTCCAAGCTCATATATACCTTGACCGTGTTTAGCTGAAATACATACTGATTCACTAAATCCAAGTTTATAATAACTCTTATCTAATATAATAGGCTTCTCAGTTTTATTAATTACTAATATAGTACTAGATTGTTTGTTGTGTTTTCGTATTAAGTTTGCACATTCTTCATCAATTGGCAAAATGCCAGTGATTGCATCAACTACAAAACAAATAATATGTGCCTCGTTAATTGCTACTAAACTTTGTTGCATCATATTAAATTCTAGGGAACCAGCAGTAGCAAATTCTAATCCAGGAGTATCTACAACAATTAAATCTGAGAATAAATTAGCTTTAGCATATTTACGATCCCTAGTTATGCCAGGTAAGTCATGTACTATAGATTTTTCCCTTAAACTAAGGCGATTAAATAAAGTAGATTTGCCAACGTTTGGCTTTCCTACCAATGCTACAATAGCCTGTGGCATAACATGTTTTCCTAATATTTTTCGCGTATTAATATAATAATATGTTCAATTTTGCCAACTGTTTATTAAAATTTCACCTTTTGCATCTCTCCCCAGTTATCTCCAATTTTTAACTCAACTTTTAATGGAAAAGAGAAGTACGGTATGTTTTCCATGGTGCTTTTTATTAAGTTGCATGCAGTATCTACTAACTCTTCAGGTAATTCAAAAACTAATTCATCATGAACCTGTAATAATAATTTTATTGCTGGGTATTTAGAATATATGAGTTTTTCATATTGAATCATAGCAATTTTTGCTATGTCAGAAGCAGTACTTTGAATTGGAGCATTAATTGCAGCTCGTTGAGCAAAATTTCTTGTTGTTAAATTAGAACTATTGATTAATGGAATATAACATCTTCTACCTATCATGTTCTTGACATAACCATGCTCAACTGCAAATTTTTTTGTTTCATCCATATATTGTCTTATAGCTGGATATTCTTGAAAGTAATGATTAATATATTGTGCTGCTTCTGTATTGCTAATATTTAACTGTTTTGCTAGTCCAAAAGCACTGATACCGTAAATTATACCAAAATTTATTGCTTTAGCTTTTCTTCTATGCTCTTCTGTTACTTGATCAGCATTAATCTTAAAGATCTGAGCAGCAGTACTACTGTGAATGTCCTCGCCCGTAATAAAAACATTCTTTAACTGTTCTATATTAGCAAAATAACTAAGTATGCGTAATTCTATTTGAGAATAATCCGCAGATAAAATTTTAGAGCCTGGAGGTGCTACAAATGCTGACCTTACCTTCAATCCATATTCTGATCTTATTGGAATATTTTGTAAATTAGGTGAATGCGAGCTTAATCTACTTGTGGTAGTAGATGTTTGTAGCAAAGTGGTATGTACTCTGAAAGTGTTGTTATTAATTTGAGTTGGTAACGTATCTATATATGTAGTTAACAGTTTTGTTAATTGGCGCCATTTTAATAGTAGATCTGCTATCTTAATTCCAGCACGACTTAAATTTTCTAGCACTTCTGAATCTGTAGAGTAAGATTTAGTTTTTTGAGAAACTTTAGCATGAGGTAGCTTTAAAACGTCAAATAATATTTCTCCCAATTGTTTTGGAGAAGCGATGTTAAATTCTTGACCACAAATTTGATAAATTTGCTGCTCAAGCAGATCAATTTTATGCTTTAACTGAGCTGACAAGTCTTTTAGCAAAGGTACATTAATTTTAATTCCATTATTTTCTATATTACGTAATATATAGCATATTGGCAGATCTATTTCATAATAACAATGCAATAGCTTATTCTTAAACAACTCTGACATTAAATTATCGAAAGTATTTTTTAGCCAGCAAACTTTGTGTTCTGAATATTGTTCTGAATAAGATTTATTATAGGTTTGTATAATTTCATTCAAAGGAAGCTCGTTTTTGCCAGCTGATAAAATATAATGCATTAACATTATATCATCTATACAACTAGCTGATGTAATTTCAGTGCGCAAAAAGTTTAATAAAAATATTAACAATTCCTTAAGATTATAAGTAATTTTTTGAATGGAACTATCAAGCAAAAGCTCAATGATTGATGATTTCCACCATGGATTAGTTGCTGTTGCATAGTTCTGTTCTTTAGATGTAATTGCTGCTAAGTCAATAAAATATAACTTATGTAAATCTAAAGAAAATGTTATACTTATATAATCATTTTTTTCTTTCTCTAATAAAACAGAAAGATAACCACTTTCTTGAGCTCTACTTTTTACCTGTAGCAATATTTCAGAGTTAGTAATTTCTATTTTGCTAGTATTGCTAGCCCTAGAAAGAGGATACTTTGCAATAAGATGACTTAATTCAAGCTTAAAAAGCTTAGAAGCTTTTGTAATGAGCGATGTAAATCCAAATTTATGAATTAGTGTGCGTATTTGTTCAGCATTTGGAGGAGACCAGCGTAGATTCTCAACAGACAAGTTAAGATTTAAGTCTTGTTTTAGCCCAACTAATTGCCATGATAATTCTGCTAGCTGACGATGCTCTTCTATAAGTTTTCTATGTCTAGGTGAAGCGATATTTGCATAATTATGCAAAATATTATTTAAGCTATCAAACTGTTCCAGCAGTTTAATAGCAGTCTTAGGGCCAATTCCAGGAATTCCTGGAATATTATCAGATACATCACCAGTTAATGACAAAAAATCCCTTACTTGAGAAGGTCGAACTCCTAACTTTTCTATAGTTTCTTTTTCTCTTATATATTGCTTTTTTATTGGATCATATATGTAAACTTTATTATTAACTAATTGTAATAGGTCCTTATCAGATGAAACAATAATAATTTCATCTGAAGCCTTGCCAAATTTATTAGCCAAGGAAGCAATAACATCATCTGCTTCCACACCTTCCATTTCAATTGCACTAATATTTAGATATTTTACAATCTCCCTAACCAATGGAAATTGTATTTTTAGCTCAGAAGGTAATTCTGGCCTATGATTTTTATACTCAGGATAAATTTTATGACGAAAATTATCTACTCCAGTATCAAACACTACAACCATGTATTCAGGATTAAATTCATTAATGATATTCATGATCATTGTAGTAAATCCATATACTCCACCAATTGGAGTTCCATTATGGGATATAAGGTCTTGATTAACAAAATATCCTCTAAAAATGAATGGATAGCCATCAAGTAAGAATATTTTTTTGTTTTTAAATGAACACATAAAGTTTATATTGTTGTATTGGTAAGTTTTATGAATTGATACAAAGATTGTTATTTTAAACATACTTGCATCTGTAGAAAAAGTAAAAATTTTTACTCTATGCTAGTTCATGTTTTTTAGTAAGGATGAAATCAGGTACATTATGTAGTATTTTTCTCAACCATGCTGTGTTATTTTTAAATTTTACAAAGTGTAGCCACTTTTGCTAATTAGACTATATTTGATAATTCAAGCATTTATAATTATAAAGCGTTTCAAAATATAGTAAAAATTGAGCAAGAAGTCTATGTGATTGGTTTTGGGGATAAAAACTACACATAGTTTTATTACTCATCATGGAAAAATTGTTAGTTTTACCTTAACACTTCTAACTTTGATCAAAGATTAGTAATATTTGACATATTTCTTATATAAATATCAAACTCTAGTGTTGCCTAGGTTTTTGTTAATTCAGTTTGTTTGCAATTACTAGACCCAACCCATCCACCTAACTCTCCAAGAGAGTAATGCATTATCATCATTACTACAAAATTTGCTATAGTTGCTGGTATAAGGTCACCAATTGGAATTGCTGCATTAAAATATGTATTCCAAATAAATGAAGTTGAAACTCCAGCAATCATTCCAGCTAATATTACTCTAGTAGTAGTTCTAAAACCTAGAATTGTAAATAATAATGGTATTCCTACCGTTGGAATGTAAAAACTAGCTCCAAATAATAATATATCTAACAAATTTTTTTGTAATAGTGCTACATATAATCCTACTACTCCGATAACTACAGCAAATATTCTAACTGCTTTAAGTTCTAATTTAATATTGTTTTGAAATAAACCTAAAGGCTTACATAAATCGTTAACAAAAATAACAGAAGCAGAATTAATATATGAATCAGCTGTTGACATAATCATTGCAGATATTCCAATTACTACTAATCCCTTAAATCCAGCATAAGAATAGCTATCTATTATATATGGTATTAAATTGCTAGCTTCTATATTCTGGTTCGATGACAGAAGCGTTAATCCTATACATCCAGCAAAAAAACAAAACAATAAATATATAACAGTCATAATTTTAAAAGCATTAGCTGCCTGTTCTGTATTACGGGCTATTAAAACTCTGTGAAATGAAGCTGGTAGAAAGCAAGGAATTACATCATAGAAAAACACTCCATAATATTTTAGTGTATTACTATTATGGTAGTCTAGTAATATTTTAGGATTAAACATAGGATTCGTAGTTAAGGTATTTACTATAGAATTCCAACTACCAAACATACCCCAAATTAGCATTGCTAAAGTTGGAATAAACACTCCAAAAGCCAAAGCTTGAAAAATATCAGTAAATACTACAGCCCTAACCCCACCAAATGCTGAATATATAATTACTACTGCACTACTAAGCAAAGTAGCATAAACACTGTCTAGTCCTAAAAAATGATTAAATACTGCAGAAAAAACTTTGATTTGCATAGCAATCATTGTTGATGATATAATAATTGAACAAATAGCTACAATAGTTCTAATATACTTACCATAAAGATCACCCATTACTTCTGCAACTGATAACTTACCAAAAAATTCCTGCATTCTTGGAGTTAAGATATAAGCAAAAATAAGTAAACATAATGTTTGCCCTATAATAGACAATAATGAAAGTATTCCAACTGAATATATTTGGTACACTCTGAAACTAAAAGTACTGCCACCAATCCAGGTAGCTATAAGAGTTGCAGTAAGCGTTGCTGTACTAAAATTTCTTCCACCAAGAGCATAATCTTTAGTAGATTTTACTTCTTTTCCATACCATAATCCTATAGCTAGATTAGATATTAAGAATAATCCAACTAAAATTATGTCTATATTTAACGCTAGCATTTTAAACTTCCTCATTTTATATTGTAATTGCAAATAATATAATACACTTGCTTTATATCTTTCTCTATTTAAACTATAAACACCTTAAAAATAAAATAATTATAGTGATACTATATTTTTAGTTATTGTCAATATCGTATTTTTACAAAAATTTTATATATGACAATAATATCTTGAAGGTCATTGCGACAACATAACGAAAAGTTATGTACTAACATTTGACAAATTGAGAGCTAATTTTTAGCAATTAGATTCATAATTGATGAACTTAGTATACGTTATAATTTGATAATGATGGTTTAAAATATTTTTATTGTTACATAATTATAACAAAATTATTTGTTATTAACATGCATTCTGCAAAACATCAAAAAATTATTTCAAAGCAAAAAACAAACCAGGATCAAAATTATAATAATCTTAACACAATTAAGTTTTATCAGGTTTTAGAGTATAATTGCATTATATCTTTTTTTGTCATATTTTCTTGCAGAGTTATTGCTTTTTGATATTCTACTTTAGCACAGTTTTAAGTAAAGTATGTTATACCTTATCTTTTCTTCATATCAAAACTTCAGTGCAAGAATACATTTACAGATTTTAAACTTTCGTTGTTCTTTTTAAATCTATACTTGTAAAAAATAACAGAAAGCAATATAAAAATTGATTCACATATTATAGTGAATTATGTTATAACATGTGCAATGTATACTTTAAGTAGTATATAGTTTTTTAGAGATATGAAGTATGAATGGTAAACTGTAATAGATTACAAGAATCACTATAGCTAACTCATATAAATATAAATACTATAATATGAAATACTTACACAAAAATTTCTATATATTAGCTGCAATCTGTTTAATGGCTATATATCATGTATTTAGCAAGTCTGACAATTTAGTAGAACGTAGTATAAGTTCTACTAATGATATTAATCAGCATGATAACTCTCAACAAATAGGCAATAATAATGTCCAACTGGCTACTACTTCTGAAGATCAAGACAACAATATTAATGAAGATAATAATATTTCTACTAATAATTCGAAAGAAACCATTAATTCAGTATTAAAAATCAATAAGTATGATATTGTACTAGGAAATAAAGACTCTAGTATTAAGATTTTTGAATATTTTTCATATGCTTGTTATCATTGTGCTCGCTACCATGAAAAGATTTTTCCTACAATTAAGCATAAATTCATAGATACCAATAAAATAGCTTACATTACACGTGAGTTTATAACTGCAAAACAAGATTTAGATGGAGCAATGCTATCTAGATGCGGTGGGACATTAATGTGGAATAAGTTTCATACTACATTATTAGAGCAGCAAGATAAATGGGTGTTTAACAAAAATTACATGAATTGGCTGAAGGATATAGGAAAAATTGGAGGTATTACCGCAGATCAGTTTCTTAATTGTTTTAAAGATGAAATATTAGCTCAGCAGCTAATGCTTAATACTGTAAATATTAGTAAGTTTGAAATATTTGATGGAACTCCATGTATTATTGCTGTTATTAATGATGAACATATAATTAGAATAGAAAACGTTATTACAGAAATTTCAGACATAGTTGAAAAAGCAGCTAATTCTAAAGATAAGAAAAATGATATTACAGAAGCTCAAGAAAAGTAAAAATATGCTCGTATTAACTCATTAGCATTTGGTTTTTTAAAAAATAATAGTTTAAAAATATAGTAGTAAATAGAAAGATAGTTCTTTTAATATTTATATAGCTAAACACTATAAAACAGTTATAATAAGTAAGATGTAATGAAAAAATAATTAGTATGACATATTCTATAGATTTTCGGAAAAAAGTGCTGAACATAAAGGAAAGAGAGAAAATTAGTTTTGAAAAAGTATCAAAACGTTTTGGGATAGGAAAAAATACAGTATTTGTATGGAGTAAAAACATATTGCCGTTAAAAAACAGAAACAGAGCTACAACAAAAATCTCTATTGATAAACTAAAAGAAGATGTATCACAATATAGTGATGCATATCAATATGAAAGGGCTGAACGGCTAGGAGTAAGTAAGTCAGGTATACAAAAAGCATTAAAGAGATTAAATATTACATATAAAAAAAGCTATAAAACATTCGAAGGAAAAAAAAGAAGAAAGATTCAAATTTCAGAATAAGATAAAAAGGTATAAAAACAAAGAAAAAGTTGTCGTCTTCACAGATGAAAGCAGTTTTGTTCATAGTACACTCCTAGAACTCACGTATATGCAGCAAGATACATGAGATGTTACTGTGTTCATAATTTGCATCTATCAAATAGAACTAATGTTATAGGAGCATTAGTAGATAAATTTCTGCTAACCGTATCAGTTTTTGACTGTAATGTTAATACTACTATTTTTAACTGTGTGATAGAACAGTATTTAATTCATAAAATTACCGAATAATTCTGTATTTGTGATAGATAATGCAAATTTTCATAAAAGTCCTCATTTAAAAACTATGATAGAATAATAATTTTTAAAATCCTTGCATTGAGACAAATAAAAATATATCAGTATTGTTAATAACTTAGCTAAGGATAACTTTCTATCTTTGTTTCTTGGGTTACTACTTAATATTAATTTCTTTTTTCTACTCTTGATATATCTTGCAAAAATTATCTATTAAATAGTATACTGTTATAATACATTTTTTCATGCTGGGTTATTCCTTGTTTATTTAAATTTTCTTTGTAACTTAACATTATCTTTTTGTATATCTTTTATTCTATGACTTTCATACTTTATCTTATCTTATTCTGGAGTTTTAAGCAATGTTTACCTAAATGAAGTAAGTAACATGTCTCAGAAAGAGCAAAGTATGTGAGTAAGCCAAGTAATTGGACTACACAGAGTATGTAAAATGGTTGATAATCTGATCGTACTAATTGATTGCTATAGAAAATAGAAGTGCTTAGAGAAAGTAATCAATATAAGGCAAGGCAAGAATTATTGAAAATAAAGATTTAACTAAACGAATAGAAGGCAAAAACAGTAGATTTAAAACGCCAGATTAGGATAAGTGGAAATATGAAATGTAGAGAATAAAAGGTATACAAAGAGAGAATGTTGAGTTATAAAAAAAATTTAAATAAACAATGAATAACCCAACATGAAAAAATGTATTATAACAGTTATACTATTTAATAGACAATTTTTGCAAGATATATCAAGAGTGTGAGAGAAAGAGATTAATACCAAGTAGTAATCAAAGGAACAGAGATGGGAAGTTGTCCTTAGCTTAGTTATTAACAATAGCGATATATTTTTATGTATCTCAATGCAAGGATTGTAAAAATTATCATCTATATTACTTGAGTCATAAGTATAAAGGATACTTTTGTTTACCAAGCTATAATAGAATAATACAACTGTGGCCTAGAATGTTGCTACCATTAGCAATATTAATGCATTATCTGAAAGGAGAAGAAACTGGTATATATTACATCGATGCTACAAAGTTAACAATTTGTCATAATAAACGTACCTCCAGCAATAGAGTTTTTAACAAAATTTCTAAAATTGGTAAAAGTAGTTATGGCTTGTTCTTAGACTTTAAGCTTCATCTTATAATCAATAATAAAGGCGAAATAATGTCAGTTAAAATTACTAAAGGCAATAAAAGCGACATATCTGTATCTTCGGTTTTTTCCTAAAGGCTTATCTAGTAAACTGTTTAGTGATAAAGCCTACATATTAAGGAGTTATTTCATCAACTGCTGACTAATGGTCTACGTTTATTTACTAATCTTCGTAAAGATATGAAAACATATTTATTGGATATACAAGATAAGCGGTTATTAAATAAACGTTCTTTAATTGAGTCTGTCTTTAATGTACTAGATCTCTTTCGAAACTGGTTAAGGTAGTTCAAAATTATTGCTGATAAATATCGAAATAGACGTAAAAGATCTGGCCTTAGATTTAATTTGATCTCTGGCATTTATAATTTTGAACTACCTTAACCAGTTTCGAAAGAGGTTTACTGAAAAAACATATGCATTTAGATCATACTATGTACAGTTCTCTTATTAATTTCTTTGTTCATATAATTGCTTCTCTTGTAATTGCTTCTCTTGCAACTTATTCTATCTACAACTTAATCCTAATCTTATCTCCTATTCTTTCTCTTACTATACCTTATCCTAATCTTGCTTTTAAAGGCTTACTCAGGTATATTATCTAACCCTATTGTCTTACTAAGAATAGAAGCTGATTGATTATTGTAATTTAAATCTTCTTGTCCATGCCACCCATCTTGTACAAATGCAAGCAGTTGAGCATTTTTATCAACTTCAGTATTTTTTTTGTCTTCTATGGAGTTTTCACTACCTATATAAATTTTATCTCTGTTTCCTTCAATGTCATCAAAGTTATTTATGTTGTAGTTTTGAGATACGTTTTTTTGTCTATTAGAATCATTAGTGCTGCCAAAATTGTCAACTGACTTCATTTTGCTTTTTTTTATTATATTTATATTAGAATCTTCTTCATTATGAGAGTTTTTTGATTTTTTAGCTTTAGTAGGGCTATTTTGATCTATTGGTGACAAAAGCCGCGGTTCTAGCGTTTCTATTTGATTATATATAGGTGTTTTCCCTCCTTCATCTGAAGAATGCTCAACTGGCGCAGTATGATACCTGTTATATAACTTACCTGTTTTGCTATCAAAAATTAGTACTACTCCGTTAGCATTCTTATCATTAGTAATAACTTTAGCATTTACCAGGTATTTATCAAGTTGCTGTTTTTTTTTATTTAGCAAAGTATCAACGTTATGTTCCTTTAATAAAGCTAACTCAAAATAAAGTATACTATGGTTAGATGCTAATACTAAATCCGCTTTGCCTGTGCCAAATGTTACTTCTGATATTGCCCTTAAAGTTGTATTTTCTTCAAACTTCTTGAATGAGAATAATCCATGTAATATAGCCTGAAAGTCGCGTTCCTCTGTGATAAATGCTTGAAATTCGCAGAGCTCGCATTGAAGCTTAGCAAGTTCTTCCAACTTATCATCTTGTATATCTGGTCGTAATTCTAGTATCAGCTTGCATACATCAATACTGTGCTTAATATTATATGGTTGTGTTATATAGTCTTTTATATTATAGCCAACATCAGTATCAGAAGGATTAGAGTTTAAATTTGTTATATCTACACTTTCTAAGTAAGTCTCGTAGTTTTGTCCTTTTCTATTAACTATTATGGTAATTTTTGTGCCAGAATTAATTTTATACTGTTTTTGAATATATCGTACTGCATATTCTACTTCATCTGTTACGTTAACCTCTTTATTGTGCTTGCTCTGTAATCTAGTACTACCTAGTCTGCAATATTTCTGTAGCGGCTTGTCATCTTTCTCAATAGTAGATAATATTATATTGTTATTAAATTGCTTAAGAATAAATATACTAGCCTTGGTTTCATCATTATCAATTTTATTAAGAAAAACTGCAAACTTTTTTTGTACTTTGCTTGATAATAACTCTCCTAATAATATTTTAGCTAATGATTCCTCTGCACGTGTTGATTTAAATATCCACCTTATTTCTTCTTTTATATTAGCTTTAGACAGTTTTGTCTGTGAATCAGCTATGAAAGTTATAAAATCTCGCTCAGGCAATTTATCAAGCAGCATAAATTTTGCCTGTACTTGCTTAGTTATATCTCCAAAATCAGCTCCTACTATTATAGTCTTATTCGATTGAGTTCTACCAATAAGTTGTGCATAACACCTATCCTCTACCTGTTTTATTGCATCTGCAACAGAAGGGTATTTATTATTCCCATTTTTAAATTCAGATATTATTTTAATAGCATCAGCATTAGCTATCTGATTATGATTATAATGTTTACATAGCAAATACAAATCTAGATATCCTCTGCCTGCGCTTTGTTCGACATATACATCCATTGAATATTTTTGTCTGAAGTTTAATACTAATGCTCCGTAAACAAACCCATGATAACGTGATTCTGAAGTACCAAAGATCCATTGGCCTTGCTTATATAAATCTTTAAAGCAATTAAATAGCTGCTCTACATTTTCTGTATAATCTTGTTCATCGTCATTATCATCATCATTATTACTATCTGTTGGCTGAGAAATCAGCTTTAAACACATATCTAATGTTTTTCCTTTCATATCTAAAGGATTAACATTAATAAACTTGCTGCTAGCATTATCTTTTCTTGTTTCTTCAATATTGTCTGTGCATATAACACTTATTTTGGGTTTTTTGATAGTTTTGCCACGAATAATTTTGATATGAATATGTTTTGAGCAAGTACTTTTTAGGCTTATGATTTTGTCATATGAAAAAAGAGTTTTTATTTGATCAAGATCTTTCCTTGAAAATTGATGTTCTCCATGAACTTCATCATTAAATCCAATAGATATAGATCGTAATATAATTTTATTGTTGAAGTTAAATGCTAATCTCAAGATGTTGTTATTAGTAATGCTATAGCAAATAGATTTTACATTTTGTCTTAACTCGCTATTTAGAATAGTTAATGCAGAACCAATAAAAAGGAACATCCAAAAATCCTTGTTATTAGTATTTCTTGCTATAGGAATTTTATCAAATGTTTTAGTTAACGACTTTTCAAAGTTGTTATAGTCATTCAAAAAAATCTCAATTAACTCTGATTTATTGCCCATTTTTTATATATTTTAATTTTATATTACTATTACACTAAATCTAAATGTTAAGAGCTAATTCTCCTATAGCATTCACTGCTGACTGATCATTAGAAGTAATGTTTTCCACATTAAGTAGTAAGTTTTCTACAATATCTTTAACATCATTTTTTATGCTATGATCTATATTCTCACATTCTTGCAAATATCTATCTAATGATTCACTACAATAACTATAATAAGACTTGTTAGAGATTATCTCTTTAAAATTTGTTATTGCGTATATTGATGGACTAAACCATTTAATAAGCAATTGTAATTTATCTGGTTCTGCCAGGTAATAAGTTACAATATATTTTATGTCTTCAGAACCAAGTAACTTATTTTTAAATAAAGCAATTTCTTCATGAGAAAGCGCAGCCCAGCTGACACTTTTGTCAGCTAATTCAAATTTATATTTTTGCAATTGATATATACACACACTGTAGATATCATCTTGAGGACAAAGTATCCATTTTTTAAACTGATTTATTTTTTGTATATCAGTAAAACACCACTTAACAAATTTATCTAATAATTGAAATGAATCATCTTTCTCTATTAACCTATAAATTAAATAGCTAAAACAATAATATGAATTGCTTCCCTTTGTTGTATAGAAACTATTTTTACAATTATTAATTTTTTCTTGATCATTTGAAAAACACCAATTTAAAATTTGGTCTAATAATTCATACTGATCTTGTTCTATTAATTTAAAAATTACTTCCTGAAACCATTTTTGTGGAATTGATTCCTTTAACTCATTAATTATTTTTAAATTATTTGCAGCACACCACTGAAAATAGTGTTCTATCTCTATAAAATCAGATTTGTTGCTTGTAACAATCGACTCTAATATTTTGCAAGAAAATTCCTTGCTTGCTAATTCTTTTTTGAAAGTTTTTATTTTTTTATCTGATTCTAGACACCACTTGAGAAAATGTTCAGCTTTATCATATTCTTGATTTTGATAAAAATGTATTGTTATCTGATATCCATGATCTTTTATAAGTTCTTGTTTAAGCGTGTTTATATCTTCTGTAGACGATATAAGCAGCTTAATAAATGTATCTAAAAAATTCCATTGGTTCTTGATAATTAAATCACTGCATTTCTTAACTCCACATTGCAGTGAGCCGCAAAACATTATATTATATTTGTGCGTAGCATTTGCGTCAGCTAATACTAACTTTGCTATATCTATATCATTATTAATCTCATCATTCAAAAATAACTTAAATACAATAAAATTTTGTATTATATATGTATCATTGCATTCAAGTACATATTCCTTTAACCGCTTTGGAGCAAATTGCCATAATTCCTTGAATATAAATTTATAATAATTATCGTCATAAGTTTTTGAATACAAGCTTGGACCAATTCTATCAGCTACTGCCTCTATTAAGTAAAAGAATGATTTCTCTGGCATAATATTTAATGCATTATATGCTATAGGTAAGAAGTAATCACTCAATAATAAATCATTCAAAAACCTCATTAGCGTAATACTTAAAAAATAACTATTCTGAAAAATTTTTTTCTGCTGTTCATAATCAAGTTGAGATAATAATAAAGACCTAAACTCTCGATTATTTATTTTGTTTATTGCTAATGTTATCTTTTTTAATTGCTCTTCATAACTAAATCTATTCCAAATATACTCTATTGGCACACAATTCATGGCTTTATGACAGTTATCCTCAATAAGAATATTGAATATATACGTATTTGTGTCTATGTTGGTTCTATTGCGATTATTATAATCACTCACTAATGCATCAATTGTCTTTACATCAGCAGTTGTACTATCAATATTAGTAGAGTACGTATGAGAAGTCCAAAAATAAACCATAGGCTGGCTATAAATACTAATGGTTTGTAAATAACTTGCTAGATTAACTTTTTGAGCATAATTTGTAATACTATCCTCTAAACAATAATTACAAGCAAGTCGATATTTTTGATCATTACTCAAACCATTATCATCTCTTGCTAAAATATTCCTAGCTGTTTGTAGATAGTTAATTGTTCCTCTTGGAGTCCATTCTATATTACAGATATAATTTATTGCTAAATACTCAGATTTGTCATTGTAAAGGACATCGTTATCATGATATTTTATCCACTTATATAGCTCTGTTCCTATGAATTTATTGATACTTACCAATTGTTGAGTTATAGATTCAGGCAACTGCAACATTAGTATTTTATCATTTATACTATTTTTCAGTTTACGCCAGTCGCGTAATATATCAGCAGAATGATTAAATAAATTGCTTATCTGATTTATAGTACTTTGATTTATCCATAAGCGAGTAATGATATTGGTTGAAGCGATGTGTTTGAGTGGTACCATAAACCAATCTTTAAATATATTCTCATCTAGTAAATTACTTTGTTGTGTACGTTGTTTTTTATGAGAACTGAGACTTTGTATATTGTCATCATTTGTTACTGAATTCTCATCTTCACCATACTTTCTTTTCTTTTGTAGATTAGTATCCTTTGTTATGGAGTTCTCTTTTTCATCATACTTCCTTTTCTTATATAGATTGTCATTACTTGTACTAAAAATCTGATTTTCGTTTTTTCTTTTAGACATGCTTCCTTCTCCAAAAAGATTTATCAAGATATTACCATAATATCTACTATTTTGCTATTCATTATAAATACCTGTTTAGGTTGTAATAGATCTCTTTCGAAACTGGTTAAAGTAGTTCAAAATTATAAATGCCAGAGATCAAATTAAATCTAAGAGAGAATCTTTTACGTCTATTTCGATATTTGTCAGCAATAATTTTGAACCGTTTTAACATACCAATAACGTTTTCATTGACAACTCTTTCTCCTGCTAACCTACGATTATTCTTTTTATCATTTTTAGTTAAAGGATTTTTCTTGCTTTTTTTCTTTGGTAATTCAGAATTATTGTGAATTTTTTGTATACCTTGATATCCTGTATCAGTAATCACTTTAACCTTAGGATTGATAAGAATTTTGGATTTCTTAAATAATCTAAAGTCATGTTTTTTACCGTTAGAAAAATCTGTACATATTACTTGGCGCGTTTTCTTATCTACCACTATTTGAGTTTTTAGTGTATGCCTTTTTTTCTTTCCTGAATAATAGAATTTTTGTTTTTTTTAGGTCTTTCTATAGGACTCTCAGTAGCATCAATCAAGACTACTTCATAATTCGTATCGCTCTTCATTAGAGCTTTACGACCTGGAAGAGCAAAGTTTGGATGTTTAACTAGGGTGTCTTCTACCCATTTTACAGCTTTATATGCTGAACTTTCACTAATCCCATAGTTCTGACTTATATGGAAATAAGTACGGTATTCTCTAAGGTATTCTAAGCCCATCAGCAACTGTTCCTCTAAATTAAGCTTATTTTTACGCCCACTTTTTGATTTCTTAAGACCATCAGCTTTTCTCGAAATATCCACTATCTTTGAAAATATCCCTTTCCTTACTTCTGTTAATCGACGAAATTTTTCATCCTCTAACTTTTTAATTTGTTCGAATTTCATTAGACCTCTTTCGAAACTGGTTAAGGTAGTTCAAAATTATTGCTGATAAATATCGAAATAGACGTAAAAGATTCGGTCTTAGATTTAATTTGATCTCTGGCATTTATAATTTTGAACTACCTTAACCAGTTTCGAAAGAGGTCTATTATTACTTCAAATCAGATATTTATAACACCATTCTACATCATTGTCTACTTTCGAAAGAAGTCTAATATCTTATTAATTTATTTAAATCCAAACAGAGCCAAGGTAAACGCAGGCATACATAAGTATTTTGATCGCGAAAAAGATTCTCTAAACATTTTGTCTATGAATCATATGATGATGAGACTCAGCTATTCTTTAATCGTGGTTCAATAGGCTTTGTATTGCTTGCATGCCGATTGGCTGAAGCTAGTGTTTTGGCTCAAAATGAAATTGCTAAATTTCTGAAAAGTGATGAAAATTTACCAGCTGAAAGTAGCCTTCAAGTCTTGATGCTTGGTAGTAATAATATCGAACATTTTTTAAGCAACTGGCAGTCGTATCGTAAAGGAGAGATATTTATTGAGTTAGCAAATAAAAGAACAGAGTTTTTGCGTAATCAAGCTCAAAAATCAGGCTCTATAAAGGATGTAGTATTGTTGATTTCAGTGACTATACCTAATGTAAATGCAAATATCGATGATATGATTCGCAGAAGAGATGCTTTAAAAGATACGTTTAGGTCGATTGGATTAAGCACTGAAAATGTTGATGCACAGCAATTATTAAAGTTTCTGAGAGTAATATTTGGCTGGCCTGAAGAAGAACATTTGAATATTAACGAGTATGAAATATTGTCTGAACAAATTCTAAGTGGAGATTTTTCGTTATTTGAAAATGATGATTTTGTAAATGTAAATGATGATCAAATATTTATCAGTCTAGAAGCTCGCAAAAGACCTGCAGAGTCGAAATTATCTGCTATGGATCTGTTTTTAGGCAATGAAATGCGTAGTGATGAATATATAAAATCAAATTTCCTGATTCATTTTGGTCTGTAAATTTTATCAAATCAAGCTATTGAAAGAACTATAGCTATAACTAAAAGAGAAACTATGGAAAGAAATATTAATGCAAGAATAAATATTATTAATGGAAAGGTGATTTAAGCTCTCCAGGTATGTTACTAGCTGGCAGATGACGACAAATAATGTATTGGTCACCTTTTGGTGGAGCTTTATTACCTATATTAAATAAGCATGGAGTAGCTCCAAACGAGAACTTTAACCTTTGTATAGCTATGGCTTGTATAACAAAAAACAACACTGCACTATTCATTGTTCAGCTATACTTAGTTAGTTTATTGCTCAATACTGCCATTGCTATTATGAACTAAGTCATGCTTTTTATTATTTTTATGTGACGTATTAATTGATTTTAATATATCATTAAATTGTTTTTCAGGAATAACATCAATTAAATCTATTGCTAAACTCCCAGATAAAGTAAAGAAATCTGAATTATGCAGCCATATTGGAAGATGTTGTTTTATTTTTTGTTTTACTTCTTTATGATTTGATGCATCAATATAACTTCGTGTAGACATAATAGCTAATATAGAGTATAAAAAGACACAAAGTAATATGCTTTGCATTCCGCCTAACAACATACCAAAAAATTTATCCAATAATCCATCAGTAATTGGATTAATAAGCCTAATAACCTGGTTACTTAACACTGTACATAATATCAACGACATAACATAAGATAAAATACTACTTATAATAGTTGCATAAAGCAAACTATGAGTATATTCAATAATTATATCCTGCAATGTAGGAGTTAAAAGTACAGTTAAAAATATTGAACTCACAAAAAAAATTGATCCAATAATCAATTTTAACCCACCTTTATAAAACCCTAAGGTAATTGCGCTAATAAAGATTACAAGAGAAATTATATCTATTATATTCATGTTACAATTAATGTTTTATTTGTTATAATATAGTCCATTTTTTGATCATGCAACTCCCTAGGTACGAAGTTTCTTAGCTGTATATCAAAACATACTCCAATTGCTATGTTATTGCTATTAATACTTCTGGCTTGCGATATGTATTGATCATAATATCCTTTACCAAAGCCAATTCTATAACCAGCAACATCAAACACCAAACCTGGAACTAATAATGCAGATGGCAGCACTATATCAGTACCAACTGGAGTATATATTTCATGTTCTTGTTTTTTGATTGGGCAACCTATATAATAGTAGCTATATAACATTTGTTTGTCAATAAGAGCTGGTAGAGCAAATTTATAGTTAGGCATTATCATTAACAAATCTAATACATTAACTTCGCCTTTAAATGGATAATAAATACCAATTACAGAATTAGTAGGAAGTAATGAAGTAAGAATATATACAGCTTTTAACAATATTTGATGGCTTTGTTGATAACAACTTTTTAATTGTTTATTTGCCAAGATTCGTATATTCTTATATTTGGAACGTAGAGTTTGTTTATAATAATTTTGATGCATACTGAGGTTATATTAACAGGTTGAGTAATAAAACATTATTAAACACAGTAATTGCTTAATTTAGAATTATTTTAAGTATAATGTATAATAGTTTATTGCAATAGAATGTAAAGTAACTCCAGATATATATTACGTTCTTAAAATCTAACTAATTAAGTTTTAGAAGAGTAGAATGGAATCTTATGACTTTTTACCAAATATCGTTATACTACTTGCTACTGCAATTTGTATTGTAATAGTTTTTAAAAAACTAAAGCTTAGTCCTGTACTTGGATATTTGGTAGCTGGAGCTCTAATTGGTGATCATGGCCTTAAAATTGTCAACGTTCAATATACTAGTGCTATTGCTGAATTTGGAGTGGTTTTTCTATTATTTGCAATTGGGTTAGAATTATCAATTGAAAGATTAAAAGCTATGAGAAGGTATGTCTTTGGCTTAGGATCGTTACAAGTAATCATCACTAGTGTAATAATCGGTGGTTGTGTCATGTTATATTATGATAATGTTGATGTATCAATTATTATTGGAACGGTGTTAGCTCTGTCTTCTACTGCTATCGTTCTTCAGGTAATTGAAGAAAGTCGTAGCCAATCCAGTCAAGTTGGTAGAGTTGCATTATCAGTATTACTAATGCAAGATTTCGCTGTGGTACCATTGCTTGTTATACTACCAATGCTATCTAATAAAACAGACATATCTATTGCTCAAGCTATGGGCATTGCTCTGATTAAGGCTATAATAGCACTAATAGTCATATTTATTACTGGTCAACTGTTCTTAAGGCCTTTATTCAAAGTAATTTCTATTGATAAACCACCTGGAAGTACAAATGAATTATTCATAGCTACAACTCTACTTATTGTATTATCTGCTGCTTGGGGAACAAGTCATCAGGGCTTATCGCTTGCACTAGGAGCATTTGTCTCAGGTATATTAGTGGCTGAAACTGAATTTAGATTACAAGCAGAAGAAAGCATATATCCATTTAAGGGATTATTACTTGGCTTATTCTTCATGTCTGTAGGAATGCATATCAATGTTAATGAAATTATTCAAAATCTGCAAACAATCTTGGTTTGCTCAATAGGATTGATTCTAATTAAGGCAACTATTGTTACTGGCTTGTGTATTCTATTTAACTTTAATAAGAGTATTGCATTACATACAGGATTACTGCTATCTCAAGGTAGTGAGTTTGCTTTTATTTTGTTTAATGAAGCAATGAAGGAGGGAATTATTGAAAACTCAATTGGTAAAACTTTATTATTAGTTGTAACTTGTACTATGGCTTTAACTCCATTATTATCTGTAGCAGGAGCAAAAATTGCTGACCTGCTTGGCAATGGTAAAAAGGAGGAGTATAATCCACTTCAAATTATTGAACAAGGAGCTAGAGATTTAACTAATCATATTATTATAGCAGGATTTGGCCGTGTAGGTAGAATGGTAGCAAATGTTCTAGAAGCAGAAAATATACGTTATATTGCAATTGATATTAATGAACAAGCTGTAAAAGAAGATAATCATAGTAGTTTTCCTATTGTTCAGGGAGATATTTCTCAAGTTGACACATTAAAAGCGCTAGGAATAGAGCGTGCATCAGCAGTTATTTTGTCTTTAAGTAATGAAATTACAATCAAAAAAACTCTAAAAGCTATATCAAATAATTTTTCACATATTGCTATAATTGTAAAAGCAAAAGATTTGCAGCGCTCTAATGAATTCTATGAATGTGGAGCAACAGTTATTGTTCCATCAGATTATGAGGTTGGATTACAATTAGGTAGCGAAGTCTTAAAAGTAATAGGCATTAGCGATTACGAAGTTAATAGAATTAAAAACCAATTTCGTTCAGGTAATTACGTAGCTACAAAGCAAAGCCAAACCCTAGATAATGATGATGAAAACGAGTAGAATTTACAGCTTTATTATAACATTTATAATTATGGTTACTGTATTTATCAATGCTGCGTTATCAGATAACAAAAATACTAAAATTCCAAGGTTTGTTTCAACCAAAGCTAATGAAATCAACATGAGAACAGGCCCAAATATCAAATATCCAATTAAGTGGATATTTACTAAAAAAGATGAGCCATTAGAAATAGTTGATAAATTTGACCAATGGTACTATGTGCGCGATATAACAGGTGACTTTGGATGGATTCACTCCAGTGTTTTATCTCAAAAAAGAACAGTAGTTATTAACAGTAATAAAATACAGAATCTTTATAAGTCATCTAATTATGAAAGTAGAATTATTGCATATCTTGAGCCTAAAATAAGGTGTGAATTAAAAAAATGCACAGCTTTAATGTGTAAGTTACATTGCAAAAATTATATTGGCTGGATAGATCGGAAAATTTTATGGGGGGTATATGATCATGAATAAATATATTTACAAAAGTTTATTTTTTATAAATATAGTTAATAAGTAATTTGAATTATAGTACTAATAATGATATATTAATACCATAATTTATATTATCTTAACATATTATTTTTTTCTTCTCTGTAATATAATTCAACTATTTTAGCTATAATAACAGCTGAACTAACTTAATTGAGTAATGTAGTTTGGGCTAAAAACATAAATTAATACTACAGTAAATAATAATTTTTTTAAAATTTTTTGACACATAAAAAAAGATATACGCTGACTATTAATTTATATGAATATTATTGTACAAAAATTTGGTGGAGCATGTGTAGCTGATACTGCCAAAATTGCTAACTTAGTAACAAAAGTACAGCGTGAAATTGATGCTAGCAATAAGGTTATAGTAGTAGTTTCAGCTATGGCTGGCATTACTAAAAAATTAATTTCATTTTGTTACAATTTAAACAGTGAATTATATACTCCTGAAACATTAGCAGAGTATGATAGTGCTTTAAGTAGTGGAGAGATTATGACAGCCTCACTATTTGCATTAGCTTTACAACAAAAATCAATTAAGTCTAGATCATTACACTCATGGCAAATACCTATTAAAACTAATAATTATCATTCTAAAGCAATAATTATCGATATTAATACTAACTTAATTCATGATATGCTATTACAAGGTATAGTACCAGTTATTTCTGGATTTCAAGGTATCACGAATCATAATAGAATTACAACTTTAGGACGCGGAGGATCTGATATTACAGCTGTGGCTATTGCAGCAGCATTGCAAGCAAAAAGATGTGATATATATACTACCGTTGACGGAATATTTTCAGCTGATCCAGAACTAATACCACAAGCCTGCAAGCATGATAAAATCGCTTATACAGAAATGCTGGAATTAGCTTCGCTTGGAGCAAGAGTAATTCATCATCGAGCAGTACAAATGGGTATGCGCTATAATGTTCCTATTAAAGTAATACATGCATTTAGCAAAGGTCAAGGAACAACAATTCAAGAGATTACAACAATGGAACAACCTCAAATTACAGGTATTACGTATAATAAAGATATAATTTTAGTAACTATATACATCAATGATAACAAACAATTTTTTCTTGTTATAAATCATATGCTTAAATATTCAGTCTCAATAGAGCAAATTACTAACTACCAATTAAATAAGGTTAGTATAATCATACCATTATCTGATTTAGCTGCATCAAAAAAAGCATTTGATGAATTACAAAACCAATGTATCATTAATAGCTACCAAATTAATAATGTAGCATCAGTATCAGTAGTAGGATACGCAATAAAATATAACCCATCAATATTTCAGCAAATTACCATGGTTCTTAGCAAGTTTGAAGTGCAAATTTTAGGAATATTAGCCTTAGAAGCTAGAATATCTATTATATTGAATAAAATAGATGTTGAACCAATAGTAGCTGAGCTACATCATCATCTAATTTCAACTGCTAGTTCCGCAATCTAGTAACAAGGAAGTGTTGCAATATCTTTGTTACATAAGTATAGTCGAGTGAAGGCGTAGTAGTTTAGTTATCAACATATCCATTACACGCCATGTTAAACTTAACGTATAGATTACCTATATGCGCTTTCCTGACATTGTCTATAGCATGTTGTAAGTTATTGCTTTCAAAGATCTATAATATCGAATTTGGTAATCATTAGACTTCTTTCGAAACTAGAGAATGATGTAGAATAGTGTTATAAAGATCTGATTTGAGGTAATAATGAAATTCGATCAGATTAAAGAGTTATAGGATGAAAAATTTCGTCGATTAACAGGAGTAAGGAAGTGAACATTTTCAAAGATGGTGGATATTTTAAGGAAAGCTGATTGTCTTAAGAAATCAAAAGGTGGGAGTAAAAATAAGCTCAATTTGGAGGAACAGTTGCTGATGGTCTTAAAATAACACCTTAGAGAATACCTTACTTATTTCCATATATGCAAGAACTATGAGATTAGTGAAAGTTCAGCATATAAAGCTGTTAAATGGGTAGAAGATACCCTAGTTAAACATCCAAACTTTGCTCTTCCAGGTCGTAAAGCTCTAATGAAGAGCGATATGAATTATGAAGTAGTTTTGATTGATGCTACTGAGAGTCCTATAGAAAGACCTAAAAAAAACAAAAATTCTATTATTCAGGAAAGAAGAAAAGGCATACACTAAAAACTCAAATAGTGGTAGAAAAAACGCACCAAGTAATATGTACAGATTTTTCTAACTGTAAAAAACATGACTTTAGATTATTTAAGGAATCCAAAATTCTTATCAATCCTAAGGTTAAAGTGATTACTGATACAGGATATATCAAGGTATACAAAAAATTCACAATAATTCTGAATTACCAAAGAAAAAAAGCAAGAAAAATCCTTTAACTAAAAATGATAAAAAGAATAATTGTAGATTAGCAGGAGAAAGAGTTGTGAGTGAAAACGTTATTGGTATGCTAAAACGGTTCAAAATTATTGCTGACAAATATCGAAATAGACGTAAAAGATTCGGTCTTAGATTTAATTTGATCTTTGGCATTTATAATTTTGATCTACCTTAACCAGTTTCGAAAGAGGTCTATTATATAATCCAATCTTCTCATATAATTCTCTTCTACGACACCTTTTTCAGCATAAGCCTTCTCAATTCACGTAATTGCATTAGATGATATCCTACTTTCTTCTCTATCAAGTCGCTTACATATCCAAAACAACTGCTAGAGTTACCAACCCTAAAGTAATTTATCCAGCAGCTCGTAATATTTGGTTGATAAGATATATAGTCATTTTCAATGGGGTTCAAGCATAGAAAAAAGCGATAATAGATTCATAAAATTGAGTAATTTGATTTCTAATCCACCTCTTCATATTAGCTCAAAACTTTTCTATCGAATTTAAATCTAGAGAATAAAATAGCAGAAAAATAACTTTATAACCAACAGATTATATTAACTATTTTATCTCTTCTTTCTATGCTCAAACATCATTGTAGATGACTATATTTTCCTTCTCATGCCTTGTAATTCTATAGATATTTTTATCATTCGTCATTACCTCCATTGTTGTTGAAATAATGTTATCAGTATGGTACGTTTGCTCCACAGGCATTACACTACTTCATTGCTAAGACATACCACTATGTCATCCTCTCATGTTCAATTTATTTCATAGTTTACTAGTTATAGAATCTACATTGCTCTAGAATCTTTCTTTCTGGAACGAGAGTACTTCTCCAATTACTTAATATGTACTTATTATCATGCCGCCACTACCACTCAGCTATAGTGTTCAACTGTATCAGTTATAGTTTTCAGTTAAGCATTCTGCTTTCGCTATATTGTCGCTAGCTCAGCATTTTGGACTTATAACTTTCAGAGCCATCCATGTATTTGCTTTCGTTGCAGCTTGATAATTTGCTCTTATCCTTTTGATAAGTTTGTCGATATGTTCCAACATCTCAATTTCTCTCCATGCTGCTATCCTAACTATAGATTTCTAACTCTTCATCTAGTAGGGTTACCTCACACTGTACATATTAGCTCCTCTGGATATACAACTAGTACGTGATGCTTTGGCATCACATTACTCAAGCCTCTTTAAGCCCAATTTCTGTTGAACAGGTTTAATATGTGTAAGCAAACATTGCAAAGCTTCTGCTTTATTCCATCTGCTTTCCTGTATTGCATTTACGATACGAGTTCGATGATTTTTAACAACTTTATTACATTTCTTCAAGTTTATACTGTGCCAATGTATTTTGTTATCAGTAGATGCACTAGCTGTAAAATTTATAACCATTATTTGCTTTTCTCATTGCAAAGTTTTATCAAATTCTCTCATCATAAAAGACCATGACAGAAAACTCCAACTTTCGTGTGGAGCATTTTTTTCTGTTTTCATCTGCTTACACCTTCATCAGCTTACCTTACATCTCACCTTCCATATTGGAAAAGATACAGGCTTACTGTGTTCTATCTATATAACATAAATTGGTTATGTTCTACCTGTCCGCATGTGATCATATAGTCTACGTATTGTCAGGTTCTAAGGCAAATAATCAGATCATTTCTCTTTTGAACAAAGCCTTACAGTATCCTTTGCTTTTTATTACTAACAACATTCATCAGTAGTTTACTTATGTTAACTATGCCATTTACCTAGCCTCTGGCTGCATGATACTACCACCAAAGCAAATCTTGATTTTAACAATTTATACGCTTCTTTTAATATATAGCTAAACTACTATAAAACAGTTATAACAGTTTGGCTATCACTATGACTTAGATATACCTTTCAAAAAGTATATAATGTAGCTGTTTTATAGTGGTTCAGTTATATCTAATTTTACCTAAGTTACTATAAATTTATCTACCACATTAGCTAGTAGGTTCTCAGCATTAATTTTCATCTCTCTCAGTTTCAATTCAGTAGAAGCTAATAATGTTGGTGATTGCATTAATGTGAATATTTTTTCAAATAAAATACGAGGTGTGATAGTGCTTTGTTCTATACACCAACCAGCTTTATTATCTGCAATAGCTTTTGCATTAAAAAGCTGATGATTTTGTGCAGAGATAGGATATGGTACTAATATTGCAGGTTGACATAAAGATATTATTTCAGATATAGTAGATGCTCCAGCTCTGCAAATTGCTAAATGAGAATTTTTGTACTTGTCAGCAATATTGTAAAAAAAATCACTCACTTCATGCTCTACATTTAGTTCAGTATACATTGCTTTAACGTAATTAATATCCTTTGCTACAGCTTGATGAACAATAGTAATTTTAAAGTCATGATCGCAATTGACTAGTAATTTGATTGCATTAGGCACAAGAGTAGAAAAGATTTTGGTTCCTTGACTACCTCCAATTACTAACAGCTGAAAATTTTTAGAGTTAAAATTACGTTTTGGCGTAAATCTTAAAGCTTTTCGCACAGGAGTTCCTGTAACTATTACTTTATGTTTATAGCGATTATTCAAATTGAGAGTATTAGCAAACGTTACAGTTATAGCTTTAGCATATCTTAAAAAAAGCCTATTAGCTAGGCCTAAAACACTGTTTTGCTCATGTAGAATAAATGGAATTTTAAATAATATTCCATTTATAATAATGGGAGCAATAGTATATCCTCCAAAAGCTACTATGAGGCTTGGAGAATTTGAGTAGAATAATTTAAATCCAGTTATACAAGCAGCTAATATTCTTATATAAGCATAAAGTTTTTTAATCCCTGTATTAGAGATGGATACCATATTCATAATATGGATTTTAAAACTATAATTGGAATTTATGAGATATTTTGCACACCTAGCATCTGTAATTAAGTATACATTATAACCACGCTCCTGTAGCTCTTCTCCTAATGCAATTGCAGGAAATAAGTGCCCACCTGTTCCACCTCCAACTAAAAATATTGTTTTCATATTTTATATCTTGAGTTTATATTTACTAAGATCAGTTTTATGCCTTGTAAGAGCAAGTAATATTCCAACTCCTATCGCTACTGCAACACTAGAAGATCCACCGTAACTAATAAATGGTAAAGTCATGCCTTTAGTTGGAAGCAGGTTAGTACTAACACACATATTAACTATAGCCTGAAATCCAAACTGTGAAAGTATACCTGAGGATACAAAAATTGTATAATTATCTTCTTCAAATAGTAATTTGACAAATCCATATATAACAATAAAAGTAAAAATTGCTACAATTATTAAACAAACTATAGCTCCTAACTCTTCACCAGCAACAGCAAAAATAAAGTCAGTATGAGAATCAGGTAACATGTGCTTGACTAAACCTTCTCCTGGCCCTTTGCCATATAGTCCTCCATTTTTAAATGCTTGTAAAGACTTCATGACTTGGTAATTTTCGCTATTGGCTGGATCCAAAAAACTATTAATTCTTCTCTTGACATGCGGTAATAATGAATATGCTCCTGCTGTTCCGGCAATTGATATACATACCAAAATCAAGAGCCATAGTAACGGTATACCTGCTATAAATAATTGTATTCCAAATGCAACCGAAATTGTTATTAACATACCAAAATCAGGCTGAGTAATTAGCAGTAATGCTACTATTAAATATAAGATAATAGTAACAATAAAGCGAATTTCATTGCTTTGAATAGCTGAAAGAAGCCATCCAGTAATCACTAAAAAAAATGGTTTTATAAATTCAGAAGGTTGCAATGATATTCCTCCAATATTAATCCACCTTTTAGCTCCCTTAATAGGATTACCATAAAATTTAATAAATATTAATAATATAATATTTAGAATAAATCCTAAAATAGCTAAACGCTTTATTGTAGTTTTATTGAGAAACGATACAACAAATGTTGTACCTACTGCTAGTACAACATAAAATATATGCTTGCTAGCAAAATACGACTGTGGCACTCCTATTCTATTTGCTACTGCAGCGCCAGATGTTGTTACTAGCATTAGGCTTAAAGCAGATAAAATACATAATAAAAATACTGTGTATTGATCTATACTTTTCCACCAGCGCCATAATATTCTAAACTTTTCAGTCGAATTATAGTTCATATATTTTTATTCTGTTATAAATTTTTGAGATATTTTTATAAATTGATTACCCCTATCTTCAAAGTTCTTAAACTGATCAAATGAAGCACAAGCAGGAGCAAATAATATATTTTTATCCAGCCCACTTTGATCAGATTCAGCATCTATTATCGCTTGATTAAATGCTTCCTCCATGGTGTTATTAATTGAAAAAGCAACTACTCCTTTTAATGTTTCTGCAAGAGCATATCTAGATTGCCCATATAAATATGCTTTTTTAACTTCATATAGAGTATTTACTATTGAATTAACTCCTCCTTCTTTAGCAACTCCTCCAGCTATCCAATAGATATTTGATAAGCTTAATAATGCTTTACTAGCAGCATCTGCATTTGTTGCCTTACTATCATTATAAATATGTATGTTGTTTTTTTTTCCTATATATTGCATACGATGAGGTAAAGGTTGAAATTGATTTATAGCGCTAGTAATATCATATTCATTTCTACCTAAAATTTTACATGCATAAAAAGCAGCAGCAATATTTTGATTATTATGCTTACCTAATAGTAAAGAAGTTAAATTTATATGTTGAGGTAGGTGAGATGAAAATTTCACTAATGTAGGCTGAGATTGACAATTTATACTTTCATCTGCAATAGATTTATTTAATTCATCAGTGTTTATAGCTTTCTTTATTAATTCTAAGCTACACGTAGTATTTCTAAACTTGCTTGCATATAATGTATTGTAATTGGCGTTAGAAATAATAGAACAGTCTTTATTAATTAAAGCATAACCATTTTTTGTGACAAGAGAAAGTATCTTTTGCTTAGATAGTATATATTGGTCAAATGAATGATAACGATCTATATGATCAGCAGTGATGTTTAATAATACTGCAACATCTAGCTTTAGATCAGTTATTAAATCTAGTTGAAATGACGAAAGCTCTAAGACATATCCTTCTACATTATCTCTTAAAGATAAAACAGCTTTACCTATATTACCTCCAAGATCAAATTTACCATTTGTAAATGTTAAAATATGATGAATAAGAGTAGAGGTTGTACTTTTGCCATTTGTTCCAGTAATACCAATGTATTTACGATTAGGATATTCATTATATAGAAGATCTATGTCTGATTTAATTGGTATGTTATACTTTTGCGCATGCTTTATAATAGGATGAGGTGTGGTATAATATGGTATACCAGGGCTTAGTATAATAAAGTCACATACTTGCCATTCTGGTTGATCAATGTTGATCATCTTGTAATTTTTTGAACTAATATTATGTTTGTAGAAAGAATTCCGACTGTCAGGTGAATCATCGTAAACAATTAAATCAGCAAGTCCAGCTAGAGATTTACAAACTGCTAAACCGGTACGAGATAATCCAAACACACCTATTTTTTTATTCCTTTGTGAATATAGTCTAATCACGTTTTTTTAAATAAATTTAATTGTTTTTGATAATAGTTATGCGTATTTTATATTATTATTTTTTCTTAACAAAGTTTTTCTTATGGTAGAGTGGATAGAAATTCATTATCCTATCGAATATGGCGAAGCTTATAAAATGATGAAATCAAGATTAACAGGAATACTAAACGGTACTGCTTCAGAAGCTGTATTTATTCTTGAGCATCAAGATGTTTATACTTCTGGAATTAGCGCTAAGAATGATGAATTATTAAATTGCTATGATATTCCAGTACATCATACTGATCGAGGAGGAAAGTTTACTTATCATGGTCCTGGGCAAATTATAATATATCCTGTTATCAATTTAGCAGCTAACGGAAGGGTAAAAGATATTAGAAATTATGTAAACAATCTTGCTTCTCTTGTTATTAATTCTCTAAAGTTCTTTAATATTACAGGTATAACTGTTCAAGATACTATTGGGGTTTGGATAGATAGTGAGTTTGGTAGAAAAAAAATAGCATCAATAGGAGTGCGAATACATAAGTGGATCACTTATCACGGAGTAGCTATTAATGTATGTCCAGATTTAAAAAAGTTTAAAGGAATAATTCCGTGTGGAGACCGTGAGACTATTGTAACTTCAATTAGTGAATTACTTGATCAAAAGATAGATCTAGATTACTATAAAGCTATATTAAAGCAAGAATTTTATAAGATATTTTAGTATAAGGTAGACTAAAATTTAACTCAAAAATTAAGAAATATATAAAGTATAATTGTGTGAGTAGACCTAACCAATCGCTCAATTAGGTCCCTCAGCCCAGAACAGGATTTGCAGAATTACCGCATCCGGCTTCCCGAAAAAATAAGATAAGCATTATGCCTTATTTGTTGTTTAGAACATTGAGATAATCTTTCCATTTTTAGGAAAATTTACTCTTTTAACGCCAATTTTGGATAAGGAAAAATATGAAAGGTAGAGAATAAGAAGCATACAGGAGATAATGTATAATTATATATTATCTGTAGTTTCAATTAATAACAGTTTATTCATTGATCATATTTCTACAAATATTCTTTCATAATACTATGCGTAATAACCTGAACATTCACCATTATAACACTTGTATATTACATATTTCTAATTGTTTCTTATCCTAAATTGGCGTTTTTAAGTATCTCGGTTAGTTTTTTCCAATTTACCTTACGTTTTCCTCCCATTCTATTAAACCAGTTATATAGTCATTTACAATGAAGTTTGCATATAATATTCTAAAAAGGAAATGCCAAAATCATATAGCCAAGACTTTCGAGATAAAGTAATGAAATGTGTTAATCGAGGAAAAAGTTGTAATGCTACCTCAGTAAAATTTGATATATAGTTATTTACAATGAGGTTTGAGCATAGAAAAAATCGACAATAGCATCATAAGATTTACCACCAAATTGAGTAATTTGATGTCTAATACACCTCTTCATATTAGCCCAAAACTTTTCTATCAGATTTAAATATGGAAAATAAGGACAAGAAAATTATAACTTGCAATCTTCTTGCCTTGTTTGGCTAAATTTGCAGCATTGTCTCTACCAGATTTAATCATTTGTGATTTAGCTTCATTGATATTTAGCCCATAATTATTTAACCTTTTAGGCAAAACATCATACATCTGCTTCCATTTCAAAGACAAATACCATATCGTCGCAATACTTCACCATTCCTGTTTGTCCAATTAAATTTTCTTTGCTGATTTTTGCAAACCAACTATCTATAACATTGGTGAAACTATTGAGCCTTGACAACAACCTTCTTTGTTAGTAACTATAGTACCATTTTCTATGATTGGTGTTTCAACCAGTTTTGTAATTAGTTTTAGAAATTTCTTGTCAGATATTTTCTTTCTTAGAAATTCCATCAACTCGCAATGCTTAATTGTATTGAAACACTTTGTTATATCAATCTCTACTATAGCCACTTTATTGAAGTTATACGTAAGTCTATTTAACTCCCTTAAAGCATCGTGTGCATTTAATTTAGGATGAAATCCATATGAATACTTTAAGAATATTGGCTCAAACACAGAGTTTAGTGTCTTGCTTACTGCAGACTCGATTATCTTATCTTCAAAGTATGATATTACCAAAGGTCTTTTTTGCCTCAATCTTTTTTTGGAATTTTCGTTATTCGTGCAGATTTAGCTTGATATTGACCTTTGCGAATTCTAGTAAGAAGCAAGAGCGGATTTTCTTTCAACTTCTTACCATAATCCTCTTTGGTTATACTATCTATTCCTATCGCTTTCTTGCTATCGAGTTCCTTATATTAGACTTCTTTCGAAAGTGGTTAAGGTAGTTCAAAATTATAAATGCCAGAGATCAAATTAAATCTAAAACCGAATCTTTTACGTCTATTTCGATATTTTTCGATGATAGCAACTTTATACGTTCAAGTTTCTTTAACCATGTATTTCTGTCTATGCTGTGTACAGAACTATTACTGATCAAGCTTTTTGATAGATTCCATAATATTACAACTATAACGCTAATAAAGAGAAGTTAATATGAATGTTTTGAAATCACTTTTACAACCGTGTTATGCTGTTATATTAGCATTCGTTGTATTATCTTCACCATCGATATGTACAGCGAATAATAATGTAAACTTCAATGCTTTCAAAGATAGTATTGATACTTCACAATTCTATATAAAATTTTCAACTGGTATTGCTACTAACTACGATACATTAGAAGCTGGAATTGGTTATAGATTAGATCGGCACAGAATGGATGGATGTAAGATTAGGATTTATGTGTTATCACAACTGTAGAGATAACTTTATTCAAGGAAATTATTATTACAATATAATTGAAGGTAACAAAGCATCAATTGTTGTTACAGGTGGCCTAGTATCAGTTCTAAAGTCTTATAGTGATATTGGAGTAGACTTAGGAGTTGGTGCAACAATAAACTTATTAAAAGATACATATTTAGATATTGAATGTAGCACAATAGCTAACTATAGACCACTTCCTATTCATATAAGTGTTGGATGGCGGGTTCACATTTAACAACTAGCAAGTTTTATAGTTAGTAATGATTAGCTCATTAACAGGATTGCGTTGTTCATTGATTGAGTATACGACTGTAACGGTATGTATTCAAACAGCTCAAAAGTGAGCTAGAAGAAGTTAGAACACTTCAGTCCGAAATAACAGAAAATAAAAAATCAACATTAAGGGAAGCCATATGTCATATACCAATCAGCTTAGCTAACAGTTAGCTAAGCTTGCTATTTTAAATTTCTAAAAAAACAAAGTTAATAAACTTAACCATAGGAGAATAATATGGAAAATAACAATATATATTTGATTCAATATATTAGGCATATAGTAAATAACTGCAATAAAACAAAGCGGAATATAGTAGAACTAGTAGAATATAAGCAAGATGCAGTAGCAAAAATAACAGATACATTAAGCTTACTTGATAAACTAATAGATCATCCGAATGATACAATTTGTGTATTTAGAAAAACCATAGAATCAACGAATTTAGAACTAGCAAAATTTAGCCTACGAACAATGCTAAATGGTACTATTGCAGCAATCAGAGTAATTGATGAAGATAAAAAGATAGAGCTAAGGGAAAAAATAGGAAATGACATATACGATATTATTACTGGAGATAGGTTTCGAATAAGAGCTGTACTCACTCAGTTAGTTGGTAGTGCTATTATGCATAGTACAAATAGCAAAGTTAGAGTTAGCATTGATTTTTTGCCTCCTAAAAATGAACAATCGAATTCAAAAGATAGAATATTGAAATTTGTAGTGCATAGCGTAGGAGCTGGCATTTCAAAAAACAAATTACAAGAGATGAACTCTGAATTAAAAAATCCACACTTAATTAAGCATCAAGCATTAGATTCAGGGTTAGAATTTATCAAACATCTTACATATGAAATGAAAGGAAGCATTAAGATAGACAGTAAAGAAGGGCATTATACAAAGTTTTTAGTCAGCATTCCGATACAAATTAGTAATTTAAATTCACAACATTAGTCAAATGGAGAATATTATGAAAAATAAAAAAAAGAATATCAATACAACAAAAGACATTTCTCAAGATGTTTGGACAATTCATCTGCCACCTATTTCAATTAAGTTAGTATCTACAGCTAAGGAAAGAAATATTTATCTTTGTACCGAAAATATGAATGCAGATAACTATATTAAAATGAAAATAAAGCTACAACAAGCGGAAGATTATCTAGAGGAAGCTGAGTCAATGAAGAAATATTGTATAGATTTGATTCAAAAAATTAAATAGATGTTTGATCTTGCTACTGCTAAAATCAGACATCTAGCAGATGATCTACTATGTGGGCAAAATGATTTCAAAGAAGAGGAATATAAAACTACTAGCTTAGCAAGAATAGTTAATTGTGTTGCTAACCTACAAGACTACTGTAACAGAATAGTTTACTCACTTAGAGGCCAAATTGAGCTTCAAAACGTACATTTAAAAAAATTTAGCATACAAAAACTATTGAAGGATACAATTAGTTCGCTGAAAGAAATTGCTGAAGATAGAGAAATATCGCTCAGTTACAATGTTCAGGACAATATAAATGATATTGTTATTGGAGATAGTTGTCTATTGCAAACTATACTTAGTCAATTAATAAGTGGAGCTATTAGAGTTAATAAAAGCTGTCAGGTTGATGTTATAGTTAGGTTATTTACTTCGCCGTATCGAAAGGTAAATGAAAAAGACAGAATATTAAGATTCATAGTACGTGATAACGGAAAAGGTATTTCACAAGAAAAACTACAAGAAATAAATGCAAAATTTACTGATTTGCATTCAATTAGAGATCCAGAAATATTAGACTCGAGTCTAGGATTTACAAATTACATTGTTAACAAACTAAGTGGAAAATTAGAGATAAAGAGCGAGGCAAATAAGTGCACAGCTATTACTTGCGATATGCCAGTACAACTTTTTAATTAAAACATATGGAAGCATTTTATGAGTCATACTATAAAATCTGGAGATTTTGGTATTCAAGCAAAAGTAAATAGTAGTATTAGAGCACTGAAGCCATTCACAGAAAATAAAGGAATAAATCTTAGCTGCAACTTTAAAAATGATATAAAAGATTTAATCATTGTAAATAGTACTCAAATACAGAAAGTACTAACACTATTAATTTGCAATGCTACTAATAGTAAATGCAGCGAAATTAGTGTTGAAGTTGATTTGCTACCTTCTACAAATCAAAAGACAAATTATAGAATATTATAATAGACCTCTTTCGAAACTGGTTAAGGTAGTTCAAAATTATAAATGCCAGATATCAAATTAAATCTAAGACCGAATCGTTTACGTCTATTTCAATATTTGTTAGCAATAATTTTGAACTACCTTAACCAGTTTCGAAAGAGGTCTATTGTAAATGACTATATGTGCATATATCATAGAAATATTTTTTGCATTTTTTAAATAATTACTCATATTATAAGTAATTATGACCTTTGGTTGAAATTTTTTTATGAATGAGGATATAAAAAATGATGCAGAGTGAGACTGAAAAATCTACTATTTCTATAAATCAGTTTATTAAAATTAAAAACCTTGGTAGCACAGGTAAGTTAGCACAAAGGATTTCAGATGGAAAAAAATTTATTATTAAACAATCCAGCAATAAATTACTAACAGAGTATATTATGGCGCCATTATATAAAAAATGGTTAAATGGTAACTCTACAACCATAGAATTGGCAGAAGATGGTGAAGATGTTTGCATATTAGTTGAATATATTCCAAGTCTTTTAACTTTAGAAGAGTTCAATAAAAAAGAAACAAAACAATTAGAAAAAAAGCAACTTTTAAACGGTCTTGAAGAGTATGCTGCAGCAGCCATAATTGGTATGGAAGGTGTGGTAATATTGGTATTGTAGAAAATAATATTGTTAAAATTGATCATGGTCTGTCAGCAATCAAATGTAGAAATGAAAGAGAGATACTGACTACTGCAAAAATGTTACAAAAAGCTACCAACCAAGTTTTCGACATTAATAAATTTACAGCAGCTATTAGACAAATACTGCAGACATCTGAAGGAGAAATTTACAACATATTAGCTGATAAAATTAATGCGTTTAAAAGCTTTAACTCTAAAAGTATACAAAGCCAGTTTGAAAAATACTTAAAAGAACTTAGGCCAGACTGTATCACTTATAATTATACTATAGATAAAAGTGATATTGTAGGTACGTATGTTGCAGGTATATCAGAACAATACAGAATTCTTGAAACCTTTTTATCAGATATCGACTTTGTTTTACAAGCCGATATACCGGATTTAAAAAAAGAAGGTTATGGTATTGATAATATTATAGATATTAGTAATAAAGGTGATATAGTAGATTTCATTTTTCAAAATCAATTTCAAATCAAAGGAACAGATCCGTTTAAATGGGCTGTACAAAATGATTATAAGATTCATGGGCATCATCCAGTTAAATATGCTATTAAAAAAAATTTTAAAATTGAAAATATAAACCCAGTAATATGGGCCCAACAAAACAATATAAGTTACATAAATGGAATTGAATTACTATTTTCGATAGTAAGTTCTGGATATAAAATAGATGGCCAAGATGCTGTAATTTGGTGTATAAATAATAAGGTAAACATTAATACTCAAGATCCATTGGAATTTGCTTTAGCTAATGGTTACATTATATCTAATCAAAAATGTATAAGGCAAGATGATGATATAAGAATTCATGCATGGAAGCATAACTACAAAATTGACGGTGAAGATGTTATTAACAATTAAGATATTCTATAGGTAAAGGTGCAAAGGCAGAGCAAGTATAAGGATGAAGAAAAGTTAATTTTTATTAACTTTTACACTTTATAGAACCTACTATTAACTTGTGTTAACTTTTATTAATATTTTTAATCAAGCTTCAACCTTAACTATAAACATATTTGCAATATTTGTCAATATAACAAAAAAATTAAAGCAAAAGGTTGACAAAAGGTTGACAGAAAATTTAGGAAATTGGTGGTCAGTTTTCAATCTAGAGGTTAATCTAATGATCAAAAAATATATACAACCTGGGATTGATAAGCGATTTTCAAGTTATATGTATTATGAACAAATTAGTATAAAAAATTTGATATCAAAAAAAGCATAATTTATATCGGATGTTTAATAAAACGTAATATATATTAATAATATCAACATTAATATTATGTGGGGTGATTATGCATTCAATATCATCAAAGTTTATAAAGCAGGTATTAAATAAAATTAACATTTCTGAGGGAGAAAAATTATCAATTATCCACGATCCAGATATAATAGGACTTAAACTGAAAATCTCATGGGTAGTCCGTAGAGGAAGAGTAAGAAAAACATGGGTTTTAGAACAAAAATTTAAAAACCAGAGTTTAAAAATAACGATAGGGGAATTTCCATATTTATCTATTAAAGAAGCTAGAAAAATAGCAAGAGAATTAAAGACATTAATGGCGAACGGAATAGATCCAAGAGCAGTAAAACGTCAACAACAGATAGAAGAAAATGAGAATCGTATAAAAGAAAGAGAAAGAAAAGCTAACGATATTACATTCAAAGAGCTGTGTTATAGGTATATTGAAGAGTATGCCAAAATATATACTATAAACTGGGAAGAGTATACTGACAGAGTACATACTTATGCACAATCATTATATGGAAAAAAGATAAGCCAGATTCGAATGAGTGATATTCAACAAATATTCAATGATATCAGCAAAGAGGAAAAATATGCTACAGCAAATCTATTTCTAGTAACATTACGCACTATGTTTAATAAGGCAAAAAAATGGGGATTAATAGAAAACAATCCTACTATAGGAATAGAGCAGCATAAACTGCAAGCAAGAGAGAGACGTCTAAGTTACGATGAAATGGGGAGATTTTTAGAAGTATTATGCAGAGAAACAACTCCGTTGATAAGAGATTTTGCATTACTAGCGTTATATACTGCAGCTAGAAAAAGTAATGCGTTAGAGATGGAATGGGACAATATAGATTTTGAAAGAAAAATATGGCATATACCAAAAAACTAAGAACGGAAAGGCGCAAAATATATCATTAACAGATGAGGCAATGGAAATATTGCAAGCAAGGAAATTAACATCTAAAAGTAAATTGGTGCTACAAAGCGATAGTAGCAAAAGTGGACACTTAGAAAGCCATATGAAGCATGGAAGATAATTTGTAAAAAGGCTGGCATAAAAAATTTCAGAATACACGATCTAAGAAGGACGTTAGCAAGTTGTATGGGGGATGCAGGCGCAAGTCAGAGGACAATTGGTATAGCATTGAATCATATTAATCCAAACTCAACAATGCATTATAATATACCTTGTATGGAGTTAGTACGAGAGTATATGTCTAAGGCTACACAAATAATTAGTGAATGTGCTAGAAGTTATAATATTTATAATACTATCTAACTAAAATAAACGTCGTGGTAAGAATAGTGCGACTTCATGTCGCACATGCATGTATGTAAACTAATTATTGCAGGTAAAATCTGTGTTTGAAGATGTTTAGCTAATTTAAACATTAGACCTCTTTCGAAACTGGTTAACGTAGTTCAAAATTATTGCTAATAAATATCCAAATAGACGTAAAAGATTCGGTTTTAGATTTAATTTGATCTCTGGCATTTATAATTTTGAACTACGTTAACCAGTTTCGAAAGAGGTCTATTATAGTAGTAGAATGAGAAATCTCATGCTACAATTGGGGCTAAAGGTGATTATGCAAAATCAAAAATTATGTTGGGCATTATCGAGGCCATTGAAGTATATGGGTTTGAGCATTGATGAATGGGGAGTAGTGCTAGCTGGAGTAGCTCCAGGAATTGTACTACTAAACAGCAGGCATGCTAAATTAGGCCTAGCATTTATGGTTGGAGGAATTGCTCTATGTTATTGCTTTAAGAAATTTAAGAAGGTATCGGAGAATTTTTTGCTAAAAAGTTTTTTAGTAGCTAAAGGTTTATTGCCAGCTCCATTAGGATATTCAAGACTGCTGGGCAAAAAAGTTGGCAAATAATGAATCATCTCTTTAAGCAAAATGCTATACAAGAGCTGGTTAAATATAATAAATGCTTACTTTCAGTAACTATATTGCTAGCTGCAGCTAATATAATTGCGATAATGGCTGCAATTACCAAAGAAGAAAAGTGGTTGTTAATTCCAGCACTGGAGCCTGATCGTAAAATGACGGTTTCATCAAAAAATTACCATGAAACCTATTTAAAGGAATGGGCAATTTATGTGATGGAACTCTTATTTACCACTTCTCCAAATGAGGTAGAAAGACAAATAGCAGACATGAAAGTGGTATTCAGTAATACTGAATCTTTAAATAAATTTTTTCATGATCACTTGCAATTTGTTAAAGGCTCAAATGTATCTTCAGTCTTTTTTCCAAAAAAGATTGAAGTGATAAAGGATGGAGTATTAATTAGTGGAACGCTTCGTTATTGGTTTAGCGATAGTAAACATATAGCTGTCGATAAGACTTACCTTTTGACTTACAAGCGAACTCCTAATTACCTTTTGTTATTGACTGGTGTTAAAGAGAATGGAATAAAAAAATGAGTATTAGAATTTTGAGATTTATCATAGGGCTTATTGCTTTAGTCAACGTTAATAATATATATGCGGTAGAATATGAGTTAGAAGCTGATGAGCTGCTTAAGCTTGAGATTTCTGATAGTGGGCCAACAAGAATTAATCTTAAAGATGAAAAAATTAATGATATTCTTATGTACCCTCAAAACACAGTTGAAGGTATAGTTCATGAGTCTGGATGTTTGTTTATTGCTCCACGAGCAGAAGAAAACAAAGTTTATTTAATGGTAATAGGAAAATATAAAACAATTCAAGATTTAATGTCAACTTTTACTCCAAAAACTCCAAACCCTGTAATGCTTGTTAATGCTGCTACAAAAATAGAGGAAAAGGATAATTCAAAACAAAACAATACCAATTTGTTCAGTAATGACCTTAATACAAAAGAATTAACAGCGAAACTTTCTAAAAAACAAAGTAGAAATACTAAGAAAAAAATAAAACTGGCTTAAAGTGCTAGTTTTTACTTCAAAGACTTAAAGTTCTACAAAGATTATTAATTAAAACCGCTTCAAAGTAAAATTTCACTGGTATGGAATTAACTAGCATTAGGAGAATAATGCAAAATTTACTAATAAGCAATAACAATGTTCATATGCAATTTGTTAAAGGCTCAAATGTGTCTTCACCAATTTGTTCAGTAATGATGTTAATACAAAAGAATTAACAGCAAAACCTTCTAAAAAACAAAGTAGAAATACTAAGGAAAAATAAAACTGGCTTAAAATGCTAGTTTTTACTTCAAAGCCTTAAAGTTCTGTAAGGGTTGCCGAAACTCACTCCAAAGTAAAATTTTATTCAACGTGGAATTCACTAGCACTAAGAGAATAATGCAAAATTTACTAATAAGCAATAACAATGTTCATATATCAAAAATCTCAACTAAATATGCTAAAACATACATTTGGAATACAGTGGAATAATGTAGTTGTAGGACTGTTAATTATAATTACTGCTTGTGTTTTTTCTTTTGAGCCAGCATTAGCTGATACTCTTGAAGGGCAGCTTAATAAAATAGACGGACTTTTTAGTGGAAAACTAAAAACAATAGGTATATCAAGCGCAACTATTTTATCATCGATTTGGGCTGTAGCAAGAGGTAATATAAAGCTTGCAGGAGTAATGGTAGCAATTGGTGTTATTTTAGGCTTTTACCTAGATTGGATTGCCAGTGGTATGAAAATTAATTGATAAGGTAGAAACATTAACATTCAAAAAGCGGAGGAATAGTGGAACAGGACAATTCAGACAATAATAATACAAAAGAAGAAGATTTAGAGCTAAATGATAAACTAAAGGCTGAATCTGGTGTTAGGTCTAATAGCAAGTTATCAGAATTAACAAATATCATTCGTAGAAAGCCAGTAATTGCCTTAACTTTTATAAGCATCACAATAATGGTTGTTTCATATTTTTTATCTGAAAGTGGTAAAACGAAAGAATCTATAATTTTTATTGAAAATCGTGAGTCAAGAGAAGCGATTTCTGGAATAGAACAAGCTGTAGATTTAAGAGCAAAATGGACAGAAGAAATACTTAATGAAGTCAAAACATTAAAAGATAGATTTGACAGTGTAATAGACAGCAGATATTTAGAAATTACAGCCCAAATTAATAATTTTAACCAAAAACTTGAGATATTGGAGAATCAGCCTAAGCAGAGTCTATATAATAATGATAGTGATGAATTTAGTTCTGATCTTAATCATCATATTTTAAATTCACCACATGATAACAAAACAGAGCAAGCTCCTGTAGTAGTAAAGCCTTATGTAAATCTTAGGAGAGCTAGATTTGAGCCAAAAAAAAATGCTGAGAACTATGTTACTAGCGGTAGTTCTGCTAGAGCTGTGCTACTTACTGGAGTCGTTGTAGGTACTGGAACAAACAGCTCTTCATCACCAGAACCAATTGTTCTGCAGTTGCTTGATACAGCAATTCTTTATAATAAATATAAAACTGATCAAATCAAAAATGCAATTTTAATTGGATCCTGTAACGGAGAGATGTCCTCAGAGAGAGCTAAATGTCGCATCGAAACTCTTTCAGTAGTCAATAACCAAGGAGATATTATCGAAAAAAAGGTGGAAGGCTGGTTGATAGGCGAAGACGGACGTTCTGGAATTAAAGGAATCGTGGTGGATAAATCGTCTAACATAGCAAGCATGGCTGCATTAAATGGAGTATTTAGCAGTATAGCTAAGTTTCTGCAATCTAAGGCTATTAAACCTGATATGCTACCAACTTTAAACTTAGTAACTGGAGGCCAACAACAAGAGTTTCAGATTGGAGATGCGCTTCAGTCTGGAGCTTACGCTGGAGCTAGCAATGCTTTTGATAAGCTAGCTGATTTTGCTATAAAACGAGCTGATTCTATGAGCCCAGTCATTGTTGTTGCCTCAGGTAGAGTCATCGATGTTGTATTTAAAAAAGGTTTTGACTTACGTGAGCACAAGAAGAAGCCACATAATTCAACTTATTCACAATCAACTAACAATGAAAAAGTTAATTTGCATAATAAATTCGATCAATCACAAAAGTTAGAGGAGTATTATTTATAATGAAGTTTTTATTATTGCTATTGTGCTGTATGAGCCTAACCAGTTTCTTTTTCGAAAGTACTTTTGATTGTAAAATTCCTAAAGGGCTAAAATGTAAGTCTTTATACGAAATAAAGAATATGGTTGCTCAAGGCGCTTTTGATATTGATAATCTTGAGAAAGTTGAAACATCCAAAACTAAATCAAAAAGACGTTGTATTCTATGCTACAGGCAAGCTAAAGCTATTCAAAGCGTAGCTGTTGTTAACAAGTCGCCGAAAAAACCAAAAAAATATCTTATTAATTTATTTAAATTAAAACAGAGTCAAGGTGAACGCAAGCATACATAAGGATTTTGATCGAGAAAGATTTTCTAAACACTTTGTCTATGAATCATATGATGATGAGACTCAGCTATTCTTTAATCGTGGTTCAATAGGTTTTGTATTGCTTGCATGGCCATTAGTTGGAGCTAGTGTTTCTGCTCAAAATGAAATTGCTGAATTTCTGAAAAGCGATGAAAATTTACCTGGTGAAAGTAGCCTGCAAGTCTTGATGATTGGTAGTAATAATATAGAGAATTTTTTAAGCAACTGGCAGTCATATCGTAAAGGAGAGATATTTATTGAGTTAGCTAATAAAAGAACAGAATTTTTACGTGATCAAGCTCAAAAGTCAGGCTCTGTAAAGGATGTAGTATTGTTGATTTCAGTTACTATACCTAATTTAAATGCAAATATCGATGATATGATTCGCAGACGAGATGCTTTAAAAGATACGTTTAGGTCAATTGGATTAAGCACTGAAAATGTGAATGCACAGCAATTATTAAAGTTTCTGAGAGTAATATTTGGCTGGCCTGAAGAAGAACATTCAAATATTAACCAGTATGAAATATTGTCTGAACAAATTCTAAGTGGAGATTTCTCGTTATTTGAGAATGATGATTGTGTAAATGTAAATGATGATCAAATATTTATCAGTCTAGAAGCAAGAAATAGGCCTGCAGAGTGGAAATTATCTGCTATGGATCTGTTTTTAGGTAATGAAATGCGTCGTGATGAATATATAAAATCAAATTTCCTGATTCATTTTGGTCTGCAAATTTTACCAAATCAAGCTATGGAAAGAACTGCTGCTATAACCAAAAGAGAGGCACTAGAAAGAAATATTAATGCAGGAATGGGCAAATTTTTTTCATGACATACAACAAGAAACTGCTGATTTAGCTGATGTAGTAGCTGCTCTACAGAGTGGTGATAGAGTTGTTAATATTCACTTCAACGTTATTATGTTTGATAAAACAAAAAAGGCTAAGCAATCTGCATCGGCCTTTTGTTCGATGTTAAGACGCAGTGGATGGTATTTTGTACCATGCAAATATGATCATGTAGCCGTGTTACTAGCTGCGCTACCAATGCAGTTAGTTGAGCAAGGCCCAAAAGGTATATTGGGTCAAAATAAAACATCAGGAGTTGGAGTAGCTCTTTCTAGCTTAGGTAGAGGCATAAAAACTGTTTCTGTAGAGAGCAAAGTATTATTGCCAATAATCGGTGAATGGAAAGGTGATTTAAGTTCTCCAGGTATGTTGCTAGCTGGAAGACGAGGTCAAATAATGTACTGGTCTCCTTTTGGTGGAGCTTTATTACCTGCATTAAATAAGAATGCAGCAGCTCCAAATGAGAACTTTAACCTTTGTATAGCTGGAGTTCCAGGCTCTGGAAAATCTGTTTTCATGCAAGAATTAATGCTATCTGTTCTAGGAGTTGGTGGTAAAGTTTTTGTTCTTGATTACGGAAGATCGTTTAAGCGTACATGCTTGATTCTAGGTGGTAGATACATAGAATTCGACATGAAAAATCCTGTATCAATTAATCCATTTTCAGAGGTGCCAGAGGATGACAGCGCAAAGTCTATAGAAGCTAGATCGGATTTTTTATCTAACTTTCCATCCATTTTAGCTACTATGGCTGCTCCACAGTATGGAACAAGCGATTTACAACAACCAATGCTACAGAGGGCTTTGATATCAGTCTGGCAAAAAAAGGGAGCTAAAGCTGAAATCACGGATATTGCAGACTGGTTATCAAATAGAGAAGAATCATATGCTAAAGAGCTTGGAAATATGCTCTTTCCTTTTACTAAAGATGGTCAACATGGAAGATTTTTTAGCGGTAAGGCGCAATTATCTCTAAACTCTGATATTGTGGTAATTGAAACTGATCATCTACGCTCTGTACCAGAGCTATTAGCTGTGATTGTACAGATTATGATTGTTCATATTAATCAAACAATGGTTAAGGGAGATAGAAGTAGACCATTTTTAATTATGATAGATGAAGCTTGGAAGCTATTAGCTGGAAAGCGTTCAGGAGAGTTTATTGAAGAAGCAGGTCGAATAGCTCGAAAATATAATGGATCGATTGCTTTAGCAACTCAGCAACTCACGGATTACTTTCGTCAAGAGGGTTCTGCGTCTGAAAAGGCGTTTGAGAACTCATCGCATAAGATAATTTTGAAGCAAAATTCTGAATCGTTTAAGGCAATGAGAGCTAACCATAAGCTTGCAGGGTTTGTTGATGAGGATTGGAAGCTGAATTTACTGCAATCTGTACATTCAAATCCTCCGTATTATAGTGAAATAGCTATTTATAGCCCTAATGTTTCAGGTGTTATAGGCAGATTAATGATTGATCCGTTTACTCTGCTGTTAACTTCAACGAATGCTAGAGATTATCAAGCAATAGAAGATCACATGGCTAAAGGGATGAATGTCAGTGAGGCAATTAATTATGTGATAAGAGAACGGAAAATAATTCCATGAAGCACGGAGCAGTAATTAGTATAGGTACATTCTTTGCTTTATTTGCCGTTGCTTATCAAGTAAGCGATATAAGAGCCAATTTATTAAATGCTGATATAGGTGTTGAGATTAAGGATTATGGGACTAGAGGGCATGTTTTTCCAATCATTGAGGAATCATTACTGGAGGTGATTATGGCTAAACTTAATGCTGCATCAAAAAGTGGTTTGTTGAATCAAATGCAGCTGGAATTTCAGGAAAAAGTTAGGCAAAAAATCATGAGACCAGTTCCAGTAAAAAATTTGAGTAAAGCTACTGAAAATAAAACGCGAATATATGATTCTACCTATGTTCAAAAGGATGACATTAAGACAAAAAATGGTATAATAATAGTAAGGAGAGGAACTAAAATAAATCCTTTAGAGATAATAAATTGGGGTGAACCACTAATATTAATTGATGGAGATGATGAAGATCAGGTCGCTTGGGCAAAATCAAGACCAGGAAAGATAGTGTTAGTTAATGGAAATCCTATTGAACTTAGCAATCTATTAGGCCGGCACGTATTCTTCGATCAATTGGGTTTTTTGAGTATGAAGTTTAAAATACAAGCTGTGCCAGCCATAATAGAGCAAGAAAACACTGTGCTTAAAATTAGCGAAGTAAGCACCTATTAAAAGCATATAACGCACGTTGGAAGTTACATAATATGCTGTAAGCAGTATAACTCAATATACTATTAGATTCAACTTAAAAGAAGGTTTTATATGAAAAGTTGGAAATTACAGCAATTAGAACAAGATCTAGTTAAAATAGTTAATAATACGCTACGAGGTGAAATACAAGAGATAGTAAATCCAGGTGGTGAAACTTTATATTTAATTCCAGGAAATAGATATCCAAAACTTCTTCGTAAAATTTCATCAATGCAAGCAAAGTGAGTGAAGGAACTGGTAATTTTGTTAGCGATAGTAATGTCTATAACAGCTAATAACTGTTATGCAGCTGCTGGGTGTGTTGGAAGATTTGTAAATCCTATAACAGATGTATGTTGGAAGTGCTTGTTTCCAATTACTATAGCTGGATTTAAGGTAGTAAGCAGTTCAATGCCTGATACTAATGCTTCTGGTAGACTTATATGTCTTTGTCCTAAGCCAGGGATTCCAGTGCCTATACCTGGTATTCCGGTAGGATTTTGGGAGCCAGTACGCCTTGTAGACGTTACAAAGTCACCAATGTGTATGGTAAGTCTTGGAGGTTTGTCATTTGGAACTGCTACTCAAAAAGGCATGAAAGATGAGGCTGAAGGAAGTGCTTTTTACCACATTCATTGGTATGTCTATCCCGTGATTTACTGGCTGGAAATTTTGCTTGATTTTATTTGTCTGGAAATGGCTGCAGTCGATATAGCATATTTAACAGAGTTTGATCCATTATGGAGTGACGATGCAAAATCTGCGATTTTAAATCCAGAAACGTTGTTGTTTCAAAATGTAGCTGCTTATCAAGCATGTATAGCTGATTGCATCAGTTGTAGCGCTGGTTTATTAGCAAGCGATTATGCTTTTTGGTGTGCTGGATGTCAAGGAATGCTTTACCCTTTCACTGGAACAGCTGCAGCGCATAATGGTGGAGTTGGAACATCTGTATTAATGGTAAGTAAGTTTATGGCTAAGATGCATAGGCAACTGATGTTATGGGGATATTATGGTTATAAAGGCCTATGTGGTAAGTATCCAATGCCTATTATCAAGAAAAGTCAGTATCGACTACAAATGACTTATCCAATTCCAGAAACAAAATCCTGCAAGAGCATAGGTCAAACAGAAGCTATATGGCAAGCTGGTAGAGAATTTCCAGTTAATGGTGAAGATTTCGGTTACTTGATTTGGCGAAAAAGAGATTGCTGTTTGCTTTGATTTATAAAGCTTGGAGAGGAATATGGTTATACGAGTAATGATGTTGATGGTTTTATTATTTGTTAATAATGCTAATGCTTTTTTTTTGGACAAGCAAAAAACTTTTATTTTTGTCTCATTTTCAATGAGTGATGAGGCTTTAAAAAGCTATTTTGCTGATTCTCAAAAGGCTGGAGCTCGATTAGTTATGCGTGGGTTAATTAATAACTCATTTACACAAACAAAGAATAAAACTATGGAGCTTGGTATTAGCTTCAATATAGATCCTAGCTTGTTTGAACAATATAAAATTGATGTTGTACCTGTGATAGTAATAGATGATGAAAAAAGAGGATTAACCAAGAAATTAACTGGGCACATTCCTTTAGCAATAGCATTAGAAATTATGAATGAGAATACTCCATGAAGCAACTTATAGTACTAGTTTTGATAATATTGAACATCAATTGTTGTTTAGCTTCAATGCAAAGCAGTTATAATGAAGCTAGCAACTATAATGTAAATCTTGGAAATTCTTCAAATACACAAGAATTATTTCATCAAGGTAGTAATGTCAATTATCCTAATAATGATGAGGATTTAACCTATCATGGCCGTAATCAGCTTAGTACAGAAAGTGGGGCAATGTTATTTCAAGCTGAAAACAGTAAAAACAATGCCTTAACTCAACATAATATCAACGATCAAAATTATATGATAGCTAATTCAATGAGAATTGAATCTGATCCTTTAAGTGCCCTTGATAGCAGTAACTTCGTAACTCAGACAAGTACAACTAATACTGAAATCATTCAAAGTTGTACTGAAGGCAGTAAGTTCAATATTGAACTTATTCGAGAATTAAACGTTGAGTGCAGATTAGAAAATGTATGGCTTCCATGGCAAAGCCGGCAAATGGAATTTGCAACAGAAGAAATAAAGGAGAATCATAGTAATTGGATTAATAGTCGTAGCGATGTCTATGATGATGAATTAGATGCGCAAGTATACTGCCTAGCAGATGATCCCGAAGCAATTGTAAAACAAATGAAATGGGCTATTGCTAATAGGCTTGGTGCATCTATACACCATGTTGGTAGAAATTTGTTATTAGAAGTAAATGAAAAAATATGTATACTTCACTATGACTACAGAGATAAGACTCAAGAACTAAGGAAAGTAGCAGAATATTGGAAAGTTTTAAACCCTGAACTTGAGCAATTAACAGAAAGTAACGAATGCTATGATGTCAATAGAATCAACTATGATGGTGGTGATAGAGTATTTTTTGACAAGTTTAAAGTCAATCGTCCATATTGGAAACAAAAGATTGTTTTTTCATGTACTAGCGATCCAAAAGATGGTTGCAAACACCTTAAAATTCAAAATTGCGAATTAAAAAACAGCACTTGCCAAAAATCAGTAGCAAATATTTGTTTACTCTGGCAGCACGATTATAGCTGTTCAACTGAGAAGCAAACAATGCTACACTCATCATTGCGTAATAACTCAATCTTTTGTTTAGGAGGCAATTGCAATACTCCAACTATTATACCAAACAGGGATATAGCTAAAGTAGCTCATCTAGCTATGCTAAATCAGATGAGCAAAGACATTAAAACAAATCCCGTTTCTGTATTTTCAGGTAAACATCGCAAATGCAAAAAAGATGTATTTAGTTTTTTGAATTGCTGCTCTTCAATGACTGGCTGGGGGCGTGATATAGGCTTATCACAATGCAAATCTAAGGAACAAGAATTAGCTCTATATAGAAAAAAAGGTTACTGCTACTATATTGGAACCTACTGTTCTTCAAGAATTCCGATATTAGGTATTTGCTTAGCTAGAAAGTCTACTTATTGCTGCTTTCAGTCGAAACTTGCAAGAATTTTTCAGGAAGAAGCAAGAAAACAGCTAAAAATAGACTTTGGAACACCTGAATGTCCAAAGTGTAGAGGCCTTACTGTTAAGGAATTACAAAAAGTTGATTTCACTAAAATCAATATGGACGAACTATTTGGTGATATACTCACTAAGGCTCAAAACAGCATGAACAAAGACATTATTGCAGGAATCAAAGATAAAGTTCATCGTATGCAACAAAACAGATCTTATTGAGTGTTGCTTTATATATTTATTTTAAGATATAATAATCACATATATTTTTAGGGTGAAAAACTAATGAATAATAATGATTTATTGCGTAAATTATGTCGTTCTGCTGCAGAGGGTAATATAGAGAGTATAAAGCATCTTCTAGCACAAGATAATGCTGTTGATATTATTAATTCACAAAATAATGATGGTCAAACTCCTTTACATTTAGTTACTAAGTATTGCGCTACAAAAGTTTATGCTAGTCTTGAAGAACACACAGAAGAATACTGTAGTGGTTGTAATAGTACTGTCAAAAGATTTGTAGATGCAGCAAAGCTTCTATTGAATGCAGGAGCTAATTCAAATGCGCAAGATAATTATGGTCGAACTCCTTTACATGTAGCTATTGCATGGCACTATTCACCTACATGTTTTGTAAGATCAGGCATGGATAAAGTAGTTATCCCATGTTACTCAACAGGTTTGATAAATGTATTATGTGAGAATAATTATATTGATTTCAGTTTAAAGGATGCAAATAGTGATACTGTTTTAGGCCTAGCTTCATCTCTTAAATCTGGATTCAGACAGCTTAGTATTGTAAAATATCTGACAGAGAAAAACATATTATGGAGAAATCATCTAGTATGTGCTGCACAGAAATTCATACATCAAGAGGATAAGAATGATAAAAATGTATCATGTAAATTACCTTATCTTGTGACTGATAAGATACTCAGCTACTTGGATGATTATACCTTAGGACTATTCCAAAAAGAGATAAATGACGAAGCTAACAATGATAATGAAGCAGCTAATGATCCTACGGTTATAGGAGATGTACCTAATTAATGAACTATCTCAAATAACCTAATACTAGCCATAGTTTATAGTTAAAGAATTCAAACAACTTTTAGCTATATTATACTTCGATTCTTTTACTAAACTTCATTTTAGATAGATATAAAAATAATGCAATAATGAATCCATTAGCAATAATGCTAATTATGGGGCTACTTAATTACTTGTCGATAGAATTAGCTACTGCTAACTCTTTGCCAACAGGATTTCTATGGTACAATGATAAACATGGTCATGAGCTCGATGAATCTGCTACTAATTCTAAGCTGATACACGGGACTCATGATCATAGAATCGAGGAATTAAAGGAGCAATTTAATCGAGCTCAGCGTATAGCGCTTGATAATCCAACGCTCGAAAATGTGATTACAGCACAAAGATTACATAAGCAAATCATGGAGAAGGCGCATAAGTTTGCTACTATGTGGCAACTGGCTACTCTACTTGATTATCAACTGATTAATGCTCATGAGCCATCTAATAGCTTACATAGAAAGCTGTATCAAGAAAAATCAGAGCAGAAAAATGATTTCAAGCTCAAAAATATTGCTAAAAACTGTGAATTAATTTTACAAGTTAAAGAAGATTGCTTGCTCTGTAAGGCCTTTATTCCTATTGTTCAGGGCTTTGCTAATAAATATGCATTTCAGTTGCTAGCTGTCAGTAAGAATAATGAGTTGCTTAATAAACTAAATCCTAAGCATATTGTACCTGTATTATATCTAGTAGCTAGCGATGGTAAAAAAATATATTCAGTAGCTAGAGGCATAATCTCTGAGAATAAAATTATCGACAATATTCTAGCAATCGATAGATATTATCATAAATTGGAGACTAGATGAGCATCAAAATCAGAGTTTATGCTATTACAATACTATTATTGCTACAAGCTCCAGTATCACTAGCTTGGAATATCGAAAATGTATTTCAAGGAATGAGTGTTAATGTTACTAGATCTGGATCATATCAGAATCAAGCGGCTGGATATTATGCAGCTGGTGGATTGTCTGCCAGAACAAGCCAAACATCATTTCAGCCATTTGCTATAACTCCACCATCTTTAAACATGAGCTGTAGCGGTATTGACGCCTATCTTGGTAGCTTCTCTGTTATTTCTGGAGAAGAATTAGTTCAACTAATGAAGAATATTGGTTCTCAAGCTAAAGTTTATGCATTTTCATTAGGATTAAAAACATTTGCTCCACAGATTGAGAACGCTCTCAAAGACTTACGTAATCTAGCAATGGAGATGAATCAATTTGCCAAAGGAGATTGCGAATTAACAAAAGCATTATTTGCTACAGCTTTACCAAAGAACTGGGCTATGAGAGAAGCTGTTTGCCGTGATATACAGTCACAAAGCGGGTTTGATTATTTTGCAGCTGGTAAAAAATGTCGTAATGATTTAGCCCAAAAACAAGCTCTGCGACAAGCGCAAAATAAGGATTCAGAGTTAATGCTAGAATGATTATAACATCTTCACTAAAGCAGCAGCAAAGGTTGGAATACTATCAAATATGCATGATTCAATCATGTCTATGACTGGCACTATCGTGGTTACAAACAATAATGTACACTTTTATGACTCCTTAGCTCAGGACGAAAAAAGTTGGATTAGTCATTTAAAAGGCGGAGAATCAGCCTCGATTTACAGCTGTGATAGTCTCAGTTGCTTGCATTCAACGCTTGCAACGAAATATCACAATATTACCAGAGAAATCTTATGCAGGTAAAGCTAAACAACAATTGAAGAATCTAAAAATTAACTTTGAGAATAATTCTGAATTCATTGACTCTGAAATAGCCTTTTTATCTTCGATTGGAGATATATTTCCAATTTATGATTATATCATATTAGAATATATTTCTGGAGTCACAATTTTAGATAGCTCATCAGAATTAATAGCTAGCTATACATTAGTTCAGCATTTGAAGGAAGTAATCACCGAAATACGTAGAGCCGTTACTTCACTAGGTGCTAAGCAAGTTTCGAATGAACATTTAGAAAGATATTTGAAGGAATTGAATCGAGTTCAACTTTTTGCAAATGAAAAATGGACTAGCCTACAAACCGATGCAAGTCGAATAGATAAAAGGGCTAGATTAATAGAGCAGCATTTAATAGCGAAGGAGAAAAGTTAATGGGTTACGTAATATACACATTTGGTGGTGGAGACTTATTGTGGCATGTGTTTAACGGCATAGGCAGAGTCTTTGCTTCAAATAGCGAATACTTCACTCCAGTAGGCCACTTAGCCTTGACTATTGGTGGCATATGGGCTGCTACTAGGGCTATTTTTAGAGGAAATATCGGCATCTTTGCTATGGAGTGGTTCTTTCCATCGATATTTATTTTTACGCTGTTATTTGCCCCCAAAGCTACTGTTTGGCTCAAGGATGAGGTATCAATGAGTGCACCAGTAAAAGTTGATAATATTCCGATAGGTATTGCAATGTTTGCTTCTCTTTCATCGCAAACGAGTTACTTTGTGTCCAAAATGTTGGAAAATCATCTTTTACCGGCTTATGAAGGACTATCAAGCAGAAAAACTGGTATTATGTTTGGAGCTAAGGCTGTAGCTAAGATTCGAGATGTGCAAATACATGATCCAGTAACTTTAACTAATACTAAGGAATTTCTTAGACAATGCTTTATGAAGCCTTACATCATAGGTAATATTCTAGGCAAAAAAGCAGCTGCTCAACAAACTAATGACATTATAGGATTTATCGAGCAGAATATACCTAATAATTTCGGTATTTATTATCGTGAGCCTAGTAATTTAGGTATTAGTTTCAAGACATGCAGACAAGCTACTCCATTGATTAAAGCAGCAATTCATAAAGAATTAAATGAAGGGCTTCTAACAAAGTTCGCAGCAGCGATTGGAGTTCAATCTGATCAGTCAAGCATGTTAAGTCAAAGACTAAAAGTCATGACTGGCGACACACTAAAATATTTACAGAGAGAGCAACAAGACATTCATGAATGGATGAAGCAAGCTATGCTACTTAATGCTAATCGTGAGTCATATGATGACTGGCGTGAGAAGTTTTCATTATCACGAATTTATCCTAATCTGGTGAGTATGCATGCAATCAGAGGGCTCTTTCAACAATCATTTTCGTATCTAGTCGCTGGGGAAATGGCTGCTCACATGATGCCTATTTTACAATCTGTTTTTTTTGCATTAGTAGTTTCAATGATCTTTATTGTATTTCCAATGGGCTTACTGCCTGGTGGTTACAACATACTCAAAACATGGATTCTATTAATAATATGGGTCAGCAGCTGGCCAGTATTTTTTACAATAATCCATTGTCTAGGAATGATCAGCTTATCCAGTAAATCTGGAGCTTTCGGTAGTGATTATGGTCTGAATATGCTATCGCAAGGAAGCTTTGCAGAGATGATTTTATATAGCTATGCGACGTTTCAAATGCTTGCATCATCAATACCAATGCTTTCTTGGTCAGTGATAAAAGCTTGCGCTCATGCTACAGCTAACTTAGCCAGCCAGTTCTCTCCTATACAAGTTGCTAGCAGCTTAGGAAGTAATATAGTCGACAATAACTTGAGTATGGATAATTACAGCATAGGCAATAGAACTATTTCTCAACAAAACCTAGCTCCTTCATTACATATGACTGATAGTATTATCAATTATGGTAGCTACAAAGTTTTTAGAACAGCCGATGGTCGACAAATTATAAATGAAAACGTAGATTTATTGGGAAATAACTTCCGCTCTTCTGCACTGCTACAAACTGGATATCAAAACCAGTTTGTGCGTTCACAGAGCAAGCTTAATTCACTGACAAAAAGAGAGTCCGATCTTATTTCAACAGGAAACTCCATGGCCATGGAAATAGCTGAAAAGTTAACTCACGATGAAATTCGTTCTATAGGCATAACTGAGAGTGAATACCAAGCTCTGCAAAAGGTAAGTTCCGATAGTGAATCCTTTAGTCAGCATACAGGTAGTAGCCACAGTAAAAGTAGTGGTACTAGTACTAGTGCTGGTGTTGGGGCAGTTTTTGCCCAAGTTAGAGTTTCAGGAGGAGATACTGAAGAAGAAACCCAAGGAAAATCAGCAAATCAACAACAATCACATAGTGAAGCATTATCAAAAATTCAAAGCGCAGTTCAAGAAGGAAAATTTAGTAGTACAAATAGTGAGGTGAAGTCATTAAGTAAAAATCTTAGTGATAACCTTTCTGAGCAACAATCTGTTGGGCAAGAAATAGCTAAAACTAAACAAGAAATGGAGCAACTTAGTTACAGCATGAATTATGTATCTCAAAACTCTATCACTATTGATCGTAACATCAATGAACTTGTATTAAATGAAATTATTGCTCAAAATCCTGAAATAACAAGCAAGGAGCAAGCTGCAAGATGGGCTAAAGATCACTCAGCTGAAGCAGAAAAAATTGCTTTTGAGGTAGCTCAAATCAACAATAAAGTACCTAATGAAATACCTAAAGATTTGAATGATCATATTAATGATGGTAACTTTTCGACTAAAAAAGATCTACAAAATACTTTTGAGAAGAATGTTGAACAATTTCAAGCTGAGGCTAGTAACATTCATAATAACAGCAATGTAGTGCATGTACAAAATATAGAACAAACTTTTAGTGATAACGAAAAAGTAAAGACTCTTGATAAAATTCCTGATAATATTAAAACTGAGGCTCAAAAAATACAGAAAAAGTTTTCTGATACTACTGATTCAACGGTTTTAATGGCTGGTAATCAAGCCTTGGAAAATCTTGGAATAACGAAAAAAGATAAAAGTTAAAAGTATGTTGGATTTATGAAAAATATATATAAATTAGCTATAACAATAATTTTACCACTAATGCTTTTAAATACAGCTATTCCTGCAGAAGAAAGCAAGCTAGTTCAACAAAATAGCATTAAAGACAAAAATGTTTTAGCTAAAGAATATTCCAATATTGGAAGTTCTTTTTTAAGGCTAAAAAAATATCATGAAGCAATAGAAAATTTTGATATTGCTATTAAGCATGATCCAAGTTATGCGTCAGCATATAATAGTAAAGGAATAGCTTTAGCTGATCTTGGAAAGGCACTAGAAGCTGTAGAAAATTATGATTTAGCTATTAAGCACAAACCTCATTTTGCAGAAGCATATAATAATAAAGCTGTATCTTATAGAAAATTAGGAAAAAACGAAGAAGCTATAATACTTTGTGATCTTGCTATTAAATATAAACCTAACTATGTAACTGCTTATAATAATAAAGGAGCTTCTTTAGCTAGATTAGGACAGTATGAAGATGCAATAGAAAATTATGATATAGCTATTAAATATGAACCTAATAATCCAGAAGCTTATTATAACAAAGGCATAGCTTTGCTGAAGTTAGGATACATTCAAGAAGCTATTCAAAACTATGATATAGCTATTAAATACAGACCAAATTATGCAGAAGCATATCATAATAAAGGTTTAGCTTTAGCATTTTTAGGGCAGCTTCAGAAAGCAATAGAGCATTTTGATTTAGCTATAAAATACGATCCTAGTTATTTGAAAACATACTGTAATAAGGGTTATATATTAAGCTTATTGAAGAGATATTCAGAAGCAATAGAAAGCTGTAACATAGCAATTAAATATGATCCAAATTATGCAGATATTTATTATAATAAAGGAATGATTCTTGAGAAATTAGGAAACCATCAAGAAGCTGTAGAAAATTTTGATACTGCTATTAAGTATAACCCTAATTTTGCTGAAAATTATCTTGAAAAAGGAATTTCATTAGTAAGTTTAGGACAATACTCAAGGGCTAAGGAGAATTTTAACTTAGCTATTAAATATATGCCTAATCTTATAGAAGAATATGAACTAACAATTAAAAAGTTAACAGAATTGAACAATTCTACTATTGCAAAAGACTATGAGCAAAAACTACAGATATTGAAAAAATACTCTTAATTGATGAATTTTCAGAATCAAGGAAATTTCACCAGGGGATCGCAGTTATTTGCCCATAAGTTAAGAATGTTTGGGCAAGGTAGTACCAACGTTTTTATAATTGGATTAGGATTATCAATATTCTGGATTATATGTCGATTATATCAAAAAGTTTTTCTGAGCAGCTTGTATTATTTTGTAATTGAAAGATATGTGCAGCTTAAGCTAGCAATTGGTGAGCACTTTTATGATATCGATCAAATAGGCATTAAGTTTTATAGTTTAAGGTTTAAAAAATGGATGCACCTCAATGCTCAAGACTTTTTGCATGAATTTTATACAAGCCAACATGGATTTAAAATACAGCAATTATGGGAATTCCTAATCAATTCAGCATTATTAGAAAGCTTAATTGTTTTTGCTATTGGTGTGATAATCTCAATTGTTTTCTTTACAGCTCAAGGTAAAAGAACGATTATTAAGGCCAAAATTAGAGGTGCTGATTTTGTAGGATACAAATGCTTAGCCAAAATGCTAAAAAGCGCTAAAAAGGCCTCGAAAATCCGTTTTGGAGGCTTGCCATTAGTAAAGAATAGTGAAAGGCTACACATTCTGATTACTGGAACAACAGGTACTGGTAAAACTAATATGCTTAACGAACTGCTACCACAAATTCGATTACACAAAGATCGAGCAATAATTGTAGATACAACTGGAGCTTTTACTGATAGATTTTTTGACCCTAAATGTGATAAACTGCTTAATCCTTTGGAAAAAAATAGTGAGCAATGGTTGCCTTGGAATGATTGTTTTGAAGCAGCTGATTTTCATGATATAGCGAGTAGTTTTAGTAATTATACTCCTAAACTTGATGACTTTTTTGCTAAAAATGCTGAATTAGTCTTGTCTGAAGCATTGAAGCTATATAAGGATGATAAAGATATCATAAAACTAATTCATACAATCATTTACTCTGATAATAGACAATTTGCAAAAGCTTTTAGAAGCACTGCCGTATCAGGTATTATAAGCGAAAGCGCGCTCGAGACTTCTGCAGGAATTCAATCTACGCTTGGAAAGAATATTACTTCGCTACAATATTTAAAGCCTGGAGGTAGTTTTAGCATAAAAGAATGGTTTAGTAATTCTGATGAAACTAGCTGGCTATTTATCACAGCTAACCCAAATCAAAGAGCTACTTTATGCCCACTTATTTCAGCATGGATAAGCATAGCTATCAAGGCTTTGATGTGTAGAAATCCTAATCATGATAACAAAAACATGTGGTTTATACTCGATGAATTGCCAGCTCTACAAAAAGTTTCGTCTTTACCAGTTGCTTTAGCTGAAAGTAGAAAGTATGGAGGCTGCTTTGTTGCTGGATTGCAGAACATTCATCAATTAGAAGCAATATATGGAGCTGCTGAATGTGCTTCTATGCTGGATTTGTTTAATAGTAAATTTATTTTTCGAGTTAGTGATCAGGCTACGGCTTATAAATCAGCATTAACACTAGGTGAGCAAGAAATTATTGAAACTCAAGAAAACTTGTCATATGGATCAAATACTATGCGAGATGGAGTAAATATGAATAATGTTGAGCGTAAAAAGATTTTAGTTATGCCATCTGAAATTATGAACCTACCAGACCTTACATGTTATGTAAAGCTTGCCGGTAACTTTCCCATCACAAAACTAACTATGCAGCTACAAAACTTAAATACAGCTTTTGTTTGTGAATATAAATTGCTCAAAAAACTTAAGTTAGTAGAGTATTAATTCGAAAAATTAATACTCTATGTTATTTTTTAAATTAATCACTTCTTCTTTTGACAATCCAGTATTTTCAGAAATAAATTCAACTGAAAAGCCAGCTTTTAATAAGTTCATTGCAAGCTCTTGTGCAGCTTCAGCTCTGCCTTCAGCTCTGCCTTCATCAATATATTTTGCAGCAATAGTTCTCATAATATTACCTTTTTCTTCTTCAGATAAATACTTAGCCAGAACCTGCTCTAATTCTGGTTGCTGACTCTCTAGTAATTTAGTATCAGTATACCATAAAAATGATCGTAGGTAAATATAGCCTTTTTCTTTGTCAAGTATTAAAACATGTTTGAACTTTATTAGAAACTCTTCCCAAAGCTTTAACATATCTCGTTGATGAATGTGCTTTAGCATATATTCGAGCATTCCGATATGCTTTTTCCTAACAATTTCATCATTCGACATACTTTGCAAATCGACTAATTGATAGTCAGAAGTCATTAATTGCTTAGCTATCATTGAATCTGTAAATAAATTCCACAAATTCCTAGGTGCGTTGTAGACTTTTTTGCCGTTGTAGATCACTAAATTATACACTAATGGTAATTTAGCTTTTTCTTTCTTATGCCTTTCGCACAATAACAATGTGTATCTCCATAACCGCAGAGCTGTCCAATAATCGACGGTTGATTGAGCTTCAATTAATATATAAATAAAAGCATTGCCATGTTTTTTGGTGGCAACTCTATAGACGATATCGCTGTATTTTTTCTTTAACGATTCTTCTATATAACTCTCTTGCTCTACTTTTATTTGTGATAAATCTATTAAACTCTTGAAATTCATTGGTAAATAATACTCTAGAAATTCTTGTGCAGCCACTGGATCACTCATGATTGTCTTTGCCAATGAATCATGCTTTAATTTTTTTGTCATATTTTTTTACTCTATAGTTTTTTAAATAAAAAATGCTGTGTCATACTCTGCCTAGTGTTTCAGACATAATCCTGGTTGTATATTAGTTTGTATTGATTCAATTTTTTCATTAAGTTTTCTTATTTCAGGGCTGATAATATTTCTAACAGCATATAATCCTTGAGTTTTTAATACATTATTGAAGTCATTTTTGACTGTGCAGACTACTGCTCCCTTATCCTCCAGAACTTTTTCAGCTTTTTCAGTATTTACGTCATTTTTAACTGCTAGAATGATCTTTTCTTTTGGGCTAGGATTATAGTTTTGCAAATTTTCGGCTTCAATTGCACATAAGATTTTTCCTTCAACTCCAGCTTGTTGAATGGTTAACGCTGTTTCAATATCCTTTGTAATGATTGTTACAGGTGAGTATTTTGAATTCTGTTGAGCAATTTCAGCAAATGACCCACTAATTGTACCAACAGATTTTTCAGCTACATCAGCTTTATTACATGTTTTTGAATTCAGAGCTAATATCTTAGCTCCAGTAATTTCATCTTTGTCATTTTTAACAAAAATAGTGAGTGCAGGCCAGGATTTTTGAGTCTCTTCATCAAAAACCATATTTGCCCTTAAATTATGAATTATTAAAGATTTTTGAACTATAAATTCCTGTATGGTTTTCTGAATATTTATTAACTACTATTGCTTCCACCTTAGCTTCCTCTTCTTGTTTAAAGTAGTATAGAGATGACGATTTATTATACAATTCTTTAACATTCGTAATATCATTTTGTTTTGCTATACTATTATTTTCTGTTTGAGTAAGTTTGGTTGTTTCAACTGCCTTAGTCAGTTTAGTAATTTCAGGTTCTATAATGTCTCTAATTGACTGCTCTCCACAACTTTGCAACAGATTATTAAAATCACCATTTTCTGGTGGTTTGACTATACAAGTTATCGCTCCCTTCATTTCTAACGTTTTTGCAGCTTTAATTACAGTATTATTAGTTATAGGATTTTTGCTATCATTATCTGCTGCAATGATGATTTTTTCACCAGGAAATGGTGAATAATTTCTCAAATTCGAAATTCCTGCACTAGCAATGATATTACCTTTAATGCCTGATTGCTGCAAGCTCAATGCTGTTTCAGCGCCTTCTGCTATAATTGTTATATTAGGGTCATTCGCATTTCGCTTTGCGATTGTTATGAACGATCCTCTGATTTTACCGAAAGATCTTCTGTTAATTGAAATATTCGCCTTATCTCCTGCCGAATTTAGATATACGGCCTGTACTCCGGTAATTTCTCCTTTTGAATTTCTTGCAAATGCTGTAAATGCTGGATAATTTTCTCTCGTTTGAGTATCAAACAGTATACTTGCTTTTAAGTCTGAACTTGCAGTGCTTTTGTCAAAAGTAATACCACGATTTTCAAGATACTTTTTTACTACTTCTGCATGTGGGTTCTTATCTATATCATAACCATGTATCTTACTTGATAGTTCATACAAGTTTTGAACTTTTGCGATTTTAACACTTTCAGATTGTTGAGTGTATTGTTGAGAATCGTCAGTCTTAGGCGGTCTCTGATACCGTTGACTAATATTAGACATTCCAACCATACTTTTCAAATATTCCTTTGCCTCAAAAAAGCTGTATCCTCTTTCTCTTTGAGCCAGGGATAATAAATCACCCTTTTGTCCTGTACTAAAGTCATACCATTTTCCAGCGTACTTGTCCTCGGTGGTTACTTGTATTTTGCCAGTGTCTCCCCAACGTAATCGTCCGTGTCTAGATAGGCGCTGATTTGGATCTCCAAGAATATCACGAGCTATAGTGTCAGCTCTATAAGCTATTGCATCCCTCAATTTTTGTAGGTCTTCCTCGCTATTTGAATAATAATCGTTTTTTCTATAGTTTTGAGCAGATTGATATTGCCTTACTTCATTTGCTTGAACATCATTATTCTCCTCTTTTGAATTGATAGAGTCTGTCTTAGCTGTGCTAAGCTGCTCTATTAGGTTAGCAACATTTTTTGTAGCTTGCACATTGTAGTACAGCCGTACTTGCTCTGCATTCCCTATCATGCTTATGTTAGAACTTTCTATTCCTACACCATTATTATGAAGAACATATATAGTCATTATTATCTTAGCAGTGCATAATGCAAATTACAAACATCACTGTGAGCTGTTATGTATAGCTCATTTTGTAATTCGCCCTGTGAATGAATAGCTTACATTCAATTTCAAATCTTCAGCACTACCGTCTAACTCCAATTTTTGGAGCTATGTTAGTTTTCACCACTTGTTCAGACTCTGTTTTTACGTTCTGAGTATTAATTAACTTCATGATTTCAGGTATCATAAGCTCCTTAACAGCTACGGCTCCTTTATTTTTTAGCATGTCGTTAAAATCTTCACCTTCTGAATGAATTACGATGCTAGTAATTGCTCCTTTGCTTGTCAGTACTTTTACAGCCTCGTTTATAGTGCTTACATATTCTTTATTTTGTTTATCATTATTTGCAGCTATAAGAATCTTTTCTCCTTGAAATGGCTGATAATACTTTAAATTATTTACATTTGAGCTATATACCATTCTGCTATCAATGCCAGCTTCCTGAAAACTTGATATCGTTTTTCCTTCTGCTGACAGAATGGTTACATCATAATCATACTGTCTTTGTTCTTTGATTTGCATAAACAATGGAGTAGAAATATCTTTGAATGGATATTGCTTTATGCTATTCTCTTGCTGGACTTTTTCTACTTTAGCTTCTTGCTCTGGTTTAACGGTAAAATGATAATATTCTTCATTCACATGAGATCTATCATTGATATCATTGATTATAGACTTAAACCAGTTTTCAACTTTACTAAAAACTTTACTAAAAACAGTTGTCTTTGTCCGTTCTTTCTCCAATATTGAACGCCTATATTCTGTGCCTTGTAGCGTACCATTTGCTTTTAACAAAGATCTAATACTTGAATTAAGAATGTCGACATCTTTATTACGTACTGTAATTACCAATTTTTCATGTAGCTTAAACTTGCTTAGACTCCAATCATAAATCAACTTACTAATTGAATCCTGTAATGTATTATCAAACTTAACACATTTATTTTGTCTCAGTAAGGTTATACCGCTTAAAATATTACTCTCAGCAAACTTTGTTGCTGCTTCTCTGCTCCAGTTTTCACTTTGTCTTCGAATATTTACTAAAACATGTGAACCAAAAATATTACTCAGCATCTCAAACATTCCGCCTCTTTCTATTGAAGCTAACTGCTTTTCATCTCCAGCAAGTATCAGTTGACAATTATTGTTTCTAACTACTCTAAACAGCTCTGCATAAGCTTTAGTACCTACCATTCCAGCTTCATCTACTACTATTAAGCTGCCTTTCATAAAAATTTTTTTTCGATTATATAAAAATCCTTTTACTGTATAGACCTCTGTATAACCTTTGCTCCTCAGCTCTGATACTGCCTTATGAGTAGGAGCAAGACCAATAACTTTTTGTCCACGATTTGTTGCGAGCTTATGCGCTTTTGCTAAAACATAAGATTTTCCTGTACCAGCTCTTCCTCTTAAGACTCTAACTCCACTAGTGCTAAGCAAAATATGCCTTAGAGCTTGTTTCTGTTCTTCACTAACATTTGCTAGACCTTCGATATCACTTTTAAGATTGTAAATATCGTTGTAATAAACCTGATTATTGATTTTATTAGCTATTCTGATTATTCTCGTCTCCTCATTTCGAACCTCAATTGTCGTAAAATATTTGCTACTTTCACCATCATCATGGTATAACTCTAGTATTCTATTTGAACTAAGCACTTTCTGAACTAACTGTTCTCTTGCTGTTGGATCTGGTATATCTTTTACTGCTTTTTCAACATCCTGCTTAGTAAAAATAGATTTGTAATGTGTTATAGAATCTGTTATTACGTCAGCATCATTAATAATCTTCAAATGAGCCTCTTTACGTAACTCATTTTCATTTAATACTTCATTAATTAAATTCCTAATTCTACGAGGTCCAATATGCTTTCCAGGCACTTCGCTTGTCTCGTCAACTCTATATGGCAAGCCTAATTCAGCGAAATATGCATTAGTTTCTTCTTTTGCTATTTCATGAATCATCTTGTGATCTTTAATAACAACCTTTTTGCCATTAACTGTTATGATTTTTGGGTTTAAATCTACTGCTCTATCTCCTAAACCAGTTCCATCTTTTCTAAATCTTCTCATAGTGAGCAATATATGTGCATGCCAGTTTTTATCTCCTATTTGAGGCTTATGAATGTCTATCTGTACTCCAATACCTTTTTGCACCCATTCCATTTCATCAACTATTTGATGAGTTAGTTCTATTCTATGCTCTAAATTTAGCTCCTCATCGTCTGGCAATGCTATTACTATATCCTTCAACAACTGGCTGTTGTCTTTTTTTGCTGTTCGTTCTACCTCATTCATTAATGTTTGAATATTCTTGAATTCTTGTTTTACATAATCCGGTATCAGCACTGTATGATATACGTTATCTTTCTTACGAGAGAAGTTATACTTTATACCTGTCTTCTCGTTTTCAACAATAGTTCTTGCATTATACGCTGCCTTACGACAACTATCACCTCCTTTACTTCTACTTAAAAATTCAATCCTTGTAAACTGTATCGCCATCTCAATACCAATTCTCACCTGAGTTTTAAGTTAGCATGGTTTTTTTGATTTTGCTAGCACAAACTTCTTTTTTTTTAACATTCAATCGGTTAATGAGTACTCATTTTTTAGCAGCAATCTTTATCGATTGCATATTGCGTAGTAAGCTTATTTTTCAATGAAGCTTCTAACCTTGAATTCACGTTTTTTTGACTATAATTATTTGATGTTGGTTTGGTAGGCGCGGTTTTTTTTCTTTACTGGAATTGTATTTTGATATATTCTTGCCTGATTTTTTTATCTTTCTGAGTTACTAACATGGCAAATCTTATGCAGCAAAAAATTACTCTTCAGCAAAAAAAGGCTAGGCTAATCATGGATGAGGTTAACCTTAAAATTAAAGAACGTAAAATGCGTACTCGACGTCTTATCGAAATGGGTGGATTAGTTGCTAAAGCTAAGCTTGATCACTTATCAGCAAATACGTTATTTGGTGCAATTGTTTCACTAAAAGAAACTTTAACACAACATCCAAATGTTCAGGATCATTGGACTACAATAGGTAAAGATATTTTTGATAAAGAACAGCAAAATAAAGCTGCTGTGATTTTAAAATTTTCCTCTGAACCAGACGAAAACACTAAGCGCCACATTCGCCTTCATGGCTTAAAATGGAATAGTTTTCGTCAAGAATGGTGCGGTCATGTTAAGGACATTGAGGCCTTAAAGAATGGCCTTCTCAATGTTCAGTATAGTATAGAACTTGTAGTGTGATATAAAGCATCTAATAGAAGTAGCATACAACACATCAAAAGTAAGATTTTGTGTTGTATATTCATTATTATTTTACACTATTTTTTAAATTTAATACTTCTTGTATTGATAAATCCGTATATTCAGCAATTGTCTCAACTGATAATTCAGATTTCAATAATTTTATTGCAAAATCTTTTTTTGCTTCAGCTTTACCTTCAGCTTTACCTTCAGCTTTACCTTTAATCTCACCGAGCTTTATGCCTTCAGCTTTACCTTCAGCTTTAGCGCGTTCGAGTTTATAATCTTCTACTGCTTTATTATCCCATATACGCTTTAACTCTTGTTCATAGGTTATTAGTTCGTCTTCGCTCCAATTAAACTGATCTAATGCCTCATACGCTTTTTTTATTATTAAATCTTCACCTATTATTTTACTATATCCATCTAATGTTGTTTCTTTTGCATGTTTAAAAAAATAGCACCACTTCTCTGTTATATTATTCAACTCTTCCACTCTCTTTTTTTTAAATTTTGGTAATTCTATAAAGGTAAATGAAAAGTCCTTTAGATCATGCTCATATGTCTTTTTATCCAATATTACATGCCTTGATATATAGTCTTCTTTATTTGGAAACAATTTATAATCTGCTATAGCTATAAATATAACTTCCTTTAGGTCTGAGTATTTTCCTTCCTTTCCTCTATTTGGTTGCCTACCATATGCTTTTGCGGCATAATACTGGGCTCTTTTTTCAAATCCTTGTGTAGGATCTACTTGCATTTCTATTATATATTGTGTTCCGTTTTTATCTTTACACAAAACATCTACTATTGATTCTTTTTTGGATGCTATGTCTGCATCTAATATCGTTCCTAAAAACTTTACTTCTGTTATTTTTTTATTCCCTTCAAACAATAATATATCGTTCAGAAAATGTATTAGTATGTCCTTGTTTTTTTCTGATCCAAATATCTTTTTAAATGCTATATCATTCTTTGGGTCTAAAAATCTTGATACATCCATATGTTTTTCATATTATTTTGTGCTCTTTTTAAATTATACAACAAAATAACTTACATGAACATTATCTTATTAAATTTTAATTTCTGCAATTCACTACATTAACCACCTATTAAACGTTAGTTTATTAGGTAGCATAACGCTCACAGTATTTATTTAGCTCTATAGCAATTTCTGGTAATTTAAGATATTCAGCAAGAGGTATAAATTCTTGCTGCGTTTCTAGTATGATTTCTTGTCTTCTTTTGGCTGGCTTTATGAATATAGTTTTAATATTATCCAATCGGTCCAATAGTTTGATTAGTAATAGCTCTACTTTATCTTGATTCACTAATGTTTGAATCATTTTCATGGAACTGGTTTTCTTACCACCTATGTTTCTTGTAAGAGCTAGAACTTGCTCGGCAATGTTATCATTAAATTCCATTGCTATCTTTTCTTTAGTTAGTGTTGTGTCTTCGATGGTATCATGTAGTATTGCTGTAATAATCGTATCCGTTTTAAAGCTGTAGTCTGCAACCATGAGCGCTACTTCTAATGGATGCATATAATAAGGTTCTCCTGTATCTCGCTTTTGATTGCCATGATATTTTTTTACATAAAATATAGCTTTTTTAACTTTATCAAGATTAATGCGTTTATCAACACTATGATTAATCAAGTCCAGCTTATCAAGTAGTTTATTGATATGTTCACAATTTAAAAATGCCAACATTATTTCCTCCATCCCCATTAATAATTCTAATTTTCAGTTTCTCAGCGAACTTCGATAGGTATACTACACGTGAAAGCTGTATACTGATCTTGCTTACTTTCTAGTTTAATTTTTCCAGTCATTTCATGTATAAACGGTTTAACGAGTAGTAATTCAGATTCTAGTACTGCATAGCTTTTGATATGTAAGTTTCTGAGCTCATTATTTATCTTTTTCACTTTCTCAGCGGAAATTCCAATTCCGTTATTACGAACAATTAATTGTAATATTCTATAATTTGTCTTTTGATTTGTAGAAGGTAGCAAATCAACTTCAACACTAATTTCGCTGCATTTACTATTAGTAGCATTGCAAATTAATAGTGTTAGTACTTTCTGTATTTGAGTACTATTTACAATGATTAAATCTTTTATATCATTTTTAAAGTTGCAGCTAAGATTTATTCCTTTATTTTCTGTGAATGGCTTCAGTGCTCTAATACTACTATTTACTTTTGCTTGAATACCAAAATCTCCAGATTTTATAGTATGACTCATAAAATGCTTCCATATGTTTTAATTAAAAAGTTGTACTGGTATATCGCAAGTAATAGCTGTGCACTTATTTGCCTCGCTCTTTATCTCTAATTTTCCACTTAGTTTGTTAACAATGTAATTTGTAAATCCTAGACTCGAGTCTAATATTTCTGGATACTCTAATTGAATGCAAATCAGTAAATTTTGCATTTATTTCTTGTAGTTTTTCTTGTGAAATACCTTTTCCGTTATCACGTACTATGAATCTTAATATTCTGTCTTTTTCATTTACCTTTCGATACGGCGAAGTAAATAACCTAACTATAACATCAACCTGACAGCTTTTATTAACTCTAATAGCTCCACTTATTAATTGACTAAGTATAGTTTGCAATAGACAACTATCTCCAATAACAATGTCATTTATGTTGTCCTGAACATTGTAACTGAGCGATATTTCTCTATCTTCAGCAATTTCTTTCAGCGAACTAATTGTATCCTTCAATAGTTTTTGTATGCTAAATTTTTTTAAATGTACGTTTTGAAGCTCAATTTGGTCTCTAAGTGAGTAAACCATACTGTTACAGCACTCTTGTAGGTTAGCAACACAATTAAGTATTCTTGTTAAGCTAGTAGTTTTATATTCATCTTCTTTGAAATCATTTTGCCCACATAGTAGATCATCTGCTAGATGTCTGATTTTAGCAGTAGCAAGATCAAACATATATTTAATTTTTTGAATCAAATCTATACAATATTGCTTCATTGATTCAGCTTCCTCTAGATAATCTTCCGCTTGTTGTAGCTTTATTTTCATTCCAATATATTTATCTTCATTCATATTTTCGGTACGAAGATAAATATTTCTTTCCTTAGCTGTAGATACTAATTTGGCTGAAATAGGTGGTAGATGAATTGTCCAGACATCTTGAGAAATGTCTTTTGTTTTATTGATATTCTTTTTTTTATTTTTCATAATATTCTCCATTTGACTAATGTTGTGAATTTAAATTACTAATTTGTATTGGAATGCTAACTAAAAACTTTGTATAATGCCCTTCTTTACTGTCTATCTTAATGCTTCCTTTCATTTCATATGTAAGATGTTTGATAAATTCTAACCCTGAATCTAATGCTTGATGCTTAATTAAGTGTGGATTTTTTAATTCAGAGTTCATCTCTTGTAATTTGTTTTTTGAAATGCCAGCTCCTATGCTATGCACTACAAATTGCAATATTCTATCTTTTGAATTCGATTGTTCATTTTTAGGAGGCAAAAAATCAATGCTAACTCTAACTTTGCTATTTGTACTATGCATAATAGCACTACCAACTAACTGAGTGAGTACAGCTCTTATTCGAAACCTATCTCCAGTAATAATATCGTATATGTCATTTCCTATTTTTTCCCTTAGCTCTATATTTTCATCTTCAGCAATTAATCTGATTGCTGCAATAGTACCATTTAGCATTTTTCGTAGGCTAAATTTTGCTAGTTCTACATTCGTTGATTTTATGGTTTTTCTAAATACACAAATTTTATCATTTAGATCATTATTGTTATTTTCCACATTATTCTCCTATGGTGAAGTTTATTAACTTTGTTTTTTTAGAAATTTAAAATAGCAAGCTTAGCTAACAATTAGCTAAGCTGACTGGTATATCACATATGGCTTCCGTTTGCATAGTTGCATCCTAATTTAGGTATATAATTGAATTGGCACTTCAAACGAAGAAGATATGTAGTTACTTCCTTGATCTATTTTGAGATTTCCTTTCATTTGATGTGTAAGCTGTTTTATAAACACCAACCCTTGTCCTAGCTCTTGATGTTTTGTTAAATTCGAATTGCTTAGTTCAGAATTCATCTTTTGCAATTTTTCTTTCTGAATGCTAGGGCCTGTGCTTTGTACTAAAAATTGTAATATTTTATCTTTTGAATCTGTTTTTCCATCTTTAGAAGGTAATAAATGAACACAAATATTAATCGTTGTACATTTAGTGCCATGTATAATAGCACTTTCAGCTAACTGGCTTAGTACAGCTCTTATTCGTAAACTATCTCCAATAATACTGTCTTTTATATTAGCCTGAAAATTGCTTTTTAGATCTATTCTATCATCTTCAGCAATTGCTTTTAGTCTAGCAACAGCATCCGTTACAAAGGTTTGTAGGCTAAAATTTTCTAGTTCTACATTCTTTGATTCTATGTTTTTTCTAAATACACAAATTTTATCATTTAGATGATTTATTAGTTCATCAAGTGAGCCTAACGTATCTGTTATTTTTGCTATTGCATCTTGCTTATATCCTACTAGTTCTACTATATTCTGCTTTGTTTTATTGCAGTTATTTACTATATGCCTAATATATTGAATCAAATATATATTGTTATTTTCCATATTATTCTCCTATGGTTAAGTTTATTAACTTTGTTTTTTTAGAAATTTAAAATAGCAAGCTTAGCTAACTGTTAGCTAAGCTGATTGGTATATGACATATGGCTTCCCTTAATGTTGATTTTTTATTTTCTATTATTTCGGACTGAAGTGTTCTAACATCTTCTGACTCACTTTTGAGCTGTTTGAATACATCTATTATATTTAAGTTTAGTGTTTTAATTTGATGTGTAAGTTTTAAAAGCTCTTTATCACCAGCTGCTAGATGTCTTAGTAACAGTTTTGACTGTATATTTTTATTAAATATACTTTTATTTTTCTGTTGACCTTCGTTTCCAAGAGACATAGAATTCCCCTACTGTTTTTATGTAAAAAATGGTTTCTGAAGATTAAAGTAAAAAGTTCAACTCTTTATTCTATTTAATCTTCAGCTTAGTATTATCAAAGTTCTGAAACCTAGATAATATAAGGTATAGAGTAGCATTATATTTTTTACCAGTCTATTAAAATCTTTTAATTTACAGGCTAAATTTTTGCATAATAATCTAATGTTGATGCGAAATTATCACATTCCTTGCTTATGGTTATAATAAATCTTATTCAAAAAGGATGCATAAAGAGCCTTGTAAGCGTTATTATTACTAGCACTACAAGCTGTTTTCTGGTATAATCTCAATAGAGATTCAACTAACATAAATTAATTAAACTTCATGTGTCAGTAGCTGTTGCTAATAAGTCTAAGCCTTTCCTTCATTGGATTGGTAGTAAACGAAGAATTGTTAATAAATTAATAGAACATCTTCCTCAAGGTCCACACTATAATTACTATGAACCATTTCTTGGTGGAGGTGCTTTATTTTTTCAAGTTAGGCATCTTTTTAAACAATGTTTTTTGTCTGACATCAATCTTGATTTAATTACTAGCTATAATGCTGTTAAAAATAATCCTAATGAGGTCAATAGATTACTGAGTTTATATCACAAACATCATTCGAAGGATTATTATTATAAAGTTAAAAACAAATATAGTAATAATCCGAATGAAATTACCGCAAAATTTATATATCTTAATAAATATTCTTTTAGGGGAATTTATAGAGTCTACAAAAATGGACAATCTGCTCAAACATTTTCTGGTGAATGCTACATTAAACTCCATATTGCATCTAGAATAAATCAATGCAGCCGCCTTCTACATGGTGTATCAATTTATGCTACAGATTTTTCATTTATAGAGCCTCAACAAAATGATTTTGTTTATTTTGATCCTCCTTATCATAAATCTGGAGAACGGTTCTATACTAGACTTCCATTTGATGAAAAAGATCAAATTAGATTACGGGATTTTGTCAAAGAATTAACAAATAAAGGTGTTAAGATTATGATCTCAAATAATAATACTGCCTTTATTAGAGACTTATACAAAGATTTTAATATCAATACCGTTACAGTTGTATACTCAATCAATGAACAACGCAATCCTGTTAATGAGCTAATCATTACTAACTATAAAACTTGCTAGTTATTAAATGTGAACCCGCAATCCAAATCGTATATGAATAGGAAGTGGTCTATAGTTAGCAATTGTGCTACATTCAATGTCTAAATATATATCTCTTGATAAGTTTATTGTTGTACCAACTCCTAAGTCTATACCAGTACCGCTATCACTATTGAAAGCTGATACTAGGCCACCTGTAACAAAAATTGATGCTTTGTTACCTTCAATTATATTGTAATAATAATTTCCTTGAATAAAGTTATCTCTACAGTTGTGATGACACATAAATCCTAATCTTACATCCATTCTGTGCCGATCTAATCTATAACCAATTCCAGCTTCTAATGTATCGTAGCTAGTAGCAATACCAGTTGAAAATTTTATATAGAATTGTTGTGAAGTATCAATACTATCTTTGAAAGCATTGAAGTTTACATTATTATTCGCTGTACATATCGATGGTGAAGATAATACAACGAATGCTAATATAACAGCATAACACCGTTGTAAAAGTAATTTCAAAACATTCATATTAACTTCTCTTTTTAATATTAACATATTAGCTATCTGTTGAAACCTAATACCATGGGACTGATTGTTCCATTAGAAAGTTGAATACATCTGCATTACCGCTTTTAGCAGCATAATCTATAGTAGTCATGCCGTTATCATCTTTTGCATCAATATCTGCTCCATAATCAATCAAAAGCTGTATAATATCTATGATTTTATTACGAACAGCAATATGTAGTAGCGTTTCTCCTTCATCATATTTTTTATTAATACCAGTAGAATTATGTTTTAGCATAATTGCTAAAGGTTCTACACATTTGCATTTAGCAGCATCGGATAAAGGTGTATTACCTTGATTATTCTCGATATTTACATCAGCATTATATTTTAGCAGTAATGCTATATGATCATTGCAATAGGTAGGATATTTTTCGAAAAATTCATAATATACTTGAATTGTTTCAACAACAAGATGTAAAGCAGTGTGCCCATCATTATCTTGTGCGTTTACGTTAGCTTCATTGTTCAACAAAATCTTAGCAATAGGTAGATTCTTATATTTCAAAGCAACAGATAAAGCAGTAGTGCCATCTTTATATTTTGAATTGACAAGTGTAATATCCTTATTAATAAGCTGCTTCACTTTTTTAATATCACCATCTTGAATAGCGCTATGTAAGGTATACTTAGTCTTAGATTTTAATATCATATATTTAATCCTTTCATTCTCAATTATTTACTCATTAGCTAGCATGAAGTTTACAATATTCGCTTAAGCGTTCTCCGATCTCTGGTAGTTTAAGGTATTCAGCAAGAGCTATAAATTCTTGCTGAGTTTCAAATATTATTTCTTGCCTTTTGTGAGGAGGTTTGATGAATATAGTTGTAATATTATGGAATCTATCAAAAAGCTTGATCAGTAATAGTTCTGTTTTATTTTGGCTGCGTAATATTTGTATCATTTCCATAGCACTGATTTTCTTATTATCCCTAACTCTGGTAAGGTCTGAAACCTGTTCTGCAATATTAGCGCCAAATTCGTACCTTATTCTTTCTTTAGTTAGTTTTGTGTCTTCAAGTGTATCATGTAGTATTGCAGTAATAATTGTATCTGTTTCAGAGCTGTAGTCTGATACCATGTACGCTACTTTCAATGGATGTGTGTAGTAGAGTTCTCCAGTATCTCTCTTTTGCTGACCATGATATTTTTTAGCATATTTTATTGCTCTTTCAACTTTATCAAGATCAATTTTGGTGTTAAATCTTATGTTGGTTCTGAACAGCTTATTTATTAAGCTCTCACTATAAAAATCTATCATTGGCCACCTCCAAATGGTTATTAATAAATTATACCATAATTTAAACTTTTTGTATACTCCAATCCCAGATAAAAACTGGAAAAGAGGCAAATTAAATTATAAATTTTTTGAATTCAGTTATCACGATGCCAAAAACCAATCTTGAGTTACATATCTCTGGTGTTAATGAGTAAAATTTTGCTGTAATTTTTTTTGAATAAGCATTTTTTCATCTTATGCATAATCTAGCGTTTATTAACATTGCTGAGAGTTTTTAACAATATTGCCAAATTTAGAATACCTACTATTATAGTACAACTTCACTGTACCAACTGGCCCATTACGGTGTTTAGCAACAATTATTTCAGCAGTGTTATAACATTTATTTTGTTTTGTAACCCATTCTGTGTATTCTGGAGTACCTGGATTCGGTTCTGATCTAGACAAGTAATATTCGTCACGATATATAAGCATTACAATATCGGCGTCCTGTTCAATTGAGCCTGATTCTCTTAGATCTGAGAGAATAGGCTTTTTATCTGACCTTTGTTCTACAGCTCTAGATAATTGAGATAACGCAATTATTGAAATATTGAGCTCTTTAGCAAGAGCTTTTAAGCTCTGAGTAATTTCAGAAATCTCCTGCACTCGATTATACTGACTCACTCTGTTATCAATTTTTATTAGCTGTAAATAATCAACAAATAATATTGCTAAATTATGTGTACGTTTAAGTCTACGAGCTCGAGATCTAATTGCAGATATCGAGATTGCAGGAGCATCATCTATAAAAAAATTCCACTTTTGTATTTCATTTTGTACAGTCTTTAACTTATCAATATCTTGTTCACCTATTTTACCGTTAAATAATGCAGAGCTATTAATTTCGGATTCTATAGAAAGAATTCGAGTTGAGATTTGCTGAGATGACATTTCTAAAGAAAAGAATCCAACTGATGGCACTACATTATCTTTAGTATTTTTTTGAGTAAGAAAATATTTACAAGCATTTATTGCTAAGTTAACTCCTAAAGCAGTTTTACCCATTGATGGCCTGCCAGCTAATATTATTAGGTCAGAATTTTTAAATCCTCCAAGCTTTGAATCAAGGTCAAGTAGTCCACTACTAATACCGTTAATAGAGTTTTTATTTTTAATAGCAGATGAAATTGATGTCCATGATTCTTCAATTGAAGTTTGTAATTTTGTAAATCCTTTACTTAAAGTTCCTCTTGCACCTAGATCATATAATTGAGATTCAGCAGTTTCGATCTGAGTTATAGCTAAATCTGCTAAAGTAGAAGAATATGCATTTGTTACTATTTTTTCTCCAATTTCAATTAAATAACGCCGCAGCGCAAGGTCATATACTATTTTGCCGTACTCATTAACATTAACTATACTTAATGCTAAAGTTGTAAGTTTAGCTAGATAATCCACTCCACCTATTTTCTCAAATGCGAGTTCATTGCCTAGCATATTTTTGAGCGAAATTACAGTAGCACTAATTCCTTTACTAATAATGAGATTAATTGACTTGTATATTTTGCCATGTAATGGTTCATAAAAATGTTCCGGCAGTAAAAATTCGTTAATGTTATATAGCGCACGATTGTTAATCAGAATTGCCACAAGTATCATTTGCTCTGCCTGAATATTACTTGGAGCAATCTTTGCAAGATCTTTTTCCATATCACCCTTTAAATTTTATTAAAATTACTAAACTTAACTAACTCGAAAGAAAATCCTTGAGCTTTAAAAGAGGACTCAAGATCTTTCAGATAGTTCTCTCTGATGTAACTATCTTCAAATTCTGTTTTTGCTTTGATGAATATTTTTTTGTTAACACTATCTTCATTTATAACTTCTAATTTGCTAAACCATGATTTATCGATAGCTTGACCATAACATGTAACTAAAGATTCTCGTACTTTGTACCAAACTGAGTTGGAGCCTAGCTCTTTACTAAGTTCTGAAAGGTGATCTTCATCACTTATTTGTTGCTGTAAAACTGTTGTTTTTTGATACTCAGTTATGCTATTGGTAACTTGTTTTGATTCGTCAAATGGTATAACTTGTAACTGCTCAATATCGTTGCCATACACAGCTTGTACCTCCTGTAGTATCTTGAATTTAATATGATCTGACAGTGTAATATTCTTAATCAACTTGATGTAATATTTGTTTTTAACCGCTGCTCCAAAATCACAAGATGTCAAAATTTGATAAGCCATATCTGCTTCAAAGACTCCAGCTATTTTACGCTTCAACTGAGCCTTCATACTACGATCTGTACTAGATTCAATGTTTGCTAGATACTGTTCTTTAAATCTTCCTACATCATTAAATCCAAAATTTCCGCTATTAGCCTGCTCAGTAGTTAGTAATTCATTTGCTAACGCTTTTGCCATATAGTTTAGCACTGCTGTCTTATTTGCAAAATGACGGTTTGGATATTTATTTGATAACTTCAACAGTAATTGATTTATGAAGTATATGTTGAAGCTTCTACTAGACATACGTTGTAGTATAACTGCATCTTCTGGTGTTAGTGGATAATAATCTGCTAGTCTTTTTCTTTTGGGATAGCATTCATTCTTTTCAACCTCTGAATCTTTAGTAATAGCTGGAGTTGCTAACTCACTATTTTGCTCATAATCCTTGTTTGATGGCTTTTTATTGCTAAAATCACTAAGCTCATAGAAATTCAAATTCTGTTGTTGCTGTTGATCTTTTTTTTCATTTCCTACTAACTCAATTTCTATAAAATCATCAGATTCCGTATATTTAAACTTCAAATTTTGCTGTTGATCTTCATTTTTATTTTGATCATTCTCTATTAACTTATCTTCAGTAGATCTAGATCTATTATTATTTTTTTTATTATTATTATATCTATATATGTAGCTGCAATTTTTTGCAGGTTCACCTGCAAATTCTTGCAAATTGATGTGAAAATTTTTTTGTTGCAGAAGGACAATTTTTTCTTCTTTTTTTTCTTTTTCAGTGAAACGCTGAAAATTTTTTAGAAGTTTTACACAAAGAACATTACGTAACTTGAGATTGCCTTTAATTATTGTTCTATTTTCAACTTTAATAAAACCTGCATTTCTTAATTCAACCAAGCATTGCCTAACTCTGCGGTAACGAAGGTTTAACTCCTTTTCAAAAAAGTAATAACTTTCCTGTAATTCATCTATATCTTTGTTGTAATAGATTTGTAGTCTATATACCATCAATGATAAAAGCTGTTTAGATGTTTTGCTTAAAGCTTTAGCATTATCTCCAATCAGATCTTTCCATTCTGCTGGAACAAAATTTCCAATAAAACGATAAAAGACAGTTGCATTATTGCTACTGTTATTATTAGCAATTTTGCAATTATTGCTTGCAAAATTACGCAAATTTTGCGCCATTTCTAACCTCCAAAAATGTCAGATATAGCAGGTGGTTCAGGCAATTTTCGCTATCGAAAACCACGTTTTTATACCGCGTAAATATAGCGATTTAGTAGCTATACTCAAAATTTAACACTCTGAAAGGCTTATAACAGCACAGTAGTCTTAAACAATTAAATGTACCCTAGTAGTTTTCTATAATAATTTATTCTAGTTCTTTGTAATCTATTACCTAGTATAATACTTAATTCTTTAGCTGTTTTATCATGATGATTGATAATTAACTCCTCAAATTCTTTGAGATCTATTTTTTCATTATAACCTTTGGCTGGGCCATAAGGTTTTGCTTTAATATCTTCTGTTTCCCTTTTAAGATGTTTCCATCTATATATCGCATTACGACTTATATTGAATATTTTACATGCTTTAACAATTCATACTCCATTATCTACCGCTTTGAATATCTTCATTCTTAAATCATAACTGTATCTTCTTGCCATTATTTATCTATTTTTTTTATACTCTTTTCATATTAGCATATTATGTTCCTATTTCCTACGTTCGTGCTATACAATGAGATTTGAGCATAAAAAAAAGCGATAAAAATTAATAGAATCTGTGGGTTATAAAGTTATTTTTTTGCTTCCTTATTCTCCAGATTTAAATCTGATAGAAAAGTTTTGAGCTAATATGAAGATGTGGATTAGAAATCAAATTACTCAATTACTAAAAATACGTTTATTATAACAAATTGCTAACTTTGTAGAATCAATGTAATATATCTAGTCTAAGTATAATAATAGGTTAATACTATGTTTACTAGTTAAATAAAGTCATATTTTTGTAAAACTATTAATATAACTAAGATCTTCATCACTGCGTAAAGTCAAAATTTCAACTCCAGCATCTGCTACTAATAATGTATGTTCATATTGTGCTGATAAAGAACGATCTTTAGTAACTGCAGTCCAGCCATCAGATAAAATTGTTGCATAAGGTTTACCAACATTAATCATAGGTTCAATAGTAAACGTCATACCTACTTTCATATATTGATCTTCACAACTTGCATCATCATAATGCAAAATTTGTGGATCCTGATGTAACATTTTGCCAATACCATGTCCACAAAAATCTCTTACCACGGAGTAACCATATTTTTTAGCATTATTCTGAATAACTCTACCAATATTTCTTATACTTGCATTGGCCTTTACCTGATTGATACCATAATATAAACATTCTTGTGCACATTGAACTATCCTTTTTGCCATTACTGATGGCTGACCTACAAAATACATTTTACAAGTATCCGCAAAAACGCCATCTTTACTTAAAGATATATCAATATTTAGTATGTCTCCATTTTTCAACAATTTATCATTAGGTATACCATGACAGATTACATGATTAACTGATGTACATATTGATTTTGGAAACCCTTTATATCCTAAAGGAGCTGGAACTGCTCCATGCGATATAATGTAATCGTGGCAAATTTTATTTAACAGATTACTCGTTACTCCTGGCTGAACATATTTTTCAATCATTTCTAAAGTAGATGCTGCAATCTTGCTAGCAGCTCGCATTTTTTCTAGAAAATCACTTTGTTGTTGAACCAATCGCATATCATTAACCATTCAATCAAGAATTGCTAAATTAGCAAAACTGAAACTTAAAACCAGTACACCAAATCAATTATCATTAACAAAAATTACAATTTATAGATAACCTTATATTGTTCCATCTACAATAGGTTACTTTAACTTGTAATATAGACTTCTTTAGAAACCAATTCTTTAAGCTTCAAATTATATAAGGCAGTGATTCAATTAATCATAAGCCCAGATCAATTAACTTTTTGTTATTTACAAGCAATGACTTGTCTTTAAACTTCTCACAACATTTATGCATGCAATTTTATTGCGCGTGCTGATTTTTAGTTTTTTATCTTATCATTTTACCATATTTGTTTTTAATTTTCCAATTTAAAAAACATAACCTCAACAAAAATATCAAAATAATTACTTTATAATGCAAAAAACAAATCAGAATCGACACTTTCTGCAATAATCCTGATACAATCATCAATGTTTATCAATTGTTAATGGTTGAAGTACACCAAATCTTTTTCTTTAAATTTTTTGAAAAACTTCGACGATATAAAAGTTGAAAAGAAGTAAAAAGAGATACATTTGAAAAAGAAATAGAAATTTTTTATGTTTCAAAAAATGTAGAGAAGACATTATAGTTATCCAAAATGAGGTTTGAGCATAGAAAAAAGCAATAAAATAGTTAATATAATCTGTTGGTTGTAAAGTTATTTTTCTGCTACCTTATTCTCTAGATTTAAATCCGATAGAAAAATTTTGGGCTAATATGAAGCTGTGTATTAGAAATCAAATTACTCAATTTTGTAAATTTTATGAATCTATTATCGCTTTTCGCTATTCTCAAACCTCATTGTAAATGACTATAGTGTGAAAATTCATAACAGATCACAGATCTATGATGAGTATAATCAATATAGAAAAGATGTTTTAACTGACCATTAATAGTTTCTATAATATGCCCTTTGTTAAGAAGTAAAGATTTATAGAAGTCTAAAACAAATTTTATAAAAAAGTGAGTTGCTATCAACGTAAGAAAGAGAAGTAATTATATAAACCAAGAAATAATTAATTAGAGAACAGTATCTAGTATGCTTTAAATGCATATGTTTTAGGATTAAGACCTATAAAAGCTACAACTTGTTTAGCAGAACTAAATTTCTCAATATTTGCTAAAAAAGCAAGAACTATAGCTTGTGTTTTTGCTCATACACATGGCATTGATGTAAGTAATGCAGCTTTATTAAGAAGATCTTTGTTATTTTTAATATTACCATTTCTCTAATTTGTTTTTCAAGGAATTCAATATGAATGTGAATGTTATCAGCAATTGCTTTAGATGTTTCTTCTAATCTGCTTGTTTCTTAGGTTTTATGTTCAAAACATTCATGTGATTAACTAGCTGCTGCAGTTCTTAAATATGAACTGGCAGTGATACTAAGTTTCTGGTTTCAGTACCTCGCAGAAATATGCTATCAGTTGTTTGCTTTATCTATTTTTGTATGACTAAGTTTACCCATTGCAAAACCTTTCATACAAACATGTCCAGTTTCTCTGCTTTTTAACCATGTGACTAATTTGTTAAACTATTCAGAATTATTATTAAATTTTCTTGTTTGAGCTTTATTATTAGTTAACACAGCTAAGTCAAATATCTCTTTAAAAACGTTAATTCCTACAATTATACTATTTATAGTCACAAAATTTTATGTTAAACTTAATACCTCAAAACCAGCTTTGTAAATACAGGCTTTTTAGCCTAAGAATACTGTCCAGTTTAAAAAAGCTAGTTACTTATCTACAACACACGCTATTAGCCTTAGGCTTAATATATGCTAGCTTTCTTTTGTGCTATTGCTATAACTTTTATTTTATTGCAATTTTACTTATTTTTATCATACAAAGATCCAATTAAAATCACTTTTTTGATTTGATCAGTTTTATATTCATTATAAAGAATAGCTGTATCTACTAGCTGCAGAACGATTGGTTCTTGTGATGAAGGGCTGTTAGCCACTGTACCTACGACGACTCCAGTAAGCAGCGCAGCTCTAGCAGAACTATCGCTAGTAACATAGTGCTCAACATTCTTTTTTGGTTCAGCTCCAGCTCTCCTAAGATTTACAAATGATTTTACTACTACAGGAGCTTACTTTGTTTTGTCATCATGGCTTGAATTTGAAATATGATATTAACATCAGCACTAAACCCATTGCTATCATTATTATAGACCTTGCTTATGCTGATTCTCAAATATCTCAAATTTTTGGTTAAAATTATTAATTTTTGTAGTAGTTTCTAAATATCTGCTCTCTATTACACTTTCTAATCTATCTTGTAATGTTTTGACTTCACTAAGTATTTCCTCTGTCCATTTTGCTCTCAAGTCTACAGCTTGTTCTGCTCCAAAAACCTCTTCTCCTGACTCACGATTTTCTGTAAAAGTTATAGATTCTTTCGTTTTTCCACTTTCAGATAAAAAATACGACACAAGCATTATTGTGTGATGCTTATAAAAGAAAAGTTAAGGCAATTACTGGCTTTCAGCGAATAATACTCGCTAATTCTGATAACTTGCTATTAGACCTAACAGCAGATTCAGCCTTTTTGGTTTGTCATTTAGCTCTAAATCTTCTTCTTTTGTATTCTCATTGTTTGAATTGTCCTGTTGCACTATTCATCTGCTTTTTGAACGCGGAATGATATTTTCAATAAAGTTATAAAATATTATTGCATTATTGCTACTGTTATTATTAGCAATTTTGCAATTATTGCTTGCAAAATTACGCAATTTTTCCGCCATTTCTAACCTTTAAAAATATCAGATATAGCAGGTGGTTCAAGCGGTTTTTGCTTTCAAAAACCACGTTTTTATACCGCGTAAATATAGCAATTTAGTAGCTATACTCGAAATTTAACACTCTGAAAGACTTATAATAACACATTAGTCTTAAATATTAAAATAGATCTCTTTCGAAACTGGTTAACGTAGTTCAAAATTATTGCTGATAAATGTCGAAATAGACGTAAAAGATTCGGTCTTAGATTTAATTTGATCTCTGGCATTTATAATTTTGAACTACGTTAACCAGTTTCAAAAGAGGCCTATTCAAAAACCATCCTGTAGAACTCTTACAAATTTGTACTATACTTTGAAATGTTTTATGTTTATAAATTCTCAAATTATCACATACAGGAAGCTTTGTTGAGTCAATGTATTATACCAAGTAATATTTTTTCTGTTTCTTGTTCTGACATGGATTGTAAAATAGTACCATAGGCATTAACTCTATAAATCTGTTATAGCTTACTATCTTTGAAAACTCCTTTTTATAATCTTGATACATACAATTATAAATAAAAATCTTTAATTTGCATGTTACCATTATCGTAATGATTTCCGATAGGATCATATTACAACTCCTTTTATATTTGTTGGAGGGTTTGATATTACATATTTTTTTATTCCTTCTTCAAAATACTTGCAAAAATTATCTGTTATCCAGAAAATCTCTACCAGAGAAATCATATTAACTTTTCCTTTTTTATTCTTGAGATCTTTATACTTTCTCATATATTTTTTCTATTACTTCTATCATATATTTCTATTAATCTATTCTTGTAATCCTTATTTCAAATATATTCCAACATTTTTCCTTATATCAAACTCTGGTTTATATCCTGAGTTTGATATAAGGAATAGGCTAAGATGTAGGAAGACAATTGTTATCGATCTTAATACATATTATAGTGTTAAACATATATTCTTATTAAAAATGTGGTAGTTATAACAATTCCTTTATGCTTATTTTTTACTTTTTAGGTTTGCACTATTCCTCTAATTATTACTCTTCCTAATAGTAAAGCATATTCTCTTATATCAAACTTTGGTTTCTATAAAGTCTTTCTGCATATTGAATAATTTATCATTGCTATGTTTACATTATTATAGTAGTTTCAATAATTTTAATTTTGGTGGCAAAATTAAAATTATGATTTAAAAGATAGTAGTTGACAATCTAAAGAGTATAGCATATTAATAAGCTTAATTAAACTACATACTTTTGAATCTATTAATTTTAGAAAAAAGTATAGCTGTTTTGTAAGTAAATAATTAGACAAAGGTAGTGACAAGTACATTTTTCGCAAAAAGTGCGAAATTAAGTTCATGTCTCGTCAAAACATAATAAATAAGTTGAGACAGATTAAACTTTAAGTATCAAACTTAAGAGTTTGATCCTGGCTCAGAACGAACGCTGGCGGCATGCCTAACACATGCAAGTCGAACGAATTAATGCTGAGCTTGCTTAGCATTAATTAGTGGCAAACGGGTGAGTAACACGTGGGAATCTGCCCATCAGTACGGAATAACATTTAGAAATAAGTGCTAATACCGTATGCCCTCTACAAGGAGGAAAGATTTATCGCTGATGGATGAGCCCGCGGCAGATTAGGTAGTTGGTAAGGTAATGGCTTACCAAGCCTGTGATCTGTAGCTGGTCTGAGAGGACGAACAGCCACACTGGGACTGAGACACGGCCCAGACTCCTACGGGGGGCAGCAGTGGGGAATATTGGACAATGGGCGAAAGCCTGATCCAGCAATGCCGCGTGAGTGATGAAGGCCTTAGGGTTGTAAAGCTCTTTTAGTAGGGATGATAATGACAGTACCTACAGAAAAAGCCCCGGCTAACTCCGTGCCAGCAGCCGCGGTAAGACGGAGGGGGCTAGCGTTGTTCGGAATTACTGGGCGTAAAGGGCGCGTAGGCGGTTTAATAAGTTAGGAGTGAAATCCCGGGGCTTAACCCTGGAACTGCTTCTAAAACTGTTAGGCTAGAGTATGGTAGAGGATGATGGAATTTCTAGTGTAGAGGTAAAATTCTTAGATATTAGAAGGAACACCAGTGGCGAAAGCTGTCATCTGGGCCATTACTGACGCTGAGGCGCGAAAGCGTGGGGAGCAAACAGGATTAGATACCCTGGTAGTCCACGCTGTAAACGATGAGTGCTAGATATTGGGGGATTTTTCTTTCAGTTTCGTAGCTAACGCATTAAGCACTCCGCCTGGGGAGTACGGTCGCAAGATTAAAACTCAAAGGAATTGACGGGGGCCCGCACAAGCGGTGGAGCATGCGGTTTAATTCGATGATCCGCGAAAAACCTTACCAACTCTTGACATGGTAGTCGCGAAAAATGGAGACATTTTTCTTCAGTTTGGCTGGACTACACACAGGTGTTGCATGGCTGTCGTCAGCTCGTGTCGTGAGATGTTGGGTTAAGTCCCGCAACGAGCGCAACCCTTATTCTTATTTGCCAGCGGGTAATGCCGGGAACTATAGGAAAACTGCCGGTGCTAAGCCGGAGGAAGGTGGGGATGAGGTCAAGTCATCATGGCCCTTATGAGTTGGGCTACACGCGTGCTACAATGGTACCTACAGAGTGATGCGATACGGTGACGTGGAGCTAATCATTAAAAGGTATCTCAGTTCGGATTGCACTCTGCAACTCGAGTGCATGAAGTCGGAATCGCTAGTAATCGCGGATCAGCATGCCGCGGTGAATACGTTCTCGGGCCTTGTACACACTGCCCGTCGCACCATGGGAGTCAGTGGTACCTGAAGTTGGTGAGCTAACGTAAGAGGCAGCTAACCACGGTAGAACTGGTGACTGGGGTAAAGTCGTAACAAGGTAGCCGTAGGGGAACCTGCGGCTGGATTACCTCCTTTAAAGACAATTCTATTACCTTAATTTTCTTTAAAATTAGTGTAATAAGTTAAATTTTAGTCACTACCTTTGTCTGATTATTTACTTTATTTGTTCTAGCAATAACATTAGAGTTTTTCAGTTTTGATGATAAAAATTTTTAGCTGTAGCAAAGATTTTTTTAGTTAATGGAAAGGCTTTTAGCAAAGAAGACATGTACATAAGTGAAAAAAATCTATAATTTATACTTTTCATGCTTTCTATTGCTATCTTTATATTGTTTCCAGAATTTTAATAAAGAGGTTTTACTCTTCCTAAATGTAAAGAGCTAATTGAAGAGTGATGTTGATTATAAAGTGGTGTTTGTTGATATAACTGTGAAATTCATAATATTTGCAACTAAAGCTTTTTATAATAGGTAAGAAATAGCATAAACGGTACAATAGATAATGTTTTTTGCTTAAAAAATATATAAATCTTATTTATTAAATGTTATTATCTCACTCATGCCCCTCATTTTAACTATAGTTGAGTTTATGTTTTTTATCAATGCAAGTATTCATGCTTAAAAAAAATCAGAGCATATACAGCGTAAGTATGGTATAAACTGAGTATTAATTCTCAATTTAATAACTAGAACATAACTTCAATATAGCTAAGAGTTTAAGTCGTACTTTGTAAATATTAATACATTTTACAATTTGGTGTAGTTTTTTTGATTTAAACTGCAATTCTTGATTATCTTATAAAGAAATAACTTGATTTTATGATAAGTTCATGAGATTATACGTTAAAATTAATCTTTAGAATTATGTTACAATAACACTCATGAGGCAAAATAAATGCGTGTTCTACTAATTGAAGATGATCCAGCACAAGCATCATCTATTGAGCTATCTTTAGCTAATGAAGGTATCATTGCTGATAAAGCTCATTTAGGTAAAGATGGAATTGAGATCTCAAAATTATATGATTATTCTCTTATCATATTAGATTTAATGTTACCAGATATAAGTGGATATGAGGTTCTACTAAGCTTAAGATCTCAAAAAATCCAAACTCCTGTTTTGATTTTATCTGGTTTGTCAACAATTGATAATAAAATTAAGGGCTTATCATTTGGTGCAGATGATTATATAACTAAACCTTTTGATTCTGATGAGCTATCTGCTAGAGTAAAAGCTATTATACGTCGATCAAAAGGGCATTCAGAAGCGGTAATTAGAGTTGGGCATTTATCAATAAATCTTGATACAAGGTCTGTTTCTATGTATAACAAGGATAAGCAAAAGAATATGCCTATACATTTAACTAATAAAGAATATAAAATCCTTGAGCTTTTAGCGATTAAGAAAGGTACTGTTTTAACTAAAGAAATGTTCCTAAGTCATCTTTATAGTGGTATAGATGAACCAGAAATTAAAATTATTGATGTATTTATATGCAAGCTGCGTCGAAAACTTGAAAAAGCTTCTAATGGTATTAACTTCATTGAGACAGTATGGGGGAGAGGATATATATTTGCAGAATTTAAGTCTAACGATAATAATTATAGCTTAAATAATGTTGAAGAAGAATAGTAATTATATAGTGAATATTAATAATATATTATTTTTAGATAATAATATTTGTTCTCAATGCTATAATCAAAAATGTTCTTAACAAAAAAATTATTACTACCTATTTTTAGTTCAATAAACTCAATTCTATAATGTCAAATAATCTAGATCAAAGTAATAATGAATCAATAAATTCATTAATTCAAACAGATAAATTAGTGTTTATTCCAATTGGTGGATGCAACGAAATAGGTATGAATGTCAATATCTATCATTACCAAGGAGAATTTATAATGGTAGATTGTGGTGCAGGCTTTCCTAGTGATTTTACACCTGGAGCTAACATGTTAATAACAGACCTAAGCTTCATCAAAGCTAGCGGAAAAAAATTAGCTGGGTTGATACTAACACATGCTCATGAAGATCACTTAGGAGGAGTTCAGTATCTTCTTCAAGATCTGGATTGTCCTATCTATACTACTAACTTTACAGCTAATTTTTTGTCACTCAGATTAAAAGAGTATGATCCAACTTGTCAAGTTACTATTAATAAGATTACTCCTGGTCATAGATTTAATATTGGGCCATTTGCAATTGAGATGTTAACTCTAACTCATTCCGCACCAGAAATGCAAGCATTAATGATTAGAACTGATGCTGGCACTATTTTACATACTGGAGACTGGAAATTCGATGATGACCCTATTATTGGCAAAGAATCTGATAAAGTTTTACTGCAAAAATACGGAGATGAAGGGATAACAGCTCTAGTATGCGACTCTACTAATGTATTTTATAGTGGTTTTTCAGGATCAGAAGGTAATCTGCAAAAAAGTTTAATTGATATTATTGGCAGTGCATCAGGATTAATAATTACTACAACATTTGCTTCAAATTTAGCTAGATTGCAGTCATTAATTGTTGCTGCTAAGCATGCTGGCCGTAAAGTTATATTTGCAGGAAAAAGTTTGCTACGGATGATGCGTGCTGCACAAGATAGTGGCTATCTGAATGATGTGAACGAGCAATTATTAGATATCAAAGAATTTAGTAAATATCCACGTGAAAAATTAATGATTATCTCAACAGGGTGCCAAGGAGAGCCGTTAGCAGCAGTTAATAAGATAGTAACTGGAAGTCACCAACATATTAAACTACAGGCTAAAGATACAGTTATCTTTTCATCAAAAATTATTCCTGGTAATGAAAAAAGAATATACAAACTATTTAATCAGTTAACTAGAGCACAAGTTAAAGTTATTACTGAAAAAGATAATTTTGTACATGTATCAGGGCACCCTGCAATTGAAGAACTGAAAGCTATGTATAAGCTAACGCGACCTAAAATATGTATACCAGTACATGGCGAGCCAATACATATACATGAACATGCTAATTTAGCCAAAAGTTGTGGAATTAAGAATGTTGTTGAACTCGAAAATGGTTCCATTCTACAAATTAACTCAGACTCACATAAAATTTTGGGAAAAATAAAAGTGCAATATCTAGCAATAGATGGTAATTATATACTTTCAGCAAATTCTGATATTTTTTATAAGCGTAGAAGAATGCAAGAAAATGGCATTGTTATTGCTACTTTGATTTTTAACAATAGAAATATTTTAGCTATTGAGCCAATATTATCATTTCCTGGCCTTCTAGATCCTAATCCTAAAAATGAACATGATCCTGATTACTCTATTGCTACATTAATCAAGCAAGAGCTTCAGCAAATATTATCAATTAATAACAGTTCTAAAAAATCAATTAAACGAGATAAAATTGAAGAAGTTACAAAAAGCTGTATAAGGCGTATTATTAAACAAGAAGTTAATAAGAGCCCAATAATTATGGTCAATATCCATAAATTATATCAACAAAAAAATTAGCAAATAACGCGTAATTACTAACATTGACTTAGCTGAATTGTTTAGATATATTACCATTATTCCATAGTATAATTAGTGAGTTATGATATCTATAAATGAAGTTCAATCAATTGCTAATTACTGCAAGTTGAGGTTTAATGAACAAGAACTAAATCATATGGTTAAGCAACTATCCAGTATAGTGGAAATGATGAATAAGCTGGAAAAAATTGATTGTACGGCTGTTCCACCTATGAGGCATTTTGAAGAAAATAACAGAATGCGAAAAGATCAAGTTGAGCAGAATATTACAGTGGATCAGTTATTATCTAACGTACCACAGTCATCAGCAACTATAGCTAAAAACACAAAATATTTTGTTGTACCAAAGATAATAGAATAATGAACAATCTAGTAAAATTAACAATTTCTCAAGCAGTTAGCGGGCTAAAAAATAAAGAGTTTACTGCTACTGATCTAGTAACTGCGCATATCAACCAAATGGATAAGTATAGGTATATTAATGCTTATATTACTGAGATACCAGAACTTGCTTTACAGGCAGCTAAAAAATCTGATTTTTTAATTCAAACTAATCAATCTAGGCCAATTGAAGGTATTCCTGTTTCTATTAAGGATCTTTTCTGTACTAAAGGAATATTAACTACTGCTGCATCAAAGATGCTACAAAACTTTACTCCTGTTTATGATGCTACTGTATATAGTAAAATCATTAATGCTGGCGGCATTATGCTAGGAAAAGGTAATATGGATGAGTTTGCTATGGGATCAGCAAACATTAATAGTTATTTTGGCAATGTAATTAATCCCTGGAAGGCTGAAAATGATGATGTAGATTTGACTCCTGGTGGCTCTTCGGGTGGATCTTCAGCTGCCGTTTCAGCATTTATGGCAATGGCAGCATTAGGTAGTGATACTGGAGGATCTGTTAGGCAACCAGCGTCTTATACTGGAACTGTTGGTATAAAGCCGAGTTATGGACGATGCTCAAGATGGGGTATGATTGCATTTTCATGCTCACTAGATCAAGCTGGAATAATTACTCGCACAGTTGAAGATGCAGCAATTATGCTAGAAACCATGATGGGCTATGATGAAAAGGATTCAACAAGTTTAAATGTAGAAGTTCCTAACCTAAGATCAGCTGTTAATCAACCTATTAAAGGTATGAAAATAGGTATACCTTATGATTTAATGGAAAATAGGAGCTTAAGTAGTGAAATTATCACAATGTGGCAAAACACTATAAATTTGTTAAAAGATCATGGTGTAGAAATTGTATCTATTAGCTTGCCATATATTAATTATGCATTACCAGTATATTATGTTCTGTCTTCTGCTGAAGCTTCATCAAATTTAGCAAGATACGATGGAGTAAGATATGGGTTAAGAGTAGAGGGAAAAGATTCAAATATTAATGAAATTTATGAACTTTCTAGATCAGAAGGATTTGGAGCTGAAGTTAAAAGAAGAATTATGATGGGTACATATGCACTTGCATCAACAAATATCAATTCGTATTACATTAAAGCTCAACAAGTAAGACGATTAATAGTGAATGACTTCACAAACAGTTTTAATAAGGTAGATTGTATATTAATTCCATCTGCACCTACTGCAGCTTTTCCACTTAATTCTAATCAAGATGATCCAGTTACTATGTATTTAAATGATATATTGACAATACCAGCAAGTTTAGCTGGGTTGCCATGCATTTCAATACCAGCTGGGTTTTCAGCTAACAAGTTGCCATTAGGTATGCAAGTTATTGGTTCTCGCTTAGATGAGTATAATATTATTAAAATATCATCAGCTATTGAAAAAGCACTCAATCTCAAATTTATTCCAAAAGGTTTTTAAATATGACATTTATAGAAGGCAAAACTGAAAAATGGGAATATGTTATAGGACTTGAAATTCATGCCCAAATAAAATCCAATGCTAAGTTATTTTCTAGCGCTTCAACTGAATTTGGAAGTTCTCCAAACTCACAGGTCGAATTGTTAGATGCAGCTATGCCAGGATCTTTACCAGTATTAAATGAATTTTGTGTGCATCAAGCTATAAAAACTGCTCTAGGAATTAATGCGAAAATAAATAAATTATCTATTTTTGACCGTAAAAACTACTTTTATGCTGATTTACCAGCAGGTTATCAAATTTCGCAATTTTATCATCCAATTGCTCAAGGCGGTTGGATAGAAATATTAGATGAAAATGGTAATATTAAGCGCATTCAGATTAATAGGTTGCATATAGAACAAGATACAGGAAAAAGTACCCACGATCAATCGGACACTTATAGCTATATAGATCTTAACCGAAGTGGTATAGCATTAATGGAGATAGTTTCTGAGCCTGATATTTCTTCTCCTATGCAAGCAGCTGAATATATCAAAAAACTTAGAGCAATATTGAGATATTTAGATAGTTGTAATGGTGACATGGAAAAAGGTTCTCTAAGATGTGATGCTAATATATCAGTAAGAAAGCCAAATAGTGAATTAGGAACTAAATGTGAAATTAAGAACCTTAATTCAATTAAATCAATTGTTAGAGCACTAGAATTTGAAGGTCAAAGGCAGGTCAACATATTAGAATCTGGTGGCACAATTAAACAGGAAAGTCTTCTATTTGATGCTACACTAGGCAAAACATTTCCAATGAGATCTAAAGAAAATGCTACAGATTATAGATATTTTCCTGATCCAGACCTACCTCCAATAATATTAGATCAGTCATTAATTGACAATATTGCTAGTAGTTTACCCGAATTACCAGATGCTAAAATTACAAGATATGTTAATGAAATCAAGCTTAGTGATTATAATGCTCAAGTTTTAGCAGCTGATAAGGATATTTCCTGCTTTTTTGAAGAAGTTATTAAAACTGCAAATCCTGTATTAACTGCTAACTGGATATTAAGTGAGTTATTTGGCTTAATGAATAAAGATGGTATTACTATTAACGAATGTAAAATTACTGCTAATCACTTTTCTGAATTAATACAGTTGATTAGTTCCAAAGCAATATCTAGCAAAATTGCAAAAACAGTCTTAAAAGAAATGTTTGATAGTGGAAAAAGTCCAAAAATAATTATGCAAGAAAAAAATATACAGCAAATTTCAGATCCTAATCAAATTGCTGATATTATTGATGATGTACTTAAGGATAATTATCAGTCTGTTGTATCCTATAGAAATGGTAAAGACAGATTATTTGGATTTTTTGTTGGCCAAGTAATGAAGAAAACTGCTGGTAATGCAAATCCTGAGCTTATCAATGAAATATTGCATACAAAATTAAAACAATTTCAAATTTAAATTTGTTTTCTGATTTAATAAAACTCTAACATCAATAAAACAGTTTATTTGTTTTGATTTTTTATACAATCTCTTATCCATATATTCAGCAATTACCTCAACTGATAATTCAGATTTCAGTAATTTTATTGCAAAATCTTTTCTTTTTTTGCTTCGGCTTTCCCTTTAGCCTCACCGAGTTTTATGCCTTCAGCTTTAGCTCGTTCGAGTTTATAATCTTCAACTGCTTTATTATCACATATACACTTTAACTCTTGTTCATAGGTTTTAGTTCGTCTTCGCTTCAATTAAACTGATCTAATGCCTTATACGCTCTTTTTATTATTAAATCTTCACCTGTATTAAAGATTTATACAAAGACTTTTTTTATCATTCATATTGGAGTTACATACTCAATCAATGAACAACAAAGTCTCGTTAATGAACTTCTAATTACTAACTATAATTAATCAGAGTTCGATATAAAAAATAGAAAAAAGATAAGAATAAAAAATCCATATTAAAAACTACTAGATTCAAAAAAGAAAAAAGCATAACTGTTATGCTAACTCTAGTAAAGATTTTATACTTAATAGAAAGCACATTATCAAGAAAAAATAATGTTTAACACTATCCATAAAAGCAAAAAATCCTATAATCCTTATCTTTCATATATTTCAACACCTTTCTTATATCAAACTTTGTATTTAATAAATTTAATATACCTCTTATAAAACTATAAGCCAAGTTATTGTACAAGTCTTTTATAAATCTACACTATTTAGCTCCATTTCTACATTACCGATAATGCCTTCCTCATTACAAAAATTTATCACATTGTCATACTCTTCAGATAATAAAGCATACTTATCTTGATATTCTTTAAGTAATAGCTCAAGCGGAGTAATATTTAAACATTTTTTTAATTTCATACATAAATTAACAGAATCATGAATAACTAGATTTACATGTTTTAATTCTATTAATTCTGACATTACTTGCTTTAATTTATTTAAACTCTCCTCTTTAGCTTTTTTGTCTTCACCATAAATGACAATATCTAACAACCTTGACATTTCTTCCGTTTGTGATTTTATATTTGCATATGCATTACTAAATCCTTTCTCTTTCTTAGATAACTTGTCTTCATCATGAGCGATATCTAACAACATTGACATTGGCTCAAATGCCTCTGGATGATTTTTGTAATACTCAGTAATATTAGGACTCCGATACTCTGATGATAATTCTTGTAATTTATCATCATTAGGAATGCGATATGTATTCGTATAACTGAACAATTTTAGGTTATTTTTAATTAAGCTTTGTTTTTCATAATCAATATTTACTATTTTTGAATTAGTATTATTTAAACTTAAAAAATCAATGTCCAATGGAAGCACTACTCCATCTGTTAGTTCTACAATTTTAGTTGCTAAGCTAGAAACATTTGTTTTAAAACTATCTTCTGTTGTTTGATAGAGTATAGATTTAAGAGCCTTATTAGCTTTATCTTCTAGCATATTTTCATTCAAAAACTCTTCAAAACGTGTTATGCTGTTACATTTATTCATAAAATATTCTATGAAGCTATTGCATACATCTATAGCTTCTTCATCAGTTGTAACAGATAAGATAATTTTATTACTAATAAAGTTTGATAAAGCTTCAATTTCCTGTTTATCAAATTCTTGAACATTATCTTTTTTTCTTAGATAATCGATTCTATTTAATACTACATCTATTGTAATAGGTAAATTTTCATATGAAATATGAAAATCTGCGTAATCTTTAGCATGTTTTATTGCAGAAAGAATACTACTAACTTTAGTAAGCTGTAATATTTTTTTCTTAGTAGATTCCAATATGAATGCATCTTGTATTTTTCTATATATTCTGTGATTAATAAATACATCATCTGGATCTATTGTAATATTATAGTCTGACTCATCATCGCTATCTAATACTTCTAATACATCATAAGGTTCTGAATTCTCTTCAGCAGGAAGCTCCGACTTCAATAGCTCCTTAACATTATTAGGTAGGCCTTCAAAGTATGATTTATAATCTTCTGGATTGATTTGCCGGCACAATAATGGAATAAGGCTATCATGTACAGATGCTAAATTTTTAACGTATGATTCATATTTTTGTAAATCAATTCCAAATTTTATTAATATCTTTGCAACTAATACATGAATATCATGGTAAACCCTACTTCCATAATGTCCAATAGATTGACCACTTTGCAACCTGTGAAATTCAGTATGAGTCATATCAAGGTGATAATATTCTTTATAGAATTTTTTTTGAAAAAGCATCTCTGCTAAATTATTAGCACACTTTGAGTTTTCATCTATTAGATTCAAATGTTTTTCTAGTAAAAATTCTACATTTCTTACTTCAGTACTAGTTAAGTTACCGCTAGACATTCTGATGGTACCTGCTATAAGGCTTTCTGCTGTCTCATTTTGATTAAGTTGAAAGTTTTTAATAAACCATTCTGCAGACTGTACTAAATTTCTCTGTATAATTTTTGTTAGTATAGTAGTATGATCATATCCATCATTATTACAATGTACTGGAAACTTAGCTTTAGTGCTGTTAAGTAGCAAATTAGTGTATTCATCTGAATAAGATTCAGCATTTTCTAGAGAAAGATATTTTTTTGATATACGTAATGCAGTATTATCGTACTCCTCAGTAGTTAAATCAGTACGTTCAGTAGCATAAATCCACATTGTAGCAGGCATACCACTCTTATTTTTAGCACTGATATCAGCTCCACGAATCAATAGAGCTTGGATGATGTCCTCTCTGAGATACTTAAACGCTCTTATGAGTAGTGTATCATTATTTGCTTTAGATCTTATATCAACTAATTCAGGATGCAAAGATGTTAATTCTAGAAGAGCCTCCTTATTACCTGCTTCCACATACCAAAAAGCTTCTTGTCGTATTTTATCTGATATCATATATTTAATAACCCTTAATCTATGTTTAAAGTTTTATATTAAATGTATAACTGTAAAAATTGCTAAAGTCAATTAAGAGAATTGTAAAATATGATAAGGTAACAGGAAAAGTAAACAAATAGCTAACTTAATAAATTCAAGTTGGCTCTAATAAATCAGAGTTTGATATAAAAAGTATGCTAAACTATATGAATAGAACACCAATAATAGAAAATGGTACTATAGTTACTAACAAAAAGAAGGTTGTCGTCAAGGCTCAATTGTTTCATTAATCTTGGCTAATGTATCTCTGCATTATGTTATAGATAGCTGGTTTGCAAAAATCAGTAAAAAAGAAAACCTAATGTTACAAACAGGAACGGTGAGGTATTGCGACGATATGGTATTTGTCTTTGAAATGAAAGCAGATGTGAAAAGGTTTTATGATGTTTTGACTAAAAGGTTAAATAAGTTGTGCTAAATATCAACGAACTAAATTACAAATGATAAAATCTGGTAGAGACCATGCTGCAAATTTAGCCAAACAAGGCAAGAAGATTATAAGCTATAATTTTCTTGGATTGACTTGCTATTGGTGCAAATCAAGATTTGACGCAACATTGAGACTAAAATATAGCACAAGGAGAGATCGTTTTACCGAAAAACTGAAAGAACTGAGAAAATATTTGCGTGGTTAGTTAAATTAGCAAGACAAAACACAGATATTATCATAAGTCATTAGAGTTATTAGGTGATGAATCAACTATCATGGTATATCCGATAACGAAAGACGAGTAAGTTCATTTATCAACCAAATTACACTGGCAATATAACTGGTTTAATAGAATTGGAAGAAAACGTAAGATAAATTGGAAAAGACTAACTGAGATACTTAAAAACTCCAGTTTAGGATAATGAAAATTATTAAATGTAGCAAATAAAAGGCTTCTGCTGGAAAATGCGGAGTAGAAGAAAGTTATATGGGAAGATAGAATTATATAATGATTACCAAATTCGATATTATAGATCTTTGAAAGCAATAACTTCAGATAGGCTATAGGCAATGATATGAAGTTATCAGGAAAGTGTAATACTTGAAATCCATACATTAAGTTTGATGTGGTCGGTGATGGAAACGAAGATAACTAAACTACTGCGTTTTCATTCAACTCTACTTTATGTGACAAAGAAAACAGCAACATTTGCTTTGTTGGCCAGAACACGAGATACAAATATTATCGCTTCTTGATATGCTTAAACCTCATTGCAAATGATTATATTATCTCTTTATAACTTTTTCTTATTATAAATTCAGTGTTTAAAAATCAAGAACTGTTGCAAAGATATTAATTTTTTTTAGTCATTATGTCTATAACTTAAAAAATAATTTACTAACCATTAATTTTATCGTAATACTTGCAACAAGTTTATAGTTTATAAAATACATTAATTATAAAAGAAGGTAATTATTTTATGGAAGACTTTTTAAATATTACAGAAGCTAATATAGAAAAGCAGAAATTTTGCGTAGAAACTGATGAAATTTTTTATAAAGGTAGAGCTATGAATAACATTTGTCATAGCGTGTTTACTAGCACTACAAAAGAAATTAGCATAGAAAAAACTTTTTACTCTTATCGAGAATGTAAAAGAAGTTATAATGAACTGGACTGCAGTAATGCAACAAGCTTTCTAGGTGAAATTATAGAATATAGTTCAAAGTTATGGATTCAATTTAAAAAAGATATACCTATTTTTTTTGAAAATATATGTAACCCAGGTGAAATCAAAGTTTGTATTGATGGCAGAGTACTAGATAACGATGCTGAACAAATCAACAATACAGATAATAGTGATTTATGGAAGATAAGTATACCAACTGTAATTATTTTAACATTAACATTAGGAGTAGTAACATTTTTGATTAAAAAAAAGTATAGAAGCAGCAATACTACAAATAAAAGTGATGCTGATGTTGAATCAGAAATGCCTTGCCTTGATAAATCTCATATGAAAGAAGCAACTAAGCAAGTTAGCAATGACTCTAATGATAATATCACTCCAGCTGTTGATAACATTCAAGTATGTAATACTTTGAATGCTGGTTTGGAAGCTCAAGAAGAACCTACTATACAAGGAAAATTATCTTATTATGAGAGCGATATATAACACAAGTTTGATATAATGAGAATATCAGAGAAGAGTGAGACACAGCTAAGATTTTAAAAATTATTATCTATATTAAGTGCGTTATAAACGCCAGATTAGGATAAGTGGAAATATGAAATGTAGAGAATAAGAGGTATACAAAGAGAGAATGTTGAGTTATAAAAAAAAAATTTAAATAAACAAGGAATAACCCAACATGAAAAAATGTATTATAACAGTATACTATTTAATAGACAATTTTTGCAAGATATATCAAGAGTGGGAGAGAAAGAGATTAATACCAAGTAGTAATCAAAGGAACAGAGATTGGAAGTTGCCCTTAGTGAGTTATTAACAATAGCGATATATTTTTATTTGTCTTCATGAAAGGATTGTAAAAATTATTATCTATATTACTTGAGTCATAAGTATAAAAGATACTTTTGTTTACCAAGCTATAGTAGAATAATACAACTGTGGCCTAGAATGTTACTACCGCTAGCTGTATTAATGCATTATCTGAAAGGAGAAGAGACTGGTATATATTATATCGATTCTACAAAGTTAGCAATTTGTCATAACAAACACATTTTCAGCAATAGAGTTTTTAACAAAATTTCTAAAATTGGTAAGAGTAGTTATGGCTGGTTCTTATGCTTTAAGCTTCATCTTATAATCAATAATAAAGGCGAAATAATGTCAGTTAAAATTACTAAAAGCAATAAAAGCGACCTATCTGTATTTTCAGTTTTTTCTAAAGGCTTATCTGGTAAATTGTTTAGTGATAAAGCTTACATATCTAAAGAGTTATTTCATCAACTGTTCTCCAATGGTCTACGTTTATTTATTAATCTTCGTAAAGATATGAAAACATATTTATTGGACATACAAGATAATCGGTTATTAAATAAACGTTCTTTAATTGAGTCTGTCTTTAATGTACTAAAAAAACATATGCTTTTAGAGCATACTAGACACCGTTCTCCTCTTAATTTCTTTGTTCATATAATTGCTTCTCTTGCTAGTTATTCTATCTTTAAACTTAATCCTTATCTTATCTCTTCTTCTTCTCCTGACTCATTATCCTAAATTGACGTTTTAACTGTTGGATAGAACATGATTTAATTCAAAAATTACCTAATGATTCTGTAGTTATGATCAACAATGCAAGTTTTCATAAACGTCCTCATTTAAAAACTAGGATAGAAAAAGATGGGCATATATTAGAGTATTTACCTTCTTATTCTACTGATTTAAATCCTATTGAGAAAAAATTGTTTCAAGCTAAATCAAGCAGAATGAAATATTACTGTAACTTGAACACCATTTTTGAAAAATATATAACATAACTGTTTTATAGTGGCTTAGCTATATTACTCCAATCTGCCCAAGGTTTGATACTTGATATGCGTAGTATCATTCAATTCTGTAATTTCAACAACAGTATCATATACGGTTCATAGAGTGCGTTTAATGATTTTGATACAATCAAAATTTGTAAATTTTAAGTAGGTTAATTGGATTATATACTTTTCATCAAATATGATATTTTGCATAACTTCTGCAAAATATGGGATGAATCACGCAGAGTTACTTATTAAGTGTGTTTTAAATATACATATAACGTAAAAATTGTTGCAGTTTATACTATAGTATCATTGAATTCATTTGTCTTTAATAAAATATAACATATTATGTCTCTATAAGTTTATTAAAGTTAATAAGATAAATAATATGAAAAATCTTTTTTTGCAAAACATAAGCCAAGTTTTAGGGCAAGGTATTCAAACTGTAGAAGGTTTAATGAAAAATAATTTACTTGAGGATAGCAAAGAACTGTTACAAGATATATGCAAGTCAATGAAAGATGGGTATGATAATATAGATGGTATTTGGAATACAGGAGAATCTACTCAAGTAAGATGCTTAGTAGATACTGCAATCACAGTTGGTGGAATAGCTGTGCATTGCTTGGGAAAATGTCAGAAATTTTGCCGAAAACATCCAGAAGTATTAGCTGCTCCAGGAGGATCTGCTAAGGCTGTATTGGTTGCTGCTATAGTTTCAGCTGTAGTTTCTGCTTGCTTTAAGTGCATAAAGGCTCTATATGATCTAGTATCTAGCAAATTAGAACAACATAGCAGCATGGAAGAAGCTGCAACAGCTGCGTGTGAAAATTATAATGAGTTATTAAATCAAGACAAGATGGCTGAGTATATGTCTGAAACCAGTGCAACAGCTCAAAGTGCATTGTCTGAGTTGAAGAATAAATTAAGTGAAATTGCGCAAAAGGCTATTAGAACTGTAGATATGCAGAAGCTTAATACTCTTGGTGAAGAAGTAAAGCAGGAAATTACTGAAGAAGTGAAAAGTATAGCTAAAGCAGCTGTTAATGAGCTACAAAACTTAGTAGAAGAAGCTGTTGATAAGTATAGTACTGCTGCACTATCTGTGCAACTATCGCAACAACAATCATTCGCTGCAAAAGTTGATCATTTTCGGCAGTCATCACATTCTGATAAAGAAAAAAACTCTAAAGGAGGAGGTTCAGGTGCACAAGGTTTTTCTCTTTGAGAATGTTTAAACCAATCTTCCTAGAGAAACATAAAATTTAACTAAAAATAATCATATTGCCATTTATAGCAATATGATTATTTTTAGTTATAATATAGCGATAACATAATTATAAGAATTTAAATAAATAAAAGGTAATAATGTCCTATCAGTATGTTTATGTAATGAAAGGATTAAGTAAGGTAATTAATGGAAAGCCAATTTTAAAAGAAACCTGGCTGTCATTTATTCCTGGTGCAAAGATTGGTATAATAGGTCCAAATGGTGCTGGAAAGTCTACACTGTTAAAAATTATGGCAGGACTTGATAAGGAATTTGATGGTGAAGCTTGGGCGGCTAATGGAGTTAAAATTGGCTATTTAGCTCAAGAACCACCGTTAGATTTAAATAAAAATGTTGGAGAAAATATTTCAGATGGTTTAAAAGAAAAAACAGATCTATTGAATCAATTTACTAGTATTAGCTCTAAATTTGCTGAAGAGATGACAGATGATGAAATGTCAGATTTGCTAGCAAAACAAGCTGAATTACAAGAAAAGATTGATGCTATTGATGCATGGAATTTGGATCGTGAAATTGATATTGCTATGGAAGCGTTAAGATGTCCTAGTAAAGATGCTAAAATCGATCAAATTTCTGGTGGAGAAAAGCGTAGGGTAGCATTATGTAAGTTGTTGTTGGAAAAGCCTGATATATTATTACTCGATGAGCCAACTAACCATCTTGATGCTGAATCAGTTTCATGGCTTGAAAACTATTTAAAAGCATATAAAGGCACAGTTGTATCTATTACTCATGATCGGTACTTTCTTGATAATGTAGCGCAGTGGATATTAGAAATAGATCGAGGAGTTTGTGTGCCATGGCAATCCAATTATTCTCAATGGCTTGATCTTAAAGAAAAAAAACTTGCTATTGAGGAAAAAGAAGAAAGCAATATAAGGAAGTATCTTAAAAAAGAATTAGAGTGGATAAATCAATCTCCTAAAGCTAGACAATCTAAAAGCAAAGCTAGAATTACAGCCTATAATGATCTAGTTAATCAACAAAATGAAAAAAAAGTTGGCCCTGCGCAAATTATTATTCCAAATGGACCACGCCTTGGAGATTTAGTTATTGAAGGAAATAATATATCTAAAAGTTTTAATTCTAGAGTCTTACTACAAGATTTTAGCTTTAAAATCCCGCCAGGAGCGATTGTTGGTATAATAGGATCAAACGGGGCTGGTAAATCAACTTTATTAAATATGATTGTTGGTAAGGATACAGCTGATAGTGGAACTATTAAAATAGGTTCAACAGTTAAGTTAGGTTATGTTGATCAATCTAGAGATCACCTAGATGATAGCAAAACAGTATGGGAGGAGATTTCAGGCGGTTTAGATGAAATGCAGCTTGGTAATATAATTGTTAAAAGTAGAGCATATTGTGCTGCGTTTAACTTTCGAGGTAGTGATCAACAAAAAAAAGTAGGTCAGTTATCTGGTGGAGAACGTAATAGAGTACATCTGGCTAAATTACTCAGATGGGGTGCTAATGTTATTCTTCTTGACGAACCATCTAATGATTTAGATGTTGAAACTTTAAGGGCGCTGGAAGAAGCTATTTTGGACTTTGCTGGCTGTGTTATAGTAGTAACACATGATAGGTGGTTTTTAGATAGAATTGCAACTCATATTATTGCATTTGACCAATCCAGTAATGCAACTTGGTTTGAAGGTAATTATCAAGATTATCACAATTATATGACTAAAATTTGTGGTCATGACACTAAAAATCCTAAATATAAACATAAAAAATTTGTATAAGTTAAATTTTAATATATTAATTTTGGCATAAAATGGGATTATCTTTTGGTGAGATTATTGTTGTTGTTATAATTGCAATATTGGTTGCAAAGCCTCATGATATAAAGTATTTACTTAAACAAATTTATTCATTAAAGTTGCTGTTGCAACGTGCGTATCATGAGATATTATCTAGCCTTGACTTAGATAATAAAGAAGATGAGGATTATAATAATCATACTTTAAATTTAATTAGTAATACTAACAGTGATATTGATAAATCTAAGGTAGACCAAATGAATTTTTATCTACAAAAAATTGTAGAGCAAGGAGAAACATATCATGGAGATTATAACTTACCTTCTATAAAGAAATATTTTATAATGATAAAAAAACAAAGTTACAATAAGAAAAAAGATAGTTAAGTAGCATCGAGTTTGCTTTCTAGCTGTTATTACATCTAAAGTTTCTTATATTACCTATAATGATATTGATTTAAGAGAAGATTGTAATGTTTAATATCTTGAAAATAATATTGGAGGATAGCAGATTCAAGTCTGCGCTTTGCTTTATTACTTCCTTCTTAATTTTCTTGGTATTATTGTCATATGATAGTAATGATCCTGGATTTAATATCGCGACTGATGTTACACCAAACAACTTGTTAGGGCATGCTGGAGCTAATTTTACTAGAATGCTGATAGCTATTTTAGGCTCAACAGCATTTTTTTTTCCAATATTTTTGTTTGCATTAGGAAGGAAATATTATTTTCAGCAAGAAATAAGATATTTAAAACTCAAGATTTTATCTGCCATAATAATAATATTGGAGTGTTCTTATTTTATAAGTAATATTGAGAGCCTAGATTTTCAGTATAAGGGAATTATCGGCAGCAGTATCTATGATTTAGTCAAAATCTTTAACCATAGCACTATTATAGGAATTAACAGCATTATGATAGCAATTCTAATAGTCAATCTATCGTTTATTATAGACTATCCATTATCAAATATTATACCATTAATACGCTCACTCACTACACATGCTTTTATTTATATAAAAAATTTTTTTGTTGGACTGATAAGTTTAAAATATTTGACTCGTAATAATAATTCAGATGTGCAGCTACAGCAGCATCAGTTGGTTGTATGCAATAATGATAATGATTTGCTAATAAAAGATGAAGAAGATGGTGATGATAACGCTGTGATGCCTAGTGTTTCTCCGTTCTCTGATAGTAATTTTAGTTGGAATAAAAATAATGATGTTGCTATAAATCATAAGAGCAATACTGACCAAACTATTGTTTTGCCTGAAGTTGATCTACTAGGACAATATGATAACCGTAATGTAGCACCAGAAAGTGAAGAAAAGTTGATTTATAATTCCAAACAGTTGTTAAAAATATTGAATGATTTTGGAATTAAAGGGCATATTTTTAACATTAATCAAGGACCAGTTGTTACATTATATGAATTTGAACCAGCAGCTGGAACTAAATCTTCACGTGTTATTGGTTTATCTGATGATATAGCTAGGTCTTTAAGTGCCTTGTCTACTAGAATATCAGTCATTCCAGGTAAAAATGTTTTAGGAATTGAATTACCTAATTTACATAGAATGTTTTTTAGTATTAGAGAATTGATAGAGTCAGCTGAATATCAAAAATCTGATAAATCTCTGCCAATTATCCTTGGTAAAGATTTAAGTGGGGAGCCAGAAATAATCGATTTAGCTAAAATGCCTCATTTACTAGTAGCTGGAACAACTGGTTCTGGAAAATCAGTAGCAATTAATGCTATGATTATTTCATTGCTCTATCGTCTTACTCCTAATGAGTGTAAATTTATTATGATTGATCCTAAAATGCTTGAGTTATCAGTGTATGAAGGCATCCCTCATTTACTTACACCTGTAGTAACTGATCCTAGCAAAGCAATTATTGCTTTAAAATGGGGAGTTAGAGAAATGGAAAACAGATATAGATTAATGTCTACTTTGGGAGTTAGAAATATTGCTGGTTATAATAGCAGAATTGAGGAAGCAATTGCTAAAAAGCAAACATTGGCTAAAACTTTACATACTGGTTTTGATCATGAAACAGGGCAACCTATATATGAATCAATACCTATTCCATTAGAAAAGTTGCCATTTATAGTTATTATAGTGGATGAAATGGCTGATTTAATGATAGTAGCTGGTAAAGACATTGAATCATCAATACAAAGGCTAGCACAAATGGCAAGAGCTGCTGGAATTCATATTATTATGGCAACTCAGCGGCCTTCGGTGGATGTTATTACAGGAGTAATAAAGGCAAATTTCCCAAGTAGAATTAGTTTTAAGGTAACATCAAAAATTGATAGTAGAACTATTTTAGGAGAAATGGGAGCTGAGCAGTTACTAGGTATGGGTGATATGTTATATATGGGTAATGGAACTACTATCAAAAGAGTGCATGCTCCTTTTGTAGATGATAGTGAAGTTGAACAAGTTGCTAAATTTTTAAGAGCTCAAGCAACTCCACAGTATATTGATAATATTACTGAGATATCAGATGATAACATAAATATTACTTCTTTTTCATCAAATGGTGATGAATCAACAGATGATGAAAGTTTATATAAGCAAGCTGTACAGATTGTCAAAACAGATAAGAGAGTTTCTACAAGTTATATTCAAAGATGTTTACGAATAGGGTATAATAGAGCAGCATTAATAGTTGAAAAAATGGAACGAGAAGGAGTTGTTAGCCCTCCAAATCATAGTGGCAAAAGAGAGATTTTAATAAAAGAGTAACAACGCTACTTGATATCAGCTTAGATTTAATAGCATAGCTTACGCAAAAAAGACATTATGAGTTTTTAACTGTGTCTTGTAACAAAGAAAATGTTGCTACTTCTACGTTTTATAAGAACTACACATGATGCTTTGGCATCATACAGCTCAAGCCTCTTTAAGTTCAATTATCAGTTTAACATCTGAATTAAAAATTAGTACTCAATTTCCTAAATTTTTAGTCTATTTATTTTCTACCTTTTGCTTCAACTTTTTTATAATAGACATCTTTCGAAACTAGTTAAGGTAGTTCAAAATTATAAATGCCAAAGATCAAATTAAATCTAAGACCGAATCTTTTACTTCTATTTCGATATTTATCAGCAATAATTTTGAACTGTTTTAGCATACCGATAACGGTTTCATTCACAACTTTTTCTCGTGCTAACCTAAGATTATTCTTTTTATCATTTTTAGTTGAAGGATTTTTCTTGCTTTTCTTCTTCGGTAATTCAGAATTATTGTGAATTTTTTGTATACCTTGATATCCTGTATCAGTAATCGCTTGAACCTTAGGATGGATAAGGATTTTGGATTCCTTAAATAATCTAAAGTCATGTTTTTTACCGTTAGAAAAATCTGTACATATTACTTGGTGGGGTTTCTTGTCTACCACTATTTGAGTTTTTAGTGTATGCCTTTTCTTCTTTCATGAATAATAGAATTTTTATTTTTTTTATGTCTTTCTATAGGACTCTCAGTAGCATCAATCAAGACTACTTCATAATTCATATCACTCTTCAGTATAGCTTTACGACCTGGAAGAGCAAAGTTTTGGTGTTTTACTAGGGTGCCTTCTACCCATTTTACATCTTTATATGCTGAACTTTCACTAATCCCATAGTTCTGGCCTATATGGAAATAAGTGCGGTATTCTCTAAGGTATTCTAAGCCCATCAGCAACTGTTCCTCCAAATCAAGCTTATTTTTACGCACACCTTTTGATTTCTTAAGATCATCAGCTTTCCTCAAAATATCCACCATCTTTGAAAATGTTCCCTTCCTTACTCCTGTTAATCGACGAAATTTTTCATCCTTTAACTCTTTAATCTGATCGAATTTTATTATTACCTTAAATCAGATCTTTATAACACTATTCTACATCATTCTCTAGTTTCGAAAGAAGTCTAATAAAAGTTAACACAAGTTAGTAGTAAGTTCTATAAAATATAGAAGTTACTAACAACTAACTTTTCTTCTTCATAAACATGACCATTAGCCTTTCTGCTTTTTAAGTATGTTACTAATTTGTTCAATCATTCAGCATCATTATTAAATTTTTTTGTTTGAACTTTATTATTAATTACAAGATGTAGCTTAAAGCATAAGAACAAGCAATAACTACTCTTGCAAATTTTAGAAATTTTATTACAAACTCTATTGCTGGAAATATATTTGTTATGATAAATTGCTAACTTTATAGAATCGATAATTACTCTGATTGCTGCAATAGTACCATATAATATACCTGTCTCATCTCCTAGACAATGCATTATACAGCTAGTGAGTGGTAGCAACATTCTAGGCCATAGTTGTATTATTCTACTATAACTTGGTAAACAAAAGTATCCTTTATACTTATAACGTGCGTAATATAGATAATAATTTTTAAAATCCTTGCATGAAGATAAATAAAAATATATCACTATTGTTAATAACTCAGCTAAGGATAACTATCCATCTCTGTTTCTTTGATTATTACTTGGTATTAATCTCTTTCTTTTGCACTCTTGATATATCTTGCAAAATACGTAGACTTTAAGATTATAGGCATAGATGTAGAAACATAACCCATTTATGTCATATATATTCAGCATTTAAAGATATTTAACTAACTCTAAGAAATAAGATTTATGCTATAAGTTACTATTATAGCTGTAATAGTTGTTAATTTAAACTATAGGTTTTGACTTTGATTTTAAAAGCTTTTTTTCCTCATATAAATTTTATATTAATATCACTCATTTTGCATAAGTTATAGTATCTAATTTAGATAAGAATATTAATTTTTTAGTGGTTGGCATTTTGATTTTTATACTTATTATCAATCATGCTTGTTATCATATTTGTTGTAGGATTTTGTAGTGTATTATTAATATACTTTAAAGCAATATTACTAGAAAAATCAAAAAAATGGCTAAATATTCTTTCTTTAGCTTTATATTTCTCGTATTCAATTCTCTCATGAGCCTGCAATTCATATTCTTTGATTCTTATCTCTAACTCGTTTAGTCTTGATTCAGTAATGTTATTAGCTATCTTTTGCGCTTGGGTAACTGTAGTTATTTTTCTATGTTTTGCTTCTATTAACTTTTTTTTAGCTTCAATAAGCATTTCTTCAGCATTATTACTGATAGAGATTGATTGGTCTATTTTGCTTCTTATATTTTTGATTTTACAGTCTAAAGTATTTATTAAAAAGTTCTTAAAAGGCCTATAGCAAATGATAATAAATAGAATAAAACAAAGTAGCACTTTTATACTCTCTTAATTAATTGTTTTATTTTTATTTAATTTATTATAATACTTATGCAAGTGATCAATATTAGCTTCATGATTTGTAAGTTTTTTAATGAGATCTTGTGAATATTTAATTACTTGCTCTTTATAACTATTTTGAAAATTTATTGTCATTTTTTCAATTTCAGCAATACAATCTGTAACTTTTTGATCAATTTTTTGAGAATGTTTCATCAATCTTTGATTATAAATTTCTTCAGTAGATTTCTTTGCCTGGTTTATAATTTCTTCAGCTTCAAGTTCAGATATATGAGCAATGCGTCTAATTTCTTCATTAATTTGTTGTATTTGAATATTAGTTTGCTCAGCTTTTTTGATGTATGAAGAAATGTGATCATTTCTTTTGCTAAAGATTCTTTCAGCCAAAGGTACAATTATAAAGTTGACCATTAATAATAAAAAAGTAAAAGTAATAACTAACCAAAATAGCTGTGTAGGAAAAAAGATATAATCTAATTGAGGCATATACTTTTTAAGTAAACATTAATAATATTGCCAAAATAAATGAAAACAAACCCATAGCTTCAGCTAGTCCAGCTCCAATTAAAGCAGCTTTCTGTAAATCTTCAATAGCTGAAGGGTTACGTGCTATAGAATTCATCAGTGCATTAAATATGCTTGCAACTCCTAATGCTGCTCCAGCCATGCCAAATGCCATGAAAGCTATAGCTATGTACTTAAAAGATATAGGGTCCATGCATTAATCTCCTGTATAATTTTGTTATTTAAATATAGTATTACATACTATATTTTCAATGTAAATTTACTACATCTCTTAAATAGACACAAGATAAAATTGTAAAAATATATGCTTGTAGGATAGAAATAAACAATTCAAATCCAATGAGTACAACAACTAAAGCTATAGGTAATGGCTTAAAAAGCCAAGTTAAACTAACAATAGACCAAGCAATAATTTTTAGTAATATATGTCCTGCTACCATATTTGCAGTTAGTCGTAGAGACAAACTAATTGGTTTAGAAATGAAAACACATAATTCAATTATGACCATTATCGGTGCTAACCAAAGAGGTATATTTTTTGGTAAAAATAACGAAAAAAATCCTAACTTGTGTCTATAGATGCCATAAACTAAAGTAGTAGTAAATACTATCATTGCTAAACTGAATGTAACTATTATATGGCTAGTAAATGTAAAGGCATGTGGTACCATTCCAAGAATGTTGCCAAGACTAATAAAAAGAAACAATGTAAGTATCAAAGGAAAAAATTTTTTCCCTTGTGGACCTATAATGCTATGTACTAGTTTTATGTTTGACTCATATAATATTTCTCCAAAAGCTTGCCATCTTGAAGGAACAAGTTTACTATTAACAAATGCTGTAATCAACAACAAACCAGCAGATATGCTAACAAATATCATAGCTACTGCTGAGTTAGTAATGCTGATATTATAACCTAGCGCTTCTAGAGGTATAATAGGTTTAATCAAAAACTGGCTTAATGGATTAGCTAACATTACAAGAAATAGTATATTTTTGTGTTTTAAGTAGACTAATTAGGGCTTTTCTGTTGCCCGGTAAGCCCTAAATTACCGCTCAGTACACTGATTTCCTTAAGCTGCTAATGCAAGCCCTTGGAGATCACCGTCTGTAGAATGCTTTTTGTTATCATTTGCATTTCTTTTTTTGACCCATTTAAACAATTTTTATAAATACTGCTTAAAACGACGGAATCATATCGAGCAAAATTTATTATTTTATTAGGTGTGTCGAAACTTTGTCACCCCCATAAGATACAACCACTCCATAGCTTGGTGGAGGTGCCGAGTACTGCCCCCGGGTCCACTACCTCTATTCTTAATAAAACTTATTGCCATAGCTTATTAGCTTATTAATTATAACATTATGATTTTTTATTTACAATAAATATTATTAATGTGCAATGTGAGGTTATATAGCTAAAATAGTATAAAATAGTTATGTTATATTATTAAAATGTGTCTACGTCACAGTGATATTTGATTCTTCCTGATTTAGCTTGAAACCATTTTTTCAATAAGATTTAAATCATTGAGGTAAATACTCTAAATATATGTCTATCTTTTTCTATTATAGTTTTAAATGAGGACGTTTATGAAAACTTGCATTGTCTATCACAACCATAGAATTATTAGATAATTTCTGAATTAAATCCTATTCTATTCTAACAGTTAAAAATAGCAGTATTAACAATTGCAGACTTAATGCTAGTTAATATAGTAAATAATTAAGAATGAAGCGATTAAATATATGATATCTAAATCTAAGACTAAATATGCTTTATATATCGCTATTAAAGATTGTGATATTGAAAAAGTACAGCAGCTTATTAATAAGGATAGTAACGCCAGATTAGGATAAGGGAAAGTATGAAAAATGTAATACAGAAAGCTTATAAAGAATAATCAGTTATTAAGAATGGATATTACACCAGGCATATTTGCTAAAAATATTAGATCAGCAAATGTTAAATACATAGTTCTGAATTAAGTTGTATTTTATGTAATGTATTAAAAGTTATAACGAAATATTACCTTTGCAGACTTTTATGATTATATCCTTTTCTGCTCTTAATAACTCAGCTAAGGATAATTTTCCATCTTTGTTCCTTTGATTACTACTTGATATTAATCTCTTTCTTTCCCACTCTTGATATATCTTGCAAAAATTATCTATTAAATAGTATACTGTTATAATACATTTTTTCATGTTGGGTTATTTTATTTTTATTTAAATTTTTTTTGTAATTCAACATTTTCCCTTTATATACCTTTTATGCTATAATTTTCATACTTTTCATCATCCTAATCTAGTATTTATAGAGTAATGCATCAAAAGAATATATTAATATTAACTGATCAGAATAAATTATACATAGCATTATGTGTTCTATTTTCTGTATTAGTTATAACTAACAATATGGTTTATCAAAAATTTGTTTATTTGCCGTTTTTCGGGTTGCGTATTTTTGAACTTTCTGTAGGAGCTATATTGTATCCTATAAACTTTCTAATTACAGATATAATAGCTGAATTTTATGGAAAAAATCATGCAAGATACTGCATTAGGATTGCAATATTAATGAATATATTAGTTGCTGTGATCATTAAGGTTTTCAGTTTACTTAATGCAACTAGCTGGTCTAAAATTGATAATAATCTTTTTAATCAAATGTTTAGTATGTATCATATAGCTTTTGTTGGTTCGTTATTAGCTAGTTATACATCGCAAATTGTTGATATAAACATATATCTAGGATTGAAATCACTGACTAAGGGAAAATATTTATTAGTCAGAAATAATATCAGTACTGCAATTTCTTTGTTTATTGATACGTGTATTGTTGTAGGATTTTTATGTATATTTAAAATTCTACCTATTCAGATAGCATTTAATTTAATATTTAACAGCTATACTTTTAAATTATTATTTACTATATTAAGTACTCCACTATTTTACATAGCAGTAACTATACTAACCAGAGTTCAATATAAAAAATAGGTCATATAGAGATGTAAGCTATATTACTTATTCCTTATTTGTTTTTGAGATCTTTATACTCACTCCTATCTTTTTTTGTAACTCTCTTTTTTTATTCCTTCTATCACGCTTCTGTATACTATTACTGCAATTCTTATTCTAACTATACTCTAATAACGCCAGATCAGAATAAGGGAAGATATGCAAGGTAGTGAATAAAATGTATACAAGGAGAGAATGTTGAGTTAAAAAGAAAATTTAAATAAAAAAGAAATAACCCAACATGAAAAAATATATTAGACCTCTTTCGAAACTTGGTTAATGTCTTCTCTGCATTGCTTGCTTATGTTTTTAAACATAACAAAATTTCTGTTTCTTTTTTAAGAAGGACTTTTTTGATTCTATCTTTTTACATTTACAATTGCAACTACCTTCTCGAATTAAGCTATAAGCATAAAAAGAGCTATAATATTTATTCTATCTAGATTTTACATTATTTCTTATATCTAACTCGTAGTTAATTATTTTTTAATGCTGCTTGTGCTGCTGCTAATCTAGCAATTGGAATTTTATATGGCGAACATGATATTGAATCTACTTTAACTTTATGAAAAAATTCTACTGAATTTAAATCAGCAGCATGTTCACCACAAATTCCTATTTTCAGATGTTTTTTAGCAGTTCTGCCACGTTCAATGGCTATTTGAATTAATTCACCTACAGCTTCGCAATCTAAAGTTGCAAAAGGATCAGCTGCAAAAATATCATTTTCAATATATTGATTAATAAAAGATGTAGAATCATCTCTTGAAATACCATATGTAGTTTGCGTTAAATCGTTAGTACCAAAACAGAAAAAATCCACTTCCTGAGCCAGTTCATATGCCTGAAGAGCGGCTCTAGGCAATTCAATCATAGTTCCTATTGTATAATCAAACTTACATCTATATTTAAGTAATTTTTGCTGTTCTACTTTTTCTACTATTTTATAAATTATTTGCTTTAACAATTGTAACTCTTTTTTATGGCTAATTAATGGTATAGTAACTTCAATTTTAGGCATAACTTTTAACTCAAGTAATATTTCAGCTGCAGCTTCAAATATTGCTCGAACCTGCATTTCATAAATTTCAGGAAAACTTATACCGATTCTACAACCTCTATGACCCAACATAGGATTGACTTCCTTTAACGTGTTAACTCTTGCATTAAACGTTTCTTGAGAAATGTTTAGATTATCTATGATTCTATTGTATGCAGTTGTAAATGTTGTAGGTAAAAATTCATGTAATGGTGCGTCAAGTAGCCTGATATTAATTGGGATTTGCATTGTAGCAGCAAATAGCTCTTTAAAATCAGCTTTATGCAACAAAAACAATTTTTCAAGCGCATTCAATCTACATTTATCATTATCAGCAATAATTGTCTCCTGAACTAAGCTAATTTTGTTGTCCTCAAGAAGCATATGCTCAGTACGGCAAAGACCGATAGATGTTGCCCCAAGTCGCAGTGCTAATTTTACATCATCGCTAGTATCTGCATTAGCCTTTACCTCAACTGTTTTTATTTCATCAGCCCACTCCATAAATAATTGACATTCCTTAGAAAACTCTGGCTGTAGTAATCTTACGTCTCCTACAAATACTTTACCACTGTTACCATCTATGGTAATTTTACTGCCTTGATACAAACTAATATCGCCTATTTTTATCAGTCCGTTCTGTTGGTCAATTATAACATCTTTAGCAGCACAAATATGTGGCTTTCCTAATGCTCTGCTAAGAATTGCTGCATGAGAAGTTGTATTTCCACCACTAGTTAAAATACCAGAAGATATATGCATAGCTTTAATGTCTTCAGGACTAATATTTGAACATATAAAAATCACTTTATGATGTTGATTAGATAATTTTTCAGCAGCAGCTACTGATAATGCAATTACTCCAGTTACAGCTCCTGGTGTAGATGGAAGTCCTTGAGTTATTACTTTATAATTCTCACTTTCATCAATATATGAGTGTAGTAGTTGATTGAGTGACATTGGATTGATTTTAGCTATCGCCTCTTTTTTGGTTATTAACCCAGAGGCAACCATATCTACTAGTGCCTTAATAGTTGCTAATGCTGTGCATTTTGCAGATCTTGTCTGTAATATATATAATTTCTGCTTTTCTATAGTAAATTCAATATCTTGAATATTACAGTAATGCTGTTCCAATTGTTTGCAATGCTGTAATAACTCTTCATACATCTTAGGCATAGCATACTTTAAGGTGCATTTTTGATCCTTATTATCACTTGATATGGAATGAGATATACTAACTCCAGATACAACGTTATCTCCTTGAGCATTAATTAAAAATTCGCCATATAGTTTATTATCACCTGTTAAGGGGTTTCTAGTAAACACTACTCCTGTTGCTGAATCACTACCCATATTACCAAAAACCATAGCCTGTACAATAATAGCAGTTCCAATATTACCTGAAATATTGTTAAGTTTTCTATATGTAATAGCATGGTGGTTCATCCATGATTTTAATACTGCTTGAATAGCTTGGTGTAATTGAATATTAACATCTTGTGGAAATTCTTGTTTAGTTTCTTTATGAATAATTTGCTTAAAAATTGTAATTAGATTATGTAAATGTTCTGAAGTTAGCTGTTCTTGACTAGTAATATTATTTAATGTTTTAAACTGATTTAAAGCAAGTTCAAATTCTGCAGGTGATACTCCCATAACTACTTGTCCATAAGTTTGAATAAAGCGCATGTAAGTATCTAATGCAAAAATTCTATTACATGTTACAGTACTTAACCCTTCAACTATAATATCATTTATACCTAGATTAAGTATAGTGTTCATAATTCCAGGCATAGATACTGCAGCACTAGACCTTACTGCAACTAATAGCGGATTATTATAATCACCAAAATTTTTTCCAGTTTGATGTTCTAAATCTAGAATAGATGATTTTAAATCAGATATGAAATCACTTGGTAGAGAATCATTATTTTGCAGATAGTAACGATATAATTTAGTTGATATAATAAAACCATGCGGTATAGGTAGCTTTTGACTAAACATCTGAGCAAGTGTTACACCTTTGTTACCAAGTAGATTTTGCAGATTATCTTTCATTATATTACAGGATTGGTATACTGAATTAATATGAGGTAAGTTTGGAGACGTACTTGAAAATCGATAAATCCACTTTGTCATAATATTGCCTCTAAATGATTGTATAGTATTTGCATAAACTAATTATTAAGTTAGGTTATGTTATTTTCAAAGTTATTAATTTTATGCTTAATTAATTTAATATATAGCAATAGCTAAAAAAGTATAGAAAGTAGTATTTATTTATAATATAACTAAGATGTTACTGCGTTTATGATTTGCATCAGTCAAAGAGAACTAATTTTATATAACTAAACTACTATAAAACAGTTATAATAGTTTGGCTATCACTATGAGCTAGATATACTTTTGAAAAGTAAATCATATAACTGTTTTATAGTGACTTAGCTGCAAGAGCATTAGTAGATAAATCTCTGCAACCGTATCAATTTTGAATGCAATGTTAATACTGCTATTTTAAACTGTTGCATAGAACATGATTTAATTCAGAAATTACCTAATAATTCTGTAGTTGTGATCAATAATACAAAGTTTTCATAAAAGTCCTCATTTAAAAATCATGATAGAAAAAGATAAACATATATTAGAGTATTTACCTCCTTATTCTCCTGATTTAAATTCTATTGAAAAAAATAGTTTCAAGCTAAATTAAGGAGAATGAAATATCACTGTAACTTAGACACGCTTTTCAAAAAGTATATAACATAACTGTTTTATACTGGTTTAGCTATTATATACCTACATTAAAACATAATTATACCTCTTTCGAAACTGGTTAAAGTAGTTCAAAATTATTGCTGATAAATATCGAAATAGACGTAAAAGATTCGGTCTTAGATTTAATTTTATCTCTGGCATTTATAATTTTGATCTACCTTAAGCAGTTTCGAAAGAGGTCTATTATAAATGCTCCTCTAACCTTTGTGATTGGTCAAATTTATTATGCAAATTAACTTTTTCATTGTTAGTTGATTGTGAATAAGTTAATTTATGTGGCTTCTTCTTGTGCTCACGTAAGTCAAAACCTTTTTTAAATACAACATCTATGACTCTACCTGAGGCAACAACAATGACTGGGCTCATGGAATCAGCTCGTTTTATAGCAAAATTAGCTAGCTTATCAAAAGCATTGCTAGCTCCAGCTTCATGTCAGCTATTTGCCTTTCTACCTCATTTGGAGAAGTAGTCAACAAGCCTTTCATCATAAAAATTGCCCATTTCTTTAAATAGGTTTCATGGTAATTTTTTGATGAAACCGTCATTTTACGATCAGGCTCCATTGCTGGAATTAATAACCACTTTTCTTCTTTGGTAATTGCAGCCATTATCGCAATTATATTAGCTGCAGCTAGCAATATAGTTACAGAAAGTAAGAATTTATTATATTTAACCAGCTCTTGTATAGCATTTTGCTTAAAGAGATGATTCATTATTTGCCAACTTTTTTGCCCAGCAATCTTGAATATCCTAATGGAGCTGGCAATAAACCTTTAGCTACTAAAAAACTTTTTAGCAAAAAATTCTCTGATACCTTCTTAAATTTCTTAAAGCAATAACATAGAGCAATTCCTCCAACCATAAATGCTAGGCCTAATTTAGCATGCCTGCTGTTTACTAGTACAATTCCTGGAGCTACTCCAGCTAGCACTACTACCCATTCATCAATGCTCAAACCCATATACTTCAACGGCCTCGATAATGCCCAACATAATTTTTGATTTTGCATAATCACCTTCAGCCGCAATTGTAGCATGAGATTTCTCTATAATAGATCTCTTTCGAAACTGGTTAAAGTAGTTCAAAATTATAAATGCCAAAGATCAAATTAAATCTAAGGCCGAATCTTTTACATCTATTTCGATATTTGTCAGCAATAATTTTGAACTACTTTAACCAGTTTCGAAAGAGGTCTATTATACTGTTTATTTGATAGCAAATTTTTTATACTAATTTGTTCATAATACATATAACTTAAAAATCACTTTTTAATCTCAGGTTGCATATATTTTTCGACCATTAGATTAACCTCTAGATTAAAAACTGGCTACCAATTTCCTAAATTTTCTGTCAACCTTTTGCTTTAATTTTTTTGTTATATTGACAAATATTGTATTATATTTATAGTTAAAGTTGAAGCTTGATTAAAAATATTAATAAAAGTTAACACAAGTTAATAGTAGGTTCTATAAAGTGTAACAGTTAATAAAAATTAACTTTTCTTCTTCCTTATATTTGATCTACCTTTGCATTTTTACCTATAGCACATCTTATTGATTATAAGATGAAGCTTAAAGCCTAAGAACCAGCCATAACTACTCTTACCAATTTTAGAAAATCTGTTAAAAACTCTATTGCTGGAAGTACGTTTATTATGACAAATTGCTAACTTTGTAGAATTGATGTAATATATACTTTTCAAAAAGCCTATCTGAACTCTAATAGCTAACATAAAAGATGAATGTAATCTAAGGGAGATAAGAATAAGGAAGGGGAATAATTGTTTGCTTAAGGTAGTGGTTGATAACATTACGAAGCTCATTATAGGTATAAGGTTTTTCAATGAAGGCTACTACTCCCATAGAATAAAGCAGGTTTTTAGTTTCATAGGTTTGGCTATAACCTGAAATAATAATAATAGGAATACCATACATTTTTGTTACTGTATAAATTTCCTGCACAACTTGCTCTCCGGTTTTTTCAGGCATCACCATATCAAGTAATACCAAAGAGTACTGTAATGGATTTTCCTTAATCAACTTAACAGCTTCAAAAGCATTATTAACTGGTTCTGGAGTATATTGTTCAGCATATATATCTAAAGATATTGCATCCAAAACATTTTGATCATCATCAACTATTAAAATGCTTTTATTAACTCTAATATGATTCTCAAGCTCCTTGAGAGAATTAATGGAGTTGCATTCATAACCAAATCCTTTTAATAATTTAGCTATTCTGTCTTTATATATTTTACCAAAAACCTCACTTTTACTATAAACAGCTTTATTGAAGCCGCCTTCTGGCTGTCGTAATGGTAATCTAAAAGTAAATTTGCTTCCTCTATTATTAGGTCGATTTTCTGCCCAAATTTCACCATGATGTGCTAATATAATTTCTCTAGCAAGTGTTAACCCTAACCCACGGCCACAAGCCTTAGATTTAGTTCTGCTACTTTCCTCAAATGGTACAAAGATTGCTTCTAGCTCATTTTCTGGTATTCCAACTCCTTCATCTTCAATTGATACTTCTACTCCAGATCTATATGGCTTTACTGTAATTAGAATCAAACCAGACTGAGAATATTGAATCGCATTTGAAATAAGATTCAGCATCACAGTTTTAATTCTAGTATGATCAAATTCAAACATTGTCTCAGCTTGAGGAACATAGTTTAAACTAATTATATGTTTTTCAGCTACATTTACTTTGTTGCACTCAGCAATTATTTCTTTTAGCATTAATTGAAAGTTATTAAGCTCTATATCAAATATCATCTGCCCTTGTGCAAATTTTGATAAATCAAACAAATTATTGCTATATGCTACTAATCTCTCGATACCAGAATTTGCTAATGTCACCATAGTTAATACTCTTTCTTTTTCTTTGAGAATCATCTCAGTGTCCTTATAGTATTTTGGTAAAAATTTGCTTAGTAAATTAATAGTAGTGCGGACGACTGATAATGGTGACTTTATTTCATGACTTAAATTATTAAGTATATGTTTTTCAGTATTAAGAAGTATTTCCATTTTTTGGCTTTTAGTATTTAAACGCAGATTAAGAACATCAACATCATTTTTTAGCTCTAGCATAGATCTAGTGTTATCTACAAATTGATTTTGTCTTAATCTAATGAACAATAGTATAGCGCCCAATAATGCTAATGCCCATATGACATACATCCCTAAATTATTATCAACTTCATTATAATCAGCTAAGTAACCTCGCCAACTAGCTAATATGTTAAATACTCTTGCCCCAACTGGTACACCTAACAATATCATAAACAAAGCTGTATGCCATTGTAATAATATTCCTGCTACAACTAAGTTAGATATAAAACACATTAGTAATATTGGAGATGAACCACCAATCATAGTTAATAGAGTATTGCTAAATACTAAAGTATAAAATATCGTAATATGCCAAATCAGCCCTAAATATTTAGTTCGAAAATCTGCATTCCATTTATTATTATATAGCAAAGCTGTAGTCATCACTAACCCTGAAAGTATAACTGACACTTTTGTAATCAACCAAGCTGAAGCTACATTATGCTCTACTTGTCCACATAATGACATAACCATTAACGATACAGCTGTAATAACGGAGTACTCAATATAATAGTGCTTCCCACGAAATGTTTCATTATTACAGTAAGCACAAATATTATCCCAGCTAAAACTATGATATAAAGACTTAAAGAAGCTTGAAATAGAATTAATCTGTTGCTTGCGTTTTTCTTTAAGAACATTTAGTGGCCTGCGATCACTAGGCCCAACCCACCCTCCTGGCTCCCTAAGACAGTAGTGCATTATCATCATTACAACAAAATTTGCTATAGTTGCTGGCATTAAATCACCTATTGGTAATGCTGCATTAAAAAATTTGTTCCAAATAAATGTAGTTGAGATTCCAGCAATCATACCTGATACTATAACTCTAGTAGTAGTTCTAAATCCTAAAATTGTAAACATTACTGGTATTCCTATTATTGGGCTATAAAAACTAGCTCCAAATAATAATATACCTATCAAATTTTTTTGCGAAAGAGCCATACATAATCCCAATATACCAATAAATATGGAAAATATTCTAACTGCTATAATCTCTAATTTTGCATTAGTTTGAAATAATCCTAAGGGTTTACACAAATCGTTTACAAAGACAACTGAGGCAGAATTAATATATGAGTCTGCTGTTGACATAATCATTGCAGATATTCCAATTACTACTAATCCCTTAAATCCAGGATATGCATAGCTATCTATTATATACGGTACTAAATTATTAGTTTCTATGTTTTGATGTGATGATAGCAGTATTAATCCTATAAATCCAACAAACACGCAAAATAGCAAATGCATTGGGATCATAATTTTAAAAGCTTTAGATGCTTGTACTGTATTACGAGAAATTAAAATTCTATGAAACATAGCTGGATTTGTATCTGGTAAAAAACAATAAAAAAATATTCCATAATATTGTAATGTATTGATATTATGATAGTCTAGCAATATTTTAGGATCAAATATAGGATTTGTAGTTAAAGTATTTGCTATAGATTCCCAACTACCTAACATTCCCCAAATCAGTATTGCTAAAGTTGGAATAAATGCTCCAAATGCTAAAGACTGAAAAATATCAGTAAATACTACAGCTCTAATGCCTCCAAATGCTGAATATATAATAACTACCATACTGCTAATTACGGTTGCATATACACTATCTATTCCTAAAAAATGATTAAATATTGTAGAAAAAACTTTAATTTGCATAGCAATCCCTGTTGCAGACCTGATGATAACACAGGCAGCTCCTATGATTCTAATATGCTTACCATATAGATCACCCATTACATCAGCTACAGATACCTTACCAAAAAATTCCTGCATTCTTGGAATTAAGATATAAGGATAACAAAGTAACCCTAGTATTTGCCCAATAATAGGAAGTACTGCAAGTATCCCAAGTGCATATATCTCATATAATCCTAAGCTAAAAGTACTACCACCAATAAAGGTAGCTATAAGAGTTGAGGCAAGTGATGCTGTACTAAAATTTTGTCCGCCGAGTGCATAATCTCTAACAGACTTTACTTCTTTTCCATACCATAACCCGATAGCTAGATTAGCTATCAAGAATAATCCAACTAAAATTAGGTCTATATTCAATGCAGGCATTTAAAACTTACTCCTTCTCATGTTATTGTATGTATATAAATAATATTAAGACACATAATAAACCTTAACTATATCAATGTGCTTAGCTTGTATAAAGCTTTATTTGTTTAGCTACAACTAACTTAATAATTAATTAGTGATATAATATGTTAGTATTGTCAATATCATACTTTTAGTAGAAAATTCTTTAGCTTAGTGTAAACAAACAGTGTAGGCAGTTTTACTTGAATGTGCTATGAAGAGTATATAAGCTTGCTATAGAAAGAGCAGAGTTGAAAATGAAGATCTAACTACATAAATAGAAATAGAGACTATGTAGATTTCAGTAATATAATAGCATACCGTAATCAAAGTTTGATATAAAATATTGTAGCACAAAATCTAGTTGAAATAAAAATCATTACTTTATTTAATACTGATGTGTAGAGTTAAACATGTATTTTTGTGCTTCTTTTATTCAGAATAATTTGAAAAAGTTCTCTATTATACAAAAGTCTTTGCTATAGAAAGTGTAGCAGTTTGTATGGTTTCTTATGGTAGTATGTCTGTCTTTATATATATCTTCTTTATTCTTATAATTTTTCTGTTTTTTAATATTAATTTATCGCTGTAACTCTTATTCTTCCTCCTTTCATTGTTCTGCGCATATTTAACTTGAGCTAAGATTAAGTATGGTTATATTTGTATTGCACAAATAGTAAACTTAAATTATAAGTCTACTTAAACCAATAAACAGTAGTTAATATGCAAAGAAAGATAGTATTAGATACAGAAACAAGTGGTCTTGACCATAAGCAAGGACATAGAATTATAGAAATAGGTGCAGTTGAGTTAGATAGCGATTGTACAGAAATACGCAACACTTTTCATTACTATATAAATCCAGAGCGAGATATATCTAAAGAAGCATATAAAGTACATGGATTATCTCGTGATTTTCTTTCTGATAAGCCTAAGTTTCGAGAAATTGTTGATGAGTTTTTGCAATTTATTGACGGAGCGCAGCTTATTATGCATAATGCAAATTTTGATATGCAGTTCTTAAATTCTGAATTATTTAGAATTCGTAAATCTGCTATTCCAAATACTTGTGTAATAGATACTTTAACATTAGCCAGAAAGCGCTTTCCAAAAGAAAGGGTGAATCTAGACGCACTATGTTATAAATTTCGTATTGATACTTCAGATAGGCTTCTGCATGGAGCTTTAAAGGATGCTCAGTTGCTTGCTTTAGTTTATGGGCGTATGATGCGTGGTATGCAGGTAGTTCTACTTGATGATACTAAACATAACAAAGAGATAATAATATCTAATTGTGCTACAAACATTAACAATACAGTAGTTGTAGAGCCTACATGCGATGAAATTATACAACATCAACAATTGTTATCTAAAATTCATAAGCATTTGTAAAAAGAATTATAGTATTTATTTTTTGTATATTAAGTATCTTGAAGTAAGAAATAAAATATGGTATAATTACCGCTTGGTAGCATATTTAATTGTGTTTAAAGCTAGTTTTACAAAAACTTTATTAACTTGTTGTAACTCAAAAGCTATATGAGGTTTTTTTATAGCTTTCAAGGTTTATAATTTAAGGTATGTAAAAAATTTAAAGATTATACTGAAAGTATGGAACATCAACAACAGGAACAATTTAAGATTGGAGATAAGGTAGTTTATCCATCTCATGGAGTAGGTGAGGTAATTAGTATTGAAAATCAAGTATTTTGCGGAAAAGAGTTAAGGGTGTATGTTGTTTCCTTTCCAATGGATAAAATGACTTTAAAGGTGCCAGTAAATAGTAAAAGTGCTTCAGGGTTAAGAGCGATTAGTTATAAAACTGACACTGATAAAATATATAAAATATTATGCAGTCAATCTCAACCAGGGAATAGGATGTGGAGCCGCCGTGCTCAAGAATATGAAAATAAGATTAATTCTGGAGATCTTTGTTCTATTGCAGAAGTAGTTAGAGACTTGTATAAAAATGCTGAAGTTGATCGCTCTTATAGTGAAAGGACAATTTATGAGTCAGCAATAACTAGACTTGCAAGAGAGTTAGCTATCTTGGAATCTGTAAAATATGAAGAAATAATTGAAAAGCTAACTGAAATCTTGAAAAATAGAAATACTGTATAATCAACATACATAAGAAGTTTATTGTGAATGTTATTGGTATTGAGTCTAGTTGTGATGATACAGCTATTGCTATAGTTAATAGTAATAGAGAGATAATTGCTAATGTAGTAATTTCTCAATATACTGAACATCTTCCTTATAGCGGTGTAGTACCTGAAATTGCAGCTAGGGCTCATCTGAAAAATTTGCAATATGCTATGAAAGAGACTTTAAATCAAGCAAAAATTAATTTGACAGATATTGATGTAATTGCAGCTACATCTGGGCCTGGCTTAATTGGGGGGATAATAGTAGGCTCAGTATTTGGGCAGGCAATTGCATGCGCTTTAGGCAAAGATTTCATTGCGGTAAACCATTTAGAAGGGCATATACTAGCGGTGCGGCTAAACGAGGACATTAGTTTCCCTTATTTGTTATTGCTTGTTTCTGGAGGGCATTGCCAATTTATTGCAGTATTGGGAGTTGGTAAATATAAGATTTTAGGACAGACTATTGATGATGCTGTTGGTGAAGCATTTGATAAAACAGCTAGACTATTAAAACTTGGATATCCTGGAGGACCAATCATTGAAAAATTAGCTAGTAAAGGTGATCCTCACAAATATTCTTTACCATTATCAATGACAAAGAAACCTGGCTGCGATCTATCATTTTCTGGATTAAAAACAGCAGTTAAGCAATTAATATTTAGTATAGAATCTTTATCTGAAAAAGTAATTTGTGATATATGCGCTTCGTTTCAATACACTGTAGTTCAGATTCTACTGTGCCGTAGTATTAATGCTATTAAATTGTTTGAAAGTTATTGTAGCAATAATTTTAAAATTAATAGGAAGAATTATTTTGTTATATCAGGAGGAGTAGCAGCTAATCAATATCTGAGACAAGAAATATTTAATTTAGCTAGTACATATGGCTATTGCGGTGTTGCTCCACCTAGCAATTTGTGTACTGATAATGCAGCAATGATAGCTTGGGTAGGAATAGAAAGATTAAACGCTAATTTATTTAGTAGTAATTTTGTTCCAAGAGCTAAATGGAGTGTTGAAGAACTTTAATTTAATAGCATCATTCATGAATGTAAAAAACATAAGATATTTTACTTCTAACTTAGCTAAGTCTGCCCAGATAGCAAATGAATTACAACAAAAATATAGTATTCTACCATTAAGTGATAAAGATAATTACAGTGATAGTATTGATACTATCATAGTTATTGGTGATGATGGTGTATTCTTACATGCCTTAAAAAATTTTCTGCATCTAAACGTAGGCTTTTATGGTATTAATGTTGGAAATTTAGGTTTTTTAATGAATAGCTATAACAATAAGCACGATTTAATAGAACAAATTAGCTCTGCTAAAGTAGTTTCAATTCATCCTTTACGAGCTAAAGTGGCCTATAACGATGCTACTAAGGAAAAAATTTGTTTTGCTTTTAATGAGTGTACTATCTTACGGTATAGCTCTCAAGCAATTAAACTAGATATTCAAACTAACAATGTGTTTCGACTTAATTTATTTGGAGACGGTGTATTAGTAGCAACAGCAGTTGGTAGCGCTGCATATAATTATGCAGCTGGAGGAATGGTGTTACCATTGGCAGCAAATTTATTATCAATTACTGCAATATCTCCGTTTAGGCCAAAAGGATGGCATGGAGCATTAATACACAATCGTAGCAGTATCGATATTACTATACATGATTATACAACAAGGCCAGGGTATTTTACAGCTGATTTACAAGAAATTTATAATGTTACTACTGTAAATATTACAGAAGCTCAAGATCAGAAAGTTAAATTACTTTTTAACGCTGAAAGTGATCTAGAATATAAATTGCTTAAAGAACAATTTAGTACATAGAAATATCAAAATGGAAAAAATTTCTTCTTTAGTATGCAAAGAACCTGCTATTACATATCAATGTAGTAATATATCAAGAGTATTGAAAATACTTAATCTTCAGGATTAAACTCAAGAACAAGTTGTTGCCATGCATTGTATTCTTCTTTTGGCAACTTTTGAAATGGGCTTGCCGCCCAAATTGCTCGTTTAACATTTTGAATAAATACATTGCAAACTGTAGTATTATTATTAGGGCAGTTATGACTAATATCTGTAATATTTTCAATTGTGCCATCTAATGTTAAGTTTACCATTAATACTGTACTGATTCCTGGTATAAATCCTATAGTATGATTCCAATGCGCTTGAATTTGATACTTAATTGTGTCTGTATAACTTGTGCTATTAGTATTATTAGTATTATTAGTATTATTAGTATTTTGTCTGCTAGCATGATTGTTAGCTATATGTTGTTGTTCAGCTGCGATATTGCTTGTAGCAAGATTATTCTTTTGAGTAATTGAATGACTTGTATCGGTAGTATGAGGAACGCTAGTTTTATCCTCGATATGACTGCTTTTTAAAGGTGGATCTATAACTTTAGGAATTATATGCTGAGTAGTAGAAGCATTACTTTCTGTTGTAGTAGCAGCATTAGTTTTATGTTCTATAGGCGAGTTTTGTAAAGGTGGCTCTATGACTTTCGGTATAGCTTGAGGAGTGGAAGCAATTTTTTCTGGAACATGGGAAGTACTAGCTTTTTGTTCGATAGAACTACTTTGTAAAGGCGGCTCTGTAACTTTAGGAATTATAAGCTGAGTAGTAGAAGCATTACTTTCTGTTGTAGTAGCAACATTAGTTTTATGTTCGATAGGTGAGCTTTGTAAAGGTGGCTCTATAACTTTCGGTGTAGCTTGAGGAGCGGAAGCAATTTTTTCTGGAACATTGGAAGTACTAGCTTTTTGTTCGATAGAGTCGATTTTTAAAGGTGGCTCTGTAACTTTAGGAGTTATAGGTAAAGTAGGTGATGGAGCAGGAGTAGTAATAGGCTTTATCTTATTGCTAATTGAGTTATAATTAGTTAGATTATTTCTAGCATTATGCTTTATATTAGGTTTGCGAAGATTGTTTTGTTTTAATTGAAAAGTGGTTTGTTTGTTATTGGTTGCTTTTTGAGCATTGCTGGTTGTTTTATTGGTTACTTTATTCATTTGAACAAGCTCAAGACTGATTATTTTATTATGAAGTTGAGGTTGTTGTGAAGTAAAAAATATTGCTACATAACTTAATATTAAGTGGCAACTAAATGATATAAGAAAGAAAACATAAAAATTATTACTTGTGTTCATTACAGTTATCTGTAATTAAAGCTACTTTTGTAAACCCTGCACTTGTAATTTCAGCAAGTAGTTTTGCTATTTCACCATACTGCAAATTTTGATCTGCTTTGATAAAAATTCTGGTATTAAATTTTCCTTTAGTTCTAGTAAGTGCTTTAAGCTTATTGACTAATTGTGTTTTACTGATTTTAGTTTTAAATATATATATATTATTGCTTTTATCAATACTAATAGTTAAAGGTTCGCTTTGTTCTGATAATGGTTGACTTGCGCTAGTTTTAGGTAAATTAATATTAACGCCTAAAGTCAACATTGGAGATGTGACCATAAATACAATTAATAATACTAACATTACATCTACTAGAGGCGTAACATTTATATTGCTAATTAATGCTCTCTTAGAGCGCTTTTTAGCGAATACATTGCTAATAGCATTTATTGTATTGTTGTCCATATTGATTATTTTTTGTCTATTGTTTTACACAATACAGTATAAAATTTTCTAATAAAATTCTCTAATTTATTTTCTATCAATGATAACTTATGAGTTAATATATTATAAAATATTCCAGCTGGAATAGCTGCAAATAATCCGATAGCAGTTGCAAGTAACGCTTCTGCTATACCAGGTGCTACAACTGCTATGCTGGTATTTTTTGTAGCTGCGATTGCTTGAAAGCTATGCATAATGCCCCACACAGTGCCTAATAACCCTATAAATGGTGCTGTGGAGCTAATTGTCGCAAGAACAATTAAGTAGGTTTCTAATTGCTCTGATATCTGATTTTTTGTTAACTCGATTGTATACAAAAGTCTATCTTTCAAATTACTGTTATTACCTGCAGTTACATTATGTTCGTTTTTGCACTCATTCAAAACTATTGTTAACATTGATGATATGGAATTACCATTGTTTTTGTTGATTTTACTATATAGCTCATCTACTTGTTGATTAGATTGCAGGAGTTTATTAAATGTATTTATTTCTTTTTTTATATTATTAAAATGATAGTATTTATAAAAAATTATGGCCCAGGACCAAATTGATGATATAATTAGCGTAACCATAACTGTTTTACAGATTATATCTGCTGATAAAAACGCTGAAATAATAGAGATTTGAGAAGTTAGAGAAGAATGTTCTAGCATTTAATACTTATTCTTAAATTTAAATAATTTCATAATTATACTTTACCTTATCATAGGAGTTAAGTTTTACTTTCCAGTATACTTAAAGTGTTTTAACCACGCAATAAGATTAAGATATTGCTTTGCATTATTGAATGATTTAATTAATTATTAAAAAGGATGTTATTTTAATGGATTACTTGAGTTGCAAATTTGTAAGATTAAGACGTAATAGACAATATGAATGGCTAAGAGATTTAGTTGCAGAGACAAGTATTTTGTCTTCAGATTTAATTTTACCGATTTTTATTACTGATGGTATGAATAAAGAAATAATAATTAACACTATGCCTAGCGTTAAAATTGTTTCACCTGATTTAGCTTTGCAGAAAGTTGAGGAAGCTATTGATTATGGTATAAAAGCTGTTGCATTGTTTCCTAGTATTTCTGCAGCACAAAAAAGTAATGATGCAGCAGAAGCTTGTAATGCTAATAACCTTATTTGTCAAACTATTAGATTATTAAAAAGTAATAATCGTTTTAGAAAAGTAGGAATTATTGCTGATGTTGCACTGGATCCTTATACTATACATGGCCATGACGGATTACTAACTGATGATTGTTTTGATATAGATAATGATAGGACTTTAGCAGTGTTATGCAAGCAATCACTAAAGTTAGCTGATGCTGGAGCTGATATAATTGCCCCATCCGATATGATGGATGGTAGGGTTAAGGCAATACGAGGATCCTTAAATAGCAAAGGGTATTGTAATACTATTATTTTATCTTATGCAGTTAAATATGCATCAAATTTTTATGGTCCATTTCGTAATGTAGTAGGAGCAAAATTATCTTCTGGACCATCCTCAAAAAAAACTTATCAAATGGATTATCGTAATACTAGAGAAGCATTAAAAGCAGTAGAAATTAATATTCAAGAAGGAGCAGATATGGTAGTAGTTAAGCCTGCTATGACATATTTAGATATAATTTCTAATGTTAAAAATAATTTTAATATTCCAGTTTTTGCTTATCAAACTAGCGGTGAATATTCTATGATAAAGTATGCAGCTCTTAATGGTTGCATGGACTTTGATCAAGCAATATTAGAATCAATTCAATGTATTAAAAGAGCAGGCGCAACAGCAATTTTTACTTATGCTGCGATTAAACTAGCAAGGTTTCTAGCAGCTAATCATTCGATATGATTTAGGTATAAATGATTTTTGCAAGTATTTTGAAAAAGGAATAAAAAAAATGTATGCTTCAAATCCTAAATACAAAGGTAAAATGAGTTGTAATCTGAGCTTATCGGAAATTATAGCTAAACTACTATAAAACAGTTACAATAGTTTGGCTATCACCATGATCTAGATATACTTTTCAAAAAGTATATCATATAACTGTTTTATAGTGGCCTAGCTATATCATACTTACTCTTTGTATATGTTGATAAGCTTTTTTACCATAGCGCCTGCTACCTCCATAGTTACGGTATGCAGTATCTTCATTCCAGACTCATCAATAAGTGCTATCTTGTCTTTTGGTATTATCTTAATTGTTTTTGTGAATTCATTTCTTAACATATTGTTCTTTTGAATAATAAAAACTTTTTTTATAGCTAGATCCAAAGTTCTTGATCGTTCTTAGTATTATGCTACTTGCAATCTTTCTGATATAAACTTGCCAATTCTTTGCTAGTTTTATCTGTATTATTTTTAAGCATTTTTTTATTGAAGCCATTAGGTTAGTTATTCTATGACTATATCATTTTGAGTTATGCTGCATCTTTTTTCTATATATTTTCTATCCTTCATTAAAAGCATATTAATATAAATTCACATTTCATCTTGAAAGATTAATATAAATTAAGTATTATGCGATATTATACATTTAATAAGGAAATAAGCTTATGAAAGCAAAGAAAAAAAAGCATAATAAAGTTGTTAATATTAAAAATAAAACTGAAAAAACAGTAAATAACAGTGCTGCTGAACAACAAATAATTGAAATAAATGCTGCATTTTCCGATAAAATTAAGAAATCTCTATATAAAGGTGCTGTATTAGAATCAATCTTCGCTTGCGCATTGAAAACTGAAGATATCGAAACTTTAAAAATTATAGAATCGCAAAATATTAAAATAAATACAGAATGTATTACTGAATTATTTGTGGGCTTTATTACAGAGTTCGGTAAGTATAAATTTGCTATACAATGGCTACAAGAACAATTTTCATCAATAATAGATGATATGATTACTGAAAACCCCAAAATTATAAAGTGTATGATAATAGATAGTTGCGAAAATAGAGATGATGAATTCATTTCCTTCATTATAAAAAATTACAGTAACAAAATAGATGTTGATGAGGCTTTTGATAACCTTGTTACATTAAATTTTGGACATGGTATAACTCTGTTATTAAATAACTGTAAAGTAACACAAGAGTCTATACAAAAAGCTATAAAAACAGCTCAAACATTAGGCAATATTGCAGCTGAAAAGATATTAAATCCTAATATTAAACTAAAAAAACCACCACGCAAAAAAAAAAGTGACATACAATATCATAATTTTAAAGAAGCTGAAGTAAAAGATAAATTCAAACATTGTACTTCTTGCCCTAATGATTACGAGATATTTTTAACTAAACTTTTTAAGATTGTTCACTCTTGTAATAAAAATGATATTAATAACTTCATTAACGATTGTGAAATACACCTACAATCCAGTAATGAAGATGATAAAAAAAATTATGTTATAACTTTCCTTGAAGATGTTCTAAATTATTTTATATTACCTGCTCACAAAACAGAAAGCCTTACTAAAGTTATATTGTCTTATTTTGAGGCAAAAGAAGATTGGTATAACATTGCAGTATTACATATAAACAGGACCTTTGAGAATGAAGTATTTCATTGCGAAAAAGCTATTGATGCTGTTTTTAAAATTAACAAAACCTCTGAAAGAGATAAGTATGCTTTTGTATCAACAGTATTGAAATATAATATACTAAATGATGAAGAAAATTGGGCTAGATATTTAAAATTTTCAGATAAACTACAAAAATTTTCTACAGGTGTATATAATACACTGAATACAGCTATTTTATATAAAAAAATTTCAACTTTTATATTGAAAGGTGATAAAAACAATGCTGAAAAATATATAGAAAAGTTACCAGAATCACTCCCAAAAGAAATTATATACTTAGAATACAGATTGAATTTTGATAGTAAGTTTGATTACAGTAATGAAGTACAACATGTATATAATATAAAGGCTGAAATTGACCAGCAAAAATTAATGATTGCAGGTAGAATTTTATCAGAACCAGTTCTAAGGGTTCTGATAAAATTTTGGCAACATTTTGATACCTGTAATAATGATCCTGAATGTAATGAAATTCAACGAACTTACAATAATCAGCAATGTAATAACATTCTACAAATTTGCGCTGATTTAGCAAAATATCACTCATTATCCAGTATGCAAGATGATATAACAAATCTTCTTAATAACTCTTCTATAAAAAACAAACCTTCATCAGATGTAATAGTTGCAAATAATCTTAAAAAATATAACACAGCTGATAAACGTAAGAATAATCAAGGTATATCACTGAAAAAAGAATCATTAAATGACCATGCTACTACATCTTCTCATAAGAAGAATCAAGTAACTACCAAAAATGAGTTGGAGCAAAATGTAGAGACAAAATCAGGAGATGCAGTAGATTTTTTAGATAATGTGGACACAGATGAAGTAAGTGAAGTAGATAAAAGTATAGATAATTCATGTGTAAAGACAGGATTTGATAGACGGTATACACCAGATGAGTTTTATACAAAATTAATGCAAGTATATAAAAAGCACCCTGATTTGTTTACAAGGCATGATAAGCATCAGCACATTCATTGCCATACTAAAAAACATACTTATTGTACCTTTGATTCAGATGTCAAGAAGTGTACATGGAATGGAAAGACATATTATTGCGCTATCTCCAAAGACCTAAAATTAGATTCTGTAAAAAAGATGTATTATCGTAATGCTTTAGAAAAAGAATTTGTTTCATCGAATATCAACCAATCTGGTATAAAACACTTATCTCATAACATGTTTGAATTAAAGGTTTGCACAAAAGATTTTAGATTATTTGCTTGTAATACATATGTAGATAAAAAAGGAAATTATTTTATTATTTTTGATAACGAAGCTAATCATACAGGAATATCAAATATTATTAGTAACTCAACTCTTAGCAATAATCCAATTTTGACGGAATCGTGTAAAGACTGTAATTACGAAGCTGATAGTACTACAGTAAATACTGATATTACCACATGTGTAATAGGACACATGCTTAATCAAACTGAATATTATAATGATTGTTAATCATGCAACAAAAAAGTACACAAAATTAAATTTATTGTAACAAGTTTTCCAAGAGTTGTGAGATTTATATTAACTATAGTTCGATATAAGAGCTACATTAAAAATAGCTAAGATAAGGATTACAGATTTCTTTTTAAACAGGAAGTATATGCCATTGTGGTTGATTTTTTTTAAGGATCTATCACATGGTATAACATCTCCACTCATATGCTATTACATTACTGTAATTTACACAATGCTGAACACCTAGTTTATCTATGCTTCATAGCACATTCTAACTCTCTCAAGAGAATTCCTGTTTTTGTTAGTTCTTCTATAATTAGAATGTAATATTCTGGTGTATTAAGCTAGCATAAATAAATTTCTCCAAATCACCATCTAATACACGTTTTGTATCAGATGTTTCAACGTTAGTACGTAGATCTTTAACTAGTTGATATGGCTGCAGAACATAAGATCTGATGTGATATCCCCAACTATTATCTGTTTTAGCAGCATTATGGTTATTAATGATTTCATTTTGTTTTTTTTGTTCTAGCTCATAAATTTTTGCTTTTAACATTCTCATAGCTTCGGCTTTATTTTTGTGTTGAGATCGATCATTTTGACATTGTACAACAATTTTAGTAGGAAAGTGAGTGATACGTATCGCTGAATCAGTCGTATTAACATGTTGTCCTCCTGCTCCAGAAGCTCTATAAGTATCGATTCTAATATCTTTATCCTCAATAACTACTTGAATATTATCATTAATCACCGGGTATACCCACGCACTAGCAAAACTGGTCATTCTTTTACCAAGAGCATTAAAAGGAGAATTTCTAACAAGACGATGTACTCCTGATTCTGTTTTAAACCATCCGTAAGCATTATGTCCACAGATTTTAACTGATGCTGATTTAACACCTGCTTCCTCACCATCTAATAAATAAACAACCTCTGTTTTAAAATTCATGCTTTCAGCAAATCTTAGATACATTCTTAACATCATTGAGGCCCAGTCGTTACTTTCAGTACCTCCAGCTCCAGCATTAATATCAAGAAAACAATCATTAACATCAACATCACTAGTAAATAAGCACTCAACCTGTAGCTTTTTAGCTTCTTCCTGTAGTTTTTTCCATTCTTGTTCTATATTATGAATAAACTCAATATCGTTTTCTTTGATAGCAATGTTGCTCAATTCAACATAATCATCAAATGCTGAAGCAATTTTATTATAGGTTGCTAACTTATTCTCTATAGTTTTTTTTTCCTTTAAGACTAAAGATGCATGTTGATAATTATTCCATAATGAATGGTCCTCTACATCATGTTCTAACTTAGCTAGTTGAGACTTTAAGCTTTCTGGGTCAAAGCGACCTCCTAATTAACTCTAGAATTTTGTTGGTTTCTTTTATGTAATCTTTAAGTTCTATTCGCATTTATATAATTGTAATATATTTCAGGCAATTATATTAAGAAGTAGAATGGAATTAAAGATTTTTTTATTACATGGTATGAATGTATATTGATATTATAGCTATAGTGGTTAAAATCACTTAAAACAGATAATAATTAAGATCACTAAAAAAAATGCAACAGCAATCTAATATTAGAAATTTTGCAATTATTGCTCATATTGATCATGGTAAATCTACTCTAGCTGATAGATTAATAGAGTATTGTAATGCTTTGGAAGCACGAGAAATGTGCCAACAAGTACTTGATTCAATGGATATAGAAAAAGAAAGAGGTATTACTATTAAAGCACAAACTGTAAGGCTGGTTTATAAGGCTGATGATGGTTGTGTATATCATCTTAATTTAATGGATACACCTGGGCATGTGGATTTTGCATATGAGGTTAGTAGGTCTTTGGCAGCTTGTGAGAGTTCATTGTTAGTAGTAGATGCTAGTCAAGGAGTTGAAGCGCAAACTTTAGCTAATTTATATCAAGCAGTAGACAATAATCATAAAATTTTGATTGTTCTCAATAAAATTGATTTACCGGCAGCAAATCCTCAACAAGTTCAGCAACAAATTGAAGATGTTATTGGTATTGATGCAAGTGATGCTTTAATGATTTCTGCTAAAATTGGTTTAGGTATCAAGGATGTTTTGCAAGCAATAGTAACTAAATTACCATCACCTAATGGTGATTCTCAATCTCAACTGAAGGCATTATTAATTGATAGCTGGTATGACTCTTATCTTGGAGTTGTTATACTAGTTAGGGTAGTAGATGGAAAAATTGAAAAAGGTATGCGAATTAGAATGTGTTCTAATAATGCAGTTTATACAGTTGAGAATGTTGGCTTTTTTTCTCCTAAAAAACAAATTTCAGGTGTACTATATACTGGTGAAATAGGGTTTGTTACTGCAGCAATTAAGCAGGTTGCTGACTGCAGAGTTGGTGATACAATAACTGATGATAAAAAGCCATGTGCTCAAATATTGCCAGGGTTTAAACCTAATTTGCCAGTTGTATTTTGTGGATTATATCCTTCTGATGCTTCACAATTTAACCATTTAAAAGATTCCTTGCAAAAATTAAGATTAAATGATGCTAGCTTTGAATTTGAACAGGAAAGCTCTGGCGCTCTTGGATTTGGATTTCGTTGCGGCTTTTTAGGATTGCTACATCTAGAAATTATTCAAGAACGTTTAGAGCGTGAATTTGATCTTGATATGATTACTACTGCACCAAGTGTTATGTATAAAGTATACTTAAATACTGGAAAGGTGATTGATGTACATAATCCAGCAGATTTACCTGAAATGCAAAAGATTAAAAGCATGAGTGAGCCATGGGTGGAAGCAACTATTTTTATACCTGATCAATATTTGGGAGCTATTCTTGGTTTATGCACTGAAAAACGTGGAGTGCAAGTAGATCTAACTTATGTAAATGGCAGAGCTAAACTAGTATATCTGTTGCCTCTAAATGAAATAGTATTTGATTTTTATGACAAACTAAAATCTTACTCTAAGGGATATGCAAGTTTTGATTGGCAGATGAATGGCTATAAACAAAGCGACTTAATCAAGCTTAGTATATTAGTTAATGGAAATCCTGTTGATGCCTTGTCAACAATTGTACACCGTTCTAAAGCAGAATTTAGAGGACGAGAATTATGCAAAAGGCTTAAAGATTTAATTCCAGCTCACTTATTTCAAATTGCAATTCAAGCAGCTATTGGTAGCAGAATAATTGCGCGAGAAACTATTAGGGCTTTAAGAAAAGACGTATTGGCGAAGTGCTATGGTGGCGACATTACTAGAAAACGAAAATTACTTGAAAAGCAAAAAGCTGGGAAAAAACGCATGAGAAACATTGGTAACGTCGAAATACCTCAATCAGCATTTATTGCTGCATTGAAGATTACTAATAAAGATTAAGAATAGTAAAGATGAAATAAACGAAGAGATAGTATGCCATTAGATCAGTTTAATTTGAGCGAAGAAGAACTACTAACCTATGAACAAGAGTTAAAGCGTATATGAGATAATAAAGCAGTTGAAGATTATAAACTCGAACGTGCTAAAGCTGAATTCATAAAGTTTGATGAGGTTAAAGGTAAAGCTGAAGCAAAAAAAGATTTTACAATAAAATTATTGAAATCTAAATTCTCAGTTGAGATAATTGCTGAATATACGGATTTATCAATACAAGAAGTATTAAATCTGAAAAATAGTGCAAAATAATAATGAATATACAACATATAAAATTTTCCACTTTGATGTGTTGTGTGCTATTGCTATTAAATCATATAGATGCCTTATATCACACTACAAGTTTTATACTATACTGAACATTGAGAAGGCCATTCTTTAAGGCCTAAATGTCCTTAACATATCTTCAATGTTTAAGACTACTGTGTTATTATAAGCATCTCTTAGTAGCTAAAGGTTTATTGCTAGCACCATTAGGATATCCAAGGCTTTTAGGCAAAAAAGTTGGCAAATAATGAATCATCTCTTTAAGCAAAATGCTATACAAGAGCTGGTTAAATATAATAAATTCTTACTTTCTGTAACTATATTACTTGCTGCAGCTAATATAATTGTGATAATGGTTGCAATTACAAAAGAAGAAAAGTGGTTATTAATTCCAGCGATAGAGCCTGATCGTAAAATAAGTGTTTCATCGAAAAATTACCATGAGACTTATTTAAAATAATTAGCAATTTAGAGTTTTTATCAACACGTCTTCTATAACATATAATACAAGTCTTTTTTCGAGTTTTTTTGCTTCAACTTTCTCAAGATTATTAACGCCAGATTAGGATAAGGGAAAGCATGAAAACCATAATGCAAAAGGTCTACAAGAGATAATATGCAATTATAATTATGCAATATTTAAATATAATTCTAATTAATAACAGTTTATTTATTGCTCATATTTCTACAAGTATTAGTTCATAATACTATACTTAATAACATGAACATTGACCATTATAACACTTGTATATTATCTCTTTCTAACTGTTTCTTATTCTAAATTTGCATATAAAATATCCAAACACAAAAAAAGCAAAGAGATTAGAATTCCAGAATAAGATAAAAAGGTATAAAGATAAAGGAAAAGTTATTGTCTTTACAAATGAGAGCAGTTTTGTTAATAACACACCTAGAACTCACGGATATGCAAAGGCATAAGATATTACTGCGTTTATGGTTAGCATCCATAAAAGAAAATTAATATTATAGGAGCATTAGTAGATAAATTTCTGCTCTAGCTGTTAGATAGAACAGTATTTAATTCCAACATTACCTAATAATTCTGTGGTTGTGATAGATAATGCAAGTTTTTATAAAAGTCAGCATTTTAAAGACTATAATAGAAAAAGATGGACATATTAGAGTATTTGCAGCCTTATTTTCCTGATTTAAATCTTATTGAGAAAAAATAGTTTCAAGCTAAATCAAGCAGAATGAAGTGTCACTGTAACTTAGATTCGCTTTTCAAAAAGTATATAATATAACTGTTTTATAATGGTTTAGCTATATATGCTTCATGACGTATGCAAAATTTTTGCCAAATTGATTTCCACCCCTTATCATGACTAATGGATTCAAACTTAATTACTTTTGCAAAGTTTATGTGTTGTACAAACTTATCAGCAATAAATGGGGGTACTATCTTGTCTTTTATGCCAGATAAATGAAGCTGTGGTATGTACTTAACTTGTTCAGCATAGTCAATAGGATTAAGAGAATCTGTCATGTGAGGATTATTATGAAAATTATTAAATGCAATATGATCAAGATTACCAGCTATAGTTGTAATTGTCCTGACATTAGGGTTAATTGCTGCAACTAATACTGCTAGTCCTCCACCACCAGAGTAACCAATAATATCACATAGTTGATTATTACTAATTTTTACAATAGCCTCATTGATAGCATCGACAATTTCTTTGGCAAACCTTTTGTTAGTCCAATATTCTTTTACGCAATTTTTCTGCAGTGATAGAGGAGTATATTGGCAAGGCCTGGCTATATAAACCACATTTGGTCGCGGATCAATAGTAGCAAGCTCTATTACCAACGGAAGTAATGGTGTCGGATTATTAGATATACTGTTATTATAATATATCAAGCCATCACCTTCAATATAAAACACAAAGTTTGTATTTGGGTTTGTGATTTTATGAAAAACTGTAAGTAAGAACTTATTAGTTTTTATTATATCATGTTTCATTTCTGTATTTTGAACAACTTTGTTTGCTCTATTTACACGAGCATTATAGCTTGTATTGATATAACTCGATAATAATAAACTTATAAGTAAGTTTATTAACACTAACTCTAGATTTTTTTTTCGTGCCACAAATACAGAATAATTCATAATTATTTTTATTAATGCTTATTACGTTTATTACTAATAACTAGTATACTCAAAAGTTCATTTGAAATATTCTATAAGCTAAAATGGTAAATCATCATCATCTAGTGATTGACTTAAATTTGCATGTGTTTTGTTTTGAACAGACAGCGTATCACTTGGTGTTTTAGTATGAAGAGATGATGCATCACTAGAAGATTTTGAATCAAGCAAAATTAAACTCGCATTATAATTTTGTAATATTATTTCAGTGGTATATTTTTCTTGTCCAGATGAATCTTGCCATTTTCTAGTTTGTAAACTACCTTCAATAAGCACTTTACTACCTTTTTTAACATAACTTTTGATAATATTGACTATGCCATCATTAAATACTACTATACGATGCCACTCTGTTTTCTCCTTCTTTTCATTACTATGCTTATCACGCCATGTTTCTGTTGTTGCTAAGCTAAATGCTGCTATCTCTTTACCGTCATTTGTTTTTCTAATTTCTGGATCATGACCAAGATTTCCTATTAATGTTACTCTGTTTAAGCTGCCAGCCATTACACTTTTCTCCAATAAATTTATGAAAACAACGTTTAATATAAGTTAAAATTTTATATTATGCTAATATTTTTTGTTATGTTTATTTTGAAACTATGTTTTAGTAAGTATGATATACAGTTATTTATATGAATCATGGCTTACGAAAAACAAGCTTATAACGCCAGATTAGGATCAGTGGAAATATGAAATGTAGAGAATAAGAGGTATACAAAGAGAGAATGTTGAGTTATAAAAAAAATTTAAATAAACAAGGAATAACCCAACATGAAAAAATGTATTATAACAGTATACTATTTAATAGACAATTTTTGCAAGATATACCAAGAGTGGGAGAGAAAGAGATTAATACCAAGTAGTAATCAAAGGAACATAGATGGGAAGTTGTCCTTAGCTGAGTTATTAACAATAGCCATATATTTTTATGTATCTTAATGCAAGGATTATAAAAATTATTATCTATATTACTTGAGTTATAAGTATAAAGGATACTTTTGCTTACCAAGCTATAGTAGAATAATACAACTGTGGCCTAGAATGTTGCTACCATTAGTCGTATTAATGCATTATCTGAAAGGAGAAGAGGCTGGTATATATTACATCGATGCTACAAAGTTAACAATTTGTCATAATAAACGTACCTCCAGCAATAGAGTTTTTAACAAAATTTCTAAAAAGAGTTTTTAACAAAATTTCTAAAATTGGTAAAAGTAGTTATGGTTTGTTCTTAGGCTTTAAGCTTCATCTTATAATCAATAATAAAGGCAAAATAATGTCAGTTAAAATTACTAAAGGCAATAAAAGTGACCTATCTGTAGCTTCAATTATTTCTAAAGTCTTATCTGGTAAATTGTTTGGTGATAAAGCTTACATATCTAAATCATTATTTCATCAACTCTTCTCCAATGATCTACGTTTATTTACTAATCTTCGTAAAGATATAAAAACATATTTATTGGACATACAAGATAATCGGTTATTAAATAAACGTTCTTTAATTGAGTCTGTTTTTAATGTACTAAAAAAACATATGCATTTAGAGCATACTCGACATCGCTCTCCTCTTAATTTCTTTGTTCATATAATTGCTTCTCTTGCTAGTTATTCTATCTCTAAACTTAATCCCCATCTTATCTTTTCTTCTTCTCATGACTCCTTATCCTAAATTGACGTCATATGAGAAAATTGGATTATATAATGATTACCAAATTTGATATTATGGATCTTTGAAAGCAATAACTTACGATAGGCTATAAGCAATGATATGAAGTTATCAGGAAAGTGTAATATGTGAAATTCTTATAGTTACGTTTAACATGGTGTGTGATGGAAGCTTGGATAACTAAACTCTGCGCCTTCACTCGCACATACCTTAGTGTACTGAGATATTGCAACATTTCTTTGTTACACTACATCTACTTAATTTAGACTAAAGCTTAACATCTGAATATGTATAGTTATTTACAATGAAGTTTGCATATAATATTCTGAAAAGGAAATGGCAAAATCATATAGCCAAGACTTTTGAGATAAAGTAATGAAATGTGTTAATTGAGGAAAAAGTTGTAATGCTAGCTCAGTAAAATTTGATATAGCAGCAAACACAGTAAGAAATTGGTATAAAAGATATAAATCAGAAGGTCATTATAAAGAAAGATCGCGCTCTAGCAAAAAAGGAAAAATAGATAAGATAGAATTTGAAAAATACGTTTTGCTAAATCCAAATGTAACTCTTACATAAGCAGGAAAGCATTTTAAAATTTTAATAAGAGGAGCAAGTTATTACATGAAAAAATTTGGCTATAGTTATAAAAAAAACGTTGACCTACATGGAAGCAAAACCAGAAATAAGAGAAAAATATCAACAAGTGATAAGTTCTATACTCAAGGAAAACTTAGTATACATAGATGAAAGTGGCATTGGAATGTCTATATGCAAGGATAGATGGTGGAGCAAAAAAGGAACTCATGTGAGCAGCAAAAAGAGTGGTAAATATTATGAACGTACAAATATTATAGCTGGTTATGTTAATAATAAATCAATCGCACCTATGATATTCAATGGTTCGTGTAATACAAGATTATTTGAAGCTTAGGTGGAGCAGTTATTAATTAAGGAATTAAAGCCTGCTCAGTTCGTAGTAATGGATAATGTAGCATTTCATAAATCGAAAAAAACTAAAGAGTTAATAGAGTCTGTTGGTTGTATAGTTATTTTTTTGCCACCTTATTCTCCAGATTTAAATCCGATAGAGGAGTTTTGGGCTAATATGAAGCGGTGTATTAGACATCAAATTACTCAATTTGTTAAATCTTATGATGCTATTGTCTCTTTTTTTATGCTCAAACCTCGTTGTAAATGACTATAAAGTAAAACTATAAACTACTTATTAGTATATTATATTTAACATAACCATTGCAAAAGAATAATAAACTTGTTAAAGTAGCTTATGCAGTTGCTATGATATAAAACTTATAGCACAAAAAGATTATAAATTTTTATGGCAGATATATTACAAGAGATTAAAGACTCTGATCGTTATCAAAAGTGCTTGCTATACTACAAAAAATTTCTACTAATAGTTTTTGGCTTGTCGCTTTTTATAACAGCAGCAATGATGATAAATAATTTCTATAATGCGAGACAAGAGGCTTATTATCAAAAAATAACTGATATATTCATTGATTCAATTGATCAAGATTCAAATAACTCTGAGCTAATAGTTAAAAGCTTAGAAAAATTTTTATTATCTAATTATAATACTAAAGTTCAAGAGCTAGCTCATATTCAATTATTAGTTCATAAAATTAAGGCCGGTAGTTTTACTGAAGTAAAACAGTTAGCAAATGAGATTTTAGCAATAAAAAATTATAGTGATTTTACTAAAGCATATGTCAGATTAAATCTATTAGCTATGGCTATTGATGTTAAGCACAATGATGATAATAGTAATTATGATTCTCAAACTAAATTAATCGAACAGCTCTTTTCAGAATTTAGTCCAAGTATGCCGTTTTGGTCTATTGCTTCAATTTATTACGCTATTTGGGCTCATGAAAATGGTGATGATAATAAAGCTATACAATATTTAGAAGCAGTAATAAAAAGTAAATATTCTTCCTGGAATTTAAAGTCTCAAGCTAAGATGCTAAAACAAAATTATGAAATTAATATGTAGAATTAAAAGCTACAATTAAACAATAAAAATTAAGTAAAATAAAATATAGGTTTGTGTTTATGAATAAAAAGTTGGCTTTATTGTCTTTACTATCTTTAATATTGTCAAGTTCTACTGTTCAGAATGTTGAATCGTTATCTAATTCACCAAAGCTGGAAGCAGAAATTGGAGCTAACAAAGTAATGTTACCAATGTTAAAACATATAAGTAATTGGAATAATAATATAGAGCCTATAAACGCTAGCAGTAATAATTTTGCTGTTAAAGAATTTATTGCGTTTAATAAACTGAAGTTAGCTGATCATATATCTGCTCCACCTGTCGTTATACAAGATAAGCTTTTTATACTAAATAATTATGCTCAAGTAAGTTGTTACGATTTAAATAGTATGAAGAAGGTTTGGACAAAAAAATTAGAACCTCAGCACAGAAACAAAAAAAGATTTGGTGGAGGAAGTATATTATTTAATGATGAAAAACTTTATATTAGCTATGGTAGTAGAGATATAGTTATACTTAATGCTAGTAATGGAGATGAAATTTTAAGTAAACGGTTACCTGATATAATTAAAGCACCGCCATTAATACATAATAATTTAATGTTAGTTTTAACAGTAAATAGACAACTATATTGTATCAATCTAACAAATGCAGAGATTATGTGGATGCATCAAGGAGCACAAGAGGCACTTATTGGTAATAGCTTAATTGCTCCAATAATAAGAGGTAATTTGGTTATTGTAAGTTATTCTTCAGATCAAATTGTAGCTTTAAATTTAGAAAATGGAAAGTTAGTATGGTCAACAAGTTTAGGTAAAAGCACAGCAGAAGAGAAAAATTCTTGGAAAACATTTTCATTGTCTAGTTTAGTATCTCAGCCTATTATTAATAATGATATACTATATATAGCAAACGAAGAGGTTATAGAAGCTTACAGATTTGGTGCTGTTGATGAAGAAAATCAGAATGGGCAAAAAGCTGTTATGCAGTGGAGTAAAAATATTACTGGTATTAGCAATTTTAATTTAATTGGTAATACATTATTTGTTACAACCATTGATGGAAAATTGTTAGCTATGTCATCTGATAATGGTAAAATTACCTGGGTAATAAATTTATATGGTAGTAACAAAGATAAATCTAGCACAAAAAATAGTAAGAGTAATAAAAAGCTACTTTCTAGTATTAAAAACAAGCTTGTAAAATTAGGGTCAAGTAATACACAGTATGCTCTTTCACCTATAGCTATAAATAACAATATAGTAGTAGTTAGTAAGTACCAATGTTTAGTAATTTCTCCAAGTGATGGTCACATACTATCTCGTATACCTATTAATAGAAATCCTAAATTCTTTGCTGTGTCGGATAAATTATATATTTTTGGCGAAAGTTATGTTAATAGTAGTAGATAGAATACGGGCAAATTAGTTTACCAAATGTTATGTATTCTAAGTGGAGATATTTTTTATATTAAATACAGTCTCAATTAAGAGCATTTATTTAATAAACGCATATCTTTAAAAATAGATAGATCACTCTTATTAGCTTTGGTAATTTAAACTGTAGTTATTTTACTTTTATTATTAGAACTATAGTTTGATATAATTAAGAGATCAGAAATTAGATAAAGAAAGGAAAAGATAATTCAAACTTGAAAAAGAGAAAAAGCTAAATCTGAAAAAGCAATTGAATTGTTTCTGCTGGAAAAGGTGTAGTAGAGAAGGTAATGATGCTAAGTTATCAGGAAAGCGTAATACTGGAAATCAATACGTTACGTTTATGTGGTAGGTGATGGAAACTGTGATAACTAAACTACATCACCTTCCTTGACTATACATTTTGGAACTGAGATATGGCAACACTTCTTTATTACCAGACAGATTAGAATAATGAAATAACTCAATGTGACAAACTGTACTTATAACGTCAATAGGATAAGGAGTCAGAAGAAGAAGAGATAAGATGAGGATTAAGTTTAGAGATAGAATAACTAGCAAGAGAAGCAATTATATGAACAAAAAAATTAAGAGGAAAACGGTGTCTAGTATGCTCTAAAAGCATATGTTTTTTTAGTACATTAAAGACAGACTCAATTAAAGAACGTTTATTTAATAACCGATTATCTTGTATGTCCAATAAATATGGTTTCATATCTTTACGAAGATTAGTAAATAAACGTAAACCATTGGTCAGCAGTTAATGAAATAATTCTTTAGATATGTAAGCTTTATCACTAAACAATTTACCAGATAAGCCTTTAGAAAAAAACGAAGATACAGATAGGTCGCTTTTATTGCTTTTAGTAATTTTAACTGACATTATTTCGCCTTTATTATTGATTATAAGATGAAGCTTAAAGCTTAAGAACCAGCCATAACTACTTTATTCTCTATTTGTATACCTTTTATTCTCTACATTTCATATTTCCACTTATCCTAATCTGGCGTTTAAAAACTATGATAGAAAAAGATGGACATGTATTAGACTATTTTACCTCCTCATTCTCCTGATTTAAACCTATTGAAAAAATAGCTTCAAGCTAATCAAGAGAATCAAATATCACTGTAACGTAGACACCATTTTCAAAAAGTATATAACATAACTATTTCATACTAGTTTAGCTATAGCTATAATAATACTAATGAAGCTAATAATTCAAAAAAAATTATAAGTTCAATATTAAAAATCAATAAATATGATTTGAACTAGAAAACGTTGTGAAAGAAATTCTAGGTATAGTTGAAAAAGCTGTTAATACTAATAAAAGTAATTATGAGATTAAAGATTAGTAAAAGGAAATAAAAATATAGTATAGTTGTAATATGTAATAATTTATAGAGGGTGATTATGAATCTAACTAATAAAGAAAACTGTAGCATAGAACATTTAGTTCAAGATGGAATCAAAAAAATTAAGGAAAATTTGCCACCTTTAACTGAAGATCAACAAAAAAGGCTGAAAGCGTTTGATAAGAACGTTCTTGATTTGTTTAAACGTCAAGAAGGTAAGAAAAAGTCAAAAAATTTGAAAGGTACACTTATGTACTATGTTACAGAACTTGTTAATTTTGTAACAACATGCATTAGCTGTGCTAATTGGAGAAAAGAGCAAAAGGTACAAGCAGAATATGATGTGTATGCTTTTGCAAGAGGTGTAGAGAAAGCACTAGAGGAGATTAAAAATAAAAAAGATAATTTAAAAGCCATGCAATCAATAACTATGCCTAATACAGCTAGAGTTGCATGTACTATAGAAAATGTAATTGAGGAAGCTCAAAAGCAACAACAAAGTTATTCTTTTGTTGAGCGTGAAAACAATAGGCCTAAAAAAAATCCTAAAAGCAACTGCAGAGAACCTTAAGTAAGCTATTAGATAAACTGGTTATTATTTGTATGCTTTTGTATGCTATGGTATCTTGATTGTTCTTAATTATTTATCGATAGAATTAGTTGACGCGACTAATTCTTAGGCAGCAAGGTTTTTAATGGTACAATGATAAACATGGTCATGAGCTTGATAACTATACTTCCAAGTTGATATGTGGAGCTCATGATCAGAGAGTCGAAGAATTAAATGAGCAATTTAATCAAGCTCAGCGTATAGTGCTTGATAATCCAATGCTTGCAAGTGTTATTACATCTCAAAGATTGCAGAAGCAAATCATGGAGAAGGTTCGTAAGTTTGCTACTATGTTGCAACTCCTGCTATTTTTAACTATCAATTGATTAATGCTCATGAGCCAGCGAATAGCTTACATAGAAATCTACATCAAGAAATAGAGCAAAAAAACGACTCTAAACTCAACTAAATGACTAAGAAAACTAAGGCTTAATTTTATAAGTAAAGCCAGTATGTTTGTACTGCAAGTCTTTTTCTATTATTATTTAAGGTTTGCTGATAAATATAAATTTTAGCTACTATCTGTTAGTAAAAATAGCAGAAAGTTTCAGAATATTGTGCGAGTAGAGCTGGCCAATCGCTCAATTAGGATCCTCCTTAGAACCTGACTTGCATAATTACCGTATTTTGCTCCAGAAAAATACGATAAAGCTTTATGAGTTATTTTTTGTTTAGAACATTGAGATAATTTTTCAATTTTTAGGAAAATTAACCCTTTTAAGTATCTCGGTTAGTCTTTGCCAATTTATCTTACGTTTTCCTCCTATTTTATTAAACCAGTTATATATTGTCCGTGTACTTTGGCTGATAAATGACCTTACTCGTCTTTCATTATCTGATATATCATGATAGTTGATTCATTACCTAATAACTCTAATGACTTGTGATAATATCTGTGTTTTGTCTTGCTGATTTAGCTGACTAAGCAAATATTTTCTCAGTCTTTTCAGTTTCTCGGTAAAACGATCTTTCCTTGTGGTATATTTAGTCTCCATGTTGTACCAAATCTTGATTTGCCTCAATAGCAAGTAAATCTAAGAAAATTATAACTTGCAATCTTCTTGTCTTGTTTGGCTAAATTTGCAGCATTGTCTCTACCAGATTTTATCATTTGTGATTTAGCTTCATTGATATTTAGCTCATACTTATTTAACCTTTTAGGCAAAATATCATAAAACCTTTTCGCATCTGCTTTCATTTTCAAAGACAAATACCATATCGTCGCAATACCTCTCCATTCCTATTTGTCCAATTAAGTTCTCTTTGCTGATTTTGGCAAACAAGCTATCTATAACATAATGCAGAAAGACATTAGCCAAGATTGATGAAACAATTGAGCTTTGACTACAACCTTCTTTGTTAGTAACTATAGTACCATTTTCGAAGTTATAAGTAAGTCAGTTTAACTTCCTTAAAGCGTCGTATGCATTCAATTTAATTTGTAAAAAAATTATTTTCTAAAACACCTACTATAGATGTATTTTTTGAGGTAAAAAATGCGACCTGTAGTATTCGATTTTTTAACTAATAGTTGTAATATTATTAAAAAAATATAGTAATAATAATGCTACAATATTTTATAACTTTATTGGAAATATCATTCCGCCAGAATGGAGAAAGCTAACTGGAGATAATGGAAAAGCATTAAGCAAGACATCTAAACAGCTTTTATCATTCATAGTATTTAGATACAAATCTATTACAACAAAGATATAGAAGAATTACAGGAGAATTATCAGCTTTATGAGGATAAGCTGAATGTTGGTCAAAAAAGAGTTAGGCAATGCTTAGTAGAATTAAGAGATGCAGGTTTTATTGAAGTTGAAAATAGGACAATAGTTAAAGACAATTTTAAGTTACGTAATGTCCCTTGCATAAAACTTCTAAAAAATTTTCAGCATTATAACGAAAAATGAAAAGAAGAAAATATAGCCTTACCAGAAAAAGAATTTCGCTCCAACATGAAAGAAATTTCATGTCCACCTGAGACTTTTTTTCAGGGACATATATTGAAACAAGGACAAATCTTAGTAAAGAAAGTCAGTTGAAGCATAAAATTGCTGGTTCTTTTGAAGCAGCTATGGCTTATCAAATTTTGACTTCTTGTAGTTTTGGGCCAGCGGTTCGAACTAGGTTTTTTGTTAAGTTGCTTAAAAATATCACACTAACAGAATGTGATAGATCAAAGATATTACAAGCTGTACAAGATGTATATGGATACGAAATTCAAGAATTACAAGTTAAACCATTTGAGCAACTCAAAACTGTTTCACAGAAACAAATCAATGAAGAAGAGTATCTCTTGAATCTGAGTAAACAACTGGGTTCTAACTCGACTTGGTACAAAGTACGAGAATCTTTAGTTACATGTTATGGTCAAGCTATCGATAAAGAATGGTTTAGTTCATTAAAAGTTGTAAATGAAGATAGTGTTAATAAAAAAATATTCATCAAAGCAAAAACAGAATTTGAAGATAGTTACATCAGAGAGAACTATCTGAAAGATCTTGAGTCCGCTTTTAAAGCTCAAGGATTTTCTTTTGAGTTAGTTAAGTTTAGTAATTTTAATAAAATTTAAAGGGTGATATGGAAAAAGATCTTGCAAAGATTGCTCCAAGTAATATTCAGGCAGAGCAAATGATACTTGGTGCAATTCTGATTAACAATCGTGCGCTATATAACATTAACGAATTTTTACTGCCGGAACATTTTTATGAACCATTACATGGTAAAATATACAAGTCAATTAATCTCATTATTAGTAAAGGAATTAGCGCTACTGTAATTTCGCTCAAAAATATGCTAGGCAATGAACTCGCATTTGAGGAAATAGGTGGAGTGGATTATCTAGCTAAACTTACAACGTTAGCATTAAGTATAGTTAATGTTAATGAGTACGGCAAAATAGTATATGATCTTGCGCTGAGGCGTTATTTAATTGAAATTGGAGAAAAAATAGTAACAAATGCATATTCTTCTACTTTAGCAGATTTAGCTATAACTCAGATCGAAACTGCTGAATCTCAATTATATGATCTAGGTTCAAGAGGAACTTTAAGTAAAGGATTTACAAAATTACAAACTTCAATTGAAGAATCATGGACATCAATTTCATCTGCTATTAAAAATAAAAACTCTATTAACGGTATTAGTAGTGGACTACTTGACCTTGATTCAAAGCTTGGAGGATTTAAAAATTCTGACCTAATAATATTAGCTGGCAGGCCATCAATGGGTAAAACTGCTTTAGGAGTTAACTTAGCAATAAATGCTTGTAAATATTTTCTTACTCAAAAAAATACTAAAGATAATGTAGTGCCATCAGTTGGATTCTTTTCTTTAGAAATGTCATCTCAGCAAATCTCTACTCGAATTCTTTCTATAGAATCAGAAATTAATAGCTCTGCATTATTTAACGGTAAAATAGATGAACAAGATGTTGATAAGTTAAAGACTGTACAAGACCAAATACAAAAGTGGAATTTTTTTATAGATGATGCTCCAGCAATCTCGATATCTGCAATTAGATCTCGAGCTCGTAGACTTAAACGTACTCATAATTTAGCAATATTATTTATTGATTATTTACAGCTAATAAAAATTGATTCCAGAGGAAGTCAGTATAATCGAGTACAGGAGATTTCTGAAATTACTCAGAGCTTAAAAGCTCTTGCTAAAGAGCTCAATATTTCAATCATTGCGTTATCTCAATTGTCTAGAGCTGTAGAACAAAGGTCAGATAAAAAGCCTATTCTCTCAGATCTACGAGAATCAGGCTCAATTGAACAGGACGCCGATATTGTAATGCTTATATATCGTGACGAATATTACTTGTCTAGATCAGAACCAGATCGAGGTACTCCAGAATACACAGAATGGAAAGCTAGACAAAATAAATGTTATAACACTGCTGAAATAATTGTTGCTAAACACCGTAATGAGCCAGTTGGTACAGTGAAGTTGCACTATAATAGTAGGTATTCTAAATTTGGCAATATTGTTAAAAACTCTCAGCAATGTTAATAAACGCTAGATTATGCATAAATGAAAAAATGCTTGTCCAAAAAAAAAATTACAGCAAAATTTTACTCATTAACACCAAAGATATGCAACTCAAGATTGGTTTTTTTGGCATCGTGATAACTGAATTCAAAAAATTTATAATTTAATTTGCTTCTTTTCCAGTTTTTATCTAAGATTAGAGTATACAAAAAGTTTAAATTATGGTATAATTTATTAATAACCATTTAGAGATGGAATGGGACAATAAGGATATTCCAAGTGCCCGCTTTTGGTAGCGCCCATTTACTTTTAGATGTTAATTTCCTTGCTTGCAATATTTCCATTGCCTCATCTGTTAATGGTATATTTTGCGCCTTTCCGTTCTTAGTTTTTTGGTATATGCCATATTTTTCTTTCAAAATCTATATTGTCCCATTCCATCTCTAACACATTACTTTTTCTAGCTGCAGTATATAACGCTAGTAATGCAAAATCTCTTATCAACGGACTTGCTTCTCCACATAATACTTGTAAAAATCTATCCATTTCATCGTAACTTAGACGTCTCTCTCTTGCCTGCAGTTTATGCTGCTCTATTTCTAGAGTAGGATTGTTTTCTATTAATCTCCATTTTATTGCCTTATTAAATATAGTGCGTAAGGTTGCTAGCAATAGATTTGCTGTCGCATATTTTCCCTCTTTGCTGATATCATTAAATATTGGTTCAATATCATTACTTTTAATCTCTCTTATCTTTTTTAAAAATAACAGTTTCCCATAATTATATATTCTTGCAGCATCTTTCTGCAAGTTTATAGTATATATTTTGGCATACTCTTCAATATACTTATAACACAGCTCTTTAAATGTAATATCGTTAGCTTTTCTTTCTCTTTCTTTTATACGATTCTCATTTTCTTCTATCTGTTGTTAACATTTTACTTCTCTTGAATTTATTCCGTTCGTCATTAATCTCTTTAATTCTCTTGCTATTTTTCTAGCTTCTTTAATAGATAAATCTGGAAATACACTTATCGTTATTTTTATCCCTTCTTTTCTAAATTTTTTTTCAAAAGACTATGTTTTTCTTCCTGTCGGCGATATTCTTAATTTAAGTCCTGGTTCAATTTTATCCTGGATGATTGATGTTCTTTCAGTTGGAATTTTTATTTTTCTTAGTAACTTATTTGTTAACTTTAATGTTAATGATATTGATTCCATAATTACACCATATATTAATTTATATTACAATTACCTAAACAAAGTATCTATATTATTCTCTTTATTTGAATCAAATTTTTATACTAATTTGTTTATAATATACCTGACTTCCAAACCGCTTTATCAACCTTGAGTTGGTATATATTTTTCACCATCATCTTAACCTTTAGATTGAAAACTGGCCCCCAATTTCCTGAATTTTTTTCTACCTTTTGTCTTAATTTTTTTGTTATATTAATAAATATTACAAATATATTTATAGTTAAAGTTAAAGCTTGATTAAAAAATATTAATAAAAGTTAACATAAGTTAATAGTAGGTTCTATCAAGTGTAGAAGTTAACAAAAATTAACTTTTCTTCTTTATATTTGATATGTATTTGTAGCTTTATTATTACGTAATGTTTTAGCATAAAATATTGCTTTTTCAACTCTATCAAGATCAATTTTGGTATTAAATCTTACATTGGTTCTGAACAGCTTATTTATTAAGCTCTCACTATAAAAATCTATCATTTTCCATCTCTAAATGGTTATTAATAAATTATACCATAATTTAAACTTTCTGTATACTCCAATCCTAGATAAAAACTGAAAAAGAAGCAAATTAAACTATAAAATTTTTGATTCAATTATCACGATGCTAAAACTAACCTTAAGTTGTATATCTCTGGTGTTAATGAGTAAAATTTTGCTGTAATTTTTTTTTGAACCAGCATTTTTTTATCTTATGCATAATCTAGCGCTTATTAGCATTGCTGAGAGTTTTTAACAATATTATCAAATTTGGAATACTGATTATCATAGTGTAAGTTTACTGTACCAACTGGCCCATTACGGTATTTAGCAATAATTATTTCAGCAGTATTATAACATTTATTCTGTCTAGCTTGCTATTTCATCTTATTATTATAATTGTGTTTTAGTAGTTTGGACATATTAAAGCTATATTTATAAAGCTACTAAAAAAAAGGAAAGAAACTATACCTCTTGCTGAATACCTTGGATTACCAGAAATTACCATAAAGCTAAATAAATACTGTGAGCTTAATACTAGTTAATTTAATAAACAATTGAGAATTTGTTAAGTTAATTCTATAGTTAGTTAATTTTTATTAATTAATTATGATTGTAATGATGTTTAATAATATTTATAACTTTATAGGAAATGGAGCAATTTCAGTAGCAAACATTACTATCAAATATGCAGAGTGGTGTATTAAAAACTATATTCCAGCAACCTTTGACTGCAAAATAACTGTAATGAGATTGCTACCTTCATTCAACTTGACTAATACAAAAATGTTATTTATATGTAATTTTAACATTAAGCCTCACTTTCTTGAGTTTGTAGAAGATTATGATATAATACTCTCTTTTACATGAGCACTTAACTCTGATTTACCTAAATGTACAGATCAAGAAATATTAACACCAAGTAATGTTATATCTAAAGATGAAATTATATACGCTTTAACTCCTGCTGGAAAGGCTAATTACAGTATAAAAATTTGTAAAATAATTGGATCTAATTTAAAAATTCTACAAGAAATTTTGTGTAACATAAAGTACTATGACAGTAATAATATTAATAGTGCAAAATTTGCTGATACAATAAGTAGTTCTAGTATAGCAACAGATAAAAATCATTCATTTCCTACAGCAAAAACAGTAATATTGATAGTATTAGGACGCTAATTTAGGATAAGTGATTAGAAGAGAAAGAAGAAGAGATAAGATAGGGATTAAGTTTGGAGATGGAATAACTAGCAAGAGAAGCAATTATATGAACAAAGAAGTTAATATGAGAGCGATGTTGAGTATGCTCTGAATGCATGTGTTTTTTTAGTACATTAAAGACAGATTCAATTAAGGAACGTTTATTTAATAAAAGCTTATCATCTATGTCCAATAAATATGTTTTCATATCTTTACGAAGATTAGTAAATAAACGTAGACCATTGGAGAACAGTTGATGAAATAACTCTTTAGATATGTAAGCTTTATCACCAAACAATTTACCAGATAAGCCTTTAGAAATAACTGAAGCTACAGATAGATTGCTTTTATTGCCTTTAGTAATTTTAACTGACATTATTTCACCTTTATTATTAATTATGAGATGCAGCTTAAAACCTAAGAACCAGCCATAGCTACTCTTACCAATTTTAGAAAATCTGTTAAAAACTCTATTGCTGGAAATACGTTTGTTATGACAAATTGCTAACTTTGTAGAATCGATGTAATATATACCAGTCTCTTCTCCTTTCAGATAATGCATTAATACGGCTAATGGTAGCAACATTCTAGGTAATAGTTGTATTATCGTACTATAGCTTGGTAAACAAAAGTATTCTTTTGTTCTCCAATGGTCTACGTTTATTTACTAATCTTCGTAAAGATATGAAAACATATTTATTGGACATAGATGATAAGCTTTTATTAAATAAACGTTCCTTAATTGAGTCTGTCTTTAATGTACTAAAAAAACACATGCATTTAGAGCATACTCGACATCGCTCTCATATTAACTTCTTTGTTCATATAATTGCTTCTCTTGCTAGTTATTCCATCTCCAAACTTAATCCCTATCTTATCTCTTCTTCTTTCTCTTCTAATCACTTATCCTAAATTAGCGTTGTACATGTGTTATACCTAGTAGCTAGCGATGGTAAAAAAATATATGCAGTAGCTAGAGGCATAATCTCTGAAGATAAAATTATCGACAATATTCTAGCAATCGATAGATATTATCATAAATTGGAGACTAGATGAGCATCAGAATTAGAGTTTATGCTATTACAATGCTATTATTGCTACAAGCTCCAGTATCACTGGCTTGGAATATCGAAAACGTATTTCAAGGAATGAGTGTTAATGTTACTAGATCTGGATCATATCAAGATCAAGCGGCTGGATATTATGCAGCTGGTGGATTGTCTGCTCGAACAAGCCAAACATCCTTTCAGCCATTTGCTATAACTCCACCATCTTTAAACATGAGCTGTAGCGGTATTGACGCCTATCTTGGTAGCTTCTCTGTTATTTCTGGAGAAGAATTAGTTCAACTAATGAAAAACATTGGTTCTCAAGCTAAAGTTTATGCATTTTCATTAGGATTAAAAACATTTGCTCCACAGATTGAGAACGCTCTCAAGGACTTGCGTAATCTAGCAATGGAGATGAATCAATTTGCCAAAGGAGATTGTGAATTAACAAAAGCATTATTTGCTACAGCTTTACCAAGAAACTGGGCTATGAGAGAAGCTGTTTGCCGTGATATACAGTCACAAAGTGGATTTGATTATTTTGCTGCTAGTAAAAAATGTCGTAATGATTTAGCTCAAAAACAAGCTCTGCGACAAGCACAAAATAAGGATTCAGAGCTAATGCTAGAATGATTATAACATCTTCACTAAAGCAGCAGCAAAGGTTGGAATACCATCAGATATGCATGATTCAATCATGTCTATGACTGGCACTATCGTGGTTACAAACAATAATGTACACTTTTATGACTCATTAGCTCAGGATGAAAAAAGTTGGATTAGTCATTTAAAAGGCGGAGAATCAGCCTCGATTTACAGTTGTGATAATGTCAGTTGCTTGCATCCAAGCTTGCGACGAAATATAACAATATCACCAGAGCAGTCTTATGCAGGTAAAGCTAAACAACAATTGACTAATCTAAAAAATAAGTTTGATTATAATACTGAATTTAGTAACCATGAAATAGCCTTTTTATCTTCGATTGGAGATATATTTCCAATTTATGATTATATCACATTAGAATCTATTTCTGGTATATCAAAAAGTATTTCTGAGCAGTTTGTATTATTTTGTAATTGAAAGATATGTGCAGCTTAAGCTAGCAATTGGTGAGCATTTTTATGATATCGATCAAATAGGCATTAAGTTTTATAGTTTAAGGTTTAAAAAATGGATGCACCTCAATGCTCAAGACTTTTTGCATGAGTTTTATACAGGCCAACATGGATTTAAAATACAGCAATTATGGGAATTCCTAATCAATTCAGCATTGTTAGAAAGCTTAATTGTTTTTGCTATTGGTGTGATAATCTCAATTGTTTTCTTTACATCTCAAGGCAAAAACACGATTATTAAGGCCAAAATTAGAGGCGCTGAAATACCTATCTAAAATGCTAAAAAGCGCTAAAAAGGCCTCAAAAATCTGTTTTGCAGGCTTGCCATTAGTAAAGAATAGTGAAAGGCTGCACATTCTGATTACTGGAACAACAGGTACTGGTAAAACCAATATGCTTAATGAACTGCTACCACAAATTCGATTACACAAAGATCGAGCAATAATTGTAGACACAACTGGAACTTTTATTGATAGATTTTTTGATCCTAAATGTGATAAGCTGCTTAATCCTTTGGAAAAAAATAGTTGACCTATTTCGAAACTGGTTAAAGTAGTTCAAAATTATAAATGCCAGAGATCAAATTAAATCTAAGAGAGAATCTTTTACGTCTATTTCGATATTTGTCAGCAATAATTTTGAAGCGTTTTAGCGCACCAATAACGTTTTCATTTACAACTCTTTCTCCTGCGAATCTACCGATTATTCTTTTTATCATTTTTAGTTAAAGGATTTTTCTTGCTTTTTTTCTTTGGTAATTCAGAATTATTGTGAATTTTTTGTATGCCTTGATATCCTGTATCAGTAATCACTTTTACCTTAGGATGGATAAGAATTTTGGATTTCTTAAATAATCTAAAGTCATGTTTTTTACCGTTAGAAAAATCTGTACATATTACTTGGCGCGTTTTCTTATCTACCACTATTTGAGTTTTTAGTGTATGCCTTTTCTTCTTTCCTGAATAATAGAATTTTTGTTTTTTTTAGGTCTTTCTATAGGACTCTCAGTATCATCAATCAAGACTACTTCATAATTCATATCACTCTTCATTAAAGCTTTACGGCCTGGAAGAGCAAAGTTTGCGTGTTTAACTAGGGTGTCTTCTACCCATTTTACAGCTTTATATGCTGAACTTTCACTAATTCCATAGTTCTGACCTATATGGAAATAAGTACGGTATTCTCTAAGGTATTCTAACACCATCAGCAACTGTTCCTCCAAATTGAGCTTATTTTTACGTCCACCTTTTGATTTCTTAAGACCATCAGCTTTCCTCAAAATATCCACCATCTTTGAAAATGTCCTCTTCCTTACTCCTGTTAATCGACGAAATTTTTCATCCTTTAACTCTTTAATCTGATCTAATTTCATTATTACTTCAAATTAGATTTTTATAACACCATTCTACATCATTCTCTAGTTTCAAAAGAAGTCTAGTGAACAATGGTTGCCTTGGAATGATTGTTTTGAAGCAGCTGATTTTCATGATATAGCGAGTAGTTTTAGTAATTATACTCCTAAACTTGATGACTTTTTTGCTAAAAATGCTGAATTAGTTTTGTCTGAAGCATTGAAGCTATATCAGGATGATAAAGATATCATAAAATTAATTCATACAATCATTTACTCTGATAATAGACAATTTGCAAAAGCTTTTAGAAACACAGCTGTATCAGGTATTATAAGCGAAAGCGCGCTCGAAACTTCTGCAGGAATTCAATCTACTCTTGGAAAGAATATTACTTCGCTACAATATTTAAAGCCTGGAGGTAGTTTTAGCATCAAGGAATGGTTTAGTAACTCAAATGAAACTGGCTGGCTATTTATCACAGCTAACCCAAATCAAAGAGCTACTTTATGCCCACTTATTTCAGCTTGGATAAGCATAGCTATCAAGGCTTTGATGTGTAGAAATCCTAATCATGATAACAAAAACATGTGGTTTATACTTGATGAACTGCCAGCTCTACAAAAAGTTTCGTCTTTACCAGTTGCTTTGGCTGAAAGTAGAAAGTATGGAGGCTGCTTTGTTGCTGGATTGCAGAACATTCATCAATTAGAAGCAATATATGGGGCTGCTGAATGTGCTTCTATGCTGGATTTGTTTAATAGTAAATTTATTTTTCGAGTTAGTGATCAGGTTACAGCTTATAAATCAGCATTAACACTAGGTGAGCAAGAGATAATTGAAACTCAAGAGAACTTGTCATATGGATCAAATACTATGCGAGATGGAGTAAATATGAATAATGTTGAGCGTAAAAAGATTTTAGTTATGCCATCTGAAATTATGAACCTACCAGACCTAACTTGTTATGTAAAGCTTGCTGGTAACTTTCCTATCACAAAACTAACTATGCAGCTACAAAACTTAAATACAGCTTTTGTTTGTGAATATAAATTGCTCAAAAAACTTAAGTTAGTAGAGTATTAATTCGAAAAATTAATACTCTATGTTATTTTTTAAATTAATCACTTCTTCTTTTGACAATCCAGTATTTTCAGAAATAAATTCAACTGAAAAGCCAGCTTTTAATAAGTTCCTTGCAAGCTCTTGTGCGGCTTCAGCTCTGCCTTTAGCTATGCCTTCAGCTCTGCCTTTAGTCTCGCCAATCTCTATACCTTCATCAATATATTTTGCAGCAATAGTTCTCATAATATTACCTTTTTCTTCTTCAGATAAATACTTAGCCAGAACCTGCTCTAATTCTGGTTGCTGACTCTCTAGTAATTTAGTATCAGTATACCATAAAAATGATCTTAGGTAAATATAGCCTTTTTCTTTATCAAGTATTAAAACATGTTTGAACTTTATTAGAAACTCTTCCCAAAGCTTTAACATATCTCGTTGATGAATGTGCTTTAGCATATATTCGAGCATTCCTTGTATGATAAAAATAAGTGAAATTGCAATAAAATAAAAGATTATAGCAATAGCACAAAAGAAAGCTAGTATACAGTAGCGTTCCTAAGGCTAATAGCCTGTTCTATAGATAAGTAACTAGCTTTTTTAATTAAAAACCGGACGGTATTCTTAGGCAAAAAGCCTGTATTTACAAGGTTGGTTTTGAGATATTTAACATAAAATTTGGTGATTATGAATAGTATAATTGTAGGAATTGACGTTTCTAAAGAGACATTTGATGCAGCTGTGTTAATTAATAATAAAGTTCAAACAAGAAAATTTAATAATAATTCTGAAGGGTTTAACAAATTAGTAACATGGTTAAAAAGCAGAGGAACTGGACATGTTTGTATGGAAGCAACAGGTATCTACTGGAAAAATTTAGCTAAATATCTGTACGATTATGGTTATAAAGTAAGCGTAGTAAATCCTGCCCGTATTAAAGGTTTTGCAATGAGTAAACTTAGTCGTACAAAAACAGATAAAGCAGACAGTGTATTAATAGCAGATTTTTGCAAAGCAATGAAACCGGAAGCATGGTATCCACAGCCTCTTTATATTCAAGAACTACAGCAGCTAGTTAATCGCCTGAATGTTTTAATTAAGCATAAAACACAAGAAACAAATAGATTAGAAGGAGCTTCTAAAGCAATTGCTAATAATATTCAAATGCATATTGAATTTCTTGAAACACAAATTAAAGAAATTGAACAACTAATCAATGACCATATTAAAAATAACAAAGATCTTCATAATAAGGCTATGTTACTTGAGTCAATACCAGGCATAGGAGCAAAAACACAGGCTGTAGTTCTTGCTTTTTTAGCAGATATTGAGAAATTTAGTTCTGCTAAACAAGTTGTAGCTTTTGTAGGTCTTAATCCTAAGCATCGTCAATCTGGCAGTTCCGTGCGGGGGGCTAGTATAATCTCTAGAACTGGTAATTCAGATCTACGTAAGTCTTTTTATATGCCTGCTATGTCTGCCTTAAGACATAATTGTATTATCAAGCAATTTTCTCAACGTTTGTCTGATACTGGCAAACCCAAAATGCTTATCCTTATTGCCGCTATGCGTAAGTTATTACATATCATTTATGGTGTTTTAAAGCATAATTCTCCTTTTAATCCTAATGTTTTAATCAATCAGAAATAATAATTTTATAAAAACTTACATCTTTTTTATAAAATTATTATTTCTTTTCTTGATTCTTATCACGGTATCTATATGCTTTTTTCTAACAATTTCATCATTCGACATACTTTGCAAATCGACTAATTGATAGTCAGAAGTCATTAATTGCTTAGCTATCATTGAATCTGTAAATAAATTCCACAAATTCCTAGGTGCGTTGTAGACTTTTTTGCCGTTGTAGATCACTAAATTATACACTAATGGTAATTTAGCTTTTTCTTTCTTATGCCTTTCGCACAATAACAATGTGTATCTCCATAACCGCAGAGCTGTCCAATAATCGACGGTTGATTGAGCTTCAATTAATATATAAATAAAAGCATTGCCATGTTTTTTGGTTGCAACTTTATAGACGATATCACTGTATTTTTTCTTTAACGATTCTTCTATATAACTCTCTTGCTCTACTTTTATTTGTGATAAATCTATTAAACTCTTGAAATCGCTTGGTAAATAATACTCTAGAAATTCTTGTGCAGCAACTGGATCGCTCATGATTGTCTTTGCCAATGAATCATGCTTTAATTGTTTTGTCATATTTTTTCACTCTATAGTTTTTTAAATAAAAAATGCTGTGTCATACTCTGCCTAGTGTTTCGGACATAATCCTGGTTGTATATTAGTTTGTATTGATTCAATTTTTTCATTAAGTTTTCTTATTTCAGGGCTGATAATATTTCTAACAGCATATAATCCTTGAGTTTTTAATACATTATTGAAGTCATTTTTGACTGTACAGACTACTGCTTCCTTATCCTCCAGAACTTTTTCAGCTTTTTCAGTATTTACGTCATTTTTAACTGCTAGAATGATCTTTTCTTTTGGGCCAGGATTATAGTTTTGCAAATTTTCGGCTTCAATTGCACATAAGATTTTTCCTTCGACTCCAGCTTGCCTAATGGTTAACGCTGTTTCAATATCCTTTGTAATGATTGTTACAGGTGAGTATTTTGAATTCTGTTGAGCAATTTCAGCAAATGACCCACTAATTGTACCAACAGATTTTTCAGCTACATCAGCTTTATTACATGTTTTTGAATTCAGAGCTAATATCTTAGCTCCAGTAATTTCATCTTTGTCATTTTTAACAAAAATAGTGAGTGCAGGCCAGGATTTTTGAGTCTCTTCATCAAAAACCATATTTGCCCTTAAATTATGAATTATTAAAGATTTTTGAACTATAAATTCCTGTATGGTTTTCTGAATATTTATTAACTACTATCGTTTCCACCTTAGCTTCCTCTTCTTGTTTAAAGTAGTATAGAGATGACGATTTATTATACAATTCTTTAACATTCGTAATATCATTTTGTTTTGCTATACTATTATTTTCTGTTTGAGTAAGTTTGGTTGTTTCAACTGCCTTAGTCAGTTTAGTAATTTCAGGTTCTATAATAGACTTCTTTCGAAACTAGAGAATGATGTAGAATGGTGTTATAAAAATCTAATTTGAAGTAATAATGAAATTAGATCAGATTAAAGAGTTAAAGGATGAAAAATTTCGTCGATTAACAGGAGTAAGGAAGAGGACATTTTCAAAGATGGTGAATATTTTGAGGAAAGCTAACGGTCTTAAGAAATCAAAAGGTGGGCGTAAAAATAAGCTTAATTTGGAGGAACAGTTGCTGATGGCCTTAGAATACCTTAGAGAATACTGTACTTATTTCCATATAGGTCAGAACTATGGGATTAGTGAAAGTTGAGCATATAAAGCTGTAAAATGGGTAGAAGACACCCTAGTTAAACACCCAAACTTTGCTCTTCCAGGCCGTAAAGCTTTAATGAAGAGTGATATGAATTATGAAGTAGTCTTGATTGATGCTACTGAGAGTCCTATAGAAAGACCTAAAAAAAACAAAAATTCTATTATTCAGGAAAGAAGAAAAGGCATACACTAAAAACTCAAATAGTGGTAGATAAGAAAACGCGCCAAGTAATATGTACAGATTTTTCTAACGGTAAAAAACATGACTTTAGATTATTTAAGAAATCCAAAATTCTTATCCATCCTAAGGTAAAAGTGATTACTGATACAGGATATCAAGGCATACAAAAAATTCACAATAATTCTGAATTACCAAAGAAAAAAAGCAAGAAAAATCCTTTAACTAAAAATGATAAAAAGAATAATCATAGGTTAGCAGGAGCAAGAGTTGTGAATGAAAACGTTATTGGTATGCTAAAACGCTTCAAAATTATTGCTGACAAATATCGAAATAGACGTAAAAGATTCTCTCTTAGATTTAATTTGATCTCTGGCATTTATAATTTTGAACTACTTTAACCAGTTTCGAAATAGGTCTATTGTTAACAAACTAAGTGGAAAATTAGAGATAAAGAGCGAGGCAAATAAGTTCACAGCTATTACTTGCGATATACCAGTACAACTTAATTAAAAGATATGGAAGCATTTTATGAGTCATACTATAAAATCTGGAGATTTTGGTATTCAAGAAAAAGTAAATAGTACTATTATAGCGCTTAAGCCATTCACAGAAAATAAAGGAATAAATCTTAGCTGCAATTTTAAAAATGATATAAAAGATTTAATCATTGTAAATAGTACTCAAATACAGAAAGTACTAACACTATTAATTGGCAATGCTACTAATAGTCAATGCAGAGAAATTAGCGTTGAAGTTGATTTGCTGCCTTCTGCAAATCAAAAGACAAATTATAGAATATTACAATTAATTGTTTTTGATAACGGAATTGGAATTTCAGATGAAAAAGTGAAAAAGATAAATAATGAGCTCAGAAACTTACATATCAAAAGCTATGCAGTACTAGAATCTGAATTACTACTCGTTAAACCGTTTATACATGAAATGACTGGAAAAATTAAACTAGAAAGTAAGCAAGATCAGTATACAGCTTTCACGTGTAGTATACCTATAGAAGTTCGTTGAGAAACTGAAAATTAGAATTATTAATGGAGATGGAGGAAATAATGTTAGCATTTTTAAATTGTGAACATATCAATAAACTACTTGATAAGCTGGACTTGATTAATCATAGTGTTGATAAACGCATTAATCTTGATAAAGTTAAAAAAGCTATATTTTATGTAAAAAAATATCATGGCAATCAAAAGCGAGATACAGGAGAACCTTATTATATGCATCCATTAGAAGTAGCGCTCATGGTTGCAGACTACAGCTTTAAAACGGATACGATTATTACAGCAATACTACATGATACCATCGAAGACACAACACTAACTAAAGAAAAGATAGCAATCGAATTTAATGATAACATTGCCGAGCAAGTTCTAGCTCTTACAAGAAACAGAGGTGGTAAGAAAACCAGTTCCATGAAAATGATTCAAACATTAGTGAATCAAGATAAAGTAGAGCTATTACTAATCAAACTATTGGACCGATTGGATAATATTAAAACTATATTCATAAAGCCAGCCAAAAGAAGACAAGAAATCATACTAGAAACGCAGCAAGAATTTATACCTCTTGCTGAATACCTTAAATTACCAGAGATTGCTATAAAGCTAAATAAATACTGTGAGCGTTATGCTACCTAATAAACTAAAGTTTAATAGGTGGTTAATGTAGTGAATTGCAGAAATTAAAATTCAATAAGAGAATGTTCATATAAGTTATTTTGTTGTATAATTTAAAAAGAATAGAAAATATGAAAAACATATGCATTTATCAAGATTTCTAGATCCAAAGAATGATGTAGCATTTAAAAAGATATTTGGATCAGAAAAAAACAAGGACATACTAATACATTTTCTGAACGATATATTGTTGTTTGAAGGGAATAGAAAAATAATAGAAGTAGAGTTTTTAGGAACGATATTAGATGCAGACATAGCGTCCAAAAAAGAATCAATAGTAGATGTTTTGTGTAAAGATAAAAACGGTGCGCAATATATAATAGAAATGCAAGTAGATCCTACACAAGGATTTGAAAAAAGAGCACAGTATTATGCAGCAAAGGCATATGGCAGGCAACCAAATAGAGGAAAGGAAGGAAAATACTCAGACCTAAAGGAAGTTATATTTATAGCTATAGCAGATTATAAATTGTTTCCAAACAAAGAAGACTATATATCAAGGCATGTAATATTGGATAAAAAGACATATGAGCATGATCTAAAAGACTTTTCATTTACCTTTATAGAATTACCAAAATTTAAAAAAGATAGAGTGGAAGAGTTAAATAATATAACAGAGAAGTGGTGCTATTTTTTTAAACATGCAAAAGAAACAACATTAGATGGATATAATAAAATAATAGGTGAAGATTTAATAATAAAAAGAGCGTATGAGGCATTAGATCAGTTTAATTGGAGCGAAGATGAACTAATAACCTATGAACAAGAGTTAAAGCGTATATGGGATAATAAAGCAGTCGAAGATTATAAACTCGAACGCGCTAAAGCTGAAGGCATAAAGCTCGGTGAGGCTAAAGGTAAAGCTGAAGGTAAAGCTGAAGGTAAAGCTGAAGGTAAAGCTGAAGGTAAAGCTGAAGCAAAAAAAGATTTTGCAATAAAATTATTGAAATCTGAATTATCAGTTGAGACAATTGCTGAATATACGGATTTATCAATACAAGAAGTATTAAATTTAAAAAATAGTGTAAAATAATAAGAAATATACAACACGAAATCTTACTTTTGATGTGTTGTATGCTACTTCTATTAGATGCTTTATATCACACTACAAGTTCTATACTATACTAAACATTGAGAAGCCTATTCTTTGGCCTCAATGTCCTTAACATGGCCGCACCATTCTTGACGAAAGCTATTCCATTTTAAGCCATGAAGGCGAATATGGCGCTTAGTGTTTTCGTCTGGTTCAGAAGCAAATTTTAAAATCACAGCAGCTTTATTTTGCTGTTCTTTATCAAAAATATCTTTACCGATTGTAGTCCAATGATTCTGAACATTTGGATGTAAAGATAGCTGGTTCAAAAAAAAGTAGCATTATTTTTTGAACTCTAAGATTTTTGATATATAGTCATTTACAATGAAGTTTGCGTATAAAATATCCTGTTAGTAAATCTTATGATGCTATTGTCGCTTTTTTTATGCTCAAACCTCATTGTAAATGACTATAGTCTATAATCTGGAATAATAAAACATTCTTAACTTATGAACATGTGACTCTGTACCTTGATTCTAAAAATTAATCAGTTATGATGCGGAGATTGCTTTTTTTAATTTTTTTTGTAAGTTCATTTGCTAACTGGTATGCGTACACATTTTTCTATTGCATTTCTAGCTTTTTTAAAACATTGCTAATATAAGGTGCTATTAAACCTGGATTATACTTAATAGCTAACTCAAAATTCTTTATTGCCTTTTCACGTTGTCCTAATTGCTTCAAAGTATCTCCTTTATTCATATAAGCTTCCGCCGAATCTGGATTATACTTAATAGCTATATCATAATTCTCTATTGCTTCTTGATATTGACCTAATTCGTTTAAAGCCATTCCTTTATTAATATAAGCTTCTATACAATCTGGATTACACTTAATAGCTACATCATAATTTTTGATTGCTTTTTGATAGTTTCTTAACTGAAAAAATGAATTCCCTTTATTAAAATATTTGTCTGTTAGCATATCTTTAGCCTAAATTAAATACTGTTATATGAGCAGATTATTTTGATGCAACAGATGTAACTGTATTAATAATACTGTCATATATTTTATATGATTTATAAAAATTCCCCTTTAAATTTTTGATTAGCTGTGATAATTGCTAAATCAAATGTGCTGTTACAAATTTTCTTTTTTACATCCTTATTTTTAATACTATCAGAGATTTCATCAAAATTCTTTATTTTTTTTATTATTACCATCAGTTATGTTACTCTGAAATTCTTACTCTATATTTTCTATCAGTAGTAATATTGCTAGCTGTGCATATAGTTTGAACTATTATCTAAGATACAAGCTCAAGTTTATACTGAACATTGAGAAGGCCATTCTTTAAGGACTCAATGTCCTTAACATGGCCGCACCATTCTTGACGAAAACTGTTCCATTTTAAGCCATGAAGGTGAATGTGGCGCTTAGTGTTTTCGTCTGGTTCAGAGGTGAATTTTAAAATCACAGCAGCTTTATTTTGCTGTTCTTTATCAAAAATATCTTTACCTATTGTAGTCCAATTGATCCTGAACATTTGGATGTTGTGTTAAAGTTTCTTTTAGTGAAACAATAGCACCAAATAAAGTGTTTGCTGATAAGTGATCAAGATTAGCTTTAGCAACTAATCCACCCATTTCGATAAGACGTCGAGTACGCATTTTACGTTCTTTAATTTTAAGGTTAACCTCATCCATGATTAGCTTAGCCTTTTTTTGTTGAAGAGTAATTTTTTGCTGCATAAGATTTGCTGTGTTAGTAATTCAAAAAGATAAAAAAATCAGGCAAGAATATATCAAAATAAAATCTCAGTAAAGAAAAAAACCGTACCTACCAAACCAACATCAAATAATTATAGTCAAAAAAACTTGAATTCAGGTTAGAAGCTTCATTAAAGAATAAGCTTACGCAATACGTAAACTTGAAAGTTTACTGCTAAAAAATGAGTACTCATTAACCGATTGAATGTTAAAAAAAAAGAAGTTTATGCTAGCAAAATCAAAAAAACCATGCTAACTTAAAACTCAGGTGAGAATTGGTATTGAGATGGCTATACAGTTTGCAAGGATTGAATTTTTTACGTAGAAGTGCAGGAGGTGATAGTTGTCGTAAGGCAGCATATAATGCAAGAACTATTGTTAAAAATAAGCAGACAGGTATAAGGTATAACTTCTCTCGTAAGAAAGATAACGTATATCATACAGTGCTGATACCGGATTATGTAAATCAAGACTTCAAGAATATTCAAACATTAATGAATGAGGTAGAACGAACAGAAACAAGAGAAAATAGTAAGTTGTTGAAGGATATAGTAATAGCATTGCCAGACGAGAAGGAGCTAAATTTAGAGCATAGAATAGAACTAACTCATCGAATAGTTGATGCAATGGAATGGGTGCAAAATGGTCTTGGAGTACAGATAGACATTCATAAGCCTCAAATAGGAGATAAAAACTGGCATGTGCATATATTGGTTACTACAAGAAGATTTAAAGAGAATGGTGAAGAATTGGGTGATAAAGCTGTTGACTTAGAGGCTAAATTTATAACAGTAAAAGGTCAGTGGCGTATTATTAAAGATTCCAAGATGATTCATGAAATAGCAAAAGAAGAAACTAATGCATATTTCGCTGAATTAGGCTTACCATATAGAGTTGACGAGACAAGCGAAGTACCTGGAAAGCATATTGGACCTCGTAGAATTAGGAATTTAATTAATGAAGTATTAAATGAAAATGAGTTACGTAAAGAGGCTCATTTGAAGATTATTAATGATGCTGACGTAATAACAGATTCTATAACACATTACAAATCTATTTTTACTAAGCAGGATGTTGAAAAAGCAGTAAAAGATATACCAGATCCAACAGCAAGAGAACAGTTAGTTCAGCAAGTGCTTAGTTCAAATAGAATACTAGAGTTATACCATGATGATGGTGAAAGTAGCAAATATTTTACGACAATTGAGGTTCGAAATGAGGAGACGAGAATAATCAGAATAGCTAATAAAATCAATAATCAGGTTTATTACAACGATATTTACAATCTTAAAAGTGATATCGAAGGTCTAGCAAATGTTAGTGAAGAACAGAAACAAGCTCTAAGGCATATTTTGCTTAGCACTAGTGGAGTTAGAGTCTTAAGAGGAAGAGCTGGTACAGGAAAATCTTATGTTTTAATAAAAGCGCATGAGCTCGCAACAAATCGTGGACAAAAAGTTATTGGGCTTGCTCCTACTCATAAGGCAGTATCAGAGCTGAAGAGCAAAGGTTATACTGATGTCTATACGGTAAAAGGATTTTTGTATAATCGAAAAAAAATTTTTATGCAAAATAGGTTAATAGTAGTAGATGAAGCTGGAATGGTAGGTACTAAAGCTTATGCAGAGCTGTTTAGAGTAGTTAGAAACAATAATTGTCAACTGATACTTGCTGGAGATGAAAAGCAGTTAGCTTCAATAGAAAGAGGCGGAATGTTTGAGATGCTGAGTAATATTTTTGGTTCACATGTTTTAGTAAATATTCGAAGACAAAGTAAAAACTGGAGCAGAAAAGCAGCAATGGAGTTTGCTGAGAGTAATATTTTAAGCGGTATAACCTTACTGAGGCAAAATAACTGCGTTAGGTTTGATAATACGTTGCAGGACTCAATGAGTAAGTTGATTTATGATTGGAGTTTGAGCAAATTTAAACCACATGAAAAATTGGTAATTACAGTACGTAATAAAGATGTCGACATTCTTAATTCAAGTATTAGGTCTTTGTTAAAAGCAAATGGTACGCTAAAAGGCACAGAATATGAGCGTTCTATTGATGAAAGGAAAAAGTCATATATGGCAGGAGATAGAATCGTATTTCAAAAAAGCTATAAGGATTTACAAATACAAAATAGTGAATTTGCAACTTTAACTTCGGTTAGTAAAAATAAATTTATAGCTAAGACAGACACAGGAAAAGAAGTGAGTTTTGATCCTAGTGAAATACAATTTAAACATGGCTATGCAAGTACTGTTTTAAGGTCCAGGGAGCTTCTATAAAAGATGTATACGTTTTGCATAACGGAGTAAGTAATATAAGCAGCTCATACGTAGCTATGACAAGGCATATAAAGAGCTTAAAGTTATATTGCAATAATGAAGCAACTAAAAGCATTAACAGCTTAATAAATCAGCTCAGCAGACCAAATGAGAAATCAGCTAGCATAACTCTGAAAACTGCTCATGATTTGGAGAAAGAACGGACAAAGACAACTGTTTTTAGTAAAATTGAAAACTGGTTTAAGTCTATAATCAATGATATCAATGATAGATCTCATGTGAATGAAGAATATTATCATTTTACCGCTAAACCAGAGCAAGAAGCTAAAGTAGAAAAAGTCCAGCAAGAGAATAGCATAAAGCAATGCACCACCAAAGATATTTCTACTCCATTATTTATGCATATCAAAGAACAAAGACAATATGATTATGATGTAACCATTCTGTAAGCAGAAGGAAAAACGATATCAAGTTTTCAGGAAGCTGGCATTGATAGCAGAATGGTATATAGCTCAAATGTAAATAATTTAAAGTATTATCAGCCATTTCAAGGAGAAAAGATTCTTATAGCTGCAAATAATGATAAACAAAATAAAGAATATGTAAGCACTATAAACGAGGCTGCAAAAGTACTGACAAGCAAAGGAGCAATTACTAGCATCGTAATTCATTCAGAAGGTGAAGATTTTAACGAAATGCTAAAAAATAAAGGAGCAATAGCTGTTAAGGAGCTTATGATACCTGAAATCATGAAGTTAATTAATACTCAGAACGTAAAAACAGAGTCTGAACAAGTGGTGAAAACTAACATAGCTCCAAAAATTGGAGTTAGACGGTAGTGCTGAAGATTTGAAACAAATAACTATATCAGGTTTCTATGTTAACTACTTCTTCTCCAGATAAACTACAGAAAAAACATTTTTTATCATTACCGTCAATAGTTTTATACTCATGCTGAAGCTCTTTCAAAACAGGGTTGTCTAAATATTCATATATTTTATGTGTATCATAATTATTCAACTGACTAAAAGTTATAGACTTATGTGACTCTTCATCCAGAGTTTCGCTATATTGAGTTTTTGATAAAGGATTATTAGGAACGATATGATACTGCTGATTCAGTATTATAGAGATTTTTTCTTTACAGACTCCTTCAAGTAATTTTTTTCTATTAGTTCCATTCTCAATTGTTCTTGCAACTTCAGGTCCATATAGAGGAAATTCTTGTTTAGAATTTTTATACCAATCTAGAACTTCAAGATTATTTGCATATCTTGCTAGCACGTTAGTATTATTTGGTAACAAATACATACTATATATAGTTTTATCGCTGCTACCAATCTTAATATTTTTCATCTTTTGTATTTCTTGTTCACATCTTTGAGCTAATTCGTTTAAATTTGGTGAGTTTTGTATAAAATCTGTATTCCGTGTAACAATTTTTGAGTTAATATCTTTACTAAAGTGTCTTAGCTTTACAGCATGAGTTATGAATAATTCAACAACTTCTTTTTCATATGTATTTAATTCATTATTATTAATAATATCAATATAAAGATAGTCCTGTAATTCGATTTCAAGATTATGACTCAACAAAAGCTTTACACTTTCCATGTGACATCTTGCAGCAGCATAATGCAAAGCAGTATTTCCCCAAATATCCTGTAAATTACTAATTTTAGAATTATACTTTAACAGTAACTTTATACTACCTATGTTGCCATGTGCAGCAGCATAATGCAAAGCTGTCCAGTTATCTTCATCAAGTAAATTGATAACACAAGGATTATGCTTTAACAAAAACTTTATAATCTTTGTATTACCACATTCTGCAGCATAATGCAAAGCAGTATTTCCACAAATATCCTGTAAATTACTAATTTTAGAATTATACTTTAACAGTAATTTAACACTACCTATGTTACCATGCAAAGCAGCATAATGTAAAGCTGTACATTTATTCTGATTAAGTAAATTAATAACATCAGAACTATGCTTCAATAAAAGCTCTACAATATCTGCATATCCATAGGTAGCAATATAATGTAAAGCAGTATTACCTAAATTATTCTGCAAACCTGAATCAGGATTATACTGCAATAAAAGCTTTATACTTTCTATGCGACCATTCGCAGCAGCATAATGCAAGGCTGTCCACTGATTCTGATCACATAAATTAATACAATTAGGATCATATTGTAGTAAAAGCTCTACAATACTTGTATAACCACATGCAGCAGCATAATGCAAAGCGGTATTACCTAAATTATCTTGTAAATTGATATTAGGATTATACTCCAGAATAATTTTTATAATTTCTATTTGATTACATATAACAGCATAATGTAGAGCTGTATAATTATCCTCATCTTGTAAGTTAATAATGGTATTATCTTGAGAAAAAAAACATTTTACATACTTGATATCTCCAGATATAACAGCGTCTTGTAAATCAATGCTTTTAGAAAAAAACATTTTCAACTTCTGTACAACACTATATAGCCAAGAAAGCCAATTTTTCATAAATTTTGTCACCCTAAAATATTTATCAATCTAATATATTAAATTGATAAATAAAGCAATGCGATTATTCATACTATGAATAGTGTTAGCTAATATCTAAATTTTTAGAATAGATCCTTAGGTAAAATCAGAGGATCATTTATAATAATAGCAAAACGAAATGCGAATGACCCTAATATAACAATTATAGCAGAAGGCGCCGAAACAGCATTTAGCTTGCAGCAATCAGGCATTAAAGGTAATATCATTGCTAGTGCAGGAATTGCGAATTTGAGAAATTATTCACCATTTTCTGGTGAAAAAATCATCATTGCAGCAGATAATGATAGCAAAAATCCTATAACTAATAATACTGTAATTAAAGCTGCAAAAACGTTAGAAATGAAGGGAGCGATAACTTGTATAGTCAAACCACCAGAAAATGGTGATTTTAATAATCTGTTGCAAAGTTGTGGAGACCAGTCAATTAGAGACATTAGACCTCTTTCGAAACTGGTTAATGTAGTTCAAAATTATTGCTGATAAATATCGAAATAGACATAAAAGATCCCGCCTTAGATTTAATTTGATCTCTTTCGAAAGAGGTCTAATCTCTAATCTCTTTGCTTACGCTATGTTTGTTATATTATTGCAATCTACAATCTACTCAAGGCTCGATACTTAGTATGCCAGATTAAGATAATATGTAAGAAGTAAGTCATAGAATAAAAGGTATACAAAGAATAGTCAGTTATTAAGAATTGATATTTTCTAGAAATATTTAGACTAGAAAATATTAAATACATAGTCCTGGATAATGTAACATATTAGAAGTTATAACTAAATATTGTTATTTATATACCTTATAATCATAAAAATAGCTGTAATACTTATTCTGCATGCACTCTTATGATACTGCTTATATCAAACTTATGGTTTAACCAAAGATCTATTAATGAAAGTGTTATTAGTATGTTAAAATTATTAAACATAATCCATGATGTGTACCAAAACATGTGTGAAACTTTGATTTAGATTTTTAATCTTATTCATGCTATTATAACTTTAAACCATAATGCATAGTTTCAAAAGATGTCTAAAATAAATTATTTTGAATAATTTTACCATCTGATACTAGGTTAGCTACATATGATTGACTTTAAACACCTAGTTTGCATGACTGAGATACCTTAACTTTAGCATGTTTATCTTTAAGTTTGGATTTATATCGTCTAAGTTGCTGCTCTAATTTAACACGAGCAAGATCAAAACTTGCAAAGACATCATTTGAGTATCCTGTACTATTAATAATACGGTGCTGTTTGGTAATAGGATTAACTACAATATGACATTTAAACTGGTTATGTTCTTCTTTGCTGAAATGAACATTTGGAGCCTTTAGATTATCAAAATACTTGTTAGCTACATTAATGATCTTCCTATTAACGTACTGATTTAAATTGAATTTAACAGAATTGTATTGTGGTGAGCCAGAGATTATAATATTCATAAATTCCTCCTATTTATGCTATTATAATTTAAATTGTATCATCATTAGCAAGATATGAAAAGAGTTTTATTAAAAAATTATTTTTTTGTATAAAATCTATAATATATAGTTTTGCAAAAAAATTTGAATGCTTTTATGAATAGCAGTAGAAAAACTTAGACCATAAAATATAAATTTTAGCAAATTTAAGTATATAAAATACTTATACCATACTTTAAATTTACATTTAAAATATAATACAACTCTAAATAAATGAAATTTAAATAATTACTGAAGTATTAAAGTGTATAATAATGTACTATTTAATTACAATGGGCAATATACAAAGAAATATATGCATTATAGATATGCGATTAGATTATCATTTATAGCTGTTTTTCTAACTTTAGTAGGCTTAACAGTTTATTATAGATATAATGTGATCAAATGGTATAGCCTAATTCCTGCACAAAAAAATGCAAGGAATATTGTTTCAAAATATAGAACCAAATTTTTAAATCAAAATCATAATAAAGATATTATTTCTAAACTTGTGACCAATTCTTATGATTTAAAGTTGGATTTAGACTTAAAAAATTTAGCTAAACAATCTCTTAATTTCTTTAGGGAAATTGAGTTTATGGAGTCTATAGAACAAATAACATTATATGATAATATGAAAAATATTATCATTAGATCAAAAGATGATTATGTTGCTACTAATAATGTTCGTAAAAATATAGGAATTGAAAGTCTGCTACTTTATCTAGATAAATTGCTTTTTTATACATACCAGAAACCAAATCAAAAACATACTTTTAAACATGGAACGCGCATTACAAACTGCTTTGTTGAATTTGATAATAATACATATCCTTCTAGAGCTAATACGTCTCCATTTTCTGCTAATGTATTAATTCATTGTGAAAGCCCTATTATTTTAGACCATACAGTAATTGCATTTTTAAAAATTACCTATAATGCTACACAACAATGGATGTACATAAATAATATTAGCAAACAAGTATTAACAATTCTTTTGCTAATGTCTTTAATTTTTTTCTTTATTATAAAAAGCAGTATATCTAATGTTCAGCAAATTATTAATGTTCAATTGAATGCCAATAAATATCTTGAACAAGCAAGGCAAAAAGCAGAAAAGGAAAATATAGCTAAAAACAAATTTTTAGCTAATGTTAGTCATGAACTACGAACACCGTTAAGTGCTATTATTGGACTTACAGAAATAATATTATCTAACTCTCATTGCAAAATAAACTACTACAACTATATTCGTGATATTCATAATTCTGGAAAGCACTTATTAGCAGTAATTAATGATATTCTTGATTTTTCTAAGGCTTCAGCTAACAAATTAACAGTAGAAAATGTAGCAGTAGACCTTAACAAATTGGCAGCTTCAAGTTTACGCTTGATGTATACTAAGGCTAAAAAAGCTGGTATAAAACTGATTTCTAAGTTTCCACCAGATCAAATTATTATTAATGCAGATGCTAAACGTTTAAAACAAGCCTTGTTTAACTTGTTATCTAATTCAATAAAATTTACTCCTAGTAAAGGTTCTATAACACTTGAAATTAGTATGAACGAACTAAAGTCTTTAGTTTATATAAAAGTTATTGACACAGGTATTGGTATTGCGGAACAGGATATTCCTAAAGCATTATCAAGTTTTGAACAAGTAAATAATAACCTAAGTAATCAGCGTGAAGGTACAGGATTAGGCTTACCACTAACGAAGAAGCTCATTTACTTAATGGAAGGAGATTTCGAAATAACAAGCAATATAGGACAAGGCACAACTGTTACAATAACATTTAAATATCCTTCCAGAACAATAAATTAATATTATAATGGCAAATATATAGGTTATGCTATAGGTATCTAGCATAATCAAAATGATAGAAATGTAAGAGCAAATATAGCCACACTGCTATAAAACAATTATAATAATAAGATGTCTTTATGGATGAGAGAGGTTTTGTTCATAGTACAACTAGAACTCACAGATATGCAGCAAAATGCATGAGATGTTATGGCGTTTATGATTTGTATCTATCAAAGAGAACTAATATTATAGTAGCATTAGTAGATAAATCGCTGCTAATCCCGTATCAATTCTTGACTGCAATGTTAATACTGCTATTTTTAACTGTTGAGTAGAACAGGATTTAATTCAGAAATTACCTAATAATTCTGTAGTTGTGATCGACAATATAAGTTTTCATAAACTGCCTTATTTAAAAACTATGATAGAAAAAATGTGCATATATTTTAGAGTATTTACCTCCTTATTCTCATGATTTAAATCCTATTGAAAAAAGTGGATTCAAGATAAATCAAGCAGAATGAAATATCACTATGACATAGACAACATTTTTGAAAAGTATATAACATAACTGTTTTATGTTGGTGTAGCTATAGTTATATTGAACTGTTGCTCTAATCTTATTTTCAATATATTAAACACATATCTTGTTATGTCGAACTTGTGTTTAAATGAGTATATCATTTTGGTTTTTGCTATAGTATTTTTAATAAGTAAAAAATAATCTAAGTTTAAGAATATACAAATAATTTTAATATTATAAAGAATATGGAAAAAGATTTACCTATTGCAAAGTCAGCTCCAAGTAATATTCAAGCTGAGCAAATGATACTTGGAGCAGTCCTAATTAATAATCGTGTACTATATAGCATTAATGAGTTTTTACTACCTGAACATTTTTATGAGCCATTACATGGCAAAATATACACATCGATTAATCTTATTATTAGCAAAGGAATTAGTGCTACTCCAATTTCGCTAAAAAATATGTTATGCAATGAACCTACATTTGATGAAATTGGTGGAGTAAATTATCTTGCAAAACTTACAACTTTAGCACTAAGTATTGTTAATGTAACTGAGTATGGCAGAATAGTATATGATCTGGCGTTACGACGTTATTTAATTGAAATTGGTGAAAAAATAGTTACAAATGCATATTCTTCTACTTTAGCAGATACAGCTATCAGTCAAATAGAAGCTGCTGAATCTCAATTATATGATTTAGCGTCAATAGGAACTTTAAGTAAAGGATTTATCAAATTACAAACTTCAGTTGAGGAATCATGGGAATCAATTTCTGCTGCCATCAAGAATAAAAACTCAATTAATGGTATTAGTAGCGGCTTTCTAGATCTTGATTCTAAGCTTGGAGGGTTTAAAAATTCTGATCTAATCATATTAGCAGGGAGACCTTCAATGGGAAAAACAGCTCTAGGCGCTAATTTAGCAGTGAATTCTTGCAAATATTTTTTATCATTATCTACTCAACAAAACAGTAAAGTTTCTAACATAGCTCCATCAGTTGGTTTTTTTTCTTTAGAAATGTCTTCTCAGCAAATTGCAACTCGAATCCTTGCTATAGAGTCGGAAATTGATAGTTCTTCCTTATTTAACGGGAAAATTGGTGAACAAGAAGTTAATAAGTTAAAGAATGTCCAAGATGCAATACAAAAGTGGAATTTTTACATAGATGACGCTCCTGCAATCTCAATATCAGCAATTAGATCACGAGCTCGTAGACTTAAACGTACTCATAATTTAGCAATATTATTTATTGATTATTTGCAGTTAATTAAGATTGATTCAAATAGAAGTCAATATAATAGAGTAAATGAAATTTCTGAAATTACTCAAAGCCTAAAAGCGCTTGCAAAAGAACTTAATATTCCAATAATTGCATTATCACAATTGTCTAGAGCTGTTGAACAAAGGCCTGATAAAAAGCCGTTGCTATCAGATCTAAGAGAATCAGGCTCCATTGAACAGGATGCAGATATTGTAATGCTCATATATAGAGAGGAATATTACTTATCTAGATCAGAACCAGCTCCTGGAACGCCAGAATATACGGAATGGATTGCTAAACAGGATAGATGTCATAATACTGCTGAAATAATTGTTGCTAAACACCGTAATGGGCCAGTTGGTACAGTGAAGTTACACTATACTAATCAGTATTCTAAATTTGCTAATATGGTTAAGCACTCTCTGCAAAGTTAATAAAAACCAAGATGTGAATTTAGTACTGCTAACAAAGTAATTTGAAAGATTTTAAGTAAGCAAGAGCCAACTGAAAGCAAGAAAAGAAACATACAATTTTTAATCTAAGAAAGATAGTAATAGCATATCCTGAAGAATGAAGTAGTCGTCATCAAGAAGCATCAAAAAGATAAAGTAAGTATATCAACCTTAGGATCTAGCCACAAAAATTTATAAGAAAAAAAGGGAAAGTAATAATAAATTTCTTTTGAAACTATAATAGATTAGAGTTTAAGAAAGAGATAAGTTTATAACATTATGCAAAAAGAATATTATGTTGTAGAGGTAAGGTTTTGAATTTTATTTATGCAATTCAAAACCTTAATAGTGCAAGCAATATGATTTTCTGTATTTTAGTAATTTTGCACTAACATTTTGCAATACCTATAAGATGTTTTAGTTTGCGATTACTATTTCTTTCGTTACAGAAAGCTTTGATATCTGTGCTACGATTCCTCATGCATAACATTGCACCCTGCAATTTCAACTTCTTCATGATGTTGAAGTTTTGTTAAATCATCCTTACTGCAGTACTCTAGTACCATAAATTTCATTTCTAGTGGTAAATGAAGCCAAGATGTTGAATCATCTTGATTTGGTTCGAATATCTCATCTATTGATTCTACTGCATTTTGTAACATCAAAGTTCTACTCTCAATAGCTTTTTCAATAAAAGGAGAATACGTGCAAAATTCTTTCTCAAACTTATGCCTAATATGTCTATAATTAGTGGACCTTGCTATCTTATCAAGATCAGAATCCATAAACATATCAAAAAGAGATGTATTTTCACTTTCACAAACAATTGTGTCTTTCATCTTTTGAATTTCTTTCTGGCAGTTCTGCCAAATTTCATTTAGAGATTGGTTTTTATCTATAAGATATTTATTGGATTTAAACCATTCTGATTCAGCTGTAAGATATTTATTGTATTTAAACCATGCTGGCTGTGTTGTTGTACTTTCTTCTTTGTTACAATGTTCTCTCATAACAAGATGAGCAATACATGATGTTATTATTTTTTGCTTTTGCTCTGTAGGTTGATTTAGAAAAGAATTGCAAATCTTTTTAAAAGGAGTAGTACCAGCTGTATTAGGTACATTGAGACTACATCCATTAGTTAACAAAAGATCTATAATTTCAAGATTGGGTTTAATCATAGCAACGTGCAAAGCAGTATTACGAAAAGCGTCTGGATAATTACCATTAGCCCCATAAAATAACAAAATCTTTATAATATCTATGGATTCGTTTCGAACAGCCGTATGTAGAGCTGTTTGATTCGTATTACCTGGTAAATCAATATTATTATCTGTGTGAACTACATTAGTTGTTTGAGCTGCGTGCGCTGCCAGAATCTTTACAACAGCTATATGATTTTTTTGTGTAGCTATGTGCAAAGCAGTATTAGTGAACTGACATTGTAAACTACTATCGGCTCCATGAGTTAACAGCCATTTTACAACATCTGTATGCCCTTCCTTTGCTGCACAATATAAAGGAGTATTTTTATCCTCATCTTGAAAATTAACATCTCTATTCTCTTTCAAAATGAGGCGTTTTACCTCGTTTATATCGCCCTGTTTTGCAGCATCATGTAAATCAGTATTATACATTATTAGTTCCTAAATTATATGAATATCTTTAACAAAGATATTATACATTAAATAAGTAATAATTCAATCTAAAATTGATTATTTTTTGCAGATATTTTATATACTTTGGCATATCGTAAAGGTAATACAGGTAAATATGATAAAGTGAAAGCTTTGCAACATTTAATTGCCAATTCTTTTGACAGTAATGTAATTGCGGTTAGAAAAGTGACTGAAACCTCAGAAAAAAGAATTGTAGGAGTTAATTGCTTAATACAATATTTACATCTAATAGTAAAACATTTGACTTTCTTAGTTTTAATTTTAGGCTAGTGAAAACTGATCAATCTAAAATTAAAATTCAGAAAAATGTCTAGAACGAGAGCACAAACTTCTCTGCTAAAAATACTAAAAGAAATATTCTGCAAGTTTATATTGTAACCAATTGATAGAGTAATATATCTTATCAACCAGATATTACATGGCTTGATAAATTACTTTAGGATTGGTAACTCTAGCAGTTGTTTTAGATATGTAATGGACTTGTTTGATAAGATAGTAAGACATCATCTAATGCAATCAAGTGGATTGAAAGGCTTTTGCTGGAAAAGGTTGTGTAGAAGAAAGTTATATGAAAAGGTGGAATTATATAATGATTACCAAATTCGATATTATAGATCTTTGGAAGCAATAACTTCTGATAGGCTATAAGCAATGATATAGCTAAACCAGTATAAAACAGTTATGTTATATACTTTTTCAAATTAATTAAGAAAAACAATTAGTGCGATATTAATGGTTTAAACTCAGCGTATAAAAGAAAAATATAAAAATTTTTTATTCACACTTGAAATAAGTAGTAACAGAAGATATATGATTAGGGCATAGTAAAAGTATAGATTAACTAATTATGCTAATTTAATTATATAGAGTTAAATTTTTGGAGGATTATATGAAATACCAACCACTGTATGATCGTGTGCTAGTTGAGCCAATACAAAATGATGAAGCACATGGAAAAATTCTTATTCCAGATACCGCAAAGGAGAAACCAACAGAAGGAATAGTAGTTATGGTTGGCGGTGGCTATAGAAATGATAAAGGTGATATTACACCGTTAAAAGTAAAGAAAGGAGATACTATAGTCTATACAAAATGGGCTGGTACTGAAATAAAATTAGAAAGTAAAGACTATGTAGTTATTAAAGAATCAGATATATTATTAGTTAAAAGCTAAAATGCTTAATGTATTAATAATTAAAGGATGCTAGACTAATCAAATTATAAAATATTTTAAGGAGTTTTCAGTATGAGTAAACAAATTGTACATGGCGATCAATGTCGTAAAAAAATAATAGAAGGCATAAATGTTGTAGCTAATGCAGTAGGTATAACATTAGGACCCAAAGGTAGATGTGTAGCAATAGAACAATCTTATGGTCCTCCTAAAATTACTAAAGATGGAGTTAGTGTTGCTAAAGCAATTCAACTTAAGGATAAATCTCTTAATGTTGGAGCCCAATTTGTTATATCAGTTGCTAGTAAAACAGCTGATGTGGCTGGTGATGGTACAACTACTGCTACAGTTATAGCTGATGCTGCAGTTAGGGAGCTAAATAAAGCTGAAGTTGCAGGCATTGATATACAGGAAGTAAGAAAAGGCGCTGAGAAAGCTGTTGAAGCAGTTATTGCTGATGTACGTAAAAACAGCAGCCCTGTTAAAAATGAGGAAGAAATTGCTCAAGTAGCTACTGTTTCATCTAATGGAGACCGCGAAATTGGTGAAAAGATTGCTAATGCAATGAAACAAGTTGGCCAAGAAGGAGTGATAACTGTTGAAGATTCTAAAAATTTTAACTTTGAAGTTGAAGTTGTTAAAGGAATGAGATTTGACCGCGGATATATATCACAGTACTTTGCAACGAATCGTGAAAAGATGATTACCGAATTTGAAAATCCTTATATTTTGCTATTGGATCAGAAGGTATCTACAGTGCAGCCACTGGTTCCTGTGCTTGAAGCTGTTGCTCACACTGGCAAGCCATTAGTATTGATTGCTGATGATGTAGACGGAGAAGCTCTTACTGCATTGATATTAAACAATTTAAAAGGTTCTATTAAAGTAGTAGCTGTTAAGGCACCTGGTTTTGGTGATCGAAAAAAAGAAATGTTAGAAGATATTGCTATTTTAACAAATGGAGAAGTAATTACTGAACAACTAGGAATCAAACTAGAAAAGGTTAATGATACATCTAAGTTAGGAACTGCAAATAGAGTTATTGTTACAAAAGATCATACTACTATAGTTCATGATAAGAATAATAGTGATATAGAGAAGAAAGTTAATTCTCGTTGTGAACAGATCCGTGAAGCAATTAAAGATACAACTTCAGATTATGAAAAAGAAAAATTACAAGAGCGCTTAGCAAAACTTAGAAACGGTGTAGCTGTACTAAAAGTTGGTGGTGCTACTGAAGTAGAACAAAAAGAACGTAAGGATAGAGTAGAAGATGCTTTACATGCTACTAGAGCAGCTGTTGAAGAAGGTATAGTGCCTGGTGGTGGTGTTGCGCTATTTTATGCTTCTCGTGTTTTAGATAGTTTGAAGTTTGATAATGAAGATCAAAGGGTAGGTATTAACATTATCAAAAAAGTATTAGAAGCTCCGGTAAGACAAATAGTTAAAAATGCTGGAGGCAAAGAGGATGTTGTTGTTAATGAACTAAGCAAGAGTACAGATAAAAACCGTGGATTCGATGCTAGAACAATGCAATACGTTGATATGATAAAAGCAGGTATTGTGGATCCAACTAAAGTTGTACGTACTGCGTTACAAGATGCTTTTTCTGTGGCTTCATTAGTAATTGCTACCTCAGCTATGATTACTGATCATGAGGAAGATAATAATACTGGTAACCGCAGTGGTGGTGGAGTAGGTGGTGGACATCATGGTGGTATGGGCGGAATGGATTTCTAATCCGCCCCCATGTCTACCTTCAAAAAAAATAGAGTATAACTTTTGTATAAGGTTGCTAGTTATGTATTTTTTTACAAAATTGCAGTATAATATTTCAAGCTTGTTTAAAAAGAGTTATACGTAAGGAGTAACTTATACATTGTTATACACGTGTACCACATGAAGAATAGGTGAACTAGCTGTTTGAAAGAACAGAGTTGGAAATGAAAACCTAATATACTATAAAAAAACAAAGAAGCAAATTAGAATAAGTCTTTCATGTATAAGCATTGTTAAGACAGTCGTTTTCTGCCACATTTCTTCGCTATAAAAAAAACGGCTTTTTAAAAGCTAAATATGCGATATGATCTCTGATGTTTTTACTGTTATAGGATGGATAGTAATGCCACCAATATTCCGCCGTTTTACAGGCAATGATTGCAAAATTTCCAATGATAATGACAGTAGTGATAATGTAAAAGTCTTTTATTATTTTATTGGAAAATTTTTCTCCAGAAGAATGGAGATGACTAACTGATGCTTATGGAAAAGCTTTAGGAAACAAAACGCTGAAAAGTAGTTGCTAGCACTAATAGTTCGCTAGCTACAAGTATATAATAATGAAAATATAAAAGTTTTCAACTAAAGTTCAACTTTTTACAGAATTGTTAGGAATAAGGCTCCCCAAAGTTAGCTAGTGTTTATCTAAATTAAAAAAAGAAGGTTTTTTGAATACGAAAATAGAACTACAACTAAGTGTAGTGAGTATAGTAATAATACCAGATAACACCAGATTGGATAATGTAGTATAGCTATGCTGCTATAAGTTATATTATATACTTTGCAAAAAGCTTATCTAAGTCATAAGATTGAGATTAAGTTTGGAGATAGAATAACTTTCTTCAAGATAAGCATTTATTAAATAAACGCTTATTAATTGAGTCTGTTGTCTTTTGTTCAATATACTATCATCTAGAGCTAATAATTATTTCTTCTCTACCATTGTATACTAATCTTAGAGTTAATTTTGCTTTCATTAGATATCTTCTTATTTTTATATATTTAATTCTATTATCTCTGAATGATAAACGTTCTTTTACATATTTTCGCAATGTTGCAGAAGTATTGATAATGATGAATAGAAAAAACTATGTGGAAGCTGAGATTACAGTGAATGCAATAGCTAGTGGGTAGTCATCCGAGAGCGAAATATCAATCTTATATTCTGTTAATTTTATGTTATTCAACAATATTTTAGCTGCATTAGGAATATAAACTATAGGTTTACCAAGGTTGTTGTTTAGTATTTCAATATCGCGCAATAATAATGATGAAGTTATGCCAGTTCCAATAGCTTTGGCTACTGATTCTTTGCCAGCAAAGCGCTTAGCAACAAAATTAGTTTGCTGTTTAATAGAAAGGGATTGATATATGGTTATTTCGTTTTTTCCTAGAATACGATTAATAAATTTAGTTGAGTATTTATTAATTAATTGTTCAATTCTTGGTATGTGTATTATATCAGTTCCTATTCCATATATCATATAAAAACCATTATGTAGATACTCTTTTAACAGATATTATGTCTTGAGATGACTGTAATATATTTATTATTTTATTTAACTGCTCAAGTGTAGATATTTCTATATCTATTATTATTTGAGTTGTACTCTGAGTACAATTAGTAGTTTTGATATTACAGATGTTAACATTATTATTTTCAAGTATAGTAGTAATACTGGCTAAGCTGCCTATTTTATTACGTACAGATAATTGCACACTTGAAGTATAGAACATCTTTTGAGCGTTACTAGTCCAGCTAAAGTCTAATAATCTTATAGATTCCAAAACATAATTAGAAGCAATAGTGCAGTAGGTAGTGTGAATTACTATTTCTGTTTTTGTGCAAAGACCAATAATTAAGTCACCAGGCAATGGGTAACAGCATTTAGCAAAATCTATAGGTAAGTTTTGGTTGATTTTATCAATCTTATTATTATCAGATATAGCAATTGGTGATAGTTCATTACTTAGACAGTACGCTTTATTTAATGTTACTGGGTTAACTGGATCTGATATTGAAGTAATAATTTTGATAATTTCTTTCTTTGATAATAATTCACTTCCAATTGAGAAAAATACTTCTTCTACATTCTTTTTATTTAGCTCGTGAGCGATTTTAGCAATGCATACATTAATATTGGCAACTTGTATTTTTTTTAATGTTTGTATTAGTATTTCTTTACCTAAATCAATGTATTTTTTGTATGCTTGACTACGTATAAATTTACGAATTTCTGATTGAGCTTTACCTGTTACAGCAAATGTTTTCCATTGAGGAATAGGGAATTGTGTATGCGATGTTATAATTTCTACTTGATCTCCATTTTGCAGTTGTGTATCTAATGGTACAACTTTGTTGCTAATTTTTGCTCCTATGCATTTATTTCCTAATTCTGAGTGTACTTTATAAGCAAAGTCTACTACAGTAGCTCCTTTAGGTAAAGCAATCAGTTTTCCTTCTGGAGTAAAACAGATAACTTGGTCATAATACATTGCTAATTTTGTATCCTGCAAAAATTCAGTTGCTGTATAAGAGCGTCCTAATATATCTAATAATTCTAAAACCCATTTATGCTGCTCTACATTGTCTTTATGTTGTTTATATTGCCAATGTGCTGCTATTCCAAACTCTGATATTTCATGCATTTTTACAGTTCTAATTTGAACTTCTATTCTTCTTTGCTGAGGGCCAATAATTGTAGTATGTATTGATTGATAGCCGTTATTCTTTGGAATACTAATGAAATCTTGAAAGCTGCCAGGTATTGTTTTGTAATTTGAATGAATAATACCTAAGACTTGATAACATTCTGGAATAGTATCGACAATAATCCTGAAGGCCATAAGATCAGATAACTGATCTAGCCCAATGCATTTTTGTCTCATTTTCATCCAAATGGAGTAAGGTGCTTTATGTCTGCCAGATACCTGAGCTTTAATACCAGCTTTCATTAAAGTGTTTTGAATTTCAATGATGATAGTATCTGATGTTATGCGGTTATTATCATTATATTGCGTGATTTTGCTAATAATGGCATTTCTGATTTTAGGATACATTACTTTAAATGCAAGATCCTGTAATTCTAGTTTAATATACTGAGCTCCAATTCTTTCAGCTAGTGGGGCATAAATTTCTATTGTTTCTAAAGCTATTCTAATACGCTTATTTAATAGCTTGATCGACTCAATTGTGCGCATATTATGTAGACGGTCAGCTAATTTAACCAATAAAACCCTGATATCATTACTTATAGCTAACAGTAGCTTACGAAAGTTTTTGGCTTGTTGTAGATGATAGGATTGGAATCGAAGTTTAGCAAGCTTAGTAACTCCATCTACTAACGTTGCTACTTCTTTGCCAAATTCACGCTCAATATCACTTAAAGTTAGTTCAGTATCTTCTACTGTATCATGTAATAGCGCAGTAATTACAGATACGGTATCAAGCTTCATTTGAGCAATAATAAGAGCTACATGTAGTGGATGATAGTAATATGGATCACCAGACTCGCGCGTTTGTTTGCCGTGATAGTGAATAGCATAATCTATAGCTTTGTTTACAAGAGTTTTATTAAATGTTGGATCATAAGAAGATACTTGATTAATAATGTCTTCACGACTAACCATAGCTGCTAAGTTGTTTTTTATATTTTTCTTGTATCATCATCATCATTAATAATACTTAAGTTATCACTGCTCAGATATATTTGCTGGTTGTCAAATTCAGAGTCGCTTTCGAAGTTGTTAAAATATCCTTCTTGATCATTATTAAATTTATTTTTTTGTAATTTAGATAAGTAATTATGACTTTGAGTCTGATGTTTCAAAATAAGCTTTTCTCTCAGCTCAGGAATATTAACTTCTTCTGTTAAAATTCCATTAAGAGCAGTCATGATAAGATTGCTATCTTTTTTTGCATGAGATGCCATAATGTTAGAACCGGAATTTAGTTCAATTACTAGGTGCGCTGATAAAGATACTAACTCAAATCTATTAGCTACATGTTGAGGATAGTGTGTAATAGTGTTTGCCATAATATACTCCATAATTAAAATTTAATGTATTAACTTAAACTTAAAAAAATATAGTTAATATAAATAATACATAATTTTTTAATTAATAGCTACTGCTAATAGTGAATTAATATCTTAAATACTTGAAATTAATATGCATAGATTTAGTTGCTTTGTTAATTAATTTTTTTTGTATTAAAAGCTTTTAATTGGTGATTTGAATTTAAATATTATATTATTAATTCTAGCTACTATCTAGCTACTATGCAATAAAATTTTGACACTTGCATTTAGTATATATCTAGTGTATACTTACATTCAAGTATTTAAATATACTTTAAATTTCTTTTAAGGAGTTTTTTTATATGATTGACTATACAAGAGCTTATTCAGGTGGAGTGCATAAAAGTATTGATGAAGGGTTGCGAGCTTACATGCTGAGAATATATAACTTAATGGCGATGGCTCTTTTTATTACAGCTGTTGCAGGAACCGCTACTTTTTCACTAGAGCCACTTGCAAGGTTAATGTTTAATTTTTCGCCTAATGGGTATGTAATTGGTCAAACGCCTATAGGATTGCTAGTTAATGTGGCTCCTATTGGTATAGCACTGTACTTTTTCTGGGGAATAGGTAGGCTTGATATTTCTACAGCTCAAACTTTGTTCTGGGTATATGCTGTTCTTGTAGGCATGTCGCTTTCAGCTTTGGGTTATATTTATACTGGAGAATCTTTAGTTAGCAGTTTTTTTATTACTGCTTCAGCTTTTGCTGCTATGAGTATTTATGGTCATACTACTCAAAGAGACCTTACTTCGCTTGGGTCATTATTAATAATGGGGCTATGGGGAATTATAATTTCATCTTTAGTAAATATTTTTTTAGGTAGTCCTGCAATTCATTTTGCTACTTCAGTGTTAGGTATAGGGATATTTATGGGACTGATTGCTTGGGATACACAAAAGTTAAAGCATATCTATTATAGCTCTGGAGGTGGTGAGTTAGGGCAAAAATTAGCAGTTGTTGGGGCATTTACTTTATATTTAGATTTTCTTAATCTTTTCTTATATGTTTTGCGCTTTTTTGGTAACAGAAGAAAAGACTAAAAATTGTGATTTGTGGTTTTGCGCACAAAACAGTATAGAGATTAAGTGATTATGTCTTTATATAATTGTGCGTTGTGTATTTTTAGTTATTTTAGTATATATGCAAGCGTATATCATGTTTTGAGAAACCCATAATCATGATAAATGGATAATAAGTAACTCATAGATAGGGTAAGGATATGTTTTCTGATATTGGGTCAAATTTGGGATCTATTGGTCATGGAGGTAATAGCAGTAGTGCAGGTGGAGGTCATGGTATATATTCCGCTCTACTTGAAGGAGCTAGGTTACCAAGTATGGATCAATTGCTTTCTGAAAGCCATGTAGTTAAGATGCTTACTTTTGGGTTGGATAGTATTTTTCCAGCAGCAGCTGCATCTTTTGGACAAACTTTTAGATCAGTTCTTCAATTTGCTGATTTAGGTGGGTGTACTAGTGGATTAACTATACCACTAACTTCTATTTTTTCTACAAAAGGTAAGTCAAGTAGTCGAGGAGCATCCAGATAAATAACGCTAACTCAATATTTTAATGCAGAAAAGCTATATTATAAAGCTAGCGCTGTTCATATTGTTAATATTTGTAGTTGCAGTTAATAATATTAAAAATAGAGATAATGTTAATAATATAAGTGAATTTTATAAAACTATTAGATGTACAGTTTGCAATGGCCAAACTATTTATGATTCTAATACTGATGTTGCTCAAAAACTAAGAGAATATATTGCAATGGAAAATCAGCAAGGAAAGAGTTTTGCAGAAATACGTCAGGATATGATACAAAATTATGGTTCAGAAATTAGTATAACTGCTGAAAGTGCTACGATAATATCGGTATTCCTTACTAAAGTTGTTCCGTGGATGTTTATTACTTTTAGTTTAGCGTGGGTATATTTAAACTTTGTTTAAGGTTTTACTTGATTAAATGATGCAATTTATAGATGAAGCAAAGATTTTTATAAAAGGTGGTAATGGAGGAGATGGGTGTGTAAGTTTTAGGCGAGAAAAATTTGTTCCTAATGGTGGACCTGATGGTGGAAATGGAGGTCGTGGCGGAGATATTATTTTTATTGGTGATCGCCACCTAAACACTCTTATAAATTTTAAATTCAAGCAACATTTTCTAGCACAAAATGGTAGAGCTGGTGCAGGAAATAATAGAACTGGTAAATCTGGACAAAATTTAGTACTAAAAGTACCTGTTGGCACTCAAATTTTAAGTAATAATAAAGAACACGTAATCTTTGATTTAACTAAAGATGGACAAGAATTTATAATTATTAGAGGAGGAAAAGGTGGTTTAGGAAACACTTATTTTAAATCATCGATTAATCAAAAACCTAGAAAAAATACTGTAGGTGAGATTGGTGATTCGATGTGGGTATGGTTGCATTTAAAATTGCTTTCTGATGTTGGATTAGTAGGACTACCTAATGCAGGCAAGTCTACTTTTTTATCAGCAATTACTTCTGCTAAACCTAAAATTGCTGATTATCCATTTACTACATTAACTCCGAATTTAGGAGTAGTTTATATTAATAATAATAGTTTTGTTGTTGCTGATATTCCAGGTTTAATTGCTGGAGCACACCTTGGGCAAGGTTTAGGAGATAAATTCTTGAAACATATTGAACGATGTCGCATAATAGTTCATTTGCTTGATATTACTGCAGAGAATTTGCTGCAAAACTATTATACTATTCGTGATGAACTGTCATCATATTCTTTATCTCTTAAAGATAAGACAGAAATTTTATGTTTTACCAAAACTGATACGCAATCTAACGAAGTAATAATGTCTAAGCTATTAGAACTACAGCCAGTAATTAATAGGGTAATATATCCAATATCATCTTATACTAAATATGGAATAAAAAAGTTACTAGCGAATATTTTATCAGAGTTACAAAAATCATAATAGAAAAAATAGCTTATTAATTACAACCGTATTTTTAGATATTTTTCATTCGCTCTAATATGTCTTAAATCATCACTTATTATACCTTCTGCAAAACGGCAAAGGAAGGTATGTAAAGATTGAAAAAAAGAAGCAAGAAAAAGTGTAATAACGCCAAATTTGGATAAAGAAAGTTAAGAAGAAGAATACGAAATTATTAGAAAAGCGTAATATTGGAAATATATATGTTATGTTTGATGAGGATGATGATGGAAAATGGAAACATTAATCATAACAACACGGCACATTAACTTAACTCTGCTTTTATGTATAGAAGATGAAAATATTGTACCATCTATTCTTATCCAAGTCTCATAACTTTATATCACTCTATACTATTCTAGATTTGAAAGAAGTATATTAAACACTTAGACTTATTCAGTTATAAAAACTGCGCGGAACCAACAAATAATATTGCAATAATATTATTTGTGTTTTAGTATATAATGCTAAGTGATATCAAAATTAACGTGAAATGAATGGGGATTAGTTCTGCGCAGTTGCTTATTATATTATTGATTATTTTGGTGCTTTTTGGGGCAGGGCGCTTGCCTCAAGTAATGTCTGACTTAGGTAAAGGAATTAAAGCGTTTAAGGATAGCCTAGACAATGATACTAAAAAAAAGAAAAAAGATTAATTAAAGTTTGTATGTAATGAGTTTGTATAAGTCATACAATATTAATGAAATATGGGATTTAAATTTTTGCTATAATGATGGGCTATAATGAGTCAAGTAAATTAACCATTAATAATAAGATGCAATTTCTTAATGTATATATTTTTGTGCTCTAAGTGTACTTTTCTAATAGATAGTGTGCATAATGAAGAGTAGATTAATTAGCTGTAGAAATAGCAGTATCAAAAGTGTATACCTAACAGATTAGAGTAAGTTAAAGAACCAAGTTACTACAATCCTTCTATAGGTTAGTATACTTCTTATATCGAACAGGTTCTATTAGGCTAGAAAGTATAGTGCTTCTTCTTGGTTTTTAGAGTATTCTTTCCGTCTTTAATATTGGTTCTTTATTCTTAATTTTTATTTAAAATTGTCTTTATAAATCCATGCTTTTTATTGTCTAATTTGGCGTATATGGTCTATTATATTATGATTATTTTAATTTTGATCCTGATTTGTTTTTTGATTTAAAAGTAATTTTTTGATGTTGTTGCTGAAGTCCAGATTTATGTCTTAGTTTGCTGAAAGTTCGTTGTCCGAAATAAAAACTAATAATACCAGCAAAAATCGCTTGATCATCGCTAGTCCATAATATATTTATAAATTCTGTAATATATATTGTTGATTGAATAGTCAGAGATTTATATTGTATAATTTTAATAATAGCATACATAAAGAAAAAGCTATATGCTAATATAGGCCTAACAGTACCATTAATTGCATCTATCCATACTATACCAGTTTTGTACGTTGTGTATATAATAGCAGTATGTTCAGCTAAATCTTTAGCAAATTCCATTTTTTTTAAACTACTCTCTTGTAACCAGTGAGCAAGATATGCTTTCTTGTCAAGCATATCCATAGTATGCTGCCTTTCATTCTTATCTTTAATTAGTTTTAGTATTTCTGGAACAACGGAGCTAATAAATCCGACTATTGATGCAAGTAGAGCAATCATATTTTTTAATAATTTATAAAGTTAGTTATTCTGTTTATAAGATAATTAATTGCAAGGGATCTATCTAACTACTAGAGTACTCTAGAGAATACAAGCAAGATTATTTATATTTCTTATGCAATTTTTATTTCATTTATTTAACAAAATATATATTTTTTAATTACTTAACTAAGCTCTAAATTAGATTTTCTTACTTCATCAATCTGAGTTTGAAATAAGAAATATATTAAAATGCAGAAAGAAAAAGAATTGCAGCATGTTCAGGCTTATGTATAGTAAATCAAAAAAAGATAGTTCATCAGGACAGAATGGAAAAGGGATATAGTCAAGAAAAATAAGCAGAATAATTGATACTATAGCATATCAGCCTATTAATAGAAGTACTGTTAACCAAAATTTATTATGTTGTGTTAAGGCATACAACAATTACTCTGCCTATATTTTTTACGTCAAACTTAAAATTTCTTTATATATTTTTCTTGAGTATTTGTTTAAATTAAATATTGTATATATTACACGTTTACTAAAAAGTATTCAATCAGTGAAAAAAAGAAATACTAATAAATATAGTCATTTACAATGAAGTTTGAGTATAAAATATCCTGTTGGTAAATCTTATGATGCTATTGTCGCTTTTTCTATACTCAAACTTCATTGTAAATGACTATATAACAAAGTTATTCAAATTAGAAAGCAAGATATAGATATATAGATATATAAACTACCCAACAACAACTAATGAAAACAACATCTTTATATGAGAATCATGTGCAGTGGATGTATTAAGATAGAACGGTAATAATATCAGTTCTTGTCTTGCACATTTAGTAAAAACTAAAAATAGCGAATTGTTATAGATAACGTGTTAAGAATTAAGAAAAGAAATAATAATTTTATAAAAAAGATGTAAGTTTTTATAAAATTATTATTTTTGATGGATTGAAACATTAGGATTAAAAGGAGAATTATGCTTTAAAACACCGTAAATAATATGTAATAACATGATCTATAGGTAAAATTGGTCTTCTAAGGCAGATAGTATAAGTATGAAGATTTATATAGGTTTGGCATAATGATTTTTGTCAACCTATTTTCAACCTTTTGAACAAAAATTTGAGTGTAATTTGTAAAAAAATTATTTTCTAAAACACCTACTATAGCTGTATTTTTGGAGATGAAAAATGTGCCCTGTAGTATTCGATTTTTTAACCAATGGTTGTAATTTTGTTAAAAAAAATAGTAACAATAATGACACAATATTTTATAACTTTATTGGAAATATCATTCCACCAGAATGGAGAAAGCTAACTGGAGATAATGGAAAAGCATTAAGTAAAACATCTAAACAGCTTTTATCATTCATAGTATTTAGACTACATATCTATTACAACAAAGATATAGATGAATTACAGGAAAGTTATCAGCTTTATGAAGATAAGCGAATGTTGGTCAAAGAAGAGTTAGGCAATGCTTAGTAGAATTAAGAGATGCAGGTTTTATTGAAATTGAAAATAGGACAATCATTAAAGACAATCTTAAGTTACGTAATGTCCCTTGCATAAAAATTCTGAAAAATTTTCAGCACTATAGCGAAAAAGGAAAAGAAGAAAATATAGCCTTACCAGAAAAAAAATTTCGTCCCAACCTGAAAGAAATTTCAGGTCAACCTGAAACTTTTTTCAGGGACATATATAGATATATAAAAAAATCTAAAATATCTAGATCTACTGAAGGTGAGTTAGTAGAGAATAAAAAAAATGAAAATGAAGAACAAAATTTTCAAAATGTTGATGATTTTGAAAATGATATACAGACTTCAACTAAAAATTGCAATCAAGACATTAAATCACTAATAACAAAGATTCTCAAGTCTTCGAATGGTAAAAAAGAATGGTTCAAAAGGTACAGGCTAGAAGACTTTTACCCACTAACACCAGAAGATGTAGTTACACTGCAACATAAGTCTGATAGAGGCTTTAACATATACTTTATCAACAAATTGCTATTAAAGCTAGCAGATCGATATTCAAATTATCATTTTGGCTGTAAGGCATCAGTTCTAAACTATATAGCACAAGCGTTAGCAAATGAATTACGAACTACTGATCAGGCAAATAGCATCAACCGTAGATTTGATAACGTAGAAAAATCTAATAAGGAAAAATATCTTACTCAAATTGAAACAAGCGCAAATCTTAGTAAGGAAAGTCAGTTGAAGCATAAAATTGCTGGTTCTTTTGAAGCAGCTATGGCTTATCAAATTTTGACTTCTTGTAGTTTTGGGCCAGCAGTTCGAACTAGGTTTTTTGTTAAGTTGCTTAAAAATATCACACTAACAGAATGTGATAGATCAAAGATATTACAAGCTGTACAAGATGTATATGGATACGAAATTCAAGAATTGCAAGTTACACCATTTGAGCAACCTACAACTGTTTCACAGAAACAAATCAATGAAGAAGAGTATCTCTTGAATATCAGTAAACAACTGGGCTCTAACTCGACTTGGTACAAAGTACGAGAATCTTTAGTTACATGTTATGGTCAAGCTATCGATAAATCATGGTTTAGCAAATTAGAAGTTATAAATGAAGATAGTGTTAACAAAAAAATATTCATCAAAGCAAAAACAGAATTTGAAGATAGTTACATCAGAGAGAACTATCTGAAAGATCTTGAGTCCTCTTTTAAAGCTCAAGGATTTTCTTTCGAGTTAGTTAAGCTTAGTAATTTTAATAAAATTTAAAGGGTGATATGGAAAAAGATCTTGCAAAGATTGCTCCAAGTAATATTCAGGCAGAGCAAATGATACTTGGGGCAATTCTGATTAACAATCGTGCGCTATATAACATTAACGAATTTTTACTGCCGGAACATTTTTATGAACCATTACATGGCAAAATATACAAGTCAATTAATCTCATTATTAGTAAAGGAATTAGTGCTACTGTAATTTCGCTCAAAAATATGCTAGGCAATGAACCCTCATTTGATGAAATAGGTGGAGTAGATTATCTAGCTAAACTTACAACTTTAGCATTAAGTATAGTTAATGTTAATGAGTACGGCAAAATAGTATATGACCTTGCGCTGCGGCGTTATTTAATTGAAATTGGAGAAAAAATAGTAACAAATGCGTATTCTTCTACTTTAGCAGATTTAGCTATAAGTCAGATCGAAACTGCTGAATCTCAATTATATGATCTAGGTGCAAGAGGAACTTTAAGTAAAGGATTTACAAAATTACAAACTTCAATTGAAGAATCATGGACATCAATTTCATCTGCTATTAAAAATAAAAACTCTATTAACGGTATTAGTAGTGGACTACTTGACCTTGATTCAAAGCTTGGAGGATTTAAAAATTCTGACCTAATAATATTAGCTGGCAGACCTTCAATGGGTAAAACTGCTTTAGGAGTTAACTTAGCAATAAATGCTTGTAAATATTTTCTTACTCAAAAAAATACTAAAGATAATGTAGTACCATCAGTTGGATTCTTTTCTTTAGAAATGTCATCTCAGCAAATCTCTACTCGAATTCTTTCTATAGAATCTGAAATTAATAGCTCTGCATTATTTAACGGTAAAATAGGTGAACAAGATGTTGATAAGTTGAAGACTGTACAAGATGAAATACAAAAGTGGAATTTTTTTATAGATGATGCTCCGGCAATCTCAATATCTGCAATTAGATCTCGAGCTCGTAGACTTAAACGTACACATAATTTAGCAATATTATTTATTGATTATTTACAGCTAATAAAAATTGATTCCAGAGGAAGTCAGTATAATCGAGTACAGGAGATTTCTGAAATTACTCAGAGCTTAAAAGCTCTTGCAAAAGAACTTAATATTCCAGTAATTGCATTATCTCAATTGTCTAGAGCTGTAGAACAAAGGACAGATAAAAAGCCTATTCTCTCAGATCTACGAGAATCAGGTTCAATTGAACAGGATGCAGATATTGTAATGCTCATATATCGGGACGAATATTATCTATCTAGATCAGAACCAGATCCAGGTACTCGAGAACACATAGAATGGAAAGCTAGACAAAATAAATGTTATAACACTGCTGAAATAATTGTTGCTAAACACCGTAATGGTCAGGTTGGTACAGTGAAGTTGCACTATAATAGTAGGTATTCTAAATTTGGCAATATTGTTAAAAACTATCAGCAAGCTTAATAAACACTAGATTATGCATAAATGAAAAAATGCTGGTCCAAAAAAAAATTACAGCAAAATTTTACTCATTAACACCAGAGATATGCAACTTAAGATTAATTTTAGCATCGTGATAACTGAATCCAAAAAATTATAATTTAATTTGCTTCTTTTCCAGTTTTTATCTGGGATTGGAGTATACAAAAAGTTTAAATTATGGTATAATTTATTAATAACTATTTAGAGGTGGACAATGATAGATTTTTATAGTGAGAGCTTAATAAATAAGGTGTTCAGAACCAACATAAGATTTAACACCAAAATTGATCTTGATAAAGTTGAAAGAGCAATACTTTACGCTAAAGAATATCATGGCCAGCAAAAGAGAGATACTGGAGAACTCTACTACACACATCCATTGAAAGTAGCGTACATGGTATCAGACTACAGCTTTGAAACAAATACAATTATTACTGCAATACTACATGATACACTTGAAGACACAAAACTAACTAAAGAAAGAATAAGGTACGAATTTGGTGCTAATATTGCAGAACAAGTTTCAGACCTTACCAGAGTTAGGGATAATAAGAAAATCAGTGCTATGGAAATGATACAAATATTACGCAGCCAAAATAAAACAGAACTATTACTGATCAAACTTTTTGATAGATTCCATAACATTCAAACCATACACATAAAACCTTATGGAAAAAGACAAAAAATCGTCATTGAAACTCAGCAAGAATTTATACCTCTTGCTCAATATCTTAAATTACCAGAAATTACCATAGAGCTAAATAAATACTGTGAGCTTTATGTTAGTTAGAATGCAAACTTTTTCTAACTAGCAAACATAGCATTAATATATATTTTGCTTTGCAGAATCAAGCATAGCTGCTTGGCATAGATATATTATCGCTCAATTAATAATATATCACCTACAAAATCTCTAAATTGATCAATATCTAAAACACTAATGCTACTTTCATTGCGATTCATACATTGTTGAGTAAAAAAGTCATCTAATTGTTTCTGTAAATTTTCATTGTAAGTATTGTATACAATAGTTAGGTTAGATTTATAAGGCATGCACCATATAGATAAATAATAATGCTTTTCTACTATTAATCTTAGTGTATTAAAAGTAAAACTTACTTGTATATAATACATTTCGTTTACCTGGCTCTATACATATTCTAACGTAAGTTTATGGCAAAAAAAGATGAAAGGTATAATGTAATAGGTATACAAGAGATAATGTACAACTATAATTTTGTAATATATTAAACATAATTTTAATTAATAGTTGTTTCTATTGCTAATATGTGTGCAATTATTCTTTTGTAATACTATACCTAATAACCTAACATTTACCATTGTATATTATCTCTTTCTACTTTTTCTTATCTTAATCCTGCGTTACAAATATAATTCTTATTCTTGTTATCATATAACCTATCACTTTATATCAAACTCTAGTTTATATAAATAACTTCACGTAGAAACTTAAGATTTGTTAATAGATAATTTAAATTAATTTAATTTTGTTAGTTTTTTTGTTTGTTTTTGAGTTAAGTAATGCTATATTTGTGTTATTATTTATTTAGACAATGAGTATATAGGAAGCAATTTTATTTAATGAATTAATAAAGAAGCCTTATATGACATATGAAAAACAAGATAGTTTATATACCTTCAACCAATACCTTGATAACAAAGATGCCTTAGAAACAAAATTATTAGAAGGTCATCCATGGTCGAAGAAATTTTTAAGTAAAATTTTTCATGGCAATCAGGAAAGTGCTTACTCAAATGAAAATTTTGATAAATTCATTTCTAAGCTAGACTTAGATAATTTAGAAAAACTACTACAACCAGCTAGAATAATAGAAGCTGCAAGTATCACAAGTATGATATGTTATTCGAATCGTACGATCAATCTAGATGTATTAGCAGGCACATTAACCGTATTAACTTCAAATATTGAGATATTAAAATACTTATACACCCTAGACATACCTTTTTCTGCTATTTCCGGTAAGTTAGGTCATATAGAATTTAGTGCTAAAGATTGTTTGGAGAAACTATTTAAAATTCTTGAGATAAAAAGAGAATCACAGAAAAATGTTAAAGATTTTGTAAGCTACTTCAAAACACTTGAACAGAAATTAGATATTGTGAAAAATAAGGATCTAGAAACTCGTAAAAACGTCATAGATAGCATGCTCAAAGAATATAGCAATATTCAAGAGACAAATAATGATAATGATGAAAAAATAAGCGAAACAGTATCTGAATTAACAAATAACTTAACAATCAATAATACTCAATCTCAGATAATAGATAAACACAGAGAAGATGATATTGAAACCAATAGTGATGAGATAAATACGCATAGTAATAGTCAAGAATTAGCTAACATATCAGATTCTGTGCTAGTAGCTACAGAAGAAGTGCAATATTGTTATGAAGAATCTGTATCTATGCAGAATGAGATATATCTAGAAGATAGTGATTTTGCAAAGAATAGTAATGAGATAAATACGAGTGATCCAGAATTAAATGATATATTAGAGCTTTCGCTAGCTATAGAGGATGTAAAAAATAATGTAGTATTCGAAGCAGTAAATAACTCAACTGTTAACAATCAATCTCAACCGATAGAAAGCTATCAAGAAAATAATATTGAAAATCTGCAAATAATAAGACAGATGTATACTGAAGAAGTTATGCCATCAGTAGAAAAGCGAAAATTATGTTATGATAAGCATGAAGATCTTTATACTCATAAACGTCAGTGTAATAATCATGAGGTAAATAACGGTAATATCACAGAACTAGCACTAAATGAACAAGAAAATAGCATTAATGTAGATTGTCCTACTTCTGTCTCCATTAGTCATCTAGCAGGAGAATCGACTTACATCCTTAGTGATACAGCAGGGTATTCTGCTTACATCTTGGAATAAGTATCAAAAGAGATATTAGATCAAGTAAGAATTAATAATAATCCTTTGATTATTATTTGGTATTAATCTCTTTTTTTCCACTCTTGATATATCTTGCAAAAATTGTCTATTAAAAAGTTATTTTTTTGCTACCTTATTCTCAAGATTTAAATCTGATAGAAAAAATTTGGGCTAGTATGAAGATGGGTACTAGAAATCAAATTACTCAATTTGCTGAATCTTATGAACCTATTGTTGCTTCTTTCTATGCTTGAACCTCATTGTAAATGACTATCATATACGCCAGTTTAGGATAAGAAAAAGCAGGGAAAGCATAATGTAAAAGGTCTGCGAGAGATAATGCACAATTAAATTATGCGATATATTTAAATATAATTTCAATTAATAACAGTTTATTTATTTCTCATATTTCTACAAGTATTAGTTCATAATACTATACTTAATAACCTGAACATTGGCCATTGTAATACTTGTATATATATCTCTTTCTAACTGTTTCTTATTCTAAATTTGCATTTGCAAACATGCGAGCAATAAATGGCTATTAATTAAAACTATATTTAATATATCACATAATTATAATTGCACATTATCTTTTGTATACCTTTTGTATTATGCCTTCCCTGCTTTCTCTTATCCTAAACTGGCGTTATATAACTTCACATTGCACTATGTTCTTATAGTTTGAAGTTGCATCAAAAAAGGATTGTGAAACCTACAGCTATACTATCTTGTATCTTAAAAGATCTTTATTACTAAATTATTTAATACAAATGGTTAAATCTCAAAGGTAACTTTTGAGTAAATACTACTATTGTTGCTTTCTTTTATTTTTCAACATTATGTAATAGTAAGAAGTTTTATGTTTCATATTTAGTGATTTGATGTAGTAATCAGTACTACACAGTATATTTTTAGCTATTATACTCTTTGGTACATTAAATAAAATCATATTCAGTAGTTTCTGAGTTTCAGAATGCATCAATTCTATTTTAACTTTTGTTACACCTTGGCGTATAAAACCTAACAATTCTGCTCCACGTCTTGATATATCTAAAACTCTACGTTTTTCAAAAGGGCCACGATCATTTACCATTAAAATCAAGGTGCGAGTATTTTGCAGATTAGTTACTTTTATTATACTTGGCATAGGAAGTATATGATGAGCTGCGGTTAAATGAGATGGATTAAATGTATCTGAATTTGCAGTTTTACTGTTGCTATTCTTACAGCTATACCAAGATGCATAACCTACCTGCTGAAAATTGTTAGCAACTTGCTTAGGACTATATACCTTTCCATTTATTTTATAAGGCTTGCCTATTTTATAATGCCCTTCAGACATAATTAGTAACTGCTTATTAATTTGGCATATTGAATTATTTTGCGCTGCTATGCATATAGAAGGAAGATTGTATAGTAGTATACTGGCAGCAAAACCTATAAGCTGCATATTTATTTTCTGAAAAAGATTCATTTGACTAAGGTTTTATTTTTATGAATTAGCATTTACTACTACACATTAATTTAATATTTCAAGTAATCTCGCAATAAAAAAGTATAAACTAAATCTTAACAAAATTAAATTTATTAAGCTAAAACTACAAAAAATTAGTAGATTTATACTTAAGAAAAGAATATAGCATAAATTAAAAAGGAACTTATAACATGAAAGAAATGTGTCTGGTAACAAAGAAATATTTTCATATCTCAATCCTATAAGGCATGTGTGAGTGAATGTTTGGTAGTTTAGTTATGTAAGTTTCAATCATCTGCCACATCAAATGTAACGTATGGATTTCCCGTGTTACGCTTTCTTGATAACTTCATATAGCTAAACTGCTATAAAACAGTCATAATAGTTTGGCTATCTATGACCTAGATATGCTTTTCGAAAAATATATAAAACTGTTTTATTGCAACCTAGCTATATATAGTGTTTTCCAATGTTTGCTCTTAGTTTTTGGTATATACAATATCTTCCCTACAAATCTTATCTCTTCCTACCGCATTTTTGCTATATTATTTTTAACATGCTCCAGTGCATAAACCTATAAATGCAAAAAGTTTTACTAATCGATCTAATTTCTTTTCAGCTTCTGGTTAATTTGCTATTATCATTCTCATTCAGCACTGCGATAAGTCTTCCATTTCTTTTTCTGTTACATATCTATTTATTGATTCTTCTTTATGCTTTTCATTTTATGAACAGGATTTTCGTCTACTAGTCCATAATCTATAGCTTTATTAAATATAGGACTTAAGTGCATAAGAATATTGTTTTTGCATAAATCATAATTATGTTAACATGTCTGATTATATAATATGCTTAATGTCAACCAATCTTTTCCTTTCATAAAAATACGTATTATAGTATATAATGTGAAATATATAATGTAATTAAAATACTAAATCATATTGTATTAGGATTACTGCAGTTTTAATTTTGATTTCTTTGTTGCTTGAAAATTAATTATTTTGTTGTTTTGCATGATGGTTGCATTAATAAAATATCTATAAGTTATGATTCAAACATTAAAAGATGCTTTAAATATTATATTGGAAATATGGAACTTTCCATTAGTTCACATCAGCCAAGATGCTGATATTTATGTAGGCAATATATTTTTAGCTGCAGTATTATTATTATTGGGTATAAGACACTATAAAAAGTTCAAAAAGTTTGTTAGAGTAGCTATAGTCAATCATATTACTACTGAACTTCATACAGCAAAAGTTTTAGGGAGAATATTTGAATGGTTAATCTCTGCTGTTTATTTAATAACAATTTTACAAATGTCTAACATTCCATTAAGCGCTTTTGCTGTTATTAGCGGAGGAGTAGGTATAGGTATTGGGCTAGGCGCAAAAAATTTCTTTAATAATTTTATGAGTAGTGTTATTATTATGATTGAAAGACCATTTAAAATTGGTGATATAATCAGTGTCGCTGGAGTAAGTGGAGTTGTTAGTGCAATTGGAGGCAGATGTATTACTATCATTAATGAAAATAATGTAAAAGTTTTAATTCCTAATAGTAAAATTATACAGGAGAATTTAATTAACTGGACTTCTGCAACTCAGATAATAAAATGTAAGGCTGAGCTTAGAATTACTAAGGTAGGAAATGGTAAGTATAATTCAAATTGTTGCAAAGATACAATTAAAACTATCGAAAAAATTATGGAAGATTCTCCAATGATAAGTAATACTCCTTTGCCAAGGTGCTACTTAACTAACATTGATTCTAGCCACTATATTTATCAACTTGAGTTTTTTTGCTATTTAACAGATATATCATCAATCTATATGGTAGAAAATGATCTGAGTTGTAGTATTGATAATCAATTAAAAAGTGAATTTACTATTTCATATTATACTGTAGTGTAAAGTGTTAATAAATTTTTAACTTAAAAAAGTAAGAGCAATAAAAGCTAAGAAATAATGATCAAGATTGGCTAGAATACTTAAGAACTCTAGCATTCATATTCTATCTGGGATCAAAATCATTACAGATACTAGATATCAACTAATTCATAAGCTAAATTAAAATCTGCATAGTAAAGGAAGGTATTCGAACAAGAGAGAAAAAGAACCATAGCAAATTATCTGCTAAATGTATTTCATGTGAGAACACTCAAAATTATACCTTTTGCTAAACTTGGAAGTAAGGTATAAATCTTAGAAAGCGGTAAGCGAGATTACAAAAAAGAAGTATAATAGCACCAGCTATATATAAAAAAAATTGCATAACTTAGTAAGAATAAGTGTTATTGCTTTTTTAATGCTTATATCTAGAGTTAAACCTGTTTTTATACTTCTTTTTTTAAGATACTTACTAAAGTTTTCTATTAGGCAAAAACCTTAAGCTAGATAAAGCATAGCAGTTCTCATTGTTTTTTTATGAGTATTCTGTCTGTCTTTATATGTCATACTAATTACTTTTTTACTACATCTTATTATTATAAACGCCAGTTTAGGATAAGAAGAAGCATGGAAAGCACAATACAAAAGGTATACAAGAGATAATATGCAATTATAATTATGTGATATATTAAATATAGTTTTAATTAATAGCAATTTATTAATTGCTCGCATGTTTGCAAATGCAAATTTAGAATAAGAAACAGTTAGAAAGAGATATATATACAAGTGTTACAATGGTCAATGTTCAGGTTATTAAGTATAGTATTATGAACTAATACTTGTAGAAATATGAGCAATAAATAAACTATTATTAATTGAAATTATATTTAAATATATCGCATAATCTAATTGTACATTATCTCTCGTAGACTTTTTATATTATGCCTTCCCTGCCTTTTCTTATCCTAAACTGGCGTTATAATTGTTTTATAGTAGTTTTGCTATATTCTTTTCCTAAAATTTTAACTATATGTTCTTGATGATACTGCTACCTTCAAGCTAGCTCATCGTTAAATCTATTTGACATAATTTACTATATATAGAACTCTGCTGGTTATAATATCAAGCGTTTGGTATAATGAGATATGTTAGAGCATAGTAGCAATAAGGATTGCAGCAACAGTTTAACAAGAGTGAGGTAGCATTATGATCAATCTCTATTAAGAAAAGAAACAGAAAAATATTATATTGATTCAACCAAGCTTGCTGTGTGTCATAATTCGAGAATTTATAAGCATAAAACATTCAAAATATAGAGCGAATGTGTAATATTTATGCAGTATAAAACATACTTCTTATATTGAACTGTTGTATATATCTGCCTTTAAGAATAGTTTTTGAAAATTATTAGTTGTTATCTTTGCTAGTTCATTAACTGGAATATTTTTGATTCTACTAACTACATCAGCAATATATACTAAATACGATGGTTCATTTTGTTTGCTTCGCATAGGTACAGGGGCTAAATATGGAGAATCCGTTTCTATCAATATGCTAGACATTGGCATATCATAAATAGTTTTTCTTAGATTTTCTGCATTTTTAAAAGTTATGATACCTGAGACTGAGATATAAATTCCTAGCTCTAACATTTTAATAGCAAAGTCTTTTGAGGCTGTAAAACAATGAATTACAGCTTTAAAATCATATTTCTTACATGCGTTACATAAGATTTCATAAGTATCATGTTCAGCATCTCGGGTATGTACAATCACAGGCAATTTAGTTATATGAGCCGCTTTGATATGTTCAATAAATACTTTCTTTTGTAGTAACTTATGTTCATTTGAACTATTATGAAAATAATCTAATCCTGTTTCTCCAATAGCGACAGTTTTAGGATTTTGAGCTAAATCTGATAATAACTCAGCACTAACATGCTGATAGTTTGCTACTTCAGTTGGATGAACGCCTACTGAAGAAAAAATGTTGGAATATTTTTGAGTTATAGCGCATATTTCTGGAAATTCGGTTAGGTTAGTACTGATTGTTAACATAGATTTAACACCATTAGCTATGGCATTTTTAATCGCTGCGTCTTGTTCAGTTAACATATTTAAATGGCAGTGTGAATCAATTAACATACATTGTTACTTTTATTCTTCGATTTTAACAAAAATTGGCTTTGGTTCTAAAATAGTTTTTCCTGGTTTTATAGCATGAGAACGATTAATACAACTAAATATTCTTTCTGTTTTATCTATAGCTATTAAGTCTAGAATTGTATTTGCAGATTCAGGTATAAAAGGCTGTAATAAGATCGCTATGCACCTTATAGTTTCAATTAATGTGTATAATATTGTTGCTATTTTCTGAGAGTTGCTATCTTTAAACTTCCAAGGAGCTTGCTGATCAAAGTATATATTAGCTTGATTAACAATTTCCATGATTCTATTTAGAATAACAGTAACATTCTCATTATCAATTATATTAGCAAGATTGTCGCTCAACATAACAATCTTTAACAAGAGTGATTCAGATTTGTATAGATTGGTAATAGTTATTCCATCTACTTGAGGTATTTGAGCTTTATTATATTTATAAATAAAAGACAAAGTTCTATGGACTAAATTACCAAGTTTATTGCATAGCTCACTATTAATTCTATTGATAAAACTGATTTTGCTAAAGTTACCGTCGTTACCAATTGTTATTTCTCGTAACAAGAAATAACGTACTTGATCAATTCCAAACTTACTTGTTAATTCAACTGGATTAATAACATTTCCTACTGATTTAGAAATTTTTTGTCCTTCATTAGTCCACCATCCATGTACTAAAATGGCTTTTGGTAAAGGTAATCCAGCCGACATAAGAAATGCTGGCCAATAAACAGCATGAAACCTTAGTATATCCTTACCAACTATATGAAGATCAGCTGGCCAAAAGTTAGTCATTAATGTACCATTATCACTTGCATAACCTAATGCAGAAATATAATTTACTAGTGCATCAAGCCAAACATATATTACGTGTGACGAATCATTAGGTACTGCTATTCCCCATTTAAATGTAGTACGTGAAATTGAAAGGTCAATAAGACCATTTTTAATAAAGTTGATTACTTCATTTCTAAAAAATGCAGGTTTAATGATATCATGGTTATTTTCATACCAATCTAGTAACTTTTGCTGCCATTTGGATAATGCAAAGAAGTAACTAGATTCTTCTACCCATTCTACTTCAGCTCCAGTTGGTGCTTTACCATCAGTAGTAAGCTCTGATTCTGAATAAAAAGCTTCGTCCTTGATTGCGTACCATCCACAATATTTACCAAGATATATATCTCCTTGTTGCTCAAGAATATTCCACAATTTTTGTACTGCTTTAATATGTCTTGTATCAGTTGTTCTAATAAAGTCATCATTTGATAAATTAAGGTCAACACTAAGTTTTACAAATGATGATGCTATCTTATCAACAAATTCTTTAGGTGAAACACCTGCATTGCTAGCTGCCTTTTCTACTTTTTGACCATGCTCATCAGTACCAGTTAAAAAGATTACTTCTTTTCCTAGTAACCTCATAAATCTAGCATAAACATCTGCTAGAATGCTAGTATATGCATGTCCAATATGAGGTATATCGTTAACATAATATATAGGAGTAGTAATATAATATTTGCTTTTCATAGTATAATAATATTATATCTCAAAATATCATGAAAATTTGTTTTATGATTAGCTGATAAATTTATTAAGTCAAATAAATCTTTACTTGATAATTTTTAATATGTCTGTTTATTGTACAGAATTTAATATTTGAGAATAAAGTATATTAATCTATAAATATACTTTAAGCAAGTTTATTAATAACTCATGTTTATTAGAGTATTATTACCAAAGCTAAGGTTATTTCCGCTGGAGTATAAATCAACTACACATTTGTTATCCATTGGAGATTTAGTAGTTGTTCCTTTTAGAAACAAGCAAATTACTGGTATTGTATGGGAAGTTAATATTATTCCACAACACAAAAACATTAAGGAAATTATAGCAAAGCAATTTCAAGGATATTCTATTAAGCCAATAAACTTAAAGTTTATTGATATTGTAGCAAGGTACTATATAGCAGATTTAGGAACTGTAGCAAAAATGACTTTACCTATTGAATTAAATGAGAAACCATATGTTGCCGAGTCGCAAGAGGTTAATCATAATTTATTTCAGTTGCTAGATCTGTCGCCAGAACAGCAGTTAGCATTTGATGCTATTAGAAAAACTACAGGCGCAACCTTACTGCAAGGTATTACAGGGTCAGGTAAAACAGAGGTATATTTCCATTTGATTGCTGAGGCATTGAGACAGGGATTACAGGTACTTCTACTAATGCCGGAAATTAATCTTGCTAATCATATAGCATTTAGATTTGCTAGTAGATTTAAATTTAATGCAGTTATATGGAATTCATCTGTTAGTAAATCTTTAAAGAAAAAAACACTCCGAGGAATATTAACTAATGAAATAAAAGTAGTTATTGGTACACGTAGTAGCATATTTTTACCATACTCATCGCTTGGATTAATTATAGTAGATGAAGAACATGATCAATCATACAAACAAGAAAATAATATACTGTATAATGCTAGAGATATGGCGGTGATGAGAGGGCATATTGCTAATATACCAGTAATTTTAGCTTCAGCAACTCCATCTCTTGAGAGTATATATAATACGTATAATAAGAAATACAGTTTTGTTAAGCTTAAAAGTAGATTTGGCAGTTCCACTCTGCCTAATATCAATATTATTGATATGAAGAAGGAACATTTACCAAATGGAATGTGGTTATCTAGTAGCTTGAAAAATGCTATGGAGCAAACTTTAAAACTGAATAAACAAATATTGTTATTTTTAAACCGTAAAGGGTATGCTCCCATAATACTATGTCGTAATTGTGGTTTTCGCTTTACGTGTTCATCATGTTCTTCATGCTTGGTTTTTCATAAGTCAAAAAATAAATTGCAATGTCATCATTGTGGTGGTTTTAAAACATTTGCTCAATTTTGTCCTGAATGTAACGAAGAAACATTATCAGCTTATGGACCTGGAATTGAAAGAATTGCTGAGGAAGTTAAAGTATATTTTCCTAAATATAAAACAGCAATTGTTAGCAGAGATACTACTAGTACTCTTGATGATAGTACTGAAATTTTACAGCAAATTATTAATAATGAAGTAGATATTATAATTGGCACGCAAATGCTTACAAAAGGATACCATTTTCCAAATCTAAAACTAGTTGGAATAATTGATGCTGACCTAGGATATGGTGGTGATTTAAGAGCTAATGAAAAGACATACCAGCTCCTTAATCAAGTAGCAGGGAGAGCTGGCAGAGAAGAAGATAAAGGACATGTTTATATACAAACTTATTATCCTGATAGTTCACTATTAAAATATCTTATTAATTACAAAGATGATGATTTTATTAACTATGAAATGAATTTACGAATTAGTAATAATATGCCTCCAGCAACTAAATTTGTTGCTATTAGTGTTATATCTACTTTGGAACAGAATGCTCAAGAGGTAGCAAAAAACATTGTTAGAACTGCTAAGCCATGTTCCAGTTTGAGAATATTAGGCCCAGCTCCTGCGTTATTATACAAATTGAAAAATAAATATCGTTTTAGAATATTACTGATTTTTGAGAAAAAACTAGATATTCGCAGCTACATCAAAAACTGGAATATTTTGTCATTTCACTCTAAAAGAGTTAGCGTGAAAATAGATATTGATCCATACAATTTCTATTAATAACTTTAGACTTTCTGTAAAATGAGAGATAGTAATATAAACATGAGTTTGATATAAGACACAGATTAGATACTGGTGCTATATATTGATGATGAGATAATATCGCATCATAATTATGAAAAATTTTTTGTGAAGTAGTATGGGTATTTGATTTTTAGTTCAATTTCAGCTTTTAATTATTGTAGCATTTGAAGTATTTTGAGTAATTGTTTGTTATATATCTGTTTAAGTAGACGTTAAATTAAGTTTTGTCTATGTTATCTATGTATTATTAACTATTTAATTATACTAAATTTACTGAAAGAAGGAAATTATATGTTAGGAAAATTAGAAGCTGATCCTTTGTTTTTAGGGTTAACTAGGCCTCCAATGATATTTGGAGTAAGTCTTTCATATGCATTGTTAAATATTATGCTTTCAACTATGTATCTTACTGTAGCATCAAATTTTTATGTTGTTCCGGTATCATTAGTAGTACATGGGGTAGGGTATTTGCTCTGTTTTAAGGAACCACGTTTTATGGAAATTTACTTAATGAGAGCTCAAAAGTTTAATAAATGTCCTAATAGACTTTATTATGGTGCTAATTCATATGGTATATAGTATTTAAATAATGAAATTTTTTAAGACTAAAGTAGCAAGGGAGTACTATTCTAAGAGAGAGGTTCATGTTGCTAAATTTATTCCATATGCTTATCATTGGAATAAATCTACTATTATTACAAAAAAAAATGAGCTAATTAAGGTTATTAAAATTAGCGGTTTTGCTTTTGAAACAGCAGATGATCAAGATTTAGACATTAGAAAAAGGCTTCGAAATCTTTTATTTAAAGGTATGGCTTCAGGTAGCCTAAATTTATATTTTCACATAATTAGACGTCGAAAGCAGCTAGCTTCAGCTATGGATGAAGGTGATGTTGATCCTACTGTAGGTATGGCAAAAGATTTTGTTACTTATGTTGATAATGAATGGAAAAAAAAATATTCTGATTTTCAGTCTTTTATAAATGATATTTATATCACTATTTTATATAAACCTGATGTTGAAGGTGGGGAAATTTTAAAGTATTTTTACAATAAGTTATTGCAAAAGTCTGATAAAAATGCATGGATGCAAAGTATGAATGAAATGTATGCTAACCTTGATGAGATGGTATCAAGAGTAGTGACTACATTTAGCGATTATGATGCACAAATATTAAAGGTTAAAAATGAACCTAATGGAGTTTTTTGTGAGATATTGGAATTTTTAGCTACTATAGTTAATTGCGGCAGTTCTATGCCTGTACTTTTACCTAGAGGATCAATAGATAGTTATATACCTACACATAGGTTATTTTTTGGAGATCGTTCAATTGAAGCTAGAGGGGCAGGGCAGCGTAGATATGCTGGTATAGTTAGCATTCAAGAATATGGACCAAAAACTTCAGCTGGAGTATTAGATTCATTTTTGCAACTTCCTTTTGAGCTTATTATTAGCCAAAGTTTTCAGTTTTCTAGTCGTACAGCTGCAATTAATAAAATGCAATTGCAACAAAATAGAATGATTCAAACTGAAGATAAAGCAGTATCACAGATTGCTGAGATTTCTCAAGCATTAGATATGGCAACCAGTGGTGAAATTGGTTTTGGCGAACATCATTTAACAGTATTATGTATAGCTGATAGTTTAAAAGCCTTGGAAAACGCACTTTCTATTGCTTCAGTTGAAATTGCAAACACTGGTATGCAGCCAGTACGTGAGAAAGTGAATTTAGAAGCTGCTTATTGGGCGCAATTACCAGGGAATATAGAATATGCTGTAAGAAAATCAGTAATTAATACTTTGAATCTTGCAGGGTTTGCATCTATGCATAATTACTTGCCAGGAAAAGCTAAAGGAAATCATTGGGGAGATAGCGTTACAGTATTGGATACAAGCTCTGGTACTCCGTTTTACTTTAACTTTCACGTACGTGATGTTGGACATACTTTATTAATTGGGCCTACTGGAGCAGGGAAAACAGTGTTAATGAATTTTTTATGCGCTCAAGCTCAAAAATTTTATCCTCGAACTTTCTTTTTTGATAAAGATAGAGGTGCAGAGATTTTTATCAGAGCTCTAGATGGAAAGTATACTGTGATTAATCCGTTTCAACAATGTAATTTTAATCCTTTACAATTGCCTGATACTAATGAAAATCGTAATTTTTTAGTAGAATGGATAAAAACGTTAGTTACTTCAAATGGTGAATCTATTAGCGCTGACGATATGCATTATATTACGTTAGCTGTGGAAGGGAATTATAAGCTTAATCCATCTGATCGTTACTTAAGTAATATAGTAGCATTTTTAGGAATTGGAGGTCCTGATACTCTAGCTGGAAGGATTGCAATGTGGCATGGCACAGGTGCTAAAGCTGGAATATTTGATAATATTCATGATAATATGGATTTGCAAAGTGGTAGAGTTTTTGGTTTTGAGATGGGGGAGTTATTAAAAGATCCTGTTAGCTTAGCTCCAGTATTATTATATTTGTTTCACCGTATCAATTTATCGTTGGATGGTTCACCAACTATGATAGTATTAGATGAGGCATGGGCTTTGATTGATAATCCTGTTTTTGCTCCTAAGATTAAAGATTGGTTGAAGGTATTGCGTAAGTTAAATACTTTTGTTATATTTGCTACTCAGAGTGTGGAAGATGCTTCAAAGAGTTCAATTAGTGATACTCTGATTCAGCAAACTGCTACTCAGATTTTTCTACCAAATTTAAAAGCAACCGATATCTATAGAACTGCTTTTATGTTGAGTGAAAGGGAATTTTCTATTATTAAATCCACAGATCCTGGTTCACGGTATTTTCTAATAAAACAAGGAATTGGTTCTGTAGTAGCTAAATTAAATTTAGCGGGCATGAATAATATTATAGGAGTACTCTCAGGCCGAGTTGAAACTGTAATATTATTAGATCAGTTAAGAAGCGAATATGGAGATGATTCTAGAAAGTGGTTGCCTAAATTTTATAAGCACTTGGAAACAGCAAAATAATGCAGTGGTTGTATCAATTAGCTAAAATAGTTATATTAGTATCAGTATTTGCACTACAAATTGAAGCTATTAAGGCTATTCCCGCAATTGATATGATTAACGTGGGTGATATTATACCTGATGAAGTAAAGGATGTAGCTGACGATATTAAAGATGGAGTTAAGAAAGTTGTAGATACATTATCAAATATAACTTGCGAAACTAGAGGAGTTAACAATTTATTGTTTAAAGATGAATTTTCTCATACTTGTACTCCTGCTCCATTTTTTAGTTTAGCAACATCATCTATCTTAGGAATAGGCACCTATCTTCCAATGGTGTTAAAGTTAAATATGACTAATGCAGAATTATTTGGCGAACAATTTCCTGGAGGACAATGTCTTAAAAAAAATCGCGCTGATCCTGCTGATCCCCGAATTAGCTTTGCTTTATGTAATAATGTTAAGTTAATGGTAGCTGCAGCAACTGCTATAGGTGGGACTGTAGTCAATGCTGCTGTTGCTATTGCCTCTGGTGATAACGTTTGGGATGCTGTTGCAAGAGCATGGCATATTAAGGCTCAAGATATCTTTGAAGTATATAAGGATAAAGAAGTAGGACATTATGATCACTTTGTGGATATTAATCTTGCTGGGTCTCCTTACATACCATATAAGGTAGTACGAGATAAAGATAAAATTTGTGTTGCTGCATGGACTTTATTGGGTGGATATTTAAATGTAGGGTGTAAGTATATTAGTGAGCCTTGTAGTAGATCTATATATAGTAATTTTTTAAATAACTCTTCTAGTGTATCAGAGATATCAAAGCCAGTATGCCATACTGGAAATGGTAATAAAGAATCAAAAGAATTGTCTGATAAAAACAGATTAGTTGAATGTGGAAATATGAGCGGGTGTTATGCAGATGCAGTAGAAAATTCTAAAACTCTGCTACCTATTACTGGTCCTATAATTAAGTGTTTTGTACAGATGGCTCGTAAAGTTCTTGGAGAATCAACTGTATGCAAGCTAAATGCTAAAGGTGATGAGGTTATAACAAATGCTAGTGATGTTAATATGATTAGTAAATTTAGCCGTCACATGCGCAGGGCAGTTACTGCTTTTATGTGTTTATATATCATTTTTTGGGGATACAATATTTTGTTATCGCCAAATGAAATAAGTCGTAAAGATGTTATTAATGCTGTTTTAAAGATAGTGTTAGTAACATATTTTTCGATTGGAATTAGTACTGGTGATGATAAAAAATTAATTAATGGAGTACAAAGTTGGGGTATGGAGTTGCTACGCGGAGATGTAATGGCAGAAGTAGCAGCTTGGGTAATGACAAAATCTAGTAATGAAGAAGGTAAAAAAGTATCTGGTTTATGCAATTTTCAGCCTAGTGATTATGATTCTAGTAAACACGGAGCTGATGCTAGACAGCTTTTGGCATTATGGGATTCTATTGATTGTAGGCTAACACATTATTTAGGAATAAATGCTATTAAAGATTATGTTAGGCAAAAAATTCAAGCTGTAAAGGGTAGTGGTGGAGATCCTTTAGGTAATTCCATACCTCCATATTATTATTTGTTAGTGCCTGCTTTATGGAGTGGTAATATGACTTTATTGGGGCTAGTTTTGTTTTATCCATTGCTTGTAATATCAATAGCAGCATACATGGTTAATGCATATATAGTATGTATTATTGGAATATTAATCTTAGGGTTATTAGCTCCTATATTTGTACCTATGGTGCTTTTTGAATATACTAAAAGTTATTTTCATAGTTGGTTAAAATTAGTAATATCATTTGTACTACAGCCTATGGTTGTTATTGTTTTTATGACGATGATGTTTCACGTTTATGAATATGGCTTTTATACTGATTGTGCATATGATTATAGACTTGTAAAAGATAGTAGTGGCAATGTTTCAAGAATGAGAAAAATGTTTTTTATTAATGTTAATGATAAAAATTTATATGATGGTGATGCTGACCAAAAAATTGCTAGATGCAAAAAAAGTTTAGGATGGATGTTAAATAATCCTCTATTTGCAGTGATTAATACTGCTAAAACTGTAGCTAAGGATGTTATCTCAGTGGACAACGTAGGATCAGAAGATGATTCAGAAAATCATCAGTTTAGTAATGCAGTAGAAGTAGCTCAGGGATTATTTTTTAAAACTACTCGCTCTATTTTTCAATTAGTTAAAGATTTAATAATGGCGTTACTAGTTGCTTGTTTAACTTTATATTTGATTTATCACCTTAGTGATTCACTGTCACAGTTTGTATCATCGTTAGTAAGCGGAATAAATCTTTCTGGTATGACTGTTAATCCTAAGCAAATGCATGATACTTTAGGCTTTTTAGCAAAAAAGGGAGGAGGAAAAGCGAGTTCAGCTATGAAAGGTGGAGGAGGTGGTGGGCAATCTATGAGAAGTGGCTCTCTTAAATAATATGGTATAAGTATTAATGAAATGATAAAGCATTTGCTATATAACTTTAGGATAGTAATTAACAATCATTCAGTTTTTAAAGCTTTTAAAGAAGCAATTTATAGTATATTGTTGCTAGTTATTGCACTGCCATCAATGGCTTATGCTGAAAAGAATTGCTGTGTTAGGCAGAATAATAAGAAGAGGTGTTGTACTTACGATCAACGATTTTGTTATGCATATGTACAGTCTAAATGTATCCAAAAAGAGGAATTACGTTATCAGAATCCTGATGTATTACAAGAAAAGGTAAAGTTACTTGAATCTTCAGCTAAGCAAGCATGGAATAATGCTCAAGATCATCGATTTTCATCTAATTTAGAAAAATTTAATGCTGTAACTAATGCTGGTGCTCAAACTAGAGAAATCATTAGTTTATCTGAACAATTGAAAAAAGCTTTAGTAAATGAAGGTAAGGCTAGGCATGCTGCGTTTACGGAAAGCAGTAAAACTGGTAAAGATAAAATTAATCGTAAGATGAATAAAGATTTTCAGCAATTAATAGAAGAGCGAAAAGCTGCATTAAAATTAGCTCAAGAATCTGGTGACAAAGCTTCAAGTCAATATAAGATAATTAAAGCTAGCGCTAGAGATTTAGTAGTAGTTGCTGGAATGGACTTTTGGAATGCGTTGTTACTATACAAAAAAATTGATGATGAGTTAGACTCGAAAGTGAGAAATGGTGCTGATAAGAAAAGTATATTAATTGCAAAAAAGAAAGTACTTTATGAAATAGAAAAAGTTTTGAAGGTTTTTGTAGAAGGAAGAGATATGTATAACACATTTGTGGCATGGGTTATAGGTTATTCTGATATAACAGAAGCAAAAGAAAAAGGCGCTATTGAGTTTTTATTACAAAATCTGAGCTATAGTACAGTAAGGAGATCAGCCTCATTTGAGACTACTTTGAAAGCAGTAATAGAGATATATAAAAATGGTGATTTTATCAATGAATTAAAACTTCAAAATGAAAGTGTAAAAACTGATATTGCTGAAATAGAGCGTAGCATACAAGTTGCTGAAGATGAGATGAAGAGAAAACAGGAAGAGGAAGAAGCTAAAAAATTATTAGAGTTTCAAAATAAAGTTAAAAAAGCTAAAGAAGAAGTTGATGCTGCTAAAGATAAATTTAAAGAAAAACAGACTCAATCTCAGGAAGCTTATGATCAAGCTAATGCTAGTGGAGATTTAGAAGATAAAATTGAAGCTCTAAATAAAAAGAAAAAAGAGTATGAAGCTGCTAAAAAATATAAGGAGGCTTTGGACAAAGCAATTGATATTGGTAACAACAATCCTGATTTAGTTAGAGAGCGTGATAGTTTAGGAAATGATATAGATAATTTATCTCAAAGTATTGATCAGATGACAGATGATGTTAATAGAGATAAAGAGATATATAAGCAACAATTTGAAGAAGATAAAAATTCATCAGTTAGTGCAAACTGTGATTTTAGCCAGTATAGAAGCATCTCTCCTGAAAGCAGTGTTTTTACTTTAGCTTCTTTTGTATATCAAAATATTAATTTTAAATGTGGAAATGTATGTGATACTGCAGATAAGGGATTTAATCTTTGTTTAAAGGTTAAAAAATCAGATCTTTGTAGCGATTGTATTCCAGTATATATTGGTCCACAATCTGAATTTAAGTCTATTAGGAAGTTATTTGATACTAGCGGAGTAAAGAAAGGTAGAAGAGATCCTATACTAGTAACTGAAAATGCAGTAAAAAATATTGGATTTAAGGTTGAACATACTGATAAAATTTCTTGTTTGAAAATTAAAACATCTTATGGAGATATTCCTATAGTCTGTAAAAATATTAGTGCTGATATTGATTTAATACCTCAAGCTAGGAGTAATAATAGAATTTGTAGTTTAAGTACTACAAAAAGTAGAGTGCCTTTTAATTTTTCTGGTAGAGCTATCGGTTGTTTAAAAGAAGCCCTGGATAAGATGTTTTATGCTGATTCAATTACTCATGATCAGGTATCCTCTGCTAGTATATTGAAGCCTCTTTCAAGCTTTCAGCGTGGTATGACAGTAACTGTTAAAGCAGCTTTAATGTTATACATAATATTTTTTGGCATCAAAATGATATTTATTGAGCGTTTTTTTAGCCTAGAGAGATTAGTTACTGGAGTATTACAGATACTAATTGTAATGTATTTTTCTGTTGGGCTAGGTCCAATGACTAATAAAGATGGAAAAATAAGTTATAATAACGGTATGCAAGATCATTTTTTGCCATTTTTAAGTTCAGTTACTTCAGAATTAGCTCATATTGTATTTTCATCCGTTGGTAGTGATTCTGCTGTTGGTGGCACTAAATTATGTTATTTTGATCCTAACAAAGATTATACACCTGATGCTCGTTATTATGCATTATGGGATGCAATAGATTGTAGAATAGGATATTACTTAGGTTTTAGATTATTACATAATTATACTGTAGATAGGTCAAAGCCATCACTTGGTGGTAAGTTAGTTGGATCATCTATTGGGACTAGAGCTAATGATGATATTACCAAGCATTTGAGTAATATTAAGGATGATCACGCACTTAAGAAAGATGATACTTTCTTAGTATTTCCTACTTTGTGGGGATTGTTATTAAGCGGTGAAATTATCTTTTTCTTGGTAATGCTACTATTTGTTATAATCTTTTTAACGTTATTTTGGAGGTTTATGGCTGTATTTATTACTAGTTTGGTAAATTTATATGTCATGTGCTATATATCTCCTATTTTTATTCCTATGGTATTGTTTGAAAAGACAAAATCGATGTTTAATAATTGGTTGCATTTGACATTATCTTTTGCATTGCAGCCTGCAATTGTTGCAGCATTCATTGCGTTATTTGTGACTTTAATGGATTCAATAACGTATAAAACATGTCAATTTGCAAGGTATGATTATCAGCAGGGAAATAAAATTTTGAGTACTTTTGAGCTTCGTGTACCTGATCGTTATATTCAAGACCATAGTCTCTTTGATGATGCATATAATAGTGATGCTGCTAAAATATGTAGAGAGAGTGCTGGATATAGGTTAGTAGAATATTTTAATGGAAAAAATTGGCATCAAAGAATGTTTCTTTTCTTTAAAGCATTTGTAGTATATCCTGAACCAGATTTTTTACCTACTATGATTGTTGTATTACTATTTTGTGGAATTTTTTATTACTTCTTTCAGGAAGCGCATAGGTTTGCGGCAGTTATTACTAGTGGTATTACTGCTGTAAATATGGAGTTACCAAGCTTAAGAATTCCTAGCTTTAGGAATAAGAGCACTAGAACCAAAGGTAGTAAAGATGATAAAGAAGAAGAGGCAAGTGATAAGTTTAGCTCTAGAGGTGGTATAGATAAAACTGCTACAGATAAAATTAGCAGTCGGTCTAACATCGAATCATCAGCTCAGGATAAAATTAGTACTGGATTAAAAAGTAATGGTATTAGTGGCGTTGAACATGGCTTAAAAAAAGATCATGATGCTATTAGAGCTGCTAAGAAGTTTGACATTAGTAATAATAATGAAGTTATTGGTGCTGATAAGTTTAGTACTAGTGGAAATAAGCAGACTGATAAGTTAAGTTCTGAAAATATTAAGCCAAGAGATACTAGTGTAGTTTCTGCAGAAGATAAATTTAGTACTTCTTTCAGACTTAAAGATCATAAAGATATTGTTCAATCTGAGATTGATAAGAAACTAGAATCTAATGTTAGCGATAAGAGTAATAGTACTAGCAGTAATCAAACCATCGAAACAAGAAAGAGTAATATTGAATCTGATGCCTTATCAAAAAAGATCGATGCTAATGATTTAAATGAGATTAATAAAGGTAGTGATGATAAGAAAAACATCTAAACATTTCTGATAGTATGAAACTAAAATAAAAATGGAAATATTAATGAAAGATTATGCAATCTAAAATTATCAAATTTGCAATTATAGCAGTTTGTATAGCTGTAGTAAGTTTTATCTTAATGCTTTTTGGGGCATTAAGATCAGGCGATGATTGTTGGTACCGTTATAATGCAGATGGGCAAGATTTAGATGTTATTCGATTAACTCAGAATGTTCGAGCTTCTGGACAATATGATAGCTTTCGCCTTGGAGGAATAGTTGATCCAAGTAAGCCATGTGGTCTTTGGGTAAAATCAGATTTTTATGTTTCAGTACCTGAAGAAAATGGGCAATTAAAACCTGTAAATATTGATTTTCTTATTGATGGAACAGTGAGCCTTTGTCAGGCATACTTACCAAAAAATGCTTTAACTTGTAAGCTGAAATATAAGGATGGTAAAGAATGTAATATTAGTGATATTAATAAATTTTTTAATGGAGAGAAGAGTGATTGTATAGAAGATTGTGAAGATAATACTGATGATAGTGGTAATCTTATTCCTATTCCTAGAATTTTAGATCCAGGCGATGGTTTACCAGTAATATTAAAGGCGAATGTTGGAGAGTGGCGTAATCTTGCTCAGGTATCTGCTGGTGATGAAATAGAAGTCAAAATTGGTAGAAATCAAAATTTTAGTCACGGAGGGGTTGAGAATACCGAAATAGGCTATGCTTATAGTAGACCAGAATTTGATTGGTTTAACGATACAAGTCTAGATTGGCAAAAGGGTACTAATGATACTTTTGGTATAATTAAAAGGACTAAGCAGGTTAGAGCTGATTGTCAAGAAGGAAAAAAGAATTATAGTCCACTATGTGGAAGGTATTCTCCATGGGGAGAAGGTGATAATTATATCAAACAGTGTGATGAATGTAAAGGATGTACTTGTGAAGATTGTGGTATGAAACCAAAATGTCTAGGATCAAAGCCGGTATGCCCAGCACCTGAGTGTGAAATGGCAGGTTCACATGGATGGCTTTCTAAGCACTTTGCAATATTTAACTCAGAACTTGGTAAAGACAAATGTTCTTATAAAGGTACTGTTAGAGATATTTTTGGAGGAAAAGATTGTCCAGAAAAATATTTGCTAGACTGCAAGCGTGGTGTTTTAGCGGATGGACTGCCTGAAGAATATCGTGATGATGGTACTAGGACGGTACCTGCAGCTTTAACTGAGCAAGATAGAAATGATATTAAGAGTTTAGGTAGAATAGCTTGCTCTAATCGACTAGATGAACAATTAGTAAAAAATAGACAAAAAGTTTATTCTTGGAGGTCTGCTACTTATGCCACTGATTTAAAGTATCGCTTTAGTAGTGTGCAGGACAAAGATTCTATATTGGGCAATAAATGTAAAAGTGATTTTCCTTCAGGTAAGGATTTAGCTACTGGTTGTTATGGAATAACTAAAGTAAATCAGGATTTAATAATATATAAAGATCAGATTTCAGAAACGTTATTTAGTGGACCAAGATACTTACAATATATGATTCGACCTGATATTAATATTGAAAGTATGAAAAATAGTGTTGGAGGATATGTATTATATTTAAAACAAAATTCATGTGTTAGAAAGTCTGGAGTCGCTTTTGATGATAGTAAATTTCCAGGCAGAGGCAAAATATTATACGCGATAGTACCTGCAGGAGTAGATGTAAATAAACTAAAATCACATGAACTTGATGTATATACTACAGGATCACTTGATGTAAAGGTTGAAGATTTAGTAGGTAAAGCTAAAATCACTTCTTCGCAGTCAGGGTACATTTGGTTTAAAATTCTAAATGATGAAAAAGATTATAAAGCTAGTGTGGGTGAATATAAAATTACTATGAGTACCATAGTACCTAGAGGAAAGTTTATAAGTAAAGTGTTAAATCCAATAATAAGGATATTTGAGAATAAAATTGCTAATGCTTCAAAGACAATGTTTAAAAATATGACTTGTTATCAACAGAATGATAAGTCTAGATGTACAAATTTCTTTAATTACATTAGAGCAATGTTAACTCTTTATATTATGGGTTGTGGATTTGCATTTATGCTAGGAGCAGTTAATTTTACTGCTAAAGAATTAGTTATTAGAATTGTTAAGGTAATAATTGTTAGTGGCCTGATAAATGAAGGGACTTTTAATTTTTTTAATGCTTATCTATATGATTTAATTATGAATTTTAGCAAACAGTTAATGGTTAATGTATCAGGGTATGAGTATGATCAAAATATAGGAGTGTTTCTATTTTTAGATGAATTGATGAGTAAAATATTTTTTAATAAAACATTTTATGTTCAGTTATTATCTCTTTTAAGCATGGGGCTAATGGGGGTAGTTTATTATATTATAATATTTGTTCCTATAATTTTGATAATTATATCTTTATTAAAGACTATTATGGTATATTTGGTATCAACTACTGCTGTTGCTTTATTGGTAGGACTGGCACCATTGTTTCTTTCTTTTATGCTTTTTAATAGAACTTGGTATTTATTTGATAATTGGGTTAGAATGCTATTTCGGTATTTAATAGAGCCAGTTATATTAATGGCAGGAATAACAATTTTAACTCAGCTTTTTATTGTTTACTTAGATTTTGTGCTTGGATATAGCGTTTGCTGGAAATGTGCTATAGTATTTAAGCTTCCAAAAATAGATGCATTAGGAGGTGTACTAGGTAGCTATGGGGGGCAAGAGTTATTTTGTATAAATTGGTTTGGTCCATGGGGGTATGATAATAGAGCTGATAATAACATAGGATTAGCAATGAATTATATTATTGCTTTAGTAATTATTGCTTACTGTATGTATAGTTACATTGACTTTTCAAGTTTAATGGTTGATATTCTTACAGCTGGAGGCGCTGGAGGGATTGCGCCTTCTGCAGGCCATGTTGCACCTCAAGTTTGGGATACTGCAGTACAATGGACTGAAAAGGCTGTTATGAAGGTGGCATCGATAGGTAAAAAAGGTAGCTTTGCGTTACGGAAAGGAATAGGTAAGGGGATATCTCATGCGAAAAGTAAGTATTCAAGTTCACAAACTGAAAAGTCTAAAGATAAAGATAATGTGGTTAATAGAAGAACCAATCTTGAAAATAAAAGCCTAAATGACAAAGGAGGCACTGCTATTAGAGGAAATAGCAGTGTTGAGAATGTAAAGCCTAACCAGAATACTTCCCTAAGAGTTAATAATCAAGAAATTGATTTGAATAGCCAAAAACCATCGCATAATGAATCTTCTGTTAGAAGGCATGATTTGAATAAGAAAAATTTTGAGAATAATGACTAAAATACTTAAAATTCTAATAACAAAAAACAAATCATTGATGACTTACATAAATATATTGATTTTGCTATCATATATGTTTGTGTCTACCAGTATTCAAGCTTCAAATGAGTTACCTCAAGCTGGAGCGCAACTACCTACCTCTAATTCTCTTCAATGGATGGATAAATATCCTAATGATAGTAATACAGGGTGTACAAGTGTATCACCTACATGGTTGAGTGTTGCAGATGTAAAATGGATAGATATACAAGCTAACTCCAATAATAATTGGATTGATTCTGGTATTATGACTAAAGCTGGCAAAAGTATTTCAGTTGAGATTCCAAAGATGAGTCAAAATTTTAGAAAGTTACAGAAAAGATATCTAGTATTACATAGAGTTGATCCGCGATTTCCTGTAATTGGGCAAACTTTTATTATTGAACTAGGTACAAACAATAAGCCTATTTCACGTCTTCATAATTTTGAGAATGGTAAACTATTGAATTACCAAAATGAGAATAGTAGTAATTTTCAAAATGGTAGTACTAATTTTACAAATGCTATAAATCTGCAGAAAAATTTTTTTAATGGCGCAGACACTAAAATTAGTGTTAAAGCTGGTGATGTTATCGATATAGCTTTAATTTCGTCTGTCGATTTTTTTAATAAGTTACAGTTAAAAGGTGGTACTGAAAAATCTGGATTTACTGGAGAGTTATATCCTAGGTGGGATGGTTATAAATATTATAAACCTTATGGCATATATACTGTATCACTAAAGTCTAATGTTGGTGTTGTTGATAATGCTTTATTGGTTACTGGTCAAACTTCTGATAAGAAGGCATTAAGTAAGTTATTAGTTGGTGTTAAGAGTATTGATAGTATAAGCAGTTTTGAAAAATGTAATTTGAATAACTTGTCTAAGTCTAAATCCTGTATAATGCAATCTGGAACAGGAATGGAAATTAAATTGGATCAAGAAGTTCTAAAGTCTAAGTTTGATAAATTTTTAGTTGGTTATAATGTAGGTAATGCGCATAGCAGCGCTTTTCTCGATAAGCCAATAGAGGGAATGTATCATATAGTAGCAAAAAGTGATGGTGACTTGAGTTTTTCTACGCCATTATTTAATAATAATGTAAAATACCGTACTAATGGACTACAAGATGTGGAATATAGCAGTATATTAAGTAGCTGTAGTACATTGAATGAATTTGAACAAAAATTTTTAAATTCTATTCTTAGTTCCAAGCAAGAAATAATTCAAGGAATAGTTGTTGATAAAACATTAGTAGGGCGGTACTTGATGTACATAACTATTGATAGACATAATATAGTTAGTGATGAATATGATGGTGATATAGAGTATATTATTTCAAATACAACTCCAACTTTATCTACTAAAGGTACTACTTTACCTAGAAATGGTATAAATATAGTTACTTCTGAATCAGCAAAGCTGTGGTTTCGTTTTGTAAAAACAAATAATGAACAATTTAATTTGAAGGTAACAGTTCCACCTGATAGTGAAGGGAAAATAAAGGTTGCTGGATTTTTTTATGATAATATTTATATACCAATCAAGCAAAAAGTTGAAAAGTTTTCTAAATTGTTTTATTTTGGCTTAGCTAAGAATGCAGCCCTAAAAAAGGTATTCAGTATTTTAGCAATTCTCTATATTACACTATATGGTATTTATTTTTTATTAGGAGTAGTAAAAGTTACTGCCTACGACTTACTTATACGATGTAGTAAAATTATAGTTATAGCAGCACTGTTTAACGAAAATAGCCAATATATTTTTTATGATACTCTATTTCCAATGTTTGATGGTGGTATAAATAGTTTAATTAGCTATGCTGTTAAAACTACTGCCAGTGATGTTAACAATCCGTTTAAGTTCTTGGATTTAGTTGTTAGCAGATATATTGATGTTAACTTTCTAAAGATAATATTAATTGAAATAGTTAACATACATAATGGTTTGACGATATTAGGAATATTAACTTTATGGTCAATTATGAGGTTTATAATCATTATGGTTAAAGTGTGTATGGAACTTCTGATGTCTATGATTGCCATTGCAATATTAGTTGGGTTAGCACCGATGTTTATAGTTTTTATATTATTTGATAGGATAGCAGAGATTTTTAAAAGATGGCTTAGTGCTCTTTTATTAAATACATTAATGCCAGTAATAATGATTATCTTTATATTAATTATTAATGAATTGATGTTAGTTGCAGTGGAAGCTGCTTTTCCTGAAATTAGAATTTGTTGGGGCACATTGTTTGATATAGAATTAAATCTTGACTTATCTGCAATTGGATTACCAACAGCATTTAGTATTCCACTGATGGCTGTACCTTTCTATAAAGTTGTTTTCATGGGTGGAAATTTATTTAATGCTATGGATTTAGGTAACAGTTTTGCAGGTTCGTTAGCAGGAGTTTTTTTACTGTATAACTTAGTTTTACTAGCTGGAACACTAGTTGGTTCTCAAGTATTTACTAAGGGAATAAATAGAAAGGGAATGAGCTATGTGAAAAGTATCATGATGCAACTTTTAAGTTAGTGACATGATATTCAGTATTTTAGGAGAATAAGATTTATGAACAAGAAGGTTCTAATTTTATCTATGCTTGTAACTTTAGCTCATTATTATGATTATCATTTATTTGGCTTATTAGCTTCTCAAATTTCTGAGTGTTTTATTACTAAAAGTGATAGTATTACACAATTAAGAAATACTTATCTTATTATGGGAATAGCTATTTTTGGTAAAGCAATTGGAGCTATTATTTTGGGGAGAATAGGTGATCTTTATGGTCGAAATGCTACTTTTAGTATAAGCTTAATAGGGACAGCTAGTGGGTCGTTATTAATTGCTATTTTACCATGTTATAATACTATCGGTGTGTTATCAGTTTTTGGCTTATTATTAGCTAGAATTTCTATATGTATGTTTACTTCACCAGGAACTGATGGAGTAAGATTATATGTATATGAAACTATAGGTGATAAATATAAATGCTTGGGTGGGGGCATAGTTAATGCTTCTACGACCTGTGGATCATTTATTGCCTCTATATCAGCATTGGTTTTTACTTTAGATATCATGCCTAAATATAGCTGGCGTTTTGCTTTTGTACTGGGAGGAGTATTTGGAATATGTGTGGTAATTATACGCAAGATATTTATGCAATCTATTCAAAATGATCAAGTAAAAAATCCTCAGTATCATGAATATAAAGACTGTTCAATTTTGCAGATTATACATAAGAATTTAAATGTATTTATTTTAGCTGTATTAATAGCTGGTACTATTGGTAGCACTAATCAATTTTGTACGATATTTTTTGGTACATATATTTTTAAAATATTGCAATATTTAGATGAAGCTACAGCGAAATATTATGTCACACTTGGAATTGCAATACAGATGTTATTTGCAATTATAGGAGGATATACTGCTGATATTATAGGTAAAAAATTAGTTTCTTCTGTTGCTTTTTGTTGCTTAGGAATAGCTACCATTATTATGGCTTATATGATAAATTTAGGCAACTTTGTTCCAGTATTATACCTGACTATGTGTATGCTTGTGCCGTTTTTAACTATGCCAGCTTTAGTTTTTCTTAAGGAAAGTATTCCTCAGACTATAAGATATAGATTATTTAGTGCTGCACATGCTTGTGGGTCAAGCTTAATTTCTGGTCCAACAACGTTTGTTGCGACTAGCTTATATCAGATAGGTAGTGCATGGTGGCCAATGATGTATTTTTTAGTAATAATCGTTATTATGATTACAGTAATTTATTTGCTTGATTATTGTAGCAAAAATCAGCAAAATCTAAGTTTCTAATCTAAATATGTGATGTGGTAAAGTTGTATGGGTGTAATAAAATATTTGTCTGATACTACTATAAACCGTATAGCTGCTGGAGAGGTAGTAGAGCGTCCTGCTTCTGTTGTTAAAGAACTAGTTGAGAATTCAATTGACTCAGGAGCAATGAAAGTTGATATTACACTAGAAAAATCTGGCAAGAATTTAATTATAGTTTCAGATAATGGCTGTGGTATGTCTGCAGAAGACTTAGAAACTGCAATTGAACGTCATACTACTTCGAAGTTAAATGAAAATGATATTATGAATATTAATACTTTTGGATTTCGAGGTGAAGCTTTGCCTTCAATTGCTTCTGTGAGTAGAATGCGCATTGTAACTAAATCTAAACTTCATGATCAAGCTTATGAAATTAATGTTCATGGTGGAGTTAAAACTAAAATAAATTCATTACCTCAATTGCAGCTAACAGGAACTAAAATAGAAGTAAGAGACCTTTTTTTTGCTACTCCAGCTAGATTAAAATTTTTACGCTCTGATCGTACTGAATATATAGTGTGTTATGATGTAGTAAAAAGATTAGCAATTTCTTATCCTCATATTGCATTTTCATTAGTACATGATGATAAGACTATTTTAAAACTTAAAGCAAGTTCTCAATTATCTTTTGATGATGCTAGAAAATCTAGAATATCTGAAATATTATCAAAAAATTTTATTGATAATGCAATATCAATAGGCATAGAAAGAGATGAATTATCTATTACTGGCTTTGTTAGTGTTCCAACATATAATAAGGCTTCAGCTGAAGATCAATTATTATTTGTTAATAATCGTCCAGTAAAAGATAAGCTGTTAATGACAGCAATCAGATTAGCATATCAAGGAGTATTAGCTCGTGAAAGATATCCAGTAGTTGTAATTTTTATTAGCGTTGCTCCTCATTTTGTTGATGTTAATGTTCATCCTACTAAAAGTGAAGTGAGGTTTCATGACTCTAGTTTAGTTAGAGGCATTATAATTAGTGCTATTAAACAAGCATTATTGAATACATCTCAGTTGGTTTCATCGATAGCTGCAAGTGATGCAAATAAATATATGAAACCTCAATATGATACTGATATATCTGAAAAACTAGAATTAAGTAAAGATATAAAAAATATTCAGCAGTTTCCATTACAAGAACTAGTAAATAATTTTAGCAAGGATTTTAATGTAAATTTGAAATCTGAATTTCAAGATATTCAAACAAACAATTTAGTCAGTGATAACGAGCAGCATAAAATAGAGTCAACAACAGAGAATATAAAATCTTTTTCTGCATTTAATCAATTAGGTGGTAATACAGAGTCAAATCAGCATATGAGTATTTTGGATGATGATAAGACTAAAGATGATATAATTGCTCGTAACATAGCTACTAATGGGAAAGTGGATGTTAATAAGCAAGAAAGTGTACAGAAATTAAATGATGGCTTCTGTAATAATTTTGGAGATAGTTATCAACTACCTTTAGGATTAGCTTGTGCTCAATTTCATGGTAATTATATTCTTGCTCAAACTGTAGATAGCTTAATAATTGTAGATCAGCATGCAGCTCATGAAAGGATAACTTATGAGAATTTACGTTCTCAATTTCAGGCAGGGCAAATTATCAGACAGCGATTGTTGATGCCGCAAGTTGTTATTTTGCCTGATATTGTTAGAGTAGAAAAATTATGTGATAAAATGCAAGAAATTCTAGCATTAGGTATGGGGTTTGAACGTTGTGGTGATGTACAAGTAAAAGTTTTTGAAATGCCAGCAATATTGCAATCTGTTGATATTGAAGCAGTTGTGAATGATGTTGCTGATTATTTGCTTACTACTGATGATCATATATTATTAGCTGATATGGTGGAAAAAATATTACAATCTTATTCATGTTATCATTCTATAAGATCAGGTAGAATATTAACTATTGCAGAGATGAATAGTTTATTACGTCAAATTGAAACAACTCCATTTTCTGGACAATGTAATCATGGTCGCCCAACTTATGTTAGATTTGAGCTAAAAGATATAGAGAAGCTATTTGGCAGGAGATGATTTTTTTCAGTCTACTACTTTATTTTCCTTATATCAAACGCATAGTAGAAAGCAGTACATATAATCTGTTCTTTTCTTGCCAATTCGAAGTTAAATCAGTATAGGTATTGCAATAATGTCATAATCTTGCATAATAAATATCTATTAGCATCCTTTTTTGATAATTTAAATTTAGAAAAAATGACTGTAATTACTAGATTTGCTCCTTCTCCCACAGGAAAATTACATATTGGCAATGTTAGAGTTGCTTTAGTAAATTGGTTGTATGCCCAAAAGTATAATGGAAATTTTATTCTGCGTATTGATGATACAGATCGTGACCGTAGTAAAGTAGAATACCATGAAGCTATTATTAAAGATTTGCAGTGGTTAGGAATAAATTGGAATAGCAGCTTTTTACAGTCTACTAGATTCAATAAATATGCAGCAGTTAAGCAATATTTAATTAGTAGTGGTAGATTATATGAATGTTATGAAACGCCTGAAATGCTAGAAATAGAGCGAAAGAGACAGCTTACATCTGGTTATCCGCCAATCTATAGCAGAAAAGCTCTTGAACTAACAACAGCCCAGAAGGCACAATTGCAAGCTGAAGGATATAAAGTTCATTATCGATTTTTAATTGATCGTAATAAACCAATAATTTGGAATGATTTAATTAAGGGAGAAATCAAATATGATGGTTCAAATATTAGTGATCCGATAGTTATAAAAGAAGATGGTACCATGATCTATATGTTATGTTCTGTTATTGATGATATAGAATATCACATTAGTCATATCATACGTGGTGAAGATCATATTACTAATACAGCTATTCAAATTCAGATGTTTGAAGCCTTAGGTGCTGCAATACCTCAATTAGGACATCTAAGTTTAATTAAGTCAGATAGTGGTAAAATTTCTAAAAGAATAGGGGGCTTTACAATTGATTACCTCAGAGATCAATTAGGTATTGAACCAATGGCTGTTAATAATTTATTAGCATTGTCTGGTACATCAAATAACGTTGATACATATTTCAGTTTAGAATCACTTATCACTAAGTTTGATCTTAGTGCATTTTCAAAAAGTACAATTATTTATAATGAAAATGAGCTTGTTACGCTAAATCATAAGCTTCTTGTAAACACTGAGTATGATACCATTAAACATAGGTTAACTGCAATTGGATTACCTGATGTTACTAAAGAATTTTGGTTAGCGGTACGCCATAATCTGAATACATTAAATGATATCAAGATTTGGTGGCAAATATGCTATTTACCTACTTTAGATAAATTTCAGGAGCAGGATGCAGAGTTTTTAAAGCTTGCTGCTGAATTGTTGCCTTCAGGAAAGTTAACTGATAATAGTTGGGATAATTGGGTTCAAAATATTATTAAAGCAACTAATAGACGTGGTAAAGCATTATTTATGCCTTTAAGATTAGCTCTAACTGGTATAACATATGGCCCTGAATTAAAATATTTATTACCTTTAATTGGAGGAGAGGAAGTTAGAGCAAGACTTCTAAGATATCAATAAACAAGAAAGTTTAACAATTCAGGTATTCATATAATCAAGGACGATAAATATTAGAGTATAGTATATGAACTTATATATTTATAACACACTTTCTAGGAAAAAAGAAAGATTTGTTCCGTTAAACTGCAAATCAGTAAAAATGTATGTATGTGGTCCTACAGTATATGATGTACCTCATATTGGCAATGCTCGTTCTGTTGTTATATATGATCTTTTATATCGAGTGCTAAGTTTGATTTATGGTAGACAAAATATAACTTATGTAAGAAATATTACGGATATTGATGATAAAATTATAAATCGAGCTAAAGAACTTAAGATTAGCATATTCAAATTAACACATGAAACTACAATTAAGTTTCACGAGGATATGTCATATCTAGGGTGCGGCAATCCTACCATTGAACCAAAAGCGACAGATAATATTGATGTCATGATTAATATTATTACATCGTTAATTCAAACTGGTAATGCTTATAGTACTGATGATGGGCATGTATATTTTGCTGTTAAAACTTTTCAGGATTACAATCTACTATCACGCCGCACATTTGATTCAATGATATTAAATAGTAGTGAAAGTTCTGAACCAAAAAAGTCTTATTTGGCTGATTTTGTTTTGTGGAAACCAGCTAATGCAGATAATGAAGATATAGATGCAGTTTTTGATAGCCCATGGGGGAAGGGGCGTCCTGGTTGGCATATTGAGTGTTCTGCTATGAGTTATAAATTTTTAGGAGAGAATTTTGATATACATGGTGGAGGGGCTGATTTAATATTTCCGCATCATACTAATGAAATTGCTCAGAGTAGATGTGCTTTTCCTGAATCTCGTCATGCTTCATATTGGGTACATAACGGATTTTTAACTGTAAAAGGTGAAAAGATGAGTAAATCTTTGAATAATTTTGTTACCGTAAGAGACTTACAAAAACAAAATATTAACGGGGCAGCAGTAAGATTGATGTTTCTTAGTACACATTACCGAAAACCATTAGATTTTAATGATAAATCTTTAAATGATGCTAAAAACATTATTAATTATTTATATGATACTATTGATTCTGTAAACGGAACAGCGCAGCAACAAGATAACATCAAAGCCGAATTTAAAGGTAATGCCTTTACTGTGGAGTTTATTAGTGCTCTGTTAGATGATTTAAATAGTCCTAAAGCAATTGCATGTTTATTGAATATTGCAAAACAAATCAGAAGTCAAAATCACAGTGAAGATAAGTTAGCTTTAACTCAGGCATTATTGTATGCAAGCAATTTATTAGGAATACTACACAATTATCAATTTATCAAAGACAGAAATGATGTAAAAGATAATAGCAATGTAATACCTCATGAGATTGATTTATTAATTGCTAAGCGTATACAAGCTAAACAAGATAAGGATTGGAACTTAGCTGATCAGATTCGTTCTCAACTACTAAGCAATGGAATTAGTTTAACTGATAAAGCAGATGGCACCACTAGTTGGAAGGTAATAAAATAGCTTTAATAGACTTCTTTCGAAACTAGTTAAGGTAGTTCAAAATTGTAAATGCCAGAGATCAAATTAAATCTAAGACCTAATCTTTTACGTCTATTTCGATATTTGACAGCAATAATTTTGAACTACCTTAGCTAGTTTCGAAAGAGGTCTAATGTAAAATTAAACATACGCCGCAAATGGCATATATAGTTATTTACAATGAGGTTTGAGCATAAAAAAAGCGACAATAGCATCATAAGATTTACTAACAGGATATTTTATACGCAAACTTCATTTGTAAATGACTATAAACGTTAGATTATGATAAGATAGGAAGGAAAAGACCAGGATATAAGATTGGAATTAAGTTTTGAGGTAGAATAACTAGCAAGAGAAGCAATTTATGAACCAAGAAATTAATAGGAGAACGATGTCTAGTATGCTCTAAATGCATATGTTTTTTTAGTATATTAAAGACAGATTCAATTAAGGAAGGTTTATTTAATAAACGTTTATCATCTATGTCCAATAAATATGTTTTCGTATATTTACTAAGATTAGTAAATATACGTAGACCATTCTTAATTTTTAACGCTGTATCTGAAGTCATTATATTTAAAATTGAAAGTGTATTCATATCATGTTTAATTTTTAATTGCCTTAGCCTGCATATTCTACTGATTTAAACTTAGAACATATACAGAGCAATTTTTTTTACACAAAAAATTAAACTACTTTTAAGCCTGGTAGCAACTTACTTTGCTTTCAATATGGCTACAAATGTACAATTGAATTCTTTTGATAATTCATTCAATTGTAAAAATTGAGGTTTTCTGTTTATTTTTTAATAGTTAAGAATTGCTGTTTTATAGTTTTTATTCCACCAACGTAAAATGCTACTTCAATGTTATCATTCATAATCCTTATTACTGTGCCTTGCCCAAATTGTTTATGCAGAACTTTTGCACCTGTAAAAAATTTGCTTGAAGCTTTAGATTGAGAATTAGGTAGTGCTGCTGATAATGATTTTTGAAAACAGTTGTTATTAGCAGCACTGCTATAATGTATCATTGAAGTTGTAGATAATGATATACTATCAGGTATATCTAATAAAAATCTTGACGGTTGTAGTTTTACAAATTCATTAAATATTCTTCTTTGATCAGTATAACTAATGTATAAACTTTGTTTAGCTCTGGTAATTCCAACATAAGCTATCCTTCTTTCTTCTTCTAAAGCTCTTTGATCTTCAACAATAAGTGATTTTTGATGAGGGAAAACTCCTTCTTCCCATCCAGGTAAAAATACTACATCAAATTCTAAACCCTTAGATGCATGTAAAGTCATTAAGCTAACTACGCTATTATCTTTAGCGTTAATACTATTATCTCGTTCCAAAAATAAACTTGCATGTTCTAAAAACTCTTCGATACTATTATAATCTAGCATTGCTCTAATCATTTCTTGAATATTTTCTATTCTTCTGTCGCTCTGAGAAGATTTATCATCTTTTAACATTTGTAAATAATTAGAGTCATCGCAAATAATTTCAGTTACCTTAGCAGGAGTATAACCAGCTTTATATAGAGAATGCCATTCTTTAAATTTGTTAATTAAATTTTGTAATGTTAACTCTAGCTGAGGTTTTAAAAGTTTTTTACTTAATATCTGTTCAATTGCAGTAAACATTGAACTTTTTTGTTGCTGAGCATACTCCTTAATAGTATGTAATGTTGCTGGACCAATAGATCTTTTAGGGACATTAATAATTCTAGTTAATGCTAAATTATCATTGTGATTTACTAGTACTCGCAAATATGCTATCATATCTGCAATTTCCATTCTATCAAAAAATCTAAACCCACCAATTACTTGATATTTTATATTATTGCTAAAAAATGACTCTTCTAAAACATGAGCTTGGGAGCTAGATCTAACTAGTACAGCAATGGAAAGATTAGGTGATTTAGTTATTAATTTTTTAATTTCAGAGCTAATAAACCGCGCTTCTTCACGATCATTATAACAATATACAATCCTTATTGGTTGATCAGATTGTTTATTAGTCCATAGTTTTTTATCATGACGATATTTATTGTTGCAAATGATACTACTAGCTGCTGTTAAAATGCTATTAGTTGATCTATAATTTTGCTCAAGCTTAATTAACTTAGCGTTTTTGAAGTCGTCTTTAAACTTTAAAATATTTTCTATGTTTGCTCCTCTCCAACTATAAATTGATTGGTCGTCATCACCTACACAACATAAATTTTCATGCAAATTGACTAAAGCTTTAGCCCAAAAATACTGAACATTATTAGTATCTTGATATTCATCAATAAAAACATACTTAAATTTTGTTTGATAAAAATTTAAAACATCCGGATATTCACTGAAAATTTTCATGTTGTATAATAATAAATCTCCAAAATCAACTACATTGGATTTTTGTAATTCTGTTTGATAATGTTGGTAGATTTTTTGTGCAACTTGATAAATAGGAGTATGGGAATCTATCTTAGGCTGCTCACCAAGATCTTTCCATCTACTTATTATTTCGCAAATATCTTTTGGGGAATAATTTTTTGTTGAAATGCCATGTGTTTCACAAATATTTTTAATAACTCTGACTTGTTCAGATTGGTCTATTATTGAAAATGATGATGTTAACCCTACCAACTCAGCATGTGCTTTAAGAATTTTAGTAGCAATAGCATGAAAAGTTCCAATGTATATACCTGTAGTATTGTTAGTTATGTCTGCGACACGCCATTGCATTTCTGTTGCAGCTTTATTAGTAAATGTTACTGCAAGAATTTCTTCTGGTGATGCCATAAATTGGTCAATAATATAAGCAATACGATAAGTTATCACTCTTGTTTTACCTGTGCCAGCCCCAGCTAATACTAACAATGGACCATTAGTAGTTATTACTGCTTCTCGTTGTTCTGAATTTAGATCTAATAAATACTGACTCATATTTTCTTAATTTAACATAAATTTTTACATATTGTTACACATACTTGAATGAATGTAATTAAAAATTATTAACAGAATTTCTGCAAAAGGATATTAAGGATATTAGACTTCTTTCGAAACTAGAGAATGATGTAGAATAGTATTATAAAGATCTGATTTGAGATAATAATGAAATTCGATCAGATTAAAGAGTAAAGGATGAAAAATTTAGTCGATTAACAGGAGTAAGGAAGGGAACATTTTCAAAGATGGTGGATATTTTGAGGAAAGCTGACGGTCTTAAGAAATCAAAAGGTAGGCGTAAAAATAAGCTTAATTTGGAGGAACAGTTGCTGATGGCCTTAGAATACCTTAGAGAATACTGTACTTATTTCCATATAGGTCAGAACTATGGGATTAGTGAAAGTTGAGCATATAAAGCTGTAAAATGGGTAGAAGCCACCCTAGTAAAACACCCAAACTTTGCTCTTCCAGGTCGTAAAGCTATAATGAAGAGTGATATGAATTATGAAGTAGTCTTGATTGATGCTACTGAGAGTCCTATAGAAAGACCTAAAAAAAACAACAATTCTATTTTATTCATGAAAGAAGAAAAGGCATATACTAAAAGCTCAAATAGTTGTAGACAAGAAAACATACCAAGTAATATGTACAGATTTTTCTAACGGTAAAAAGCATGACTTTAGATTATTTAAGGAATCCAAAATTCTTATCCATCCTAAGGTTAAAGCGATTACTGATACAGGATATCAAGGTATACAAAAAAATTCACAATAATTCTGAATTACCAAAGAAAAAAAGCAAGAAAAATCCTTTAACTAAAAATGATAAAAAGAATAATCCTAGATTAGCAGGAGAATGAGTTGTGAATGAAAACGTTATTTGTATGCTAAAACGATTTAAAATTATTGCTGACAAATATCGAAATAGACGTAAAAGATTCGGTCTTAGATTTAATTTGATCTCTGGCATTTATAATTTTGATCTACCTTAACCAGTTTCGAAAGAGGTCTAATGTTATATGTAAATTTAACGCATAGAAGCAACAAGGATAAGCATTTTGTGTATACCACTATCAGATAAACGATGAGCAAAGCCTAATAATACAATTATATTTTAATGCAAACATAGCAGGTATATAAAAAGCTTTACGTAGGTCTAGAATTACTAGTTCTCGAGAGATTCCACTAACACAACCTACAGGATTGGCTATGTTTATGATTAAGGACTACAAAAGCTACAACTTGTTTAGCAGAACTAAATTTTTCAATATTTGCAAAAAAAGCAAGAACTATAGCTTGTATTTTTGCTCCTATACCTGTTATTGATACAAGTAATGCAGCCTTATTGAAAAAATCTTTATTATTCTTAATATGATTATTAATCATTTGTTCAATTTTTATAATTTGCTTTTCAAGAAATTCAATATAAATTTGAATATTATTAATGCCAGATTAGGATAAGGGAAAGTATGAAAAGCGTAATAAAAAAGGTCGGCAAGAGATAATGTACAATTATAATTATGTGATATATTTAAATATAATTTTAATTAATAACGGTTTATTTATTGCTTGCATGTCTGCAAATGCAAATTTAGAATAAAAAACAGTTAGAAAGAGATAATATACAACTGTTACAATAGGCAATGTTCAGGTTATTAAATATATAGTATTATGAACTAATTATTGTAGAAATATGAGCAATAAATAAACTGTTATTAATTAAAATTATATTTAAATAATTGCATAATTATAATTGTACATTATCTCTTATAGACCTTTTTCAGCGCCTCGCAGAAATATGCTATTAATACACTGTCTGCTTTATCTGTGTTTTTTTGTACGACTAAGTTTACTCATTGCAAAACCTTTAATACGTGCAGGATTACTACGCTTACTAATTGTACAAATATTTCGCTAAGTTTTTCCAGTAGATACCTGTTGCTTTCATACAAACGTGTCCAGGTCCTCTGCTTTTTAACCATGTTACTAATTTGTTAAACCATTCAGAAGTATTATTAAATTTTCTTGTTTGAACTTTATTATTAATTAACACAGCTGCATCAAATGTTTCTTTAGAAACGTCAATTCCTGCAATTATACTATTCATAATCACCAAATTTTATGTTAAATATCTCAAAACCAACCTTGTAAATGCAGGCTTTTTGGCCTAAGAATACAGTCCTGTTTTTAGTTAAAAAAGCTAGTTACTTATCTAGCACAGGTTATTAGCCTTAGGAGCACTACTGTATCCTAGCTTTCTTTTGTGCTATTGCTATAATCTTTTATTTTATTGCAATTTCACTTGTTTTTATCATACAAGGTACTATGGTAAAAAAAGCTTATCAGCACACACGAAGAGTAAGTATGATAGCTGCTTTTTATAATGGTAAAGTTATTGCCATTTTTTTTATTTGAATGCAATTGCAATAAAAGTATTTTCGAGTCTTACATACAAGCTATATTTATCAAAGAGTTAAATTCTGAACAAATCTCTACTACTAAAACTTTTATTTGTTTATACTGCATTATTTTTAGCAAAAACTAGAGCATATTTGACTATATCTTTTCGCTATATGCAAGACGTATATTATTATTTATGCTTCTCTAGAACGTAAATATCTTTTTTGCCAGTTATCAAGGTAAATCTTAGCAACATCGCTATTCTGAATAATGATAACGTTTTCAGCATTACTCTTATCAGCTGCTTCTGTAAAATTAAAAGATCCAGTAATTACTGTACTATCATCAATAATCATAACTTTATTATGTGCAATGCCAGGTACAGTATCTATTCTAACATTAATATCATATTGCTTTAATAGTTTCATCTTTGAATGTTTACTACTAATATTACTTTTATCTAATATTACAGATACTGCAACACCGCGTTTTTTAGCCTTTACTATCTCGTCTGCTATACTAGCAGATGTAAATCCATAAGCTTGTATATATATACTATTATTAGCACTAGCAATTGCTCGAGTTATTACAGTAGTACATCCAGAAGATGAAGGAGTAAAACAAATATCTAAATTAGCATCTTTACTAATTATAGTCTGATGCCTTGGCTCTAAGTCTGCATACTTAATACCAGCGACAGCTCCAATTGCAATATTAACAAGCATAACTGCTAAAGTTTGACCTTTAATCAGTTTGGACTTCTTTGATGAGTTGATATTTTTCATATTACATAATATATGCTAAATAAAATATAATATTTTAACATTACATTAGATTAAAGATGATAAACTGAAAATTTACTTTTTAATCTTTAGCTGATATGCAACTAATACAGCATGAGCATGCTATGCTTATTGAAGACAAAAGTCAAAATAAAATCAATAAATTAACCGAAAAATTATCCACAGAGGGAATTAATAGCACAACAATAAAACAGATAGATGTATAGTTTAAGATGATTTAACTAACAAGAAGAAATAAGTTAGATTAAGAGTTATTATGAGCTTTATACGCATTATAAAATCTGCTATGTAGTTTATTCTCGTTTAAATTGATATATGGATTTAACTGTAGATGTATTAATATTACTTGTCAATATGATAATAATATCTTGATGGTAATTACACAAATATAACACAAATATATGTATAATATTTAGCTAATTGGAATGCTGATTTTTAATCAAGCAACTTGAATTTTTAGTTGATAAGCTTAGAGTAACCTTCAGTTGGTAATGTTGCTTAAAAATATTTTTTATTTTTACAAAAGTATTTGCTATTAAATAAAAATCATACTACGAATTATAAGTTTAAGCTAATTTTAAAAATTAATAAGTTATTATTTAATTACTTCAATTTTAAATTAATGAAGGGTGATAAATATGTCAGTAATATTACTTAACTTTACACAATCAGCATTAAATAAAATAAAAGCACCAACCAAAGAAGAAAAAATAATCCAGTTTAGAGATACAAAAGAAAGGAACCTACTTTTGATAATATCATATACTGGATTTAGAAGATTTTATTTAGCAATAAACATTGGTGGCAGATATTATAAGATAAAAATAGGAACTTCACCAGATCTGACTGTAAAAGAGGCTAGGAAGAAGGTAATGAAGTTGAAAAAGGATATTGCTAACGGAATAAATCCAATGGATGAAAGACGGAAGATAAATAAAGAAAGGAGAGAAAAAAGAAATAAGAGACTTGGATTACAAACCGAACTAACATTCGGACAGGTGCATTGAAAATATGCTGAATATAGTAGGATTTATCATCCAAAAAGTTGGAAGAAAACCTATTTAACGGTAAAGAGTTATACAGTACCTTTCTACGATAAAGATATATCTAAAGTTACCGTAGAAGATATTCAGAAGCTTTTTGACGAAAAAACAGAAAAGAAATACTATGTAACAGCAAACGATATTCTTACGAAATTAAACCCTATATTTAATAAAGCTATAGAATGGGGATTAATAGATAAAAATCCTGTTCATGGAATAAAAAGGCACAGGCAAGAATCAAGATCTAGATATGTAACAAATGAAGAAATGAGAAGACTTATGGCCGTGCTAAAAGAAAAGGAAAATAGTCAATTAACAGAATCGCAAAAGCGAGCAGAACGATCAGGAAAAATTTTTACATTTATAAGTTTATTCACTGCAGCACGTAAAAGTAATGTATTAGGAATGAGATGGGACGAGATAAGCCTTAGCGAAAAAATATGGTGTATACCAAAAACTAAGAGTAAAAGTGGAAAGACACTATATATAGGATTAGCTGATGCATTAATAACAATATTGAAATACCTAAAGCAAGAAACAAATAGTGAATGGGTATTGCCAAGCCCAAGAGATAATAGCAAACACTGGTCAAATGAGGCAATACAATGTGCATGGGATAAAATTCGCAGAAAAGCTAGAATACCGAATGTAACAATACATGATCTTAGAAGAACGTTTGCAACTTGGTCGATAAATAATGGAGAAGAACTACAGACAATAGCTGAAATGTTAGGGCATAGTCGTATTTCAACAACAGCTGAAATTTATACTAAAATTAGTGTAGAAAAGGTAAAAGCAGCTACAAATAAAGTTGTAAACAATATATTAACAGGTGATAATGCTAATACTGAACTAGACAAGATAATACCTGAAATCTTAGCATCATTAGGTCGCAAAGAAGAAAGACAGATAATAAACAGCTTATCTGAGAAATAAGGCTTGATATATTAGATAGATTTTGTAAATTTTTGAAAATCACAATAGTAGAATGAGAAATCTCATGCTAAAATTGAGGTTGAAGGTGATTATGCAAAATCAAAAATTATGTTGGGCATTATCGAGGCCGTTGAAGTATATGGGTTTGAGCATTGATGAATGGGGAGTAGTGCTAGCTGGAGTAGCTCCAGGAATTGTACTACTAAACAGCAGGCATGCTAAATTAGGCCTAGCATTTATGGTTGGAGGAATTGCTCTATGTTATTGCTTTAAGAAATTTAAGAAGGTATCGGAGAATTTTTTGCTAAAAAGTTTTTTAGTAGCTAAAGGTTTATTGCCAGCTCCATTAGGATATTCAAGACTTCTGGGCAAAAAAGTTGGCAAATAATGAATCATCTCTTTAAGCAAAATGCTATACAAGAGCTTGTTAAATATAATAAATGCTTACTTTCAGTAACTATATTGCTAGCTGCAGCTAATATAATTGCGATAATGGCTGCAATTACCAAAGAAGAAAAGTGGTTGTTAATTCCAGCACTGGAGTCTGATCGTAAAATGACGGTTTCATCAAAAAATTACCATGAAACCTATTTAAAGGAATGGGCAATTTATGTGATGGAACTCTTATTTACCACTTCTCCAAATGAGGTAGAAAGACAAATAGCAGACATGAAAGTGGTATTCAGTAATACTGAATCTTTAAATAAATTTTTTCATGATCACTTGCAATTTGTTAAAGGCTCAAATGTATCTTCAGTCTTTTTTCCAAAAAAGATTGAAGTGATAAAGGATGGAGTATTAATTAGTGGAACGCTTCGTTATTGGTTTAGCGATAGTAAACATATAGCTGTCGATAAGACTTACCTTTTGACTTACAAGCGAACTCCTAATTACCTTTTGTTATTGACTGGTGTTAAAGAGAATGGAATAAAAAAATGAGTATTAGAATTTTGAGATTTATCATAGGGTTTATTGCTTTGGTAAACGTTAATAATATATATGCAGTAGAATATGAGTTAGAAGCTGACAATTTACTAAAGCTTGAGATTTCTGATAGTGGGCCAACAAGAATTAATCTTAAAGATGAAAAAATTAATGATATTTTTATGTACCTTCAAAATGCAGCTGAAGTTGTAGTTCATGAGTATGGATATTTGTTTATTGCTCCACGAGAAGAAGGAAACAAAGTTTATTTAACTGTAATAGGAGAATACAAAACAATTCAAGATTTAATGTTAACTTTTACTCCAAAAACTCCAAACCCTGTAATGCTTGTTAATGCTGCTACAAAAATGGAGGAAAAGGATAATTCAAAACAAAACAATAATAATTTGTTCAGTAATGACCTTAATACAAAAGAATTAACAGCAAAACTTTCTAAAAAACAAAGTAGAAATACTAAGAAAAAAATAAAACTGGCTTAAAGTGTTAGTTAAGAATGGCTGCATTAAATGGAGTATTTAGCAGTATAGCTAAGTTTCTGCAATCTAAGGCTATTAAACCTGATATGCTACCAACTTTAAACCTAGTAGCTGGAGGCCAACAACAAGAGTTTCAGATTGGAGATGCGCTTCAGTCTGGAGCTTACGCTGGAGCTAGCAATGCTTTTGATAAGCTAGCTGATTTTGCTATAAAACGAGCTGATTCTATGAGCCCAGTCATTGTTGTTGCCTCAGGTAGAGTCATCGATGTTGTATTTAAAAAAGGTTTTGACTTACGTGAGCACAAGAAGAAGCCACATAATTCAACTTATTCACAATCAACTAACAATGAAAAAGTTAATTTGCATAATAAATTCGATCAATCACAAAAGTTAGAGGAGTATTATTTATAATGAAGTTTTTATTATTGCTATTGTGCTGTATGAGCCTAACCAGTTTCTTTTTCGAAAGTACTTTTGATTGTAAAATTCCTAAAGGGCTAAAATGTAAGTCTTTATACGAAATAAAGAATATGGTTGCTCAAGGCGCTTTTGATATTGATAATCTTGAGAAAGTTGAAACATCCAAAACTAAATCAAAAAGACGTTGTATTCTATGCTACAGGCAAGCTAAAGCTATTCAAAGCGTAGCTGTTGTTAACAAGTCGCCGAAAAAACCAAAAAAATATCTTATTAATTTATTTAAATTAAAACAGAGTCAAGGTGAACGCAAGCATACATAAGGATTTTGATCGAGAAAGATTTTCTAAACACTTTGTCTATGAATCATATGATGATGAGACTCAGCTATTCTTTAATCGTGGTTCAATAGGTTTTGTATTGCTTGCATGGCCATTAGTTGGAGCTAGTGTTTCTGCTCAAAATGAAATTGCTGAATTTCTGAAAAGCGATGAAAATTTACCTGGTGAAAGTAGCCTGCAAGTCTTGATGATTGGTAGTAATAATATAGAGAATTTTTTAAGCAACTGGCAGTCATATCGTAAAGGAGAGATATTTATTGAGTTAGCTAATAAAAGAACAGAATTTTTACGTGATCAAGCTCAAAAGTCAGGCTCTGTAAAGGATGTAGTATTGTTGATTTCAGTTACTATACCTAATTTAAATGCAAATATCGATGATATGATTCGCAGACGAGATGCTTTAAAAGATACGTTTAGGTCAATTGGATTAAGCACTGAAAATGTGAATGCACAGCAATTATTAAAGTTTCTGAGAGTAATATTTGGCTGGCCTGAAGAAGAACATTCAAATATTAACCAGTATGAAATATTGTCTGAACAAATTCTAAGTGGAGATTTCTCGTTATTTGAGAATGATGATTGTGTAAATGTAAATGATGATCAAATATTTATCAGTCTAGAAGCAAGAAATAGGCCTGCAGAGTGGAAATTATCTGCTATGGATCTGTTTTTAGGCAATGAAATGCGTCGTGATGAATATATAAAATCAAATTTCCTGATTCATTTTGGTCTGCAAATTTTACCAAATCAAGCGATGGAAAGGACTGCAGCCATAACTAAAAGAGAAGCGCTAGAAAGAAATATTAATGCAGGAATGAGTAAATTTTTTCCTGATATACAACAAGAAGCTGCTGATTTAGCCGGTGTAGTGGCTGCTCTGCAGAGTGGTGATAGAGTAGTTAATATTCACTTCAACGTTATTATGTTTGATAAAACAAAAAAGGCTAAGCAATCTGCATCAGCCTTTTGTTCGATGTTAAGACGCAGTGGATGGTATTTTGTTCCATGTAAATATGATCATGTAGCTGTGTTACTAGCTGCCCTACCAATGCAATTAGTTGAACAAGGCCCAAAAGGTGTATTGGGTCAAAATAAAACATCAGGAGTTGGAGTAGCGCTTTCTAGCTTAGGTCGAGGCATAAAAACTGTTTCTGTAGAGAGCAAAGTATTATTACCAATCATTGGTGAATGGAAAGGTGATTTAAGTTCTCCAGGTATGTTACTAGCTGGCAGACGAGGTCAAATAATGTATTGGTCACCTTTTGGTGGAGCTTTATTACCTGCATTAAATAAGCATGGAGTAGCTCCAAATGAGAACTTTAACCTTTGTATAGCTGGAGTTCCAGGCTCTGGAAAATCCGTTTTTATGCAAGAATTAATGCTATCGGTTCTAGGAGTTGGTGGTAAAGTTTTTGTTCTTGATTATGGAAGATCATTTAAGCGTACATGCTTGATTCTAGGCGGTAGATACATAGAATTTGACATGAAAAATCCTGTATCAATTAATCCATTTTCAGAGGTGCCAGAGGATGACAGTGCAAAGTCTATAGAGGCTAGATCAGACTTTTTATCTAACTTTCCATCTATTTTAGCTACTATGGCAGCTCCACAGTATGGAACAAGTGATTTGCAACAACCGATGTTGCAGAGAGCTTTGATATCAGTCTGGCAAAATAAGGGAGCTAAAGCTGAAATTACCGATATTGCAGACTGGTTATCAAATAGAGAAGAATCATATGCTAAAGAGCTTGGAAATATGCTCTTTCCTTTTACTAAAGATGGTCAACATGGAAGATTTTTTAGCGGTAAGGCGCAATTATCTCTAAACTCTGATATTGTGGTAATTGAAACTGATCATCTACGCTCTGTACCAGAGCTATTAGCTGTGATTGTACAGATTATGATTGTTCATATTAATCAAACAATGGTTAAGGGAGATAGAAGTAGACCATTTTTAATTATGATAGATGAAGCTTGGAAGCTATTAGCTGGAAAGCGTTCAGGAGAGTTTATTGAAGAAGCAGGTCGAATAGCTCGAAAATATAATGGATCGATTGCTTTAGCAACTCAGCAACTCACGGATTACTTTCGTCAAGAGGGTTCTGCGTCTGAAAAAGCATTTGAGAATTCATCACATAAGATAATCTTAAAGCAAAATTCTGAATCATTTAAGGCAATGCGAGCTAATCCTAAGCTTGCAGGCTTTGTTGATGAGGATTGGAAGCTAAATTTACTGCAATCTGTACATTCAAATCCTCCGTATTATAGTGAAATAGCTATTTACAGCCCTAATGTTTCAGGTGTTGTAGGCAGATTAATGATTGATCCATTTACTCTGCTGTTAACTTCGACGAATGCTAGAGATTATCAAGCAATAGAAGATCACATGGCTAAAGGTATGAATGTCAGTGAGGCAATTAATTATGTGATAAGAGAGCGGAAAATAATTCCATGAAGCAAGGAGTAGTAATTGGTATAGGCACACTCTTTGCTTTATTCGCTGTTGCTTATCAAGTAAGCGATATAAGGGCCAATTTATTAAATGCTGATATAGGTGTTGAGATTAAGGATTATGGAACTAGAGGGCATGTTTTTCCAATCATTGAGGAATCATTACTGGAGGTGATTATGGCTAAACTTAATGCTGCATCAAAAAGTGGTTTGTTGAATCAAATGCAGCTTGAATTTCAGGAAAAAGTTAGGCAAAAAATCATGAGACCAGTTCCAGTAAAAAATTTGAGTAAAGCTACTGAAAATAAAACGCGAATATATGATTCTACCTATGTTCAAAAGGATGACATTAAGACAAAAAATGGTATAATAATAGTAAAGGGAGGAACTAAAATAAATCCTTTGGAGATGATACATTGGGGTGAGCCACTAATATTAATTGATGGAGATGATGAAGATCAGGTTGCTTGGGCAAAATCAAGACCAGGAAAGATAGTGTTAGTTAATGGAAATCCTATTGAACTTAGCAATCTATTAGGCCGGCACGTATTCTTCGATCAATTGGGTTTTTTGAGTATGAAGTTTAAAATACAAGCTGTGCCAGCCATAATAGAGCAAGAAAACACTGTGCTTAAAATTAGCGAAGTAAGCACCTATTAAAAGCATATAACGCACGTTGGAAGTTACATAATATGCTGTAAGCAGTATAACTCAATATACTATTAGATTCAACTTAAAAGAAGGTTTTATATGAAAAGTTGGAAATTACAGCAATTAGAACAAGATCTAGTTAAAATAGTTAATAATACGCTACGAGGTGAAATACAAGAGATAGTAAATCCAGGTGGTGAAACTTTATATTTAATTCCAGGAAATAGATATCCAAAACTTCTTCGTAAAATTTCATCAATGCAAGCAAAGTGAGTGAAGGAACTGGTAATTTTGTTAGCGATAGTAATGTCTATAACAGCTAATAACTGTTATGCAGCTGCTGGGTGTGTTGGAAGATTTGTAAATCCTATAACAGATGTATGTTGGAAGTGCTTGTTTCCAATTACTATAGCTGGATTTAAGGTAGTAAGCAGTTCAATGCCTGATACTAATGCTTCTGGTAGACTTATATGTCTTTGTCCTAAGCCAGGGATTCCAGTGCCTATACCTGGTATTCCGGTAGGATTTTGGGAGCCAGTACGCCTTGTAGACGTTACAAAGTCACCAATGTGTATGGTAAGTCTTGGAGGTTTGTCATTTGGAACTGCTACTCAAAAAGGCATGAAAGATGAGGCTGAAGGAAGTGCTTTTTACCACATTCATTGGTATGTCTATCCCGTGATTTACTGGCTGGAAATTTTGCTTGATTTTATTTGTCTGGAAATGGCTGCAGTCGATATAGCATATTTAACAGAGTTTGATCCATTATGGAGTGACGATGCAAAATCTGCGATTTTAAATCCAGAAACGTTGTTGTTTCAAAATGTAGCTGCTTATCAAGCATGTATAGCTGATTGCATCAGTTGTAGCGCTGGTTTATTAGCAAGCGATTATGCTTTTTGGTGTGCTGGATGTCAAGGAATGCTTTACCCTTTCACTGGAACAGCTGCAGCGCATAATGGTGGAGTTGGAACATCTGTATTAATGGTAAGTAAGTTTATGGCTAAAATGCATAGGCAACTGATGTTATGGGGATATTATGGTTATAAAGGCCTATGTGGTAAGTATCCAATGCCTATTATCAAGAAAAGTCAGTATCGACTACAAATGACTTATCCAATTCCAGAAACAAAATCCTGCAAGAGCATAGGTCAAACAGAAGCTATATGGCAAGCTGGTAGAGAATTTCCAGTTAATGGTGAAGATTTTGGTTACTTGATTTGGCGAAAAAGAGATTGTTGTTTGCTTTGATTTATAAAGCTTGGAGAGGAATATGGTTATACGAGTAATGATGTTGATGGTTTTATTATTTGTTAATAATGCTAATGCTTTTTTTTTGGACAAGCAAAAAACTTTTATTTTTGTCTCATTTTCAATGAGTGATGAGGCTTTAAAAAGCTATTTTGCTGAGTCTCAAAAGGTCGGAGCTCAATTAGTTATGCGTGGGTTAATTAATAACTCATTTACACAAACAAAGAATAAAACTATGGAGCTTGATATTAGCTTCGATATAGATCCTAGCTTGTTTGAGAAATATAAGGTTGATGTTGTACCAGTGATAGTAATAGATGATGAAAAAAGAGGATTAACCAAGAAATTAACTGGCCATATTCCTTTAGCAACAGCATTAGAAATTATGAATGAGAATACTCCATGAAGCAACTTATAGTACTAGTTTTGATAATATTGAACATCAATTGTTGTTTAGCTTCAATGCAAAGCAGTTATAATGAAGCTAGCAACTATAATGTAAATCTTGGAAATTCTTCAAATACACAAGAATTATTTCATCAAGGTAGTAATGTTAATTATCCTAATAATGATGAGGATTTAACCTACCATGGCCGTAATCAGCTTGGTACAGAAAGTGGAGCAATGTTATTTCAAGCTGAAAACAGTAAAAACAATGCCTTAACTCAACATAATATCAACGATCAAAATTATATGATAGCTAATTCAATGAGAATTGAATCTGATCCTTTAAGTGCCCTTGATAGCAGTAATTTCGTAACTCAGACAAGTACAACTAATACTGAAATCATTCAAAGTTGTACTGAAGGCAGTAAGTTCAATATTGAACTTATTCGAGAATTAAACGTTGAGTGCAAATTAGAGAATGTATGGCTTCCATGGCAAAGCCGGCAAATGGAATTTGCAACAGAAGAAATAAAGGAGAATCATAGTAATTGGCTTAATAGTCGTAGCGATGTCTATGATGATGAATTAGATGCGCAAATATACTGCCTAGCAGATGATCCCGAAGCAATTGTAAAACAAATGAAATGGGCTATTGCTAATAGGCTTGGTGCATCTATACACAATATTGGTAGAAATTTTTTATTAGAAGTAAATGAAAAAATATGTATACTTCACTATGACTACAGAGATAAGACTCAAGAACTAAGGGAAGTAGCAGAATATTGGAAAGTTTTAAACCCTGAACTTGAGCAATTAACAGAAAGTAACGAATGCTATGAGGTCAATAGAATCAACTATGATGGTGGTGATAGAGTATTTTTTGACAAGTTTAAAGTCAATCGTCCATATTGGAAACAAAAGATTGTTTTTTCTTGTACTAGCGATCCAAAAGATGGTTGCAAACACCTTAAAATTCAAAATTGCGAATTAAAAAACAGCACTTGCCAAAAATCAGTAGCAAATATTTGTTTACTATGGCAGCACGATTATAGCTGTTCAACTGAGAAGCAAACAATGCTACACTCATCATTGCGTAATAACTCAATCTTTTGTTTAGGAGGCAATTGCAATACTCCAACTATTATACCAAACAGGGATATAGCTAAAGTAGCTCATATAGCGATGCTAAATCAGATGAGCAAAGATATTAAAACAAATCCCGTTTCTGTATTTTCAGGGAAACATCGCAAATGCAAAAAAGATGTATTTAGTTTTTTGAATTGCTGTTCTTCAATGACTGGCTGGGGGCGTGATATAGGCTTATCACAATGCAAATCTAAGGAACAAGAATTAGCTCTATATAGAAAAAAAGGTTACTGCTATTACATTGGAACCTACTGTTCTTCAAGAATTCCAATATTAGGTATTTGCTTAGCTAGAAAGTCTACTTATTGCTGCTTTCAGTCGAAACTTGCTAGAATTTTTCAGGAAGAAGCAAGAAAACAGCTAAAAATAGACTTTGGAACACCTGAATGTCCAAATTGTAGAGGCCTTGCTGTTAAGGAATTATAAAAAGTTGATTTCACTAAAATCAATATGGATGAACTATTTGGTGATATACTCACTAAGGCTCAAAACAGCATGAACAAAGACATTATTGCAGGAATCCAAGATAAAGTTCATCGTATGCAACAAAGTCATCATTAATACCACCGCTAATCCATATAGACTTTATATTAATGACTTTACCTATAAAAATCATACGTATTTAATGCAACATAATTTGTTATAACCGGTTGTAATAATAAAAAAATAAAGAATATTAATAGAATTTCTGATAGTATTATTGATGAGACTGAAAAAAATATAAAAGAAAGAATAATTACAATACCTCTAATTCAGTAATTATTTGGTGTTCAGTAGCTAATCAAAAATTTAAAGGGTAATTAATAATCATATGAAATTTGTAAAATATATAACAGCTGTTTTATTATTAACACTGTTAAATACAACCATTGCATCAAAACTAAACAACAATCAACCTGTACAACAGAAATTAATTCGGAATAAAGCTATATTAGCAGAAAAACATTTTAATGTTGGAATTTCATTTCTTGAGTTAAACAAATATCAAGAAGCAATGAAAAATTTTGATTTAGCTATTAAGTACAAACCTAATTATTCAAAAGCTTATGTTAATAAAGGAGTTTGTTTATGTGAATCAGGACAATATCAAAAAGCAATAGAAAATTTTGATTTAGCTATTAAGTATAAACTTAATTATGCAAATGCTTATTATAATAGACCTCTTTCGAAACTGGTTAACGTATCAAAATTATAAATGCCAGAGATCAAATTAAATCTAAGACCGAATCTTTTACGTCTATTTCGATATTTATCAGCAATAATTTTGAACTACCTTAACCAGTTTCGAAAGAGGTCTAATAAAGGAGTTTGTTTAGATAAATTAGGACAATTTCAAGAAGCAATTAAAAATTTTGATTTAGCTATTAAGTATAATCCTAATGATGCAGAAGCTTATTATAATAAAGGATTTTATTTAGGTAAATTAGGACAATTGCAGAAAGCGATAGAAAATTTTGATTTAGCTATTAAGTACAAACCAGATTTAGCAGTATCTTATGTTTATAAAGGAGTTTGTTTACATGACTTAGGACAATTTCAAGAAGCAATAGAAAGTTGTAATCTAGCTATTAAATATGATACTAATAATGTGAAAGCATACCAGTTAATAAATATATTCAAACAAAATGCAGGTATTAAAAAGTAATCTTGATTTTTAACACAAGATCTGTAATAAGCAGGTATTATAAGGCATTATCATGATTTATTTGTGATACAAATTGTTATAAAATAGTCATAAGATATAATAATAAAATCATGACTATACAACAAAAGGGTGAGTTATTGAGTTGTTTTGATGTTGCTAGCTATTTTCTGGTATTGGTTGATAGAGAAGCAGGAGATATAATAACTCAATTGAAACTGCAAAAATTAGTGTATTTTGCCCAAGGTGTGCATCTAGCTTTATTTGATAAGCCTCTTTTTAAAGAAGATATTGAAGCCTGGGAAAATGGGCCTGTAGTACAGAATTTACGTTCTGTATTTGGTTGCTTTGAAGCTAATGCAATTCCTGCTCCAGGAGAAATAGATTTCAGTATTTATACTAGGCAACAAAAAGAGTTAATTTATAAAATATACTCTTCTTATGGTGAACATACAGCATCTTATTTGCGTGACTTAACACATTTGCATTCTATTTGGCAACAAGCCATTATACGATCTAGCCGCGTGATTACTAAAGAAGAAATGAGAGAATTTTTTAAAAATCATATAAAAAATATTGAAGATTATCTTTTACCTATTTCAAAAAAAGATACTGCAGAAATAGTAAATGCTGAAGATCAATGGTGGATGAACTATGATACCAGCGTTCCTTGGGATTGAGAGAATGAATGCAATACACTTATCGGTAATAATAGTGCTATTTGGTTACTTGTCGATAGAATTAGCTACTGCTAACTCTTTGCCAACAGGGTTTTTATGGTACAATGATAAACATGGTCATGAGCTTAATAACTCTAGTTCTAAGTTGATGAGTGGAACTCATGATCATAGAATCGAGGAATTAAAGGAGCAATTTAATCGAGCTCAGCGTATAGCGCTTGATAATCCAACGCTCGAAAATGTGATTACAGCTCAAAGGCTACAGAAAAAAATCATGGAGAAGGCGCATAAGTTTGCTACTATGTGGCAACTAGCTACTCTACTTGATTATCAACTGATTAATGCTCATGAGCCAGCTAATAGCTTACATAGAAAGCTGTATCAAGAAAAATCAGAGCAGAAAAACGACTCAAAACTCAAAAACATTGCTAAAAACTGGGGATTGATTCTCTGCAAGTTAAACAAAATTGCTTGCTTTGTAAAGCCTTTATGCCTATTGTTCAAGGCTTTGCTAATAAATATGCATTTCAGTTGCTAGCTGTCAGTAAGAATAATGAGTTGCTAAATAAACTAAACCCTAAGCATATTGTACCTGTGTTATACCTAGTAGCTAGCGATGGTAAAAAAATATACTCAGTAGCTAGAGGCATAATCTCTGAGAATAAAATTATCGACAATATTCTAGCAATCGATTACGTCTATTTCGATATTTGTCAGCAATAATTTTGAACCGTTTTAGCATACCAATAACGTTTTCATTCACAACTCATTCTCCTGCTAATCTAGGATTATTCTTTTTATCATTTTTAGTTAAAGGATTTTTCTTGCTTTTTTTCTTTGGTAATTCAGAATTATTGTGAATTTTTTGTATACCTTGATATCCTGTATCAGTAATCGCTTTAACCTTAGGATGAATAAGAATTTTGGATTCCTTAAATAATCTAAAGTCATGTTTTTTGCCGTTAGAAAAATCTGTACATATTACTTGGTGGGTTTTCTTATCTACCACTATTTGAGTTTTTAGTGTATACCTTTTCTTCTTTCCTAAATAATAGAATTTTTGTTTTTTTAGGTCTTTCTATAGGACTCTCAGTAGCATCAATCAAGACTACTTCATAATTCATATCACTCTTCATTAGAGCTTTACGACCTTGAAGACTGGAAGAGCAAAGTTTGAGTGTTTAACTAGGGTGTCTTCTACCCATTTTACAGCTTTACTCCTGTAATCGACTAAATTTTTCATCCTTTAACTCTTTAATCTGATCAAACTTCATTATTACCTCATCAAATCAGATCTTTATAACACTATTCTACATCATTCTCTAGTTTCGAAAAAAGTCTATTAAAGCTATACAAAGATTTTTTTATCACTCATATTGGAGTTAAATACTCAATCAATGAACAACGAAATCTCGTTAACGAGCTAATCATTACTAACTACTAAACTCATTTCGTTCAACAATGCAAACGAAATCCAGAACGTATATAAAAAGGAAGTGAATTATCGCTATTATTATATGTACCGCCAAATTCAAGATCTGTATAATATATATCATATAAATCTACTGATATGCCAATTCCTAACTCTCCTCTAATACCTTCGTTAAAAACTGACATTATGCCACCTGTAGCAAAAATTGATCCTATATTACCAGTAATTATATTATAATAATAATTTCCTTGGACAAAATTATATGCTTTAAGGATATTAACCATAAATCCTAGTCTTATATCCATTCTATGTCGATTTAGCCTGTAACCTAATCCTGCCTCTAATATACGACTTGTATTAACAATACCTGCTGAAAATTTTATGTAAAATGGCGAAGAATCAATTTTTATATTATCATTCACTACATGTGTAGATGGAAAAAATAATATAGCTGCGTTTGTATTATTTGCTGTACATATTGATGGTAAAAATAATACAACAGATGCTAGCATAACAGCATAACACGGTTGTAAAAGTGATTTCAAAACATTCATAATTAACTTCTCTTTTTTTAGAATTAACATATTAGCTGTCTGTTGAAAACTAATAACTAATAGGACAGATTGTTGCGTTAGAAGAGTGAATACATCTGTATTACCGCTTTTTCCATGATCTATAGGAGTCATGCAGTTTTATCTTTTACATCAATATCAGCACCATAATCAATCAAAAGCTGTATAACATCTGTTCTTTGATAACGAGCAACAATATGTAGTAGTATTTCTCTTTCATAATATTTTTTATTAATACTAGTAGAATTATGTTTTAGCATAATTGCTAAAGGTTCTACACATTTGCATTCAACAGCATCAGATAAAGGTGTATTACCTTGATTATTCTCGATATTTACATCAGCATTATATTTTAGCAGTAATGCTATATGATCACTGCTATATGCAGGATATTTTTCGGAAAATTCATAATATACTTGAATTGTATCAACAACCAGATGTAAAGGAGTTATGTCATGCACATTCTGCATATTGGGATCAGCATCATGATCAAGTAGAAGCTGTACAATATCTAGGTTGTTAATAAAATAATGTACTGTCCAATGTAATGGAGTTTGATCAACATTGTCTTTTACATTTGTATTAGCGCCATTCTTTACTAAAAACTTGATAATTGCATTTATATCATCGTTTGCACTGAGATTATTAGCACAATGCTGTATTAAAATCCTGACAGAATCTGCAATATTTTTACTATTATAATTACCACCATCTGAAATAATAGACATATGCAAAGCTGTGTGTCCACTATTATTTTTTGCATTGATGTCAGCTCCATTGTTCAGCAAAATCTTAGCAATAGGTAGATTCTTATATTTCAAAGCAACAGATAAAGCGGTAATACCGTCTTTATATTTTGAGTTGATAAGTGTACTATCATTATTAATAAGATGTTTCACTTTTTCAAAATCACCATCTTTAATAGCACGATGTAAAGCATATCTATATTTAGTCTTATTACTTCTGAAATTATATACTAGCACTATTGTAATATAATCTTCAGTATAGCTTTACTTAGCAGTAAAATGCTAAATGATAAATAATTATTCATAAATTTTCACCTTTTTGAACCTTCGCAATATGTTAAAGGATTATCATATAAATATAATATAGCAAAAAAATAAATAAAGCGCAATAATTATTCTGTGTAGAACTTTGTATTATTGCTATTAATTATTAAACCTCACTTGCTGCAAACTCAACTAATTCAAACGAAAATCCCGCCTTGAGATTCAAAAGCACGCTCTAGAATGGGTTTAAAATTTGATTTGATATAGCTATCTGCAAAGCTTGTTACAGCCTTAATGAATATCTTATTAATAATAATATGTTCAAGATTATTAAACTTTATGTCTTGATTTTTCGATGATCGCAACTTTATACGCTCAAGTTTCGTTAACTATGTATTTTCATGCTGTGCACGGTCGTTGTTTCCATCTTACATTCTTACTTTTCTGCTAACCCTTTGCTTCACAAACATTATTGAGTTTCATCACTACTATGGCTAACTTAGCCATCTTTATACCATCTCCAAAACCTTATGTTGCACCACTTGTACTTTGAATACTTACTTAATTAAGTAAGAGTTATAAGGACTTCTCAAGTTGTGTCATTAATCTTTATAAACTCGCTGACACCTGCGACTCCAGTGGTTGAAAATTTTTGGATTTTCACTAGTTTGACCTCCAATCTTCTTTTGCCTACTATGTGGTATAACATATCAGCTTCTACTACATCTTACTTTCATGGCTATCACGTTCACCATTTGGTTTCGGCTCGAATGTTTCACTGTCTATGCTTTACTACTGTTGCTACCTTCAGCAGCACAAGACTCGCTATATAGTGGAAGTAGCTTCTCCTTCCATAACTGAATTTTCACCAGTAAGATTAATTTACCTTATCTTGACTCACCTCCAATTTATGAGACTAACATGAAGAATTTAACAATTAATAATGATGCAGCAGACTTTAATATAATCACTACTAGTAATTCAATTATAAATCTAGGTCATTACGAAGGTAAAAATTTAGTACTGTACTTTTATCCTAAAGATAATACTCCTGTGTGTACAATTGAAACACAGAAATTTAATGAAGCTATTTCTGAATTCAATAAATTAAACAGGATAATTCTTGGTGTACCGAAAGATAATATTGCTTTACATCAAAAATTTCAAGATAAGCTCTGTTTAAAATTTGAGTTAGGATATGATGAAACTGGGAAGATATTTATGTTAGAGGAATTGCTCTATGTTATTGTTTTAAGAAATTTAAGAAGGTATCGGAGAATTTTTTGCTAAAAAGTTTTTTATAGTAGCTAAAGATTTATTGCTAGCCCCATTAGGATATCCAAGGATGCTGGGCAAAAAAGTTAGCAAGTAATGAATCATCTCTTTAAGCAAAATGCTGTACAAGAGCTGGTTAAGTATAATAAATGCTTACTTTCAGTAACTATATTGCTGGCTGCAGCTAATATAATTGTGATAATGCTGCAATTACAAAAGAAGAAAAGTGGTTGTTTCAAGCAATAGAGCCTGATCGTAAAATGACTGTTTCATCAAAAAATTATCATGAAACGTATTTAAATAAATGGGCAATTTTTGTAATAAGAGGCCTATTTACTACTTCTCAAAATGAGGTAGAAAGACAAATAGCAGATATGAAAGTGGTATCCAGTAATACTGATCAGTTATTCTTTTTTAGTAAAAAAGAATAACTTGCAAAAAGAAGCAGAATGAGTTAATTTTTCTTAACTTATAGATTTTGCAAAATCTGCCATTAGCGTTTATGTTAATTTATTCAGTTAATATTCAACCTTTAACTGTATAAGAATTGTTTGTCAATATTGCTAACAGACTAAAATAACATAAGCAATATCACATCAGAAAGTTTAAAACTAAGAATTGATTTTTAACTTTACAACCAACAAATTTTATTAACTATTTTATTGCTTCTTTTTATGCTCAAACCTCATTGTCGATGAACTCTAGCATACTTTTCTTCTTATATCAAACTTACGGCTATATTCTAGTTATCTGCAGCATTGAAGGTAATAAACATACCACTACTAGATTTATAATAATTTAGAATGGTCATTAATCTTGCCTGAAAATACGTAATTCTTTATTAGCTCTGTATAACAGAATGGCGGGAGCAACGGGACTTGAACCCGCGGCCTTCGGCTTGACAGGCCGACGCTCTAACCAAGCTGAGCTATGCCCCCTATTATATAATGTATAGCCCAATAGTATTGGTCAATAATATACTAAAACTATAAAGCGTTCAAGGAAATTTAAAAGGTACAAAATATATTTTTGATTAATATTACTCTTAGAAAAGCAGATTATTTATTAGTAATATTTATAAACTAGCAAAAATGATAAAAATAACCCAACTTTAATATAAGATGATATAGCTAAACCAGCATAAAAAAGTCATATTATATACTTGTTTAGCTATATATGTCCATTTCTATCATAGTTTTTAAATGAGGGCGTTTATGAAAATTTGCATTGTCGATCACAACTACAGAATTATTAGATAATTTCTAAATTAAATCCTGTTCTATTCAGCCGTTAAAAATAGCAGTATTAACACTGCAGTTAAAATTGATACGGTTAGCAGAGATTTATCTGCTAATGCTACTATAACATTAGTTCTCTTTGATGGATGCAAAAACGCAGCAACATCATGCCTTTGCATACCTGTGAGTTTTAGGTATAATATGAACAAAACCGTTCTCATCCGTAAAGACAGTAACTTGTCCTATGTCTTTGTCCTTTTTATATTATTATAAAATTTTAATCTCTCTTCTTTTTTTGCCCTTAGATGTTTTATAGATTTTTTTATATGTAATATTTAATCTTTAGTGCTCTCTTTTTATATACTTGACTTATTATATACTTGACTTACTTACTCCTAGCCGTTCAGCTCTTTTACATTTATATGCATCACTATATTGTATCACATCTTCTTTTAGTTTATCAATAGAGATTTTTGTTGGAGCTCTGTTTCTATTTTTTAACGGCAATATGTTTTTACTCTATACAAATACTGTATTCTTTTCTATTACAAAATGTTTTGATGTTAATTCAAAACTCACTTTCTCTCTTGATTTTATCGTTAGCACTTTCTTCCAAAAATCTATAGAACATGTCATACTAATTGACTTTTCTATTACATCTTAATTATTATAATTGTTTTATAGTAGTTGGGCTATAACTAATACATTGAAACAAAGCAACTATATAAATATCTAGCTCTTTAGCTAAAGTTTTTGTGAGCAACTAATTTCACTAACTTCTGATGTCAGATTTCGATATTTTATCCTGTACCGCAAGTTATTCAATTTTGCAAATCTCTTTGATAATATTTCGGTACGCTTTAAAATTTTTCATTTAACATAAATTCTATAATAAAAAAATAAAACTTTTACTTGCAAAGTAAAATAATTTATATTATAACTTGGTGCTAGCTAATAGGTTTATAAATAAATTATGCCTTTTATTAAGATCTAGTTATTTTGTATCCTATTCGTTTATGTATTCATTATAGTTTTGCATTTTGTAGCTTTAGCTACAGGATTATTGTATTAATTAGCAAAACTACTATAATGTTATAACTTTTTTTTGGAGATTGTTATGTTAAATAAATTAAATAATATAAGGCTAGCATTGATAAAAAAAAGTAGCTGTATTCACATTTCACATTTCCTCTGGTGCATAGCATAGTAGTTATGCACACTATGCCATAGCAGAACTTTTTTTCTTTTCTTAGTTTGTACTGAGTTTTTGCTAACAGTTTTTAAAATAATGTTATTATGAGTTTGTAGTGCGTAGGTTACAAGGTTTTTAACAAAATAGATAATCTATTTTATAAAATTTATAAAAAAATTGTTAATTTTAAAAAACAGCAGCTCTAAGCATAAATTGCTTAAAAAAGTATAAAAGTTTGCATCAAAGCTAACAACTTAATGGCATAATGGTTCTACACCTCAATACTTTACAGTAAAAGTATTAACATAGTTAAGAATAAAAAAATATCAAAAATTCGACATAAGTTATGATTTATGTTACATAAATATAATTTTGATTGTTAATCTTTTTTTACTGAAGCTATAAGTATAGAGTCATAATTTACTTAAAATTACTTTAAAATTAACTAATTAGTGTAATGGAATAGTTTATGAATAAATCAATCAGTGTATTAAATACAACAACCACAGTTAGAAAATTTCCACAATTTTTGTTGTTATTATTCTTTGTTGAGATGTGGGAACGCTTTAGTTATTATGGAATGAGGGCGCTTTTAGTGCTTTTTTTAACTTCTCAGTTAGGCTTTACTGATATAAAAGCTTATACTACATACTCTTTATTCGCTGTAATAGGTTATGCTGGACCAGTGATTGGAGGGCTTTTAGCTGATAAATTAATGGGATTCCGCAACATGGTACTAATAGGAGGAATTGTTATAGTAGCTGGACATATGAGCATACTCCTAGTAGGATTTAATTCAGACCTAATATATTTTAGCCTATCTTTAATAGCTGTAGGCACTGGAATGTTTAAAGGTAATATCGTAAACTTGCTTGGAGCTTGTTATAGAAAGGATGATTCTGAACGTAGTAGAGGATTTACTTTATTTTATGTAGGTGTTAATTTAGGCGGGGCATTAGCAGCTATTTCTTGTGGATATATTGCTCATTTATATGGCTGGCATTATGGATTTGGCTTAGCAGGAATTGGAATGATTATTGGCCTTATTACTTTTATAAAATTTCAACACGTTTTAGGAGATAAAGGCTTGTCTGCATACCCTATGCTTATGAACAAAAGAATACTAGGAATAAATGTTTTTGGAATAGTATTCGCTAGTTGCTTCTTGTTAGCATTAATGGTATCTACAATGCTTATATTTAGCGAGTTTTTCACTTCTGCACTTACATTTAGTGGAATAATAGTTCTAGGGGTATTTGTTAGTATAATATTTAAAACATCACTTGAGCAAAGGCCAAAGTTGATAGTATTAGCAATTCTTATAATATTCCAGATGTTATTTTTTGCACTAGAAATGCAACTTGGCTCTTTAATTAACTTGTTTACTGAAAGAAATGTTGCCAACAATATCTTAGGTATAACAATTCCAGCTTCAGTATCTCAAGCAATCAATCCTGTATCAATTATAATACTTGGATCTCTCTTTGGAATGTTTTCGAAGTTCAGAAAAAAAGATGCTACTGCTATCTTTGCTTTTGGTCTTTTTACAATTTCTATATGTTTTTTTATTTTATATACAGGATGTTTAAATGCTAATGATGGAAAAGTAAACTATTTATATCTAATAGCTGCTATTTCTATTATGGGGCTAGGAGAGCTTTGTGTTGCGCCATTAGTACAAGAACAAGCAATTTTGTTATCTCCTAAAAATGCAAAAGGAGCATTAATGGGTATGATGATATTATCATTAGCATTTTCTAACCTAATTGGTATGGCAGTATCAAACTCTATGTTAGTACCTTCCGTAAATGGCGAAGTAAATCGTTTTGAATCTTTAGCAATATATCAAGAGGGATTTTTAAATGTAACAATATCTGCTGCAATATTAAGTATTATATTTTTATTTTTCTTTAAAATGATACATAAAGTTATTGCTATGCAAGAATAATTACAATTTTAAATAGGATTTTAACTATTTATAAAACACAAGAGTTCGATATAATTGAGAACAACAGAAAGTAGGAAAAATATGCTGTAATCTTTATATCGAACTTTAGTTTATTTTATATATTGCTTTTTATACTTTCATACTTTATGCAATACAATCTAAAATTATTCTTTGCTGCCTATCATGTTCTCAACTTTAACATATAGGTCAAACTTCTCGGCAGTCATTAGACCCAATGATATTGCAGCTTCTTTCAAAGTAATATTATTTTGATATGCTGTTTTAGCAATTTTAGCTGCGTTATCATAGCCAATATGTGGATTAAGCGCTGTTACTAACATTAAAGAATCTTCGCATGTTTTTTTTATTCTCTCTATGTTAGGCTGAATACCAGATAAACAATGATCATTAAAGCTAAGAATTCCATCTGATAATAATTGAATTGATTGTAATAAATTATAGATAATTACTGGTTTAAATGCATTCAGCTCAAGATGCCCACTAGATCCAGCAATAGTAATTGTTACATGATTTCCAATAACTTGAGCACAAATCATTGATAGTGCTTCAACTTGAGTTGGATTAACTTTACCTGGCATAATTGATGATCCAGGCTCATTTATTGGTAAAACTATTTCCCCTAATCCGCATCGTGGGCCTGATCCAAGCAATCTAATATCATTAGCGATTTTCATTAAGCTAGTAGCTAATACATTTAATGCTCCAGATAGTTCCACAAGGTTATCATGACACGATATTGCTTCAAATTTATTTTGCGCTGAGTAAAATTTTATACCAGTTATCTTTGAGATTTTTTCGACAAATTTTACTGAAAAATCTTTATGGCAATTAATACCTGTACCTACAGCAGTTCCTCCCTGAGCAAGTTGACATACTCTTTCTAAAACAGATGTAATACGCGTAATAGCATAACCAATTTGCGCACTATATGCTGAAAACTCTTGCCCTAAAGTTAATGGTGTAGCATCCTGTAAGTGAGTTCTACCAATTTTGACTATTGATTGCCATTCTTTGATTTTGCTTTTGAATGTTACATGTAATTTTTCAAGATTAGGAATTAAATTATTAATTAATATTATTGCTGTAGCAACATTCATAGCAGTAGGAAAAGAGTCATTAGACGATTGGCTCATATTAACATGATCATTTGGATGTACTGGATCTTTTGCCCCCTTACTGCTCCCTAGCTTTTCATTAGCAATATTAGCAATTACTTCATTTATATTCATATTAGTCTGAGTGCCTGAGCCAGTTTGCCATACTGATAATGGGAAATTATCGTCATACTTTCCTTGACTTATCTCTTTAGCAGCATTAATAATAGCATCTGCTACTCTAGGCTGAAGCAATCCAAGCTCTTTATTTACTTCTGCTGAGCATTGTTTTTGTAATGCAAGGGCATATATTAACCTAAGAGGCATTTTTTCATTCCCAATTTTAAAATTTAATATTGAACGCTGTGTTTGAGCTCCCCAATAATATTGCTCTTCGACTTCTATATTACCTAGTAAATCATTTTCAATTCTAACTTTATTTATTTTCATTTGCTTAATTTTAATAGTTTTAGTCTAAAATTAGTAATAAGACAATCGTCGCAAAGTCAAAATTTATTGCTCAATAATATAACTAATGTAATCTTCACCATGCTTGCATGATATTGAAGCATTAACCATTTTTTTTAAATAGTACACATAGTAAGCATGAACATTAAATAATGTAATATTATCATCACTAAGATCAGTAGCAGTTAATATAAAATTCTGCTCTTCGTTATTTTTTATAGATTTGCCTTTTGCTAAAATGTTAATTTGACTTTTATCTTGCTTTCTATATATTTTAACAGTTATATCTCCACCATGTAGTAATGCATCTTGGGCTGATATTACTAAACACATTAGTAATTTACCAGTACTAATATCAATATTAGTATCTTTAACATGAAAAAATTCATCTTTAAAAACTAAATTTATCTTAGTATTAATCAAAGACTTAAAGTAATCATCAAGTACTGCTCTAATTTCATCAAAATTTGCTTCATGATATAATTTATTGTCACCATATGATTTGCTAGCCGAACCATACATTTGACGATACAGTTGTAGCTTAACAAGCAAGTTTGTGCTACCTATTTTAATTGTATCAAATGCCAAACCATATAATTTATTATTAAGCTGGTGTTGATTATCTATACAGTACTTTATTCCATTTGATATAGCTCCTAATCCGCCAGCAAAATCGTGAAAAATTTTTACGCTAATAAATTGTGCTAATTTAATATTATTCATGTTTAGATTAATAAATGAGATTCTAATTATAAAATTTTTTGTTAAAAAATCAACAATAGACTTCTTTCGAAACTAGAGAATGATGTAGAATGGTGTTATAAATAACTGATTTGAGGTAATAATGAAATTCGATCAGATTAAAGAGTTATAGGATGAAAAATTTCGTCGATTAACAGGAGTAAGGAAGGGAACATTTTCAAAGATGGTGGATATTTTGAGGAAAGCTGATTGTCTTAAGAGATCAAAGGGTGGGCGTAAAAATAAGCTCAATTTGGAGGAACAGTTGCTGATGGTGTTAGAATACCTTAGAGAATACCGTACTTATTTCCATATAGATCAGAACTATGGGATTAGTGAAAGTTCAGCATATAAAGATGTAAAATGGGTAGAAGACACCCTAGTTAAAACTCAAACTTTGCTCTTCTAGGTCGCAAAGCTCTAATGACGAGTGATATGAATTATGAAGTAGTCTTGATTGATGCTACTGAGAGTTCTATAGAAAGACCTAAAAAAAAACAAAAATTCTATTATTCAGGAAAGAAGAAAAGGTATACACTAAAAACTCAAATAGTGGTAGACAAGAAAACCCACCAAGTAATATGCACAGATTTTTCTAACGGTAAAAAACATGACTTTAGATTATTTAATGAATCCAAAATTCTTATCTATCCTAAGGTTAAAGCGATTACTGATACAGGATATCAAGGTATACAAAAAATTCACAATAATTCTGAATTACCAAAGAAAAAAAGCAAAAAAAATCCTTTAACTAAAAATGATAAAAAGAATAATCGTAGGTTAGCATGAGAAAGAGTTGTGAATGAAAACGTTATTGGTATTCTAAAACGGCTTCAAAATTATTGCTGATAAATATCGAAATAGACGTAAAAGATTAGGTCTTAGATTTAATTTGATTTTTGGCATTTATAATTTTGAACTACCTTAACCAGTTTCGAAAGAGGTCTATTAGTTTTATTACTCTCTTTCTTAAATCATATGAATATGCTGCTTCCATATTTCTTATCTCTTCTTATTTTTACCGCTTTTCTCTCCTAATGTAACTCCCTTTTTGTTTTATGCTATATCTTGAGCTTCTCGTTTCCTTAATTAAGCACGATGCTGTTCTAAGTTGGAGCATATCGAGGTAAAACTCTTACATTTACTACGCTTAATTTTTTAAATTTGAATGATCTTTCAATTTTTCTACTGTCTCTCTGATCTTTTTTCTTATATCAAACTTTAGTCATAATAAACTCACATTTCTAGTTGCTATTGGTAGTTTAACAATTAATCCATCAAGTTCCTCTGTAATAATAATTTGACACCCAAGCCTAGATGTATTAGTTAGTCCAAATGCTAAATCTAGCATATCTTCTTCCTCTTCAACAGGTAAAGGAAGTTTTTGATACCAACTTGGATCAACTATTACGTGGCAAGTTGAACATGCTAATGAACCTTCGCAAGCTCCTTCTAGGTCTATTTTATTCTGGTGAGCTACTTCTAATAATGACAGCCCAATTTGGGCATCAACTATTTTTTCTTCTGCATCATTAATTATAAAAATAACTTTTACTGTTTGTGGTATCATAATAGCAATTAAAAATCTACTGTAGTTTATTATTTAGTAATTTATCGATGTTTTTACCTTGTAAAGCAAGTTTTAAACTACTATTTAGCAAAGAACTTTTAAAATAATCTTCAAGCTGCTTCATGTCCTCCTGAATTGCGCTTATATGACCTGATTTTATAGATTTTTGTAAACGCTGAATGACATTTTCAATTAAATTCATGTTGTCTGGAGAGATTAAGTTTGTATTTTGACCTATTAATTGTTTAATATTGCTAATCATAAAATTAGCTTTAGTAATCGTTTCATTAAGCTGTTTTTTATTATAATCTAAAAGATTATTCTGATAAGCATTTTCTAAAATTTTATTTACTTCTTCTCCGCTGATATTCAAAGCAGATTTGATGGTAATAAATTCACATATTCCAGTTCTTTGCTCGCTGGTACTAACAAATAACAAACCATCAGCATCAATAGCAAAAGTAACTTCAACACTAACGCTACCAGCAGGTCCTAATGGTAAATTGCTTAACGTAAATTTTGCTAAAGATCGGCAATCAGCTGCTATTTCTCTTTCGCCTTGTACTATATGGAAATTTATTGCTGTTTGATTATTTGCATAGGTAGTAAATTTCTTAGTAATTGCAATTGGTATAGGAGAGTTTCTAGGAATTAAAATTTCTGTTATACCTCCCATTACTTCTAATCCTAATGATAGTGGAACTACATCTATTAGTAAATGTTGGTTTGAGGAAGTTAAATTTTCAGCTTGAAGAGCTGCACCAGTTGCTACTACTGTTTCAGGATTTAAATCAGATAATATCTGTACTTTAAAAGTTTGTTTTAATAATTTTTTTATTAAAGGAATATTGCTACTTCCTCCAACTAATATTATGCCTTTTAACTGTTCGCTTATTTTACTTTCTTCGATAACTTGATTAGTAATGTTGATTGTTTTACTAATAATATTACTTATAACTTGTTCAAATTCTGTTCTGGTAATATGTAACTTAAGATTTTTGCCATTATATTTTATTGTTTGATTAAAAAATTCATTGTTAGTTAAGTGTTCTTTAGCTATTTTGCAATGCTCAGTAATTAATACTAAAAATTCAGTTGAAAGATGATCTTGGTTAAGAGTCAATTTATTACAAATATGGTCTCGAATTAAATAATCAATATCATTTCCTCCAAGTTGATTATCTCCTCCTGTAGCAATAACTTGAAAAATTTTATTCTTGATTTTTAGAAGTGAAACATCAAAAGTTCCGCCTCCAAAATCATAAATTAAATAAATACCATTTGAGCCTTTATCAAGTCCATATGAATATGCTGCAGCTGTAGGCTCGCTAATTAATCTCAATACTTCAAGATCAGCAATTATAGCAGCTTGCTTTATGCTATTACGAGCAGTATCATCAAAGTGAGCTGGAACCGAAATGACTGCCTTTTTTATTTTTTGATTAAAATACTGCTCTGCTTGCAACTTTAGCTGATTGATAATTTTAGCAGAGATTTCTATTGGACTAATAGTTTTATCAGCAATTTTTAAGCTAGTAATATTAGTATTTTTAGCTAACAATTCTTTAATTTCTTGTCCAATAGCATCAGAATTCAATATTTCTTCAGTACTTTTACCTAGTAATCTTTTAACTGATGTGATTGCAATATAATGTTTTTCTTTACTTCCTATAGAGATAACATTGCCTTCATGATTAAAACTAACAATAGAAGGAAGCTTGTTTAAACCTTGAGAATTAGGAATAACATATGGCTTACTATTAATCGAATGAGCTACTAAAGAGTTAGTAGTGCCAAAATCAATACCAATTACAATCTCTGAACTATGAATTGATTGATTTTGAGGTTCTTCAATGTTAATTAGAGGCATCTCTTAGCTTATGATTTGTAATATTTATTAAGTTCACCCAATACTTTAATTCCATTGTTTTTACTGTTGCTGCCTCATAATTTCTGCTAGCAAGTAAAGACTCTAGCTCTGTAGTAGTGTTATTATAAGATACGTTTAAAATGTTCTGTAATTTTTTTAATTCAGTAACAGTATTAATAGCATTTAACCTAGTTTGCAATGAAAAAACGTTTTCCAAAAAATCCATGCTTATTACTGACTTAAGATTTGGAGCAGTTAAATCTATTCCGTGCAGGTTTAGAATATGTTCAGCGCGAGCATATGGACATTTTAATGTTTTATATGCTAGATTTAAATTACTGGATATTTGTAAATATTTATTTTTTTCTTCAAAGCTTTTAACCTGGTCAGGATGATACTTTAGCTGTAACTGAAAATAATTATCTTCAATATCTTCCAATGCTAAACTAAAAGTTTCATGCAAATTCAATAGTTGAAAATAATTTATCATAGTTGAGTATAATTAAAAATTTGCAGATTTACCACAACCACAGCGATGTTTTTCATTAGGATTACTGAACTCAAATCCTGAATTGAATTTACCTTCAATATAATCCATTGTAGTTCCAACTAAATAAAGTATAGCTTTTTGATCAACTAGCACTGTTACCCCTTTATCTATAATAACTTCATCAAAATCTCCCTTAACATCAGCATATTCTATATAATAGGAATAGCCAGAGCATCCTCCTGTCTTAATGCCTACTTTAATGCCTAAAGATGGCTTCTCTCGTTTAGCAAGCAATTCTTTAATTCTTTTAGCTGCTCGACTTGAAATAGTAATAACTTGCTTACGAGCTTCATTAATTTGTAATTGTGAAGAATTAATAGCACTCATAATAAAAATTTATGTTTTATTTTGCTTAGACTTGTAATCAACAATAGCTGCCTTAATAGCATCTTCAGCTAACATTGAGCAATGCATTTTAATTGGCAGCAATGCTAAATGTTCAGCAATCTGACTATTTTTAATTTGTTCTGCATCACTTAAAGATTGAGATTTTATCCATTCAGTAGCTAAGGCGCTTGAAGCTATTGCTGATCCACAGCCAAAAGTTTTAAATTTAGCATCTTCAATTATTCCTTGATCGTTTACTTTAATTTGCAGTTTCATAACATCGCCGCAAGCAGGAGCGCCAACTAATCCAGTGCCAACTGATTTATCTGTTTCGTCAAGCGAGCCAACATTAGATCTATCTTCATAGTACTTTATAACTTCTGAACTATAACCAGCTGTACGAGTACCTGTAACTGTTTTTTCGTCATTATTCATAATATTTTTTCTCTTATTGATTGTAAGTTAACTATTTGTTTAATGTACTGACCAATTAATTTGTTTTATATCTATTCCTTTTTGTGTCATTTCCCAAAGGGGGCTAATATTCCGAAGTTGATTTACTTGATCAACAATCAGTGATACTGCATAATCCACTTCTTCTTCAGTAGTAAATCTTCCAAGGCCAAATCTTAAGGAAGTGTGAGCTAAATCTTCATCAACTCCCATTGCCTTTAAAACATAAGAAGGCTCTAATGAAGCAGAAGTGCAAGCAGATCCAGAAGAAATTGCAAGATCCTTGAGTGCTAATATTAAAGACTCTCCTTCTACACATGCAAAGCTGATATTAATATTGCCTGGATATCTGCTTTTAATATCTCCATTTAAATAAGTTTGTGGTATATGGTTCAATATATAGTTAACAAACTTACTAAACATTTTTTGAATACGATTATATTCTTCAAACATTTCAATATTTGCAATTCTTGCTGCTTCTCCAAATCCCACTACTAAAGGAGTAGGTACAGTCCCTGATCGCATTCCTCTTTCTTGCCCTCCGCCATGAATAATTGGGCTAATACGTATTCTTGGCCTTTTTCTAACATAGAGAGCACCTATACCTTTTGGCCCATAAATTTTATGAGCAGAAATGCTGGCAAGGTCAATATTATATTTAGTGACATCAATTGGTATTTTACCAAAAGCTTGAGCAATATCTGTATGAAAAAAAACTTTTCTCTCACGACAAATTTGGCCTATTTCCTCGATTGGTTGAATAACACCAATTTCATTATTAACTGTTGAAATTGACACCATAATAGTACTGTCACTGATTGCATTCTTAAGATTATTTATATCAATTAATCCATTACTATTAACATGTAAGTAAGTAACCTTAATACCTTTTTGTTCTAGATGCCTGCAAGTATTTATAACACATTTATGTTCAGTCATTACAGTAATTATATGATTTTTTTTGTCATTACTATAAAAATCTACTACTCCTTTAATTGCTAAATTATTTGCCTCTGTTGCTCCAGAAGTAAAAATAATTTCACCTGGATCTGATTTAATTAAGTCTGCAACATGTTTACGCGCTGCTTCCACTGCTTCTTCTGATTCCCAACCAAATAAATGACTACGTGAATGTGGATTGCCAAATTTATCAGTTAAATATGGCAACATTGCAGTAACTACTCGAGTGTCAATAGGTGTAGTTGCTTGATAGTCCATATAAATAGGAAACTTAACATTATTGTTTTTTAATTTTGACCTTAACTCTGCTGTTTTTGTTGCTGTGTTTATCATAATATTTATTTGATTTAAGCTTGTTTCTTTATATTGCTAGCCTTGATATGATGCAAATATTGTTTTTGCCATAATGTATAAAATTGGTTTATTTCTTCTTCAGTGTTATGCCATCCAAGAGATATTCTAATTGCACAGTCTGCTTCATGAGCTGGAATCTTCATAGCTGCAAGTACATAAGATTGTTTTAGCTGACCTGAAGAACATGCTGAACCAGCACTTACAGCAAACCCATTAATATCAAAGTAAAGAATTTGTTGTTGAGACGTTACCCATGGCATCATTATCATACTAGTATTACCAACTCTGTGAGCATTTTTGCCAAAAATTTTTATCTTATTGTCTATGCTGCTAATTTTGTCTTCAAGATATTGTCTTAAGGTTTTAGTAAAATCACTTTTTTTCAGGATTTTAGGTAAAAGTTCAACAGCTTTCCCAAATCCAGCTATTGCAGCAACATTTTCAGTGCCGGCTCTAATCCCATTTTCTTGACCTCCGCCAACCATTTGTGCTGTAATAAAATTTGGAGATTTTGCTATAAGAGACGCAGCACCTATTGGTCCTCCGATTTTGTGGCTTGAAATTGTAGCAAAATCAAGATTTAACTGAGTGAGATTAACTGGAATCTTAGCAAAGGCTTGGCTGCAATCACTATGAACCCATGCCTGATATTCTTTAGATATTCTAACTATCTCTTCAAGAGGCTGTATAACTCCAGTTTCGTTATTTACCAACATAATTGTAACTAACAAAGGTAAACCTCTATTACTATAAAGCGTATTTTGTAACTGTATAAGATCAACAATACCTCTTTCATCTACATCTATAATTTGCGTGTCATTATAATTTTTAGCGCAATTTAATATTGATAGATGCTCTATTGCACAAGTAATAATTATTCCGTTTTTATAGACTTTTTTAAAGCTGGTAAGCAGTAAATTATTTGCTTCAGTACCTGAAGAAACAAATATGCAATTAAATTTGTTATGACTTAATGATATATCTAATGTATTAGCAATTTGCAATCTAGCTTTTTCTATAAACCCTTTAGCTATCTGTCCAAAATAGTGTATCGAAGAAGGGTTAGCTGGCATATGTAACACTTCTAACATAACTTCTAGCGACTCTGAATGTATAGGAGTTGTTGCGTTGTAATCAAAATATACTTTTTTATTTTTTTGTTTTGTTTTCACTCGGTTATCTATGTTGAAACTAGAAAAAGAAGGCCTGTCAGTAGAATTATAATATCTAGCTGAATTTTCAATAGCTGCTGCAGTGCTATGATCAATAAAGTTATACATTACTCAGCCATTCAATTTAACCTAAGTGATCTTGCTTTTAAAGCTTGTGACTTTACTTTCCCGGAAATTATATCATCCAAGGAGATTTCACTAAAATAGTTTTTAATTTTATACTCTAATTCTTCCCACAAATAATGAGCAGTACATCTAACATTTAATGCTAAACATCCTTTGCTATTATTACATCTAGTAATTTGAATTTTTTCTTCAACAGCAAAAATAATATCATTAATAGTTGTTTTTTTTATATCGCAGCTTAATAAATAACCTCCGTTTGGGCCTTTAACTGATTTTACTATCCCCTTATTTTTAAGTTTATTGAATAGTTGCTCTAAGTAATTGAGTGCGATATTCTGACGCTTGGCAATTTCAAATAATTTAGCTGGTTTGCTTGACTCTCTACTTGCAATATCTAGCACTCCCATAACAGCATATTTGCTTTTAGTTGTTAATATCAATAGACTTACAACCTCTTATTTTATTTTGGTATATAGAAAAAAACTCTAAAAAAACTAGACTAAAAAATATTTGCTATAACTAAGCAAACATCTAATTATTACTGTTGAAATATTTTTTATCATATGCTTTAGTATAGCTTAATTAGATTTTTTATTATCTAATACATTACTATTTTAGTCAACTATTATTAAGTATAAAATATTATGTCTGAAGTGTTTTTTAATGGACCAGCTGGTAGAATTGAAGGAGAATATGTTCAATCAGATGATTCAAAAGCTCCAGTAGCTTTAGTGTTACACCCTCATTTACCACCAGACTTTTTTCAAGGTAACATGAATCATGATGTTATAATCTGCTTACACACTCTTTTAGTAAAAAATGGGTTTTCAGCATTGAAGATTAACTTTAGAGGTATAGGCAAATCTCAAGGCGCTTTTGATAATGGAGTTGGTGAATTAATGGATGCAGCTACTGCTTTAGATTGGCTGCAATTACATAATCCTTCAAGTATAGATTACTGGGTAGCAGGTTTTTCATTTGGAGCTTGGATATGTATGCAATTAATTATGCGAAGGCCAGAAGTAAATAATTTTATTGCAGTATCACCTCCTACTAATAAATTTGATTTTTCATTTTTATCTCCTTGCCCAATACCTGGTTTGATAGTTCAGGGAGAGCAAGATAGTATAGTACCAGAAGAATCTGTACTAGAATTAGTTAACAAGTTATCAAGGCAAAAGAGTATTGATGTTGAATATAAATCTTTGAGTGGTGCTGATCACTTTTTTCGAGGAAAGATAGATGAGCTAGCTAATGCAGTAGATGAGTATATTAAACAAAATAATAGATTATCTACAGGTAAAAAAAGCACCTCTAAGAAACATCAAAATAAGTTATTACTATAAATTTAAAGTCATGATAAGATGAATTATATGGCGGATAGAGTGGGATTCGAACCCACGGTACAATTTCTTGTAGCGCCGGTTTTCAAGACCGGTTCCTTAAACCACTCGGACATCTATCCAAACTTTGGTATAACAGATTATTAAAAATAAGGCAAGGAAAACTATATGACTATTGCATAATTTGTTATTTGCTGCACACTCAGCATTATGTTTGAATATCATATGGTTAGTAAGCTGTAATATTGATTAGCTTTAGTAAATAATTAAATGTTAGGAAAATTTCGTAGTAACCCATGGGAACTAAGCTTAGTAATTTTGTATCAATAGATATAGGTAGTAGTAAAATTGCAGCTGTGGCATCTTATGTTGAAAATAATGGCTTAATTAATGTAGTAAGCCAAGGGTTTTACTATTCATCAGGAATTAAATCTGGCATTATTTCAGATTTTAAAAAAGCTGAAAATAGTGTTATTAGCGCAATATATAATTTAGAAAAAGATCTTGGAAAAACTATAAAACATGTTACTATCTCTCTGTCAAATGTTTGCACAAAATCTTACTATACCTACAGCAAAATTAAGATTGCAACGCAATATGTAACCAAGCAGGACATTATCAAGCTTATATCCAAGGCATTATACAATTTCAAAATACAGAATCAAGAAATAATACACTACTTTCCTATTGAGTTTTCACTTGATAATAACAATTCAATTCAAGATCCAATAGGCATGCATGGTAAGGAGTTAGGATGCAGATTACATTTAATAAGCGCTAATTCTAATGTGCTGCTTAATATTATTAACTGCCTTGCAAAGTGTCAGGTAGAGGTACAAGAGGTTGTTTTATCAATTTATGCCTCAGGATTAGCTTGTTTAACTGAAGATGAAAAAAATTTGGGCGCAATAATAATTGACGTAGGAGCTCAAACTACTTCTTTTGGAGTGTTTTTTGATGGTAAGTTATTATATAGCGGAAATGTAGCTATCGGAGGTTGGCATATTACTTCTGATATTGCAAAAGTACTATCATTAAGCATGAAAACAGCTGAAAAGCTAAAAGTATTATATGGCTACGCTATGGTCAATATGGTAAATAAAGATAATATTATTAATTTTGAAGATCTTGATCCTGAAGCTAACTATAGTAATGGCAAATCGAGTATTACTATTTCTCAGCTATCAAAAATTATTCAACCAAGAGCTGAAGAGATATTAGAATTAGTCAAAATAGAATATGATAAAATAGGAGTTGACTATTTAATCGCTCGTTGTATAGTGTTAACTGGTGGTGGAGCAATCTTGCGAGGGTTCAGAGAATTAGCAAGTAAAATTTTTGATAAATACACCAGAATTGGAATTCCCAATTTGTTGCCTGGTCTAGCAGAAGATTGCAATCCAAGCTCTTATTCAGCTGTAATAGGGGTTATTCAATATTATGCTAACAAGCAGCATAAATTTTATATGAATACTAACGATTCAGATAAATTAAAACATGGGTGGTTTAAACAAATAATGTTATGGCTAAGGGAGAATATATAAGGCATGGTACAGTTTATTTCTTTTTATTTATAATATTCTTCAATACTCAAGCAGTTACTGCTACTCCCTGGATACCTGATGTTAATAAGTATAACATTTTTATTACCTATAGTTCTACAGATTCTAGAGTTACAGAATCTTGTAGAATGCTGTATGAGCAGCGATCATTGCAAAAAAAGGAAGTATTAGAATATAATCAGGCTCTTCATAAAGGCATTTCATCTCTTTTAAGTGAAGTACAATCTATACATTATAGAATTATAGAAACTCTTAATGAAAAGATACAGTCTCAACGAGCCAATGTTACACTACTACAGCAATGGGAAATATTGATGCTACTTGAAGGTGGTATGTATAGTCCTTTAGGAGAGGAAGGTGTAAGAAAAGCGCAAGAACTAATGATTAAAAAGGCTGATAGCACTCCAACTTCTCAGTTAGCATTTAATGCAATTAATAACTTACAGCTTACTTTAACTAATCTAGAATCTGCTTTGATTGATCCTATGAATATGTCTGAAGAGCTTAAGCAATCATTAAAGCAAGATTTAAAAAATACTATTAATACTATTCAAGGAATGCCAAATACCAGTGTTAAAGATTTAACAACTATTCGTCAGTTAATTGATAAGCTGAAGTTTGAGGTAAAAAAATTAGCTGAGGATAATACTAAATATTATCCTACTAGCACAATATCTATTGCTTTTGAATGCGGCATTTTTTCATGCTTAGCTTTAGGAATAAATTTTCATTACCAAGAAATGCCAGATTTTATTAATGATATAGCTGGCAAGATTATTGATTTTAAATTATTAGCTAAATGGCAACTATATAAAAGCAACAGAATGCTTATAGCGATTCAGCCTATGTTGGCATTTAAATTTGGCACAGAGCAAGAAGCTAAACAATTCAATGAACTTTACTTATTAGCAGCTTATATTTATCGTTTACGCTCAATAAAGCTGATACATTTAGTTGAGGTTGGAGGAGCGATTGAATCTATCAGTCAACTGATGAGTGATTATGTATTAAAATGTGGAATTTGTTACGTTGCAGAATTTAAAAATAGTTTCAAAATTATAGCTCAAAGAAATTATTATATTTATCAAAATAACAAACAGGATCAGAATACCATAATTCATGATCAAATATCTATTGCTCGATCGGTATACAGTAACAAAAAAGATCAATTAGAATTAACAGTCCAGTTTGGCATTTTTGTAGAACGTTATAGAGGATATAAAGGACCTAATAACAAAGGAATAGTAGTAGGTTTATGGATAAAGAATTAGATTCATTAGTTATATCAATTGATAATTTCATTTGTAATATTCAAGATGGTGATATAGATAGCTTAGAATCCTTGTTAATTAAAGGCCTAACTACTGAGATTGAAGTATTAGATACGATTCAAAAAGAATGCAAGCTTGAGCTGATTAACACTAAGCAACTTATAAAATATAATGTACTTGACTACATCAGGCAAAGCGAATATTGCCAAAAACGATATTTGTTGTGTACTGATATTGATCAAAATAAGATAATAGTATTAAACAATTATAATCCTTTAAAAATAAAATTAATTGCTCAACATTTCTCAACTTATCTAGTTAAATTAATTAGCAAAAAAGATTTTTTTGCTCTGATTGATAACTCTTTTAAAAGATTAAATGTTGCAAGATCTAAATACTTGCTTGATTTGCATAATGATAAGGTCAATGCTAAAAATATTAACTATGTTTTACTTACTGGAAAAATTATCTTAACACTAAGTTTTTTGCATCAGTTTTCTAGAGAAGGGTTTTTATTCATTATGCATTTACTATACTTTGCGCATGGTGTTTTAAAGTTATTATTATTTAAAGTAGCTATGTTAAGATATCAACTTCATTTAAGTAGTTTATATTATAGTGTAGAGCTTTTTCCATTTTACACTATTTTAGTACCTTTATATCATGAAGTAGAGAAGCTTAGAGATATAGTTAAAGCAATAGAGTTACTTAATTATCCTAAAAACAGAATTGAGGTAAAAATTATTGTCGAGGAAGATGATGTATATACTATGCTTGAGCTGACTACAATGCATCTAGCTCATTATTTTCATGTTATTAAAGTACCTTTCTCATTCCCTCAAACTAAGCCTAAAGCATTAAATTATGCAATGAATTATATTGTCGGAGAGTATGTCACTGTCTATGATGCTGAAGACAGTCCAGAACCTGATCAATTATTAAAAGTAATATATCATTTTCAAAATTTGCAACCTGATTATCAATGTATACAAGCTAGAATTAATTTTTATAACAAAAATGAAAATGTATTAACTAAGTTAATGAGCATAGAATATTGCTTATGGTTTGATTTTTTTTTGTATGGATTAACATGTTTAGGGCTGCCTGTAACTTTAGGCGGAACTAGCAATCATTGTAGAGCAAAGATGCTAAAATCTTTAGGTTACTGGGATGCTTATAATGTTACTGAAGATGCTGACTTAGGATTAAGAATTTATATTGCTGGATTTAAAACTGCAGTTATTGATTCTTATACTTATGGTGAAGCTGTGATTGATTGTAAAGGATGGTTGCATCAAAGATCAAGATGGATTAAAGGGTTTATTCAAACTTCCTTTGTTTTTATGAGTTATAATAAAAATATAAGAAATAGATTGGGGTTATGTGCTAATATTTGTATCTGCCTTTTTATATTGTTCTCGCCTCTTATGTTTTTATTTATTCCGCTATGGCTTATTAGTGGTATAATTGATAATGACTGTACATTAGGAACAATATTGTGGTATAATATGCTTTTTGCATTAGCTTATATGCATGTGATGTCTTGGATAGCATTGTGTAGGATTAAAGGTCATTGGAGCAATTTGACATTACAAGACTTATTATGTTTTATAATTTGGCCGCTATATTCTATGTTACATGTAATAGCAAGCTATAAAGCAATTTTTGAACTATGTGTTAAACCTTTTAAATGGAATAAGACAAAACATGGAGTCAGTCGCATTAATATTAATTGATAGTTAAATCAAAGGTTTGTTACTATAAAAAAGTAAGTTATTATGAGAATTAGTATTATTTGCAAGTATGTATTTAAGTATTTGTTGCTAGGAATAAATATAATAATGTGCGCTTTTGTTGTATTTATTATTGCATTCAATTGCTTGAATATTCAGAAGATAGGATATAACAAAGTTAATGAAGAGCTTTATGCTTTTTCTGAATAGCTCTCAAAATAGTAAGAGTCATAAAGCCAAGAACTGTGCTTGCATAAATATCTGGCATTGTAATTGCTTCAGCGATAATTTAGAAATTGCATCATTAATTTATATAAAACAGAGTTTAATATAAGAAGTATGTCAAACTCTATGAAGAGCAAGGATTATATACTTTTTATGCTTATGTATTATAGTATTAAACATGCATTTTATATTTCCTTATTCATGATATTTTTCAAGTCTTCTATTAACTATTAAAACACCAGATTAGGATAAGGAAGTAGAAAGATGAGACAAGATAGGAATGATAGATATAGTAACTTGCAAGAGAGGCGATTATATGAACGAAGAAATTAATAGAAGCACGATGTCTAATATGCTCTAAATACATATGTTTTTTTAATACATTAAAGACAGACTCAATTAATGAACGTTTATTTAATAAACGCTTATCTTCAGTATCTAATAAATATGTTTTCATATCTTTACAAAAATTGTGCGATAGGAATCAATGTAGTAATGCATATCGGTATGAAAGAGCTGAAGGACTAGGGATAAGTAAGTCCGCTATACAAAAAGCATTAAAGAGACTAAATATTACATATAAAAAAAGCTATAAAACATACGAAGTCAAAAAAAGAAGAGAGATTAAAATTTTAGAATAAGATAAAAAGGTATAAAAACAAAGAAAAAGTTTTGTTTTTACGAATGATAGTTTTGTTCATAGTCCACATAGAACTGACTGATATGCAGCAACAAGCATGAGATGTTACAGCGTTTATGATTGAACATTCGTCAAAGAGAACTAATATTATAGAAGCATTAGTAGATAAATCCATGCTAACCGCGTATCAATTTTAATACTGCTATTTTAAACTGTTGAATAGAATAGGATTTAATTCCGAAATTACCTAATCATTCTGTAGTTGTGATAGACAATTCAAGTTTTCATAAACGTCCTCATTTAAAAACTACGATAGAAAAAGATGGACATGTATTAGACTATTTACCTTTTTATTTTCCTGATTTAAATCTATTGAAAAAATATTTTCAAGCTAATCAAGCAGAATCAAATATTACTGTGACATAGACACCATTTTCGAAAAGTATATAACATAACTATTTTATACTAGTTTAGCTATAGATACCGTGATAAGAATCAAGAAAAGAAATAATAATTTTATAAAAAAGATGTAAGTTTTTATAAAATTATTATTTCTGATGGATTGAAACATTAAGATTAAAAGGAGAATTATTCTTCAAGACGCCATAAATAATATGTAATAACATGACCTATAGGCAAAATTGGTCTTCTAAGGCAGATAGTATCAGTATGAAGATGTATAGTCATTTACAATGAAGTTTGCGTATAAAATATCATGTTGGTAAATCTTATGATGCTATTGTCGCTTTTTCTATGCTCAAACTTCATTATAAATGACTATACATCTTCATACTGATACTATCTGCCTTAGAAGACCAATTTTGCCTATAGAACATCTTATAATCAATAATAAAGGGGAAATAATGTCAGTATAAGCGGTTATTAAATAAACGTTCTTTAATTGAGTCTGTCTTTAATGTACTAAAAAAACATATGCATTTAGAGCATACTAGACACCGTTCTCCTCTTAATTTCTTTGTTCATATAATTGCTTCTCTTGCTAGTTATTCTATCTCTAAACTTAATCCCCATCTTATCTCTTCTTTTTCTCCTGACTCCTTATCCTAAATTGACGTTTATACTATCTTCAAAGCCTTATATTTCAACACTTGTACTTTGAATACTTACTTAATTAAGTGAGAGTTATAAGGATCTCTCAAGTTGTCTCGTTAATCTTTACAAACTCGCTGATGCCTGCGACCTATGTGGTTGAAAATTTTTGGATTTTCACTAATTTGACCCCCAATCTTCTTTTGCCTACTATGTAGTAGAGCATATCAGCTTCCACTACATCATACTTTCGGAGCTATTATGTTCACCATTTAGTTTTAGCTCAAATGTTTCACTGTCTACGCTTTACTACTGTCGTTACCTTCCGCAGCATAAGACTTGCTATATGGTAAAGCTAGCTTCTACTTCCATAACTGCACTTTCACCAGTAAGATTAATTCACCTTATCTTGATTCAGTTACAACTATCTGTACATTACATTTGGTGAAGTTGTCTTATATGGAAAATATGATAAACAAAAACTACTATGAAATTATTCAAACATGCTTTTTGAATGGAAGAGATGGCAACATCCAGTCTATCTAGTATAAAAATGCTGCATTACATGGAATTGCTTTACGCATTACAATCATTGAGCGGTAATAATGAGCTAGCTCGTTTAGACCAAGTACTGTTTGGAAATTTACTGTTCAAAATAGCTAATTGTTCTTTCATTTCTTGCTTGCGTCCTAACAGTGCATAGCTTTGAGCAATTCTATAAATAGCTTCTGGATAATATGATGTATGAGAATACTTATCCACTACAGTATTAAATCTATTTAAAGCTGCAATAGGATTTTTCTTATTTAAATAAAACTTTCCGATATCAATTTGACTACCAGCTAAATTTTTGGAGATAACATTTATTTTTTCTTTTGCTTTTATAGCAAAATCACTTTTAGGAAATTTATCTATTACTTGCTGTAGCTCTAATTTTGCATGAAGAAGCTGCTCTAGATCTTGTTGATTATGAGCTTGCTTGTATTCTGCCAGAGCTTTTAAATAGTATACATCCGCAATTTTTTGATGCACAGGGTGTAATCTAATAAAATTATCTAGCACCTCAGATGATTCTGAGTATTGTCCTGCTAAGTATAGACTATAGCCTCGCATTAATTCTGCCTTTGTTGCAGTATTTGAGCCAAGATGTTGAACAAAAATATCAAAAAATTGCTTTGCAGCAGCATTATATTTTTTCTTCTGAAAGAGCAACTCAGCTCTTGAGTATGCATCATCTTCTGAAAGGCAAGTAATTGTTGTTTTTTCTTTTGCAAAGACTATGCAGTTAGTAAAACATAACAAAACAAAAAGAGTGCAAATAAATCTAAACATATTAAGTAATTTATTTATTATAGTATTTAGGTTATACATTACTAAATTTAATATTATTTTATTGTACAAATATTAAATAAATAATAAAACAGTTGGTGCCCTTGACTGGACTTGAACCAGCACGCTTTTATGAGCGACAGATTTTGAATCTGTTGTGTCTACCATTCCACCACAAAGGCAATTAATACTTGCATGAAGTATACAACTTATTTATAAAAATTAAAAGATTTAATGTTCTAACAGTAATTAAATTATGACACTACTAAATTTTACAATACGTTCATATTATTTAAAGTAGTTTTATAAAAATTTTATGTTTATAGAATATCATTAATGTTATTAGAACAGGTTATATATATTATGTGTAATTTAGAAGTGTCTAAAAATAGTAGTAGAAATAAGTTATGGTCATTAATTTTTGGAATTCAATTATTGATTATTGATCAATTAGTCAAGTCATTTTTTATTAACTTTTTAAAAAAGACTCCAGAAATAGCAATTTCAATTTTTAAGTACTTCAAAATATCATATGTTTGGAATTATGGTATTAGTTTTGGAATATTTAACTATTATTATGATATTAGCAACAATTTTTTTCTTATTGTTAATACTATAATTGTACTATGCATTTGCTACTTGATAACAAAATCTAAGAAATTATTGCAGTTTAATGCTTACATGCTAATAATTATTGGTGGTACTAGCAATATCATAGATAGAATGCTATATGGCGCTGTTTTTGATTTTATAGATATATATTTGATAATATTTAATTTAGCTGATTTATATATTTTTGTTGGTACAATATTGCTAGTAATTTATTATTCATATTATGAATGATAAGTATGATAAACTACATTTTATTGTATTATATTATCCAGAGTGCGATAGTAATTAGAATAATAGTTATAGTGATAGGTTGATATTAAAAACAGAAAAATGATAAGAATAAAGAAAACATATACTCTTCGTACTGCACTCAAAAGTATCACTTTATATCTATGATGCAAGTAAATAGATAATAATTTTTAAGATCTTTGTATGGCAGTAAAAATATATCACTGCTGTTAATAACTCAGCTAAGCTTAATTGTTCCTTTGGTTATACTACTTGCTATTAGTATCTTTCTTTCCCACTCTTGATATATCTTGCAAAAATTATCTATTAAATATGTATAGCCAAGCTATTATAACTGCTTTATAGTAGTTTGGCTATTACTATGACCTAGATATGCTTTTCGAAAAGTATATAAACGCCAGATTAGGATAAGAAAAAGTATGAAAGGTATAATACAAAAGGTTTACAAGAGATATTATGTAATATCTTTAAATATAGTTTCAATTAATAACAGTTTATTTATTGTTCACATGTCTGTAAATGCAATTTTAGTATAAGAAACAATTAGAAATATGTAATATACAAGTGTTATAATGGTGAATGTTCAGGTTATTAAGTATAGTATTATGAAAGAATATTTGTAGAAATATGAGCAATAAATAAACAGTTATTAATTGAAACTACAGATAATATATAATTATACATTACCTCATAATTATATATTATCTCTTGTATACCTTTTACTCACTACCTTTCATATTTTTTCTTATCCTAAATTAGCGTTTCAAATATTAATGAACGAGGTGGAACGAACCGCAAAAAGATGAGACAGCCAGTTGTTGAAGGATATCGTAATAGCGTTGCCAGATGATAAGGAGTTAAATTTGGAAGATAGAATAAAGATTATACATGAAATAGTTGATGCAATGGAATGGGTGCAAAATGGTCTTGGAGTACAGATAGACATTCATAAGCCTCATAGAGGAGATAAAAACTGGCATGTACGTATATTGCTTACTATGAGAAGATTTAGAGAAGATGGAACTGGTTTAGGAGATATAGCAGTAGATTTAAACCCAAAAATCATAACATTAAGTAATGGCCAAAAGGTTGTTATTAAAGATCCCGAGATGATTCATGAAAGAGTAAAAGAAATAATTAATGCATTTTTCGCTAAATTAGGCTTACCATATAGAGTTAAGGATACCAGTAAAGTGCCGGGAAAGCATATTGGGCGTATTAGGAATTTAATTAATGAAGTAGTAAATGAAAATGAGTTACGTAAAGAGGCTCATTTGAAGATTATTAATGATGCTGACGTAATAACGGATTCTATAACACATTACAAATCTATTTTTACTAAGCAGGATGTTGAAAAAGCAGTAAAAGACATACCAGATCTAACAGCAAGAGAACAGTTAGTTCAGCAAGTGCTTAGTTCAAATAGAATACTAGAATTATATCATGATGATGGTGAAAGTAGCAAATATTTTACGACAATTGAGGTTCGAAATGAGGAGACAAGAATAATCAGAATAGCTAATAAAATCAATGATCAGGTTTATTACAACAACATTTACAATCTTAAAAGTGATATCGAAGGTCTAGCAAATGTTAGTGAGGAACAGAAACAAGCGCTAAGGCATATTTTGCTTAGCACTAGTGGAGTTAGAGTCTTGAGAGGAAGAGCTGGTACAGGAAAATCTTATGTTTTAATAAAAGCGCATAAGCTCGCAACAAATCGTGGACAAAAAGTTATTGGTCTTGCCCCCACTCATAAGGCAGTATCAGAGCTGAAGAGCAAAGGTTATACTGATGTCTATACAGTAAAAGGATTTTTGTATAATCGAAAAAAAATTTTTATGCAAGACAGCTTAATAGTAGTAGATGAAGCTGGAATGGTAGGTACTAAAGCTTATGCAGAGCTGTTTAGAGTAGTTAGAAACAATAATTGTCAACTGATACTCGCTGGAGATGAAAAACAGCTAGCTTCAATAGAAAGAGGCGGAATGTTTGAGATGCTGAGTAATATTTTTGGTTCACATGTTTTAGTAAATATTCGAAGACAAAGTAAAAACTGGAGCAGAGAAGCAGCAATGGAGTTTGCTGAGAGTAATATTTTAAGCGGTATAACCTTACTGAGGCAAAATAACTGCGTTAGGTTTGATAATACGTTGCAGGACTCAATGAGTAAGTTAATATACAACTGGAGTCTAAGCAAATTTAAACCACATGAAAAACTGGTAATTACAGTACGTAATAAAGATGTCGACATTCTTAATTCAAGTATTAGGTCTTTGTTAAAAGCAAATGGTACGCTAAAAGGCAAAGAATATAGGTGTTCATCAATAGCTGGAAAAAAAGAGTCCTATATGGTAGGAGATAGAATCGTATTTCAAAAAAGCAATAAGGATTTACAAATACAAAATAGTGAATTTGCAACTTTAACTTCTGTTAATAAAAATGAATTTGTAGCTAAGACAGATGCAGGAAAAAAGGTGAGTTTTGATCCTAGTAAAATACAATTTAAACATGGCTATGCAAGTACTGTTTATAAGGTCCAGGGAGCTTCTATAAAAGATGTATATGTTTTGCATAATGGAGTAAGTAATATAAGCAGCTCATACGTAGCTATGACAAGGCATATAGAGAACTTAAAGTTATATTGCAATAAGGAAGCAACTAAAAGCATTAACAGCTTAATAACGTCAGATTAGGATAAGAAAAAGTATGAAAAGCATAATGAAAAAGGTCTACAAGAGATAATATGCAATTATGATTATGCGAGATATTAAATATAGTTTTAATTAATAACGGTTTATTTATTGCTCATATTTCTACAAGAATTAGTTCATAATACTATACTTAATAACCTGAACATTGACCATTGTAACACTTGTATATTATCTCTTTCTGACTGTTTCTTATTCTAAAATTGCGCTTGCAGGTATGTGAGCAATAAATAAACCGTTATTAATTAAAACTATATTTAATATCTCGCATAATCATAATTGCATATTATCTCTTGCAAGCCTTTTGTATTATGCTTTTCATACCTTCTCTTATCCTAATCTGACGTTAATAAAACAGCTCAGCAGACCAAATGAGAAATCAGCTAGCATAACTCTGAAAACTGCTCATGATTTGGAGAAAGAACGGACAAAGACAACTGTTTTTAGTAAAATTGAAAACTGGTTTAAGTCTATAATCAATGATATCAATGATAGATCTCATGTGAATGAAGAATATTATCATTTTACCGCTAAACCAGAGGAAGAAGCTAAAGTAGAAAAAGTCGAGCAAAAGAATAGCATAAAGCAATGCACCACCAAAGATATTTCTACTCCATTATTTATGCACATCAAAGAACAAAGACAGTATGATTATGATGTAACCATTTTGTCTGCAGAAGGAAAAGCAATATCAAGTTTTCAGGAGGCTGGCATTGATAGCAGAATGGTATATAGCTCAAATGTAAATAATTTGAAGTACTATCAACCATTTCAAGGAGAAATGATAAACAGAATAAAGAATATGTAAGCACTATAAACGAGGCTGCAAAAGTACTGAAAAGCAAAGGAGCAATTACTAGTATCGTAGTTCCTTCAGAAGGTGAAGATTTTAACGAAATGCTAAAAAATAAAGGAGCAATAGCTGTTAAGGAGCTTATGATACCTGAAATCATGAAATTAATTAATACCCAGAACGTAAAAACAGAGTCTGAACAAATTGTAAAAGCTGATACAGCTCCAAAAATTGGAGTTAGACGGTAGTGCTGAAGATTTGAAATTGAATGTAAGCTATTCATTCACAGGGCGAATTACAAAATGAGCTATACATGATAGTTGAGATCGACTTTTGTAATTCGCATTATACCTATCTGCTAAGAGAATACTGAAAGTTATGTAACTCTTGCAGAATTTGAATCCTACACGAAAACTATCTCAACAATCACTTAGCAATAAAATTATAATTCAAACGGTAAAAATAGCAAATATTTATACCGCAAAACAATTTAGTGACGCGAAGGTGAGGTTTTATATGACTGACAAAATCAATGATTCAAATAATTTCAATAACATTGATAATTCAAAAACAGATATAGAAAATTCTAATGCTAACAGCTGGAACCACAACGTGGCTGTAAAGTTGATAAATGGTGATATCGCTGATGGCATAGTGCTACTTAGTGATAATAATAGCTTGAGAGCTGATAACACTCTGAAAGAATCAATAAACCAATTAATCAATGATTGGAAAAATAGTAAATTTGAGCCGCAGGATCGTTTGATAATTGCTGGCCATAAGGAAGCTGAAAATATTAATCAAAACATCAGAAACTACATGAAGGAAAATGGTGATCTAAAAGGTCCAGAATACAGCATTTTAATTTCAGGAGCCGAATCAAAAAAATATGCTAACTACATGGCTGGAGACCGAATTGTATTTCAAACAAACGATAAGGATTTACAAATACAAAACAGTATTGAGCTTACAGCAATCAGGAATTAAAGGCAATATCATTGCTAGTGCAGGAGTTATGAATTTTAAAAATTATTCACCATTTCCAGGTGAAAAAATCATCATTGCAGCAGATAATGATGGTAAAATTTCTCTAACTAATAATACTGTAATTAAAGCTGTAAAAATATTAGAAATGAAGGAAGCGATAACTTGTATAGTCAAACCACAAGAAAATGGTGATTTTAATAATCTACTGCAAACTTGTTGTGCTCAGTCAATTAGAGACATTATAGAACCTGAAATTACTAAACTGACTAAAGCAGTTGAAACAACCAAACTTACTCAAACAGAAAATAATAAACAAAATGATATTACGAATGTTAAAGAATTTGTATAATAAGTCGTCATCTCTATACTATTTTAAACAAGAAGAGGAAGCTAAACTGGAAGCGATAGTCGTGAACAAATTTTTAAACCATACAGAAATTTATAGTTCAAAAATCTTTAATAATCCCAATTTAAGGGCAAATATGGTTTTTGATAAAGAAACTCAAAAATTCTGGCCTGCACTCACTATTTTTGTTAAAAATGAAACAGGTGAAATTACTGGAGCTAAGATATTAGCTCTGAATTCAAAAACATGTAATAAAGCTGATATTCCAAAAAAATCTGTTGGTACAATTAGTGGATCATTTGCTGAAATTGCTCAACAAAATTCAAAATACTTACCTGTAACAATCATTACAAAGGATATTGAAACAGCGTTAACCTTTCAACAAGCTAGAGTATTAGAGCTTGTTTCTGTTCCTCACTAACATTTGCTAGACCTTCGATATCACTTTTAAGATTGTAAATGTTGTTGTAATAAACCTGATCATTGATTTTATTAGCTATTCTGATTATTCTTGTCTCCTCATTTCGAACCTCAATTGTCGTAAAATATTTGCTACTTTCACCATCATCATGATATAATTCTAGTATTCTATTTGAACTAAGCACTTGCTGAACTAACTGTTCTCTTGCTGTTAGATCTGGTATGTCTTTTACTGCTTTTTCAACATCCTGCTTAGTAAAAATAGATTTGTAATGTGTTATAGAATCTGTTATTACGTCAGCATCATTAATAATCTTCAAATGAGCCTCTTTACGTAACTCATTTTCATTTACTACTTCATTAATTAAATTCCTAATTCTACGAGGTCCAATATGCTTTCCAGGTACTTCGCTTGTCTTGTCAACTCTATATGGTAAGCCTAATTCAGCGAAATATGCATTAGTTTCTTCTTTTGCTATTTCATGAATCATCTTGGAATCTTTAATAACAACCTTTTTGCCATTAAATGTTATGATTTTTGGGTTTAAATCTACTGCTATATCTCCTAAACCAGTTCCATCTTCTCTAAATCTTCTCATAGTAAGCAATATATGTACATGCCAGTTTTCTTCTGTCTGAGACTTATGAATATCTATCTGTACTCCAAGACTTTTTTGCACCCATTCCATTTCATCAACTATTTGATGAGTTAGTTCTATTCTATGCTCTAAATTTAGCTCCTTCTCGTCTGGCAATGCTATTACTATATCCTTCAACAACTGGCTGTTTCTGTTTTTTGCGGTTCGTTCTACCTCATTCATTAATGTTTGAATATTCTTGAATTCTTGTTTTACATAATCCGGTATCAGCACTGTATGATATACGTTATCTTTCTTACGAGAGAAGTTATACTTTATACCTGTATTCTCGTTTTTAACAATAGTTCTTGCATTATACGCTGCCTTACGACAACTATCACCTCCTTTACTTCTACTTAAAAATTCAACCCTTGTAAACTGTATAGCCATCTCAATACCAATTCTCACCTGAGTTTTAAGTTAGCATGGTTTTTTTGATTTTGCTAGCATAAACTTCTTTTTTTTTAACATTCAATCGGTTAATGAGTACTCATTTTTTAGCAGTAAACTTTCAAGTTTACATATTGCGTAGTAAGCTTATTTTTCAATGAAGCTTCTAACCTGAATTCACGTTTTTTTGACTATAATTATTTGATGTTGGTTTGGTAGGCACGGTTTTTTTCTTTACTGGGATTTTATTTTGATATATTCTTGCCTGATTTTTTTATCTTTCTGAATTACTAACATGGCAAATCTTATGCAGCAAAAAATTACTCTTCAGCAAAAAAAGGCTAAGCTAATCATGGATGAGGTTAACCTTAAAATTAAAGAACGTAAAATGCGTACTCGACGTCTTATCGAAATGGGTGGATTAGTTGCTAAAGCTAATCTTGATCACTTACCAACAAATACTTTATTTGGTGCAATTGTTTCACTAAAAGAAACTTTAACACAACATCCAAATGTTCAGGATCATTGGACTACAATAGGTAAAGATATTTTTGATAAAGAACAGCAAAATAAAGCTGCCGTGATTTTAAAATTCACCTCTGAACCAGACGAAAACACTAAGCGCCACATTCGCCTTCATGGCTTAAAATGGAACAGTTTTCGTCAAGAATGGTGCGGTCATGTTAAGGACATTGAGGCCTTAAAGAATGTCCTCCTAAATGTTCAGTATAAACTTGAGCTTGTGTCTTAGTTTTTAAATACTTAGTATACTGCAGTAGGTTGATATAGCATTTAAGTCTCTATTTCTAGCATAACTGGAACATGATCAGACGGCATATCCCATCCCCTGGCATCTTTTATGATTATACAAGATTTAATTTTGTATTCTAAAGGGTGACTAATCCATATATGATCTAGCCTGCGACCGCGATCGGATTTGCTCCAATCAACATTTCGATAGCTCCACCAGGAATACAATTTTTCGTGTTTACCTGAAAAAAAGCGCACTGCATCAATCCAATCAAAACTAGTAATATTATGCATTAATTTTTTTCGTTCAATATCTGTATGAGACACAACATTGCGTAATTGATAACTTGACCATACATCACTTTCTAATGGCGCAATATTAAGGTCTCCAAGCAGTATAATCTTATCTTTTTTAGACTTATTATTCAAAAACCAAGCATTCATAAAATCAACATAGCATAATTTATGCTTAAACTTTATATTTACATTTGCATCTGGAATATCTCCTCCTGCAGGCACATAAAAATTATGGATGCTTAACTCTCCTATGTTAATAGCAATATGCCTTTTTTCATCATTATATAGATTTATTACAAACGTAGATTCAAATGAAATTCTTGATAAGATTGCTACTCCATTATAAGATTTTTGTCCACTATAAGTAATATATTTATATCCTAAATTTATGCATTCTGTTACTGGAAACAGCTTTTCTTCTACTTTCGTCTCTTGTAAAGCAATAATATCTGGATTATATAGATGAACTAATTTTTGTAAAAGAGGTATACGTATCCTAATAGAGTTAATGTTCCAAGTAATTATTTTCATTTAAAAAGTTAATTTTTTCTATTGTGCTATATTTTTCTGTTTCATACTTTTGTATTTTTATGTTAATACCAAGAAGACGTTACAACAATTACTATTTTTGATATCATATAGTTTATATAACTCTATCTTAATATTAGAATATATGCTTTGAAACACGCACATTAACTAGCATAAAGCTTACAGTTTATTTAGCTCTATGACAATTTTTGGTAGATTAAGGTACTTAGCAAGAGGTATAAATTCTTGTTGAGTTTCTAATATGATTTCCTGCTTTCTTTTGAGTGGCTTTATGAATATAGTTTTAATATTATCAAATCTATCGAAGAGTTTAATTAGTAATAGTAATTTGTGTTCAAAAGCAATCACATTCTTAAAATGTTCTGGCGTTTATAGGCTTCTGCATTATGGCTTTCATGCTTTATTTATCCTAAATTTGCATTATAAGCAATAAATAAACCGTTATTAATTGAAACTATATACGAGATAATATACAATTCTAACTGTATATTATCTCTTGTATAGCATTTGCTTGATACTTTCCATCTCTTTTTATTGTCCTAAACTGGAGTTATTATTAATTTTTACTTAATCTGATATCTTTTGTAATACTTATTCCAAAATGTAAGCTGAATCTCATGCTGTACCAGTAATGATGAATCCTTCAGTATCACTAAGGATGCAAATCGATTCTCCTACTAGATAACTAGTGACAGAGGTAGCACAATCTACATTAATGCTATCTTGTTCATTTAGTGCTACTTCTGTGCCATGATTGCTATTTAACTTAGGGTTGTTACACTGACGTTTACGAGTGCAAAGATCTTCATGCTCATTATAACATGACTTTCGCTTTTCTACTGATTGCATAACTTCTTCAGTATGCGTCTCTCTTATTATTTGCAGATTTTCAATATTATTTTCTTGATAGCTTTCTATTGGTTGAGATTGATTTTCAGATTGATTGGCAATGTAATTGTTTAATTTCAGTACTATTTCTTTAATATTATCATCATCATCTATATCTAGCATTCTATTGAATATTTCATCAGTTGTTAGCTCAGAATTTGACATGTTAGACGTTAATTCTTGACTATCACTATGCGTATTTATTTCATTACTACTGTTCTGAATATCATCTTGCATAGGTTGCTGCGCTACTTCTTCTACCGATGGCATAATCTGATACGAAGTAATACATATACTGTTCGAACTACTTGAAGTACTACCATCAATAGCTTTCATATCATTTTCTAGATACTTATTTGTTGTCTGTGATTGATTTTTAGACTGATTGGCAATGTAATTGTTTAATTTCAGTACTATTTCTTTAATATTATCATCATCATCTATATCTAGCATTCTATTGAATATTTCATCAGTTGTTAGCTCAGAATTTGACATGTTAGACGTTAATTCTTGACTATCACTATGCGTATTTATTTCATTACTACTGTTCTGAATATCATCTTGCATAGGTTGCTGCGCTACTTCTTCTACCGATGGCATAATCTGATACGAAGTAATACATATACTGTTCGAACTACTTGAAGTACTACCATCAATAGCTTTCATAGATTGATATAGTATATCTTCTCTATCATTTTCTAGATACTTATTTGTTGTCTGTGATTGATTTTTAGACTGATTGGCAATGTAATTGTTTAATTTCAGTACTATTTCTTTAATATTATTACCATCATCTATACCTAGTATTTTATTGAATATTTTATCAGTTGTTAGCTCAGAATTTGATATATTAGCCGCTAATTCTTGACTATCACTATGCGTATTTATTTCATTACTACTGTTTTCAATGTCATCTTCTCTGTGTTTGTCTATTATCTGAGATTGATGATTATTGATTGTTAAGTTATTTGGCTCTTGACTATTGCTATATTTTTCTAGCAGCCTATTTATGATGTTTTCACGATCTTTTTGACACTTATCTTTCACACTAGCTAATGTCAGTTCTAATGCGTTGAAAGATATTAAACGCTCTTCGGCATTTTTATGCACTTTTATCATTATATCAAAAATCTTAAATATTTTATATAAAAAATCTGGTGCCTTAGATCCTACACCATGTAACTTACTGGAAATAGTAGAAAAAGGTATATTTAGTGTGTATAAAACTTCTAATGTATTAATATTTAAAGTAAATTCTTTTAATGTTTTCTCTAATACACGTATATTAAATCTATTACAGTTGATTAACATACTTGTGATTCTACAAGCTTCTATTATTCTAGCTGGATATAGTAGTTTTTCTAAGTTATCTAAGTCTAGCTTAGAAATGAATTCATCAAAATCTTTATTTGAGTAAGTACCTGCCCAAGCTTGTTGAAAAATTTCACTTAAAAATATCTTAACACTTAGACGATTTTCTAATAATTTTGTGCCTAAGTTATCTTTATTACTAATGTATAGGTTAAAGAGGTTTTGTTTTATAATTGTCTGATTTATAATATTATTGTCAACATCATCTATCTCTTGACTATTATGATATTCTTCTTCTTTAAAAAACTCTTTAACCTTTACTATGTTACTGTTTGTTATCCTTTGAAATTTTTGTGAAAATTTTTTACAAAAGCTCAAAAAATATTCTTTTATTTTACATATTTCTGCATATGTGGGTTTTGGCAGCTTTTCCAGCTTTAGCTCAAAAAATTCAAATATCATTTTCAAACAATCTGGTGCCTTATATGTTGTATGATGTAACTTAGCGAAAAAAGTAGAAAAAGGTATATTTAAGTTATATAAGACTTCTAATGTATTAATATTTGAAGTTAATACATTTAATGTGTCTGCTAATAGATCTAGATTGATTTTACTACAATGTCCACTACTGCATATCATACTTGTGATATTGGGAACTTGTATTATTCTAGCTGGTTGTAGTAGTTTTTCTAAGTTATCTAAGTCTAGCTTAGAAATGAATTTATCAAAATCTTCATTTGAGTAAATACATCTTTCACTGTACTGAAAAATTTTACTTAAAAATTCCTTAGACCGCAGATGAGACTCTAATGATTTTGTTCCTAAGTTATCTTTGTTATTAAGGTATTGGTTGAAAGTATATAAATTATCTTGTTCACCATATCGCATATAAATTCCTTTTATTGATTCATTAAATAAAACCTCCTCCTCTATATACTCATTTTCTAAATAATCAAGTAATGCAAATATAGCATTACTTGATTCAAAATCAAACAAAAAAACTAACAAAATTAAATTAATTTAAAATATCTATTAAAATATCTTAAGTTTTTATGTGAAGTTATTTATATAAACTAGCGTTTGATATAAAGTGATATGCTAGATGATAACAAGAATAAGAATTATACTTGTAACGCAGGATTAGGATAAGAAAAAGTTAAAAACAGATAATGTACAATAGATCTCTTTGGAAACTGGTTAAGGTAGATCAAAATTATAAATGCCAGAGATCAAATTAAATCTAAGACCGAATCTTTTACGTCTATTTCGATATTTATCAGTAATAATTCTGAATTACCAAAGAAAAAAAGCAAGAAAAATCCTTTAACTAAAAATGATAAAAAGAATAATCTTATGTTAGCAGGAGAATGAGTTGTTAATGAAACCGTTATTGGTATGCTAAAACGGTTCAAAATTATTGCTGATAAATATCGAAATAGACGTAAAAGATTCGGTCTTAGATTTAATTTGATCTCTGGCATTTATAATTTTGAACTACTTTAACCAGTTTCGAAAGATGCCTATTATCTCTTGTAGACTTTTTATATTATACCTTTCATCTTTTTTCTTATCCTAAACTGACATTAAAAGTAATTTTTAATTTTTTGCAGAAGTTTTGATTTTGAACAATCGCTCAATTACAGATTGATTCAAAAAGAATGGCATGATATATATTACTCGATTAATGTATATTGTACTTTTTATCAAAAGACGTATTTAGTATTACAAAGTCAAACTATATAAGGAACTTCGAACATGCACCGTAGGAGCAATAGGCAATTTAATATCCAAGCAATGGGCAGCATTCAATTATGTCAGACCCTTAGAGATAGAGATGTATTGTCAGGAACTATTATAACAGAGATTTATAATAGAGCTTTGTTTTTACTGCAAACTGAAGATACAAGATACAATAGATTGCAGTTTGATGCCAGAGGCTTAGCAACAATTTTATATCAATTTGCAAAATTAAACTATGTTATAGGTTCTGAGTTTATTGATGCTTGGACAAATAAGGCTATAAATCTAATGGATGAGTTTAACTCTCAAGGGTTGACTAATTCCCTATGGGCATTAGGACGGTTAGAAATTCATCCACAAGCTGAATTCATTGAAGCTTGGATACATCATGCTATTAAAACTATTGATAAGTTTAACTCTCAAGATTTATCTAATGCCTTATGGGCATTAGGACGGTTAGAAATTCATCCACAAGCTGAATTCATTGAAGCTTGGATACATCATGCTATTAAAACTATTGATCATTTTACTACTCAAGGGTTGGCTAATTCTCTATGGGCATTAGGACTGTTAGAAATTCATCCACAAGCTGAATTCATTGAAGCTTGGATACATCATGCTACTAAAACTATTGATAGGTTTAACTCTCAAGAGTTAGCTAATTCCCTATGGGCATTAGGACGGTTAGAAATTCATCCACAAGCTGAATTCATTGAAGCTTGGATACATCATGCTATTAAAACTATTGATCATTTTACCACTCAAGGGTTGGCTAATTCTCTATGGGCATTAGGACGGTTAGAAATTCATCCACAAGCTGAATTCATTGAAGCTTGGATACATCATGCTATTAAAACTATTGATCATTTTACTACTCAAGGGTTGGCTAATTCTCTATGGGCATTAGGACTGTTAGAAATTCATCCACAAGCTGAATTCATTGAAGCTTGGATACATCATGCTATTAAAACTATTGATCATTTTACTACTCAAGGGTTGGCTAATTCTCTATGGGCATTAGGACTGTTAGAAATTCATCCACAAGCTGAATTCATTGAAGCTTGGATACATCATGCTATTAAAACTATTGATCATTTTACTACTCAAGGGTTGGCTAATTCTCTATGGGCATTAGGACTGTTAGAAATTCATCCACAAGCTGAATTCATTGAAGCTTGGATACATCATGCTACTAAAACTATTGATCATTTTACCACTCAAGATTTATCTAATTCCCTATGGGCATTAGGACGGTTAGAAATTCATCCACAAGCTGAATTCATTGAAGCTTGGATACATCATGCTACTAAAACTATTGATCATTTTACCACTCAAGATTTATCTAATTCCCTATGGGCATTAGGACGGTTAGAAATTCATCCACAAGCTGAATTCATTGAAGCTTGGATACATCATGCTACTAAAACTATTGATCATTTTACCACTCAAGATTTATCTAATTCCCTATGGGCATTAGGACGGTTAGAAATTCATCCACAAGCTGAATTCATTGAAGCTTGGATACATCATGCTACTAAAACTATTGATCATTTTACCACTCAAGATTTATCTAATTCTCTATGGGCATTAGGACAGTTAGAAATTCATCCACAAGCTGAATTCATTGAAGCTTTGATATATCATGCTACTAAAACTATTGATAACTTTAATCTTTAAGGGGTAGCTAATTCTATTTATGGAATATTCATATTAAATGTTTTATGTGACTCTAAAATTAAAGTACCACAGCAATTTATTTCTGCTGTTAATAAAAATATTGAACTGTTTGATGAAAATATTGAAGGTATTAGTCAAATTTTAAAAGCGTATTATTATTTTGGTAAACAAGGTGTAGGAATATTAACTTCACAAAATCGTCAATTTCTTGAAAAAAAGTTTAAAACCAAATTAACACCTTGTCATACTTCAAATTTACAACTAAATGTTCTGAAAGTAGTCAAAAAAGTATTAGCACAACACCTTGTTAAAACCGAGCATTATATTAAGCAGATTACTTCCAGTGTCGATATCTTTATTAAAGAGGAAAATACAGTAATTTAAGTAGATGGCCCATGCCATTTTGATGACAATAATGCTCCTAATTTTTCAACTAGGCTTAATACTAAATTATTGAAAAGTTATGGATCCATAGTACATAGAATTCCATATTGGGTTTGGGATAAGTTAAGAACAAATACTGACAAAGAAAAATATATATGTGAATTGATATGCACTGATAAATTTGTTTCTCAGTCAGAGATGTTAGATGAGGTGTTCTATGATGCACAAGAGAATATACCAGAGCAATCAACAAGCGAAATTTTACCTCATTCTGAATCACAGGTACCAGATGATGTATTTTATGATGCGTACGAATATATTCCACAAGATCCATTAACACATGAATCTTCATCCCATTATGACATGCAGGCATTAGGCAACATAGGTTCTTCTGATTTTGAGACACGTAGTTTGTAACCCTTTTTACAAAAACTTAGCAAGCTTTTGATTCGAATGTATGCTAGAAAAATATGAGTTCTATATATAGCGGAAGGCATAACTATAGCTACATCACAATATTATCAAATTTAGAATACTGATTATCATAGTGTAATTTTCACTGTACCAACTGACCCGTTACAGTGTTTAGCAACAATTATTTCAGCAGTATTATAATATTTATCTTGTTTTGTGCCCCATTCTTCGTATTCCATAGAATCTGGATGCGGTTCTGATCTAGGCAAGTAATATTCATCCCGATATATGAGCATTACAATATCTGCGTTCTGTTCAATGGAGCCTGATTCTCTCATATCTGAGAGAATGGGCTTTTTATCTGACCTTTGTTCTACAGCTCTAGATAATTGAGATTCAGCAACTTCCATATCACACTTAAGTTTTATTGAAATTACTTACACTGAACTAATTCAAACGAAAAACCCTTGAGCTTCAAAAGCACGCTCTAGAATAGGTTTAAAATTTGATTTGATATAGCTGTCTGCAAAGCTTGTAAACGTCAATTTAGGATAAAGAGTTAAGAGAAGAAGAAGAGATAGGATTGGGATTAAGTTTAGAGATAGAATAACTAGCAAGAGAAGCAATTATATGAACAAAGAAATTAAGAGGAGAACGGTGTCTAGTATGCTCTAAAAGCATATGTTTTTTAGTACATTAAAGACAGACTCAATTAAAGAACGTTTATTTAATAACCTATTATCTTGTATGTCCAATAAATATGTTTTCATATCTTTACGAAGATTAGTAACGCCAGATTAGGATAAGTGGAAATATGAAAGGTAGTGAATAAAAGGTATACAAAGAGAGAATGTTGAGTTATAAAAAAAATTTAAATAAACAATGAATAACCCAACATGAAAAAATGTATTATAACAGTTATACTATTTAATAGACAATTTTTGCAAGATATATCAAGAGTGTGAGAGAAAGAGATTAATACCAAGTAGTAATCAAAGGAACAGAGATGGGAAGTTGTCCTTAGCTGAGTTATTAACAATAGCGATATATTTTTATGTATCTCCATGTAAGGATTGTAAAAATTATTATCTATATTACTTGAGTCATAAGTATAAAAGATACTTTTGTTTACCAAGTTATAGTAGAATAATACAACTGTGGCCTAGAATGTTACTACCGCTAGCTGTATTAATGCATTATCTGAAAGGAGAAGAGACTGGTATATATTATATAGATTCTACAAAATTAGCAATTTGTCATAACAAACGCATTTCCAGCAATAGAGTTTTTAACAGAATTTCTAAAATTGGTAAGAGTAGTTATGGCTGCTTCTTAGGCTTTAAGCTTCATCTTATAATCAATAATAAAGGCGAAATAATGTCAGTTAAAATTACTAAAGGCAATAAAAGCAACCTATTTATGGCTTCAGTTATTTCTAAAGGCTTATCTGGTAAATTGTTTGGTGATAAAGCTTATATATCTAAAAAGTTATTTCATCAACTGTTGTCCAATGCTCTACGTTTATTTACTAATCTTCGTAAAGATATGAAAACATATTTATTGGACATAGAAGATAAGCGGTTATTAAATAAACGTTCCTTAATTGAATCTGTCTTTAATGTACTAAAAAAACATATGCTTTTAGAGCATACTAGACACCGTTCTCATCTTAATTTCTTTGTTCATATAATTGCTTCTCTTGCTAGTTATTCTATCTCTAAACTTAATCCCCATCTTATCTCTTCTTCTTCTCCTGACTCCTTATCCTAAATTGACGTTTGTAGACCTTTTTCATTACGTTTTTCATACTTTCCCTTATCCTAATTTGGCGTTATAAGCCTTTCAGAGGCTTATATGTTAAGTATTAGCTATTAAACGCTATATTTGTGGTATAAAAGTGTGTTTTCTCATAAAAAGCGTCTGAACTACTTGCTATATCTGATATTTCTGAGATTAAAAATGACACATATGGTACGCAATTTCACAAGTACTAATTGCAAAATTGCCAATAATAACATTCGCAATAATGCAACTGTCTTTTATCAGTTTATTGGAAATTTTATTTCAGTAGAATTAAGAAAGCTAACTGGAGATAATAGAAAAGCATTAAGCAAAACATCTAAACAGTTTTTATCATTGATAGTATATAAACTACAGATCAATTACAATAATGATAGAGAGGAATTACAATACAGTTATTGCTCTTTTGAAAAGGAGTTGTAGGTTTGTCAAGGAAGGGTTAGACAATGCTTAGCTGAACTAAGAAAAGCTGGTTTCATTGAAGTTGAAAATAGGACAAGAATTAAAAACAATTTTAAGTTGTGTAATATCCCTTGTATAAACTTCTAAAAAATTATCGCTCTACCATAAACAAATTTTTTCCTCAGCACAAAAAAATTAGGTGCATATATAGTCATTTACATGAGGTTTGAGCATAGAAAGAAGCGATAAAATAGTTATAGAATCTGTTGGTTGTAAAGTTATTTTTCTGCTACCTTATTCTCTAGATTTTAATCCGATAGAAAAATTTTGTGCTAATATGAAGATGTGGATTAGAAATCAAATTACTCAATTTGCTAAATCTATGAATCTATTATCGCTTCTTTCTATTCTCAAACCTCATTGTAAATAACCATATAGCATAAATCAAAAAGGAAGTTACGTTATGAGAGAAAAGCAAAATATAAAATAAGATAAAAAACATGGCTGTATCATACTCATCAGAAAAAATTAAGATAATTCTAAAAAATAAGATAGTATTTATTGATGAACTTGGAATAGATCAAAGAGAAAAATAGACCTATAAGGATTACAAAATTATATTCTACAAAATTTTCATTTTATAAAACTTTAAATCTAAATTAATATGCTTACAGTTTTACTTCTGTACTGCTTATATTATTAGCATTATCGTAAACAACTTTTTCAATTCTAAACTTAGCTTCATTTAATTTTTGTTCACAGTGCTTTTTTAGCGCTGCTCCCCTTTCAAAAGCTTTAATAATATCTTCTAGCTTTTCTTGCCCAGAATCTATCATTTTAACTATTTTTTCGAGTTCATTTAGTGCTTCTTCAAAACTCATTTCATCAATAACTTTTTCTTTATTCATAGATAATTATAATTTAGACTATAGGTTTTAGTTTAACATTATTAATATTAAGTATGCAAGTCAGAATTTATCAATTATCTAAATTGCCAACTCAATCAGGACCAACTAGTAAGCTCTGGACAGTAGATTTTTCTTGTGAAGAGAAAAAAAACAGATTTATTGATACAACTTTAGGATGGACAGGCACTACTAACCCATATGCTTCAACAAAAATTTACTTTAAAAATAAATTAAGTGCAATAAAATTCTGTCTTAATAATTATCTGAATTATGAATTAATCACTCCAAAGCGCAGAAAATTAATTGTAAAAAGCTATACAGAAAATTTTAAGTAATATTCAAATTGGTATAGGCAAGAGTTACAGCTATATGTATGCGATGTGAAGTTATGTATATAATTGTTTGACTATGAAAAAGTGCGACGTAAAATCTCTCAAACAGAAACTACAGAGATATAGCAAGGTTGCATTTGAACCTTAGTTACCGCTATTTCAGTGCGAGATTGGTAACGGTTTTGTACTAAGCGTGATAGAAGAGCCAACTACAGTACTAATCTGAATGGGAAATATGAGCAGGGTAAAGTTAAACTTGGTTAAACAAGAATCTTCGTATGAAAAAATATCGTAAATGTAGAAGCAGATACTCCAGATAAAATCTGTTATAGGGATAAATCTGAAAAGCTTAGCTGTAAGAATGGAGTTTTAACCTTCTTTAAAAAGGCCAACTCATCAGTATAAAGAAGATAACCAACTTAACATATCTCTAGATGAGTGAAATATTGTAAGCCTATTATCAAGCAACTGATAGTATGTAAGATAGGTCTTAGAAAGCAAACTACACTTAGTCGAAAGATTACAGGAATTAATAACAGAGTGTATAGGCTTATAGTCATTTACAATGAAGTTTGAGCATAGAAAAAGCGACAATAGAATCATAAGATTTACCAACATGATATTTTATACGCAAACTTCATTGTAAATGACTATACTTATGGAACGGAGATATGGCAACATTTCTTTGTTACACGACAAATTGAAGAATTTTATCACTATTGAATACATACATTAAAAGCTTATTATCTTTTTGCTGTGTTGTAGTAGCAAACTATTTTGCAATACTTACTTTTTCTACTATCTGACATATTTCTTATGTTGAATTTATGTTGTTTGGTAAGGTATATGCTCAAGTGATAAGAAGTTATTATGAAAGATGTAATACTGTAAATTTACACATATGAAAAATAGTAATATTTGTTCTATTACTAAACTGAATAGTGCTTTAATGAGTTGATTGAAGTTGCTTTTTGACTTAAAAAAGCATAGTATCTTAATATAGATTATGTTATATATTTTAGGAATGAGTAAAAATCAACAATTTCTAGCAGTAAAATATTTAACCAATTTCATGAACTTAAGATAGAAGAATGTTTCAAACTTTAACTCAAAAACTTAGTAATATTTTCGATAAGATTAAAGGTAGTACTGCTCTATCTGAACAACAAGTTTTAACAATAGCACGGGAAGTAAGAATTGCATTATTAGAGGCAGATGTTTCATTAGTAGTTATTAAAGATTTTATTAATAATGTTGTAGAAAAAGCTAAAGGGCAGGAAGTTCTTCGTTCTGTAACACCTGGCCAAATGGTTATTAAAATTATTAGTGATGAGATGATAAAGGTTCTTAGCAGCTCAGAAACAGAACAAGCACTGCACATTGAGTTTGAGCCGCCTGTAAACATTATGATGATTGGTCTACAAGGCAGCGGAAAAACCACTACAACTGCTAAGTTAGCAATGAAGCTTGCTAAAAAAAATAAAAAAGTTATGGTTGTATCACTAGATATTTATAGACCAGCTGCTAGAGAACAGCTCGAAACATTAGTGCGAAATCATGAAACTATACTATCATTACCTATAGTTTCAAATGAGGATGTGTTTCAGATTATAGCACGGAGTACTAAAGAAGCTAAGTTGCTTGGTTGCGATGTAGTAATTTATGATACTGCAGGTCGTCTGCATATTGATGAGACAATGTTGCAAGAACTAAGTAATATAAAAGAAATAATTACTCCTAAAGAAATACTTTTAGTAGTTGATTCACTTATTGGTCAAGAATCAGTCAATGTAGCTAATCAATTTAATCAAACATTGAATATTTCTGGCGTGGTATTAACTAAAATTGATGGTGATTCAAGAGGAGGAGCAGCATTAAGTATTAAATATGTTACTGGCAAGCCAATAAAGTTCCTTGGCACAGGAGAAAAAACTAATGATTTAGAGGAATTTCATCCAGAAAGAATTGCTTCACGGATATTAGGTAAAGGTGATATTATTTCTCTAGTAGAGAAAGCAGCTGAAGTAATTAGTAAAGAGGATGCAGCTAAATCAGTTGAAAAATTAAAAAAAGGCAGTTTTAATCTTGAGGATTACTACCAACAGTTGCAAAACATTAATAAGATGGGAGGAATTAGCTCAATACTTAATCTTATGCCTGGAATAAATAAACTATTGCCAAAAATTGATCAAAATCCATTTGATCAAAACAATGTAAAGTTACAACAGGCAATAATTTTATCAATGACAAGGTATGAAAAATTAAATCCAGATATAATTAATGGAAAACGTAAAAAACGTATTGCAGCTGGCTCAGGAACATCAGTTCAAGAAGTTAATAAGCTATTAAAACAATTTCAAAATATTACTTCTTTGCTTAAAAGTGGAATGAAAGGTAATAATATACTAAAAGATAAATTTAATAATTTGAAAAATTTTTTCTAAGTTATTTGAACAAAGGTTTTAATTTAGCAACACTAAAGAGCTGCAAAATTTAAGTATATGATTGACTCTGAAAATAATAGTGCTAATACAGAAGATTATATCATTATATTAACCACTATTGCTTCTAATCAGAAAGCTGAACAAATCGCTAGCAAGCTGGTGAAACTTAATCTTGCTGCATGTATACAAATTGACAAGGTACGTAGTATATATTTTTGGAAAAATGATATTTGTAAGTCTAGTGAGTACAGATTAATGATTAAAACTATAAGCACTAATTATCAAAATATTGAAAATGTAATTCGTCAACTCAGTGATTATGATAATCCACAAATTATTCAGTTAAAGTTGTCTTCTGGTAGCAATGAGTATTTAAATTGGATTTCCAAAAGTTGTAAGAAGCAAAACCAATAGACTACTTTCTCAAAGATCTTAAGTTAAAAGAATACTATGATAGCTAGTCTTTTTAATGGTAAGGTTATTGCTCATTTTTTATTTGATGTGTAATTAATAAAAGTATTTTTGAGTTTTATGTACAGCTTGCATAGCTGTATCTCTCATAGAAGGTATATCTAGTGGTATAAGTTTACCGTTTGCATTAGCTATATCATATAATAGATTAATTTAGAAAGGTTGTTAAATAAGTGAGATACTTTACATATGTCATTTTTAATTTTAAACCAATAATGCTCAATTAGATTCAAATCTGGAGAATAAGAATGTAAAAACTCTAATATATGTCCATCTTTATTCTTTACTATCACAAAACATTTTGATATTTTTTTCAAAAGTAATTTTCTCTCTTTCCTTTATGTCCAGTGATTTTTTCCAAAATCTATAGTATATGTGATACTAACTCTTTTTCATTACATCTTATTATTATAATTGTTTTATAGTAGTTTAGCTATATTTTGCTATGTTAATTATATTGAGCTCTGGTTGTAATAGCATCATGAGTTGTGATATTTTTTCATTACAGAACAATAAGTTTTTGAAAGAGATATAAATTTGTTAGTCTTTGTTTTACAGAAAATAAGTAAAATAGTATAGTAAAAATACTTTTAGTAATTCACATTAAATAGTGATATACTAAATTAATATAGTAATATTAAAAAATACAAAAAAGTAATTATTATGACTACATATAATGAACACATTAATGGTGACCGTTCAGGCAAAAAAACAGGGCCTGGATTTATTGAGCAACTAAGATTGATACTAGAGCAAATCAGGGCTTTGTACTTAACAGTTAAATCATTACTAGAAAATAACCAACAAGAGAAAACACAAAATTTGGAAAAATTAGCCAAACTACTTGCTAAAGTTCAAATGGATTTAGAAGCTCAGATTGAAAAATGTAGTAATACTGTATCAAAACCACAAGAGCAAAGTAAAGAACAAAACAATAATAAGCAAAAAGAAAGTGGTAATGTTGGTAATTCCTGCTCAGTAACTTCGCCAGCTGCTGCAGCATCATCAAAACAAACTCAGAATGTATCACCTCCGCCACCACCACCGCCGCCGCCGCCTCCTCCTCCACCGCCACCACTACCTCTGGCTTCTCTAATTCAGAAAGGAAAAGCAGCAACATCATCTAAAACCTCCACCCAAAATCCTGATGCTCTTTTTATTGCTGAACTGACAAAGAGCTTAAAAAGCCGTAGGGCTAAGATAGCAGGTGATATAGATCAAGATGCAGATGAAAAAAAAGATGAACCTAAAAATATAAAGCCACCTAAATTAGAAGGTATAGCAAGTAGCTTATCAAAAGCCATACCTTATTCTCCTAACGAGAAGAATGATAATGGTCCAAAAAAACCAGTCGTTCCTCCTAAACCAAGTTTTGCAGATCAAGTAACAAGTAAATCGAACCAAAAGAAGAACAATAGTAGAGATAGGTAACGTACTTGGCTAAAAGGATATATTCTCACATTATATTTTACACATATAAAAGCTAATTTTGAGCTTTTATATGTAATTGCTCTTCTTGATAAAGCATTACAGGATAGAAGAGCTTTTATGCAAATAATTGTAAGTATGATATATTGTATTTCACTTTTAAAAATTAAGTTATTGAATAATCAGACAGTTTAGAATATATTAACTTACCATGTTTATTAGTTTTCCAAAACCTGCTATAGCACTTATAATATCATCTCCATCTGGAGCTGGGAAATCAAGCTTAGCTCATGCTGTTATTCAAAATAATAGCAATATTAAATTCTCTGTTTCAATGACAACTAGAGAAAAACGTAATAATGAAATAAATGGCAAAGACTATATCTTTGTGACAAAAGAACAATTCGAACAGGAAATTAACAACAATACACTTCTTGAATTTTCTAAAGTATTCAACAACTACTATGGCATTCCAAAAGCTGGAGTGTTAGAAGATCTTAGTCAAGGTCAGAGCATTATTTTTGATATCGATTGGCAAGGCGCTAAAACAATACGAAAGGCTCTGAAATGTTATGTCGTTAGTGTATGCATACTTCCTCCATCAATGCAAGAGCTAGAAAATAGGTTAAAAAAACGTAATAAAGATTCTCCAGAAACTATTCGCTACCGTTTAGAACAAGCAAAAGAAGATATTAAGCATTATAGAGAATATGATTATGTAATAGTAAATGACAGCTTTGATCAAGCATTACTTGCTTTGCAATCAATACTGATAGCTGAACAGCATAAGTTAAAAAGACTGAGTTTTAAAAATGATACACTATTAAATTATGAACAATTGTTACAAAGAGATGCGTGTTTTAATTATAGACAATGAAATATTGATTTTTTATTTTATTTTACATAAAATGAGGAAAATTGTATAAAAAAATGTTTTAGAACCCAAATTAAATTGAGGTACACTAAAATTATATTACAATATTACATAACAAAACATTTAAAGTAATTATTATGGCTCCAGACAATAAACCAATTAACAACAAATCTTCAGACTTAATATCAAAATCACAAGAGCAAAATATTAAAGATCTTGGCAAGAAAATAGATTTAATGATACAACAAGTTGATACTCTTGATAGTAAAATACGATCAAGGTCAGCAGAAGGCAATGCACTAAATGTTGAAGTAATTAGAGCATTAAATAATGTAATGAAGAATGTGACAGAGACGCTACAACAATTCTCGCAAGAAATACTTCAACAATCTAAACTAGCACGTCAACAACCTCAAAAAGGTCCATATAATGATGCCTTTCGTAAGAAAAGAGCTGAGGCTAAAGAAAAAAAAGCACACCTTGAAAAGCAAAAGCAAGAATTCATGGGGTTAGTATCTAAATTAGGCGAGGAAATGAAGCTAGTAGGCAAACCAGGTGGACAGATGTCTGAGATAAAAGATACTCTAGATAAGCTTTATGCAATAGTTAACAAGTCAGCACAGCATCAACTGCAAAAAACTCTTGGTGAGCTTCAGGCAATGATTAATGAACATAAACAGAACCAGCTACAAGATGCTCTAGACGATCTGGAAAATATAATCAACGATCATAAACAGAATCAAAAAGAACAGAAGGCTCCTATTTCACCTGAAACACATGCACATAATGTAACGTCTATTAAAAACCAAGCTCAACAAAATGCTGGTATTAATCAACCGGATGCACCTAAATCTGCTAGCAAATCAGCAGCAGATATATCACAATCTACTCAGAATTCTTCTCCAGCGACACCAACTGGCACAGGGCAACAACAAGAGCCACAAAAAACGCCTCCTCCTGTTCCACCTAAACCTAGTAAAAATACAATAGAGGAATTAAAGGCTAAAATAGCTCAAGCTCAACAAAATGCTGGTATTAATCAACCAGGTGCACCTAAATCTGCTAGCAAACCAGCAGCAGATATACCACAATCTACTCAGCATTCTTCTCCAGCAACATCAACTGGCACAGGGCAACAACAAGAGCCACAAAAAACACCTCCTCCTGTTCCGCCCAAACCTAGTAAAGATACAATAGAGGAATTAAAGGCTAAAATAGCTCAAGCTCAACAAAATGCTGGTATTAATCAACCAGATGCGCCTAAATCTGCTAGCAAATCAGCAGAAGATATATTACAATCTACTCAGCATTCTTCTCCAGTAACACCAACTGCTACAGCACAACAACATGAGCCACAAAAAACACCTCCTCCTGTTCCACCTAAACCTAGTAAAAATATAATCGAAGAATTAAAAGCTAAGATATCACAAACTCAACAACAGGTTGACCGGCAATCATATATTAATCCAAGTAGTAGTCCCCAACCTCTTAGTTCAACTATAGAGCATGCTAAAGACAGAGTATTAACATTAGATCCACAATATAGACACGCTCAAGCTGCTCAAAATATGAGTGGACCAGATGCTGAAACAAATCAGAAGCCAGTAGATCCAATTCTACAGGCATTTAAAGATTTAAAAGCTCTAATAAATAGCGTGATTGCTGGAGATGATAGTTTCAAAATATGGCAACAGCAAAATCCAAGCAAAAATCTAGATGATTTTAAACATAATCCAACGCAAATGGATAGCTTATCTCAAGAGACTAAAGAGTTACTATCTAGCCTTGGATCTGAAGGATATGCTAATATTATGGGTTCAGCAGCAAATATTGATCCAGCTCAGCAAATGTCATTTGCTGTATCTTTTAGTACATTAGATTGGGGGAGTCAGGCTAATTCTGTTGGCAATACTATTCAAAAAACTATTACCAATGATGCTGGTGAAAAAGTTACAGACCTTATAAGCCATATGCATAAAACTCAGCTCAGTGCTAATGTTAATGGTGTTACAAAAACTGTTACTAAACACCGTACCATAGATATTCCAAGGGCAGTTGAAGAAAACAAAGGACCTTTAGATCTTGCCTTAGTAGCACAAGATGCAACAGGAAAAAATATGTCTGAGTCAAAAGCAGTGTATCTAACTGCTCATTATAACCAAGAAGGGAAATTAGTAGAAATTACTCATCCGGAACCGATGCTATTTTTTAGTGATGAGCCTAGCTCTCCAGCTTATACAGTTATAAATAATGAAGTTTATACTTTGCCAATTACTAGAGAAAAATATGACCAGCTAACCAAAGAAATATCACAAAATATACAGGAACAAGACAAAGATAAAGAGAGAGAACAGGAAGCTGTGGATAAGTTTACAGTGGGTTCTCGTCAAACTGATATTCATAACGAAAAAAGTATTCAACATGCTGATGAAGTAAGTAAGGATGCTCCTAAATCTTTAAAATCTATTGCTCATGATGAAAACAAAAATAAAATTCAAGGCACTGATCATAAATCGAAAAACAGCAATGAATATGTTCAACATATGATTAACTCGTTTAATCAAAACTATAACAAAATTGATTCTAACGAGCCAAATCGTACTGAACAGGTAAAACTGAAGCCTGTAGTCAAATCAATACCAGAATCTCCAAAAAACTCTACTCAGATTGATCCTAATGAAGAAGGTAGTATTGGATACGTAAAACGTGTAATTGAATCAATGGAACAAACATCACCAAATCCTAGTGAAATAGCACAAAGATTACAGGTAAATCTAGCTAATAGTTCTCAGCGTAGTTCTAGTATGTCTATTAATACTCCTACTAATACTCCTCGCAATAATAACCAAAGCAAATCTCAGACAAAAGGTATAGGGTAGATAAATTAAGAAACAAGCTCTTGAAAATTAGGTTGTATAAAGAAAAATTTTAATACAACCTATATTTAGTCTGGTAACAAAGAAATGTTGCTATATCCCTATACCATAAGGTATAGCCTGAACGTAGGAAATAGGTACATAATATGCTAATATGAAAAGAGTATAAAAAATAATAGATAAATAATGGAAAGAAGATACAGTAATGATTTAAGAATGAAGATATTCAAAGCGGTAGATGAGGGACTATCAATTGTTAAAGCATGTAAAATATTCAATATAAGTCGTAATACGATATATAGATGGAAACATCTTAAAAGGGAAACAGGAGATATTAAAGCAAAACTTTATGGCCTAGCCAAAGGTATAATGAAAAAATAGATCTCAAAGAATTTGAGGAGTTAATTATCAATCATCATGATAAAACATCTAAAGAATTAAGTATTATACTAGGTAATAGATTACAAAGAACTAGAATAAATTATTATAGAAAACTACTAGGGTACATTTAAATGTTTAAGACTACTGTGCTGTTATAAGCCTTTCAGAGTGTTAAATTTTGAGTATAGCTACTAAATCGCTATATTTACGCGGTATAAAAACGTGGTTTTCGATAGCGAAAATTGCCTGAACCACCTGCTATATCTGACATTTTTGGAGGTTAGAAATGGCGCAAAATTTGCGTAATTTTGCAAGCAATAATTGCAAAATTGCTAATAATAACAGTAGCAATAATGCAACTGTCTTTTATCGTTTTATTGGAAATTTTGTTCCAGCAGAATGGAAAGATCTGATTGGAGATAATGCTAAAGCTTTAAGCAAGACATCTAAACAGCTTTTATCATTTATAGTATATAGACTACATATCTATTACAACAAAGATATAGATGAATTACAGGAAAGTTATTACTTTTTTGAAAAGGAGTTAAACCTTCGTTACCGCAGAGTTAGGCAATGCTTGGTTGAATTAAGAAATGCAGGTTTTATTAAAGTTGAAAATAGAACAATAATTAAAGGCAATCTCAAGTTACGTAATGTTCTTTGTGTAAAACTTCTAAAAAATTTTCAGCGTTTCACTGAAAAAGAAAAAAAAGAAGAAAAAATTGTCCTTCTGCAACAAAAAAATTTTCACATCAATTTGCAAGAATTTGCAGGTGAACCTGCAAAAAATTGCAGCTACATATATAGATATAATAATAATAAAAAAAATAATAATAGATCTAGATCTACTGAAGATAAGTTAATAGAGAATGATCAAAATAAAAATGAAGATCAACAGCAAAATTTGAAGTTTAAATATACGGAATCTGATGATTTTATAGAAATTGAGTTAGTAGGAAATGAAAAAAAAGATCAACAGCAACAACAGAATTTGAATTTCTATGAGCTTAGTGATTTTAGCAATAAAAAGCCATCAAACAAGGATTATGAGCAAAATAGTGAGTTAGCAACTCCAGCTATTACTAAAGATTCAGAGGTTGAAAAGAATGAATGCTATCCCAAAAGAAAAAGACTAGCAGATTATTATCCACTAACACCAGAAGATGCAGTTATACTACAACGTATGTCTAGTAGAAGCTTCAACATATACTTCATAAATCAATTACTGTTGAAGTTATCAAATAAATATCCAAACCGTCATTTTGTAAATAAGATAGCAGTGCTAAACTATATGGCAAAAGCGTTAGCAAATGAATTACTAACTACTGATCAGGCTAATAGTGAAAATTTTAGATTTAATGATGTAGGAAGATTTAAAGAACAGTATCTAGCAAATATTGAATCTGGTACAGATCGTAGTATGAAGGCTCAGTTGAAGCGTAAAATAGCTGGAGTCTTTGAAGCAGATATGGCTTATCAAATTTTAACATCTTGTGATTTTAGGCAAGCAGTTAAAAACAAATATTACATCAACTTGATTAAGAATATTACACTGTCAGATCATATTAAATTCAAGATACTACAGGAGGTACGAGCTGTGTATAGCAACGATATTGAGCAGTTACAAGTTATACCATTTGATGAATCAAAACAAGTTACCAATAGCGCAACGGAGTATCAAAAAACAACAGTTTTACAGCAACAAATAAGTGATGAAGATTACCTTTCAGAACTTAGTAAAGAGCTAGGCTCCAACTCGACTTGGTACAAAGTACGAGAATCTTTAGTCACATGTTACGGTCAAGCTATCGATAAATCATGGTTTAGTCCATTGAAAGTTGCAAACGAAGATAATGTTAATAAAAAAATATTCATTAAAGCAAAAACAGAATTTGAAGACAGTTACATCAGAGAGAACTATCTGAAAGATCTTGAGTCCTCTTTTAAAGCTCAAGGATTTTCTTTCGAGTTAGTTAAGTTTAGTAATTTTAATAAAATTTAAAGGGTGATATGGAAAAAGATCTTGCAAAGATTGCTCCAAGTAATATTCAGGCAGAGCAAATGATACTTGGAGCAATTCTGATTAACAATCGTGCGCTATATAACATTAACGAATTTTTACTGCCGGAACATTTTTATGAACCATTACATGGCAAAATATACAAGTCAATTAATCTCATTATTAGTAAAGGAATTAGTGCTACTGTAATTTCGCTCAAAAATATGCTAGGCAATGAACCCTCATTTGATGAAATAGGTGGAGTAGATTATCTAGCTAAACTTACAACTTTAGCGTTAAGTATAGTTAATGTTAATGAATACGGCAAAATAGTATATGACCTTGCGCTGCGGCGTTATTTAATTGAAATTGGAGAAAAAATAGTAACAAATGCATATTCTTCTACTTTAGCAGATTTAGCTATAACTCAGATCGAAACTGCTGAATCTCAATTATATGATCTAGGTGCAAGAGGAACTTTAAGTAAAGGATTTACAAAATTACAAACTTCAATTGAAGAATCATGGACATCAATTTCATCTGCTATTAAAAATAAAAACTCTATTAACGGTATTAGTAGTGGACTACTTGACCTTGATTCAAAGCTTGGAGGATTTAAAAATTCTGACCTAATAATATTAGCTGGCAGGCCATCAATGGGTAAAACTGCTTTAGGAGTTAACTTAGCAATAAATGCTTGTAAATATTTTTTATCATCATCTACTCAACAAAATAGCAAAGTTTCTAATATAACACCATCAGTTGGATTCTTTTCTTTAGAAATGTCATCTCAGCAAATCTCAACTCGAATTCTTTCTATAGAATCAGAAATTAATAGCTCTGCATTATTTAACGGAAAAATAGGTGAACAAGATGTTGATAAGTTAAAGACTGTACAAGACGAAATACAAAAGTGGAATTTTTTTATAGATGATGCTCCAGCAATCTCGATATCTGCAATTAGATCTCGAGCTCGTAGACTTAAACGTACACATAATTTAGCAATATTATTTATTGATTATTTACAGCTAATAAAAATTGATAACAGAGGGAGTCAGTATAATCGAGTGCAGGAGATTTCTGAAATTACACAGAGCTTAAAAGCTCTTGCTAAAGAGCTCAATATTTCAATCATTGCGTTATCTCAATTGTCTAGAGCTGTAGAACAAAGGTCAGATAAAAAGCCTATTCTTTCAGATCTAAGAGAATCAGGCTCAATTGAACAAGATGCCGATATTGTAATGCTTATATATCGTGACGAATATTACTTGTCTAGATCAGAACCAGATCCAGGTACTCCAGAATACACAGAATGGGTTACAAAACAAAATAAATGTTATAACACTGCTGAAATAATTGTTGCTAAACACCGTAATGGGCCAGTTGGTACAGTGAAGTTGCACTATAATAGTAGGTATTCTAAATTTGGCAATATTGTTAAAAACTATCAGCAAGCTTAATAAACACTAGATTATGCATAAATGAAAAAATGCTGGTCCAAAAAAAAAATTACAGCAAAATTTTACTCATTAACACCAGAGATATGCAACTTAAGGTTAATTTTAGCATCGTGATAACTGAATCCAAAAAATTATAATTTAATTTGCTTCTTTTCCAGTTTTTATCTGGGATTGGAGTATACAAAAAGTTTAAATTATGGTATAATTTATTAATAACCATTTGGAGGTGGCCAATGATAGATTTTTATAGTGAGAGCTTAATAAATAAGCTGTTCAGAACCAACATAAGATTTAACACCAAAATTGATCTTGATAAAGTTGAAAGAGCAATAAAATATGCTAAAAAATATCATGGTCAGCAAAAGAGAGATACTGGAGAACTATACTACACACATCCATTAGAAGTAGCCTACATGGTATCAGACTACAGCTCTGAAACAGATACAATTATTACTGCAATACTACATGATACCATCGAAGACACAACACTAACTAAAGAAAGAATAAGGTACGAATTTGGCGCTAATATTGCAGAACAGGTTTCAGACCTTACCAGAGTTAGGGATAATAAGAAAATCAGTGCTATGGAAATGATACAAATATTACGTAACCAAAATAAAACAGAACTATTACTGATCAAGCTTTTTGATAGATTCCATAATATTACAACTATATTCATCAAACCTCCTCACAAAAGGCAAGAAATAATATTTGAAACTCAGCAAGAATTTATAGCTCTTGCTGAATACCTTAAACTACCAGAGATTGGAGAACGCTTAAGCGAATATTGTAAACTTCATGCTAGCTAATGAGTAAATAATTGAGAATGAAAGGATTAAATATATGATATTAAAATCTAAGACTAAGTATACCTTACATAGCGCTATTCAAGATGGCGACATTAAAAAAGTGAAGCAGCTTATTAATAAGGATAGTACACTTGTCAATTCAAAATATAAAAACGGTACTACTGCTTTATCTGTGGCTTTGAAATATAAGAATCTACCTATTGCCGAGATTTTACTAAGCAATGGAGCTAACGTAAACGCACAAGATAATGATGGGCATACTGCTTTACATCTTGTTGTTGACACAATTCAAGTATATTATGAATTTTTCGAAAAATATCCTACCTATTGCAATGATCATATAGCATTACTGCTAAAATATAATGCTGATGTAAATATCGAGAATAATCAAGGTAATACACCTTTATCTGATGCTGTTGAATGCAAATGTGTAGAACCTTTAGCAATTATGCTAAAACATAATTCTACTGGTATTAATAAAAAATATGATGAAGGAGAAACACTACTACATATTGCTGTTCGTAATAAAATCATAGATATTATAGAGCTTTTGATTGATTATGGTGCTGATATTGATGCAAAAGATGATAACGGCATGACTACTATAGATTATGCTGCTAAAAGCGGTAATGCAGATATATTCAACTTTCTAACGGAACAATGGGTCCCATGGTATTAGGTTTCAACAGATAGCTAATATGTTAATGCTAATAAAGAGAAGTTAATATGAATGTTTTGAAATCAATTTTACAACCGTGTTATGCTGTTATATTAGCATTCGTTGTATTATCTTCACCATCGATATGTACAGCGAATAATAATGTAAACTTCAATGCCTCTAAAGGTGGTATTGATACTTCACAATTCTATATAAAATTTTCAACTGGTATTGCTACTAACTACGACACATTAGAAGCTGGAATTGGTTATAGATTAAATCGGCACAGAATGGATGTAAGATTAGGATTTATGTGTCATCACAACTGTAGAGATAACTTTGTTCAAGGAAATTATTATTACAATATAATTGAAGGTAACAAAGCATCAATTGTTGTTACAGGTGGCCTAGTATCAGTTCTCAAGTCTTATAGTGATATTGGAGTAGACTTGGGAGTTGGTACAACAATAAACTTATCAAGAGATACATATTTAGACATTGAATGTAGCACAATTGCTAACTATAGACCACTTCCTATTCATATACGATTTGGATTGCGGGTTCACATTTAATAACTAGCAAGTTTTATAGTTAGTAATGATTAGTTCATTAACAGGATTGCGTTGTTCATTGATTGAGTATACGACTGTAACGGTATTGATATTAAAATCTTTGTATAAGTCTCTAATAAAGGCAGTATTATTATTTGAGATCATAATCTTAACACCTTTATTTGTTAATTCTTTGACAAAATCCCGTAATCTAATTTGATCTTTTTCATCAAATGGAAGTCTAGTATAGAACCGTTCTCCAGATTTATGATAAGGAGGATCAAAATAAACAAAATCATTTTGTTGAGGCTCTATAAATGAAAAATCTGTAGCATAAATTGATACACCATGTAGAAGGCGGCTGCATTGATTTATTCTAGATGCAATATGGAGTTTAATGTAGCATTCACCAGAAAATGTTTGAGCAGATTGTCCATTTTTGTAGACTCTATAAATTCCCCTAAAAGAATATTTATTAAGATATATAAATTTTGCGGTAATTTCATTCGGATTATTACTATATTTGTTTTTAACTTTATAATAATAATCCTTCGAATGATGTTTGTGATATAAACTCAGTAATCTATTGACCTCATTAGGATTATTTTTAACAGCATTATAGCTAGTAATTAAATCAAGATTGATGTCAGACAAAAAACATTGTTTAAAAAGATGCCTAACTTGAAAAAATAAAGCACCTCCACCAAGAAATGGTTCATAGTAATTATAGTGTGGACCTTGAGGAAGATGTTCTATTAATTTATTAACAATTCTTCGTTTACTACCAATCCAATGAAGGAAAGGCTTAGACTTATTAGCAACAGCTACTGACACATGAAGTTTAATTAATTTATGTTAGTTGAATCTCTATTGAGATTATACCAGAAAACAGCTTGTAGTGCTAGTAATAATAACGCTTACAAGGCTTTTTATGCATCCTTTTTGAATAAGATTTATTATAACCATAAGCAAGGAATGTGATAATTTCGCATCAACATTGGATTATTATGCAAAAATTTAGCCTGTAAATTAAAAGATTTTAATAGACTGGTAAAAAATATAATGCTACTCTATACCTTATATTATCTAGGTTTCAAAACTTTGATAATGATAAGCTGAAGATTAAATAAAACAAAGAGTTGAACTTGTAACTTTAATCTTCAGAAAGCATTTTTTTTTAAAAAAATAGCAGGGGAATTCTATGTCTATTGGAAACGAAGGTCAACAGAAAAATAAAAGTATATTTAATAAAAATATACAGTCAAAACTGTTACTAAGACATCTAGCAGCTGGTGATAAAGAGCTTTTAAAACTTACACATCAAATTAAAACACTAAACTTAAATATAATAGATGTATTCAAACAGCTCAAAAGTGAGTCAGAAGATGTTAGAACACTTCAGTCCGAAATAATAGAAAATAAAAAATCAACATTAAGGGAAGCCATATGTCATATACCAATCAGCTTAGCTAACAGTTAGCTAAGCTTGCTATTTTAAATTTCTAAAAAAACAAAGTTAATAAACTTAACCATAGGAGAATAATATGGAAAATAACAATATATATTTGATTCAATATATTAGGCATATAGTAAATAACTGCAATAAAACAAAGCGGAATATAGTAGAACTAGTAGGATATAAGCAAGATGCAATAGCAAAAATAACAGATACGTTAGGCTCACTTGATGAACTAATAAATCATCTAAATGATAAAATTTGTGTATTTAGAAAAAACATAGAATCAAAGAATGTAGAACTAGAAAATTTTAGCCTACAAACGTTTGTAAAGGATACTGTCGCTAGACTAAAAGCAATTGTTGAAGATGATAGAATAGATCTAAAAAGCAATTTTCAGGCTAATATAAAAGACAGTATTATTGGAGATAGTTTACGAATAAGAGCTGTACTAAGCCAGTTAGTTGGAAGTGCTATTATACATGGCACTAAATGTACAACGATTAATATTTGTGTTCATTTATTACCTTCTAAAGATGGAAAAACAGATTCAAAAGATAAAATATTACAATTTTTAGTACAAAGCACAGGCCCTAGCATTCAGAAAGAAAAATTGCAAAAGATGAATTCTGAACTAAGCAATTCGAATTTAACAAAACATCAAGAGCTAGGACAAGGGTTGGTGTTTATAAAACAGCTTACACATCAAATGAAAGGAAATCTCAAAATAGATCAAGGAAGTAACTACATATCTTCTTCGTTTGAAGTGCCAATTCAATTATATACCTAAATTAGGATGCAACTATGCAAACGGAAGCCATATGTGATATACCAGTCAGCTTAGCTAATTGTTAGCTAAGCTTGCTATTTTAAATTTCTAAAAAAACAAAGTTAATAAACTTAACCATAGGAGAATAATATGGAAAATAACAATGATGGTCTGAATGATAAAATTTGTGTATTTAGAAAAACCATAAAATCAACGAATGTAGAACTAGCAAAATTTAGCCTACGAAAAATGCTAAATGGTACTATTGCAGCAATCAGATTAATTGCTGAAGATGAAAATATAGAGCTAAGTGAAAAAATAGGAAATGACATATACGATATTATTACTGGAGATAGGTTTCGAATAAGAGCTGTACTCACTCAGTTAGTTGGTAGTGCTATTATGCATAGTACAAATAGCAAAGTTAGAGTTAGCATTGATTTTTTGCCTCCTAAAAATGAACAATCGAATTCAAAAGATAGAATATTGCAATTTGTAGTGCATAGCATAGGAGCTGGCATTTCAAAAAACAAATTACAAGAGATGAACTCTGAATTAAAAAATCCACACTTAATTAAGCATCAAGCATTAGATTCAGGGTTAGAATTTATCAAACATCTTACATATGAAATGAAAGGAAGCATTAAGATAGACAGTAAAGAAGGGCATTATACAAAGTTTTTAGTTAGCATTCCAATACAAATTAGTAATTTAAATTCACAACATTAGTCAAATGGAGAATATTATGAAAAATAAAAAAAAGAATATCAATAAAACAAAAGACATTTCTCAAGATGTCTGGACAATTCATCTACCACCTATTTCAGCCAAATTAGTATCTACAGCTAAGGAAAGAAATATTTATCTTCGTACCGAAAATATGAATGAAGATAAATATATTGGAATGAAAATAAAGCTACAACAAGCGGAAGATTATCTAGAGGAAGCTGAATCAATGAAGCAATATTGTATAGATTTGATTCAAAAAATTAAATATATGTTTGATCTTGCTACTGCTAAAATCAGACATCTAGCAGATGATCTACTATGTGGGCAAAATGATTTCAAAGAAGATGAATATAAAACTACTAGCTTAACAAGAATACTTAATTGTGTTGCTAACCTACAAGACTGCTGTAACAGTATAGTTTACTCACTTAGAGACCAAATTGAGCTTCAAAACGTACATTTAAAAAAATTTAGCATACAAAAACTATTGAAGGATACAATTAGTTCGCTGAAAGAAATTGCTGAAGATAGAGAAATATCGCTCAGTTACAATGTTCAGGACAACATAAATGACATTGTTATTGGAGATAGTTGTCTATTGCAAACTATACTTAGTCAATTAATAAGTGGAGCTATTAGAGTTAATAAAAGCTGTCAGGTTGATGTTATAGTTAGGTTATTTACTTCGCCGTATCGAAAGGTAAATGAAAAAGACAGAATATTAAGATTCATAGTACGTGATAACGGAAAAGGTATTTCACAAGAAAAACTACAAGAAATAAATGCAAAATTTACTGATTTGCATCCAGCATTAGAGTATCCAGAAATATTAGACTCGAGTCTAGGATTTACAAATTACATTGTTAACAAACTAAGTGGAAAATTAGAGATAAAGAGCGAGGCAAATAAGTGCACAGCTATTACTTGCGATATACCAGTACAACTTTTTAATTAAAACATATGGAAGCATTTTATGAGTCATACTATAAAATCTGGAGATTTTGGTATTCAAGCAAAAGTAAATAGTAGTATTAGAGCACTGAAGCCATTCACAGAAAATAAAGGAATAAATCTTAGCTGCAACTTTAAAAATGATATAAAAGATTTAATCATTATAAATAGTACTCAAATACAGAAAGTACTAACACTATTAATTTGCAATGCTACTAATAGTAAATGCAGCGAAATTAGTGTTGAAGTTGATTTGCTACCTTCTACAAATCAAAAGACAAATTATAGAATATTACAATTAATTGTTCGTAATAACGGAATTGGAATTTCAGCTGAGAAAGTGAAAAAGATAAATAATGAGCTCAGAAACTTACATATCAAAAGCTATGCAGTACTAGAATCTGAATTACTACTCGTTAAACCGTTTATACATGAAATGACTGGAAAAATTAAACTAGAAAGTCAGCAAGACAAGTATACAGCTTTCACGTGTAGTATACCTATCGAAGTTCGCTGAGAAACTGAAAATTAGAATTATTAATGGGGATGGAGGAAATAATGTTGGCATTTTTAAATTGTGAACATATCAATAAACTACTTGATAAGCTGGACTTGATTAATCATAGTGTTGATAAACGCATTAATCTTGATAAAGTTAAAAAAGCTATATTTTATGTAAAAAAATATCATGGCAATCAAAAGCGAGATACAGGAGAACCTTATTATATGCATCCATTAGAAGTAGCGCTCATGGTTGCAGACTACAGCTTTAAAACGGATACGATTATTACAGCAATACTACATGATACCATCGAAGACACAACACTAACTAAAGAAAAGATAGCAATCGAATTTAATGATAACATTGCCGAGCAAGTTCTAGCTCTTACAAGAAACAGATGTGGTAAGAAAACCAGTTCCATGAAAATGATTCAAACATTAGTGAATCAAGATAAAGTAGAGCTATTACTAATCAAACTATTGGACCGATTGGATAATATTAAAACTATATTCATAAAGCCAGCCAAAAGAAGACAAGAAATCATACTAGAAACGCAGCAAGAATTTATACCTCTTGCTGAATACCTTAAATTACCAGAGATTGCTATAAAGCTAAATAAATACTGTGAGCGTTATGCTACCTAATAAACTAAAGTTTAATAGGTGGTTAATGTAGTGAATTGCAGAAATTAAAATTCAATAAGAGAATGTTCATATAAGTTATTTTGTTGTATAATTTAAAAAGAATAGAAAATATGAAAAACATATGCATTTATCAAGATTTCTAGATCCAAAGAATGATGTAGCATTTAAAAAGATATTTGGATCAGAAAAAAACAAGGACATACTAATACATTTTCTGAACGATATATTGTTGTTTGAAGGAAATAGAAAAATAATAGAAGTAGAGTTTTTAGGAACTATATTAGATGCAGACATAGCGTCCAAAAAAGAATCAATAGTAGATGTTTTGTGTAAAGATAAAAACGGTGCGCAATATATAATAGAAATGCAAGTAGATCCTACACAAGGATTTGAAAAAAGAGCCCAGTATTATGCCGCAAAAGCATATGGTAGGCAACCAAATAGAGGAAAGGAAGGAAAATACTCAGACCTAAAGGAAGTTATATTTATAGCTATAGCAGATTATAAATTGTTTCCAAACAAAGAAGACTATATATCAAGGCATGTAATATTGGATAAAAAGACATATGAGCATGATCTAAAGGACTTTTCATTTACCTTTATAGAATTACCAAAATTTAAAAAAAATAGAGTGGAAGAGTTAAGTGATATAACAGAGAAGTGGTGCTATTTTTTTAAACATGCAAAAGAAACAACATTAGATGGATATAATAAAATAATAGGTGAAGATTTAATAATAAAAAGAGCGTATGAGGCATTAGATCAGTTTAATTGGAGCGAAGATGAACTAATAACCTATGAACAAGAGTTAAAGCGTATATGGGATAATAAAGCAGTAGAAGATTATAAACTCGAATGCGCTAAAGCTGAAGGTAAAGCTGAAGGCATAAAGCTCGGTGAGATTAAAGGTAAAGCTGAAGGTAAAGCTGAAGGTAAAGCTGAAGGCATAAAGCTCGGTGAAGCTAAAGGTAAAGCTGAAGGTAAAGCTGAAGGTAAAGCTGAAGGCATAAAGCTCGGTGAAGCTAAAGGTAAAGCTGAAGGTAAAGCTGAAGCAAAAAAAGATTTGGCAATAAAATTATTGAAATCTGAATTATCAGTTGAGACAATTGCTGAATATACGGATTTATCAATACAAGAAGTATTAAATTTAAAAAATAGTGTAAAATAATAAGAAATATACAACACAAAATCTTACTTTTGATGTGTTGTATGCTACTTCTATTAGATGCTTTATATCACACTACAAGTTCTATACTATACTGAACATTGAGAAGGCCATTCTTTAAGGCCTCAATGTCCTTAACATGACCGCACCATTCTTGACGAAAGCTATTCCATTTTAAGCCATGAAGGCGAATGTGGCGCTTAGTGTCTTCGTTCGGTTCAGAGGCAAATTTTAAAATCACAGCAGCTTTATTTTGCTGTTCTTTATCAAAAATATCTTTACCGATTGTAGTCCAATGATCCTGAACATTTGGATGTTGTGTTAAAGTTTCTTTTAGTGAAACAATCGCACCGAATAAAGTATTTGTTGATAAGTGATCAAGCTTAGCCTTAGCAACTAATCCACCCATTTCGATAAGACGTCGAGTACGCATTTTACGTTCTTTAATTTTAAGGTTAACCTCATCCATGATTAGCTTAGCCTTTTTTTGTTGGAGAGTAATTTTTTGCTGCATAAGACAATTCATGATCAATACTATTGTTTATAAATCAGATATATTATAATACTTCAATTAGCAATTATACTCATAATGCAAATTTTTATTATCACTATCATACAAACTGATATTATAATCAGAACTTAAACTACTATGTTGATTTACCAAGTCCAATATTTGACTCTCTTCTAAAGAGAAATTTGCTTTTTTATTAGAAAATTCAGTGTAAATATCTTCTCTTTTTCTCTTGAAGCTTGATTGTATAGCATCATTATTGGCAATTTGTTTATCACTATAGCTCAAATAATCTTCAGATATATTAATATCAAGCTCTGAAGTAGCTCCAGCTGTTGCAAGCATATTATTAATTTCTGTTTCCGAAAGAATATTATTGATTTGTTCTTTAATATTAGGATTATTAGCAAAACATTCACTTATTAAATCATCATCACTTTTTTGCATTATACTACTAGTGCTAGCTGTGTAGGTACAATCAGAATTGTGATTATCTATGCATAATTCTTTTTTCGAAAAGCTATTATTATCTTCCTGAATTTTTAGTTGGCTACTGTGTGGTATAAATCTTTTTATTATTATAGTACCATCTATATTTTTTTTATAAAAAATTTGCAGATCAGAGAAATGCATATCAATACAGATCCCTGGCCCTGAATTTGATGTTAATGTTTCCTGATGAATATGACAAACCAAAGCATCAGGTTCTACTATTAAAGTACCACCACATTTCATAAAATTGCTCATAGAGTCCATCCATAAACTGTAGCTATCTTGCTTAAGATGATAAATAAATGGTTTGATAGATATACAGCTTGATTCTTGCATATTATATGATACATCCAAGGTTATGTTTAATTTATTACTTTCATTAATACAATCGAGAATTTGTTTTATGGCAACATGCGATATTGAATTATTTCCAATATTTAATTTGGATATGTTAGGAAGATTAATTAACAATTTTTTTATAGGATTACGAATACTATGATTAGATGTAGGACTAATATATTGCTTCACCCCCCTATCATAAAAAATTTTATTTAATCCAATTTGATCGTTAACAAGAGTTAATGATGTCAAATTATTATTACAATACTTCGATAAGATATTAAACCCTGCAAGATATAACTGTATATCTGAAATATTAAGACAACGAATTTCATTAAACCTAGATAACTGAGATATGAACATGTTATCAATTGAAAAAGATGGTATGTATTCGGTATGACTGCTGCTACTAGACTGTAGATCTGTAGTATCATATGGTATATTAGGTACTTTATCTACATCTCTGTCTTCTATTTTTAATGTTTGGCACGGTATAATCATAGACCTCACATTGCAATCCTGATTATTTGCACTAAGTATAATCTGATACCCTAAAGGCATAAAACACTCCCACCATTAACTTGCTCTACTTTTGAATTATAATTAACCAAATATTAATATTAATCAAGATTTAAATAAATACAATTCCAGTAAAGAAAAAAAACCTCGCCTACCAAACCAATATCAAATAATTATAATCAAAAAAACGTGAATTCAGGTTAGAAGCTTCATTGAAAAATAAGCTTATACGCAATACGTAAACTTGAAAGTTTACTGCTAAAAAATGAGTACTCATTAACCGATTGAATGTTAAAAAAAAGAAGTTTGTGCTAGCAAAATCAAAAAAACCATGCTAACTTAAAACTCAGGTGAAAATTGGTGTTGAGATGGCGATAAAGTTTGCAAGGATTGAATTTTTACGTAGAAGTGAAGGAGGTGATAGTTGTCGTAAGGCAGCGTATAATGCAAGAACTATTGTTAAAAATAAGCAGACAGGTATAAGGTATAACTTCTCTCGTAAGAAAGATAACGTATATCATACAGTGCTGATACCGGATTATGTAAATCAAGACTTCAAGAATATTCAAACATTAATGAATGAGGTAGAACGAACAGAAACAAGAGAAAATAGTAAGTTGTTGAAGGATATAGTAATAGCATTGCCAGACGAGAAGGAGCTAAATTTAGAGCATAGAATAGAACTAACTCATCGAATAGTTGATGCAATGGAATGGGTGCAAAATGGTCTTGGAGTACAGATAGACATTCATATGCCTCAAATAGGAGATAAAAACTGGCATGTGCATATATTGGTTACTACAAGAAGATTTAAAGAGAATGGTGAAGAATTGGGTGATAAAGCTGTTGACTTAGAGGCTAAATTTATAACAGTAAAAGGTCAGTGGCGTATTATTAAAGATCACAAGATGATTCATGAAATAGCAAAAGAAGAAACTAATGCATATTTCGCTGAATTAGGCTTGCCATATAGAGTTGACGAGACAAGCGAAGTACCTGGAAAGCATATTGGACCTCGTAGAATTAGGAATTTAATTAATGAAGTATTAAATGAAAATGAGTTACGTAAAGAGGCTCATTTGAAGATTATTAATGATGCTGATGTAATAACGGATTCTATAACACATTACAAATCTATTTTTACTAAGCAGGATGTTGAAAAAGCAGTAAAAGATATACCAGATCCAACAGCAAGAGAACAGTTAGTTCAGCAAGTGCTTAGTTCAAATAGAATACTAGAGTTATATCATGATGATGGTGAAAGTAGCAAATATTTTACGACAATTGAGGTTCGAAATGAGGAGACGAGAATAATCAGAATAGCTAATAAAATCAATAATCAGGTTTATTACAACGATATTTACAATCTTAAAAGTGATATCGAAGGTCTAGCAAATGTTAGTGAAGAACAGAAACAAGCTCTAAGGCATATTTTGCTTAGCACTAGTGGAGTTAGAGTCTTAAGAGGAAGAGCTGGTACAGGAAAATCTTATGTTTTAATAAAAGCGCATGAGCTCGCAACAAATCGTGGACAAAAAGTTATTGGTCTTGCTCCTACTCATAAGGCAGTATCAGAGCTGAGGAGCAAAGGTTATACAGAGGTCTATACAGTAAAAGGATTTTTATATAATCGAAAAAAAATTTTTATGCAAGACAGCTTAATAGTAGTAGATGAAGCTGGAATGGTAGGTACTAAAGCTTATGCAGAGCTGTTTAGAGTAGTTAGAAACAATAATTGTCAACTGATACTTGCTGGAGATGAAAAACAGTTAGCTTCAATAGAAAGAGGTGGAATGTTTGAGATGCTGAGTAATATTTTTGGTTCACATGTTTTAGTAAATATTCGAAGACAAAGTGAAAACTGGAGCAAAGAAGCAGCAATGGAGTTTGCTGAGAGTAATATTTTAAGCGGTATAACCTTACTGAGGCAAAATAACAGCGTTAGGTTTGATAATACGTTGCAGGACTCAATGAGTAAATTAATATACAACTGGAGTCTAAGCAAATTTAAACCACATGAAAAATTGGTAATTACAGTACGTAATAAAGATGTCGACATTCTTAATTCAAGTATTAGGTCTTTGTTAAAAGCAAATGGTACGCTAAAAGGCACAGAATATGAGCGTTCTATTGATGGAAGGAAAAAGTCATATATGGCAGGAGATAGAATCGTATTTCAAAAAAGCTATAAGGATTTACAAATACAAAATAGTGAATTTGCAACTTTAACTTCGGTTAGTAAAAATAAATTTATAGCTAAGACAGACACAGGAAAAGAAGTGAGTTTTGATCCTAGTGAAATACAATTTAAACATGGCTATGCAAGTACTGTTTATAAGGTCCAGGGAGCTTCTATAAAAGATGTATACGTTTTGCATAATGGAGTAAGTAATATAAGCAGCTCATACGTAGCTATGACAAGGCATATAAAGAGCTTAAAGTTATATTGCAATAAGGAAGCTACTGGAAGCATTAACAGTTTAATAAATCAGCTCAGCAGACCAAATGAGAAATCAGCTAGCATAACTCTGAAAACTGCTCATGATTTTGAGAAAGAACGGACAAAGACAACTGTTTTTAGTAAAATTGAAAACTGGTTTAAGTCTATAATCAATGATATCAATGATAGATCTCATGTGAATAAAGAATATTATCATTTTACCGCCAAACCAGAGGAAGAAGCTAAAGTAGAAAAAGTCCAGCTCAAAGATATTTCTACTCCATTATTTATGCAGATCAAAGAACAAAGACAATATGATTATGATGTAACCATTCTGTCAGCAGAAGGAAAAACGATATCAAGTTTTCAGGAAGCTGGCATTGATAGCAGAATGGTATATAGCTCAAATGTAAATAATTTAAAGTATTATCAGCCATTTCAAGGAGAAAAGATTCTTATAGCTGCAAATAATGATAAACAAAATAAAGAATATGTAAGCACTATAAACGAGGCTGCAAAAGTACTGACAAGCAAAGGAGCAATTACTAGCATCGTAATTCATTCAGAAGGTGAAGATTTTAACGAAATGCTAAAAAATAAAGGAGCAATAGCTGTTAAGGGGCTTATGATACCTGAAATCATGAAGTTAATTAATACTCAGAACGTAAAAACAGAGTCTGAACAAGTGGTGAAAACTGACATAGCTCAAAAAATTGGACTTAGACGGTAGTGCTGAAGATTTGAAATTGAATGTAAGCTATTCATTCACAGGGCGAATTACAAAATAAGATAAAAAATGATAACCGAAAGCGATTTTTGTAATTCGCATTATGCCTTGCTAAGAGAATATTGGAAGCGCTGGAATTTTGAAGATCTGCATCTGTTAGAAAACTATCTCAATAATCACTTAGCAATAAAATTATAATTCAAACGGTAAAAATATCAAATATTTATACCACAAAACAATTTAGTGATGCGAAGGTGAGGTTTTATATGACTGACAAAATCAATGATTCAAATAATTTCAATAACATTCATAATTCAAAAACAGAGATAGAAAATTCTAAGGCTAACAGCTGGAACCACAACGTGGCTGTAAAGCTGACAAATGGTGATATTGCTGATGGCATAGTGCTACTTAGTGATAATAATAGCTTGAGAGCTGATAACACTCTAAAAGAATCAATAAACCAATTAATCAATGATTGGAAGAATAGTAAATTTGAGCTGCAGGATCGTTTGATAATTGCTGACCATAAAGAAGCTGAAAATATTAATCAAAACATCAGAAACTACATGAAGGAAAATGGTGATCTAAAAGGTACAGAATACAGCATTTTAATTTCAGGAGCTGAATCAAAAAAATATGCTAACTACATGGCTGGAGACCGAATTATCTTTCAAACAAACGATAAGGATTTACAAATACAAAACAGTGAATTTGCAACTCTAGTATCAATTGATGAAAATAAGTTTGTAGCTAAGACAGATACAGGAAACGAGGTAAGCTTTGATTTGAATAAAATAAGCTTTAAACATGGATATGCTACAACAGTTTGTAACCCACAAACAGCTGTCAAAAAAGATGTATATGTTCTTCATAATAATGGTGTAGGAATAGAAAGTTCTAACATAAGCATGATAGGGAATGCAGAGCAAGTACGGCTGTACTACAATGTGCAAGCTACAAAAAATGTTGCTAACCTAATAGAGCAGCTTAGCACAGCTAAGACAGACTCTATCAATTCAAAAGAGGAGAATAATGATGTTCAAGCAAATGAAGTAAGGCAATATCAATCTGCTCAAAACTATAGAAAAAACGATTATTATTCAAATAGCGAGGAAGACCTACAAAAATTGAAGGATGCAATAGCTTATAGAGCTGACACTATAGCTCGTGATATTCTTGGAGATCCAAATAAGCGCCTATCTACATACGGAAAATTACGTTGGGGAGACACTGGCAAAATACAAGTAACCACCGAGGGCAAGTACGCTGGAAAATGGTATGACTTTAGTACAGGACAAAAGGGTGATTTATTATCCCTGGCTCAAAGAGAAAGAGGATACAGCTTTTTTGAGGCAAAGGAATATTTGAAAAGTATGGTTGGAATGTCTAATATTAGTCAACGGTATCAGAGACCGCCTAAGACTGACGATTCTCAACAATACACTCAACAATCTGAAAGTGTTAAAATCGCAAAAGTTCAAAACTTGTATGAACGATCAAGCAGAATACATGGTTATGAGATAGATACGAGCCCAAGCGCAGAAGTTGAAATAGTAAAAAAGTATCTTGAAAATCGTGGTATTACTTTTGACAAAAGCACCGCAAGTTCAGACTTAAAAGGAAGTATACTGTTTGATACTCAAACGAGAGAAAATTATCCAGCATTTACAGCATTTGCAAGAAATTCAAAAGGGGAAATTACCGGAGTACAGGCCGTATATCTAAATTCGGCAGGAGATAAGGCGAATATTTTAATTAACAGAAGATCTTTCGGCAAAATCAGCGGATCGTTCATAACAATCGCAAAGCGAAATGCGAATGACCCTAATATAACAATTATAGCAGAAGGCGCTGAAACAGCATTGAGCTTGCAGCAATCAGGCATTAAAGGTAATATCATTGCTAGTGCAGGAATTTCGAATTTGAGAAATTATTCACCATTTCCTGGTGAAAAAATCATCATTGCAGCAGATAATGATAGCAAAAATCCTATAACTAATAATACTGTAATTAAAGCTGCAAAAACGTTAGAAATGAAGGGAGCGATAACTTGTATAGTCAAACCACCAGAAAATGGTGATTTTAATAATCTGTTGCAAAGTTGTGGAGACCAGTCAATTAGAGACATTATAGAACCTGAAATTACTAAACTAACTAAGGCAGTTGAAACAACCAAACTTACTCAAACAGAAAATAATAGTATAGCAAAACAAAATGATATTACGAATGTTAAAGAATTGTATAATAAATCGTCATCTCTATACTACTTTAAACAAAAAGAGGAAGCTAAGGTGGAAACGATAGTAGTTAATAAATATCTAGAAAACCATAAAGGAATTTATAGTTCAAAAATCTTTAATAATCCTAATTTAAGGGCAAATATGGTTTTTGATGAAGAGACTCAAAAATCCTGGCCTGCACTCACTATTTTTGTTAAAAATGACAAAGATGAAATTACTGGAGCTAAGATATTAGCTCTGAATTCAAAAACATGTAATAAAGCTGATGTAGCTGAAAAATCTGTTGGTACAATTAGTGGGTCATTTGCTGAAATTGCTCAACAGAATTCAAAATACTCACCTGTAACAATCATTACAAAGGATATTGAAACAGCGTTAACCATTCAACAAGCTGGAGTTGAAGGAAAAATCTTATGTGCAATTGAAGCCGAAAATTTGCAAAACTATAATCCTGGCCCAAAAGAAAAGATCATTCTAGCAGTTAAAAATGACGTAAATACTGAAAAAGCTGAAAAAGTTCTAGAGGATAAGGAAGCAGTAGTCTGTACAGTCAAAAATGACTTCAATAATGTATTAAAAACTCAAGGATTATATGCTGTTAGAAATATTATCAGCCCTGAAATAAGAAAACTTAATGAAAAAATTGAATCAATACAAACTAATATACAACCAGGATTATGTCCGAAACACTAGGCAGAGTATGACACAGCATTTTTTATTTAAAAAACTATAGAGTGAAAAAATATGACAAAAAAATTAAAGCATGATTCATTGGCAAAGACAATCATGAGCGATCCAGTTGCTGCACAAGAATTTCTAGAGTATTATTTACCAAGCGATTTCAAGAGTTTAATAGATTTATCACAAATAAAAGTAGAGCAAGAGAGTTATATAGAAGAATCGTTAAAGAAAAAATACAGCGATATCGTCTATAGAGTTGCAACCAAAAAGCATGGCAATGCTTTTATTTATATATTAATTGAAGCTCAATCAACCGTCGATTATTGGACAGCTCTGCGGTTATGGAGATACACATTGTTATTGTGCGAAAGGCATAAGAAAGAAAAAACTAAATTACCATTAGTGTATAATTTAGTGATCTACAACGGCAAAGAGGTCTACAAAGCACCTAGGAATTTGTGGGATTTATTTACCGATTCAATGATAGCTAAGCAATTAATGACTTCTGACTATCAATTAGTCGATTTGCAAAGTATGTCGAATGATGAAATTGTTAGGAAAAAGCATATCGGAATGCTCGAATATATGCTAAAGCACATTCATCAACGAGATATGTTAAAGCTTTGGGAAGAGTTTCTAATAAAGTTCAAACATGTTTTAATACTTGATAAAGAAAAAGGTTATGTTTACCTAAGATCATTTTTATGGTATACTGATACTAAATTACTAGAGAGTCAGCAACCAGAATTAGAGCAGGTTCTGGCTAAGTATTTATCTGAAGAAGAAAAAAGTAATATTATGAGAACTATTGCTGCAAAATATATTGATGAAGGTATAGAGATTGGTGAGACTAAAGGCATAGCTAAAGGCATAGCTAAAGGCAGAGCTGAAGGCAGAGCTGAAGGCAGAGCTGAAGCTGCACAAGAGCTTGCAATGAACTTATTAAAAGCTGGCTTTTCAGTTGAATTTATTTCTGAAAATACCGGATTGTCAAAAGAAGAAGTGATTAATTTAAAAAATAACATAGAGTATTAATTTTTCGAATTAATACTCTACTAACTTAAGTTTTTTGAGCAATTTATATCCCCAAACAAAAGCTGTATTTAAGTTTTGTAGCTGCATAGTTAGTTTTGTGATAGGAAAGTTACCAGCAAGCTTTACATAACAAGTTAGGTCTGGTAGGTTCATAATTTCAGATGGCATAACTAAAATCTTTTTACGCTCAACATTATTCATATTTACTCCATCTCGCATAGTATTTGATCCATATGACAAGTTTTCTTGAGTTTCAATAATTTCTTGCTCACCTAGTGTTAATGCTGATTTATAAGCCGTAGCCTGATCACTAACTCGAAAAATAAATTTACTATTAAACAAATCCAGCATAGAAGCACATTCAGCAGCTCCATATATTGCTTCTAATTGATGAATGTTCTGCAATCCAGCAACAAAGCAGCCTCCATACTTTCTACTTTCAGCTAAAGCAACTGGTAAAGACGAAACTTTTTGTAGAGCTGGCAATTCATCGAGTATAAACCACATGTTTTTGTTATCATGATTAGGATTTCTACACATCAAAGCCTTGATAGCTATGCTTATCCATGCTGAAATAAGTGGGCATAAAGTAGCTCTTTGATTTGGGTTAGCTGTGATAAATAGCCAGCTAGTTTCATCAGAATTACTAAACCATTCTTTTATGCTAAAACTACCTCCAGGCTTTAAATATTGTAGCGAAGTAATATTCTTTCCAAGCGTAGATTGAATTCCTGCAGAAGTCTCGAGCGCGCTTTCGCTTATAATACCTGATACGGCAGTGCTTCTAAAAGCTTTTGCAAATTGTCTATTATCAGAGTAAATGATTGTATGAATTAGTTTTATGATATCTTTATCATCCTTATATAGCTTCAATGCTTCAGACAAGACTAATTCAGCATTTTTAGCAAAAAAGTCATCAAGTTTAGGAGTATAATTACTAAAACTACTAGCTATATCATGAAAATCAGCTGCTTCAAAACAATCATTCCAAGGCAACCATTGTTCACTATTTTTTTCAAAAGGATTAAGCAGCTTATCACATTTATGATCAAAAAATCTATCAGTAAAAGCTCCAGTGGTGTCTACAATTATCGCTCGATCTTTGTGTAATCGAATCTGTGGTAGCAGTTCATTAAGCATATTAGTTTTACCAGTACCTGTTGTTCCAGTAATAAGAATGTGTAGCCTTTCACTATTCTTTACTAATGGCAAGCCTCCAAAACGGATTTTAGAGGCCTTTTTAGCGCTTTTTAGCATTTTGGCTAAGCATTTGTATCCTACAAAATCAGCACCTCTAATTTTGGCCTTAATAATCGTTTTTTTACCTTGAGCCGTAAAGAAAACAATTGAGATTATCACACCAATAGCAAAAACAATTAATCCTTCTAACAATGCTGAATTAATTAAGAATTCCAATAATTGCTGTATTTTAAATCCATGTTGGCTTGTATAAAACTCATGCAAAAAGTCTTGAGCATTGAGGTGCATCCATTTTTTAAACCTTAAACTATAAAACTTAATGCCTATTTGATCGATATCATAAAAATGCTCACCAATTGCTAGCTTAAGCTGCACATATCTTTCAATTGCAAAATAATACAAGCTGCTCAGAAAAACTTTTTGATATAATCGACATATAATCCAGAATATCGATAATCCTAATCCAATTATAAAAACGTTGGTACTACCTTGCCCAAACATTCTTAACTTATGGGCAAATAACTGCGATCCTCTGGTGAAATTTCCTTGATTCTGAAAATTCATCTATCTCAAGAGTATTTTTTCAATATCTGTAGTTTTTGCTCATAGTCTTTTGCAATAGTAAAATTCTCGAATTCTGTTAACCTTTTTATTGTTGCTTCATATTCTGCTATAAAATTAGGCATATATTTAATAGCTAACTTAAAATTCTCTTTAGCGCTTGAGTACTGCCCTAAGTTTACTAATGATATTCCTTTTTCAAGATAATTTTCAGCAAAATTAGGTTTGTACTTAATAGCTATATCAAGATTTTCTACTGCTTTTTGATGTTTTCCTAATTTTTCAAAAATCATTCCTCTACGGTAGTAAGCCTCTGCACAATTCGGATTGTATTTAATTGCTAGATTGCAGTTTTCTATTGCTTCTGAATACCTTTTTAACATACTTAGCACATAACATTTATTACAGTATGCTGTTGCATCATTAGGATCGTATTTAATAGCTAAATCAAAATGTTCTATTGCATTCTGCAATTGTCCTAAAAATGCTAAAGTTAAACCTTTATTATGATATGCTTCTGAATAATTTGATCTATATCTAATAGCTATATCATAGTTTTCAATAGCCTCTTGAATGTACCCTAACTTCATTAATACTGTACCTTTGTTATAATAAGCTTCTGGATAACTAGAATTATACCTAATAGCAATATCAAAGTTTTCCATTGCTTCTTCATACTGTCCTAATATAGCTAAAGAACCTCCTTTTGTATTATAAGCAGTTACATAGTTAGGTTTATATTTAATAGCAAGATCACAAAGTACTATAGCTTCTTTATCTTTTCCTAACTTTCCATATGATACAGCCTTGTTATTATATGCTTCAGCAAAACCAGAATCGTATTTAATAGCCAAATTAAAATTTTCTACAGCTTTTAGTGGCTTTCCAAGATCATCTAAAGCTATTCCTTTACTATTATATGCTGACGCATAACTTGGATCATACTTAATAGCAATATCAAAATTTTCTATAGCTTCTTGATATTTTTTTAATTTTAAAAAAGAGCTTCCAATATTAAAATATTCTTTAGCTAGTATAGCTCTATCTTGAATTAAATCTTGTTGTATGCTTTGCTCTGCTGCAACAGGTGCTGTATTTAATAATATTAATGATAAAATAATGGCTAATTTTTTACACACGTTTTTCATATTAATTACTAATCATTTATTATCCTTTAAATTTTTTACTGCTTGTTTACCAGTCAAAATAACTGCTGAATTAGACGTATTATTAAATTCATTCTGTATTTCTTTAGTCTTATTCTTAATACTATCAGAAATTCGATCAAGATTCTCTACTTTTTCATTATCAATAAAAGTTTGTTCTATATTTTGAGAATGCATTTGATTGCCTTTATCATAGATAGCTTCTAATTGCTCAACATTTTTATAAAAATCTGATTGTAGATCTTTTTTAGTCGAAAAGTTAGCATCATTGATATGATCATTCAAATCTTTAGGTACTTCATTGTTGATTTTAGCAACCTCAAAAGCAATTTTTTCTGCTTCAGCAGAGTGATGCATTATCCATATAGCTGCTTGCTCCTTGCTTCTTATTTCAGGATTTTGAGCAATAATTTCATTTAATACAAGTTCATTGATGTTACGATCAATAGTGATAGAGTTTTGAGATACATAATTCATGCTGTAACTAAGTTGCTCCATTTCTTGTTTAGTTTTAGCTATTTCTTGCCCAACAGATTGTTGCTCAGAAAGGTTATCACTAAGATTTTTACTTAATGACTTCACCTCACTATTTGTACTACTAAATTTTCCTTCTTGAACTGCGCTTTGAATTTTTGATAATGCTTCACTATGTGATTGTTGTTGATTTGCTGTTATACCTTTATTTTGTTCATTTTTATTGTTTCCAAAAACTCTAACTTGTGCAAAAAACGCTCCACCACCAATATCAGCACTTGTACCACTACTTTTACTGTGGCTACTACCTGTATGCTGACTAAAGGATTCACTATCGGAACTTACATTTTGCAGAGCTTGGTATTCGCTCTCAGTTAGACCTATATACAGAGCTTCATCATGAGTTAACTTTTCAGCTATTTCCATGGCCATGGAGTTTCCTGTTGAAATAAGATTGGCCTCTTTTTGTGTCAGTGAATTAAGCCTGCTCTGAGAACTCAAAAACTGGTTTTGATATCCAGCTTGTAGCATGGCAGAAGAGCGGAAGTTTGTTTCTAATGAATGTACAGTTTGAATTACAAATTGCTCGCCATTATTTCCAGTAATGATTTTGTAGCTACCATAATCGATAATATTATCAGCCATATGTAATAAAGGAGCTAGGTTTTGTTGAGAAATAGTTCTATTGCCTATGCTGTAATTATCCATACTCAAGTTATTGTCGACTATATTACTTCCTAAGCTGCTAGCAACTTGTATAGGAGAGAACTGGCTGGCTAAGTTAGCTGTAGCATGAGCGCAAGCTTTTATCACTGACCAAGAAAGCATTGGTATTGATGATGCAAGCATTTGAAACGTCGCATAGCTATATAAAATCATCTCTGCAAAGCTTCCTTGCGATAGCATATTCAGACCATAATCACTACCGAAAGCTCCAGATTTACTGGATAAGCTGATCATTCCTAGACAATGGATTATTGTAAAAAATACTGGCCAGCTGCTGACCCATATTATTAATAGAATCCATGTTTTGAGTATGTTGTAACCACCAGGCAGTAAGCCCATTGGAAATACAATAAAGATCATTGAAACTACTAATGCAAAAAAAACAGATTGTAAAATAGGCATCATGTGAGCAGCCATTTCCCCAGCGACTAGATACGAAAATGATTTTTGAAAGAGCCCTCTAATTGCATGCATACTCACCAGATTAGGATAAATTCGTGATAATGAAAACTTCTCACGCCAGTCATCATATGACTCACGATTAGCATTGAGAAGCATAGCTTGCTTCATCCATTCATGAATGTCTTGTTGCTCTCTTTGTAGATATTTTAGTGTATCTCCAGTCATAACTTTTAGTCTTTGACTTAACATGTGTGATTGATCAGATTGAACTCCAATCGCAGCTGCAAAGTTTGTTAAAAGCCCTTCATTTAATTCTTTATGAATTGCTGCTTTAATTAATGGAGTAGCTTGCCTACATGTCTTGAAACTAATACCTAAATTACTCGGTTCGCGATAATAAATACCGAAATTATTAGGTATATTCTGCTCGATAAATCCTATGATGTCGTTAGTTTGTTGAGCAGCTGCTTTTTTACCTAGAATATTACCTATGATGTAAGGCTTCATAAAGCATTGTCTAAGAAATTCCTTAGTATTAGTTAAAGTTACTGGATCATGTATTTGCACATCTCGAATCTTAGCTACAGCCTTAGCTCCAAACATAATACCAGTTTTTCTGCTCGATAGTCCTTCATAAGCCGGTAAAAGATGATTTTCCAACATTTTGGACACAAAGTAACTCGTTTGCGATGAAAGAGAAGCAAACATTGCTATACCTATCGGAATATTATCAACTTTTACTGGTGCACTCATTGATACCTCATCCTTCAGCCAAACAGTAGCTTTGGGGGCAAATAACAGCGTAAAAATAAATATCGATGGAAAGAACCACTCCATAGCAAAGATGCCGATATTTCCTCTAAAAATAGCCCTAGTAGCAGCCCATATGCCGCCAATAGTCAAGGCTAAGTGGCCTACTGGAGTGAAGTATTCGCTATTTGAAGCAAAGACTCTGCCTATGCCGTTAAACACATGCCACAATAAGTCTCCACCACCAAATGTGTATATTACGTAATCCATTAACTTTTCTCCTTCGCTATTAAATGCTGCTCTATTAATCTAGCCCTTTTATCTATTCGACTTGCATCTGTTTGTAGGCTAGTCCATTTCTCATTTGCAAAAAGTTGTACCCGATTCAATTCCTTCAAATATCTTTCTAAATGTTCATTCGAAACTTGCTTAGCACCTAGTGAAGTAACGGCTCTACGTATTTCGGTGATTACTTCCTTCAAATGCTGAACTAATGTATAGCTAGCTATTAATTCTGATGAGCTATCTAAAATTGTGACTCCAGAAATAGCTTCTAATGTAATATAATCATAAATCGGAAATATATCTCCAATCGAAGATAAAAAGGCTATTTCAGAGTCAGTGAATTCAGAATTATTAGCAAACTTAATTTTTAGATTAGTCAATTGTTGTTTAGCTTTACCTGCATAAGATTTCTCTGGCAATATTGTGATATTTCGTTGCAAGCTTGGATGCAAGCAACTGACATTATCACAACTGTAAATCGAGGCTGATTCTCCGCCTTTTAAATGACTAATCCAACTTTTTTCATCCTGAGCTAATGAGTCATAAAAGTGTACATTATTGTTTGTAACCACGATAGTGCCAGTCATAGACATGATTGAATCACGCATATCTGATGGTATTCCAACCTTTGCTGCTGCTTTAGTGAAGATGTTATAATCATCAAGCATTAACTCTGGATCCTTGTCTTGTGCTTGTCGCAGAGATTGTTTTTGGGCTAAATCATTACGACATTTTTTACCAGCTGCAAAATAATCAAATCCACTTTGTGACTGTATATCACGGCAAACAGCTTCTCTCATAGCCCAGTTTCTTGGTAAAGCTGTAGCAAATAATGCTTTTGTTAATTCACAATCTCCTTTGGCAAATTGATTCATCTCCATTGCTAGATTACGTAAGTCCTTAAGAGCATTTTCGATCTGTGGAGCAAATGTTTTTAATCCTAATGAAAATGCATAAACTTTAGCTTGAGAACCAATATTCTTCATTAGTTGAACTAATTCTTCTCCAGAAATAACAGAGAAGCTACCAAGATAGGCATCAATACCGCTACAGCTCATGTTTAAAGATGGTGGAGTTATAGCAAATGGCTGAAATGATGTTTGGCTTGTTCTGGCAGATAATCCGCCAGCCGCATAATATCCAGCCGCTAGATCTTGATATGATCCAGATCTAGTAACATTAACACTCATTCCTTGAAATACGTTTTCGATATTCCAAGCTAGTGATACTGGAGCTTGTAGCAATAATAGCATTGTAATAGCATAAACTCTGATTCTGGTGCTCATGTGATCTCCAATTTATGATAATATCTATCGATTGCTAGAATATTGTCGATAATTTTATCTTCAGAAATTATGCCTCTAGCTACTGCATATATTTTTTTACCATCGCTAGCTACTAGATATAATACAGGCACAACATGCTTAGGGTTTAGTTTATTTAGCAACTCATTATTCTTACTGACAGCTAGCAACTGAAATGCATATTTATTAGCAAAGCTCTGAACAATAGGAATAAAGGCATTACAGAGCAAGCAATCTTCTTTAACTTGTAAAATTAATCCCCAGTTTTTAGCAATATTTTTGAGTTTTAAGTCGTTTTTCTGCTCTGATTTTTCTTGATACAGCTTTCTATGTAAGCTATTAGATGGCTCATTAGCGTTAATCAGTTGATAATCAAGTAGAGTAGCTAGTTGCCACATAGTAGCAAACTTATGAGCCTTCTCCATGATTTGTTTCTGTAGCCTTTGAGCTGCAATCACATTTTCGAGCGTTGGATTATCAAGCGCTATACGCTGAGCTCGATTAAATTGCTCCTTCAATTCCTCGATTCTATGATCATGAGTCCAACTCATCAACTTAGAACTAGAGTTATTAAGCTCATGATCATGTTTATCATTATACCATAGAAATCCTGTTGGTGAAGCATCAACAGTGGATAAATGACTAATTAATATCATAAACATTAATAATCTGCTCATTTAGACTGACTTTGTTGCATACGATGAACTTTATCTTTGATTCCTGCAATAATGTCTTTGTTCATGCTGTTTTGAGCCTTAGTGAGTATATCACCAAATAGTTCATCCATATTGATTTTAGTGAAATCAACTTTTTATAATTCCTTAACAGTAAGGCCTCTACAATTTGGACATTCAGGTGTTCCAAAGTCTATTTTTAGCTGTTTTCTTGCTTCTTCCTGAAAAATTCTAGCAAGTTTCGACTGAAAGCAGCAATAAGTAGACTTTCTAGCTAAGCAAATACCTAATATCGGAATTCTTGAAGAACAGTAGGTTCCAATATAGTAGCAGTAACCTTTTTTTCTATATAGAGCTAATTCTTGTTCCTTAGATTTGCATTGTGATAAGCCTATATCACGCCCCCAGCCAGTCATTGAAGAGCAGCAATTCAAAAAACTAAATACATCTTTTTTGCATTTGCGATGTTTTCCTGAAAATACAGAAACAGGATTTGTTTTAATGTCTTTGCTCATCTGATTTAGCATCGCTATATGAGCTACTTTAGCTATATCCCTGTTTGGTATAATAGTTGGAGTATTGCAATTGCCTCCTAAACAAAAGATTGAGTTATTACGCAATGATGAGTGTAGCATTGTTTGCTTCTCAGTTGAACAGCTATAATCGTGCTGCCATAGTAAACAAATATTTGCTACTGATTTTTGGCAAGTGCTGTTTTTTAATTCGCAATTTTGAATTTTAAGGTGTTTGCAACCATCTTTTGGATCGCTAGTACAAGAAAAAACAATCTTTTGTTTCCAATATGGACGATTGACTTTAAACTTGTCAAAAAATACTCTATCACCACCATCATAGTTGATTCTATTGACCTCATAGCATTCGTTACTTTCTGTTAATTGCTCAAGTTCAGGGTTTAAAACTTTCCAATATTCTGCTACTTTCCTTAGTTCTTGAGTCTTATCTCTGTAGTCATAGTGAAGTATACATATTTTTTCATTTACTTCTAATAACAAATTTCTACCAACATGGTGTATAGATGCACCAAGCCTATTAGCAATAGCCCATTTCATTTGTTTTACAATTGCTTCGGGATCATCTGCTAGGCAGTATACTTGCGCATCTAATTCATCATCATAGACATCGCTACGACTATTAATCCAATTACTATGATTCTCCTTTATTTCTTCTGTTGCAAATTCCATTTGCCGGCTTTGCCATGGAAGCCATACATTCTCTAATTTGCACTCAACGTTTAATTCTCGAATAAGTTCAATATTGAACTTACTGCCTTCAGTACAACTTTGAATAATTTCAGTATTAATTTTACTTGTCTGAGTTACGAAGTTACTGCTATCAAGGGCACTTAAAGGATCAGATTCAATTCTCATTGAATTAGCTATCATATAATTTTGATCGTTGATATTATGTTGAGTTAAGGCATTGTTTTTACTGTTTTCAGCTTGAAATAACATTGCCCCACTTTCTGTACTAAGCTGATTACGGCCATGGTAGGTTAAATCTTCATCATTATTAGGATAATTAACATTACTACCTTGATGAAATAATTCTTGTGTATTTGAAGAATTTCCAAGATTTACATTATAGTTGCTAGCTTCATTATAACTGCTTTGCATTGAAGCTAAACAACAATTGATGTTCAATATTATCAAAACTAGTACTATAAGTTGCTTCATGGAGTATTCTCATTCATAATTTCTAATGCTGTTGCTAAAGGAATATGGCCAGTTAATTTCTTGGTTAATCCTCTTTTTTCATCATCTATTACTATCACTGGTACAACATCAACCTTATATTTCTCAAACAAGCTAGGATCTATATCGAAGCTAATATCAAGCTCCATAGTTTTATTCTTTGTTTGTGTAAATGAGTTATTAATTAACCCACGCATAACTAATTGAGCTCCGACCTTTTGAGACTCAGCAAAATAGCTTTTTAAAGCCTCATCACTCATTGAAAATGAGACAAAAATAAAAGTTTTTTGCTTGTCCAAAAAAAAAGCATTAGCATTATTAACAAATAATAAAACCATCAACATCATTACTCGTATAACCATATTCCTCTCCAAGCTTTATAAATCAAAGCAAACAACAATCTCTTTTTCGCCAAATCAAGTAACCAAAATCTTCACCATTAACTGGAAATTCTCTGCCGGCTTGCCATGTAGCTTCTGTTTGACCTATGCTCTTGCAGGATTTTGTTTCTGGAATTGGATAAGTCATTTGTAGTCGATATTGGCTTTTCTTGATGATAGGCATAGGATACTTACCACATAGGCCTTTATAACCATAATATCCCCATAACATCAGTTGCCTATGCATCTTAGCCATAAATTTACTTACCATTAATACAGATGTTCCAACTCCACCATTATGCGCTGCAGCTGTTCCAGTAAAAGGGTAAAGCATTCCTTGACATCCAGCACACCAAAAAGCATAATCACTTGCTAATAAACCAGCGCTACAACTCATGCAATCAGCTATACATGCTTGATAAGCAGCTACATTTTGAAACAACAACGTTTCTGGATTTAAAATCGCAGATTTAGCATCATCACTCCATAATGGATCAAACTCTGTTAAATATGCTATATCGACTGCAGCCATTTCCAGACAAATAAAATCAAGCAAAATTTCCAGCCAGTAAATCACGGGATAGACATACCAATGAATGTGGTAAAAAGCACTTCCTTCAGCCTCATCTTTCATGCCTTTTTGAGTAGCAGTTCCAAATGACAAACCTCCAAGACTTACCATACACATTGGTGACTTTGTAACGTCTACAAGGCGTACTGGCTCCCAAAATCCTACCGGAATACCAGGTATAGGCACTGGAATCCCTGGCTTAGGACAAAGACATATAAGTCTACCAGAAGCATTAGTATCAGGCATTGAACTGCTTACTACCTTAAATCCAGCTATAGTAATTGGAAACAAGCACTTCCAACATACATCTGTTATAGGATTTACAAATCTTCCAACACACCCAGCAGCTGCATAACAGTTATTAGCTGTTATGGACATCACTATCACAAACAAAATTACCAGTTCCTTCACTTACCAGCTTTTCTTGATTATGTATACTTCCTTTTTTTTATATTTTCGAAATTTGCTAGCAGTATTTTCTATATCTTTGACACCTGGCACTAAATATAAAGTTTCACCACCTGGATTTACTATCTCTTGTATTTCACCTCGTAGCGTATTATTAACTATTTTAACTAGATCTTGTTCTAATTGCTGTAATTTCCAACTTTTCATATAAAACCTTCTTTTAAGTTGAATCTAATAGTATATTGAGTTATACTGCTTACAGCATATTATGTAACTTCCAACGTGCGTTATATGCTTTTAATAGGTGCTTACTTCGCTAATTTTAAGCACAGTGTTTTCTTGCTCTATTATGGCTGGCACAGCTTGTATTTTAAACTTCATACTCAAAAAACCCAATTGATCGAAGAATACGTGCCGGCCTAATAGATTGCTTAGTTCAATAGGATTTCCATTAACTAACACTATCTTTCCTGTTCTTGATTTTGCCCAAGCAACCTGATCTTCATCATCTCCATCAATTAATATTAGTGGTTCACCCCAATTTATTATCTCTAAAGGATTTATTTTAGTTCCTCCCTTTACTATTATTATACCATTTTTTGTCTTAATGTCATCCTTTTGAACATAGGTAGAATCATATATTCGCGTTTTATTTTCAGTAGCTTTACTTAAATTTTTTACTGGAACTGGTCTCATGATTTTTTGCCTAACTTTTTCCTGAAATTCCAGCTGCATTTGGTTCAACAATCCACTTTTTGATGCAGCATTAAGTTTAGCCATAATCACCTCCAGTAATGATTCCTCAATGATTGGAAAAACATGCCCTCTAGTCCCATAATCCTTAATCTCAACACCTATATCAGCATTTAATAAATTGGCCCTTATATCGCTTACTTGATAAGCAACAGCAAATAAAGCAAAGAATGTGCCTATACCAATTACTACTCCTTGCTTCATGGAATTATTTTCCGCTCTCTTATCACATAATTAATTGCCTCACTGACATTCATACCTTTAGCCATGTGATCTTCTATTGCTTGATAATCTCTAGCATTCGTCGAAGTTAACAGTAGAGTAAATGGATCAATCATTAATCTGCCTATAACACCAGAAACATTAGGGCTGTAAATAGCTATTTCACTATAATACGGAGGATTTGAATGTACAGATTGCAGTAAATTCAGCTTCCAATCCTCATCAACAAAGCCTGCAAGCTTAGGATTAGCTCGCATTGCCTTAAATGATTCCGAATTTTGCTTTAAGATTATCTTATGTGATGAGTTCTCAAATGCCTTTTCAGACGCAGAACCCTCTTGACGAAAGTAATCCGTGAGTTGCTGAGTTGCTAAAGCAATCGATCCATTATATTTTCGAGCTATTCGACCTGCTTCTTCAATAAACTCTCCTGAACGCTTTCCAGCTAATAGCTTCCAAGCTTCATCGATCATAATTAAAAAAGGTCTACTTCTATCTCCCTTAACCATTGTTTGATTAATATGAACAATCATAATCTGTACAATCACAGCTAATAGCTCTGGTACAGAGCGTAGATGATCAGTTTCAATTACCACAATATCAGAGTTTAGAGATAATTGCGCCTTACCGCTAAAAAATCTTCCATGTTGACCATCTTTAGTAAAAGGAAAGAGCATATTTCCAAGCTCTTTAGCATATGATTCTTCTCTATTTGATAACCAGTCTGCAATATCCGTGATTTCAGCTTTAGCTCCCTTTTTTTGCCAGACTGATATCAAAGCCCTCTGTAGCATTGGTTGTTGTAAATCGCTTGTTCCATACTGTGGAGCAGCCATAGTAGCTAAAATGGATGGAAAGTTAGATAAAAAATCCGATCTAGCTTCTATAGACTTTGCGCTGTCATCCTCTGGCACCTCTGAAAATGGATTAATTGATACAGGATTTTTCATGTCGAATTCTATGTATCTACCACCTAGAATCAAGCATGTACGCTTAAATGATCTTCCATAATCAAGAACAAAAACTTTACCACCAACTCCTAGAACAGATAGCATTAATTCTTGCATAAAAACAGATTTTCCAGAGCCTGGAACTCCAGCTATACAAAGGTTAAAGTTCTCATTTGGAGCTACCCCATGCTTATTTAATGCAGGTAATAAAGCTCCACCAAAAGGAGACCAATACATTATTTGTCCTCGTCTTCCAGCTAGCAACATGCCTGGAGAACTTAAATCACCTTTCCATTCACCGATTATTGGCAATAATACTTTGCTCTCTACAGAAACAGTTTTTATGCCTCTACCTAAGCTAGAAAGAGCTACTCCAACTCCTGATGTTTTATTTTGACCCAATATACCTTTTGGGCCTTGCTCAACTAACTGCATTGGTAGCGCAGCTAGTAACACGGCTACATGATCATATTTGCATGGTACAAAATACCATCCACTGCGTCTTAACATCGAACAAAAGGCCGATGCAGATTGCTTAGCTTTCTTTGTTTTATCAAACATAATAACGTTGAAGTGAATATTAACAACTCTATCACCGCTCTGTAGAGCAGCCACTACACCAGCTAAATCAGCAGCTTCTTGCTGTATGTCAGGAAAAAATTTGCCCATTCCTGCATTAATATTTCTTTCTAGCGCTTCTCTTTTAGTTATGGCTGCAGTCCTTTCCATTGCTTGATTTGGTAAAATTTGCAGACCAAAATGAATCAGGAAATTTGATTTTATATATTCATCACGACGCATTTCATTGCCTAAAAACAGATCCATAGCAGATAATTTCCACTCTGCAGGCCTCTTTCTTGCTTCTAAACTGATAAATATTTGATCATCATTTACATTTACACAATCATCATTCTCAAATAACGAAAAATCTCCACTTAGAATTTGTTCAGACAATATTTCATACTGGTTAATATTCGAATGTTCTTCTTCAGGCCAGCCAAATATTACTCTCAGAAACTTTAATAATTGCTGTGCATTCACATTTTCAGTGCTTAATCCAATTGACCTAAACGTATCTTTTAAAGCATCTCGTCTGCGAATCATATCATCTATATTTGCATTTAAATTAGGTATAGTAACTGAAATTAACAATACTACATCCTTTATAGAACCTACTTTTTGAGCTTGATCACGTAAAAATTCTGTTCTTTTATTTGCTAACTCAATAAATATCTCTCCTTTACGATATGACTGCCAGTTGCTTAAAAAATTCTCTATATTATTACTACCAATCATCAATACTTGAAGGCTACTTTCAGCTGGTAAATTTTCATCGCTTTTCAGAAATTCAGCAATTTCATTTTGAGCAGAAACACTAGCTCCAACTAATGGCCATGCAAGCAATACAAAACCTATTGAACCACGATTAAAGAATAGCTGAGTCTCCTCATCATACGATTCATAGACAAAATGTTTAGAAAATCTTTCTCGATCAAAATCCTTATGTATGCTTGCGTTCACCTTGACTCTGTTTTGATTTAAATAAATTAATAAGATATTTTTTTGGTTTTTTCGGCGACTTGTTAACAACATCTACGCCTTGAACTGCTTTAGCTTGCCTGTAGCATAGAATACAACGTCTTTTTGATTTAATTTTTGATGTTTCAAGATTATCAATATCAAAAGCGCCTTGAGCAACCATATTCTTTATTTCGTATAAAGACTTACATTTTAGCCCTTTAGGAATTTTACAATCAAAAGTACTTCTGTAAAAGAAACTGGTTAGGCTCATACAGCACAATAGCAATAATAAAAACTTCATTATAAATACTCCTCTAACTTTTGTGATTGGTTAAATTGATTATGAGAATTAACTTTTTCATTGCTAGTTGATGGTGTATAAGTTGAATTATGTGGCTTCTTCTTGTGCTCGCATAAGTCAAACCCTTTTTTAAATACAACATCTATGACTCTACCTGACGCAATAAGAACTACTGGGCTCATAGAATCAGCTCGTTTTATAGCAAAATCAGCTAGCTTATCAAAAGCATTGCTAGCTCCAGCGTAAGCTCCAGACTGAAGCGCATCTCCAATCTGAAACTCTTGTTGTTGACCTCCTACTAAGTTTAAAGTTGGTAGCATATCAGGTTTAATAGCCTTAGATTGCAGAAACTTAGCTATACTGCTAAATACTCCATTTAATGCAGCCATGCTTGCTATGTTAGACGATTTATCTACCACGATTCCTTTAATTCCAGAACGTCCGTCTTCGCCTATCAACCAGCCTTCTACCTTTTTTTCGATAATATCTCCTTGGTTATTGACTACTGAAAGAGTTTCGATGCGACACTTAGCTCTCTCTGAGGACATCTCTCCGTTACAGGATCCAATTAAAATTGCCTTTTTGATTTGATCAGTTTTATATTTATCATAAAGAATTGCTGTATCAAGCAACTGCAGAACAATTGGTTCTGGTGATGAAGAGCTGTTTGTTCCTGTGCCTACAACGACTCCAGTAAGTAGCACAGCTCTAGCAGAACTACCGCTAGTAACATAGTTCTCAACATTTTTTTTTTGCTCAGATTCAGCTCTCCTAAGATTGACAAATGATTGTACAGGAGCTTGCTCTGTTTTGTTATCATGTGGTGAATTTGAAATATGATGATTAAGATCAGAACTAAATTCATCACTATCATTATTATATAGACTCTGCTTAGGCTGATTCTCCAATATCTCAAGTTTTTGGTTAAAATTATTAATTTGGGCTGTAATTTCTAAATATCTGCTGTCTATTACACTTTCAAATCTATCTTTTAATGTTTTGACTTCATTAAGTATTTCTTCTGTCCATTTTGCTCTCAAATCTACAGCTTGTTCTATTCCAGAAATCGCTTCTCTTGACTCACGATTTTCAATAAAAATTATAGATTCTTTCGTTTTACCACTTTCAGATAAAAAATATGAAACAACCATTATTGTGATGCTTATAAAAGTTAAGGCAATTACTGGCTTTCTACGAATGATATTTGTTAATTCTGATAACTTGCTATTAGACCTAACAGCGGATTCAGCCTTTAGTTTATCATTTAGCTCTAAATCTTCTTCTTTTGTATTATCATTGTCTGAATTATCCTGTTCCACTATTCCTCCGATTTTTGAATGTTAATGTTTCTACCTTATCAATTAATTTTCATACCACCGGCAATCCAATCTAGGTAAAATCCTAAAATAACACCAATTGCTACCATAACTCCGGCAAGCTTTATATTCCCTCGTGCTACAGCCCAAATCGATGATAAAATAGTTGCGCTTGATATACCTATTGTTTTTAGTTTTCCACTAAAAAGTCCGTCTATTTTATTAAGCTGTCCTTCAAGAGTATCAGCTAATGCTGGCTCAAAAGAAAAAACACAAGCAGTAATTATAATAATTAACAGCCCTACAACTACATTATTCCACTGTATTCCAAATGTAGGGTTTAGCATATTTAGTCGAGTTTTTTGATATATGAACATTGTTATTGCTTATTAGTAAATTTTGCATTATTCTCCTAGTGCTAGTGAATTCCACATTGAATGAAATTTTACTTTGAAGCGAGTTTCAGATACCCTACCAGAACTTCAAGTCTTTGAAGTAAAAACTAGCATTTTAAGCCAGTTTTATTTTTCCTTAGTATTTCTACTTTGTTTTTTAGAAGGTTTTGCTGTTAATTCTTTTGTATTAACATCATTACTGAACAAATTGGTGAAGACACATTTGAGCCTTTAACAAATTGCATATGAACATTGTTATTGCTTATTAGTAAATTTTGCATTATTCTCCTAATGCTAGTTAATTCCATACCAGTGAAATTTTACTTTGAAGCGGTTTTAATTAATAATCTTTGTAGAACTTTAAGTCTTTGAAGTAAAAACTAGCACTTTAAGCCAGTTTTATTTTTTTCTTAGTATTTCTACTTTGTTTTTTAGAAGGTTTCGCTGTTAATTCTTTTGTATTAAGGTCATTACTGAACAAATTGTTATTGTTTTGTTTTGAATTATCCTTTTCCTCTATTTTTGTAGCAGCATTAACAAGCATTATAGGGCTTGGAGTTTTTGGAGTAAAAGTTAACATTAAATCCTGAATTGTTTTGTATTCTCCTATTACTGTTAAATAAACCTTGTTTCCTTCTTCTCGTGGAACAATAAACAAAAATCCAGACTCATGAACTACAACTTCAGCTGCATTTTGAGGATACATAAAAATATCATTAATTTTTTCATCTTTAAGATTAATTCTTGTTGGCCCACTATCAGAAATCTCAAGCTTAAGTAAATTGTCAGCTTCTAACTCATATTCTACTGCATATATATTATTAACGTTTACCAAAGCAATAAACCCTATGATAAATCTCAAAATTCTAATATTCATTTTTTTATTCCATTCTCTTTAACACCAGTCAACAATAAAAGGTAATTAGGAGTTTGCTTGTAAGTCAAAAGGTAAGTCTTATCGACAGCTATATCTTTACTATCGCTAAACCAATAACGAAGCGTTCCACTAATTAATACTCCATCCTTTATCACTTCAATCTTTTTTGGAAAAAAGACTGAAGATACATTTGAGCCTTTAACAAATTGCAAATGATCATGAAAAAATTTATTTAAAGATTCAGTATTACTAGATGCCACTTTCATGTCTGCTATTTGTCTTTCTACCTCATTTGGAGAAGTAGTAAATAAGAGTTTCGTCACATAAATTGCCCATTCCTTTAAATAGGTTTCATGGTAATTTTTTGATGAAACCATCATTTTACGATCAGGCTCCATTGCTGGAATTAATAACCACTTTTCTTCTTTGGTAATTGCAGCCATTATCGCAATTATATTAGCTGCAGCTAGCAATATAGTTACTGAAAGTAAGCATTTATTATATTTAACCAGCTCTTGTATAGCATTTTGCTTAAAGAGATGATTCATTATTTGCCAACTTTTTTGCCCAGCAGTCTTGAATATCCTAATGGAGCTGGCAATAAACCTTTAGCTACTAAAAAACTTTTTAGCAAAAAATTCTCCGATACCTTCTTAAATTTCTTAAAGCAATAACATAGAGCAATTCCTCCAACCATAAATGCTAGGCCTAATTTAGCATGCCTACTGTTTAGTAGTACAATTCCTGGAGCTACTCCAGCTAATACTACTCCCCATTCATCAATGCTCAAACCCATATACTTCAACGGCCTCGATAATGCCCAACATAATTTTTGATTTTGCATAATCACCTTTAGCCGCAATTGTAGCATGAGATTTCTCATTCTACTACTGTGATTTTCAAAAATTTACAAAATCTAATGTAGAGTAACTACTTAGCTAAGTTGTTGTCACTTTTTCTTCTCCAAAACTTAATGATGGCAAGATTCCAGATAGTATCTCGTTTAAACAAACATTGGGACCGAATATACTCAGCATATTTTCAACAACTTTATTTGTAGCGATTTTTGCCTTAGCTAAACTATGTACAATATAAATTTTAGTTATGTTAGTATTACTATGTCCTAATATTTGAGATATTGTATCTAGTGTTTCACCATTATTTTTCATCCAAGTTGCGAACGTTCTTCTAAGATCATGTATTGTTACATTCTGTATTCCGGCTTTTTTTCGAATCTTAGCCCATGCTTGATGTATTGTTGAACTTGATATGTGTTTACTATTGTCTTTCGGACTTGGGAATACCCATTCACTTTTTGAGCATAGTTTTCTGTTTTGCAATACTTCTATTAATTTATCAGCTAACCCTATATATAGAGTTTTACCATTTTTACTCTTAGTTTTTGGTATACACCATATTTTTTCGCTAAGGCTTACCTCGTCCCATCTCATTGCTAATATATTGCCACTACGAGCTGCTGTAAATAAAGCTGTAAATAAAAACAGTTTTTCTGATATCTTTAATTGTTTTTTTTCTTCTGTTAATTGACTATTTTCTTTCTCTGCAAGCACTTTCATGACTCTTTCCATTTCTTCATTTGTTACATATCTAGATCTTGATTCTTGCTTGTGCCTTTTTATTCCATGAACAGGATTTTTATCTATTAATCCCCACTCTATAGCCTTATTAAATATAGGGCTTAACAGTTTTAGAATACTGTTTGCTGTTACATAGTGTTTCCTTGCTGTTATTTCATCAAAAATTTTCTGAATATCTTCTTTGGTAATCTCTGATATCTTTTTATTGTATAAAGATTCTGAATACCTCTTTACTCTTTGAGCCATTATCTTCCAACTTTTATGATAAAGACTACTATATTCAGTATATTTTACATGCACCTGTCCGAATGTTAGTTCATTCTTTAATTTAAGCCTCTTCTCTCTTTTTTCTCTTCTTTCTTTATTTATCTTCCGTCTTTCATCCATTGGATTTATTCCGTTAGCAATATCCCTTTTTAACTGCTGTATCTTTTTTCTAGCTTTTGCTACCGTTAGATCTGGTGAATCTCCTATTTTTATTTTATAATATATGCCACCAATGTTTATTCCTAAATAAAATCTTCTAAATCCAGTATATGATATTATCCAAAGTAAGTTCCTTTCTATTATATCTCTACACTTGATTATTTTTTCTTCTTTGGTTGGTACTTTTATTTCATTTAATGCTGATTGTGTAAATTTAAATACTTTTACTGGCATATTTATCACCCTTCATTAATTTAAAATTGAAGTAATTAAATAATAACTTATTAATTTTTAAAATTAGCTTAAACTTATAGTCTAAGTATGATTTTTATTTAATAGCAAATACTTTTGTAAAAATAAAAAATATTTTTAAGCTACGTTATCAACTGAAGGTTACTCTGAGCTTATCAACTATAAATTCAAGTTGTTGGATTAAAAATTAGCACTTCAACTAGCCAAATATTAGACATAAATTTCGTTATATTTTCGCAATTAACATCAAGATATTATTGTCATATTGACAAATAATATTAATACAGCTACAGTTAAATTCATGTATCAACTCAAACGAGAATAAACTACATAGCAGATTTTATAAGGCGTATAAAGCTCATAATAGCTCTTAATCTAACTTATTTCTTCTTGTTAGTTAAATCATCTTAAACATTAAATGTACCTACTAGGATACACTTATAAAAAAAACTCATTTTCATTCCAAAAGGGATATTGTGTTAAGAAATGAATTTATCAAGAAGGTAAAGCAAATTTCTAAAGAAAATCTAGTATTTATTGATGAGTCAGGAATAGAGGATAATGCTTGTAGAGAATATGGATGGAGTATAAAATGTACTAGATGTTATGGCAATAAAGCTTATCAACATAAATCCAGGTTCAGTATGATAGCTGGACTTTGTAATAATCAAATTATAGCACCAGTAATATTTGAAAGATATTAGTATGGCTTTAGAACACGTAACGAAGTTTATCTGATTGTACATATTTCCTATGTTATTGCTATACCTTAGAGAATACCGCACTTATTTCCGTATAGGTCAGAACTATGGGATTAGTGAAAGTTGAGCATATAAAGCTGTAAAATGTGTAGAAGATACCCTAGTTAAGCACCTGAACTTTGCTCTTCCAGGTCGTAAAGCTCTAATGAAGAGTGATATGAATTATGAAGTAGTCTTGATTGATGCTACTGAGACTCCTATAGAAAGACCTAAAAAAAACAAAAATTCTATTATTCATGAAAGAAGAAAAGGTATACACTAAAAAAACTCAAATAGTGCTAGACAAGAAAACACAACAAGTAATATGTACAGATTTTTCTAACGGTAAAAAACATGACTTTAGATTATTTAAGAAATCCAAAATGCTTATCCATCCTAAGGTTAAAATGATTACTGATACAGGATATCAAGGTATACAAAAAATTCACAATAATTCTGAATTACCAAAGAAAAAAAGCAAGAAAAATCCTTTAACTAAAAATGATAAAAAGAATAATCTTAGGTTAGCAGGAGCAAGAGTTGTGAATAAAGCCGTTATTGGTATGCTAAAACGGTTCAAAATTATTGCTGAACAAATATCGAAATAGACGTAAAAGATTCTCTCTCAGATTTAATTTGATCTCTGGCATTTATAATTTTGAACTACCTTAACCAGTTTCGAAAGAGGTCTAATATAATTGGTAGCTATAATTTCACTTCTATAATATTATCAGTATTATTAAAAAGACCTTCAATTAATGCATCAGGTATGGCTGAGTTTATGATTCTTACTCTCTCTACATAATTATTTAAAGCTCCCTCAGTTGCTTGTACAATAGATTGATCAATAAAACTATTTTGATTATTTTCATAAGATTTTTTAAATTGAGATAAGCTATGATCTTGAAATTGTATATTCTGCTTAAAATCAGTTAAAAACACTAAACATTTAGCTGTCATACTAGCTGCAATTACTGAACTTGTTATATTTACATCAAGTAAACATGTTGAATTATTCGGTCCAATTGATACTGGCGAAATAACAGTTACTAAATTTGCATCTTCTAAACTAATTAAGATTTCTGGATTAACCATTGCAGGACTAGTCGAAAATTGCAAATCAATAACTGATTTAGATTTTGTTTCCTCATTTGAATAGGATATTCCTGATTTTTTTGCTTCAATAAGATTAGCACTTTTGCCTGAGATACCCATTGCCATACATCCAACATTACATAGACTACTTACTATTTTTGGATTAATATGTCCAACTAATACCATTTCAATAATCTGAGTAGTCCGATAACTAGTAATATTATTTTTATATTTCAGATCTTCAGATAATCCTAATAATTGTAATGTTGAGTCTATGGCTTGGATATAATCATGAATAATAATAACATTTATCTCCAAAATTGTTAATAAATAAACATTTTCAGAAAAATTTGCTAACTGAGCATCATCATTTATTATATCCGCTGAAAGTTTTATAACTACAGTTTCTCCTTTTAGATCAACGCTTTGAGCTAGCAAAAGTTTTATTGCTTTAGGATTTAAATTACAATTACTACTTTGTAAATTATTAGTACTAATATTAAGTTCTTTTTGAGTATTTGAGTATATTATACTGAATTTCCTGCGCACCATTCTTATTCCTAATACTTGTAAATATTATTTTATCATTATAATCAAGCAAATTTTTGCTTGTAGTTATTAAACTATTTTTTTCTGAATCTGAAATCTTATCTTCCTTAGTGAAAACAATTTTCATGGTATAATTAAAGTGATGTACTAAATTTATTACAGCAAGATCATTATCCTTTATACCTCGTCTAGCATCAATTAATACATATATTAATCTCAGATTTTTTCTATCCTCTAAGTAGCTTAAAATTAATTTTTCCCAATTCTTACATGTGACTACTGCAGTTTTAGAATAGCCGTAACCTGGCAAATCTACTAGAATTAATTTGTTTGCTATTAGAAAAAAGTTTATTTCTCTAGTTCTGCCAGGAGTTTTAGAAACCCTAGCAAGATTATGCTTATTACATAATAAATTAATTAAGGAAGACTTGCCTACATTTGACTTACCAACAAATACAAACTCTGGTAAATTTGTAGCTGGGAACTGATTTTTATGGCTTGCTCCAAGCAAAAACTTAGCATCAAGACTAAAAAGCTTTAACTTATTTGTTGAGTTCTTACCTATAACTTCTTTCATTTATTATTAATCTTATTAATAATAAATTGTTGTACAATGGATAATATATTATTCCATGTCCAATAAATTAGCAACCCAGCTGGAAAATTATTAAACACTATTAAAAGAATTAATGGCATAAACTTTAATACTTGAGCTTGAGCAGGATCAGCAGCAGGAGCTGGATTTATTTTTTGCTGTAGCATCATTGTTGCAGATGTTAAAATTGGCCAAGCGCCAATATTTAAAAACCATGGCACATGGAAAGGTAGTAACCCAAATAAGTTAAATATACAAGTTGGATCAAGAGCTGACAGATCTTTGATCCAAATAAAGAAAGGGGCATGCCTCATTTCTATAGTTACATGTAAAACCTTATATAGCGAAAAGAAAATAGGAAGTTGAATTAATGACTGCAGAAAGCTTCCAGCAAGACTTACTTTTTCTTTCTTATATAGAGCCATTATTTCTTGGTGAAGTTTAATTTTATCATCTCCATATAGTTCTTGAAGACGTTGAATTCTAGGCTGTAAGTCGCGCATCTTTTTCATTGAAGAATAAGATCGATTAGAAAAACTAAACATCATTATTTTTATTAATATAGTTACAATTAAAATACTTACACCAAAATTACCACAGTATTTATAGAAAAAACTCAAAGTATAAAAAAGAGGCTTAGTAAGAATATAGAACCAACCAAAATCAATTGCTCTGTCAAATAGCTTAATATTGTATTTTTCAGCATAATAGTCTAGTAATTTTACTTCCTTAGCTCCAAGAAATAAATGATGTACAACCGATAAACTTCCGCCATCGGAATTTACTACTTCTTTAGGAGATAAGAAACTAACTTGGTATTTTTCAAATCCAGCTTTACCATACATAAAACTTGTCGAATAACGATATTTAACGTCAGGAATAAAAGATGTTAGCCAATATTTATCACTTATACCTAGCCAATGAACAACATTGAGATTATAATCAATATGTTTTTTTTCCTTTAATTTATTGTAAGTTACCTCATTTAAGTAACTATCAATAGATGCTATAGGCCCTTGAAAAATATTAGCAGAATTTTCATTTTCTGCTAAATTGCGATGTATTAGACCATGAAATTGAACAGCAAGTTGTTGCTTGCTGTTATTAACAATCGATTGGTTAATTGTAAACATATAATTGTCATCTATTGATACACTAACTATAAACTGTACATTATGCTTATTAGTCCAGGTAAAAGTTGTTGTATCATTAGCTTGTAGTATAGATTTGTCAGTTTGCCATAATGTATCGCTATTTGGAAAATCAGAATCTGCATTTTTAGCACAGTACCAGCCAACTTCAGCAAAGTAAGCTGTTGCTGTTTCTGAAGGAGATAATAGTTCAACATCAGGACTATTTTCTAGAACATCTTGTTTATAACCTACAAGTATCAAGTCATCAAATCTTAATCCTTTTAATGAAATTGAGCCGTGCAGCTTATTCGTCATAATTTTTACTCTGGTACTATAGTCAATTATATCTACTTTATCTTTAATTTTTAATGCAGATTCATGTAGTAAATGTTGATTAGTATTAGAACGCTTGTTATACTCTATTTTTTCTTTCTGGGCATTAGACATTTTTATTAAGCGTGGTTTTTCATAAAAGAAGTGCCACCCTAAAATAATTGCCAATGACAAAGTTATTGCTAAAATAAGATTTAGCCTATTATCACTATCCATTACTTAAATTTTAATTTTTATGATTCAGTTAACTTTGTTTCTATAGGATTTATACAAAATAAGCAATAAAAATTGTCCTGCTACTATGCTCTATTGACAAAATATGTTCAGTAATAGAAGAGATGTTACCATGTCTTTCATCCACTAAGATGTGCTTCAAGTGATGATTGTGAGGTGATTTTTTCAACTCTAGTTTCTATCACAGGCCTTATCAAACGTAATGTATGGATTTTCAGCAATTATCTGCACTTTCCTGATAACTTTATATCATTGCCTATAGCTTATCTGCTGTTAAAGGTCTATAATATCGAATTTGGTAATTATTATACAGTCTCATCTTCTGATATAACTTTCTTCTACTATACCTTTTCCAGTCTAAGCTATTTGATGATCCACATGATTGCATTAGATGGTGTGTGCATCAAGATAAGGTGAATTAATCTTACTGGTGAAAATCCAGTTATGGAAGGAGAAGCTACTTCCACTATATAGCGAGTTTTGTGCTGCTGAAGGTAGCAACAGTAGTAAAGCGTAGACAGTGAAACATTCGAGCCGAAACCAAATGGTGAACGTGATAGCCCTGAAGGTAAGATGTAGTGGAAGCCGATATATTCTACTACATAGTAGGCAAAAGAAGATTGGAGGTTAAACTAGTGAAAATCCAAAAGTCTTCAACCACAGGGAACGCAGGCTTCAGCGAGTTTGTAAAGATTAATGACACAACTTGAGAAGTCATTATAACTCTCACTTAATTAAGTAAGTATTCAAAGTACAAGTGGTGAAACATAAGGCTTTGGAGATAGTATAGTCATTTACAATGAAGTTTGAGTATAGAAAAAAGCGACAATAGCATCATAAGATTTACCAACAGGATATTTTATACGCAAACTTCATTGTAAATGACTATATAAGGATTGCTAACTTAGCAATAGTAGTGATGAAACTCAATAGACCTCTTTCGAAACTAGAGAATGATGTAGAATAGTGTTATAAAGATCTGATTTGAGGTGATAATGAAATGTGATCAGATTAAAGAGTTAAAGGATGAAAAATTTCGTCGATTAACAGGAGTAAGGAAGGGAACATTTTCAAAGATGGTAGATATTTTAAGGAAAGCTGATGGTCTTAGAATACCTTAGAGAATACCGTACTTATTTCCATATATGTCAGAACTATGGGATTAGTGAAAGTTGAGCATATAAAGCTGTAAAATGGGTAGAAGACACCATAGTTAAACACCCAAATTTTGCTCTTCCAGGCCGTAAAGATATAATGAAGAGTGATATGAATTATGAAGTAGTCTTGATTGATGCTACTGAGACTTCTATAGAAAGATATAAAAAAAACAAAAATTCTATTATTTATGAAAGAAGAAAAGGCATACACTAAAAACTCAAATAGTGGTAGACAAGAAAACCTACCAAGTAATATGTACAGATTTTTCTAACGGCAAAAAACATAACTTTAGATTATTTAAGGAATCCAAAATTCTTATTCATCCTAAAGTTAAAGCGATTACTGATACAGGATATCAAGGTATACAAAAAATTCACAATAATTCTGAATTACCAAAGAAAAAAAGCAAGAAAAATACTTTAACTAAAAATGATAAAAAGAATAATCGTAGGTTAGCAGAAGAAAGTGTTGTGAATGAAAACGTTATTGCTATGCTAAAACGGTTCAAAATTATTGCTGATAAATATCGAAATAGAAGTAAAAGATTCGGTCTTAGTTTTAATTTGATCTCTGGCATTTATAATTTTGAACTACCTTAACCAGTTTCGAAAGAGGTCTATTCTAGGCCACAGTTGTATTATTCTACTATAGCTTGGTAAGCAAAAGTATCCTTTGTACTTATAACTCAAGTAATATAGATAATAATTTTTACAATCTTTGCATTGAGATACATAAAAATATATCGCTATTGTTAATAACTCAGCTAAGGACAACTTCCCATCTCTGTTCCTTTGATTACTACTTGGTATTAATCTCTTTCTCTCACACTCTTGGTATATCTTGCAAAAATTGTCTATTAAATAGTATACTGTTATAATACATTTTTTCATGTTGGGTTAGTCCTTGTTTATTTAAACTTTTTTTATAACTCAACATTCTCTCTTTGTATACCTCTTATTCTCTACATTTCATATTTTCACTTATCCTAATCTGGCGTTTATAATGTCTATAGCAAATATTTTTTAGTTAATGGAAGGATTTTTAGTAAGGAAGAATATAAAAAATAATGTTTAACACTATTATACATAAGAGTAAAAAGCTATAATCTTTACTTTTACTACTTTCCATTACTCTACTTATATCAAACTCTGGGTACTTTATCTTTTACTATAAATCTATAATGTTCAATGGCATTGAAATCTTGAAAATAAGTTGTAGATATAATAAATTACATCTTGCAGATTCTATCAAAGACTTAAAATCACTTCGCCTTATAGAAAACTCTTATATTATCTAATATTACTGTTTGTCAAGGCATTAACTCCTTGATTAATGCAGATTCTACATAAACATCAAAAATACTTTAATACTTTTATTTCAATCACCCTAAATAAAAAAGTAGCAATACTGTCCTATCTTTTGTAATTATATTAATTATTGCTATAAACACATTAATTAATATATGCTTCATTTTTGGATGATAAAAACTTTTTTTATAGCTATACCAAAGTTTTTTGATTGCAACTAGTATTGCACTACTCAAAATGTTTCCAGCATACAAACATATAAATTCTTTGCACTGGTTTTATCTGTAGTATTCTATACTCTACTATTACCTTATCTCGAACTTGATTAATAAAAGCTTTTTGGTTGGTGGGCGATAGAGGATTTGAACCACTGACCCTTACGACGTCAACGTAATGCTCTAACCAACTGAGCTAATCGCCCTATTAATATATCATTACTTGCTCTTATAAGCTAATGCTTGACAAGATTGTTTTGCATAATAGAAGATAAAATATAATACCAATACTAATATCATCCAAGCAATAATTATTCTTCCAGTATCCAGTAAATTACCATCTTCATCAAGAATTTGCTTAAACAACAAATAAATACAAGATGCTAATGATATTGGAGCAACAACAAATACAGCAGGGCACTTAAATGCTCTAACAGCATTAGGCATTTTGATTCTAAGCAGCATTACTATTACAGATACTACCATATAATCAATAAGCGCTCCCATACTTGATAGTTGAGCTACTGTTTGATAAGGAAAAAATCCTCCAATTAATGCTACTATTAGTGCAAAAAATAAAATAGCAACGTATGGGCTATCATATGTAGGATGTACTTTTTGAAATATTTTTGGCAATAATCCATCTCTAGCAATAGCAAAGAATATTCTTGATTGGCCATAAATATTTAGCATTAAAACTGTAGTCATGCCACTAATTGCTCCAACTGCAACAATCGCTGAGCCAACAGTACTACCATTAAGCTTTAAAGCATAAGCTAAAGGTTGAGCATTATCAAGCTGATCAAATGGAGCCATACCAGTTAATAATCCAGCAATAATAACATAAACTATTGTTGAGATTATTAGAGATCCTATGATACCTACTGTCAAATCCTTTGTAGGATTTTTACATTCTTCAGCAGCAGCTGCTAGTACACTAAATCCAGTAAATGCAAAAAATAAAATGGATGCTCCAACCAAAGTGCTATTAAATGTAAAAGGCATAAAATTTTTCCAATTTTCTGCTTGAAAATGTGGAGCTGCAACAATTATAAAAATTCCAACTGATAAAAGCTTAACAATAACTAAAATTATATTTAACCTTTTGCTATCGCGTGTTCCTAAATATAAAACAAAGCTAGCAAATGCAACAATTAATACTGCAGGTAGATTTATAATACCACCTTCAAATGGAGTGGCTGCATATATTTTTGGTATAATTATTCCACCTGCCTCTAATATCCCCTGAGTATAAGCTGACCAACTAGCTGCTACTGTAGCAGCTCCAAATGTTAATTCTAAAATTATAACACTAGCCATTATCCAAGCAAACACTTCCCCAAGCGCTATATAAGAATAAGTATAAACGCTACCAGATGCAGGAATCATAACTGCAAGTTCAGTATATGCTAAAGCTACTAATATACAAACAACTCCAGCTATAATATAAGATATTGTTACTGCAGGTCCAGAATATTTAGCAGCTACCATACCAGTTAACGAAAATACTCCAGTACCAATAATAGCTCCAAGCCCTAACAATATTAAATCAAAAGCAGTAAAGCTTTTTTTTAAGTTGTTGGCATTTGTCGTAGACTTAGCTAAGTCAAAACTTTTTTTTCTGAATATACTCATACATTATACTAAATACTAAAATTAACTGCTCTACATTTATATCAGCACTTCTAAAAATTCTAAAAAGAAAAACTTAATGAAGTATTTTAAGATTAAATATTATTAAATGGTTTAATTAACTTTATCTAAATAACTCTGCTATATTATATACAAATTAGTATGCTTTGCAAGAATTAAATTTTTAATACTAGATATCACCAATAATACACATGAAAAACTAAATTTGACATTGCGCTGCAAATTTAGTACTTTTTGTAAAGTGGTTTTATAGATTTCATGGATAATTTTAAGGAGTAGAAATATGTTGTCACAGATTTTACCAGTATTATTATTTGGCTGCATTCTAGGATTGAATATAACAAATAAGCTGATAGTGTGCTCTTTCTTGTTTATATTATCAGTCTTAATTACTAATCTTATGGCAAAGTTATATCATACAGCTAATACACTTAGTATTGCAATGCTATGTGTATTGGGAAGTCTTGCCTTAAATTGGTATAACATCAATATTTTGTTTATAGGTTCATCTGCTGCAATTACCATATCACTATTTTGCAGTACAAATCTATTTAATATTCTTGATAAGAAATTTGCGTTGTCATTTCCAATTAGCAATTTAATTAGTTCTGCTATAGTAGCTATAATAGATAGTATTATTGTTTCTATTGCTTTGTTAAACAAATTCCAAATTAATAAAGTTGTAGAAATATGTCTTAAAGATTGCGTTTTTAAGCTATCGTATGTATCAGTAATAACTATTTGTATATATGCAGTACTATACTTTATAGAGCATTTAAGAAAAATAAATATTGCCAGTAAGGCATAGTTTACTATGCTAGCAATATATTTTTGCTAGCATTATTTATACATCTAAGTTATTAACATTTAAAGCATTAGCTTGAATGAATTCACGTCTAGGCTCTACTATATTGCTCATTAAAGTTGAAAATACTTCTTCTGCTTCATCAAAATTAGTAATTTTTACCTGCAGTAGCGTTCTGTTTTCTGGATCTAATGTAGTTTCCCAGAGCTGATCAGAATTCATCTCTCCCAACCCTTTAAACCTTTGAATGTTCATTCCATGCTTACCAATTGCTAATAATTTATCCAATAAAGCTGATGGTAAACCGATATTAATTTCTTCTGATTTATGCTTTAATGTTAACCGATTTTCAAATAGTTCAGATAATTCTTGGCCTAACCTTATCAAACTAACAAACTCTGGAGATTCTAATTGGCTTTTGAAAAGACTTTGAGCTTTTTTTATCCCTCGTACAAAACAATAAAATTGCATATAATCATCATGAACTTCAACTTGCCAATTAGTTTTATCTAAAGTCTGAGTTGGAAGCATTGCTTGTATAAGAGATGATAATTTATCCTGATAGGTAGAGTTAAAAGTATCTGCAGAAAGATTTTTAGTAATAGCTAAAACCTCAGCAATATATTTATTCAGTTTATTACCTACTTTATTTAAAACTGCAGTTAACTTTCTAATCGAAGTAACAATTGTTGTTAACTCAGCATTCGATATTCTATCACCAGAAGATTTGATTACATCAATCTCATCAATAGCTATTTTTAATAAATAATCATATAATGCTTGATCGTTTTTAAGATACAGCTCATTAGCTCCACGCTTAATTTTATATAAAGGAGGCTGAGCAATATATAAATAACCTTTTTCAATAACTGTGGGCATATAACGATAAAAAAATGTCAAAAGCAATGCTCGAATATGAGATCCATCAACATCAGCATCAGTCATAATAATCACTTTATGATAACGTATTTTATCAATAGCAAAGTCATCACTTCCTATTCCTGTTCCAAGGGCAGTAATTAAAGTGCCAATTTGATCAGATTGTAACATCTTATCAAATCTCGCTCTTTCAACATTTAATACTTTACCTCTTAGTGGAAGAATAGCTTGAAACTTTCTATTACGCCCTTGTTTAGCTGTACCTCCAGCTGAATCACCTTCTACTATAAATAACTCAGATTTCTCCGGAGCTCGTTGTTGACAATCGGCTAATTTGCCTGGTAGATTTGCTACTCCTAATGCTGATTTACGTCTAGTTAATTCTCTAGCTTTACGAGCTGCTTCACGTGCAAGCGCTGATTCAGTAATTTTAGCAATAATCTTCTTACCTTCACTAGGGCGATGTTCTAACCATTCTACAAGTTTTTCATATACTATACCTTCAACTATAGCTCTAGCTTCCGGACTAACCAACTTATCCTTAGTTTGTGAAGCAAATTTAGGATCAGGCAATTTTAATGATAACACACAAGATAGCCCTTCTCGAATATCATCACCATTATAATTGATATTATTTTTAGGAAAATGATCTTTAGTGTATTTAGTGATAGCTCTAGTTACTGCTGATCTATATCCCTGTAAATGGCTTCCACCATCTCTTTGTCTAATATTATTAGTAAAACACACTATATTTTCATAGAAAGAATCATTCCATTGCATAGCCAACTCTAAAGTTGCTCCATGAGAATCAGTTTGATGAAAGCTTATAGTTGAATGCAATGCTGCCTTAGCTTTATCAATATATTGCACATATGATTCTACTCCACCAGTATAAAAAAATTTAACATCTTTTACTTCACTAGAACGCTCATCAGTTAATGAAAATTCAACAGAAGAATTTAAAAATGCTAATTCTCTTAATCTATGCTCTAACTCTGAAAAGCTAAACTCAACAGAGGTAAAAATTGCAATTGAAGGATAAAAGGTAATTTCTGTACCTTGCTTGTTCGGAGCTTCACCAACTATCGATAAAGGATTTTGAGGTTCTCCATTATTGAAACGCATAAAATGTTCTTGATTGTTTTTCCAGATACGTAATTCTAACCAATCTGATAACGCATTAACTACTGATACTCCAACTCCGTGCAATCCTCCTGACACTTTATATGCATTTTGATCAAATTTTCCTCCAGCGTGCAACTGGGTCATAATGACTTGAGCGGCAGATACTCCCTCTTCTTGATGAATATCAACAGGTATTCCTCTGCCATTATCTCTGACTGTTACAGAGCCATTTTTATTAAGAATAACCTCAATTTTATTACAACCACCAGCTAATGACTCATCAGTTGAATTATCTAGAACTTCATAAATTAACTGATGTAATCCAGATCCATTACTAATATCACCAATATACATACCAGGCCGTACTCGAACCGCTTCAAGACCTCGTAAGATCTTTATTGAATCAGCATTATATTGATCTAATTTTGTGTTTGTTGGCATATTTAAGCTTGATGACATAATAATTGCAACTTTATAATGGATAACTTAGTGGAAAAACCTATTATGATAACATATAGTATAATCTTTAAGAAGTCAAAAATACTTAAATTAATATTACACAGCGAGATTTTAAAATGTATGAATATAAAACTCCAATTAATTTATCTGATATAGTCAAAAATTATGAAGTCATATTATTTGATATATACGGAGTATTGCTAGAAAATAACATTCCGTATACTAAAACAATAGAAGTGGTTAATAATCTATCAAAAAGTACAAAAATATGTTTTGTATCTAATACTCCTCAGCCAGTTCAGCATTCTAGTAATAGACTTAATATTTATGGAATCAACGCCACTCCACAAAATGTTTATACTTCTGGTGAAATAGCTAGAGAAATATTAAAGAATTCAAGTAAAAATCTTAACATTGATAATCCTATTGTCTTTCATTTAGGACCGGACTTTAAAAAAACTGTATTAGAAGATCTACCCATTAAAACTACTGAAAAAATTCATGATGCTAATATATTACTTTTAACAGCATTTGAGGATTATGAAGAAAAGTTAGATCAATATAATTCTATATTTCAAACCGCAATAGCTAACAAGGCAGTATGTCTTTGTGCAAATCCAGATGTTATAAATCCATTTGAAAACAAAAATAGATATTGCGCTGGATATTTTAGTGCTATTTATAAATCTATGGGAGGAAAAGTAGTATATAGCGGCAAACCACATTCAGAAATTTTTCAAGCTGTATTAAATACCTTAGCACTAAATGTCAAAAAAGAAAAAATACTAATGATAGGTGATACTTTAGAAACAGATATTCTTGGAGCAAATAACATAGGCATAGATTCAGCTCTAGTATTAACAGGAAATGCTTTTAGAATAGTTAAAGCTTCAAATGTTCATGATCAAATTAATATACTTAAAAATGCATTTAAACTAAAAAATATTTATCCCAAATACATAATTAACATTATTTAACCAGTTTCAGATAATGGAAATGACAGAGAGCAGAATAAGTAAGTATTTCAACAATAGTTGAACGCTAAAAAATATAAAAAAGATAAGAATAAAGAAGTAATATTAAAAAACAAGAAAAACGATTATGATGTCTATAGCAAAGATTTTTTAGTTAATAGAAGGCTTTTAGCAATGGAAAACAGAAAAAATAATGTTTAACACTATACATAAGCTTAAAAAGTCTATAATCTTTACTTTCTACTAACTTTCAATTACTCCTTATATCAAACTCGGAATATGTTAGCCTATACTTAGCTCTTGCATAATACAAAATTTAATGTATAAATACTCTATATTGGCTATTTATCAGGCCCCTTCGTCTAGCGGTTAGGACATCACCCTTTCACGGTGGAAACACGGGTTCGATTCCCGTAGGGGTCACCACTTAAGCTTTAACTTAGCTTGCTTTTTCATATTTGATTACAAAACTGCAGCTGCTATTAATACTTGATTATAATCAGCATTTAATAGTACAATATTATTTAGATAAATAATATTTATTCCAGTTACATATGCTTCATATTTTGATTAACAGTTGTGGATTCTTTTTTTTATTCTGCGGGTTATTCTTCATTATCTCAAGTGTAGTTGGACTAAGCAGATTTCATGATTTTTATGCTAAAGTACATGCTGCAGGAGTATCTGATAGTTGTGGAATACCGATGTCATTAATTGGCTTAACTATCATTAATTATCAAAGCATTAGTATTTTTAAAATCTTAATTTTAATCACTTTAATATATATTTTAGGGCCAACAGCTGCTCATATATTGCTTAAAACCTGGTATAATTGTAATAGTCAGTCTGAATCTACAAAAATTAATACAGATTCAAACACATGATGCTATCTGCTAATTATTTTCCAAATTTACCTCTAGAATTTAATATTGCTAACATATTTTTATACATATTCTGTTTTTTGTTAATTATAGTAAATATATATTTAGCACTAAGCTTTAATTTGCTAAAATCTATATTGCTAATGTCATTATCTAGCTTAATTATTTGCATATGCTACTTATTAATGGATGCTCCAGATGTAGCAATGACTGAAGCATCTCTTGGAGCTTGTCTATCCACTGCAATATTATTAAAAATAGCTAAGAAACTACAACTTAGTTTTAACTCAGCAGAAAAGTTACCAGTATATAAAAATATACTTTGCAGCTTAGTATGTATACTGTTTGCAGTATGCTTTATGTTAGTTTGTTATGATCTGCCTGATTTTGGTCAACTATCAACGCCAATGCATCAACATATTTCAAAATACTATATTAATAATACTACAGAACAAATTGGCATTCCATCATTTGTAGCTGCTATACTAGCTAGCTATAGAGGATATGATACTTTAGGAGAGACTACAGTAATCCTTTGTGCTGGAATATCAGTAATTTTAATTTTTGCTAACAAAAAAACTAATCAATAATAAATTGAAAACAGGTTTCTATGCAAAATAACAATATTATTGTAGCTTCAATTATTGCTAAAATTATTACACCATATATATTGCTTTTTGCATTATATATTCAAATTAATGGTGAAGTTTCTCCTGGAGGTGGCTTTCAAGCTGGTGCTATACTTGCTTCTGCAGTAATTGGGTATGATATTATCTATCCACAACAACTAATTAAATATAAACTAGCAATTCTACCACTTAGTATTATAGGCGCTTTAGGAGTAATGATATATGGATTAACAGGGTTACTAGCACTATTTTATGGCAAGAATTACTTAAATTATTATGTAATAACATGTACCAAGTATAGTCAGTCATTAGGTATTTTTATCGTTGAATTAGGTGTAGGTATAGCAGTAACCGCTAGCTTATTGATTATTTATTATGTATTTGTAATTAATAATGATTATGATACTAACAAGTAAGTTAATTTATTTTTGTTCTGCAGTATTGTTATCCTTAGGGTTATATATAATTCTTAGCAGTTATAATTACGTTAAGAAAACCATTGGCTTAGCAGTATTTCAAAATGCTGTCTTGATTTTTTATATAGCTCTTGCAAAAGCTAAAGAAGGAATAGTGCCAATAGATCAATGTTTTAACCAACTATCTCAACATTGTTCATCTATTACTTATTCTAGCCCTGTATCACATGTATTAATGCTAACTGCTATTGTTGTAGGTATAGCAACTATGTCTGTAAGTCTTAGTATCATTCGTCAAATTTACCAAAGTTTTAATAGCTGTAATGAAAATGATATTCTATTAGAGCTACAGAAAATGGAGCTAAAGCCAGATGAGTAATATTTTTCAAGCTGTTAAAGATCATTTAGTGATATTAGAAGTTTTAATACCATTTTTTGGCAGTTTAATAGTAGTATTATATAAAAAAGTTGAGTCAGCACTAATAGTATCGCGTTTATGTGCAATATTAGGAATAATATTAGGAATATATGGGGTATTATCAATGATAAATTCCCCTCCATATTTTTATGCAATTGGTAATTGGCAGGCACCGATAGGTATAGAATATCGAGTTGATCAGGTTAATCAAATAATTATCGTTTTTAGTTATTTCATTCTATTTTTATTACTAACATTTAATTCTCAGCTCATAAAAACAAACTTATTATCATCTCTTAATCCATCTCGATCTCATTTACTATATTCCATCTTACTATTATTGCACACAGGATTTTGTGGTATTATTCTCAGTAATGATTTATTTAATATTTACGTTTTTATAGAAATTGCTTCATTAGCAAGTTATACTTTGGTTTCTCAGGGAGTTGATAAGCGAGCTTTAATTGGTAGTATTAATTATTTAATACTTGGTACTATTGGTGCTACTTTTATACTTATTGCTATAGGATTCATATTGAGTAATACCGGCAGCTTGAATATTACTGATATAATTTCCAGGTTACCACAACAACGTACAAAAACCTTAATTGCAGCAATAATGTTTTATATTACTGGATGCTTATTAAAGGTAGCTATGTTTCCTATGAGTTCATGGCTTATTAGTACTTATAAATATACTTCTTCAGTAATTTTATCATATTTTGCTCCAATTTCATGTATGGTTGGATTTTATATTCTACTATATTTTGTCTATCAAATTATTGGAATTACTAATATTAATACCTTGCATTCATATTATATAATCAATGCCCTAGGGTTAGCAGGAGCAATTTTTTGTTCTTGTTATGCTGTTCAACAAAGCAACCTCAAATCAATTATGGCATATTCTGTATTAGCAGAAACAAGTTACATATCTCTAATGGCATTTAATATACAAAGCTCCACTATTGGGGCGCAAATTATTGTTATATTGTTAACTAGTTGTATACTTAAATCTATAATATATTCTTTAATTAGCAGAATAGAAGTACATTATCATGATAGCGAGCTTAAACATATTGCAGGTATTGGATCGACTTATCCAGTGTTTGGTATATTATTTACATTAGCTTTAATCAGCAACTTGGGATTACCACTAACTATTGGCTTTGTTAATAAATTAAACATTTTTTTAACAGTTTTACAGTCACTTGGCTATTTTGGTATAATAATCTTGGCTATTAGTAGCTGCATGAGTTTTAATTATCATTATAAAATTTTTCATTATCTATATTCTACTCAGCAAACTTCTCATAGTAGCTTTACACTTAATGGTAACAACAGCGTAGCAATAATTTTAACTATTATCAGCTATTTGATGCTAATATTTTACAATCACTTATTAGTATACTTAAAGCCGTTTTTTCTACCAAAAATCATGTGAGTTTTATAAATGCTTAAAAACATTATTTTATTATACAACGACATGATATGCTATATTCCATTTACTATAATCGGTATAGTAGGTATATGGAATTTAATTATTCCATTTCTGATTCGCAAAAATTTTATTAAAGAAATATTAATGTTTGCAATATCCATATTGCATGCTATTAATGCAATACTATTGTATTTTAGTTATAAAGCTGGGTATGAGCACTATACTACTATTTTCAGTATCGGATCATTTGATTTTAGCTTAAGATTAAGTTTATTAGGTAGTAACATACTTTTACTAATAGCAATATTGTGGCCAATATCAATTATATATACTATTGGTTTTTTGAAAGCTCATAGTGAGCCAAATCAGGCTAAATTTTTACTTTGCACTAATCTATGTATATTAATTAGTAACTATATTGTATGTTCTGCTAATTTTTTTACTATGTTGATATGTTACGAACTTTTAACCTTTGCTACAATTCCATTAATAAGACACGTAACTTCTCATAGAACTAGCAAAGTTTTAAGTAAATATACTCAAGGATTATATTTACCATCTTTACTATTTTTAATGCCAACTTTAGTAGTTTTGCAATATCAATATAGTACAACAGATTTTGTAGAAATTGCTAACATATTACAATTCCGTACTCTATTACAAGTAAGTCCTGTTATTTTGGCATTATGTATATTGTGTGGTACTGCTAAAGCAGCTATTGTCCCTTTTCATAGCTGGCTTCCACCTGCTATGATAGCTCCATATCCAGTAAGCGCAATTTTACATGCTGTTGCAGTTGTTAATGTTGGTATTTTTTGCTTGATAACTGGAATCCTCTCAGTATTAGGAAAGGAAACATGGTTATTAAATTATATACAGTATTTTATAGGATATGGAATTGTATATACCAGCATAAAGGCATTATTTCAAACTAATATAAAAAGAATTTTGGCTTACTCAACTATATCTAACTTAGGTATAATAGCTTTAACAGCATTTATGAATAGCCATGAATCTTTACTTGCTACTATTACTCACATAATTGCTCATTCAATAGGTAAGATTACAGTATTCTATTCTGCAGGTTGTTTATATACAATTAGTAAATGTACTAATGTTGAAGATTTAACATCAATGTCTTATAAAGCTCCTATAATAACATCATGCCTAACAATAGGAAGTTTATCATTAATAGGCATACCACCATTAGCAGGCTTTTTCAGTAAACATCATATAATCCTAGAAGCAGCAAATGAACATAATTATTTAGTAATCGCTATTACAGTTTTTTCAGGAATAACTTCATGCTTGTATTTATCAAAAATAATAAAAACTGCCTATAGCAAAATAGATAATGAATGTAATATTAACTCTACAAATAACATTCATTCAGAACAGATGATACCTAAACATATGCTTTATAGCACGGTATCATGTGCTAGTCTAGTTGTATTAATTCCTATTATTAATGCTCTAATAATGTAACATGATTGACAGAACTGTCAACTATCAGTATATTGCTATAATATTAGATTGATGGACGAAGATTTAAAATGCAACAATGTTTTCTTACTTTAACTGTATTAATACTATTGATTATCATGACAACTGTATTTAACCCATTAGTTTTTATTGTTAATTATTTCTTTATACCGATGGTGGGCAGCTGTATAATTAGTATTATAGCAAGAATATTTGGTTTTTTCTTTAGAAAAAAACTTGATTCTTTATACGCAAAAACAAATATAAAAAAAGCTATATAGGTTACTAACTTTTAACTTCAATAATCATAGATTGATATAAACACCAGATTAAGATAACTGAGAAGCAAAGAAGCATAGTTATAAATCAATCTTTTTAGCGCAAGATTAGGATAAGGAAAGAGAAGGACAAGAATAGGAGATATGGTTATCTGCCTTGTTTTCTAGCGATGCATAGACTAGACGATCACAGACAGATAGATAGAACCTAACCAATTTATATCATATAGACAGAACACAGTAAGCATGTATCTTTTCCAATTGGAAAAGTGATCCGTAAGATAACCTGATGAAGGTGCAAGTATAGAAGAACAGAAAAATCGAAAGCTATTTTGTAATAATGTAAATAGGAGTTGAAACATCATTCTACATGAAAGTAAGTAAACTTATGTTATGGTCTCTTACTATGAGAGAACTTGATGAAATTTTTAAATGAGAAAAGCAGATGATAGTTGTAAATACAGTTAGTGCATTTGCTGACAATAGAATACATTAGTCCAATATAGACTGAAGTAAATGTAATAAAGCATAAGCTTTGCAACGTTCACTTATCCATTCTTTTAGCAGTAAGGCAATTGCAGTTAGAAGAGTAACTAAAAGCAAGTGGAAAATGACGTAGAAGTTAATTGCTTTAGATAAGTTCATATTAGACCTCTTTTGAAACTGGTTAAGGTAGATCAAAATTATAAATGCCAGAGATCAAATTAAATCTAAGACCGAATCTTTTACGTCTATTTCAATATTTATCAGCAATAATTTTGAACTACGTTAACCAGTTTCAAAAGAGGTCTATTCTAAGACTAAAGTGTATAAACCTGTTCAACAGAAAATTGGCCTTAAACAACGCCAATTTAGGATAAGTGGCAATATGAAAGGTAGTGAATAAAAAGTATACAAAGAGAGAATGCTGAGTTATAAAAAAATTTAAATAAAAAAGGAATAACTCAACATGAAAAAATGTATTATAACAGTATACTATTTAATAGATAATTTTTGCAAGATATATCAAGAGTGGAAAAGAAAGAGATTAATGCCAAGTAGCAATCAAAGGAACAGAGATGGAAAGTTGTCCTTAGCTGAGTTATTAACAGTAGTGATATATTTTTATTTGTCTCCATGCAAGGATTGTAAAAATTATTATCTATATTACTTGAGTCATAAGTATAAAAGATACTTTTGTTTACCAAGCTATAGTATGATAATACAACTGTGGTCTAGAATGTTGCTACCATTAGTCATATTAATGCATTATCTGAAAGGAGAAGAGACTGGTATATATTACATCGATTCTACAAAGTTAGCAATTTGTCATAACAAAAGCATTTCCAGTAATAGAGTTTTCAACAGAATTTCTAAAATTGGTAAAAGTAGTTATGGCTGGTTCTTAGGCTTTAAGCTTCATCTTATAATCAATAACAAAGGCGAAATAATATCAGTTAAAATTACTAAAGGCAATAAAAGCGACCTATCTATGGCTTCAGTTTTTTCTGAAGGCCTATCTGGTAAATTGTTTGGTGATAAAGCCTACATATCTAAGGAGTTATTTCATCAACTGCTGACCAATGGTCTACGTTTATTTACTAATCTTCGTAAAGATATGAAAACATATTTATTGGATATACAAGATAAGCGGTTATTAAATAAACGTTCTTTAATTGAGTCTGTTTTTAATGTACTAAAAAAACATATCCATTTAGAGATACTAGACACCGTTCTCCTCTTAATTTCTTTGTTCATATAATTGCTTCTCTTGCTAGTTATCCTATCTACAACTTAATCCTAATCTTATCTCTTCTTCTTCTCTTGACTCCTTATCCTAAATTGACGTTATAAATCTAAATATGCTTTAGTAAGATACGTAGATGATTTTGTAATTTGTGCTAACTTTGAAAGCTTATGTATCACAGCCAAAAGCATTATTAATGGTTGGTTAAGTATAAGACGCTTAGAATTGTCAAAAAAAACCAGGATACTTCATATTAATGAAGGTTTTGATTTTATGGGATTTAATAATAGACCTCTGTCGAAACTGGTTAATGTAGTTCAAAATTATAAATGCCAGAGATCAAATTAAATCTAAGACCGAATCTTTTACGTCTATTTCGATATTTATCAGCAATAATTTTGAACTACATTAACCAGTTTCGACAGAGGTCTATTCAACAATATAACATCAATAGTACAAGAAGAAGTGTAGCTTTACTAGTTAAACAGTCTAAAGGCTCTATAAAGTTGTTTAAAAAATGAATATTAATAGAATGGAAAAAAAAGTCTCTCATGGAATATTGAGAGAATAAAAGATCTATATCTATAGAAATTACAATGAACAATGATTAAACGATATACTCTAGTCAAAGGTAAATCTTTTCATAATAATTTAAAACTTAGAGAATATTTGCATAAAAATGTCAAGCTGATATCCCTAAGTGCTTGTTTAAAATCAGGTAGATTCTTTGGTGTAAACAAAAAGGTAAATGTCTTATTTGTTTTGATTTAACAGATAATGGTGAAAATGTTCATATACATCATATGCTTGAGTTGTATGCGGAGTAATTCGCTTGTACGGCTCTTTGGGAGAAAAAGTGCTACTGCGCTTACCTGCTAGCTTAATAATTTTATAAAAACTTACATCTTTTTTATAAAATTATTTTATCTTTTCTTGATTTTTAACATGCTATCTATTCCAGGCGTAATAACAATTTTTTTTATTACGCCTGTATTTAATACAAATGTGTTCTATATAAATAAAGAACATAATTTTTTTATTGCTATTCCTATACTTTTTTACATGAAATCAACATTATTATACTGTGTGTAAAAAATAATATTTGATTCTTAAAATCATTGGAATATATTACAATTAAATATGTGTAAGTTATTACAATGACGTTTTTTGATAATATCAAGCCTTATTTGTTATATAAAATAGTGGGTTTGTAGCTCAGCTGGTTAGAGCACACGTCTGATAAACGTGAGGTCGGAAGTTCAAGTCTTCTCAAGCCCACCATCTATTTAGATATGTTACTTTTTCTTTCATCTTTTTATCAGAAAAATATAATAAATTTATCATTGCTCTAAATTAATTTTTAGCATTTCATAGTTATAAACGCTAATTTAAGATAAGAGAAAATATGAAAGGTAGTGAATAAAAGGTATACTAGAGATAATATATAATTATATATTATCTCTAGTATCAATTAATAACCGTTTATTTATTGCTCATATTTCTACAAATATTCTTTCATAATACTATACTTAATAACCTGAACATTCACCATTATAACACTTGTATATTACATATTTCTAATTGTTTCTTATTCTAAAATTGCATTTACAGACATGTGAGCAATAAATAACCTGTTATTAATTGAAACTATATTTAAAGATATTACATAATATCTTTTGTAGACCTTTTGTATTATACCTTTCATACTTTTTCTTATCCTAAACTGACGTTTATACACTGGAGCTAGAAAAAAGAATGTGTTGAAGATGGAATAGGACAATATAGATTTTGTAAGAAAAATATTGCATATACCAAAAACTAAGAACTGGAAGGTTCTATGATTAACACTTTTTACAAAAAGTGAATTAATAGATAGCAGCAAAAAATAATGTCCTATTACCTGTAAAGTATATGAAACCTACTATTAATGTTTAATATATCGTTAGTTTAACAGTAGTTGAATTTATATTTTTTGTCAATGCAAGTATACATAGTTTAAAAAAAATCAGAACATATACAGCACAAATACACCCTAAATGAGTATTAATTCGCGATTTTTCAACTAAGACTTAAAATTGCAATGCTGCTATAATCTATAGTTGAAGCAAAGATTTAAAAAATCATTTAATTTTTTTATTGAATTATTACGAAAAAACTTGCTTTTTCAAAAAAAGCATACAACAGATTGTTTTTCTAATCTTAAATATTAATAGTTGAATAAAGGTGATTTATTATGGTAGTGATATTATATTTTACACAAATAGCTATAAGTAAAATAAAGCCCCCAAAAGAAAAAAGAGATGTATACAGAGATACTAAAGACAAAGGTTTATTTCTAGAAGTATTGTATGGAGAAACTAAAACACTTTATTTAGGGATAACAATTAAAGGAGTATATAGAAAAATTAAGTTATGGAATTTTCCAAATATATCTGTTAATTATGCTAGAAAAAAACGCTGATTTTAAAGGGACAAATTGCTAAAGGAATAGATCCTTTAAAAACAAAGAATGCATCAACATTGAAGGAGGTATATGATCTATATATTAATCAGTGAAGACTCAAAGATAGTAGCAAAAGTTTATACAAAGGCATTATGAATAATTATTTAAAAAACTTGCACGATATTCATGTTTCTAATATTCGAAAAGAAGATATTTATAAGATATTTAATAATGCAAATAAAGGTGGTAAATATTCAGCAAATAAAACGCTTAAGTTAATAAATGCAATATTGAACATAGCAGTAGAATTAGAATTAATAGAAAAAAATCCAGCTAATGGAATAAAAATTCATAAAATGCAAGCAGGAGATAGATATATAACTCTAGAAGAGATGCCAAGATTCTTAGCAGCAGTTGAAGAAGATAAGAATCCATACTTAAAATATTTTGTCTATATAAGTTTATATACTGCAGCTCGTAGAAATAATGTATTATCAATGTGTTGGGAAAATATAAGACTGGAAGAAGGAGTGTGGTATATACGAGAGACTAAGAATGGAGAATCGCAAACAGTGCCATTAATAAATTTACTAATAAAAAAATTAAAACAGTATCCATATTCATCAGAAAGTGAGTGGGTATTTCCTGGACAAAGAGGAAATAGCGGACATTTAACGAGCATAAATGTAGCATGGAAAAGAGTTTGTAAAAGAGCTGGATTAAAAAATTTAAGGATACACGATCTTAGAAGAACTGTTGGTAGTTGGATGGCAAAATTTGGAATACCAATAGCTGTAATTAGCAAATTGTTAAATCATAATGACCATCAATCAACAAAATTTTATATACATCTTAATACAGATGTTGTACGAGATGCAATACAAAAATTTGCTAACGAAATTGCTAAGTGCGCCAATTTACGAGACTAAACATGAAAAATTTAACAATTAATGATGATGCCCCAGACTTTAATATGATTACTACTAGTAATTCAATTATAAATTTAGGTCATTATGAAGGTAAAAATTTAGTACTATACTTTTATCCAAAAGATAATACTCCTGGGTGTACAATTGAAGCACAGAAATTTAATGAAGCTATTTCTGAATTCAATAAATTAAACACGATAATTCTTGGTGTATCCAAAGATAATATTGCTTCACATCAAAAATTTAAAGATAAGCTCTGTTTAAAATTTGAGTTAGGATATGATGAAACTGGTTAAATATAATAAATGCTTACTTTCAGTAACTATATTGCTAGCTGCAGCTAATATAATTGCGATAATGGCTGCAATTACCAAAGAAGAAAAGTGGTTATTAATTCCAGCAATGGAGCCTGATCGTAAAATGATGGTTTCATCAAAAAATTACCATGAAACCTATTTAAAGGAATGGGCAATTTATGTGATGAAATTTTTATTTACTACTTCTCCAAATGAGGTAGAAAGACAAACAGCAGACATGAAAGTGGCATTCAGTAATACTGAATCTTTAAAAATTTTTTTCAGAATCATTTGCAATTTGTTAAAGGCTCAAATGTATCTTCAGTCTTTTTTCCGAAGAATGTTGAAGTGATAAATGAATGGAGTATTAATTAGTGGAACGCTTCGTTATTGATTTAGCGATAGTAAACATATAGCTGTCGATAAGACTTACCTTTTGACTTACAAGCGAACTCCTAATTACCTTTTGTTATTGAGTGGTGTTAAAGAGAATGGAATAAAAAAATGAGTATTAGAGTTTTGAGGTTTATGATAGGTTTGATTGGACTAGTCGGTGTTAGTAATATATATGCTGTAGAATATGAGTTAAAAGCTAACAATTTGCTTAAGCTTGAGATTTCTGATACAAGTTATCAGAATTAGCAAGTATTATTCGCCTAAAGCAAGTAATTGCCTTAACTTTTATAAGCATCACAATAATACTTGTAATGAAGTTTTTATTATTGCTATTGGGTTGTATAAACATAACCAGTTTCTTTTTCGAAAGTGATTTTGACTGTAAAATTCCTAAAGGTCCAAAATGCAAATCTCTATATGAAATAAAGAAAATGGTTGCCGATGGAGTTTTCGATCCTAATAACGCCAGATTAGGATAAGGAAAAATATGAAAGCTAGTGAAGAAAATGTATGCAAGAGAGAATGTTGCGTTATAATTATGTGATATATTAAAAATATAGTTTTAATTAATAGCTATTTATTTATTGTTCGCATGTTTGCAAATGCAAATTTAGAATCAGAAACAGTTAGAAAGAGGTAATATACGAGTATTACAATTGTCAATGTTCAAGTTATTAAGTATAGTATTATGAACTAATACTTGTAGAAATATGATCAATAAATCGAGAAAGATTTTCTAAACATTTTGTCTATGAATCATATGATGATGAGACTCAGCTATTCCTTAATCGTGGTTCAATAGGTTTTGTATTGCTTGCATGGACATTGGTTGAAGCTAGTGTTTCGGCATAGAGAATTTTTTAAGCAACTGGCAGTCATATCGTAAAAGAGAGGTATTTATTGAGTTAGCTAATAAAAGAACAGAGTTTTTGCGTGATCAAGCTCAAAAGTCAGGCTCTGTAAAGGATGTAGTATTGTTGATTTCAGTGACTATACCTAATGTAAATGTAAATATCGATGATATGATTCGCAGACGAGATGCTTTAAAAGATACGTTTAGGTCCATGAAAGCTAAGCAATCTGCATCAGCGTTTTGCTCGATGTTAAGACGCAGTGGATGGTATTTTGTTCCATGCAAATATGATCATGTGGCCGTGTTACTAGCTGCACTACCAATGCAATTAGTTGAACAAGGCCCAAAAGGTGTATTTGGTCAAAATAAAACATCAGGAGTTGGAGTAGCGCTTTCTAGCTTAGGTAGAGGTATAAAAACTGTTTCTGTAGAGAGTAAAGTATTATTACCAATAATCGGTGAATGGAAAGGTGATTTAAGCTCTCCAGGTATGTTACTAGCTGGTAGACGAGGACAAATAATGTATTGGTTACCTTTTGGTGGAGCTTTATTACCTGCATTAAATAAGAATGCAGTAGCTCCAAATGAGAACTTTAAACTTTGTATAGCTGGAGTTCCAGGGTCTGGAAAATCTGTTTTTATGCAAGAATTAATGCTATCGGTTCTAGGAGTTGGTGGTAAGGTTTTTGTTCTTGATTATGGAAGATCATTTAAGCGTACATGCTTGATTCTAGGCGGTAGCTACATAGAATTTGACATGAAAAATCCTGTATCAATTAATCCATTTTCCGAAGTACCAGAGGATGACAGCGCAAAGTCTATAGAGGCTAGATCCGACTTTTTATCTAACTTTTCATCCATTTTAGCAACTATGGCTGCTCCACAGTATGGAACAAGCGATTTGCAACAACCAATGCTACAGAGAGCTTTGACACTTGCGCTACTCTCCCTCATATATAGCATATGCTCCTTCAACTTGAGCTTCAGCCTCAGCTGCTGCTTCCTCATTGTGTTGAAGTTTTGTTAAATCGTCATTACCTAAATTCTCTAATATCATAAGCCTTACTTCTGGTGGCAAATGAGACCAAGATGTCTGACTTTTTTGAGAAGCATCCTGATTGGATTCAAATATCTCATCCATTGATTCAGATGCTTCTTGTAGTAGCTTAGCTCTTGCTTTCCCTTTCTCAATAGATTTTTCAATACAGGAAGAGTACATGAGAAATCTATTCTGACACTTTACAATATCAGGATTATTAGCACATCTTGCTAGCGTATTTATATCTTTTTGCAGTACAAATATATCAAAAAAAGATAGACAACTGCTGCCAACAGAGATAGAGCACATTTGTTTTATTTCGTTATGACATTGCTGTTCAAGTTCCTTTAGCTGTTCTGATTCATTAATAAGCCCTTTATTGTGTATAAAACCTGATAAATTAGTATCTACAGTGTTACAATATTCTGTCTTAACAATGTTAGTAACTAATAATTTCATCATTTCGAAATGTAGCTCCGGATTATCAATATATTTGAGCCAAGCTCTTTCAAAAGGAGTTTGATTAAAGTAGCATTGCAAATTAGGATTAGCTCCATAACTTAATAAAAGCCTTACCATCTCAACGTTACTTTGTTCAGCAGCATAATATATAGCAGTACTGCTATATGCATTTTGTGTATCTACCTCAGCATGATTAGCTAACAAAAACATTGCCATTTGTATGTTGCCGTTATAAGCAGCAATATGTAATGCAGTGCTTCCACGTAGATTTTGTGTATTGATATCTACACCATGTTCTATCAGATGCTTTACTACATCTAGGTAGTTGTGTTTAGCAGCATAAAGTAAAGGATGATTATTTACAGGACTAAAACTACTTCTTGTAGTAACATATAGTAGGTGAGCGCGAAGCCGTAAATAATTATTCATAGTTCTTTCCTTAAAATTATATTATACTTTCAAAGATATTATTCATAAAACGCAAAGATATTATTCATAAAATGAGCGATATTGCAACTTAAAATTGATTTATGTGATAATATAGGTTAAATTACTATATCTCTGTACTTTGCAAACAGTTCAATGCATGATACTAATGCTTCCAGTAGAATAATAGACCTCTTTCGAAAGCTGATAAATATCAAAATAGACGTAAAAGATTAGGTCTTAGATTTAATTTGATCTCTGGCATTTATAATTTTGAACTACGTCAACCAGTTTTGAAAGAGGTTTAATATAGCAAAACCACTATAAAACAGTTATACTAGATGCTTTCTGAATCAAAAAAAGTATCTAGTATAACTGTTTTATAGTAGCTTAGCTGTATGTCTTTGTCCTAAGGCATGGATTCCAATACCTGTACCTGGTATTCCTGTTGGATTTTGGGAGCCAGTACGCCTTGTAGATGTTACAAAATCACCAATGTGTATGGTAAGTCTTGGAGGTTTGTCATTTGGAACTGCTACTCAAAAAGGCATGAAAGATTAGGCTGAAGGAAGTGCTTTTTACCACATTCATTGGTATGTCTATCCCGTGATTTACTGGCTGGAAATTTTGCTTGATTTTATTTGTCTGGAAATGGCTGCAGTCGATATAGCATATTTAACAGAGTTTGATCCATTATGGAGTGATGATGCTAAATCTGCGATTTTAAATCCAGAAACGTTGTTGTTTCAAAATGTAGCTGCTTATCAAGCATGTATAGCTGATTGCATGAGTTGTAGCGCTGGTTTATTAGCAAGTGATTATGCTTTTTGGTGTGCTGGATGTCAAGGAATGCTTTACCCTTTTACTGGAACAGCTGCAGCGCATAATGGTGGAGTTGGAACATCTGTATTAATGGTAAGTAAATTTATGGCTAAGATGCATAGGCAACTGATGTTATGGGGATATTATGGTTATAAAGGCCTATGTGGTAAGTATCCAATGCCTATTATCAAGAAAAGTCAGTATCGACTACAAATGACTTATCCAATTCCAGAAACAAAATCCTGCAAGAGCATAGGTCAAACAGAAGCTATATGGCAAGCTGGTAGAGAATTTCCAGTTAATGGTGAAGATTTCGGTTACTTGATTTGGCGAAAAAGAGATTGCTGTTTGCTTTGATTTATAAAGCTTGGAGAGGAATATGGTTATACGAGTAATGATGTTGATGGTTTTATTATTTGTTAATAATGCTAATGCTTTTTTTTTGGACAAGCAAAAAACTTTTATTTTTGTCTCATTTTCAATGAGTGATGAGGCTTTAAAAAGCTATTTCGCTGAGTCTCAAAAGGCTGGAGCTCAATTGATTATGCGTGGGTTAATTAATAACTCATTTACACAAACAAAGAATAAAACTATGGAGCTTGATATTAGCTTCGATATAGATCCTAGCTTGTTTGAGAAATATAAGGTTGATGTTGTACCAGTGATAGTAATAGATGATGAAAAAAGAGGATTAACCAAGAAATTAACTGGCCATATTCCTTTAGCAATAGCATTAGAAATTATGAATGAGAATACTCCATGAAGCAACTTATAGTACTAGTTTTGATAATATTGAACATCAATTGTTGTTTAGCTTCAATGCAAAGCAGTTATAATGAAGCTAGCAACTATAATGTAAATCTTGGAAATTCTTCAAATACACAAGAATTATTTCATCAAGGTAGTAATGTCAATTATCCTAATAATGATGAGGATTTAACCTATCATGGCCGTAATCAGCTTAGTACAGAAAGTGGGGCAATGTTATTTCAAGCTGAAAACAGTAAAAACAATGCCTTAACTCAACATAATATCAACGATCAAAATTATATGATAGCTAATTCAATGAGAATTGAATCTGATCCTTTAAGTGCACTTGATAGCAGTAACTTCGTAACTCAGACAAGTACAACTAATACTGAAATTATTCAAAGTTGTACTGAAGGCAGTAAGTTCAATATTGAACTTATTCGAGAATTAAATGTTGAGTGCAGATTAGAGAATGTATGGCTTCCATGGCAAAACCGGCAAATGGAATTTGCAACAGAAAAAATAAAGGAGAATCATAGTAATTGGCTTAAGAGTCGTAGCGATGTCTATGATGAATCAGGTGCGCAAATATACTGCCTAGTAGATGATCCCGAAGCAATTGAAAGACAAATGAAATGGGCTATTGTTAATAGGCTCGGTGTACCTACACAGCATATTGGTAGAAATTTTTTATTAGAAGTAAATGAAAAAATATGTATACTTCACTATGACTACAGAGATAAGACTCAAGAACTAAGGAAAGTAGCAGAATATTGGAAAGTTTTAAACCCTGAACTTGAGCAATTAACAGAAAGTAACGAATGCTATGAGGTCAATAGAATCAACTATGATGGTGGTGATAGAGTATTTTTTGACAAGTTTAAAGTCAATCGTCCATATTGGAAACAAAAGATTGTTTTTTCTTGTACTAGCGATCCAAAAGATGGTTGCAAACACCTTAAAATACAAAATTGTGAATTAAAAAACAGCACTTGCCAAAAATCGGTAGCAAATATTTGTTTACTCTGGCAGCACGATTATAGCTGTTCAACTGAGAAGCAAACAATGCTACACTCATCATTGCGTAATAACTCAATCTTTTGTTTAGGAGGCAATTGCAATACTCCAACTATTATACCAAACAGGGATATAGCTAAAGTAGCTCATATAGCGATGCTAAATCAGATGAGCAAAGATATTAAAACAAATCCCGTTTCTGTATTTTCAGGTAAACATCGCAAATGCAAAAAGGACGTATTTAGTTTTTTGAATTGCTGTTCTTCAATGACTGGCTGGGGGCGTGATATAGGCTTATCGCAATGTAAATCTAAGGAACAAGAATTAGCTCTATATAGAAAAAAAGGTTATTGCTACTATATCGGTACCTACTGTTCTTCAAGAATTCCGATATTAGGTATTTGCTTAGCTAGAAAGTCTACTTATTGCTGCTTTCAGTCAAAACTTGCTAGAATTTTTCAGGAAGAAGCAAGAAAACAGCTAAAAATAGACTTTGGAACACCTGAATGTCCAAATTGTAGAGGCCTTACTGTTAAGGAATTACAAAAAGTTGATTTCACTAAAATCAATATGGACGAACTATTTGGTGATATACTCACTAAGGCTCAAAACAGCATGAACAAAGACATTATTGCAGGCATCAAAGATAAAGTTCATCGTATGCAACAAATGCAACATTATTGAGGTACTTATTGAACTTGCAGAGTAGTAGATACAATAATTACTAATTGTATTAGTAATTATTGTATTGTATATTACTTTATATTAATTTTTTTTTAATGTATAATAATAAAATACATAAAATATGTATGATTATTGTATATTAAATATGGTGAAAAACTAATGAATAATAATGATTTATTGCTTGAATTCCGTTATGCCTCCGCAGTGCGTAATGTAGAAAGGGTAAAGCAGATTCTAGCACAATATAATGCTGGTGACATTATCAATGCATTATATGGTATTGGGTTTGATTTACATGAGGCTATTAGAAATGATGATATAAATCTAGTGAGGCTTATGTTAGATAGTGGAGCTGATCCAAATGAGCAAAGTGTTTATGGTGCCACCCCTTTACATATTGCTATCTGGTATAACCGTGTAGATATGATATATCTTTTATTGGATAAAAATGCTAATATTAATGCACAAAATAAGGATGGTAGGACTCCTCTACATGTCGCTGCTTGGCATGGTATGAATGATATAATAATGCAGATTCTGCCTAATAGTGTAGCTAATATTAATTTACAAGATGATTATGGTAAAACTCTTTTACACTTTGCTGCTCGAAATGGCAGCAAAGATCTAGTAGAGTTTTTGTGTAATAGGAATGCTAATATTCATATAAAAGATAAGAGCGGGAAATTTCCAATACATTTAGCTGCTGGAGATGGCTTCAAAGATGTAGTACAGTTTTTGTTAGATTTAGATATATATACATATCCTAATATGATAAATTCACAAGATAATGATGGTCAAACTCTTTTACATTTAATTGCTAAGTATAGCTTTGAAAAATTTCCTACTAATCTTCTTAGTACTGTTCTTTCTTACGAGCGTCATTTAGATGATTATGACAAGCGATTTATAGATACAGCAGATATGCTGTTGAATAGAGGAGTAGATACAAACATACAAAATAATGATGGTCAAACTGCTTTACATTTGGCTATTTTATATCATCCTAAAGATTTACATGTAAGATATGAAGAATACCTAAGAAAGAATAGTAATGTAGCTATTTCATATCGCTCAACAGAGTTAATAAAGAGTTTGTCAAGTAATAATGTTAATTTTAATTTGAAAAATAAAGACGGTTATACAGTTTTAGATTTAGCTTTAGCTATTGAACATGATCAGCATAAAATCGCAGAGCACTTGCAAGAGAAAAGGCTATTATGGAGGGAAGGGCAAATAAAGGTCGCAAATAACTCGCTGGTAATAATAGCGGAAAATAAGGAGCAGATATTAAAATTAAAACCCGATTCAGCAAAAACCGATGCTGATAAATTTTTGGAAAAGTGGCGTGAGTTACCTATCAACATAACTGAGCAGATATTAGACACATTGGATGATGATGATTTTGGAGCATTTCAACAGCTTAACGAAGAACGTAGTAAAGTACCGTTGGGAGAGGACAGTATTCATGAAATGATTTAAGATTTGACGACATCTATTTTTAGTTGCTTTGTTTTGATTTGTTATGTTCTTAGATTTGTAGTAACTAGTATTATCGCAAATAAGATAATAACTATTATGGGTTATAGTTGAAGCATTTTAGCAGTCTTTGATTGCATCATGCTTCTCTTCTTTGACTAAACTTCATTTTAGATAGATATAAAAATAATGCAATAATGAATCCATTAGCAATAATGCTAATTATAGGGCTACTTAATTACTTATCGGTAGAATTAGCTACTGCTAACTCTTTGCCTACAGGGTTTTTATGGTACAATGATAAACATGGTCATGAGCTTGATGAATCTACTTCTAAGTTGATGAGGAGCGCTCATGATCATAGAATCGAGGAATTAAAGGAGCAATTTAATCGAGCTCAGCGTATAGCGCTTGATAATCCAACGCTCGAAAATGTAATTACAGCCCAAAGATTGCAGAAGCAAATCATGGAGAAGGCGCATAAGTTTGCTACTATGTGGCAATTAGCTACTCTACTTGATTATCAACTGATTAATGCTCATGAGCCATCTAATAGCTTACATAGAAAACTGTATCAAGAAAAATCAGGACAAGAAAACGACTCAAAACTTAAAAACATTGCTAAAAACTGTGAATTAATTTTACAAGTTAAAGAAGATTGCTTGCTCTGTAATGCCTTTATGCCTATTGTTCAGAGCTTTGCTAATAAATATGCATTTCAGTTGCTAGCTGTCAGTAAGAATAATGAGTTGCTGAATAAACTAAACCCTAAGCATATTGTACCTGTGTTATACCTAGTAGCTAGCGATGGTAAAAAAATATATTCAGTAGCTAGAGGCATAATTTCTGAAGATAAAATTATCGACAATATTCTAGCAATCGATAGATATTATCATAAATTGGAGACTAGATGAGCATCAAAATCAGAGTTTATGCTATTACAATACTATTATTGCTACAAGCTCCAGTATCACTGGCTTGGAATATCGAAAACGTATTTCAAGGAATGAGTGTTAATGTCACCAGATCTGGATCATATCAAGATCAAGCGGCTGGATATTATGCAGCTGGTGGATTGTCTGCTCGAACAAGCCAAACATCCTTTCAGCCATTTGCTATAACTCCACCATCTTTAAACATGAGCTGTAGCGGTATTGACGCCTATCTTGGTAGCTTCTCTGTTATTTCTGGAGAAGAATTAGTTCAACTAATGAAAAACATTGGTTCTCAAGCTAAAGTTTATGCATTTTCATTAGGATTAAAAACATTTGCTCCACAGATTGAGAACGCTCTCAAGGACTTGCGTAATCTAGCAATGGAGATGAATCAATTTGCCAAAGGAGATTGTGAATTAACAAAAGCATTATTTGCTACAGCTTTACCAAGAAACTGGGCTATGAGAGAAGCTGTTTGCCGTGATATACAGTCACAAAGTGGATTTGATTATTTTGCTGCTAGTAAAAAATGTCGTAATGATTTAGCTCAAAAACAAGCTCTGCGACAAGCACAAAATAAGGATTCAGAGCTAATGCTAGAATGATTATAACATCTTCACTAAAGCAGCAGCAAAGGTTGGAATACCATCAGATATGCATGATTCAATCATGTCTATGACTGGCACTATCGTGGTTACAAACAATAATGTACACTTTTATGACTCATTAGCTCAGGATGAAAAAAGTTGGATTAGTCATTTAAAAGGCGGAGAATCAGCCTCGATTTACAGTTGTGATAATGTCAGTTGCTTGCATCCAAGCTTGCAATGAAATATCACAATATTGCCAGAGAAATCTTATGCAGGTAAAGCTAAACAACAATTGACTAATCTAAAAATTAAGTTTGATAAGAATTCTGAATTCATTGACTCTGAAATAGCCTTTTTATCTTCGATTGGAGATATATTTCCGATTTATGATTATATTACATTAGAAGCTATTTCTGGAGTCACAATTTTAGATAGCTCATCAGAATTAATAGCTAGCTATACATTAGTTCAGCATTTGAAGGAAGTAATCACCGAAATACGTAGAGCCGTTACTTCACTAGGTGCTAAGCAAGTTTCGAATGAACATTTAGAAAGATATTTGAAGGAATTGAATCGAGTTCAACTGTTTGCAAATGAGAAATGGACTAGCCTACAAACAGATGCAAATCGAATAGATAAAAGGGCTAGATTAATAGAGCAGCATTTAATAGCGAAGGAGAAAAGTTAATGGATTACGTAATATACACATTTGGTGGTGGAGACTTATTGTGGCATGTGTTTAACGGCATAGGTAGAGTCTTTGCTTCAAATAGCGAATACTTTACTCCAGTAGGACACTTAGCCTTGACTATTGGTGGCATATGGGCTGCTACTAGGGCTATTTTTAGAGGAAATATCGGCATCTTTGCTATGGAATGGTTTTTTCCATCGATATTTATTTTTACGCTATTATTTGCTCCCAAATCTACTGTTTGGCTGAAGGATGAGGTATCAATGAGTGCGCCAGTAAAAGTTGATAATATTCCGATAGGTATTGCAATGTTTGCTTCTCTTTCATCGCAAACGAGTTACTTTGTGTCCAAAATGTTGGAAAATCATCTTTTACCGGCTTATGAAGGACTATCAAGCAGAAAAACTGGTATTATGTTTGGAGCAAAGGCTGTAGCTAAGATTCGAGATGTGCAAATACATGATCCAGTAACTTTAACTAATACTAAGGAATTTCTTAGACAATGCTTTATGAAGCCTTACATCATAGGTAATATCTTAGGCAAAAAAGCTGCTGCTCAACAAACTAATGATATCATAGGATTTATCGAGCAGAATATACCTAATAATTTCGGTATTTATTATCGCGAACCGAGTAATTTAGCCATTAGTTTCAAGAGCTGTAGACAAGCTACTCCATTGATTAAAGCAGCAATTCATAAAGAATTAAATGAAGGACTTCTAACCAAGTTTGCAGCTGCGATTGGAGTTCAATCTGATCAGTCAAGCATGTTAAGTCAAAGACTAAAAGTCATGACTGGAGACACACTAAAATATTTACAGAGAGAGCAGCAAGATATTCATGAATGGATGAAGCAAGCTATGCTTCTCAATGCTAATCGTGAGTCATATGATGACTGGCGTGAGAAGTTTTCATTATCACGAATTTATCCTAATCTGGTGAGTATGCATGCAATCAGAGGGCTCTTTCAAAAATCATTTTCGTATCTAGTCGCTGGGGAAATGGCTGCTCACATGATGCCTATTTTACAATCTGTTTTTTTTGCATTAGTAGTCTCAATGATCTTTATTGTATTTCCAATGGGCCTATTACCTGGCGGCTATAACATACTCAAAACATGGATTTTGTTAATAATATGGGTCAGCAGCTGGCCAGTATTTTTTACAATAATCCATTGTCTAGGAATGATCAGCTTATCCAGTAAATCTGGAGCTTTCGGTAGTGATTATGGTCTGAATATGCTATCGCAAGGAAGCTTTGCAGAGATGATTTTATATAGCTATGCGACGTTTCAAATGCTTGCATCATCAATACCAATGCTTTCTTGGTCAGTGATAAAAGCTTGCGCTCATGCTACAGCTAACTTAGCCAGCCAGTTCTCTCCTATACAAGTTGCTAGCAGCTTAGGAAGTAATATAGTCGACAATAACTTGAGTATGGATAATTACAGCATAGGCAATAGAACTATTTCTCAACAAAACCTAGCTCCTTCATTAGATATGACTGATAGTATTATCAATTATGGTAGCTACAAAATTATTATTGGAAATAATGGCGAGCAATTTGTAATTCAAACTGTACATTCATTGGAAACAAACTTCCGCTCTTCTGCACTGCTACAAACTGGATATCAAAACCAGTTTATGAGTTCTCAGAGCAGGCTTAATTCACTGACACAAAAAGAGGCCAATCTTATTTCAACAGGAAACTCCATTACAATGGAAATAGGCAAAAGGTTAACTCACGATGAAATTCGTGCTATAGGCCTAACTGAGAGTGAATACCAAGCTCTGCAAAAGGTAAGTTCCGATAGTGAGTCCTTTAGTCAGCATACAGGTAGTAGCCACAGTAAAAGTACTAGTACTAGTACTAGTGCCGGAGGTGGCGTGTGGGGAGTTAATAGTAGAGTTTTAGGAGGAGATGCTAATGAAAGTAACAAAGGGCAATCATCTAATCAACAGCAGTCATATAATGAAGCATTATCAAAAATTCAAAGTGCAGTTAAAGAAGGAAGATTCAGTACTACAAATAGTGATGTGTGGTCATTAAGTGAGAATCTAAATGCTAATCTTTCTGAGCAACAATCTATTGGACAAGAAATAGCTAAAACTAAACAAGAAATGGAGCAACTTAGTTATAGCATGAATTATGTATCTCAAAACTCTATCACTATTGATCGTAACATCAATGAACTTGTATTAAATGCTATTATTGATCAAAATCCTGAAATAAGCAGCAAGGAGCAAGCTGCAAGATGGGCTAAAGATCACTCAGCTGAAGCAGAAAAAATTGCTTTTGATGTTGCTCAAATCAACAATGAAGTACCTAAAGATTTGAATGATCATATCAATGATGCTAACTTTTCAACTAAAAAAGATCTACAATCAAATTTTTATGAAAATGTTGAGCGATTAGAAGCTAATGCTAGTAACATTCATAATAACAGCAATGTAACGCATGTACAAAATATGGAACAAACTTTGAGTGATAATGAAAAAGTAAAGACTCTTAATCAAATTCCTGATAATATTAAAAATGAGACTCAAAAAATACAGAAAAAGTTTTCTGATACTACTGATTCAACATTTTTAAGGGCTGGTAAGCAAGCTTTGAAAAATCTTGGAATAACGAAAAAAGATAAAAGTTAAAGGTATGTTGGATTTATGAAAAATATATATAAATTAGCTATAACAATAATTTTACAGGTAATGCTTTTAAATACAGCTATTGCGATAGAAGAAAACAAGCTAATTCAACAAAATAGCATTAAAGACAAAAATGTTTTAGCTAAAGAATATTTCAATATTGGAAGTTCTTTTTTAAGGCTAAAAAAATATCAAGCAGCAATAGAAAATTTTGATATTGCTATAAAATATAATCCTAATTATCCAGAAGCTTATTTAGAAAAAGGAATAGCTTTAAATGATTCTGGCAAACCGTTAGAAGCAATAAAAAATTATGATATTGCCATAAAATATAATCCTCATTTTGCAGAAGCTTACAATAACAAAGGAGCATCTTATGGAAAATTAGGAAAAGATAAAGAAGCTATAAGATTTTATGATCTAGCAATTAAATATAAACCTAATTTTGCAAAAGCTTATAACAATAAAGGAGCTTCTTTATCAAGATTAGGACGGTATGAAGATGCAACGGAAAATTTTGATATTGCTATTAGGTATAACTCTAGTTATCCAGAAGCTTATTATAACAAAGGCACAGTATTAATGAATTTAGGACAATTTCAAGAGGCTATTAAAAACTATGATATAGCTATTAGATACAGACCAAATTATTCAGAAGCATATCATAATAAAGGTTTAACTTTAGCAATTTTGGGACAATTTCAGAATGCAATAGAACATTTTGATTTAGCTATTAAATACGATCCTAATGATTTAAAAGCTTATAATAATAAAGGATATGTATTAAATCTATTAAAGAGACATGCAGAAGCAATGGAAAGTTGTAACCTAGCTATTAAAATTGATCCAAATTGTGCAGATTCCTATTATATCAAAGGAATGGTTTTTGAGAAATTAGGTAAACATCAAGAAGCAATTAAAAATTATGATATAGCTATTAAATATGATCCTAATTTTGCTAAAAATTATCTTGAAAAAGGAATTTCATTAGTAAACTTAGGGCAGTACTCAAGCGCTAAAGAGAATTTTTTATTAGCTATTAAATATAATCCTAATATCATTTCAGAACATGAAACAATGTTAAAAAGGTTAACAGAATTGAAGAATTTTACTGGAGTAAAAGAGTATGAGCAAAAACTACAGATTTTGAAAAAATACTCTTAATTGATGAATTTTCAGAATCAAGGAAATTTCACAAGAGGATCGCAGTTATTTGCTCATAAGTTAAGAATGTTTGGGCAAGGTAGTACCAACGTTTTTATAATTGGATTAGGATTATCGATATTCTGGATTATATGTCGATTATATCAAAAAGTTTTTCTGAGCAGCTTGTATTATTTCGCAATTGAAAGATATGTGCAGCTTAAGCTAGCAATTGGTGAACATTTTTATGATATCGATCAAATAGGCATTAAGTTTTATAGTTTAAGGTTTAAAAAATGGATGCACCTCAATGCTCAAGACTTTTTGCATGAGTTTTATACAGGCAAACATGGATTTAAAATACAGCAATTATTGGAATTCTTAATTAATTCAGCATTGTTAGAAGGATTAATTGTTTTTGCTATTGGTGTGATAATCTCAATTGTTTTCTTTACAGCTCAAGGTAAAAAAACGATTATTAAGGCCAAAATTAGAGGTGCTGATTTTGTAGGATACAAATGCTTAGCCAAAATGCTAAAAAGCGCTAAAAAGGCCTCGAAAATCCGTTTTGGAGGCTTACCATTAGTAAAGAATAGTGAAAGATTACACATTCTGATTACTGGAACAACAGGTACCGGTAAAACTAATATGCTTAACGAACTGCTACCACAAATTCGATTACATAAGGATCGAGCAATAATTGTAGACACTACTGGAGCTTTTACTGATAGATTTTTTGACCCTAAATGTGATAAGCTGCTTAATCCTTTTGAAAAAAATAGTGAACAATGGTTGCCTTGGAATGATTGTTTTGAAGCAGCTGATTTTCATGATATAGCGAGTAGTTTTAGTAATTATACTCCTAAACTTGATGACTTTTTTGCTAAAAATGCTGAATTAGTCTTGTCTGAAGCATTGAAGCTATATAAGGATGATAAAGATATCATAAAACTAATTCATACAATCATTTACTCTGATAATAGACAATTTGCAAAAGCTTTTAGAAACACTGCTGTATCAGGTATTATAAGTGAAAGCGCGCTCGAAACTTCTGCAGGAATTCAGTCTACGCTTGGAAAGAATATTACTTCGCTACAATATTTAAAGCCTGGAGGTAGTTTTAGCATAAAAGAATGGTTTAGTAATTCAAATGAAACTAGCTGGCTATTTATCACAGCTAACCCAAATCAAAGAGCTACTTTATGCCCACTTATTTCAGCCTGGATAAGCATAGCTATCAAGGCTTTGATGTGTAGAAATCCTAATCATGATAACAAAAACATGTGGTTTATACTTGATGAACTTCCAGCTCTACAAAAAGTTTCGTCTTTACCAGTTGCTTTAGCTGAAAGTAGAAAGTATGGAGGCTGCTTTGTTGCTGGATTGCAGAATATTCATCAATTAGAAGCAATATATGGGGCTGCTGAATGTGCTTCTATGCTGGATTTGTTTAATAGTAAATTTATTTTTCGAGTTAGCGATCAGGTTACAGCTTATAAATCAGCATTAACACTAGGTGAGCAAGAAATTATTGAAACTCAAGAGAACTTGTCATATGGATCAAATACTATGCGAGATGGGGTAAATATGAATAATGTTGAGCGTAAAAAGATTTTAGTTATGCCATCTGAAATTATGAACCTACCAGACCTTACATGTTATGTAAAGCTTGCCGGTAACTTTCCTATCACAAAACTAACTATGCAGCTACAAAACTTAAATACAGCTTTTGTTTGTGAATATAAATTGCTCAAAAAACTTAAGTTAGTAGAGTATTAATTCGAAAAATTAATACTCTATGTTATTTTTTAAATTAATCACTTCTTCTTTTGACAATCCAGTATTTTCAGAAATAAATTCAACTGAAAAGCCAGCTTTTAATAAGTTTCTTGCAAGCCCTTGTGCGGCTTCAGCTCTGCCTTCAGCTCTGCCTTTAGTCTCACCAAGCTTTATACCTTCAGCTCTGCCTTCAGCTCTGCCTTTAGTCTCACCAAGCTTTACACCTTCAGCTCTGCCTTCATCAATATATTTTGCAGCAATAGTTCTCATAATATTACCTTTTTCTTCTTCAGATAAATACTTAGCCAGAACCTGCTCTAATTCTGGTTGCTGACTCTCTAGTAATTTAGTATCAGTATACCATAAAAATGATCTTAGGTAAATATAGCCTTTTTCTTTATCAAGTATTAAAACATGTTTGAACTTTATTAGAAACTCTTCCCAAAGCTTTAACATATCTCGTTGATGAATGTGCTTTAGCATATATTCGAGCATTCCGATATGCTTTTTCCTAACAATTTCATCATTCGACATACTTTGTAAATCGACTAATTGATAGTCAGAGGTCATTAATTGCTTAGCTATCATTGAATCGGTAAATAAATCCCACAAATTCCTAGGTGCGTTGTAGACTTCTTTGCCGTTGTAGATCACTAAATTATACACTAATGGTAATTTAGTTTTTTCTTTCTTATGCCTTTCGCACAATAACAATGTGTATCTCCATAACCGCAGAGCTGTCCAATAATCGACGGTTGATTGAGCTTCAATTAATATATAAATAAAAGCATTGCCATGTTTTTTGGTTGCAACTTTATAGACGATATCACTGTATTTTTTCTTTAACGATTCTTCTATATAACTCTCTTGCTCTACTTTTATTTGTGATAAATCTATTAAACTCTTGAAATTCATTGGTAAATAATACTCTAGAAATTCTTGTGCAGCCACTGGATCGCTCATGATTGTCTTTGCCAATGAATCATGCTTTAATTGTTTTGTCATATTTTTTCACTCTATAGTTTTTTAAATAAAAAATGCTGTGTCATACTCTGCCTAGTGTTTCGGACATAATCCTGGTTGTATATTAGTTTGTATTGATTCAATTTTTTCATTAAGTTTTCTTATTTCAGGGCTGATAATATTTCTAACAGCATATAATCCTTGAGTTTTTAATACATTATTGAAGTCATTTTTGACTGTGCAGACTACTGCTTCCTTATCCTCCAGAACTTTTTCAGCTTTTTCAGTATTTACGTCATTTTTAACTGCTAGAATGATCTTTTCTTTTGGGCCAGGATTATAGTTTTGCAAATTTTCGGCTTCAATTGCACATAAGATTTTGCCTTCGACTCCAGCTTGTTGAATGGTTAACGCTGTTTCAATATCCTTTGTAATGATTGTTACAGGTGAGTATTTTGAATTCTGTTGAGCAATTTCAGCAAATGACCCACTAATTGTACCAACAGATTTTTCAGCTACATCAGCTTTATTACATGTTTTTGAATTCAGAGCTAATATCTTAGCTCCAGTAATTTCATCTTTGTCATTTTTAACAAAAATAGTGAGTGCAGGCCAGGATTTTTGAGTCTCTTCATCAAAAACCATATTTGCCCTTAAATTATGAATTATTAAAGATTTTTGAACTATAAATTCCTGTATGGTTTTCTGAATATTTATTCACAACTATCGTTTCCACCTTAGCTTCCTCTTCTTGTTTAAAGTAGTATAGAGATGACGATTTATTATACAATTCTTTAACATTCGTAATATCATTTTGTTTTGCTATACTATTATTTTCTGTTTGAGTAAGTTTGGTTGTTTCAACTGCCTTAGTCAGTTTAGTAATTTCAGGTTCTATAATGTCTCTAATTGACTGGTCTCCACAACTTTGCAGCAGATTATTAAAATCACCATTTTCTGGTGGTTTAACTATACAAGTTATTGCTTCCTTCATTTCTAATATTTTTGCAGCTTTAATTACAGTATTATTAGTTAGAGAATTTTTGCTATCATTATCTGCTGCAATGATGATTTTTTCACCAGGAAATGGTGAATAATTTGTCAAATTCGAAATTTCTGCACTAGCAATGATATTACCTTTAATTCCTGCTTGCTGCAAGCTCAATGCTGTTTCAGCGCCTTCTGCTATAATTGTTATATTAGGGTCATTCGCATTTCGCTTTGCGATTGTTATGAACGATCCGCTGATTTTACCGAAAGATCTTCTGTTAATTGAAATATTCGCCTTATCTCCTGCCGAATTTAGATATACGGCCTGTACTCCTGTAATTTCTCCTTTTGAATTTCTTGCAAATGCTGTCAATGCTGGATAATTTTCTCTCGTTTGAGTATCAAACAGTATACTTGCTTTTAAGTCTGAACTTGCGGTGCTTTTGTCAAAAGTAATACCACGATTTTCAAGATACTTTTTTACTATTTCAACTTCTGCGCTTGGGCTCGTATCTATCTCATAACCATGTATTCTGCTTGATAGTTCATACAAGTTTTGAACTTTTGCGATTTTAACACTTTCAGATTGTTGAGTGTATTGTTGAGAATCGTCAGTCTTAGGCGGTCTCTGATACCGTTGATTAATATTAGACATTCCAACCATACTTTTCAAATATTCCTTTGCCTCAAAAAAGCTGCCTCCTCTTTCTCTTTGAAGCAGAGATAATAAATTACTACCTTGTCCTGTGCTGAAGTCATACCATTGTCCAGCGTACTTGCCCTCGGTGGTTACTTGTATTTTGCCAGTGTCTTCCCAACGTAATCTTCCGTGTTTAGATAGGCGGTTATTTGGATCTCCAAGAATATCACGAGCTATAGTGTCAGCTCTATAAGCTATTGCATCCCTCAATTTTTGTAGTTCTTCCTTGCTATTTGAATAATAATCGTTTTTTCTATAGTTTTGAGCAGATTGATATTGCCTTACTTCATTTGCTTGAACATCATTATTCTCCTCTTTTGAATTGATAGAGTCTGTCTTAGCTGTGCTAAGCTGCTCTATTAGGTTAGCAACATTTTTTGTAGCTTGCACATTGTAGTACAACCGTATTTGCTCTGCATTCCCTATCATGCTTATGTTAGAACTTTCTATGCATACACCATTATTATGAAGAACATATATAGTCATTATTATCTTAGCAGGGCATAATGCAAATTACAAACATCACTGTGAGCTGTTATGTATAGCTCATTTTGTAATTTGCTCTATGAATGAATAGCTTACATTCAATTTCAAATCTTCAGCACTACCGTCTAACTCCAATTTTTGGAGCTATGTTAGTTTTCACCACTTGTTCAGACTCTGTTTTTACGTTCTGAGTATTAATTAACTTCATGATTTCAGGTATCATAAGCTCCTTAACAGCTGTGGCTCCTTTATTTTTTAGCATTTCGTTAAAATCTTCACCTTCTGAAGGAACTACGATGCTAGTGATTGCTCCTTTGCTTGTCAGTACTTTTGCAGCCTCGTTTATAGTGCTTACATATTCTTTATTCTGTTTATAATTATTTGCAGCTATAAGAATCTTTTCTCCTTGAAATGGTTGATAGTACTTCAAATTATTTACATTTGAGCTATATACCATTCTGCTATCAATGCCAGCTTCCTGAAAACTTGATATCGTTTTTCCTTCTGCTGACAGAATGGTTACATCATAATCATATTGTCTTTGTTCTTTGATTTGCATAAACAATGGAGTAGAAATATCTTTGGTGGTGCATTGCTTTATGCTATTCTCTTGCTGGACTTTTTCTACTTTAGCTTCTTGCTCTGGTTTAACGGTAAAATGATAATATTCTTCATTCACATGAGATCTATCATTGATATCATTGATTATAGACTTAAACCAGTTTTCAACTTTACTAAAAACTTTACTAAAAACAGTTGTCTTTGTCCGTTCTTTCTCAAAATCATGAGCAGTTTTCAGAGTTATGCTAGCTGATTTCTCATTTGGTCTGCTGAGCTGATTTATTAAACTGTTAATGCTTGCAGTAGCTTTCTTATTGCAATATAGCTGCAAGTTCTCTATATGCCTTGTCATAGCTACGTATGAGCTGCTTATATTACTTACTCCGTTATGCAAAACGTATACATCTTTTATAGAAGCTCCCTGGACCTTATAAACAGTACTTGCATAGCCATGTTTAAATTGTATTTTGCTTGGGTCAAAACTCACCTCTTTTCCTGCATCTGTCTTAGCTATAAATTTATTTTTACTAACCGAAGTTAAAGTTGCAAATTCACTATTTTGTATTTGTAAATCCTTATAGCTTTTTTGAAATACGATTCTATCTCCTGCCATATATGACTTTTTCCTTCCATCAATAGAACGCTCATATTCTGTGCCTTTTAGCGTACCATTTGCTTTTAACAAAGACCTAATACTTGAATTAAGAATGTCGACATCTTTATTACGTACTGTAATTACCAATTTTTCATGTGGTTTAAATTTGCTTAGACTCCAGTTGTATATTAACTTACTCATTGAGTCCTGCAACGTATTATCAAACCTAACGCAGTTATTTTGCCTCAGTAAGGTTATACCGCTTAAAATATTACTCTCAGCAAACTCCATTGCTGCTTCTTTGCTCCAGTTTTCACTTTGTCTTCGAATATTTACTAAAACATGTGAACCAAAAATATTACTCAGCATCTCAAACATTCCGCCTCTTTCTATTGAAGCTAGCTGTTTTTCATCTCCAGCAAGTATCAGTTGACAATTATTGTTTCTAACTACTCTAAACAGCTCTGCATAAGCTTTAGTACCTACCATTCCAGCTTCATCTACTACTATTAAGCTGTCTTGCATAAAAATTTTTTTTCGATTATATAAAAATCCTTTTACTGTATAGACCTCTGTATAACCTTTGCTCCTCAGCTCTGATACTGCCTTATGAGTAGGAGCAAGACCAATAACTTTTTGTCCACGATTTGTTGCGAGCTCATGCGCTTTTATTAAAACATAAGATTTTCCTGTACCAGCTCTTCCTCTCAAGACTCTAACTCCACTAGTGCTAAGCAAAATATGCCTTAGAGCTTGTTTCTGTTCTTCACTAACATTTGCTAGACCTTCGATATCACTTTTAAGATTGTAAATATCGTTGTAATAAACCTGATTATTGATTTTATTAGCTATTCTGATTATTCTCGTCTCCTCATTTCGAACCTCAATTGTCGTAAAATATTTGCTACTTTCACCATCATCATGGTATAACTCTAGTATTCTATTTGAACTAAGCACTTGCTGAACTAACTGTTCTCTTGCTATTAGATCTGGTATATCTTTTACTGCTTTTTCAACATCCTGCTTAGTAAAGAAGTTATACCTTATTTTTGTCTGCTCATTTTTAACAATAGTTCTTGCATTATACGCTACCTTACGACAACTATCACCTCCTTTACTTCTAGTTAAAAATTCAATCCTTGTAAACTGTATAGCCATCTCAATACCAATTCTCACCTGAGTTTTAAGTTAGCATGGTTTTTTTGATTTTGCTAGCATAAACTTCTTTTTTTTAACATTCAATCGGTTAATGAGTACTCAATTTTTTAGCAGCAATCTTTATAGATTGCATATTGCATAGTGCGACATGAGGTCGCTCAAACAGAGACTACAGATGTAGCAAGGTTGCATTTAAACCTTAGTTACCGCTATTGCGGTGCGAGATTGGTAACGATCTTGTACTAAGCGCGATAGAAAGCCTAACTAAAGTACTAATCTGGATGGGAAATAGGGGTAAGGTAAAGTTAAAATTGGTTAAACGAAAGTGAATCTTCGTATGGAAAATATCGTAAATGTGAAAGCAGATACTCCAGATAAATTCTGTTATAGGGATAAAGCTGAAAAGCTTAGCTGTAAGAAGGAATACGCAGCCTTTTTTTTTAAAAATGCCAGCTCCTCGGTATAAAGAAGATAACCAACTTAACGTCTCTCTGATGAGTGAAACATGGTAAGCCTATTATTAGGCAACTGATAGTAGGTAAGAGAGGTCTTAGAAAGCAAATGACACTAAGTCGAAAGACTACAGAAATTAATAACTGAGTGTATAGGCATTTATATGCTAATCAGAAATGATGCTAACTTAAGACTGGTGATTTACCCTAAATAGGTAAACAAGATTATGAATTAATTGGAAAAGTGAATGCTAAACGCAAATGTAACAATTGAGACTAAAGATAATTTCAAGAAAATCTATTGGCATTCAATAGACTGGAAAGAAATTATACAAAAGGTTAATAATCTTCGTAGACGTATTTATAGGGCATTCGCAAATGGTAATACGAAGTTAGTAGGTAACTTACAAAGATTGATGTTAAAATCAAGAGCAAATAGGTTACTTGCTATAAGACGTGTTACTCAAATCAACAAAGGACGAAAAAGTCCTGGAATTGATAAAATAGTTGTTAAGACAGATAAAGAAAGGAGTCTGTTGATGGAAAAGTTAGCAGATAATAATCTATCATCTGTAAAACCGATTAAGCGTGTATACATACCAAAAAGTAATGGCGAATCTAGACCTTTAGGCTTGCCAACTATTTTGGATAGGTGTAGACAGGCTGTTGTAAAATCAGCACTTGAACCATATTGGGAAGCTAAGTTTGAAGGTTGCAGCTATGGCTTTAGACCTGGACGTAGCGCTCACGATGCAATACAGAGAATATCTGGTATTATTCGACATGGAACCAATAGAAATTGGATATTAGATGCTGATATTAAAGGAGCATTTGATAATATTGATCATAATTTTCTTTTGAAAATTATAGGAAATTTCCCTGCTCGTAATTGGATTCAAGCATGGCTTAAATCTGGTGTAATGCAGGATTATCAAATTATCAAAACAACAGCTGGTACTCCACAAGGTGGATTAATTTCTCCATTACTTTTAAACATAACTCTTCATGGAATGAGTGATATACTTAATATTATCTATAATAAGTATGATCACCTATATTCTAAATCCGAATATGCTTTAGTGAGATACGCTGATGATTTTGTCGTTTGCGCTAAGTCAGAAAGCTCATGTATCAGAGCCAAAAGTATTATTAATGATTGGTTAAGTATTAGAGGCTTAGAATTGTCAAAGGAAAAAACCAGGATACTTCATATTAATGAAGGTTTTGATTTCCTTGGATTTAATATTCGACAATATAAAACCAATAGTACAAGAAGAGGTGTAGCTCTACTAGTTAAACCGTCTAAAGACTCTATAAAGTCGTTTAAAAAACGAATGTCAATAGAATGGAAAAAAAGTTTCTCATGGAATATTGATAGAATAATTGATAATCTAAATTCTAAAATATTTGGATGGTGCAGTTATTTCAACAAAGTTGTGTCCAAGAAAATTTTTTCCAATTTAGACTGTTGGATGTGGATTCGACAAGCAAGATTTGCATGTAGAAAACATCCTAAAAAATCCTGGGAATGGCTTAAGAAAAAGTATTGGGGTCGCATTAAAGGCAGAAATGATAATTGGGTCTTTATGAATAAAGATCTATATCTATGGAAATTACAATGGACAACGATTAAACGACATATTCTTGTTAAAGGTAAATCTTCTCCTGATAATTCAAAACTTAGAGAATATTGGCATAAACGTCAGGCTGATAGCCCTAAGTATTTGTTTAAATCTAGGCAGATTCTTTGGCGTAGACAAAAGGGTAAATGTCTTGTTTGTTTTGATTTAATAGATAATGGTGAAAGTGTTCATGTACATCATATAACACCTATAAGATGTGGTGGCACTGACCATATTAACAATTTGTGCTTATTGCATGAAAACTGCCATCGACAAGTACACAGTAATCGCGGACAACTTATTGCAGCTGTTTGTAAATTGCTTGAGCCGTATGCGGAGTAATTCGCTTGTACGGTTCTTTGGGAGGAAAAGCGCTTCTGCGCTTACCTACCCGCTTAAGCTTATTCTTTAATGAAGCTTCTAACCTTGAATTCACGTTTTTTTGACTATAATTATTTGATGTTGGTTTGGTAGGCGCGGTTTTTTTTTCTTTACTGGAATTGTATTTTGATATATTCTTGCCTGATTTTTTTATCTTTCTGAATTACTAACATGGCAAATCTTATGCAGCAAAAAATTACTCTTCAGCAAAAAAAGGCTAGACTAATCATGGATGAGGTTAACCTTAAAATTAAAGAACGTAAAATGCGTACTCGACGTCTTATCGAAATGGGTGGATTAGTTGCTAAAGCTAAGCTTGATCACTTACCAACAAATACTTTATTTGGTGCAATTGTTTCACTAAAAGAAACTTTAACACAACATCCAAATGTTCAGGATCATTGGACTACAATAGGTAAAGATATTTTTGATAAAGAACAGCAAAATAAAGCTGCTGTGATTTTAAAATTCACCTCTGAACCAGATGAAAACACTAAGCGCCACATTCGCCTTCATGGCTTAAAATGGAATAGCTTTCGTCAAGAATGGTGCGGCCATGTTAAGGACATTGAGGCCTTAAAGAATGGCCTTCTCAATGTTCAGTATAAACTTGAGCTTGTATCTTAGATAATAGTTCAAACTATATGCACAGCTAGCAATATTAGTACTGATAGAAAATATAGAGTAAGAATTTTAGAATAACATAACTGATGGTAATAATAAAAAAAATAAAGAATTTTGATGAAATTTATGATAGTGTTAAAAATAAGGCTGTAAAAAAGAAAATTTGTAACAGCACATTTGATTTAGCAATTATCACAGCTAATCAAAAATTTAAAGGGGAATTTTTATAAATCATATAAAATATATGACAGTATTATTAATACAGTTACATCTGTTGCATCAAAATAATCTGCTCATATAACAGTATTTAATTTTAGGGTAAAGATATGCTAGCAGACAAATATTTTAATAAAGGAAATTCATTTCTTAAGTTGGGAAAATATCAAAAAGCAATTAAAAATTATGATGTAGCTATTAAGTGTAATCCAGATTGTATAGAAGCTTATATTAATAAAGGAATTGCTTTAAAGGAATTGGGACAATATCAAAAGGCAATTGAAATTTTTGATACTACTATTCGATATAAACCAGATTTGGCAGAAGCTTATTATGCTAAAGGAATAACTTTTCAAGAGTTAGGTCAATATCAAGAAGCAATAAAGAATTTTGATACTGCTATTCAATACAATCCAAATGATGCAGACTTTTATATGAGTAAAGGAATTGTTTTAAAGGAATTAGGACAACATCAGGAAGCAATAAAGAATTTTGATACTGCTATTCGATACAGACCAGATGATGCAGAGGCTTATGTTAATAAAGGAATATCTTTAGACGAATTAGGACAATATCAGGAAGCAATTAAAAATTATGATCAAGCTATTCAATATGATTCAACTAATCTAGGTATTTATATTAATAGAGGAGTTTCTTTATGCGAACTTGGACACCATCAAGAGGCAATAAAAAATTATGATGTAGCTATTAAGTATAAACCAGATTTGGTAGAAGCTTATGTTAATAAAGGAGAGTCTTTGAAGGCATTAGGGCACCATCAAGAGGCGATTAAAAATTATGATATAGCTATTAAGTATAAACCAGATTTGGTAGAAGCTTATATTAATAAAGGAATTGCTTTGAATGAATTAGGGCACCATCAAGAGGCAATTAAAAATTATGATATAGCTATTAAGTATAAACCAGATTTTGCACTAGCTTATCATGCTAAAGGAAATGCTTTGAAAAATCTTGAAAAGCTACTAGAAGCAATTGAAAATTATGATCAAGCTATTCGATATAGACCAAATTATGCAGACGCTTACAATAGTAAAGGAGCTGCTTTATGTACACTTAAACAATATCAAGAGGCAATAGAGAATTTTGATTTGGCTATTAAGTATAAACCAGATGTTTCATACACTTACAATAATAAAGGAATTGCTTTGAATGAATTGGGGCGACATCAAGAAGCAATGGAAAGTTATAACCTGGCTATCAAATATGATCCTGATAATGTGTACGCATACCAGTTAGCAAATGAACTTGCAAAAAAAATTAAAAAAAGCAATCTCCGCATCATAACTGATTAATTTTTAGAATCAAGGTACAGAGTCGCATGTTCATAAGTCAAGAATGGTGCGGCCATGTTAAGGACATTGAGGCCAAAGAATAGGCTTCTCAATGTTTAGTATAGTATAGAACTTGTAGTGTGATATAAAGCATCTAATAGAAGTAGCATACAACACATCAAAAGTAAGATTTCGTGTTGTATATTTCTTATTATTTTACACTATTTTTTAAATTTAATACTTCTTGTATTGATAAATCCGTATATTCAGCAATTGTCTCAACTGATAATTCAGATTTCAATAATTTTATTGCAAAATCTTTTTTTGCTTCAGCTTTACCTTTAGCTTCACCGAGCTTTATGCCTTCAGCTTTACCTTCAGCTTTACCTTCAGCTTTCCCTTCAGCTTTACCTTTAGCTTCACCGAGCTTTATACCTTCAGCTTTCCCTTCAGCTTTACCTTTAGCCTCACCGAGCTTTATGCCTTCAGCTTTAGCGCGTTCGAGTTTATAATCTTCGACTGCTTTATTATCCCATATACGCTTTAACTCTTGTTCATAGGTTATTAGTTCATCTTCACTCCAATTAAACTGATCTAATGCCTCATACGCTCTTTTTATTATTAAATCTTCACCTATTATTTTATTATATCCATCTAATGTTGTTTCTTTTGCATGTTTAAAAAAATAGCACCACTTCTCTGTTATATCACTTAACTCTTCCACTCTATTTTTTTTAAATTTTGGTAATTCTATAAAGGTAAATGAAAAGTCCTTTAGATCATGCTCATATGTCTTTTTATCCAATATTACATGCCTTGATATATAGTCTTCTTTGTTTGGAAACAATTTATAATCTGCTATAGCTATAAATATAACTTCCTTTAGGTCTGAGTATTTTCCTTCCTTTCCTCTATTTGGTTGCCTGCCATATGCTTTTGCGGCATAATACTGCGCTCTTTTTTCAAATCCTTGTGTAGGATCTACTTGCATTTCTATTATATATTGCGCACCGTTTTTATCTTTACACAAAACATCTACTATTGATTCTTTTTTAGACGCTATGTCTGCATCTAATATCGTTCCTAAAAACTCTACTTCTATTATTTTTCTATTCCCTTCAAACAACAATATATCGTTCAGAAAATGTATTAGTATGTCCTTGTTTTTTTCTGATCCAAATATCTTTTTAAATGCTACATCATTCTTTGGATCTAAAAATCTTGATAAATGCATATATTTTTCATATTTTCTATTCTTTTTAAATTATACAATAAAATAACCTACATGAACATTCTCTTATTGAATTTTAATTTCTGCAATTCACTACATTAACCACCTATTAAACTTTAGTTTATTAGGTAGCATACAGCTTACAGTATTTATTTAGCTCTATAGCAATTTCTGGTAATTTAAGATATTCAGCAAGAGGTATAAATTCTTGCTGCGTTTCTAGTATGATTTCTTGTCTTTTTTCATAAGGTTTTATTGATACAGTCTGAATATTATGGAATCGGTCGAAAAGCTTAATTAATAATAGTTCTGTTTTATTTTGTCTATAAAATGTTTGAATCATCTCTCTAGAACTGATTTTTTTATTATCCTTAATCCTGGTGAGATCTGAAACCTGTTCCGCAATTTTTCTACCGAATACCTTAACAATCTTTTCTTTGGTTAGTGTTGTGTCTTCGATAGTATCATGTAGTATTGCTGTAATAATCGTATCTGTTTCAAAGCTGTAGTCTGATACCATATAAGCTACTTCTAATGGATGTGTGTAGTATAGTTCTCCTGTATCTCTCTTTTGCTGACCATGATATTTTTGGGCATAAAATATTGCTTTTTCAACTTTATCAAGATCAATTTTAGTGTCAAATCTTACGTTGGTTTCAAACAGCTTATTTAGTAAGCTTTCGCTATAAAAGTCTATCATTTTTCATCTCTAAATAATCTTTAATAAATTATACAATAAATTAAACTTTTTATATACTTCAGTCTCAGATAAAAAGTGTGAAAGAAGCGAATTAATTTGATTAAAAAAGTTGTACTGGAATATTGCAAGTAATGGTTGTAAACTTGTCTTTTTCGCTTTCTATTTCCATTTCTCCATTAAGTTGATTAATAAGGTAATTTACAAACCATAATCCTGATTCAAGCATTAGTGGATAGTCTCGTACCAACTCAAAATCAGCTAATTTAGCTTTTATATTCCCTAATTTTTCTTTTGAAATACCGCTTCCTGTATCGTGTATTCTAAATTGTAGTATGTTATCGCTTTTTATATAATTTTTTACAGTAAACAAATGAACTGTAATTATAACCTGGCAGCTGCGATTAAATCTAATGACGCTCCCTATTAATTGACTTAATATAGCTTGTAAGTGATCACTATTTCCAATCACAATATCCTTCATTTTGTACTGAAAATTGTAATTAATTTTTATATCTTTCTCTTTTGCAATGTCTTCTAGTCGCCTAACGGCATCCTTTACTAGCTTTTGTATGCTAAATTTTTTTAAACATAAATTTTCATTCTCAATTTCGCTTCTAAGCGTGTAAACTACATCGTTACAGTACCCTTGGAGATTTGCTGATCGATTTAATATTGTTTCCAGCTTATCTTTGTTTTTCGAATCATTTAACATGATCTCGCTTGCTAGCCTTACAATTTCACTCGTTGCAATATTAAATCTATATTTAATCTCCTGTATTAAATCTGTACAATATTCTTTCAATGATTCAGCTGCCTCGACCTGATACTTCGCTTTTCTTAGCTTTGTTATTATTTCCATATATTCATCGATATTCTCACTCTCTCCATTCACCAACGTAATTGGTATTGGAGGAATTTGTACCATCCATTTGTTAATTGTTTTCTTCTTTTCTTTCATAGCATTCTCCTAAAGAATAATTCAAACTATTGTTGGTACATCAAATGAAAAAGTTACATAATTATTTTGCTCTTTAACTCGTAGATTTCCTTTCATCTGATGTGTAAGATGTTTTATAAATGCTAATCCTTCTCCTAGTTCTTGATACATTACCAAATTCGTATTCTCTAGTTCAGCATTTATTTTTTCTAATTTTTCTTTAGAAGTGCTTAGTTCTATGTTTTGTACTATAAATTGTAATATTTCTGAATTCTGATTGACGTTGACAATAATCTTGCTATTCTTGCTACTATTTATAACCGCACTACCAATTAACTGGCTTATTACTGCTTTTATTCTGAAACTGTCTCCAATCAGAATCGGCTTTATGTCATTTTGAACATTTAGATTTATATTCTCATTCTCAAAATTTTTCCTCATTCTGATAACGGTATTATTTATTAGCGGTTCTATATTAAATGTTTCAATCCTTACATTCGTTGATGCTATGTATTGTCTAAATAAAAAAATCATTCCATTTAGAGAAGCTATTATATTTACTTTTTTTCTGTCGTAGTTATTTACTATTAGCCTAAAATATTGTATCCACTCTATGCAATTTATGCTTACTTGCTCAGATTCCTCTAGCTGGCAGTATAGTTTTTGCATTTCACTATCTATCTGTTTTATTGTTGTGCTATTAATTCCCTCTGTGGATAATTTTTCGGTTAATTTATTGATTTTATTTTGACCTTCGTCTTCAATAGGCATAGAATCCTCCTGCTATTTAAATTATTAAATTGCTTCCTAGAGATTAAAAAGAAAATTTCTAGTTTATCGTCTTTAATCTCTAGCTAAATATTATCTAAATCTTGAATCTCAGATAATATCAGGTATACAGTATCATTTAGATTTTTATCAGTACATGACTTTTTGTCATAATTATGAAAAATTTTTCATCTTTTTTAAAGTAGATGCGAAATTGTCGCATTGTTATTTACATCTAAAAAAACAAAATATCCTTCAAAATTAGATATACAATTGATTCTGAGTTATAAAAAAAGACTTTGATAATTTAGTATATTAACTGAAAAAGTTCTGAACTTATCTTATTGCTCTTAATTTAAACATCAGGTTCGAGCACGTCTTTAAAACGACCCATAATATCACAAATATAAAAATCAAGTGCTGTATTAACTAAGTCAAAATCTTTTTTCTCTATCGAATTAAGATCTTCTCAAGTTGTAATACTGCTCTGTTAAATAACTGTTTAAACATAAGTTAGATATAAGAAATACAGCAAAACTTAAGAAGAATAAGTGTTATATCTCTTTAATACCTATGTATGGCGTAACATAGTATTTTTGTACTTCTTTTGTTTAAATGCTTACTGAAATCCTCTATTAGGAAAAAAACTTAACTATAGAAATCATAGCAGTTCTTCTTGTTTTTTAGAGTTATTCTATCAGTGTTTATATTTCTTCTTTATTTTTATTTTTTTATAAATCTATCACTGTAACTCTTATTCTTCCTGCTTCTCATTATTTCACTTATATCGAACTTGTGATAAATTAGAGCTTAATCTTAACATTTCTTAACTTTTTAGTTGTGTTTTTTAATTATTCATAATATATATAAAAAACTTTAAACTATAAGGTAACAATATATGACAAATTTTATCCTCAAATATATAGAAAATGCTAATACAAATATGGAAGCTAAAATTGAACAACAGGAATATGTCCAGCAAAAGTTGTTCATTATGACTCAAACCATAAAAACATCAGACTTTAATATAAAATATGCAATTGCGTACTTAACGCAGTATGATCAGCAACTTGTAAAACAAAAATTAATAACCAAATTAACTCCATGTTTTAAGGAATATTTTACAAAGTATGGTTGCGTTGAAGAAGTAAGCGAAAGAACAGCTGAATGGCTTATGAATCAAGAATCGCAGTCTGATAAACCAAAGCTTATAGCATCAAAATTTGCCAACTTTTTTAACGATAATAAATTACAAAAGACTATTAAAAATAATATAACAAAGCTAACAACAGATACTCAGAATCAGTGTAAAGGAATTCTTTGCTTAAAAGTTTTGTCACATATAACACCATCTTCACTACAAAATATAACTTCAGGCGCAATCGATATTTTTAAAACAGAATTAACACAGCGATTTGAAGAAGAATACTTGGCGGAATATTTTATAGAATGTATAAAACCATTTATACACAAATTTGCATGTTTTTTTATTATGCGCACTGCAGAAGATGGACATATTGATATGGCAGATAAGTTCTCGGATGTTAATGGTTGTATAGAAGATATTTACAAGTTCAAGTTTGATAAGTCAGGCAAAGTTGCAGTTACAAAAATGAAATCTGCAATAAATCATCTTATAGAACTAAATCATTTAAACAAGAGTTTTTTTACAGGCTTAAGTAGTAAAATGGGTATATTTATAGAAAACTATAAAGCACAACATCCTAATCTCATTGCTATGAAAACTGACATTGAGACTGAAAATGGAAAAAGCAACAGTGACATTCAGTTAATACAATCTGATCATTATGACCTAACTGATATAGAAGATAAAATGGAAGTTGAACTACGAGATGCTGGATTGCTATCTGAAGGCAATCTACCTCAATCTGAAAAATTGCCTGAAAACATTACAGAGCAAATTAGATTGATACTTGAAAATCAACAACATGACTTAACTAATAGTGATATTGACAGCGACGATGAGATTATGTTAACAGAAGCTCAAGACTTAGAACTAGAAAAATTAGTATTGAAAGATGTTCCTCAACCTGAAAAATTGCCTGAAAACATTGCGGAGCAAATTAGATTGATACTTGAAAATCAACAACATGACTTAACTAATAGTGATATTGACAGCGACGATGAGATTATGTTAACAGAAGCTCAAGACTTAGAACTAGAAAAATTAGTATTGAAAGATGTTCCTCAACCTGAAAAATTGCCTGAAAACATTGCGGAGCAAATTAGATTGATACTTGAAAATCAACAACATGACTTAACTAATAGTGATATTGACAGCGACGATGAGATTATGTTAACAGAAGCTCAAGACTTAGAACTAGAAAAATTGGTATTTGAAAAGCTTCCTAACCATGAGGGAATACCTGACTGGATATAAACTGCTTTTTATTAACTAAAGATGAAACTAAAATGCTATGCCGCAGGTAGATCAGTCTGAAGAGCAGTCACCTATTGCTCTATGTTATCAGTACAGCATCAATTTAATTATGTAATAGTAACACATAGTATTCTTGTTAACTAACCAAAGTTTGATATAATGGTAAGGAAGTATAAAGATAGTAAGCATTATTGTTCTTTTTACACTTATTATGCCTAAGGTTTTATATTTCTTATATCGAACTCATGTTATTAGAAGTTGTATTAAATTTTTTTGTTCTGTATGACTGTGCAAGTCATTAAAAAAAGCAAACCATTTTTCCTGTGAAACTGAAAAAATTTGTGTTGCTTTATTTTGTTTGCGTAGGTTAAACATTCGATAGAGCAAGTGTTTTGCCGCGCTTAAGACTTGTATATGCATACTTTTACTCTTTAAAACCCCGCATAATATTTAACAATTATATATTTATTATTAATCTTGAGTTATAAATTGAGATAGCCTAAAATAATTAGGCCATTAGCAAATCGTATTTTTAGATTTTTTTTGTTTATTGTTATTCTTATAACTAATAATCATAGCATTACTTTTGCTATTTGAAGTAGTAATTAAAGTATAGCTAGAGATTCATTTGTACCTTTACTAACAGATTCTGAAGTTTTAATGAAATAACCTCTAGCTAAATATTATCTAAATCTTGAATCTCAGATAATATCAGGTATACAGTATCATTTAGATTTTTATCAGTACATGACTTTTTGTCATAATTATGAAAAATTTTTTCATCTTTTTTAAAATAGATGCGAAATTATCACATTGTATCTCTAGCTACAAAAATATCATTCAAAAAAGATTTATAAAAAAAGCTCTGTAGCAGTTATTATTACTGGCTTTAAGGCTTGTTTTCTGCTATAATTCATAGCAGAGATTTAATTAATCAAAAATTCTTGTGTCAATAGCAATTTCTAATGAACTAAAGCCTTTTCTCCATTGAGTTGGAGGCAAAAGGAGAATTGTTAATAAATTAATAGAGCATCTTCCTTCAGGGCCACACTATAATTACTATGAACCATTCCTTGGAGGTGGGGCTTTATTTTTTCAAGTTAGGCATCTGTTTAAACAATGTTTTTTTCTGATATTAATCTCGACTTAATTACTAGTTATCACGCTGTAAAAAAGACTTCTTCATTACTCATATTGGATTATATACTCAATCAATGAACAACGCAATCCTGTTAATGAGCTAATCATTACTAACTATTCGAACTAACTACTTGACCTGAGCTTAGCAATTAAAGATGAACCCGCAATCCAAATCGTATATGAATAGGAAGTGGTCTATAGTTAGCAATTGTGCTACATTCAATGTCTAAATATGTATCTCTTGATAAATTTATTGTTGTACCAACTCCCAAGTCTATACCAGTACCGCTATCACTATTGAAAGCTGATACTAGGCCACCTGTAACAACAATTGATGCTTTGTTACCTTCAATTATATTGTAATAATAATTTCCTTGAATAAAGTTATCTCTACAGTTGTGATGACACATAAATCATAATCTTACATCCATTCTGTGCCGATTTAATCTATAACCAATTCCAGCTTCTAATGTATCGTAGTTAGTAACAATACCAGTTGAAAATTTTATATAGAATTGCGAAGTATCAATACCACCTTTAGAGGCATTGAAGTTTACATTATTATTCGCTGTACATATCGATGGTGAAGATAATACAACGAATGCTAATATAACAGCATAACCCGGTTGTAAAAGTAATTTCAAAACATTCATATTAACTTCTCTTTTTAATATTAACATATTAGCTATCTGTTAAAACCTAATACCATGGGACCGATTGTTCCGTTAGAAAGTTGAATACATCTGCATTACCGCTTTTAGCAGCATAATCTATAGTAGTCATGCCGTTATCATCTTTTGCATCAATATCTGCTCCATAATCAATCAAAAGCTGTATAATATCTATGATTTTATTACGAACAGCAATATGTAGTAGCGTTTCTCCTTCATCATATTTTTTATTAATACCAGTAGAATTATGTTTTAGCATAATTGCTAAAGGTTCTACACATTTGCATTCAACAGCATCAGATAAAGGTGTATTACCTTGATTATTCTCGATATTTACATCAGCATTATATTGTAGCAGTAATGCTATATGATCATTGCAATAGGTAGGATATTTTTCGAAAAATTCATAATATACTTGAATTGTATCCACAACAAGATGTAAAGCGGTGTGCCCATCATTATCTTGTGCGTTTATGTTAGCTCCATTGCTTAGTAAAATCTCGGCAATAGGTAGATTCTTATATTTCAAAGCAACAGATAAAGCTGTAGTACCGTCTTTATATTTTGAATTGACAAGTGTACTATCCTTATTAATAAGCTGCTGTACTTTGCTTCTGAACAGCTTATTTATTAAGCTCTCACTATAAAAATCTATCATTGGCCACCTCTAAATGGTTATTAATAAATTATACCATAATTTAAACTTTTTGTATACTCCAATCCCAGATAAAAACTGGAAAAGAAGCAAATTAAATTATAAATTTTTTGAATTCAGTTATCACGATGCCAAAAAAAACTAATCTTGAGTTGCATATCTCTGGTGTTAATGAGTAAAATTTTGCTGTAATTTTTTTTTTGGACCAGCATTTTTTCATCTTATGCATAATCTAGCGTTTATTAACATTGCTGAGAGTTTTTAACAATATTGCCAAATTTAGAATACCTACTATTATAGTGCAACTTCACTGTACCAACTGGCTCATTACGGTGTTTAGCAACAATTATTTCAGCAGTGTTATAACATTTATTTTGTTTTGTAACCCATTCTGTATATTCTGGAGTACCTGGATTCGGTTCTGATCTAGACAAGTAATATTCGTCACGATATATAAGCATTACAATATCGGCGTCCTGTTCAATTGAGCCTGATTCTCGTAGATCTGAGAGAATAGGCTTTTTATCTGACCTTTGTTCTACAGCTCTAGACAATTGAGATAACGCAATGATTGAAATATTGAGCTCTTTAGCAAGAGCTTTTAAGCTCTGAGTAATTTCAGAAATCTCCTGCACTCTATTATACTGACTTCTTCTGTTATCAATTTTTATTAGCTGTAAATAATCAACAAATAATATTGCTAAATTATGTGTACGTTTAAGTCTACGAGCTCCAGATCTAATTGCAGATATCGAGATTGCCGGAGCATCATCTATAAAAAAATTCCACTTTTGTATTTCATCTTGTACAGTCTTTAACTTATCAACATCTTGTTCATTTATTTTACCGTTAAATAATGCAGAGCTATTAATTTCTGATTCTATAGAAAGAATTCGAGTTGAGATTTGCTGAGATGACATTTCTAAAGAAAAGAATCCAACTGATGGTGTTATATTAGAAACTTTGCTATTTTGTTGAGTAGATGATGATAAAAAATATTTACAAGCATTTATTGCTAAGTTAACTCCTAAAGCAGTTTTACCCATTGATGGCCTGCCAGCTAATATTATTAGGTCAGAATTTTTAAATCCTCCAAGCTTTGAATCAAGGTCAAGTAGTCCACTACTAATACCGTTAATAGAGTTTTTATTTTTAATAGCAGATGAAATTGATGTCCATGATTCTTCAATTGAAGTTTGTAATTTTGTAAATCCTTTACTTAAAGTTCATCTTGAACCTAGATCATATAATTGAGATTCAGCAGTTTCGATCTGACTTATAGCTAAATCTGCTAAAGTAGAAGAATACGCATTTGTTACTATTTTTTCTCCAATTTCAATTAAATAACACCTCAGCGCAAGATCATATACTATTTTGCCGTACTCATTAACATTAACTATACTTAATGCTAACGTTGTAAGTTTAGCTAGATAATCTACTCCACCTATTTCATCAAATGTGAGTTCATTGCCTAGCATATTTTTGAGCGAAATTACAGTAGCGCTAATTCCTTTACTAATAATGAGATTAATTGACTTGTATATTTTACCATGTAATGGTTCATAAAAATGTTCCGGCAGTAAAAATTCGTTAATGTTATATAGCGCACGATTGTTAATCAGAATTGCCCCAAGTATCATTTGCTCTGCCTGAATATTACTTGGAGCAATCTTTGCAAGATCTTTTTCCATATCACCCTTTAAATTTTATTAAAATTACTAAACTTAACTAACTCAAAAGAAAATCCTTGAGCTTTAAAAGAGGACTCAAGATCTTTCAGATAGTTCTCTCTGATGTAACTATCTTCAAATTCTGTTTTTGCTTTGATGAATATTTTTTTATTAACACTATCTTCATTTATAACTTCTAATTTGCTAAACCATGATTTATCGATAGCTTGACCGTAACTTTTAATCAAAGATTCTCGTACTTTGTACCAAGTCGAGTTGGAGCCTAGCTCTTTACTAAGTTCTGAAAGGTAATCTTCATCACTTATTTGTTGCTGTAAAACTGTTGTTTTTTGATACTCCGTTGTGCTATTGGTAACTTGTTTTGATTCATCAAATGGTATAACTTGTAACAGCTCAATATCGTTGCCATGGACAGCTCGTACCTCCTGTAGTATCTTGAATTTAATATGATCTGACAGTGTAATATTCTTAACCAACTTGATGTAATATTTGTTTTTAACCGCTGCTCCAAAATCACAAGATGTTAAAATTTGATAAGCCATATCTGCTTCAAAGACTCCAGCTATTTTACGCTTCAACTGAGCCTTCATACTACGATCTGTACCAGATTCAATATTTACTAGATACTGTTCTTTAAATCTTCCTACATCATTAAATCCAAAATTTCTACTATTAGCCTGATCAGTAGTTAGTAATTCATTTGCTAAGGCTTTTGCCATATAGTTTAGCACTGCTATCTTATTTGCAAAATGACGGTTTGGATATTTATTTGATAACTTCAACAGTAATTGATTTATGAAGTATATGTTGAAGCTTCTACTAGACATACGTTGTAGTATAACTGCATCTTCTGGTGTTAGTGGATAATAATCTGCTAGTCTTTTTCTTTTGGGATAGCATTCATTCTTTTCAACCTCTGAATCTTTAGTAATAGCTGGAGTTGCTAACTCACTATTTTGCTCATAATCCTTGTTTGATGGCTTTTTATTACTAACATCACTAAGCTCATGGAAATTCAAATTCTGTTGTTGCTGTTGATCTTCTTTTTCATTTCCTACTAACTCAATTTCTATAAAATCATCAGATTCCGTATATTTAAACTTTAAATTTTGCTGTTGATCTTCATTTTTATTTTGATCATTCTCTATTAACTTATCTTCAGTAGATCTAGATCTATCATTTATTATTTTTTTATTATTATATCTATATATGGACCCGAAATTTTTTTCGTGTTCACCCGAAATTTTTTTCGGGTATAGAGGAAAAATTTTTTCAGTTTGTGTAACAGTTTTTTCTTTTTCAAAGTTACTGACCTGTTGAAAATTTCTAACAAGTTTTATGCATAGAATATGATTCAGCTTATATTTACCTTTAGTTATAGTTCTATTTTCATATTTAATAAAACCAGCTTTTTGTAATTTAGATAAACACTGCCTAACTCTAGGCTGTCCAACTCCTAATAATTCTGTAAAAAAGTTGTAATTTTCCTGTATTTCTTCTATATTTTTATTATTATATACTTGTAGTTGACGAACTATTACTGCTAGCAACTGCTTTTCAGTTTTTCCTAAAGCTTTTCCATCAGCATCTGTTAACCATTTCCATTCTTCTGGTGGAAAATTTCCAACAAATTTATAAAAAATTATTGTATTATTAACACTATTATTAGTAATACTTTTGCAAACATTAGTTGAAAAAATTCGTCTCATACACTGCACAATATTTACTCCAAAATATCAGATATAGCAGGAGTTTTAGAGCAAATTTTACTCTAGAAACGTAATTCAAATACTGAACATACACAGAACACGATATTTTACACAGAAAATTTAATTGCTTCTAAGCTTGATAGATTCTGATATCTAAGCAAGTTACTATCAAGCTTAGATCTAGAACTAAAAGATTTTCTCTTAGATTTAATTTGATCTCTGGCATTTATAATTTTGAACTACCTTAACCAGTTTCGAAAGAGGTCTAATAATCATTTTGTCTATAGTTTTGAGCAGATTGATATTGCCTTACTTCATTTGCTTGAACATTATTATTCTCCTCTACAACTTTTGAATTCATAGAGTCTGTCTTAGCTGTGCTAAGCTGCTCTATTAGATTAGCAACATATTTTTTGTAGCTTGCACGTTGTAGTACAGCCGTACTTGCTCTGCATTCCCTATCATGCTTATGTTAGAACTTTCTATGCCTACACCATTATTATGAAGAACATATACATCTTTTTTGAAAGCTGTTTGTGTGTTACAAACTGTTGTAGCATATCCATGTTTAAAGCTTATTTTATTTAAATCAAAACTCACCTCTTTTCCTGTGTCTGTCTTAACTACAAATTCATTTTTATTAACAGAAGTTAAAGTTGCAAATTCACTGTTTTGTATTTGTAAATCCTTATCGCTTTTTTGAAATACGATTCTATCTCCTGCCATATAGGACTCTTTCCTTCCAGCTATTGAACGCCTATATTCTGTGCCTTGTAGCGTACCATTTGCTTTTAACAAAGATCTAATACTTGAATTAAGAATGTCGACATCTTTATTACGTACTGTAATTACCAATTTTTCATGTAGCTTAAACTTGCTTAGACTCCAATCATAAATCAACTTACTAATTGAATCCTGTAATGTATTATCAAACTTAACACATTTATTTTGTCTCAGTAAGGTTATACCGCTTAAAATATTACTCTCAGCAAACTTTGTTGCTGCTTCTCTGCTCCAGTTTTCACTTTGTCTGCGAATATCTATTAAAACATGTGAACCGAAATTATTACTCAGCATCTCAAACATTCCGCCTCTTTCTATTGAAGCTAGCTGTTTTTCATCTCCAGCGAGTATCAGTTGACAATTATTGTTTCTAACTACTCTAAACAGCTCTGCATAAGCTTTAGTACCTACCATTCCAGCTTCATCTACTACTATTAAGCTGTCTTGCATAAAAATTTTTTTTCGATTATATAAAAATCCTTTTACTGTATAGACCTCTGTATAACCTTTGCTCCTCAGCTCTGATACTGCCTTATGAGTAGGAGCAAGACCAATAACTTTTTGTCCACGATTTGTTGCGAGCTTATGCGCTTTTATTAAAACATAAGATTTTCCTGTACCAGATCTTCCTCTTAAGACTCTAACTCCACTAGTGCTAAGCAAAATATGCCTTAGAGCTTGTTTCTGTTCTTCACTAACATTTGCTAGACCTTCGATATCACTTTTAAGATTGTAAATATCGTTGTAATAAACCTGATTATTGATTTTATTAGCTATTCTGATTATTCTCGTCTCCTCATTTCGAACCTCAATTGTCGTAAAATATTTGCTACTTTCACCATCATCATGGTATAACTCTAGTATTCTATTTGAACTAAGCACTTGCTGAACTAACTGTTCTCTTGCTGTTGGATCTGGTATATCTTTTACTGCTTTTTCAACATCCTGCTTAGTAAAAATAGATTTGTAATGTGTTATAGAATCCGTTATTACATCAGCATCATTAATAATCTTCAAATGAGCCTCTTTACGTAACTCATTTTCATTTAATACTTCATTAATTAAATTCCTAATTTCAATATATTTAATATTCCCAATATGCTTTCCCGGCACTTCGCTTATCTCGTCAACTCTATATGGTAAGCCTAATTTAGCGAAATATGCATTAATTATTTCTTTACTCTTTCATGAATCATCTCGGGATCTTTAATAACAACCTTTTTGCCATTAACTGTTATGATTTTTGGGTTTAAATCTACTGCTATATCTCCTAAACCAGTTCCATCTTCTCTAAATCTTCTCATAGTAAGCAATATATGTACATGCCAGTTTTTATCTCCTGTTTGAGGCTTATGAATGTCTATCTGTACTCCAATACCTTTTTGCACCCATTCCATTTCATCAACTATTTGATGAGTTAGTTCTATTCTATGCTCTAAATTTAGCTCCTTCTCGTCTGGCAATGCTATTACTATATCCTTCAACAACTGGCTGTTGTCTTTTTTGGCTGTTCGTTCTACCTCATTCATTAATGTTTGAATATTCTTGAATTCTTGTTTTACATAATCCGGTATCAGCACTGTATGATATACGTTATCTTTCTTACGAGAGAAGTTATACTTTATACCTGTATTCTCGTTTTTAACAATAGTTCTTGCATTATACGCTGCCTTACGACAACTATCACCTCCTTTACTTCTACTTAAAAATTCAATCCTTGTAAACTGTATCGCCATCTCAATACCAATTCTCACCTGAGTTTTAAGTTAGCATGGTTTTTTTGATTTTGCTAGCACAAACTTCTTTTTTTTAACATTCAATCGGTTAATGAGTACTCATTTTTTAACAGTAAACTTTCAAGTTTACGTATTGCGTAGTGCGACATGAGGTCGCTCAAACAGAGACTACAGAAATGTAGCAAGGTTGCATTTAAACCTTAGTTACCGCTATTGCGGTGCGAGATTGGTAACGGTCTTGTACTAAGCGCGATAGAAAGCCTAACTAAAGTACTAATCTGGATGGGAAATAGGGGCAAGGTAAAGTTAAAATTGGTTAAACGAAAGTGAATCTTCGTATGGAAAATATCGTCAATGCAGAAGCAGATACTCCAGATAAATTCTGTTATAAGGATAAAGCTGAAAAGCTTAGCTGTAAGAAGGAATACGCAGCCTTCTTTAAAAATGCCAGCTCCTCGGTATAAAGAAGATAACCAACTTAACGTCTCTCTGATGAGTGAAACATGGTAAGCCTATTATTAGGCAACTGATAGTAGGTAAGAGAGGTCTTAGAAAGCAAATGACACTAAGTCGAAAGACTACAGAAATTAATAACTGAGTGTATAGGCATTTATATGCTAATCAGAAATGATGCTAACTTAAGACTGGTGATTTACCCTAAATAGGTAAACAAGATTATGAATTAATTGGAAAAGTGAATGCTAAACGCAAATGTAACAATTGAGACTAAAGATAATTTCAAGAAAATCTATTGGCATTCAATAGACTGGAAAGAAATTATACAAAAGGTTAATAATCTTCGTAGACGTATTTATAGGGCATCTGCAAATGGTAATATGAAGTTAGTACGTAACTTACAAAGATTGATGTTAAAATCAAGAGCAAATAGGTTACTTGCTATAAGACGTGTTACTCAAATCAACAAAGGACGAAAAAGTCCTGGAATTGATAAAATAGTTGTTAAGACAGATAAAGAAAGGAGTCTGTTGATGGAAAAGTTAGCAGATAATAATCTATCATCTGTAAAACCGATTAAGCGTGTATACATACCAAAAAGTAATGGCGAATCTAGACCTTTAGGCTTGCCAACTATTTTGGATAGGTGTAGACAGGCTGTTGTAAAATCAGCACTTGAACCATATTGGGAAGCTAAGTTTGAAGGTTGCAGCTATGGCTTTAGACCTGGACGTAGCGCTCACGATGCAATACAGAGAATATCTGGTATTATTCGACATGGAACCAATAGAAATTGGATATTAGATGCTGATATTAAAGGAGCATTTGATAATATTGATCATAATTTTCTTTTGAAAATTATAGGAAATTTCCCTGCTCGTAATTGGATTCAAGCATGGCTTAAATCTGGTGTAATGCAGGATTATCAAATTATCAAAACAACAGCTGGTACTCCACAAGGTGGATTAATTTCTCCATTACTTTTAAACATAACTCTTCATGGAATGAGTGATATACTTAATATTATCTATAATAAGTATGATCACCTATATTCTAAATCCGAATATGCTTTAGTGAGATACGCTGATGATTTTGTCGTTTGCGCTAAGTCAGAAAGCTCATGTATCAGAGCCAAAAGTATTATTAATGATTGGTTAAGTATTAGAGGCTTAGAATTGTCAAAGGAAAAAACCAGGATACTTCATATTAATGAAGGTTTTGATTTCCTTGGATTTAATATTCGACAATATAAAACCAATAGTACAAGAAGAGGTGTAGCTCTACTAGTTAAACCGTCTAAAGACTCTATAAAGTCGTTTAAAAAACGAATGTCAATAGAATGGAAAAAAAGTTTCTCATGGAATATTGATAGAATAATTGATAATCTAAATTCTAAAATATTTGGATGGTGCAGTTATTTCAACAAAGTTGTGTCCAAGAAAATTTTTTCCAATTTAGACTGTTGGATGTGGATTCGACAAGCAAGATTTGCATGTAGAAAACATCCTAAAAAATCCTGGGAATGGCTTAAGAAAAAGTATTGGGGTCGCATTAAAGGCAGAAATGATAATTGGGTCTTTATGAATAAAGATCTATATCTATGGAAATTACAATGGACAACGATTAAACGACATATTCTTGTTAAAGGTAAATCTTCTCCTGATAATTCAAAACTTAGAGAATATTGGCATAAACGTCAGGCTGATAGCCCTAAGTATTTGTTTAAATCTAGGCAGATTCTTTGGCGTAGACAAAAGGGTAAATGTCTTGTTTGTTTTGATTTAATAGATAATGGTGAAAGTGTTCATGTACATCATATAACACCTATAAGATGTGGTGGCACTGACCATATTAACAATTTGTGCTTATTGCATGAAAACTGCCATCGACAAGTACACAGTAATCGCGGACAACTTATTGCAGCTGTTTGTAAATTGCTTGAGCCGTATGCGGAGTAATTCGCTTGTACGGTTCTTTGGGAGGAAAAGCGCTTCTGCGCTTACCTACCCGCTTAAGCTTATTTTTCAATGAAGCTTCTAACCTTGAATTCACGTTTTTTTGACTATAATTATTTGATGTTGGTTTGGTAGGCGCGGTTTTTTTTCTTTACTGGGATTTTATTTTGATATATTCTTGCCTGATTTTTTTTATCTTTCTGAATTACTAACATGGCAAATCTTATGCAGCAAAAAATTACTCTTCAACAAAAAAAGGCTAGGCTAATCATGGATGAGGTTAACCTTAAAATTAAAGAACGTAAAATGCGTACTCGACGTCTTATCGAAATGGGTGGATTAGTTGCTAAAGCTAAGCTTGATCACTTATCAACAAATACTTTATTTGGTGCAATTGTTTCACTAAAAGAAACTTTAACACAACATCCAAATGTTCAGGATCAATTGGACTACAATAGGTAAAGATATTTTTGATAAAGAACAGCAAAATAAAGCTGCTGTGATTTTAAAATTCACCTCTGAACCAGACGAAAACACTAAGCGCCACATTCACCTTCATGGCTTAAAATGGAACAGTTTTCGTCAAGAATGGTGCGGCCATGTTAAGGACATTGAGGCCTTAAAGAATGGCCTTCTCAATGTTCAATATAATTTAGAACTTATATCTTAAATAAGAAAAAAGTATCTATTAATAATAAAGATTATGATAGAGGTATAGAGAATATTGTTATACAGCCTCAGCCCTTATTGCATCTTGACCACCTGATATTGGCAGTGCAGTGTCATCATATGCTGCTTCTTCACATTTATATGTTTTTAGATCTTCATAAAGATGTGCTTGTGCATCATTATCTAGGAAATCTGTTGAAATTTTTTCTGCATTTAAATTTTTAACACTAGTATTAGCATTTGTACCTACGTCTACACTGTTTACAGGCAAAGAACTGGTTTTATTTTTTGAGGAGCGCAAATGATATATTCCATATAATGCTATACCTCCAGAAACTGCTAGTACTGTTGGCACTATCCATGGAACTATTACACCTGCTACTGTTGCTGTAGCAGAAGTGAAAAAATTTTCCTCTTCAGGACTAGTTGTAACATTAACAAAATTTACACTGCTATAGGTAGTATTATCATAATTATCACACCCCATGCCAGAGCAAAATTCTTTCAGCTTGATCAAGTTGCAGTTGATTATTTTGCAAGAGCTAATACAGTATCTAACTACAGTGTTCTGGATACTATCATCATAATTTGGAACATTATGTTCATATAGTAACTCATTTTTTTCACACGATATAGCATTACTCGATGTTAATACTTCCTGACCTGTACACTCATGAAGAAGGTCAGGATTATATGTTATTCCAAACATACGAATTGAATCCATAGTATTGCCGAGATATCTATATGGATCTATCTTGCTACTATTACATGCAAGTATACTGTCTGTACTGGCGAACAACTCGTCAGCTGGAGGTATTTTCCTAAATGTAGTCACATTACAGTTAGCACTCACAGAATTCAACATAATTTTGTTAACGCATTCAACTGCATCGCTCATAGATTCAGTGGCAAATGATAGTGCTTTAGCTGCTGCTATTGAAAAAGGATTCATTATAATACCTTGCTTAATCTCTATATTTTGTATTATAACATGCATTTACTAATAGTTGTCAATATAATTATGCAATGTAATAGCTAAAACACTAAATAAGACAGTTATGTTATACACTGTTCACATATCCAAGTCACAGTAATATTTCAATCTTGTCGATTTAGCTTGCAACTATTTTTTCATTAGAATCAAGGTACAGAGAATCACATGTTCATAAGTTAAGAATGTGTCAGCAAAAATGTTTTAACATTTAACATAAGATTTATTCTGGATTATGGACTATATCAAAAAATATTCCTAAACATTAAGAGATATAGTCTTAAATCTTAGAGTTCAAAAAACAATGCTACTTTTTTTGAACCAGCTATCTTTACATCAAAATGTTCAAGATCATTGGACTACAATCGGTAAAGATATTTTTGATAAAGAACAGCAAAATAAAGCTGCTGTGATTTTAAAATTTGCCTCTGAACTAGATGAAAACACTAAGCGCCACATTCGCCTTCATGGATTAAAATGGAATAGCTTTCGTCAAGAATGGTGCGGTCATGTTAAGGACATTTATGCCTTAAAGAATGGCCTTCTCAATGTTCAGTATAGTATAGAACTTGTAGTGTGATATAAAGCATCTAATAGAAGTAGCATACAACACATCAAAAGTAAGATTTTGTGTTGTATATTCATTATTATTTTACACTATTTTTTAAATTTAATACTTCTTGTATTGATAAATCCGTATATTCAGCAATTGTCTCAACTGATAATTCAGATTTCAATAATTTTATTGCAAAATCTTTTTTTGCTTTAGCTTCACCTTCAGCTTTACCTTTAATCTCACCTAGCTTTATGCCTTCAGCTTTACCTTTAATCTCACCTAGCTTTATGCCTTCAGCTTTACCTTCAGCTTTACCTTCAGCTTTACCTTCAGCTTTACCTTCAGCTTTACCTTCAGCTTTAGCGCGTTCGAGTTTATAATCTTCTACTGCTTTATTATCCCATATACGCTTTAACTCTTGTTCATAGGTTATTAGTTCGTCTTCACTCCAATTAAACTGATCTAATGCCTCATACGCTCTTTTTATTATTAAATCTTCACCTATTATTTTATTATATCCATCTAATGTTGTTTCTTTTGCATGTTTAAAAAAATAGCACCACTTCTCTGTTATATCATTTAACTCTTCCACTCTATTTTTTTTAAATTTTGGTAATTCTATAAAGGTAAATGAAAAGTCCTTTAGATCATGCTCATATGTCTTTTTATCCAATATTACATGCCTTGATATATAGTCTTCTTTATTTGGAAACAATTTATAATCTGCTATAGCTATAAATATAACCTCCTTTAGGTCTGAGTATTTTCCTTCCTTCCCTCTATTTGGTTGCCTACCATATGCTTTTGCGGCATAATACTGTGCTCTTTTTTCAAATCCTTGTGTAGGATCTACTTGCATTTCTATTATATATTGCGCACCGTTTTTATCTTTACACAAAACATCTACTATTGATTCTTTTTTAGACGCTATGTCTGCATCTAATATCGTTCCTAAAAACTCTACTTCTATTATTTTTCTATTCCCTTCAAACAACAATATATCGTTCAGAAAATGTATTAGTATGTCCTTGTTTTTTTCTGATCCAAATATCTTTTTAAATGCTACATCATTCTTTGGATCTAAAAATCTTGATAAATGCATATATTTTTCATATTTTCTATTCTTTTTAAATTATACAATAAAATAACCTACATGAACATTCTCTTATTGAATTTTAATTTCTGCAATTCACTACATTAACCACCTATTAAACTTTAGTTTATTAGGTAGCATACAGCTTACAGTATTTATTTAGCTCTATAGCAATTTCTGGTAATTTAAGATATTCAGCAAGAGGTATAAATTCTTGCTGCGTTTCTAGTATGATTTCTTGTCTTTTTTCATAAGGTTTTATTGATACAGTCTGAATATTATGGAATCGGTCGAAAAGCTTAATTAATAATAGTTCTGTTTTATTTTGTCTATAAAATGTTTGAATCATCTCTCTAGAACTGATTTTTTTATTATCCTTAATCCTGGTGAGATCTGAAACCTGTTCCGCAATTTTTCTACCGAATACCTTAACAATCTTTTCTTTGGTTAGTGTTGTGTCTTCGATAGTATCATGTAGTATTGCTGTAATAATCGTATCTGTTTCAAAGCTGTAGTCTGATACCATATAAGCTACTTCTAATGGATGTGTGTAGTATAGTTCTCCTGTATCTCTCTTTTGCTGACCATGATATTTTTGGGCATAAAATATTGCTTTTTCAACTTTATCAAGATCAATTTTAGTGTCAAATCTTACGTTGGTTTCAAACAGCTTATTTAGTAAGCTTTCGCTATAAAAGTCTATCATTTTTCATCTCTAAATAATCTTTAATAAATTATACAATAAATTAAACTTTTTATATACTTCAGTCTCAGATAAAAAGTGTGAAAGAAGCGAATTAATTTGATTAAAAAAGTTGTACTGGAATATTGCAAGTAATGGTTGTAAACTTGTCTTTTTCGCTTTCTATTTCCATTTCTCCATTAAGTTGATTAATAAGGTAATTTACAAACCATAATCCTGATTCAAGCATTAGTGGATAGTCTCGTACCAACTCAAAATCAGCTAATTTAGCTTTTATATTCCCTAATTTTTCTTTTGAAATACTGCTTCCTGTATCGTGTATTCTAAATTGTAGTATGTTATCGCTTTTTATATAATTTTTTACAGTAAACAAATGAACTGTAATTATAACCTGGCAGCTGCGATTAAATCTAATGACGCTCCCTATTAATTGACTTAATATAGCTTGTAAGTGATCACTATTTCCAATCACAATATCCTTCATTTTGTACTGAAAATTGTAATTAATTTTTATATCTTTCTCTTTTGCAATGTCTTCTAGTCGCCTAACGGCATCCTTTACTAGCTTTTGTATGCTAAATTTTTTTAAACATAAATTTTCATTCTCAATTTCGCTTCTAAGCGTGTAAACTACATCGTTACAGTACCCTTGGAGATTTGCTGATCGATTTAATATTGTTTCCAGCTTATCTTTGTTTTTCGAATCATTTAACATGATCTCGCTTGCTAGCCTTACAATTTCACTCGTTGCAATATTAAATCTATATTTAATCTCCTGTATTAAATCTGTACAATATTCTTTCAATGATTCAGCTGCCTCGACCTGATACTTCGCTTTTCTTAGCTTTGTTATTATTTCCATATATTCATCGATATTCTCACTCTCTCCATTCACCAACGTAATTGGTATTGGAGGAATTTGTACCATCCATTTGTTAATTGTTTTCTTCTTTTCTTTCATAGCATTCTCCTAAAGAATAATTCAAACTATTGTTGGTACATCAAATGAAAAAGTTACATAATTATTTTGCTCTTTAACTCGTAGATTTCCTTTCATCTGATGTGTAAGATGTTTTATAAATGCTAATCCTTCTCCTAGTTCTTGATACATTACCAAATTCGTATTCTCTAGTTCAGCATTTATTTTTTCTAATTTTTCTTTAGAAGTGCTTAGTTCTATGTTTTGTACTATAAATTGTAATATTTCTGAATTCTGATTGACGTTGACAATAATCTTGCTATTCTTGCTACTATTTATAACCGCACTACCAATTAACTGGCTTATTACTGCTTTTATTCTGAAACTGTCTCCAATCAGAATCGGCTTTATGTCATTTTGAACATTTAGATTTATATTCTCATTCTCAAAATTTTTCCTCATTCTGATAACGGTATTATTTATTAGCGGTTCTATATTAAATGTTTCAATCCTTACATTCGTTGATGCTATGTATTGTCTAAATAAAAAAATCATTCCATTTAGAGAAGCTATTATATTTACTTTTTTTCTGTCGTAGTTATTTACTATTAGCCTAAAATATTGTATCCACTCTATGCAATTTATGCTTACTTGCTCAGATTCCTCTAGCTGGCAGTATAGTTTTTGCATTTCACTATCTATCTGTTTTATTGTTGTGCTATTAATTCCCTCTGTGGATAATTTTTCGGTTAATTTATTGATTTTATTTTGACCTTCGTCTTCAATAGGCATAGAATCCTCCTGCTATTTAAATTATTAAATTGCTTCCTAGAGATTAAAAAGAAAATTTCTAGTTTATCGTCTTTAATCTCTAGCTAAATATTATCTAAATCTTGAATCTCAGATAATATCAGGTATACAGTATCATTTAGATTTTTATCAGTACATGACTTTTTGTCATAATTATGAAAAATTTTTCATCTTTTTTAAAGTAGATGCGAAATTGTCGCATTGTTATTTACATCTAAAAAAACAAAATATCCTTCAAAATTAGATATACAATTGATTCTGAGTTATAAAAAAAGACTTTGATAATTTAGTATATTAACTGAAAAAGTTCTGAACTTATCTTATTGCTCTTAATTTAAACATCAGGTTCGAGCACGTCTTTAAAACGACCCATAATATCACAAATATAAAAATCAAGTGCTGTATTAACTAAGTCAAAATCTTTTTTCTCTATCGAATTAAGATCTTCTCAAGTTGTAATACTGCTCTGTTAAATAACTGTTTAAACATAAGTTAGATATAAGAAATACAGCAAAACTTAAGAAGAATAAGTGTTATATCTCTTTAATACCTATGTATGGCGTAACATAGTATTTTTGTACTTCTTTTGTTTAAATGCTTACTGAAATCCTCTATTAGGAAAAAAACTTAACTATAGAAATCATAGCAGTTCTTCTTGTTTTTTAGAGTTATTCTATCAGTGTTTATATTTCTTCTTTATTTTTATTTTTTTATAAATCTATCACTGTAACTCTTATTCTTCCTGCTTCTCATTATTTCACTTATATCGAACTTGTGATAAATTAGAGCTTAATCTTAACATTTCTTAACTTTTTAGTTGTGTTTTTTAATTATTCATAATATATATAAAAAACTTTAAACTATAAGGTAACAATATATGACAAATTTTATCCTCAAATATATAGAAAATGCTAATACAAATATGGAAGCTAAAATTGAACAACAGGAATATGTCCAGCAAAAGTTGTTCATTATGACTCAAACCATAAAAACATCAGACTTTAATATAAAATATGCAATTGCGTACTTAACGCAGTATGATCAGCAACTTGTAAAACAAAAATTAATAACCAAATTAACTCCATGTTTTAAGGAATATTTTACAAAGTATGGTTGCGTTGAAGAAGTAAGCGAAAGAACAGCTGAATGGCTTATGAATCAAGAATCGCAGTCTGATAAACCAAAGCTTATAGCATCAAAATTTGCCAACTTTTTTAACGATAATAAATTACAAAAGACTATTAAAAATAATATAACAAAGCTAACAACAGATACTCAGAATCAGTGTAAAGGAATTCTTTGCTTAAAAGTTTTGTCACATATAACACCATCTTCACTACAAAATATAACTTCAGGCGCAATCGATATTTTTAAAACAGAATTAACACAGCGATTTGAAGAAGAATACTTGGCGGAATATTTTATAGAATGTATAAAACCATTTATACACAAATTTGCATGTTTTTTTATTATGCGCACTGCAGAAGATGGACATATTGATATGGCAGATAAGTTCTCGGATGTTAATGGTTGTATAGAAGATATTTACAAGTTCAAGTTTGATAAGTCAGGCAAAGTTGCAGTTACAAAAATGAAATCTGCAATAAATCATCTTATAGAACTAAATCATTTAAACAAGAGTTTTTTTACAGGCTTAAGTAGTAAAATGGGTATATTTATAGAAAACTATAAAGCACAACATCCTAATCTCATTGCTATGAAAACTGACATTGAGACTGAAAATGGAAAAAGCAACAGTGACATTCAGTTAATACAATCTGATCATTATGACCTAACTGATATAGAAGATAAAATGGAAGTTGAACTACGAGATGCTGGATTGCTATCTGAAGGCAATCTACCTCAATCTGAAAAATTGCCTGAAAACATTACAGAGCAAATTAGATTGATACTTGAAAATCAACAACATGACTTAACTAATAGTGATATTGACAGCGACGATGAGATTATGTTAACAGAAGCTCAAGACTTAGAACTAGAAAAATTAGTATTGAAAGATGTTCCTCAACCTGAAAAATTGCCTGAAAACATTGCGGAGCAAATTAGATTGATACTTGAAAATCAACAACATGACTTAACTAATAGTGATATTGACAGCGACGATGAGATTATGTTAACAGAAGCTCAAGACTTAGAACTAGAAAAATTAGTATTGAAAGATGTTCCTCAACCTGAAAAATTGCCTGAAAACATTGCGGAGCAAATTAGATTGATACTTGAAAATCAACAACATGACTTAACTAATAGTGATATTGACAGCGACGATGAGATTATGTTAACAGAAGCTCAAGACTTAGAACTAGAAAAATTGGTATTTGAAAAGCTTCCTAACCATGAGGGAATACCTGACTGGATATAAACTGCTTTTTATTAACTAAAGATGAAACTAAAATGCTATGCCGCAGGTAGATCAGTCTGAAGAGCAGTCACCTATTGCTCTATGTTATCAGTACAGCATCAATTTAATTATGTAATAGTAACACATAGTATTCTTGTTAACTAACCAAAGTTTGATATAATGGTAAGGAAGTATAAAGATAGTAAGCATTATTGTTCTTTTTACACTTATTATGCCTAAGGTTTTATATTTCTTATATCGAACTCATGTTATTAGAAGTTGTATTAAATTTTTTTGTTCTGTATGACTGTGCAAGTCATTAAAAAAAGCAAACCATTTTTCCTGTGAAACTGAAAAAATTTGTGTTGCTTTATTTTGTTTGCGTAGGTTAAACATTCGATAGAGCAAGTGTTTTGCCGCGCTTAAGACTTGTATATGCATACTTTTACTCTTTAAAACCCCGCATAATATTTAACAATTATATATTTATTATTAATCTTGAGTTATAAATTGAGATAGCCTAAAATAATTAGGCCATTAGCAAATCGTATTTTTAGATTTTTTTTGTTTATTGTTATTCTTATAACTAATAATCATAGCATTACTTTTGCTATTTGAAGTAGTAATTAAAGTATAGCTAGAGATTCATTTGTACCTTTACTAACAGATTCTGAAGTTTTAATGAAATAACCTCTAGCTAAATATTATCTAAATCTTGAATCTCAGATAATATCAGGTATACAATATCATTTAGATTTTTATCAGTACATGATTTTTTGTCATAATTATGAAAAATTTTTCATCTTTTTTAAAGTGAATGCGAAATTATCACATTGTATCTCTAGCTACAAAAATATCATTCAAAAAAGATTTATAAAGAAAGTTCTGTAGCAGTTATTATTACTGGCTTTAAGGCTTATTTTCTGCTATAATTCATAGTAGAGATTTAATTAATCAAAAATTCTTGTGTCAATAGCAATTTCTAATGAACCAAAGCCTTTTCTCCATTGAGTTGGAGGCAAAAGGAGAATTGTTAATAGATTAATAGAGCATCTTCCTTCAGGGCCATACTATAATTACTATGAACCATTCCTTGGAGGTGGGGCTTTATTTTTTCAAGTTAGGCATCTGTTTAAACAATGTTTTTTGTCTGATATTAATCTCGACTTAATTACTAGTTATCACGCTGTAAAGAAGAATCCAAATGAGGTCAATAGATTACTAAATCTATATCACAAAAATCATTCTGAAAATTACTACTATAAAATAAGAGACAATTATTATAGCAATGATCCTAATGATATCACGGCAAAATTTATATATCTTAATAAATATTCCTTTAGGGGAATTTATAGGCTAAACAGAGATGGTACATCTGCTCAAACATTTTCTGATAAGCGATATCTTAAGCTTCATATTTGCTCTAGAATAAATAAATGTAGTAACCTTCTGGCTGATGTATCAATTTATGCGATGGATTTTTCGTTTATAGAGCCTAAAAAAGGTGACTTCGTTTATCTTGATCCACCTTACCACCAATCAGGAGAAAGGTTCTACACTAGAGTTCCATTTGATGAAAAAGAGCAAATTAGACTACGAGATTTTGTTTATGAACTACACACAATAAAGGTGTTAAAATTATGCTTTCAAATAATAACACTACCTTCATTAGAGACTTATATAAAGACTTCTTCATCACTCATATTGGAGTTACATACTCAATCAATGAACAACGCAATCCTGTTAATGAGCTAATCATTACTAACTATAAAACTTGCTAGTTATTAAATGTGAACCCGCAATCCAAATCGTATATGAATAGGAAGTGGTCTATAGTTAGCAATTGTGCTGCATTCAATGTCTAAATATGTATCTCTTGATAAGTTTATTGCTGTTCCAACTCCGTCTAAATATGTATCTCTTGATAAGTTTATTGTTGTACCAACTCCCAAGTCTATACCAGTACCGCTATCACTATTGAAAGCTGATACTAGGCCACCTGTAACAAAAATTGATGCTTTGTTACCTTCAATTATATTGTAATAATAATTTCCTTGAATAAAGTTATCTCTACAGTTGTGATGACACATAAATCCTAATCTTACATCCATTCTGTGCCGATCTAATCTATAACCAATTCCAGCTTCTAATGTATCGTAGCTAGTAGCAATACCAGTTGAAAATTTTATATAGAATTGTTGTGAAGTATCAATACCACCTTTAGAGGCATTGAAGTTTACATTATTATTCGCTGTACATATCGATGGTGAAGATAATACAACGAATGCTAATATAACAGCATAACCCGGTTGTAAAAGTAATTTCAAAACATTCATATTAACTTCTCTTTTTAATATTAACATATTAGCTATCTGTTGAAACCTAATACCATGGGACTGATTGTTCCATTAGAAAGTTGAATACATCTGCATTACCGCTTTTAGCAGCATAATCTATAGTAGTCATGCCGTTATCATCTTTTGCATCAATATCTGCTCCATAATCAATCAAAAGCTGTATAATATCTATGATTTTATTACGAACAGCAATATGTAGTAGCGTTTCTCCTTCATCATATTTTTTATTAATACCAGTAGAATTATGTTTTAGCATAATTGCTAAAGGTTCTACACATTTGCATTCAACAGCATCAGATAAAGGTGTATTACCTTGATTATTCTCGATATTTACATCAGCATTATATTTTAGCAGTAATGCTATATGATCATTGCAATAGGTAGGATATTTTTCGAAAAATTCATAATATACTTGAATTGTTTCAACAACAAGATGTAAAGCAGTGTGCCCATCATTATCTTGTGCGTTTACGTTAGCTTCATTGTTCAACAAAATCTTAGCAATAGGTAGATTCTTATATTTCAAAGCAACAGATAAAGCAGTAGTGCCATCTTTATATTTTGAATTGACAAGTGTAATATCCTTATTAATAAGCTGCTTCACTTTTTTAATATCACCATCTTGAATAGCGCTATGTAAGGTATACTTAGTCTTAGATTTTAATATCATATATTTAATCCTTTCATTCTCAATTATTTACTCATTAGCTAGCATGAAGTTTACAATATTCGCTTAAGCGTTCTCCAATCTCTGGTAGTTTAAGGTATTCAGCAAGAGCTATAAATTCTTGCTGAGTTTCAAATATTATTTCTTGCCTTTTGTGAGGAGGTTTGATGAATATAGTTGTAATATTATGGAATCTATCAAAAAGCTTGATCAGTAATAGTTCTGTTTTATTTTGGCTGCGTAATATTTGTATCATTTCCATAGCACTGATTTTCTTATTATTCCTAACCCTTGTGAGATCTGAAACATGTTCTGCAATATTAGCACCAAATTCGTACCTTATTCTTTCTTTAGTTACTTTTGTGTCTTCAAGTGTATCATGTAGTATTGCAGTAATAATTGTATCTGTTTCAAAGCTGTGGTCTGATACCATGTGAGCTACTTTCAATGGATGTGTGTAGTAGAGTTCTGTATCTCTCTTTTGCTGGCAATGATATTTTTTAGCGTAAAGTATTGCTTTTTCAACTCTATCAAGATCAATTTTGGTGTTAAATCTTATGTTGGTTTCAAACAGCTTATTTATTAAGCTCTCACTATAAAAATCTATCATTGGCCACCTCCAAATGGTTATTAATAAATTATACCATAATTTAAACTTTTTGTATACTCCAATCCCAGATAAAAACTGAAAAAGAAGCAAATTAAATTATAAATTTTTTGAATTCAGTTATCACGATGCTAAAACTAACCTTAAGTTGCATATCTCTGGTGTTAATGAGTAAAATTTTGCTGTAATTTTTTTTTGGACAAGCATTTTTTCATTCATATTACCCTTAAGTTTACTTACACTGAACTAATTCAAACGAAAACCCTTGAGCTTCAAAAGCACGCTCTAGAATGAGCTTAAAATTTGATTTGATATAGCTATTCGCAAAGCTTGTTAGAGCCTTAATAAATATCTTTTTATTAACATTATCTTCATTTACAACTTCTAATTTACTAAACCATATTTTATCAATAACTTGCTCATATTCATAATGTTGAAGTATGTATTTTCGTACTTTGAACAATATAGAGTTAGAACCTAGCTCTTTACTAAGTTCTGAAAGGTAATCTTCATCACTTATTTGTTGCTGTAAAACTGTTGTTTTTTGATACTCAGTTGTGCTATTGGTAACTTGTTTGATTCATCAAATGGTATAACTTGTAACTGCTCAATATCGTTGCTATACACAGCTCGTACCTCCTGTAGTATCTTGAATTTAATATGATCTGATAGTGTAATATTCTTAAGCAACCTGATGTAATATTTGTTTTTAACAGCTGCACCAAAATCACAAGATGTTAAAATTTGATAAGCCATATCTGCTTCAAAGACTCCAGCTATTTTACGCTTCAACTGAGCCTTCATACTACGATCTGTACCAGATTCAATGTTTGCTAGATACTGTTCTTTAAATCTTCCTACATCATTAAAAAAATTTCCACTATTAGCCTGATCAGTAGTTAGTAATTCATTTGCTAAGGCTTTTGCCATATAGTTTAGCACTGCTATCTTATTTACAAAATGACGGTTTGGATATTTATTTGATAACTTCAACAGTAATTGATTTATGAAGTATATGTTGAAGCTTCTACTAGACATACGTTGTAGTATAATTGCATCTTCTGGTGTTAGTGGATAATAATCTGCTAGTCTTTTTCTTTTGGGATAGCATTCATTCTTTTCAACCTCTGAATTCTTAGTAATAGCTGGAGTTGCTAACTCACTATTTTGCTCATAATCCTTGTTTGATGGCTTGTCATTACTAACATCACTAAGCTCATAGAAATTCAAATTCTGTTGTTGCTGTTGATTTTCTTTTTCATTTTCTACTAACTCAATTTCTATAAAATCATCAGATTCCGTATATTTAAACTTCAAATTTTGCTGTTGATCTTCATTTTTATTTTGATCATTCTCTATTAACTTATCTTCAGTAGATCTAGATCTATTATTATTTTTTTTATTATTATTATATCTATATATGTAGCTGCAATTTTTTGCAGGTTCACCTGCAAATTCTTGCAAATTGATGTGAAAATTTTTTTGTTGCAGAAGGACAATTTTTTCTTCTTTTTTTTCTTTATACTTATACTATCTGCCTTAGAAGGCCAATTTTACCTATAGCACATCTTATAATCAATAATAAAGGCGAAATAATGTCAGTTAAAATTAGGCAATAAAAGCGACCTATCTGCAGCTTCAGTTTTTTCCTAAAGGCTTATCTAGTAAACTGTTTAGTGATAAAGCCTACATATCTAAGGAGTTATTTCATCAACTGCTGACCAATGGTCTACGTTTATTTACTAATCTTCGTAAAGATATGAAAACATATTTATTGGATATACAAGATAAGCGGTTATTAAATAAACGTTCTTTAATTGAGTCTGTTTTTAATGTACTAAAAAAACATATCCATTTAGAGATACTAGACACCGTTCTCCTCTTAATTTCTTTGTTCATATAATTGCTTCTCTTGCTAGTTATCCTATCTACAACTTAATCCTAATCTTATCTCTTCTTCTTCTCCTGACTCCTTATCCTAAATTGACGTTCTTAAACTTACACATTAACTTAAAGCACTAAGTTAGTGGATAATTTGATAGATCATCTGAATGATATAATTTTTTTATTTAGAAAAAACATAGAATCAATGAATGTATAACTAGAAGCATTTAGCCTACGAAAAATACTAAATAGTACTGTTGCAGCAGTTAAAGTAATTGCTGAAGATGAAAAGATAGAGCTAAGGCAAAATTTAGGAAATAACACATACGATATTATTACTGGAGATAGTTTTCGAATAAGAGCTATACTAAGCCAGTTAGTTAGAAGTGCTATTATTCATAGCACAAATAGCAAAGTTATCGTGTAATATTGCAGTAATAATCGTATTTGTTTCAAAACTATAATCTACTTATATGCAACTTTTAATATATGCATATAATAAGGTTCTACTGTATCTCACTTTTGATTGCTATGATATTTTTTGCATAAAATATATCTTTTTTAACTTTATCAGGATTAATGTGTTTATCAAAACTATGATTAATCAAGACCAGCTTATCAAGTAGTTTATTGATATGTTCACAATTTAAAAATGCTAACATTATTTCCTCACTCTCCATTAATAATTCTAATTTTCAGTTATCATATTATTCTATTGTTCTGTCGAAATTTCGATTCAGTTATCATGAACAATTAATAGTAATATTCTATGATTTGTCTTTTGATTTGTAGAAGCCAGCAAATCAATTTCAACACTAATTTCGCTGCATTTACTATTAATAGCGTTGCAAATTAATAGTGTTAGTACTGCCTGTATTTGAATACTATTTACAATTATTAAATCTTTTATATCATTTTTAAAATTGCAGCTAAGATTTATTCCTTTATTTTCTGTGAATGGCTTCAGTGCTCTAATAGTACTATTTACTTTTGCTTGAATATCAAAATCTCCAGATTGTATAGTATGACTCATAAAATGCTTCCATATGTTTTAATTGAAAAGTTGTACTGGTATATCGCAAGTAATAGCTGTGAACTTATTTGCCTCGCTCTTTATCTCTAATTTGCCACTTAGTTTGTTAACAATGTAATTTGCAAATCCTAGACCTGAGTCTAATATTTCTGGATACTCTAATTTGAATGCAAATCAGAAAATTTTGCATTTATTTCTTGTAGTTTTTCTTGTGAAATACCTTTTCCGTTATTACATACTATGAATCTTAATATTCTGTCTTTTTCATTTGCCTTTCGATACGGCGAAGTAAATAACCTAACTATAACATCAACCTGACAGCCTTTATTAACTCTAATAGCCCCACTTATTAATTGACTAAGTATAGTTTGCAATAGATAACTATCTCTCTACAATAACAATATCATTGATGTTGTCCTGAACATTGTAACTGAGCTATATTTCTCTATCTTCAGCAATTTCTTTCAGCGAGTTAATTGTATCCTTCAATAGTTTTTGTATGCTAAATTTTTTTGAATGTGCATTTTGAAGCTCAATTTGTCCTCTAAGTATAGTAACAATCCATCTAGTGCCAATGTTTTTTGCTTGCTTAACAATTTGATCTGCTATAGTAGCAACTTGCTTTTGTTCAAAAATAAAAATATAAATTGCAGCTGCAAAAAAAACTTCTGTAATTTCTGATATAAGCTTAGCTCCAACAAAACCATCTGGATATTCTTCATGAATAAAATTAGTGTTAATATTTCCTTCAATGAAACGATGATGTGAAATAATCGCTTCAAGAAATGTAATGTTATGTGCAACACCGCATATAATAAATGCTTCCAAAGCTGCAGACATGCATTCAATAGTTTTTTGTCTAGTATTATGGTAGGTACATAATTTTGTAATTATAGGATCATAAAACATGCTAACGTCTGATCCAGCTTTTACTGCGCTGTCAATTCTAATGTTGATATTATTTTGTGTAGAAGCATATTCAGTTATTCTACAACTTGATGGCAAAAATTCACTTTGAGGATCTTCAGCGTAAATTCTACATTCTATTGCGTGCCATGTTAAGTGAATACAATCTTGAGATGTTTTAGCTTTTGATTAGCCGCAATTTTAATCATTTCTTCAATAATATTGATATCAGTAATTAGTTCTGTGACATGATGTTTAACCTGTAATCTTGTGTTCATTTCTAAGAAATAAAAATTTTGATCAGTATTAACAATAAATTCTACTGTTCATGCTGAGAATATTTTACCTTTTTAGCTAATGATAATACTTGGTCATACATCTTTTGCCTAGTATCATTACTTAAAAAAGAACTATGGGCTTCCTCAATTATTTTTTGGTGATGGCGTTGTATTGAACATTCTCGTTTTCCTAAACAAATACCATTACCGTATTTACCAACTAAAAGCTGAATTTCAATATGGTGAAGGTTTTGAATAAACTTTTCAATAAATACTCTACTATCATTAAAATTATAAGTAGCATCCAGTCTTGCAGAATTATATGCATCTTGCATTTCTCTTTCATTATTAGTAACTCTCATTCCGATTCCTCATCCTCCAGCAGCCGCTTTAACTATCACTGGAAACCCAATTTACGTAGCAATTTTAATAGCGTGTTCAAGAGTATTAATAGTTCCAATTCAGCTACAGCATTTACTCCAGCTTTGATAGCTATTTTTTTAGCTTCAATTTTGTCTCATATTTTTTATAGAAGAAACACTTGGACCTATAAAAGCTACTCCTTCTTTTTGTAGAGTTAAAGCAAATTTAGAATTTTAAGATAGAAACACATAATCTGGAAATACAGCTTGAGCTCCGCTAGTTCTAGCAGCTTTAATAATATGTGGTTTGGTGCGTATGCGCTTAGTTTTGATTTAGGATAACTAATAGAAATATAACTTTCTGGTACTGGATAGTTTCCGATAAAGCATGCTTTATCAGCGTATTGGACATGTAAAGCATTAGTATCAGCTTCTGAATAAACAGCAGCTGACTTAATGCCCATTTTGTTAAAGTTTTCATAGCACGAAAGCTATTTCTCCGCGGTTAAAAATTAATATTTTATCATCAAATATATGCTTTATTGATAAGTTCATTTTAAACAAAAGTAAGTAATATTAGGTCATAGTGGCAAGTTAGAATGCTTTTTCCATGGAAGCATAACCTTTTTATTTTTTAAAAAATTTATTGCTTTACAAATACGCTATCTAGTATTTTATGGTTCAATAATATCATCGATATAACCTCTAGCCGCTGCTATGAAAGGTGATGTTAAGTTTTTTTTATATTCTAAAATTTTCTGCTGCCTTAAATTCAGGGCTAATATATGAATTTTTATATAGAACTTCTATAGCAGGTTCAGGCCATAAAACGCCTATTTCAGCATTACACCAAGCATAATAATATCTCAACTTAAATGTTTTGAACTCATAACTATATAAGCTCCACCATATGCTTTTCTAGTAATGAAAGTTATTTTAGGTACTGTTGCTTCAGCATAAACATATAATAATTTTACTGCATGCTTTATTATACCATTACTTTCCTGATTTTGACCTAGTAAAAATCCATGAGTATCGACTAAAGTAACTAATAGTATGCTAAATACATCATAAAATCTAATAAATCTAGCATCCTTTCTTGAAGCGTTAATGTCTAAGCATACTGCTAAATATAGAGGTTGATTAGCAATAATACCTACAGGATTGCCTTCCATATATCCAAATCCAATAATAATATTTTTAGCAAAATCAGGCTGCAACTCAAAAAAATATCCTTCATCAACTATTCTTTCAACTAGTTACTTCATATCATAAGGTTTATTAGGATTTATTGGCACTAAAGTATTTAATTACATGTTCACTCTATCTGCTGGATCATTAGTTTCTTGATATGGAGTAAGATGAGTGTTTGATAAAGGAAGGAAATTAAAAAATTTTCTAATTTCAAGCAATGCTGCAATATCATTTTCAAAAGCCAAATCAGCTATGCCACTTTGCGTTGTATGCACAAAACTTCCACTAAGTTTAGCAGAACTAATATCTTCACCTATTACTTGCTTTACTACATCAGGACCTGTTAGAAACAGGTAAGAGGTATTTTTTTACCATAATAAATCTATAAGCGCAGGAGAATACACATCTCCTCCAGCATATGGTTCCATTATTACTGAAATTTGAGGTATTACTCCTGGAGCAATGGCATTTTTCTGAAAAATCTAGCCATATCCTCCAAGCGAATTTATACCTTCCTGAATTCTAGCTCTTTCTAGAGTCATTGATACAGATTATTGGAGCTCTAACATCTATAGCAGTGTCAATTAATTTACAGATTTTTTTAGCATATACCTCTCCTAATGAACCTCCAAGAGCAGTAAAATCTTGGCTATATACAAATACTAAACGACAATTGATTGTACCATGGCATGTAATTACTCCATCACCAAGAAACATTTTGCTACTCATATCAAAGTTACTATAGCGATGTTTGGCAAACATACCTACTTCTTCAAAGCTCTAATGATCAAGTAAAACTTCTATGCGTTCACGAGCTGTAAGCTTCACTTTACTATGCTGAATATCAATTTTGCTACTTCCTACTCCTTGCATAGCTTTTTGACGCTTTACTTCTAGGTTAGCTTATATCTGTAAGCTATTGTGATTCATAACTCAATCTTAAAAAATAATGTTGACAGAATTTTTTAAGACTTAGTATACTCTGGAAAATATAAAAAGAATACATACAAGTATTTTAAAATTATTGAAGGTGATTTACTAATAATTAAAGACATAAAATATTAAGTAAGTATTAATTGAGTTATAATTAGAATATAAATATATAGTTAGCTATCAAATTATGTTGAATCTAAAAGTTGCAAAAGAACAAGCCACAATAGTAGTAGCAATGTCTGGAGGAGTAGATAGTTCTACTGTTGCTGCTATTTTAAAAGAAGATGGATATAACGTTATTGGTATTACTATGCAATTATATAATCATGATACAGCTATAAACAGAAAAGGAGCATGTTGTGCTGGTCAAGACATTTATGATGCTAAATTTGTAGCTAACCAGCTACAAATTCCACACTATGTGCTTAATTATAAAGATAAATTCAAAGAATCAGTAATTGATAATTTTATCGAATCATATATTAATGGTGAAACTCCATTACCTTGCGTTCAATGCAATCAATCAGTAAAATTTCATGATCTATTAAACTTTGCAAAAGATCTTCAGGCTGATGCATTAGTAACTGGGCATTATGTTAGGCGCATTGATACTGCTAATGGAATAGAACTACACAAAGCTGTTGATAGTAAAAAAGATCAGAGTTATTTTTTGTTTGCCACTACTAAATCTCAATTGCAATACCTACATTTCCCTTTAGGAAATATGACAAAAGATGAAACTAGGTATCATGCTAACAGGTATGGTCTACATATTGCAGATAAGCCTGATAGTCAGGATATTTGCTTTGTAGCTGATGGAGCATATCATAATGTTGTTGCAAAACTAAAGCCTAATGCTAAAAAGCCTGGTAAAATTGTACATATTGATGGGTACATTCTTGGTGAGCATCAAGGCATTATAAATTTTACTATAGGTCAAAGGCGTAGAATAGGAATAAGTTTTTCTGATCCACTATATGTTATTAACATTGATGCTCAGCAAAATATTGTATATGTTGGACCAGAGTCTAAGCTGTTTAAAACAACTTTTATGATTCATAGTTTGAACTGGCTAGGTCCAGGAAATATGCTGGTAGAACCACTAGATGTAGAAGTAAAGGTGCGATCTACTCACTCAGCTGTACGAGCCAAACTATATCCTTATAGTAATTCAATGGTAAAAGTTATTTTAAACGAACCTGAGAAGGCTATTGCACCAGGGCAAGCTTGTGTAATATATAAAGGTGATTTAGTGTTAGGAGGTGGATGGATTGCTAAAGAACAAACTCAAAGTTAATATTAACTAGCTTTGAGTTTGATATAATGGATATATCAAAGAGTTAAAAAGAAATGAAAAGATAATTCAAGTTTGAAAAGGAAACAGGAATAAGTGTATCTTTTCTAAGAACTCTAGTTATCACTAGCATCTGATACTCTATACTGAGCTTATTCTTACGATATTTTTCTTTATACTCTAACTCTTACCTTATATCGAATTTAGGTTATTGTAGCATTAAAAATGCAGACTTTTTAAACTTCACGAGAAGGTAAAGAAGTTTTTTTAAAAAATAGCCATAATTTCTTTATTCTATATTTGAGAGTTTGGCTAACATAATTCAGATTTCGCATATAAGTTTTTCCTGTAATATACTGATATCTATCAATTAATGATGGAATTACCTGCTTATAGTAAATATAATACAGATCTTGCATTATTGACATTGTAGTTATATGTCCCCATTTTATTACTTGCTGCGGCACTCTAGCTAAAGCTTCAACGCAAGCAATAGCTTCCTCAGCATCAGGATCATCTCTTTTATAGACTTCAGCTTTTGGTTCTAAGTTTGAGATCATATCAAGAATCATTGCTTTTAACATTAACCCAGGATATTGTTCATTTTTATATACTTTAACAAATATAAAATCTTCTTGTTTAATCATGAAATAAAGCTTTTGCTTATAGAAAAAACTTAACAGTCTAGCCCATAATAGTTTAATTCCTTTAACTTTATTTTTACGATAAAACTTTACTGATTTTTCATAAGCAATTAAGTGATTAAGTCCTAAACACTCAAGGTTTTGTAGAATTTTATAGCATCTAGATAAATCGCTACGCCTTGCATGTAAAACATTAGGTTTAGCCTTTGTAAAAGATGAATTAACTGAATGTCGGCCAACAATATTAGCATTAATATCGCGGTAAATATCAGCATAATGCCCCAATTCTTGTGCTGCAATGATTTGCAGTCTTGCTATCGCTGGCCAACCATCGCCATAAATAGATTGCTCTTGATAGCGTTGAGTAAAAAAGAATGGATTACCACCACATGAAACATATATTGCTATATTATTTCCATTGATACTTTGCATACCACTATTTTGACCAGCATATTTCCAGGTAGCAATATCCATAACATCTCCTATCTGGTTTGAATAGGATATAAATACTTCTACTCGTTCTAATAGCAGCCAATGAATTACTATTGGATGGGCTGATTGTACAAATAACCTTGCTAATTTAAGTAGTAGATCCTGTTCTACTGCAAGCTGCATAGCCATTTTTTTCTGTAAAACACTAACTATCTGATTAACTTTATGAATGACTTTATCTTTTTCTATTATTTTCTTATAAATATTAACTAGCATTGCTTTAGTATGATGCTGAAGCTTAGGATCATTAAGCTCCTCATTTGAAATAGCAATATTAACATTCAAGCTAGGTTCAGATAAACGAACAAAATTGATTTTTGGTTCAGCATCAACTCGTAGCTTTCCTGATTGTGCTAAAGATTGAGCTAAATTTTCATATTCAACCATCATGTCTTCATGTTCTATAGCTGGTAGTTTATGAAGTATATGATATAAATTTGACATAATATTGCTTTAAAGATAGCATAGATATGTAGATAACATTACTATAAATATAACAACAAAATTTCATATAACTAAGCATATATGATATAAATTCTAGCAATATCTATGAAATTGATCTTATAGTTAAATATTTGATTGTTATTTTACCAGTAGTTAATATTTCAAAAAATACACATTATACTCACTTAACATGAAGAGTTGGAAATGGAAGAAATGACAATAATTGTGTAGATCATGTGATATGTTGATTACTCATATGCTATGTGAGTCAAGATAAGGTGAATTAATCTTACTGGTTAAAGACCAGTTATGGAAGGAGAAGCTAGATCCACCATATAGCGAGTCTTGTGCTGCTGAAGGTAACGACAGTAGTAAAGCGTAGACAGCGAAATATTCGAGCTGAAACCAAATGGTGAACGTTATAGCCCTGAAAGTGAGGTGTAGTGGAAGCCGATATGTTCTAGCCCATAGTAGGCAAAAGAAGATTGGAGGTCAAACTAGTGAAAATTCAAAAATTTTCAACCACCGGGGTCGCAGGCGTCAGCGAGTTTGTAAAGATTAATGACACAACTTGAGAAGTCCTTATAAGTCTTACGTAATTAAGTAAGTATTCAAAGTACAAGTGGTGAAACATAAGGCTTTGGAGATGGTGTAAGGATGGCTGAGTTAGCCATAGTAGTAATGAAACTCAATAATGTGAATTGAGCAAATGGTTGGCATACAAGTAAGAATGTAAGAGGGAAATAATGACTGTACATTTCTAATTTTGTTCTTTCAACAGCCAGCTCATTTATTTTTCATAGCTCACACAAAATCAAGTATTACATTTAATACAAAGTACAATATTATGAATGCTAAGATACAACTAATGATAGTATTATGGTGGGCGATGACAGACTTGAACTGCCGACTTTCTCGGTGTAAACGAGATGCTCTACCAACTGAACTAATCGCCCATGTACTAAAGTGACTTTTGTGATAGCTTTAGCAATAAAAACCTTCACAAAACCTCAATACTGCTAATTGTATGGTTTAATACAGAAATCTAGTTAGCACGGAGCGGATGATGGGAATTGAACCCACGACTTTTACCTTGGCAAAGTAACGCTCTACCACTGAGCTACATCCGCATTCTAATGCATAATGCCATAAGAATACAGATAAGTAGTAGAAAGTGCAAGTAATAAAAATAATTTTATACATAAATTTAGAATAATGAATACTTGCTGTTACACGATAATACTATTTTTCGGTTATAATATGATATAATTATGTAAGAATATATTAAGATACTATAAACAATTATATTATACTTGTCTCGTCTCTTTTCAGATAATGCATTAATACGACTAATTGTAGCAACATTCTAGGGCACAGTTGTATTATTCTACTATAGTAGTATCCTTTATACTTATGACGCATATAATATAGATAATAATTTTTAAAATCCTTGCATTGTAACAAATAAAAATATATCACTAATTGTTAATAACTCAGCTAAGGATAACTTTCTATCTTTGTTTCTTTGATTATTACTTGGTATTAATCTCTTTTTTCAACTTTCTTGATATATCTTGCATAAATTATCTATTAAATAGTATACTGTTATAATACATTTTTTCATGTTGAGTTATTTTATTTTTATTTAAATTTTTCTTTATAACTCAACTGGTTATAAAGTTATTTTTTTGCTACCTTATACTAATGATCATTCCTAGCTAAAGAATTAAAAATCGAACCAAGCATCTTTTTTATCTAAATCATTCTTGATATATAGTTCTTCTTTTAAATATTATATGAAGAAATTGAGTTTCCAACTATGGTGCTCTATAACTCTATAACTCTATACCTCTACTGTAAGAAAACTCTATTGCTAATTTTGGAGCAAATATATACTCCTATACTTAACTCTTGCAAAGCATTTGTACCGTAAATAAAATTATATTCTTTTTCCTCCATTCTTTCACCTAGCATTCTTTGATATAAGCCATATTCACACGTTCTAAAAGAATGATCATAAAGATCAAGAGATTTATCCATAAGAATTAAAGGTTTAGTTTCATAAAACTTATTTGATAATTTTTTGTTTTTTTTTTATTATTTTATATTCTTATATTATTTTGCTTTGTTAAGTTTAATACTTGCATCTTTTATAACTCTTCTTAAGTCCTACATCAAGTCATATACTGCTTTTCTATATTAGACCTCTTTCGAAACTGGTTAAGGTAGTTCAAAATTATAAATGCCAGAGATCAAATTAAATCTAAGACCGAATCTTTTACGTCTATTTCGATATTTATCAGCAATAATTTTGAACTACCTTAACCAGTTTTGAAAGAGGTCTATTGTACATGTAGAAGCAGATACTTCAGATAAATTCTGTTATAACGCCAGATTAGGATAAGTGGAAATATGAAAGTTAATGAATAAAAGGTATACAAAGAGAGAATGTACAATTATAATTATGCAATATATTTAAATATAATTTCAATTAATACTGTTTCTTATTCTAAATTTGCATTTGCAAACATGCAAGCAATAAATAGCTATTAATTAAAACTATATTTAATATATCATATAATTATAACTCAACATTCTCTCTCTTTGTATACCTTTTATTCATTAACTTTCATATTTCCACTTATCCTAATCTGGCGTTTATATGGATAAACCTGAAAAACTCAGCTGTAAGAAGGGATACACAAGCCTTCTTTAAAAATGCCAACTCCTTGATATAAAGAAGATAACCAACTTAACGTATCTCTGATGAGTGAAACATGGTAAGCCTATTATTATGCAACTGATAGTGTAGGTCAGATAATGCTTAGAAAGCTAAATGACAGACTACAAGAATTAATAACTTGGTGTATAAGCATTTATATGCTAATCAGAAATGATACTAACTTAAGACTGGTAATGATTTACCATAAATATGTAAACAAGATTATGAATTAATTGGAAAAGTTGGATGTTATAGTCATTTACAATGAGGTTTAAGCATAGAAAGAAGCGATAAAAATTAATATAATCTGTTGGTTATAAAGTTATTTTTTTGCTACCTTTACTAGAGTTGCAAATATACTGGTTTCTACTTGCAAGTCTTTATCGCTTGTATTTGAAATATGATTCTATCTATTGGTTTATTGATTCTTTGATTTTTAAGATCAATCAAGATACCTATCTTGATTGATCTTGTGGATATTAGTTACTAGATATAGCTATTGCTTCAGTATACTTACGATTTAACATTGCAACAGAATAAATCCATAGTATTACTACTAGAAAGAATATAGCACCAAAATAAGGAGAAGCTTCAACAAAACTAAAACTTGGCAATAACATAAAAAAGGTTGATTGTATAACTCCTCCGCCAGATTTTCCAAGCCTTCCACCGATAATATCTACAGCTGCCTTTCCTTTAGTTTTTAATTCATGATCAAGAGGAATATATGCCATTTCTTTAGTAGAATCAAACAAAGAGTATTTTGTAGCTTTACTTAGTACGTTTTGCATTGTCCCAATAGCAACTGCAATAGATAGTGGAGCAATTCCAGTAACATATAATGAAATTGAGTCTCCTAAGAAGATAAATCCAAAAAATGCTAATCCTGTAATTAAAATCATTAAAGGAGTAAATATTGCTGCAGTATACCATGATACTTGTCTTAAAATATTGCTACCAACTATCATAAATAATATTGCTACGGTTCCTTGCCATTTTTGAAAATTTCCCATAAACATTCCATATGCCTCTGGCGTTGGATACAGCTCTCTAGCTTTAGCTTTCCATACACCTTCTACTAAGTTAATTGATATACCATATGAAAGCACTAATATAACTATCAAACCAAGATATTTTGATGAAAAAATCAACTTGATACTTTCTAGCATTGATAACTTAGCCTTCTTCTTAGTTGTTTTTTGTATTGATGGGTTATATAGCTTAGGATCAGATAAAACATAGTTGTTGATATATGCATAAGTTAATATAATAAATACTCCAGCTATAATACATGTAGTTATTACTGGAGTATATTTAAGTTCAGCCTTAATTATGCTATTTTCACTTAAAAAATGCTCTAGCATATACCCAGTTAAGAGAAGTGAAAAATTTCCTAATAATCCAAACATTGAATAAAACCTTTTCGCTTCTTCTGTTTTAGTGATTTGATTTGCAAATTGCCAAAAGAGTAATGTAAGCATAACGCTTCCCCATAATTCAGCTATAGTATAAAAACTCGCATAACTCCATTGCCCTATAATTTTAATAAACCATTGAAAATTTGGATAATTTGTACTAAGTCTTACAATAGTTTCAGGTGCTGGATGTACTAACTGCGTATTAGGATAGAGTACTATAACAAATAAAATTAAATAGCCAAGAAAAAAAGATGTGATAGTATAGAATACTTTTGTCACACTCATTACATTGCATAATTTTGTATATATTAACATCGCAATAATAGCTGATGGCAATACTATGTATGTCTTTAAAAAACTAATTACTTCAGGACCAATACTTGTTATTACTAAACTATCTTTAATAGAGCGTAATGCTGAGTAGTTAAATAATATAAAAAACATCATTAGTGCCATAGGCAAAAATTTCTTGTTTTCATGATATTCAATAGGCCAAAAAATTTGGCGAAGCTTATTAAATTTTTGATTTGTATTCATTCCTAGTATCAATTTAAATTTAACTTTATTTGCAATGAAGATATAACAATTAACAAAATAGAACAACAACAACCATTGTTACTTAGTGTTAAATATAATAGTAACCCTTTTTTTTCTGGGAATCAAACTACAGAATTAAATTAAAGAATTTAAATTTATGATATATTACTATTTTTTTCTACAACTACATTATTGTTTGTATCCTGTAGAGCTGCATTAAATTTTTTTAAATATTCTTGAGCCTCTGTATTTGAACGAGCAACATTAATAAAAATTTTGCAATGTACCTCAGCATGGAGTGAAACTTCAACTTCATGGATTCCTGCAGTTTTAATCGGCTTAATATCAATATACGCTTTGATATCAGAGCTTATTTGTAATTTCTTAATAATCTCTTTAGCAGTAATTGATCCAAATAATTTTCCATCATCGCTTGTCTGGCAAATAAACGTGATGAAGCTTCTATCAATTTTTTGCATTACTGCTTGTGCTGCATCAATACCTTTTTGATTTTTTTCATTAAGTTGCTGTACAGTTGATTTAACTATTTCTAGATTAGCATTAGTTGCTCTAATGGCGTAATTACGAGGCAGTAAATAGTTACGACCAAATCCATTAGCCACATCAACTATATCCATTATTTTACCAAGCTTTTTAACTGGCTTTATTAAAATTAATTTCATATACCTGCTTTATTTAACATTCAAGAATATATTTTACTAAATTTACTGATGATATACAAAAGGTAAAAGAGCAAGCTCTCTAGCAATTTTAATTGCTTTGGTTAATTCTCTTTGTTTAGACCTGCATACATTAGTTACACGGGCTGGTAAAACCCTGCCACATTCTGAAATAAATTTTGATAAAAGATCAGGATCTTTATAAGTTATAATCGGAGCTGTACCATCTGGGGCTGATAATGGGCAACCTTTTCTTCTTCTAAAAAACACTTCCTTATTAGCTCTGTTAGCTGTACGCTTTAGAGTTTTATGTTTCATGGAATCTATGTTTGCAGTATCGATATTTTCTGTCATAACTTTCTATAAATATGCTGTATTTCTGTTAATATTTTTTATAGCTTAGCTAGTTACATCTATTGCAGTCTGTTCAAGACTTTGATTTTTTAAAATCGGAGAAGTAGCTTGGCTAATTTCTTTCACTTTAATAAAGCGAGACCGTATAATTTCTAAGTTATTCTTTATTTTATTTTTTAACTTTTGCAAAATATTGTTATTAGCTGAAATAGCAAGCATAATATAATGAGCTCTCTGGTTGCGATTAATTTTGTATGCTAAAGACCGCATACCCCAATACTCATGTTTTACTAACTTTCCTTCATAGTTACTAATAATACTAGTCAACTCATCAGTTAATTTATCAATTTCTGTACTAGATAATTCTGGCCGTACAATTAAAACCAACTCATATAAACGCATAATTTTTTTTTATTAAAATCCAAAAAGATGTCTTTATTAAACTACAATTAAATATATCAAGTTATATTAGCAATTCAAGAGCAATGTTTAGCAATTGAAAATTGATAATAAAATAAAGTTAGCAAAGCAATATTTATTATTTATTTATAATTATTTAAAAATTTTAAATAATTATAAACTCAGTTATAATTAAGTATCTTTAAAAGTACTTTAAAAGTACTTGATTTTTTAATCAAGGGTTGTATTATAATGACCTTATTGCAATAATTGTTTAATAATTTGGTATAATACTTATGTCTGCTTCTGAAAAGTTACCACCGCAAATTTTGGTAATCGAGCTAGATGAGATACAACGAATTGCTATTTGTAATATCATAGAAAGGTCACTATTTAATGTTATTAGATTAAGCAATATTAATGATATCGAAACAAGCAGCATCAACGCAGTGCTTATATTTGCTCCAAATGTAATTATTGTTAGTACCTCTATCAAAGAGGTTGTTCAAATTGATACATTTATTCAAAAGCTTAGAAGTACCGCACAAAAATCTCATCGAATAGAAATACCTATAATTATTATTCTTAATCAAAACGATAATGTAGAAAATTATCAAAAATTTGATAATGGTTTGATAGAAATTGTACAATATCCTTATACTGATTCTGAAATTATATTAGCAGTAAAGTCTTTGTTACGCAGGTCTAGACCAATATTAAAAAACAGGCTGCTTAGATATAAAGACTTAACAATGGATCTGTCCAATTATAAAGTATATCGTGGTAATAAACCAATTCGTTTAGGTCCAACTGAATTTAAAATATTGCAGCTCTTATTAGAGTCACCTAAAGTTATACTTTCACGTGAGAAAATTATAGATTATGTATGGGGTCATGGACATAAAATTGATCTTAGAACAGTTGATGTACATGTTAATAGATTAAGGAATGTTATCAAAAACAATAAATCTGAACCAGCTTTAATTAAAACTGTGCGAGCTTCAGGGTATTGTTTAAAATTACCTGGAGAATCAGATTACGCTTGACAATACTGTAGTATATATAAATACATACTTTATATTTTATTTTGTATATAATAACATAAGTTATTCATAAGTGTATTTATTGTAATGTAACATAATAGGAATCAGGCGTTGAAAAAGCGTAACTTATATACCAATGCTATAACAATCAAAAGGTTATTATGCAATCATATCAGCATATACAATAAGTTGATATGTATAGCATCTGTATCTATGATTACAGCAGCAATAGCATCAGTATTAATTATTAAATTGTCTCAATTAATTGTTGATGAAATATTTGTCGCCAAAAGAAATTCAATATTAATTATTGTATTATTAATGATTGTTGTCTTTGTTATAAAAGGCCTTGCTCAATATTATCAAAGCTATCTTACTAAATCTATAGGACAAAATATTCTACGAGATTTTCATATTCAAATGTATAAGCACTTAATTTTCGCAGATTTAGAATTTTTACAAAAATTCTCATCAGGCAAAATAGTATCAAGTTTTACCAATGATATAATGCTTATGTGCAATTCTATTTCTAGCTGCATTAGTACAGCTCGCTATTTTTTTTCAGTTGTTTTTCTAACTGGATACATGTTTATTTTTTTAGACCCATTTTTGTCTTTAATAGCAGTAACAGTATTTCTTACTGCTATTTATATTACGCAAAAATTAGGTTATTTAATACATGAATATACCTATTCTAATCAAGAAATTTTTAGTAATTACATTTCAAAATTAGATGAAACATTTCGAGGTATTAAAGTAGTAAAATCTTATTTAGCAGAAGATTATGAAATTCTAATGGCAAAGGAAAAAATTCAAGAAATATCAAAATCTTTTATTAAAATTGCCAAAATTTCTGCCTTAATTTCTCCAGCAATGGAGCTGTTAAATGGGATTGCTATAGGATGCATTATTTGGTATGGTGGATCATTAGGTATTAGAGGTCAAATTACTCCAGGGGAATTAATAGGTTTTATATCTGCCTTTGCTGCAGCTTATCGCCCTTTAGTAAGCTTATTGTCTCTTAATGCTAATTTCCAAGAAGGGCTATCAGCAGCAAAGAGAATATTCAAAATACTAGATACAAAACCTAAAATTATAAATAAAAATGATGATGTAGTTGTTAATTCAAAAACTTCAAATAAAATAGACTTTGTAAATGTTTCTCTATCATTAAATGACAGATCAATCTTACACAATATTAACTTTTCTCTATTAGACGGAGAAACTGTTGCATTAGTTGGTAAATCTGGCAGTGGTAAAACTTCTATTGCTAATTTGATGATGAGATTCTATGATTCATCTACTGGTAGTATAAAATTAAACAATCAAGAATTAAATGACATTCCTATTCAATTGTTAAGAGAAAAAATAACTTTAGTTACTCAAGAAACTATGCTATTTAATGCCTCTATTGTTGAAAATATTGCTTATAGTTGTACTAATGCTACCATAGAGCAGGTCATTGATGCCGCTAAAAAATCTTTAGCCCATGAGTTTATTATGAATATGCCACATGGGTATAATACTACTATTGGGCCTCAAGGCAGTGAATTGTCAGGAGGGCAAAAGCAGAGAATATCTATTGCTAGAGCATTGTTAAAAAATTCACCAATACTTATTTTAGATGAAGCTACAACTGCATTAGATCAAAATACAGAATCAGCTATTTACGAATCGATAAAAAAATATCGTAAGGATAAAATTAACATAATAATAACTTATAGGATTCATACTATCAATTTCGATAAAATTATTACTCTTAAAAATGGATCAATTGTTTAAGTCAATTATTCTGTAGAAGAAGTAACAGAAAGAAATATCACAAACACGAGTTAGATATAAAATTAAGAGATCAGAGCTAGAGTAAAGAAATGGAAAGATGATTCAAACTTGAAAAAGCAATAGAAATTTTGTTCGGATTAAAAACAGAAGCTATAGTTCTTGCTTTTTTTAATATTGAGAAATTCAATTTTGCTAAACAAGTTGTAGCTTTTGTAGGTCTTAATCTTAAGCATAGTCAATCTTGTACTTTTATACATTGGGCTAGTAGAATCTCTAGAACTGGCAATGTAAACAACCTATGTAAAAAGCTTATTATATGTTTGTGCTATGTCTGCCTTAACACCATTTCCAATGCTGTTTTTTTCAACAGCAAGCTCATATACGCTTCGTAATGTGCACAAACACTATATCTTCATCTCTTATTCTTACTATATTTTGTTCTTTTATTTATATCAAACTGTAATTTCTATAACACAATCTAGCTTATATTACTTGGATGGTATTAATCAACTATAACATCTCTCTTAACATCATTATTAATATTTTCGCTTATAGCATCATCAGTAAAACTTAACCCCATATCTTTACTTATTTCATCTGCGAAACCTTCTATTTCATCAGATGTACAAGGTTCTTCTATAATTTGAACTTCATTTTCAAGAATATGATTAATTACCTTGATTTCCTTAGCTTCCATAGCTATGCTATTCGATAGCCATCTAAGGTTATTATTATATGCATGCATAATTGCATTTGCTTCTTCTTTACCTTTATTTAAATATTGCAGTAAAAGCATATTTTTTTCTTCGTCAGTAACAGTAATATTTTTCTTATCAGCATAATGTAATACAAACAAACCTATTCTTACTCTTCTAGTAGCTACAAATTGACAATATTGTTCAATATCATGATCAGAACTTTTATCTAAAGCAACCTTAATACCATTATTATTATTATCCTTCAATGCAGCCAAAACATTCTGCCTAACCACATTATATTCTGATTTTAATAGTGGCTTAGGCAGATCATAATCTAGCATCTTATCCAACTGATTTAAAAGCCTGGCTCTTAGTAATATTTGACTAAGCCCCATAAATTCCTTATTCTGAAGTTCTTTTACTTTGACTTTTAGCTCATCTATACTTGTAACCTTATATTTATCTAATATTTGTTGCTCAGTAATAAGTACAGGTTGTTGAATCTTTTTTACTGTAACTCTTAAATTGGCCAACTTACCGGCAGCTTTACTATCAGGATAATTATCTGGCAAAGTTGTACTTATGTCCAGCTGAGATCCTACTATACTGTCAGTAAATCTTTCCTCTATATCTTTACTAATTAACTTTCCACTTCCTAATATAAATTCTATATCTTCTTTATTATGATCTTCTATTCCATCACCAGTAATAGCAATATCTATAACTAACTTACTTCCCTTAATAGCTTTCTCTTGCTCTGAGCAATCCTTATATTCATATACTTCATGGTGTAACCCATTAATAAACTCATTTACAGATTCTTCTGTGCACTGTATTATATGTTTCTTAAGTGTAATTTGACTAAAATCAGGAATTGTAATTTCAGGATATACAGTAAATTTTACATCTACCGTGATATCTTTTTCTTCTGAATTTGAATTTTGTTCTGAATTAACTTCAATACTAGAATTATCATTAATCTTGATACTAGGATCACCAATTAGTGAAAAATTATTAGATTTGATTAAACTTTCTACCGCAGCAACAATAACATCATTTTGAACATCATTTTTTATTGATGCTTCATACTGTCTTCGAATCTGCAACTGCTTTACTTGCATTGCCTTTGAAGTAATGTGAGATCCTGACTTAAACTTTCTAAATCCAGGCACATTTGCCCTTGCAGTTAAAGATATAACCTTTTGATCAGTCTTATCTTTTATTACACTTGCAGGAATAGAAATTTGAAAATGCTTTTCAAGGCCTTCACTCTGCAACTCGATGATTTGAGACATAAATAATTAAATCTTTCGTATTTTGTAAATTACATTCTTTTAAGCTTGCTGGTACGGGTGGAGGGAATTGAACCCCCATGCCTTTCGGCGCCAGAACCTAAATCTGGTACGTCTACCAATTTCGCCACACCCGCTTTAAATTAATTATACTTTAATTTGTTCTAAAATTGCTATTGCTCATTAGAAACAAGCATAAAGCATTATAATACACTCTACATAAAGTTTGTAAATCATTAATTAAACAATACTCATTAATTTTGTGAGCCATAGTATTTAATAATCCAAATTCTACAATAGGAGAATAATCTTTAAAAAAATAAGCATCAGATGTACCTCCTGAAGTTGAAAATTCTGGCTTTATTTTTGTTACTTTATGTACTAATTCTTTAAAACTGAAAATATAAGGAGACATTTTTGCTAAAAATGGTCTTGACCTGCAACTTGATTGTAAGTCATAGTTTGTAGTAAATTGTTCAACAGTTTTTTTAACGATCTCTAACAACCACTCATTAGTATGAATATCATTAAACCTGATATTAAACTTTGATTTAGCTATTTCAGGTATAATATTTGTAATATTATTGTTTGTATCTATTGAAACAACTTCTAAATTAGATGGTGCGAAAAATTCATTGCCTTCATCTATCTTATAAGCAATCAACCTATTCAAAATTTTTACAATTAAATGATTTGGATTAATAGCCAAATGTGGATAGGCTACATGACCTTGCTTGCCAAAGACTTTTAAATCAAAATTTATACTACCGCGTCTGCCAATCTTTATAGTATCACCAATTTTATTTGTACATGTCGGTTCGCCTAAAATAGTAAAATCTATTTTATGCCCTTGCTTGTTAATCCACTCCAACATTTTCTTGGTACCAAATAATGCTTCACCTTCCTCATCAGCTGTAATTAAAAAACTAATTGTTCCATTAAAATCATTATTATTATCAATAAAACAGAATACTGCAGATAGCATTGCAGATATTGCCCCTTTCATATCTACAACACCTCTACCATAAATTTTATCTTTATACTGAGTAGCGCAAAAAGGAGGATATTTCCATTGTTCAATAAATCCAGCAGGTACTACATCAATGTGACCAGCAAAACATATATTTGGCTGCCCGTTACCAAAATATCCATAAAGATTTTTAACTTTATATTCTTGACCAAATTCCTTGACATAAACCTTAAACCCTTGTTTTACAAGTAAATTAGTAATAAAGTCTATTGCACCATTATCATTTGGTGTAACAGACTTAAAGCTTATTAACTGTTTTAATAGCTCAATAATTAATTTTTTACTTATCACTCAGTTAATTTTTAATATTCAATTTTATAGCTATAGTTAAAAAGCCTCTAGAAACTTAGGTGGCAACTGCTTTTCAGCGACATTATATTAGTATAAGCGCTTCATCAAGCAAAAACTTATAACAAAATGTTATAAAGAATTGAAAGATGAACGCTTTAAGACTTAATTTACTGATTTTTCAATAAAGAAATTTATACGATTACAATAATCCTGTAGATCAGGAATCGGTTGTCCCTCTATCAAGTAAGATTGATCCAATAAAGTCATTACAAGCTGTTTATTTACATCTAAATTTTGATTAAGCTTAATATTTTCATTAATCTTTTTAATAATTGTGTGATTAGGATTAATTTCCAAAATTTTGCTAGAATGGCTACTTAATTGCTTTTGCTCTATTAAAAACCTTTCAGTCCTAATATCCATACTTCCTTCTGGTACTGTTAAACATACTGGACTGCGAGTGAGTTTTTTAGATACTTCTACTGATTTAACTTTATCTCCTAATACTTCTTTAAAATATTTGATTAATTGCTCACAATTTTGGTCATCAGAAGATGAAGTATCATCTTTAGCATCGTTATTGGTATCACTTGATTCAGCTGTTTTAGTATCACAATTGTCAATTTCAATATTAGCTGAAGTTACTGACTTCAATACATAGTCATTATACTTTCTAGTCACCATAACCCAGAACTTATCAACATCGTCGGTAAGTAGTAAAACATCAATATTTCTACTTAATAAACCTTCAATTTGCGGACTAGATTTAAGAGCTTCTAAATCATCTCCAGTAATATAATAAATGTTTTTTTTCTCTGATTTTAAATTAGCAATATATTCATCAAGTGAAATAAACTTATCTTGTAATGCACTTCTAAACAAACAGATTTTTAATAATTTATCAACATCTGCTGTACCTTCACATAATCCTTCTTTTAGAACTGCTCCAAAATTATTCCAAAACGTTTCATATTCGCCTTGATCTTTAGTTTTTTGCTTTTCTAGTTCTGTAATAACTTTTTTGGTTATAGATGCCTGAATTTTGTCAATCAAAGGACTATGTTGTAAGGTTTCACGGCTGATATTTAACGGTAAATCTTCTGAATCTACTACCCCTCTTAAAAATCTCATATATTTTGGAATTAAAGCGACATTCTCATCAGTAATAAATACCTTCTTTATATAAAGTTTTACTCGGCTTTTTCTATCAGGATGAAATAAATCAAAAGTTTTGGATGAAGGAATAAATAATAAGTTTGTAAATTCTATTACTCCTTCAGATTTGTTATGAATAGTAATCCACGGCTTATCTATAGCATATGCAATGTTACGATAAAATTCCTCATATTGTTCATCAGTTATGTCGCTTTTAGCTCTAGTCCATAATGCTGATGATGAGTTAACTTGTTGCTCCTTACCATCCACTCCAACATAATATATTGGAACTGAGATATGATCAGAGTAAGTTTTAATAATATCTTTAATTTGAAAATGATCTAAGTAGTTATCATATTCTGGTTTAATATGTAAAGTAATTTTTGTACCTCTAATAAAATCAGCTTCACAATCTTCAATATAATACTCCCCCTCACCTTTAGAAGACCACTGATAAGCTTGTGCTTCACCAGCCTTCTTAGATATTACTTTGACCTCATCTGCTACCATATATGATGAATAGAACCCCACTCCAAATTGCCCTATCAACATGTTATCCTTTTTAGCATCATTGCCTAACTGCTCCAAAAATTTTTGAGTGCCAGAACTAGCTATCGTTCCTAAATTCTGTGTTAGGTCTTCTTTATTCATTCCAATACCGTTATCTTGTAAAATTATATAACGTTTTTCCTTATCCATTGAGACAGTAATTTTAAAATCACTTTCTCCTTGCAGCAGTTCAGCATTACTTTGACTAAGATAACGTAGCTTATCACAAGCATCAGAGGCATTTGAAATTAATTCTCGTAAAAAAATCTTCTTATTGGTATATAATGTGTGAATTACCAAATGAAGTACTTTGCCTACTTCTGCATCAAATTTATAAGTTTCTACTGACATTTTCTAACTATTTTTTAGTGAATTAAACAATATTACATTTTGTATACAAAATTTAGACAGTTCAAGATATAGTAGCAATACAGCTGCTATATCTTCAGATTATAAAAATTAAGTATTATAACTTAATTAATAACTACATATGCTTACATTAATTAATTACCTTGTAATTTGTTACTCAAAACTCAATTAAGAGCTTAATTGCTAAATCTACAAAACATGGTATATCATAGTATATATGTATAGATATTATTTTTTAAATAGCATATTTAAGTAAATTATTGGTTAATAAACTATAAAAATACTTGTGAATTATTCTCACATATGATAAACTAAGCGCCCTGAAGTTAAGTTATTGACACTACAAATTTAATACTCTAGGAGTACTGTAGTTTCAAAAAAAAGTATATAATTTATAATAAAATATCTTATAGGATAATATTATCATGCCTAAGCTTAAAACTAAATCAGCAGTTAAAAAGCGCTTTAGCCTATCCTCAAGTGGTAAGCTGAAAGTAACCCAAGCAGGAAAGCGGCATTTTATGCGCCGTAGAACTAAGAAGCAATTGAGAAATTTAAGAAGTACAACAACTCTTATAGGACAAGATGCTAAAAATATTATTAAGTATCTTATGCCTTATGGTGTTCAATAAATTTATAAGGGATTTTTAAATGTCACGCGCAAGATCAGGTAAAGTTAATAAAAATCGTCATAAAAAAATCTTAAAATTAGCTAAAGGTTATCGTGGTAGAGCTAAAAATTGTTTTAGAATTGCTATTCAAAAAGTAGAAAAAGCACTTCAGTATAGCTACCGCGACAGACGTAATCGTAAGCGCCAGTTTAGAGCGTTATGGATTCAAAGAATTAATGCTGCTGTAAGACAATATGATATGACTTATTCACAGTTTATTAATGGGCTCAAACGAGCAAATATTACTGTAGATCGTAAAGTCATGGCCGATTTAGCAGTTCATAATGCTGATTCTTTTTTACATTTAGTAGAGCTTACTAAGAAATCACTAGCTAAAACTGCATGATTAATATGCACCTTGGTCGTAATATAGTATAAACATGCATGCTTGTAGTAACTTTGAACTATCAGGCTTTGCTATATTGAGGTTTAAGTGTATAAATTTTCCAAATTTCATATTAGCCTAAGAGTTCTATATAATAACTCTGCTAAGATACAGAAAGAATTAAGAATTAATTTTATACAATTATGTATAGACTTTAAGCATGTTCTTTATACATCTTTGTTCAAAATATTTGTAAAGTTATCTATTATGTAAAAAATCGTTACAGTTCTTCTTGTGTATTAGAGTATTTTAGTTGTTTTTATCTATTTTCATTTATTTCATTTTTTATATCATACTATTGCGGTAATTCTTAACTTCATATACCAAAGTCAGATATAACAAAAAAGCAAAAGATAGAAGAAAGAAACATGTAAAAGTTATTCAAAGAAAAAGAAACAAACATTTTGTTAAGCTTAAAAACATAAGTATAAAATGTAGCAATGATATTAGTTTGAAAATTTATAACAGATATGTAATGAGAATGCTTAATATTAAAATGAAGCTTTAACTTTGTCATTAATAGTAGATTTGAGCTGCAATATTGCTTGATAGTAGTGTAATAGACAAGATGTTGCCAAATCTTACATCTACTAAGGTGTATGCAAGTTAAGGCTCGGTAGTTTGGTTATCACAGTTTCCATCACCTACTACATTAAACGTAATGTAAGGATTTCCTGTATTGTGCTTTCCTGATAACTTCATATCATTGCCTATAGCATATCGTAAGTTATTCTTTCAAAGATCTATAATATCGAATTTAGTAATCATTATATAATTCTATTCTACCTTTTCTAGCTGAAGCATTTCAATTACTTTTTCAGCTTTAGCTTTGATATATATTTTCCTTCTCAGGTCTTATAATTCTAATGAAAAAGTAATTAGTATGATGTATTCTATAGGTTTTCGAAAAAAAGTGCCAGACATAAAAGCAAGAGAGAAAACCAGTTTTGAAAAGATATCAAAACGTTTTGAGATAGGAAAGAATATAGTATTTGTGTGGAGTAAAAACATATCGTAATTAAAAAACAGAAACAGATCTTCAACAAAAATCTCTATTGATAAACTAAAAGAAGATGTGTCGCAATATAGTGATGCATCTCAATATGGAAGAGCTAGACTGCTAGGAATAAGCAATGCGAATATACAAAAAAAGCATTAAAGAGATTAAATATTACATATAAAAAAAGCTTTAAAACATCAAAAAGCAAAAAAGAAGAGGGATTAAAATTTCAGAATAAGATAAAAAGGTATACAGACAAAGGAAAAGTTATTATCTTTACTGGTGAGAGCAGTTTTGTTCATAGTATCACACTAGAACTCACGTATTGCACAAGATACATAAGATGTTTGTGTTTATAATTTGCATTCATCAAAGAGGAACTAATGTTATATGAGATTAGTAGATAAATCTCTGCTAACTGTATCAATTTTGACTGCAATGTTAATACTAGACCTCTTTCGAAACTGGTTAATGTAGTTCAAAATTATAAATGCCAGAGATCAAATTAAATCTAAGGCCTAATCTTTTACGTCTATTTCGATATTTATCAGCAATAATTTTGAAGCGTTTTAGAATACCAATAACGTTTTTAGTTAAAGGATTTTTTTGCTTTTTTTCTTTGGTAATTCAGAATTATTGTGAATTTTTTGTATACCTTGATATCATGTATCAGTAATCGCTTTAACCTTATGATGGATAAGAATTTTGGATTCCTTAAATAATCTAAAGCCATGTTTTTTACCGTTAGAAAAATCTGTACAAATTACTTGGTGTGTTTTCTTGTCTACCAGTATTTGAGTTTTTAGTGTATGCCTTTTCTTCTTTCATGAATAATAGAATTTTTGTTTTTTTTAGGCTTTCTATAGGACTCTCAGTAGCATCAACTAAGACTACTTCATAATTCATATCACTCTTCATTATAGCTTTACGGCCTGGAAGAGCAAAGTTTTGGTGTTTAACTAGGGTGTCTTCTACCCATTTTACAGCTTTATATGCTGAACTTTCACTAATCCCATAGTTCTAACTCTATATGGAAATAAGTACGGTATTTTCTAAGGTATTCTAAGACTATCAGCAACTGTTCATCCAAATTGAGCTTATTTTTAACCACACCTTTTGATTTCTTAAGATCATCAGCTTGCCTCAAAATATCCATCATCTTTGAGAATGTTCCCTTCCTTACTCCTGTTAATCTACGAAATTTTTCATCCTCTAACTCTTTAATCTGTTCGAATTTCATTATTACTTCAAATCAGATATTTATAACACCATTCTACATCATTGTATACTTTTGAAAGAAGTTTACTGTTATTTTTAACTGTTTGATAGAACAGGATTTAATTCAGAAGTTACCTAATAATTCTGTAGTCATGATGGATAATGCAAGTTTTCATAAAGGCCATCATTTAAAAACTATGATAAAAAAAGATGGGCATATATTAGAGTATGTACTGACTTATTCTCCTGATTTAAATCCTATTTAGAAAAAATGTTTTCAAGCCAAATCAAGCAGAATAAAATATCACTGTGACTTAGATACGCTTTTTGAAAAGTATATAACATAACTGTTTTATGCTAGTTTAACTATGGCACTGATTGAGAGAAAGTATTGTACTCCTCAGATTGGAGTAGCTAGTCCTTTGTTGACAAATATTTTTATGCATCATGCCATTTGATAAATGAATGAGAAGGTACTTTTCAGAACTAAGATTTGAGCTTTTCGAAGATGATATTTTAGCTCATTATAGTCACGCAACATCAGACTACAAAAACTGGATCAGCTATGTATTCATTCTTGCGCAAGATGGAGCATTTTCTAACACGTTTGGTAATTAAAAAATACAAAAGAATTCAACAGTTATAAGTAACAGGCAAGACGCTAGTTAAAATGTGAGTGAAAGTGCGCGAAGCAGAATTTTTTGTTCATCGAAGCTTAGGTTTTAAATCAATAGTTAGATAATGGTAGTTATATGAGTGTAGACATTTGCAGTTCTTCTATGCTAGCAGCTCTGGCTGAAGTTTCTACCTCTTTCTGACTTACAAAAAGAAAATTAAATCAGCCTTGTAAACAGACTGGAAAAAACAAGCTTCAATTTAACAAAGAAAAGACCAAAGTGATAAAGTATTCAAATAAGAAGCAAAGACAAGAAATAGGGCATGAACAGTTTGATTTTTATGTTTTACTGTTTATCTAAGAAAGTCTAAGAAGAATAAACAATACGAAATGTTAAAAGTATAGTGGAAAAAGTTAAACAAAGTTAATGACTAATGCAAAGATGTTAGGAACAAATATAGTTACAGGTTATATTGGCAAGTTTTTACAGCAAGTTAAGATGATATATAAATATTATAAAAAATAAAGTATTGACAATAATTGTTCAGTTTTGGATGTATGATGCTTATAGTAGCCTATAATGAGGTTTGAGCATAGAAAGAAGCGATAAAATAGTTAAAAAAAATCTGTTGGTTGTAAAGTTATTTTTCCGCTTCCGCCACCTTATTCTCTAGATTTAAATCAGATGGGAAAGTTTTGTTCTAATATGAAGATGTGGATTAGAGATCAAATTACTCAATTTGGTAAATTTTATGAATCTATTATTGCCTTTTTCTATGCTCAAACCTCATTGTAAATGACTATATAGATATTGATTAACAGAAATGAAATGATGTAAGTGATTAATACTGTTATGTAAATTGCTTAGGCTGTAAGATCATTAAAGCATTGCCACAGCATACAGTAAAGAGGTCTATATTAAAAATAATATTCAAGAGGATATAAACGTAGCCAAAAGCTATCATGTAAGCATTTTAGACTTTTTATTATTATACGATATTTATTACCTAAAGTAAAAGTATATTGTGCGTTATGGTAATATGAGTCGTGTAAATGTTTGCTAGATAATATTCCAACGAATAAACCTATTCTAAAGAAGTAGTTAAAAAAATTAACCATTAAAGGCATTAAAATTATATTTTCTAAATAATAACACAACTTTTATTCGAGGCTTATACAAAGATTTAGAGTAATATATTCAAGTCGCAATGACAGCGAGATTATGTTGAACGAATGAATCATAACTAGCTATAAAACAAACTAATTTAAATGAAATTACTTAATTTTTTAAATGTATACCCTATTATTGTGTGTATATTACTTCAATAATCATTTCTTTAAAAAATTTGTATAGTAAATAACAATGCATAAAGTAAGCTACTATATAAATTAAACACAAATTACTATGTATAGTTTATAAATCAATTCAAAATAATAGTTTAACTTAGCTAAGTATATTGAAGATATCTGTTTGCTACCCTTTTCGAAGTAAATAGATATCCATAGGATAAAAAACTTTGATTTGCTTTTCCTGAACTATGCTACTTCTAACACTACTTATTTTCTACAGTTAACTTAATACACTTTTGTGCCGTACATATTAACTTATCTTAACACAGTTAAATAATCATACATAACACCACACTAGTGCAAATTAAAGCACATTATACCATATCATAAATTAAGGTCATGATATAAACGTCATGATATGGTGCCGAATGTCGGATTTGAACTGACGACCTACCGCTTACAAGGCGGTTGCTCTGCCACTGAGCTAATTCGGCATAATAAATAGATATCTAATTATTAATCAATACATATACAAATTACAGACTACTTAAGCTATTAATTGTATACTCAGCTTTATAGCTTATAAGCCCATTAACTACTACTTACTTTTTTTTAGAAGGTTTGGCTACATAATTTTTAAGTTTTATGTTGTGTTTTTTTTGTATTGCTAACGGCAATGTAATACTAAACTGCTGTATAAAATTTATTACCTTTTCTGTTGGTTGAGCGCCATGAGACAACCAATGCTCTATTCTATCAGTTTTTAATACTATTCTTTCATGATTATCCTTAGGTAACATAGGATTATAGTGCCCTACTTTTTCAATAAAAGCCCCATCTCTTGGAGAGCAATTATTAGCTATAACAATTTTAAAATAAGCACATTTTTTTGCGCCTGACCTAGCCAAGCGAATCTTAACCGCCATAACTTCCCTTATTTAATCTTTGCTTCTGTAAATTGAACATGCTTTCTAACTTTTGGATCGTATTTTCTAAATGATAGCTTTTCAGTTTGAGTTTTAGGATTACGCTGCTTAACCCAAAAAACACCTGTTCCAGCACTACTAACTAATTTAACTAAAACCTTTTTTTTTTTTCTAGACACTGTATTAAATACCTAAATTTATATTTTGTAGCTGTATACTTGCTCAAAGTATTATACATGACATATAATAATATCTAAAAAGTTTATACATAACTTTGATTTGAGTCAAGCCTTAAATTAGTGCTATAGAATAAAAGATACCATATTAAAATCAATATATATCTTTATGAAACTTAAAAATTCAAGTTGTACTGTCTTAAAATCATAGCTGAGAAGTATATAAACAGAAGAAAGAGATGTAGACTTATATAGTTAAGCTACTATAAAATAGTTATATTATATACGTTTTGAAAAGTGTGTTTAGGTCATAGCGACAGCAAATTATTATAAAATAGTTATAATAATTTGCTATACTAGTAGTATAATCTCTCTCTCACGATTCTGATTCAATTTCAAGCCTGGCTGTCCTGATAGCTTCATATATAAAATCACTTCATTGCATATACCAGCAGGCTTCTGTTGGTATAACAACATTGATAATCTATTTTCATATCAAATGATAATAAAATACATTGACACATTAGACCTCTTTCGAAACTGGTTAAGGTAGTTCAAAATTATAAATGCCAGAGATCAAATTAAATCTAAGACCGAATCTTTTACGTCTATTTTGATGTTTATCAGCAATAATTTTGAACTACCTTAACCAGTTTCGAAAGAGGTCTAATATTGATTTTTTCATGTTGGGTTATTTTATTTTTATTTAAATTTTCTTTATAACTCAACATTATCTCTTTGTATACCTTTTATTCACTACTTTTCATATTTTTTCCTTATCATATTCTGTGGTTTAGAGTAACTAGACATATCTCTTCTATTAATTTTGGTCCATATATAGTCATTTATAATGAAGTTTGAGCATAGAAAAAGCGACAATAGCATCCATAAGATTTACCAACATGATTTTTATACGCAAACTTCATTGTAAATGACTATAGTTGCTTCTCTTGTCAGTTATTTTATCTATCTCTAAACTTAATTTTACCATCATCTCTTTTTCTTATATTGTATTATCTTAATCTAGAGTTCAGAAGGTTTATTATATTTCTCATTTTGAACAGTTAGTATTATAGCGTAAGTTTTATGAGTTAATTTTAGGCAAATTTTGTTAGTACTATACTAACATTAGTACTGCCAAAGCCAAACGAGTTGCTCAGTATATGATTTATTTTGCATTCTTGAGGTATATTTGGTACTAAGTTAATATCTTTAGCTTCTTCTATAGGATTATCAAGATTTAATGTTGCTGGTATAACTTGATTTTGTAATGCTAGAGCTGAAAATATTATTTCAACGCTGCCGCTAGCACCAAGTAAGTGACCTGTAGAAGATTTAGTTGATGAGATAGCAACTTTAGAATTTTCTTTTAGAATGAGGTTTTTAATGGACTTTAATTCTATTAAGTCTCCCTTTTCTGTAGAGGTAGCATGAGCATTAATATAATTAATATCTCCAATATGAATTTTAGAAGTTTTAATTGCTTTTAACATTGCTATTTGGCTACCTATTCCTTCTGGGTGTGGTGAGGTAATATGATATGCATCGCTGCTTAGTCCATATCCAGTCAATTCAGCATATATTTTTGCTCTGCGCTTTTTGGCATGTTCTAGCTCCTCTAGAACTACTACTCCTGCTCCTTCAGACATTACAAAACCGTTACGATCTTTGTCCCAGGGTCTACAAGCGGCTTTTGGATTGTCGTTATATTTTGTGCTTAAAGCTTTAATTGCGTTAAATCCAGCCATGCTAATATCTGTGATAGCTGCTTCTGCGCCTCCTGCAATCATGATATTGGCTTCATTGCATTTTATCATACGTGCTGCATCGCTGATTGCTTGCGCTCCTGTAGCGCATGCTGAGTTAACTGATTGATTTGGTCCTCGAAAGCCATACATTATAGAAATATGGCCTGATATCAAGTTTGATAGGATTGATGGAATAAAATAAGTGCTTATTTTATTATTAATATAAAGATTGATCACATTATCGGCTGTTGATTGAATTCCTCCAAGGCCAGTTCCAATAATAACTCCTGTACTTTCTTTTATTTTTTCATTATTATTAAGATCAATTCCACTATCTTCTATAGCTTCTTGAGCAGCAATAATTCCATATTGAATGAAAATGTCTTTTTTTTTATCTGTTGAGTCAACTAGTAATTCATGCCCTCTAATGCTATAAATTTTTAGTTTACTATCATGTAAGACTAGCCCAGCAATTTTACATTTTAGATTAGAAGTATCAAATCTATGAATTCGTGTAATGCCACTTTTGCATTTTATAAGATTTTCCCATGAGCTTTTAGCATTGACACCTAAAGGAGTTACCATGCCTATTCCAGTAATGACTACTCGTCTGTTACCCATTGATATTTTAAGTTAAAATTTTGTTAGGTTAAATAATGTTTATAAGCCTTTAGATGTTTAAAATAATTTAATTTTAAAATTAAATTTTATTTTGTTAAAGCTTTTTTATAAGGGAGTATATATTCTACTATATCTCTTATGGTTGTTAATTTAGAAGCTACCTCATCTGGTATAGAATGCCTAAACTTATCTTCAATAGCTAATATCATTTCAGTCTGATCAAGGCTATCAAGTCCTAAACTTGAGAGAGCTGTATCACTGGAAATTATAGATTTATCCTTTATTTTAGCTATATCAGCTATGATATCAATAATTTCATTTTGTATTTCAGATTTTAATTCAGCATCATGATCTGAATTGCAAGAATCTTCTTTTTTTTCTAAAGTTGCTGTATTATTTTTATTCAATGAACAAGAATCATGAGCATGTGATAATGTATGCGATAACTCATCAGTTTTTTTGTTTTTGTCCATAAATATAACACCTAAAAATTTGATTAAAGAAACAATTGTGCATTACTAAAAGTATTTTACTTTAGTAAAATTAATATTCTTTTACCATACTTTATGAATTAATGCTACTAAAATTCTTAATTTCATACCATAACCATGCCACCATTTACATGTAAAGTTTGTCCAGAAATATATGCTGCTTGCCTACTAGCTAAGAATGCTGCTGCAGTTGCAACATCATTTGGATTTCCAAATCTATTTACTGGAATTTTAGATAGTATAGTATTTTTTTGTTGTTCATTAAGTAGATTTGTCATATTGGATATAATAAATCCTGGGGCAATAACATTAACAGTTATATTTCGACTTGCTACTTCCAATGCTAATGCTTTACTCATTCCAATAATGCCAGCTTTAGATGCGCAATAATTTGATTGGCCTTGGTTTCCACTAATAGCTACAACTGAAGATATATTTATTATTCTACCATATCGCTCTTTAATCATTTTTTTTATTGCTGCTTTATTTAAAATGAATGTGGCTGTTAGATTTGTAGAGATCACTGTTTCAAATTTTGCAACTTCCATTTTAATTGCTAATTGATCATTAGTAATGCCAGCGCAACATATTAATACATCAAGTTTTGGTATTTCTTCAATCATATTATTGCAATCTTGATAGTCTAAGATATTACATTTGCGAACAATGCATCTTTCTGTTAAATCTGCTTTTAATTTAGCAAGTTTTTCTTCTTTAGTCCCGGAAATTATTACTGTAGCTCCTAGTTGATGAAATAACTGACTGCACGCTCTTCCTATGCTGCCTGATGCTCCTGTAATAAGTACGTGTTGGTTAGTAAAATTTAACACTTGCTCTTTTCTTCTGTTGCTATAGATATATTATCTAGATTAGCTTCATGTTCATTCTCATTAGGGATAACTAGGCTATTTTGTATAATATCAGATTTTTGTCTGATTTGTTGTTCAAGTTCTAGAGCAATTGAAGGATGTTCTCTAAGATATTGTTTAGCGTTTTCTCTACCTTGGCCAATTTTATGATCTTTATAAGAAAACCATGCGCCTGCTTTTTCAATAATACCTAACTTAACTCCTAAATCTATTATTTCGCCCTCTTTTGAAATGCCTAATCCATATATGATATCAAAATCAATCACTTTAAAAGGTGGAGCAAGCTTATTTTTAACAATTTTAACTTTTGTTTGATAACCAATAACTTCTTCTTTATCTTTAATAGGACTAACTTTTCTGATTTCCATTCTAATAGATGCATAAAACTTTAAAGCATTTCCTCCAGTTGTAGTTTCTGGACTGCCAAACATAATACCTATTTTCATTCTAATTTGATTGATGAAAATGATGGTACAATTAGTTTTTGAGACTGAAGCGACTAGCTTTCGTAAGGCTTGGCTCATTAATCTAGCTTGTAGTCCTATATTGTTGTCTCCTATTTCTCCTTCTAGTTCTGCTTTTGGTACTAAAGCAGCAACGCTATCTACAACTATTAATCCAACTGCTCCTGATCTAACTAATGTATCAGCAATTTCTAGAGCTTGTTCGCCAGTATCAGGCTGTGATATAATTAGACTATTAATATTGACGCCCAATTTTTGAGCGTATTGTAGATCTAATGCATGCTCAGCATCAATATAAACGCAACTCTCTCCTCCTTTTTGACACTCAGCTACAGCATGAAGTGCTACTGTTGTTTTTCCTGAAGCTTCAGGTCCATAGATTTCGCTTACTCTTCCTTTAGGGAAGCCTCCTATTCCTAAGGCTGTATCTATGCATACCGATCCACTGGAGATAACTTGTGCTTTGCCTATAGGTCGTTGATTGCATCTCATGATTGAGCCTTTGCCATGAGTTTTATTAATTATACTAAGTACATCATCTAATGTGTGTTCTTTATACATGATATTTCCTGATTATTTAAAAATAATAAATTTTAGTGTTCGTAGAATTATAATAGTATTTATTGAATTATTAAAATTATTTTCTTGTTATTTAAATTGTTGTTTTATGGAAAATTTGAAGCTTTCATAAAAAATTATTGTAGCAGCTCCTGCAACGTTTAAACTTTCAGTTTTATGAGACATTGGAATTTTGATTAAAAAATCACATTGTTGACGCGTTAAGTTCCTTAGTCCTTTATTCTCAGAGCCTAAAACAAAAGCCATTTTTGAATGAAAAGTTTGCTCTGTAAGTTGATTACTGTTGTTAAGATCTAGCCCGATAATCCAAAATCCATGCTTTTTTAAGTAATTGATAGTATTATATAAATTTTTTACTTTTACTAAGTTTATTTTTTCTAGAGCTCCAACTGCTATCTTAGCAATAGTACCGTTCTCTTCTATAGAGTTATTTTCAGGTAGGATAATAGTTGATATATTAAATGCTGCAGCTGATCTTATAATAGCTCCTAAGTTATTATGGTCTAGCAATTGGTCTAAAATGGCAATTTTATAGTTTGGTGTGTTTAGGTCTATATTTTTGATACCATTAATTGTGAGGGGGATAGTATTTACTGCTATTCCTTGATGAACTATTTGTCTGCCTAATAGCTGATGTAGAAAATTTGTTGTAACTATTTTATAATTATGCTTTTGAATCGATTTTGATAAAGATAGAAAACATGACTCTGTACAATAAATATACCTTATTACCCTGAGAGGGTTATTTAAAGCTGCTAAGGATGCATGAGTACCAAATATATAATATGATTTTTTATCAGTCATAATAAATTTATTGGACAAAATAAATATTTTGTAATAATTGACGATTATTAAATAATCACTTGACAGAATCAAGTAATTATTATAGAAAGTACTAAATCATGTTTTTAGTTAAGCAAAATTGTGTATTAAGCTTTGCTAGTATGATTTGTTTATTTTTAAGATACCCTAGCTAATAAATCTAAAGTGTTTTAGGAGGGATGGTCGAGAGGTTAATGGCAGCAGACTGTAAATCTGCCCGCGCAAGCGTACGTAGGTTCGAATCCTACTCCCTCCACCATAGTTATGCTTAAGAGTTGCGGGTGTAGCTCAATGGTAGAGCCTCAGCCTTCCAAGCTGGTTACGTGGGTTCGATTCCCATCATCCGCTCCAAGGCTTGTTAGTTGGTTATTTGTAATATACCACTAGTTGTGTTTATAGAAATATATTTTATTGTAGGTTAAAAGAAGGTTATTATTTAAAGATTATGGCAGTAGCATTTAATAGAGATAAGCCGCATTGTAATATAGGGACAATAGGGCATGTTGATCATGGAAAAACATCATTAGCAACAGCAATAACTATAGTATCGTCAGAGTTAAGTGATGGTGCTGTAAAAGTGAAGAATTATGATGAAATTGACTCCGCACCAGAAGAAAAAGCTAGAGGGATTACAATACAGACTGCTCATGTGGAGTTTATAAGTAAGAAGAGACATTATGCGCTTGTAGATTGTCCTGGGCATGTTGATTATATTAAAAATATGATTACTGGAGCATCTCAAACTGATGGCTTAATATTAGTTGTGTCTGGTGTTGATGGTGTTATGCCTCAAACGAGAGAGCATGTGTTATTGGCAAAGCAAGTTGGAGTGCCAAGTATTATAGTTTGTATAAATAAGATAGATCAAGCTGATCCTGAATTATTGGAATTAATTGAGATGGAAGTAAGGGAATTGTTGACGAAATATGATTTTCCAGGTGATACTGTTCCTATAATTAGATGTTCAGCTTTAAAGGCGATAAATGGTGATTCTGATGCTAAGAAAGGTATATTAGAATTAATGGATGCCATAGATGATTATATACCACAGCCTACTAGAGTTTTAGATCAGCCGTTTTTAATGCCGATAGAGGATGTGTTCTCAATATTAGGTCGCGGTACAGTAGTTACAGGAAGAATTGAGAGAGGGGTTATTAAAGTTGGTGATGAAGTAGAAATAGTTGGATTACGTAGTACTCAGAAGACAATATGTACTGGTGTTGAGATGTTTAAGAAAGAGTTAGAGCAAGGTCAGGCTGGAGATAATGTAGGTATATTATTACGTGGAATAAAGCGTGAGGATGTAGAAAGAGGGCAGGTTTTAGCTAAGCCTGGTACTATTACTCCGCATTGCAGTTTTGAAGCTGAGGTTTATGTTTTAACAAAAGAGGAAGGTGGTAGGCATACTCCGTTTTTTCAAAATTATAGGCCTCAGTTTTATTGTAGAACAACAGATGTTACTGGTGAGATAGCGTTATTATCTGGAAAAGAGATGGTGATGCCTGGGGATCATGCTACACTAAGTGTTAATTTAGTAGCGCCTATTGCTATGGATCAAGGGTTGTCTTTTGCTATTCGTGAAGGAGGTAAAACTATTGGTGCTGGTAAAGTCTCTAAAATTATAAAGTGATGTTCAGAAAATGTGGATAGAATTTATTATGTTAAGTGGTAGTTATGAGTAGTAAAGACATTAGGATTCGGTTAAAGTCTTTTGATCATGCTTTATTGGATCGTACTACATTTGAAATTGTGCGTTTAGCAAAAAGCGCTGGAGCTAAAGTTAAGGGGGCTGTTCCTTTGCCTAGGCGAATTCAATATTTTACATTTAATAAATCTCCGCATATTTATAAAAAGTCCAGAGAGCAGTTTGAAATCAGAACACATAAGCGTTTGATTGTTATTGCTAGTTCTACTCCTCAAACTATTGAGGCTTTAATGAAAATGACCTTAGCTCCAGGTGTGGATGTGCAAATTAATTAGTGCGTGTGAATTTAAAATGAAAAATGCAAGAAGTGGATTGATAGCTGAAAAATTAGGCATGAGTAGTAAGTTTGATGAAAATGGCCGAAAAGTTGCAATAACATTATTGAAGGTTGATGTATGTCAAGTTTTATGGCATAAATTGGTTAGTAAAGATGGATATAATGCTGTGATTTTAGGATATAAAAATATTTCTCCATTTAAGGTAAAGAAACCTATGCGTTCTATATTTTCTAGAGCGAAAATCGAGCCTAAGGCTGTAATTAAAGAATTTAAAGTTGCTGAAGATAGAATGTTAGAAATTGCTAGTATTTTGGATGCCTCGTATTTTAGGGTTGGGCAATATGTTGATGTAAGAGGTATAACAATAGGTAAAGGGTTCGCTGGAGCGATGAAAAGGCATGGATTTCGAGGGCTTGAAGCTTCGCATGGTGTGTCTATTTCTCATAGATCGCATGGGTCTACAGGAAATAGAGCTTATCCAGGGCGAACATTTAAGAACAAAAAAATGGCTGGACATATGGGAGTAAAGTTTGCTACTATACAAAATTTAAAGGTTGATTCTGTTGATTTAGAGAAAAGGTTGTTAGTGATAAAGGGTAGTATTCCTGGAAAAAGTGGATCAATAGTTTATATTACTGATTCAATTAAAAAGTTATTGCTGTAAGTGTTAGGTATTTAATGAAAGTAAAAGTGTATAATCTTCTTCAAGAAATAGAAAAAGAAGTAGAGCTTAATCCTAGTGTTTTTTGTTTGAAGTATAGGCCTGATATTATAAAATTAGTAATAGATTGGCAATTAGCAAAAAGAATGTCTGGAACTCATTGCACTAAAACTATTTCTGGAGTAAGTGGAACAACTAAAAAGCCTTTTAAGCAAAAGGGAACTGGTAATGCTAGGCAAGGTTCCTTGCGTTCTGTTCAAATGAGAGGTGGTGGTATATCTCATGGTCCTGTAGTTAGAAGTCATGAGTTTGATGTTCCAAAGAAAATACGTAAACAAGCTTTAAAATATGCATTATCTTATAAATTATCTGTTAATAAGTTAATAGTTGTTGATGATTTTAATATAGGAAGTAATAAAACTGCCGTTCTAAAAAATTTGTTAAAGAAATATAATTATTCTAATTATTCTGGTTTTTTTTGTATAGATGATCAGAATGTGGATCGAAATTTTTTCTTAGCTTCTAGAAATTTATTTAATTTAAATGTTGTGGCTCAAATTGGAGCTAATCCTTATGATATCATGAAGCATGATTGTGTAATGGTTACTTTAAGTGCAGCTAAAAGTTTAGAAATGAGGTTAGCAGAATGAATTATAAATTTTATGACTTAATAGTAAAGCCTGTGGTTACTGAAAAGTCTACTTTAGCTTCAGAGTGTAAAAAATATATTTTTTTGGTGCAGCGTAATGCTAATAAGTATAATATTAGCAAAGCTATAGAAGGTATTTTTAATGTTAATGTTATTAAAATTAATATTATCAATATGATAGGAAAAACTAAGCGTTTTAAAGGAACTTTAGGTAAGCAGGGTGATAGAAAAAAAGCTATAGTTACTGTAGCAAAAGATCAGGTGATTGATCTTGGTGTTGGAGGAATAAAATAAATGGCATTAAAAGTTTATAATTCAGTAACTCAATCTTTAAGACAAGTAGTACAAGTCGATAAGTCTGAGTTATGGAAAGGAAGGCCTTTAAAAAAGTTAGCTAAAGGAATTACTAAAACTGGTGGAAGAAATAATTTAGGTAGAATTACTATCTGGCATCGTGGAAAAGGGCATAAGCAATTATATAGAATGATAGATTTTAAGCGTAGGGTATTTGATATATATGCCACGGTAGAGCGTATAGAATATGATCCTAATAGAACAGCTTTTATTGCTTTGATAAAGTATGATGATGGTAAGTTTTCTTATATTTTATCCCCGAGAAATTTAAATGTAGGAGATAAAATAATATCTAGTGATAAAGCTGAGATTAATGTAGGTAATTGCTTGCCTTTAGAAGTAATACCAGTGGGGACTATTATACATAATATTGAAATTAAACCAGGCAAGGGTGGGCAAATTGCCCGTTCTGCTGGAACATATGCAGTGTTATTAAATAAAGATTCTGGGTATGCTCAGATTAAACTTAGGTCCGGCGAAGTAAGGAGGATATCATTAGCAAGTAGAGCTACCGTAGGTAGTGTTTCAAATATAGATCATAAAAATATATCATATGGTAAAGCTGGAAGGGTTAGATGGTTAGGTAGGAGGCCAGTAGTTCGTGGAGTTGCAATGAATCCTGTGGATCATCCTCATGGTGGTGGTGAAGGTAAAACATCTGGTGGGCGTCATCCAGTTACTCCATGGGGGAAAAAAACGAAAGGTAAGAAAACTAGAAAGAATAAATTTACTTCTAGGTTTATTGTTAAACGTAGAAATTAATATATTATATTTAGGTAAATTATATGGCTCGTTCTATATGGAAAGGCCCTTTTGTTAGGGAAAGTTTAATTAAAAAGGTTAATAAATTAATAGAATCTGGTAAAAGTAGTGTAATTAAAACATGGTCAAGGGAGTCTGCTATAATTCCTCTTTTTGTTAGATTTGTTTTTGCTGTTCATAATGGTAATAAATTTATTCCTGTAGTTATTACTGAGGAGATGGTAGGTAGAAAGTTAGGTGAATTTGCTCCTACTAGAACTTTTTATGGGCATGCAGCTGATAGAAAAGTGAAGAGAAAATAGTATGTTTGAAGCAAAAAAGTCTGCTAAGGCAACTTTGAGAATGATTAAAATTAGTCCAAGAAAACTAAATTTAATTACGGGATTAATTAGAAATTTAAAGGTTTCTGATGCGATTATGCAATTAAAATTTTCAAAAAAAAGAGCAGCTGTAGATGTAAAAAAATGTTTGCAATCTGCTATTGCAAATGCTGAAAATAATGATGGGTTGGATATTGATAATTTAGTAGTTTTAAAAGCAATTGTTGGCAAAGGAAGTGTAATGAAAAGATTAGTTCCAAGAGCTAGAGGGAAAGCGTTTAGAATAAAAAAGTTTTTTAGTAACTTATATATTACTGTTAGTGAAATAAAATAAGAGATATTATTAATAATGGGACAAAAAGTAAATCCTTGTATATTTAGAACTGGGCCAAATTTACCAAGAAATTGGGAATCTGTTTTATATGCTAATAAGAATAATTATTCTGATTTTTTACTTAAAATTTTAAAGATTAGAAAAATAATTAATACTGAATATAGTTTTGCGCAAATTACTAAGATATTAATTGAATGGCCATCAAGTAAAAATATAGTTGTTAATATATATGCCAAAAAAATTGGAGTAATTATAGGTAAAAGTGGGAGTGATATTGAAAAATTAAAGCAAAATATAGCAAAAATTACTTCTGCTGATGTGTCTATTAATATACGTGAAGTTAAAAAGCCTGAACTAGAAGAAGCTTTTATTGCACAAACAATTGCTCAGCAATTAGAAAGAAGGCAGTCTTTTAAAAAGGTTATGAAGAAGGCAATACATGCTTCTATGAAACAGGGGGCTAAAGGTATAAAAATTATATGTTCAGGACGTTTAGGTGGAGTTGAAATCGCTAGATCAGAATCTTATAAAGAGGGTAGAGTGCCGTTGCAAACGATCAGAGCAGACATTAGATATGCTTTTGCAGAAGCTATAACTACTTATGGAGTGATAGGGGTTAAGGTTTGGGTTTATAGATGTGATGTTAATCAGTCTAGAATTAATGAAGTTAAATAAAATCAAATAGTTTAATAAAATTGTAGTTATGCTAAGTCCTAAAAAGCAAAAATATCGCAAAGCTCAGAAAGGTAGGGTAGCTTCTAAAGCTAAAGCTGGTACTATGATAGCTTTTGGAGAATTTGGATTGAAGTCTCTTGATAGTTGTAGGATTACGAGTAGACAAATAGAAGCTGCTAGGAGGGCTGCAGTGAGGTGTATGAAGAGGCAAGGAAAATTTTGGATTAATATTTTTCCTAGTATACCAGTTTCTAAAAAACCTACTGAAGTTAGAATGGGGAAGGGTAAGGGGGCTACAGAATTTTTTGCTGCTAGGGTAGCTGTTGGCAGGATATTATTTGAGCTTGATGGAGTAAGTGAAGGTATAGCAATTAAAGCGTTAGAATTAGCTGGTGCTAAATTGCCAGTGCGAACTAAAATAGTAAAGCGTTATGAATGAGTTTAAAAAATATAGCGATTTATGTAATATTGAATTGCAAGGTTTACGTGATTTATTATTAAGATATAAAAAAAAATTATTTAATGATAGATTTCAAAATAGTGTTGATGTAGTTAATTCTGTTAAAAATTTTGGTTGTTTAAAGAAAAAAATAGCTCAAATTAGCACAGAAATTTTGCAAAGAACAATAAAAAAAAATGAGGAAGAAAAATAAATGCCAAGAAGAGTTTTACAGGGGCAGGTAATAAGTGCTAAATCAGATAAGACCATAATTGTGAGTGTTGAACGTAGATTTAAGCATCCTGTGTATCATAAAACTGTTAAAATTGCTAAAAAATATGCTGTACATGATCCTGATAACCTGTATAATCAAGGTGATAAAGTAAAAATTATTGAAAGTCGTCCTATTTCTAAGACAAAATGTTGGCGTGTTATAGAAGATAAAGGACAGTGAAATGATAGCTGATAGCTGGTATTAAATAAGTTAATATTGATATTATTATAAATTACAGAGTTAAATTAATAATTATGATACAAATGCAAACTATCTTAAATGTTGCTGATAATTCTGGAGCAAAGGAGGTTATGTGTATAAAAGTATTAGGTGGTACGCATCATATGATAGCTCATTTAGGGGATGTAATAGTCGTTTCTATCAAATCATCAATACCTAAAGGTAAAGTAAAAAAGGGGGAAGTATGTAAAGCATTAATTATTAGGACTAAATGTGGTGTTACTCGCCATGATGGTAGTAATATTAAGTTTGATAGCAATGATGTTGTATTGTTGAATAAGCAAGGTGAGCCTTTTGGTACTAGGATTTTTGGATCTGTGCCTAGAGAATTAAGGGTGAAAAAATTTTCAAAAATAGTATCTCTTGCTGAGGAAGTATTGTAATATGCTAAAAATTAGAATCAAAACAGGAGACCAAGTACAAGTTATTACTGGTAAAGATAAAGGGAAAAGGGGGATAGTGATTAAGGTGCTGGCAAATTTATCAAAAGTAATTGTTAAAGGTATTAATTTAGCTCAGAAACATGTTAAGGCTAATAAAAATGGTGTTAGTGGAGGTATTATTAGTAAAGAATTGCCGATACACATTTCAAATGTTGCTTATGTTGATTCTTCTTCCAATCTTATAACTAAAATTACTTATACAAAGTTAGATGGTAAAAGGAAAGTTAGAATTTCTAAGCGTTCTGGGGAAATTTTGTAATAAGAAGGAAAATAAGGGAAAATAATGGCTTTAAGTTTTGAGGAATTATCTTTTAAAGAGATAAAGGAAAAAGAAAGGCAGGAGTTACAAAAAAAATTTGGTTATAGTAATAATCATCAAACTCCTAGAATTAAGAAGATTGTAGTTACTATGTGTGTAGGTGATGCAGTAGTTGATTCTAAAATTATTTATTATGTTAAGAAGTGTATGGCTATGATTACAGGACAAGAGCCAGGCTTGATTAAAGCTAAAAAATCAATTGCAGCATTTAAACTACGTAAGGGAATGCCAATAGCATGTAAGGTTACTTTAAGGAAGAAAAGAGCTGAGGATTTTATTAGAAGGTTGGTTCTTGAGGTTTTTCCAAGGATAAAAGATTTTAAAGGGTTTTCAATAAAAAGTTTTGATAAAGAAGGGAACTTTTCATTTGGTATAAAAGATATAAGGGTTTTTATAGAAATAGAGGATGAACAGAAGAAGAAAGATGTGATTGATAAAGAAATTGGTATTGGTATTCATATTCATACTTCAACTAAAAGTCTATTAAAAGCAAAGACATTATTGAAGATACGAGACATTCCATTTTACGATTAATCATAATATAGGATAGATATGGCAAAAGTTAGCTCTGTACAAAAAAATTTAAAGCGTAGTAAATTATTTAATAAATTGAAGTTAAAGAGGCAAGCATTAAAGTCTAAAATATATGATAAAAATTTGTCTCTTGAAGAGAGGTTTAATTTAGTGCTAAAACTATCCAAGCTTCCACGTAATTCTAGTAGTACTAGAATTAGAAATAGGTGTGCTGAAACAGGCAGGCCAAGGGGGTATTATCGTAAGTTTAAGCTTTGTAGAAATATTATACGGGAATTAGCAGGTAGTGGTATAATTCCTGGTTTGAGAAAATCAAGCTGGTAGTAAATAAAGAAATGAGTGTAATATGTCAATGAGTGATACATTAGCTGATATGCTAACGCGGATTCGTAATGCGCAAAGAAGTAGATTAATGTATGTTAATGCGCCATCTTCAAGAAGAAAAGAAGCTATTTTGGATGTTTTAGTTAAAGAAGGGTTTATACATTCGTTTCTTGTTCATGAAGTGAGAAATGGAGTCAAAGAAATTAACATTAAGTTAAAGTATTCACCAAAAGGTGAGTCTAATATAAAAGAAATAAATAGAGTTTCCACTCCTGGTAAAAGGGTGTATTTGTCTATTAAAAAATTAAGACCGTATTATAATAATATGGGAATTTATATTATTTCCACTTCTAAAGGTATAATGTCTGATAGAGAAGCTCGTAAATTAGGTGTAGGTGGAGAAGTGATTTGTAAAGTTTTTTAATATTTATATTTAATGTAGTTTATAGTAATGTCTAGAATTGGTAAATTAGTGGTAATGGTGCCTGCAGGTGTTATAGTTGATGTTAATAATTTATCTATAGCTGTATCTGGGCCAAAGGGGAAATTGTTAAAGTTGTTTTTAGGTAATATAACTATATTAAAAGAAAATGATAAAATTATAGTAAAACCGTTGAGTGGCGATAAACATTCTAGAGCTATGTGGGGTACAGCACGTAGTATTATTAATAATATGGTTAAAGGAGTTAATAGTGGCTTTACTAAAGAGTTAGAAATAAATGGAGTAGGATATTCTGCTTCATTGAAGGGCGATTATTTGAATTTAGCTTTAGGAAAAAGTCATAGTACTAAAATTAAAGTTCCTAGTAATATTCAAGTTACAGTACCTAAAACTAATGTTATTTATTTGTTTAGTATTGATAAGCAAGCTTTGGGACAGTTCGCAGCATTAATTATTAAGCAACGTCCAGCTGAACATTATAAAGAAAAAGGTATTAAGATTAAAGGACAATATGTTCAATTGAAAGAAAGTAAGAAAAATTAATAATTGGTTTTAAATGCGTGATTCTAAAGATAGATTTATTATTCGAAAAAATAGGGTTAGAGCAAAGATAGCTAAATTATCTGGTGGTGGTTATCCTCGTTTGTCTGTATTTAAGTCTAATCGCCATATATATGCTCAAGTTATAGAGAATATTGGTAGTAATAAATCTAATACTATAGCTGCAGCAAGTACTTTAGATAGAGATATTTTTACTGAGTTAAAATATTATAAATGTAATATTCAGTATGCTAAAAAGGTAGGGCAATTATTAGCTGAAAGAGCTAATAATAAAGGAATAACAAGTGTAGTTTTTGATAGAGGTGGGTATAAGTATCATGGCGTGATTAAGGCTTTAGCTGATGGAGCTCGAGAAAAATTAAATTTTTAGTAAAGATTATTTATAGTAATATGTTTAAAGAAGAGATTGTTGTAGAACATTTAGTAAATGTCAATCGTGTAACTAAAGTTGTTAAGGGTGGGCGTAGATTTTCTTTCTCTGCTTGTGTAGTTTTAGGAAATAAGGCTGGTAAGGTAGGGTATGGTCATGGTAAAGCTAAAGAAGTTGGTGAAGCTCGACTTAAGGCTTTGCAAAATGCTAAGAAATATATGATAGAAGTGCCTCTATATAAAGGTAGAACTATACATTATGATGTATATGGTAAAAGTGGAGCTGCAAAGGTAATGCTTCGTCGTGCTCGGGCAGGAACTGGCATTATAGCTGGAGGTGCTATGAGATTTATTTTTGATTCTTTAGGTATACAAGACGTTGTAGCTAAATCATTTGGATCATCAAATTCTTATTTGATGATTGCAGCAACGTTAAATGCTTTAAAGCAGCTAGATACACCAAAGCTAATAGCTGAAAGACGGGAGTTAAGATTAAATGAATTATCAGTTACAGTTCGTAAAAATTTTCATGAAGGTTAGTGTTTTTACCTTTGATAGGGTATTTTGGGGGTTATAGAAATGCTATTAAGAAAGTATATAATTGAGAAAGTTACACAAGCTGTAATATATTTAAGAAAAAATTTAAGTGAAGTAGCTTCGAATTATGTTAATTGATAAAGCTATATTATATTAAACAAATGCTATTAGATTATGGTATACTTATACAATGAAGCATTTAATTAAATGTAGAAATGATAAAAAAGCAGGTATCTATGAAGTTAAACACTTTATTTAATTTAAATGGAGCAAAAAAATGCTCTAAAAGGATAGGTCGTGGTATTGGTAGTGGTAAAGGTAAGACATGTGGAAGAGGAGCAAAGGGGCAGAAGTCTAGAGCTAAAGTTGCTAGAGGATTTGAAGGAGGGCAAACGCCTTTAATAAAAAGGTTGCCAAAGCGTGGTTTTAAGTCCATGAATAAAAGAAATTATAATATTATTAATATTATAACAATTTTACGTTTAGTTAAGGCTAATAAAATTGAATATGGTGCAGTTATTGATAAGCTGTTATTATTAAAGTTAAAAATGCTAAAAAAATCTATCAATAAAATAAAATTATTATGGGCTAACTCTTCTAGTTTAGTATTAAATAGCGAAGATATATCTCTTTTAACTAAGCTTGATCTGCAGTTTAATTTGGATGAGTATTCCATATCTGCACGAAAAAATATCATAAAGTTAGGAATGAAAGTAATTAATAATTAGTATGCAGAATTCTTCTTTTTATGATCAGCATGCAACTCTTATTTCTAAGGTATTATTTACGCTGATGATGTTAATGATATGTAGAATAGGCGTATATATACCTATAGCTGGTATAGACTCAAATAGTTTAAATGAATTATTACCTCAGAACCAAATTGGTATTTTAGGAATGTTTAACATCCTTTCTGGAGGGGCTTTTGTTAATATGTCAATATTTGCTTTAGCAATAATGCCATATATTACTGCTTCGATTATAATACAACTATTATCTATGGCTTATCCAGCTTTAGATAAATTAAAAAAAGAAGGCGAGAGAGGGCGGCAACAAATAACTCAGCTTACACGATATTGTACTATTGCATTAGCTTCGTTTCAAGCTTTCGGTATTGCAATATGGTTAGAACATTTTACTACTGAATCTGGAGCAGTTGTAATAATGCCAGGAATATATTTTCGACTAACTACTGTTGTAACTTTAGTTGTAGGTACAATTTTTTTAATGTGGATTGGTGAACAGATTTCTTCTCGTGGAATTGGTAATGGGTCTTCATTAATTATATTTATAGGGATAGTGTCTGGTATACCAAAATCTATTATTACTACTTTTGAGTTATCTAGAAGAGGAGGTGATTCTCCTTTTATATCTGTGATTTTTTTAGTGGTTATAGTTATTTTAATAGCATTTATAGTATTCTTTGAGAAAGCGCAAAGAAGAATTTTAGTTCATTATCCTAGACGGCAGTTAGGTAATAAGATTTATGGTGGTGATACTACGCATATACCTCTAAAATTGAATATTCCAGGAGTTATTCCGCCTATTTTTGCTAGTTCTTTGCTATTATTTCCTCTTACTGTGTTAAATCTATCTCAAAATAAAGATTCAGCAATTTTACAAGCCATTGTTAGTTATTTTAGTCCAGGTAAGCTAGTTTTTATATTATGCTATGGGTTATTGATTATATTTTTTAGTATTTTTTATACAGCTATAGTATTTAATTCAGAAGAAACGGCTGAAAATTTAAGAAAATATAATGCTTATATTCAAGGTAGAAGACCAGGAAAGAGTACTGCTGAGTATTTTGATTATTTACTTAGTAGAATAAGTATATTAGGAGCACTATACTTGTGTATTGTATGTCTTGTACCTGAGGTTTTAGGGAATATAATGCCTAGTTTATTTACTTCTAGTGGCACAAGTTTACTTATTGTAGTAAATGTAGTGCTTGATACTTTGTCACAAATTCAAACTTATATTTTTACTAGTAGATATGATTCATTGGTTAAGAAAATGAAATACAAAGATAAGTGAGGATAAGTTTGATATTAGTTTTTATAGGGCCGCCTGGCTCTGGTAAAGGTACACAAGCTTCTTTATTGTCAGAAAAGTTTAGTATTATTTCTGTAGGAAAAGTTTTGCGAACTGTTATGGAAAGCAATACTGCTGAAGCAGATGTTGTTAAAAAATTTATCAAAAGTGGTAAGTTAGTACCATCAAATATTACTAATAAAATTGTAGTTAATGCTTTAAAAAATATAGAGCAATGTAAGAGTATAATACTAGATGGTTATCCTAGAGATATTTTTCAAGCTGATTTTTTGCAAGAAAATTTACAAATGGATTTCAAAGTATTATTTTTTGATATTGATGATGCAGTAGTGCTACGTAGGTTGAGTGGACGAATTAGTTGCACTGATTGTGGAACAATATATAATAAACTTTATTGTATGCCTAAAATTAATGGAGTTTGTGATGTTTGTAATAGTTCAAGCTTTCAAAATAGAGTTGATGATGATGAAAGTATAATTAAATTAAGGCTTGAATCTTATAAGAAGGAGACTTTGCCATTACTAGAATTTTATAAAGCTCAAAATAAGCTAACATTAATTGATGCTAATCAATCTACAGAAAATATATTAAAAAAAATAAAAAAAATATCAGGAATATATTGATTTTTTATGACAATTTTATATTATTCAAGGCTTGTAAGTCAGATTATTTTAAGAAAGTAAACTAAGAGGAGTAAGGTTTATGGCTAGGATCTCAAATGTTAATGTACCAACTAGTAAGAGAGTAATGATAGGCTTAACATACATATATGGTATTGGTAGGTCAACTGCACAAAAAATTTGTCAAGAGGTTCAAGTTTCAGTAAATAAAAAAGTAAAAGATCTATCTAATCAAGAGTTAGTAGCATTAAGATCTATAATAGAAAGTAAATATAAGGTTGAGGGTGATTTACGGAGGGAGGTAAATCTTAATATTAAAAAGAAAAAAGATATTCGTTGTTATGAAGGGTTGAGACACATTCGAAAATTGCCAGTCCGAGGTCAAAACACTCATTCTAATGCTCGTACTAGAAAAGGCAAAGCTATTGCTATTGCAGGAAAAAAGAAACCTAATAAATAGTGTAATAAGATGTATAACGCAAAAACTAAAAAGAAAAGAAAGAATATTACTCTTGGTATAGTGTATATAAAATCAACTTTTAATAATACTATAGTTACATTTACAGATATGCAAGGTAATGCTATTGCTGCCTTATCTGCTGGTGCTATCGGTTTTAAAGGAGCTAAAAAAGCTACTCCTTATGCAGCTCAGGTTATAGTTGAAAAAGTTTCTGAAGTTGCTAAAGAGCATGGAATAAAAACACTTTCTATTCGTATACAAGGCGCAGGGTCTCAAAGAGAATCAGCTTTGAGGGCTATATTTAATCAAAATTTTATTGTAACTAGCATAACAGATACTTCTCCAGTAGCTCATAATGGCTGTAGGCCTCCAAAGAAGCGAAGAGTTTAAGTGGAATGTATTTTTATATTAGTTTAGTGTATATTTAAAGGAAAAATATGACAACATTTTTAGCCAAAAATTGGAGTTCGTTAATTAAGCCAACAAAGGTTCAGTATGAAGCTGTTGATAATAATCCAAATATTAAGACTATGGTTGTTGAGCCATTGGAGCGAGGATTAGGATTAACTTTAGGTAATTCTTTGCGTAGGGTGTTATTATCTTCTTTACGTGGAGCTGCGATTACTTCAATAAAAATTCCAGGAGTAGAACATGAGTTATCACCAGTAAGTGGAGTTAAAGAAGATTTAACAGATATTATTTTAAATATTCGAGATGTAATTGTTAAAATGGATTCAGTTCAAAAGTGTAATTTAAGGCTAGAAGTTACAGGACCTGCTGTTGTAACAGCTGGTATGATTACTGTTGCTGATAAACAAGATGTTACAATATTAAATCCTCAACATGTTATTTGTAATTTAAGCAAAGGATTTAATTTAGAAATGGATCTTATATGTGAACAAGGGAAAGGATATGTTCCCACTAGTAGTTTATATAACAGTGATTCTTCTATAGGAGTAATTCATCTTGATGCATTGTTTAATCCTGTAAGAAGAGTATCTTATAAAGTTGAAAACTCAATGGTAGGACAGATGACTAACTATGATAAGTTAATAATTACTGTTGAAACTAATGGTGTAGTTAATCCGGATGCGGCATTAGGGTTAGCAGCAAGAATATTACTAGATCAATTGCAGGTATTTATCAATTTTCAAGAAGTTGAAGAAGAAAAACCAGAAAAATTAGAACTTCAAACTATTAATCCTGTTTTATTAAAGAAAGTATATGAATTAGAGTTATCTGTAAGATCTCAAAATTGCTTAAAAAATGAAAATATAGTTTATGTTGGTGATTTAGTAGCTAGAACTGAAACTCAAATGCTTAAAACAGCTAATTTTGGTCGTAAATCATTGAATGAGCTTAAGAAAGTTTTAGCTAATTTTAACTTAGAATTCGGTATGAAAGATATTGGTTGGCCTCCTGAGAATCTTGAATCACTTGCAAAAAAACATGAAGATCAATATTAATATAATAGTAGGTAATTAATGCGTCATAGAGTTAGTGGTAGAAAGTTAAATAGAACAACTAGTCATTTATTAGCAATGTTAGCAAATATGTCTGTATCATTAATACAACATGAGCAGATTAATACTACATTACCTAAAGCAAAAGAACTTAGGCCTTTTGTTGAAAAGCTTATAACTGTTGCAAAAAAAGGTAACTTAAATGCTCGTAGATACCTGATATCTAAAATTAAGAATGAGCTTGCAGTTGAAAAACTGATGACTACATTAGCTCCTAGATATGCTGAACGTCACGGTGGATATATACGAATTTTAAAAGCTGGATTTAGGTATGGAGATATGGCTCCTATGGCGTATATAGAATTTGTAGACCGTAATATTGAATCTAAAGGTAAAGAATTTAAAGCATTGAAGAATGACTCTAAGAATGCAAAGTTAATAGCAGAACAGTCTAACTAAATATTGATACAAATTAATTAATGTACAATAGATAAAGTTAATAATGGATAATATTTTAAATTAGGATATAGAGATTTAAAGATGGCAAATCATAAATCAACACAAAAATCAATTAGGCAAGATCAAAAGAGGAATTTGATAAATAAGAGTAGAAAATCTAATGTTAAAACTTTTCTAAAGAGAGTAACATTAGCAATTAATGCTGGAGATAAAAAAGTTGCTAGTGAAGCTCTAAGTGCAGCTCATTCAAAATTAGCTAAAGCAGCAAATAAAGGAATTTACAAGTTAAATACTGTTTCAAGGAAAGTTAGCAGATTATCTAGGAAGATTAAACAGCTTGAAGATAAAATATAATCTTTTGATTATATTTTGTTCTGGTATTTAATGTTAATTATTTTGTTAATACATATTACACAGCGATGTCAACTTCTATAGCTCACCCAATAGCAAAGAAAGTACCATATAGTTTTACTGTAAATAATAATAAAATCAGTGATGATTTTGCATGGCTTAGGGATCGTAAATGGCCAAAACAGGTAAAAGATAAATCAATATTAGCTTATCTTGAGGCTGAGAATAATTATGCTGATGCATATTTTAGTAAATATCAGCCAATGATTACTGAAATATATGAAGAGTTGAAGTCTAGAATAAAACTAACTGATCAGTCAGCATATACCAAAAAGAAAAATTATTTTTATTATATCAGAACAGAAGCTGAGAAAGCATATCAAATTTTTTGTCGAAAATATGGTAGTATTAATGCTCAGGAAGAAATAATATTAGATGTAAATGAATTAGCTGAGCATTGCTCATTTGTATCAGTTGGTACTTTTAGTGTATCACCAGATAATAATTATGTTGCTTATTCAGTTGATTATGATGGTAGTGAGCGCTATAAGATTAGAGTCCTTGATCTTAAGACTAATACTTATTTAGCAGATGAAATAACTCAAGTTATTGGCGGTATAGTATGGCATGAAGCTATTTGTGGTTTTTTCTATACTAAAACAAATGAATATTGGCGTTCAGATAAAGTGTTCTTTCATAAACTTAATTGTAACCCAGAAGATGATCAATTGATTTTCGAGGAAGGGAATGCTTTATATAATCTTGTTATTCAAAAATCTAGTGATGCAAAATATCTCTTTATTGAATCATCAGGTCATGATAATAATGAATATTATTTTGTTAGTACTGAAAATACAAGCCTAGCTCCTTATATAATTCAGCCACGTATGCCTAAAGTAATATATGATGTGGAGCATTATAATGGAGAGTTTTTTATTTTAACTAACGATATAAATGAAAATTTTAGGCTTGTAGTGACTAAAGTAGAGAGTCCTAGTCAAAGATATTGGAAAACTTTTCTTGAATTTAATGAGAATGAATATTTAAAATCATTTGATGTCTCTAAGAGTTGTTTAATTATTACATATAAAGTTAATGGTCTTAGCGCAATTAAAATATTAAACTTTATAAATAATGAAATTAAAACTTTAAACTTTGATGAAGCAGCTTTTTCAGCTATAGCTTATACTAGTAATTTTGAGGAAGATGATATTAGGGTTGAATATTCTTCTCTAAGACAGCCTAAAATACTTTATCAATATGATCTAGTTTTAGGTAAGCTAAATATCTTGAAAAAAAATGAGGTTCTTGGAAATTTTAATTCTGAAGAGTATCAAGTTGAAAGAGTACATGCTAATAATAATGGTACTTTGATACCAATTTCTCTAATTTATAAAAAGTCTAAGTTTAAGCGTGATGGTTCTAATCCAATGTTTTTATATGGATATGGTTCATATGGCATATCTCTAAATCCTTCATTTAACAATAATATATTTTCATTAGTAGATCGTGGTATTGTGTATGCTTTAGCTCATATTAGGGGAGGAGATGATTTAGGATATAGTTGGTATACACAGGCTAAATTTTTAACAAAAAAGAACACCTTTGAAGATTTTATCTGTTGTAGTAAATATTTAATTGAAAATAATTATACTAGCAAAGGTAATATTATAATTGGTGGAGGTAGTGCTGGAGGTTTATTAATAGGAACTGTTATTAATACTAATTCTGAACTGTATAAAGCAGCAATTTTACATGTGCCATTTGTAGATGTGTTAAATACTATGCTTGATTCTTCACTGCCACTGACTCCTGGAGAATATGATGAATGGGGTGATCCACGAAAACAAGAATATTTTGATTATATTAAATCATATTCACCTTATGACAATATAAAGGCTCAGCGTTATCCTCATATATATGTTACTGTTGGCCTAAGTGATTTAAGAGTTGGTTATTGGGAAGCAGCAAAATGGGTTGCTAAATTGCGCTCATTAAAAACTGATAGCAATAAGTTAATTTTTAAAACTAATATGAATTTAGGTCATAGTGGTCCTAGTGATCGTTTTGCTTATTTAAAAGAACAAGCTCAAGATTATTGCTTTATTTTAAGTTTGCTAGCAGATTAGAAGATGCAATTTATTTAATATAAGATGGTAAGTTATAATAATTTTTTTGATAATCACTTACATAGCATAAAATTAGAAGGAAGATATAGAAAATTTACTTGTATTAAAAAATCTGCTAAGTGTTTTCCTTATAATGTTTGTGCACAAACAGGGAAAAAAGTTCTAATATGGTGTACTAATGATTATTTAGGAATGAGTTTTCATCCTGAAGTTTTATCATCAGCAGTTTTAGCAGTAAAACAAATGGGAGTAGGGGCTGGTGGAACTAGAAATATTGGTGGTAATAATAGTGCTATAGTTGAGCTTGAAGAGTTATTAGCGATATTACATAAAAAACAGAAAGCTTTAGTATTTACTTCTGGGTATGTTGCAAACGATACAACTTTACAAACTCTAGCTAAAATTATTCCTGGATTGGTATTTATTTCTGATGAATATAATCATGCATCCATAATTGCAGGTATTCGAAATTCAAGAGCAGAAAAACATATTTATTTCCATAATAATATGCAATCTTTACAACAAATTTTATCATCTATACCAATCAATCAGCCAAAAATTATTGTATTTGAAGCAATTTATTCTATGAGTGGAACTATTGCCGACGTAAAAGGGATTTGTAATTTAGCTAAGATGTATAATGCATTAACATATATTGATGAAGTGCATAGCGTTGGATTGTATGGAGATGATGGCTCTGGGATATGTACATTAACTGGTGTATTTAACCAAGTTGATATTATACAAGGTAATTTGGCTAAAGCTTATGGAGCAATTGGAGGATATATTGCGGCTAATAGTAATATCATTGATGCTATTAGGTCAACAGCATCAGGGTTTATTTTTACAACTGCTTTACCTCCAGTAATTAGTTGTGCAGCTATGACTAGTATAAGATATTTAATGAAGTCTAATAAAGAAAGGCTTAAACTTCACGAAACTGTATCTAAGTTAAAGGATAGTTTATCAAATGCTGGAATAAGATATTTGACTAATAATAGTCATATTATAGCTATAGTTATTGGTGAGCCAGTATTAACACAGAGAGTTGCTCAAATCTTATTGGAAGAGTATAATATATACATTCAAGCTATTAACTTTCCAACAGTGCCAAGAGGTACAGAAAGATTGAGAATTACTCCTACTCCATTTCATACTGATGAAATGATACATAATTTAACAGTAGCTTTAAAACAGGTATTATTAAATCTTAATATATCTGCAGCATTGAGCTAATATGGCTTTTTATTTATAATTGAAGTTATTTAACTTATAAGTATCTATTATTGTTTGACATATAATTTTGATTATAATAGCCAGCGGAATAGCCAAAAATATTCCTGTAAATCCTAAATAATAGCTACAGGTTAATACTGCAAAATATATCCATATAGGGTGTAAGCCAACTTTGCTGCCTATAAGTTTAGGAGTAAGAAAGTGACTTTCTAAAATATGACTGATGATATAAATCATACTTACATAAAGTAACTTGAACGATAAACCAAATTGAGAAAAACATGTTATTAATGCTATGCTTGTTGAGATTATTGTTCCAATTAAAGGTATTATAATTATAGTACCAGAAAGTAATCCTATAGTTAAAGAAAAATCTAAATTAATTAATAGTAGTGAGATGCTATAAAAAATTGATAATATTAAACAAATATTTAGTTGTCCCTGAGCATATGCTAATAATGAAGTATTCATGCTATTAACTATTTTATTAATATATAAAAGGCTTTGCTGAGGAAGTATAGACTTGCAGCTATTGATAATTAGCTTCCAGTCTCTGAGAAAATAAAATAGTAATATACCAGTAAATGCTGCTGTAACAATGCTATGTATGGTAGTAATGGTATATTGCCAAGCGTGATTTAAAATATGAGTTATTATCAGAATCCAGCTATTTATTATTTCAGTAAGTATATGTTTAATATTATGATTAATGCTATTCTCAAGATTGTTAATACTGTTATTAGATTCTATAAAGTTTTGTATGGTTGCTTTATATACTGGAATATTAGCAATTAATAGTGCTGCTTGTTTATAGATAATTGGCATTAATAATAGTGCTGCTACAATTAGAATAGTTAAAAATACTACAAATACTATGGATACTATTAAGTTTCTGGATAATTTAAGTTTTATTTGTAATATTTCTACTATTGGGTTTAGTATATAAGCTAAAACTGCAGCGGCTAAAAATGGAGTAGCTATATTAATTAAAAAATAACATAACGATAATATTATTGCTGTAATTAGAAAATACAGTATGTAGTTATTTGTTTTTACTATCATATAACAATGATCTTCATTTAATTAAGTAATATTTAATTGTAAAATAAGGATAGTTTAAGAAAAATTTTACCATAAATGAAATGCATTTTTAATTACAAGGTAATACTATAGCAAATTAATAAAATTAATGGAATTAATGGAATTAATCTTGATACTATCAAGATTAATTGATTTTTGATAGTTTAATTTTATTATATCTTTTTGTCATATAAGATTTTTAAGGAAGGTGTTGTGAATTTAGATTTTGATTTTAGAGCTAAAACATGAATAATAAATACTTTTTTTTAATGAATAAAAACTATATATGATTAAAATTGCAGAATTAGTAGTAACTTTTTTTTATTTAGGAAAGGTTAAACTTGCTCCAGGTACATTAGGTTCGATAGTAGCTTTTCCATTAAGTTTATTAGTATATAGATATTTACCTGTATATGAATTTTATCAATTTAATATAACATTACTTGCTATTGCAGTTGCGTTATTTATTGTTGGTAGTTTTTTTAGTCAGATATATATGGGATACTATGGGATACATGATCCTGGGGAAATTATTATTGATGAAGTAGCTGGGCAAATACTGACTATTATACTTGTAATGCCGTTAATAAATCATATTAATTCAGTGCTAATGTTTTTAGTAGAGTTACTGAGATGCACTGTAGTTTCTGTAAACAATTATTGCAGTATATGTGATATAAATTATGTTAAGGAATTTAAGAATTATAATCTAGTGGTTTTATTGATATTGTCCTTATTATTTTTTAGATTGTGTGATATAGTTAAACCATGGCCTGTAGGTTTTATAGATCAGAATCTTAAAAATGGAATAGGAGTAATGTTAGATGATATTATTGCTGGATTAATGGCTGCGATAATGATATACATTTTTATCAAATTTTAGATGATACTAGTCGATAATTAATATTTTACTTTTGTTTTGTAGAATTAAAAATAAATTTTATGCAGTTGGATGATGCAGTAATTGCTCAAGTTAGAGAAATATATGACTTATTAATTACAAGAAACAACAACTTATTGATATCAACTGCTGAATCTTGTACTGGTGGAATGCTTGCTGCTTACATTACTTCAATTTCTGGCGCTTCAAAGATTTTTCAGTCTGGCCTCATAGTATATTCTAATGTATCTAAAGTAAAATTGCTAGGATTACCACAACATATTCTATCAATTTATGGTTCAGTATCAGCTGAATGTGCTATTGCTATGGCTGAGAATTGTAAAATAGTTACTAAAAGTGATATTGCTTTGTCAATTACTGGTAATGCTGATTCTTCCAGTATACCAGAACAAAAGCAAGGAGGGCTAGTTTATTTTGGAATATGTGGGACTAATTCTAAAAGCCACAAAAAAAATTTTAATGGAGATAGACATCAAGTTCGTAGTCAAGCGTGCCAGTATGCTATAGAGTTACTGCGAGATTATGTATGTAATATACTACAATAATCTTTAATAATTAAGTAATTTAAACTAATAGGATATAAATTTAATGGAATTGAAAAAAAGTACTACTAAGAGAAGTAGTGTTAATGCTTTAGAAGAAATATTATACAATGAAATAAAAGTATTAGACCATGGATTTATAAGAGTTGTAGATTATATGGGAGATGATTTTTCAGTAGTACAAGCTGCTAGAGTCTCTTATGGTCGTGGAACGAAGCAACTTTCTCAAGATAGAGGATTGATAAGATATTTAATGCGACACAGACATACAACACCATTTGAGATGTGTGATATAAAGTTTCATATTAAACTGCCAATTTTTGTAGCACGTCAATGGATCAGACATCGTACAGCAAGTATTAATGAATATTCAGCTCGTTACTCTATTTTAGCGAAAGAGTTTTATTTGCCAAGAAATGAGGATATAACTCCTCAGTCAAAAACCAATAAGCAGGGTAGGTCAGAAGATGTAATATCTGAGCAGTGGTCAATGAGAGTTTTAGAAATATTAAAGAGCGATGCTGAAAGATGTTATCAACACTATGAAGAAATGCTTAATGAAGATAGTGAAGGGCATATCGTAAATTCTGAAAACGTAGGGATTGCAAGAGAGTTGGCTAGAATTAATCTGCCTCTAAATTATTATACTGAGTGGTATTGGAAAGTGAACTTACATAATTTATTACATTTTCTATCCTTAAGAGGAAGTAAACATGCTCAATATGAAATTAGAGCTTATGCAAAAAAGATGATTGATATAGTAAAGCTTTGGGTCCCTTATAGTTTTGAGGCATTTGAAGATTATGTATTGCACTCAGCATTAATATCAAAGGGAGGCTTGGCAGTAGTTAGAAAAATGATAAAAGGTGAAAAGGTTAGTATGGATGATAGTAACCTTTCAAAAAGAGAATGGGAAGAGTTAATGGAGATAGTTAATGGAGATAGTTAATGTATTATTGAATATGGAATTAATAAATGCTGTTTTTATAGATTAAATTGAATTTTAAATGTGAATAGTGAGAAAAAACATTATAAAAATAAGAATACTTCTTGACATAAAACAAAAAAACTATATAACTGTGTGAAGAAGCAAGTAATAAAGTATCTTTATATCTTGTAGCTGTTTAATAAGTAAATAAAGTTATCCAATATAAATAACTAACACAAAAAAAATTTACTGTTAGATACAAAACAATTTTTAGAATTAGTTCTGTATGCAATCAAGTAATTTCAAGTAATTAATAACAAAAGGGCATTCGGTGGATGCCTTGGCGCTAGAAGGCGATGAAGGACGTAATACGCTGCGATAAGCTTCGGGGAGCTGCGAATGAGCTTTGATCCGGAGATTTCCGAATGGGGGAACCCACTTGATTTATCAAGTATTATATAATGAATAAAATAGTTATATAAAGCAAACCCAGCGAATTGAAATATCTTAGTAGCTGGAGGAAAGGACATCAATTGAGACTCCGTTAGTAGTGACGAGCGAAAGCGGACCAGGCCAGTAGTATTAGAAAAATAACTAGAATAATATGGAAAGATTAGCAATATAGGGTGATAGCCCCGTATAGGTAAAAATTTTTAATACTCTTGAGTAAGGCGAGACACGTGAAATCTTGTTTGAAGATGGGGGGACCACCCTCCAAGCCTAAGTACTCTCTAGCGACCGATAGTGTACTAGTACTGTGAAGGAAAGGTGAAAAGAACCCCGGTTAGGGGAGTGAAATAGATCTGAAACCAAATGCCTACAACCAGTCGGAGCAGGTTATGTTAATGATAGTATGGTTTAGTTGAGCAATCAATTATATTATATGATTATATACTGTATCTTGTGACGGCGTACCTTTTGTATAATGAGTCAGCGAGTTAATTTATTAAGCAAGCTTAAGCTGTTAAGTGTAGGCGTAGCGAAAGCGAGTCTGAATAGGGCGATTAAGTTTAATGAATTAGACCCGAAACCGAGTGATCTAGCCATGGCCAGGCTGAAGGTAAAGTAATATTTACTGGAGGGCCGAACCCGTTAATGTTGAAAAATTATGGGATGAGCTGTGGCTAGGGGTGAAAGGCTAATCAAACTCGGATATATCTGGTTCTCCGCGAAATCTATTTAGGTAGAGCGTTATGTGGTTGTTATTGAAGGTAGAGCACTGAATAAGCTAGGGGGTCATACAGGCTTACCAAACTTAATCAAACTCCGAATGTCAATAAAGTATAGCATAACAGACAGACTGTGGGCGCTAAGGTTCATAGTCGAGAGGGAAACAGCCCAGATCGTCATCTAAGGTCCCCAAATCATAGCTAAGTGTGAAAGGATGTGAAAAGACCAAAACAACTAGGAAGTTGGCTTAGAAGCAGTCATCTTTTAAAGAAAGCGTAATAGCTCACTAGTCTAGATAAGTTTTTTTGCGCCAACAATGTAGCGGGGCTAAAGCTATGTACCGAAGATACGAACTTAATATTGTAATGATATTAAGTGGTAGCGGAGCGTTCCGTAAGCCTGTGAAGGTAGACCGTGAGGCCTGCTGGAGGTATCGGAAGTGAGAATGCTGACATGAGTAACGATAAAAAATGTGAGAAACATTTTCGCCGAAAATCTAAGGTTTCCTGCGTAAAGCTAATCTGCGCAGGGTTAGTCGGCTCCTAAGGTGAGGCTGAAAGGCGTAGCTGATGGGAATCAGGTTAATATTCCTGAACCTAAGAGATGTGACGAAAGTAAGACATTGTATAGGCTTAATGGATTGTCTATGCAGTTAATATTTTCCAGGAAATAGCACTCTTATTTAAGACCGTACCGGAAACCGACACAGGTAGATAGGTAGAGTATACCAAGGCGCTTGAGAGAACGATGCTGAAGGAACTAGGCAAATTGCATCCGTAACTTTGGAAGAAGGATGACCTATATATGGGCAACCAATTATAGGTGGCACAGGCTAGGGGGTAGCGACTGTTTAATAAAAACACAGGACTCTGCAAAGTCAATAGACGAGGTATAGGGTCTGACGCCTGCCCGGTGCTGGAAGATTAAAAGGAGGAGTGCAAGCTCTGAATTGAAGTCCCAGTGAACGGCGGCCGTAACTATGACGGTCCTAAGGTAGCGAAATTCCTTGTCGGGTAAGTTCCGACCTGCACGAATGGCGTAACGACTTCCCCGCTGTCTCCAGTATCGACTCAGTGAAATTGAATTCTCCGTGAAAATGCGGAGTTCCCACGGTTAGACGGAAAGACCCCGTGAACCTTTACTACAGCTTTGTATTGGTATTAGAAGTTAAATGTGCAGGATAGGTGGGAGGCTATGAAGCAGTGACGCAAGTTATTGTGGAGCCATCCTTGAGATACCACTCTTTTAATTTTTGATATCTAACTGAATTCCTTGAATCAGGAATCAAGACAGTGCATGGTGGGTAGTTTGACTGGGGCGGTCGCCTCCCAAAGAGTAACGGAGGCGCGCGAAGGTTAGCTCAAGTTGGTCGGAAATCAACTGTTGAGTGTAATGGCATAAGCTAGCCTGACTGCGAGTCTGACAAGACGAGCAGAGACGAAAGTCGGTCATAGTGATCCGGTGGTCCCGAGTGGAAGGGCCATCGCTCAACGAATAAAAGGTACTCCGGGGATAACAGGCTAATGATTTCCAAGAGCCCATATCGACGAAATCGTTTGGCACCTCGATGTCGGCTCATCACATCCCGGGGCTGGAGAATGTCCCAAAGGTTCGGCTGTTCGCCGATTAAAGTGGTACGTGAGCTGGGTTTAGAACGTCGTGAGACAGTTTGGTCCCTATCTGCCGTGGGTGTTGGAGATTTGAGAGGGCCTGCCTTTAGTACGAGAGGACCGAGGTGGACGTACCTATGGTGTACCAGTTGTCGCGCCAGCGGCACAGCTGGGTAGCTAAGTACGGAAGAGATAACTGCTGAATGCATCTAAGCAGGAAGCTTGCCTCAAGACTAGATCTCCCCATTAAAGCTGTGGAAGACTACCACGTTGATAGGCCAGGTGTGTAAGTACGGTGACGTATTGAGCTAACTGGTACTAATAGCTTGATTGATTTAATTACTCTGAAATTGTATACAGTACTAATTCTATTGTTGTTTTTGATGTTAATATATTTGTGTACAGTACAGTATTGATAACTTTATTTATTTTAGGCTATACTATAGGAACTATAGCCTATATATTTGGCTTGGTGGTTATAATTATGAGTGACACATACGATCCCATTCCGAACTCGATCATTAAACCTCATAATGCTGATGGTACTATGTTTAAACATGGGAGAGTAAGTTGCTGCCAGGCTTGATATGTAGTTTCATTTGTTACTGTAATCCTTATTAATTTAGATAAATTTTATCTACTAGCATTAGAAATAACATTCAATAAAATACTGTACCTCATATTATATTAGCAACACTATAAAGTTTTTGTAGTAATGATGTTTCTTTTAAATGAATTAGTTATTAAACTTTGAAATATTTGTGATAGTATGCTAAAATTTAGCTAAAAATATAATGCTAATGGATAATAGTGAAATAGCAGTTGATATTAAAAATAGTAAATACTTTCAAGATGCTTATAGGTGGTATAAAGCTAAGTATCTTTATCCATTGCTACATCGGTCTGTAGTATTTATTATACTAGCGTTATTATTGCTATTAATAGTACTGAGTATAATTAATGTTTATAGCTTGCTGCCTGTTACACAATCACTAAAATATATTATTTCAGTAGATGAAAAATTTAATGCTGCTGCAAAAATAACTTCTGCAGATCAAGTACTTAAAAATCCACTTCAATCTATAGTAAAAATTTTAGCTGAAAGCTATGTTGTAAAACGTGAAAGTTACAACTACAGTCAACTTGCTAGTCAATTTCAATATATCAAGAATAGATCTACGCGAGGAATATTTAGACAATTTGTTAATTATATGAGTCTTCAAAACTATCAGTCTCCTGTATTAAGATATCAAAAGACTGCTAAACGTAAAATTAAGATTTTATCATCAGTATTTCTTAATAATGATGAGTTAGCTGTATATTTTCACTCCTGTGCCATAGATGATAAAGGTAATATGGTTGAAGATATGAAGTGGAAAGCAAACATTATTTTTGAAACAGATCAAGTTAATTTAAATGCTGCATCTGGTTCAATTTTTAAATTTTTTGTAACAGATTATAAAATAACATTACTACAGAATAATAATGAGAAATAGAAATAATCAGATTAGTTTTTTTATTATTATATTATTAACTATTATAATGTTGCCGTTTAGAGCGATGGCTATTAGGGAACCTAAGCCTACAGCTATTGATAGCAGAATAAGAGTAATGACTTATAGTCCAAATGATGTGTTTAAATTTACTGGGTATTATAACTATCAAGGATGTATAGAGCTTGATAAAGGTGAAGAAATTGTAAATTTATCAATGGGAGATCCAAATGCATGGTTTATTCAAGAATTCGGTAATAGAATTTTTATAAAACCTATCAAGGATGATGCTACTACTAATATGCTTCTTATTACTAACAAACGTACTTACTTTTTTGAATTACATGCTGAGGAAGTACAAAATATTAATGATTCTAACATGATATTTAATGTAAAATTTTTATATCCTGATAATGAGAAGAGTAATAATACAAATTTAGTATCATTAACTTCAGAAGTAGATTTATCTCACCCAGAAAATTATAATTTTTACTATACCATTAGTGGGCATCAGGAAATAGCACCAATAAAAATTTTTGATGATGGAGATTTTACTTATATATATTTTAGAGATAAAAATGTTGCAATGCCAACAGTATATATAGTAGATGATAGGAAAAAAGAGTCGCTTGTAAATTTTAGAATAAGTACTAAAAATCCTAACTTGATGATTGTTGAACAAGTATCTCGTAGGTTATCTTTAAGATTAGGAAGAAAAGTAGTATATGTATTTAACGAAGCGTTACTATCAAAGTAGTTAATTTTAATACTCAACAACTATTTGGGAGATTATAGCTTAAATTGTTAAAGATATTAACTTTAGTAAAAAAAAGCAGTTACAGTTATAGTTGTAGTAATGTTATAACCTGTTATCGCGTTTTAGAGGTCTCTTTTTTAAAAAAAGCATTTTGCACACACAAAAGGAAGTACAAGAATATATGTCCTATTTGTATATAGGCAAAAAAGAACTATAAAGGCTATTCTACCTTGATTGTGGAACTTCAGATTGTGTAATAAATTTAATGACTTTTTCCTCTGTTGGTAGTTTTTTCAACTGCAATATTCTGATGAGGTTGATAGATAATGTTATTAGTTATTTGATGCTCATACTTCACCCCCATTTCATGCAACTTGCTACCTATCTTCATGACCTCCTCCTGATCTTCACGACTAAATCTTTTTAAGATTGTCTTGGTTATATCATATAAAAATTGCCAAGACATTTCAGTTAGCTGTTTCAAAGATAGCTTGTGCACTACAGATCTAGCTTGAGCATAATCCTTTTGTGCTATTGCATCTCCTCGTTGTATATAATTGTTTTTGCTTTGTTTAGATTTTCGTATTTTGTAAATCAATATAGCAATCGTAATAATAACTAAAGGTATAGATAAAATTAGATGATTAAGCATAGTTTAAACTGCTCTTTTGTTGTTTACTTGATTCATTTGAATTTATACTTATAAAAGCTTATATGTATTATAATATAAAAATTCTAAAATAAAAAACAAGGTATGAAATTTATGTCATCCTGGCTTAATAAGCTTACTGCAGCTGTTAGCAAGACAACTAATAAGCTTACAGTACAAATTACTAAACTTTTTTCTGAAAAAACTATAACCAAAGAATCTATTGAACAGCTAGAAGAGGTTTTATTAAGTGCTGATTTTGGTGTTACAGCTACTAATAATATTATCGAAAATTTTAAAACGATTAAATTTAATAAGAATATTCAGTTAGATGATATTAAATCAGAGCTAGCAAAATCAATTATAAAATTTGCTTTTCCAAACGGAAATCCTGAACTACATATTAAGCCAGATGTACTTAATGTAATGATTATATGTGGAATTAATGGTAATGGTAAAACTACAACTATTGGTAAATTATCACATTACTATAACTTGCAAGGACAAAAAATAGCTATAGCTGCTTGTGATACTTTTAGGGCTGCAGCAACAGAGCAGCTAGAAATATGGGCAAATAGGTCAGGTAGCTATCTATTTAAAGGAAATCCAGGAGCAGATCCTGCAAGTGTAGCATATCAAGCTGTTAGTTGGGCAATAGATAATAAAATTAACATATTGTTTATTGATACAGCTGGTAGACTTCATAATCATAAAAATTTAATGGATCAATTAAAAAAGATAAAAAAGGTTGTTAATCAGTATCATAATAGTAGTTCTATATGTTATACTTTACTTACTCTAGATGCTACTAATGGGCAAAATGCCTTTACTCAAGTTGAGCAATTTCAAGATATTGTATTATTAGATGGAGTAATTATTACAAAACTTGATAGTACATCAAAAGCAGGAGTAGCTATAGGGATAGCTGAGAAGTTTAAAATTCCTATTTATTTTGTTGGTATAGGGGAACAAATTGATGATATTAAGGAATTTAATGCTAGTGATTTTGTGAATGCAATATTAGCAGGGCTTACACAAAAGAATAAAAATATGTAGAGAAGAGATATTTTGGGCAAAAGTACAAAGAAAAATTGTAATTGTTTGCAAAAAAACCTGCATACTATTTTGTTTTTGAAATTGAAAATGTGGTTATTTTGCAAACTAACAGTATCTCTATTACTATCTATTATATGAACCAAGAAATTATAATGGGAGAACAGTATCTAGATATGTTCTAAATGTAGATGTTTTAAATAACAGACTCAAAAACATCTATTTAATAAACTCTTATTTTGATATGCAAGGATTTTAAAAATTATTATCTATATTACGTGCGTTATAAGTATAAGGGATTCTTTTTATTTACCAAGTTATAGTAGAATAATACAACTGTGGCCTATGTGGCCTAGAGTGTTGCTACCACTAGATGTATTAATGCATTATCTGAAAGGAGATGAGACTGGTATATATGTAATATCCATTTCAATATTTAAGACTACTGTGTTATTATAAGCCTTTCTTCAGAGTGTAAAATTTCGAGTATAGCTACTAAATTGCTATATTTACGCGGTATAAAAACGCGGTTTTTGATAGCTAAAATTACCTGAATCACTTGCTATATCTGACATTTTTTGAGGTTATAAATGGCGCAAAAATTGCTAATAATAATAGTAACAATAATACCACAATATTTTATAACTTTATTGGAAACGCCAGGTTAGGATAAGTGAAAGTATGAAAAGTGTAATGAAAAAGGTCTACAAGAGATAATGTACAATTATAATTATGTGATATATTAAATATAATTTCAATTAATAATGGTTTATTTATTGCTCGCATGTCTGCAAATGCAAATTTAGAATAAAAAAACAGTTAGAAAGAGATAATATATAACTGTTACAATGGGCAATGTTCAATTTATTAAATATAGTATTATGAACTAATTCTTGTAGAAATATGAGCAATAAATAAACCGTTATTAATTAAAATTATATTTAAATATATTGCATAATTATAATTGTACATTATATCTTATAGACCTTTTTCATTACGCTTTTCATACTTTCACTTATTCTAATCTGGCGTTATTAAACTTTATGTCTTGATTTTGCGATGATAGAAACTTTATATGCTCAAGTTTTGTTAACCATGTATTTCTGTCTATGCTGTGTACAGTCATTGTTTCCATCTTACATTCTTACTTTTCTGCTAACCCTTTGCTCCATTCACATTATTGAGTTTCATCACTACTATGGCTAACTCAGCCATCCTTACACTATCTCCAAATCCTTATGTTTCACTACTTGTACTTTGATGAATACTTACTTAATTACGTAAGAGTTATAAAGACTTCTCAAGTTGTGTCATTAATCTTTACAAACTAGCTGACGCCTGCGACCTCAGTGGTTGAAAATTTTTGGATTTTCACTAGTTTGACCTCCAATCTTCTTTTACCTACTATGTGGTAGAACATATCGACTTCCACTACATCACACTTTAGACGCTAATTTAGGATAAGTGATTAGAAGAGAAAGAAGAAGAGATAAGATAGGGATTAAGTTTGGAGATGGAATAACTAGCAAGAGAAGCAATTATATGAACAAAGAAGTTAATATGAGAGCGATGTCGAGTATGCTCTAAATGCATGTGTTTTTTTAGTACATTAAAGACAGACTCAATTAAGGAACGTTTATTTAATAAAAGCTTATCATCTATGTCCAATAAATATGTTTTCATATCTTTACGAAGATTAGTAAATAAACGTAGACCATTGGAGAAGAGTTGATGAAATAACTCTTTAGATATGTAAGCTTTATCACCAAACAATTTACCAGATAAGCCTTTAGAAATAACTGAAGCTACAGATAGATTGCTTTTATTGCCTTTAGTAATTTTAACTGACATTATTTCACCTTTATTATTAATTATGAGATGCAGCTTAAAACCTAAGAACCAGCCATAGCTACTCTTACCAATTTTAGAAAATATGCCTTCCCTGCTTCCTCTTATCCTAAACTGGCGTTTTAGGGCTATTACGTTTACCATTTAGTTTTTGCTTGAATGTTGTTTCCCTGTCTACGCTTTACCACTGTCGTTGCCTTCAGCAGCACAAGACTCGCTATATGGTGGATCTAGCTTCTAACTGGACTTTCGCCAGTAAGATTAATTCACATTATCTTGACGCATCTACCAAATACAGACACATGCCTTCAAGCTTCAATAGTTTCTTTAAAAGTAGCTTATCAAATAACTCTAGATGAATACTTAGGTGAAATACACTAGTTTTTGCAGTTTTAATTGAGTTATTGCATCTTCTGCTTTTCTATTAACAAAACTAATACCAGAAAATCACTATCTACATCAAAACAACTCAATAACTTTGTATATTCATAATTTATTATTACTGTCTATTGTTATTTTATAACAATTTATTGTATCACAAATAAATCATTGTAATAACTTATTTTAAAATAAGTTATTATTTCTCCTTTACTCATAGCATAAGTTCAGTAGATATAATAGAGAAAAAAATAAAATTATAAAAACTACATTAGTGAATTAGGCTATATATCTCAATCTTAAAATAATAAAAAATACTTAGGAATAACTTTTGATATAGTAATCATATAATCCAGAATAGCACTAATCTTAGCCAAATTGTGTAAGGCATTGTCACTTCTTCTTACATGCAAGTTAAGAATGTTGGGGCAGGATAGTGGCAACGCTCTAAATAAATTTTCATGATTCTGAAAATTTATTAATCAAGATTACTTTTTAATATCTGTCCATTTTCTATTGCCTCCTTACATTGTTCTAATTCTAGTAAATAAACTACTTTATTATAATAAGCCTCTATACAATTAGGTTTATACTGAATAGCTAAATGAAAATTTTCTATTGCTTCTTGATATTTGTTTAACTCAAAAACTAAAATTTCAATATTAAATTTTTTCTGCTATCATGGTTCTATACTGCATTCATTTTCTGTTGTATGAGCTGATTATTTTTTGATACAATAGCTGTATTTAACAATCTTAATAATAAAACAGCTGTTATATATTTCATATGATTATTAATTGCACTTTAAATTTTTGATTAGCTACTGACAGCCAAATAATTACTGAATTAGCAGTGTTATAATTAAATTTTCTTTTGTGTTGTTGTATTTTTTCAATCTTATCTATAATACTATCAGAAATTTTATCAGTATTCTTTGTTTTTTCATTATCTCAATGATTATTGTTAATAACATTAGTTGAGTTAGATACATGTGCTTTTCTATAAAAAGGTGTTAATATTACTGGTTTAAAGTTAAAAATGAAATACGTAAAGTAGCTCACTTATTTCATGACTTTTTTATGCTGTTTTTACACTTTACGTTCTGTAACTACCTTTCCAAATAAGCTATGCTGTCAACATACAATGTTTATTCTAGCTTCAAAAGCAAAATTTAAATAACTATTTTCATTTTCATTAATTTATATTAGAATGACAATATATGGTTAATATTTTAAGTTAACATTATTATAGTTAGAAAACTAACAGTTATATGAAGATTAAATCTGCTCTTATTCGACAACATCCAATCTGGACCAATCATAATGAAATTAACTTATGTTATGTAAAAAAAATTATAAAAACAACTCTATGCCATAACGTTTTTGTGAAGTTACAGTCACTTCAGCAAGCTGAAGTTGTAATTTTATTAACTAATGATCATGAAATGCAGAACTTAAATTTTACTCATAGAAAAATTAATAAACCAACAAATGTTCTATCATTTCCAGATCAAGTTCTTGATTGGCACAATTTATCTACTTTAGACATACATGATAACTATATTTATTTAGGAGACATTGCATTTGGATATAATACAATTGCTAAAGAAGCAGTAGAACAACAAAAAACTTTTATTAACCATTTTACTCATTTGCTAATACATGCAATATTACATTTACTAGGGTTTGATCATCAACACGACAGTGAAGCTATAATTATGGAAGAGTTAGAAGTTAATTTACTTGCTAAATTTAGTATAGCATCACCATATTAGTAAGTATAACTGATGCAACTTAAACCTTTAGATAAAAAAGCAAAAAAGCACGTTATTGCCCATTATGTAACAACATTAAAAAACTGGTGTTTCCAAATTTTAAGCAGGTTTCGGCTTATGTATAATGCTAAGTATAGGGAATTATATCATATTATTCAGGACCTTGAAATTAATGGTAATAAGATGTCTATAAGAGAGCAGATGTTACTCGGCAATTTCCTAAAATGCTATAACAAAAGCTTAGAAGAGATCATGATACCTAGATCTGATATTAAAGCAATTAAACTACCACTTACTCTTGATAAGTTAAAATCAATCATTACTCATACTTATCATACTCGTATATTAGTATATGAGAATAATCTTGATACTATTCTTGGGTTTGTACATATAAGAGATTTACTGTCTATATTGCTGGATGATAAGAACTTTACATTAAACTCCATTTTACGCCAACCTATTATTGCTGCTCAATCAATGAAAGTACTAGATTTGCTATCTGTTATGCAAAGAAAAAAAACATATATATCAATAGTAGTTGATGAATATGGTGGAACAGATGGCATAGTAACTACTGAAGATATTATAGAAAAAATATTTGATGGCATTGATCAGGAAGATAGTAGTTACTTTGATGCAAGGCCAGAATTTATATATCAAGTAGTTGATCAGCAAACTATTATTACAAGTGCGAGAGTAAGAATTGAAACATTAGAAAAAGCTATTGGCATTCAATTAAAACAAGAAGAAGATGAATGTAATACTATTGGTGGACTAGTACTTACTAGAATAGGACATATGCCATCTGTAGGTTTTGTTGTAAACATTAACAAAAATATACAAGCTGAAATTGTTGATGCTACTCCTCGTATATTAAAACAAATTAAATTGACTATTCAAGATTACGAAAAATCTAATATCTTATAGTTATTATTGTTTACATTTATCAAACATAAAATATCAAACTGTTGGAAAATTATGATTTCCACCTATTAAGGTTAATATCTAAGTCAAATAAATCAAGTGCTCTGCCAACAGAGTATTCAATAATATCTTCAATATCTGCTGGTTTATTGTAAAATGCAGGTACAGGTGGTACTATTATTCCTCCAATATTCGTTACCTTGCTCATATTTTCCAAATGTGTTATGTGATATGGAGATTCTCGAAACATTAATACTAAGCGTCGTCTTTCCTTTAGATTAACAGATGCTGCTCTTACAATTAAATTATCTTCATATCCTTGAGCAATAGAAGTTAACGTTTTAGCACTACAAGGAGCAACAATCATACCACAAGTTTTAAATGACCCACTAGATATTGCAGCTGCAATATCAGAATTTTTATAATAAAAAGTAGATAGCTTTATAACATCCTTAATTGTAAACTTAGTTTCAATTGAGATAGTTAATGCAGCTGCCTTAGAGATAATTAAATGAGTAGCAATACCATGATTTTTTAGCAACTCCAGAGCTTTAATACCAAATATTGCTCCAGATGCTCCAGTAATAGCAACAACAATATTATTTTGTTTATACATTACTATATATACTATAATGAATGATAAATGGCGGAAAAGAGGGGATTTGAACCCCTGATACGGTTAACGTAAACACGCTTTCCAGGCATGCGCCTTAAACCACTCGGCCACTTTTCCATTTGAAATATAGTGAAAATAAAACTCATTGCTAATTTTTGAAAAGAGACTAATTGCTTAATGTTGATGTAAACCGGCATATTAAGCATGTAATACATAATATATTAGTACATAAAAAAAATTGCTGTTGTTTTATTCTTAATATTAAATATAAAAAACCTTACATTATCTTTAAATTGTGCTAAAATATACAATGAAAAGTAATATCATACAATAATAAAATTAATTATAAAATACTTAATTTAACTTACACATGTAATTAAATGTATTATATTTATTATATAGTTAATGTAGTAGAATGATAGTACCAATAGTGATATCATGATTCAATGCCATTATTTCTTTCTGTAGTATGACTGCTGCAATACTTGTTGTTGATGATTTAGAATATAATAGAAAGCTTTTAGAAACAAAGTTATTAACAGAATATTATACTGTATACACCGCTGCTAATGGACAAGAAGCTATTAAAATACTTAAAGCTATTAAAATAGATGTTGTATTACTTGATATTGTGATGCCAGGTATGGATGGCTTTGAACTTTGCAAAGCAATAAAGTCTAATCAAGATACTGCTCATATACCTGTAATCATAATAACTGCGCTATCAGATATTGAGGATAAAGTTAAAGGTCTTGAATGTGGAGCAGATGAATTTTTAACTAAACCAATAGAAGATATTTCTTTATTTGCTAGAGTAAAATCATTAGTGCGTATGAAAGCAGTTTCTAATCAAATAAAACTTCGCAGCATAACTTACAATCAAATTAATAATAATGATTCTGAATTTCTTAACGCTAATAAGGTTGGTACTACACTTAGTTTTAAACAAAGTAATGATTTTTCAAATAGCACAATTTTAATTATTGATGATGATGCTATATGGTTCAATCGCATCTCAGAAATAATAACATGCCTTACTAAAAAAGTTGAGTTATTTGAATGTATAAATTATACAGATAACAAAAATAAGTTATTAACAGATTTAGAGAAAATAGCAACTAGCTTGGTTCCAGATTTATTAATAATTAATAACCAAATTATATTAGAAGATCCATTAAGAGTATATGCAATTTTACGGTCTAAAGATGAATTAAAGCAGTCAGCATTTATGCTGCTAACTGAAGATTCATTGGAAAACAGAGATTATGATGATATTAGTACTGATAAACTACTTAAGGGATTAGAAATGGGAATAAATGATTTCTTTCCTTACTCAATTGACAATAACGAATTACTAGCAAGAATTAAAACTCAATTAAGACGTAAACAATATCAAGATCAACTAAAGCAAGATCTAGATAATAGGTTAAACTTAGCAGCAAAAGATGGATTAACTAATATTTTTAATCGTAGATACTTTGACAGTCATATTAATCAACTTATTAATGATGCTAAAGACAGTAATAAGTCACTGTTTTTAATAATGATAGACTTTGATCATTTTAAAATGGTAAATGACACTTATGGACACCAAGTAGGTGATGAAGTATTAAAGGCTTCTGTCAAAATTATAGAGACTAATATCAGAGTTACTGACTTAATTGCAAGATATGGTGGGGAAGAGTTTATAATTACTATCTACGACGATGATATTGATCAGCAAAAGGCAATAGCATTGGCAAATAGAATTAAAATTAAAATTGAAACACACAATTTTATCATTTCTAATCTAAAACTTCAACTTAAGCAAACCATATCAATAGGAATCACTGAGTACGATCCACCAGAAGATGCTAATGCTTTAATTAGCAGAACTGACAAAGCACTTTATAATGCCAAACATTATGGTAGAAATCAAGTATGGGCTCTATTTAGGTAAAATTAAGTGTAACAATTAACCAAAGTTAACTATAAGTTATATATCAGAAAGCATTAAGATTAGGTAAAAGATTAAACTTTGTATAATGTTGATTTTGAGTATATTTAGTTAATTTTAACAAGAGTTCGATATAGAGCTTAATTCTGGAAGGTAGTTATACTTTGTAAAGTGTATTAAAAACGCCAAAATATGATAAGTGAAAGTATGAAAGGTATAATTATAAAGCCTGCAAAGGATAATATTTCGTTATAACTTTTAATATATTACTAAATACAACTCAATTTAGAACTACGTATTTAACATTTGCTGTTCTAATATTTTTAGCAAATATATCTTTGCTTAATAACTGATTATTCTTTGTAGGCATTCTGTATTATACTTTTCATACTTTCACTTATCCTATTCTGGAGTTAGAATTGTTAAAAAGTGACAAACATACGCTAATGTTACCTAAAATAATTATGATTGCAACAAGCAAATATTAATATCTCACAACTAATCATGTCATATTAGTTTTTAAACTTGGGATTTAATAGGTCAACATCAAATGAAAAAGTTGGTATTGTAACTTTGAATTTTTCCAAAGATGACTTATCTAGCATAGTGTATTTCCCTTTCATAAGACCAGAATTAGTAAATAACCTTGTTTGGCTTACATATTCAAAAACTTCCATAGAATTTAAGACAGGTTGCTGTCCTACTACTCCTTCTCCTTCTGTTTCTTCGACTGTACTACTAGAATCATATATTTTCCAATATCTACTTAATAATTGTACAGGATTCTGTCTTAAGTTTTTGATTCGGACATTATATAGCCATACATATATAGAACGTAATCTATTAGATGCTTCAGGATAAAAAGCTGGCCTTACAGTTACCAATATATCAGCTGTTAAAGCATGAAATCCATTAAATTGATGATTCTCTATATTCATTATATTATAATTTCAGTGATACTAATAAAATAATAATATAATTTAATTAAACTACTAAAAATTGACAAAATTTATGCAAAAACATCAAAAAGTCACATTTAAAGTAAAAAACAAATCAGGATAAGGTTGCAATAGTTCTGATATAATCTAGGTTTATCAGTTTTTAGAGTTTAATTTCATTATATCATTATTATCATATTAATAACTGTATAATATAATATAGTATAGTTTCAAGAAAATATATATTTTGATTAATTAAGCAGAGAAATAAAAAGTAGAGTAGATGTATGAATGAAAGTTAGAGTAATAGATAATGCATGCAGAGATTTTAAAAATATAGATTATACAGAAGTATCAGCAAATAAAATATGTTACAGATGGCAGATTTTTTTAGAGAAATAGATAAGAAAGTAATGCAAGTAATATGTACAGATTTTTCAAATGGTAATGAAATTCCAGTAAAGAAAAAAAACCGCGCCTACTAAACCAACATCAAATAATTATAGTCAAAAAAACGTGAATCCAAGGTTAGAAGCTTTATTAAAGAATAAGCTTATACGCAATATGCGCTCCATAAATAGCGCTGCTAAAAAATGAGTACTCATTAGCTGATTGAATGTTAAAAAAAAGAAGTTTGTGCTATCAAAATCAAAAAAACCATGCTAACTTAAAACTCAGGTGAGAATTGGTGTTGAGATGGCGATACAGTTTGCAAGGATTGAATTTTTAAGTAGAAGTAAAGGAGGTGATAGTTGTCGTAAGGCAGCGTATAATGCAAGAACTATTGTTAAAAACGAAAAGACAAATATAAGATATAACTTCTCTCGTAAGAAAGATAACGTATATCATACAGTGCTGATACCAGCTTATGTAAATCAAAAATTCAAGAATATTCAAACATTAATGAATGATGCAGAAGCAGAAAGGGAACTGTTAGTTCAGCAAGTGCTTATTCAAATAGAATACTAGAGTTATACCATGATGATGGTGAAAGTAGCAAATATTTTACGACAAGTGAGGTTCGAAATGAGGAGACAAGGATAATCAGAATAGCTAATAAAATCAATGATCAGGTTTATTACAACGATATTTACAATCTTAAAAGCGATATAAGGACTAACAAATGTTAGTGAAGAACAGAAACAAGTGCTAAGGCATATTTTTTGCTTAGCACTAGTGGAGTTAGAGTCTTAAGAGGAAGAGCTGGTACAGGAAAATCTTATGTTTTAGCAAAAGCGTATGAGCTTGCAACAAATCGTAGACAAAAAGTTATTGGCCTTGCTCCCACTCATAAGGCAGTATCAGAGCTGAAGAGCAAAGGTTATACAGATGTCTATACAGTAAAGGGATTTTTGTATAATCGAAAAAAATTTTTGTGCAAAATAGGTTAATAGTAGTAGATGAAGCTGGAATGGTAGGTACTAAAGCTTATGCAGAGCTATTTAGAGTAGTTAGAAACAATAATTGTCAACTGATACTCGCTGTGGATGAAAAGCAGTTAGCTTCAATAGAAAGAGGCGGAATGTTTGAGATGCTGAGTAATATTTTCGGTTCACATGTTTTAACAGATATTCGAAGACAAAGTGAAAACTGGAGCAGAGAGGTAGCAATGAAGTTTGCTGAGAGTAATATTTTAAGCGGTATAACCTTACTGAGGCAAAATAACTGCGTTAAGTTTGATAATACGTTGCAGGACTCAATGAGTAAGTTAATATACAACTGGAGTCTAAACAAGTTTAAACCACATGAAAAATTGGTAATTACAGTACGTAATTTTGAATATCTTGCTAGTACGTTAGTATTATTTGGTAATAAGTACATACTATATATAGTTTTATCGCTGCTACCAATCTTAATATTTTGCATCTTTTGTATTTCTTGTTCACATCTTTGAGCTAATTCGTTTAAATTTGGTGAATTTTGTATAAAATTTGTATTCTGTGTAACAATTTTTGAGTTAATATCTTTACTAAAGTGTCTTTTACAGCATGAGTTATGAATAATTCAACCACTTCTTTTTCATATGTATTTAATGCATTATTATTAATAATATCAATATAAAGATAGTCCTGTAATTCAATTTCAAGATTATTATGATTCAACAAAAGCTTTACACTGTCTATGTGACATCTGGCAGCAGCATAATGCAAAGCAGTATTTCCACAAATATCCTGTAAATTACTAATTTTAGAATTATACTTTAACAGTAACTTTATACTACCTATGTTACCATGCAAAGCAGCATAATGTAAAGCTGTACATTTATTCTGATTAAGTAAATTAATAACATCAGAACTATGATTCAATAAAAGCTCTACAATATCTGCATATCCAAAGGATTATGGGAACAATTGCTGCACAATATATTGACGAAGGCATAGCTAAAGGCAGAGCTGAAGCTGCACAAGAGCTTACAAGGAACTTATTAAAAGCTGGCTTTTCAGTTGAATTTATTTCTGAAAATACTGGATTATCAGAAGAAGAAGTGGTTAATTTAAAAAATAACATAGAGTATTAATTTTTCGAATTAATACTCTACTAATTTAAGTTTTTTGAGCAATTTATATTCACAAACAAAGGCTGTATTTAAGTTTTGTAGCTGCATGGTTAGTTTTGTGATGGGAAAGTTACCGGCAAGCTTTACATAACATGTAAGGTCTGGTAGGTTCATAATTTCAGATGGCATAACTAAAATCTTTTTACGCTCAACATTATTCATATTTACCCCATCTCGCATAGTATTTGATCCATATGACAAGTTCTCTTGAGTTTCAATTATCTCTTGCTCACCTAGTGTTAATGCTGATTTATAGGCTGTAACCTGATCGCTAACTCGAAAAATAAATTTACTATTAAACAAATCCAGCATAGAATCACATTCAGCAGCCCCATATATTGCTTCTAATTGATGAATGTTCTGCAATCCAGCAACAAAGCAGCCTCCATACTTTCTACTTTCAGCCAAAGCAACTGGTAAAGACGAAACTTTTTGTAGAGCTGGAAGTTCATCAAGTATAAACCACATGTTTTTGTTATCATGATTAGGATTTCTACACATCAAAGCCTTGATAGCTATGCTTATCCAAGCTGAAATAAGTGGGCATAAAGCAGCTCTTTGATTTGGGTTAGCTGTGATAAATAGCCAGCCAGTTTCATTCGAATTACTAAACCATTCCTTGATGCTAAAATTACCTCCAGGCTTTAAATATTGTAGCGAAGTAATATTCTTTCCAAGAGTAGATTGAATTCCTGCAGAAGTTTCAAGCGCGCTTTCACTTATAATACCTGATACAGCTGTGTTTCTAAAAGCTTTTGCAAATTGTCTATTATCAGAGTAAATGATTGTATGAATTAGTTTTATGATATCTTTATCATCCTGATATAGCTTCAACGCTTCAGACAAGACTAATTCAGCATTTTTAGTAAAAAAGTCATCAATTTTATGGGTATAATTATTAAAACTACTAGCTATATCATGAAAATCAGCTGCTTCAAAACAATCATTCCAAGGCAACCATTGCTCACTATTTTTTTCCAAAGGATTAAGCAGTTTATCGCATTTAGAATCAAAATTTGATCGATATCATAAAAATGTTCACCAATTGCTAACTTAAGCTACACATATCTTTCAATTACAAAATAATACAAACTGCTCAAAAAAAGTTTTTGATATAATCGACATATAATCCATAATATCGATAATCCTAACCCAATTGTAAAAACATTTGTACTACCTTGCCCAAACATTCTTAACTTATGGGCAAATAACTGCGATCCCCTAGTAAAATTACCTTGATTCTGAAAATTCATCTATCTCAAGAGTATTTTTTCAAAATCTGTAGTTTTTGCTCGTAGTCTTTTGCAATAGTAAAATTCTCAAATTCTGTTAACTTTTTAATTGTTAGTTTATATTCTTCTATAAGATTAGGCATATATTTAATAGCTAAGTTAAAATTCTCCTTAGCCTTTGAGTATTGTCCTAAACTTACTAATGAAATTCCTTTTTCAAGATAATTTTCAGCAAAATTAGGTTTGTACTTAATAGCTATATCATAGTTTTTTATTGCTTTTTGATGTTTTCATAATTTCTCAAAAACCATTCCTTTGATATAATAAGAATCTGCACAATTTGGAGCATATTTAATTGCTAAATTGCAGCTTTTTATTGCTTTTGGATACTTTTTTAACATACTTAGCACATAACCTTTATTACAGTATGCTGTTGCATCATTATGATCATATTTAATAGCTAAATCAAAATGTTCTATTGCATTCTGCAATTGTCCTAAAAATGATAAAGTTAACCCTTTATTATGATAAGCTTCTGAGTAATTTGGTCTGTACCTAATAGCTATATCATAATTTTCAATAGCCTCTTGAATGTAGCCTAACTTCATTAATACTGTACCTGTGTTATAATAAGCTTCTGGATTATCAGATCTGTACTTAATAGCAATGTTAAAATTTTCCATTGCTTCTTTATACTGTCCTAAATCATTCAAAGAAGCTCCTTTATTATTATAAGCTTCTGCAAAATTAGGTTTATACTTAATTGCAAGATCACAAAGTATTGTAGCTTCTTTATTTTTTCCTAATTTCCTATAAGATACAGCTTTATTATTATATGCTGATGCATAACTTGGATTATATTTAATAGCTAAATCATATTTTTATTGCTTCTTGATATTTTTTTAGCCTTAAAAAAGAACTTCCAATATTTGAATATTCTTTAGCTAAAACATTTTCGTCTTTAATGCTATTTTGTTGAATTAGCTTGTTTTTTTCAGCTGCAATAACTGTATTTAAAAGCATTAGCAGTAAAATTATTGTTATAGCTAATTTATTTTCATAAATCCAATATACCTTTAACTTTTATCTTTTTTCGTTATTCCAAAATTTTCCAGAGCTTGCTTACCAGCCCTTAAAAATGTTGAATTAGTAGTATCAGAAAACTTTCTCTGTATTTTTTGAGTCTCATTTTTAATATTATCAGAAATTCGATTAAGATTCTCTACTTTTTCGTTATCACTAAAAATTTGTTCTATATTATTATTATAAGCCTTATTATTTATATAATTAGCGTTTTGACATTTTAACTCCTCAGATTTTTTATTAAAAATTTCTTGTATATCTCGTTTAGTAGAAAAGTTGCCATCATTAATATGATCATTCAAATCTTCAGGTATTTCATTGTTGATTTTAGCAACCTTAAAAGCAATTTTCTCTGCTTCTACCTTATCCATCTAGCTGCTTGCTCCTTGCTTGTTATTTCAGGATTTCGAGCCATAATTTCATTTAATACAAGTTCATTAATATTACGATCAATAGTAGTAGAGTTTTTGGGATACATAATTCATGCTGTAACTCAGTTGCTCCATTTCTTGTTTAGTTTGAGCTATCTCTTACCCAATTGATTGCTGTTCAGAAAGGTTAGCACTAAAATTTTCACTTAATGACTGTATCTCACTATCTGTAGTACTAAGTATTCCTTCTTTAACAGCACTTTGAATTTTTGATAATGCCTTACTATGTGATTGTTGCTGATTTACTGAGTTACCTTGTTCATTATTATATTTGTGTGCTCCTTCAACTACACCTCTAGCCCAAAAAGCGCCACAACCAATACTAGCACTAGTTCCACTACTTTTACTATCGCTACTACTAGATTGACTATCTCCTGTATTTCACCACTTATAAGCGTATGATTGAATATTTTTACTAGATCTTTTTCTAATTGCTTTAATTTCCAACTTTTTATATAAAACCTTCTTTTAAGTTGAATCGACTAGTATATTGAGTTGTACTATTTATAACATATGCTTCAAGTATATGTTATATTGTTTTCATGGGGTGCTTATTTCGCTAATTTTAAGCACATTATTTTCTTGTTGTATTATGGCTGGCACAGCTTGTATTTTAAACTTCGTACTCAAAAAACCCAATTGATTGAAGAATACATGCCGGCCTAATAGATTGCTTAGTTCAATAGGATTTCCATTAACTAACACTATCTTTCCTGGTCTTGATTTTGCCCAAGCAACCTGATCTTCATCATCTCCAAAGGATTTATTTTAGTTCCTCTCCTTACTATTATTATACCATTTTTTGTCTTAATGTCATCCTTTTAAACGTAGGTAAAATCATATACTCGCGTTTTATTTTCAGTAGCTTTAGTCAAATTTTTTACTGGTACTGGCCTCATGATTTTTTGTCTAACTTTTTCCTGAAATCCCATCTGCATTTGTTTCAACTTCTTTATATTTGATATGTCTTTGCACATTTACCTATAGACATGTTATATGCTATATATCAATGCGTTATAACAACAAGTTCATGTGAATGGTTATATTTTGCAGCTCTTTTCTTAATTAAACACGATGTGTTTCTAATTATTGGCGTATAATTGTGACTCGTGTGTCTACTTACTAGACTAACAATTATTTTATTCTATTAATAATATATTTAGTTAGATTTTCTAGGTAATCTTTATATTCTAAACTTATATTTAACTTAGTAATAATATCGTATACTTGTTGTTCTAATTGAGAAATTTTTTGTTTTATTAATGCTAAAATGTTGTGTGTATATAAAAGACTTAAAGCGTACTTAAAATCATCTTCTTTTTGTTCTTGATTCAAGAATATTCTATGCCAAAAATCTCTTTCATTCTGTGAAGAAGCGCAATTATATGCCATGATTATTGGTAATGTTACTTTCCCCTCCATAAAATCATCTCCAACATTTTTACCTAAACTATCTGAGTTGCCAAAATAATCTAATACATCATCTACTATTTGAAAAATTAGCCCTAATTTAATGCCAAATGTTTTAACTAGTAGGCATGTTGGTGCACTTTGATTAGAAATTATAGCAGCAATTTCACATGAAGTACCAAATAGTTCTGCAGTTTTAGCTTGTATTACTCTAAAATACTCATCTTCAGTAATGATTTTTTTGCCATGTAATTGTGTTAACTGTTTAACTTCCCCTCTAATAATAGTATTAAATGATAATGAAAAACTTTTAAGTGCTTTTATAGAATTGCTCTTAATCATCAACTTAAACGATTGACTAAATAAAAAATCGCCAATTAATATGCTGGTTTTAGTATCCCATTTAAGATGAACAGTAGGATGTGATCTTCGCATTTTGCTTTCATCAACTACATCATCGTGTAACAATGTAGCTGAATGAATGAGTTCAACAGCTGCAGCTAGATAATAGTGAGATAGCCCATGGTAATTAAATAACTTACTGATAATAATAGTCAACATAGGACGTATTCTTTTACCTCCTGCATTAAAAAAATATGTCCCAACTTCATAAATTAATTGCTCTTGAGATGAAGAAATGCAGTTTAATATAACATTATTTACTTCAGACATATCTTTATCTAGAAACTTACTTAATTTATCGATAAAGCTATTACAGTTGTTACTGAATTTTAAGTTCATACACTTACATACTTAAGTTCTACTGGCATGCTGGTGCTTCTAACAATGATTTTAAAACTTCCATCCATAATTCTTGTGTAATAATTTCTGGAGAACGATTTAGCTTATCTATTAAGTCAGACTTTTGCTGCAGCTGAGGTAAAAACTTTAGTATTAGTTTGCTAGGAGTAGAAGATTTAGTAATTATTTCACGTACCTGATTATATAGTGTTCTATAGTACATACCTCTTATTGCCAGTAAGTCTAAATTACCAATTCTTATTTTATTAGATATATCATAATGACAATTGATTACTCTAATATTTGGTGAACCATGTAATGGCTTTGAAATTTTTGATAAAAACGACTTTAAAATATCTTTATTAAGTTCAACTAATTGATTTTGTTGTAGTATATTTTCATCTATTTTGTTTTCTTTACTATTTAGTTTAATATGATTTTCAATAATTGTTTTAATATTGTAAAAGTCAATGATAAAATCTACTAAATCTCTAAAATTTAGCAGATAAAAATTAGTGACAAACCTTGGATTTGTTGTGTCATAGAGAGAGTCTTTGATATCAATTCCAAAATCATTTAATAATATTTTTAAGAAATTAAGTCTAAATATGTTACTCTTGCTACTAGATAATAATTCAAAATCCAGATTTAGCATTATTTGATTAGGGAATGCAATTGTATTAATTATTTGATCAAAATAATCTAATTTTGCTAAACATTCTTTTTTTTGTAATGACATATCATTATCGGTATATAGAAAAGCTATGTTTTGCATTGCTGTTTTAAAATCAAAATTTTCCATCTTCTGTAATATAGCAGTAATATCAGAATTTGTTTTTTCTTCATCATCTATATTTAAAATACTAGCCAGTAAAATCTTAATAAAAGATAATTTGTCCTTGATATTTAAAACAAAATAGGTCGCTAGTTTATTGTTTTTATTTTCTATATGAGCTAAGTTTTGATAATCTATTTTACTAGATACTGCCAGCTTGTTATCTTCATAAAATAGTTTTTCAATATTTAATTGACCATTAAAACTATTCTGCTCTATATTTTTTGTTATGGAATACCAAGAAACTTTTGGCAATAACAAATCCAAAGTTGATTTAAACTCAAAACTCCAAGGAGAAAATGAATAATTCATATGATCTACTGTAATTTTGCTATCTATAGCATAATTTTTAGGTATATCATTTCGAAGATCATCAACACTGTAATAATATGGATGATTATCAAAACTAATGTGAAAATACGATTTTAGTATTTTATTTTTTAGTAGATTTTTAACATTATCATAATCAGAAAACTCTCTGACGTTAAGCTTAAAGTGATTTAGATAATTGATTAATTCAAATGCATTATGTTCTTTCAATATTTGAAATAGTCTTTTTGACAATTTTAATTCGCTAGATATCGTAGCATCTATCTTAACTACATTATTGTTAAAACTTGATTTCGAGTCATATGTTTGCTTACTGTAACATTGACCACTATACTCTATTAAAAACATTTTAGATGCTAAACTATATCTTATTTTAATTGGTGAATCGCATTTTATTATTTCAGATATGTTACTATCGGATATACTACTAATAGTAACACCTAAAACATCGAATCCTATACTAAGAGGCGTAGTGATTGCTTTAACAGTTGAAAAGCTAATAGTTGAGTAAGTGCTATCTTGTTGATATACTGTAATATCTCTTTTTCCATATGTTTTAGTGATTCGATTAGCCAATATTTCCCATACCGCATACCAACTAATAAGCAAAAGTAATAGTACTACAATGCTTGTAATTAAAATTATATATACTTTTCTCATTACTTCTTTTCCATAAATTGTTGTAAATCATCATATTTATGATAAAGGTTTACAACGTCAATTAACCAAATTAAAACTACTAGTATAAATACTCCCATTAAAATTGCCGAGATAGAGCTAATGGTTGATTCTGGATACAATGTTAAAATTAAAAACTGTATAAATGCTCCGCCTGATTTTCCAAGTTTTGCTCCTACTACCTCAACTGCAGCTTTTCCTTTGATTTTTGTTTCAGCATCCAGTGGAATATATGCAATTTCTTTAGTTGCATCAAATAAGGAACATTTACTTGATTTACTTAAAATATTTTGCGATGCTCCAACTAATACAGCTAAATAAATAGGACTATAACCAACAGTGCTAAAAATTGCACTTGCAGTTTCTCCTGTAATTATTAACAGAAAAAATATTATACCTGTCACTCCGATAATTAAAGGAGTAATCAGAGCTGGAAATAACCAATTAAATTTATGTAATATACTACTACTCATTCCCATAAACATAACACAAGATATTCCCATAACAACATTAAACTTGCCCATAAAAGTAATGTATTCCTGCGTTGTAGGATATAGTTCTTTAATTTGAGCTTTCCATGGGCCTTCCAAAATATTTATTGATAAACCATAGCAAATTACCATAATTGCTATTCGACTAATATATTCAGATCTTAAAATTAACTTTATACTATCTTTTAAAGATAATTTAGTTCTGCCATGATTATATAGCTTAAGATTATTCATTAGATTATCTTTGTTATGCATTATAACAGCTTTGCCTAATACTAAGTTATTTAAGTACTTAAAGGTAAGAATCGCTATAATTCCAGAAATCGTAACAACAATAACAATATGTTTAAAAATTGCTTCGGAATTTTTAGCACAGTCGCTATTGATTACAAACATATCTGATGCTATTGAGATTTCTGAATTATTGGCACATGCTATTAATACATTACCAGCAACAATTAGCCCTAAATTACCTATCATGCCTAAAGCTGGATAAAACCTTTTGGCATCTTTAATATTAAACATATTATTAGCAAATTGCCAATACATCAGATTAATCACTACGACACTCCATAGTTCGCAGATAATATACATCACAGCATAACTCCATTTTCCGCAAATTCTAATAATCCACTGTAAATACGGATAATTATATATTGCTTCTTTAATTAGCTCCTCTGATGGATGTAATAACATTTCATTTGGATAAACAATAAAAGCAAATAGTAAAAAGAATATTAAAAAAAATGTTACTATGATATAAAATATATTTTCCATCGAGTAACTATTAGATAACTTAACGTATGTTAAAGTGAATATAATTGCTGAAGGTAACACTAACCATAATTTTAAAAAGCTAATAACTTCAGCTCCTACTGCAGGTACAACTAAGCTGTCTTTTATTGCTCTTAAGGCACTAAAGTTAAATAATAGGCAAAATATGATTAAAGCCATTGGCATAAATAGCTTCATTTCATGAAGTTCTATTGGCCATAGAGCTTTTGTCAATCTTTTTAAAATGTTAGTTTTTTGCATTATATTGAATCAATTTGATAAAGCAATAAGAAGAAAATTCACTTTTAACACATAACAAATAAAATCAAAATTATAAGATATATTCGACTAAAATTGGTGTTTTATAGTATTAAACTATAAAAGTAATGGTAAATAAGTATATCTAGTGCATATTAGCTAATTAACTTTAAATATTCTTTGTTTAATTCTTTAATTACCCACATCCATACTATACATATTATTATAAATATAAACATTAAATAAGGAGTTATAGATTGGTAAGTAGCAGTAGGAATAAGTGTAAAAGTTAATGATTGAATTAATGCGCTAGCAGATTTACCGAGTTTTATTCCCATTACGTCAGCTGTAGCTTTACCTTTACTTTTTAACTCATTATCAAGAGGAACATATGCCATTTCTTTAGTTGAGTCAAAGAAAGTATATTTACTAGACTTAGTTAGAATATTTAATGTTGCCCCAGTGGTAATTGCTATACTCAGTGGATCAATTGCAGGGCAGATTAGCTCAAACAAAGGAAATGAAGTATTAAAGCTTGAAGTTATAAAGAATATTGTCCCTGTTGAAAATAACATAATTGGAGTAATCATTGCTGCCGTTTTCCATCCAAAATATCGCACAATATTTGATCCAACTAAAACAAACAATATAGTACAAATACCAGTATAGCTTAAATAAGAACCAACAAAAGCATTATATTCTTCTGGAGTTTGATATAAAGTAGCAGCTTTATACTTCCAAGGCGCCTCAACTAAATTAATAGCTATGCCATAACATATTAATAATGTAATAATAAGCCTAATATATCTAGATTCAAGTGCTGTTTTTATGCCATCTAATATTGACATTTTATTAGACTTAAACTTAAAACTCACATCATCAATTTTAATTATGTAAGCGTTTAATATTGCAAAAATAAGCATAGAAAGACTACCTAGTAGTAGAACAATAGATATTACAATTTGAATATAAACAGTAGTTTTACTGCATTGTAAATCATAATGAGTAATAAAGTAGTTACTCATTGATGGTAAAAAGGATATCAGTGTACCAGAAATATATAACCCAGTTTGGCCAAATAAGCTAAATAAAACATAAAATCTTCTTGACTGCTCAACTGTAGTTACCATATTAACAAATTGCCAGTATAATAGCGCAAAAACAGCATTAGGCCATAATTCAGAAATAATATAAAAAAGTGAAAAGCTCCATTTTGCAAACATTAAGATAATCCAGCGAAAATGTGGAAATTTAGAAACTAGAGCTTGAATGCTTTGATCATTTAAATGTAAGTATTGGTGGTTTGGAAAAATAATAAATCCAAAAGCAAAAAAAAATGTTAAAAATGTTAATAATATGATGTAAAATACTTTTTCATTCTTAACAACACTGACTAATTTAATATAAATTATTGTCATTAAGCATGCTGCTGGTAATACACCCCAGATTTTCAAAAAAGAAGTTGTTTCAGCACCAATCATAGTAAGTACTATACTATCTTTTAAAGCTCTAATTAAATTTTGAATCAAAAGTATGCAAAACATTAGGGCGGTCATTAGTAAAAACCTTGGCAGTTCACATCGATGTACTGGCCATACATGATTAAATATTTTACTGAGATTAAAAGAAATAGAGCTTCTAATTGTAGCCCATGAAAGAAGATAGCACAATAAATAGTAAGGGGTCATTCTTTATAGTTTGAAGAATTAAATCTTAGCAATTATTATCATAGGAATTTATTTATTCAAGTCAATTATGATAAATAATAAAATTTATTATCAATCAAATACATAACTTATTATAAAAGTGAATAATGCATTGCTTGTAACGACAGAATAGAATAAACAAAACATGCTTTAATATTATACATATTTTATCTCTATAGCTCTTATTTTACCTCTGATAGAAAGATATTTTTTGAGAGTTATGTTAAAAATCTCCTATATGAAAAAAGGAAAAGCACTTAATATTATAGAAAAATTTTTTTAAAACAAAATACACACAACTCTGTATCGTGTAACAAAGAAATATTGCAATATCTCTGGTCTCCCTAAGGTAGGATCAAGTTAGGGTACAGTAGTTTAGTTATCTCTGAATCACGCGCAACATCAAACGTAACGTACGGATTTACTATATTATGCTTTCCTGATAACTTTGTATCATTACATATAGCTTATCTGCAGTTATTGCTTTCAAAACGTCAATTTTAGGATAAGGAGTCAGGAGAAGAAGAAGAGATAAGATTGGAATTAAGTTTAGAGATAGAATAACTAGCAAGAGAAGCAATTTTATATGAACAAAGAAATTAAGATGAGAACGGTGTCTAGTATGCTCTAAAAGCATATGTTTTTTTGTACATTAAAGACAGACTCAATTAAAGAACGTTTATTTAATAACCGATTATCTTGCATGTCCAATAAATATGTTTTCATATCTTTACGAAGATTAGTAAATAAACGTAAACCATTGGTCAACAGTTGATGAAATAACTCTTTAGATATGTAAGCTTTATCACTAAACAATTTACCAGATAAGCCTTTAGAAAAAACTGAAGATACAGATAGGTCGCTTTTATTGCCTTTAGTAATTTTAATTGACATTATTTCGCCTTTATTATTGATTATAAGATGTAACTTAAAGTCTAAGAATGAGCCATAACTACTTTTACCAATTTTAGAAATTTTGTTAAAAACTCTATTGCTGGAGGTACGTTTATTATGACAAATTGCTAACTTTGTAGAATCGATGTGATATATACCAGTCTCTTCTCCTTTCAGATAATGCATTAATACAACTAATGGCAGCAACATTCTAGGCCACAGTTGTATTATTCTACTATAGCTTGGTAAGCAAAAGTATCTTTTATACTTATAACTCAAGTAATATAGATAATAATTTTTAAAATCCTTACATTCTCTCTTTGTATACCTTTTATTCTCTACATTTCATATTTCCACTTATCCTAATCTGGCGTTTACAACGTTTGCTTACATATTAAATATGTTCAACAGAAATTGAGCTTAAAGAAGCTTGAGCCGTATGATGCCAAAGCATCACGTACGGTTGTGTATCCAGAGAAACTAATATAGTCATTTACAATGAGGTTTGAGCATAGAAAAAAGCGACAATAGCATCATAAAATTTACCAACATGATATTTTATACGCAAACTTCATTGTAAATGACTATAAAGTATTTTATGATAAGTGATTAAGCTTAGCCTTAGCAACTAATCCACTCATTTCGATAAGACGCTGAGTACGCATTTTACGTTCTTTAATTTTGAGATTAACCTCATCCATGATTAGCTTAGCCTTTTTTTGTTGGAGAGTAATTTTTTGCTGCATAAGATTTGCCATATTAGTAATTCAGAAAGATAAAAAAATCAGGCAAGAATATATCAAAATGAAATCCCAGTAAAGAAAAAACTGCACCTGCTAAACCAACATCAAATAATTATAGTCAAAAAAACGTGACTCCAAGGTTAGAAGCTTCATTATAGTCATTTACAATTACAATGAAGTTTGCATATAATATCCTGAAAAGAAAATGCCAAAATCATATAGCCAAGACTTTCAAGATAAAGTAATGAAATGTGTTAATCGAGGAAAAAGTTGTAATGCTACCTCAGTAAAATTTGATATAGCAGAAAACACAGTAAGAAATTGGTATAAAAGATATAAATCAGAAGGTCATTATAAAGAAAGATCACGCCATGGCAAAAAAGGAAAAAATAGATAAGATAGAATTTGAAAAATACGTTTTGCTAAATCCAAATGTAACTCTTGCACAAGTGGGAAAGCATTTTAAAATTTCAATAAGAGGAGCAAGTTATTACATGAAAAAATTTGGCTATAGTTATAAAAAAAACGTTGACCTACATGGAAGCAAAACCAGAAATAAGAGAAAAATATCAACAAGTGATAAGTTCTATACTCAAGAAAAACTTAGTATACATAGATGAAAGTGGAATTGGAATGTCCATATGCAAGGATAGATGGTGGAGCAAAAAAGGAACTCATGTGAGCAGCAAAAAGAGTGGTAAATATTATGAACGTACAAATACTATAGCTGGTTATGTTAATAATAAATCAATCGCACCTATGATATTCAATGGTTCGTGTAATACAAGATTATTTGAAGCTTAGGTGTAGCAGTTATTAATTAAGGAATTAAAGCCTGCTCAGTTCGTAGTAATGGATAATGCAGCATTTCATAAATCAAACAAAACTTAATAGAGCCTGTTGGTTGTATAGTTATTTTTTTGCCACCTTATTCTCCAGATTTAAATCCGATAGAGAAGTTTTGGGCTAATATTAAGCTGTGGATTAGACATCAAATTACTTAATTTGTTAAATCTTATGATGCTATTGTCTCTTTTTTTATGCTCAAACCTCATTGTAAATGACTATATACTATCTCCAAAGACTCATGTTTCAGCACTTATACTTTGAATACTTACTTAATTAAGTTAAGAATTATAAAGATTTCTCAAGTTGTATCATTAATCTTTACAAACTCGCTGATGCCTGTGACACAGATAGTTGAAAATTTTTGAATTTTCACTAGTTTGACACATCCAATCTTCTTTTGCTACTATGTGGTAGAGCATATCAGCTTCCACTACATCATATTTTCATGGCTATCACGGTTACCATTTGGTTTCAGCTCGAGTGTTTCACTGTCTATGCTTTACTACTGTCGTTAACTTCAGCTGCACAAGACTCTCTATATGGTGGAGCTAGCTTCTCCTTTTATAACTGGACTTTCACCAGTAAGATTAATTCACCTTATCTAAATTTACCTACCAAATACTATACAAAAGCGTAAAATAAGTTGTAACATAAGCTTATCGGAAATTATTACAATAATGGTAATGTTCCAATTAAATCATTATCATATGTTTAAAGATTTTTATTTATATTGCCTAAGTCAAGATTATAGAAAGGACCTTTCAAAGATAGTAAGCTATAACAGATTTATAGAGTTGATGGCTCTATGACATTTATGAAGATGCTACTATTATTACAATCTTTATCAGCCAAAAAAACAGAAAAATATTATATTGATTCAACAAAGCTTCTTGTATGATAATTCGAGAATTTATAAGCATAAAACATTTCAAAATATAGCTCTGATTGGTAAGAGTTCTACAGGATGGTTTTTGAATGTAAGCTGCATATAGTTTTAACCATCAAGAATAGATTGTGAGTTTTGCTCTAACTACTGGTAACGTTAATGATAGAACAGTAGTAAAATATTTAGTACTCAAACTTAAATGATGCATATTTGCTGACAGTAGATTTATTAGTAAAAAAACTCGCTACCTTACTTGCTAACCAAGGGTTAGAGCCAATTTTAAAAATCAGCTCTAACATGAAAGAAAAAGTAATTCATCCTATAAAACCTTTACTTCTTAATAAAAGGCATACAAAGGCATTTTTTATTTCTCAGTAAATGCTCTAAACATGTTATCAGTTATTGGATCAAGCAAGTATCTTAATAAAGTTCTAGTACCAGTAATAATTTGAATATCAGCTTGCATTCCTGGAAATAGTTTTAAATTTTTAACTTTTGCTACTTTATTAAATTCATCCATATCTATTTCTATTTTAGCAATATAAAAAGTATCACCTATCATTGCATTATTAAACTGCATTGCTGATTGTTGATCTTGAACTGTATCAGGCGATACTAGCACTACCCTCCCAGTAAACACTGGTGTAGTTCTATATTTGAAAGCACCAAATCTTATTTTAGCCTTCAATCCTACCTTAACTGAATCAATATTCTTTTGAGGAATTTTAGCTTTAATTATCAGGGAATCATTACTAGGTGTAATTTCTGCAATCCTTTGTCCAGATCCAATAACTCCACCTTGAGTATTAACATCCAAAACCTTAATTATACCATCAACTGGAGATTTTACTAAGGTTCTGCTTAATATATCAATCAAAGAGTTATAGCTTTCTTGAGCTTCAATGACAGCATGTTCAACTTCTTTAAGTTCAGATAATGTACGATCTATTGCTTCAGACTTTGTTCGTTCGATATCTTGCTGAGTACTGTTTATCTCAAGTTCAGTAATTATGATATTACCTACCAAGCTTGATTCTTCAACCAACAATTTATCCAGCTCTGTTTTTTGTCCAAAACCTTGAGCAATTAGGCTTTCAGCGTTTTTAATAAGCTTTCTAACATACTCAAGCTGCTTTTTAGATGCTACTACTTTAGCTTCTAAAGAATCAATTCTTTTTTCAAATTGCATGATTCTTGCATTTAAGCCTTTCTTTCTTGCTTGAAATAGATGCTGCTGAATTGACATTATTTTTGCTACTTCTGGTATATGGTTATTATTAACCAAAAATTCAGAAAATATTATTTCTTCTTGTTGCTCTAGTTCAGCAGTTAACCTAGCCTGATTAGCTAATAATGTTCTATATTGACCTAGCTTAATTTCTACACTAGCTCTAATTTTAGTATCGTCCAATGCTATTATAGGATCACCTGTCTTAACGTAATCACCTTGTTTAACAAAAATTTCTTTAACAATACCACCTTCCTGATGCTGTATAATTTTATTTTCAGTACTTGATATCACAGTTCCAACAGCTACTGCAGCACTGTCAAGTGGAGCTAATGCACTCCATAAACCACCTACTACAATAAAAATAATCATGACCCAAACTCCAAACAATATTGGCCCTCTTGCAGTCTGAACTACAATATTTTTTGCTGTACCTTTTGAGTTAATAATAAAACTAATAAAGCTATCTACAGCATTACCTATACCATAAATCAATCGTGTTAACTGCAACAATATTGCTTTAAGCAATGATTTTAGCCATTTGCTCTTTTCTAGTTTTTGTTGTTTTTGCTGATTTTGCAATAACACATCCATTATATTTTTTCGATCCTGAGGCGACATTTTAGGTATTACTCCCTTTATGTCATTATTATTATCATTCCAAAGCTGAGACATTTTTTTACCCAAATCTTTAATTAATTATATTACTATCCTATTTATGAATACTTCTTTTATGATTATTAAGCTGATTCATAACTTCTTCTCTATCTCCAAAGACAGCTACTGTTCCATTTTGCAATACTAATATCTTATCTACTACTGATAATACAGAAGGTCTATGCGATATAACTACAACTGTAATGCCTTTCTGTTTAGCTAATTGTAGAGCATTTGATAAAGCTAGTTCTCCAACTTCATCAAGATTAGCATTAGGTTCATCTAATACTATAAATTTAGGATTGCCATAGAAAGCTCTAGCTAAACCAATACGCTGCTTTTGGCCCCCTGAAAGACTTGACCCTCCAATACCAATATCTGTTTCATAACCATTAGGAAATTTTAAAATTAAATCATGTGCTCCAGCCATTAAAGCAGCATCTGTTACTTTTTCTGGATCAATTTCTTCACTCATTTTAGCAATATTCTGTTTTATAGTACCACTAAATAATTCAACACCCTGAGGAAGATAACCTACATGATTACCAAAATCTTCTCTATTCCAATCATACACATTAGCACTGTCTAACCTTACAGCACCTGAACTACATCTCCAAACTCCTACTAAAAGCCTAGACAGAGTTGATTTTCCAGCAGCGCTAGGGCCGATTATTGCTAACACTTCACCTGGATTTAAATCAAAACTTACGTTTTTTAAAATTGGTTTATATTCTACCTGCTTAGTAGTAGGATTTAAGTAAGGCATAGAGAAAGAAACATTTTCAACATCAAGCTTACCAGTTACCTTTAGCATAGGCATAGCCTTATCACGTAAATTAGATACTTTAAAAGAATCGTTAATTCTTTTATATGCTTTAAGAGTATTATTAATTTGTTTCCATAACTCAATTGCATTGTCAACAGGAGCAAGAGCTCTACCAACAAGGATAGAACTAGCAATCATTCCTCCAGTCGACATCTCTCGCCCTCCAGTCTTGACTACAATATACGCTCCAATTCCAGTAACGCACATTTGCATTATATATCTAACAAATCTAGAAATATTAGAAAGAATACCATTACGGTAGCTAGCTAACGTTTGCTTAGATAACGCTAACTGATTAATTTTGCTCCAATTAGAGCTAACATTTTTCATCATTCCCATTGCTTCAATAACTTCTGCATTACGATTAGCAATTTCTACCTGATTTAATGCTTTAATAGAATATTCAGTTGCTTCACCTAAATTCCTATTAGTTATAGCTGCATTAACAAAAGCAAGTATAATAATCACAATTCCTCCAACAACTGTTAAATAACCTATATATGGATGAATCATGAAAATTACTATAACATATGGAATTGTCCACGGAGCATCTAGTATAGTATTTAATCCTACACTAGTTAAAAAATTCTTAACCAACTGAAAGTCACGTAATAATTGCCCAGTAGATAATGACTGCCGTATTGCCGATGATGCGATAGAGTGAGAAAGTAGCATTGGAGAAATATTATTTTCAAGCCATATACCAATGCGAATCATAGTAAACGAACGAGCAATCTGCATTAAAGTATGAACAAAATAAATTGTACCAATAATTAAAGATAACATAATCAACGTTTCAATATTACCGCTACCTATTACACGATCAAGAACTTGCAATGAATATAACGGTGTAATAAGCATTAATATATTGATACAAAATGCAAAGCAAAATATTATATAAAAAGCTAACCTACACTTCTCTAGTGCTTCCTGAAAAGGATTTAATTCCTGAACAAACTTATTTATTATAGGAATTTGTTTCATAAAAATACCTTGTTAAAATTATAATACTTAAAACAATTTTCTAAATCATAGTAATTATTAAGCATAAGCTTATATTTAATCAATACAAAACACAAACTTATTTTTCATAAATTGTATATTTTTTATATTAAAACTTAGCATTTAAACATAAAAATACAGCATAAACCACATTGTTTTAAAGATTGATTAATAAGGTAAGATTGAAATGCTAAACATTAGTTTGTATATTCTGCAACTTAAGTTACTAAATCAACATATATGATATCGTCAATATCATTACATCATAGTAACTGCATTATTTGTTAGTACAGAATTCTATTTTTAGTTAAATCCTTCAACTCCCTTAACTCATTCTTGTTAAAATTAATAAATGTAGCACAATGTTATGTCAATCATTAGGAAAAACAACTTCTAATACTGTTATTAGAAATATATTTCATTTTGCTTACAGAAAAAGCGATAAATTTATCACATAAAAAGTATGTATTGCTCACAACATAGTTTATAGATAAGATAAAAATGTACAAATACAAAGGAAAAGTTATTACCTTTACGGATTGGAGAGGTTTTATTCATATTACACATAGAACTCACTAATATGCGGCAAAAATCATGAGATGTTACGGTGTTTATAATTAGCATCTGTCAAAGAGAACTAATGTTATAGTAGTATTAGTAGATAAATCTTTGCTAACCTTATCAATTTGACTGTAATGTTAATACTGCTATTTTTAACTCTTGGATAGAACAGAATTTAATTCCGAAATTATCTAATAATTCTATAGTTGTGATTGATAATGCAAGTTATCATACAAGTCCTCATTTAAAAACTATGATAGAAAAAGATGGACATATATATGGACATATATTAGAGTATTTACCTTCTTATTCTCCTGATTTAGAGTCTATTAAGAAAAAATTGTTTCAAACTAAATAAAGCAGAATGAAATATCACTGTGACTGAGACACTCTTTTCGAAAAGTATATAACGTAACTGTTTTATACTAGTTTAGCTATACAAACTGCTCAGAAAAACTTTTACCTATAGAGCTTCCATCCATAGTTACAGCATGCATTATCTTTTATTCCAGACTCATCAATATACTATCTTATCTTTTGGTCTAGATTTTCCTATCCTAAACCAATGACGCCATACTTTTTTGATGAATTTGATACCACATTTAAAATAAGTAACATTGCGGTTTCTAAAATTTCTGATATTATGAAGTTGTTTTAATTTTTAAAGATTAAAAATCAAGTTTGCTATTTTAATTTAAGTAGTTGTTTATCAAATCATAATTCGTGGTTGAGCCTTGAGATTATTAAAATCTGGTATCAGAGTAGCAATTTTAACTATTTTTTCAAGGATTTCAGGTTTTCTGCGAGAACTTTTTATTGCTTCATTATTTGGTGTTAGTGAATTATCTGATAGTATTTTTTTTGCTTTAAAGTTTCCTAACTTGATACGTATTGCTTTAGGAGAAAAAGCATTCTTTTACAATTTTGTGCCGTTTTTTAGCGCAAAATTAATAGACTCAAAAAAATCAGCAGAGCAATTCGCTAGCAGTATTTTTACTATACTTGTTATTTTGCTAATTGTACTTGTTGTTTTTATTCAGCTTATCATGCCGTATATTATGTTTGTATTTGTTCCTGGTTTTTATACTGTAGAAAATAAGTTAAAGGTTACAGTATTATTATGTAGGATAACTATTTTTTATGTTATTTTAGCTTCAATAGTCGTTTTTATTGGAGAAATGTTAAATTCAGCAGGTAAATTTGCAGTTTTAGCATTTTCTCCAATTTTATTAAACATACTTATTATAGCTGGTACATATCTTAGCAGTAACTTTGCTTCCTACAAAGTAGCAATTTGCTGTTCTCTAATTATAGCTGGCCTTATACAAGTATTGTTTGTGTATATTAATTTAAAAAAAGCTGGCATTAGATTGTTTTTTAGGATTGATAGGTCAGATAAAAATATAAAATCTTTTGGTAGCAACTTAGTGTATTCAATGTTAAGTTCTGGAGCATCGCAAATTAGTAATCTGATTTCTCAGATTATATCTAGTTTTTTTTCAGGAGGAATATCAATTTTATCATATGCAGATAGAATATATCAGCTACCTTTAGCAATTATAGGAATAAGTCTTAATACAGTTTTACTGCCTGAATTATCAAAATTATATAAACAAGGGTTAGTTGATAAAGCTATTATATTACAAAAAAAAACAATCAACATTAGTTGTTTTTTAGCATTACCTGCTGCTGTTGTAATTGGAATGTTATCGTATCCAATCGCTGAATTAGTTTATCAACATGGAGCTTTTACACAAGAAAATACTCAAAAGATATCGTTAGTAATTGCTATTTCAGCATTTGGATTACCAACGTATATTCTAGCTAAGGTTATAACTCCAGCATTCTATGCAAATTGTGATACTAAAACACCTATGAAAATTGCTATATGTTCATCTTTATTAAATATAACTCTTAGCATATTCTTTGCGCGGTTTTTTGATTATATTAGCATTGTCTTAAGCAATGCAATATCGCTATTAGCTAATATTATATTTGTATTAATTGCTGCTAATAAGTTTAGCTATTACAAGTTTACAAAAGCAACAGCTGTCTTTATTTTAAAGTTATTAGTATCTTGTGTAATTATGGCTATAACTATTTATTACTTCAATAATGTTGTATTGTATAATAAAACAACTCTTCTATTTAAGATATTTTCATTGTTAATATGTATTGCTATTGGAGGGTTGGTATACCTTGTATCTTGCTTTGCATTAAGAGTACACCATATTTTATATAAAGGTTAAGTTTAAGTATAATTTATATAATAGTAAGTGCGGCCACTAATTTTGCTTTGTATATTTTCTCAAAAGCTTCTTGTAAAACTTATATTCTCCATCAATTTTTGAGTTAGCATATACAATGTCATAAAGTTGATAACCTTTGATATTTAAATGGAATGTTAGAATATCACTGGCAAAAATACCAAAAAATATAGACATAGTAACTAGTGTTATTTGACCTAAAGTTAACATAATTGGATTATCTATTCCAAATATTATAATAGAATTGATTAGTATTCCTGATATTAATATATACCACATACCATGATATCCAGCCCATAGAAAACTAAATATAGCTGCTTTAATAGAAAAGCCATGCCTTGATAATATTACCTGATTCACTTTTGCATTTGGATTGTAATAAACCTCGTATAAATACATGATACTGCTTAAATTTATATAAACTCTTAATAATACTTTGCAATTTTAACACTAAATATTATTTAATGTAATAATTAATAGCGCACATTACTCAATATGAGAAGCGAATTTTCTTTCTTAGAATTATTATATAAAACTGCACAGCTTATAGCTATCAGTAAAAACATTAGTGTATCTTATTAAACACCAATCATAGAAAATGGTGCTATAGTTATTAACAAAGAATGTTGTCATCAAAGCTCAATAGTTTTGCTAATCTTGGCTAATGTCTTTCTGGACTATGTTATAGATATCTGGTTTGCAAAAATTAGTAAAGAGAACTTAATTGAACAAACAGGAATAGCGAGGTATTGCGACGATATGGTATTTGTCTTTGAAAATGAAAGCAGATGCGCAAAGGTTTTATGATGTCTTGCCTAAAAGGTTAAATAAGTATGGGCTAAATATCAACGAAGCTAAATTATAAATGATAAGATCTGGTAGAGACTATGCTGCAAATTTAGCCAAACAAGGCAAAAAAATTGCAAGCTATAATTTTCTTGGATTTACTTGCTATTGTGCCAAATCAAGATGTGGTACAATGGAGACTAAAATATACCTCAAGGAGAGATCGTTTTACTGAAAAACTGAAAGGACTGAGAAAATATTTGCGTGGTTAGCTAAATCAGCAAGACAAAACACAAACATTATCACAAGTCATTAGAGTTATTAGGAGATGGATCAACTATCATGTTATATTCGATAACGAAAGACGAGAAGGTAAAAACAAAGAAGTCTTATTAAGATTGATAAGATTCTAAAAAATAATTTGATATGTTCCAATTTTACGGAACAAAGATTACCTAATTAATAGAAGTCTTTAATAACTCTTTTTAATGAAAGAAAGAGAGTAAAAAACATATCTAGCAACAATGTATATACTGATTTGCATAAGTTGGTAGATGTGATAAATTACAGAGCCCACAAATTAGCAAACTATCTAGATTAAACTATGGTATAATAGACTTCTTTTAAAACAAGTCTATTATACTAGCTAGAAAACTTATCTTGCAAGCTTAAAGAAAGTAGAAAATTAGCTTGATGTATATACAAGCTAATTTCTTCTGTCAAACCCCTGTTAATTGGCTATATCAAATAGAAATACTTTTACATCCAAACTACAAAAATATTATATTAATCAACCTCTGTACTCCAGTCAGTACACGCTCCATTAATTTGGTCAAACCCATCAGTAAATGCAGGATCATAGCATACAAATGAAGTTAAACTTTTGTGCTCTACTTCATAAACTGGTTTTTCTATATCACAGTACTTATAAGTATCATAGACTATGAATGACTCTAACTCTTTTTCAGAATTTTTGCGTTCTACCAAAATACCATCATTGCCTGTAGAACAAACGTTTTGTAATTTATTTCCTTCGAGAGAATCTAATTCTACTACATTGTTACCACGATTCTTTACATCAAGTATTTTGCAGTTCTCAAAATTACTCAACCCATGAGAATGAGCTGTTACAGATACTTTTTTTAATAAATCAGCTGCTGAGTTAACTGCCTCAGACATTTTATGAAGTACACCTGATACTTTGTTAAGTCCAAAATAACAATTTAGCATGTTTTCTGTTGCACTAAGCGGCTTGCATAACTTTCTAAAATTTTCTGCCACACAGCTAATATAACCATTGCCAAAATCATTTTTTGGTAGCGCTAACTTTGGTTGGGTTGTAGCAAGTTGATCATTAGTTTCGTTTATCAAATTTGGTACTGCATTAATAACTTTGCAATACTTAGCCAATGAATAAATTTTTTCTCTAGCTTCATTAGAAAAAATTTTATTTTTAGTTGCATAATCTAACGCTGAATATGAGCCTGGATTATCAAAAGTAGTAGATTCAATAAGCTTAAGATTTCGAGACACAATCTCAGCTGCTGTTAAATCTGAAACCACAGCTCCAAGAGAATGACCGCTAGTGGTATATTTATAACCTTCCGCATTAATCTTGTTGACTACTTTGTCAATAAAAGCTTTCATTGGCTCTATCTTTGAAATGTTGCCATGCATATAAACGCCTTTTATATCATCTCTCAGATCGTCTACATTTTTAGGATCTGTGCCTGCAGTAGCAACATGAATTTCTTTAGTTTTTTCGTTAATAAAAGCTACTGCTTTGTAGCCATACTTATTAGTATCTTTATAATCTGCAGAATTGCATAATATCTTCCACCCTGTACCTTTAATTGCCTTTTCTATTTCTTTAAGTCTTTCACCATAAGTAGAATGACCTACTTTATAAGCAAGCCTAATAGCTTGGTATATAAACTTATGATTATAAACTGTTAATTTTAAAGATTGATTAATAGGCATATTTTAAATAATTTTTTGTTTGTTAATAATTTAGTTGTTTTGTTACTCATATTACAAGTAATTTACAGTTTAATACTATAAGCGAAATATATCCATTAGTTTTTCTTAAAATGAGTAAAAAAACTTAATTAATGTATAAAAGTTGCATATATTTCATTTTTATGCTCTTAGCTGAACTTCTAATACTTTTGCCGTATTAAATGTTACATCTATCAACTCAAAACTTTTATTTAGTACAAATTTATTAACTTTATTTGCAATATCAAATATCCTCAGAATATCTTGATGAAGGAAATCTTTATGCAAGTACATCAAAAAGATATAGAAAAAATCAAACAGAGAGTTATATCAGAAAAAGAAAAGGCAAGAGATATATTAGACTTCTTTCGAAACTAGAGAATGATGTAGAATGGTGTTATAAAAATCTAATTTGAAGTAATAATGAAATTAGATCAGATTAAAGAGTTAAAGGATGAAAAATTTCGTCGATTAACAGGAGTAAGGAAGAGGACATTTTCAAAGATGGTGGATATTTTGAGGAAAGCTGATGGTTTTAAGAAATCAAAAGGTGGACGTAAAAATAAGCTCAATTTGGAGGAACAGTTGCTGATGGTGTTAGAATACCTTAGAGAATACCGTACTTATTTCCATATAGGTCAGAACTATGGAATTAGTGAAAGTTCAGCATATAAAGCTGTAAAATGGGTAGAAGACACCCTAGTTAAACACGCAAACTTTGCTCTTCCAGGCCGTAAAGCTTTAATGAAGAGTGATATGAATTATGAAGTAGCCTTGATTGATGCTACTGAGAGTCCTATAGAAAGACCTAAAAAAAACAAAAATTCTATTATTCAGGAAAGAAGAAAAGGCATACACTAAAAACTCAAATAGTGGTAGATAAGAAAACGCGCCAAGTAATATGTACAGATTTTTCTAACGGTAAAAAACATGACTTTAGATTATTTAAGAAATCCAAAATTCTTATCCATCCTAAGGTAAAAGTGATTACTGATACAGGATATCAAGGCATACAAAAAATTCACAATAATTCTGAATTACCAAAGAAAAAAAGCAAGAAAAATCCTTTAACTAAAAATGATAAAAAGAATAATCGGTAGATTCGCAGGAGAAAGAGTTGTAAATGAAAACGTTATTGGTGCGCTAAAACGCTTCAAAATTATTGCTAATAAATATCGAAGTTGAAAAAAATTTTATGCCAAACCTATATAAATCTTCATACTGATACTATCTGCCTTAGAAGACCAATTTTACCTATAGTACATCTTATAATCAATAATTAACGCATAGAAGCAATAAGGATAAGCATTAGACCTCTTTCGAAACTGGTTAAGGTAGTTCAAAATTATTGCTGACAAATGTCGAAATAGACGTAAAAGATTAGGTCTTAGATTTAATTTGATCTCTTGCATTTATAATTTTGAACTACCTTAACAAGTTTCGAAAGATATCTATTATTAAATCTTCACCTATTATTTTATTATATCCATCTAATGTTGTTTCTTTTGCATGTTTAAAAAAATAGCACCACTTCTCTGTTATATTATTCAACTCTTCCACTCTATCTTTTTTAAATTTTGGTAATTCTATAAAGGTAAATGAAAAGTCCTTTAGATCATGCTCATATGTCTTTTTATCCAATATTACATGCCTTGATATATAGTCTTCTTTATTTGGAAACAATTTATAATCTGCTATAGCTATAAATATAACTTCCTTTAGGTCTGAGTATTTTCCTTCCTTTCCTCTATTTGGTTGCCTGCCATATGCCTTTGCTGCATAATACTGGGCTCTTTTTTCAAATCCTTGTGTAGGATCTACTTGCATTTCTATTATATATTGCGCACCGTTTTTATCTTTACACAAAACATCTACTATTGATTCTTTTTTGGACGCTATGTCTGCATCTAATATCGTTCCTAAAAACTCTACTTCTATTATTTTTCTATTCCCTTCAAACAACAATATATCGTTCAGAAAATGTATTAGTATGTCCTTGTTTTTTTCTGATCCAAATATCTTTTTAAATGCTACATCATTCTTTGGATCTAGAAATCTTGATAAATGCATATGTTTTTCATATTTTCTATTCTTTTTAAATTATACAACAAAATAACTTATATGAACATTCTCTTATTGAATTTTAATTTCTGACATTCACTACATTAACCACATATTAAACTTTAGCTTATTTGGTAGTATAAAGCTCACAGTATTTATTTAGCTCTATAGCAATTTCTTGTAGTTTAAGATATTCAGCAAGAGGTATAAATTCTTGCTGCGTTTCTAGTATGATTTCTTGTCTTTTTTCATAAGGTTTTATTGATACAGTCTGAATATTATGGAATCGGTCGAAAAGCTTAATTAATAATAGTTCTGTTTTATTTTGTCTATAAAATGTTTGAATCATTTCTCTAGAACTGATTTTTTTATTATCCTTAATCCTGGTGAGATCTGAAACCTGTTCTGCAATATTATGACCAAATTCTTGACCTATTTTTTCTTTAGTTAGTGTTGTGTCTTCGATGGTATCATGTAGTATTGCTGTAATAATCGTATCTGTTTCAAAGCTGTAGTATGCAACCATATAAGCTACTTCTAATGGATGTGTGTAGTATAGTTCTCCTGTATCTCTCTTTTGCTGACCATGATATTTTTTAGCATAAAATATTGCTTTTTCAACTTTATCAAGATCAATTTTAGTGTCAAATCTTACGTTGGTTTCAAACAGCTTATTTAGTAAGCTTTCGCTATAAAAGTCTATCATTTTTCATCTCTAAATAATCTTTAATAAATTATACAATAAATTAAACTTTTTATATACTTCAATCCCAGATAAAAACTGGGAAAGAAGCGAATTAATTTGATTAAAAAAGTTGTACTGGAATATTGCAAGTAATGGTTGTAAACTTGTCTTTTTCGCTTTCTATTTCCATTTCTCCATTAAGTTGATTAATAAGGTAATTTACAAACCATAATCCTGATTCCAGCATTAGCGGATAGTCTCGTACCAATTCAAAATCAGCTAATTTAGCTTTTATATTCCCTAATTTTTCTTTTGAAATACCGCTTCCTGTATCGTGTATTCTAAATTGTAGTATGTTATCGCTTTTTATATAATTTTTTACAGTAAACAAATGAACTGTAATTATAACCTGGCAGCTGTGATTAAATCTAATGACGCTTCCTATTAATTGACTTAATATAGCCTGTAAATGATCACTATTTCCAATCACAATATCCTTCATTTTGTACTGAAAATTGTAATTGATTTTTATATCTTTCTCTTTTGCAATGTCTTCTAGTCGCCTAACGGCATTCTTTACTAGCTTTTGTATGCTAAATTTTTTTAAACATAAATTTTCATTCTCAATTTCGCTTCTAAGCGTGTAAACTACATCATTACAGTACTCTTGAAGATTTGTTGATCGATTTAATATTGTTTTCAGCTTATCTTTATTTTCCGAATCATTTAACATGATCTCGCTTGCTAGCCTTGCAATTTCACTCGTTGCAATATTAAATCTATATTTAATCTCCTGTATTAAATCTGTACAATATTCTTTCAATGATTCAGCTACCTCGACCTGATACTTCGCTTTTCTTAGCTTTGTTATTATTTCCATATATTCATCGATATTCTCACTCTCTCCATTCACCAACTTAATTGGTATTGGAGGAATTTGTACCATCCATTGGTTAATTGTTTTCTTCTTTTCTTTCATAGCATTCTCCTAAAGAATAATTCAAACTATTGTTGGTACATCAAATGAAAAAGTTACATAATTATTGCGCTCTTTCACTCGTAGATTTCCTTTCATCTGATGTGTAAGATGTTTTATAAATGCTAATCCTTCTCCTAGTTCTTGATACATTACCAAATTCGTATTCTCTAGTTCAGCATTTATTCTTTCTAATTTTTCTTTAGAAGTGCTTAGTCCTATGTTTTGTACTATAAATTGTAATATTTCTGAATTCTGATTGACGTTGACAATAATCTTGCTATTCTTGCTACTATTTATAACCGCACTACCAATTAACTGGCTTATTACTGCTTTTATTCTGAAACTGTCTCCAATCAGAATCGGCTTTATGTCATTTTGAACATTTAGATTTATATTCTCATTCTCAAAATTTTTCCTCATTCTGATAACAGAATTATTTATTAGCGATTCTATGTTAAATGTTTCAATCCTTACATTCGTTGATGCTATGTATTGTCTAAATAAAAAAATCATTCCATTTAGAGAAGCTATTATATTTACTTTTTTTCTGTCGTAGTTATTTACTATTAGCCTAAAATATTGTATCCACTCTATGCAATTTATGCTTACTTGCTCAGATTCCTCTAGCTGAAAGTATAGTTTTTGCAATTCAGCGTCTATCTGTTTTATTGTTGTGCTATTAATTCCCTCTGTAGATAATTTTTCGGTTAATTTATTGATTTTATTTTGACCTTCGTCTTGAATAGGCATAGAATTCCCCTACTATTTTTGTTTAAAAAATGGTTTCTGAAGATTAATTTCAAAAGTTCAACCCTTTGTTTTATTTAATCTTCAGATCATTATCATCAAAGTTTTGAAACCTAGATAATATAAGGTATAGAGTAGCATTATAATTTTTATTAGTCTATTAAAATCTTTTAATTTTTAGGTTAAATTTTTGCATAATAATCTAATGCTGATGTAAAATTATTACATTCCTTACTTATGGTTATAATCAATAATAAATCTTATTCAAAAAGGATACATAAAAAGTCTTGTAAGCGTTATTATTACTAGCATTACAAGCTGTTTTCTGGTATAATCTCAATAGAGATTCAACTAACAGAAATTAATTAAACTTCATGTGTCAGTAGCTGTTGCTAATAAGTCTAAGCCTTTTCTTCATTGGATTGGTAGTAAACGAAGAATTGTTAATAAATTAATAGAACATCTTCCTCAAGGTCCACACTATAATTACTATGAACCATTCCTTGGTGGCGGTGCTTTATTTTTTCAAGTTAGGCATCTTTTTAAACAATGTTTTTTGTCTGACATCAATCTTGATTTAATTACTAGCTATAATGCTGTTAAAAATAATCCTAATGAGGTCAATAGATTACTGAGTTTATATCACAAACATCATTCGAAGGATTATTATTATAAAGTTAAAAACAAATATAGTAATAATCCGAATGAGATTACCGCAAAATTTATATATCTTAATAAATACTCTTTTAGGGGAATTTATAGAGTCTACAAAAATGGACAATCTGCTCAAACATTTTCTGGTGAATGCTACATTAAACTCCATATTGCATCTAGAATAAACCAATGCAGCAGCCTTCTACATGGTGTATCAATTTATGCTACAGATTTTTCATTTATAGAACCTAAAAAAGGTGACTTCGTTTATTTCGATCCTCCTTATCATAAATCTGGAGAAAGGTTCTACACTAGACTTCCATTTGATGAAAAAGATCAAATTAGATTACGGGATTTTGTCCAAGAATTAACAAATAAAGGTGTTAAGATTATGATCTCAAATAATAATACTGCCTTTATTAGAGACTTATACAAAGATTTTAATATCAATACCGTTACAGTCGTATACTCAATCAATGAACAACGCAATCCTGTTAATGAGCTAATCATTACTAACTATAAAACTTGCTAGTTATTAAATGTGAACCCGCAATCCAAATCGTATATGAATAGGAAGTGGTCTATAGTTAGCAATTGTGCTACATTCAATGTCTAAATATGTATCTCTTGATAAGTTTATTGTTGTACCAACTCCCAAGTCTACTCCAATATCACTATAAGACTTGAGAACTGATACTAGGCCACCTGTAACAAAAATTGATGCTTTGTTACCTTCAATAATAAAGGCAAAATAATGTCAGTTAAAATTACTAAAGGCAATAAAAGCGACCTATCTGTATCTTCAGTGTTTTCTAAAGGCTTATCTGGTAAATTGTTTGGTGATAAAGCTTATAATATCTAAAGAGTTATTTCATCAACTGCTGACCAATGGTCTACGTTTATTTACTAATCTTCGTAAAGATATGAACACATATTTATTGGATATACAAGATAATCGGCTATTAAATAAACGTTCTTTAATTGAATCTGTCTTTAATGTACTAAAAAAACATATGCTTTTAGAGCATACTAGACACCGTTCTCCCCTTAATTTCTTTGTTCATATAATTGCTTCTCTTGCTAGTTATTCTATCTCTAAACTTAATCCTCATCTTATCTCTTCTTCTTCTAATAACTCCTTATCCTAAATTGACGTTTACAATGCATTTTTTCATGTTAGGTTATTCCATTTTATTTAAATTTTCTTTATAACTCAACATTCTCACTTCATACTTTCCATTATCCTAAAAATTTTCAGCATTCAACTGAAAAAGACAAAATCATTCTTCTTTCTTGCTACTCTCTGATGTATCAATTTATCCAACTTATGCTTTTATTATAAGATTAGATGTTTGTTACACTGCCTAATATCTAGTTAAACAATGATTCTCAAATATTCATACTTACATGCTTTTCAAGCCAAATTTTTGCTTTATCACTAAGAAGTGGCTTTACTTGATCGTTTATTCTTTGATAATAATGATGAATATATTCTTTTTCTTCGTTAGTTAGTAGTGAGGTTAAAATAAGATCTGTGCAATACGGAACAAGCGTTAAGGACTCAAATTCTAAAAATCCTTCATATTTTGAATTTTTAACAAACATAAGATTTTCTATTCTAATACCATAGTTACCTTCTTCATAGTACCCTGGTTCATTTGAAAGTATCATACCATCAACTAATGCTACATCGTTATTATATTGTCCAATAGATTGAGGGCCTTCATGAACACTAAGACAATTACTAACTCCATGTCCAGTACCATGAGGATAATCAAGGCCATGATGCCATAAATTTCTTCTAGCAATAACATCTAGATTACTTCCTACTGTTCCACAAGGGAAAACACTGTTTAGTAAAGATATATGTCCTTTTAGAATCAAAGTATACCTCTCCTTTTGTAACTGAGTTGCTTGTCCAATTACTATTGTACGAGTAATATCAGTAGTACCGCCGAGATATTGTCCTCCAGAATCTACTAATAGAATTCCATTGCCTTTGATTAACTTTGCAGATTGATCTGTTGGTTGATAATGTATAATAGCACTATTTTCATTAAAGCCACATATGCTATCAAAGCTATTACAAATATAATTTGGCTGTTTTTTACGAAAACTAGTAAGCATTTGGCTTAAACTGTATTCTGTAATATTTATTGATTCAAGCTTATGTTGAGTAACTATATCATCTAACCAAGCAAAAAATTCGCATACTGCTACTGCATCATTGATATGGCATTGCTTAGCGGCAGCAATTTCAACTTGATTTTTACAAGCTTTCATTGTTGAACACAAATCATGTTGCTGCTTAACAATTTGCTTATTTTTAATTGCTGATAAAAAGCCTATAGGACAGCTTTCACTAACAAGAATTTTATTTGTAATCTGCTTCAATATAACATTAATATCAGTTTCTGAATATAATTTAATAGTTTGATATCCTTGATTAAGGTGTTGCTTTACTGATTGATTCAAACGTTCTAAATTTGTAAAAAGATACACTGATTGATTCTTACAATCTAGGTAAGCGTATGATAGCATTAAAGGTGTAAATTCGGTATCATACGCCCTAAGATTAAGCAACCAGCATATTGATGTAGAATCAGTAATAAAATATCCATCAACATTTTTATTTTTAAGCTCAATAAATAACTTAGAAATTTTATCTTGAGTGGTTTGTCCTGCATAATCTACTGAGTAGATCCAAGCATTAGTTGATGGTTTAGAAGGTTGGTTATTCCAGATCAAGTCAATTAAATTTGGTGATATATCCTTTAATTTTAACTGCTGAAAGTAGGTAATTGAGTGTAAGTTTAAAAGATAAGGATCATAACCTATAATCGTATCTGTATCACTTGAAATAACGCTAGGCCAATCTGTTGTCAAAATATCTTTGATATTTATAATTTGAAATTGCTCCAAATTAACCTGCTTACTTGCTTGAATTAAATATCTACCATCAGTAAATAATATAGCCTTATTTAATGTAATTATGGCTATTCCATATGATCCAGAAAATCCGGTAATATACTCCAATCTTCTAGCATATTTCGGAGCACATTCACTTTGATATTCATTACTGGAAGGAATAATGTATCCACTGATACCAAATTCTAAAAATTTTTCCCTTAATTGCTTCAACCTTTGTTCGTTATGCTTCATAATTCATTAACCATTTTAATCCATTCTTCTTCATTAATAATTTTGATTCCTAGTTGCTGAGCCTTCTGTAGCTTGTTTCCAGCTTTGTTGCCTACTACCAGTAAATCAGTATTATTAGATACTTGAGTACCTACCTTTGCTCCTAATTTCTCTGCTTGTACTTTAATTTCAGACCGTGAAACAGTAGCAAAAGTTCCAGTAAATACTATAGTTTGATTTGATAATAACAAATTATCACCATGATATTGCCAATCTTGTATAGTTAGTATATTAACAAGTTTTGTTATCAAATTCACATTAGCTGAAACCATAAAAAATTGCTTTAACTGGTCAGCAGTTTTTACTCCTACACCCTCTATATTACGTAATTTTTCATATATTTCTGTAGCGTTATTTGCTAGTTTTAGTGATTGGTTTATAAAATTTTTTGCTGTTTTAAATTCTTTAGCTAATAATTTAGCACTATATTTACCAACATGTTTAATGGCTAACGCATAAATAAATTTGTCTAGAATAACATTTTTAGCTTGATTAATATTTTGAAATAACTTGTTTACAGATTTTATTCCCCAGCCAGCTATATCTTCAAGTTTATTTGAATATAAAAATTTATTATTCTCTTCTAACAAAAATATATCAACTATATTTACTATGTACTTATTATCTAATAAAAACTGTATTCTCTGTCTACCTAATCCATCAATATTTAATGCATCTTTTGATACAAAGTGACAGATACGTTCATAAATTTGAGCTGGGCATGCTAAACTGTTACCACATCTTGCTACTGTTTCTCCTTCATTAACAACTAAATTCTGATTACAAGAAGGACATGTCGCAGGAAATATAAATCTTGTAGAGGATTGTGCATCTCTAGCTGACAAATCAACACCATTAATTTTTGGAATAACATCGCCTGCTCGATGTAAAAACACATAATCACCAATTCTAATATCTTTTGATTCTATTTCTTGTTTATTATGCAACGTTGCTCTTGATATTGTTACTCCAGCAATATTAATAGGAATAAGCAATGCTACAGGAGTAACAGCTCCTGTTTTGCCAACCTGTAAAGTAATGTTAGTTATCTTTGTTCTACCAATTAATGCTGGAAATTTATACGCAATCGCAAAACGTGGACTAGTACTAGTAGCTCCAAGTCTTTCCTGCGAAGCAAAATCATTCACCTTGTACACTACTCCATCTATCTCAAATGCTAAATTGTTGCGTTCTGTAGCAACGTTATTATAAAATTCTATCATTGAATGCAGATTATCTGATAATATATAATCTGTATTAACGGAAAACTTAAGCTGAGATAGTTTCTGTAGTAATTCAAACTGCGTACTAGCAAAATGGTGATTAGTTACTTCTCCTAATGCATATACAAAATATTTTAGTGGTCTTTGAGCTGTAATAGCAGGATCAAGTTGTCTAATTGAACCAGCAGCAGCATTACGTGGATTAGAAAATAAAGCTTTACCTAGTTTCTGTTGTTGAATATTTAGAACTCTAAAATCATTATTAGTAATATAAATTTCACCTCTGACTTCAAATACTTTATCAGTAATGGGTAAGGTTTGTGGAAAAGATTTTATTGTTTTTAAGTTTTCAGTAATATTTTCTCCAATCTGCCCATCACCTCTAGTGCTTGCTAATGTTAAGATGCCATATTCATATCTAGCATTAAATGACAATCCATCAATTTTATATTCACAAACAATTTTAGGACAATAATCTATTTTTAAAAAATTCTGTATCTTAGTGATGAAATTGCTAATATCTTCAACACAAAAACCATTTGCTAATGATAGCATTGGCTTAAGATGTACTACCTTAGAAAACTGTGCACTTGGTGTAAATCCGACTTTTTTAGAATGATCATTTACTAATGCTAAATGTGGAAACTTTGCTACAATTTTATTATTTAAATTTTTCAGAACATCGTATTGTGCATCAGTAACTAAAGGATTGTCGTCACTATAATAAGCTTGATCATATTTTTGTAATTCCAAAGCTAAAAAATCAACAATTTTCTTAGCATGATCTGATGTTAATTGTTCAATATTAATCGTGCTAATATCTAGCTTATTCATTTTTATGTATGATGTTTAATAAACTATAAACTATAATACTCCAATTTTTGCAATTTTAAACATTTACATTATACACTTTATTTCATTCTTTCTCTGAGATTACTAAAAAACTTTTGTAATAATTCCTTAGATTGCAACTCCATAATACCACCATATATTTCTGGTTTATAATATACCGTTGTATTATAAAAGAGCCGTACACCGTTTTCTATAGCACCAAACTTTTCATCATATGCTCCAAAAAATATACGATCAATTCTAACATGAGCTAAGGCAGCAGCGCACATTACGCATGGTTCTAGGCTAACATAAATATCATAACCATGTAAGTATTTGCAGCTTAACAAACTGCAAGCTTTATTAATTGCAATAATTTCAGCATGAAAAGTAGGATTTAATGTAGTTTCAACTTTATTATAAGCTCTAGTTAATATAGTTCTTGTTGCTCGATTAACTATAACTACTCCTACAGGTACTTCACCTAAGTTAAAAGCCTGCGAAGCCTGCTCTATTGCTTGTATCATAAACATAGGTATAATATGATAATATTTTTCCCTAATAAATAATTAAAGAGTCACATATATATCAAATTTTCTCTTGATACATTACACATTGTTCATAGCCAGCAGGATCTTGATGAATTAATACTTCGCAGCCAGGAAACTCTTCTTCAATTTTAGCACTAATATCGTCAGCAATTTCATGAGCCTGAAGTAAAGTCATATTTCCATCAACCTCTAAGTGACATTGTATAAATGGCTTATTACCAGCATATCTAGTCTTAAGCTCATGTACTCCTAAAACTTGTGTATTTTGACGAATAATATTCAAAATTTTTTGCTTTTCTGTTTTATCAAATTCTTGATCAAGAAGATTTTTTAGCGCTTTTCTAAACAGTTTGATACACCCATATAGTAAATATACGCTGATCAGAATAGCAAATATTAAATCAATAAACCAAAAATTTACACTGACTTTTAGTGATATAATAACTGATAAGTTAGTTAATAAATCAACAAAATTATGAAATTTATCAACTGCTACAATATAAGACTGAGTCTTCTTATACACATAGTTCTGATAACAAACTAGCATAAATATGCAAGCAGATGATACAATCATAACATTAATTCCAACATTATGATGACTCACTTCATGAAAATTAAATAGTTTGTTAATAGCTGAAAATAAAGTAAAAATAGCAGAACAAAAAAAGAATATAGATTGAGAAAAAATAGCTAAGTCTTGTACCTTATTATGACCAAAGCGGTGGTTATCATCAGGAGGCAAGAGCATTATACGCACTGCTACCATGTTTATTAATGACGAAGAAATATCTAACATAGAATCTAGTAAAGATGCAAATAATGCTACAGAACTAGTAGTAATCCAACCATATATTTTAATTGCTAAAATGACACTTGCGGTTGCAATAGATAGCAGAATTGCGCTTTTTATTAGTTTAGAATGTTGAAGATAAGTAGGAACTGCTTTATGTTTCATATTTTGAATGTATTTAATTTTAGTGTCATTAATAAGTTTTAATATGCGCTATTTATAGTAGTATGTAGCATAAATTAGTCAACAGTGGAATAATAATAATCTTTATGTACTCATATACTCTTATAATTTAAGTGAAAATTTATAGCTACAATCAATATAACAAAAATACAACAAAAAATAATAATAACGTGCTAGCAAATATAGTATAACAAAATCAGCTTGCGTAGCATTTATATATAATATCAGCTTGTAATATATATTAACATTGGAAAAAATTTTATGGGGAATATTGGACGGCCAACTCAAAAGTTTTTAAAAACTCAAATGAAGGTCATGACAAGAATGGATATGGCTCAAGGAAGTGGAGTATCTTATACTGAAGTATGTGCATTAATTGCAGGTGCAAAACCAAATCCACGTGTAGAAACTCTTGTAAAGCTTGCTAATTTTTTTGAAAAATCTGTAGATGAAATATTAAATAGAAAACGAAAATGCACAAATACAAGTATAAGCAGTGGTTATATAGACCCTGAGAAAGTAAATCATCATATCAAGCAATTTTTACTACAATTTATGCAAGAAAAAGAACTTCGGCCTTCTGAATTATCTACATATCTTGGTCATAGCATTATGGCTATATCCGACTTCATATCTGGTAAAAAAGAATCAATAGGCAGCACAATTCTAGCAAATCTAGCAGATAAATATGGGCTATCTCTTCACGGTATAATGAATGGAGAATTATTAACACAAGAAATAGCTGAAGAGAAGGATGCATTACTTAGCCAAGAACATGAACAAAAGCCTGCTATTATTAGTATAACAGAAGGTAATGTTTTTTCTCATTCTGAAGCACAAACTGCTAGCCAAGATATACATGGTGCTACACCTCCTCAAACAGTAGTTGAGCGTATTCTTGCTGAAGGAAAAAAGAAGTTAGGACAAAAAGGATCAGCTGTTGCACGTGTTATGGCTGAAAGACAAACAGATGAAGAAACGAGTAGATCAAGCTCAATGACATCACGTGTTATGGATAAAAGAACAAAGGATAGTACTTCAAAGAACAGAAATTTATAAGCACAGAGACTAGAATCAAATAGTACTATATAAGGTTATTTTTTACGATTGTAACTTATATTAGATGAAACTCAACTAATATACAAGCTTTTTGCTAACAAAGTTACTATATAATCATTCATGAAAAACAAAGATTTTGATCATAGTTATTTTTTTGCTATGTTTTCGCAGTATAGTAGTATAAAAGTATTGTTTTTTGAGATATAGTAACGCATAAGAGTTACCGCTTAAGCCACTAGCTCAGAGAACTGTATTATGCCAATAAGAATCGGCTTAAAGTATAACTGTTTGAATAATGTTTGTTATGATGATAAAGCAATGCTATTTTCTTTAGTTGTATGTATTTACTTGAAAATCTTATGTTTTCATAACATTATCCTAAAAGGATTAGTTTAGGATAATGAAAAATCCAAACGTTATAATGCAAAAGGTATACAAGGGATAATGTTTCGTTATGAGTTTTAATACATTAATTAAATACAATCTTAATTCAGGACCATTTACTGATCTAATATTTCTAGTACACACGTCTTTGTAATATCCATGCTTAATAACTAACCATTAGACCTCTTTCGAAACTGGTTAACGTAGTTCAAAATTATAAATGCCAGAGATCAAATAAAATCTAAGACCGAATCTTTTACGTCTATTTCAATATATTTATCAGCAATAATTTTGAACTACGTTAACCAGTTTCGAAAGAGGTCTATTTTATGTTTTAATCTTTTCTCAAAATACTCATTCCACTGTTTATCATACGGATTTGGCTTCGGATATAATCTTAACATATCGTTTAATAGGAAGTTTTGTTGAATCAAATAGTTTATAAGTGGTTGGGATTCCATTGTGGTTTTGTTGGCCAAACTACTATAAAACAATATCATAACTGTTTTATAGTGGTTTAGCTATACATAACTTTGCATCGCACTTTATCATAACACATGATATATCGCAAATTAAAAAGATAGTTACCTTAGTAGAGAAAGATATAACCAAAACTTACGCATATGTTATATAAACTACTAAAAACTGATAAATCTTGGTTGTATCAGTATTATTTACAATTTTGAGTTTAATTTATGTTTCTATTAAAAATTAAAAATGGATGTTTTAGCTGAAATCCAGTTTTTAATAATTGGATAATGTTAAACTTGCTCAACAGATACTACCTCTGGAATATAGTATTTTAGTAATGACTCAATACCTTGTTTTAATGTCATAGTAGAACTTGGACAACCTACACAAGCTCCACGCATTTGTAGCTTTACTATTCCATCTTTAAAGCTATGGTATTCTATGTCTCCACCATCCATTGCAACTGCAGGCCTAACTTTAGTGTTAATAATTTCTATGATTTGTTTCTCAATTTCTGAAAGATTAGCTTGCTCTATATTTTTTTTTTCAGCTTCAGATTCAAAGACTGGTAATCCTGCTACAAAATGGTCCATTAGCATAGTTAATATTTCAGGTTTAATTACTTCCCAACTTCCATCGCTAACTTTGGTAACAGTAATAAAATCTTCGCCAAAAAATACTTCCTTAACATTTTCAATTGAGAATAATTTACGTGCTAAAATACTATGAGTACATTCTTCTCTGGTACTAAAATGTACTGGATTACCAGGACTAATTTTTTGGTCAGGAAAAAATTTTAGCGAATTAGGATTTGGAGTTTGTTGAGTTTGAATAAACATAATATAAATAATAAGTTAGAAAAATATTAGTTAAAAGTTTAAGATATACTAATGTGGTTTAATTATCTTTAAATTTTTGTAATAATAGTGCTTTTAATTCACCATTTCTATACATCTCTTTAACTATATCGCACCCGCCAATAAATTCCTCTTGAATATATAATTGTGGAATAGTTGGCCAATCAGTATATTCTTTTATTCCCTGCCTTAAATCATCATCGCAAAGTACATCTATGTATGTACAATTAATATTTTTAAAATCTTTAGTAAGTTCTTGTATTATATTAGCAACAATAGCAGAAAATCCACATTTAGGAGCATGTATAGTGCCTTTCATGTATAACACTATATCATTGCTTTTTATCTGCTGCTCTATTAATTGAAAAATATTATCTTTATTCATAGGAATTATATACAATATCACTAACTTCAAAATATTATATAAAACTTTAAAGGTAAAGTTAAGAGGAATTATAATATGATAATTGATAAGATTGAAAAAATCTTTGCAAAATTTGCTGAGCGATGCCCTGAGCCAAAAACAGAACTAGAATATTGCAATCATTTTACGTTGTTGGTTGCTGTTATACTTTCAGCTCAGTCTACTGATAATGCTGTTAATAAGGCTACTAAGGAGCTATTTAAATATTATAAAACTCCTGAACAGTTTTTGCAGCTAGGAGAAGAAAATTTAAAAAAACATATTAAGTCTATTGGACTATATAATAATAAAGCTAAAAATATAATTAAACTTTCTGAAATTCTTGTCAAAGAGTATAATGGGCAAGTTCCAAACACTATGAAAGAGCTTGAAGCACTACCTGGCGTAGGTAGAAAAAGCGCTAATGTAGTACTAAGTTGCGCTTTTGGAGTAGCAACTATGCCGGTAGATACTCATGTTTTTCGAGTTGCTAAAAGGATAGGTTTAGCTACTGGAGCAACTCCGTTAAAGGTTGAAAATGAATTACTGTCGGTTATTCCAGATAGGTGGTTATTATTAGCGCATCATTGGTTAGTATTACATGGTAGATATATATGTAAAGCTCAAACTCCAAAATGTTCAGAGTGTTTTCTTAATAATTATTGTCAATATTTTTTATCAGGACAGAAAAAATGAGTCAGCTAGAAATTACATCAAAGGAATCTGAAACTAAACAATTAATAGTAATGTTACATGGAGTAGGATCTAATGGTCATGATTTAATAAGTATTGCTCCTTTTATGCAACCATATTTTTTAGCTGCTCACTTTTTTGCTCCAAATGGAATTGAACAATATGATGGTGCACTATATGGCTACCAATGGTTTAGTTTGAAACAACGAGATCCTGAAATATTAAGAATTGAGTTAGAGCGAACTAGTCCTTTAATTATTGATTTAATTAATCAAAAGCAAAAGCAGCTTGGACTTACTAATCAAGATACTATCTTAATTGGTTTTTCTCAAGGAGCTATGACTTCTATATATTTGACTTTATCAGCTAAAATTCCTTTTAAAGCAACAATTGGATTTTCAGGGGCAATGGTTTCTCCTAAATTAATTACATGTACTGCTACACCCATATGTTTGATACATGGTAGAGAAGATACAGTTATACCTTGTGATATTAGTTTAAATTCGTATCAAATTTTGCAATCTTATAATGTTAAAGTTGAGCATTATATTATTGATAACTTAACTCATTCAATTGATATGAATGGAATTAACACAGCTAATAATTTTATAAAACGAATAATATCTATCTAATATTTGTCAACCTTGACAATCAAAATCTTTATTATTATACTTCTTCGAGCTGAAGCAAGTTTCTATTCATCTGAATGTACAGTTTGTAATTTAGGTACTGCATATATTAAGCATGTTAACTAACACTAAATAATAGTTCATTTGTTATCAAAAATCATAATTTTATTTAAAAAGTTTTATTTATAAGCTTATTATCAATAGATAATTTCAGTCTGTTGAAATAAGAATAGGAATTATTTAACCTATTGTAAATGAATTGATTGTTTAGACTTAATTCTATCTAAAAAGTTAAGATCTAAAATTAATATGAGGAGTGATTATGAATAATAATAAGCTGTATCTATTTAAAGATAGACGGTTTATGCCTCTGTTTATTACTCAGTTTTGCGGCTGCTTAAATGATAACATATTAAAAAGTGCATTAGTAATTTTGATTGTGTATAAATTAGCAGATGCTAATATGTTACTAATGGTAAACGCAATATTCATTTTGCCATTTATTATTTTTGCCGGTATTGCTGGTCAAATTGCAGATAAATTTGAAAAATCTCGCTTAATTAGCATTATAAAAACATCTGAAATTGCTATTGTGACATTAGCAATATATGGCTTTTATATTAATAATTTCATGATATTACTAGCTGCAATAGGTTTAATGGGAGTACATTCAGTATTTTTTGGACCATTAAAATATAGTATGTTATCTGACCAGCTTGGTAAAGATGAACTATTAGGGGCTAACGGTTATGTTGAAGCTGGTACTTTTTTTGCTATATTACTTGGAAATATTTTAGGTGGAATTTATATTATTAGCCCTGTAATTGTTATTTTACTGATGGCAATAATAGCAGTTGGGGGATTAGTTACAAGCTTTTTTATACCTAAGTCTCGTAATTATGACTCATCACTAAAAATAAATTATAATGTATTTTATGAGATTTTTAGTATTGTTAAATATTCAGTTAGTAAAAAGAATGTTTTTTTGTCAATATTAGGAATATCATGGTTTTGGTTTATTGGAGCTGTTTTTTTATCACAAATACCATTATTAGCTAAAGATACCCTTGGAGCTGATGAAAATGTTGCCAATCTTTTTTTGGCAGTGTTTTCTATTGGCATTGCTATTGGTTCATTTGGATGTAATAAACTGTTGGACAATGAAATTACCGCAGAATATGTTTTCATTGCTGCTATAGGAATTAGCATTTTTGGAATTGATCTGTTTTTTACGAGCAAAATACTTAGCGCTGTTGATTCAGAGCCAGATCAACTTAAAAGCATAATTTTCTTTTTGTCTAAAAGTCACAATTGGCGAATATTATTTGATTTGTTAGCTATTTCGATAATTGGAGGACTATATGTGGTTCCACTTTATGCAGTGATGCAGTATTTTACAGCTCCTAGTTATAGATCAAGAGTAGTTGCAGCTAATAATCTTATTAATTCAATTTTTATGATTATTTCTACAATTATTCTTTCTATATTGTTTAAGCTAGAATGTTCTATACCTTTTATAATACTATTTATTAGTTTATTAAATCTTGTAGTTGCGGGATATATTTATCAATTTTTGCCTTCAGTTAAAATTGTTCCTTTTGTTATATTAAGGGCTATATTTAGATTTGTTTTTGATAAGTTTTACCGAGTTGAAATTCATGGTCTTCAAAATTTCATTAATGCAGGAAAAAGAGCAGTAATTGTTGCTAACCATATTTCTTACTTGGATTCTGCATTATTAACTGTTTATTTGCCTGGAAAATTAATTTTTGCTATTAATACTCATGTTGCTCAAAAGTTTTGGGTTAGACCTTTTTTAACAGTAGTTAAAGCTTATCCTATTGATACTAGCAATGCAAGTGCTACTAGATCTTTAATAGCTGAAGTGAAAAAAAATCGAAAAATTGTAATATTTCCTGAAGGAAGAATTAGCATTACCGGCTCTTTGATGAAAATATATGAGGGGCCAGGTATGATTGCTGATAAATCTAAGGCTGTAATTTTACCGATTCGTATTGATGGTTTACAATATACTGTTTTCTCGAAATTGGAAAATCGTCCTAAAACTACAATATTTCCTAAAGTAAAAATTACTGTATTACCTCCTGTGCGTATCAGACCATTACCTGAACTCGATTTTTCTGAGCGCAGAAAATATATTAGTCACAAATTATATGATATAATGACTGAGATGATTTTCAGGAGTTCTGATTACAATCAAACTATCTTTCAGTCTATAATTGATGCATCAAAGCGTTATGGACCAAATAAGTTAATTTTGCAAGATGTTGCTAATAACAGTTTAACTTATAGACAATGCTTAGTTCGCTCGTTTATATTAGGTAGATTGCTTAGTAAGGTTATTAGTCCAGGTAATTATATTGGAATAATGCTACCAAATAGCTCTGCTGCTATAGTAACTCTATTTGCTTGTATGGCATATAATTTTATACCAACTATGATAAATTTTACGCTAGGAATAAAAAGCATTATTTCTTCATGCCGCACAGTTGGTATAAATATTATTTGCACTTCAAGATTATTTATTGAAAAAGCTAGATTACATGAGCTTAACTATCAGTTAAACAAGTATTTTAGGATAATATACTTAGAAGATTTAAGAGAAAACTTAAATCTTGCAACTAAGATTGCAGGTTGGCTTGCAGGATTTTTTCCTAGAGCTTCTTATAATATCATTAATAAAAATAATGACGGTAATTCGAGAGCAGTGGCATTGTTTACTGCTGGAACAGAGCAAGCTCCTAAGGCAGTAGTATTATCACATAACAACTTATTAGCTAATAAAAATCAAGTAGTAGCTGTTACGGATTTATCAACTTCAGATATAGCATTTAATGCATTGCCAATGTTTCACACATTTGGGTTATCAGGAACTATATTAATGATGCTTAGTGGAGTAAGAATTTTTCTTTATCCATCGCCACTAGATTATAGAGCAATTCCTGAAATGATTTATGATGTTGGAGCAACTATTATGTTTAGTACAAGCACTTTTTTAAATAATTATGCTAAGTATGCTCATCCATATGATTTTTATTCTTTAAGAAGAATATTTGCAGGAGCTGAGAAGTTAAGGCCTGAAACTAGAGAATTATGGTTTAAAAAACATGGAATTAGAATTTTTGAAGGTTATGGCGCAACTGAAGCTTCGCCAGTAATTAGCGCCAATACTCCAATGCATGATAAACCTGATACAGTAGGAAGAATAATGCCTGGGTTGAAATATAAAGTATTAGAAGTGGAAGGAATTAGTGATGGAGGAAAATTATGCCTTAAAGGCCCTAATATTATGCTTGGGTATATTTTGCCAAGTAATCCAGGAGTGATTGTACCGCCAAGAGTTGATGGGTTAGGTGACAGGTGGTATGATACTGGAGATATAGTCACAATTGATGATGAAGGATATATTACAATCAAAGGTAGAGTCAGAAGATTTGCAAAAATTGCAGGAGAAATGGTTTCACTTGTAGTAATTGAAGATATTGCTAGTGCTATTGATATTAATAGTAAGAATGCAGCAGTTTATATTGAGGATGAATGTAAAGGAGAGCAGGTTATATTATGTACTGATAGCAGTATAGTTACACAAGACCAATTTACAAAACATGTACTTACTGCTGGCTTGAGTAAGCTATATATTCCAAAGCGTATTATTCATATTTCAGAAATTCCGTATTTTGCTACTGGTAAGGCAGATTATGTTTCTGTGAGCACAATTGTAAAAGATTTATTGTCTGCCCAAACTAAAAAATCAGAAGAAAATAGTATTAAATAATGTTTCAAAATCACTACTATCACTTGCACTTGTAAGTTTTTTTATAATAAGGCGTAGGTACAATATGCATATGTTAGATGCAGTGAGAGAAAGTGTAAAGATTATTCACATAGCGAAACAAAAAATTTGTTAAGAAATTTTTTTGATAAAATTTTGTAACCAAATCATAATTTACTTTGATTAACTATTTTTCAGCAGAAAAATAACTTTACAACCAACAGAATATATGACTAACTCTTTTTACAAAAAGTGAGTTAATACATAACATCAAAAAATAATGTCCTATTATCTGTAAAGTATATGAAACCTACTATTAATATTTAATCTATCGTTAATTTAACAGTAGTTGAATTTATATTTTTTGTCAATGCAAGTATACATATTTTAAAAAAAATCAGAACATATACAGCGCAAATACACCATAAATGAGTATTAATTCGCGATTTTTCAACTAAAACTTAAAATTGCAATGCTGCTATAATCTATAGTTGAAACAGAGGTTTTAAAAATCATTTAATTTTTTTGCTGAATTTTTACCAAATTCGTAACTTATTCTTTTTTTAGTTAATTTTGTGTCTTCAAGTGTATCATGTAGTATTGCAATAATAATCGTATCTGTTTCAAGCTGTGGTCTGAGACCATGTGAGCTACTTCTAATGGATGTGTGTAGTATAGTTCTCCAGTATCTCTCTTTTGCTGACCATGATATTTTTTAGCATATTTTATTGCTCTTTCAACTTTATCAAGATCAATTTTGGTGTTAAATCTTATGTTGGTTCTGAACAGCTTATTTATTAAGCTCTCACTATAAAAATCTATCATTGGCCACCTCTAAATGGTTATTAATAAATTATACCATAATTTAAACTTTTTGTATACTCCAATCCCAGATAAAAACTGGAAAAGAAGCAAATTAAATTATAAAATTTTTGATTCAGTTATCACGATGCTAAAAACCAACCTTAAGTTGTATATCTCTGATGTTAATGAGTAAAATTTTGCTGTAATTTTTTTTTGACAAGCATTTTTCATCTTATGCATAATCTAGAGTTTATTAACCTTGCTGAGAGTTTTTAACAATATTGCCAAATTTAGAATACCTACTATTATAGTGCAACTTCACTGTACCAACTGGCCCATTACGGTGTTTAGCAACAATTATTTCAGCAGTGTTATAATACTTATTTTGTTTTGTGAACCATTCTTCGTATTCCATAGAATCTGGATGCAGTTCTGATCTAGATAAATAATACTCTTCTCTATATAAGCATTACAATATCAGCATCTTGTTCAATGGAGCCTGATTTTCTCAGATCTGAGAGAATAGGCTTTTTATCTGACCTTTGTTCTACAGATCTAGACAATTGAGATAATGCAATTACTGGAATATTGAGCTCTTTAGCAAGAGCTTTTAAGCTCTGAGTAATTTCAGAATCTCCTGAACTCGATTATACTGACTTCTTCTGTTATCAATTTTTATTAGCTGTAAATAATCAATAGAACTCTTTCGAAACTGGTTAAGGTAGTTCAAAATTATAAATGCCAGAGATTAAATTAAATCTAAGACAGAATCTTTTACGTCTGTTTCGATATTTGTCAGCAATAATTTTGAACAGTTTTAGCATACCAATAACGTTTTCATTGATAACTCTTTCTCCTGCTAACCTACGATTATGCTTTTTATCATTTTTAGTTAAAGGATTTTTCTTGCTTTTTTTCTTTGGTAATTCAGAATTATTGTGAATTTTTTGTATACCTTGATATCCTGTATCAGTAATCACTTTAACCTTAGGATTGATAAGAATTTTGTATTTCTTAAATAATCTAAAGTCATGTTTTTTACCGTTAGAAAATCTGTACATATTACTTGGTAGGTTTTCTTGTCTGCAACTATTTGAGTTTTTAGTGTATGCCTTTTCTTCTTTCATGAATAATAGAATTTTTGTTTTTTTTAGGTCTTTCTATAGGATTCTCAGTAGCATCAATCAAGACTACTTCATAATTCATATCACTCTTCATTAGAGTGCTTTCGAAACTAGACAATGATGTAGAATAGTGTTATAAAGATAAAGATCTGATTTGAGGTAATAATAAAATTCGATCAGATTAAAGAGTTAAATGATGAAAAATTTTGTCGATTAACAGGAGTAAGGAATGGAACATTTTCAAAGATGGTGAATATTTTGAGGAAAGCTGATGGTCTTAAAAAATCAAAAGGTGGGCGTAAAAATAAGCTCAATTTGGAGGAACAGTTGCTGATGGTCTTAGAATGCATTAGAGAATACCGTACTTATTTCCATATATGTTAGAACTATGGGATTAGTGAAAGTTCAGCATATAAAGCTGTAAAATGGGTAGAAGGAACACTAGTTAAACACCCAAACTTTGCTCTTCCAGGTTGTAAAGCTCTAATGAAGAGTGATATAAATTATGAAGTAGTCTTAATTGATGCTACTGAGACTCCTATAGAAAGACCTAAAAAAAATAAAAATTCTATTATTCATGAAAGAAGAAAAGGCATACACTAAAAACTCAAATAGTTGCAGACAAGAAAACCTACCAAGTAATATGTACAGATTTTCTAACGGTAAAAAACATGACTTTAGATTATTTAAGAAATACAAAATTCTTATCAATCCTAAGGTTAAAGTGATTTAGTTAAATATACTTGAAACCAACCTTGTAAATACATGCCTTGTAGCCTAAGAATACCGTCAGTTTTTTAAGTTTTCAAAAAAGCTAGGTACTTATCTAAAATTCAGGCTATTAGACTTAAGATTAATACTGTATTACTAGCTTTCTTTTGTACTGTTGCTATAACTTTTATTTTATTGCAATTTTACATATTTTCAACATACAATGCTATGCTTCAAGTTTTGAATTTGCAAAAACAGTAGATAACATAAGTTGTGCTGCGTTTTTTTGAGCTGTTTTAATTGTTGTACCTTTACCATATTGAGGTTCTAATCTTCCAACTTTAACCATCACTTCAAATAAAGGACTATGAGACTGTCCAGTTTTAGATGATAGTGTATAAGTTGGAATACCAAAATTTTTACTTTGAGACCATTCTTGTAAAGCGCTTTTTGGATCAGCAATTAAATATAATTCATGATCTTTGATTAATACCTTCCATAATGAATTTACAATGTCTTTTATAACGTGAATACCACCATCTAGATAAACAGCACCAATAACAGCTTCCATTGTATTTTCAATATTGTTTTTATTACTTCTTCCTCCGCATTTTTCCTCATTTGCAGTCATTATGATATATTTATGCAAATTAATTTTCTGAGCAATTAAGCAAATTGACTCATTGCATACTAAAAAGGCTCTACTTTTAGCTAATTTCCCTTCGTTATAGTGACTAAAATTTTTAAATAACGTTTCTGAGATTACAAGATTAAGTATTACATCACCTAAGAACTCCAACCTTTGATAATTTTTAGTATATCCATATTGATTAATAGAAGGATGAGTTAATGCTTCAATTAACAAATCAATACTATTAAAATTATAGCCAATTTCAGACTGTAAGGCATCTAGTTTAGTATAATCAACTTTATATAGTTTATTGCGTTCATTATTAGTATCTCTCATGTTATTGACTAGCATTTATATTAAATATTAATTACATTTGTCAAAATGTACTTTATTATATTTTTTTCAATAACCTATTATACCTTATTGATTTAATCCAAGGTATTACATTTAATACTGCATGCAAAATATTATTGCTCTCTGACCAAATTTCTTTTGCTGCTGAGAACCAAATAAATCTAGCTTTGGAAACTAAGTTGTTAAGATGTACATAACCTATATCAAATCTACTATCTGCTGAGTTATCTCTATTATCACCTAGAAAAAAATAATGATTCTCTGGTACATGAAAAACAGAAATATGTCGTATTTCGCGATGTTTTTTTGCTATAAATTGAGTTAAATATTTAACATTATTAGGTAATGTTTCAAAGTACTGGTCATATTCTACTCCTTTTTCATTTACATATTTACCAATATATTCTCTATTAAGTGGAATATCATTAATAAAAACTTGCTGCCCATCTATAATTTTAATAGTGTCACCAGGCAATCCAATTAACCTTTTAATATATTTCTCAGATAATGGATCGTGAGGTGGTTGAAACACTATTACATCACCACGTTCAGGTTTAGAAGCAAAAATCTTACCTTCAAAAATTGGTAAATTAAATGGTATGGAATATTTACTGTATCCATAACTATATTTAGTTGCAATAATATAATCACCAGGTAATAAATTAGTAGCCATAGAAGGAGTAGGAATATAGTTTAAATCAAAAACTGTTACTCTGACTAAAACTACTATCATCATTAATACACTAAATTCTTTAAGAAAGGATCTAACTTCTGACATAAATTATACTAGATAATAAATACTATAAATCTAAATTAATACTGCAAGCACTTCTACAAACACACAAAAAATAATTACTTTTAAAGCAAAAAAATAAATCACGATCAAAACCTGAATAATTCTAATATAATCAAAGTTTTATCAATTTTTAAGTAGTATAATTGCATTATATCTTTTGCATGACATATGAATTCTTGCAGAAGTTATAACAGCATTAAAGAATATATGTTATTACATTCACTTGCAAGCACCAATTCAAAAGTCTAAGAAAAAGTTAGTAAAAAGGTTTGGACTTTTATTCAGATAATTTAAAACTATAATAGCGCAAGCAATATGATTTTTTTTGTATTTTGTAAATTTTGTATTTAACATTCTATAATATGCCTTTTGTTAAGAAGCAGAATTTTTAGATTAGAAGCAACATCTAAAGCAATTGATAATAACGCCAGTTTAGGATAAGAGGAAGCAGGGAAGGCATAATACAAAAGGTATACAAAGAGAGAATGTTGAGTTAAAAAGAAAATTTAAATAAAAATAAAATAACCCAACATGAAAAAATGTATTATAACAGTATACTATTTAATAGATAATTTTTGCAAGATATATCAAGACTGGGAAAGAAAGAGATTAATACCAAGTAGTAATCAAAGGAACAGAGATGGAAAGTTGTCCTTAGCTGAGTTATTAACAATAACGATATATTTTTATTTATCTCCATGCAAGGATTTTAAAAATTATTATCTATATTACTTGCGTTATAAGTATAAAGAATACTTTTGTTTACCAAGCTATAGTACGATAATACAACTATTACCTAGAATGTTGCTACCATTAGCCGTATTAATGCATTATCTGAAAGGAGAAGAGACTGGTATATATTACATCGATTCTACAAAGTTAGCAATTTGTCATAACAAACGTATTTCCAGCAATAGAGTTTTTAACAGATTTTCTAAAATTGGTAAGAGTAGCTATGGCTGGTTCTTAGGTTTTAAGCTGCATCTCATAATTAATAATAAAGGTGAAATAATGTCAGTTAAAATTACTAAAGGCAATAAAAGCGATCTATCTGTAGCTTCAGTTATTTCTAAAGGCTTATCTGGTAAATTGTTTGGTGATAAAGCTTACATATCTAAAGAGTTATTTCATCAACTCTTCTCCAATGGTCTACGTTTATTTACTAATCTTCGTAAAGATATGAAAACATATTTATTGGACATAGATGATAAGCTTTTATTAAATAAACGTTCCTTAATTGAGTCTGTCTTTAATGTACTAAAAAAACACATGCATTTAGAGCATACTCGACATCGCTCTCATATTAACTTCTTTGTTCATATAATTGCTTCTCTTGCTAGTTATTCCATCTCCAAACTTAATCCCTATCTTATCTCTTCTTCTTTCTCTTCTAATCACTTATCCTAAATTAGCGTTATTAGGCTTATCAGCATGTCGGAAAATTTATCATCGGCATAATTATGATTTGCTATTTCTCTATCGATATCTTCTCTTTTTTGAATTAATGACTTTCTTTTAGCTTCATAATCTTCTTTATTCATATCACCATCTAAAAATAAATCTGTTAATCTATCCATGCGATTTTTTATTTTTGTGTGCTCAGCACTTAGTTCACCTATTCTTTGATTATGATATTGTTGTTCTCCTTTTGCAGAAAGTTTAATATAAGAAATTACTTCAGATAATAATTCTGGATCAAGTTATGGTTTTTTTATTCCAACCCAAACGTACCTCCCGACATTTATCAAATAATTCTTTACTAATAATAGGTGGATGAATATGAAGATACTCTTTTCCTGTTTTTTGCACTCTCATGACCGCATAATAAAAAGGATTTTGCATAAGACTGTGCAAATGAGATAAACACAAATAGCCTTGGTTGCCTCGTGAATTAGTCAATCCCCATTTATGTGTAAGTTTTACAAGTGCACTAATGGTATAAGCACCTGTAGCATATTCCTCGAATATTTTTCTAACCAAAAGAGCTAGCTGTTGGTCAATAATAATTTGCCCCTTACCACGGTCGTGCTTAGCACCTTTCATCTTATAATGGGAAAATAGTATTTTTTTCTCATAGCGAAGTTATTGAGGAATTTCCAACTACATTGGGCTCCTTTGGCAAAACAAGGTTTACAAAATTATTATGTTCCTGGTAACCATATTTCTATGAATTCAAAACATTATGTAGAAGAAATGGCAAAAAAACTATATGAAATTATTACTAAAGAGAGTAAATTAATGGTAGGGAAAAATTTTATAACCTAATGAATATTTTATATGAATAATAAATTACTACCTTTTTTGCTGTTATTTTCTATGGTTGCTAATTGTATTGAATAGATATGTCAGTGCCTAGTTTTCCTGATATAGCGCGCTACTTTAATGTGACAGAAGGAATAATCCAGCTAACGATTTCTTATAATTTTCTAGGTTTTTTTATAGGAGGATTTCTCAATGGTCCTTTATCAGAGTGTTATGCTAGAAGAAAGATTATGTTAGCTGGTAATGCCCTAATGTTATTGGGAGCGATATGGTGTGTATTTGCACCAACTATCAATAGCTTACTTATAATTCATTCAAGGAATAGGAGCTAGTACTTCTATTGTGCTAGTATTTGCTATAATTGCTGATATATACGAGGGATTGCAAGCAATGAGATTAATATCATTCATAAATGGGAGTCTTACAAGCTTAATGGCTATAGCACCTATTATTGGTGGTTTTGTGAATGAATTTGTAGGGTGGAGAGGGAATTATATGATAGTTGCTTTCATAAGTTTAATTTCTTGGAGCTTGCAATTCTTCTTTTTGCAAGAAACTAGAAAAACTTTAGAACTATTTAATGCAAATAATATAATATACTTCTTTCGAAACTAGAGAATGATGTAGAATGGTGTTATAAAAATCTAATTTGAAGTAATAATGAAATTAGATCAGATTAAAGAGTTAAAGGATGAAAAATTTCGTTGATTAACAGGAGTAAGGAAGAGGACATTTTCAAAGATGGTGGATATTTTGAGGAAAGCTGATGGTCTTAAGAAATCAAAAGGTGGACGTAAAAATAAGCTCAATTTGGAGGAACAGTTGCTGATGGTGTTAGAATACCTTAGAGAATACCGTACTTATTTCCATATAGGTCAGAACTATGGAATTAGTGAAAGTTCAGCATATAAAGCTGTAAAATGGGTAGAAGACACCCTAGTTAAACACGCAAACTTTGCTCTTCCAGGCCGTAAAGCTTTAATGAAGAGTGATATGAATTATGAAGTAGTCTTGATTGATGCTACTGAGAATCCTATAGAAAGACCTAAAAAAAACAAAAATTCTATTATTCATGAAAGAAGAAAAGGCATACACTAAAAACTCAAATAGTTGCAGACAAGAAAACCTACCAAGTAATATGTACAGATTTTCTAACGGTAAAAAACATGACTTTAGATTATTTAAGAAATCCAAAATTCTTATCCATCCTAAGGTAAAAGTGATTACTGATACAGGATATCAAGGCATACAAAAAATTCACAATAATTCTGAATTACCAAAGAAAAAAAGCAAGAAAAATCCTTTAACTAAAAATGATAAAAAGAATAATCATAGGTTAGCAGGAGCAAGAGTTGTGAATGAAAACGTTATTGGTATGCTAAAACGCTTCAAAATTATTGCTGACAAATATCGAAATAGACGTAAAAGATTCTCTCTTAGATTTAATTTGATCTCTGGCATTTATAATTTTGAACTACCTTAACCAGTTTCGAAAGAGGTCTATTACTATTGTTAATAACTAAGACAATGATTACTTCCTATCTCTTATCTTTTTCTTTCTACTTATCATATTGTAGCGTTAATAGATATATTAATCCTTAGTATTTATTCATTTTTGTTACCATTTTTCTTATTTTTTTTAAAAGTATCAATTTTACAACATTGTATCACCTATTATACTAAATATTACTTACTATAACCTTTAATAAATTTTACACTCTATTGTTTTAACTTTCAAAGTTCAATTAGCCAGCTACAATAATTTGAATTTAGATAGAGAAAATTTTGCTACTTATACTTCACTAGCTTTTCATTAAATCAACTTTAAATAAATGTAAAAAGTATTAATATAATCTTGAATTATTGGACTCTGAATATTCTTGTAAATTGCTATATAAGAATTTAAACTTAAAGTTAGCTGCTGTACTTAATTAAATTTAAAGTATGTATTAGCTATTATAGAAACTAAGCTGAATTAGATGTAGAGTTTTAATCTAGCATAAACCTGTAAATCAAACAGTAATTTACATAAATTTGAGAATTTATACTCACTTTATATGCTTCTTTAATACACATTAATTCTACTTAGTTTACTATATTGTAAATTTTTATTAAGAAATGATAGAGGTCTAGCGATGAAAAACTCAAGAAAGATATCACTAATTTTTTTTACAACTTTATTTACTATTAGTAATATTACAATTACGCAAACAGCTGATAATGATCCATCAGCTTCATCAAGTAGCAGCGGAGTTTTTACTGGTAGTGGGGCATCGCAGAGCAATAACGCAACTGAAAGTAGTAATGATAATCAGGGAGACACAGGTAGCGGTGCAACAAATAATCCAAGTAACCCAATTGAAGGAGCTAGTGGCACTAGTCCTGCAACTGGTGCCAGCAATGCAACTGGTGATAGCGACGCGACTGGAAACAAAGAAGCAGATGGGGATGATAGTGTAACTGATTCTGGAGCATCGCAGAGCAATAATGCAACTAAAGGCAGTAACGATGATCAGGGAGACACAAGTGGAGGCACAGCAAGTAATCCAAGTAATCCAAGTAATCCAATTGAAGGAGCTAGTGGCACTAGTCCTGCAACTGGTGCCAGCGATGCAACTGGTGTCACTGAAACGACTGGAGGGAGTGCAACTGGTGGTGAAGTAACTGATGGCAAAAAACCTAAAAAATCCCCTTTTAAAAAACTAAAAGAATTTGGTAGTACTTTATCATTAAGTGGGAACACTAAGCCAGAAGAACCAAGTGAAGGTGCAACTGGAGAAAAAGGATCTAGTACATCAACTTTTAAAAGAATAAGAAAACAACTTGCTAGTAGTACCTTGTCATTAAGTAGTACTACTCATGAAGAGTCTAAACCTCCTATTGTATTAAGTGATCCTACTAATAAGTCGGTAGAGATTAATCCAAATAAAGGATCTGGAGTACAGAAAGTCATAGTTAAGCAGCCTGAAGTAGCATTTGAAAAAATGGAAGGTAAAAATGACAGTATTGAGATAAATGTTGAAACAGATACTAAAGTAACTGTAAAAGGCGATGATGGCTCTAAGATTAAACTGGTAAATTTAAACCTCAGTAACTCTGAGCTCATAATAAATAATACAACATATTCAAACAGTGATCTTAAACCTACTTCACCTATTACATCAAGTGTCTCAATGCCTAATCTTTCTGATACAGATGTAAGCAGTAGCAGCTCTCCTCCAACAAGAAGAAGCTCATCAATAATTCAGCCTACAGGGCCGCAGCCATTTGATCTTTCCTTTTTTAGCTCTACAACTCATGGCGGAAAAACTGAAGCCACAGATAGATCAATATTTACTGGTTTTGGATCGTTTGTTACGCGATCACCTACAACATTATCTAGTGATTTAAAGATTTGCGGAAATATTGATGTTGATAAACCATTGCAATTAGTTACTGTCACTCCAGTAATGCTAAAAACACTTACTGTTGAACGATCCAAACTTATACCTAAGAAGTCAGGAGTTTTAAAGCTGAAATCAAATCTTATGGCTAATATAGAAGGCGAAGGTGCTACTATTATTACTAGTGGTAGTAGTTTTAGCATTTCTTTTAATAAATTTGGTACACAGAATAACCCTATTCCTGTGCAAGTAGATGGTGTATTAGAATTACAAGCCGAGCTGCCCCCTAGTGATTCAAATGAAGTGAATATGCATGCTAGCATAACGTCTAAAAAACAATCAGTATCAGAAGTACATTTTTTACATTCTCCTAATAGTAATCTAACAAGGTATAATGTTCATGGCTGTATTGGAACACCTGATTCTATAGTGGAAAAAGTAGTGCTTAATGGTCCAACAATGCTAAATGTTACTGGAAATGTATATGTAGACAAAATGAAGCTAAAGTCTTCAAATAGAGTTTCTCATGGTGATAGTGAGCCACATGGAGGTATAGTATTGAATGGTGAAATGTATAGCAGATTAGTAGAGCCATCTATACCTAACTATGGAAAAATAACTATACATGGTAACCCTAGTACTAAGTATGATTCAAATAATTATAAAAGTATATTTTATGGAAATATTGGAACTGATAAAAATAAGGTATCTAGAATCGAATTTGCAGAACATTTAAATAATCCAAACGGAATACGTCCTCATACTGAATTGTTTGTAAGTTATGATAAAAGTACGAATAAATCTACTATTTTTTGTAGTGATATTATTTTTAGTCATCCAGAAGATACGGTTAATATCCTTGGCAATACAGATATCAAAGGTAACATAGGAACAAAAGGTAATAGTGGTGGAAGAATTATAGTACGTAATAATGGTACACTAACTCACAGTGGTGGTGATATTGGAAATAATAAAACTAGTGGTTCTAATTTACTTCAAGCAATTCATCTTTGTGAAGGTGCATCTTTTATTTCTAAGCATGATAGTAATATTATACCTCATACCTGTAATATAAAAGAAATAACTTTAGACAAAAACAGTAATATTGAACTTAATAGTAATGCTGATTGGAAAACAGATATAATTCCTAAAGGCACTGGGGCAAAACTTACAATGAGTCAAGGAAGCTATAGTGGTAATATTGGAAATCAGGCCAATCCAATGGAAAGTGTTACATTGCTACCAAAGTCTAAAAGACCATCTTTAATAGAAGTAGAGGGATCAGTATATACGCATCAATGTTCGATTAGTGATAAATCATCTGCTAAAGGTGAGGTGAAATTACTTGGAGATTATACTATTACAGCTCAAACTAATGAAGAAAATGGTGGAATCAGTATAGGTAATGCAAAAATTGACCTTAGCAGCAATACACTAACTCTGGCTAGTGATAGTATTAGCATATTGGGACATAAGTCAAAAAAAGGATCTAGTACTAATCCTGAAAAATTTAAGAAGAAGCCTGTTACTGTATTTAGTATAAACTATACTACTAACTCAGATGGGACTGTTAAAACTCAAGGTAAGTTAAAATTGAGTAAATACTACGATCCAAATAACAAAATAATAGTAAATGTCGATCATCAAGGAGATTTAAGGGATTTAAGTAAACATGGAACTCAAACCGTGATACAGCCTGTAGATATTGCTAACACTGGAGGGCTAGCTGTAGATAACTTGGTCTACATATGCGATGGTAAATGCAAGTGGCAGCCAGTAGAGTGCTCTGATGGAAAATTCGTATTTGCTGGATTGGTAGATAAGAAGAAAAAAGACAAAGGAGATGATGGCACTTCAGGTAGCAGTGGTAGTAGTGCAGCCCCATCTGCTAGAGTTAGTCCAGAAGTAAGTGATGATGAAGAAGGTGATAAGGGTGAAGATATACAAGCGTCTACTGTTTCTCATTTACATAGTGAGGATAGTGCTCATGGCAAACAGTCGCATGGTAAAGATCATACTGAAGATCCTAAAGATCCTACTGAAGATGCTATTGAAGCACTTGCTCGACTACTTGATGATCCTGCACCGCCTCCACAACCTGCTGATGAACAACCACAGCCTGACCCTGATGAGCATGTGCAACCGGTTGTTGCGCAACCAATTGCTGCTGGTGCTGGGCAACAACAGCAACAGCAACAACAGCAACAACAGCAACAACAGCAACAACAGCAACAACAGCAACAACAGCAACAACGGTATGTATATACTTCATCACCTTCTAGTGATGACCAAGAGCAAAGTAGTAAGCCAGAACCTATTCTACAACCAATATTGCCAAAAATTTCTGATGCACACTTAAAAAGTGGAGTACATGCTACAGTTGCAGCTATATCTTCTATAGTTGAATCTAAGGCAGCAAACAACAACTCTGGATCAGATATAGTATCATCTGGATCTAATATCAATAAACAATCATGGAATATTTGGGCTGATGGCTTTTTCTCAAATGTTAATCAACAAGACCATGAGCATATTCAAGGATATAAAACAGATATTAGCGGTATTTCTATTGGAGCAGATAAGCATTTGAAAAATAATGCTATTATCGGTGCAGCTATTTCATATGCCAAGTTTGATACTAAACATACAGATAGCAGAATAGAAAAAATAAATAGTAACGTTTACTTATTATCTTTATATGGTCAATATTCGTTTCAAAGTACTACATTTATTCGAGGAATGGTAAATGTTGCTAAGTTCAGTGATGATAGTAAAAATAATTCTCTAACATTATGGCAAGGGCATAGTTATCATGGTAGCCTCACCGTAGGGCATTATTTTTATCCATTAAAAAATAATAAGAAGCTAACTTTAGTACCAACTGTTGGTGTTAGACATTCGTACTTTAATACTTCTGGCAATGAATCAGTAGATAATTCATCTAATAAAACTATAGGTGACAGAAGTCATAAAGCATTAGAAGGAATAATTGGTATCTCTGTAGAGCAGTTAGTTGCAAATAATAATCTCAATGTACTTTCTACAGTCTATGGATATGTCCATCATAACCTATATGATTGTCAAGATAGTGCAAAGCAGCTACCAAACAGTAACTCTACCTTCAATCCAGATGTTATGACTGCTCGTGAACAGTGTTTACATAAAACATTCTATCAATTAGGTGTTAAATTAGCTATTAAGCGTAATATAATGGATATAGGTATTGCTTGTGACGTTTATTTGGCTGAAAAATATATTAGCCATACTGGAATAATATATGCAAAGGCTAGCTTTTAGCCCTTGCATTCCAGCATAGATAAAGCCAAATAATTATCTGATCTTGCGCAAAATAAAACAAGGTATTGATTTTGCAATAAAAATGAGATGTATCTTTCAATACAAGAATATCTCATTTTTTTGTTATTATAAAAACCTGAGTTTGATATAAAGAGTATGCTAATATATTATTGTCATCAATATCATACAAACTGTTATATCTTAAGCAAATTGCATTAATTAATAAGCTAGATATAGTAGCTCTTAAAAAACCATCATGTACATTTTACTATGCTTTTAGCTGGCATGTAAGCGCAATAGCACCTTTCCTCCCAAAGACCATACAAGCAAATAACATAACTGATGGTACTATGGTAATAATGAAAAAATAAAGAATATGGACATATATTAGAGTATTCACATTCTTATTCTTATGTTTAAATCCTATTGAAGAAAATGGTTTCAAGCTAAATCAAGACAATTGAAATATCACTGTGACGTAACCACTCTTTTCTAAAAGTATATAATATAACTGTTTTACACTTGGCTAGCTATATCTTAAATAAGAACTATCACATCACATCGTATAGAATTTCATTACCAATATAATTGAATTAAGATAGAGGTATATTTAATACCTCATAATCTCATCTTACAAGTCGCATAGTCAGTTTTAAATTTTACAACTTGAAAATTTATATTACTTACATCTATTATGTTTATGTAGTTACCAAAATATATTCTACATTATTTGAAGAAGTAGTAAACAAGCTTTTCATCACAAAAATTGCCCATTCTTTTAAATAAGTTTCATGGTAATTTTTTGATGAAACCGTCATTTTACGATCAGAATCTATTGCTGGAATTAATTAACCACTTTTCTTCTTTTGTAATTGCAGCTATTATCACAATTACATTAGCTGCAGCTAGCAATATAGTTACTGAAAGTAAGCATTTATTATATTTAACCAGCTCTTGTATAGCATTTTACTTAAAGAGATGATTCATTATTTGCCGACTTTTTTGCCTAAAAGCCTTGGATATCCTAATGGAGCTAGCAATACCACTTTAGCTACTAAAAAACTTTTTAGCAAAAAATTCTCCGATACATCCTTAAATTTCTTAAAGCAATAACATAGAGCAATTTCTCTAACCATAAATGCTAGGCCTAATTTAGCATGCCTACTGTTTAGTAGTACAATTCCTGGAGCTACTCCAGCTAGCACTACTCCCCATTCATCAATGCTCAAACCCATATACTTCAATGGCCTCGATAACGCCCAACATAATTTTTGATTTTGCATAATCACATTCAGCTGCAATTGAAGCATGAGATTTCTCATTCTACTCTGTGATTTTCAAAAATTTGCAAAATCTCTAATATAGCAGGCCTTATTTCTCAGATAAGCTGTTTATTATCAGTCTTTCTTATTAGCAACCTAATGATGCTAAGATTTCAGGCATTATCTTGTCTAGTTCAGTATTAGCATTATCACTTGTTAACATATTGTTTACAACTTTATTTGTAGCTGCTTTTACCTTGTCTACACTAGTTCTAGCATAAATTTCAGTTGTTGAAACACTACTATGTACTAACATTTTAGCTATTGTATTTAGTTCTTCTCCATTATTTATCATCCAAGTGGCAAACGTTCTTCTAAGATCATGTATTGTTCATCTTGTATTCCAGCTCTTTTGCGAATTTTATTCCATGCGTAGTGTATTGCTGCATCTAACCAGTGTTTGCTATTACCTCTATTGGACTTGGAAATATCCATTCACTATTTGTGTCTTGCTTTAGGTATTTCAATATTGTTATTACTACATCAGCTAATCCTATATATAGTGTCTTTACTCTTAGTTGTGTTGTGGTATACACCATATTTTTTCGCTAAAGCTTATCTCTTTCCATCTCATTTCTAATATCTTTAATTGTTTTTGCTCTTCTGTTAATTGACTATTCTTTTTCTCTTTCAGAACTTTCATGAGTCTTGCCATTTCTTCATTTGTTATATATCTAGATCTTGATTCTTGCTTGTACCTTTTTATTCTACATACAGGATTTTATCTAATAATTCCCAGTCTATAGACTTATTGAATATAGGACTTAAGTTCATAAGAGTATTGTTTGCTGTTACATAGCGCTTCTTTTCTGTTATTTTATCAAAAATTTTCTAAATATCTTCTTCGGTAATCTCAGATATCTTTTTATGTGGTATAAAGGTGCTGTATAACTCTTTACTATTACATAGCTTTTCTTCCAATCTTCCAACTTTTTTCATGATAAATACTACTATATTCAGCATATTTTTCATGCGCCTGTCGGAATGTTAGTTCATTCTTTAATTCAAGTCTCTTATGTTTTTTTCTCTCCTTTCTCTATTTATCTTGCGTCTTTCCTCCATTGGATGTATTCCGTTAGCAATATCCTTTTTCAACTTCATTACCTTCTTCCTAGCCTCTATCACAGTCAGATCTGGTGAAGTTCCTATTTTTATCCTAATATATTCCACTAATGTTTATTACTAAATAAAATCTTCTAAATCCAGTATATGATATTATCAAAAGTAGGTTCCTTTCTTTTATATATCTAAACTGGATTATTTTTTCTTCTTTGGTGGTACTTTTATTTTATTTAATGCTGCTTGCGTAAATTTAAATAATATTACTGCCGTATTTATTACCCTTCATTAATTTAAAATTGAAGTAATTAAATAATAACTTATTAATTTTTAAAATTAGCTTAAACTTATAATGTATAGTATGCTTTTTATTTAATAGCAAATACTTTTGTAAAAATAAAAAATATTTTTAAGCAACATTACCAACTGAAGGTTACTCTAAGCTTATCAACTACAAATTCAAGTTGCTTGATTAAAAATTAGCATTCCAATTAGCTAAATATCATACATATATTTGTGTTATTTGTGCAATTGACATCAAGATATTATTATCATATTGACAAGTAATATTAACACAGCTACAGTTAAATTCATATATCAACTCAGACGAGAATAAACTACATAGCCGATTTTATTAAAGCGTATAAAGCTTACAATAACTCTTACTCTAACTTATTTCTTCTAGTTAGTTAATTTTTCTTAAACCATGAATCTATAAGTCAAATCGAAACTGCTGAATCTCAATTATATGATCTAGGTTCAAGAGGAACTTTAAGTAAAGGATTTATAAAATTACAAACTTCAATTGAAGAATCATGGACATCAATTTCAGCTGCTATTAAAAATAAAAACTCTATTAATGGCATTAGTAGTGGACTACTGGATCTTGATTCAAAGCTTGGAGGGTTAAAAAATTCCGATCTAATAATATTAGCTGGCAGGCTTTCAATGAGTAAAACTGCTTTAGGAGTTAACTTAGCAATAAATGCTTGTAAATATTTTCTTACTCAGAAAAATACTAAAGATAATGTAGTACCATCAGTTGGCTTCTTTTCTTTTGAAATGTCATCTCAGCAAATCTCTACTCGAATTCTTTCTATATAATCCGAAATTAATAGCTCTGCATTATTTAACGGTAAAATAGATGTACAAGATGTTGATAAGTTGAAGACTGTACAAGATGAAATACAAAAGTGGAATTTTTTTATAGATTACGCTCCTGCAATCTCGATATCTGCAATTAGATCTCGAGCTCGTAGACTTAAACGTACTCATAATTTAGCAATATTATTTATTGATTATTTACAGCTAATAAAAATTGATAACAGAAGAAGTCAGTATAATAGAGTTCAGGAAATTTCTGAAATTACTCAGAGCTTAAAAGCTCTTGCAAAAGAACTTAATATTCCAGTAGTAGAACAAAGGTCAGATAAAAAGCATATTCTCTCAGATCTGAGAGAATCAGGCTCCATTGAACAAGATGCTGATATTGTAGTGCTTATATATCGGGACGAATATTACTTGTATAGATCAGAACTAGATCTAGGCACTCCAGAACACATGGAATGGCAAGAAAAGCAAGATAGATGCTTTAATACTGCTAAAATAATTGTTGCTAAACACCTTAATGGTCCGGTTGGTACAGTGAAGTTGCGCTATAATAGTAGGTATTCTAAATTTGGCAATATTGTTAAAAACTCTCAGCAAGGTTAATAAACGCTAGATTATGCATAAGATGAAAAAATGCTGGTCAAAAAAAATTACAGCAAAATTTTACTCATTAACACCAGAGATATGCAACTCAAGATTGTTTTTTTTAACATCATGATAACTGAATCAAAAATTTTATAGTTTAATTTGCTTCTTTCCTAGTTGTTATCTGAGATTAGAGTATACAAAAAGTTTAAATTATGGTATAATTTATTAATAACCATTTAGAGATGGAAAACGATAGATTTTTATAGTGAGAGCTTAATAAATAAGCTGTTCAGAACCAACGTAAGATTTAATACCAAAATTGATCTTGATAGAGTTGAAAAAGCAATATTTTATGCTAAAACATTACGTAATAATAAAGCTACAAATACATATCAAATATAAAGAAGAAAAGTTAATTTTTGTTAACTTCTGCACTTGATAGAACCTACTATTAACTTATGTTAACTTTTATTAATATTTTTTAATCAAGCTTTAACTTTAACTATAAATATATTTGTAATATTTATCAATATAACAAAAAAATTAAGGCAAAAGGTAGAAAATAGGTAGAAAAAATTCAGGAAATTGGGGTCAGTTTTCAATCTAAAGGTTAAGATGATGGTTGAAAAATGCATACCAACCTAGAGTTGGCAAAGCGGTTTGGAAGTCAGGTATGTTATAAATAAATTAGTATAAAAATTTGATTCAAATAAAGAGAATAATATAGATACCTTGTTTAGGTAATTGTAATATGAATTAATATACAATTAATCTATGGTATAATTATGGAATCAAGATCATTAACATTAAAGTTAACAGATAAGTTAATAAGAAAAATAAAAATTCCGACTGAAAGAACATCAACCATCAAGGATAAAATTGAACCAGTACTTAAACTAAGAATATCACCGACAGGAAGAAAACCATGGTCTTTTGAAAAAAAAATTTAGAAAAGAAGGGATAAAAATGACGATAGGTGTATTTCCAGATTTATCTATTAAAGAAGCTAGAAAAATAGCAAGAGAATTAAAGAGATTAATGGCGAAAGGAATAGATCCAAGAGAAGTACAACGTCAACAACAGATAGCAGAAGATGAGAAACGTCTAAAAGCAAGACAAGAGATTACATTTCAAGAGCTGTATTATAGGTATATTGAAGAGTATGCCAAAATATATATTATAAACTGGCAGAGCGATGCTGCAAGAATATATAATTATGGGAAACTGTTATTTTTAAAAAAGATAAGTGAGATTAAAAGTAATGATATTGAACAAATATTCAATGATATCAGCAAAGATGGAAAATATGCGACAGCAAAATAGATCCTAACTTGTTTGAAAAATATAAAATTGATGTTGTACCTGTAATAGTAATAGATGATGAAAAAAGAGGATTAACCAAGAAATTAACTGGCCATATTCCTTTAGCAACAGCATTAGAAATTATGAATGAGAATACTCCATGAAGCAACTTATAGTACTAGTTTTGATAATATTGAACATCAATTGTTGTTTAGCTTCAATGCAAAGCAGTTATAATGAAGCTAGCAACTATAATGTAAATCTTGGAAATTCTTCAAATACACAAGAATTATTTCATCAAGGTAGTAATGTCAATTATCCTAATAATGATGAGGATTTAACCTATCATGGCCGTAATCAGCTTAGTACAGAAAGTGGGGCAATGTTATTTCAAGCTGAAAACAGTAAAAACAATGCCTTAACTCAACATAATATCAACGATCAAAATTATATGATAGCTAATTCAATGAGAATTGAATCTGATCCTTTAAGTGCCCTTGATAGCAGTAACTTCGTAACTCAGACAAGTACAACTAATACTGAAATTATTCAAAGTTGTACTGAAGGCAGTAAGTTCAATATTGAACTTATTCGAGAATTAAACGTTGAGTGCAAATTAGAGAATGTATGGCTTCCATGGCAAAGCCGGCAAATGGAATTTGCAACAGAAGAAATAAAGGAGAATCATAGTAATTGGATTAATAGTCGTAGCGATGTCTATGATGATGAATTAGATGCGCAAGTATACTGCCTAGCAGATGATCCCGAAGCAATTGTAAAACAAATGAAATGGGCTATTGCTAATAGGCTTGGTGCATCTATACACCATGTTGGTAGAAATTTGTTATTAGAAGTAAATGAAAAAATATGTATACTTCACTATGACTACAGAGATAAGACTCAAGAACTAAGGAAAGTAGCAGAATATTGGAAAGTTTTAAACCCTGAACTTGAGCAATTAACAGAAAGTAACGAATGCTATGAGGTCAATAGAATCAACTATGATGGTGGTGATAGAGTATTTTTTGACAAGTTTAAAGTCAATCGTCCATATTGGAAACAAAAGATTGTTTTTTCATGTACTAGCGATCCAAAAGATGGTTGCAAACACCTTAAAATTCAAAATTGCGAATTAAAAAACAGCACTTGCCAAAAATCAGTAGCAAATATTTGTTTACTATGGCAGCACGATTATAGCTGTTCAACTGAGAAGCAAACAATGCTACACTCATCATTGCGTAATAACTCAATCTTTTGTTTAGGAGGCAATTGCAATACTCCAACTATTATACCAAACAGGGATATAGCTAAAGTAGCTCATATAGCGATGCTAAATCAGATGAGCAAAGATATTAAAACAAATCCCGTTTCTGTATTTTCAGGGAAACATCGCAAATGCAAAAAAGATGTATTTAGTTTTTTGAATTGCTGTTCTTCAATGACTGGCTGGGGGCGTGATATAGGCTTATCACAATGCAAATCTAAGGAACAAGAATTAGCTCTATATAGAAAAAAAGGTTACTGCTATTACATTGGAACCTACTGTTCTTCAAGAATTCCAATATTAGGTATTTGCTTAGCTAGAAAGTCTACTTATTGCTGCTTTCAGTCGAAACTTGCTAGAATTTTTCAGGAAGAAGCAAGAAAACAGCTAAAAATAGACTTTGGAACACCTGAATGTCCAAATTGTAGAGGCCTTACTGTTAAGGAATTACAAAAAGTTGATTTCACTAAAATCAATATGGATGAACTATTTGGTGATATACTCACTAAGGCTCAAAACAGCATGAACAAAGACATTATTGCAGGAATCAAAGATAAAGTTCATCGTATGCAACAAAGTCAGTCTAAATGAGCAGATTACTAATGGTTATGATATTAATTAGTCATTTATCCACTGTTGATGCTTCACCAACAGGATTTCTATGGTATAATGATAAACATGGTCATGAGCCTGATGACTCTACTTCTAAGTTGATAAATTTGGCCCATGATCATAGAATCGAGGAATTAAAGGAGCAATTTAATCGAGCTCAGCGTATAGCGCTTGATAATCCAACGCTCGAAAATGTGATTACAGCACAAAGATTGCAGAAGCAAATCATGGAGAAGGCGCATAAGTTTGCTACTATGTGGCAGCTAGCTACTCTACTTGATTATCAACTGATTAATGCTCATGAGCCATCTAATAGCTTACATAGAAAGCTGTATCAAGAAAAATCAGAGCAGAAAAACGACTTAAAACTCAAAAACATTGCTAAAAACTGGGGCTTGATTCTGCAAGTTAAACAAGATTGCTTGCTCTGTAATGCCTTTATGCCTATTGTTCAGAGCTTTGCTAATAAATATGCATTTCAGTTGCTAGCTGTCAGTAAGAATAATGAGTTGCTGAATAAACTAAACCCTAAGCATATTGTACCTGTGTTATACCTAGTAGCTAGCGATGGTAAAAAAATATATTCAGTAGCTAGAGGCATAATTTCTGAAGATAAAATTATCGACAATATTCTAGCAATCGATAGATATTATCATAAATTGGAGACTAGATGAGCATCAAAATCAGAGTTTATGCTATTACAATACTATTATTGCTACAAGCTCCAGTATCACTGGCTTGGAATATCGAAAACGTATTTCAAGGAATGAGTGTTAATGTCACCAGATCTGGATCATATCAAGATCAAGCGGCTGGATATTATGCAGCTGGTGGATTGTCTGCTCGAACAAGCCAAACATCCTTTCAGCCATTTGCTATAACTCCACCATCTTTAAACATGAGCTGTAGCGGTATTGACGCCTATCTTGGTAGCTTCTCTGTTATTTCTGGAGAAGAATTAGTTCAACTAATGAAAAACATTGGTTCTCAAGCTAAAGTTTATGCATTTTCATTAGGATTAAAAACATTTGCTCCACAGATTGAGAACGCTCTCAAGGACTTGCGTAATCTAGCAATGGAGATGAATCAATTTGCCAAAGGAGATTGTGAATTAACAAAAGCATTATTTGCTACAGCTTTACCAAGAAACTGGGCTATGAGAGAAGCTGTTTGCCGTGATATACAGTCACAAAGTGGATTTGATTATTTTGCTGCTAGTAAAAAATGTCGTAATGATTTAGCTCAAAAACAAGCTCTGCGACAAGCACAAAATAAGGATTCAGAGCTAATGCTAGAATGATTATAACATCTTCACTAAAGCAGCAGCAAAGGTTGGAATACCATCAGATATGCATGATTCAATCATGTCTATGACTGGCACTATCGTGGTTACAAACAATAATGTACACTTTTATGACTCATTAGCTCAGGATGAAAAAAGTTGGATTAGTCATTTAAAAGGCGGAGAATCAGCCTCGATTTACAGTTGTGATAATGTCAGTTGCTTGCATTCAACGCTTGCGACGAAATATCACAATATCACCAGAGCAGTCTTATGCAGGTAAAGCTAAACAACAATTTACTAATCTAAAAAATAAGTTTGATCATAATACTGAATTTAGTAACCATGAAATAGCCTTTTTATCTTCGATTGGAGATATATTTCCGATTTATGATTATATTACATTAGAAGCTATTTCTGGAGTCACAATTTTAGATAGCTCATCAGAATTAATAGCTAGCTATACATTAGTTCAGCATTTGAAGGAAGTAATCACCGAAATACGTAGAGCCGTTACTTCACTAGGTGCTAAGCAAGTTTCGAATGAACATTTAGAAAGATATTTGAAGGAATTGAATCGGGTACAACTTTTTGCAAATGAGAAATGGACTAGCCTACAAACAGATGCAAGTCGAATAGATAAAAGGGCTAGATTAATAGAGCAGCATTTAATAGCGAAGGAGAAAAGTTAATGGATTACGTAATATACACATTTGGTGGTGGAGATCTGTTATGGCATGTGTTTAACGGCATAGGCAGAGTCTTTGCTTCAAATAGCGAATACTTCACTCCAGTAGGCCACTTAGCCTTGACTATTGGCGGCATATGGGCTGCTACTAGGGCTATTTTTAGAGGAAATATCGGCATCTTTGCTATGGAGTGGTTCTTTCCATCGATATTTATTTTTACGCTGTTATTTGCCCCCAAAGCTACTGTTTGGCTGAAGGATGAGGTATCAATGAGTGCACCAGTAAAAGTTGATAATATTCCGATAGGTATTGCAATGTTTGCTTCTCTTTCCTCGCAAACGAGTTACTTTGTGTCCAAAATGTTGGAAAATCATCTTTTACCGGCTTATGAAGGACTATCAAGCAGAAAAACTGGTATTATGTTTGGAGCTAAGGCTGTAGCTAAGATTCGAGATGTGCAAATACATGATCCAGTAACTTTAACTAATACGAAGGAATTTCTTAGACAATGCTTTATGAAGCCTTACATCATAGGTAATATCTTAGGAAAAAAAGCAGCTGCTCAACAAACTAATGACATTATAGGATTTATCGAGCAGAATATACCTAATAATTTCGGTATTTATTATCGCGAACCTAGTAATTTAGGTATTAGTTTCAAGACATGTAGGCAAGCTACTCCATTAATTAAAGCAGCAATTCATAAAGAATTAAATGAAGGGCTTTTAACAAACTTTGCAGCTGCGATTGGAGTTCAATCTGATCAGTCACACATGTTAAGTCAAAGACTAAAAGTCATGACTGGCGACACACTAAAATATTTACAGAGAGAGCAACAAGATATTCATGAATGGATGAAGCAAGCTATGCTACTTAATGCTAATCGTGAGTCATATGATGACTGGCGTGAGAAGTTTTCATTATCACGAATTTATCCTAATTTAGTTAGTATGCATGCAATCAGAGGGCTATTTCAAAAGTCGTTTTCGTATCTAGTAGCTGGAGAAATGGCTGCTCACATGATGCCTATTTTACAATCTGTTTTTTTTGCAGTAGTAGTTTCAATGATCTTTATTGTATTTCCAATGGCCTTACTGCCTGGTGGTTACAACATACTCAAAACATGGATTCTATTAATAATATGGGTCAGCAGCTGGCCAGTATTTTTTACAATAATCCATTGTCTAGGAATGATCAGCTTATCCAGTAAATCTGGAGCTTTCGGTAGTGATTATGGTCTGAATATGCTATCGCAAGGAAGCTTTGCAGAGATGATTTTATATAGCTATGCGACGTTTCAAATGCTTGCATCATCAATACCAATGCTTTCTTGGTCAGTGATAAAAGCTTGCGCTCATGCTACAGCTAACTTAGCCAGCCAGTTCTCTCCTATACAAGTTGCTAGCAGCTTAGGAAGCAACATAGTCGACAATAACTTGAGTATGGATAATTACAGCATAGGCAATAGAACTATTTCTCAACAAAACCTAGCTCCTTCATTACATATGGCTGCTATTATCAATGATGGTAGTATAAAAGTCACTACAACGGATGATGGTCGACAAATTATAAATAAAAACGTAGATTTATTATTAGATAACTACCGCTCTTCTGCACTGCTACAATCTGGATATCAAAACCAGTTTGTGCGTTCACAGAGCAATCTTGATTCACTGACAAAAAAAGAGTCCAATCTTATTTCAACAGGAAACTCCATTACCATGGAAATAGCCGACAGGATAACTCATGATGAAGCTCTGTATATAGGTCTAACTGAGAGTGAATACCAAGCTCTGCAGAAGGTTGGTTCTAGTAGCATTGCTACTACTGAGTATACAGGTACTAGCCACAGTAAAAGTAGTAGTACTAGTACTAGTGCTGGAGGTGGGGTGTGGTGATTTAATACTAAATATCATTGCAGAACATGAAACAATGTTAAAAAGGTTAACAGAATTGAAGAATTTTACTGGAGTAAAAGAGTATGAGCAAAAACTACAGATATTGAAAAAATACTCTTGAGATAGATGAATTTTCAGAATCAAGGAAATTTCACCAGAGGCTCGCAGTTATTTGCCCATAAGTTAAGAATGTTTGGGCAAGGTAGTACCAACGTTTTTATAATTGGATTAGGATTATCGATATTCTGGATTATATGTCGATTATATCAAAAAGTTTTTCTGAGCAGCTTGTATTATTTTGCAATTGAAAGATATGTGCAGCTTAAGCTAGCAATTGGTGAGCATTTTTATGATATCGATCAAATAGGCATTAAGTTTTATAGTTTAAGGTTTAAAAAATGGATGCACCTCAATGCTCAAGACTTTTTGCATGAGTTTTATACAAGCCAACATGGATTTAAAATACAGCAATTATTGGAATTCTTAATTAATTCAGCATTGTTAGAAGGATTAATTGTTTTTGCTATTGGTGTGATAATCTCAATTGTTTTCTTTACAGCTCAAGGTAAAAAAACGATTATTAAGGCCAAAATTAGAGGTGCTGATTTTGTAGGATACAAATGCTTAGCCAAAATGCTAAAAAGAGCTAAAAAGGCCTCTAAAATCCGTTTTGGAGGCTTACCATTAGTAAAGAATAGTGAAAGATTACACATTCTGATTACTGGAACAACAGGTACCGGTAAAACTAATATGCTTAACGAACTGCTACCACAAATTCGATTACATAAGGATCGAGCAATAATTGTAGACACAACTGGAACTTTTATTGATAGATTTTTTGACTCTAAATGTGATAAACTGCTTAATCCTTTTGAAAAAAATAGTGAACAATGGTTGCCTTGGAATGATTGTTTTGAAGCAGCTGATTTTCATGATATAGCGAGTAGTTTTAGTAATTATACTCCTAAACTTGATGACTTTTTTGCTAAAAATGCTGAATTAGTCTTGTCTGAAGCATTGAAGCTATATAAGGATGATAAAGATATCATAAAACTAATTCATACAATCATTTACTCTGATAATAGACAATTTGCAAAAGCTTTTAGAAACACAGCTGTATCAGGTATTATAAGCGAAAGCGCGCTCGAAACTTCTGCAGGAATTCAATCTACTCTTGGAAAGAATATTACTTCGCTACAATATTTAAAGCCTGGAGGTAGTTTTAGCATCAAGGAATGGTTTAGTAACTCAAATGAAACTGGCTGGCTATTTATCACAGCTAACCCAAATCAAAGAGCTACTTTATGCCCACTTATTTCAGCTTGGATAAGCATAGCTATCAAGGCTTTGATGTGTAGAAATCCTAATCATGATAACAAAAACATGTGGTTTATACTTGATGAACTGCCAGCTCTACAAAAAGTTTCGTTTTTACCAGTTGCTTTGGCTGAAAGTAGAAAGTATGGAGGCTGCTTTGTTGCTGGATTGCAGAACATTCATCAATTAGAAGCAATATATGGGGCTGCTGAATGTGATTCTATGCTGGATTTGTTTAATAGTAAATTTATTTTTCGAGTTAGCGATCAGGTTACAGCTTATAAGTCAGCATTAACACTAGGTGAACAAGAAATTATTGAAACTCAAGAGAACTTGTCATATGGATCAAATACTATGCGAGATGGGGTAAATATGAATAATGTTGAGCGTAAAAAGATTTTAGTTATGCCATCTGAAATTATGAACCTACCAGACCTTACATGTTATGTAAAGCTTGCCGGTAACTTTCCTATCACAAAACTAACTATGCAGCTACAAAACTTAAATACAGCTTTTGTTTGTGAATATAAATTGCTCAAAAAACTTAAGTTAGTAGAGTATTAATTCGAAAAATTAATACTCTATGTTATTTTTTAAATTAATCACTTCTTCTTTTGACAATCCGGTATTTTCAGAAATAAATTCAACTGAAAAGCCAGCTTTTAATAAGTTCCTTGCAAGCTCTTGTTTAGCCTTTACTTCACCAATCTCTATGCCTTCAGCTCTGCCTTCAGCTCTGCCTTCAGCTCTGCCTTTAGCTATGCCTTTAATCTCACCAATCTCTATACCTTCAGCTCTGCCTTTAGTTTCACCAATCTCTATACCTTCATCAATATATTTTGCAGCAATAGTTCTCATAATATTACTTTTTTCTTCTTCAGATAAATACTTAGCCAGAACCTGCTCTAATTCTGGTTGCTGACTCTCTAGTAATTTAGTATCAGTATACCATAAAAATGATCTTAGGTAAATATAGCCTTTTTCTTTATCAAGTATTAAAACATGTTTGAACTTTATTAGAAACTCTTCCCAAAGCTTTAACATATCTCGTTGATGAATGTGCTTTAGCATATATTCGAGCATTCCGATATGCTTTTTCCTAACAATTTCATCATTCGACATACTTTGTAAATCGACTAATTGATAGTCAGAGGTCATTAATTGCTTAGCTATCATTGAATCGGTAAATAAATCCCACAAATTCCTAGGTGCGTTGTAGACTTCTTTGCCGTTGTAGATCACTAAATTATACACTAATGGTAATTTAGTTTTTTCTTTCTTATGCCTTTCGCACAATAACAATGTGTATCTCCATAACCGCAGAGCTGTCCAATAATCGACGGTTGATTGAGCTTCAATTAATATATAAATAAAAGCATTGCCATGTTTTTTGGTTGCAACTTTATAGACGATATCACTGTATTTTTTCTTTAACGATTCTTCTATATAACTCTCTTGCTCTACTTTTATTTGTGATAAATCTATTAAACTCTTGAAATCGCTTGGTAAATAATACTCTAGAAATTCTTGTGCAGCAACTGGATCGCTCATGATTGTCTTTGCCAATGAATCATGCTTTAATTGTTTTGTCATATTTTTTCACTCTATAGTTTTTTAAATAAAAAATGCTGTGTCATACTCTGCCTAGTGTTTCGGACATAATCCTGGTTGTATATTAGTTTGTATTGATTCAATTTTTTCATTAAGTTTTCTTATTTCAGGGCTGATAATATTTCTAACAGCATATAATCCTTGAGTTTTTAATACATTATTGAAGTCATTTTTGACTGTACAGACTACTGCTTCCTTATCCTCCAGAACTTTTTCAGCTTTTTCAGTATTTACGTCATTTTTAACTGCTAGAATGATCTTTTCTTTTGGGCCAGGATTATAGTTTTGCAAATTTTCGGCTTCAATTGCACATAAGATTTTTCCTTCGACTCCAGCTTGCCTAATGGTTAACGCTGTTTCAATATCCTTTGTAATGATTGTTACAGGTGAGTATTTTGAATTCTGTTGAGCAATTTCAGCAAATGACCCACTAATTGTACCAACAGATTTTTCAGCTACATCAGCTTTATTACATGTTTTTGAATTCAGAGCTAATATCTTAGCTCCAGTAATTTCATCTTTGTCATTTTTAACAAAAATAGTGAGTGCAGGCCAGGATTTTTGAGTCTCTTCATCAAAAACCATATTTGCCCTTAAATTAGAATTGTTAAAGATTTTTGCACTATAAATTCCTGTATGGTTTTCTAAAAATTTGTTTACTACTATCGTTTCCACCTTAGCTTCCTCTTCTTGTTTAAAGTAGTATAGAGATGAAGATTTATTATACAATTCTTTAACATTCGTAATATTATTTTGTTTTTCTATACTATTATTTTCTGTTTGAGTAAGTTTGGTTGTTTCAACTGCCTTAGTCAGTTTAGTAATTTCAGGTTCTATAATGTCTCTAATTGACTGGTCTCCACAACTTTGCAACAGATTATTAAAATCACCATTTTCTGGTGGTTTGACTATACAAGTTATCGCTCCCTTCATTTCTAACGTTTTTGCAGCTTTAATTACAGTATTATTAGTTATAGGATTTTTGCTATCATTATCTGCTGCAATGATGATTTTTTCACCAGGAAATGGTGAATAATTTCTCAAATTCGAAATTCCTGCACTAGCAATGATATTACCTTTAATGCCTGATTGCTGCAAGCTCAATGCTGTTTCAGCGCCTTCTGCTATAATTGTTATATTAGGGTCATTCGCATTTCGCTTTGCGATTGTTATGAACGATCCGCTGATTTTACCGAAAGATCTTCTGTTAATTGAAATATTCGCCTTATCTCCTGCCAAATTTAGATATACGGCCTGTACTCCGGTAATTTCCCCTTTTGAATTTCTTGCAAAAGCTGTAAATGCTGGATAATTTTCTCTCGTTTGAGTATCAAACAGTATACTTGCTTTTAAGTCTGAACTTGCGGTGCTTTTGTCAAAAGTAATACCACGATTTTCAAGATACTTTTTTACTATTTCAACTTCTGCGCTTGGGCTCGTATCTATCTCATAACCATGTATTCTGCTTGATCGTTCATACAAGTTTTGAACTTTTGCGATTTTAACACTTTCAGATTGTTGAGTGTATTGTTGAGAATCGTCAGTCTTAGGCGGTCTCTGATACCGTTGACTAATATTAGACATTCCAACCATACTTTTCAAATATTCCTTTGCCTCAAAAAAGCTGCCTCCTCTTTCTCTTTGAAGCAGAGATAATAAATTACTACCTTGTCCTGTGCTGAAGTCATACCATTGTCCAGCGTACTTGCCCTCGGTGGTTACTTGTATTTTGCCAGTGTCTTCCCAACGTAATCTTCCGTGTTTAGATAGGCGGTTATTTGGATCTCCAAGAATATCACGAGCTATAGTGTCAGCTCTATAAGCTATTGCATCCCTCAATTTTTGTAGTTCTTCCTTGCTATTTGAATAATAATCGTTTTTTCTATAGTTTTGAGCAGATTGATATTGCCTTACTTCATTTGCTTGAACATCATTATTCTCCTCTTTTGAATTGATAGAGTCTGTCTTAGCTGTGCTAAGCTGCTCTATTAGGTTAGCAACATTTTTTGTAGCTTGCACATTGTAGTACAACCGTATTTGCTCTGCATTCCCTATCATGCTTATGTTAGAACTTTCTATGCATACACCATTATTATGAAGAACATATATAGTCATTATTATCTTAGCAGGGCATAATGCAAATTACAAACATCACTGTGAGCTGTTATGTATAGCTCATTTTGTAATTTGCTCTATGAATGAATAGCTTACATTCAATTTCAAATCTTCAGCACTACCGTCTAACTCCAATTTTTGGAGCTATGTTAGTTTTCACCACTTGTTCAGACTCTGTTTTTACGTTCTGAGTATTAATTAACTTCATGATTTCAGGTATCATAAGCTCCTTAACAGCTGTGGCTCCTTTATTTTTTAGCATTTCGTTAAAATCTTCACCTTCTGAAGGAACTACGATGCTAGTGATTGCTCCTTTGCTTGTCAGTACTTTTGCAGCCTCGTTTATAGTGCTTACATATTCTTTATTCTGTTTATAATTATTTGCAGCTATAAGAATCTTTTCTCCTTGAAATGGTTGATAGTACTTCAAATTATTTACATTTGAGCTATATACCATTCTGCTATCAATGCCAGCTTCCTGAAAACTTGATATCGTTTTTCCTTCTGCTGACAGAATGGTTACATCATAATCATATTGTCTTTGTTCTTTGATTTGCATAAACAATGGAGTAGAAATATCTTTGGTGGTGCATTGCTTTATGCTATTCTCTTGCTGGACTTTTTCTACTTTAGCTTCTTGATCTGGTTTAGCGGTAAAATGATAATATTCTTCATTCACATGAGATCTATCATTGATATCATTGATTATAGACTTAAACCAGTTTTCAACTTTACTAAAAACTTTACTAAAAACAGTTGTCTTTGTCCGTTCTTTCTCAAAATCATGAGCAGTTTTCAGAGTTATGCTAGCTGATTTCTCATTTGGTCTGCTGAGCTGATTTATTAAGCTGTTAACGCTTTTAGTTGCTTCATTATTGCAATATAACTTTAAGCTCTTTATATGCCTTGTCATAGCTACGTATGAGCTGCTTATATTACTTACTCCATTATGCAAAACATATACATCTTTTATAGAAGCTCCCTGGACCTTATAAACAGTACTTGCATAGCTATGTTTAAATTGTATTTTACTAGGATCAAAACTCACCTTTTTTCCTGCATCTGTCTTAGCTATAAATTTATTTTTACTAACCGAAGTTAAAGTTGCAAATTCACTATTTTGTATTTGTAAATCCTTATCGTTTGTTTGAAATACGATTCTATCTCCTAACATATAGGACTCTTCCCTTCCAGCAATTGAACGCCTATATTCTTTGCCTTTTAGCGTACCATTTGCTTTTAACAAAGACCTAATACTTGAATTAAGAATGTCGACATCTTTATTACGTACTGTAATTACCAGTTTTTCATGTGGTTTAAATTTGCTTAAACTCCAGTTGTATATTAACTTACTCATTGAGTCCTGCAACGTATTATCAAACCTAACGCAGTTATTTTGCCTCAGTAAGGTTATACCGCTTAAAATATTACTCTCAGCAAACTCCATTGCTGCTTTTCTGCTCCAGTTTTTACTTTGTCTTCGAATATTTACTAAAACATGTGAACCAAAAATATTACTCAGCATCTCAAACATTCCACCTCTTTCTATTGAAGCTAACTGCTTTTCATCTCCAGCAAGTATCAGTTGACAATTATTGTTTCTAACTACTCTAAACAGCTCTGCATAAGCTTTAGTACCTACCATTCCAGCTTCATCTACTACTATTAAGCTGTCTTGCATAAAAATTTTTTTTCGATTATATAAAAATCCTTTTACTGTATAGACCTCTGTATAACCTTTGCTCCTCAGCTCTGATACTGCCTCATGAGTAGGAGCAAGACCAATAACTTTTTGTCCACGATTTGTTGCGAGCTTATGCGCTTTTATTAAAACATAAGATTTTCCTGTACCAGATCTTCCTCTTAAGACTCTAACTCCACTAGTGCTAAGCAAAATATGCCTTAGCGCTTGTTTCTGTTCTTCACTAACATTTGCTAGACCTTCGATATCACTTTTAAGATTGTAAATATCGTTGTAATAAACTGATTATTGATTTTATTAGCTATTCTGATTATTCTTGTCTCCTCATTTCGAACCTCACTTGTCGTAAAATATTTGCTACTTTCACCATCATCATGGTATAACTCTAGTATTCTATTTGAACTAAGCACTTTCTGAACTAACTGTTCTCTTGCTGTTAGATCTGGTATATCTTTTACTGCTTTTTCAACATCCTGCTTAGTAAAAATAGATTTGTAATGTGTTATAGAATCTGTTATTACGTCAGCATCATTAATAATCTTCAAATGAGCCTCTTTACGTAACTCATTTTCATTTAATACTTCATTAATTAAATTCCTAATTCTACGAGGTCCAATATGCTTTCCAGGTACTTCGCTTGTCTCGTCAACTCTATATGGTAAGCCTAATTCAGCGAAATATGCATTAGTTTCTTCTTTTGCTATTTCATGAATCATCTTGGAATCTTTAATAATACGCCACTGACCTTTTACTGTTATAAATTTAGCCTCTAAGTCAACAGCTTTATCACCCAATTCTTCACCATTCTCTTTAAATCTTCTTGTAGTAACCAATATATGCACATGCCAGTTTTTATCTCCTATTTGAGGCTTATGAATGTCTATCTGTACTCCAAGACCATTTTGCACCCATTCCATTGCATCAACTATTCGATGAGTTAGTTCTATTCTATGCTCTAAATTTAGCTCCTTCTCGTCTGGCAATGCTATTACTATATCCTTCAACAACTGGCTGTTGTCTTTTTTTGCTGTTCGTTCTACCTCATTCATTAATGTTTGAATATTCTTGAATTCTTGTTTTACATAATCCGGTATCAGCACTGTATGATATACGTTATCTTTCTTACGAGAGAAGTTATACCTTATACCTGTCTGCTTATTTTTAACAATAGTTCTTGCATTATACGCTGCCTTACGACAACTATCACCTCCTTCACTTCTACGTAAAAATTCAATCCTTGCAAACTGTATAGCCATCTCAATACCAATTCTCACCTGAGTTTTAAGTTAGCATGGTTTTTTTGATTTTGCTAGCACAAACTTCTTTTTTTTAACATTCAATCGGTTAATGAGTACTCATTTTTTAGCAGCAATCTTTATAGATTGCATATTGCGTAGTGCGACATGAGGTCGCTCAAACAGAGACTACAGAAATGTAGCAAGGTTGCATTTAAACCTTAGTTACCGCTATTGCGGTGCGAGATTGGTAACGGTCTTGTACTAAGCGCGATAGAAAGCCTAACTAAAGTACTAATCTGGATGGGAAATAGGGGCAAGGTAAAGTTAAAATTGGTTAAACGAAAGTGAATCTTCGTATGGAAAATATCGTCAATGCAGAAGCAGATACTCCAGATAAATTCTGTTATAAGGATAAAGCTGAAAAGCTTAGCTGTAAGAAGGAATACGCAGCCTTCTTTAAAAATGCCAGCTCCTCGGTATAAAGAAGATAACCAACTTAACGTCTCTCTGATGAGTGAAACATGGTAAGCCTATTATTAGGCAACTGATAGTAGGTAAGAGAGGTCTTAGAAAGCAAATGACACTAAGTCGAAAGACTACAGAAATTAATAACTGAGTGTATAGGCATTTATATGCTAATCAGAAATGATGCTAACTTAAGACTGGTGATTTACCCTAAATAGGTAAACAAGATTATGAATTAATTGGAAAAGTTGGATGCTAAACGCAAATGTAACAATTGAGACTAAAGATAATTTCAAGAAAATCTATTGGCATTCAATAGACTGGAAAGAAATTATACAAAAGGTTAATAATCTTCGTAGACGTATTTATAGGGCATTCGCAAATGGTAATACGAAGTTAGTAGGTAACTTACAAAGATTGATGTTAAAATCAAGAGCAAATAGGTTACTTGCTATAAGACGTGTTACTCAAATCAACAAAGGACGAAAAAGTCCTGGAATTGATAAAATAGTTGTTAAGACAGATAAAGAAAGGAGTCTGTTGATGGAAAAGTTAGCAGATAATAATCTATCATCTGTAAAACCGATTAAGCGTGTATACATACCAAAAAGTAATGGCGAATCTAGACCTTTAGGCTTGCCAACTATTGTGGATAGGTGTAGACAGGCTGTTGTAAAATCAGCACTTGAACCATATTGGGAAGCTAAGTTTGAAGGTTGCAGCTATGGCTTTAGACCTGGACGTAGCGCTCACGATGCAATACAGAGAATATCTGGTATTATTCGACATGGAACCAATAGAAATTGGATATTAGATGCTGATATTAAAGGAGCATTTGATAATATTGATCATAATTTTCTTTTGAAAATTATAGGAAATTTCCCTGCTCGTAATTGGATTCAAGCATGGCTTAAATCTGGTGTAATGCAGGATTATCAAATTATCAAAACAACAGCTGGTACTCCACAAGGTGGATTAATTTCTCCATTACTTTTAAACATAACTCTTCATGGAATGAGTGATATACTTAATATTATCTATAATAAGTATGATCACCTATATTCTAAATCCGAATATGCTTTAGTGAGATACGCTGATGATTTTGTCGTTTGCGCTAAGTCAGAAAGCTCATGTATCAGAGCCAAAAGTATTATTAATGATTGGTTAAGTATTAGAGGCTTAGAATTGTCAAAGGAAAAAACCAGGATACTTCATATTAATGAAGGTTTTGATTTCCTTGGATTTAATATTCGACAATATAAAACCAATAGTACAAGAAGAGGTGTAGCTCTACTAGTTAAACCGTCTAAAGACTCTATAAAGTCGTTTAAAAAACGAATGTCAATAGAATGGAAAAAAAGTTTCTCATGGAATATTGATAGAATAATTGATAATCTAAATTCTAAAATATTTGGATGGTGCAGTTATTTCAACAAAGTTGTGTCCAAGAAAATTTTTTCCAATTTAGACTGTTGGATGTGGATTCGACAAGCAAGATTTGCATGTAGAAAACATCCTAAAAAATCCTGGGAATGGCTTAAGAAAAAGTATTGGGGTCGCATTAAAGGCAGAAATGATAATTGGGTCTTTATGAATAAAGATCTATATCTATGGAAATTACAATGGACAACGATTAAACGACATATTCTTGTTAAAGGTAAATCTTCTCCTGATAATTCAAAACTTAGAGAATATTGGCATAAACGTCAGGCTGATAGCCCTAAGTATTTGTTTAAATCTAGGCAGATTCTTTGGCGTAGACAAAAGGGTAAATGTCTTGTTTGTTTTGATTTAATAGATAATGGTGAAAGTGTTCATGTACATCATATAACACCTATAAGATGTGGTGGCACTGACCATATTAACAATTTGTGCTTATTGCATGAAAACTGCCATCGACAAGTACACAGTAATCGCGGACAACTTATTGCAGCTGTTTGTAAATTGCTTGAGCCGTATGCGGAGTAATTCGCTTGTACGGTTCTTTGGGAGGAAAAGCGCTTTCGCGCTTACCTACCCGCTTAAGCTTATTTTTCAATGAAGCTTCTAACCTTGAATTCACGTTTTTTTGACTATAATTATTTGATGTTGGTTTGGTAGGCGCGGTTTTTTTTCTTTACTGGGATTTTATTTTGATATATTCTTGCCTGATTTTTTTATCTTTCTGAATTACTAACATGGCAAATCTTATGCAGCAAAAAATTACTCTTCAACAAAAAAAGGCTAGGCTAATCATGGATGAGGTTAACCTTAAAATTAAAGAACGTAAAATGCCTACTCGACCTCTTATCGAAATGGGTGGATTAGTTGCTAAAGCTAAGCTTGATCACTTATCAGCAAATACGTTATTTGGTGCAATTGTTTCACTAAAAGAAACTTTAACACAACATCCAAATGTTCAGGATCATTGGACTACAATAGGTAAAGATATTTTTGATAAAGAACAGCAAAATAAAGCTGCTGTGATTTTAAAATTTGCTTCTGAACCAGACGAAAACACTAAGCGCCACATTCACCTTCATGGCTTAAAATGGAACAGTTTTCGTCAAGAATGGTGCGGCCATGTTAAGGACATTGAGGCCTTAAAGTATGGCCTTCTCAATGTTCAGTATAGTATAGAACTTGTAGTGTGATATAAAGCATCTAATAGAAGTAGCATACAACACATTAAAGGTAAAATTTTGTATGTTGTATATTTCTTATTATTTTACGCTATTTTTTAAATTTAATACTTCTTGTATTGATAAATCCGTATATTCAGCAATTGTCTCAACTGATAATTCAGACTTCAATAATTTTATTGCAAAATCTTTTTTTGCTTTAGCTTCACCTAGCTTTATTCCTTCAGCTTTACCTTGAGCTTTACCTTTAGCTTCACCTAGCTTTATTCCTTCAGCTTTACCTTCGGCTTTACCTTCGGCTTTACCTTTAGCTTCACCGAGCTTTATGCCTTCAGCTTTACCTTCAGCTTTAGCGCGTTCGAGTTTATAATCTTCTACTGCTTTATTATCCCATATACGCTTTAACTCTTGTTCATAGGTTATTAGTTCGTCTTCACTCCAATTAAACTGATCTAATGCCTCATACGCTCTTTTTATTATTAAATCTTCACCTATTATTTTATTATATCCATCTAATGTTGTTTCTTTTGCATGTTTAAAAAAATAGCACCACTTCTCTGTTATATCATTTAACTCTTCCACTCTATTTTTTTTAAATTTTGGTAATTCTATAAAGGTAAATGAAAAGTCCTTTAGATCATGCTCATATGTCTTTTTATCCAATATTACATGCCTTGATATATAGTCTTCTTTATTTGGAAACAATTTATAATCTGCTATAGCTATAAATATAACCTCCTTTAGGTCTGAGTATTTTCCTTCCTTCCCTCTATTTGGTTGCCTACCATATGCTTTTGCGGCATAATACTGAGCTCTTTTTTCAAATCCTTGTGTAGGATCTACTTGCATTTCTATTATATATTGCGCACCGTTTTTATCTTTACACAAAACATCTACTATTGATTCTTTTTTAGACGCTATGTCTGCATCTAATATCGTTCCTAAAAACTCTACTTCTATTATTTTTCTATTCCCTTCAAACAACAATATATCGTTCAGAAAATGTATTAGTATGTCCTTGTTTTTTTCTGATCCAAATATCTTTTTAAATGCTACATCATTCTTTGGATCTAAAAATCTTGATAAATGCATATATTTTTCATATTTTCTATTCTTTTTAAATTATACAATAAAATAACCTACATGAACATTCTCTTATTGAATTTTAATTTCTGCAATTCACTACATTAACCACCTATTAAACTTTAGTTTATTAGGTAGCATACAGCTTACAGTATTTATTTAGCTCTATAGCAATTTCTGGTAATTTAAGATATTCAGCCAGAGGTATAAATTCTTGCTGCGTTTCTAGTATGATTTCTTGTCTTTTTTCATAAGGTTTTATTGATACAGTCTGAATATTATGGAATCGGTCGAAAAGCTTAATTAATAATAGTTCTGTTTTATTTTGTCTATAAAATGTTTGAATCATTTCTCTAGAACTAATTTTTTTATTATCCTTAATCCTGGTGAGATCTGAAACCTGTTCTGCAATATTATGACCAAATTCTTGACCTATTTTTTCTTTAGTTAGTGTTGTGTCTTCGATGGTATCATGTAGTATTGCTGTAATAATCGTATCTGTTTCAAAGCTGTAGTCTGATACCATATAAGCTACTTCTAATGGATGTGTGTAGTATAGTTCTCCTGTATCTCTCTTTTGCTGACCATGATATTTTTGGGCATAAAATATTGCTTTTTCAACTTTATCAAGATCAATTTCAGTATTAAATCTTACGTTGGTTTCAAACAGCTTATTTAGTAAGCTCTCGCTATAAAAGTTTATCATTTTTCATCTCTAAATAATCTTTAATAAATTATACAATAAATTAAACTTTTTATATACTTCAATCTTAGATAAAAACTGCGAAAGAAGCGAATTAATTTGATTAAAAAAGTTGTACTGGAATATTGCAAGTAATGGTTGTAAACTTGTCTTTTTCGCTTTCTATTTCCATTTCTCCATTAAGTTGATTAATAAGGTAATTTACAAACCATAATCCTGATTCAAGCATTAGTGGATAGTCTCGTACCAACTCAAAATCAGCTAATTTAGCTTTTATATTCCCTAATTTTTCTTTTGAAATACCGCTTCCTGTATCGTGTATTCTAAATTGTAGTATGTTATCGCTTTTTATATAATTTTTTACAGTAAACAAATGAACTGTAATTATAACCTGGCAGCTGTGATTAAATCTAATGACGCTTCCTATTAATTGACTTAATATAGCTTGTAAGTGATCACTATTTCCAATCACAATATCCTTCATTTTGTACTGAAAATTGTAATTGATTTTTATATCTTTCTCTTTTGCAATGTCTTCTAGTCGCCTAACGGCATTTTTTACTAGCTTTTGTATGCTAAATTTTTTTAAACATAAATTTTCATTCTCAATTTCGCTTCTAAGCGTGTAAACTACGTCGTTACAGTATTCTTGGAGATTTGCTGATCGATTTAATATTGTTTTCAGCTTATCTTTATTTTCCGAATCATTTAACATGATCTCGCTTGCAAGCCTTACAATTTCACTCGTTGCAATATTAAATCTATATTTAATCTCCTGTATTAAATCTGTACAATATTCTTTCAATGATTCAGCTGCCTCGACATGATACTTCGCTTTTCTTAGCTTTGTTATTATTTCCATATATTCATCGATATTCTCACTCTCTCCATTCACCAACGTAATTGGTATTGGAGGAATTTGTACCATCCATTTGTTAATTGTTTTCTTCTTTTCTTTCATAGCATTCTCCTAAAGAATAATTCAAACTAGTTATTGGCACTTCAAATGAAAAAGTTATGTAATTATTTTCCTCTTTTGCTCTTAGTCTTCCTTTTAGCTGATCTGTAAGATGTTTTATAAATGCTAATCCTTCTCCTAGTTCTTGATACGTTACCAAATTCAAATTCTCTAGTTCAGCATTTATTCTTTCTAATTTTTCTTTAGAAGTGCTTAGTCCTATGTTTTGTACTGTAAATTGTAATATTTCTGAATACTGATTGAGGTTAATAGTAATCTTGCTATTTTTGCTGCTATTTATAATAGCACTACCAATTAACTGACTTATTACTGCTTTTATTCGAAAACTATCTCCAATCAGAACCGTCTTTATGTCATTTTGAACATTTAGCTTTATATTCTCATTTTCAAAATGTTCCCTCATTCTGATAACGGTATTATTTATTAGCAATTCTATGTTAAATGTTTCAATCCTTATATTTGTTGATGCTATGTATTGTCTAAATAAAAAAATTATTCCATTTAGAGAAGCTATTATATTTACTTTTTTTCTGTCGTAGTTATTTACTATTAGCCTAAAATATTGTATCCACTCTATGCAATTTATGCTTACTTGCTCAGATTCCTCTAGCTGAAAGTATAGTTTTTGCAATTCAGCGTCTATCTGTTTTATTGTTGTGCTATTAATTCCCTCTGTAGATAATTTTTCGGTTAATTTATTGATTTTATTTTGACCTTCGTCTTGAATAGGCATAGAATTCCCCTACTATTTTTGTTTAAAAAATGGTTTCTGAAGATTAATTCCAAAAGTTCAACCCTTTGTTTTATTTAATCTTCAGATCATTATCATCAAAGTTTTGAAACCTAGATAATATAAGGTATAGAGTAGCATTATAATTTTTATTAGTCTATTAAAATCTTTTAAAATCTTTTAATTTTCAGGTTAAATTTTTGCATAATAATCTAATGTTGATGTAAAATTATTATATTCCTTACTTATGGTTATAATCAATAATAAATCTTATTCAAAAAGGATACATAAAAAAAGCCTTGTAAGCGTTATTATTACTAGCACTACAAGCTGTTTTCTGGTATAATCTCAATAGAGATTCAACTAACAGAAATTAATTAAACTTCATGTGTCAGTAGCTGTTGCTAATAAGTCTAAGCCTTTTCTTCATTGGATTGGTAGTAAACGAAGAATTGTTAATAAATTAATAGAACATCTTCCTCAAGGTCCGCACTATAATTACTATGAACCATTCCTTGGTGGCGGTGCTTTATTTTTTCAAGTTAGGCATCTTTTTAAACAATGTTTTTTGTCTGACATCAATCTCGATTTAATTACTAGCTATAATGCTGTTAAAAATAATCCTAATGAGGTCAATAGATTACTGAGTTTATATCACAAACATCATTCGAAGGATTATTATTATAAAGTTAAAAACAAATATAGTAATAATCCGAATGAAATTACCGCAAAATTTATATATCTTAATAAATATTCTTTTAGAGGAATTTATAGAGTCTACAAAAATGGACAATCTGCTCAAACATTTTCTGGTGAATGCTACATTAAACTCCACATTGCATCTAGAATAAACCAATGCAGCAGCCTTCTACATGGTGTATCAATTTATGCTACAGATTTTTCATTTATAGAGCCTCAACAAAATGACTTTGTTTATTTCGATCCTCCTTACCATAAATCTGGAGAAAGGTTCTACACTAGACTTCCATTTGATGAAAAAGATCAAATTAGATTACGGGATTTTGTCCAAGAATTAACAAATAAAGGTGTTAAGATTATGATCTCAAATAATAATACTGCCTTTATTAGAGACTTATACAAAGATTTTAATATCAATACCGTTACAGTCGTATACTCAATCAATGAACAACGCAATCCTGTTAATGAACTAATCATTACTAACTATAAAACTTGCTAGTTATTAAATGTGAACCTGCAATCCAAATCGTATATGAATAGGAAGTGGTCTATAGTTAGCAATTGTGCTGCATTCAATGTCTAAATATGTATCTCTTGATAAGTTTATTGTTGTACCAACTCCCAAGTCTACTCCAATATCACTATAAGACTTGAGAACTGATACTAGGCCACCTGTAACAAAAATTGATGCTTTGTTACCTTCAATTATATTGTAATAATAATTTCCTTGAACAAAGTTATCTCTACAGTTGTGATGACACATAAATCCTAATCTTACATCCATTCTGTGCCGATTTAATCTATAACCAATTCCAGCTTCTAATGTGTCGTAGTTAGTAGCAATACCAGTTGAAAATTTTATATAGAATTGTGAAGTATCAATACTATCTTTGAAAGCATTGAAGTTTACATTATTATTCGCTGTACATATCGATGGTGAAGATAATACAACGAATGCTAATATAACAGCATAACACGGTTGTAAAAGTGATTTCAAAACATTCATATTAACTTCTCTTTATTAGCATTAACATATTAGCTATCTGTTGAAACCTAATACCATGGGACCCATTGTTCCGTTAGAAAGTTGAATATATCTGCATTACCGCTTTTAGCAGCATAATCTATAGTAGTCATGCCGTTATCATCTTTTGCATCAATATCAGCACCATAATCAATCAAAAGCTCTATAATATCTATGATTTTATTACGAACAGCAATATGTAGTAGTGTTTCTCCTTCATCATATTTTTTATTAATACCAGTAGAATTATGTTTTAGCATAATTGCTAAAGGTTCTACACATTTGCATTCAACAGCATCAGATAAAGGTGTATTACCTTGATTATTCTCGATATTTACATCAGCATTATATTTTAGCAGTAATGCTATATGATCATTGCAATAGGTAGGATATTTTTCGAAAAATTCATAATATACTTGAATTGTTTCAACAACAAGATGTAAAGCAGTGTGCCCATCATTATCTTGTGCGTTTACGTTAGCTTCATTGTTCAACAAAATCTTAGCAATAGGTAGATTCTTATATTTCAAAGCAACAGATAAAGCAGTAGTGCCATCTTTATATTTTGAATTGACAAGTGTAATATCCTTATTAATAAGCTGCTTCACTTTTTTAATATCACCATCTTGAATAGCGCTATGTAAGGTATACTTAGTCTTAGATTTTAATATCATATATTTAATCCTTTCATTCTCAATTATTTACTCATTAGCTAGCATGAAGTTTACAATATTCGCTTAAGCGTTCTCCAATCTCTGGTAGTTTAAGGTATTCAGCAAGAGCTATAAATTCTTGCTGCGTTTCAAATATTATTTCTTGCCTTTTGTGAGGAGGTTTGATGAATATAGTTGTAATATTATGGAATCTATCAAAAAGCTTGATCAGTAATAGTTCTGTTTTATTTTGGCTGCGTAATATTTGTATCATTTCCATAGCACTGATTTTCTTATTATCCCTAACTCTGGTAAGGTCTGAAACTTGTTCTGCAATATTAGCACCAAATTCGTACCTTATTCTTTCTTTAGTTAGTTTTGTGTCTTCAAGTGTATCATGTAGTATTGCAGTAATAATTGTATTTGTTTCAAAGCTGTAGTCTGATACCATGTACGCTACTTTCAATGGATGTGTGTAGTAGAGTTCTGTATCTCTCTTTTGCTGGCCATGATATTCTTTAGCGTAAAGTATTGCTCTTTCAACTTTATCAAGATCAATTTTGGTGTTAAATCTTATGTTGGTTCTGAACAGCTTATTTATTAAGCTCTCACTATAAAAATCTATCATTGTCCACCTCTAAATGGTTATTAATAAATTATACCATAATTTAAACTTTTTGTATACTCCAATCCCAGATAAAAACTGGAAAAGAAGCAAATTAAATTATAAATTTTTTGAATTCAGTTATCACGATGCCAAAAACCAATCTTGAGTTGCATATCTCTGGTGTTAATGAGTAAAATTTTGCTGTAATTTTTTTTGGACAAGCATTTTTTCATTCATATTACCCTTAAGTTTACTTACACTGAACTAATTCAAACGAAAACCCTTGAGCTTCAAAAGCACGCTCTAGAATGAGCTTAAAATTTGATTTGATATAGCTATTCGCAAAGCTTGTTAAAGCCTTAATGAATATTTTTTTATTAACATTATCTTCATTTACAACTTCTAATTTACTAAACCATATTTTATCAATAACTTGCTCATATTCATAATGTTGAAGTATGTATTTTCGTACTTTGAACAATATAGAGTTAGAACCTAGCTCTTTACTAAGTTCTGAAAGGTAATCTTCATCACTTATTTGTTGCTGTAAAACTGTTGTTTTTTGATACTCCGTTGCGCTATTGGTAACTTGTTTTGATTCATCAAATGGTATAACTTGTAACTGCTCAATATCGTTGCTATACACAGCTCGTACCTCCTGTAGTATCTTGAATTTAATATGATCTGATAGTGTAATATTCTTAAGCAACCTGATGTAATATTTGTTTTTAACCGCTGCCCTAAAATCACAAGATGTTAAAATTTGATAAGCCATATCTGCTTCAAAGACTCCAGCTATTTTACGCTTCAACTGAGCCTTCATACTACATACTACGATCTGTACCAGATTCAATATTTGCTAGATACTGTTCTTTAAATCTTCCTACATCATTAAATCCAAAATTTCTACTATTAGCCTGATCAGTAGTTAGTAATTCATTTGCTAAGGCTTTTGCCATATAGTTTAGCACTGCTATCTTATTTACAAAATGACGGTTTGGATATTTATTTGATAACTTCAACAGTAATTGATTTATGAAGTATATGTTGAAGCTTCTACTAGACATACGTTGTAGTATAATTGCATCTTCTGGTGTTAGTGGATAATAATCTGCTAGTCTTTTTCTTTTGGGATAGCATTCATTCTTTTCAACCTCTGAATTCTTAGTAATAGCTGGAGTTGCTAACTCACTATTTTGCTCATAATCCTTGTTTGATGGCTTGTCATTACTAACATCACTAAGCTCATAGAAATTCAAATTCTGTTGTTGCTGTTGATTTTCTTTTTCATTTTCTACTAACTCAATTTCTATAAAATCATCAGATTCCGTATATTTAAACTTCAAATTTTGCTGTTGATCTTCATTTTTATTTTGATCATTCTCTATTAACTTATCTTCAGTAGATCTAGATCTATTATTATTTTTTTTATTATTATTATATCTATATATGTAGCTGCAATTTTTTGCAGGTTCACCTGCAAATTCTTGCAAATTGATGTGAAAATTTTTTTGTTGCAGAAGGACAATTTTTTCTTCTTTTTTTTCTTTTTCAGTGAAACGCTGAAAATTTTTTAGAAGTTTTACACAAAGAACATTACGTACCTTGAGATTGCCTTTAATTATTGTTCTATTTTCAACTTTAATAAAACCTGCATTTCTTAATTCAACCAAACATTGTCTAACTCTGCGGTAACGAAGGTTTAACTCTTTTTCAAAAAAGTAATAACTTTCCTGTAATTCATCTATATCTTTGTTGTAATAGATATGTAGTCTATATACTATAAATGATAAAAGCTGTTTAGATGTTTTGCTTAAAGCTTTAGCATTATCTCCAATCAGATCTTTCCATTCTGCTGGAACAAAATTTCCAATAAAACGATAAAAGACAGTTGCATTATTGCTACTGTTATTATTAGCAATTTTGCAATTATTGCTTGCAAAATTACGCAAATTTTGCGCCATTTCTAACCTCCAAAAATGTCAGGTATAGCAGGTGATTTAGGCAATTTTTGCTATCAAAAACCACATTTTTTTAGCACAAATGTAGCAATTTTATAGCTATACTCGAAATTTAACACTCTGAAAGGCTTATAATAACTTAAGTAGTTTTAAACTATATATCTATAGAGCATATTGGTACATATTTTACACAAGCTTTCATAAATGAAAAATATATACTTCACTATGACTACAGAGATAAGACTCAAGAACTAAGGGAAGTAGCAGAATATTGGCAAGTTTTAAACCCTGAACTTGAGCAATTAACAGAAAGTAACGAATGCTATGAGGTCAATAGAATCAACTATGATGGTGGTGATAGAGTATTTTTTGACAAGTTTAAAGTCAATCGTCCATATTGGAAACAAAAGATTGTTTTTTCATGTACTAGCGATCCAAAAGATGGTTGCAAACACCTTAAAATTCAAAATTGCGAATTAAAAAACAGCACTTGCCAAAAATCAGTAGCAAATATTTGTTTACTATGGCAGCACGATTATAGCTGTTCAACTGAGAAGCAAACAATGCTACACTCATCGTTGCGTAATAACTCGATCTTTTGTTTAGGAGGTAATTGCAACACTCCGACTATTATACCAAACAGGGATATAGCTAAAGTAGCTCATCTAGCGATGCTAAATCAGATGAGCAAGGACATTAAAACAAATCCCGTTTCTGTATTTTCAGGAAAACATCGCAAATGCAAAAAAGATGTATTTAGTTTTTTGAATTGCTGCTCTTCAATGACTGGCTGGGGGCGTGATATAGGCTTATCATAATGCAAATCTAAAAGAATTCCGATATTAGGTATTTGCTTAACATTAACACTGCCTATAAGCAAAATTGGTCTTCTAAGGCAGATAGTATAAGTATGAAGATTTATATAGGTTTGGCATAATGATTTTTGTCAACCTTTTGTCAACCTTTTGAACAAAAATTTGATGGTAATTTGTAAAAAAATTATTTTCAAAAACACCTACTATAGCTGTATTTTTGGAGATGAAAAATGCGACCTGTAGTATTCGACTTTTTAACCAATGGTTGTAATTTTGTTAAAAATAATAGTAACAATAATGACACAATATTTTATAACTTTATTGGAAATATCATTCCACCAGAATGGAGAAAGCTAACTGGAGATAATGGAAAAGCATTAAGTAAAACATCTAAACAGCTTTTATCATTGATGGTATATAGACTACAAATCTATTACAACAAAGATATAGATGAATTACAGGAAAGTTATTACTTTTTTGAAAAGGAGTTAAACCTTCGTTACCGCAGAGTTAGGCAATGCTTGGTTGAATTAAGAAATGCAGGTTTTATTAAAGTTGAAAATAGAACAATAATTAAAGGCAATCTCAAGTTACGTAATGTTCTTTGTGTAAAACTTCTAAAAAATTTTCAGCGTTTCACTGAAAAAGAAAAAAAAGAAGAAAAAATTGTCCTTCTGCAACAAAAAAATTTTCACATCAATTTGCAAGAATTTGCAGGTGAACCTGCAAAAAATTGCAGCTACATATATAGATATAATAATAATAAAAAAAATAATAATAGATCTAGATCTACTGAAGATAAGTTAATAGAGAATGATCAAAATAAAAATGAAGATCAACAGCAAAATTTGAAGTTTAAATATACGGAATCTGATGATTTTATAGAAATTGAGTTAGTAGGAAATGAAAAAAAAGATCAACAGCAACAACAGAATTTGAATTTCTATGAGCTTAGTGATTTTAGCAATAAAAAGCCATCAAACAAGGATTATGAGCAAAATAGTGAGTTAGCAACTCCAGCTATTACTAAGGATTCAGAGGTTGAAAAGAATAAATACTGCCACAAAAGAAAAAGACTAGCAGATTATTATCCACTAACACCAGAAGATGCAGTTATACTACAACGTATGTCTAGTAGAAGCTTCAACATATACTTCATAAATCAATTACTGTTGAAGTTATCAAATAAATATCCAAACCGTCATTTTGCAGATAAGATAGCAGTGCTAAGCTATACGGCAAAAGCCTTAGCAAATGAATTACTAACTACTGATCAGGCTAATAGTGGAAATTTTAGATTTAATGATGTAGGAAGATTTAAAGAACAGTATCTAGCAAATATTGAATCTGGTACAGATCGTAGTATGAAGGCTCAGTTGAAGCGTAAAATAGCTGGAGTCTTTGAAGCAGATATGGCTTATCAAATTTTAACATCTTGTGATTTTGGTGCAGCTGTTAAAAACAAATATTACATCAAGTTGATTAAGAATATTACACTGTCAGATCATATTAAATTCAAGATACTACAGGAGGTACGAGCTGTCCATGGCAACGATATTGAGCAGTTACAAGTTATACCATTTGATGAATCAAAACAAGTTACCAATAGCGCAACGGAGTATCAAAAAACAACAGTTTTACAGCAACAAATAAGTGATGAAGATTACCTTTCAGAACTTAGTAAAGAGCTAGGCCCCAACTCAACTTGGTACAAAGTACGAGAATCTTTAGTCACATGTTACGGTCAAGCTATCGATAAATCATGGTTTAGCAAATTAGAAGTTATAAATGAAGATAGTGTTAACAAAAAAATATTCATCAAAGCAAAAACAGAATTTGAAGATAGTTACATCAGAGAGAACTATCTGAAAGATCTTGAGTCCTCTTTTAAAGCTCAGGGATTTTCTTTCGAGTTAGTTAAGTTTAGTAATTTTAATAAAATTTAAAGAGTGATATGGAAAAAGATCTTGCAAAGATTGCTCCAAATAATATTCAAGCAGAGCAAATGATACTTGGAGCAATTCTGATTAACAATCGTGCGCTATATAACATTAACGAATTTTTACTGCCAGAACATTTTTATGAACCATTACATGGCAAAATATACAAGTCAATTAATCTCATTATTAGTAAAGGAATTAGCGCTACTGTAATTTCGCTCAAAAATATGCTAGGCAATGAACTCACATTTGATGAAATAGGTGGAGTAGATTATCTAGCTAAACTTACAACGTTAGCATTAAGTATAGTTAATGTTAATGAGTACGGCAAAATAGTATATGATCTTGCGCTGAGGTGTTATTTAATTGAAATTGGAGAAAAAATAGTAACAAATGCGTATTCTTCTACTTTAGCAGATTTAGCTATAACTCAGATCGAAACTGCTGAATCTCAATTATATGATCTAGGTTCAAGGGGAACTTTAAGTAAAGGATTTACAAAATTACAAACTTCAATTGAAGAATCATGGACATCAATTTCATCTGCTATTAAAAATAAAAACTCTATTAACGGTATTAGTAGTGGACTACTTGACCTTGATTCAAAGCTTGGAGGATTTAAAAATTCTGACCTAATAATATTAGCTGGCAGACCATCAATGGGTAAAACTGCTTTAGGAGTTAACTTAGCAATAAATGCTTGTAAATATTTTCTTACTAAAAAAAATACTAAAGATAATGTAGTGCCATCAGTTGGATTCTTTTCTTTAGAAATATCATCTCAGCAAATCTCTACTCGAATTCTTTCTATAGAATCAGAAATTAATAGCTCTGCATTATTTAACGGTAAAATAGGTGAACAAGATGTTGATAAGTTAAAGACTGTACAAGACGAAATACAAAAGTGGAATTTTTTTATAGATGATGCTCCAGCAATCTCGATATCTGCAATTAGATCTCGAGCTCGTAGACTTAAACGTACTCATAATTTAGCAATATTATTTATTGATTATTTACAGCTAATAAAAATTGATTCCAGAGGAAGTCAGTATAATCGAGTACAGGAGATTTCTGAAATTACTCAGAGCTTAAAAGCTCTTGCTAAAGAGCTCAATATTTCAATCATTGCGTTATCTCAATTGTCTAGAGCTGTAGAACAAAGGTCAGATAAAAAGCCTATTCTTTCAGATCTAAGAGAATCAGGCTCAATTGAACAAGATGCCGATATTGTAATGCTTATATATCGTGACGAATATTACTTGTCTAGATCAGAACCGAATCCAGATTCTAAGGACTACAAACTATGTGCCTCAAAATCAGAAGAACATATGTTATCTAATGCTTGATGTCATAAGATGAAGATTCATGTGTTAGTGGATCTGATGGAATATATTCGTATGCATCGTAAAATACATCATCTGGTTGTAATTCAGAATGATGTGCAATTTCGCTTGTTGATTGCTCTGGTGTACTCTCTTGTGCATCATAGAATATCTCCTCTAACATCTCTAATTGAGAAACAATTAGTAGCGTAATGTATCCAAGCCTGAATGAATGTATCTTGTGGCTGAATTCCTAACCGTCCTAATGCCCATATGGAATTAGCTAAATCTTGAGTATTAAATTTCTCAATACTTTTAGTAGCGTGATGTATCCAAGCCTGAATGAATGTATCTTGTGGCTGAATTCCTAACCAGCCTAATGCCAATAGTGAATTAGCTAAATTTTGAGAGTTAAATTCATCCATTAGATTTATAGCTTTATTTGCCCAGGCATCAATAAACTCATGACCTATAACATAGTTTAATTTTGCAAATTGATATAAAATTGTTGCTAAACCTCTAGCATCAAACTGCAATCTATTGTATCTTGTATCTTCAGTTTGCAGTAAAAACAAAGCTCTATTATAAATCTCTGTTATAATAGTTCCTGACAATACATCTCTATCTCTAAGGGTCTGGCATAATTGGATGCTGCCCATTGCTTGGATATTAAATTCTCTATTGCTCCTACGATGCATATTCTAAGCTCCTTATATAGGTTGACTGTGTAATACTAAATATATCTTTTGACTAAAGAGTATAATATACATTAATCGAATAATATATATCATGCCATTCTTTTAGAATCAATCTGTAGTTAAGTCCTTCTTCAAAATCAGAACTTAAGCAAAAAATTAAAAATCACTTTTAATTTCAGTTTAGAATAAAAAAAAAGATGAAATATATAATGTAAAAGGTCTAAATTGACATCTTTTGATAAAAAGGTCAACAATTTAGAATATTAAAATTTTTAAAGAATAATGAAAGCACTTAAGCCTACCTTTGTAGTATTATCATTACAGGTTTAATAGTTAGTAATGATTAGCTAATTAACGAGATTTCGTTGTTCATTGATAGAGTATGTGACTCAATATGAGTGATGAAGAAGTCTTTGTATATGTCTCTAATGAAGGTAGTGCTATTATTTGAAAGCATATAACACTTGGAAGACTATTATAGAACTGTTCTCCAGATTTATGGTAAGGAGGATCGAAATAAACAAAGTCATTTTGTTGAGGCTCTATAAATGAAAAATCTGTAGCATAAATTGATACACCATGTAAAAGGTTGCTGCATTGGTTTATTCTAGATGCAATGTGGAGTTTAATGTAGCATTCACCAGAAAATGTTTGAGCAGATTGTCCGTTTTTGTAGACTCTATAAATTCCTCTAAAAGAATATTTATTAAGATATATAAATTTTGCGGTAATTTCATTCGGATTATTACTATATTTGTTTTTAACTTTATAATAATAATCCTTTGAATGATGTTTGTGATATAAACTCAGTAATCTATTGACCTCATTAGGATTATTTTTAACAGCATTATAGCTAGTAATTAAATCAAGATTGATGTCAGACAAAAAACATTGTTTAAAAAGATGCCTAACTTGAAAAAATAAAGCACCTCCACCAAGGAATGGTTCATAGTAATTATAGTGTGGACCTTGAGGAAGATGTTCTATTAATTTATTAACAATTCTTCGTTTACTACCAATCCAATGAAGAAAAGGCTTAGACTTATTAGCAACAGCTACTGACACCTGAAGTTTAATTAATCTCTGTTAGTTGAATCTCTATTGAGATTATACCAGAAAACAGCTTGTAGTGCTAGTAATAATAACGCTTACAAGGCTTTTTATGTATCCTTTTTGAATAAGATTTATTATAACCATAAGCAAGGAATGTGATAATTTCGCATCAACATTAGATTATTATGCAAAAATTTAACCTAAAAATTAAAAGATTTTAATAGACTAATAAAAATTACAATACTGCTCTATACCTTATATTATCTAGGTTTCAAAACTTTGATGATAATAGGCTGAAGATTAAATGCAATAAAGAGTTGAGCTTTTACTATTAATCTTCAGAAACCATTTTTCAAACAAAAACAGTAGGGGAATTCTATGTCTCTTGGAAACGAAGGTCAACAGAAAAATAAAAGTATATTTAATAAAAATATACAGTCAAAACTGTTACTAAGACATCTAGCAGCTGGTGATAAAGAGCTTTTAAAACTTACACATCAACTTAAAGCACTAAACTTAAACATAATAGATGTATTCAAACAGCTCAAAAGTTAGCCAGAAGAAGTTAGAACACTTCAGTCCGGAATAACAGAAAATAAAAAATCAACATTAAGATATGGAAGCCATATGTGATATACCAGTCAGCTTAGCTAATTGTTAGCTAAGCTTGCTATTTTAAATTTCTAAAAAAACAAAGTTAATAAACTTCACCATAGGAGAATAATGTGGAAAATAACAATAATGATCTAAATGATAAAATTTGTGTATTTAGAAAAACCATAAAATCAACGAATGTAGAACTAGCAAAATTTAGCCTACGAAAAATGCTAAATGGTACTATTGCAGCAATCAGATTAATTGCTGAAGATGAAAATATAGAGCTAAGGGAAAAAATAGGAAATGACATATACGATATTATTACTGGAGATAGGTTTCGAATAAGAGCTGTACTCACTCAGTTAGTTGGTAGTGCTATTATGCATAGTACAAATAGCAAAGTTAGAGTTAGCATTGATTTTTTGCCTCCTAAAAATGAACAATCGAATTCAAAAGATAGAATATTGAAATTTGTAGTGCATAGCGTAGGAGCTGGCATTTCAAAAAACAAATTACAAGAGATGAACTCTGAATTAAAAAATCCACACTTAATTAAGCATCAAGCATTAGATTCAGGGTTAGAATTTATCAAACATCTTACATATGAAATGAAAGGAAGCATTAAGATAGACAGTAAAGAAGGGCATTATACAAAGTTTTTAGTCAGCATTCCGATACAAATTAGTAATTTAAATTCACAACATTAGTCAAATGGAGAATATTATGAAAAATAAAAAAAAGAATATCAATACAACAAAAGACATTTCTCAAGATGTTTGGACAATTCATCTGCCACCTATTTCAATTAAGTTAGTATCTACAGCTAAGGAAAGAAATATTTATCTTTGTACCGAAAATATGAATGCAGATAACTATATTAAAATGAAAATAAAGCTACAACAAGCGGAAGATTATCTAGAGGAAGCTGAGTCAATGAAGAAATATTGTATAGATTTGATTCAAAAAATTAAATAGATGTTTGATCTTGCTACTGCTAAAATCAGACATCTAGCAGATGATCTACTATGTGGGCAAAATGATTTCAAAGAAGAGGAATATAAAACTACTAGCTTAGCAAGAATAGTTAATTGTGTTGCTAACCTACAAGACTACTGTAACAGAATAGTTTACTCACTTAGAGGCCAAATTGAGCTTCAAAACGTACATTTAAAAAAATTTAGCATACAAAAACTATTGAAGGATACAATTAGTTCGCTGAAAGAAATTGCTGAAGATAGAGAAATATCGCTCAGTTACAATGTTCAGGACAATATAAATGATATTGTTATTGGAGATAGTTGTCTATTGCAAACTATACTTAGTCAATTAATAAGTGGAGCTATTAGAGTTAATAAAAGCTGTCAGGTTGATGTTATAGTTAGGTTATTTACTTCGCCGTATCGAAAGGTAAATGAAAAAGACAGAATATTAAGATTCATAGTACGTGATAACGGAAAAGGTATTTCACAAGAAAAACTACAAGAAATAAATGCAAAATTTACTGATTTGCATTCAATTAGAGATCCAGAAATATTAGACTCGAGTCTAGGATTTACAAATTACATTGTTAACAAACTAAGTGGAAAATTAGAGATAAAGAGCGAGGCAAATAAGTGCACAGCTATTACTTGCGATATGCCAGTACAACTTTTTAATTAAAACATATGGAAGCATTTTATGAGTCATACTATAAAATCTGGAGATTTTGGTATTCAAGCAAAAGTAAATAATACTATTAGAGCACTGAAGCCATTCACAGAAAATAAAGGAATAAATCTTAGCTGTAACTTCAAAAATGATATTAAAGATTTAATCATTGTAAATAGTTTTCAAATACAGGCAGTACTAATACTATTAATTGGCAATGCTACTAATAGTCAATGCAGAGAAATTAGCGTTGAAGTTGATTTGCTGCCTTCTACAAATAAAAAGACAAATTATAGAATATTACAATTAATTGTTCGTAAGAACGGAATTGGAATTTCAGCTGAGAAAGTGAAAAAGATAAATAATGAGCTCAGAAACTTACATATCAAAAGCTATGCAGTACTAGAATCTGAATTACTACTCGTTAAACCGTTTATACATGAAATGACTGGAAAAATTAAACTAGAAAGTAAGCAAGATCAGTATACAGCTTTCACGTGTAGTATACCTATAGAAGTTCGTTGAGAAACTGAAAATTAGAATTATTAATGGAGATGGAGGAAATAATGTTAGCATTTTTAAATTGTGAACATATCAATAAACTACTTGATAAGCTGGACTTGATTAATCATAGTTTTGATAAACGCATTGATCTTGATAAAGTAAAAAAAGCTATATTTTTATGCAGAAAATATCATGGCAATCAAAAGCGAGATACAGGAGAACCTTATTATATGCATCCATTAAAAGTTGCATATATGGTAGTAGAGTATAGTTCTGAAACAGATACGATTATTACAGCAATATTACACGATGTAATTGAAGATACAAAACTAACTAAAGAAAAGATAGCAATGGAATTTAATGATAACGTTGCCGAGCAAGTTGTAGCTCTTACAAGAAACATAGGTGGTAAGAAAACCAGTTCCATGAAAATGATTCAAACATTAGTGAATCAAGATAAAGTAGAGCTATTACTAATCAAACTATTGGACAGATTGGATAATATTAAAACTATATTCATAAAGCCAGCCAAAAGAAGACAAGAAATCATACTAGAAACGCAGCAAGAATTTATACCTCTTGCTGAATACCTTAAATTACCAGAGATTGCTATAAAGCTAAATAAATACTGTGAGCGTTATGCTACCTAATAAACTAAAGTTTAATAGGTGGTTAATGTAGTGAATTGCAGAAATTAAAATCTAATAACATTGTCTATAGATACCGTGATAAGAATCAAGAAAAGAAATAATAATTTTATAAAAAAGATGTAAGTTTTTATAAGATTATTATTTCTGATTGATTAAAACATTAGGATTAAAAGGAGAATTATGCTTTAAAACACCATAAATGATATGTAATAACTTACGCATAGCGGCAATAAGGATAAGCATTTTGGGTTTGCCAGTATCAGACAAACGTTGAGAAAATTGCTTGATAATACAATTATGTCTTAAGGCAGACATAGCAGGCATATAAAAAGACTTACGTAGATCTGAATTACCAGTTCTAGAGATTCTACTAGCACCCCGCACGGAACTGCCAGATTGACGATGCTTAGGATTAAGACCTACAAAAGCTACAACTTGTTTAGCAGAACTAAATTTCTCAATATCTGCTAAAAAAGCAAGAACTACAGCCTGTGTTTTTGCTCCTATGCCTGGTATTGACTCAAGCCTTATTATGAAGATCTGTGTTATTTTTAATATGGTCATTGATTAGTTGTTCAATTTCTTTAATTTGCGTTTCAAGAAATTCAATATGCATTTGAATATTATTAGCAATTGCTTTAGAAGCTCCTTCTAATCTATTTGTTTCTTGTGTTTTATGCTTAATTAAAACATTCAGGCGATTAACTAGCTGCTGTAGTTCTTGAATATAAAGAGGCTGTGGATACCATGCTTCCGGTTTCATTGCTTTGCAAAAATCTGCTATTAATACACTGTCTGCTTTATCTGTTTTTGTACGACTAAGTTTACTCATTGCAAAACCTTTAATACGGGCAGGATTTACTACGCTTACTTTATAACCATAATCGTACAGATATTTAGCTAAATTTTTCCAGTAGATACCTGTTGCTTCCATACAAACATGTCCAGTTCCTCTGCTTTTTAACCATGTTACTAATTTGTTAAACCCTTCAGAATTATTATTAAATTTTCTTGTTTGAACTTTATTATTAATTAACACAGCTGCATCAAATGTCTCTTTAGAAACGTCAATTCCTACAATTATACTATTCATAATCACCAAATTTTATGTTAAATATCTCAAAACCAACCTTGTAAATACAGGCTTTTTGCCTAAGAATACCGTCCGGTTTTTAATTAAAAAAGCTAGTTACTTATCTATAGAACAGGCTATTAGCCTTAGGAACGCTACTGTATACTAGCTTTCTTTTGTGCTATTGCTATAATCTTTTATTTTATTGCAATTTCACTTATTTTTATCATACAAGGTAAAGCTGCAAAGACATATCAAATATAAAGAAAAAGGTTAATTTTTGTTAACTTCTGCGCTTTATAGAACCTGCTATTAACTTCTGTTAACTTTTGTTAATATTTATAATTAATCTTCAACTTTAGCTATAAATATATTTTCAATATTTGTCAATATTACAAAAAAATTAAAGCAATAGGTAGAAAATAGGTAGAAAATAGGTAGAAAATAGGTAGAAAATAGGTAGAAAAAAAAATTTATGGTAAACCTGATACCATCTGCCTTAGAAGACCAATGTTACCTATATAACATCTTATAATTAATAATGTTCATGTAAGTTATTTTGTTGTATAATTTAAAAAGAATAGAAAATATGAAAAATATATGCATTTATCAAGATTTCTAGATCCAAAGAATGATGTAGCATTTAAAAAGATATTTGGATCAGAAAAAAACAAGGACATACTAATACATTTTCTGAACGATATATTGTTGTTTGAAGGGAATAGAGAAATAACAGAAGTAGAGTTTTTAGGAACGATATTAGATGCAGACATAGCGTCTAAAAAAGAATCAATAGTAGATGTTTTGTGTAAAGATAAAAACGGTGCACAATATATAATAGAAATGCAAGTAGATCCTACACAGGGATTTGAAAAAAGAGCACAGTATTATGCAGCAAAGGCATATGGTAGGCAACCAAATAGAGGAAAGGAAGGGAAATACTCTGACCTAAAGGAAGTTATATTTATAGCTATAGCGGATTATAAATTGTTTCCAAACAAAGAAGACTATATATCGAGGCATGTAATATTGGATAAAAAGACATATGAGCATGATCTAAAGGACTTTTCATTTACCTTTATAGAATTACCAAAATTTAAAAAAGATAGAGTGGAAGAGTTAAATAATATAACAGAGAAGTGGTGCTATTTTTTTAAACATGCAAAAGAAACAACATTAGATGGATATCATAAAATAATAGGTGAAGATTTAATAATAAAAAGAGCGTATGAGGCATTAGATCAGTTTAATTGGAGTGAAGACGAACTAATAACCTATGAACAAGAGTTAAAGCGTATATGGGATAATAAAGCAGTCGAAGATTATAAACTCGAACGCGCTAAAGCTGAAGGTAAAGCTGAAGGCATAAAGCTAGGTGAGATTAAAGGTAAAGCTGAAGGTAAAGCTGAAGGTAAAGCTGAAGCAAAAAAAGATTTGGCAATAAAATTATTGAAATCTGAATTATCAGTTGAGACAATTGCTGAATATACGGATTTATCAATACAAGAAGTATTAAATTTAAAAAATAGCGTAAAATAATAAGAAATATACAACATACAAAATTTTACCTTTAATGTGTTGTATGCTATTTCTATTAAATCATATAGATGTATAGTTTAAAACTACTTAAGTTATTATAAGCCTTTCAGAGCGTTAAATTTCGAGTATAGCTACAAAATTGCTACATTTGTGCTAAAAAAAATGTGGTTTTCGATAGCGAAAATTGCCTGAACCACCTGCTATATCTGACATTTTTGGAGGTTAGAAATGGCGCAAAATTTGTGTAATTTTGCAAGCAATAATTGCAAAATTGCTAATAATAACAGTAGCAATAATGCAACTGTCTTTTATCGTTTTATTGGAAATTTTGTTCCAGCAGAATGGAAAGATCTGATTGGAGATAATGCTAAAGCTTTAAGCAAAACATCTAAACAGCTTTTATCATTTATAGTATATAGACTACATATCTATTACAACAAAGATATAGATGAATTACAGGAAAGTTATTACTTTTTTGAAAAAGAGTTAAACCTTCGTTACCGCAGAGTTAGACAATGTTTGGTTGAATTAAGAAATGCAGGTTTTATTAAAGTTGAAAATAGAACAATAATTAAAGGCAATCTCAAGGTACGTAATGTTCTTTGTGTAAAACTTCTAAAAAATTTTCAGCGTTTCACTGAAAAAGAAAAAAAAGAAGAAAAAATTGTCCTTCTGCAACAAAAAAATTTTCACATCAATTTGCAAGAATTTGCAGGTGAACCTGCAAAAAATTGCAGCTACATATATAGATATAATAATAATAAAAAAATAATAATAGATCTAGATCTACTGAAGATAAGTTAATAGAGAATGATCAAAATAAAAATGAAGATCAACAGCAAAATTTGAAGTTTAAATATACGGAATCTGATGATTTTATAGAAATTGAGTTAGTAGAAAATGAAAAAGAAAATCAACAGCAACAACAGAATTTGAATTTCTATGAGCTTAGTGATGTTAGTAATGACAAGCCATCAAACAAGGATTATGAGCAAAATAGTGAGTTAGCAACTCCAGCTATTACTAAGAATTCAGAGGTTGAAAAGAATGAATGCTATCCCAAAAGAAAAAGACTAGCAGATTATTATCCACTAACACCAGAAGATGCAATTATACTACAACGTATGTCTAGTAGAAGCTTCAACATATACTTCATAAATCAATTACTGTTGAAGTTATCAAATAAATATCCAAACCGTCATTTTGTAAATAAGATAGCAGTGCTAAACTATATGGCAAAAGCCTTAGCAAATGAATTACTAACTACTGATCAGGCTAATAGTAGAAATTTTGGATTTAATGATGTAGGAAGATTTAAAGAACAGTATCTAGCAAATATTGAATCTGGTACAGATCGTAGTATGTAGTATGAAGGCTCAGTTGAAGCGTAAAATAGCTGGAGTCTTTGAAGCAGATATGGCTTATCAAATTTTAACATCTTGTGATTTTAGGGCAGCGGTTAAAAACAAATATTACATCAGGTTGCTTAAGAATATTACACTATCAGATCATATTAAATTCAAGATACTACAGGAGGTACGAGCTGTGTATAGCAACGATATTGAGCAGTTACAAGTTATACCATTTGATGAATCAAAACAAGTTACCAATAGCGCAACGGAGTATCAAAAAACAACAGTTTTACAGCAACAAATAAGTGATGAAGATTACCTTTCAGAACTTAGTAAAGAGCTAGGTTCTAACTCTATATTGTTCAAAGTACGAAAATACATACTTCAACATTATGAATATGAGCAAGTTATTGATAAAATATGGTTTAGTAAATTAGAAGTTGTAAATGAAGATAATGTTAATAAAAAAATATTCATTAAGGCTTTAACAAGCTTTGCGAATAGCTATATCAAATCAAATTTTAAGCTCATTCTAGAGCGTGCTTTTGAAGCTCAAGGGTTTTCGTTTGAATTAGTTCAGTGTAAGTAAACTTAAGGGTAATATGAATGAAAAAATGCTTGTCCAAAAAAAAATTACAGCAAAATTTTACTCATTAACACCAGAGATATGCAACTCAAGATTGGTTTTTGGCATCGTGATAACTGAATTCAAAAAATTTATAATTTAATTTGCTTCTTTTCCAGTTTTTATCTGGGATTGGAGTATACAAAAAGTTTAAATTATGGTATAATTTATTAATAACCATTTAGAGGTGGACAATGATAGATTTTTATAGTGAGAGCTTAATAAATAAGCTGTTTGAAACCAACATAAGATTTAACACCAAAATTGATCTTGATAGAGTTGAAAAAGCAATACTTTACGCTAAAAAATATCATTGCCAGCAAAAGAGAGATACAGAACTCTACTACACACATCCATTGAAAGTAGCTCACATGGTATCAGACCACAGCTTTGAAACAGATACAATTATTACTGCAATACTACATGATACACTTGAAGACACAAGATTAACTAAAGAAAGAATAAGTTACGAATTTGGTAGTAATATTGCAGAACAAGTTTCAGATCTCACAAGGGTTAGGAATAATAAGAAAATCAGTGCTATGGAAATGATACAAATATTACGCAGCCAAAATAAAACAGAACTATTACTGATCAAGCTTTTTGATAGATTCCATAATATTACAACTATATTCATCAAACCTCCTCACAAAAGGCAAGAAATAATATTTGAAACTCAGCAAGAATTTATAGCTCTTGCTGAATACCTTAAACTACCAGAGATCGGAGAACGCTTAAGCGAATATTGTAAACTTCATGCTAGCTAATGAGTAAATAATTGAGAATGAAAGGATTAAATATATGATATTAAAATCTAAGACTAAGTATACCTTACATAGCGCTATTCAAGATGGTGATATTAAAAAAGTGAAGCAGCTTATTAATAAGGATAGTACACTTGTCAATTCAAAATATAAAAACGGTACTACTGCTTTATCTGTGGCTTTGAAATATAAGAATCTACCTATTGCCGAGATTTTACTAAGCAATGGAGCTAACGTAAACGCACAAGATAATGATGGGCACACTGCTTTACATCTTGTTGTTGACACAATTCAAGTATATTATGAATTTTTCGAAAAATATCCTACCTATTGCAATGATCACATAGCATTACTGCTAAAATATAATGCTGATGTAAATATCGAGAATAATCAAGGTAATACACCTTTATCCGATGCTGCTAAATGCAAATGTGTAGAACCTTTAGCAATTATGCTAAAACATAATTCTACTGGTATTAATAAAAAATATGATGAAGGAGAAACACTACTACATATTGCTGTTCGTAATAAAATCATAGATATTATACAGCTTTTGATTGATTATGGAGCAGATATTGATGCAAAAGATGATAACGGCATGACTACTATAGATTATGCTGCTAAAAGCGGTAATGCAGATATATTCAACTTTCTAACGGAACAATGGGTCCCATGGTATTAGGTTTCAACAGATAGCTAATATGTTAATATTAAAAAGAGAAGTTAATATGAATGTTTTGAAATTACTTTTACAACCGGGTTATGCTGTTATATTAGCATTCGTTGTATTATCTTCACCATCGATATGTACAGCAAATAATAATGTAAACTTCAATGCCTCTAAAGGTGGTATTGATACTTCACAACAATTCTATATAAAATTTTCAACTGGTATTGCTACTAGCTACGATACATTAGAAGCTGGAATTGGTTATAGATTAGATCGGCACAGAATGGATGTAAGATTAGGATTTATGTGTCATCACAACTGTAGAGATAACTTTATTCAAGGAAATTATTATTACAATATAATTGAAGGTAACAAAGCATCAATTTTTGTTACAGGTGGCCTAGTATCAGCTTTCAATAGTGATAGCGGTACTGGTATAGACTTAGGAGTTGGTACAACAATAAACTTATCAAGAGATACATATTTGGACATTGAATGTAGCACAATGGCTAACTATAGACCACTTCCTATTCATATACGATTTGGATTGCGGGTTCATCTTTAATTGCTAAGCTCAGGTCAAGTAGTTAGTTCGAATAGTTAGTAATGATTAGCTCATTAACAGGATTGCGTTGTTCATTGATTGAGTATATAATCCAATATGAGTAATGAAGAAGTCTTTTTTACAGCGTGATAACTAGTAATTAAGTCGAGATTAATATCAGAAAAAAACATTGTTTAAACAGATGCCTAACTTGAAAAAATAAAGCCCCACCTCCAAGGAATGGTTCATAGTAATTATAGTATGGCCCTGAAGGAAGATGCTCTATTAATCTATTAACAATTCTCCTTTTGCCTCCAACTCAATGGAGAAAAGGCTTTGGTTCATTAGAAATTGCTATTGACACAAGAATTTTTGATTAATTAAATCTCTACTATGAATTATAGCAGAAAATAAGCCTTAAAGCCAGTAATAATAACTGCTACAGAACTTTTTTTATAAATCTTTTTTGAATGATATTTTTGTAGCTAGAGATACAATGTGATAATTTCGCATCTATTTTAAAAATTTCATAATTATGACAAAAAGTCATGTACTGATAAAAATCTAAATGATAGTGTATACCTGATATTATCTGAGATTCAAGATTTAGATAATATTTAGCTAGAGGTTATTTCATTAAAACTTCAGAATCTGTTAGTAAAGGTACAAATGAATCTCTAGCTACACTTTAATTACTACTTCAAATAGCAAAAGTAATGCTATGATTATTAGTTATAAGAATAACAATAAACAAAAAAAATCTAAAAATACGATATCTCCATAGCTACGTTTTACATTTTGCTAATGGCCTAATTATTTTAGGCTATCTCAATTTATAACTCAAGATTAATAATAAATATATAATTGTTAAATATTATGCGGGGTTTTAAAGAGTAAAGTATGCATATACAAGTCTTAAGCGCAGCAAAACACTTGTTCTATCGAATGTTTAACCTACGCAAACAAAATAAAGCAACACAAATTTTTTCAGTTTCACAGGAAAAATGGTTTGCTTTTTTTAATGACTTGCACAGTCATACAGAACAAAAAAATTTAATACAACTTCTAATAACTCATCTTATAAAGATAAAATCTAATTTAACAATAGATCAGCAAAAAAAATGTTTAACAGGTTATTTAACTGATCTAAATTATAACTTAACCAGAAAGGAACAAAAATATATTTTAAAATTAACAAATGAAAATGATTTTATTTGGAATAAGAAAGGTCAAAACTTTCTTGATTTTTGTATGTATAAAATTATACGAATGCATTCCATAGCACTTGAAATACCAATCAAAAAATGTTCTAGCAATATGCTAATAAATAAAGGGATCAAACCCTTTCAGGAATTTATTACACCAGAACATTTTAAGAATATAATTTATCTTGAACAAAAACTACTATACCGCACACTTAAGTATTATCATTGTATTAATTCGAAACAAAGAAACGTAATTATCAAACAACTACTATTGGCTCAAGGGCAGCTTGAAATAAAAGAAGATCTTAATTCGATAGAAAAAAAAGATTTTGACTTAGTTAATACAGCACTTGATTTTTATATTTGTGATATTATGGGTCGTTTTAAAGACGTGCTCGAACCTGATGTTTAAATTAAGAGCAATAAGATAAGTTCAGAACTTTTTCAGTTAATATACTAAATTATCAAAGTCTTTTTTTATAACTCAGAATCAATTGTATATCTAATTTTGAAGGATATTTTGTTTTTTTAGATGTAAATAACAATGCGACAATTTCGCATCTACTTTAAAAAAGATGAAAAATTTTTCATAATTATGACAAAAAGTCATGTACTGATAAAAATCTAAATGATACTGTGTACCTGATATTATCTGAGATTCAAGATTTAGATAATATTCTGCTAGAGATTAAAGACGATAAACCTAAAATTTACTTTTTAAATCTCTAGCTGCTATATAAACTAATACAGCAGGAGGATTCTATGCCTATTGAAGACGAAGGTCAAAATAAAATCAATAAATTAACCGAAAAATTATCTACAGAGGGAATTAATAGCACAACAATAAAACAAATAGATGTATAGTTTAAGATGATTTAACTAACAAGAAGAAATAAGTTAGATTAAGAGTTATTATGAGCTTTATACGCATTATAAAATCTGCTATGTAGTTTATTCTCATTTAAATTGATATATGGATTTAACTGTAGATGTATTAATATTACTTGTCAATATGATAATAATATCTTGATGGTAATTGCACAAATATAACAAAATATATGTATGATATTTAGCTAATTGGAATGCTGATTTTTAATCAAGCAACTTGAATTTGTAGTTGATAAGCTTAAAGTAACCTTCAATTGATAACGTTGCTTAAAAATATTTTTTATTTTTACAAAAGTATTTGCTATTAAATAAAAATCATACTACGAGTTATAAGTTTAAGCTAATTTTAAAAATTAATAAGTTATTATTTAATTACTTCAATTTTAAATTAATGAAGGGTGATAAATATGTCAGTAATATTACTTAACTTTACACAATCAGCATTAAATAAAATAAAAGCACCAACCAAAGAAGAAAAAATAATCCAGTTTAGAGATACAAAAGAAAGGAACCTACTTTTGATAATATCATATACTGGATTTAGAAGATTTTATTTAGCAATAAACATTGGTGGCAGATATTATAAGATAAAAATAGGAACTTCACCAGATCTGACTGTAAAAGAGGCTAGGAAGAAGATAATGAAGTTGAAAAAGGATATTGCTAACGGAATAAATCCAATGGATGAAAGACGGGAGATAAATAAAGAAAGGAGAGAAAAAAGAAATAAGAGACTTGGATTACAAACCGAACTAACATTCGGACAGGTGCATTGAAAATATGCTGAATATAGTAGGATTTATCATCCAAAAAGTTGGAAGAAAACCTATTTAACGGTAAAGAGTTATACAGTACCTTTCTACGATAAAGATATATCTAAAGTTACCGTAGAAGATATTCAGAAGCTTTTTGACGAAAAAACAGAAAAGAAATACTATGTAACAGCAAACGATATTCTTACGAAATTAAACCCTATATTTAATAAAGCTATAGAATGGGGATTAATAGATAAAAATCCTGTTCATGGAATAAAAAGGCACAGGCAAGAATCAAGATCTAGATATGTAACAAATGAAGAAATGAGAAGACTTATGGCCGTGCTAAAAGAAAAGGAAAATAGTCAATTAACAGAATCGCAAAAGCGAGCAGAACGATCAGGAAAAATTTTTACATTTATAAGTTTATTCACTGCAGCACGTAAAAGTAATGTATTAGGAATGAGATGGGACGAGATAAGCCTTAGCGAAAAAATATGGCATATACCAAAAACTAAGAGTAAAAGTGGAAAGACACTATATGTAGGATTAGCTGATGCATTAATAACAATATTGAAATACCTAAAGCAAGAAACAAATAGTGAATGGGTATTGCCAAGCCCAAGAGATAATAGCAAACACTGGTCAAGCGAGGCAATACAATGTGCATGGGATAAAATTCGCACAAAAGCTAGAATACCGAATGTAACAATACATGATCTTAGAAGAACGTTTGCAACTTGGTCGATAAATAATGGAGAAAAACTACAGACAATAGCTGAAATATTAGGGCATAGTCGTATTTCAACAACAGCTAAAATTTATACTAAAATTAGTATAGATAAGGTAAAAGCAGCTACAAATAAAGTTGTAAACAATATATTAACAAGTGATAATGCTAATACTGAACTAGACAAGATAATACCTGAAATCTTAGCATCATTAGGTCGCAAAGAAGAAAGACAGATAATAAACAGCTTATCTGAGAAATAAGGCTTGATATATTAGATAGATTTTGTAAATTTTTGAAAATCACAGTAGTAGAATGAAAAATCTCATGCTTTAATTGCGGCTGAAGGTAATTATGCAAAATCAAAAATTATGTTGGGCATTATCGAGGCCATTGAAGTATATGGGTTTGAGCATTGATGAATGGGGAGTAGTATTAGCTGGAGTAGCTCCAGGAATTGTACTACTAAACAGCAGGCATGCTAAATTAGGCCTAGCATTTATGGTTGGAGGAATTGCTCTATGTTATTGCTTTAAGAAATTTAAGAAGGTATCGGAGAATTTTTTGCTAAAAAGTTTTTTAGTAGCTAAAGGTTTATTGCCAGCTCCATTAGGATATTCAAGATTGCTGGGCAAAAAAGTTGGCAAATAATGAATCATCTCTTTAAGCAAAATGCTATACAAGAGCTGGTTAAATATAATAAATGCTTACTTTCAGTAACTATATTGCTAGCTGCAGCTAATATAATTGCGATAATGGCTGCAATTACCAAAGAAGAAAAGTGGTTGTTAATTCCAGCAATGGAGCCTGATCGTAAAATGACGTTTTCATCAAAAAATTACCATGAAACCTATTTAAAGGAATTGGCAATTTATGTGATGAAACTCTTATTTACTACTTCTCCAAATGAGGTAGAAAGACAAATAGCAGACATGAAAGTGGTATTCAGTAATACTGAATCTTTAAAAATTTTTTTCAGAATCATTTGCAATTTGTTAAAGGCTCAAATGTGTCTTCACTCTTTTTTTCTAAAGAAGGTTGAAGTGATAAATGAATGGAGTATTAATTAGTGGAACGCTTCGTTATTGGTTTAGCGATAGTAAACATATAGCTGTCGATAAGACTTACCTTTTGACTTACAAGCGAACTCCTAATTACCTTTTGTTATTGACTGGTGTTAAAGAGAATGGAATAAAAAAATGAGTATTAGAGTTTTGAGATTTATGATAGGGCTTATTGCTTTAGTCAACGTTAATAATATATATGCGGTAGAATATGAGTTAGAAGATGATGAGCTGCTTAAGCTTGAGATTTCTGATAGTGGCCAACAAGAATTAATCTTAAAGATGAAAAAATTAATGATATTCTTATGTACCCTCAAAACACAGTTGAAGTTATAGTTCATGAGTCTGGATGTTTGTTTATTGCTCCATGAGAAGAAGGAAACAAAGTTTATTTAACTGTAATAGGAGAATATAAAACAATTCAAGATTTAATGTTAACTTTTACTCCAAAAACTCCAAGCCCTGTAATGCTTGTTAATGCTGCTATAGACACAGATGAAAAGGATAATTCAAAACAAAACAATAACAATTTGTTCAGTAATGACGTTAATACAAAAGAATTAACAGCAAAACCTTCTAAAAAACAAAGTAGAAATACTAAGAAAAAATAAAACTGGCTTAAAGTGCTAGTTTTTACTTCAAAAACTGGCAAGCTCAGCATCAAGCTTATTAAAACCATTTCAAAGTAAAATTTCATTGATCATGGAATTCACTAGCATTAGAAGAATAATGCAAAATTTACTAATAAGCAATAACAATGTTCATATGCAATTTGTTAAAGGCTCAAATGTGTCTTCAGTCTTTTTTTCTAAAGAAGGTTGAAGTGATAAATGATGGAGTATTAATTAGTGAAACGCTTCGTTATTGGTTTAGCGATAGTAAACATATAGCTATCGATAAGAATTACTTTCTAACTTACAAGCGAAGTCCTAATTACCTTTTGTTATTGAGTGGGGTTAATAAGAAAAAAAACTGGCTTAAAATGCTAGTTTTTACTTCAAAGACTTAAAGTTCTAGAAGGGTGGCTGAAACTCACTTCAAAGTAAAATTTTATTCAACGTGGAATTCACTAGCACTAGGAGAATAATGCAAAATTTACTAATAAGCAATAACAATGTTCATATGCAATTTGTTAAAGGCTCAAATGTATCTTCAGTCTTTTTTTCTAATTTTACTCTTAGTTTTTGGGTATACACCATATTTTTCTTACAAAATCTATATTGTCCCATTCCATCTCTAACACATTCCTTTTTCTAGCTCCAGTATATAACGCTAGTAATGCAAAATCTTTTGTCAACGGAGTCGCTTCTCCACATAATACTTGTAAAAATTTAGTCATTTCATCGTAACTTAGACGTCTTTCTCTTGCTTGCATTTTGTGTTTATCTATTTTTAGTGTAGGATTTCTGTCTATTAATTCCCATTTTATTGCCTTATTAAATATACTGCTTAAGGTTACTAGAAATCGATTTGCTGTCGCATATTTTCCCTCTTTGCTGATATCATTAAATATTTGTTCAATATCATTCCTTTTAATCTCGCTTATCTTTTTAAAAAATAACAGTTTTCCATAATTATATATTCTTGGTTGCCAATAAATATATATTCTTGCAGCATCTTTCTGCCAGTGTATAGTATATATTTTGGCATACTCTTCAATATACTTATAATACAGCTCTTGAAATGTAATCTCTTGTCTTGCTTTTAGACGTTTCTCATCTTCTGCTATCTGTTGTTGACGTTTTACTTCTCTTGGATCTATTCCTTTCGCCATTAATCTCTTTAATTCTCTTGCTATTTTTCTGGCTTCTTTAATAGATAAATCTGGAAATACTCCTATCTTTATTTTTATCCCTTCTTTTCTAAATTTTTTTTCAAAAGACCATGTTTTTCTTCCTGTATGTGATATTCTTAGTTTAAGTTCTGGTTCAACTTTATCCTGGATTGTTGATGTTCTTTCAGTCGGAATTTTTATTTTTCTTATTAACTTATTTGTTAACTTTAATGTTATTGATTTCATAATTACACCATATATTAATATATATTAATATATATTACAATTACCTAAACAAAGTATCTATATTATTCTCTTTATTTGAATAAAATTTTTATACTAATTTATTTATAACATACCTACTTCCAAGCCGCCTTACCAACTCTAGGTTGGTATATATTTTTCATCCATCATCTTAACCTTTAGATTGAAAACTGACCCCAAATTTCCTGATTTTTTTTTCTACCTATTTTCTACCTTTCGCATTAATTTTTTTGTTATATTGACAAATATTGCAAATATATTTATAGTTAAAGTTGAAGATTAATTATAAATATTAATAAAAGTTAACATAAGTTAATAGTAGGTTATATAAAGTGTAGAAGTTAATAAAAATTAACATTTTTTCTTCTTTATATTTGATACGTCTTTGCAGCTTTATTATTAGGCAATGTTCTTAGCTAGAAAGTCTACTTATTGCTGCTTTCAGTCGAAACTTACTAGAATTTTTTAGGAAGAAGCAAGAAAACAGCTAAAAATGAACTTTGGTACACCTGAATGTCCAAAGTGTAGAGGCCTTACTGTTAAGGAATTACAAAAAGTTGATTTCACTAAAATCAATATGGATGAACTATTTGGCGATATACTCACTAAGGCTCAAAACAGCATGAACAAAGACATTATTGCAGGAATCAAAGATAAAGTTCATCGTATGCAACAAAATTGCGTTGCTTTATAAAGTATATTCTTTATAAATGATTTTATTTTCCTCATTTAGATATTGCTTTACTTTCGAAAAAAATTAAGTTACCATCGCTAACTCTTAGTGTATAGGTGATTATAGGTATATTTAAAGATGCAGATAATAAAAATCATGTTAAGTGCTGTAAATTATTGGGGATATAAATGTTATACTCAATTAGTTCATGGATCTAATCTGGATGAAAATCAAGATTTATATGGCAAAAATATTTTTTTAACAGGAGGAAGAGCACAGAGTTTTAAGTGTAAAGGAGTTCGCGAATTATTATGTATAAATGAACGAGTTAATCATTCTGTATGGATAGAAAAAAGGCGATTAGATATAGAGATGCAGCAAAATGATCAAGATAGTAGCATCGTAGTTGATGATTTTTGTTGTAGTATTTCATTAATTTGGAGCAAGAATCTTTCTGACCTTGCGACTGAAGATGAGATTATTGTTAATGGTTATTGTTCTATGCCTATAACAAATTTGTTATCTAAACCAAATTTATGCCGTCAAACAAAAGCTTTTTCTTTTACTTCATATGATAATTGTGATTTAACACAATTATCTTTAGTATTTGGAGATTTTTTAATAGAAATAAAAAATATATTTAAAAATGCACAAAATAATATACCAGATGATAGGTGGGTAATATTTTCTAAGTTTGTAGATATATTTTTTGTTGAAGTTATGCGTAATCCTACAACATTAATCACTCTACCTATGTGTTTTGAGTTATATAATCATCTTGTTAATAATAGCGATGACCTAGAAAAATTTATACAAAGCAATATTTTGTTATATCAAAATATTAATCAGGAAAGTATGCAAGATAGCGAAGATGATGATGATCAAAGCAACAACGATAATTATGATATTATTTTGCGTTGTATACTAATGGATTACTTTCCAATGTCTACTAAAGGAACCGTAGCTTCTAATGTATTTTTATCAAAAAAAATAAATAAAGTATTAGAAAATCATGGGTTATGCCAATATTGTTACTCCTATGACAATCGTGCTACTAGCGATGAAATTTTATTGATAGATGCTTTCGCTAATAAGGAAGCTAAAATTATTCAAGAATGGCTATCTTTCGTTCGAAATGTTAAATCAGAAGATTGTAGTCCTGCAAATGAGGCAATTACTCTTTTTGCAAAAGAGATAGATAATTTATTAATTGATTGGTATGGAGAGGAAAATATTCATAATTTATGCTCTGAATCAATACACAGGGATGTACTAATCGACATTGGTAATGCAGTATATAAGGATATACAACTTGAATAATTGAGTTATACTAACTTTAATTTAAAAAACAATTGACTGTTATTTATTAACTTAGTTATAATAAATAATTATACTAAAATTATAGGGTGAAAAATGGGTAAAACACTTGCAGAACAAAAACGTTACTATATTCAGCAGCAGAAAGAGTATTGTATCCGACAACAACAAAGGGCTGATAGGCAGAGAAGTGATGCACTTAAGGCAAAATTACGAAAAAATGATGATGAATCTAAATTTCTAACAAAATTAATTAACTGTATAAAAGATACTAGTGATAATGTTATAAAAATCAAACAAATGCATAGTCTTATAGAAAGTAAGACAGATATATTTAAAAACCTAATGCAAAAGGATTCATCTAACAGTGTAAGTAAGGTAATGTATGCCGTAGATGCAATTGCTATAGAATGTGGTGGAGTAGAACTATCTAGAGAATTTGAAAAAGAAGTATCAGAACACTGTGGCATATCAGCTTTAGTTAATGATTGGGATTAATGCAAACACTTCATTAATTTAAAAAAGTAGAAGGTAATAGCCAATAATAACAATACTTAATTACTTATCGATAGAATTAGCTATTGCTAACTCTTTGCCTACAGGTTTTTTTATGGTACAATGATAGACATGGTCATGAGCTTGATGACTCTGCTACTAATTCTAGGCTGATACACTGGACTCATGATCATAGAATCGAGGAATTAAAGGAGCAATTTAATCGAGCTCAGCGTATAGCGCTTGATAATCCAACGCTCGAAAATGTGATTACAGCTCAAAGGCTACAGAAACAAATCATGGAGAAGGCGCATAAGTTTGCTACTATGTGGCAGCTAGCTACTCTACTTGATTATCAACTGATTAATGCTCATGAGCCATCTAATAGCTTACATAAAAAGCTGTATCAAGAAAAATCAGAGCAGAAAAAAGACTTAAAACTCAAAAACATTGCTAAAAACTGTGAATTAATTTTGCAAGTTAAACAAGATTGCTTGCTCTGTAAAGCCTTTATGCCTATTGTTCAGGGCTTTGCTAATAAATATGCATTTCAGTTGCTAGCTGTCAGTAAGAATAATGAGTTGCTGAATAAATTAAATCCTAAGCATATTGTACACGCTAGTTTAGGATAAGAGGAAGCAGGGAAGGCATAATACAAAAGGTATACAAAGAGAGAATGTTGAGTTAAAAAGAAAATTTAAATAAAAATAAAATAACCCAACATGAAAAAATGTATTATAACAGTATACTATTTAATAGATAATTTTTGCAAGATATATCAAGACTGGGAAAGAAAGAGATTAATACCAAGTAGTAATCAAAGGAACAGAGATGGAAAGTTGTCCTTAGCTGAGTTATTAACAATAACGATATATTTTTATTTATCTCCATGCAAGGATTTTAAAAATTATTATCTATATTACTTGCGTTATAAGTATAAAGAATACTTTTGTTTACCAAGCTATAGTACGATAATACAACTATTACCTAGAATGTTGCTACCATTAGCCGTATTAATGCATTATCTGAAAGGAGAAGAGACTGGTATATATTACATCGATTCTACAAAGTTAGCAATTTGTCATAACAAACGTATTTCCAGCAATAGAGTTTTTAACAGATTTTCTAAAATTGGTAAGAGTAGCTATGGCTGGTTCTTAGGTTTTAAGCTGCATCTCATAATTAATAATAAAGGTGAAATAATGTCAGTTAAAATTACTAAAGGCAATAAAAGCGATCTATCTGTAGCTTCAGTTATTTCTAAAGGCTTATCTGGTAAATTGTTTGGTGATAAAGCTTACATATCTAAAGAGTTATTTCATCAACTCTTCTCCAATGGTCTACGTTTATTTACTAATCTTCGTAAAGATATGAAAACATATTTATTGGACATAGATGATAAGCTTTTATTAAATAAACGTTCCTTAATTGAGTCTGTCTTTAATGTACTAAAAAAACACATGCATTTAGAGCATACTCGACATCGCTCTCATATTAACTTCTTTGTTCATATAATTGCTTCTCTTGCTAGTTATTCCATCTCCAAACTTAATCCCTATCTTATCTCTTCTTCTTTCTCTTCTAATCACTTATCCTAAATTAGCGTTGTACATGTGTTATACCTAGTAGCTAGCGATGGTAAAAAAATATATGCAGTAGCTAGAGGCATAATCTCTGAAGATAAAATTATCGACAATATTCTAGCAATCGATAGATATTATCATAAATTGGAGACTAGATGAGCATCAGAATTAGAGTTTATGCTATTACAATGCTATTATTGCTACAAGCTCCAGTATCACTGGCTTGGAATATCGAAAACGTATTTCAAGGAATGAGTGTTAATGTTACTAGATCTGGATCATATCAAGATCAAGCGGCTGGATATTATGCAGCTGGTGGATTGTCTGCTCGAACAAGCCAAACATCCTTTCAGCCATTTGCTATAACTCCACCATCTTTAAACATGAGCTGTAGCGGTATTGACGCCTATCTTGGTAGCTTCTCTGTTATTTCTGGAGAAGAATTAGTTCAACTAATGAAAAACATTGGTTCTCAAGCTAAAGTTTATGCATTTTCATTAGGATTAAAAACATTTGCTCCACAGATTGAGAACGCTCTCAAGGACTTGCGTAATCTAGCAATGGAGATGAATCAATTTGCCAAAGGAGATTGTGAATTAACAAAAGCATTATTTGCTACAGCTTTACCAAGAAACTGGGCTATGAGAGAAGCTGTTTGCCGTGATATACAGTCACAAAGTGGATTTGATTATTTTGCTGCTAGTAAAAAATGTCGTAATGATTTAGCTCAAAAACAAGCTCTGCGACAAGCACAAAATAAGGATTCAGAGCTAATGCTAGAATGATTATAACATCTTCACTAAAGCAGCAGCAAAGGTTGGAATACCATCAGATATGCATGATTCAATCATGTCTATGACTGGCACTATCGTGGTTACAAACAATAATGTACACTTTTATGACTCATTAGCTCAGGATGAAAAAAGTTGGATTAGTCATTTAAAAGGCGGAGAATCAGCCTCGATTTACAGTTGTGATAATGTCAGTTGCTTGCATCCAAGCTTGCGACGAAATATAACAATATCACCAGAGCAGTCTTATGCAGGTAAAGCTAAACAACAATTGACTAATCTAAAAAATAAGTTTGATTATAATACTGAATTTAGTAACCATGAAATAGCCTTTTTATCTTCGATTGGAGATATATTTCCAATTTATGATTATATCACATTAGAATCTATTTCTGGTATATCAAAAAGTATTTCTGAGCAGTTTGTATTATTTTGTAATTGAAAGATATGTGCAGCTTAAGCTAGCAATTGGTGAGCATTTTTATGATATCGATCAAATAGGCATTAAGTTTTATAGTTTAAGGTTTAAAAAATGGATGCACCTCAATGCTCAAGACTTTTTGCATGAGTTTTATACAGGCCAACATGGATTTAAAATACAGCAATTATGGGAATTCCTAATCAATTCAGCATTGTTAGAAAGCTTAATTGTTTTTGCTATTGGTGTGATAATCTCAATTGTTTTCTTTACATCTCAAGGCAAAAACACGATTATTAAGGCCAAAATTAGAGGCGCTGAAATACCTATCTAAAATGCTAAAAAGCGCTAAAAAGGCCTCAAAAATCTGTTTTGCAGGCTTGCCATTAGTAAAGAATAGTGAAAGGCTGCACATTCTGATTACTGGAACAACAGGTACTGGTAAAACCAATATGCTTAATGAACTGCTACCACAAATTCGATTACACAAAGATCGAGCAATAATTGTAGACACAACTGGAACTTTTATTGATAGATTTTTTGATCCTAAATGTGATAAGCTGCTTAATCCTTTTGAAAAAAATAGTGAGCAATGGTTGCCTTGGAATGATTGTTTTGAAGCAGCTGATTTTCATGATATAGCGAGTAGTTTTAGTAATTATACTCCTAAACTTGATGACTTTTTTGCTAAAAATGCTGAATTAGTCTTGTCTGAAGCATTGAAGCTATATAAGGATGATAAAGATATCATAAAATTAATTCATACAATCATTTACTCTGATAATAGACAATTTGCAAAAGCTTTTAGAAACACAGCTGTATCAGGTATTATAAGCGAAAGCGCGCTCGAAACTTCTGCAGGAATTCAATCTACTCTTGGAAAGAATATTACTTCGCTACAATATTTAAAGCCTGGAGGTAGTTTTAGCATCAAGGAATGGTTTAGTAATTCAAATGAAACTAGCTGGCTATTTATCACAGCTAACCCAAATCAAAGAGCTACTTTATGCCCACTTATTTCAGCTTGGATAAGCATAGCTATCAAAGCTTTGATGTGTAGAAATCCTAATCATGATAACAAAAACATGTGGTTTATACTTGATGAATTGCCAGCTCTACAAAAAGTTTCGTCTTTACCAGTTGCTTTAGCTGAAAGTAGAAAGTATGGAGGCTGCTTTGTTGCTGGATTGCAGAACATTCATCAATTAGAAGCAATATATGGGGCTGCTGAATGTGCTTCTATGCTGGATTTGTTTAATAGTAAATTTATTTTTCGAGTTAGCGATCAGGTTACAGCTTATAAGTCAGCATTAATACTAGGTGAACAAGAAATTATTGAAACTCAAGAAAACTTGTCATATGGATCAAATACTATGCGAGATGGAGTAAATATGAATAATGTTGAGCGTAAAAAGATTTTAGTTATGCCATCTGAAATTATGAACCTACCAGACCTAACTTGTTATGTAAAGCTTGCTGGTAACTTTCCCATCACAAAACTAACTATGCAGCTACAAAATTTAAATACAGCTTTTGTTTGTGAATATAAATTGCTCAAAAAACTTAAGTTAGTAGAGTATTAATTCGAAAAATTAATACTCTATGTTATTTTTTAAATTAATCACTTCTTCTTTTGACAATCCGGTATTTTCAGAAATAAATTCAACTGAAAAGCCAGCTTTTAATAAGTTCCTTGCAAGCCCTCGCGCGGCTTCAGCTCTGCCTTCAGCTCTGCCTTCGTCAATATATTGTGCAGCAATTGTTCCCATAATCCTTTTTCTATCCTCAATTGATAAATTTTCGTCCAGTAATTTTTTTAACCTAGGTTGCTCATCTTTACTAACCTTACTTATAGTATAATGCAATAACGCTTTTATGTAAAGAAAGCCATTTTCTTTATCTTTTTGTGCTATTTCTTGTAGTGTATCAAAAAATTTTGCACATAGCTCTATTATATCCGGTTGATTATGAATATACTTCATAAAATGAACTAGTGCAGCAGTTGCTTTTCTTTTTATTTCACTATCTGGCATGCTTGCCAATCGATTAATAAGTATTCAGAGCCCATCAATTCTTTTTAATGGCAGTATAGAAACAACTATTACTTCTACTAATATGGAAAACTAGCATCTTAATAAATCATTGATTGAAGTTTTAGCTCTAGTATTATTATCAACTTTCTTAATAATCACAGCGCATTGCAACTGTAAGTTGTTTGAATGAGCATGTGGTAAGCTTCCAGGAACTACAACTGAATTAGCTGGAATACGGCCATAAGTTACTTCTCCAGTTTCCCGATCAACTATCTTTGTTGAAGCACTAATCTGTACTCCAGTACCTATAACAGCTCCACTTTCAACTATTACTCCTTCAGCAATTTGACTCCTTGCTCCAATAAAGCAATTATCTTCAACAATCACTGAAGCATTTTGTATTGGTTCAAGTACTCCACCTAAGCCTACTCCACCAGAAATATGACACTTATTACCAACATATGCACATGATCCAACAGTAGCCCAACTATCAATCATTGTACTGCTACCAATATACGCTCCTATATTAATAAATGATGGCATTATTACAGTACTATGGCCAATATATGCTCCTTTTCTAATGATTGCGCCAGGTACCACTCGGATACCAAGTTCTTTAAAGTTATCTTCTTCAGATCCAGAAGAATAAAACTTCAATGGAATTTTATCATAATAACAAGCAACTTGTGTTGATGTAAGAACGCTATCATGTAATTTAAAATACAGTAATATAGCTTTTTTAACCCACTCATTAGTATGCCATTCTCCATGCTTTTTTTCACAAGCTCTCACTATACCTTTGTCTAGATCATCTAAGATACTTTGCAGCCATCTGCATGCTACTTTATAATCTTCAGCACCTTTAATCAATTGATTGCGCTTTGTCCAAAAATCTTCGACTTTATTAATATATTTATATAATTTACCAGTATTTTTTTCCATTATATTTACTCTGTATTTCAAAAAACCTTTGAACAACCTTAATCTTACATATAGAATATAGATAGATAACTTGATAGCGCAATAAAAATTTGAAACATAAATGCAGATTTCATGTCCTCAATGTAATACTGTTTTTGCATTGCCTAATAATAAAAATTTAAGTTTTAAAAATATAAGAAAAATCAAATGCTCTAAGTGTCAACATATTTGGATTGGAAAGTTACAGGATTTAATATCTGTGCCAATGACTACGGCGAGTTTTTGTGCAACAGATTATAGTTATCAATTAGGTAACAACATATCCTCTTTATTAAATAGAGAACAATATACAGTATCAATATCTAGATATTCAGTAATACTGCCGTTCATATTAGCAAGTTTAATTTCACTATTATTATTTTTAACAGTAAAATATAATTCAGCAGCACAAGATATAATTTTAGGAGAAAAGAAGCATATTTCATTACATAGAGTTACATCAACATATATTCCTGAAACTAATCATAGAGTAATACAGTACATACTGTTTAACAATTCATCAATAGCTGTTCACCTTCCAGTTATAAAAATATGCACATATGACCAAAATAAAAAACTGATAAATTATCATCTATTTAGTAATGAGGAAATAATATTGCCAGCTAAGACTTATGCGCTTGTTAAAACAAAGTTTCAGAATGATAACATTCAACTCAGCAGTTTCAGTATAAGTTTGGGAAATAATTCGTTATTTATGATTAACTAACTGATGTTATATGATAAAATATTGAAATAGTGTCATTGCAACAAAACAAGAGTACAAACTAACTCTGAAAAAATTTTTAAATTGTTGGTGAAGTATTCAAGAGTTAGAAGACATAAGCATAATATAAAAAGCAGAAAAACATAGAATGATAAATACAACATAGGCAAATTTTTTAAACAAAAAAATATAAACCTCTATATATAAGCATCAAAATATAAGCATCAAAAAAACTACAACACTTATTCTGCATAGGTTTATAACATATTGCTTATGTTCAACTCTGGTTTATAACTTAGCTCTTTATTTTTGTATACTACTTAACTTATCTTTTTCCATTATCCTAACATGACATTTTAGACATTCGAAAAACTAAGGTCAAATATTTTTTGGATTTTTTCTTCTATAAAGATTTTGCTTTAAAGCTTTAGAAAGACCTAGAGTATCACGAGCCTTATAACACTTCTTTGATACTGTTTGCATGTTAGGTTTATACATTAATTTTTAACTATAAAGTTGATTATAAGGTATATTACATTAAAAAAAGATGTTACTAATTGATAATGTTATTATGAAGTAATATTTATCTTGACCTAACTTAAATAGTATGTCAATAACATACATAATAAGCTATAGATAAATATTTTTGTACATCATCATGAATTAAGCTTAGCTTTTATTAGAACAATTATTTTATAGTTTTACTTTCATGAACTTAGAACAGTAAAAACTATGGTTTTTTGATATACTATTAGCCGCTATAGCTCAGTGGTAGAGCGCATCATTGGTAATGATGAGGTCGGGAGTCCGATTCTCCTTAGTGGCACCACCATTTTATCAGCTTTATTGCCATATTGCATTAAAAAGAAGAAGTCTTTGTATAGGTCTTTAATAAAGGTAGTGTTATTATTTGAAAGCATAATTTTAACACCTTTATTGGTTATCTCATATACAAAATCTCGTAGTCTGATTTGATCTTTTTCATCAAATGGAAGTCTAGTGTAGAACCTTTCTCCAGATTGGTGGTAAGGTGGATCAAGATAAACGAAGTCACCTTTTTTAGGTTCTATAAATGAAAAATCTGTAGCATAAATTGATACACCATGTAAAAGGTTGCTGCATTTCAGATTGCATTGTTTATACGGATTATGACTATGAAAAAATTCGTATGATTGGATATGGAGATGAAATACAGCAAATACTAACTCAGCTGCTTGATAATGCAAATAGATTTGGAGAAAAAGTTAAAGTAATACTCATTAGAGTTAGATTACTAAATTCAGAAATACGAGACAAAACACTAGAACTTACAATTCGAAATAATGGAAACAACATAAAAAAATTACAAAAAATAAATACTGCTTTTAAAACTCCAAATGAAGATAACGTCTTAGGTTTAGGGCTGACATTTGTTAAGCTACTACTTCAAGCAATAAAAGGAGAAATTACATATGTAAAAAATGAGCATACAGAGGTTATATGCTGTGTACCGATATATGCTCACTATCTTTAATTTTCTAAAATAAGTGTGATTTATGATATTAGAAAAAGAATTCGATTCAGAAATAGAAAATGAAGATTACTAAATCTGCTCTAAATGCAGTTGCAGAATATAAAGGAATAAAACTTAGTTGCGATTATTTAACTACAGTAAAAGAAGTAATTGATGACAATTACAGACTACAGGCAGTACTTTAAAAGCAAAGGAAGCAAAGTTTCAGTCCAAATGACGTTATATCGCATACTAATGAATAACAAATACAGAATGTTGAAAGTTATTGTAAATGATACAGGCCAAAGATTTTCAAAAAGCAAAGTAGATCAGATAAATAAAGAATTTAAAGATATAGTCAATTACAATGAAGTTTGCGTATAAAATATCCTGTTGGTAAATCTTATGATGCTATTGTCGCTTTTTTCTATACTCAAACTTCATTGTAATTGACTATACATATTCAGGGGAAGCTTCTACACTTGGCTTTAGAATAAAAATTGTAAGGCAATTTATACAGGAGATGAACGGGGAAATTATGCTGAAAAGCGAAGAAAACAAAGGTGCATGCTTTTTATATTCAATGTTCCATTGAAACTCGCAAATACTAGTATAACTAATTCATTATCTGGACTATTTAACAATCTACCAATTAAAGATGGAGGCAAAATGATAACATATTCAACATGTTACTGCAAAACGTCAGTTCCAGATTTTAGTCAAATTCTATTAAATAAGCTGATACTAATAAATCAACATACACAAGGATATATTAATCTTTATGAAGTTACAAAGGCAATAAAATATGCTAAAAAATATCATGGCAAGCAAAAGAGAGATACAGGAGAGCCATATTATATACATCCATTGGAAGTAGCCTGCACAGTAGCAGAATACAGCTTTGAAACTGATACGATTATTACAGCAATACTACATGACACACTCGAAGATACAACATTAACTAAAGAAAAAATTGCTAAGGTGTTTGGTGTAAAGATTGCAGAACAGGTTTTTGACCTTACCAGAATTAGGGATAATAAAAAAATCAGTTCTAGAGAAATGATTAAAATATTGCGTCAGCAAAACAAAAAAGATTTGTTATTAATCAAATTATGTGACCGTTTACACAACATTCAAACCGTATTCATAAAATCTGATGAAAAAAGACAAAAAATCATCATTGAAACTGAGCAAGAATTTATACCTCTTGCTTGATACCTTAAACTACCAAAGATTGCTGATAAGTTAAGTAGATACTGTTTACTTAATACTTATCTGGAATAAATGCTAATTCAAAAGCACAACAATATTTTATTTTTAAATAAATATTGTTGGTTCAAAAAAAAGTAGCATTGTTTTATTTTGAACTCTAAGATTTAAGACTATATCTCTTAATATTTAGGAATATTTTTTGATATAGTCCATAATCCAGAATAAATCTTATGTTAAATGTTAAAACATTTTTACTGACACATTCTTAACTTATGAACATGTGATTCTCTATACCTTGATTCTAAAAATTAATCAGTTATGATGTGGAGATTGCTTTTTTTTAATTTTTTTGCAAGGTCATTTGCTAACTGGTATGCGTACCCATCATCATAATCATATTTAACAGCCAGTTCACAACTTTCCATTGCTTCTTGATGTCTCCCTAATTCCTTCAAAGCAGCTCCTTTATTAACATAAGCTAGTGCAAAATCTGCTTTATACTTAATAGCTATATCATAATTTTTAATTGCCTCTTGATATTGTTCTAGTGTACATAAAGCAGTTCCTTTATTATTGTAAGCATTTGCTAAATCTGGTCGATACTTAATAGCTATATCATAATTTTTAATTGCCTCTTGATGCTGACCTAATTCATTCAAAGCAATTCCTTTATTAACATAAGCTAGTGCAAAATCTGCTTTATACTTAATAGCTATATCATAATTTTCAATTGCCTCTTGATGTTGCTCTAATTCCTTCAAAGACGATCCTTTATTAACATAAGCTTCTACAAAATCTGGTTTATACTTAATAGCTACATCATAATTTTTAATTGCCTCTTGATAGTGTCCAAGTTCGCATAAATAAACTCCTCTATCAATATAAATATCTAGATTAGTTGAATCATATTGAATAGCTTGATCATAATTTTTAATTGCTTCTTGATATTGTCCTAATTCGTCTAAAGATATTCCTTTATTAACATAAGCCTCTGCAAAATCTGGTCTGTATCGAATAGCAGTATCAAAATTCTTTATTGCTTCTTGATGTTGACCTAACTCTTGAAAAGTTATGCCTTTAGCATAATAAGCTTCTGCATCATCTGGTCTGTATCGAATAGCAGTATCAAAATTCCTTATTGCTTCTTGACGTTGTCCTAATGCCTTTAAAGCCATTCCTTTATTAACATAAGCTTCTGCAAAATCTGGATTACACTTAATAGCTATATCATAATTCTCTATTGCTTCTTGATGTTGCCCTAATGCCTTTAAAGCCATTCCTTTATTAACATAAGCTTCTGCAAAATCTGGTTTATACTTAATAGCTAAATCAAAATTCTTTATTGCTTTTTGATAGTTTCTTAACTGAAAAAATGAATTCCCTTTACTAAAATATTTGTTTGCTAGCATATCTTTACCCTAAAATTAAATACTGTTATATGAGCAGATTATTTTGATGCAATAGATGTAACTGTATTAATAATACTGTCATATATTTCATATGATTTATAAAAATTCCCCTTTAAATTTTTGATTAGCTGTGATAATTGCTAAATCAAATGTGCTGTTACAAATTTTCTTTTTTACAGCCTTATTTTTAATACTATCAGAGATTTCATCAAAATTCTTTATTTTTTTTATTATTACTATCAATTATGTTATTCTAAAATTCTTACTCTATATTTTCTATCAGTAGTGATATTGCTAGCTGTGCATATAGTTTGAACTATTATCTAAGATACAAGCTCAAGTTTATACTGAACATTGAGGAGGCCATTCTTTAAGGCATCAATACCTTCTTAAATTTCTTAAAGCAATAACATAGAGCAATTCCTCCAACCATAAATGCTAGGCCTAATTTAGCATGCCTGCTGTTTAGTAGTACAATTCCTGGAGCTACTCCAGCTAATACTACTCCCCATTCATCAATGCTCAAACCCATATACTTCAACGGCCTCGATAATGCCAAACATAATTTTTGATTTTGTATAATCACCTTCAGCTGCAATTGTAGCATGAGATTTCTCTATAATGTTTAAATTAGCTAAATATCTTCAAACACAGATTTTACCTGTGATAATTAGTTTACATACATGCATGTGCGACATGAAGTCGCACTATTCTTACCACAACGTTTATATTAGTCAGATAGTATTATAAATATTTATAACTTTGCATATGTCCACTAATCATTTGTGTCACCTTAGACATATACTCTCTTAGTAACTCTGTACTAACTATACTATAATCACTTGTTGATTCAAAATTAATATGATTCAATGCTGCACGAATTATATACTGACCTGCACCTATATCTGACAGACAACTTGCAAACGTCCTTCTTAGATCGTGTATTCTGAAATTTTTTATGCCAGCCTTTTTACAAATCCTATTCCATGCTTCATATGGCTTTCTAAGTGTCCGCTTTCGCTAGTAGCACTTGGTAGTACCCATTTACTTGTAGATATTAATTTCGTTGCTTGCAATATTTCCATTGCATCATCTGTTAATGGTATATTTTGTGCCTTTCCGTTCTTAGTTTTTGGTATATGCCATATTTTTCTTTCAAAATCTATATTGTCCCATTCCATCTCTAACACATTACTTTTTCTAGCTCCAGTATATAACGCTAGTAATGCAAAATCTCTTATCAACGCACTTGCTTCTCCACATAAATACTTGTAAAAATTTAGTCATTTCATCGTAACTTAGACGTCTTTCTCTGTGTTTATCTATTCTTAGTGTAGGATTTCTGTCTATTAATTCCCATTTTATTGCCTTATTAAATATACTGCTTAAGGTTACTAGAAATTGATTTGCTGTCGCATATTTTCCATCTTTGCTGATATCATTAGACCTCTTTCGAAACTGGTTAAGGTAGTTCAAAATTATTACTGACAAATGTCGAAATAGACGTAAAAGATTAGGTCTTAGATTTAATTTGATCTCTGGCATTTATAATTTTGAACTACCTTAACCAGTTTCGAAAGATATCTATTGAATATTTGTTCAATATCATTACTTTTAATCTCACTTATCTTTTTTAAAAATAACGGGTTCCCATAATTATATATTCTTGCAGCATCTTTCTGCCAGTTTATAGTATATATTTTGGCATACTCTTCAATATACCTATAACACAGCTCTTTAAATGTAATATCGTTAGCTTTTCTTTCTCTTTCTTTTATACGATTCTCATTTTCTTCTATCTGTTGTTAACATTTTACTTCTCTTGAATCTATTCCGTTCGTCATTAATCTCTTTAATTCTCTTGCTATTTTTCTAGCTTCTTTAATAGATAAATCTGGAAATACCCTTATCGTCATTTTTATCCCTTCTTTTCTAAATTTTTTTCAAAAGACCATGTTTTCTTCCTGTCGGTGATATTCTTAATTTAAGGCCTGGTTCAATTTTATCCTGGATGATTGATGTTCTTTCAGTTGGAATTTTTATTTTTCTTATTAACTTATCTGTTAACTTTAATGTTAATGTTATTGATTCCATAATTATACCATAGATTAATTGTATATTAATTCATGTTACAATTACCTAAACAAGGTATCTATATTATTCTCTTTATTTGAATCAAATTTTTATACTAATTTATTCATAATATACCTGACTTCCAAACCCCTTTATCAACCTTGGATTGGTATGCATTTTTCAGCTATCATCTTAACCTTTAGATTGAAAACTGACCCCAATTTCCTGATTTTTTTTCTACCTATTTTATACCTTTCGCCTTAATTTTTTTGTTATATTAATAAATATTCCAAATATGTTTATAGTTAAAGTTGAAGATTAATTATAAATATTAATAAAAGTTAACATAAGTTAATAGTAGGTTCTATAAAGTGTAGAAGTTAACAAAAAATTAACATTTCTTCTTCTTTATATTTGATATATCTTTGCAGCTTTATTATTAGGTAATGTTTATATAAAATATCTGCACTGACAACTTATTAATTACATAATTTAAGCATTTAACAACTCTTAATTATGATGTTATTCCTAAAGCACTTAAGTAAGTCTCAAGTAATTCTTCTTGTTCTTTAAATTTACTTTTATCCATTTTTTTGATTTTAATTACTTGCTTCAGTGTATGAGTGTCTAATCCATAACTTTTTGCTTCAGCATACACTGCTTGAATGTCTTCTGTTATATTAGCTTTTTCAACTTCTAATCTTTCAATTTTTTCAATAATTTGTTTGAGTTGGTTACTAGAGACAACATTTTCTGACATATAAATCCTTCTTTGTGTTATTAAATTTTTTGATTTGAAATACTAAATCTTAGTAATAATATACACTATTTAAAGTAATTGCAAATAGGAGAAAATTTGTTGGTAATTAAGAAATCATCTTTTTCATAACATAAGAGCTATATCTATTTACTAACCATGCTTATAACGCAAGATTTAATATAATAACAAATATGAAAAGATATAGTAAGAAAAATCTAAAAAAGATAATATACAGTTATAACTTTTAATATATTAAATATATGATGATTCCAATTAATAAACATTTATTTCTACATTGCTGCAAATATTTTTTAGAATACTATACTTACCACATGGAACATTATTCATCATTATAACACTTTTTCTAGCTGCTTCTTATCCTAATGGTGTTAAAAGAAATCTGTAATGTTTTAACTTTTTTTAATATAGCCAAACTAGTATAAAACAGTTATGTTATATATTTTTCGAAAAGCGTGTTTACTCACAGTGATATTTTATCCTTCTTGATTTAGCTTGAAACCATTTTTTCAATATAGCATAGCTGTTTTATAGTGGTTTAGCTATATTATACCATATTTCCTAATATCGCACTATGGTTGATATTGCCTTTAAATTTAAAGCTAACTCTGTGATGTATAGTTTGACCATAAGTTTTAATTGCCTCAATATGCAGTTTAGTTCCATACCCACAATTCTTATTCCAACCATAAACTGGATACTCTTTGTGTAAAATCTGCATCATGCGATCTCTTGTTACCTTTGCTACTATTGAAGCAGATGCTATAGAGTAGCAAATCTGATCACCACGAACTATACTAATAAATCTATTGTCAGTAAAATTCATATTGCCATCTACTAGCACTTTTGTGGGTATGATTGCTAAATTCTTAACAGCTCTTATACATGCAAGCTTTGTTGCTTCTAAAATATTATATTTATCAATCTCTTGAACTGATGCTATACCAATACTGTAGTAGTAGTTATTAGTAATCTTATCATAGCAACTTTCTCTTTTAGATTTAGATAACACTTTTGAATCTTTAATATCATCTATCATAATTAATTGGTTGACAACTACAGCAGCAGCTACTACTGGTCCAGCTAATGGACCTCTGCCAGCTTCATCTACACCAGCAATTATTTCCGAAGCATTATCTTGTTCAATATTTAAGTTAGGATTCATACTATAGAAGTTATTGATTTAGTATACATTATATTATAATGTGCACTTATTATTGAAACTATATTAACAATGAATGATATATTTATAATTGCTGGACCTACAGCTAGTGGTAAATCTGAACTAGCAATGTTATTAGCTCAGAAATTCAATGGTGTTATTATTAATGCTGACTCAATGCAAATATATAAAGAAATTCCAATAATTACAGCTTCTCCAAGCATTTCAGAAAAACAGCAGATTGATCACTATTTATATAATTATGTATCAATTTTTCATTCTGATATTAATGAACTGAATTCCTTCGATAATATTTCTCAATCTAAAGTAAATGCTAATTATAATAATATAAACTTACAGCAATCTATAACAAAACAATTAACAAATAGGAGGTATTCGGTAGCTAAGTATGTACAAGAAGCTTGTAAAATTATTAAAAGTGTTATACATGCATTAAAATTACCAATTGTTGTTGGAGGTAGTGGAATGTATATTAAGGCCCTAGTTTATGGTATTCATCATATTCCTGAAATAACTTGGGAGATTCGTACGCAAGTTCAAGATCTCTATAAAAAACTAACTAAACAAGAATTTTATCAAAAATTGATAGATTTAGACCCTATTTCTAAGAATTACATTCATTCAAGTGATGCTCAGAGAATGATTAGGGCATATGAAGTTGTGCTGCAAACTAATAAATCAATTTTTAGTTACCATAACTCTAAACTAGTTTCTCCTCTTGAAGGTTACAATGTAAAAAAAATAATATTGTTGCCAGATAGGCAGCTTTTATATCAGAACTGTGATCAGAGATTTGCTAAACTAGCAACTAATGGAGAATTAGTAGATGAAATAACTAAAATAAAGCCATATTATGATTACATTAGCATTTCAGCGAAAAAGGCGCTAGGCATTAATGAAATAATCTCATATCTTAATCAAGAACTAACAATTGAAGAGGCTATAACAATAGCTCAGCAAAAAATTAGACAATATGCCAAAAGACAATTAACTTGGTTTAGAAATCAAACAATTAATGGATATACATTACATTATCAAAGTATGAGTGAGTTATACAAAACGCAAGTTAACGATGTGTTCTTTAATTAGTTCTTGGTTACAAATAATCATCTACCCGTTAATAATATTATTAAATTATTTTTTTCCAAGACAATGCTTAACATGCGAACAGCTTATTCAAAGCGCTTTGCCAGCTGGATTATGCTCAACTTGTTGGAATAAAATTAACTTTATTACTTTGCCATTTTGTCAAAAATGCGGCAGAGCTTTACCTTATGATTATGGAGCTGATGTAATTTGCCTTAAATGTTGTCATACTGCACCTAATTACGAATTAGCAAGAGCATTATTAATTTTTAATGAAGATAGTAAATTTTTAATTCATGCTTTCAAATATTATGATAAACCTTTAATTGCAATGATGCTAGCGCAATTATTATATGTACGTTATCAATATAATATTTTATCTGCAGATTACATAATACCAGTACCTATACATCGATTTAAACTTTTGTTACGAGGGTACAACCAAGCACAAGTCTTAGGTAAATATTTATCGGATATTGCTAAGCTACCTATAAAATCCAACATATTGATCAAGTATAAATGGACTAAATCACAAACTAAGTTAACGAAAAAAGAGCGTATAAAAAACATCAGTGGAAGCTTTAGAATTAATAACTCAGAAATTATAAAAAATAAAAAAATAATATTACTAGATGATGTTGTTACAACTGGAACAACTGTTAACTTATGTGCTAAGCTTCTTAAAAATGCTGGAGCAAAAAGCATATTTGTGCTTTGCATTGCATATACTTAAGTTAAAAAATTCATTTATCTTTTTACTATTAGAGCTTAATAGTTTTCTTTTTTGTGTTTTTATCTAATACTTAAGCTAGCTTTGCAGTAAATAATATATTTATTATCTTTAAAGTTTTTAATATTTAAATATGCAACATACTATAAACTTTCCAAATAACTCTAAATACCTAGAAGAAGATTATATTGTTACGAGTTCAAACTTTGATGCATATCAGTTAATTAAAAACTGGCCTTCTATGTGGGGAATAACTCCATACTCTAAATCCTTACTTGTTTGTGGGCCACCTTCTTCTGGTAAAACTTACTTAGCAAACATTTGGCAAAGATATGCTAATGCAGTTTTTATGTCTAGTTCAGATAATATTGATCAATTTTATCAAACGAAACCAAGCTTTATTATAGAGGATATAGATAAAAACCATTGGTCAGATAAAAAGTTATTACATATTTTTAATATATTACATGAAAATAATAAATTTTTAATGCTAACATGCAGTATACATCCTACTAATTTTATATTACCAGATCTTACTTCTAGACTAAGCGCTGTTTTAACTATAAAACTTCATCGACCAGATGATGAAATGCTGAAAATTGTTTTAATGAAAGCGTTCTCTGAACGTTCTCTGAAAGTATCAACTGAAATTATTAACTACTTATCATCAAGGCTAACCAGGGAATTTAGTATAATTCATGATACGGTAAAATTAATTGATAAATATTCGTTAGAGCATAAACGCAATATCACCATTCCATTACTCAAAGAACTACTTAAGTAGTATTCAAAGGCTTTAAAGATATATTCTAATTTGCTTTCTATTTTATAGAGAAATTAACAAATATTAACAAGCTGTTTCTGCAGGCGAATTGGTTACTGTAGTAGCCAAAGCAATATCTAGTACTTGATCGGCTTCTGATAATGGAATAATATCTAAATCATTTTTAATACTATTAGGTATATCTTCTAAATCACTAGTATTTCCTTCTGGAATAATTACTGTTTTAATTCCTCCTCGTTTTGCTGCCATTAACTTTTCTTTTAGTCCACCAATAGGTAATATTCGTCCTCTTAAAGTAATTTCACCAGTCATTGCTACTGAAAGCTTGACAGGTATACCCGTCATTAAGGAAACTATTGTAGTAAAAATAGCTATACCTGCAGAAGGTCCGTCTTTAGGGATAGCTCCTTCAGGAAAATGAATATGAATATCATACTTATGATATTGCTCATACTTTACATTATATTTTTGTGCTCTAGAGCAAAAATAGCTAAATGCAGTTTGACTTGATTCTTTCATCACATCACCTAACTTACCTGTAGCTTTAATTTTTCCTTTGCCAGGTATCATTACTGCTTCAACCCAAATCAAATCCCCACCTGTTTCAGTATAAGCTAATCCAATAGTAATGCCTACTTGATTATCATCTTCAGCAAGCCCATACTTATATTTCCTAGATCCAAGATAATCTTTAATATTTTCTTTGCTAACACTTTCTGATTTTATATCTTTAGAACTTAAAATTTTCTTAAGCACCTTACGGCATATTCCTCCGATATTTCTTTCTAGACCTCTAACTCCAGCTTCTCGTGTATAATATCTTATTAACTCTAATATTGCTTCATCTGAAAAACTGATTTCAGTATTTTTTAAACCGTTATTTTTGATTTGTTTAGGAATAAGGTGATGTTTTGCTATTTCTAATTTTTCACCTTCGACATACCCAGGAATTTGAATAATTTCCATACGATCACGCAAAGGAATAGGAAAATTAAAACTGTTAGCAGTAGCAATAAAAAGTACTTTTGAAAGATCATACTCTACTTCTAGGTAATTATCTTGAAAGCGGCTATTTTGCTCTGGATCTAATACTTCTAATAAAGCAAATGCTGGATCACCTCTAGAATCTCTAGAAATCTTATCAATTTCATCTAGTAATATGACAAGATTATTACTATTCTCCCTTTTTATTAAAGAAATAATTTTACCTGGCATTGCTCCAATATAAGTTTTTCTGTGGCCACGAATTTCTGCTTCATCTCTCACTCCACCTAGAGCAAATTTTGCATATTTACATTTTGTAGCTTCTGCAATAGATTTTACTAAAGATGTTTTTCCTACTCCAGGTGGACCAATAAAACATAAGATTGTTCCTATAGATTTTTTAGTCCTTTGCAGTACTGCTAAATATTCAGTTATTCTTTCCTTGACTTTTTCTAGTCCATGATGATCTGCATTCAAATCTTGTAAAGCCTTGTCAATATTAATGTTAATCTTACTTTCTTTTTCTTTTTTCCATGGTAATCCTAGAAGAATATCTAAATAATTACGTGTTAATGCAGCTTCAGCAGAAATTGGATTCATCATCTTTAATTTTTTTAACTCACTTTCCGCTTTAGCTTTAGCTTCTTTTGAAAGGTGAAGAGTATCGATTTTCTTTTGCAGTTCAGCAATATCAGATTTTTCATCATCTACTCCTAAAACGTTTTTAATTATTTTCATCTTTTCATTAAGAAAGCAATCACGCTGCATTTTTTCTAGATTTTTCTGTGCCTTCGAAGTAATCAATTCATCTGTTTCCATTATAATGATTTCTTTGGCAACATGATCAGTTAGCTTTTCTATTCTTTGTTTAAGATCAGTTATTTCTAACAAAGATTGCTTGTTAGCAACATTGCAAATTAAATTTGCGGCTAAAGCATTAACTACATAGCTTTGATTAGTGTACGATAAAATATGAACTAACAAGTCTGGGTTAATTTTTTTACTTAACCTAATATATTTATTAAAGAGAACAATTGCATTTGCTAACTTATCTTTTATTTCATCAGCATTATTAATTTCATCATCTGGAACAATTACATATTCAGCTACTAAAAGGTCCTGCGAGCGTCTTATTGTCAGTTTAACTCGATCTAATACTTTTATCAAGATTTTATAATTGTCATTAGGCAATTGAACTAGCTCAGTTATTTCTGCCAATACTCCAATTTTATATAAAGAATTTATCGAAGGTTTTATATCATCAGCATTTTTTTGAGTAGTAAGCAAGACAGTAGGATGATTCTCAGAATCATTGCCTAATTTTAACAAATTTTTAACCGAATCATCTCTGCCAATTAATATAGGCAATACTAGCCCAGGAAATAATACTGTGTTTCTTATTGGAAATAATGGTAAAACACGATTGCTAATATCATTTAAAACTTGTGCCACTAAATATAATTAAATTTTTATTTACTAGTATATCATGATAATCTATATAATCACACAGATAATTAAATTCAATTATTTTACATATGAATATTTTGCATAGTAGATAGTATTTTTGTATGTTAAGTATTATTAAAGCTTATAATCGAATTAAGCCATATATCTATCAAACACCCATTCTATATTCTGATTACCTAAACCACCTTTTAGGACATGAAATATACTTTAAAGCAGAATCATTACAGAAATCTGGTTCGTTTAAGATAAGAGGAGTACTTAATCATTTACTTGCATTGCAAGAAAGGAAATTACTACCAACAAAAATTTCAACTTATACTACTGGAAATCATGGAGTAGCAGTAGCATTGGTAGCTAAATTACTAAAATTAAATACTGTTAAAATATACTCTAACTGCATTTCTAAAACAAAATTACATATGGCAAAACATTATGGAGCAAAGGTAATTTTGACAAATTCAAGAATTGAAGCAGAGCAAAAAGCAAAGTTAGAGCAAAACAATGAATTTTATTATCTACACCCATCAGATAGCGATAGTATTATTGCCGGAGCTGGAACTGTATATTATGAAGCTCTGCAACAATTACACTTTTCTCCTGATGCAGTATTTGCTTCTTGTGGTGGTGGAGGATTGTTATCAGGTACATACCTAACTAAAATTAGAACTGATACTTTAGTTCAAATTATAGGATCTGAACCAGTAAATGCTAACGATGCATTTACTTCGTTGTGTCATGGCAATATTTTTACCTTGCCTAAATCACCAAATACAGTTGCTGATGGTCTTAGTGCATTAAACCTATCAGAAAGAACTTTTCAATATATCAAAAAACTAGATGATATGGTACTTGTTCCAGAAAAATCAATTTATTATTGGACTACTTGGCTTGTTACTTTACTAAAAATTACTTGTGAACCATCAAGCGCAATCAACATGGCTGCAGTGTGTAATTGGCTTTTAAGGCAAAATTCACCCAAAAAGGCTTTAGTTATACTATCTGGTGGTAACACTGATCCAAATACACACTCAAAACTAATGCAGGATAAATTTATACAACAAATTCCTAAAATTGAAGAATGTAGCAAGGGAACTATTTCATTCAAAAATTCTTGATGATATAGCCTTGTATGTTGAAAATATGTGAAATTGCAATAAAATAAAAGTTATAGCAATAGCATAAAAGAAAGCTAGTATACAGTTTTGATCCTGAGGCTAATAGCCTAAATTTAGATAAGTAACTAACTTTTTTGAATAACTTAAACATGGCGATATTCTTAGGTGCAAAGCATGTATTTACAAGATTAGTTTCAAGTATATTCAGTTAATTTTTTACATAAATTGGTGATTATGAATAGTATATAGTCATTTGCAATATTGAAAGTTATCATTAGCTGAGTTATTAAAAATAGCACATGTTAAAGCATTTTTTCCATCTATGTTTCTTTGATTGTTACTTGGTATTAATTTCTTTATGATATATCGTGCCAAAATTGTCTATTAAATAGTATACTGTTTGTAATACACTTTTTCATGTTGGGTTATTTTATTTTTATTTAAATTTTCTTTATAATTCAATATTTTCTTTTTGTATACCTTTTATTTACTACATTTCGTATTTCAACTTATCCTATTCTAGCATTTTTTATTACAATCTTTACAAGTTTTGCAGAATATCTAATCAAGAAATTTCAACACCTTGAGAATTTTTAGACTTAAATGCTGAACGAGCTTTTTGAATCCTTGTACAGTAATTTATTCTAGGATTTAATAACATTCTCTTTCTAGCTAACTCAGAATCATCAAATTTTTTTATTTCTTTTGATACTGATTTTTTTGTTAATATATTTTGTGATTGCCCTAATAAGGGTTGCAATTGTTTTTTGAGATCATTTCTACTCTTCTCTATTTCTAGAATATAATCTGCAGCATGCCACTTAACAATATCATTTGTTATTGTTTGCACCAAATGTTCTTTTTTTTGCCACTTTCCATTACTATCCTTTTGCCATTGTGGCTCATAATTACACTTTTCTACTTCTATATAGCTATGGTTTAAGCTATTCATTTGATAATTATTATCAATAGCCCATGTTAAAGCATCTTTTCCATCAATTTTTATGTTATGGTTGTATGCATATAAAACTGGCTCTTTTATACTAGTGGTAGCAAAAGCATTTAACCATCCACCTTTCTTAAATTTAGATGATACGTTGCTAAATCTGCTTATTACATCAGTTGCTTTTACTATTTCTTTCATATTTTTAATATTTTCTTTTAAATTGACTTGATAGAACTTTATCAGTGCAGGATAGTCATTAATAGGGGTGCTAATGAAAGTTTCTCCTTTAAACTTAACCTTTCCAATAAAGCCTTTTGGATCAAATCCTAATTTTGCTAATTCGGAAATTTTTTGTTCTATTATAGCATCTATTTGACCTTCATCTATTTGAGCAAGCATCTGCTTTAATGCGTCATTATATTTGTTAATATCAAATGATAGATTACCTTTTTGAATTGCTGAATTATAATTTAAAAAAGGATCATCAAATATGCTATCAGTTGTGCTAACCATACTTTCAAAATCTGCATAGAATTGCATTAAAGATCTACCATGGTCTACTTTAGCTATAGTTTTACCATTTTGTACTATTAAATTACCGGAATGATAATCTAATTCTCCTAGTATATGACAAGCAGCAATTACTTTTTCAAATCCTTCTAATTTTTGTAAATTTTTAGCTTCAGCTTTAAGTCCAGTTGATCTTTTCATACCAGAAAATCTTGAAAGCTGTACTGCATTATCAAGAAACTTAGACCTAATATACAGCGAATCTGCATTAGATCTATCAGGTATTACTAATTCTTCTTTTGGAGCTTGTCCATACAATAATAACTGATATATAGAAGATGCTAGTAATTCTTGTACAGCATCTCTTCTATCACTCCAAGCTAGTTGAAGTTTATCCAATTCTTCACTTGGCATCTTAGCTAAATTTTTTCCAATACTAATATCTTTTTTATAAAATTTCTTTAAAAGAAATATATGACCGCTTGACTTCTCAGTAGCTATGTATCCTTCAGATATTCCAATTGCTTTAGCCTCTGTTTTAGGGAATTCATCCTGTTTAGCAATGTTTCTATCACGTAGTAGTTCCTCAATGTTGCTATTTTTAAAATGTTTACTAGAAATTTGACTATGATTATTATTTAATTCTTCTGCACGCTCTGCTTTATATTTTTTAGTTAATCTATATAAAAGTGGTGAACTTATAATTTCTATTAATTCCTTATTTTCATCTGCTATAATCATATTTTGTAGTATTTTTAATACTTTGCATAAGTCTTGGTTATTCAAGTCTGAAAAACATTTTTGGTATTCCTCTACATTAGATATACTAGGATTCTCAGCAATATTATTTAAAACTTTTGCAAGATTTTTGCCTAACAAAAAAATATTGTCTTCTGTGAATTTAGATTGGTCAGAAGTTGTTAGAGCTGTAAGCAGTTGATTTATTAAGATGTCTTCTGAAAATATGTTTTTAAACATTAGAACCTTCCTGAATAAAATATCTTCAACTTTTAATTGTATATAATCCTATAAACTCTAGCAAGTTAAAGCTGAAAATAATGAGGCTAGAATTTACGTAAAAGACAAAAAATATGCAAAAGCATCAGAGTTTGATATAAAATAATGTGTCAAAACAATTAATAAGGCTAGATTAGGATAAGTTGTAGTAAAGAGAAAAAAGAGGAGATTAAGATAGGAATTAAGTTTTGAGATAGAATAAGTTACAAGAGAAGCAATTATATGAACAAAGAAATTAATAATAGAACAATGTCTAGTATGCTCTAAAAGATATGTTTTTTTAGTATATTAAAGACAGACTAAATTCAAGATAAATATTATAATACTGCTGAAATAATTGTTGCTAAACACTGTAATAGGTCAGTTGGTACAGTGAAGTTATACTATGATAATCAGTATTCTAAATTTGATAATATTGTGATGTAACTATAGTTATGCCTTCTGCTATATATAGAACTCATGTTTCTCTAGCATACATTCGCATCAAAAACTTGCTAAGTTTTTGTAAAAAGGATTACAAACTACGTGTCTCAGAATCAGAAGAACCTATGTTACCTAATGCTTGCATATCATAATGAGATGAAGATTCATGTGTTAATGGATCTTGTGGAATATATTCGTACGCATCATAAAATGCATCATCATCTGATATTTGTGATTCAGAATGAGGTAAAATTTCGCTTGTTGATTGCTCTGGTATATTCTCTTGTGCATCATAGAATATCTCCTCTAACATCTCTGACTGAGAAACAGATTTATCAGTGCATATCAATTCACATATATATTTTTCTTTGTCAGTATTTGTTCTTAACTTATCCCAAACCCAATATGGAATTCTATGTACTATGTATCCATAACTTTTCAATAATTTAGTATTAAGCCTAGTTGAAATATTAGGAGCATTATTGTCATCAAAATGGCGTGGACCATCTACTTGAATTACTGTATTTTTCTCTTTAATAAAGATATCAACACTGGAAGTAATCTGCTTAATATAATGCTCGCTTTTAACAGGGTGTTGTACTAATACTTTTTTGACTACCTTCAGAACATTTAGTTGTAAATCTGAAGTATGACAAGGTGTTAATTTGGTTTTAAATTTTTTTTCAAGAAGTTGACGATTTTGTGAAGTTAATATTCCTACACCTTGTTTAGCAAAATAATAATGCGCTTTTAAAATTTGACTAATAATCTCATTATTTTCATCAAACAGTTCAATATTTTTATTAACAGCAGAAATAAATTGCTGCGGTACTTTAATTTTAGGGTCATATAAAACATTTAATACGAGTATTCCATAAATAGAATTAGCTAACTCTTGAGGGTTAAACTTATCAATGGTTTTAGTAGCATGATGTATCCAAGCTTCAATGAATGAAGCTTGTGGCTTAATTTCTAACCGTCCAAATCCCCATATGGAATTAGCTAAATTTTGAGAATTAAACTTATCAATAGTTTTAGTAGCATGATGTATCCAAGCTTCAATGAATGAAGCTTGTGGCTTAATTTCTAACCGTCCAAATCCCCATATGGAATTAGCTAAATCTTGAGAATTAAACTTATCAATAGTTTTAATAGAATGATGTATCCAAGCTTCAATGAATGAAGCTTGTGGCTTAATTTCTAACCGTCCAAATCCCCATATGGAATTAGCTAAATTTTGAGAATTAAACTTATCAATAGTTTTAGTAGCATGATGTATCCAAGCTTCAATGAATGAAGCTTGTGGCTTAATTTCTAACCGTCCAAATCCCCATATGGAATTAGCTAAATCTTGAGAATTAAACTTATCAATAGTTTTAATAGAATGATGTATCCAAGCTTCAATGAATGGAGCTTGTGGCTTAATTTTTAACCGTCCAAATGCCCATAGAGAATTAGTTAACCCTTGAGAGTTAAACTCATCCATTAGATTTATAGCTTGATTTGTCCAAGCCTCAATAAACTCAGAACCTATAACATAGTTTAATTTTGCAAATTGATATAAAATTGTTGCTAAGCCTCTGGCATCAAACTGCAATCTATTGTATCTTGCATCTTCAGTTTGCAGTAAAAACAAAGCTCTATTGTAAATCTCTGTTATAATAGTTTCGGACAATATACTTCTATCTTTAAGTATCCGACATAATTGGATGCTGCCCATTGCATGGATATTAAATTGCGTATTGCTCCTACGGTGCATGTTCTAAGTTCCTTATATAGTTTGACTTTGTAATACTAAATACGTCTTTTGATAAAAAATATAATATACATTAATTGAGTAATATATATCATGCCATTCTTTTTAAATCAATCTGTAATTGAACGCTTGTTCAAAATCAAAACTTCGGCAAAAAATTAAAAATCACTTTTAATGTTAGTTTAGGATAAAAAAAAAGATGAAAGGTATAATAAAAAAAGTCTACAAGAGATAATAGACCTCTTTCGAAACTGGTTAACGTATCAAAATTATAAATGCCAGAGATCAAATTAAATCTAAGACCGAATCTTTTACGTCTATTTAGATATTTATCAGCAATAATTTTGAACTACCTTAACCAGTTTCGAAAGAGGTCTAGTTTAAAATAGCGGATTAACATTGCAGTCAAAAATTGATACAGTTAGCAGAAATTTATCTACTAGTGCTGCTTAACATTAGTTCTCTTTGACTGATGAATCATAACATCAGTAACATCTCATGCCTTTTGCTACATATCTGTGAGTTCTAATTGTACTATGAACAAAACCTCTCTTATCCATCAAGAAAATAATTTTTTCTTTGTCTTTGTATCGTTTTATCTTATTCTGAAATTTTAATCTCTCTTCTTTTTTGACTTTAGATGTTTTAAAGTTTTTCTTATATGTAATATTTAATCTCTTTAAGCTTTTTGTATACCTAACTTACTTACTCATAGTCGTTCAGCTCTTTCATATTGATATGCGTTACTATCTTGTCTCACGTCTTCTTTTAGTTTATCAATAAAGATTTTTGTTAAAGCTCTGTTTCTGTTTTTTAACGCAATATGTTTTAATGCAATACAAACACTGTATTCTTTCCTATCACAAAACGTTTTGATACTGATTCAAAACTAATTTTCGCTCTTTCCTTATATGTTCAGCACATTTTTTCAGAAAACCTATAGAATATGTCATACTAATTACTTTTTCATTACATCTTAACATCTTATTATTAAAATTGTTTTATAGTAGTTTAGCTATATAAGTTAACATTAAAAACAATAATGTATCAAAACAGTATTAACAAGACATAATTTACTGTATTCTAGGTTTTATTACTAATACTGTAAGCCCTAAGATAAGAAATAATAAGATTAAAATCAGCATTGGCAAAAAATTAGCCTTATTATATGCTAATGCTGATATAGCACATATTTGTGCTGATATTAATACTGATCCCACAGAATGTGATAAGCTAAACAATCTTAGTCTAATATCATCAGAAAATAATTTACATACTTTTACCTGTAGCGGAACAGAATAAAAAGGTATTAACAGAATTGGTATAATATATAATACTGGTAAGAATTCTTGATAACTTATCATCATAGCCATATTAACTGTACTGAAAACTATACTTAATATTAAAGCAGAAAAGATGGTTTGATAATGCAAGTAATATTTATCTGCTAAATATCCTGACCATAAAGCCATTATAGAATATAATAATAATGCTAATAAAATAGTAAAATTCATATTATTATAGTCAACAATGTTTAGCATTTTAATAACATATACAGGGAAAAAATATAGTTGAAAACTATAAATAGCACCAATACATCCATGTATAATTATACATGGTATTAGTAACCTCCAATATTCTGGTATAAGTTTACAGGACTGAAATAGTTTGCTTGCTGTTGTAGTTTTTGAAATTTTGATATTATTAATCTTTAAATGTTTACTCTGAAAAAACGCCAATAATCCTAATACTCCTCCAGTAATAAAACAAAAGCGCCAACTATATTGAAAATTATTAATATTTGCTACTAATAAAAGCAATACAGCTAATTGTGCTCCTATTTGCCAACAACCAGCTATTATGCCATTCGCTAAGTTTTTATACTTATCTACTGTTTCAAATACATATATCCGCACTCCATCAGTCTCACCTATTAACCCCATAATAAAAATACTACGGCATAGAATAAATAACATGCTTGATACCATCCCTATTCTTTGGTATGCAGGTATAAACCCAATAGATATTACAGCTAGTGTTGATAGTAATGAAGCTGTTCTAATTGCTAATCTTCGGCTATAATAATCACCTATAATTCCATATATTACCGCTCCTATTGGTTTAGCAATAGAAGTGGCTCCTAGCAAGATAAAGATACTGGTAGTAGGATTAGTTGAAACATCAGGTGGCATATATTCAGCTGCTAAAAAAGTAATTGCATGCCCAAATAATGCATAATTACATACTTGGATAATACTAGCAAAATATGCAACTATCAGATCTTTATTACTCATAAAATTTTCTAAAGATTCCTATAAAAGTAAAATAATACTATAGATTATGTTGCAGTTTATCAGGACTTTCACCTACAAATTAATAAATATTAAAACTACCAAAATAATTACTTTTGAAGTAAAAAATAAACCATGATAAAAATTGCAATAATCATGATACAATTATAGTTTATCAGTTTTTAGATCTTAATTATATTATATCGTTTCATCATATATGTATTTTGGCTAAAGCTCTTCCTAATTATTAGATGTTAGAGAGTATACCATAGACATATAGTTGCTAAATAGATCTTCTGATTAAGAAATAAAATTCAGACAAATATTTTTTTTTGAAAGTTTTTTGCTGCTTCAACTCCAATATCGTAACCATCTTGTAACTTTCCACACACCTCAGAATAAAAAAAATATCTCATATTATAATCTCCAAGCATAAATTTAGCCTCAAAATTATTATTACCAATATAGTTTGCAAGCCCACCTATTGGAACGTTACAATCAGCATTTAAAGTTTTTAAATAACCTCTTTCAACTTGTATTAATTGCCAAGTTAACTGATGATTAATTTTAGCACATAATGGCATTATTAGTTTATCGTCTTTTCTAGCTTCGATTGCAATTACGCCTTGCCCAATTGCTGGCAACATCTCATCTTGAGGAATAATATTACAAAAACGGCTAGTATCATAATTCAATCTCTGTAGTCCAGCAGCAGCCAAAACTGTTGCATCTACCTCATTATTGACAATTTTATTCCATCTAGTATCAACATTACCTCTAAATAACACGATATTAAGATCAGGCCGAAGCATTAATAGCTGTATTCGTCTTCGTACAGAAGAAGTGCCAACTCTAGCCCCTAAAGGTAAGTCAGTAATTTTATTTGCTATTTTAGACACAAGCATATCGCCAACATTCCCCCTTTCTAGTACAGCTGCAAGCTGTAATCCATCAGGTAAATAAGCTGGCACATCTTTTAAGGAATGAACAGCAATATCAATAGTATTATTTAATAAAGCATACTCTATTTCTTTTAAAAAAAGGCCCTTACCTCCTATATCATAAAGGTTTTTATTCTGAATTAAATCACCAGTAGTTTTAATAGGAATTATTATAGCATTTAACCCAAGTAAATCATTAATTTTTTGAACTACTGCTTGCGCCTGTATCAAAGCCAATCTGCTTGCTCTACTACCTACTCTAATAATCATAAACTTGATATTACTACTTTCACTGACTTATTATTCCACACTGAATAAGTGTATATTTAAACTATATAAATTCATAAATTAGTATAAAAAATAGCTTTTCTTTATATATTTAGTGCATATACTACATATACTACACTAAAGATAAAAATATAACACAACCTTAATAGCAAGCATGAAAAATGTTATTCCAGTAACAATTGCATATGGCGATGGTATTGGCCCAGAAATTATGGAAGCAGTAGTTTATGTTTTAAAAGAAGCAGCTGTACCTTTAAGACTTGAAACAATAGAAATTGGCGAAAAATTATACAACAAATACTATACTTACGGTATTACTGAAGATACATGGTCTCAAATATTTCGTACAAAAGCATTACTTAAAGGGCCTGTTACTACTCCTCAGGGTGGAGGATATAAAAGCTTGAATGTTACTCTAAAAAAAACTTTAGGATTATACGCAAACGTTAGACCTAGCACTTCTTATTTTCCATTTATTAATACTTCAGCTCCAGAAATAGATGTAGTAATAATTCGTGAAAACGAAGAAGATTTATATACAGGTATTGAATATCATCATACAGCAGATACATATGAATCTATTAAGTTAATTAGTCGTAGTGGTAGTGAAAAAATTATTCGGTTTGCTTTTGAGTACGCACTAAAAAATAATAGAAAAAAAATCAGCTGTTTTAGTAAAGATAATATTATGAAATTTACAGATGGAATATTTCATAAAACATTTAATGAAATAGCGAGTCAATATAGCAATATTCAAGTAGATCATTACCTTATTGATATCGGTAGTGCACGTTTGATTAGCTCTCCTCAAAAATTCGATGTAATAGTAACATCAAATTTATATGGTGATATCTTATCTGATATTGCAGCTGAAATTTCTGATTCAATAGGCCTGGCTGGTTCAGCAAATATTGGTAAAGACTATGCTATGTTTGAAGCCGTACATGGATCAGCGCCTGATATAGCTGGTCAAAATATTGCTAACCCTTCTGGATTACTTAATGCAGCTATAATGATGTTAGTCCATCTTGGGTTAACTGAGCATGCAGCTAAAATAGAAAACGCCTTAAAAAAAACTATTGAAGATGGTATTCACACTGCAGATATTTATAATCCAGGCATTTCTAGTAAAAAAGTTGGAACTAAAGAATTTGCTCAGGCTATAATTAACAATTTAGAATATAAGCCTAAAAAATTAAAGATAGCAGAATATCATAATCTTGACGTTGAAAGCAATATTATCAATAATTCTCAAATTCAAACTATCACTGAAACTAGACAACAAAAAAAATTAGTTGGAGTAGACGTATTTTTTGATAGTCATAATATAATTGATTACCCTCGCATTACCAAGCAATTAACAGAAAGAATATCTAGCCTAAGTAGCTTGCATGGTATGCACCTAGTTACTATTTCAGCAAAAGGGCTAAAATTATGGCCTCATAGTACTGTTAGAGAAATGTTCAGTGATCATTGGTGTTGTCGTTTCATGGTACAAAGTAGCGGTAAAGATAAGACTGTTACAGCAAAAAACCTTACAATGAACGATATTCTAAGCCTACTTAATGATTTAGTAGCTACAATTAATAATTCAACAAATTCTGAATCTAAAGATGATAATTATGATAACAGCATCAAATTTGAACTAATTAAAGTGGAAAATCTATATCTATTTAATGATACAGTAGGATTTAGCTTAGCGCAAGGAGAGTAAAAATCAAATCACAAGTTACAAATGAAGGTGTTGTTAAGACTTGACTGTATATATTATTAAGTATATATTTACTCGCAAACATGTAGCAAGCATTACTAAGCTTGCTAAAATTTTTCAGCTAAGCTTTATATCATATCAAGTTTACTATATAGGCCCATAGCTCAGTTGGTTAGAGCCCCTCGCTCATAACGAGGTTGTCACAGGTTCAAGTCCTGTTGGGCCTACCAGATTTTTTGGCAGTCTACATAATAAGATACATTAATCTGTATAGTATCTATACATATTACGTCTAGTTAAATCACTCATATAAAATACAGAAGTGATAAAAATCATGTGAAATTATATATAGCTAATTATAAAACAGTTATGTTATATACTTTTTGAAAATCGTGTCTAAGTTATATCGATATTTCATTCTGCTTGATTTAGCTGAAAACATTTCTTCAATAAGATTTAAATCAGAAGAATAAGGGGCTAAATATGCAATATGTTTACTCTATACAAATACTGTATTCTTTCCTGTTCTAAAACGTTTTGACACTGATTCAAAACTGATTTTCTCTCTTTCCAGTATGTCCAGTATGTCCAGCACTTTTTTACGAAAATATATAGAATATGTCATACTAATTACTTTTTCATTACACCTCAACAATCTTATTATTATAACTGTTTTATAGTAGTTTAGCTATATCTTCCAACTTATTCTCCAGATTTGAATCTAATTGAGCATTATTGGTTTAAAGTTAAAAATGACATACGCAAAGTATCTCACTTATTTAACGACTTTTTTGATGAAGTATTTTTCATTTTACAATGTGTAACTTCCTTTCAGAATAAAGCTATACTTGCTAATTAAGTTAAATGAAATATTTTTTACGCTTTCTGCAGTCTTTGAATTAGTTGCTTCATTATGTTGCGGACCAGTAAAGCTATCTATAGCACTTGTTTATACTTAGTTATAGAAACTTTTCTACTAAAAGTACAATATTGACAATGCAAATATATTATATCACTAATTAATTAATAAGTGATATAATTAATTAAAAAAAGATTTATATAAGATTAAGAAAATCATAAAGCACCATAGTCAAGTTGATTATATCTCATAATGTTAGTTATGTAGTTGCAATTGCAATGTATGAAAGGAGTAAGTTTTAAATGCCAGCATTAAATATAGACATAATTTTAGTAGGATTATTCTTGATAGCTAATCTAGCTATAGGGTTATGGTATGGAAAGGAAGTAAAATCTGTTAGAGATTATGCTATTAGCGGAAGAAATTTTAGTACAGCAGCACTTACTGCAACTCTGATAGCTACATGGATTGGTGGTAGCACTTTTAGCTTTAAATTATCTCAGATATATACACTTGGAATACTTGCAGTACTCTCTGTTATTGGGCATATCTTGAATTTTCTTATAACAGCTTATGTTCTAATTCCAAGGATGCAAGAATTCTTAGGAAAGTTATCTGTTGCAGATGTAATGGGAGATCTATATGGTATGAATGTTAGAATAATTACAGCTATTTGTTCTATAATTAGAGCATCCACAAGCATTGCTATGCAAATTAAAGTTTTTTCTACAATATTTAATCATTTTTTAGGAATAGATAGTGTATATGCTACTCTAATTAGTAGTATGATAGTTATTATATATTCAGCATTTGGGGGAATTAGGGCTGTAGTATTTACTGATATTTTTCAATCTCTAGCTTTTGGAGCATTTATTCCAACTTTAGCAATACTTATTTGGGGGATGTTTGGTAGTTGGGGCTCTATAGTTAATACTTTAACAACAAATCCTATATTTGATCCTAAAATATTGTTAGACTATAGTAGTCATAATACACTAAAATATTATGGAATGTTTTTCTATTATTTTTTGCCTGAAATGAATCCAGCTATGTTTCACAGGGTTTTACTTGCTCGTAGTACAGTGCAAGCAGCTAATGCTTTTAAAATTATGCTTTTTATGTATTTGTCGTTTTGCATTTTTGTTGGGTTTATAGGATTAACACTGCTATCATCACACCAGAATATAGAAGCTAACAATTTAGTACCATATATAATAGATAGCTATGCATATCCTGGATTTAAAGGACTGGTAGTAATTGGAATATCTGCAATGATTATGTCAACTGCCGATTCATGGATTAATTCTGCTTCTGTGATATTTGTTAACGATTTATGCAAGCCTTTAGGATTATTTCAAAATAATGCAAAATTAGAGTTTAAAGCAGTTAGGATATTTGCCATATTTATCGGAGGAATAGGATTATATATGGCACTATCGCAAAAAAACTTATTAGATATATTATTATTTGGAGCAAGTTTTTCAACTGCAATAGTAGGAATACCATTAATGTTTACAATTTTAGGATTTAGAACTACTACTAGAGTAATATTATCAGGTATGATTGCTGGTATTGCGACTGTATTTATTTGGAATAAATACTTTAATGCTGCACTACCAATAGGCGATGTAATTCCTACAGCTATAGTAAACTTCTCGGTAATGATGATAATGCACTACTGTCTTGGGGAGCCAGGAGGATGGGTTGGGCCTAGTGATCGCAGGCCACTAAATGTTCTTAAAGAAAAACGCAAGCAACAGATTAATTCTATTTCAAGCTTCTTTAAGTCTTTATATCATAGTTTTAGCTGGGATAATATTTGTGCTTACTGCAATAATGAAACATTCCGTGGTAGGCATTATTATATTGAGTACTCCGTTATTACAGCTGTATCGTTAATTGTTATGTCATTATGTGGGCAGGTAGAGCATAATGCAGCTTCAGCTTGGTTAGTTACAAAAGTGTCAGTTATACTTTTAGGGTTAGTGATGACTACAGCTTTGCTATATAACAATAAATGGAATGCAGATTTTCGAACTAAATATTTAGGGCTGATTTGGCATGTTACGATATTTTATACTTTAGTATTTAGCAATACTTTATTAACTATGATTGGTGGTTCATCTCCAATATTACTAATGTGTTTTATATCTAACTTAGTTGTAGCAGGAATATTATTACAATGGCATACAGCTTTGTTTATGATATTGTTAGGTGTACCAGTTGGGGCAAGAGTATTTAACATATTAGCTAGTTGGCGAGGTTACTTAGCTGATTATAATGAAGTTGATAATAATTTAGGAATGTATGTCATATGGGCATTAGCATTATTGGGCGCTATACTATTGTTCATTAGATTAAGACAAAATCAATTTGTAGATAACACTAGATCTATGCTAGAGCTAAAAAATGATGTTGATGTTCTTAATCTGCGTTTAAATACTAAAAGCCAAAAAATGGAAATACTTCTTAATACTGAAAAACATATACTTAATAATTTAAGTCATGAAATAAAGTCACCATTATCAGTCGTTCGCACTACTATTAATTTACTAAGCAAATTTTTACCAAAGTACTATAAAGATACTGAGATGATTCTCAAAGAAAAAGAAAGAGTATTAACTATGGTGACATTAGCAAATTCCGGTATCGAGAGATTAGTAGCGTACAGCAATAATTTGTTTGATTTATCAAAATTTGCACAAGGACAGATGATATTTGACATAGAGCTTAATAACTTTCAATTAATGCTAAAAGAAATAATTGCTGAGTGCAACAAAGTAAATGTAGCTGAAAAACATACAATTAGTTTAAACTATGTTCCTCAAGCTGAGACAATGTTTGAATTTGATCATACTAGAATTAAAACGGTGATGCTAAATCTTATTTCAAATGCGATTCAATATTCTCAGTCTGGTTTGATTCTAATTACAGTAAAGCCATATAGATCAGGAGTAGAAGTATCAATTGAAGATGAAGGAGTTGGAATACCAGAAAATGAGCTAGAAGCAATCTTTGTACCATTTGAGGAAAGTAGCAGAACTAAATCTAAGGCTTGTGGCCGTGGGTTAGGGTTAACACTTGCTAGAGAAATTATATTAGCACATCATGGTGAAATTTGGGCAGAAAATCGACCTAATAATAGAGGAAGCAAATTTACTTTTAGATTACCATTACGACAGCCAGAAGGCGGCTTCAATAAAGCTGTTTATAGTAAAAGTGAGGTTTTTGGTAAAATATATAAAGACAGAATAGCAAAATTATTACAAGGATTTGGTTATGAATGCAACTCTATTAATTCTCTCAAGGATCTTGAGAATCATATTAGAGTTAATAAACGCATTTTGATAGTTGATGATGATCAAAATGTTTTGGATGCAATATCTTTAGATATATATGCTGAACAATATACTCCAGAACCAGTTAATAATGCTTTTGAAGCTGTTAAGTTGATTAAGGAAAATCCATTACAGTACTCTTTGGTATTACTTGATATGGTGATGCCTGAAAAAACCGGAGAGCAAGTTGTGCAGGAAATTTATACAGTAACAAAAATGTATGGCATTCCTATTATTATTATTTCAGGTTATAGCCAAACCTATGAAACTAAAAACCTGCTTTATTCTATGGGAGTAGTAGCCTTCATTGAAAAACCTTATACCTATAATGAGCTTCGTAATGTTATCAACCACTACCTTAAGCAAACAATTATTCCCCTTCCTTATTCTTATCTCCCTTAGATTACATTCATCTTTTATGTTAGCTATTAGAGTTCAGATAGGCTTTTTGAAAAGTATATATTACATCAATTCTACAAAGTTAGCAATTTGCCATAATAAACGTACTTCCAGCAATAGAGTTTTTAACAGATTTTCTAAAATTGGTAAAAGTAAGTTATGGCTCGTTCTTAACTACAGATTAGGATAAGGAAAAATATGAAAAGCATAATGAAAAAGGTCTACAAGAGATAATGTACAATTATAATTATGTGATATATTAAATATAATTTTAATTAATAACGGTTTATTTATTGCTCATATTTCTACAAGAATTAGTTCATAATACTATATTTAATAACCGGAACATTGCCAATTGTAACAGTTGTATATTATCTCTTTCTAACTGTTTTTATTCTAAATTTGCATTTGCAGACATGCGAGCAATAAACAGCTATTAATTAAAACTATATTTTGATATATCATAATTATAATTGTACATTATCTCTTGTAGACCTTTTTCATTATGCTTTTCATACTTTCCCTTATCCTAATCTGGCGTTATTAGGTAATTTAGGTATTAAATCCCGTTCTATTAAACAGTAAAAAATAGCAGTATTAACATTGTAGTCAAAAACATTAGTTATCTTTTACGTATGCTAATTATAAACGCAGTAACATCTCATGCTAAGCATATCCGTGAGTTCTAGGTGTACTATAAAACCGCTATCACGCGTAAAGACAATAACTTTTCCTTTGTCTTTATGAATTTTTATCTTACTCTAAAATTCTAACTTACTTATTCATAGCAATTTAGCTCTTTTATATTGATATGCGTCACTATATTGTATCATATCTTCTTTAATTTATCAGTAGAGATTTTTGTTGGAGCTATGTTTATGTTTTTTAACTGCAATGCTTCATATAAAAACTGTATTCTTTTCTATCCTAAAACGTTTTGATACTTTTTCAAAACTAATTTTCTTTCTTTCATTTATATCTAGCTGTTTTTTCAGAAATTTATAGTACATGTCATCTAATTACTTTTTTATTACATCTTATTATTATAATTGTTTTATAGTAGTTTGGCTATATATTATTATTGTAATAGATCTATAATCTAAATACTATAAATGATACAAGGTGTTTTGAAGTTCTGCTGAAAGCTTTTCTATTATCTCAAATTAACTTTCTCCATTCTTGTGGAATGATATTTCCAATAAAGCTATAAAAAATTGTTACAATAGTGGTAATATTATTACCTAAGATATTACCTATGATGTAAGGCTTCATAAAGCATTGTCTAAGAAATTCCTTAGTATTAGTTAAAGTTACTGGATCATGTATTTGCACATCTCGAATCTTAGCTACAGCCTTAGCTCCAAACATAATACCAGTTTTTCTGCTTGATAGTCCTTCATAAGCCGGTAAAAGATGATTTTCCAACATTTTGGACACAAAGTAACTCGTTTGCGATGAAAGAGAAGCAAACATTGCAATACCTATCGGAATATTATCAACTTTTACTGGTGCACTCATTGATACCTCATCCTTGAGCCAAACAGTAGCTTTGGGGGCAAATAACAGCGTAAAAATAAATATCGATGGAAAGAACCACTCCATAGCAAAGATGCCGATATTTCCTCTAAAAATAGCCCTAGTAGCAGCCCATATGCCACCAATAGTCAAGGCTAAGTGGCCTACTGGAGTGAAGTATTCGCTATTTGAAGCAAAGACTCTGCCTATGCCGTTAAACACATGCCACAATAAGTCTCCACCACCAAATGTGTATATTACGTAACCCATTAACTTTTCTCCTTCGCTATTAAATGCTGCTCTATTAATCTAGCCCTTTTATCTATTCGACTTGCATCGGTTTGTAGGCTAGTCCATTTTTCATTTGCAAAAAGTTGAACTCGATTCAATTCCTTCAAATATCTTTCTAAATGTTCATTCGAAACTTGCTTAGCACCTAGTGAAGTAACGGCTCTACGTATTTCGGTGATTACTTCCTTCAAATGCTGAACTAATGTATAGCTAGCTATTAATTCTGATGAGCTATCTAAAATTGTGACTCCAGAAATATATTCTAATATGATATAATCATAAATTGGAAATATATCTCCAATCGAAGATAAAAAGGCTATTTCAGAGTCAATGAATTCAGAATTATTCTCAAAGTTAATTTTTAGATTCTTCAATTGTTGTTTAGCTTTACCTGCATAAGATTTCTCTGGTAATATTGTGATATTTCGTTGCAAGCGTTGAATGCAAGCAACTGAGACTATCACAGCTGTAAATCGAGGCTGATTCTCCGCCTTTTAAATGACTAATCCAACTTTTTTCGTCCTGAGCTAAGGAGTCATAAAAGTGTACATTATTGTTTGTAACCACGATAGTGCCAGTCATAGACATGATTGAATCATGCATATTTGATAGTATTCCAACCTTTGCTGCTGCTTTAGTGAAGATGTTATAATCATTCTAGCATTAACTCTGAATCCTTATTTTGCGCTTGTCGCAGAGCTTGTTTTTGGGCTAAATCATTACGACATTTTTTACCAGCTGCAAAATAATCAAACCCGCTTTGTGACTGTATATCACGGCAAACAGCTTCTCTCATAGCCCAGTTCTTTGGTAAAGCTGTAGCAAATAATGCTTTTGTTAATTCGCAATCTCCTTTGGCAAATTGATTCATCTCCATTGCTAGATTACGTAAGTCTTTGAGAGCGTTCTCAATCTGTGGAGCAAATGTTTTTAATCCTAATGAAAATGCATAAACTTTAGCTTGAGAACCAATATTCTTCATTAGTTGAACTAATTCTTCTCCAGAAATAACAGAGAAGCTACCAAGATAGGCGTCAATACCGCTACAGCTCATGTTTAAAGATGGTGGAGTTATAGCAAATGGCTGAAATGATGTTTGGCTTGTTCTGGCAGACAATCCACCAGCTGCATAATATCCAGCCGCTTGATCTTGATATGATCCAGATCTAGTAACATTAACACTCATTCCTTGAAATACGTTTTCGATATTCCAAGCTAGTGATACTGGAGCTTGTAGCGAAAATAATGCTGCAATAACATAAACTCTGATTTTGATGCTCATCTAGTCTCCAACTTATGATAATATCTATCGATTGCTAGAATATTGTCGATAATTTTATCTTCAGAAATTATGGCTCTAGCTACTGAATATATTTTCTTACCATCGCTAGCTACTGAATATAACACAGGTACAACATGCTTAGGATTTAATTTATTCAGCAACTCATTATTCTTGCTGACAGCTAGCAACTGAAATGCATATTTATTAGCAAAGTCCTGAACAATAGGCATAAACGCCTTACAGAGCAAGCAATCTTGTTTAACTTGCAAAATTAATCCCCAGTTTTTAGCAATGTTTTTGAGTTTTAAGTCGTTTTTCTGCTCTGATTTTTCTTGATACAGCTTTCTATGTAAGCTATTAGCTGGCTCATGAGCATTAATCAGTTGATAATCAAGTAGAGTAGCTAGTTGCCACATAGTAGCAAACTTATGCGCCTTCTCCATGATTTTTTTCTGTAGCCTTTGAGCTGTAATCACATTTTCGAGCGTTGGATTATCAAGCGCTATACGCTGAGCTCGATTAAATTGCTCCTTTAATTCCTCGATTCTATGGTCATGAGCTCTCCGCATCAATTTAGAAGTAGAGTCATCAAGCTCATGACCATGTTTATCATTATACCATAAAAACCATGTTGGCAAAGAGTTAGCAGTAGCTAATTCCATCGACAAGTAACCAAATAGCACTATTATTACCGATAAGTGTATTGCATTCATTGATCTCAATCCTAAGGAACTCCACTATCATAGTTCATCCACCATTGATCTTCAGCATTTACTATTTCTGCAGTATCTTTTTTTGAAACAGGTAAAAGATAATCTTCAATATTTTTTATATGATTTTTAAAAAATATTCTCATCTCTTTTTTTAGTAATCGCACGGCTAGGGCGTATAATGGCTTGTTGCCAAATAGAATGCAAATGTGTTAAGTCACGCAAATAAGATGCTGTATGTTCACCATAAGAAGAATATATTTTATAAATTAACTCTTTTTGTTGATTAGTATAAATACTGAAATCTATTTCTCCTGGAGCAGGAATTGCATTAGCTTCAAAGCCGCCAAATACAGAACGTAAATGCCGTACTACAGGTCCATTTTCCCATGCTTCAATATCTTCTTTAAAAAGAGGCTTATCAAATAAAGCTAGATGCACACCTTGTGCAAAATACACTAAATTTTGCAGTTTCAATTGAGTTATTACATCTCCTGCTTCTCTATCAACCAATACTAGAAAATAGCTAGCAACATCAAAACAACTCAATAACTCACCCTTTTGTTGTATAGTCATGATTTTATTATTATATCTTATGACTATTTTATAACAATTTGTATCACAAATAAATCATGATAATGCCTTATAATACCTGCTTATTACAGATATCATTTAAAAATCAAGATTGCTTTTTAATACCTGCAATTTCTTGTTTGAGTATATTTATTAACTTGTATAATGTTCCATTATTAGGATCATATTTAATAGCTAAATCAAAATTTACTATTGCTTCTTGGTGTTGTCCTAATCTATACAAACAAAATCCTTTCATATAATAAGCAAATGAATGATTAGGTTTATACTTAATAGCTAAATTAAAACTTTCTATTGCTTTTTTATATTGTTCTAATTTACTTAAACAAACTCCTTTATTACAATAAGCGTCTACATGATTAGGATTATACTTAATAGCTAAATCAAAACTTTCTATTGCTTCTTTGTATTGTTCTAATTTACTTAAACAAATTCCTTTATTGTAATAAGCATCTTCATGATTAGGATTATACTTAATAGCTAAATTAAAATTTCCCATTGCCTCTTTATATTGTTCTAATTGGCCTAAACAAACTCCTTTATAATAATAAGATTCTGCATGATTAGGATTATATTTAATAGCTAAATCATAATTTTCTATTGCTTCTTTATATTGTTTTAATTTGCCTAAACAAACTCCTTTCATATAATAAGCATCTTCATGATTAGGATTATACTTAATAGCTAAATCATAATTTTCTATCGCTTTTTGAAGCTGTTTTAATTCATTTAAACAAACTCCTTTCATATAATAAGCATCTGCATAATCAGGTTTATACTTAATAGCCAAATTAAAATTTTCTATCGCTTTTTGAAGCTGTTTTAATTCATTTAAACAAACTCCTTTCATATAATAAGCATCTGCATAATCAGGTTTATACTTAATAGCCAAATTAAAATTTTCTATCGCTTTTTGAAGCTGTTTTAATTCATTTAAACAAACTCCTTTATTATAATAAGCTTCTGCATAATCAGGTTTATACTTAATAGCCAAATTAAAATTTTCTATCGCTTTTTGAAGCTGTTTTAATTCATTTAAACAAACTCCTTTATTATAATAAGCTTCTGCATAATCAGGTTTATACTTAATAGCTAAATCGTAGTTTTCTATTTCTTCTTGATGTTGTTCTAATTCACCTAAACAAAATCCTTTATTAACATAAGCTTCTGCATCATTAGGTTTATACTTAATAGCTAAATTAAAATTTTCTATTGCTTCTTGATATTTGTTTAACTTAAGAAATGAAATTCCAACATTAAAATGTTTTTCTGCTAACATTGCTTTATCCTGCATTAATTTCTGATGTAACATGTTGATTGTTGTTTCGTTTTGATGCGATGGTCGTATTTAACAGTATTAATAACACAGCTATTATATATTTTACAAATTTCATATGATTATTAATTACCATTTAAATTTTTGATTAGCTACTAAACACCAAATAATTACTAAATTAGAGGTGTTATAATTAATCCTTCTTTTATATTTTTTTCAGTCTTATTAATAAATATTATCAGAAATTCTATTAATATTCTTTATTTTTTTTATTATTACAACCTGTTATAATAAATTATGTTGCATTAAATACGTGTGATTTTCTATAGGTTGAGACAAAAATAAAAGTTTTTTGCTTGTCCAAAAAAAAAGCATTAGCATTATTAACAAATAATAAAACCATCAACATCATTACTCGTATAACCATATTCCTCTCCAAGCTTTATAAATCAAAGCAAACAGCAATCTCTTTTTCGCCAAATCAAGTAACCGAAATCTTCACCATTAACTGGAAATTCTCTACCAGCTTGCCATATAGCTTCTGTTTGACCTATGCTCTTGCAGGATTTTGTTTCTGGAATTGGATAAGTCATTTGTAGTCGATACTGACTTTTCTTGATAATAGGCATTGGATACTTACCACATAGGCCTTTATAACCATAATATCCCCATAACATCAGTTGCCTATGCATTTTAGCCATAAACTTACTTACCATTAATACAGATGTTCCAACTCCACCATTATGCGCTGCAGCTGTTCCAGTGAAAGGGTAAAGCATTCCTTGACATCCAGCACACCAAAAAGCATAATCGCTTGCTAATAAACCAGCGCTACAACTCATGCAATCAGCTATACATGCTTGATAAGCAGCTACATTTTGAAACAACAGCGTTTCTGGATTTAAAATCGCAGATTTAGCATCATCGCTCCATAATGGATCAAACTCTGTTAAATATGCTATATCGACTGCAGCCATTTCCAGACAAATAAAATCAAGCAAAATTTCCAGCCAGTAAATCACGGGATAGACATACCAATGAATGTGGTAAAAAGCACTTCCTTCAGCCTCATCTTTCATGCCTTTTTGAGTAGCAGTTCCAAATGACAAACCTCCAAGACTTACCATACACATTGGTGATTTTGTAACATCTACAAGGCGTACTGGCTCCCAAAATCCAACAGGAATACCAGGTACAGGTATTGGAATCCCTGGCTTAGGACAAAGACATATAAGTCTACCAGAAGCATTAGTATCAGGCATTGAACTACTCACTACCTTAAATCCAGCTATAGTAATTGGAAACAAGCACTTCCAACATACATCTGTTATAGAATTTACAAATCTTCCAACACACCCAGCAGCTGCATAACAGTTATTAGCTGTTATAGACATTACTATCGCTAACAAAATTACCAGTTCCTTCACTTACCAGCTTTTCTTGATTATGTATACTTCCTTTTTTTTATATTTTCGAAATTTGCTAGCAGTATTTTCTATATCTTTGACACCTGGCACTAAATATAAAGTTTCACCACCTGGATTTACTATCTCTTGTATTTCACCTCGTAGCGTATTATTAACTATTTTAACTAGATCTTGTTCTAATTGCTGTAATTTCCAACTTTTCATATAAAACCTTCTTTTAAGTTGAATCGACTAGTATACTGAGTTATACTATTTACAGCGTACCTCCATCGTACGTTACATGCTTTTCATAGGGTGCTTACTTCGCTAATTTTAAGCACGTTATTTTGTTGTTCTATTATGGCTGGCGCAGCTTGTATTTTAAACTTCATACTCAAAAAACCCAATTGATCGAAGAATACGTGCCGGCCTAATAGATTGCTAAGTTCAATAGGATTTCCATTAACTAACACTATCTTTCCTGGTCTTGATTTTGCCCAAGCGACCTGATCTTCATCATCTCCATCAATTAATATTAGTGGTTCACCCCAATTTATTATCTCTAAAGGATTTATTTTAGTTCCTCCCTTTACTATTATTATACCATTTTTTGTCTTAATGTCATTCTTTTGAACGTAGGTAGAATCATATATTCGCGTTTTATTTTCAGTAGCTTTAGTCAAATTTTTAACTGGTACTGGTCTCATGATTTTTTGTCTAACTTTTTCCTGAAATTCCAGCTGAATTTGGTTCAACAAACCACTTTTTGATGCAGCATTAAGTTTAGCCATAATCACTTCTAGTAATGATTCCTCAATGATTGGAAAAACATGCCATCTAGTACCATAATCCTTAATCTCAACACCTATATCAGCATTTAATGAATTAGCCATTGTATCGCTTACTTGATAAGCAACAGCAAATAAAGCAAAGAATGTGCCTATACCAATTACTACTCCGTGCTTCATGGAATTATTTTCCGTTCTCTTATCACATAATTAATTGCTTCACTAACATTCATACCTTTAGCCATATGGTCTTCTATTGCTTGATAATCCCTAGCATTCGTCGAAGTTAACAGCAGAGTAAATGGATCAATCATTAATCTGCCTACAACACCTGAAACATTAGGGCTGTAAATAGCTATTTCACTATAATACGGAGGATTTGAATGAACAGATTGCAGTAAATTCAGCTTCCAATCCTCATCTACAAAGCCTGCAAGCTTAGGGTTAGCTCGCATTGCCTTAAATGATTCAGAATTTTGCTTCAAAATTATCTTATGCGATGAGTTCTCAAACGCCTTTTCAGATGCAGAACCCTCTTGACGAAAGTAATCCGTGAGTTGCTGAGTAGCTAAAGCAATCGATCCATTATATTTTCGAGCTATTCGACCTGCTTCTTCAATAAACTCTCCTGAACGCTTTCCAGCTAATAGCTTCCAAGCTTCATCTATCATAATTAAAAATGGTCTACTTCTATCTCCCTTAACCATTGTTTGATTAATATGAACAATCATAATCTGTACAATCACAGCTAACAGCTCTGGTACAGAGCGTAGATGATCTGTTTCAATCACTACTATGTCTGAATTCAAGGATAATTGCGCCTTACCACTAAAAAATCTTCCATGTTGACCATCTTTAGTAAAAGGAAAGAGCATATTTCCAAGCTCTTTAGCATATGATTCTTCTCTATTTGATAACCAGTCTGCAATATCGGTAATTTCAGCTTTAGCTCCCTTTTTTTGCCAGACTGATATCAAAGCCCTCTGTAGCATTGGTTGTTGTAAATCGCTTGTTCCATACTGTGGAGCAGCCATAGTAGCTAAAATGGATGGAAAGTTAGATAAAAAATCCGATCTAGCTTCTATAGACTTTGCGCTGTCATCCTCTGGCACCTCTGAAAATGGATTAATTGATACAGGATTTTTCATGTCGAATTCTATGTATCTACCACCTAGAATCAAGCATGTACGCTTAAACGATCTTCCGTAATCAAGAACAAAAACTTTACCACCAACTCCTAGAACAGATAGCATTAATTCTTGCATGAAAACAGATTTTCCAGAGCCTGGAACTCCAGCTATACAAAGGTTAAAGTTCTCATTTGGAGCTGCTGCATTCTTATTTAATGCAGGTAATAAAGCTCCACCAAAAGGAGACCAGTACATTATTTGACCTCGTCTTCCAGCTAGCAACATACCTGGAGAACTTAAATCACCTTTCCATTCACCGATTATTGGTAATAATACTTTACTCTCTACAGAAACAGTTTTTATGCCTCTACCTAAGCTAGAAAGCGCTACTCCAACTCCTGATGTTTTTTGACCCAATATACCTTTTGGGCCTTGCTCGACTAACTGCATTGGTAAGGCTGCTAATAACACGGCTACATGATCATATTTGCATGGAACAAAATACCATCCACTGCGTCTTAACATCGAACAAAAAGCCGATGCAGATTGCTTAGCTTTCTTTGTTTTATCAAACATGATAACATTGAAGTGAATATTAACAACTCTATCACCGCTCTGTAGAGCAGCCACTACACCGGCTAAATCAGCAGCTTCTTGCTGTATGTCAGGAAAAAATTTGCCCATTCCTGCATTAATATTTCTTTCTAGTGCCTCTCTTTTGGTTATAGCAGCAGTTCTTTCCATAGCTTGATTTGGTAAAATTTGCAGACCAAAATGAATCAGGAAATTTGATTTTATATATTCATCACGACGCATTTCATTGCCTAAAAACAGATCCATAGCAGATAATTTCCACTCTGCAGGCCTATTTCTTGCTTCTAGACTGATAAATATTTGATCATCATTTACATTTACACAATCATCATTCTCAAATAACGAGAAATCTCCACTTAGAATTTGTTCAGACAATATTTCATACTGGTTAATATTTGAATGTTCTTCTTCAGGCCAGCCAAATATTACTCTCAGAAACTTTAATAATTGCTGTGCATTCACATTTTCAGTGCTTAATCCAATTGACCTAAACGTATCTTTTAAAGCATCTCGTCTGCGAATCATATCATCGATATTTGCATTTAAATTAGGTATAGTAACTGAAATCAACAATACTACATCCTTTACAGAGCCTGATTTTTGAGCTTGATGATGCAAAAACTCTGTTCCTATCTCAAAACGTTTTGATACTTTTTCAAAATTAATTTTCTAGCTTTCTTTTATGCTGGCACTTTTTTCCAAAATCTATAGTATATGTCATACTAATTACTTTTTCATTACATCTTATTATTATAATTGTTTTATAGTAGTTTAGCTATATTCTCCTTATATCGAACTTTGGTAATAAAAAATAATTGTATAGTTTAATTAATTAAAATAATATTGAACTCAATTTAAAATTGAAAAGTGCTAATTAACTAAGATTAAGAGGTAATCAATATGAATACTGTTGCTTTGAGTTTAGCTATTAAGCATGGTGATGTAAATGCTGTAAAGCGTATTTTAGATGTAGATCCTACTATTGTTAATTCGCAAGATATGTATGGCAGAACTCCTCTACATTTATCAGTTCAGTCTAAACAAGAAGAAATTATTAATATGCTATTAGAGCATAATGCTGATGCTGCACTGCAAGATAATAATCAAAACACACCATTGCATTTAGCTGCTCAGTGTTACAATTTAAAAATAACTGAAATACTGTTAAGTTATAATAAAACTATTGTTGATGTACAAAACAACATGGGTCGTACTCCTTTACACCTAGCATTAACAAGACTAGTTAGTTCCCAATATGTTTCTAGTTTGCTAAGTACAGAATCACTAAAAATTGCTCAAGCATTATTAACTCATGGTGCAAACGTTAATTTACAAGATGAGAATGGTAATACAGTTCTACATTACGCTGCAAACCATTTTCACCACCTAGAGGTGACTGAGATATTGTTAAATCATGGCGCCAATGTTAATGCACAAAATAATGCAGGTGATACTGCTTTGCATCGTGCTGCAAGAAATGGATTCCTCCATACTGTTGTTTGTTTATTGGAAAGTGGTGCAAACGTGCATTTAAAAGGTCAACATGGTAACAGTGTTTTACATTGTGCTGCGCAAGGCCGTGGTCCAAATGAAAGCATTGTAAAAGCTGTATTACATCATGGAGCTGATGTTAATGCACGAAACAATAACGGTAGCACTCCGTTACATCATGCTGCTGAAAAAATATATAGTGCCTTACCAGCTATTCAAGCTTTATTAAAGTATGGTGCTGATATTAATGCATATGATAGCAGAGGTTGTACACCGCTGAGTAATGCTATTTTATGTAGTTCGATCATCAATATGCAAACAGGAACTCCTGAATTTTTAACTGCTCATATTACCAAGTTAGAATATTCTAGTGATAAAAAGACTAATTCAGCAGGCAGTCTAACAAATCAGCAACTTATACAACAATCATCAACTCTTAGTGAGTATAAGCTTGCGTGTGAAAAAGAACTAGAAAAACTAAATAACATAAAAGTTGGTGGTGGCAAAAAAAGTATGTTGAGTGCTTTTCTTGCTAATACAACAGATGATAATGAATTATCAAGATATATAAATGATCCTACAGTTCAAAAAGTTTATGAATGTTGTGAAGAAAAATTTCCTATATATTACGGTACCCTCAAAGAACATATAGATGCAGGAAGTACTAGAAAACAGCTGCTATATGGTGCAGTTGAATCAATGGATGATATATGTGAAGAACAGCCTAGAGAACATTCCACCGAAAGCAAGGTAGGTTGGGGTACTATACCACCTGAAGTCAAATTCAATATACTAAAGCATTTGAGTAATGAAGATTTATCAAAAATTCAACAAAATAAGACAAGCGAAGCTAAGAAAAAAGATCCTCAGCCTTCAGGTCACAGATGCATATAATTTAATGGATTAATCACAAAATTAACAGCTTAAAAAGACAAAATAAAATTTATTGTGATAACTTAAGAGTTAGAAGAGTTATATTATATAGCATAAATCAAAAAGCTGGTTTACACTTTAACCTCAGGCTATGAATTTTTTTATGACAATTTATTATAATTGTTTTATAGTAGTTTAGCTATATAAGCAATAAAGCAGTTTAATGTCTGTAGAGCATGGAAATAAAGATGAATAATAAAAACATCTATAGAATTACAAAACACGAAAAGGAAAATATATATCAAAGCCAAATCTGAAAAAGCAATTAAAAGGCTTCAGCTGGAAAAAGTAGAGTAGAAGAAAGTTATATGAGAAGATGGAATTATCCATTAGACTTCTTTCGAAAGTAGACAATGATGTAGAATGGTGTTATAAATATCTGATTTGAAGTAATAATGAAATTCGATCAGATTAAAGAGTTAGAGGATGAAAAATTTCATTGATTAACAGGAGTAAGGAAGAGAACATTCTCAAATATGGTAGATATTTTGAGGCAAGCTGATGGTCTTAAGAAATCAAAAGGTGGGTGTAAAAATAAGCTCAATTTGGAGGAACAGTTGCTGATGGTCTTAGAATATCTTAGAGAATACCGCACTTATTTCCATATAGGCCAGAACTATGGGATTAGTGAAAGTTCGGCATATAAAGATGTAAAATGGGTAGAAGACACCATAGTTAAACACTCAAACTTTGTTCTTCTAGGTCGCAAAGCTCTAATGACGAGTGATATGAATTATGAAGTGGTCTTGATTGATGCTACTGAGAGTCCTATAGAAAGACCTAAAAAAAACAAAAATTCTATTATTCATGAAAGAAGAAAAGGCATACACTAAAAACTCAAATAGTGGTAGACAATAAAACACGCCAAGTAATATGTACAGATTTTTCTAACGATAAAAAACATGACTTTAGATTATTTAAGAAATCCAAAATTCTTATTCATCCTAAGGTTAAAGCGATTACTGATACAGGATATCAAGGTATACAAAAAATTCACAATAATTCTGAATTACCAAAGAAAAAATGCAAGAAAAATCCTTTAACTAAATTGGTACTTTTATTTTATTTAATTAATGCTGTTTGTGTAAATTTAAATACCATTACTGACATATTTATCACCACATTCATAAATTTAAAATTGAAGTAATTAAATAATAACTTATTTTATAATTTGATTAAATTGTGAATCTATAGTATGCTTTTTATTTAAAAGCAAATAATTTTATAATAATTTTGTAACAATAAAAATGTTTTAGGGCAACATTATCAATTGTAGATTGCTCTAAGCTTATCAACTATAAATTTAAGTTTTTGGATTTAAAATCAGCACTCAATTAGCTAAATGTCATATATAAATTTGCGTTATATTTGCGCAATTATCATCAAGGTGTTATCATCATATTGTAATACAGTTAAGTTTATATATCAACTCAAACGAGTATAAACTAAATAGCAGCTTTTATAAAGTGTATAAAGCTCATAATAACTCTTACTCTAACTTATTTCTTCAAGTTAGTTAAATCTTCTTAACCACTGAATGTATTGTCCTGATAGCTTCATAAATAGGATCACTCCATTGCATGTGCCAGTAGGCTTCTGTTGGTAGAACAACAGGTTTAATCTGCTCTCGCCGTTAAACAATCATATACATAACTTCACATCGCACTATATGCTAACCATGCCATTTGACTAGTCTCTGACAACATGATACTACCACAAGACCAAATCTTGATTTTAACAATTTATACGCTTCTTTTAATAGACCTCTTTCGAAACTGGTTAACGTAGTTCAAAATTATAAATGGCAGAGATCAAATTAAATCTAAGATCAAATCTTTTACGTCTATTTCGATATTTATCAGCAATAATTTTGAACTACGTTAACCAGTTTCGAAAGAGGTCTAATATATAGCCAAACTACTATAAAACAGTTATAATAGTTTGGCTATCACTATGCCCTAGATATCCTTTTCGAAAAGTATATAATATAACTACTATTTTATAGTTGCTTGGCTATATAGGATGATAGTAGATAAATTGCTGCTAACAGTATCAATTTTTGACTGTTCGATAGAACAGGATTTAATTCAGAAATTACCTTAATAATTTTGTAGTTGTGATATGTAATGCAAGTTTTTATAAAAGTTCTCATTTAAAAACTATGATAGAAAAAATGAACATATATTTATAGTATTTACATTCTTATTTTCCTAAATCTTATTGAAAAAATAGTTTCAAGCTAAATCAAGAAGAATGAAGTATCGCTGTGGCGTAGACACCATTTTTAGACAGTATACAACGTAACTGTTTTTACTGGTTTTGCTATATCTTAAATTTAATATGATCTGATAGTGAAGTATTCTTAAGTAACTGATGTAATATTTGTTTTCAATGGCTTGCTCAAAAGCACATGAGATCAAAATTTGATAAGCAGTATTCACCTCAAAAACTCAAGCTATTTTACGCTTCAACTAAGCCTTTATACTAGGATATATAGTCATTTACAATGAAGTTTTCGTATAAAATATCCTGTTGGTAAATCTTATGATGCTATTGCTGCTTTTTTCTATGCTTAAACCTCATTGTAAATGACTATATGATAGATTTAATCTTAGTTAGATACTGTTCTTTAAATCTTTCTACGTCATTAAATTTAAAGTTTCCATTATCGGTAACTCTAGCAGTTTGAGAAGATGGAATTATATAATGATTACTAAATTCTATATTATAGATTTTTGAAAGCATTAACAGCAGATAATCCATAGGCAACACTTGGCTATCAGAAAAGCATAATGCGGGAAATTTTTACGCTACTTTTCACTAGGTAGCTGATGAAAACTGAAATCACAAAACTACCTCATAATTACTCGATCATACCTTATAGAATCCGAGATATGGTAACATCTCTTCTATTATCAGACTTATTAGCTATGTTGCTTTTGGATATAATAAATATAAATAATTATACTTTGTATTCATTTTATCTTTTATACATAAAGAAATACAGTTATTATATATACTATTTTTTACAAATTGGAAAGATATATGAGAAAAAGTACATTAATTTTATTAACTTTATCCAATATTTTTACTTGGCAAGTTTGTGCTACAGAGCTTCAATTAGAGCCAAAAGAGGTTAGTTCTAGCTGTTGCTTAGTACATCACAATAGCCAACATTCTGACCAAGATAATGCATTACTATCTAATAATAACGAATTTAGCAATGCTGAAGTTCAATTCCTAAATGCATGGGCAAGACCAGCAGATAAAGGTAAAAATACTGCTGTTTACTTAACAATTAACAATCAGTCTCTTAGTAATCTTGAAATTATAGGTGTTTCTGCTCCTAATATAGCTAATGCAGCTATGTTCCATCAATCCATAAGAGATAATAATGGAGTTATTAGTATGAGCCATATTGAGCATTTATTAATTCCTCTGCAAACTACATTTAAATTAAAACCTGGAGGTTTCCATATTATGCTAACTGGAGTTACAAAACAATTAACAGTTGGTGATTCATTCGATCTGACTTTTTGTATGAAAGATCAAAGTACTAAAACAATTAAAGTTCAGGTTAAGAAATAGAGTTTAATAATGTCAGATTATGATAAGAAAAAGATGAAAGGCATAGAATAAAAGGTATAGGAAGAGAAAATGTTGAGTTATAAAGAAAAATTTAAATAAAAAATGAATAACTCAACATGACAAAATGTATTATAACAGTATACCATTTAAACGTCAGATTAGGATAGAATAGAAGAAAGAAAAGAAGAAGAAGAAGAAGATAAATATGGATTAAAATAAGCTATAAGAGAGGCAATTATATGAACCAAGAAATTAATAGGAGAACAATGTCTAGTATCTCTAAATACATATTTTTTTAGTACATTAACGTCTTTTTAATAAAAGCTTATCTTCTATATTCAATAAGTATGTTCGCATATGTTTACGAAGATTTGTAAACATACGTAGATCATTGGTTATCAGCTAATGAAATAATGCTTTTTGTATGTAAGCTTTGTCACCAAACAATTTGCCAGACAAGCATTTAGAAATAACTGAAGCTATAGATAGCTTTTAGACTTTAGTAATTTTAACTGACATTATTTCGCTTTTATTATTAATTAATATATCTGCATCAAATGTCTCTTTAGAAACATCAATCTCTAAAATTATACTATGCATAATTACCAATTTTATGTTAAAATTAACTTAGTATACTCAAAATAAAACTTGTAAATACAGGCTTTTAGCATAAGGAGCAGACCTATATACTAGCTTCCTTGCACTATTGCTATAACTTTTATTTTATTGTAACTCCACATATTTTCATCATACAAGGAAGTAAGATGAAATATATGGAGTCAGGTAGATTATACTAGTGAAGAAGCTGAGGTAAAGCAGTTTGAGCAAGTGGTTCTAGTATAATTAATCTCTTTATTAAAATGCTATGCAAACATCAGATTTTTAAGTAAATGCAGAAATAAAACTAAAGAGAATAGCACTGTTATTATAAAGTATCATGTGAATGGTTACTACATTATTGCGGATACAATAAATAGCGACAGAAAAATACGCTTTGAAGAGTTAAAAAATAGAAATAGCAATAAGTAGCAAACAATAAGATAATATAATAATTTATCCTATGTTTTGATATTTAATTTACAGATTATCTAGTTCTTCAAGCAACAGAGTACAAGTTTTGTATCAAAGCTTATATAACACAATAATGAAATTGAAATATTATACTACAGCAAAAAAAATCAAGCCTTACTCTACATTACTAAACAAAATGTAATAACTTATGCTTAGTGTTCATTACATACTGCTGTAACTTCTCAAAAGCTTTGCTTTCTATCTGGCGAATCCTCTCCTTGGAGACATTAAAGTGCAAACTTAATTTTTCTAGCGTATCAGGCTCATCTTGTAGCTTTCGTGCACGAATGATATATAATTCTCTTTGTGTAAGAGTTTGTAAAGCATTTTGCAAAACTTCTTTTTTTAAGTTTAAATCCTGCTGATTAGCTAAAATTATTTCTTGATTTGGTCTATGCTCTGGTACTAATTCAACTAATTCAGTAGCATCATCTTCGTGATAACTAATAGGAGTATTAAGTGATAGATCGGAGTTTGATAAGCGTTGATTAACTTCTGATACTTCTGCTATTGATACTCCTGACTCATCAGCAATTTGCTTATAATCAGATGAATTAATAGCTCTTGCATGCAGCTTAGTAATTTTATTTTTAATTTTACCTAAATTAAAAAACAGTTTTTTTTGAGCTGCTGTTGTTCCTAATTTTACTAGAGACCATGATCGTAAAATATAATCCTGTATTGCAGCTTTAATCCACCAAATTGCATATGTAGACAACCTAAAGCCAAGTTCAGGATTATATTTTTTTACTGCTTGTAGTAACCCTATATTCCCCTCGGAAACTAAATCAACTACTGGAAGACCATAGCCACGATAAGACAAAGCTATTTTAGCAACCAGCTTAAGATGGCTTTTGACTAATGAATGCGCTGCTTTTAAGTTATTTTGCTCAAAATAAGACTTTGCAAGCATATATTCCTCATCAGCAGTCAAAGAAGGGATTCTATTAATCTTTTGTAAGTAAATATAAAATCCATTATCTGTATCTGAAGCTGATATTGGTAAATTATCTATTTCATTATCCATAACAATTTCTTTATTTTATATGTAACTATGAATTAAATGCATTACTTTAAAAATCAACATATTGAACTTTTAGTAGCTCATAAAATCTTCCACCTTTAGGAGTAATAACTTCAATAATATCTCCTGCCTTTTTTCCAATCAATGCTTGTGCTATTGGAGATGCTATAGAAATAAGGTTTTGTGTAATATCTGCTTCATACTCTCCAACAATTTGATATACTACCTCCTTTTCAGTATCTCGATCCAATAATACTACTCGCGCACCAAACTTAACTGAGTTACTATTAATCTTAGTTATTTCAATAACTTCTGCATTTGCTAATTTATTTTCTAAGTCGTAAATTTTTTTATCATTTAATAACTGCCTTTCCTTTGCTGCCTTATACTCAGCATTTTCAGATAAATCTCCAAACTCTCTAGCAGTAGATATGTCTGTTGTAATCTTAAGCCGCTCAACATACTTTAAATGCTTAAGTTCTTGCTCAAGCTTATGAAAACCTTTTATAGTAATCGGAAATCTTGCCATATCTTTTTATTTTAAGTAATTACTTAGTTACTTATAGAAGTATATATCACTAACTAAAATTATCAAAAGCAATTTTATCATTAAAACACTGTATGGTAAATATAATTTTTAAATCGCGCAAAAATTACTTTAACTGGTTCTGTGCACTTACTTTATCGTAACTATAAAACAACCATTGTAAAAAACATACTAGATGAAAAAAGTATTTTTATCAAATCTAGTAAAAGTTTATCTAAAACACCTTAAATTATAACCTGAGTTTGATATAATTGGTAGATTAGAGCTGAGTAATGGAAATGAAAAGTATAATCATAGTGGTATATAAAGCACAATTTTTTGTTATAATTTTTAATACATTACATTAAGTACAATCTCAATTCAGTACTGTATATTTAATATTTGCTGCTCTAATATTGCTAGCAAGTATATCTTGTCATTTAACAAAGAAATATTGCCATTATCTTCGCATCTAAGGATGGGCAAGTTAAGGCACAGTAGTTTAGTTATCACAGTTTCCATCACATGCTACATCAAACGTAACGTATGGGTTTCACGTATTACATTTTCCTGATAATTTCATATTATTGCCTATGGCTTATCTGAAGTTATTGCTTTCAAACGTCAATTTAGGATAAGGAGTCAGGAGAAGAAGAGATAAGATGGGGATTAAGTTTAGAGATAGAATAAGCAGCAAGAGAAGAAATTATATGAACAAAGAAATTAAAAGGAGTACAGTGTCTAGTATGGTCTAAATGGATATGTTTTTTTAGTACATTAAAGACAGATTCAATTAAGGAACCTTTATTTAATAAAAGCTTATCATCTATGTCTAATAAATATGTTTGCATATCTTTACGAAGATTAGTAAATAAACGTAGACCATTGAAGAAGAGTTGATGAAAAAATGCTTTAGATATGTAAGCTTTATCACCAAAACAATTTAGCAAAAAACTCTTTAGAAATAATTAAAGCTACAGATAGATTGCTTTTATTACCTTTAGTAATTTTAGCTGCCATTATTTCACATTTATTATTAATTATAAGATATTCTATAAGCAAAATTGGTCTTCTAAGGCAGATAGTATAAGTATGAAGATTTATTTAGGTTTGGTATAAAAATTTTTGTCAACCTTTTGTCAACCTTTTGTATAAAAATTTGAGGATAATTTGTAAAAAAATTATTTTCTAAAACACCTACTATAGCTGTATTTTTGGAGATGAAAAATGCGACCTGCAGTATTCGACTTTTTAACTAATAGTTGTAATATTATTAAAAAAACAGTAACAATAATGACACAATATTTTATAACTTTATTGGAAATATCATTCCGCCAGAATGGAGGAAGCTAACTGGAGATAATGGAAAAGCATTAAGTAAAACATCTAAACAGCTTTTATCATTCATAGTATTTAGACTACATATCTATTACAACAAAGATATAGATGAATTACAGGAAAGTTATCAGCTTTATGAAGATAAGCTGAATGTTGGTCAAAGAAGAGTTAGGCAATGCTTAGTAGAATTAAGAGATGCAGGTTTTATTGAAGTTGAAAATAGGACAATAATTAAAGACAATGTTAAGTTACGTAATGTACCTTGCATAAAAATTCTGAAAAATTTTCAGCACTATAGTGAAAAAGGAAAAGAAGAAAATATAGCCTTACCAGAACAAAAATTTCGTCCCAACATGAAAGAAATTTCAGGTCAACCTGAAACTTTTTTCAGGGACATATATAGATATATAAAAAAATCTAAAATATCTAGATCTACTGAAGGTGAGTTAGTAGAGAATAAAAAAAATGAAAATGAAGAACAAAATTTTCAAAATGTTGATGATTTTGAAAATGATATACGAACTTCAACTAAAAATTGTAATCAAGACATTAAATCACTAATAACAAAGATTCTCAAGTCTTCGAATGGTAAAAAAGAATGGTTCAAAAAGTACAGGCTAAAAGAGTTTTACCCACTAACACCAGAAGATGCAGTTGCACTGCAACACAAGTCTGATAAAGGTTTTTAACATATACTTTATCAACAAATTGCTATTAAAGCTAGCAGGTCGATATTCGAATTATCATTTTGGCTGTAAAGCATCAGTTCTAAACTATATAGCAAAAGTGTTAGCGAATGAATTACGAACTACTGATCAGGCAAATAGAGACAACTGTAAATTTGATAACGAATTTAATAAGGAAAAATATCTTACTCAAATTGAAACAAGCGCAAATCTTAGTAAGGAAAGTCAGTTGAAGCATAAAATTGCTGGTTCTTTTGAAGCAGCTATGGCTTATCAAATTTTGACTTCTTGTAGTTTTGGGCCAGCGGTTCGAACTAGGTTTTTTGTTAAGTTGCTTAAAAATATCACACTAACAGAATGTGATAGATCAAAGATATTACAAGCTGTACAAGATGTATATGGATACGAAATTCAAGAATTGCAAGTTAAACCATTTGAGCAACTCAAAACTGTTTCACAGAAACAAATCAATGAAGAAGAGTATCTCTTGAATCTGAGTAAACAACTGGGCTCCAACTCAACTTGGTACAAAGTACGAGAATCTTTGATTAAAAGTTACGGTCAAGCTATGGATAAATCATGGTTTAGCAAATTAGAAGTTATAAATGAAGATAGTGTTAACAAAAAAATATTCATCAAAGCAAAAACAGAATTTGAAGATAGTTACATCAGAGAGAACTATCTGAAAGATCTTGAGTCCGCTTTTAAAGCTCAAGGATTTTCTTTTGAGTTAGTTAAGTTTAGTAATTTTAATAAAATTTAAAGGGTGATATGGAAAAAGATCTTGCAAAGATTGCTCCAAGTAATATTCAGGCAGAGCAAATGATACTTGGGGCAATTCTGATTAACAATCGTGCGCTATATAACATTAAAATTGCTCATTCTTTTAAATAAGTCTCATGGTAATTTATGGAAATTTTATAGGCTAAACAGAGATAGTACATCCGCTTAAACATTTTCTAATAAGCGATATAAGCTTCATATTTGCTCTAGAATAAATAAATGTAGCAAACTTTTAACTAATGTATCAATTTGTCCAATGGATTTTTCGTTTATAGAACCTAAAAAATGTGATTTCGTTTATCTTGATTCACCTTGCTACCAATCTGGAGAGCGTTTCTATACCAGAATTCATTTGATGAAAAAGAACAAATTAGACTACGAGATTTTGTTTATGAACTAAACAATAAAGGTGTTAAAATTATGCTCTCAAATAATAACGCTACCTTCATTAAAGACTTCTTATACAAGGGCTTTTTTATTACTCAGATATGATGTATCAGGAAAGCGTAATATGGAAAAATCCGTACATTAGACCTCTTTCGAAACAGGTTAAGGTAGCAAAATTATTGATGATAAATATCGAAATAGACGTAAAAGATTCGGTCTTAGATTTAATTTGATCTCTGGCATTTATAATTTTGAACTACCTTAACCAGTTTCTAAAGAGGTCTATTACTTTGATGTGGCGAATGATAGAAATGGTGATAACTAAACTACTACGCACTCATTTGTTCCTACCTAACTAACGTTAGTTTAGAGAAAAAGTATGAAAAGTATAATACAAAAGGTCTACAAGAGATGTTATGTAATATCTTTAAATATAGTTTCAATTAATAACAGTTTATTTATTGCTCACATGTCTGTAAATGCAATTTTAGGATAAGAAACAATTAGAAATAGGAGATATGGTGAATGTTCAGGTTATTAAGTATAGTATTATGAAAGAATATTTGTAGAAATATGAGCAATAAATAAACTGTTATTAATTGAAACTACAGATAATATATAATTATACATTATCTCTTGCATACCTTTTACTCACTACCTTTCATATTTTTTCTTATCCTAAATTAGCGTAACTAGTGATATGTAAAGTTATGACTCTTGTGTCTACTACCATATGTAATAAGTGAATCCATTTCTATCTAAGCTTTTCAAGTCTAGTCAAGTGGCGGCCACCTTCAAATTTTGTAGTTATAAATTTTGAAATCATATTAATAACAGACCTAAAATTAGAAACCTTGGCTCCTATAATTAAGATATTAGCATTATTGTGCAAACGCGATTGCTCTGCCATATATTCATTAAAGCATAAAGCGGCTCTAATATCAGAATGCCTATTTGCAGCGATACTCATGCCAATACCTGTTGTGCAAATTAAAATACCATATTTAGCTCGATTATTAATTATAGTATCACATAATAAGTTGGCAATATCTGGATAATCAACCTGCTGATTATTATTACCTCCTAGATCAAGGACTGAAAAACTAATAAAACGTTCTTGCTCAGATAAATGTTGACAAATTTTTGTTTTTAACTCGTACTCTTTTTGATCAGATGCAATAGCAATAATATTAGATGAAACCATAAAAAAAATTTTGGCAATAAAAACACCTTCATTTTAATATTATATTTTGTATTATCAATAATAAAATTATGAAAAAATAAGAATTTTTTGGTAAAGCATTACTGTATCTTCTTCCTGCTAAAGCTGTCATTTAGTAAAAAATATTTGCTGTATATGTTCTGAATCATCAATTAATAATAGACCTCTTTCGAAACTGGTTAAGGTAGTTCAAAATTATAAATACCAGAGATCAAATTAAATCTAAGACCGAATCTTTTACGTCTATTTCGATATTTATCGGCAATAATTTTGAACTACCTTAACCAGTTTCGAAAGAGGCCTAATATATCACCTACAAAATCTCTAAACTGATCAATATCTAAAAAATTAATTCTACTATCAGAATAGTAGCTATTGTTGCAACATTGTTGAGTTAAGCTATCTAATTGTTCCTGTAAACCTTTATTCTGATTATATTATATACAATAGTTAAGTTAGTTTTATTCTTTTGCATATAGATGATAATATATAATGCTTATCTACTATTGATCTTAGTATATTACAATCAAAATTTATTAGTGTATATACATTTCGTTTGCTTTGGTCTCTACAAAAGTATTCTAAGCATATCAAACTATCATCTTGACTTATAACACCAATTTGATCTATATCAGTAGTGCAAAGCTGAATAACTTTATCATGAATGTTCCGATATGTACTGTTATCCCATCCAAGCAATAATAAATTATTATATCATTCATAGTTAAATATATAACTGTAAACTAAATTTATTAATTCAGCTAAACTACTGCTGTTAGGCAAGATTTGAATAGAATCACTAGTATCACTGATTCGCATAACCACACTATATATTTAAAAATTGTATTACATTCCTGATTTATAAATTACATTAGCTGAATTATCAAGCTATATTTGTTGTATAGGTATTAAAAAACTAAGATATAAGCTCTAGTTTATACTGAATATTAAGAATGCTATGCTTTAAGCCTCAATATCCTTAACATAACTGCGGCACCATTCTTGACGAAAACTATTTCATTTTAAGCCATGAAGGCGAATGTGACGGTGTTTTAATATAGTTCAGAGGGAAATTTTAAAATCAATGCAGCTTTATTTTGCTGTTCTTTATCAAAAATATCTTTACCAACCATAGTCCAATAATCTTGAACATTTGGATGTTACGTTAAAGTTTCTTTTAGTGAAACAATTGCACCAAATAAAGTATTTGTTGGTAACTGATCAAGCTTAACATTAGCAACTAATCCTCCAATTTCAATAAAACTTCGAGTACGCATTTTACGGTCTTTAATTTTGAGGTTAACTTCATCCATGATTATCTTAGCCTTTTTTGTTGGAAAGTAATTTTTTGCTGCATAAGATTTGCAATGTTAGTAATTCAGAAAGATAAAAAAATTAGGAAAAATATATCAAAATAAAATCACGTAAAGAAAAAAACGCACCTACCAAACCAGCATCAAATAATTATAGTCAAAAAAACGTGAATTCAAAGTTAGAAGCTTCATTAAAGAATAAGCTTAAGCTGGCAGATAAGCTAGATAGCGCTTTCCATCCATAAGAACAGTACTGTGATAGTACATTTCATGTTCAAGATGATTTTAACTAGAAGAAATAAGTTAGAGTAAGAGTTATTATAAGCCTTATACGCTTTATAAAAGCTGCTATTTAGTTTATTCTCGTTTAAGTTGATACACGAAATTTAACTGTAGCTGTATTAATATTATTTGTCATATGACAATAATATCTTGATGTTAATTGTGAAAATATAGCGCAAATTTATGTATAACATTTAGCTAATTGGAGTGCTAATTTTTAATCCAACAACTTGAATTTATAGTTGATAAGGTTAGAGTAGCATTCAGTTGATAATGTTGCTTAAAAATATTTCTTAGAGAAAGAAGTATGCAGCATCTTTATACAATAAAAAGATATCAGAGATTATCAGAGAAGATACTCAGAAAATTTTTGATTAAATAAAACAGAAAGAAAGCACTATGTAACAGCAAACAATATTCTAAAACTGTTAAGTCCTATATTCAATAAGGTTATAGACTGGGGATTATTAGATAAAAATCCTGTATATAATAAAAAAACACAAGCAAAAATCAAGATCTAGATATATAGTAAATGAAGAAATGGCAAGACTCATGAAAGTGCTAAAAGAGTAGGAGATCATCAATTAACAGAAGAGCAAAAACAATTAAAGGTATCAGATTTAAAAGAATGGGCAATTTTTGTGATGAAAAGCTTGTTTATTACTTCTCCAAATGAGGTGAAAAGACAAATAAGAGATATGAAAGTGGTATCTAGTAATACTGAATCTTTAAATAAATTTTTTCATGATCACTTGCAATTTGTTAAAGGCTTAAATGTGCCTTCAGTTTTTTTTCTAAAGAATGTTGAAGTGATAAAGGATGGAGTATTAATTAGTGAAACGCCTTGTTATTGGTTTAGCGATAGTAAGCATGTCGCTGTCAATAAAACTTACCTTTTGACTTACAGCAAAGTTCTAATTACCTTTTGTTGTTGAATGGCATTAAAGAAAATGAGATTAGAGTTTTGAGGTTTATGATAGGGTTTATTGCTTTAGTAAAGTTTAGTGATGTATATGCGGTAGAATATGAGTTAGAGGCTAATAATTTGCTAAAGCTTGAAATTTCTGATAGTTGATCAAAGAGGCTAGATCAGATTTTTTATCTAACTTTCCGTCTATTTTAGCAGCCATGGCTGCACTTCAGTATGGAACAAACCATCTACAACCAATGTTACAGATGGCTTTGACACTTGCACTATTCTCCCTCATATAGAGCATATGCTCATTTAAGTACAGCTTCTGCTTCATCAAAGCATTGGAGTTTTATTAAATCATTGGTACTTAAATTCTCTAATATCATCAGCTTTAATTCTGGTGGCAAGTAAAGCCAAGATGTCTGACTTTCTTGAGAAACATCATGATTAGATTCAAATATCTCATCCATTGATTCAGCTGCTCCTTGTAGTAGCCTAGTTCTTCCTGTCGCTTCTGCAATAGACTTTACAATAAATTGAGAATACATATGAAACTCATTCGTAAGCTTTGTAATCTCACTATGCTGATAACTACATCTTATTAGCTCTGATTTATCTTTTTGCAGTATAAATATATCCCAAACAGATAAGCTACTTTCGTTAACATGGGCAGACTTCATTTTTTCTATTTCTTTACAACATTCTTGTTGAAATTTTTTGAGCAAGTCTGAGTTACTAATAAGTCTTTTATTTAAATCAAGTCCTTCTAAATCATCTTCACTAATCTTTACATCACTGTGCTCTAACTTAACAATTTCAGCAACTAACAACCGCATAACTTCTTGATTTTTCTCTGGATCCGCCATAAACATCGTGTGACATTCACTGAACGGAGTTATACCTGTAGTATCTACTACATTAAGATTAGCTCCATTCTTCAATAATAGAAGTTTTATAATCTCAACTTTGCAGTGATGAGCTGCAATATGAAAAGAAGTATCAAGATTGCAATTTTGTACATTAGGATCAGCTCCATGCTTCAATAGAGTCTTTATAACATTTAAATTTCCTCTAGAACAAGCAGAATGCAAAGGAGTGTTACCATATATATCTTGCGCATTAGGATTAGCTCCATGAGTTAATAAAATGCTTGCAACTTCTAAGTTGCCTGCTCTGATAGCATAATGTAAAGCTGTGTTATGACTAACATCATCACTTGAATTTACATAATCTAAGCTACTGTTCTCACAAAGAATTGATTTTACAGCTTGTATATTGCCACTTTTAACAGCTTCATGTAAAGCAGTATTACCCATCGTTATCTCCTAAATTAGTTTTTTTATTGACAATTAGACACTTGAAAAGCTTCTGTATAGAATTGCCAGGTAAGTAAATGTAAAATAGCAAATAATTACTCAATAGATTTTTACCTTGAAATTAATTATATCTTACAAAGATAATATACATAAAATAAGTAATTTACAACTTAAAATTGAATATTTTTTTATTATTTTATATGATTTTTATTAACGAAATCATACTTTCTTCAAAACATCGAAAAATCACTTTTAAAGCAAAAAATAAATTAGGTTCATTTGTCCTAAACCAGGAATTCCAGTGCCTGTACCTAGTATTCCTGTAGGATTTTGTGAGCCAGTACGCCTTGTAGATGTTACAAAGTCACCAATGTGTATGGTAGGTCTTGGAGGTTTGTTATTTGGAAGCGCTACGCAGAAAGGCATGAAAGATGAGGCTGAAGGAAGTGCTTTTTATCACATTCACTGGTATGTCTACCCAGTGATTTATTGGCTAAAAATTTTGCTTGATTTTATTTGTCTGGAAATGGCTGCAGTCGATATAGCATATTTAACAAAGTTTGATCCATTATGGAGTGACGATGCTAAATCTGCGATTTTAAATTCAGAAACGCTGTTGTTTCAAAATGTAGCTGCTTATCAAGCATGTATAGCTTGAGATTGCATGAGTTGCAGCACTGGTTTATTAGCAAGTGCTTATGCTTTTTGATGTGCTAGATGTCAAGGAATGCTTTACCTTTTACTGGAACAGCTGCAGCACATAATGGTGCAGTTGGAACATCTATATTAAAATAGTAAGTAAGTTTATGGCTAAAATGCATAGGCAACTGATGTTATGGTGATATTCTGGCAGAGAATTTTCAGTGAATGCTTTAGAAATAATTAGAAATTCTATTAAAAATTCTAATAAACGCCAGATTAGGATAATGGAAAATATGAAAAGTAGAGAATAAAATGTATACAAAGAGAGAATAGACCTCTTTTGAAACTGGTTAAGGTAGTTCAAAATTATTGCTGACAAATGTCGAAATAGACGTAAAAGATTAGGTCTTAGATTTAATTTGATCTCTTGCATTTATAATTTTGAACTACCTTAACCAGTTTCGAAAGATATCTATTATCTATATTACTTGAGTTATAAGTATAAAGGATACTTTTGCTTACCAAGCTATAGTAGAATAATACAACTGTGGCCTAGAATGTTGCTACCATTAGTCGTATTAATGCATTATCTGAAAGGAGAAGAGACTGGTATATATTACATCGATTCTACAAAGTTAGCAATTTGTCATAATACACGTCCCTCAAGCAATAGAGTTTTTAACAAAATTTCTAAAATTGGTAAAAGTAGTTATGGCTGGTTCTTAGGCTTTAAGCTTCATCTTATAATCAATAATAAAGGCGAAATAATGTCAGTTAAAATTACTAAAGGCAATAAAAGCGATCTATCTATGGCTTCAGTTATTTCTAAAGGCTTATCTGGTAAATTGTTTGGTGATAAAGCTTACATATCTAAAAAGTTATTTCATCAACTGTTGTCAAATGGTCTACGTTTATTTACTAATCTTCGTAAAGATATGAAAACATATTTATTGCACATAGAAGATAAGCGTTTATTTAATAGACCTCTTTCGAAACTGGTTAAGGTAGTTCAAAATTATAAATGCCAGAGATCAAATTAACTCTAAGACCGAATCTTTTACGTCTATTTCGATATTTATCAGCAATAATTTTGAACTACCTTAACCAGTTTCGAAAGAGGTCTATTAAATAAACGTTCTTTAATTGAGTCTGTCTTTAATGTACTAAAAAAACATATGCATTTAGATCATACTATGTACAGTTCTCTTATTAATTTCTTTGTTCATATAATTGCTTCTCTTGCTAGTTATTCTATCTCTAAACTTAATCCCCATCTTATCTCTTCTTCTTCTCCTGACTCCTTATCCTAAATTGACGTTTATATTCTCCTGATTTAAATCTTTTGAGAAAAAGTGATTTTAAGCCAAATCAAGAGAATGCAATATCACTGTAACTTAGATATGCTTTGTAAAAAATATATAACATAACTGTTTTATACTGGCTTAGCTATATCATCTTAAAAGCTCTTTGAGACTTAATTATTTAATTTAGGAATTAAAATTTTGCATATATCATGCTCATGTTCTAAGCACGTGATGCTTATCTATATTTCATTCATTTCAAAAAATTTTATATTAAAACAGTTAGTGGCAGTAATAATGTTATTTGGTAGTAGTTCTAAGTTGTATTGACTATCATAAGCATTGCCATAGATTTTTGTATAGCTATTAATTTTATCAGGTGCTTTTATTCCAAGATATATTGACTTTAATATAGTGTATAATGCTAAATATTGGCAAATTAACGGTGATGCTAAACGATGCTCTATTCTTAAAGGTAAGCTGTTTGGAATCCTAATTGCAACGGTGCGATTATTGCCACCATAAGCAATATGAGTTGGGGCCATGAAATTTTTATTTAGTCTTAAAAAATCTTCTTCACGATGGACAAATACTAAAAAAGTTTCCTTCATATAATGACAAATACTATTAATTGTTGAGGTTAGAATATTAGAATCTTGTTCAAAGACGTTTAAATTGTTGCAATCTAACAATTCGATGTGAAAATGTAATGCATTACCATAATCAGATAGATATGGTTTAGCATCAAACTTTGATACTCCATTATATGATCTAGCCATTAACTGAATTTTGGTAATAGTATTATTAATTGATTGAGCTAAGTATGTTAGGTCTTCAGTAGGTGAAATTTCAATTTCATATTGACAGTATCCTCTTTCTTTTTTTAAATTATAGGGTTTGAGATATGAGTATAATTTTTGTTTGACGTCATTTGGTTCTAAGTAAAATTCTATTTCTACGCCAACTCTAATCTTGTAATTAAAATTTTGTGCTAATTTTTTTTGCAATTGCTCTAATGCGTTTACTTTTTTTAAATTATTTGATAGGCTTAATGGAAAATCGTTATTCTGCATGCAAAACTTAATACCTGACAATATATCCTATAAATTTTTTGATAAAAGTTTTATACAATCTAGCGGAGTATACTCACTTTCACATCAGGATAATAAAACTATTAATTCTAAGCAAGTGGCAAATAATAGGCAGTTAGTTATCAATTATTTTTCAGCCAAAGGTCTGATGATCTTAAATCAAAAACATGGCAATAGTGTATATTACGCTAAGGAGATTAACTGTATACATGAACCTGTTGCTGATGGTGTAGTTACTAATCTTTCGCAGTTAATACTGAGCATTCAAACAGCTGATTGCGTGCCTGTTCTATTGTTTGATAGAGATGGCACAACAATTGGAGCAGCTCATTGTGGTTGGCGAGGTACTAAAGCTAATATTCTAAAGAATGTTATTTACTTAATGCGAAATTTAAATAATATGGTTAATATAAAAGCTATAATAGGACCGGCTATTCAACAAGCTTCTTATGAAGTTGATCAAAATTTGTATAGTGCTTTTATACAAGAAAATAGCGATTATCAATCTTTTTTTAAACCATTAGACTTTGATGGTAAATTTTTATTTGATTTGGTAGGTCTTGTACAAGCAAAATTATTAGAAGAAAATGTTGAGATAGTTAAAGTTTATCAAGATAATACTTACTTGTTACCAAAATTGTATCCAAGCTATAGACGTGATCGTCATATAAATTACCATATATTATCTACTATAGTGATCAATAATGCTTAAGTTACTTAATCCTAAAATTTTTTTACAGTTATCACGACAAATATTACCTTATTTGATAGTTATATTTGTAGCTATTTTTAGCTATGGTATTTATTTAGCGCTTTTTAATTCTCCAATTGATTATCAGCAGGGAGAGTTAGTAAGAATAATGTATATACATGTTCCATCAGCATGGTTAGCAGTAATGATATATGTTATAATGGCTATATGCAGCTTTGGATCAATAGTTTGGAAGATTAGAATGTTATATATAATTGCTATATCAGCAGCTCCTATCGGTTGTTGTTTTACAGCAATTACGTTGATTACCGGCTCAATTTGGGGAAAAGTGACTTGGGGTACTTGGTGGGTATGGGATGCTAGATTAACATCAACGCTAGTATTGTTATTATTATATCTAAGTTATATTATAGTAGTAAATGCTGGAGATAATATATTACGCTGTGAAAAGCCAGCTGCAGTAACTTCTCTAATTGGAGTTATTAATATACCTATCGTTAAATTTTCAGTTAACATTTGGAGCACGCTACATCAACAATCTAGCGTTCTAAAAATCGGAGGACCAGCTATTCATATTTCAATGTTAAAACCTCTGATAGTAATGTTCTTAGCATTTGTAATTTATTTTATTATTGTAATTATTTGTAGAGTAAATATACTATTTATTCGATTAAAGTTATTTAATTCTACGAGTTTTAGGTAATATTATGACTTACGTTGTTACAGATTCTTGTGTAAAATGCAAGTATACTGATTGTGTAGAAGTCTGTCCTGTAGACTGCTTTCATGAAGGAGAAATGATGGTTGTTATTGATCCTGAAAAATGCATTGATTGTGGTGTTTGTGAAGCAGAATGTCCAGTAGGAGCTATAAAACCAGAAGCTGAAGAGTTAATTAAATGGATAGAGCTTGGTCAGGAATTTTCTAAGAAATGGCCACAGATTTTACATAAAAAAGCTCCACTACCTCAAGCTGATTTGTATAAGGATGAAACTAATAAGTTTGAGAAGTATTGCATTTCAAAATAATATTATTAATTGCTACTAAGTATTAAAGTAGAGGTGCAGATTATGGTGTATATTAATTTATTAGAAACTGGCTACTTAAGGTCGATGATAAAGTAACTTTTTAATAAAAATACTAAATTTGTAATAATTATGATGATATTATCCTTATATAAAAAAACAGTTGCTATAATAATATTATTACTAATGATTCTGTGTAATAGCATTAGTATAGTTTGCGCTAAATTATTAAAAGATGCATCAACTACAATAGAGCTAGTTCCATATCAAGCTAATGAGCTAACTCCTGAAAAAATTAATGATCAGATAAGACAATATATTCTTAGTCATCCTGAGGTAATTATAGAGTCTATCGAAATTATGCAACAAAAGCAACAGCAGCAAGAACAAGAGTATCTTGCTAATGCTATTAGTGAACAACTCAAAATTTTGCATGATACTCATAACTTGCCTATGGTTGGCAATACACATGGTGATATAATTATAACTATTTTTTATGATTATAATTGTAAATATTGCAAACTATTAAATAACATAGTTAATAAGTTAATTGTTGAAAATGAAGATATAAAAATTATATGGGTACCTTTAACAATCTTGGGAGGGCTATCAGAACATGCTGCTAAAATTGCTTTAGCAGTCTACGAAATAGCTCCAAGTAAATTTCATATATTCCATAATAAAATAATGAGTTTAACTAAAGTTACTTTACAGGATATTGAAAATATCTTAGTTGAAGCTGAAATAGATGTTGATAAAGTTAATAATTTAACTAATAGCTCTAATGTACAGAATATATTGTCTATGATTAATAATATAGCTTCTAAGTGTAATTTAAATGGAGTACCACTCACAGTCATTGGTAATAAGGTATATACAGGCTTAGTTGATAAATTACAACAGGGGGTTAATGAAGCTAGGGAAAAAAACAAAGCTATTGTTTGTCATCTTAAATAAAAACAGTAAAGTTGCGTGATTAGTAAAATTATGGACATTTGATAAGTGTTACTCTATAATAATATGATTCATAAGTCTGATAAGTAAATTTAAATAAGATATTAAACTTAGAGTCTTGGTAAATAACAATGAAAAAAATCAATTACGAAGAACTTATTGATCAATCAATGTTAAATGTTGTTAAACAAGCTCTTAAGTTTGCTTCTACTAACTGCAATTTTGAAGATAATTATTTTTATATATCATTTTGTACAACATTTCCAGGTGTAAAAATATCTGAACACTTAAGAGTTAAGTATTTAGAACAAATGACTATTGTGTTACAACATCAGTTTTCAGATTTAGTAATTGAGAGTGATTTTTTTTCAGTTTGTCTAAGTTTTAGTGGTAAAATTGAAAAAATTGTTGTTCCATGGAAATCAATAATTATGTTTATTGATCCAGAAGCTCAGCTAAGAATCAAGCTGTTTTATTATGTAAATAAGTATAAGCAGCAGCTTTATAAAAATGTAGATGGTATTGTTGAGGACAGTAACAAAGAAAATAAAAATCAATATTGCGATCAGTTAGTAGCCACAAATGAAAAGTTGAAAAATATGAAAGACATAGTAGGAAATAAAGTTGTTAGTCTCGACAGCTTTAGGAAGAAAATCTAGTGATTGACTATGCTTGCTCTGCTACTAATAACATTCCAGTTAAGATATATACAGATGGTGCATGCAGCGGTAATCCAGGACCAGGAGGTTGGGGTGTATATTTAAGTTATAAGAATCATGAAAGAAAAGTTTATGGATCTAACATAAATACTACAAATAATAGAATGGAGTTAACAGCAACAATAGAGGCGTTGCGGCTTCTTAAGTATAGCTGTAAAGTAGAATTATATACTGATAGTCAGTATGTTCAAATGGGTATTACTAAATGGATAAAAAAGTGGATAAAAAATAATTGGGAAACAAGCAATAAGCAATTGGTTTGTAATGTTGATTTATGGCAGTCGTTATATACTTTGATTCAAAAACACCAAGTTAGTTGGCATTGGGTGAGGGGACACTCTGGCAATATAGGTAATGAAATTGCTGATAAATTAGCAACTAATGGAAAAATTGAAGCAATGAAAATAGTTAAAAATAATGAAAATACTAAGAAATTTCTTGATTAGATATACAAGTAAGTTTGTTGGTGTTGACCAATATGGTAATAATTATTATATTTCTTTAATGAAAAGTAATCATTTAAAGAATAAAAAGAGAATAATAATTTTTAATGGTATAGAAGATCCTTCATCAATACCATGCGAGTGGTATCAATGGCTGCATTATATGACTGATCATGCTCCATATCTAGCAAATTTTAAAAAGTATGATTGGCAAATTAACAGAATACCAAATATGACTGGTACGGAATTTTCATATTCTCCATTAATAAGAAATGGTGATAGCTTGTTAAGACAAGAAGTATCTTCTGATTATAAATCTTGGCAACCAAAAAAATAAGAATATGCAGTATAGTTATTTAGAAACATTTATAGGCTTTTGTGTAATGCTATTTGTTACACTATGCATATATTTTGGTTATAAAACATATAATGATTATTATATAAAAGATAATAACTTTAAAACTGTTTTTGCTACTTTTCAGAATGTTGAAGGATTAAACAAGGGGAGCAGTGTATTCGTATCTGGTATTAAGATTGGCACAGTTGAAAAATTAACTCTAGTGCCGTTATCTTTTGATGTAGCTGTAGAATTAAAACTATCTGCAGATATAAATCTTCCTAATGATTCTCAAGCAATAATTATGAACCGAGGACTACTAGGGGAGAAGTATATTACTATTATTCCTGGAATAGAGGAAAATTATATTGCAGACAAAGGGGAAATATATTTTACACAATCAGCTATAAATGTTGAAAGAATGATTGGCAAAGTATTCTCTGAACTTTTTGGCAGTAACTATTTTAAAATCTCTTCTAGCAGGCATTAAAAATGTCAATCAAATTGCAGCCAGTTAAAGGTAGCAAAGATTTACTACCTGAAGAATTTGGAAAACATGACTATATTGTTAGCGTTTCTAGGAATTTAAGTAAGTTATATGGGTTTCAACCTATATCTACTCCAATCATAGAATACACAGAAATATTTAATCGTACTTTAGGCAAAGACTCAGATGTTCTTAGTAAAGAGATGTATGTTTTTCTTGATAAAGGAAATCGTAGTGTTAGTTTAAGGCCAGAGTTTACTGCAAGTATTATGCGGGCAGTTATTTATAATAATCTACAAAATAAAAAACTACCATTAAAATTTTTTTCATCAGGACCAGCATTTAGATATGATAATCCTCAAGCTGGTAGACAGCGTCAATTTCACCAAATTAATTTGGAGTGTATTGGTGACGATTCTCCATTCAGTGATGCAGAAATAGTGTTGCTAGCTCATGATATATTAAAAACATTAAATTTAGTTGATAAAGTGAACTTAGAAATAAATTCACTTGGCTGCATGGAATCAAGAGCAAAATATCAACAAGCTTTGGTTGAGTATTTTAGTAAATACAGAACTGAATTATCGCAAGATAGTCAAAGTCGTCTTATTGAAAATCCACTACGAATTTTAGATTCTAAAAATTTGCAGGATAAAAAAATATCTGCTTCAGCGCCTAGCATACATGATTATTACACTATTAAAGCTAGATGTTACTTTGATAAAGTGCTAGAATATTTAGAATTTTGTGGTATTAAATATACTGTAAATGCTAATTTAGTGCGCGGGTTAGATTATTACTGTCATACAGTTTTTGAGTATGTATCAACTCAAATTGGCGCTCAATCTACTGTTTTGGGAGGAGGGAGATATGATGGACTATTCGAACAAATGGGAGGTAAATTAGCAAGTGGCAAAAAAACGTTGCCTGCTATCGGTTTTGCTGCTGGAATAGAAAGATTAGCACTTTTAACTAATTATACTCCAGTGGATGTAAGACCTATAGTTATTATACCAGTAGATGAGGAACATCACCAACATGGTATTATGTTGCTGCAAAAATTAAGAAATAATAATATTACAACTGTAATTGATTTGCAGGACAGCATTTCAAAAAGATTAAATCGAGCTAATTACATTAAGGCAAGTAAGGTGATATTTATTGGAGCAATCGAAGTGCGAGAACAAAGTTATAGAATCAAAGACTTAGATACTAGTAATGAATGTGTAATAATACATAATGAACTACTTAGCTATTTGCAAAATAACTGCTCTTAATATCAAATTGGTTGCTCTATTATATGATTAAGATTAATACTAAGACTATAACTAGAATTGCAAGTATTCAAGGAGTTTATAGTTATCAAATTTTGGGCTCAGAGCCTACAATAGATTCTATAATAGATTTTATTATTACATATTATAAAGATAAAAGTTCTTTAGAAGATCTTGAATTAGATTCTGCTATACCTTGCTTTAAGCTAAGGACAAATTATCTAACAAAGTTAGTGAATGAAACTATAGACAACTTAGAAACCATTGACATGATAATTTCATCTTATCTTGCAGACAATTGGCAAATTAAAGACCTACATTTAATTCTATTATCAATCTTACGTGTTGCCACTTGTGAATTAAAATTTTTTACTAGCACTCCATATAAAGTCGTAATCAATGAGTTTACAAATATAGCTAATGATTTTGTTAAAGAAAGTGAAATTGGCTTTGTTAACTCTTTATTAGAAAAAATTAGTTTCAATGTACGAACAAATTTCTAAACTAAAGTGTCATAATATCCTATCATTTTACAAAAAGTAGTAGAATATTCATAGTACGATAGCTGGCCTTTGTAATTGGCAGGTTATTGCTTCTTTTTTTATTTAAAAGCAATTGCAATAAAAATATTTTTGATGTTTACGCATAGGCTATGTTGACCCAAGACTTAACTACTAGACAAACATTAATATAGATAATAGACCTCTTTCGAAACTGGTTAACGTAGTTCAAAATTATAAATGCCAGAGATCAAATTAAATCAAAAACCGAATCTTTTACGTCTATTTGGATATTTATCAGTAATAATTTTGAACTACGTTAACCAGTTTCGAAAGAGGTATAATATAAGTTTTCATAAAGCAGTTATAGCTGAGTTTCTAATAGAAATTAGAGGCTGTAAATTATTATATAGCCAAACTACTATTAAACAATTATTATAAAACGAAACATCTACATTAGACCTCTTTCGAAACTGGTTAAGGTAGTTCAAAATTATTGCTGACAAATGTCGAAATAGACGTAAAAGATTAGGTCTTAGATTTAATTTGATCTCTTGCATTTATAATTTTGAACTACCTTAACCAGTTTCGAAAGATATCTATTATAACTACCTTAGCAAATTAAGCTATATATCTTTGGCAAATTACATTAATTTAGCACAATTTAGATATGTGTGATTAATACTATATACTTAACTTAAAAATCTAGTTCAGCATAATATTTAGGCGGAAAAAAACCAGGGGTATAATCTTGTAATAAAGGCTTAAAACTAGGCCTAGACTTTATCAATACATACCAGTTTTTAACGCTGGGATAATAATCCCAAATAACTTCGTTAAAATAATCAATTACTGAGATATGACTAGCTGCAGCAATATCTGCAATAGTTACTTGATCTCCGGCTAAATATGAATTTGATTGTAAAAGATTGGTAATAAAATTAAAATGAACTTTTTGACTTGTTTTAGCTATTTTTAACAAATCAGATCTTGGTGAACCGTAATTTTTTAAAAATTTAATTAATTTTTCATCTAATATTATTTTTGTGACTTCATGATAAAATTTATCATTAAACCAAGTAAACAGCTTTCTAATTGCGACATTTTTTTCTGGCTCATTGCATATAAAATGAAAGTTTGGGTCAATTTCCCTTAGATATTCAATAATAGTAAAAATATCATATACTACTAATCCTGATGTCTCAATTAACACAGGCAACTTGCCATTTGGGTTAAGAGTAATAAATTCTTTTTTCTTTAACCAAAATTCCTCCTTTATCAAAGTAAATACTGAATCTACTTCTTTTAATATAATTCGCAGTTGTCTTGAAAAAGGACATAAAGGATAATAATATACTTTTCTCATGTATTTTACATAATCTAAATTGTATTGATAGCCTATAAGCCGAGTTCTGTAAAATATATTAATTAATATATTAATTACGGCTATTTATCTGGGATAAATATTACTATTTACCTCAAGCGACCTACCCAAGCAACTAGATAAAAACGCCTTCTAACTTATTAGTTATGTTGCTTCTATTTGGTCTTGCTCCTAGTGGGGTTTACCATGCGTAATTTATTACTAAACTACCGGTAAGCTCTTACCTCACCTTTTCACCCTTACCAAATTAATTTATTTGGCGGTATATTCTCTGTGGTACTTTCCCTAGAATTACTTCTGCTGGGCGTTACCCAGCACTATGCTTTTATGGAGCTCGGACTTTCCTCACAAATCTATAAATTTTGTGTAGCCATACAGCTATCAACATAATAATTATGATACTATATTCAAAATTAGTCAACTAATTATCATACTTAAATTAAATCTATGCCGATATAAGTAGTATTCTAAGAACATATGAAAATCAGTGTTAAAGAAGATTTAGAGCTAAATAACAAACCAAATGCTGAATCTGATGTTAGGTCTAATAGCAAATTATCAGAACTAACGAGTATTATTCGCTGAAAGCTAGTAATTGCCTTAATTTTTATAAGCATCACAATAATGCTTGTTTCGTATTTTTTATCTGAAAGTGGTAAAACGAAAGAATCTATAACTTTTACGGAAAATCATGAGTCAAGAGAAGCGATTTCTAGAATAGAACAAGCTGTAGACTTGAGAGCGAAATGGATAGAAGAAATACCAAGTGAAGTCAAAACATTAAAAGAAGGAATCCAAAATTCTTATTCATCCTAAGGTTAAAGCGATTACTGATACAGGATATCAAGATATACAAAAAATTCACAATAATTCTGAATTACCAAGGAAAAAAGCAAGAAAAAACCTTTAACTAAAAATGATAAAAAGAATAACCTTAGATTAGCAGGAGAAAGAGTTGTGAATGAAAACGTTATTTGTATGCTAAAACGGTTCAAAATTATTGCCGATAAATGCCGATAAATATCGAAATAGATGTAAAAGATTCTGTCTTAGATTTAATTTGACCTCTGGCATTTATAATTTTGAACTATGTTAACCAGTTTCGAAAGAGGTCTAATGTAAGATTTAACACCAAAATTGATCTTGATAGAGTTGAAAAAGCAATATTTTATGCTAAAAAATATCATGGCCAGCAAAAGAGAGATACTTGAGAACTATACTACACACATCCATTATGATGCTGAGATTGCTTTTTTTAATTTTTTTTGCAAGTTCATTTGCTAACTGGTATGCGTACACATTATCAGAATCATATTTGATAGCCAGGTTACAACTTTCCACTGCTTCTTGATGTCGCCTCAATTTATTCAAAGCAATTCCTTTATTAGGCCTCTTTCGAAACTGGTTAAGGTAGTTCAAAATTATAAATGCAAGAGATCAAATTAAATCTAAGACCTAATCTTTTACGTCTATTTCGACATTTGTCAGCAATAATTTTGAACTACCTTAACCAGTTTCGAAAGAGGTCTAATGCTTATCCTTGTTGCTTCTATGCGTTAATTATTGATTATAAGATGTACTATAGGTAAAATTGGTCTTCTAAGGCAGATAGTATCAGTATGAAGATTTATATAGGTTTGGCATAAAATTTTTTTCAACTTCGATATTTATTAGCAATAATTTTGAAGCGTTTTAGCGCACCAATAACGTTTTCATTTACAACTCTTTCTCCTGCGAATCTACCGATTATTCTTTTTATCATTTTTAGTTAAAGGATTTTTCTTGCTTTTTTTCTTTGGTAATTCAGAATTATTGTGAATTTTTTGTATGCCTTGATATCCTGTATCAGTAATCACTTTTACCTTAGGATGGATAAGAATTTTGGATTTCTTAAATAATCTAAAGTCATGTTTTTTACCGTTAGAAAAATCTGTACATATTACTTGGCGCGTTTTCTTATCTACCACTATTTGAGTTTTTAGTGTATGCCTTTTCTTCTTTCCTGAATAATAGAATTTTTGTTTTTTTTAGGTCTTTCTATAGGACTCTCAGTAGCATCAATCAAGACTCTTCATAATTCATATCACTCTTCATTAAAGCTTTACGGCCTGGAAGAGCAAAGTTTGCGTGTTTAACTAGGGTGTCTTCTACCCATTTTACAGCTTTATATGCTGAACTTTCACTAATTCCATAGTTCTGACCTATATGGAAATAAGTACGGTATTCTCTAAGGTATTCTAACACCATCAGCAACTGTTCCTCCAAATTGAGCTTATTTTTACGTCCACCTTTTGATTTCTTAAGACCATCAGCTTTCCTCAAAATATCCACCATCTTTGAAAATGTCCTCTTCCTTACTCCTGTTAATCGACGAAATTTTTCATCCTTTAACTCTTTAATCTGATCTAATTTCATTATTACTTCAAATTAGATTTTTATAACACCATTCTACATCATTCTCTAGTTTCGAAAGAAGTCTATTATTGTAAGCGTCTGAAAAATCTGGTTGATACTTAATATCCAAATCAAAATTCTCTATTGCATCTTGATATTGTTCTAGTATATATAAAGCAGTTCCTTTATTATTGTAAGCATCTAAAAAATCTGGTCGATACTTAAAAATTTTCTATAGCTTCTAGTAGCTTTTCCAGCTTTTTTAAAGCATTTCCTTTATTAACATAAGTTCTGCATCATCTGGTCTGTATCGAATAGCAGTATCATAATTTTCAATTGCCTTTTGATATTGTCATAATTCCCTTAAAGCAATTCCTTTATTAATACAAGCTTCTATACAATCTGGATTACACTTAATAGCTACATCTTCTGACCTATATGGAAATAAGTAGTACGGTATTCTCTAAGGTATTCTAACGCCATCAGCAACTGTTCCTCCAAATTGAGCTTATTTTTACTCACGCCTTTTGATTTCTTAAGACCATCAACTTTCCTCAAAATATCCACTATCTTTGAAAATGTTACCTTCCTTACTCCTGTTAATAGATGAAATTTTTCATCCTTTAACTCTTTAATCTGATCGAATTTCGTTATTACCTCCAATCAGATCTTTATAACACTATTCTACATCATTCTCTAGTTTCGAAAGAAGTCTATTTTAAATTAATGCACGATATGTCTCTAACTATGAAGGCATATAGAACTTATTATGATCCTCATAGCAGAGACATTCTAGTTAACAAAAAATAGTTATGAAAATATTAACACACTTGAGTTACTTGCTAAGCAAACAAGCAATAGTAAGAGCGCTGTTTACACTAGCATACAGCCCATATACTCTATATATTAGCGAACACCAACTTTTTTGTACGTCACTTAATGCTGATCCTGATAAATTAGCAACTATGCAATTTGATACAGGATCTGATATATTTCTTACTACTCCAAAAGGAACTTTCATATAATCAGCTACCACTGCTACAAATGCATCGTCCATTTCTTGAGCAGCATATTTACTATGATTACCACTAGTATTTGCAACTTCAAAAGTATTCGTAGACAATATTGGTTTCTTATCACACAGATTGTTTAGCTTTGGATGAAGCGCTAATTCAGGATCAATAGAGTCATTTAATAAATCGCTTAACTTTATTTGCGAAATATCATAGTGCCTAGTCACTTCATGGCGAATTAGTTTTTCGTATATTTTTTCAAGTTCATTATTATTGAGTGGAACTTTAGTAAAGAATTTTGATAATTGTGATGTTATTTGTGGTTTCCATTTTGAGGTATAGCAGCTATTATTAATTTTAATACCTTTATATACAGCATTTTCAAAATTTATTCCATGACCTTTATTAAGCTCGCATAGCGCTTGATTTGTAATATTGACAGTGCCAATCACATCTTCAATTACAGTTCCACCAGCTGTACCGCTTGTTATTATAAGACTAGGAGAAGTTTCATGAATAATTTTTTCAATTAATACAGTAGTTGGCACTTGATTTATTTCACAATTAAACTTTTTTGCTACAGTATCGTCATTAATATTTGTAATTAGCCCATCTGTTGATGGATGCATATCTGACTTGTATAATAAAAGTGTTTTTCCATTTGATAATTGAAATATTGCATATCTTCCCCAAGCTTCTAGTTTTTTAGAAGGAAGAACAGCCCCATTTAACTCAACTGCATGCATAAAATCTTGATATCCAGATTTGTATAAGCGCCAGTTAGTATTGTTAAAAGCATTACTATCAGCTTCTCTATATTTTATACTGCTGTTATTGGAAAAAAAAACATGATTCAAGGCTGCAAATTCAGCGTTTGTCCATACGATAGCAACATAATCTGCTTTGGGTAGCTTAGCAACTGATAAACTCTCTTCAGAAGCAACAAACTTAGGATTCCCAATGCCAATATTACTAAAATCAATAGCTGGTAGGTTTGGAAGATTTGTATGGCTGTCAAAATTATCAACTGAATCTGATTGAGAGAAAGAAAGTATATGTCTAGTTTTTATGTACATAAAATAATCTCGTATTTTTTTCTTTAAGAAGCTTAAATACAACTTTAAATTGCGTTAGTCAACAGTAAATTTAGATACTATAGCCAAACCAGTATAAAACAGTTTATTATATACTTTTCAAAAAGCGTAACTACGTCACAGCGATATTTCATTCTTCTTGATTTAGCTTGAAAGCTTTTTTCAATGTGATTTAAATCAGGAGAATAAGGAAATAAATACTCTAATATATATCCATCTTTTTCTACGCTAATTTAGGATAAGGAAGAAGAAGAGGAGATAAGATAGGGATAAAGTTTGGAGATAGAATAACTAGCAAGAAAAGCAATTATATGAACAAAGGAATTAATATGAGAGCGATGTAGAGTATGCTCTAAATGGATAAGTTTTTTTTAGTACATTAAAGACAGATTTAATTAAGGAACGTTTATTTATAGTCATTTACAATGAAGTTTGCATATAAAATATCATGTTGGTAAATCTTATGATGCTATTGTCGCTTTTTCTATGCTCAAACTTCATTGTAAATAGCTATAATAAACGCTTATCATCTATGTCTGATAAATATGTTTTCATATCTTTAAGAAGATTAGTAAATAAACGTAGACCATTGGAGAATAGTTGATGAAATAACTCTTTAGATATGTAAGCTTTATCACCAAACAATTTACCAGATAGGCCTTCAGAAATAACTGAAGCCATAGATAGGTCGCTTTTATTGCCTTTAGTAATTTTAACTGATATTATTTCACCTTTGTTATTGATTATAAGATGAAGCTTAAAGAGTAAGAACAAACCATAACTACCTTATCCTAATCTGGCGTTTATATGCTAAACTTTCACTAATCCCATAGTTCTGGCCTATATGGAAATAAGTACGGTATTCTCTAAGGTATTCTAACACCATCAGCAACTGTTCCTCCAAATTGAGCTTATTTTTACGCCCATCTTTTGATTTCTTAAGACTATCAGCTTTCCTCAAAATATCTACCATCTTTGAGAATGTTCCTTTCCTTTAGCTCTTTAATCTGATCGAATTTCACTATTACTTTAAAAAAGTTGAATGCTAAATGCAAATGTAATAATTAGTACTAAGGATAATTTCAAAAAAATCTATTAGCATTCAATAAATTGGAAAGAAATTACAAAAGGTTAATAATCTTCGTAGACGTATTTATATGGTAAATTGTCTGAGCATTATGCTGAGTAATTCGCTCGTGCGGTTCTTTGGAAGGAAAAGCGTTTTTGCGCATGCCTTGTAGCTACGATTTTATATGATAAATTGCTTTTTCTATGAGGGTTTGGTATCATATATTTTTATTACTTCTTCAGAATACTTGCAAAAATCATCTATTAACTAGAAAATTTCTAATGAAGAATCATATTCAGTTCTCAATTATTTTATGTAGCTATAATTGCTGTAATTAAAGAATATGATAAAAAAATATAATATGAAACAAATTAAGTATCTATAAACATTTTTGCATATCGTTATAATATATTAAAAATTGTTTTGCTATATTATTGAAGTTGTTCTATTCTAGATTATTACTTGCTCGCGTGAGCTAGGTAGTGAAATATGATTTTGACAAATTGTTTTATTTATGAATATGATTATTGGTACTAACAAGGGAGGTTTTTATTATTAAAACTTTGTGTCATGTGCTTAGTAATATTGCGTTAGGAATTCCTGTTACTTTGCAATATGCTTTTAGTGCTGTTTGTTTTGGGTTTGTTATTGCTGTTTTATTAACAGTTAGCAGAATGTCTAAATATAAGCTATTAAAATTTGGAGCTAATATTTATATATCAGTTTTTCGTGGTACTCCGTTAATAATACAGTTATATGTAATATATTTTTCCTTTAAGTTAAGTAATGTGTTCTATGCCGGCGTATTAGTGTTTTCATTAAATTCTGGTGCTTATGTTGCAGAAATTATTAAGTCTGGAATTAATTCAGTGGATAAATGGCAAATTGAAGCTGCATTAGCTCTTAATATACCTTATTTTTATATTATGAAAGATATTGTTTTACCGCAAGCTCTTAGAAAAATTATTCCTTCATTAGTTAATGAAGTTATTAATCTTCTTAAAGAATCATCTATTATTTCAGTATTAGGGGGTATGGATTTAATGGGTAGAGCTAAAATTTTATCTCAAGCTACATATGATTTCTTTACTCCTATGATTAGTGTTGCATTATGTTATTATATTTTAGTATTAATTTTAAGTTTTTTGGCTCAGTTGTTAGAAAAAAAGTTAAAGTTGAAATATGATTAGTGTAATAAAATTAAAAGATGTTTCAAAAAAGTTTGATAAATTTTCAGCTCTTTATAATGTTAATTTTGAACTTTTTAAAAATGAGGCTGCTATTATTTTAGGCCCATCTGGAAGCGGTAAGTCGACTATATTAAGGTGTATTTGTCAATTGGAAAATATTAGTAGTGGTGAGATTTTTATTAATGGGCAACAAATTAACCAATCAAATAAAAAGGAATTATTGTCTAGAGTTGGTATTGTGTTTCAGCATTTTAACTTGTTTCCTCATTTTACGGTTCTTAAAAACTTAATTTATGCTGCACAAATAGTTTTTAAAATGTCTGCACAAAATGCAATAATGAAAGCTGATGAATTATTACTGTCATTTGGTCTAGAAAGCAAAAAAAATGATATGCCTTCTAAACTTTCAGGAGGGCAAAAACAAAGAGTGGCGATTTGTAGAGCGCTAATGATGAATCCAGAGGTTATGTTATTTGATGAGCCGACTTCAGCTCTTGATCCAGAGTCGGTTATGGAGGTAGTTAATACTATTGCTAAGTTAAAACATAGTATGACTATTGTAGTTGTAACTCATAATATTGCATTTGCTAAAGTTATTGCTGATAGAATAATTTTTATGGATAAGGGGCAGGTTCTGGCATGTCAGCTTGCACAAGATTTTTTTAAGAATCCAAAGTCCCATCGTGCAAGGTTATTTCTTGAAAATTTGCGAAATTTTTGTTGATGAGTTTTAATTATGTTTGAGCCTAAGCAAGGTGTATGAGGTTTTGGTAAAGTGTTTAGAATTGCTAAGCAGATAGTTAGTACTAATACTACAAAGTAGTTGATTATTTATCAGTGATAGTTTTTAAAAATAGTATACTGTTATTTAGATTTTTTTATTATAAATTTTGTTAATTGAGTTGAAAGATGATGAGGCATAATTTTTGTTCTACTCGACCATGGTTAAAGGTTACTAATGTATTTGATGATTTTATAAACCATGGTGGTGGAGTTGTGCTATTAATTAAGATACAAAACTATAATAATTTGCTATTGATAGCAGCAAATAAAAGGTTAAAGCAAATATTCCAGAAGTTTAAACTAATTTTATCAACTATATGTAAAGTGTATGTAAGTAAACACTATGTGTTTCAGTGGGACTATTATTTCATCATTGTTTTTCCTAAAATTGATAGGAGTAAAGTTTCAACTATAGCATATGATATTTATTATAAATCACAAATGGTTACTTTTGACAAGGATAAATTGTTTTTAAAATGTAAAATATCAAGTATAAAATTTCCAGAATATGGTACTAAGTTGTTATTATTGATAAAATATTTAAAGAGTTACTTGGATGATAGTAGTTTTTTAGGTTACTATTCGGAATTTAATTTTTTAGAATTTACAACAGGGCTGAAGAAAGAATTTAAGGCATTAGCTCTATTTAAAGAGGCTCAAATGAGTGAAAAGTTGTTGTTTGCTTATCAGCCGATAGTGGAGTCTAGAACTGGAAAAATATTATATTATGAGTGTTTATTGAGAATTCTAGATGCTGCCAATAAGTTAACTTCTGCTGAGCCGTTTATCTTGTTGGCAGAAAAGAATGGTTTTATTAATGTTATTGATAAGATGGTTTTGCAGTTTGCTATTAAAGAGTTAAGTTCTGTTCCAGATTTAACGCTTGCTGTTAACATCTCAAATATAGGAGTATTAGATTCTAGTTTGATAGCAATGGCTGATGAATTGCTATCATCGTATCCAGTAGCAGATAGATTAACTATAGAAATTACTGAAACTGCTTTTAATAATGATGTAATTAAAACTATAGAATTTATTGAAGCAATGCATAATAAAGGTTGTCAAGTTGCAATTGATGATTTTGGAGCAGGCTTTTTTTCGTTTAAGCACTTGCAGATGTTGCAAGTAGATATAATTAAGATTGGTGGTTGCTTTATACGAGATATTAATGATAATTATTATAATAAATCTATAGTTAAAACCTTAGTAGAAACAGCAGCAGGACGTGGAATAGAAACCGTAGCTGAATTTGTTGAAAATGGACAGATTGCAAAAATTTTAATGGATATTAATGTGAATTATATGCAAGGTAACTTCTTTGCTCCTGCGATGCATTATAAGCCTTGGAATAGTGGATAATAACTTCTATGCATATATTAAAATGGTGAGCCTGCCGGGATTCGAACCCGGGACACCTTGATTAAAAGTCAAGTGCTCTACCAGCTGAGCTACAGGCTCGCATAGCTTAAATGAAATTCACTTATGTTTTGATATCGAATTATTTAAAACTATTTAATAAACTTTATTATAATACTAAAAACAGTATACAGTAAACTTTAATGAGCTTTAATGGAAAATGAGATAAATTTTGTATAGTGTCAAGATTTATTAATAAAAATTGTTGTATGTCAAAGATAGAATTGATATTATTGCATCTATTATAGGGCTTAAGTTTTTCTTAACTTGTCCTAAGAAAATTATACAAAGTAAACAGTAGATAGCATTATAATAATTTCCAAATATTGGAAAGTGATTATAATAAATATTGGATTTTGATTTTTTAGCTGTAGTATTATGTTTCTATAATTTTAAATTGTTTTAAAATGAATAATGCTGGTGTAAAAAATTGGTTTGCTAAGTTATCGATAGGTGTATATTTATTGCTTGTATTGCTAACTTTAGCATCTTGGCGTTCAGATAGTGATTCTGAGCTGTGTAAATTGGTAATAAAAGATCATAAATTTGAGCCTAGCGAAATACATGTACATGCTAATAAGAGAATAGAATTAATCATAGAAAATCTTGATGACTCTGTTGAAGAGTTCGAAAGCCGAGATTTAAAGAGAGAAAAAATTATTCCTGCTCATAGTACAGTAAAAATAATATTGCCGCCTCTTAAGCAAGGTAGTTATAAGTTTTTCGGAGAATTTAATGAAGAAACTGCTCAAGGAGTAATTATTGTAGAGTGAAACAAGTAAATCAAACAACACATAAGTTATGGCTAAAGTATCAATAATAGTTTTTCGAGAAATGCTAGAGATTTCAATTTTTATTGGTATTATTAGCATTGCTACTAGAAGTATAATAAATTCTCGAAATTATATTATTTTAGGAATTGTCATTGGTAGTATTATATCTATATTAGTTGCTTTGATTTTTGCTAAAATATCACTTATGTTTGATGGGTTAGGAGCGGAATTTTTTTCTCTTGCAATAATTTTCATAGCTATAGCTATGGTTGCATATACAATTGTTAGGGTGATGAACTATAATAATGAACTAAAACAGCGATTTAGTGATTTGCAAAATGGTATTCAAGTTGGAATTAAATCAAAATTGGCGATATCATTAATGGTTGCTGCTACTGTTGTGCGTGAAGGGGTTGAGATAGTGCTTTTTCTTGGTGGTATTATTGCAACTGATAAGATGGTATGTATTACTAATTATTTAATAGGTGGTATGATGGGTGGTATAAGCGCAGTATTAATAGGATATGGTTTATATAATGGTTTGATAATTATTGCGCCAAAATATTTGTTTAAAGTATCTCTTGGAGTATTAATTTTTATAGCAGCAGCTATGTCCTCGGACGCAGCTGCTATTATGACATCATCTGGCATAATTACAAGCTGTTCAGAAGTTTTATGGGATTCTTCATGGTTAGTATTAGATGGCAGTTTTTTCGGTAGATTTTTAAAAGTGTTAATTGGATATACTGCTACTCCAAATACACTACAAGTTATATTTTATATTTCAACTTTGTTAGGGTTATATATGCTGCATTATTGCTGTTCAATGGATAATCTAAATCAATTTCAAAAAAAGTGGAAAAAATAAAAAATGTTAAAGATTTTATTAGAATCTGGTCCTGTCATAGTTTTTTTTGTGACTTATAACATTGGTAGTGATATGGGTATGGCAACTTTATGTATTATGGTGTCAACATGTATATCACTGCTTATTAGCTATATTATTTATAAACAAGTTTCATTGCCGCTATTAATTTCAGGAGGTGTGTTGCTTGTTTCAGGTATAATTTCGATATGGTTAAATGATTTTAAATATATTAAAATGAAGCCAACAATATTATACATAATATTGGCATTGATATTATATATTGGCTACTTAAAAAAATTGCCTTTACTAAAGCCAGTATTCTCACAATTATTTCAAATGGATGATCGGCATTGGTTAACTTTTTCACTGCGATCTGCTTTCTATCTTATTTTTATGGCTGTAATAAATGAAGTTACATGGCGTTGTTATTCTGAGGCTTTTTGGGTTGCCTTTAAGGTATTTGGAGTTTTTCCTTTGACAGTGTTGTTTTTCTTGACGCAATTGCCGTTTTTGCTAAAGCATCAAAAGAAAATTGATTAAGATAACTTCATAAGGTGTTTCTTAAGAAGCAAGAGTATAGTAAGGTGAAGGAAGAGTATAAAAGCTAAAAGCGTAAAAGATTATTGTAATGCATAAAGATTCTAATATAATAGAGGAATTAATATTTTCTTTTGCTCAGTTGCCTGGATTAGGTAACCGCTCTGCTAGGAGGATAGTGCTTTATTTAATGCAAGATAAGGAAGTTAGAATTAAAAATCTTAATAATCAATTAACTTCTGTGTTAAATAATATTATGGAATGTGATTATTGTGGAAATTTAGATGTAGTTTCTATTTGTAATATTTGCAGACATTCTGAGCGTGATTCATCAATCATAGCTATAGTTGAGTCTGTAGCAGATCTTTGGGCTTTAGAACGTAGTAAGGTTTTTAAAGGCTGGTATCATGTTTTAGGGAAAACATTATCTGCTGTTAGCGGTAACGATGCTATTAATAGCCTAAAATTACCTAAGTTATTGAATCGTATTCGTGAGTATAAAGTACAAGAAATAATTTTAGCTACTAACTCAACAATAGATGGGCAAATGACTGCTTTTTTTGTTATTGATTATTTGAAAGATGAAAATTTAAAAATCTCAAAATTGGCTTCCGGAATTCCGTTAGGTGGTGAGTTAGATTATTTAGATGAAGGTACTTTGTTGGCAGCATTTAAGGCTAGACAATCTCATGATTTGTTATGACTTTAAATGATTTTTTAGTTGATATTTTTGTGGATGTTTGGGAAAGATGATTGATTGCTAGATTAAGAAAATCACGAAATATTTAAATTTTGTAATGAAGAAGTAAGATTGTAGAATTAAGGTTCGATATTATAGAATAGTTTAAGTGTTATGGTAATTACTTTATGAAGCTAAAATGCAGTTTTATGGTTTATTTACGTACTGGCTTGTTTTTTATAATGATATCCATTGTTAGTGTTGCATTTTTGCCTGTTATGTTTGTTGTACTATTATGTTCAAGAAATAATTATAAGGTGAAGTATTTTATAGCTAAGTTATATGTGAAGATTTTTATTAATCTTTTAAAAATAATTTGTGGGCTAAATTTTCAAGTTAGGTATGATGCTAAGTTGCCATTAGGACCGGCAGTGGTGTTATCTAATCATCAATCTTTTTGGGAGAATGCTGTAGTATTACTGTTGTTTCCTATGCAAAGTTGGGTAGTGAAGCGTGAGTTATTCAATATTCCAGTATTTGGTTGGGGATTAAGATTAATGGATCCAGTTCATGTTAATAGAAATGATTTTTGGTCTGTAAGAAAAATTTTAACTATTGGGCAGCAAAAGATTAAAGATGGCTTATGGATGATAATGTTTCCTGAGTCAGCGCGAGTGCCGATAGATGTAGATAAAAAATTTAAGCCTAGTGGTGTGAAATTAGCTAGTTTATCTAAAGTGCCTATTGTATTGATGACCCATAATGCTGGAGTGTTCTGGCCTGCAAGGAGTTTGTTAATTAAGCCAGGAATAATAAAGATTATACTAGGGCCTGTTATTGAATATAAAGATTATAAGATGCTTGCTATTCGAGAGTTGAATAATTTAGTTGAATCTTTAATTGTTGAGAGAAAAAAACTTTTGTTAAAGAATGTGATAACTAATAGTCAATAAAAAAAATTAGTTGAAGAATTATATGTTAATTAATGTAATATAAAATTAATTCTTGCAATTATAGCAAATATTTAGTATTTGTATTTAGTAGTTAAGTTTAAGTTTTTCTAAGATAATATAAAGTTTAATAGAAAAATTATTTACAATGGAGTAATTATAAATTATAAAAGATTATGGCAGTAGCATTTAATAGAGATAAGCCGCATTGTAATATAGGAACAATAGGGCATGTTGATCATGGAAAAACATCACTAGCAACAGCAATAACTATAGTATCGTCAGAGTTAAGTGATGGTGCTGTAAAGGTGAAGAATTATGATGAAATTGATTCTGCACCAGAAGAAAGAGCTAGAGGGATTACAATACAGACTGCTCATGTAGAGTTTATAAGTAAGAAGAGACATTATGCGCTTGTAGATTGTCCTGGGCATGTTGATTATATTAAAAATATGATCACTGGAGCATCTCAAACTGATGGCTTGATATTAGTTGTATCTGGTGTTGATGGTGTTATGCCTCAAACAAGGGAGCATGTGTTATTGGCAAAGCAAGTTGGAGTGCCAAGTATTATAGTTTGTATAAATAAGATAGATCAAGCTGATCCAGAATTGTTGGAATTAATTGAGATGGAAGTAAGGGAATTGTTGACGAAATACGATTTTCCAGGTGATACTGTTCCTATAATTAGATGTTCAGCTTTAAAAGCGATAAATGGTGATTCTAATGCTAAGAAAGGTATATTAGAATTAATGGATGCCATAGACGATTACATACCACAGCCTACTAGAGTTTTAGATCAGCCGTTTTTAATGCCGATAGAGGATGTGTTCTCAATATTGGGTCGTGGTACAGTAGTTACAGGAAGAATTGAGAGGGGGGTTATTAAAGTTGGTGATGAAGTAGAAATAGTTGGATTGCGTAGTACTCAGAAGACGATATGTACTGGTGTTGAGATGTTTAAGAAGGAGTTAGAGCAAGGGCAGGCTGGAGATAATGTAGGTATATTATTACGTGGGATAAAGCGTGAAGATGTAGAAAGGGGGCAGGTTTTAGCTAAGCCTGGAACTATTACTCCGCATTCTAGTTTTGAAGCTGAGGTTTATGTTTTAACTAAAGAAGAAGGTGGTAGGCATACTCCGTTTTTTCAAAATTATAGGCCTCAGTTTTATTGTAGAACAACAGATGTTACTGGTGAGATAGCGTTATTATCTGGAAAAGAGATGGTGATGCCTGGGGATCATGCTACACTAAGTGTTAATTTAGTAGCGCCTATTGCTATGGATCAAGGGTTGTCTTTTGCTATTCGTGAAGGAGGTAAAACTGTTGGTGCTGGCAAAGTCTCTAAAATTATAAAATAAGTAAGATAGAGATTGATTTAATTTGTTGCATAATGTTAACTATATTTTTTTTCTTATCAAAAAAAGGTTATAGAATTGGGCTCTATTTCTTGGTGTTATTATATGATTTTATTTAATTAGGAGTGTAGCTCAATGGTAGAGCACCGGTCTCCAAAACCGGGTGTTGCGGGTTCAAGTCCTGTCTCTCCTGCCACTTCTATATAAAATAGAGTTCAATGAGTGTAATATTAAGTTAAGATATTTTTTTGAAAGAGATGTTGAAAGTAAAAAGAATGATTGAGTTTTGTAAACAGGTAAAAAGTGAAGCTATGAGAGTAGTATGGGTGGATATTAGAGAAGTTTGGATGTCTGTATTAGTTGTTTTAGTAGCTGTAGGTTTATTTAGTATACTGTGCGTAATACTTGATTATGGTATCTATAATGTTGTGCAACTATTACTGAATATAGGGAAGTAAATTATAGCTACTAAAAAAGATTATTGGGTAAGGTAAAAATTGTGGCATATCAATGGTATATAATTCGTACATCTGGTTCAGAGAGTAGCATTAAGCAAACTATTTTAGAAAAAGCTGCCAAGAAGGGGATTGCTCATTGTTTTGAAGAGATAATTATACCTGGTATACAAGTAGTGAAAATGAAAAGAGGAAAAGCTATTAATGTTAATAAGAAGACAATGCCAGGTTATATCTTAATTAAGATGGATATGATTGATCAGGTAAAAGACTTTATGCAAAAAGTAGTAAAGCTGAATCGTTTTCCAGGGAATGAAAGTAAGATAGTACAAGTTACTGAAAAAGAAGTACAAGAGATGATGGTTCAATTAGAAAATAAAGCTCAAGATCCTTCCTTTTTAGAGAAATATCAAATTGGAGAGGAGGTAAGAGTTAATGATGGCCCTTTTGAAACTTTTGTTGGCAGAATTGAAGAAGTTGATTATGCAAAAAAGATTTTAAAACTTTCAATAAGTATATTTCAGCGTTCTACTGAGTTAACTGTTGATTTTTCTCAAGTGGAAAAGTTGAAAAATGATTAAATTTTAAAAATAAATTTTGTTAATTTAGGCTAAATAAAGATGAAAAAGAAGGTAACTAGTAAGGCTATAGGTTTAATAAAGCTTGTTATACCAGCAGGTAAAGCCAATCCTTCGCCACCTATAGGTCCAGCTTTAGGGCAAAGAGGGTTGAATATTATGGAGTTTTGCAAAGCTTTTAATGCTAGTACTCAATCAATGGAGTCTGGTATTCCAGTTCCTGTAGAAATTACTGCTTATGAAAATAAAAGTTTTACTTTTGTTATTAAGATTCCTCCAGTATCTTATTATTTAAAGCAATATGCTAATATTGATAAAGGTTCTGCTGCTCCTAAGAAAGATCCTTATGTTGCTAAGATTACTGTATCTCAATGTGAAGAAATTGCAAAAATAAAAATGAATGACCTCAATGCTAATGATTTGGCAGCTGCAACTAAGATTATCAAAGGGTCTGCTGAATCAATGGGTTTGGAAATAGTTGAGAGCTAAGAAATGTTAAATATAAATAATAAAATAGCTAAAGGTGGCTATGTTTATAGCAAGAATATTAGACTCGCTAAGTCAAAGATTGATAAGCAAAAGTGCTATGATGTGCGTGAAGCATGCTCAATTATTAAAGAAATATCATTTGCAAAATTTAATGAAACTGTTGACATTGCAATTAAACTTGGGATTAATCCTAATCATTCTAATCAAGTAGTGCGTGGCATAGCTGCTATGCCATCTGGCACTGGGAAAACAGTAAAAGTTGCTGTAATTTGTCAAGAAGAGAAATTAGATGAGTTTAAAACAACTGGAGCTGATATAGTTGGGTCTCTTGATATTATTGAGGCAATTAAATCAGGAAATATTGATTACGATGTTTATATTACCACTCCAGCTATGATGGTCGCTGTTAGTCAAGTTGCTAGAATTTTAGGGCCAAAAGGGCTAATGCCTAATCCTAAATTAGGTACTGTTACTAATGATGTTGCTGCTGTTGTTAAAAAAGTTAAAAGTGGGCAAGTGGAATTCAAGGTTGATAAAGCTGGGAATATTCATGCTGGAATTGGAAAAATTTCATTTTCTATTGATGAAATAGAAGCTAATATTAACGCATTGGTTTCAGCGATAATAAAAAGTAAACCTTCTGAAGCAAAAGGAACTTATTTGAAGGGGATATACTTATCTACAACTATGGGGCCTTCTGTAAGACTTGAAATTTCTAATTTTACTGAAAGCGGTAATGAAAGGAGATAGTTAATGTTGTATTCTAAAAAAAAGGAGTTTGTTAAGTTTTTAGAGGGAATATATAAAAATGCTAACACAATTGTTGCTATCCATTATCATGGATTAACTGTAGCTCAGTTAACACAAATACGTAAAGATTTGCGTGTATCTGGTGCTAGGTTAAAAATTGTTAAAAATACTCTTGCAAAAATTGCAGTAGCTAATTTGAAGATAAAGCAAGCTGATATTTTTTCTGGGCCGATAGCTATAGCTTACTCTGAGGATTATATTACTGTTCCTAAAGTTATTTTAAGATTTGCTGATCAGTATCCTAGTTTAAAGGTAGTGGGTGGCTTTGTTGATCAGAAAGTTGCTACAATGAATGATATAGAGCAATTAGCTAGTTTAGCTACATCTGAATCACATAAAGGTAATTTTTTAAGTTTGTTACAAATACCAATAAGAAGATTTGCAACAGTTTCGCATGCTCCATTGGTAAAATTAGTAACTATATTGAAAAATTATGTAAATAATAAGTCTTAATGTTTATCAAGGTAAAAAATTATGTCAAAAACTATGTCTGAGAATGTAAAGAAAGCTGTTGATATGTTATCAACTTTTTCTGTGATTGAATTATTAGAATTAACCAAAGTTCTTGAAGAAGAGTGGGGAGTGTCTTCTATTCCAAGTAATATTCCAGTAGCTACTGCTATGGCTCCTGTTCAGGAATCTGAAGAAGAGAAAAATGAGTTTGATGTTATACTTGCAACAGTTCCGGAAAAAAAGGTTGATGTTATTAAGATAGTAAAGAATATTACTGGGCTTGCATTAAAAGAAGCTAAAGAAATGGTGGATAGTGCTCCGAAAGTTATAAAAGCATCTATTAGTAAAGCAGAAGCTGAAGATATTAAGTCGCAGTTAGAAAATGTTGGAGCTAAAGTGGAGTTAAAATAGGTTATTTTAGTTAAATATGTATGTGAAATATAAGTTAAAATAATAATTTTTTATATATTTAGGTTTATTTATATCGCTATGTTACTTAGTTTTTAATTTTATTTTAGAAGCTGATAGTATAACTCTATCTTTATAATCGATGTTTTGCTTTAAGTTGTGTTGTTGTTTTTGCGCTTGTTACATGCAGTATAAAATTTTGGTATGAGATTGATATATAACAGAAAGTGCAGGATGTAGAATTAGTTTTAAATCTTTAGTTGTATAAATGAAATCTAGGCTTATACTTTATAGCTATTTAGGAAAATAATATTATATATGCAATACTTATTATCTAAGAAACGTATTAGAAAAAATTTTGGTAAAATAAATTTGGTGTCTTCGATACCTAATCTTATTCAAGTGCAAAAAAATTCTTATAATAAAGAATTTTTGCAGCTAGGAGTGCCTGTAGATTGCCGTGAAAACAAGGGATTGCAAGGGGTATTAAATTCTATTTTTCCTATTCATGATTTAGATGGAAGTGCAATATTAGAGTTTGTAAGGTATGATTTTGATGAGCCTAAATATGATGTTGAGGAATGTATTCAAAGGGGGCTGAGTTATACTGCTGCTTTAAAAATTACTTTAAGTCTTATTGTATTAGATGATAGTGATAAAAGCGATTCTAAAGAAATCAAGGGTATAAAAGAGCAAGCAGTTTATTTTGGGGATATTCCATTAATGACTGCTAATGGTACTTTTATTATTAATGGTACTGAGAGAGTAGTAGTATCACAGATGCATAGATCTCCAGGAGTTTTCTTTGATCACGATGATGGGAAAACACATTCTACTGGTAAATTAATATATTCAGCAAGAGTTATTCCTTATCGTGGTTCATGGTTAGATTTTGAATTTGATGCTAAAGATTTATTATATTTTAGAATTGATCGCAAAAGAAAGCTTTATGTTACTACTTTGCTTATGGCTTTAGGTATGTCATCACATGACATACTAAATTTTTATTATGAATCTGCAGCTTATAAAAAAAGTGAGAATGGGTGGATTGTTGACTTTTTACCTGAATTAGTTAGTACTAAGCATTTGGCTTATGATTTAATTGATGCACAGACTGGTAAGGTATTATTAAATGCGGGTCAAAAGATTACATTTAGGATAGCAAAAATGCTTGCTGATAAAGGAGTCAAGCAAATATTAGTTAAGAATGATAGTTTGGTTGGGAAATTGTTAGCTGAAGATTTAGTTAATAATCAAACTGGTGAGGTATTATTAGGTGTAGGGGAAGAAATTACTAATGATATCCTAACAATAGTAAATGATTTGCAAATTACGACTGTTAGGGTTTTAGCAGTAGGTGGGCAATGTGGTCCATATGTGCGTAATACTTTATTTCTAGATAAAAATAAGGATCAAAAATCATCATTAGTGGAGATATTTCGAGTATTGAAGCCTGGTGAAATGGCTACAACTGCAGCTAGTCGTGGATTACTTGATAGTTTACTGTTTGATAATAATAGATATGATCTTTCTGAAGTTGGAAGAATTAAGATTAACTCTAGGCTGAATTTGGATGTAGATTTAAAAAATACATGTATAACTGTAGAGGATATAAAAAAGATAATTAAGCTTTTGGTTGACATTAAAGATGGTAAAGCTTTAGTAGATGATATTGATCATTTAGGTAATCGTAGAGTTAGATCAGTAGGTGAGTTAGTTGAAAATCAATTTAGAACTGGGTTGGTTAGAATTGCAAAATTTATTGTAGAGAGAATAGGAAGTGTTGAGATTGATGCTGTTGTGCCTAACGATTTAGTTAATGCTAAATTATTGACATCTGTAATAAAAGAATTTTTTGGGACTTCTCAATTATCTCAGTTTATGGATCAGACAAATGCTTTATCGCAGATAACTCATATAAGAAGATTATCTGCGCTTGGTCCAGGTGGATTGAATCGTGATAGAGCTGCTTTAGAAGTTAGGGATGTACATCCAACTCATTATGGTCGTATTTGTCCGATTGAAACTCCAGAAGGTCAAAATATTGGATTAATTAATTCTTTAGCTATTTTTGCTAAAATTAATAGGTATGGATTTATAGAAAGTCCTTATCGCAGGGTTATCAATCGACGTGTTACAGATGAAGTAGTATATCTTTCTGCGCTTGAGGAAGGAAGATATAAAATAGCTCAAGCTGATACTTCTTTATGTACTAATGACTGTCTTATTGATGGATTAGTTAGTTGTCGCTATGATGGTAATTTTGTTATGGTGCCTGCTCAAGAAGTAGATTTTATTGATTTAACTCCTATGCAAGTTGTATCAGTTGCTGCTTCTATGATTCCATTTCTAGAAAATGATGATGCTAATCGTGCGTTGATGGGAGCTAATATGCAAAGGCAGGCTGTGCCATTGTTAAAGAGTCAAGCTCCTTTAGTTGGGACTGGAATTGAATCTGTTGTTGCTCATGATTCTGGGACAGTTGTTGCTGCTTTACATGATGGAATTGTGGAACAAGTAGATTCGACTAGAATAGTTGTTAAAACTTCAGTTAAAAAGGATGCTGGAGCTCCTGGTGTTGATATATATAATCTTAAAAAATTTCAGAGATCAAACTATAATACTTGTATTAATCAAAAGGTATTAGTAAATGTTGGAGACATAGTAAAAAAAGGTGATGTTATTGCTGATGGGGTAGCTACTAATAAAGGAGAGATAGCTTTAGGGCGTAATGTTTTAGTAGCATTTATTGCCTGGAATGGGTATACTTTTGAGGATTCTATATTAGTTTCTGAAAGAATTGTTAAAGAGGATATATACACGTCAATTCATATTGAAGAGTTAGAGCTTGTTGCTAGAGATACGCGTTTAGGTCCTGAAGAAATTACTAGAGATATTCCTAATGTTAATGACGAAAGTTTGCGTCATTTAGATGAGGTTGGTATTGTAAATATTGGAGCTAAAGTACGAACTGGTGATATTTTAGTTGGTAAGGTAACACCAAAAAGCGAGTCACCAGTGACTCCAGAGGAGAAGTTATTAAGAGCTATATTTGGTGAAAAAGCTTCTGAAGTAAAGGATTCATCACTGTATGTTCCTCCTGGAATTACTGGAACTGTAATTGATGTACGAGTTTTTTCACGTCGTGGTATAGATAAAGATGAGAGAACTTTAGCAATTGAGAAGCAAAAAATTAGAAAATTAGTCAAAGATTATGAGGATGAGTTAGCAGTTATTCAACATTTTACTATTGTTAGGGTAAAGGAGCTATTAGTAGGGCAAGTAGCTGCTTGTAGTTTAGATAGCATTATAATTGGAGATAAGCTTAATGAAGCTATGCTGAATAAGTTAACTAACGAGCAATTGTTGAAATTGAAAGCAGATAATAGCAGTATCATGGATGAGATTTCAGAAATCAAGTGTCATTATGAAACTACTCGTGCTCAATTAACGAGTCAGCTTAATAGTAAAATAGAGAAAATTCAATGTGGTGATGATTTACCTCAAGGAGCTTTAAGGGTTGTTAAAGTTTTCATTGCTATCAAGCATAGGTTGCAGCCTGGAGATAAAATGGCCGGGCGGCATGGTAATAAAGGTGTAGTTTCTAAAGTAGTGCCTGAGGAAGATATGCCATTTCTTGAAGATGGTACCGTTGTTGATATAGTATTAAATCCGTTGGGGTTACCTGCTAGAATGAATGTTGGACAAATCTTAGAGACTCATTTAGGTTGGGCTGGAGTGAATTTAGGACGGAAGATTGGAAAGATGGTTGATGATTATTATTCTGGTAATAATCAATGTACTGATGAAATTAGAAAATTTGTAAAAAAGATATATGCAAATAATAGTATTGCTGATACTATTGACCAAGTAAATGATCAACAATTAATTGAGATATGTCAAGAGTTGCGTCAAGGAATATATTTTTCGACTCCAGTGTTTGATGGGGCAAAAATTGCAGATATAAAGCAAATGCTTGAGTTAGCTGATGTAGATAAGTCTGGACAAGTGAGGCTTATTGATGGTAGGACTGGAGAATATTTTGATAGAAGATGCACTGTAGGTTATCAATATTTATTGAAGTTGCATCATTTGGTTGATGAAAAAATACATGCTCGTTCTATTGGACCATATAGTCTCGTAACACAGCAACCTTTAGGAGGTAAATCTCACTTTGGAGGTCAAAGATTTGGAGAAATGGAGTGTTGGGCACTGGAAGCATATGGTGCAGCTTATACACTTCAGGAGCTTTTGACAACTAAATCTGATTCTGTAGAAGGTAGAATTAAAATGTATCAAGCAATAATACGTGGTAACAACAATTTTGTATCTGGTGTTCCTGAGTCGTTAAATGTTATGATTAAAGAATTAAGGTCTCTATGTCTTAATATTCAGTTAGAGGAGAATGATGAAGAAGATGAGAATCAAAATGAGAATTATTAATTTTATCTTTTAGAGTAATATTTGTTATTGAGTTATTTCTTAAAGCTCTATAAAAATTCATTAGTTCAATGAATTAAAAAAAGTTTAAGGTTATTTTTTAGGGAAAGTATTGTTATGGTCGATATTGCTAATTTTTTTAAAAAGACTAACAAAGCTGATAGTTCACAAGCATTTAATCAGGTTAGGATTAATATTGCCAGTCCTGAGCAGATACGTTCATGGTCTTATGGAGAAGTAACAAAACCAGAAACAATTAATTATCGTACATTTAAACCTGAAAAAGATGGTTTGTTTTGTGCAAAAATTTTTGGGCCAGTTAAAGATTATGAATGTTTATGTGGCAAGTACAAACGGATGAAATATCGAGGTATTGTTTGTGAGAAATGCGGGGTAGAGGTTACGACTTCAAAAGTCAGACGAGAGAGAATGGGGCATATCGAATTAGCTAGCCCAATTGCTCATATTTGGTTTGTGCGGTCATTACCTTCGCGTATAAGTATTTTATTAGATATGAATCTTAAAGATTTAGAGAGGGTAATATATTTTGAAGCTTATATAGTTATGGATCCTGGGTTGTCGCCTTTGCATAAAGGTGATTTATTAACTGAGGAAATGCTTCAGCAAGCACAGAATGAATATGGTGAAGATAATTTTATAGTTGGTATAGGGGCTGAAGCTATACGTACTTTGTTAGCTGAATTGGATTTGAAAAGTTTACGGAATGCATTGCAAGAAGAAGTTAATAATGTTATTAATTCTGACTTTAAAAGAAAAAAAATTCTTAGACGATTAAAGCTTATTGAAGATTTTATAGGTTCTGGTAATAAACCAGAGTGGATGATAGTTACTGTATTGCCTATTATTCCACCTGAACTTAGGCCGCTTGTGATGCTAGATGCTGGGCGATTTGCATCTTCAGATTTAAATGAGCTTTATAGAAGATTGATTAACCGTAATAATCGATTAAAATATTTGAAAAAAGAAGAAGATGGAGTTCCTGGTATTGTTTTGCGTAATGAGCAAAGAATGGTTCAGTTATCAGCGGATACTTTATTTGATAATGGGAAACGTGGTAAAGCTGTTAAAAATAGTAATAAGCGTCCTTTTAAATCTTTAAGTGATATGCTTAAAGGTAAGCAAGGGCGGTTTAGACAAAATTTACTTGGTAAAAGAGTAGATTATTCTGGGCGTTCTGTGATAGTAGTTGGTCCAGAATTAAAATTACATCAATGCGGTTTGCCTAAACAAATGGCTCTGGAGCTCTTTAAGCCATTTGTTTATGCTGAGCTTGAGCGTTGTGGTATTGCTACTACTATTAAAGCAGCTAAGCGAATAGTTGAGTTAGGAACTCCAGATGTCTGGAATGCATTAGCAAAGGTAATTAAACACCACCCGGTACTGTTAAATCGCGCACCTACGTTGCATTGCTTGAGTATACAAGCATTTGAACCTGTATTAATTGAAGATAAAGCAATACAGTTACATCCTTTAGTTTGTACAGCCTTTAACGCTGATTTTGATGGTGACCAGATGGCAGTGCATGTTCCTCTTTCTACTGAAGCACAGTTAGAAGCTAGAGTATTGATGATGTCAACCAATAATATTCTTAGTCCAGCTAATGGAAGGCCGATTATTGTTCCTGATAAAGATATAGTGCTAGGCCTTTATTATTTAACTTTATCTATTGATGGTGAAGTTGGAGAAGGCAGATTATTTGGTAGCATGGCAGAAATACATCATGCTCTGTTTAATAAAGTTGTGAGTTTACATAGTAAGATAAAATTTAGAAAATATATTATTAATGCTGATGGAGATAAGGTTATGGCTTTAGTTAATACTACTCCAGGCAGATTAATTTTAGGCGAGTTATTACCTGATGGTGATAGTATAAGTTTTGATGTAGTTAATAAAGTAATGACTAAAAAAGGTATCTCAGCCATTGTTGATATGGTATATCGTTACTATGGTCAAAAAGCTACTGTTGTTTTTGCTGACAAGCTTATGAAATTGGGATTTAAGTATGCTTGTATGTCAGGTATTTCATTTGGTATGGATGACATGATAGTTCCTGAGACTAAATCTAAACATGTCAATGATACTTTACTTGAGGTTCAGGAATTTGAGAGGCAATACTCTGAAGGATTAATTACTTCTGGTGAAAAATATAATAAAGTGATTGATGCATGGTCAAGATATACTGACAGAGTTGCGAATGATATGATGAAAGGCATTGCTGCTGGAGACCAAACTTCTGTTGGATTAACTAATCAGGAAAGATTAAATTCAATTTTTATGATGGCAGACTCTGAAGCTAGATCTTCTGTTACTCAAATTAAACAGTTAATAGGGAGTAAAGGATTAATAGCTAAGGCGTCAGGAGAAATTATTGATAGACCTATCTTGTCTAATTTTTGTGAAGGATTGACAGTTTTTGAATGTTTTATTGGAATTCCAGGAACACGTAAAGGTTTAGCTGATACTGCTGTAAAGACAAAAGTTTCAGGCCATTTATCTCGTAAGTTAAGCGAATCTGCTCATGGTTATTTTGTTAAAAGAGAGGACTGCGGTACTACAAATGGACTTATCATTACTGCTGTTGTTGAAGGAGGAGTAATTGTAGTTACTTTAGCAGAGCAAGTTTTAGGTAGAGTAGCAGTTAGTAATGTTTATTGTCCAGTTACAAAGGTGTTGATATTACAACAAGGAGAGATGATAGATGAGTATAAGGTTGAGTTAATTAATACAGCAGGAATTAACTCTATTAAGGTACGTTCTGTTCTTACTTGCGAACTGCAAGAAGGAGTATGCGCTAAATGTTATGGTCGTGATTTATCTACTGGTAAGTTAGTTGCTATAGGAACAGCAGTAGGTATTGTTGCGGCTCAATCTATTGGTGAGCCTGGAACTCAGTTAACTATGAGAACGTTCCATATTGGTGGTGCAGCTACTAGAGGAGTTGAAGCTTCATCTTTTGAAGCAATAGTTGATGGTAGAGTTAAGATTATAAATCCAAATTTTGTAGTAAACTCTAATAACAAGTCTGTTATTATGAGTAGATCATGTGAGGTAATATTGGCTGATAATGTAGGTCAAGAAATAACAAGATATAAAGCTCAATATGGTTCTATACTACTCGTGACTGATGGACAAGAAGTTACTAAAGGTACAGCTTTAGTTGTGTGGGACCCATATGCAATGCCTATTGTTACTGAAAAATCTGGTTATGTTATGTTTAAAGATATGATTGATGGAGTTTCAGTTAAGGATATAATAGATGAGTCTACTGGTATTGTTAATAGAGTAATTATTGAGCCTAAACAAGGTAGAGGTGAGGTTGTTTTAAGACCTAGAATTTGCTTATTAGATCAGAATAAGCAGCCTCTTACCTTATCAAATGGATTAGAAGCTGAATACTTTTTGCCAGTGAATTCAATATTGAGTGTTGAAGAAGGAGTGAATGTGAGTGCTGGAGATATTTTAGCTCGTATTCCTCGAGAGTTTGCTGGTACTAAAGATATTACTGGTGGTTTGCCAAGAGTAATAGAATTATTTGAAGCTCGTAAACCTAAAAATCATGCTGTTATAGCTGAGATAGATGGTTGTGTAAAATTTGGCAAAGATTATAAGTCTAAGCGTCGCTTAATACTGCATCCTAATGATGAGAGTCATGAGCCTATTGAATATATTCTACCTAAAGGTAGGCATGTGACAGTAAATGAAGGTGATGTTGTTAAAAAAGGTGATATGTTGATTGAAGGAAGCCCAGTATTACAAGATATTTTAAAAGTTATGGGTGTTGAAGCATTAGGATTATATATAATCAATGAAATTCAAGCAGTTTATAGACTTCAAGGAGTTAAAATTGATAATAAGCATATTGAAGTTATTATTACAAGAATGCTTCAAAAAGTTGAAATTACTGACTCAGGAGATAGTAATTTTGTTATTGAAGAAAAAGTAAATAAACGAGAAGTAATTAATACTAATAAAAAATTAAAAGCAAAAGGATTAAGGGAAGCTCAATATCGTCCAATATTACAGGGTATTACTAAAGCATCATTACAAACTCAATCGTTTATATCTGCTGCTTCATTTCAGGAAACTACAAGAGTTCTTACTGAAGCTGCTATTGCTGGTAAAGTAGATAAGCTTGAAGGATTGAAGGAAAATGTCATTGTAGGGCAAACAATACCGGCTGGTACAGGGTTTTATATTAATGAAATTAAAAAGATAGCACGGCAACGTGATAAAGAAATTATTGCAGCTAGGGAGGAAGAATTACAGGAAAATAATACTGAAGCATAAATTTAACTTAAGTCTAAAGTCTAAAACTAAATATTTTTTTATTGTTAAATGAATTGTTATTTAAGCTAAATGTAGTTGAGGTTGCTTATTCGATCTATTATTAAATATATAATTTGAAGTTATTATTTATAATTTGGAGATGTTGACATTTGTAATTATACTCTGTAAGTATTATAATCATACCTTCTAGTTTTTAGATACAAAATTGATGAAATGTATTTTGTATCATTTGGTATCTAAAATCATTTTAAGTATTAAAATATAACTAATAATTTAATATGAATAAATACAGAACACATACATGCGGGGAGCTTAATTTAGTCCACGTTGGGCTGCAAGTTAAGTTATCAGGATGGTTATATAGAAGGCGTGATCATGGTGGTTTATTGTTTATTGATTTAAGAGATCATTATGGTATTATTCAACTTGTATTCAATGATGATTGTTCTATTATCCAAGCAGAAATTAGTAAAATAAAATTTGAAACTGTGATTACTGTGGATGGGACTGTTGTTGCTAGAAGTAATGAAACTATTAACAAGAATATTAGTACTGGCGATGTTGAAGTAGTAGTAAGCAGTTATGTTGTTGAATCATTTGCTGAAGAGTTACCTTTACAAATTAATGGTGAATATGAAGCTCCAGAAGAAACTAGGTTAAAGTACCGCTTTCTTGACCTGCGTGGAGCAAGATTACATCAGAATATTGTGTTAAGATCAAAAGTGATTCAAGAGCTAAGAAATCAGATGCTCAGTAATGGTTTTATTGAATTTCAAACACCTATACTTACAGCAAGCTCTCCTGAAGGAGCTAGAGATTTTTTGGTACCAAGTAGATTGCATCCTGGTAAATTTTATGCTTTACCACAAGCTCCTCAACAGTTTAAGCAGTTAATAATGATGTCAGGATTTGATAAATATTTTCAAATTGCTCCGTGTTTTAGGGATGAGGATGCAAGAGCTGATCGATCTCCAGGAGAGTTTTATCAATTAGATATTGAAATGGCTTTTGTTACTCAAGAAGATGTTTTTGGGCTTGTTGAACCAGTTCTTTACGATACATTTAAAAAATTTTCTAATTACTCTATTACTGATATACCATTTCCACGTATTACTTACAATGAGTCAATGCTAAGGTATGGTTCAGATAAGCCAGATTTACGTAATCCTATTCAGATTAGTGATGTAACTGATATTTTTCAATGCTCTGAGTTTTCTAACTTAAAAGATAGTATTAATTGTGGGGCTGTTGTAAGAGCAATTCCAGCACCAATGTCAGCTAATAGGCCTCGCAGCTTTTTTGATAAAATGATTGAATATGCTAAACATCTTGGTGCTAGTGGGCTAGCGTACATTCAGTTTACTAATGATGGTGTTAAGGGATCTATAGCTAAATTTTTTGATGAAGCATTATTAGCTCAAATTAAAAAACTGGTTAAATGCCAGGATGGAGATGCAATATTTTTTATTTGTGATAAAGAAAATGATGCTACTAAAGTTGCAGCTAAAATTAGAGCTAAAGTAGGAGAAGAGCTAAACATAATAAAAACAGATTGTTATAAATTTTGTTGGGTTATTGATTTTCCTTTTTATCAGTTAGATTCTGAAATAAATAAAATAACATTTAGTCATAATCCTTTTTCGATGCCACAAGGAGGAATAGAAGCTTTTAATAAAGCTAAAACTGTTGAGGATTTACTTAGTATTAAAGCGTTTCAATATGATATAGTGTGTAATGGAGTTGAGTTATCTAGTGGGGCTATTAGAAATCATAAGCCAGATTTAATGTATAAGGCATTTGCTATAGCTGGTTATTCAAAAGATGAGGTTGATAAGCAATTTGGAGCAATGATTAGGGCGTTTAGCTATGGAGCTCCACCTCATGGAGGAATTGCTCCTGGAATTGATCGAATACTAATGCTATTAACTAATTCTGTTAATATTCGTGAAGTGATAGCATTTCCAATGAATCAACAGGCTGAAGATTTATTAATGGGAGCTCCTGCAGCTGTAACTGACAAACAATTACAGGAGTTACAGCTAAAGTTAATATCTAAAGAAAGAATTAAATAAATTATTTTAATAAAAGAATATAGATATGAAGATAATGAAAATAACAAAATTTTATATTTTATTAGTATTGATTTTACTACTAATACCAAGCGCTTCTTTTGCTAAAAGCAATAAAACTATGAGTAAGGATATTAGTAACTATCTAAAGAATATGAATATTAATGCTAGTTATTATATTGCTACTGATAAAAATAAAATTATTGCTCGAGGAGCAGTAGGGCATTTTGATTGCAGTACAAAACAACATAAAATAAAGTATGATGTTTTGATGCCAATTGCTTCTGTTACTAAGTCAATGACTGCAGTTGCTATTATGATTCTGCATGAGCAGGGGAAATTAAAGTTAGATGATTGTATTGCTAAGCACATACCTGAGAATTATTGGCTTAATGGCAAAATTCCTGCTTGGAGTAATACAGTAAGTATTCATCAGCTGCTGAGTCATACTAGCGGTATAGTAGATCCTAAAGGTATAAACAGTTCAGATGTTTCTAAAAAGTTGTTTAGACCAGAAATGAGTGATATGGAAATTAAACAAATTATATTAAATTCCATTGTTGATCAGCAGTTACAATCTGTTGGGCAGTACCATTATTCTAATATAGGGTATTTTATTTTAGGTCTGATCATTGAGAATGTGAGTAAGCAAGAACTAAAAGATTTTTTTGCTGAAAATTTATTTAAACCGCTAAAAATGAATAATACATACCTATTAACTTTTCGAGAAGGATTCAAGATACAAATGCTAGGTAGTAAAAGAATTCCAGATACATGCGTGTTTCAGCGGGATATGAATCAGAAAGATGTATCATTAGTAAAATTACAGAGTAGGGTGCTTGCTACTTTTTCTGCAGGAGGAGTTATATCTAATGTACATGATCTCCATAAATGGAATTTAGCTTTACATAATATGCAAATTGTTAGTAAGGATTCATATATAAAAATGACAACATCGCATGCTGTGATTAATGATACAGATGAAAATGAGTTATTTACAGAGTCATATTACGGGTATGGATTAAAAATTGGATTATTGGCTAATGGAAAGAAAGTTTATGGTCATAATGGTAATTATTGTGCAAGAAGTGAGTTATGGTATGTACCATCTAAGTCAGTTAGTATTGCAATGCTAAGTAATGTCTTTATACCTAAATTATTAATTAATGATCCTGCTGCAGAGCAGTTTAATGTTCAATCATTATTGAATTATGTGATAACTAGACTCTATTCTTGTTAAAGAAAAAATAAAAAAAGAAGCAATGCAGCAACTAAATAGTTTTATCTAAGAATATTCCATTGCTGGATCTGCTGCTTTAAATAGCAGGAGCATAGCAATGCTTTAGTATTGCTATGCATTTCCTCCCTCACTCTTTTTTTTCTTATATTGTGTGAATTTTTATACTGTTACTGGTTGCTCATAAAAGCATTGCTAGTAAAATAAAACTCTACAGGACAAAAGTTTTTCTCTTTCCCAATTTTAAATAAAACGCAAACGTAATACATTCATAGTTACTTACTATATCCACCTTTTTTGCTTTTGGCAGTTGGAGTTGTTTTTGGAGTAGCAGAAGGATTAAGATTGCTGCTGCTTAGCAGTTTTGCAGTTTCTAAAAAAGCTGCAGAAGAGCTTGCTAAATTTTCAGAAGATGCTAGTAAAGATTTTTTAGTATGCTTGCTCTTGCTGCTATCCTCCTCCTCTCTTGTGCTGCTATGCCCATACTTCTCAGCTAATTGTTCAGCAAGTGCTGCAAATCCTGCAGCTCCACCTTTGAATGAAGCATGCGCTGGTTCTTCTGGGGATGTAGTTGTGGTACCACCAATACCTTTTTCAGGAGTATCACTACTTATTGTACTACTATAAAGCTTTTTTAATTTATTATATACGCTTTGTAGTATACTAGGGTCCTCTTGCACAATCTTTTCAGCTTCTTCAATAAAACTACTAATTTTATTCATAGAGTTGGATATACTTTGATCTGGTTCTCCTGTTATCCATTCCTTGATTGTTGATATAAACTTAGTAAGTGCTTTTATTAATGATGTCCAAATAGGTTCAGTATTAGTAGGCTCGTTATTTAATTTCAGCTTTTCTAGTTCTTCCTGTGAGCTCGTTAGCCCATCTAGAAGATTCTTTGATTGTTCAGTAAGTCCATGCTTCTTGATATACTTGTCGAGTTGTTGCTCTAAACCTTTTAATGATTGTTCTAATTCTGCTATTTTAGTAACTAATAGTTCTTCTTTATCTTCTGATGAATCTGAAACTGTACGTGGCATATTAGTAATACTACTATAAATTGATAAAAACTACATTAATTATAATTTGTTATATTGAAAATAGCAAATTAAAATATTTTGAGAATGTGAGATGTGAAGTTATGTATATGATTGTTTGACTATGAAAATAGATTAAACATGTTGTTCTGCCAAGGTAGCCTGTGTTGATATATGCAAAGAAGTGATTCGATATATAAAAAAAAGCTATTAGGACAATGTACTCGACTCGAAAGGGGATCGGAATCGTGAGAGGAAGATTAGATTACTAGTCTCATGTGGTTAGAGGCAGGCTAGAATGGTAAGGTTAACATAAGTGAACTACTAAATGTCGTTATTAATAAAAAGCCAAAGATACTGTCAGGCTTTGCTTAAAAGAGAAGTGATCTGGTTATTTGCTTTGGCACTTGGCAATAGTATAGGAGAACAGAAAAAGCGAATGCTATAGCTAACCTAGTATAAAACAGTTATGTTATATACTTCTTGAAAAGTATATCTAGATCATAGTGATAGTCAAACTATTATGACTATTTTATAGTAGTTTGGTTATAGCAAGATCGATTTTCAATATATTCTATCATATTTCTTATATATCTGAACTTTGTTTATATAAACATATTCCTATCAAGCTTATAAGTGAGCAAGCTATAATATAATATGCTACAGAATTAAGAGAGCCTGTAGTTTGCACTAAATACTCAAAAATAATTGGAGCAGTGCCGCCAAAAATACTTACTGAAATATTGTATGATAAAGATAATGCTGTATTTCTAATGTTATTAGAATACAATGCACTTTGCATAGCTGGTTCAGCCCCTATATATAATGCTGCTAAAATCGCTATTGCGACTTGAGCACAAATAACCAGATTGAAGTTTTCTTGCTCTAGTAATTGAGTTATGAATCCGATAGATAATATAATTAATGTAATGATTGTTGTGTATAATTTTTTAGCCCCTATTCGATCATATAGCCATCCACTAAACAGTGTAACTATAGCCATTATTATACAGCAACATCTGTTTAGAAAATCAATTGCTATTTTATCAAATCCTTTGTTAAACTCTAAGTAATTTATTAAATACGCTGCTTCAAAGTAAAATATAACTGATCCAGTAGAGTTAATCATAATAGAAATCAATATATCTTTCCAGTGTAATCTCAAAGTTTTTCTGAGTGGAAACTTTTCAATTTTATTAGCAGTTTGCATCTGCTTAAAAATTGGAGTATCCTGAATAGCATATTTAATATAAATGCCTAGTAAAATTATTGGAGAGCCGAGTAAAAATGGAATGCGCCAGCCCCAATTATTAAACTGTTCTGGAGTTAGGATAGCTTTAATTAAGTATGATGTTAGTAATCCTAGCAATATACCGATACATAAGCTAGACATCAATAAACTACCAAGTAGTCCATGATTTTTTTTATTGCTATGTTCAATTAAGAATGAAACTGAACCGGTTAAATTGCCTCCAACAGATAATCCTTGTAGCAACCTAGTTATGGTGATAATAATAGTAGCACTGATTCCTATTGATTGATAAGTAGGTAGAATGCCGATAATTGTAGTTGGTAAAGAAATGCATATTACTGACATTGCTACTGCTTCTTTTCTGCCGAATTTATCTCCTATAATACCAAAAAATACACCTCCAATTGGCCTAACTAAATATCCTACTGCAAAAACTAAGAACGCCTCTAATAAAATAGCTGATTGATTAGCTTTTGGAAAAAAGTTGTTTGCAATAGTAATGGAGAAATGAATGAATAACGTATAATCATACCACTCGAAGATATTAGCAATACAGCTACTTAGAATAATTTTGTAATTTTTGTTTAGCATTTAAAAATTAATAATTTTTAATGTTTGTTGATATTAGCTTTTTCAGTATAAAATATGAAAGTAGTTGAAAAAATTAAAATTGCCCCTCCAAACAAAATATCATAGCTTACTGCTTCGTTAAAATATAAAAATCCAGCTATAGCAGAAAGTATTAGCTCTATGTAGCGGTAAGGAGCAACAGCGCTACTATCTACTAAACTAAAAGCTTTAAGAAGAAAATAGAGAATTAAATTAGCGCTACAACCTAAAATAAAAATTAAAGGCCAATAGGTATAGTTTAGAGGTTTCCATGAGTAATATGCAAATGGTAATGCTACAATAGTAGTGAAAAAAGCAGAATAAAATAACATTGATAGCATTGATTCGCTATTAACAAATTTTTTATTAATAATATCAAGTATAGCAAAAATAAATGCTGATAAGAACAGCACTAAAATTCTAATATCAAATATTGTTTTAGTTGTTGGTATTGCAATTATTACTCCTATAAATCCTAATATAGTCGCAACCCATCTATACCATTTAACATCTTCGTTGAGTACTAGATTAGCTAAAATTAATGTAATTAATGGAATAGAAAAAGATATAATTGTTACTGATGCTACAGACGTGATTGTTAGTCCATATACCCATGTTGATAGAGAGCAAAATAATAATATTCCTCTTAGAAAATGTATTTTTAATGTTTTGCTCTTAAGAGTTTTTATACCAGTAAACAATATAAATGGTATTAGTGCTAAAGTGCTTCCAAAAGATCTAAGAAATGATATTTGAGCAGCGCTAAGGCTTAAGCCTATTTTTTTGGATATTATATCATTTAGCACACTACATAATAATGCTAGAAAAAACCAAAGAATTCCTTTCAAATAGTTGTGTAAGTCAGAATTCATAATTCTTAAGTTGCAAATGCATGTATGTTTTACTTGTTAAGTTTTAATATATCAAAATTAGCTTTTACAAGGTAGCATCTTTGTATTAATATACTAAAAATTATTAATTATACAGATTATATAGTAATTTTCCATACAACTAGATAATTTTATAAATAAATAAAATTATAGCTTGACACAATGCTAGTAAGTGTTAGTATAAGGTACTTAACATTGTAATAGTTCAATAGTTTTAAGATTAATATGTCAAGAGTTTGTGAATTAACAGGTGTAAGTGTTCAATCAGGACATAATGTATCTCATTCTCAAAGAAAAACTAAGCGTAAATTTTTACCTAATTTACAAAATGTATCTTTGTTTAGTGATAGCCTTAAAAAGGCTTTTAAATTTAAAGTTGCAGCAAGAGCAATGAGAACGCTAGATAAAGTTGGGGGATTAGATTGTTATCTTTTATCTGCTAGTGATAAAACTTTATCTAAGTCTGCTATAGAAGTAAAGAAGATCATTAAAAACAATGAAAGTAAAAGTTAAATTTTGATTATGAAAAAGAATATTCATCCTCCTTATAAACGGCTATTGGTTAAAATTAGTGGTGATACTTTTGAAGTTATGTCTACATATCCTGGTGATGAGGTTTTAATGGATGTAGATTATAGAACACATCCTGCATGGACTGGAAAAGGAAGAAACGTATTTGATACATCAAATAAGGATATTAATGAATTTAATAACCGGTTTCCAGGGTTATTCACTACTAAAAAATAGTTGTTTTTAGTATAATGTTGTTATATATTGTAATATAGTATCAGCGTTATAAATTTAAGAAGAATATTAAGTTATAAGTTTAACGCGGAGTAGAGCAGTGGTAGCTCGTCAGGCTCATAACCTGAAGGTCATAGGTTCAAGTCCTATCTCCGCAACCATTATTTCTTGATTATAAAAGTTTTAGCAGCGCTTATACTTGAAGTATTTTACTAAAGATTAAATTTTTAACATTATATTTATCACCAAAGCATCAATCTAATAATTAGGAGTTAAACATGTCTAAGGGCAAAGCAAAAACTGCATCTAAGAATAACCCTACTGTTCGTGAGGTAGCCAAAGGTTATTTTTATAATAAGCAAAAAATTAAGCCTGTAAAATTAATAACTTCATCTCGCTCTTTCTTAGCAGCTGAATATGAAAGCACAGGCGAAGTGGTTCTAGATTTAGATGGCCAACCAATTACTTGGCAACAAGCTGTATTATCAATTGATAATTAGTAGAGCCAGGTTAATTTAAATTACTTAGCTTTAATCCATAATTAACTACATAATATTATTAGTTTGATGTTAAGTAATTTTTACTGAATTTTTATTATTAAATAGCATCTTGCATAAGTTCTATAAGTAATTATGAAAATTTCTACTAGCCTTCTCAACATTTTAGTATGTCCAGTTACTAAAAGTAAGTTAGTTTATGACGAAAAAAGTAGCACTTTAATAAGCAAGGAAGCTAGATTAGCTTATCCAATTAAAAATGGAATACCTGTATTATTACCAGATCAAGCTACAAAAATTTAAACTTGTAAAATTAGCGGAGTTATAGATGGTGTATTTAAAAAGTTTTTTTGACTCACTTAGCGCATAAACAGTTATGCAATTCAACTTGCGCATCATCAAAAAGCTAAAAAGTTTGATTTATATAGTCAATGTTCTCGTACAATCATAAAAGCTAGATGGAATTTTATACAAAGTAAGGAATAGTATGTGAGTCAAGATAAGGTGAATTAATCTTCTGCTAAAAGCCTAGTTATGGAAGGAGAAGCTAGCTCAACCATATAGCGAGTCTTGTGCAGTTGAAGGTAACGACAGTAGTAAAGCGTAGACAGTGAAACATTCTAACTGAAACCAAATGGTGAACGTGATAGCTCCGAAAGTATGATGTAGTGGAAGCCAATATGCTCTACTACATAGTAGGCAAAAGAAGATTGGAGGTCAAACTAGTGAAAATTCAAAAATTTTCAACCACGGGTGGCGTAGGCGTCAGCGAGTTTGTAAAGATTAATGACACAACTTGAGAAGTCCTTATAACTCTTACGTAATTAGGTAAGTATTCAAAGTATAAGTGTGAAACATAAGGATTTGGAGATGATGTAAGGATGGCTGAGTTAGCCAATTGATACATGAATTTAACTGTAGATGTATTAATATTATTTGTCAATATGACAATAATATCTTAATGTTAATTGCGAAAATATAACGAAATTTATGTCTAATATTTGGCTAGTTGAAGTGCTAATTTTTAATCAAGCAACTTGAATTTATAGTTGATAAGCTTAGAGTAACCTTCAGTTGATAACGTCGCTTAAAAATATTTTTTATTTTTACAAAAGTATTTGCTATTAAATAAAAATCATACTACAGACTATAAGTTTAAGCTAATTTTAAAAATTAATAAGTTATTATTTAATTACTTCAATTTAAAATTAATGAAGGGTGATAAATATGCCAGTAACAGTATTTAAATTTACACAATCAGCATTAAATAAAATAAAAGTACAAACGAAATTGGACAGGTGCATGTAAAATATACTGAATATAGTAGTCTTTATCATAAAAGTTGGAAGAGAACCGCTGAAAGAATAAAGATATATGCAGCATTTTTATACAATAAAAAGATATCAAAGATTACCAAAGAAGATATTCAAAAAATTTTTGATGAAATAACAGCAAGAAAGCACTATGTGACAGCAAACAATATTCTTATGAACTTAAATCCTATATTCAATAAGGCTATAGAGTGGGGATTAATAGATAAAAATCCTGTTCATGGAATAAAAAGGTACAAGCAAGAATCAAGATTTAGATATGTAACAAATGAAGAAATGGAAAGAGTAATGAAAGTGCTGGCAGAGAAAGAAAATAGTCAATTAACAGAAAAGCAAAAACAATCAAAGATATCAGAAAAACTGTTTTTATTTACAGCTTTATTCACAGCATCTCGTAGTGGCAATACATTAGGAATGAGATGGGATGAGATAAGCCTTAGCGAAAAAATATTGTGTATACCAAAAACTAAGAGTAAAAATGGTAAAACTCTATATATAGGGTTAGCAGATAAATTAGCAGATAAATTAATAGAAGTATTGTAAACCAGAAAACTATGCTCAAACCCATATACTTCAACGGCCTTGATAACGCCCAACATAATTTTTGATTTTGCATAATTACCTTCAGCCTCAATTGAAGAATGAGATTTCTCATTCTACTACTGTGATTTTCAAAAATTTACAAAATCTATCTAATATATCAAGCCTTATTTCTCAGATAAGCTGTTTATTATCTGTCTTTCTTCTTGGCGACCTAATGATGCTAAGATTTCAGGTATTATCTTGTCTAGTTCAGTATTAGCATTATCACTTGTTAATATATTGTTTACAACTTTATTTGTAGCTGCTTTTACCTTATCTACACTAATTTTAGTATAAATTTTAGCTGTTGTTGAAATACGACTATGCCATAACATTTCAGCTATTATCTGTAGTTCTTCTCTATTATTTATCGACCAAGTTGCAAACGTTCTTCTAAGATCATGTATTGTTACATTCGGTATTCCAGATTTTTTGCGAATTTTATCCCATGCACATTGTATTGCCTCATTTGATCAGTGTTTGCTATTATCTCTTGGGCTTGGCAATACCCATTCACTATTTGTTTCTTGCTTTAGGTATTTCAATATTGTTATTAATGCATCAGCTAATCCTATATATAGTGTCTTTCCACTTTTACTCTTAGTTTTTTTGGGTATATGCCATATTTTCTCTTCAAATCTTATCTCTTTCACATCTCATTCCTGAGACATTACTTTTACAGGCTGCAGTTAATAAACTACACAGTGTTTTTTGGCTGTTTTTTCGTCTTATCATTTTTAGTTAAAGGATTTTTCTTGCTTTTTTTCTTTGGTAATTCAGAATTATTGTGAATTTTTTGTATGCCTTGATATCCTGTATCAGTAATCACTTTTACCTTAGGATGGATAAGAATTTTGGATTTCTTAAATAATCTAAAGTCATGTTTTTTACCGTTAGAAAAATCTGTACATATTACTTGGCGCATTTTCTTATCTGCCACTATTTGAGTTTTTAGTGTATGCCTTTTCTTCTTTCCTGAATAATAGAATTTTTGTTTTTTTTAGGTCTTTCTATAGGACTTTCAGTAGCATCAATCAAGACTACTTCATAATTCATATCACTCTTCATTAGAGCTTTACGATATGGAAGAGTAAAGTTTGGGTGTTTAACTAGGGTATCTTCTACCCATTTTACAGCTTTATATGCTGAACTTTCACTAATCCCATAGTTTTGGCCTATATGGGAATAAGTACGGTATTCTCTAAGGTATTCTAATACCATCAGCAACTGTTCCTCCAAATTGAGCTTATTTTTACGTACAGCTTTTGATTTCTTAAGACCATCAGCTTTCCTCAAAATATCTACCATCTTTGAAAATGTTCCCTTCCTTACTCCTGTTAATCGACGAAATTTTTCATCCTTTAACTCTTTAATCTAATCGAATTTCATTATTACCTCAAATCAGATCTTTATAACACTATTCTACATCATTCTCTACTTTCGAAAGAAGTCTATTATTATCCAAAACATACCTTTATTATAGCCAATCTACTATAAAACAGTTATATTATATACTTTTTAAAAAGCGTATCTAGGTCATAGTGGCAGCAAATCATTATAACTGTTTTATAGCAGCTTAGCTATATTAATGCAAGATATGATAAATGAGAAACTCTACTACATATTGCTGTTTGCGCTGAAAGCATAGATGTTATACAGCTTTTGATTGATTATGGTGCTAATATTGATGCAAAAGATGATAACGGCATAATTCATATAGATTATGCTGTTAAAAGCTGTAATGTAGATTTATAGCTAGACCAGTATAAAATAGTTATGTTATATACTTTTTAAAAATAGACTTCTGTCGAAAGTAGAGAATGATGTAGAATAGTGTTATAAAGATCTGATTTGAGGTAATAATGAAATGTGATCAGATTAAAGAGTTAAAGGATGAAAAATTTCGTCGATTAACAGGAGTAAGGAATGGAACATTCTCAAAGATGGTGGATATTTTGAGGAAAGCTGATGGTCTTAAGAAATCAAAAGAAAAATAAGCTCAATTTGGAGGAACAGTTGCTGATGGTATTAGAATACCTTGTATGTTTCATATACTTTACAGGTAATAGAACATTATTTTTTACTGCTATGTATTAACTTACTTTTTGTAAAAAGTATTAATCATAGATATATCAGACCTATGGTGAATATGATCAATATTTTAACTGACCATTAATAGTTTTTATAAATGCGTATTTTGCTAAGAAGTAGAGATTTCATATGATGAATTACTTTTTCTTGCATGTTGGATCTGGTTTTTATGATTAACTCTAAACCTTAATTAGAAAGTGATACAGCAAGCTTTTTTACTAATAAATTCACGATCTGTAAATAGCAATCCTTTAAGTTTACGTACTAAATATTCTACTACTGTTCTATCATCAACATTTCATCAAAAAGTCAACATGCAAAATATACAGCATAATATTACTAGTTTTGAGTACTATTAAAGAGTTTTTAACTATATGTTAAAAATCGCTTGCTAAATTAATTAAAATATTTTAACATCCTTTAAATTAGTAGTATAATTAAATTGATACATATCTATAGGGTGATTTAATCAATACAACATCTACCTAATAAAGCACTCTAGGCTGTTATAGTCTTTTTAATTTATTACATAAATTACAAAAACAATTTAAAATTATTGTGTACCTTATGATAAAAATTAATAAAAAAGTAGCTTTAATTAAAGTATCGTTAATTTTTTCTGCGTTATTTTTTATTGGCAATGCTCAAAGTATATTCAACGTAAATGCGCAGTCCAACAGTACAAAGCAAGATCAGTTAAATAATAAAATAAATCAGATAGATGCAAGAAAATTTGAACTAGTTCAACAACAACGAAATCTAGAGCGAGACAGAGAGAAGATATATAATCGTATAGATTTAGAGAAGATAAAGTCACATTCAGACATATTGGATAAATTTCTATTACATCCGTCTAATCAAGTAACAGTTTACTTGAATGAAGAAGATCCGCATGATAGAAAAAAAAACACTAGAACACGTAGTAGAATGCTTTATAAGCACATACAGGATACTAAGAAATTGATTGACAAGATGCGTCCATCAATAGTCGATATAGTATCAAGTTATACGAATAATGGCCCAGATGCTCCAGACCCAGCTAGACTTATTACAATGACAGATCAGGAAGCAAAATTTAACGATAACGATAGGGTTGCGCGTTTTGATGACAGGATACATGGAGTAAATAATCCAGGTAAAAAATGGCGCGCAGTTACAACTGAAATAAATGAGTTAAGTCAAGAATTGGATAAAGTATTTCAATTTCATCAAGCTCTAGTGGATGTGCAGAATCAAATTAAGGCTTTGTCTTTACCGTCACTAAATGATTTAGCAACAGAAGTAAAGAAGTTGCATTTAGGTATTGGTGAGCAACTAGAGGATATTGACGAAAGTATAAAAGCGTGTGAACAAGGAAGTAATTCCATGTTAAAGTTGGGCCAGTATGAGCAATTGCTTGATGATCTATCTACCACATCTAAAAATATACTACAGATATTGCAAAAGCACGTGCAAGCAGGTAATGCTCCAGCTACAAAGAATGAACTAGATCAAATGTATAAGCAAATGCAAGACATAAAAACACTTATGCCAAAATTTACACAAGATCTAGAAATGTTATCTAAACAATTACATGATATATTAGGCTTGATAGCTAAGCTTGATCCTAGAGCTGATGAGCTTGATACTACTAAACATCAAGATCCAGGTTTATCAGAAAGAATCAGAAAAATCGTTAATGATATCATTAATGATTTTCCACCAGTGTTACAACAATATAAAAATAATTTAGAAAACGATTTAAAAATTATAAATGATAAAATAGCTAATATTGATCAGTTGGTTAGTTCTCTCAACCAAAAACTAGATACACTTCAGCAAGAGCAACTACTTAGTGATCAAATCGTTCCTACCAAAGCAATTACCAGCTTTGAAAAGCAACAGCCGCTACATCAGGCCGCTCAACATAATGCAATGCTAGCTAATGCTATTAGTTTTACTGCTGATACTGCAGTGAGTGCTACAACATCAATTTTATCTAAAATAGCAACAGTACAAAATCAATCTCCAAAGATTATAAGTTCTGGATCAAATATTTATAACAGCAATGGGTGGAATATTGATGGTAATGTATTCTGTGGTAAAACTAAGAAAACAGAACACAAGGAAATTCAAGGATACAGCACAGACATTAGCGGAGCATTTATTACAGTAAATAAATATTTAAATAAGAAGGTTGTTATTGGTGTTACTGGATTATATTCAAATCTGGATATTACATATGGTCAAAATGTAATATTAAATGAAACAAACTGTAAAGTATACTCATTATCTTTAAATGGTAGATATTATCCTCGACAAGATGTATTTATGCAAAGTATCGTTGGGTTGATTAAATATGATGGTACAACTAGATATCATGCTACTGTTCAGCCATCTAGTAATATTGATGGCCAAGGATGGTATGGTGATTTTATGTTAGCTGGTAATGTATATCCATTAAAACATAATTCAAAACTAACTTTTTCACCAATAGTTGGTATTGTATATACTAATTCTAGTCATGCATTTGAAACTACTATAAGAGATATAGATTATAACATATTAACAGGTAGAGCAGGAATTACGATAAAATATGTTATTGATAATATTAATAACAATATGTCGATAGTACCTGAATTTCATGCCTTCATTCATCGCTTGTTATGTGTTAAGAGTAACAAACCGGAATATGTTAGCTCCTTTGCTGAACAAATACCTCAGTCACTCGGCCAATTAGGTGTAGGAGTAACTGTATGGCATGGCAAAGTAGGTATAGGAATATCATATAGTGCTTACTTAGCTAACGAATATATTTCTCATATTGGGTCTGCAAATATAAAAGCTAGTTTCTAGCTTTTATATTTTTTAAATTAGTAAAATATATAATATTCAGATTAGGATAATTGAATATGCTGCTTTCCTTTGATTTTGATTCAAATGATAAAGTGTTAGATTAAATCTAGAGTTTTAGAGAATTTTAAATTCGTGTTCTTACAACTTTTAGGCTATTTAAAAGTAATTATTTTGCTGTAGAAGTCATGTTGTTTTTTGATATGTTATAGTATATAGTACTGTAGCTAACATAGGTTTGTTAAGAAATATTATCGAAGTCATGATATAAAAAAACAGAAAAAAAGAATAACGAAGACATATAAAGATAGAATACTCTCAAATAAGAAAGCCGCTAAGGTCTTTTGCAAACTAGAGTACTTTTTTAATTAAGCAATTTATTTTGAAAAAGAAAACATGTTTCAATTTTCTAGACATAAGCATTAAGCGAGCTACAATATTTATTCTGCCTAAATTTTACCTTATTTCTTATATCCAACTCTAGGTTATTAGTTTATAATTTAAATTAACAGTGAATATTAAAGCTAAAATCATGAAAAATATATTACCGGTTGATATCTGTTTATCAAAACACTTAAAAAGCAACTCTTATGAGTTCTTAAAAAACTCATTTGATCAAAATAATGATGGATTTACTGTAAATCATAGCTTAAACCTAGAATCACTACAAAAAAATATAGATTTATATCTAGACAATGAAGAGTTTAAGCTCCAAATGGAAAAAGAGTTTGGCTATTCTAAAAAGAATCAGCTTAAAATGATTATTAGTCAAATTCCTATTAATGAGGCAGATGATCAGGATTATGAACTTGATAGTCAGTACATAAAACTACAAAAAGCATTACGTAATTTTTTATATAAACCAGAGGATGGAGTTGCATTATTATTAGAGTACCAGGAAAAATATAGTCATGCACAGGTAAATGCATCGTTTAATGAATTCCTGCGTGATAAATTAAGCAATGTACAAGACCTATCAGAATTACGGCAATACCCTAACCTTTATAGTAATATTACATCAATTTATTCGAATGTCGAATCATTACATAATGATCTTAAAAGTAAGTCTGTAGTTGCTAATATTTATCATAACCCTCAAATGATGGCCGATAATAAACAACAGATGCTTAATGATGATTTTCTTTTTGATGAACGGCCTACTGTAGATTTTCAAACTCATATTTTAACTGGCACTGAAGATTTTCATCCTGGTGCTAATGAGTGCCGAGAAGAGTTATTTAATGGTGGTAATTTTCAAGGATCAACCTTTCGTAATATTGAATTTGATTTTTCTCCTAAAGATATAAACTTTCGAGACTGCTTATTTGATACTGTAGCCTTTAGTAATCACTCGATTAAAGATTTAGATTTAAGAGGAGTAAAACTACAACATTTACTATTTAGCAATAATGGTTCAATAGAAAATGTCTCTTTTGATGTTGCAGATTATAATGTTTTAAAAAAACTTGGTGTTCTTAGGTTAGAGCAGTCTGATGAGTTAAAAGAAGAACAGACACATTCAATAAATAAATATTATACTAAAGAAGATTATACTCGTGACTTGCAAGATTTAAGTAAACGTACAGCTAATAAATTAACAGCTATTAGAGCAGCTCCAGCTACTGGTTCAAGTATATTTAGCTATTTTCAATCTGCAGTGAATTATTTGCAAGGTAGTATACCAAGCATTCAAACACTACAAGCAACTATAGAAAAAGATCTGCAGGATATCAAAACTGAAATTGAAAAATCTGGAAAGGATGATTTAGACTATAATAGTCTAACAACTCATTACAATCAGTTACAAAATTTATATCATGCAGATAAAAGGATTCAACATCAAGAAGCAAATGCTGCTAAAGAAGTTATAATAAAGAATGTTATATGTGATCCAACATACCGCTGTAATCAAGAAGATACTGCTTATAAAGTTACAGTTAAAGTTAATCGTAGTGATCTTGAAGAATTTCTTAAAGAAGGACAAGGTCAGAGCTGTTGTGAATTTATTTCTAAAAAATATTCTGATTATATTCAAAACAAAGAAAATTCTCTAAAAGAAAAACTAAATCCTGATATTACAGGTATAAAAGTTGTTGTAGTTCCTGACGCATCTAAAGAAAATCTAAGTGGATTGGATTTTAGTAAAAAGGATATGTCTTCTGTTAATTTAGCATATTGTAATTTAACATCTTGCAATTTTTCTAAGGCTAATCTAGATGGTAGCTGTTTAGAAGGATCAAATGTTACTGATACTAAATTTTATAAGGCTAAACTAAATGATACTAATTTGATAAATATATCTGGTAGCAGAGTTGTATTTGATAAGGCGAATGGATCTAATGTGAGGTTAATGGGAGCTGAATTAGGCGATGTTACCAATAATGGCGTTCATTCCAACTCAGCAACATTTAAAGAAGCTAAATTATTTTATGTTGATAGTTTTGGTGCTGACTTAAGTGGATGTGATATGAGTAGGGCTGAATTCGAACAAGCAGATTTTAGTCATGCTAACATGATAAGAGTTAAAGCGCAACATGCTAAAATGCAGAACGCTAATTTTGAACTAACAGTAGCTAATAATATTGATTTATCATGTGCTAATGTAATGAAAAGCTCATTTCAAGAAGCAGAAATGATAAATGCAGATTGTTCTAAAGCTATACTGCAAAGTGCAAATCTGACAGCAGCAGATGCTAGATTAGCTAAGTTTAATGAATCTAATATGGAAGACGTTACTGCAGTAGAAGCAAATTTAACTGACGTTAAAGCTAATAAAATTAATGCGCAAAATGCTAACTTTGAATCTGCAATCATGAACCATATTCAAATGGAGGATTCAAATTTAACTAATATAAATATGAGTCATGCTCAAGCTAAAGAAGCTAGCTTTGATCAATCTAATTTAACTGCTGCAAATGCAGAAAAAGCTAATTTGACAAACTCAAGCTTTGTAGCAGCTAATATGAGCAGGATGAATATTACAGGTAGTGATTTAACATCATCTAATTTAATGTCTGCTGATCTGCAGGATGTACAATTTTCTCCTAGCACTATTTTGGTTGGCGCTAATATGGAAGACGCTAAAAATGTTGATGATAAGTTAAAGCAACATATGAAAGATCAAGATCAGACTTTGCTTGCAGGACTTGGATTAAATAAAAGATATCCAAAATGTACTATTGTGGATAAAGATGGTATTAATGTAAGACTTAAAGCGCAGCGTCTAGGGTATAAATTATTAACTTCTATGCCAAAAGAAATGTCTCTTTTGCTACCAAATGCGTTATCTTCATATATGAAATCATGTGAAGTAGATGTATATAAGCTTGCAAATAGTTTTATTTCAGCGGTTGAAAATGATAAAGAAGGACTGCCACTTTCAGAACAAGATAAAAAAGTTGGTTATATTGATAGTTTATATGGAGACTATTTAGCATATTTGGGGGCTAATTCATATAATATGCTTAGTTGTACCTTAGCAAAATTTACTAATTTTGCCAGCATTATTGAACAAAACTTTAATAAAGAGGGGTGGAAATTTATTACAGGTAATGGTGATCAATCAGTAGCAAAGGATACGCTTGTTAAGATATTATCTGAATTGTGCAAGGAAGCTAAAGAAGGAGTTCTGCAACCACAGAAAGCAGATGATGTTTTGCCTGAGCAAAAATACATGAAAGCACGCAAAATATGGGATAGAAAAATACCTATAGTTAAGCATATACTTGAGCACAAATACATGAAATTACTTCTGCATGCTGGAAAAGAATTTTGGCGAGAAAGCAGTGTAAAAACTAGACTTGCAACTGTAGGTATAGTTGCTGGTGCTACGACAGCTGCAGTAGTAGGGGCAGTGCCGGCGTCAATAGCTTATCTTTCATATAAAACTGTGCAAAAAGTTATGCATGGAATCCTCAATAGAAAAAATAACCAACAGCATTCAGTTAATCAGCAAAAACTAACAGAACAAACAGTTAATCAAAAAGATGTAGATAATATAGATTTGGAAAGCAATAAGAGCATAAACATAAGTAAACAAGATCTTAATGCTATAAGAGCCAGCATTGATAACATAGATTTCGTTGATGAACAAGCTGTTGTATCACAGCCACTTCCAAATAAGCCTAGAAATAAGTCAAAAAAGCAACAAAAAATGTAACTGTAAAGGAAAAATAATTATCATGGCTCTAATGAAAATTATTATTTGATGATAGCATATTATACAATAGTGGTAATGCTTAAGGAAGTAATCAAAGTATAAGAATAGCAGCACTCGTATATGTTAATCTAGCACATAATAGATTGTGGTTAATAACTTCAGATTAGATATTGCGTTAAAAATCAATAAAAGAAATAATAATTTTATAAAAAAGATGTAAGTTTTTATAAAGTTACTATTTCTGATATGTAATTAGACATTTTTCGAAACTGGTTAAGGTAGATCAAAATTATAAATGCCAGAGATCAAATTAAAACTAAGACCGAATCTTTTACGTCTATTTCAATATTTGTCAGCAATAATTTTGAACCGTTTGCATACCAATAACGTTTTCATTGACAACTCTTTCTCATGCTAACCTACGATTATTCTTTTTATCATTTTTAGTTAAAGGATTTTTCTTGCTTTTTTTCTTTGGTAATTCAGAATTATTGTGAATTTTTTGTATACCTTGATATCCTGTATCAGTAATCGCTTTAACCTTAGGATGAATAAGAATTTTGGATTCCTTAAATAATCTAAAGTCATGCTTTTTACCGTTAGAAAAATTTGTACATATTACTTTATGCGTTTTCTTGTCTACCACTATTTGAGTTTTTAGTGTATGCCTTTTCTTTTTTCCTGAATAATAGAATTTTTGCTTTTTTTAGGTCTTTCTATAGGAGTCTCAGTAGCATCAATCAAAACTACTTCATAATTCATATCGCTCTTCATTAGAGCTTTACGACCTGAAAGAGCAAAGTTGGATGTTTAACTAGGGTGTCTTCTACCCATTTTACAGCTTTATAACGCCAGATTAGGATAAGTGGAAATATTAAATGTAGAGAATAAAAGGTATACAAAGAGAGAATGTTGAGTTATAAAAAAAATTTAAATAAACAAGAAATAACCCAACATGAAAAATAAATAGACAATTTTTGCAAGATATATCAAGAGTGGGAGAGAAAGAGATTAATACCAAGTAGTAATCAAAGGAACAGAGGTAGGAAGTTGTCCTTAGCTGAGTTATTAACAATAGCGATATATTTTTATTTATCTCCATGCAAGGATTGTAAAAATTATTATCTATAATTTGTGCTATATTTTCACAATTAACATCAAGATATTATTGTCATATTGATAAATAATATTAATACAGCTACAGTTAAATTTTATCAACTCAAATGAGAATAAACTAAATAGCAGCTTTTATAAAGCGTATAAAGCTTACAGTAACTTTTGTACTAACTTATTTCTTCTGGTTAGTTAAATTTTCTTAAACGTAGAATGTATTGCCATGATGGAGGCCTCATACATAAGGTCACCCATTGGCATATATCAGTAAGCTTATGTTCGTAGAACAACGTGGTTAATCAGCTCTTGATGTTAAACAAAGTCATATACATAACTTCACATTGCACTATATTAAACTCTTTGCTTATTTTTACAAAATAATTTGTCTAGTCATTTGGATTGTCGCTGCTAACTGTAGCTTGGCTTTCTTGCTTGGCTTGATTATTATTATCTTGATCATTGTTATCAGTAGCTGTGTTATTATTGCCCTGTGCAGATCCCAAAGCATACACTACCAATTCCTCTATGGGTACTTGATATTTTTTTGATAATTCTACTAATTGTGTTATTGAATCCATTACCTCAGCGGGTATTACTCCTCCTCTTTCAGTGGATAACCAATTTGCTTGAAAATGCAAAGGATGCTGATCTGGTTTTGGCTGTTGTATCATTACTGTAAAAGGAGCTATTTGACCGCCAAAATTACAATTAATTACAAGCTTTTTCATTTTAAATTCAGTATATAGGTTATTGCCTTATTAAATATAGGACTTAAGTGTTTTAGAATACTGTTTGCTGTTACATAGTTCTTCTTTTCTTTATTTCATCAAAAATTTTCTGAATATCTTCTCTGCTAATCTCTGATATCTTTTTATTGCATAAAGATGCTGCATACTTCAATATATTTTTCATACATCTGTTTAAATGTTAGTTCATTCTCTAATTTAAGTCTCTTCTTTCTTTATTTATCTTCCGTCTTTTCTCAATTAAATTTATTCCTCTGGCAATATCCATTTTTAACTGTTGTATCTTTTTTCTGGCTTCTACTACCGTTAAGTCTGGCAAATCTCCTATTTTTATATGCCATTAATGTTTATTCATAAATATAGTCTTCTAAATTCAGTATATGATATTATAAACAGTCAGTTCCTGTCTTTTGTATCTCTAAACTTGAATGTATTTTCTTCTTTTGCTGGTACTTTTATTTTATTAGACCTCTTTCGAAACTGGTTAAGGTAGTTCAAAATTATTGCTGATAAATATCGAAATAGACGTAAAAGATTCGGTCTTAGATTTAATTTGATCTCTGGCATTTATAATTTTGAACTACTTTAACCAGTTTCGAAAGAGGTCTAATAAATTAAATAGCAGCTTTTATAAAGCGCATAAAGCTCATAATAACTCTTACTCTAACTATTTCTTATAGTTAGTTAAATCCACTTAAACATGAAGTGGATATAATATAACTGTTTTATAGTGGCTTAGATATATGCAGCATACGCATCTTATATTCAAAAATTATCCTGTAGAAGCATTTTACTCATGTCCTATATTTTGAAATATTTTGTGCTTATAAATTCTTGAATTATAACATACAGAAAGCCTTGTGGAGTCAATATAATATTTCTACTATCTCTATTCTATCTTCTTATATTGAATTCATGTTAATATAAGACTTTTTTTGTAATATGAATAAGAAGTACAAAATAATATATGTTCCACTATACATAAGCATAAAAAAGCATGTACTGCTAACTCATCCTATATTGTCTATCACTTATATCAAACAGTTATTATTATAACTTAGATCTTTTTTAATTGATACTCTAGTGAAGTATATTTTTTGCTTATGTTTTTTAACTTAACAAAATATCTGTTTCTTTTTCAAGATTGAATTATTTTATACAAACTTTTGTTTTATCTTACTTCTTTCTGACTATCAATGGTTTTAACTATGGTTTGAAACAAGATGCTATTTAGCTATTTTAACTAAAATATGGCATTTTTTGCCTAATGAAACTGTAATCACTTGATCTATAAAATCATGCAATTGCACAACTAAGTTTATGTTATTAACTTTTATATTGTTGATTCTTATTCCATTACCTTGAATTAATCTTTTCCCCTCAGATTTAGTTTTAGCTAACCCAATTGTTACTAATAATTCAGTGATTGGTATACCAACCTTTAAATTATTGCAATTCTTTATAGTAAATGTTGGCAAATTTTCATCATCAGCTTTTTTATGCTCAAATATTTGAATTGCAGTATTAAGTGCTTTGTTTGCTTCATCCCTTCCATGGCATAGTAAAGTGATTTTATAAGCGATTTGCTTTTTGGCTTCATTGATATTATTGAAGAATAATTCTGTAAGCTTAGATAGCTCTACTTCAGAAAATTCGCCATACAACTTAGCAAAGCGTATTACATCATTGTCTTCTATATTTCTCCAATATTGAAAATAATTGTATGGAGAACACATATCTTCATTTAACCAAACAGCCCCATTAACTGTTTTTCCCATTTTTTCTCCAGATGAGTTTGTGATTAATGGAGTTGTTAAGCCAAATACTTCATTATTACTTAATTTTTTAACTAAATCTACGCCCATAGTGATATTGCCCCATTGGTCACTACCTCCAATTTGAAGATTGCAGTTGTAATATTTATTTAGATAGTAAAAATCATATGCTTGTAACAGCATATAGTTAAATTCTAAAAAGCTTAAAGGAGTGTGCCGCTCTAGCCTTGATTTAACAGAATTCATGGTTAACATCTTGTTTACTGAAAATGCTCTACCATAGTCCCGAAGAAAATTAATATAGTTGATAGAATCTAGCCATTCCTGATTGTTTAATAGTAATACGTCATTTTTCGTTTCATCAAATTTAATAAATTTTTTTAGTGATTTTTTAATTCCAGATATATTTTGCTGTATTTCATCATTAGTTATAATTCTGCGCAGTTTATCTTTTCCAGATGGATCACCAATTTTAGTAGTAGCTCCTCCAATAACAACTATAGACTTATGGCCGCATTGCTGTAATAGCCTTAATATCATTATCTGCATAAGATTTCCAACGTGCAAAGACTGAGCTGTACAGTCAAAACCAATATAAGCTACTATCTGGCTATTACTAATTTGTGTTAGCCTTGTAAGGTCAGTAGATTGATAAAAATAACCTCGATTAATGAATTCGTTTATAAAATGCATGATTTTATTTTTGTTATGTAAACCTTACTACTAGATAAAATAATAAAGATAGATAGTGAATCAGTCAATAAAATTACCCAACACACCAAATTATGATAAATTGAAAAATGATGATAGGAGAAAATAAGCTGGTAGGTAAGTGCAGTAAGGCTTTCCATCCATAAGAACAGTACTGTGATAGTACCTTTCATATTTAAGATGATTTAAGTAACTAGAAGAAATAAGTTAGATTAAGAGTTATTGTGAGCTTTATACGCTTTATAAAAGCTGCTATTTAGTTTATTCTAGTTTGAGTTGATATATAAACTTAACTGTAGCTATATTAATATTATTTGTCAATATGACAATAATATCTTGATGTCAATTGCAGAAGATGAAAAAATTAATGATATTTTTATGTACCATCAAAATGCAGCTGAAGTTGTAGGTTCATGAGTCTGGGAGTTTATTATTTATTGCTCATCGAAAAGAAGAAAACAATGTTTATTTAACAGTAATAGGAAAACACAAAATCACTCAATATTTAATGTTAATTTTTTTTCAAAAACTCTAAGATATGTAATGCTTGTTAATGCTACTTCAGGAAAAAATGAAGTTTTTATTATTGTTATTATGCTGTATGAGCTTAACCAGCTTCTTTTTCGAAAGCAATTTTGACTGTAAAATTTCTAAAGATCAAAAATGCAAATCTCTATATGAAATAAAGAATATGGCTGCTCAAGGAGTTTTTGATACTAATAATCTTGAGAAAGTTGAAACATAAAAAATCAAATCAAAAAGACGCTGTATTCTATGCTACAGGTGAGCTAAAGCAATTCAAAGCGTAGCTGTTGTTAACACTTCAGCCAAAAAAATCAAAAAAATGTCTTATTATCATCCTAGAAGCAAAAAAGAGGCTGGCAGAGTGGAAATTATCTGCCATGTATTTTTTTAGACAATGAAATACGTCGTGATAAATATATAAAATCAAATTTCCTGATTCATTTTGGTCTGCAAATTTTACCAAATCAAGCGATGGAAAGGACTGTAGCTATAACTAAAAGAGAAGCACTAGAAAGAAATATTAATGTAGGAATGGGAAAAATTTTTCCTGATATACAGCAAGCAGAAGAAGATCTAGCAGGTGTAGTAGCTGTTTTACAGAACGGTGATAGAGTTGTTAATGTTTACTTCAATGTTATTATGTTTAATAAAACAAAAAAAGCTAAGCAATCTGCATCTGCGTTTTGCTCGGTGTTAAGACGCAGTCGATGGTATTTTGTACCATGCAAATATGATCATGTAGCTGTATTATTAGCTGCACTAACAATGCAATTAGTTGAACAAAAAGCCAAAGCAATAGACTTCTTTCGAAAGTAACCAATGATGTAGAATGGTGTTATAAATATCTGATTTGAAGTAATAATGAAATTTGATTAGATTAAAGAGTTAGAGGATGAAAAATTTCGTCGATTAACAGGAGTAAGGAAGGTAACATTCTCAAAGATGGTAGATATTTTGAGGCAAACTGATGGTCTTAAAAAATCAAAAGTCGGGTGTAAAAATAAGCTCAATTTGGATGAACAGTTGCTGATGGACTTAAAATACCTTAGAGAATACCGTACTTATTTCTATATACGCTAATTTAGGATAAGAGAAAATATGAAAGGTAGTGAGTAAAAGGTATACAAGAGATAATGTATAATTATATATTATCTGTAGTTTCAATTAATAACCGTTTATTTATTGCTCATATTTCTACAAATATTCTTTCATAATACTATACTTAATAACCTGAACATTCACCATTATAACACTTGTATATTTACATATTTCTAATTGTTTCTTATCCTAAAATTGCATTTACAGACATGTGAGCAATAAATAAACTGTTATTAATTGAAACTATATTTAAAGATATTACATAATATCTCTTGTAGACCTTTTGTATTATCCATTTCATACTTTCTCTTATCCTAAACTGACGTTATATAGGTCAGAACTATGGGATTAGTGAAAGTTCAGCATATAAGGCTGTTAAATGGGTAGAAGATACGCTAGTTAAACACCAAAACTTTGCTCTTCCATGTCGTAAAGCTCTAATGAAGAGTGATATGAATTATGAAGTAGTCTTGATTGATGCTACTGAGAGTCCTATAGAAAGACCACCAAACACACCAAGTAATATGTACAGATTTTTCTAACGGTAAAAAGCATGATTTTAGATTATTTAAGGAATCCAAAATTCTTATCCATCCCAAGGTTAAAGTGATTACTGATACAGGATATCAAGGTATACAAAAAACTCACAATAATTCTGAATTGCAAAAGAAAAAAAGCAAAAAAAATCCTTTAACTAAAAATGATAAAAAGAACAATCGTAGGTTAGCAGGAGAAAGAGTTATCAATGAAAACGTTATTGGTATGCTAAAACGGTTCAAAATTATTGCTGATAAATATCGAAATAGGCGTAAAAGATTCGATATTAGATTTAATTTGATCTCTGGCATTTATAATTTTGAACTACTTGGTGGATTGTTATATTTTTATTTAAACTCTTCTTTACAACCCAGCATTATCTCTTTGTATACCTCACTTCTTCCATCTTATCCTATCTGGCGTTGGCATAGTTATTATCACAACCTACGATAGACAGTTATGTCTTGAGCTCATTCTTAAATTTAGCACAATGTGGTTCTAACAGAATAATAAAAAGAACTTTTTTTATTATTCTCAATTATTTCTAACTACTTAATTAATGTAAGTCATACTTATTAGTAGATGCATTATATTCAATAGCTTTTAATGTTTTTTGAACAAGACTATCAGCTCCAACATCTATTATCAAACCTAACTTGCGTTTGATCCAACTTTGCTTAGTAGATACATACTCTATTTTAATAGAATCACCATATTTGGTATTTAGAAAGCTATACATATCGTTTATGCCATCTATTAATCCATATTCTAAAGCTTGCTCTCCAGACCAAAACTCACCATTATAAATAACTTTATCTTCTTGAGTAATTTTATCTCCTCGCCTTGATTTAATATAACTGATAAAATGATTATGTATCTTTTTCTGCAAGTTTTGAATGATTTTTATATCACTATCTTTTTCTGGCATAAATGGATCTAATATAGATTTATTATTTCCAGAAGTATAAACTCTTCGCTTAATGCCAAGCTTGCCTATTGCTTCATGCAGACCAAATCCCATATAAATAACACCTATGCTGCCAATGATTGAACTTTTAGAAGCATAAATCTTTTTGCCTGCACAAGCTAACCAATATCCTCCTGATGCTGCGACATCCTCAACAAAGCTATATACAGGCACATTTTTTTGATTTGATAGCTGAAGAATCCTGCTTGCTATTAATTCTGATTGTACAGGAGAACCACCAGGAGAATTTACTACCAAGCATACAGCGGTTAATTTCTTAAATGAAAAAGCTTTTTCTATTACAGAATTTAATGTATGTAAAGTAAGCCCAGACTTAAAACTACCAACCTTACCAATAATACCAGTTAAGTGAATAACTGATACCACACTCTTGTTATTCAACAAACCGCAATGTAAGCAAGATAATAATTTGTCAATTTTACTAGCTGGTTGTCGCAATATTGCCTTATCTAAAGAATTAGTATGATTTTTACTAATAATTTCCATGCTGAGTATCCTCTAATTTATATGGTTGCTATATAAACACATAGAATTTATAATTTCAAATTTTTTTATTGATTATAAACCCTGTGCTATATTAAAAAAGTAGTTATAATATAACAGCTCTTTTTAATATAAAATAAAATAATAATATTATCTTCAAAATAATTTCAAGGAAAATATCTTGTGTTTTAATATAAGGCAAGTATATTTTAAATTTGGTATAGTATTTTACATCAACATAGTTTTTTAATTAAATAATACAGATAAACTAGAGAATTTAGTAGTTAAGTGATTATGAATAAAATGTTGTATATAAAAACATATGGCTGTCAGATGAATGTTTATGACTCGAATCGTATGGTAGACCTACTAGAAACTCAAGGCTATAATATTGTTGCAAATATGGCAGATGCTAGTGTAATAATATTAAATACTTGCCATATAAGGGAAAAAGCATCAGAAAAGATGTACTCTGAATTAGGCAGAATTAAAAAATTGCAGCAGAGTCAGCTTAAAGCTGGTAAAAGTAAAGCTAAAATAATAGTAGCAGGATGTGTTGGGCAGGCTGAAGGAGAAGAAATTTTTATTCGAGAGCCAGCAGTTAACATCGTAGTTGGCCCTCAGTCATATTATAATTTACCAACTATGCTTGAAAAATTAGATAGTGGTACAGAAAATCATTTAATAGATTTAGATTTTGTTGAAGCGGCTAAATTTAATAAACTTCCTGAAGTTTTAAAATCACCTACTGTGAGTGGCTTAGTATCTGTTCAAGAAGGATGTGATAAATTTTGTACATTTTGTGTTGTACCTTATACTAGAGGAGCTGAGTTTTCAAGACCTCTTGAACAAGTCTATCGTGAAGTTCTTAATATCGCTCAACAAGGTGCTAAAGAAGTTGTATTAGTAGGACAAAATGTAAGTGCGTATCATGGGAAAGATGAGAATGGTAAAGAGTGTAGTTTAGCTGACCTAATTAAATATGTTGCTAAGATAGATAAAATTAAAAGAATTAGATATATTACTTCTCATCCAAATGATATGACTGATCAGTTATTATCTTTACATGCAACAGAAGAGAAGTTAATGCCTTTTTTACATTTGCCTGTTCAATCTGGTTCTAATAAAATATTAAAGTTAATGAATAGAAGACATAGTAGAGAACGATATTTGGAAATCATTCAACAATTAAGAGAGTTAAGGCCTGATATAGTAATTTCTAGTGATATTATTGTAGGCTTTCCAGGAGAAGATGATGAGGATTTTGAGGCAACTTTGAGTTTAGCTAAAGAAGCTAAGTTTGGACAATGCTATTCCTTTAAATATAGTCAAAGACCAGGTACTCCTGCAGCTGTCAAACAGCAAATTCCCGAAGAAGTAAAACAGCATAGGTTAAGTATATTGCAGGCCCAGCTAATGCAGCAGCAGCTAGAATGCAATCAAAAATTAATTGGTAAGGTAGTGCCAGTATTATTTGATCGTGATGGTAAGTATGAAGGTCAAATAATCGGTAAGACGCCTTATATGCAATCTGTTTGTATTATGAACGAGAAAGGTAATAATTTATATGGTAAAATAGTTAATGTAAAGATCTTGACTGCTTCAGCATCAAGTCTATTTGGAGAAGTTTATGCTGATAGTTAAAAAACAATATATTGTATAAAATCAATATTTCAGCAATAATAACTCTACACTAACCTAAAGCTCTAGTTAACAGTTATTTGAAGCACTAATTTTCAACCTCTTTCATTTTAACTATTCAAAAGCTATGGTATATAAAAACTCAAATACAATAAGTTAAGTTAAGTTTGAGATTTATGATTGAATATCAGGAAAAATGTTATCAATGGTTTAAAGAACTACGAGATGAGCTTATCAAAGCGTTTGAACTAATAGAACAGCATTACGCAAGTAGCAAAAAAGTTAAAGTAGCTAAATTTACCAAGAGTCAGTGGAACAGAGCTGGTGGTGGTGGTGGAGAAATGTCGATAATGCGAGGTAATGTATTTGCTAAGGTTGGAGTTAATATTTCAAAAGTTTATGGAGATGTACCAACAGCATTATGTGATGTCATACCTTGCGCTAATTATAGTTCTGATTTTTTTGCTACAGGTATTTCAGTAGTAGCACATATGAAATCTCCTCTAGTTCCAGCTGTGCATTTCAATACCAGATATTTACAAACTAACAACTATTGGTTTGGCGGTGGAAGTGATTTAACGCCATTATATCCGGATAAGCTTGAGACTAAAAAATTTCATCAGGCTTTTCAACTAGCATGCGATAAATATAACCCATCATATTATGAAAAATTTAAAGCAGAATGCGATAATTATTTTTATTTACCTCATAGAAAAGAGGTTAGAGGAGTTGGAGGAGTATTTTATGATTATCTAAATAGCAAGAATTTTGATATAGATTTTAATTTTACTAAGAGTATTGGAGAAGCTTTTCTAGCTATTTATCCTGATATTGTAAAAAGCAAAATGTTTTTGCCATGGAGCAATAGTCAATACGAAGCTCTACTAGTTAAACGCGGAAGATATGTAGAATTTAATTTATTATATGATAGAGGTACTAAATTTGGATTAATGACTGATGGTAACGTTGATGCTATATTAATGTCACTCCCACCTGAAGTAAAGTGGCCATAAATTATTATAACAAATTAAAAACAAATAATATTAAAGTATAGTATTTACTAATATTATGAAAATAAATAAGATAATGTAGTATAAAAATTAAGCTATTACTGAAATATTAATAAGGCCATAACCTATATACTGAATTTAAAATGAAAAAGCTTGTAATTAATTGTAATTTTGGAGGTCAAATAGCTCCTTTTACAGTAATGATAGGACAACCAAAACCAGATCAGCATCCTTTGCATTTTCAAGCAAATTGGTTATCCACTGAAAGAGGAGGAGTAATACCCGCTGAGGTAATGGATTCAATAACACAATTAGTAGAATTATCAAAAAAATATCAAGTACCCATAGAGGAATTGGTAGTGTATGCTTTGGGATCTGCACAGGGCAATAATAACACCGCTACTGATGGCAATGATCAAGATAATAATAATCAAGTCAAGCAGGAAAGCCAAGCTACAGTTAGCAGTGACAATCCAAATGACTAGACAAATTATTTTGCAAAAATAAGCAAAGAGTTTAATATAGTGCAATGTGAAGTTATGTATATGACTTTGTTTAACATCAAGAGCTGATTAACCACGTTGTTCTACGAACATAAGCTTACTGATATATGCCAATGGGTGACCTTATGTATGAGGCCTCCATCATGGCAATACATTCTACGTTTAAGAAAATTTAACTAACCAGAAGAAATAAGTTAGTACAAAAGTTACTGTAAGCTTTATACGCTTTATAAAAGCTGCTATTTAGTTTATTCTCATTTGAGTTGATAAAATTTAACTGTAAGAGATAGAATAACTAGCAAGAGAAGCAATTATATGAACAAAGAAATTAAGAGGAGAGCGGTGTCTAGTATGCTCTAAATGGATATGTTTTTTTAGTACATTTAAAAAAAACAGACTCAATTAAAGAACGTTTATTTAATAACCGATTATCTTGTATATCCAATAAATATGTTTTCATATCTTTACGAAGATTAGTAAATAAACGTAGACCATTGGTCAACCACTAAAACTCAAATAGTGGTAGACAAGAAAACACACTAAGTAATATATACAGATTTTTCTAACGGTAAAAAGCATGACTTTAGATTATTTAAGAAATCCAAAATTCTTATCCATCCTAAGGTTAAAGCAATTACTGATATAAGATATCAAGGTATACAAAAAATGCACAATAATTCTGAATTACCAAAGAAAAAAAGCAAGAAAAATCCTTTAACTAAAAATGATAAAAAAATAATCTTAGGTTAGCAGGAGAAAGAGTTGGTATGCAAACGGTTCAAAATTATTGCTGATAAATATCGAAATAGACGTAAAAGATTCGGTCTTAGATTTAACTTGATCTCTGGTATTTATAATTTTGAACTACGTTAACCAGTTTCGAAAGAGGTCTAATAGATAATTTTTGCAAGATATATCAAGAGTATGAGAGAAAGGTGCTTCCATACTCGCTTAATAATTTTATAAAAACTTACATCTTTTTGTTAATAAGATACATAAGGATAACAGTTTATCTCTGGTTCTTTGATTACTACTTGGTATTAACCTCTTTCTTTCCAACTTTTGATATATCTTGCAAAAATTGTTTATTCAATAGTATACTTTCACAATACATTTTTTATGTTGGATTATTAATTTTTTATTTAAATTTTTCTTCATAACTCAACATTTTCTCTTTTTATCTAAGCTAATGATTTATCTTTTTCGCTTTTTCAGATAAAATCCTAATTCTATATATCGCAAATAATCAATTGTATTTATATCTTTAAACAAATTAATTTGTAATGCTAGACAATAAAAATCTCATATAATAGAACAAAAAATAGTTGCAGTAAGCAATAGTATACAATTATGTATATGTTTAATTTCTTATAGAATAATTTTATAACGTAGTCTTAAAGAATTATTAAAGAGCTAAAAACAATATGCAGTTAACCAGAAAAATACCAAATATTCTAACAGCTACTAGAATTAGTATAATACCAATTATACTAATTACTTTTTATTTTGATGATGTTATTTTTTCCCATCAATTGGCAGCTACCTTATTCGTTATTGCTGGTATAACAGATTTTTTTGATGGTTATATAGCTAGAAAACTTAATTTACATAGCAGTTTTGGTAGAATGCTTGATCATATTGCTGATAAATTATTAGTTGGCAGCATTCTTATAATGATAGTAAAATTTAGAAAAGCTCAAGAGTTACCATGCTTATTAATTTTATGTCGAGAATTTTTAGTAGCTGGCATGAGAGAATTCTTAAGCCAAATTAAAGTTAGTGTTCCAGTATCTAGGCTTGCAAAAATAAAAACTACATGTCAATTTTCTGCTTTAGCTATTTTACTATTAGGTTCTAAGGGCTCTGGAATTCATATGTTAGATATAGTAGGACAAATTACTTTGTGGATAGCAGCAATCTTGACTATTATTACTGGATATTCTTACTTGAAAGTATGTATTAAATATTTTTGATTAGATCGCTTTGAAAACTAAAGTTCCAGTATAATCTGAGTTGGATATAAGAGATCAGAGCTAATGTAAAGAAAGGAAAAGATAATTTAACTTAAGAAGATACAGAAATTAAAAATGGATATTGCTAGATGAATAAATCAAATGCATGAAAAAGGCAAGATAAATAAAGAAATGAGAGAAGAGGGTTGCCATATAGAACGATCTAATTCGAACAACTGGAAAAGTACATGTTAAGGACATTGAGGCCTTAAAGAATGGCCTTCTCAATGTTCAGTATAAACTTGAGCTTGTATCTTAGTTTTATACCGCAGTAGGTTGATATAGCATTTAAGTTTCTATTTCTAGCATAACTGGAACATGATCAGATGGCATATCCAATCACCTGGCATCTTTGATGATTATACAAGATTTAATTTTGGATTCTAAAGGATAACTAATCCATATGAGACACAACATTGCGTAATTGATAACTTGACCATACATCACTTTCTAATAGCGCAATATTAAGATCTCCAAGCAGTATAATCTTATCTTTTTTAGACTTATTATTCAAAAACCAAGCATTCATAAAATCAACATAGCATATTTATGCTTAGACTTTATATTTACATTTGCATCCGGAATATCTCCTCCTGCAGGCACATAAAAATTATGGATGCTTAAGTCTCCTATGTTAATAGCAATGTGCTTTTTTTCATCATTATATAGATTTATCGCAAACGTAGATTCAAATAAAATTCTGAATAAGATTGCTACTCCATTATAAGATTTTTGTCCACTATAAGTAATATATTTATATCTATTTATATCCTAAATTTATGCATTCTGTTACTGGAAACAGCCTGTCTTCTACTTTTGTCTCTTGTAACGCCAGATTAGAATAAGGAAAAATATGAAAAGCATAATGAAAAAGGTTTACAAGAGATAGAGATAATGTACAATTATAATTATGCAATATATTTAAATATAATTTTAATTAATAACGGTTTATTTATTGCTCATATTTCTACAAGAATTAGTTCATAATACTATATTTAATAACCTGAACATTGCTCATTGTAACAGTTGTATATTATCTCTTTCTAACTGTTTTTTATTCTAAATTTGAATTTGCAGACATGCGAGCAATAAATGGCTATTAATTAAAACTATATTTTGTGATATATCATAATTATGATTGTACATTATCTCTATCTCTTGTAGACCTTTTATATTATGCATTTCATACTTTCCATTGTCCTAATCTGGCGTTATTGGTATGTCCTTGTTTTTTTCTGATCCAAATATCTTTTTAAATGCTACATCATTCTTTGGATCTAGAAATCTTGATAAATGCATATATTTTTCATATTTTCTATTCTTTTTAAATTATACAATAAAATAACTTACATGAACATTCTCTTATTGAATTTTAATTTCTGCAATTCACTACATTAACCACCTATTAAACTTTAGTTTATTAGGTAGCATAAAGCTCACAGTATTTATTTAGCTCTATAGCAATCTCTGGTAATTTAAGGTATTCAGCAAGAGGTATAAATTCTTGCTGAGTTTCTAGTATGATTTCTTGTCTTCTTTTGGCTGGCTTTATGAATAGGCCTCTTTCGAAACTGGTTAAGGTAGTTCAAAATTATAAATGCCAGAGATCAAATTAAATCTAAGAGAGAATCTTTTACGTCTATTTCGATATTTTTGTCAGCAATAATTTTGAAGCGTTTTAGCATACCAATAACGTTTTCATTCACAACTCTTGCTCCTGCTAACCTATGATTATTTTTTTTATCATTTTTAGTTAAAGGATTTTTCTTGCTTTTTTTCTTTGGTAATTCAGAATTATTGTGAATTTTTTGTATGCCTTGATATCCTGTATCAGTAATCACTTTTACCTTAGGATGGATAAGAATTTTGGATTTCTTAAATAATCTAAAGTCATGTTTTTTACCGTTAGAAAAATCTGTACATATTACTTGGCGCGTTTTCTTATCTACCACTATTTGAGTTTTTAGTGTATGCCTTTTCTTCTTTCCTGAATAATAGAATTTTTGTTTTTTTTAGGTCTTTCTATAGGACTCTCAGTAGCATCAATCAAGACTACTTCATAATTCATATCACTCTTCATTAAAGCTTTACGGCCTGGAAGAGCAAAGTTTGCGTGTTTAACTAGGGTGTCTTCTACCCATTTTACAGCTTTATATGCTGAACTTTCACTAATTCCATAGTTCTGACCTATATGGAAATAAGTACGGTATTCTCTAAGGTATTCTAACACCATCAGCAACTGTTCCTCCAAATTGAGCTTATTTTTACGTCCACCTTTTGATTTCTTAAGACCATCAGCTTTCCTCAAAATATCCACCATCTTTGAAAATGTCCTCCTCTTGTATAGCATTTTGCTTAAAGAGATGATTCATTATTTGCCAACTTTTTTGCCTAGCAATCTTGAATAGATATCTTTCGAAACTGGTTAAGGTAGTTCAAAATTATAAATGCAAGAGATCAAATTAAATCTAAGACCTAATCTTTTACGTCTATTTCGACATTTGTCAGCAATAATTTTGAACTACCTTAACCAGTTTCGAAAGAGGTCTAATATCCTAATGGAGCTGGCAATAAACCTTTAGCTACTAAAAAACTTTTTAGCAAAAAATTCTCTGATACCTTCTTAAATTTCTTAAAGCAATAACATAGAGCAATTCCTCCAGCCATAAATGCTAGGCCTAATTTAGCATGCCTGCTGTTTACTAGTACAATTCCTGGAGCTACTCCAGCTAGCACTACTCCCCATTCATCAATGCTCAAACCCATATATTTTAACGGCCTCGATAATGCCCAACATAATTTTTGATTTTGCATAATCACCTTCAGCCGCAATTGTAGCATGAGATTTCTCTATAATGTTTAAATTAGCTAAATATCTTCAAACACAGATTTTACCTGTAATAATTAGTTTACATACATGCATGTGCGACATGAAGTCGCACTATTCTTACCACAACGTTTATATTAGTCAGATAGTATTATAAATATTATAATTTTCAGCACATTCCCTAATTATTTGTGTAGCCTTAGACATATACTCTCGTACTAACTCAATACAAGCTATAGTATAAGGTATTGTTGAGTTTGGATTAATATGATTCAATGTTATACCAATTGTCCTCTGACTTGCGCCTGCATCACCCATACAACTTGCTAACGTCCTTCTTAGATCGTGTATTCTGAAATTTTTTATGCCAGCCTTTTTACAAATCCTATTCTATGCCTCATATGGCTTTCTAAGTGTCTGCTTTTGCTACTATCGCTTTGTAGCACCCATTTACTTTTAGATGTTAATTTCCTTGCTTGCAATATTTCCATTGCCTCATCTGTTAATGGTATATTTTGCGCCTTTCCGTTCTTAGTTTTTGGTATATGCCATATTTTTCTTTCAAAATCTATATTGTCCCATTCCATCTCCAACACATTACTTTTTCTAGCTGCAGTATATAACGCTAGTAATGCAAAATCTCTTATCAACGGAGTTGTTTCTCTGCATAATACTTCTAAAAATCTTCCCATTTCATCGTAACTTAGACATCTCTCTCTTGCTTGCAGTTTACGCTGCTCTATTCCTAGAGTAGGATTGTTTTCTATTAATCCCCATTTTATTGCCTTATTAAATATAGTACGTAAGGTTGCCAGCAATAGATTTGCTGTTGCATATTTTCCCTCTTTGCTGATATCATTGAATATTTGTTGAATATCATTCCTTTTAACCACGTTTATCTTTTTTAAAAATAACAGTTTCCCATAATTATATATTCTTGCAGCATCTTTCTGCAAGTTTATAGTATATATTTTGGCATACTCTTCAATATACTTCTTTCTTCTCGAAACTAGAGAATGATGTAGAATAGTGTTATAAAGATCTGATTTGATGTAATAATGAAATGTGATCAGATTAAAGAGTTAAAGGATGAAAAATTTCGTTGATTAACAGGAGTAATGAAGGTAACATTTTTAAAGATGGTGGATATTTTGAGGAAAGCTGATGGTCTTAAGAAATCAAAAGGTGGACGTAAAAATAAGCTCAATTTGGAGGAACAGTTGCTGATGGTGTTAGAATACCTTAGAGAATACCGTACTTATTTCCATATAGGTCAGAACTATGGAATTAGTGAAAGTTCAGCATATAAAGCTGTAAAATGGGTAGAAGACACCCTAGTTAAACACCCAAACTTTGCTTTTCCAGGCCGTAAAGCTTTAATGAAGAGTGATATGAATTATGAAGTAGTCTTGATTGATGCTACTGAGAGTCCTATAGAAAGACCTAAAAAAAACAAAAATTCTATTATTCAGGAAAGAAGAAAATGCATACACTAAAAACTCAAATAGTGGTAGACAAGAAAACGCATCAAGTAATATGTACAGATTTTTCTAACGGTAAAAAACATGACTTTAGATTATTTAAGAAATCCAAAATTCTTATTCATCCTGAAGTTAAAGCGATTACTAACACAGGATATCAAGGTATACAAAAAATTCACAATAATTCTGAATTACCAAAGAAAAAAAGCAAGAAAAATCCTTTAACTAAAAATGATAAAAAGAATAATCGTAGGTTAGCAGGAGAAAGAGTTGTCAATGAAAACGTTGTTGGTATGCTAAAACGGTTCAAAATTATTGCTGACAAATATCGAAATAAACGTAAAAGATTCGGTCTTAGATTTAATTTGATCTCTGGCATTTATAATTTTGAACTACGTTAACCAGTTTCTAAAAAGGCTTAATAATACTTTATTCTCTACAGAAACAGTTTTTATGCTTCTACCTAAGCTAGAAAGTGCTACTCCGACTCCTGATATTTTTTTTTGACCTAATACACCTCTTCTACCTTACTCAACTTACTGCATTGGTAGCGCAGCTAATAAAATAGCTACATAATCATATTTGCATAGAACAAAATACCATTTACTGCGTCTTAACATCGAACAAAATGCTGATGCATATTGCTTAGCTTTTTTTGTTTTATCCAACATAATAATCACCGCTCTGTAAAGTAGCTACTACATCTGCTAAATCAGCAACTTCTTGCTGTATATCAGGAAATTTACCCATTTCTGCATTAATATTTCTTTCTAGTGCCTCTCTTTTAGTTATGGCAGCAGTACTTTCAATCGCTTGATTTGGTAGAATTTACAGACCAAAATGGATCAGGAAATTTGATTTTATATATTCATCACAACGCATTTCATTGTCTAAAAGCAAATACATGACAGATAATTTCCACTCCTCAGGCCTCTTTCTTGCTTCTAGACTGATAAATAATTTGATCATCATTTACATTTACACAATCAATCTCTTCAAGTAACGAAAAATCTTAACTTAGAATTTGTTCAGACAATATTTCATACTGGTTAATCTCTGAATATTCTTTTTCTTCAGACCAGCCAAATATTACTCTTATGAACTTTAATAATTGCTGTTCCTGTAGCTACTTCAGCTAACACTACTTCCTATTCGTCAATGCTCAAACCTATATACTTCAACGCCTCGATAACGACTAACATAATTTTTTTGCATAATAACCTTCAGCCTCAATTCTAGCATAAAAAATCTTATTCTACTCTGTGATTTTCAAAAATTTAGCAAAATCTAATGTAGAGTAACTACCTAGCTAAGTTGTTGTCAATATTTCTTCACTGCAATCTAATGATGGTAAGATTCCAGATAGTATCTCCGTTTAGATAAAAATTGGAACCACATATCATCAGCATGTTTTCTACAACTTTATTTGTAGCTACTTTTGCCTTATCTAACCTAGTTATAGCATAAATTTCAGTTGTTGAATACTATGCAATAATATTTTAGCTATTACATTAAGTTCTTCTTCATTATTTACAATTCAAGTGGCAAATCTTATTCTAAGATCATGTATTGTTCATTCGGTATTTCAGCCTTTTTTCTGAATCTCATCACACGCTCGATGTATTGTTGAACTTGATATGTGTTTACTATTAGACCTGTTTCGAAACTAGTTAACGTAGTTCAAAATTATAAATGCCAGAGATCAAATTAAAACTAAGACCGAATCTTTTACGTCTATTTCGATATTTAAAGTAATTAAATAATAACTTATTAATTTTTAAAATTAGCTTAAACTTATAGTGTGTAGTATGATTTTTATTTAATAGCAAATACTTTTGTAAAAATAAAAAATATTTTTAAGCGACGTTATCAACTGAAGGTTACTCTAAGCTTATCAACTACAAATTCAAGTTGCTTGATTAAAAATTAGCATTCCAATTAGCTAAATATCATACATATATTTGTGTTATATTTGTGCAATTAACATCAAGATATTATTATCATATTGACAAGTAATATTAATACATCTACAGTTAAATTTATATATCAACTTAAACGAGAATAAACTAAATAGCAGATTTTATAAGGCGTATAAAGCTCACAATAACTCTTGCTTTGACTTATTTTTTCTAGTTAGTTAAATCATCTTAAACATTGAACTGTACATGATTGTTTCCCATCATGCAGCGCAAGCCTCTTTAAGTTCAATTTCTGTTGAACCGGTGTTACACTTTGACCTTGGATTATGAATAAGATCTGGTGTAGACCAAGTTTCCCAATCTATATTAGCAGTTCTTTTTCCTCAGTTTTCTGTCACTCTTCTAACTGCAATTGTCTTACCGCTAAAAGAATGTGTAAGCAACCGTTGCAAAGCTTTCACTCTGTTCCATCTGCTTTCCTGTATTGCCTTTACGATATGCGTTTGATGACTTCTAATAACTTTATTACATTTCTTCCAGTTTATACTTTGCAAATGTATTTTGTTATCAATAGACGTACTGGCTGTAAAATTTACAACCATCATTTGCTTTTCTCCCTTCAAAGTTTCATCAAATTCTCTCATAATAAGAGACCATAACAGAAGTCTGCTCACTTTCATGCGGAATGATGTTTCAACTCCTATCTATGTCATTACAACATAGCATTCGCTTTTTCTGTTCTCATCTACCTGCATCTTGATCAGTTTACCTTACAGCTCACCTTCCATATTGGAAAAGATACAGGCTTATTGTGTTCTATCTATATGATATAAATGTGTTAGGTTCTACCTATCTGCCGATGATCTTAAAGTCTACGTATTGCCATGGACTAGCTCAAATAAGCAGATCACTTCTCTTTTGAGCAAAGCCTTTCAGTATCTTTTGCTTTTTATTAATAACGACATTTATTAGTAGTTCACTGTATGTTAACCTAACAATTCTAGCCTAACCTCTTACCACATGAAACTAGTAGTCTAATCTTCCTCTCACGATTCTGATCCACTTTTGAGCCGAGTACATTGTCCTGATAGCTTTATACTTTATACATCAAATCACTTCTTTGCATATACCAGTAGGCTTATGTTGATAGAACAACAGATTTGATCTTTCCTTAGTCAAACAATCATATATATAACCTTACATTGTACAATCTTCATAAAGATATGAAAACATACTTATTAGACATAGATGATAAGCTTTTATTAAATAAACGTTCCTTAATTAAATCTGTCTTTAATGTACTAAAAAAAACATATGCATTTAGAGCATACTAGACACCGTTCTCCTCTTAATTTCTTTGTTCATATAATTGCTTCTCTTGCTTCTTATTCTATCTCCAAACTTAATCTCTATCTTATCTTTTCTTCTTTTTCTTATCATCCATTATCCTAATCTGAAGTTTTAAATATAATAAATATAACAACAAAAGCTAAGAAATTAGTAAATACCATTGTTGCTGTAGTAGGAGTATCAAGATATACAGATACACCGATTCCAGTAAGATTAAACATTACAGATAGCAGATTAGAGTAAATTATCATCTTAGCTGCAGAATTGCTGATCATTCTTGCAGTTGCTGCTGGAATTACAAGCCATGCAGTTAGAAACAAGCCGCCAAATATTTTTATAGTAACAATGATCGTAGTTGATAAAATAACCAAAAACATCATTTCAATAACTCTAGGATGCCTTTCTAAAATCACTACAGCAAGTTCTTTATTTAAAGATATTAATATAATTGCCTTAAAATTTGTATATATTAGCGCTCCTATTATTAATACTAAAATAAATAAAATTATTATGTCAGTTGAATTTATTAGCCATAATTCTCCACCAAACAAAAGGCTAGAAACAGTTGGTGCGCCTGGAACAATAGTTGATAAAATAGCTGATAAAGCCAGCATACCATTTGAAACAATAAAAACTACTGTTGATTTATTGTAATTATTGTTACTAAAAAAAAAAATTGCTCCAGAATATATTAGTGCTACTAAAAATGCAGAAATTAGTGTTGGTAAATTAAATATAGCTACCATGCTTCCAGCTAATACGCAAGAATGTACTAATCCATCGCTAAAACTTGTGTAACGCTGCCACAATATTATGCACCCAAGTGATGCAAGCAGTATACTTATTAATACTGTTGCAATAACTAAATTAATTATGAGTGTGGTCATGATTATGAGTATATATTCCTATTTGAGAATCTAACTCCCTTAAATTAGCAACGTATGCTCTATTCTCTTTTGAATATTTAAATAAATAGCTACTACAGCATATATGTTGATTAATACATAAAACTTGATCAGTATTTAACATAACAGTATGTAAATCATGCGAAATTATAAATATAGCTGTTTTTCTAATCTGCTTACATTTTTTCAATAGATCATACAGTTGTTGTTGAGCTATAACATCAAGCCCTTGAGTAGGTTCATCTAGAACTATCAAATCAGATTCTTTGAGTAAGCTAGCTGCTATTGCAACCCTTTGCATTTGGCCTCCAGATAAGTCAGCAAGCTGTTTATTTTTTATGAACTCAAAATTAATAAAGTCCATTACTTGAGTAAGTGTATTCTGGTGATTAGAAGCTACATATGATAAAAATTCAGACACGTTAATTGGTAAGTTATCATTCAAGTGAATTTTTTGTGGAACATATGATAAAGATATCCCATTTTGTTTAACAATATTACCTGAAGTTGGTTGTTCAAGGCCTAGTAACAGCTTTGCAACTGTTGTTTTGCCAGCACCATTAGGACCAACTAAAGTAGTAATTTCATTAGCTTTAATCTTAAAGTTTATATCCTTAATTGCTTGATAATGACTGCTATAAGCTTTTGATACTTTTTTAAACTCTGCTATTGTCATTGTTATTAAACTACCCCCACAACTGCTTACTATCTAAAAATTTATTATTGCTCTTAACCAACAATCACAACCAACTATAGCTTTATGTTAAATTTGCATATAATAAGCTTAATCTAGCGCTACATAAACTGTAATTTAAAATAGCATGGTTAATGAATTTTCTAAGCATAATTTATCAAAATAAGCATTTTGATTTAATAATTCAAAAGTACTCAAATTATAGCAGAGTGAAATGAACTACTATATAAGCCTAATCTCATTAGTTAAATCAAAATACTGATTTGCCTCCACCTAACAAATCTGACATTGCATTAGAAGTTTCAGAATCAAATTTACGCTTAGCATTAGAATAAGATACTACAAGCAAATCTTCTAACATCGCTTGATCATTAATCACAGAAGAATCAATTGTTATAGATTTAATATTGCCGTTACCATTCAATATAATGTTGACTAAATTTCCTCCAGCACTACCATCAAATTCAGCATTTCCTACCTTATCGTCTATTTTATCAAGCTGAGGATACTTCATCTTAGATAGTTTACTAGTTAACTTACCTAACATATTTGACATCATCTTAGATGCTTCTGTATTAATCTGGTGAAAAGCATCATTAAAAGCTGTTATTACTAATTTTTCTAATAGTTCACTTGTAGTGTTACTAGTTAAAGCAAGATCAATAGCAATGGATTTAACATTTGCCTGCCCATCTAAAATTACAGTAACTACTTTCTTGTGCTCAATCATAGCGCTACCGCTATATTCTTTCTGCGAAACCTGCTTTTGAGCATTTTCAACTTGTCTTAATAACTGTCTTAATTTTCTCATAGAGTGCCTAACTATTTTTTATTCATTATAATATCAACAACCTCAACATCTTTAAAATTAGTTGTAATTAAATCCCATGCTTTAGAAACTTTAAACATTTGAATGAGCTCTGCTTTTAATGGCAATTTTGTATCATTTTCTACAGTTAAGACATTCCAATTATTAGGCTTCCATTGACATAAATGCATTGTTAATTGACTGTTCATCTTTGCATTACTACCTTTGCTGCCTAAGAAAACACTACATCCAGTAATATCAATAACCGAAACTATGTTCATTAGATAATAATAAAGATCAACCTCTCCAATTTGGTTAAGATATTTTAAAAAATCTACTAAAACCGTCAAATAATTATTACTATTATTAGATTTAGTCAACATTTTTTTATTATTTATATCAGAATAGCATTCATAAGATTGTAGCTCATATTTATCCATGCTAGCAGGTAAAGATTCAGCTATAGCAGGCGAATTAGCGGCATTATCAACATTAGTTTTAGCATCAGTTAATTCACTCTTCAATTGCCTCAATGCATCTATAGGAGTAGGTAATGAAAAACTGTAAATAGCTTTTATAACAACAACCTCAAAACAAAGCCTTGGGTTATGACTAATCTTTAACTCTTGTATAGATTTACTAAATATTTGCCATAGCACAGTCAATCGCGATAAAGATAATTTCATACTAAGAGAATTTAATCTATTGTTATGGCTCGCATAAATAGATTCAGTATAGCCATCTATCGTTTTCACTTTAATTAAATACCCAATCAGATCTAGTATATTTTGACTGCATACTACAAAATCAGTTCCACTTATATATAAATCTGTAACAATATTAATGCCTTTTTCTGCATTTTTCTCAGCAATTGCTGATAGAAGATCTGTTGATTTTCCTAAATCTAATACCCCACACATCTGTTCGACAGTATTTAAACTAATCACTACTGCCTCAGAACTTGCAGTATCTGCAATATTTTGTGATAATGCTCTAGCTTGTTCAAGTAATGATACTGCATCCCTTGCAGATCCATCTGCTTTAACAGCAATAAATTCTAATATTTCTTTAGTAGCACTAACATTTTCCTTAGCTATAATGTTACTCAAAATTTGAACAATATTATTCACATCCAATCGTCTTAAGTCAAATTTTTGACATCTAGAAATCACTGTCAAAGGAATTTTGTTAATCTCGGTTGTTGCAAAAATAAAAATAGTGTGACTTGGAGGTTCTTCAAGAAGCTTTAACAATGCATTAAATGCGCTCTTAGAGAGCATATGAACTTCATCAATAATAAATATCTTATATTTAGAAATTAATGGCTTATATTCACTATCATCAATTATTGTTCTTACATCCTCTACTCCAGTTCTACTAGCTGCATCAATTTCATTAATATCAGGATGGCTATTATTTTCCATAGCTATACAGCTATTACACTTAGTACAAGCAAATATTGTTTTTGAAGTTACTAATGGCTGCAAACAATTAATTGTTGTAGCAATGATTCTAGCTGCAGTTGTTTTTCCAACGCCGCGAATACCACTCAACAAATAAGCCTGCGATAAGCAGCCAGTAATCATACTATAAGTTAAAACTTTAGTTAATACTTCCTGCCCTATCAACTCACACATAGTTTTAGGTCTATATTTTCTAGCCCAAACTACATAGCCACTTTGCCTTTCTAGCATTAATCTAATTAAACTTTAAGAGAAAAAAGAATGTAAAAATACACTCATCGTTAAGATAAAACTACTAGCGTAACCCACCAAGGACTTACTACAGCTGCTTTTTTTCAAACCTGACTGGGTTTGTAAGGTTGATGCCTACGCCAGTTAATATAGTATAGATGAATTTAATCTTTAACGCAACTCAAATATATAGCTTAATGTACTAATGTAGTAACTTTTTGCAAAGCATAATAAACATAGCCAAGGAATGTTTAAAAACTACAATTGAAGTTTCGTATTTCATTAATATTGAATTAAAAAACAGAAACAGAGCTCCAAGAAAAATCTCTATTGATAAACTAAAAGAAGATATAAGTCAATATAGTGTGCATATCAATATAAAATAGCTGAACGAGACTAGTAGTAAGTAAGCCGTAGTATACAAAAAGCATTAAATCGTCAGCACTGTTTTCAGAAAATCTATAGAATATGTCATACTAATTACTTTTTTATTACATCTTATTATTATAATTGTTTTATAGTAGTTTGGCTATATCTTCAAACTTAATTTCAATCTTATCTCCTCTTCTTTCTATTCTACTTCCTTATCCTACTCTGGTATCTTTTGCGCTTCTGCATAGTGTTTGGCAGTATATATTTTTTTATTCATTCTTCAAAATACTTACAAAAGTTATCCATCAAGAAAAAATATTTAATATAGGAATCATATTTAGTTCTCCTTTTTTATTCTTGAGATCTTTATACTCCATCATATCTTTTTTACAATTTACTTTTTACTATTACTTCTATTATATTCCTGTTGAACTGCTACTCTAATCCTTATTTCATCTATCTTTCTTCTATTTTCTTATATCGAACTCTAGTTATCTTTTTCTTAACCTTTACTCCATCCTAGTTTTAAAAGAAGTCTATTCTCTTACTGATTTTTTATATTAAACTTGAAAGTTACACTAATTATTGTTCGTTTAATATGTTGTAAAATATTTGACTTGTAAATTAAATTATATTAATACTTATTTACATTACTTTTACATTTAATGAATAAATAGCAGCATATTATGAAAAATAACAAAAAAATAGCCATAGTAATTATTTCTACATTATTCTTTACCTATACGATTCAAAGTATGGCAAATGAGCCAAATACTAAAAGCAGTACTGCAAATTTTAAAGCACAATTAAGTGAGCGACTACGAATGCATCAACAGTCACCTAATGAATCTGATGATGAGGATGATATGGAGGCAGATATAAAATCCCAACAACAATTTGCAGACTTCAAAAAACATCAAAACAGTAATAATAAATATGTATCAAAAATTTTTGCACTTGAAACTTTAATCACTAAAGTGCCTAGAATACCTGATAAAGAAAATAACACAGCACCAAACCAAAACAACGATGCAACTGATGACTGGGATGACGATAATATCAGCAGTAAAGATTTAAAATCTAGTCAGAAACCTTTAACTTTTAAGGAAAGGGCAAAGAAAATCGAGCAAACATTAGGACCTATATTTGCAGCAAAATCAAATACTAACACTAAACAACCGACCGATAATAACGTCAAGAAGCCTGTCGCAGCAATACCAAACCCTAATACAACTCCTATCGCTACTACGCATTATAACGATAATATCAGCAGTAAAGATTTAAATTCTAGTCAGAAAACTTTAGCTTTTAAGGAAAGGGCAAAGAAAATCGAGCAAACATTAGGACCTATATTTGCAGCAAAATCAAATACTAATACTAAACAACCGACTGGTAATAATGTCAAGCAGCATGTTATAATGATACCAAACACTAATACAACTTCTATCGCTACTACGCATTCTAACAATAATATCAGCAGTAAAGATTTAAATTCTAGTAATGAAGCTTTAACTTTTAAGGAAAGGGCAAAGAGAATCGAGCAAACATTAGGACCTATATTTGCAGCAAAATCAAATACTAACACTAAACAACCGACTGGTAATAATGTCAAGCAGCATGTTATAATGATACCAAACACTAATACAACTTCTATCGCTACTACGCATTCTAACAATAATATCAGCAGTAAAGATTTAAATTCTAGTAATGAAGCTTTAACTTTTAAGGAAAGGGCAAAGAGAATCGAGCAAACATTAGGACCTATATTTGCAGCAAAATCAAATACTAACACTAAACAACCGACTAGTAATAACGTTAAAAATCCTGTTGTAGTGATACCAACTCCTAATACAACTTCCATCGCTACTACCAATTCTAAGGATAATATTAGCAGTAAAGATTTAAATTCTAGTCAGAAAACTTTAACTATTAAGGAAAAGGCAAAGAAAATCGAGCAAACATTAGGACCTATATTTGCAGCAAAATCAAATACTAACACTAAACAACCGACTAATAATAACGTTAAAAAGCCTGTTGCAGTGATACCAAGCCCTAATACAACTTCCATCGCTACTACCAATTCTAAAGATAATATTAGCAGTAAAGATTTAAATTCTAGTCAGAAAACTTTAACTATTAAGGAAAAGGCAAAGAAAATCGAGCAAACATTAGGACCTATATTTGCAGCAAAATCAAATACTAACACTAAACAACCGACTGATAATAATGTCAAGAAGCCTGTCACAGCGATACCAAAGCATAATATAACTCCTATCACTACTCCTACTCACCAGACATTGATATGTTCAGATCAATCCAACGATGAAATAGAAGATATATGTTATGATGCTGAAGATGTTCTAGATTGCTCAGCAAATCAACCTTCATTACTGCCACCTAGTACTCTAAATAATTCTGCTGTTCAACCACTAAATAATAATAACCAACAATTCGATAATTCTGAGCAAAATAAAACTATAGAATCGGAAATAGAAGATGTTCTAGATTGCTCAGCAAATCAACCTTCATTACTGCTACCTAGTACTCTAAATAATTCTGCTGTTCAACCACTAAATAATAATAACCAACAATTCGATAATTCTGAACAAAATAAAACTATAGAATCGGAAATAAAAGTAAAAGCATATTTTAAAGAACAAGAGAAAGCACTGTTAAAAGCTGCACAAACCAATGATATAGCAATAACTAGTGCTATTACTGCTGTTACTGCTACTACGGTAAGTGCTATAACATCAAGCATATCTAAAATGTGTCAAAATCATCGAAATATTATAAGTTCTGGCTCAAATATCAATAATAATACTAGTTGGAGTATTCAAGGAAAAATTTTTTCTACTGCTATCAATCCAAATGAGTCTACAGAAAACAATAAATATAACTTAAAGAGCAATGGTATATTTGTTACATCAAATAAATATTTAACTGAAAAGATTATTATTGGTATTACAGGACTATATGCAAATTCTGCTATTAACTATGATCAAAGTGTATTAACGGCTACAGACTGTACAATATACTCATTATCTTTAAATGGAAGATATTACTTACAACGGAATATATTTATACAAGGAATAACAGGCTTTATCAACTATGATGGAAAAAATAAGTACACTACTCAGTCTTCTAGCAAAATTAGTGGCGAAAGTTACTATGGCGATTTTATGTTAGGATGTGATTTACATCATACTAATTCACAATTAATTTTGTCACCAATAGTTGGTATCAGATATAATAGGATTTATAACTCAAGTTATGAGTTGTTTGATGATATTACTATAGGCAGTATGAATCACAATACATTAGTTGGCAGCGTAGGATTTTCAACAAAATATACTATTAATAATATTAGTAAAAACATTTCAGTAAGACCTGAATTTCAAGCATTGATTCATACTAATTTATACACTAATAGTAGTAATAATATCATGCTAAAGCATGCTAATTCTATTAATTATAGTGATGTGGATAATGCTAAACCTATTAGTATAGATACTAAGCCGATCTGTCAGTTAGGTGCTGCAATTACTCTACTATTAACTAACAAAATAGAATTAGGAGGATCGTATAACATTTATTTTGCTGAAAAGTATATTGTTAAAGTAAGCACTATAAGTATGAAAGCTAATTTTTAGCTTTTATACTTTAGCAAGTATATGATCCAGAGTTCGATATTAATCTATGTTCTACCGACTTTACATCATTCTACTCATATCGAGTTCTTGATTATCTAAAACTAGCCCAATTACAAAATTTGTTGTTCAGTAATCTTTTTTTCCATAGTAAATAATGTATAGCTGTGCTAGTAATAAAGACACCTAAAATTGCTATTACAATATCATATTGCATTTTTTCTAGATTTAACTCATTATATTGATAGTCAAGGCAATTGAGAAAAATAACAGTCCATATTACAATAACCATAAAATTAATTTCACTATAAACATCTTGTATTGCGTTATATCTACACAATACACTCCTAACAATACATCCTATACTAGAAAATAATAATACAAACACAGGTCCCCATAACATTATTGGATACATTGGAATCATTAGTGATACAATAATTCCCACTATCATAAATATAGACTGCACCAAAGCATCACATATGACAAATAAATAACTTAAAAAGTTTTGATCACACTTTATTTTACTACTCTGCAATCCTAATAATCTTACTAAAAAAAATCCTATTAACACAATAATGAGATTGCAATATATATATATTGGATTAGAAAAAACTCCTTGTGACTGCTTATGCATTATTATGTCTAATGCAATATTACTGAAACTTGCAGGTAACAATGCTAGCATTATTATGCTAAACAAAGAAGAATTGTTTGTTAAGGCTAAAATAATACTTGGTAAGGTAAATAATATTCCTGCAATAATACTTAACCCATAAAACCAACTTGAATGAATAGATTCAATTAATAAAAACAAGTAAATTCGGCTTTTAACAGTTTTAGCTTCAAATTTCTCTATTTCTCTCTTCAGATCTGTTATTAATCCGATAGGCAAAGTTTTTTTATTAAACATAAAATATACAGGTACTTTATTCGTAATAACAATGTGCTTTATTCTATTTATAGCATGATAACACTGAACTACCGAAGCTACTCCTGAAGAGGTTATTGTAATCCATCCATCAATTTCATTATTTAATAGAGCTCTTAATGCTTCATCATTAGTTTCGTATTCAAATATTATATCCTGATTGTCTGGACTTTGAATCAATTTGCTAATTTCATTATCTTTATAAACATAATTCTTCATTACTCCAAGACGAAACCCATGAAACCTAATAAGATCAGCAAATTCAGAGCTATCACTAAATTCTAAATTTTTCTCGCCTAATACAAACAACGAATAATTTTCATAACGATGTGGAATAGATGATAAGTAAGCATATTCCTTAATATCAGGAGGAATTTCTGAGCTAGAAATAATGTCAACAACACCATCAGATAAGGCATTTAATTTTTGGTCAGCAGGTACATGCTTAAGAAACAAACTTACATGCATCTTTGCGGCAATTTCTGACGCAATAGCAATATCTGTATTAGAAATACTTTCAGATTCTATTCCAAGCCTTAAATTGAATCTTTCTAACTGCAATTGAGCATAGCCTTGATTTTGTGTAAAAGCCAATAAACAAAGCGATAATAATATAAATAATGTACTTTTATAATGCGACATAATATAAGCTTAATAATCACATAAAATTTTAAACAGTAAAAAATGCAGCTAATCTCAATTAAGAATCAATTGTAGCTTGTCGTACTCCGTCTTGTAATTGTATCTTTATTTTGTCATTACCTTTAAGCTGAGACAATGAAGATACCACTGGTCCGTCTACTAATCTTATAATGGCGAATCCTCTTTTAAGTACTCTTGAATAATCCATATTATTTAAGAGAGAATCTAACAAATACACTTTGTTATCTAAGTTAACAAATAGTCTTTTTACAAGTTGATATAACTTATTATTAAGGCTTTCAAGTTTTAGTTCGTATAATTGCACCAATTTACTAGGATCAATAAGCATATTATTTTGCAAAATTCTTTTTTGAAGTTCTCCAAATTGCTCTACTTTTGTATCAAATCGAAATACAAGCTCATCAAATTTTTGATAATTTAAATCTATCATTGTTTTTAGCTTTTGAACAATATTACCACAATTATTCAGCGACATAACACTACATTTTAAATAATTGAAAGTAACATGATTTATCTGGTTCATTGAATTATTTAAACGCATTTTTATATCAGCTAAAACTGGCACTACCATCTCAGCAGCAGCTGATGGCGTTGGGGCTCTTAGGTCAGCAGCAAAATCTGCAAGAGTAAAATCTACTTCGTGGCCAATAGCTGATACTATTGGAATAACTGAGCTAGCTATAGCCCTAACAACAATTTCTTCATTAAATGACCATAAATCTTCCACAGATCCACCACCTCTAGCTATAATAATAACTTCGGGAGCTAGATCATGGTTACTAGTTAGCATATTGTTACATTCTTGAATAGCACTTGCTACCTCATTAGCAGAATTATTGCCTTGTACCGTTACTGGCCATACTAATAATCTGCTAGGAAAGCGGTCATTAACTCGATGCGCAATATCTCTGATAACGGCGCCAGAAATAGATGTTATGACTCCAATAACCATTGGAAAGGCTGGTAGCTTTTTTTTTCTAGAATTATCAAATAGCCCTTCTTTCATTAATTTTTCTTTACGTTGAAAAAATATTTGCATCAATGATCCTAACCCAGCGATACAAATATTTTCAACTACAAGCTGATATCTAGATTGGCCTGAATAAGTAGTGAGCCTACCAGTAGCTATAACTTCTATTCCATCTTCAACCTTAATTTTTACAAGATTTAAAGTTGTTTTCCAACATACACAATTTAAAACTGCTTTATCGTCTTTTAAGTTAAAATAGCTATGACCTGAACTAGCAATTTTTAATCCAGAAACTTCACCTCGTACTTTTAGCACGCTGAACTGATATTCAATAGCTGATTTTATGTGCAACGAAAGCTCATGAACGGTATATTCCTTGGCATTGAATTCGTTACTTAGACAGTTAACATCAAAACCACTTATATTTTTTGCATGCATAAAGATTCATTTTTATATAATCCATAATTTTATTTTATACTAAAATTTTTTATTTTATGATAAAAAATACGCTAACTTAATTTAACAACGCAATAACATGTTTAACTAGCGTTTTGGCTATGCCACAGTTAATTCCTGAAAAATTAATTGTTAACAATGACTTATATTATACCTTCGAAGCTTGTTATCTCAAATTGTTTGGTTACATTAACTTACATTGTTATATATAAAACTCTAAACCATCATAAGCTAGCGCAATATTTTTTGAAAGCAGTGGCTGAATGCCATAGTAATCTATAGTATGATTCATATTAGTCAAATAGATTTTTTTCGGCATAAACTGCTCATTCCATTGCATAACTTCATTCAAGCCAGCATGAGCATCAGTTGCTATTACCCGTAGGCAGTCTAACATCCAAACATCTATTTTACTGAGGAATTGATAACTTTTTCTAGGAAATTCTTTAACATCATTTGAATAAACAAAATTCTTAATTCTTATACCTAAGCTATTAATGTCTCCATGATTTTGCTGAAAAGTAGTTATTTCTTTACCTTTAATATTAACTGTACCATAGTCATCAATTTTTATAGCATTTAATAGATTTTTCTCAAATAAATAACTATAGTTTTTAGTAATATAATTCACAGTTTCTATATTAGCATAAACATCTAAAGGGTAGCCATTTTGATACGTAAAAACTCTCAAATTATCTATACCAGCAATATGGTCAGAATGAGGATGAGTAAGAATTACAGCATCCAATTTTGTAATATTAGCCCGTAATAATTGAAATCTAATATCACAACCGCTATCAATTAAAATTGAGACTTCATGGTTATATTGAAGATATAAGGATGAACGCAATCTTTTATTGAACTCGATATTAGACATACAAACTGAGCACTTGCATCCAATAACAGGCACTCCTAAAGACGGCCCACATCCTAAAACAATAACTTTCCACATAAATTTTACAAATTTACCTTAAAAATTATATTGATTAGTACTTATTTAACATATAATATACCAACCAATAATTTACATAAACTCAAATACAATAAGGAAAAATAATGAAACCGTGGTTATATGATTTTAATGGATGGAATGTCAAATTATTCTTAATCATCAATCAAATTACCAATAGTAATGAATGTATCGCTAAAATGTTCTACTATTTATCTAGAATATTCTATGCTAAAAATTTTACAATATATTATTTATTACTAGCAGTTTATTTATTAATCAAACTTAGAAATTATCATGGTGAAAAACGCATTTATCAATTTAACATAACTTATAATTATTTGTTGTATGTAGGAACAGCATACACTATATTTTTACTAGTATACAGCAAATTGAAACGTCTCTTCTCATTTACTAGGCCTTGTTGCTCACTTTCATCATCGGAAATACAAACAGTTATAGATTTTAATACAGAATATGTTAATTGTTTTACTAGTTTCCCTAGTGCTCATACTGGAATCACATTTTTCATCGTGGCATGTTTATGGCATAAACTAAACAGAATAGGCAAATTCGCAGGAGTGGTGCTAGTCATAATGGTTGGTATATCAAGATTGTCATTGGCAATGCATTATCCGTCTGATATTATATACTCTTGTATAATTACAGCAATGATTTTATATACTACTAAGGCTATACTAGAAATTCAAATAATAAAATCATTTACTCAAGCTATTCAAAATAAAATATATATGCTAGCTTGCAAAATAAAGTAACGTTATAATAGTTATAACAGTTGTTTTTATTACGGTTTATAAATAATCATTCTTAATTTATGCTGCTGTGTTTGCCATTGACTTCAGTAGCATAAATATATATATTATATGGACATCGTGATTAAAAGTGGGTATTTTAATGTTTGCAGTTATTAAAACAGGTAGTAAACAGTACAGAGTTGCTAAAGATAGCATAATAAAAATAGAAAAAATTGATGGTGAGCCAGGCTCAACTGTTCAATTTAAAGAAGTTCTAATGATTGGAGAATATAGCAATCCTTCCTTTATTGGTACTCCTATTGTTAAAGGGGCTTCTGTTACAGCTCAAATATTAAATCAATTACGTGATCAAAAAGTGATAGTTTTTAAGAAAAAACGAAGAAAAAACTATCGTAAAAAAAGAGGGCATAAACAGGAAGTTACACAAGTTAAGATTATAGATATCGCTAAAGCATCTAATTGCTAAAAGTTAAACTATTTTAAGTAAAGCAGTATAAGGAGTTCAGATGGCAACGAAAAAAGCAGGTGGTAGTTCAAAAAATGGCCGTGATTCAGCTGGTAGAAGATTAGGTTTAAAAAAATCTGACGGTCAGTTAGTAAATGCTGGTAACATTATTGTTAAGCAAAGAGGTACGAAATTTTATCCAGGAAAAAATGTAGGATTAGGTAAAGATCATACAATTTTTTCATTAGTCTCAGGAAAAGTAAAATTTTTTCGAAAAAAAAATAATAGGGTTTTCATTTCTGTAGTAGTTGATGATTCTACTGCTGCATAGCATCTTTTTAACTTAGATCTTAGTATATTTGATCTTAAACTACAACTACTTCAAAAGTAGTATAATTAACTTGCCATTGTAAATTACACATATCTAATTTACCTAATTTATTACATCATACGCTTTACTACTTCTATATATTCTTGTTTAATAGTATAAGGTAAAGCATGCTGTTTTTATTTCATCAATAAAAAAATATTCCTTGAACTTGCATACAGCATGCAAGCATAAATCAGAAATAATTTATTCATAATTCTTTGCTCTTTGTCCTAAAATTAACATGAGATGTAACAAGGTAGCATTTAAACCTAAGTTACAGCTATTGATATACAAGATTAGCAACAATTTTGTACTAAGAGCGATATGAATCCTAACTAGAGTACTGATCTAGATAGGAAATAGTGGTAATAAAGTAAAGTTAAAATTGGTTAAACGAAAGTGAATCTTCATATAAAAAACATATCATCAAGGCAAAAGCAGATACTCTAGATAAAGGCTGTTATATGGATAAAGCTGGAAAGCTTAGCTGTAAGAATGGATTTCTTACCTTCTTTAAAAAATGCAAGTTTCACTGTATATATAAGGTAATATCTTTGATAAGTAAACCATAGCAAGCCTATTAGATATGCCTTTTGAAAAGTACACAATATAACTGTTTTATAGTAGCTTAGCTATAGTATGCAAGAGATATCTTAGAAAGCTAATGACACTGAGTTGAAAAACTACAGGAATTAATAACTGGATGTATAAGCATTTATATGGTTATGTAACACAAAGAAATGTTTACATATCTCTGTTTCCTAAGGTAAGATTGAGTAAATATGAGGTAGTTTAGTTATTCTCATTTCCATCACCAGCAACATCAAACGCAATGTACGGATTTCCAGTATTACGCTTTCCTGATAACTTCATATCATTGCCTATAGCATATCGAAAGTTATTGCTTTCAAAGATCTATAATATCGAATTTAGTAATCATTACACAATCCAATTTTCTCATAATAATTCTCTTCTATTCCACCTTTTCCAGCAGAAGCTTTTCCAATCTACGTAATTGCATTAAACAACATCTTACTTTCCTCTCTACTAACTCCATTACATATCCAAAATAACTGCTAGAGTTACCAATACTAAAGTAAATTTATCAAGCCTCGTAATATCTTATTGATAAGACGTATTACTCCTATCAATTAGTTGTGATATAAACTTGCGAAATATTTCTTTTATAGTCATTTCAGCAGAAAAGTTTGGCTCTTATTTTAGGCATTTTCTGAATTCCAATTTTACATTGCTTAGTTTTCACTATCCTAAAATTAAAAACCAGAAAGCTAAATGTTTTACCATTCTTTAAATCAACTGTTTTTATCTTTTCTTCGTGTAGTTCAACATTTATTTTCAACAGTTCTTGTCTTAGACCTATATTAATTTCTTTTTCTAACCACTGCTATTTTCTATAGCCGTCAATTAGTATGATCAAATCATCAGCACATCTAACATACTCTATGTGGTTATAGCCATCTCTTAGCTTACTCACGATCTTTGCTCTTTCTAGCATTCTCTACTTCATTAAGATAAATATTGCTTCAAAAATATGCTATAGTCATTTAGAATGTAGCTTGAGCATAGCATTCTGAAAAGAAAATCTAAAATCATATAGCCAAGACTTTCGAGAGAAAGTAATGAAATGTGTTAATTAAGGAAAAAATTGTAATGCTGACTCAGTAAAATTTGATATAGCGGCAAACACAGTAAGAAATTGGTAAAGATATAAATCAGAAAGTCATTATAAAGAAAGATCTTATCTTGTAAAAAAGAAAAAATATATAAGATAGAATTTGAAAAATACATTTTGCTAAATCCAAATCTAACTCTGGTACAAGTAGGAAAACATTTTGGAATTTCAATAATGGTAGTGAGTTATTACATGATAAAACTTAGCTATAGTTATAAAAAAACGTTTACCCACATGGAAGTAAAACTAGAAGTAAGAGAAAAATATCAACAAGTAATAAGTCGATACTCAAAGAAAACTTGGTACACATAGATGAAAGTTGTATTGAAATCTATATGCAAGGATAGATTGTGAAGTAAAAAAGGAACTCATATAACCAGCAAAAAGCGTGGTAAATATTTACGAGCGTACAAATATTATAGCTGGTTATGTTAATAATAAATCAATCGTACCTATGATATTTAATGGGGCCTATAATGCAAGATTATTTGAAACTTGGGTACAGCAGGTATTAATTAATGAGTTAAAGCCTGCTCAGTTTGTAGTAATGGACAATGCTGCGTTTCATAAATCTAAAAAACTAAAGAGTTAATAGAATCTGTTGGTTATAAAGTTATTTTTCTTCCACCTTATTCTCCAGATTTAAATCCGATAGAAAAGTTTTAGGCTAATATAAAGCGGTGGATTAGACATCAAATTACTCAATTTGCTAAATCTTATGATGCTATTATCTCTTTTTTTCTATGCGTAAACTTCATTGTAAACGACTATAAATACGTCTACGAAGATTATTAACCTTTTGTATAATTGCTTTCCAATCTATTGAACGGCAATAGATTTTCTTGAAATTATCTTTTTAGTCTCAATTGTTGCATTTGCGTTTAGCATTCACTTTTCTAATTAATTCATAGTCTTGTTTACCTATTTAGGGTAAAAATCACAAGTCTTAAGTTAGCATCATTTCTGATTAGTATATAAATGCCTATACACTCAGTTATTAATTCCTGTAGTCTTTCGACTTAGTATCATTTGCTTTCTAAGGCCTCTCTTACCTACTATCAGTTGCCTAATAATAGGCTTACCATGTTTCACTCACAGAGATACGTTAAGTTGGCTATCTTCTTTATACATAGGAGGAGCTGGCATTTTTAAAGAAAGCTGCGTATTCCTTCTTACAGCTAAGCTTTTTAGCTTTATTCCTATAACAGAATTTATCTGTAGTATCTGCTTCTGCATTGACGATATTTTTCATATGAAGATTCACTTTCGTTTAACCAATTTTAACTTTACTTTTCCCCTATTTCCCATCCAGATTAGTACTTTAGTTAGGCTTTCTATCGTGCTTAGTACAAGATCGTTACCAATCTCGCACCGCAATAGCTGGTAACTAAGGTTTAAATGCAACCTTGCTATATCTCTGTAGTCTCTGTTTGAGCGACCTCATGTCACACTACGCAATACGCAATCTATAAAGATTGCCGCTAAAAAATGAGTACTCATTAACCGATTGAATGTTAAAAAAAAGAAGTTTGTGCTAGCAAAATCAAAAAAACTATGCTAACTTAAAACTCAGGTGAGAATTGGTGTTGAGATGGCAATACAGTTTGCAAGAATTGAATTTTTAAGTAGAAGTAAAGGAGGTAATAGTTGTTGTAAGGCAGCGTATAATGCAAGAACTATTGTCACAAATGAGCAGACAAATATAAGGTATAACTTCTCTCATAAGAAAGATAACGTATATCATACAGTGCTGATACCTGCTTATGTAAATCAAAAATTCAAGAATATTCAAACATTAATGAATGAGGTGGAACAAACCGAAAAACTAAGAACCAGCCAGTTGCTAAAGGATATAGTAATAGCACTACCAGACGATAAGGAGTTGAATTTAGAAGATAGAATAAAGATTACACATGAAATAGTTGATGCAATGGAATAGGTGAAAAATTGTCTTGGAGTGCAGATAGATATTCATAAGCCTCATAGAGGAGATAAAAACTTGCATGCACATATATTGGTTACTACAAGAAGATTTAAAGAGAATGGTGAAGAATTGGGAGGTAAAGCTATTGACTTAGAGCCTATAAATTCAGAACAGTGAAAGGTCAGCCGTATATTATTCGAGAAGTTGAAATGATTCATGAAAAAGTAAAAGAAATAATTAATGCATTTTTCGCTAAATTAGGCTTATCAAATAGAGTTGACGATATAAGCACAGTGCCGCAAAAGCATATTAGTCCTACTAGAATTAAGAGTTTAATTAATGAAGTAGCAAATGAAAATGAGTTACGTAAAGAGGCTAATTTAAAAATTATTAAGGATGCTGATGTAATAACAGATTCTATAAACACATTACAAAGCTATTTTTCTAAGCATTGTGTTGAAAAAGCCGTAAAAGATATACCAGATCCAAACTGTTCATCCAAATTGAGCTTATTTTTACGCACACATTTTGATTTCTTAAGACCATCAGCTTTCCTCAAAATAATCTATACCATCTTTGAGAATGTTCCCTTCCTTACTCTTGTTAATCGACGAAATTTTTCATCCTCTAACTCTTTAATCTGATCGAATTTCATTATTACTTCAAATCACATATTTATAACGCTAATTTAGGATAAGTGATTAGAAGAGAAAGAAGAAGAGATAAGATAGGGATTAAGTTTGGAGATGGAATAACTAGCAAGAGAAGCAAATTATATGAACAAAGAAGTTAATATGAGAGCGATGTCGAGTATGCTCTAAATGCATGTGTTTTTTTAGTACATTAAAGACAGACTCAATTAAGGAACGTTTATTTAATAAAAGCTTATCATCTATGTCCAATAAATATGTTTTCATATCTTTACGAAGATTAGTAAATAAACGTAGACCATTGGAGAAGAGTTGATGAAATAACTCTTTAGATATGTAAGCTTTATCACCAAACAATTTACCAGATAAGCCTTTAGAAATAACTGAAGCTACAGATAGATCGCTTTTATTGCCTTTAGTAATTTTAACTGACATTATTTCACCTTTATTATTAATTATGAGATGCAGCTTAAAACCTAAGAACCAGCCATAGCTACTCTTACCAATTTTAGAAAATCTGTTAAAAACTCTATTGCTGGAAATACGTTTGTTATGACAAATTGCTAACTTTGTAGAATCGATGTAATATATACCAGTCTCTTCTCCTTTCAGATAATGCATTAATACGGCTAATGGTAGCAACATTCTAGGTAATAGTTGTATTATCGTACTATAGCTTGGTAAACAAAAGTATTCTTTATACTTATAACGCAAGTAATATAGATAATAATTTTTAAAATCCTTGCATGGAGATAAATAAAAATATATCGTTATTGTTAATAACTCAGCTAAGGACAACTTTCCATCTCTGTTCCTTTGATTACTACTTGGTATTAATCTCTTTCTTTCCCAGTCTTGATATATCTTGCAAAAATTATCTATTAAATAGTATACTGTTATAATACATTTTTTCATGTTGGGTTATTCCTTGTTTATTTAAATTTTTTTTATAACTCAACATTCTCTCTTTGTATACCTTTTATTCTCTACATTTCATATTTCCACTTATCCTAATCTGGCGTTTAATGTAATCTATTATATCTACCAACTTATTCTTCAGACTTATCTCCAATTCAGCATTACTTGTTTAAAGTTAATAATAACATAAGCTGTGTAACTTAACTGCCTTTCCAAATTAAGGCTATCATATTATAGTTTAAACATGGTATTATACTTAACCTAGCTTTTAAAAGCTATTTTTTGTTACCATATAATTATAATTGACTATTTAGTCAATTATAATTATGATTGCGACTATAGTTAAATAATATATGTTATTTGCTACTGAGTTATTGCGAAACATTAAAAATATGCATGGCTGATTGTATTAAAATACGGGGCGCAAGAGAGCATAACCTAAAAAATATTGATATAGATATCCCTAAACATAAATTAGTAGTTATTACTGGATTAAGTGGTTCTGGAAAATCATCTTTAGCATATGACACTATATATGCTGAGTCTATAAGAAGTTATTTAGCAGGTTGGCCAGTGCGTAATATGCAGTTCTTTTCTTTGCAAAACAAATCAGATGTTGAATCTATTTCTGGTCTTTCTCCAGCTATTGCTATAGATCAAAAAACAATTTCTCGTAATCCTAGATCTACAGTCGGGACCATGACTGAAATATATGACTATTTACGCTTACTATTTGCTAGAATAGGGATACCATATTCACCAGCTACTAATTCTCCAATTCAAGGACAAACTATTTCCGAGATGGTAGATATTATATGTGCTTTGCCTCATGGAACTAAAATTGATATTCTTGTCCCAATTACTCAAGTTCATAAAGATAAATTCAATAAAGAGATATCTAGATTTAAAAAACATGGTTTTTCAAAGATAATAATTGATAACCATGAATATGAAATAGATAATTTGCCAATACTAAACAAGTACGAAAAGCATAATATTTCAGTTATCGTTGATCAGTTAGTTATTGATAACACGTTACGTAGCAAAATAACCTCTAGTTTAGAATCAGCATTGCAGTTATCAGATGGAATAATTTATGCTAAAAAAGTTACTTCCACTTCTATGCAGAACAATAATGTTCAGTTCACTTTTCAGAACCAAGATGTTATAGTTTTATCAGAAAAGTACTCATGTCCAGTTTCAGGATTTCAGTTGCCAAAAATTGAGCCTCGTATGTTCTCATTTAATAGTCCATTTGGTGCTTGTAATACATGCAAAGGATTGGGCAAGGAGATGTTTTTTTCCACTGCACTAATTGTTCCTGATACCTCACTATCAATTGCTCAAGGCGCAATTTTGCCATGGGCTAATAATGATTCTTCTTTTATTAAAGATACTTTTAATGCTTTAGCCCAGCATTATAACTTTAGTCTTGATGATCCTATTGAAAGTTTAAGTGATAAAGTTAAAAATGTTTTATTTTATGGATCAGGAGATGAAGAAATAAAGTTTACTTATAATAGTGAAGCTAAGTCTAAGGTGGTTATTCAGCCATTTGGTGGAATAATTCCTAGCCTAGAGGAAAAATATTGTCAAGCTGCTACTCAGTGGATAAAAGATGAGTTGTTACGTTATCAGGTTGAAGGAGATTGTAGAGCATGCGGTGGAGACAGACTTACTCAAGAATCATTGTGTGTTAAAATTGCTAATCTAAATATTAGCGAAGTTGCAAAGATGAGAGTATCTGAAGCTTATGATTGGTTTACTAACCTTGAGCATAGTTTAACAGAAACACATAAAATTATTGCGAAGCTGGTTATAAAAGAAATTAAGGATAGGATATCTTTTTTAAAGAATGTAGGTTTAGAGTATTTAACAATTGATAGATCATCTACTACTCTGTCTGGTGGAGAAAGTCAACGTATTAGATTAGCATCACAAATAGGGTCAGGTTTGAGTGGAATAATGTATATTTTAGATGAACCATCTATAGGGTTGCATCAAAGGGATAATAAGAAGTTACTTTCTACTCTAAGAAATTTACAAAGTTTAGGAAATAGTCTTATTGTTGTTGAACATGATAAAGAAACAATACTAGAAGCTGATCATATTATAGATGTCGGACCTGGAGCTGGTACAGAAGGCGGAAAAATAGTTGCTCAAGGTGGAGTAAATGATATTATCAATGTTCCTGACAGTATTACTGGCCAATATTTAAGCGGTAAAAAATTTGTTTCTATTCGAAGTAACGTAAGAACAGGTGACAATAATAGATTTATTGAGCTTAAGGGAGCTAGATCTCATAATCTAAAAAATGTTGATGTAAAAATACCGCTTGGTACCTTGACAGCAGTAACTGGAGTTTCTGGTAGCGGAAAATCAACACTCATTATTCATACTCTATATAAAGCAATTTTAAAAAAACTTGAACCTAATACTAAAACATTTGTTGGAAAGTATACTGATATTATAGGCTTAGATAATATAGATAAAGTAATCAATATTGATCAATCTCCTATTGGCAGGACTCCAAGATCTAATCCTGCTACTTACTCTGAAGTATTTAACTATATTCGTGATTGGTTTAGTGAGCTGCATGAAGCTAAAGCCCGAGGGTACAAACGTAGCAGATTTTCATTTAATGTTAATGGTGGCCGTTGTGAAGCTTGCGAAGGATGTGGGTTAACTAGAATAGAAATGCACTTTTTACCAGATATCTTTATAAACTGCGATGTGTGTGATGGAAACCGTTATAATAAAGAAACTTTAGAAGTTAAATACAATGGAAAGTCTATATCTGACGTACTAAATATGACAGTTGATAATGCTATAACGTTTTTTGATAAAGCTCCTCACATTCGTGATAAATTAAAAACATTAAACGAAGTAGGTTTAGGATATATTAAAATTGGGCAGTCAGCTACAACACTTTCAGGAGGAGAAGCTCAACGTATAAAACTTGCAAAAGAATTGTCAAAACGTTCCACTGGAAAAACATTATATATTTTAGATGAGCCAACTACAGGATTACATTTTGAAGATGTTAATAAGCTATTACAAATACTGCATAGGTTAGTTGATAATGGTAATACTGTATTAGTTATTGAGCATAACATGGATGTTATTAAAAGTGCCGATTATATAGTAGATGTTGGTGTAGGAGGTGGTGATCAAGGAGGAGAAATAGTTGCCTTTGGTACTCCACAGCAAGTATCTTTTAATGATCAAAGTATTACAGGAGTATATTTAAGAGAATACTTTAATAAGTAGAGTTATCAGCTTAAGTTAAAATTATAATAAAACTATTTCATAAGATTCGTACTTTTAACTATCTGCCTAATCCTGATAAACGTCAGTTTAGGATAAGAAAAAGCATGAAAGGTATAATAAAAAGGTATACAAGAGATAATGTATAATTATGATTATGTGAGATATTAAATATAGTTTTAATTAATATCCATATTATTGTGAATTTTTTGTATACCTTGATATCCTGTATCAGTAATCACTTTAACCTTAGGATTGATAAGAATTTTGGATTCCTTAAATAATCTAAAGTCATGTTTTTTACTGTTAGAAAAATCTGTACATATTACTTGGTGGGTTTTCTTGTCTACCACTATTTGAGTTTTTAGTGTATGCCTTTTCTTCTTTCCTGAATAATAGAATTTTTGTTTTTTTTAGGTCTTTCTATAGGACTCTCAGTAGCATCAATCAAGACTACTTCATAATTCATATCACTCTTCATTAAAGCTTTACTGCCTGGAAGAGCAAAGTTTGGGTGTTTAACTAGGGTGTCTTCTACCCATTTTACAGCTTTATATGCTGAACTTTCACTAATTCCATAGTTCTGACCTATATGGAAATAAGTACGGTATTCTCTAAGGTATTCTAAGACCATCAGCAACTGTTCCTCCAAATTAAGCTTATTTTTACGTCCACCTTTTGATTTCTTAAGACCATCAGCTTTCCTCAAAATATCTACCATCTTTGAAAATATTCCATTCCTTATTTCTTGTTAATCGACGAAATTTTTCATCCTCTAACTCTTTAATCTGATCGAATTTCATTATTACTTCAAATCACATATTTATAACATCATTCTACATAATTGTTCAGTTTCGAAAGAAGTCTAGTATTATTAGTTGGAGATTTTTTTTCTATCATTATCTGCTGCAATGATGATTTTTTTACCTTGAAATAGTGAATGATTTTTTAAATTCGTAATTCCTGCACTAGCAATGATATTGCCTTTAATGCCTGCTTGCTGTAAGCTCAATGCTGTTTCAACGTCTAGTGGCATCTGCATTTCGTTTTGCGATTGTTATGAACAATCCACTGATTTTACCTAATGACCTTCTGTTAATTGAAATATCTGCCTTATATCCTGTTTCTGAATTTAGATATACAGCCTGTACTCCTGTAATTTCTCTTTTTGAATTTTTTGTAACAGTTGTATTATTCTACGTAAACCAAAAGTATCATTTATACTTATAACGCACGTAATATAGATAATAATTTTTAAAATCCTTGCATAAAGATAAATAAAAATATATCACTATTGATAATAACTCAGCTAGGGATAAGTTTCTATCTCTGTTTCTTGGATTATTACTTGGTATTAATCTCTTTCTTTCCAGCTCTTGATATATCTTCCAAAAATTATCTATTAAATAGTATACTGTTATAATACATTATTCTATATTGATCATACTTGCCATAGGTCTGTTTTATATATTTTCACACTAAATATCCTCTCTGCATTGCTTGCTTATGTTTTTAAACATAAGCAAATTTCTGTTTCACTTTTTTTAAGTTTAAATTATCTTTTCATTTCTTTACCTCACCTTTGATCTACTAATTAGATCGCACTTTGGTTAAAATAACAAAATTATTTTTTAGTGCCTGTATTAATTCCAGATCTACTATTAGAATTAGAATGTGAGTTACTATTTTTGGTACGTTGTTGGCCAATTTTACTAAATGCAGCTGGTATGAATGTTGTTGGTGATGGCGGAGTCACTGTTGATACTATTGCTGTAGTTGATTTTTCGCTAGCTGATGATCTATCTCCTCCGCTGCTAATATAATTTGCAAGAGCTATTGCATTATCATTAAACATGCTAAGTAAAAATACACAGGCTGCAAGTAATAATAAGCTATCCCACTGCACAAAGTTACCAGCAAAAAAGTTTCTTATTCTAGATCTATCTTTATTGATATTAGGATCTAAAAACGGCAGTTCTACGTAACGGTTCGCTTTACATTCATATGCAGAACAGTGCTTTTCATTTGATGGATCTTTTGAAGTAATTAATTGCTTGCTATTACCAGATATTCCATCACTGCATTGCCATTGTTTTTGATCGCGATATACAATATGATCCTCAGGCACAGGTATATTAGCGCATTTTTGACTGAATAATAATGTTTTCTTAAGTACCTGAGCTGGAAACCACAAATTTAAGAGCGATTGTTTTTTAGAGCTATCACCGCTAATAATTTTTATTAATGTGTTAGCAATTGGAGGAAAAGGCACTTCACAAACTCTGAAACCAAGAGAAGCATATATTTCATGTCTGATAAACATTCCGACAAACGCAATGCCAGCAAATAATATCACTGGCTGAAGAGCATATATAGTTAGTTGCTTAATCCAATTTTCAAAAATTGGTTTAGTAAACTGAAATAAAACAAAACATAGGAAAACAGGACCTACAATTATTCCTATACCAACCAAAATTAAAGCATTAAGATATAGTACTGTTGCCTTAAAGCTAATTATGAAGATATAGTATAATAATATTAAGTAACAAATAATGTAAATAAACCCGCCCCAATCTACAAATAGTATTGAAAATAACTTTTTTAAAGTATGAGGAGCAATCATTAGCCCTAATATGCTTGATGATCCTGGTCCTATCGCTGTTGCTTCATTGATAGTCTTAATAATAAATTGAGGGCCATCTACAAAAATAAAGAATAGATAATCATAGAAAAATTTCCAAGCTGTATCAGAATTCAGCAAAACAGATATTACCAAAATTTTTACTGTTCTAAGTACTAACTCATGAGCAGTCATATTAATATTACCTATTAAGAAAGCTAGCCCACTAAATGCAATGAATAATATCAAAGTAAGATTAACAACTATCTTATAGCTTGGATTTTTGAGAATGTTTATAAAGAGGTTTTGAATTACTCCATTTTTATTTTGATTTTTTTTGTTACCAAATAGCATTTCTTTAACTATATTTATAAGAAATGTTTCTGGTGAATCTTTTTCATCTCCAACACCAGACTTAATAATGATCTTATATTGTCCATTATTGTCATCGTAAAATCTATCTAGGATTTTGAAATACAATCTTCCTCCAACATACTGTTCAGCTTCCTGATCTTGATATTTGTGAAAATATCCTCCAGTTTTGACTATATTTCCATCAGGTGTAGTATCCAAAAAACCTGAGTCTAACTCAGTAGAATTAAGAGAGCTAAGGTAGTTTTGGCCTACATGAAAATTAGTAGTTTTTTTTGGAATGCCATAAGATTGAGAATGAACATTAGCGTTTGGATCAACGCCAGGCTTTGCAATCAAAGCATAAAGGCCAATACCATGTTTGAATAAACATGGAGGATTAATAACTGGTACATCATCATTATCATCATATGAATCAGAAAAAGTTTTATTATTGCTAAACCTACATTCTGGAAATCTTTTTGTAATGCTAGCAAGGGTATGTTTATTTTTATTAGTTCCATACCATGCTGACCAAGCTGAGAGATGACTGATATCATTATCATATTCATGATAATTCCAATGTTTAACCATAACAACCAATGGCTTCCCATTAACTAAAAGTTTACTATCGACCCAAGGTGCAACTTGGTTATCTTTTTGTCCAGTAAGCTGCTTAGCATCATATCTTGATGATATAACAATTGTAGGAAATCCAAAATCATCAGCATCTATACATTCAGCTATACTATAACTAATTACAGAGCAGAATAGTATAATACTAACAATAAACTTTAAGAATAATGTATTTTGCTGATTCATTATGTTCAAATTGCGAGTATTAAATTCACTGAAATTATGTTGAATCATACAATAAAGTTTTATTTATTTCAAAAAGAACGTTGTTACTAAAATAATATTTGTTAATGTTGTGTAGTGAGTTCATGCAAAATGATGTGTGTATAGAATTAGGTTCTGCAGAATAATTAAAACGTCAGTTCAGGATAAGAAAAAGTATGAAAGGCATAATACAAAAGGTCTATAAGAGATATCATGTAATGTCTTTAAATATAGTTTCAATTAATAACAGTTTATTTATTAATCACATGTCTGTAAATACAAATTTAGGATAAGATACAATTAGAAATATGTAATATACAAGTGTTATAATGGTGAATGTTTAGGTTATTAAGTATAGGGATATTTGTAGAAATATGAGCAATAAATAAGCTGTTATTAATTAAAACTACAGATAATATAATTATACATTATCTCTTGTATACCTTTTATTCACTACCTTTCATATTTTCATTTATCCTAATCTGGCGTTTAAAAGAAAGTAGTAACCAAAATAATAGAAGCGATATAATGTTTAGCCAAATCAACGAAATAAATAGCACATTACAACAAATAAATATTGCCGTGATTTCTGCATAAAATGCATTGTTAGTTTTACCTTATAGTAAATTTCATATCTAATTCAATATAATTTACTATAGTGTTGCATTCCCTTATCTACATAAAGTCTGCAATCTTTTGAATGTAATTTTCATAGCTCTATTACATAGCATATAACATCTTTGCTTATGCTTTCTATACATCTCTGCAATCTACATAAGGCTTAATACTCTTGGTATGTTGAGTTCTTATATATCACTCTCATATACGTTTTGTTGTAGAGTGCAGTTTAATCACATTAGTTGCGCATTTCTAGTTTTGATTTTGCTAAAAAAACTGCAAATAAAAAAATAAAATTATATAACAGCTTACCAAATAAAGTTTCTGCTGTTTTAGATGATTATATGTGACAACAGCTCCGTTCTCTATCTTTACCCTATATCCATAGCCTAAGTTTTATCTTATTATTTGCAACATTTCACAAAATTGATATTCTGGTTTTTATACAACTTTGAGCTTCAAAAAGCAGTTTCGAAAGATATCTTATTGAACGAATTCAGGCTTACATTTTTTACACTTTATTAATATAATGCTATAGTTAAAATCATAATATAATATTAAATATATAGTAGCATGAAAAAGCAATATTCTTATGTTAAACTAATGCCACGGTTACTTGCCCTACAATTAGATACATGTATCATCGGAACAATTTCTCACCCATGTACACAATATGTATGTGATCATCTATTACGTTTAAATGACTTGTATCTACCTGATATCGCTACCCAAAATCTAGAACAACTGCAAGCATTCTTATTATCACCTAAGTATATTACTTATTGCCTTGAATGCATTTTAGTTTATATAGCAGTATTATTTATATATTTCGTTGGTCTTTGGATAAAATTTGATACTACCATAGGTAAGTTATTAATGGGAATTAAAATTATCGACAGCAATACTTTTACTAAGCCTACTAAATCTCAATATATAAAAAGGTTCTTTGGATATTCATTAGGAATATTTAGCTTGCTTATTATACCTTTTGATAAGCATCATAGAGGATTACATGATAAAATTGCTGGTACAACTATTATAAAAATATAAGGTAAATAATTTTACTTTAATTAATTTAAAAAATACTTTATTATGGTTGTATCAGCACTTCAGATAGCTGATAAAGGTTGAAATATTAATAAATAGAAGTTTTAGAATTGAGGTATATCTGTTACTACTATCACCCGCACGACTACTAGCGCTATTGTTAATACTAAGTTACAACACACCAATATACTCTAACGCTCCTAAAGCATGGCAGATGTATTTTCAGCCTCAAGTAACAGAAGCAATGTCCTCGGTACGGGGTCTCCATGATTTTGTTTTGATTATATTAGCTATGGTAGTACTAATTGTTCTAGGGCTACTTATCTATATATGTACAAAATTTAATTCAAAATCTCATCCAAAACCAATGCAGTTTTCTGCTAATTACAAACTAGAAGCAATATGGACATTAATTCCTGCATTATTGCTGGTTATTATTGCAGTACCATCATTTAAAATATTATACAATATAGAAACAATTCCACCAATAGAAATGAATATTAAAGTAGTAGGATATCAGTGGTACTGGCATTATCAATACCCAGATCATGATAATATAGGCTTTAATAGTAATATCCTTGATGATAGTGAGCTAAAACCAGGAGATTTAAGATTACTAGAAGTAGATAATAGATTAGTTATACCTGAAAATACTTGGGTTAGGTTTATTATCACAGCTGGTGATGCAATTCATAGTTTTGCAGTACCTGCTTTTGGTACTAAAGTTGATGCTGTACCAGGAAGAATCAATGAAACATGGATTAAAGTACAAAAAAAAGGAGTATATTATGGACAGTGCTCAGAGCTATGCGGAGTAAATCATGGTTTTATGCCAATTGCTATTGAAGTAGTTTCAAAGGAAGAATTTACTGATTGGATCAAAACAGCTAAACAAAAATTTGCAGAATAACTATGTTATGTAATATAACATATCCATAGGTAAAGCTGCAAAGGTAGATCAAGTATAAGGAAGAAAAAAAGTTAATTTTTATTAACTTCTACACTTTATAGAACCTACTATTAACTTATGTTGACTTTTATTAATATTTTTAATCAATCTTCAACTTTAACTATAAATATATTTGCAATATTTGTCAATATAACAAAAAAATTAAAGCAAAAGGTTGAAAGGAGGTTGAAAGAAAATTTAGGAAATTGTGGGCCAGTTTTCAATCTAGAGGTTAATCTAATGATCGAAAAATATATACAACCTGGGATTGATAAGTGATTTTCAAGTTATATGTATTATGAACAAATTAGTATAAAAAATTTGATATCAAAAAAAGCATAATTTATATCAAATGTTTAATACAACGTAATATATATTAATAATATCAACATTAATATTATGTGGGGTAATTATGCCTTTAATATCATCATCATCAAAGTTTACAAAGCGGTCATTAAATAACATTAAAATTCCTAAGGGAGAAAAATTATTAATTATCCACCATCCATATATAATAGGACTTAAACTGAAAATCTCATGTGTAGTCTGTGGAGGAAGAGTAAGAAAAACATGGGTTTTAGAACAAAAATTTAAAAACCAGAGTTTAAAAATAACGATAGGAGAATTTCCATATGTATCTATTAAAGAAGCTACAAAAAAAGCAATAGAATTAAAGACATTAATGGCGAAAGGAATAGATCCAAGAGAAGTAAAACGTAAACAACAGATAGAAGAAAATGAGAAACGTCTAAAAGCAAGACAAGATATTACATTCAAACAGCTGTGTGATAAGTGTGAAGAGTATAGCAAAATATATAATACAAGCTCGAAGGGGAGTACTGCAAGAATACATAATTATGGGAAACAGTTATTTTTAAAAAAGATAAACGAGGTTAAAAGGAATGATATTGAACAAATATTCAATGATATCAGCAAAGAGGAGAAATATGCTACAGCAAATCTATTTTTAGTAACCTTACGCACTATGTTTAATAAGGCAAAAAAATGGGGATTAATAGAAAACAATCCTACTCTAGGGATAGAGCTGCATAAACTGCAAGCAAGAGAAAGACGTCTAAGTTACGATGAAATTGGTAGATTTTTACAAGTATTATGTGGAGAAAAAAATACGTTGATAAGAGATTTTGCATTATTAGCGTTATATACTGGAGCTAGAAAAAGTAATGTGTTGGAGATGGAATGGGACAATATAGATTTTGTAAGAAAAATATGGCATATACCAAAAACTAAGAACGGAAAGGCGCAAAATATACCATTAACAAATGAGATGATAAAAATATTGCAAGCAAGGAAATTAACATCTACAAGTAAATGGGTGCTACCAAGTGATAATAGCAAAAGCGGACACTTAGAACAGCCATATGAAGCATGGAATAGGATTTGTAAAAAGGCTTGCATAAAAAATTTCAAGATACACGATCTAAGAAGGACGTTTGCAAGTTGTCTGTCAGATATAGGTGCAGGTCAGTATATAATTCGTGCAGCATTGAATCATATTAATTTTGAATCAACAAGTGATTATAGTATAGTTAGTACAGAGTTACTAAGAGAGTATATGTCTAAGGTTACACAAATGATTAGTGGATATATGCAAAGTTATAATATTTTATAATACTATCTGACTAAAACGTTGTGGTAAGAATAGTGCGACTTCATGTCGCACATGCATGTATGCAAACTAATTATTGCAGGTAAAATCTATGTTTGAAGATATTTAGCTAATTTAAACATTATAGTAGCAGAATGAGAAATCTCATGCTACAATTGCGGCTAAAGGTGATTATGCAAAATCAAAAATTATGTTGGGCATTATCGAGGCCGTTGAAGTATATGGGTTTGAGCATTGATGAATGGGGAGTAGTGCTAGCTGGAGTAGCTCCAGGAATTGTACTACTAAACAGCAGGCATGCTAAATTAGGCCTAGCATTTATGGTTGGAGGAATTGCTCTATGTTATTGCTTTAAGAAATTTAAGAAGGTATCGGAGAATTTTTTGCTAAAAAGTTTTTTAGTAGCTAAAGGTTTATTGCCAGCTCCATTAGGATATTCAAGATTGCTGGGCAAAAAAGTTGGCAAATAATGAATCATCTCTTTAAGCAAAATGCTATACAAGAGCTGGTTAAATATAATAAATGCTTACTTTCAGTAACTATATTGCTAGCTGCAGCTAATATAATTGCGATAATGGCTGCAATTACCAAAGAAGAAAAGTGGTTATTAATTCCAGCAATGGAGCCTGATCGTAAAATGATGGTTTCATCAAAAAATTACCATGAAACCTATTTAAAGGAATGGGCAATTTATGTGACGAAACTCTTATTTACTACTTCTCCAAATGAGGTAGAAAGACAAATAGCAGACATGAAAGTGGCATCTAGTAATACTGAATCTTTAAATAAATTTTTTCATGATCATTTGCAATTTGTTAAAGGCTCAAATGTATCTTCAGTCTTTTTTCCAAAAAAGATTGAAGTGATAAAGGATGGAGTATTAATTAGTGGAACGCTTCGTTATTGGTTTAGCGATAGTAAAGATATAGCTGTCGATAAGACTTACCTTTTGACTTACAAGCAAACTCCTAATTACCTTTTATTGTTGACTGGTGTTAAAGAGAATGGAATAAAAAAATGAGTATTAGATTTTTGAGATTTATCATATGGTTTATTGCTTTGGTAAACGTTAATAATATATATGCAGTAGAATATGAGTTAGAAGCTGACAATTTACTAAAGCTTGAGATTTCTGATAGTGGGCCAACAAGAATTAATCTTAAAGATGAAAAAATTAATGATATTTTTATGTATCCTCAAAATGCAGCTGAAGTTGTAGTTCATGAGTCTGGATTTTTGTTTATTGTTCCACGAGAAGAAGGAAACAAGGTTTATTTAACAGTAATAGGAGAATACAAAACAATTCAGGATTTAATGTTAACTTTTACTCCAAAAACTCCAAGCCCTATAATGCTTGTTAATGCTGCTACAAAAATAGAGGAAAAGGATAATTCAAAACAAAACAATAACAATTTGTTCAGTAATGACCTTAATACAAAAGAATTAACAGCGAAACCTTCTAAAAAACAAAGTAGAAATACTAAGAAAAAAATAAAACTGGCTTAAAGTGCTAGTTTTTACTTCAAAGACTTAAAGTTCTACAAAGATTATTAATTAAAACCGCTTCAAAGTAAAATTTCACTGGTATGGAATTAACTAGCATTAGGAGAATAATGCAAAATTTACTAATAAGCAATAACAATGTTCATATGCAATTTGTTAAAGGCTCAAATGTGTCTTCACCAATTTGTTCAGTAATGATGTTAATACAAAAGAATTAACAGCAAAACCTTCTAAAAAACAAAGTAGAAATACTAAGGAAAAATAAAACTGGCTTAAAATGCTAGTTTTTACTTCAAAGCCTTAAAGTTCTGGTAGGGTATCTGAAACTCTCTTCAAAGTAAAATTTCATTCAACGTGGAATTCACTAGCACTAGGAGAATAATGCAAAATTTACTAATAAGCAATAAAAATGTTCATATATCAAAAATCTCGACTAAATATGCTAAACCCTACATTTGGAATACAGTGGAATAATGTAGTTGTAGGGCTGTTAATTATTATAATTACTGCTTGTGTTTTTTCTTTTGAGCCAGCATTAGCTGATACTCTTGAAGGGCAGCTTAATAAAATAGACGGACTTTTTAGTGGAAAACTAAAAACAATAGGTATATCAAGTGCAACTATTCTATCATCGATTTGGGCTGTAGCAAGAGGCAATATAAAGCTTGCCGGAGTAATGGTAGCAATTGGTGTTATTTTAGGCTTTTACCTAGATTGGATTGCCGGTGGTATGAAAATTAATTGATAAGGTAGAAACATTAACATTCAAAAAGCGGAGGAATAGTGGAACAGGACAATTCAGACAATAATAATACAAAAGAAGAAGATTTAGAGCTAAATGATAAACCAAAGGCTGAATCTGTTAGGCCTAATAGCAAGTTATCAGAATTAACAAATATCATTCGTAGAAAGCCAGTAATTGCCTTAACTTTTATAAGCATCACAATAATGGTTGTTTCATATTTTTTATCTGAAAGTGGTAAAACGAAAGAATCTATAATTTTTATTGAAAATCGTGAGTCAAGAGAAGCGATTTCTGGAATAGAACAAGCTGTAGATTTGAGAGCAAAATGGACAGAAGAAATACTTAATGAAGTCAAAACATTAAAAGATAGATTTGAAAGTGTAATAGACAGCAGATATTTAGAAATTACAGCCCAAATTAATAATTTTAACCAAAAACTTGAGATATTGGAGAATCAGCCTAAGCAGAGTCTATATAATAATGATAGTGATGAATTTAGTTCTGATCTTAATCATCATATTTCAAATTCACCACATGATAACAAAACAGAGCAAGCTCCTGTACAATCATTTGTCAATCTTAGGAGAGCTGAATCTGAGCAAAAAAAAAATGTTGAGAACTATGTTACTAGCGGTAGTTCTGCTAGAGCTGTGCTACTTACTGGAGTCGTTGTAGGTACTGGAACAAACAGCTCTTCATCACCAGAACCAATTGTTCTGCAGTTGCTTGATACAGCAATTCTTTATAATAAATATAAAACTGATCAAATCAAAAATGCAATTTTAATTGGATCCTGTAACGGAGAGATGTCCTCAGAGAGAGCTAAATGTCGCATCGAAACTCTTTCAGTAGTCAATAACCAAGGAGATATTATCGAAAAAAAGGTGGAAGGCTGGTTGATAGGCGAAGACGGACGTTCTGGAATTAAAGGAATCGTGGTAGATAAATCGTCTAACATAGCAAGCATGGCTGCATTAAATGGAGTATTTAGCAGTATAGCTAAGTTTCTGCAATCTAAGGCTATTAAACCTGATATGCTACCAACTTTAAACCTAGTAGCTGGAGGCCAACAACAAGAGTTTCAGATTGGAGATGCGCTTCAGTCTGGAGCTTACGCTGGAGCTAGCAATGCTTTTGATAAGCTAGCTGATTTTGCTATAAAACGAGCTGATTCTATGAGCCCAGTCGTTCTTATTGCGTCAGGTAGAGTCATCGATGTTGTATTTAAAAAAGGTTTTGACTTATGTGAGCCCAAGAAGAAGCCACATAATTTAACTTATTCACAATCAACTAACAATGAAAAAGTTAATTTGCATAATAAATTCGATCAATCACAAAAGTTAGAGGAGCATTTATAATGAAGTTTTTATTATTGCTATTGGGCTGTATGAGCTTAACCAGCTTCTTTTACAGAAGTACTTTTGATTGTAAAATTCCTAAAGGGCTAAAATGTAAGTCTTTATATGAAATAAAGAATATGGTTGCTCAAGGCGCTTTTGATATTGATAATCTTGAGAAAGTTGAAACATCAAAAACTAAATCAAAAAGACGTTGTATTCTATGCTACAGGCAAGCTAAAGCAGTTCAAGGCCTAGATGTTGTTAACAAGTCGCCGAAAAAACCAAAAAAATATCTTATTAATTTATTTAAATCAAAACAGAGTCAAGGTGAACGCAAGCATACATAAGGATTTTGATCGAGAAAGATTTTCTAAACACTTTGTCTATGAATCATATGATGATGAGACTCAGCTATTCTTTAATCGTGGTTCAATAGGTTTTGTATTGCTTGCATGGCCATTAGTTGGAGCTAGTGTTTCTGCTCAAAATGAAATTGCTGAATTTCTGAAAAGCGATGAAAATTTACCTGCTGAAAGTAGCCTGCAAGTCTTGATGCTTGGTAGTAATAATATAGAGAATTTTTTAAGCAACTGGCAGTCATATCGTAAAGGAGAGATATTTATTGAGTTAGCAAATAAAAGAACAGAATTTTTACGTGATCAAGCTCAAAAAGTAGGTTCTATAAAGGATGTAGTATTGTTAATTTCAGTTACTATACCTAATTTAAATGCAAATATCGATGATATGATTCGCAGACGAGATGCTTTAAAAGATACGTTTAGGTCAATTGGATTAAGCACTGAAAATGTGAATGCGCAGCAATTATTAAAGTTCCTGAGAGTAATATTTGGCTGGCCTGAAGAAGAACATTCAAATATTAACCAGTATGAAATATTGTCTGAACAAATTTTAAGTGGAGATTTCTCGTTATTTGAGAATGATGATTGTATAAATGTAAATGATGATCAAATATTTATCAGCCTAGAAGCTCGCAAAAGACCTGCAGAATGGAAATTATCTGCCATGGATCTGTTTTTAGGCAATGAAATGCGTCGTGATGAATATATAAAATCAAATTTCCTGATTCATTTTGGTCTGCAAATTTTACCAAATCAAGCGATGGAAAGGACTGCAGCCATAACTAAAAGAGAAGCGCTAGAAAGAAATATTAATGCAGGAATGAGTAAATTTTTTCCTGATATACAACAAGAAGCTGCTGATTTAGCCGGTGTAGTGGCTGCTCTGCAGAGTGGTGATAGAGTAGTTAATATTCACTTCAACGTTATTATGTTTGATAAAACAAAAAAGGCTAAGCAATCTGCATCAGCCTTTTGTTCGATGTTAAGACGCAGTGGATGGTATTTTGTTCCATGTAAATATGATCATGTAGCTGTGTTACTAGCTGCCCTACCAATGCAATTAGTTGAACAAGGCCCAAAAGGTGTATTGGGTCAAAATAAAACATCAGGAGTTGGAGTAGCGCTTTCTAGCTTAGGTCGAGGCATAAAAACTGTTTCTGTAGAGAGCAAAGTATTATTGCCAATAATCGGTGAATGGAAAGGTGATTTAAGTTCTCCAGGCATGTTGCTAGCTGGAAGACGAGGACAAATAATGTATTGGTCTCCTTTTGGTGGAGCTTTATTACCTGCATTAAATAAGCATGGAGTAGCTCCAAATGAGAACTTTAACCTTTGTATAGCTGGAGTTCCAGGCTCTGGAAAATCTGTTTTTATGCAAGAATTAATGCTATCTGTTCTAGGAGTTGGTGGTAAAGTTTTTGTTCTTGATTATGGAAGATCATTTAAGCGTACATGCTTGATTCTAGGTGGTAGATACATAGAATTCGACATGAAAAATCCTGTATCAATTAATCCATTTTCAGAGGTGCCAGAGGATGACAGCGCAAAGTCTATAGAAGCTAGATCGGATTTTTTATCTAACTTTCCATCCATTTTAGCTACTATGGCTGCTCCACAGTATGGAACAAGCGATTTACAACAACCAATGCTACAGAGGGCTTTGATATCAGTCTGGCAAAAAAAGGGAGCTAAAGCTGAAATCACGGATATTGCAGACTGGTTATCAAATAGAGAAGAATCATATGCTAAAGAGCTTGGAAATATGCTCTTTCCTTTTACTAAAGATGGTCAACATGGAAGATTTTTTAGCGGTAAGGCGCAATTATCTCTAAACTCTGATATTGTGGTAATTGAAACTGATCATCTACGCTCTGTACCAGAGCTATTAGCTGTGATTGTACAGATTATGATTGTTCATATTAATCAAACAATGGTTAAGGGAGATAGAAGTAGACCATTTTTAATTATGATAGATGAAGCTTGGAAGCTATTAGCTGGAAAGCGTTCAGGAGAGTTTATTGAAGAAGCAGGTCGAATAGCTCGAAAATATAATGGATCGATTGCTTTAGCAACTCAGCAACTCACGGATTACTTTCGTCAAGAGGGTTCTGCGTCTGAAAAAGCATTTGAGAATTCATCACATAAGATAATCTTAAAGCAAAATTCTGAATCATTTAAGGCAATGCGAGCTAATCCTAAGCTTGCAGGCTTTGTTGATGAGGATTGGAAGCTAAATTTACTGCAATCTGTACATTCAAATCCTCCGTATTATAGTGAAATAGCTATTTACAGCCCTAATGTTTCAGGTGTTGTAGGCAGATTAATGATTGATCCATTTACTCTGCTGTTAACTTCGACGAATGCTAGAGATTATCAAGCAATAGAAGATCACATGGCTAAAGGTATGAATGTCAGTGAGGCAATTAATTATGTGATAAGAGAGCGGAAAATAATTCCATGAAGCAAGGAGTAGTAATTGGTATAGGCACACTCTTTGCTTTATTCGCTGTTGCTTATCAAGTAAGCGATATAAGGGCCAATTTATTAAATGCTGATATAGGTGTTGAGATTAAGGATTATGGAACTAGAGGGCATGTTTTTCCAATCATTGAGGAATCATTACTGGAGGTGATTATGGCTAAACTTAATGCTGCATCAAAAAGTGGTTTGTTGAATCAAATGCAGCTTGAATTTCAGGAAAAAGTTAGGCAAAAAATCATGAGACCAGTTCCAGTAAAAAATTTGAGTAAAGCTACTGAAAATAAAACGCGAATATATGATTCTACCTATGTTCAAAAGGATGACATTAAGACAAAAAATGGTATAATAATAGTAAAGGGAGGAACTAAAATAAATCCTTTGGAGATGATACATTGGGGTGAGCCACTAATATTAATTGATGGAGATGATGAAGATCAGGTTGCTTGGGCAAAATCAAGACCAGGAAAGATAGTGTTAGTTAATGGAAATCCTATTGAACTTAGCAATCTATTAGGCCGGCACGTATTCTTCGATCAATTGGGTTTTTTGAGTATGAAGTTTAAAATACAAGCTGTGCCAGCCATAATAGAGCAAGAAAACACTGTGCTTAAAATTAGCGAAGTAAGCACCTATTAAAAGCATATAACGCACGTTGGAAGTTACATAATATGCTGTAAGCAGTATAACTCAATATACTATTAGATTCAACTTAAAAGAAGGTTTTATATGAAAAGTTGGAAATTACAGCAATTAGAACAAGATCTAGTTAAAATAGTTAATAATACGCTACGAGGTGAAATACAAGAGATAGTAAATCCAGGTGGTGAAACTTTATATTTAATTCCAGGAAATAGATATCCAAAACTTCTTCGTAAAATTTCATCAATGCAAGCAAAGTGAGTGAAGGAACTGGTAATTTTGTTAGCGATAGTAATGTCTATAACAGCTAATAACTGTTATGCAGCTGCTGGGTGTGTTGGAAGATTTGTAAATCCTATAACAGATGTATGTTGGAAGTGCTTGTTTCCAATTACTATAGCTGGATTTAAGGTAGTAAGCAGTTCAATGCCTGATACTAATGCTTCTGGTAGACTTATATGTCTTTGTCCTAAGCCAGGGATTCCAGTGCCTATACCTGGTATTCCGGTAGGATTTTGGGAGCCAGTACGCCTTGTAGACGTTACAAAGTCACCAATGTGTATGGTAAGTCTTGGAGGTTTGTCATTTGGAACTGCTACTCAAAAAGGCATGAAAGATGAGGCTGAAGGAAGTGCTTTTTACCACATTCATTGGTATGTCTATCCCGTGATTTACTGGCTGGAAATTTTGCTTGATTTTATTTGTCTGGAAATGGCTGCAGTCGATATAGCATATTTAACAGAGTTTGATCCATTATGGAGTGACGATGCAAAATCTGCGATTTTAAATCCAGAAACGTTGTTGTTTCAAAATGTAGCTGCTTATCAAGCATGTATAGCTGATTGCATCAGTTGTAGCGCTGGTTTATTAGCAAGCGATTATGCTTTTTGGTGTGCTGGATGTCAAGGAATGCTTTACCCTTTCACTGGAACAGCTGCAGCGCATAATGGTGGAGTTGGAACATCTGTATTAATGGTAAGTAAGTTTATGGCTAAAATGCATAGGCAACTGATGTTATGGGGATATTATGGTTATAAAGGCCTATGTGGTAAGTATCCAATGCCTATTATCAAGAAAAGTCAGTATCGACTACAAATGACTTATCCAATTCCAGAAACAAAATCCTGCAAGAGCATAGGTCAAACAGAAGCTATATGGCAAGCTGGTAGAGAATTTCCAGTTAATGGTGAAGATTTTGGTTACTTGATTTGGCGAAAAAGAGATTGTTGTTTGCTTTGATTTATAAAGCTTGGAGAGGAATATGGTTATACGAGTAATGATGTTGATGGTTTTATTATTTGTTAATAATGCTAATGCTTTTTTTTTGGACAAGCAAAAAACTTTTATTTTTGTCTCATTTTCAATGAGTGATGAGGCTTTAAAAAGCTATTTTGCTGAGTCTCAAAAGGTCGGAGCTCAATTAGTTATGCGTGGGTTAATTAATAACTCATTTACACAAACAAAGAATAAAACTATGGAGCTTGATATTAGCTTCGATATAGATCCTAGCTTGTTTGAGAAATATAAGGTTGATGTTGTACCAGTGATAGTAATAGATGATGAAAAAAGAGGATTAACCAAGAAATTAACTGGCCATATTCCTTTAGCAACAGCATTAGAAATTATGAATGAGAATACTCCATGAAGCAACTTATAGTACTAGTTTTGATAATATTGAACATCAATTGTTGTTTAGCTTCAATGCAAAGCAGTTATAATGAAGCTAGCAACTATAATGTAAATCTTGGAAATTCTTCAAATACACAAGAATTATTTCATCAAGGTAGTAATGTTAATTATCCTAATAATGATGAGGATTTAACCTACCATGGCCGTAATCAGCTTGGTACAGAAAGTGGAGCAATGTTATTTCAAGCTGAAAACAGTAAAAACAATGCCTTAACTCAACATAATATCAACGATCAAAATTATATGATAGCTAATTCAATGAGAATTGAATCTGATCCTTTAAGTGCCCTTGATAGCAGTAATTTCGTAACTCAGACAAGTACAACTAATACTGAAATCATTCAAAGTTGTACTGAAGGCAGTAAGTTCAATATTGAACTTATTCGAGAATTAAACGTTGAGTGCAAATTAGAGAATGTATGGCTTCCATGGCAAAGCCGGCAAATGGAATTTGCAACAGAAGAAATAAAGGAGAATCATAGTAATTGGCTTAATAGTCGTAGCGATGTCTATGATGATGAATTAGATGCGCAAATATACTGCCTAGCAGATGATCCCGAAGCAATTGTAAAACAAATGAAATGGGCTATTGCTAATAGGCTTGGTGCATCTATACACAATATTGGTAGAAATTTTTTATTAGAAGTAAATGAAAAAATATGTATACTTCACTATGACTACAGAGATAAGACTCAAGAACTAAGGGAAGTAGCAGAATATTGGAAAGTTTTAAACCCTGAACTTGAGCAATTAACAGAAAGTAACGAATGCTATGAGGTCAATAGAATCAACTATGATGGTGGTGATAGAGTATTTTTTGACAAGTTTAAAGTCAATCGTCCATATTGGAAACAAAAGATTGTTTTTTCTTGTACTAGCGATCCAAAAGATGGTTGCAAACACCTTAAAATTCAAAATTGCGAATTAAAAAACAGCACTTGCCAAAAATCAGTAGCAAATATTTGTTTACTATGGCAGCACGATTACAGCTGTTCAACTGAGAAGCAAACAATGCTACACTCATCATTGCGTAATAACTCAATCTTTTGTTTAGGAGGCAATTGCAATACTCCAACTATTATACCAAACAGGGATATAGCTAAAGTAGCTCATCTAGCTATGCTAAATCAGATGAGCAAAGACATTAAAACAAATCCCGTTTCTGTATTTTCAGGTAAACATCGCAAATGCAAAAAAGATGTATTTAGTTTTTTGAATTGCTGCTCTTCAATGACTGGCTGGGGGCGTGATATAGGCTTATCGCAATGCAAATCTAAGGAACAAGAATTAGCTCTATATAGAAAAAAAGGTTACTGCTACTATATTGGAACATACTGTTCTTCAAGAATTCCGATATTAGGTATTTGCTTAGCTAGAAAGTCTACTTATTGCTGCTTTCAGTCGAAACTTGCTAGAATTTTTCAGGAAGAAGCAAGAAAACAGCTAAAAATAGACTTTGGAACACCTGAATGTCCAAAGTGTAGAGGCCTTACTGTTAAGGAATTACAAAAAGTTGATTTCACTAAAATCAATATGGATGAACTATTTGGTGATATACTCACTAAGGCTCAAAACAGCATGAACAAAGACATTATTGCAGGAATCAAAGATAAAGTTCATCGTATACAACAAATACAACATTATTGAGGTACTTATTGAACTTGCAGAGTAGTAGATACAATAATTACTAATTGTATTAGTAATTATTGTATTGTATATTACTTTATATTAATTTTTTTTTAATGTATAATAATAAAATACATGAAATGTGTATGATTATTGTATATTAAATATGGTGAAAAACTAATGAATAATAATGATTTATTGCTTGAATTCCGTTATGCCTCCGCAGTGGGTAATGTAGAAAGGGTAAAGCAGATTCTAGCACAATATAATGCTGGTGACATTATCAATGCATTATATGGTATTGGGTTTGATTTACATGAGGCTATTAGAAATGATGATATAAATCTAGTGAGGCTTATGTTAGATAGTGGAGCTGATCCAAATGAGCAAACTGTTTATGGTGCCACCCCTTTACATATTGCTATCTGGTATAACCGTGTAGATATGATATATCTTTTATTGGATAAAAATGCTAATATTAATGCACAAAATAGGGATGGTAGGACTCCTCTACATGTCGCTGCTTGCCATGGTATGAATGATAATGATAATGATATAATAATGCAGATTCTGCCTAATAGTGTAGCTAATATTAATTTACAAGATGATTATGGTAAAACTCTTTTACACTATGCTGCTCGAAGTGGCAGCAAAGATCTAGTAGAGTTTTTGTGTAATAGGAATGCTAATATTCATATAAAAGATAAGAGCGGGAAATTTCCAATACATTTAGCTGCTGGAAATGGCTTCAAAGATGTAGTACAGTTTTTGTTAGATTTAGATATATATACATATCCTAATATGATAAATTCACAAGATAATGATGGTCAAACTCTTTTACATTTAATTGCTAAGTATAGCTTTGAAAAATTTCCTACTAATCTTCTTAGTACTGTTCTTTCTTACGAGCGTGATTTAGATGATTATGACAAGCGATTTATAGATACAGCAGATATGCTGTTGAATAGAGGAGTAGATACAAACATACAAAATAATGATGGTCAAACTGCTTTACATTTGGCTATTTTATATCATCCTAAAGATTTACATGTAAGATATGAAGAATACCTAAGAAAGAATAGTAATGTAGCTATTTCATATCGCTCAACAGAGTTAATAAAGAGTTTGTCAAGTAATAATGTTAATTTTAATTTGAAAAATAAAGACGGTTATACAGTTTTAGATTTAGCTTTAGCTATTGAACATGATCAGCATAAAATCGCAGAGCACTTGCAAGAGAAAAGGCTATTATGGAGGGAAGGGCAAATAAAGGTCGCAAATAACTCGCTGGTAATAATAGCGGAAAATAAGGAGCAGATATTAAAATTAAAACCCGATTCAGCAAAAACCGATGCTGATAAATTTTTGGAAAAGTGGCGTGAGTTACCTATCAACATAACTGAGCAGATATTAGACACATTGGATGATGATGATTTTGGAGCATTTCAACAGCTTAACGAAGAACGTAAAGTACCGTTGGGAGAGGACAGTATTCATGAAATGATTTAAGATTTGACGACATCTATTTTTAGTTGCTTTGTTTTGATTTGTTATGTTCTTAGATTTGTAGTAACTAGTATTATCACAAATAAGATAATAACTATAGTTGAAGCATTTCAGCAATCTTTGATTGTGTCATGCTTCTCTTCTTTGAGTAAACTTCATTTTAGATAGATATAAAAATAATGCAATAATGAATCCATTAGCAATAATGCTAATTATGGGGCTACTTAATTACTTATCGATAGAATTAGCTACTGCTAACTCTTTGCCAACAGGGTTTTTATGGTACAATGATAAACATGGTCATGAGCTTGATGACTCTACTTCTAAATTGATGCGGAGAGCTCATGACCATAGAATCGAGGAATTAAAGGAGCAATTTAATCGAGCTCAGCGTATAGCGCTTGATAATCCAACGCTCGAAAATGTAATTACAGCCCAAAGATTGCAGAAGCAAATCATGGAGAAGGCGCATAAGTTTGCTACTATGTGGCAATTAGCTACTCTACTTGATTATCAACTGATTAATGCTCATGAGCCATCTAATAGCTTACATAGAAAGCTATATCAAGAAAAATCAGAGCAGAAAAACGACTTAAAACTCAAAAACATTGCTAAAAACTGGGGCTTGATTCTGCAAGTTAAAGAAGATTGCTTGCTCTGTAAGGCCTTTATGCCTCTATTGTTCAGGGCTTTGCTAATAAATATGCATTTCAGTTGCTAGCTGTCAGTAAGAATAATGAGTTGCTAAATAAACTAAACCCTAAGCATATTGTACCTGTGTTATATCTAGTAGCTAGCGATGGTAAAAAAATATATTCAGTAGCTAGAAGCATAATCTCTGAGAATAAAATTATCGACAATATTCTAGCAATAGATAGATATTATCATAAATTGGAGACTAGATGAGCATCAGAATTAGAGTTTATGTTATTGCAGCATTATTTTCGCTACAAGCTCCAGTGTCACTGGCTTGGAATATCGAAAACGTATTTCAAGGAATGAGTGTTAATGTTACTAGATCTGGATCATATCAAGATCAAGCGGCTGGATATTATGCAGCTGGCGGATTATCTGCCAGAACAAGCCAAACATCATTTCAGCCATTTGCTATAACTCCACCATCTTTAAACATGAGCTGTAGCGGTATTGACGCCTATCTTGGTAGCTTCTCTGTTATTTCTGGAGAAGAATTAGTTCAACTAATGAAAAACATTGGTTCTCAAGCTAAAGTTTATGCATTTTCATTAGGATTAAAAACATTTGCTCCACAGATCGAAAATGCTCTTAAGGACTTGCGTAATCTAGCAATGGAGATGAATCAATTTGCCAAAGGAGATTGTGAATTAACAAAAGCATTATTTGCTACAGCTTTACCAAAGAACTGGGCTATGAGAGAAGCTGTTTGCCGTGATATACAGTCACAAAGCGGGTTTGATTATTTTGCCGCTGGTAAAAAATGTCGTAATTATTTAGATCAAAAACAAGCTCTACGACAAGCACAAAACAAGGATTCAGAGTTAATGCTTGATGATTATAACATCTTCACTAAAGCAGCAGCAAAGGTTGGAATACCATCAAATATGCATGATTCAATCATGTCTATGACTGGCACTATCGTGGTTACAAACAATAATGTACACTTTTATGACTCATTAGCTCAGGATGAAAAAAGTTGGATTAGTCATTTAAAAGGCGGAGAATCAGCCTCGATTTACAGTTGTGATAATGTCAGTTGCTTGCATTCAACGCTTGCGACGAAATATCACAATATCACCAGAGCAGTCTTATGCAGGTAAAGCTAAACAACAATTTACTAATCTAAAAAATAAGTTTGATCATAATACTGAATTTAGTAACCATGAAATAGCCTTTTTATCTTCGATTGGAGATATATTTCCGATTTATGATTATATCATATTAGAATATATTTCTGGAGTCACAATTTTAGATAGCTCATCAGAATTAATAGCTAGCTATACATTAGTTCAGCATTTGAAGGAAGTAATCACCGAAATACGTAGAGCCGTTACTTCACTAGGTGCTAAGCAAGTTTCGAATGAACATTTAGAAAGATATTTGAAGGAATTGAATCGGGTACAACTTTTTGCAAATGAGAAATGGACTAGCCTACAAACAGATGCAAGTCGAATAGATAAAAGGGCTAGATTAATAGAGCAGCATTTAATAGCGAAGGAGAAAAGTTAATGGATTACGTAATATACACATTTGGTGGTGGAGATCTGTTATGGCATGTGTTTAACGGCATAGGCAGAGTCTTTGCTTCAAATAGCGAATACTTCACTCCAGTAGGCCACTTAGCCTTGACTATTGGCGGCATATGGGCTGCTACTAGGGCTATTTTTAGAGGAAATATCGGCATCTTTGCTATGGAGTGGTTCTTTCCATCGATATTTATTTTTACGCTGTTATTTGCCCCCAAAGCTACTGTTTGGCTCAAGGATGAGGTATCAATGAGTGCACCAGTAAAAGTTGATAATATTCCGATAGGTATTGCAATGTTTGCTTCTCTTTCATCGCAAACGAGTTACTTTGTGTCCAAAATGTTGGAAAATCATCTTTTACCGGCTTATGAAGGACTATCAAGCAGAAAAACTGGTATTATGTTTGGAGCTAAGGCTGTAGCTAAGATTCGAGATGTGCAAATACATGATCCAGTAACTTTAACTAATACTAAGGAATTTCTTAGACAATGCTTTATGAAGCCTTACATCATAGGTAATATTCTAGGCAAAAAAGCAGCTGCTCAACAAACTAATGACATTATAGGATTTATCGAGCAGAATATACCTAATAATTTCGGTATTTATTATCGTGAGCCTAGTAATTTAGGTATTAGTTTCAAGACATGCAGACAAGCTACTCCATTGATTAAAGCAGCAATTCATAAAGAATTAAATGAAGGGCTTCTAACAAAGTTCGCAGCAGCGATTGGAGTTCAATCTGATCAGTCAAGCATGTTAAGTCAAAGACTAAAAGTCATGACTGGCGACACACTAAAATATTTACAGAGAGAGCAACAAGACATTCATGAATGGATGAAGCAAGCTATGCTACTTAATGCTAATCGTGAGTCATATGATGACTGGCGTGAGAAGTTTTCATTATCACGAATTTATCCTAATCTGGTGAGTATGCATGCAATCAGAGGGCTCTTTCAACAATCATTTTCGTATCTAGTCGCTGGGGAAATGGCTGCTCACATGATGCCTATTTTACAATCTGTTTTTTTTGCATTAGTAGTTTCAATGATCTTTATTGTATTTCCAATGGGCTTACTGCCTGGTGGTTACAACATACTCAAAACATGGATTCTATTAATAATATGGGTCAGCAGCTGGCCAGTATTTTTTACAATAATCCATTGTCTAGGAATGATCAGCTTATCCAGTAAATCTGGAGCTTTCGGTAGTGATTATGGTCTGAATATGCTATCGCAAGGAAGCTTTGCAGAGATGATTTTATATAGCTATGCGACGTTTCAAATGCTTGCATCATCAATACCAATGCTTTCTTGGTCAGTGATAAAAGCTTGCGCTCATGCTACAGCTAACTTAGCCAGCCAATTCTCTCCTATACAAGTTGCTAGCAGCTTAGGAAGTAATATAGTCGACAATAACTTGAGTATGGATAATTACAGCATAGGCAATAGAACTATTTCTCAACAAAACCTAGCTCCTTTATTACATATGGCTGATAATATTATCGATTATGGTAGCTACAAAATCATTACTGGAAATAATGGCGAGCAATTTGTAATTCAAACTGTACATTCATTGGAAACAAACTTCCGCTCTTCTGCACTGCTACAAACTGGATATCAAAACCAGTTTGTGAGTTCTCAGAGCAGGCTTAATTCACTGACACAAAAAGAGGCCAATCTTATTTCAACAGGAAACTCCATGGCCATGGAAATAGCTGAAAAGTTAACTCATGATGAAGCTCTGTATATAGGTCTAACTGAGAGCGAATACCAAGCTCTGCAAAAGGTAAGTTCCGATAGTGAGTCTTTCAGTCAGCATACAGGTAGTAGCCACAGTAAAAGTAGTGGTACTAGTACTAGTGCTGGAGGTGGGGTGTGGGGAGTTAATAGTAGAGTTTTAGGAGGAAATGCTGACGAAGAAACCCAAGGAAAATCAGCAAATCAACAACAATCACATAGTGAAGCATTATCAAAAATTCAAAGCGCAGTTCAAGAAGGAAAATTTAGTAGTACAAATAGTGAGGTGAAGTCATTAAGTGAAAATCTTAGTGCTAACCTTTCTGAGCAACAATCTGTTGGGCAAGAAATAGCTAAAACTAAACAAGAAATGGAGCAACTGACTCATAGTATGAACTATGTATTCCAAAACTCTGCCACTATTGATCGTAACATTAATGAACTTGTATTAAATGAAATTATTGCTCAAAATCCTGAAATAAGAAGCAAGGAGCAAGCAGCTAGATGGATAATAAACCACTCGGCTAAAGCAGAAAAAATTGCTTTTGAGGTTGCTAAAATCAACAATGAAGTACCTAAAAATTTGAATGATCATATTAATGATGGTAACTTTTCGACTAAAAAAGATCTACAATCAGATTTTTATAAAAATGTTGAGCAATTAGAAGCTATCTATGATAAAAGCAATCAAATGCATTCTCAAAATATAGAACAAGCTTTTGTTGATAACGAAAAAATAGAGAATCTTAATCAAATTTCTGATAGTATTAAGGATAAGACTCAAAAAATACAGAAAAAGTTTTCAGATACTACTGATTCAACAATTTTAAGGGCTGGTAAACAAGCTCTGGAAAATTTTGGAATAACTAATAAAGATAAAAGTTAAAAGTTAAAGATATGTTGGATTTATGAAAAATATATATAAATTAGCTATAACAATAATTTTACCGCTAATGCTTTTAAATACAGCTATTGCGGCAGAAGAAAACAAGCTAATTCCACAAAATAGCAGTAACGATGAAAATGTTTTCGCTAAAGAATATTTTAATATTGGAAGCTCTTTTCTGAAATTAAAAAAATATCATGAAGCAATAGAAAATTTTAATATAGCTATTAAGTACGATCCAAGTTATGCGACAGCATATAATAGTAAAGGAATAGCTTTAGCTGATCTTGGAAAGGCACTAGAAGCTGTAGAAAATTATGATTTAGCTATTAAGCACAAACCTCATTTTGCAGAAGCATATAATAATAAAGCTGTATCTTATAGAAAATTAGGAAAAAACGAAGAAGCTATAACACTTTGTAATCTTGCTATAAAATATAAGCCTAACTATGTAACTGCCTATAATAATAAAGGAGCTTCTTTGAACAACTTAGGACAGTATGAAGAAGCAATGAAAAATTTTGATATTGCTATTAGGTATAACTCTAGTTATCCAGAAGCTTATTATAACAAAGGCACAGTATTAATGAATTTAGGACAATTTCAAGAGGCTATTAAAAACTATGATATAGCTATTAGATACAGACCAAATTATTCAGAAGCATATCATAATAAAGGTTTAACTTTAGCAATTTTGGGACAATTTCAGAATGCAATAGAACATTTTGATTTAGCTATTAAATACGATCCTAATGATTTAAAAGCTTATAATAATAAAGGATATGTATTAAATCTATTAAAGAGACATGCAGAAGCAATGGAAAGTTGTAACCTAGCTATTAAAATTGATCCAAATTGTGCAGATTCATATTATATCAAAGGAATGGTTTTTGAGAAATTAGGCAAACATCAAGAAGCAATTAAAAATTATGATATAGCAATTAAATATGATCCTAATTTTGCTAAAAATTATCTTGAAAAAGGAATTTCATTAGTAAACTTAGGGCAGTACTCAAGCGCTAAAGAGAATTTTTTATTAGCTATTAAATATAATCCTAATATCATTGCAGAACATGAAACAATGTTAAAAAGGTTAACAGAATTGAAGAATTTTACTGGAGTAAAAGAGTATGAGCAAAAACTACAGATATTGAAAAAATACTCTTGAGATAGATGAATTTTCAGAATCAAGGAAATTTCACCAGGGGCTCGCAGTTATTTGCCCATAAGTTAAGAATGTTTGGGCAAGGTAGTACCAACGTTTTTATGATTGGGCTAGGATTATCGATATTCTGGATTATATGTCGATTATATCAAAAAGTTTTTCTGAGCAGCTTGTATTATTTTGCAATTGAAAGATATGTGCAGCTTAAGCTAGCAATTGGTGAGCATTTTTATGATATCGATCAAATAGGCATTAAGTTTTATAGTTTAAGGTTTAAAAAATGGATGCACCTCAATGCTCAAGACTTTTTGCATGAGTTTTATACAGGCAAACATGGATTTAAAATACAGCAATTATGGGAATTCTTAATCAATTCAGCATTGTTAGAAGGATTAATTGTTTTTACTATTGGTGTGATAATCTCAATTGTTTTCTTTACAGCTCAAGGTAAAAAAACGATTATTAAGGCCAAAATTAGAGGTGCTGATTTTGTAGGATACAAATGCTTAGCCAAAATGCTAAAAAGAGCTAAAAAGGCCTCTAAAATCCGTTTTGGAGGCTTACCATTAGTAAAGAATAGTGAAAGATTACACATTCTGATTACTGGAACAACAGGTACCGGTAAAACTAATATGCTTAACGAACTGCTACCACAAATTCGATTACATAAGGATCGAGCAATAATTGTAGACACAACTGGAACTTTTATTGATAGATTTTTTGATCCTAAATGTGATAAGCTGCTTAATCCTTTGGAAAAAAATAGTGAGCAATGGTTGCCTTGGAATGATTGTTTTGAAGCAGCTGATTTTCATGATATAGCTAGTAGTTTTAGTAATTATACTCCTAAACTTGATGACTTTTTTGCTAAAAATGCTGAATTAGTCTTGTCTGAAGCATTGAAGCTATATAAGGATGATAAAGATATCATAAAACTAATTCATACAATCATTTACTCTGATAATAGACAATTTGCAAAAGCTTTTAAAAACACTGCTGTATCAGGTATTATAAGCGAAAGCGCACTTGAAACTTCTGCAGGAATTCAGTCTACGCTTGGAAAGAATATTACTTCGCTACAATATTTAAAGCCTGGAGGTAGTTTTAGCATAAAAGAATGGTTTAGTAATTCAAATGAAACTGGCTGGCTATTTATCACAGCTAACCCAAATCAAAGAGCTGCTTTATGCCCACTTATTTCAGCTTGGATAAGCATAGCTATCAAGGCTTTGATGTGTAGAAATCCTAATCATGATAACAAAAACATGTGGTTTATACTTGATGAACTTCCAGCTCTACAAAAAGTTTCGTCTTTACCAGTTGCTTTGGCTGAAAGTAGAAAGTATGGAGGCTGCTTTGTTGCTGGATTGCAGAACATTCATCAATTAGAAGCAATATATGGGGCTGCTGAATGTGATTCTATGCTGGATTTGTTTAATAGTAAATTTATTTTTCGAGTTAGCGATCAGGTTACAGCCTATAAATCAGCATTAACACTAGGTGAGCAAGAGATAATTGAAACTCAAGAGAACTTGTCATATGGATCAAATACTATGCGAGATGGGGTAAATATGAATAATGTTGAGCGTAAAAAGATTTTAGTTATGCCATCTGAAATTATGAACCTACCAGACCTTACATGTTATGTAAAGCTTGCCGGTAACTTTCCTATCACAAAACTAACTATGCAGCTACAAAACTTAAATACAGCTTTTGTTTGGGGATATAAATTGCTCAAAAAACTTAAGTTAGTAGAGTATTAATTCGAAAAATTAATACTCTATGTTATTTTTTAAATTAATCACTTCTTCTTTTGACAATCCGGTATTTTCAGAAATAAATTCAACTGAAAAGCCAGCTTTTAATAAGTTCCTTGCAAGCCCTTGCGTGGCTTCAGCTCTGCCTTCAGCTCTGCCTTCAGCTCTGCCTTCAGCTCTGCCTTCAGCTCTGCCTTTAGTCTCACCAATCTCTATACCTTCAGCTCTGCCTTTAGCTATGCCTTTAGTTTCACCAATCTCTATACCTTCAGCTCTGCCTTTAGCTATGCCTTTAGTTTCACCAATCTCTATACCTTCAGCTCTGCCTTTAGCTATGCCTTTAGTTTCACCAATCTCTATACCTTCATCAATATATTTTGCAGCAATAGTTCTCATAATATTACTTTTTTCTTCTTCAGATAAATACTTAGCCAGAACCTGCTCTAATTCTGGTTGCTGACTCTCTAGTAATTTAGTATCAGTATACCATAAAAATGATCTTAGGTAAACATAACCTTTTTCTTTATCAAGTATTAAAACATGTTTGAACTTTATTAGAAACTCTTCCCAAAGCTTTAACATATCTCGTTGATGAATGTGCTTTAGCATATATTCGAGCATTCCGATATGCTTTTTCCTAACAATTTCATCATTCGACATACTTTGCAAATCGACTAATTGATAGTCAGAAGTCATTAATTGCTTAGCTATTATTGAATCGGTAAATAAATCCCACAAATTCCTAGGTGCGTTGTAGACTTCTTTGCCGTTGTAGATCACTAAATTATACACTAATGGTAATTTAGTTTTTTCTTTCTTATGCCTTTCGCACAATAACAATGTGTATCTCCATAACCGCAGAGCTGTCCAATAATCGACGGTTGATTGAGCTTCAATTAATATATAAATAAAAGCATTGCCATGTTTTTTGGTTGCAACTTTATAGACGATATCACTGTATTTTTTCTTTAACGATTCTTCTATATAACTCTCTTGCTCTACTTTTATTTGTGATAAATCTATTAAACTCTTGAAATCGCTTGGTAAATAATACTCTAGAAATTCTTGTGCAGCAACTGGATCGCTCATGATTGTCTTTGCCAATGAATCATGCTTTAATTGTTTTGTCATATTTTTTCACTCTATAGTTTTTTAAATAAAAAATGCTGTGTCATACTCTGCCTAGTGTTTCGGACATAATCCTGGTTGTATATTAGTTTGTATTGATTCAATTTTTTCATTAAGTTTTCTTATTTCAGGGCTGATAATATTTCTAACAGCATATAATCCTTGAGTTTTTAATACATTATTGAAGTCATTTTTGACTGTACAGACTACTGCTTCCTTATCCTCCAGAACTTTTTCAGCTTTTTCAGTATTTACGTCATTTTTAACTGCTAGAATGATCTTTTCTTTTGGGCCAGGATTATAGTTTTGCAAATTTTCGGCTTCAATTGCACATAAGATTTTTCCTTCGACTCCAGCTTGCCTAATGGTTAACGCTGTTTCAATATCCTTTGTAATGATTGTTACAGGTGAGTATTTTGAATTCTGTTGAGCAATTTCAGCAAATGACCCACTAATTGTACCAACAGATTTTTCAGCTACATCAGCTTTATTACATGTTTTTGAATTCAGAGCTAATATCTTAGCTCCAGTAATTTCATCTTTGTCATTTTTAACAAAAATAGTGAGTGCAGGCCAGGATTTTTGAGTCTCTTCATCAAAAACCATATTTGCCCTTAAATTATGAATTATTAAAGATTTTTGAACTATAAATTCCTGTATGGTTTTCTGAATATTTATTCACAACTATCGTTTCCACCTTAGCTTCCTCTTCTTGTTTAAAGTAGTATAGAGATGACGATTTATTATACAATTCTTTAACATTCGTAATATCATTTTGTTTTGCTATACTATTATTTTCTGTTTGAGTAAGTTTGGTTGTTTCAACTGCCTTAGTCAGTTTAGTAATTTCAGGTTCTATAATGTCTCTAATTGACTGGTCTCCACAACTTTGCAGCAGATTATTAAAATCACCATTTTCTGGTGGTTTAACTATACAAGTTATTGCTTCCTTCATTTCTAATATTTTTGCAGCTTTAATTACAGTATTATTAGTTAGAGAATTTTTGCTATCATTATCTGCTGCAATGATGATTTTTTCACCAGGAAATGGTGAATAATTTGTCAAATTCGAAATTTCTGCACTAGCAATGATATTACCTTTAATTCCTGCTTGCTGCAAGCTCAATGCTGTTTCAGCGCCTTCTGCTATAATTGTTATATTAGGGTCATTCGCATTTCGCTTTGCGATTGTTATGAACGATCCGCTGATTTTACCGAAAGATCTTCTGTTAATTGAAATATTCGCCTTATCTCCTGCCGAATTTAGATATACGGCCTGTACTCCTGTAATTTCTCCTTTTGAATTTCTTGCAAATGCTGTCAATGCTGGATAATTTTCTCTCGTTTGAGTATCAAACAGTATACTTGCTTTTAAGTCTGAACTTGCGGTGCTTTTGTCAAAAGTAATACCACGATTTTCAAGATACTTTTTTACTATTTCAACTTCTGCGCTTGGGCTCGTATCTATCTCATAACCATGTATTCTGCTTGATAGTTCATACAAGTTTTGAACTTTTGCGATTTTAACACTTTCAGATTGTTGAGTGTATTGTTGAGAATCGTCAGTCTTAGGCGGTCTCTGATACCGTTGACTAATATTAGACATTCCAACCATACTTTTCAAATATTCCTTTGCCTCAAAAAAGCTGCCTCCTCTTTCTCTTTGAAGCAGAGATAATAAATTACTACCTTGTCCTGTGCTGAAGTCATACCATTGTCCAGCGTACTTGCCCTCGGTGGTTACTTGTATTTTGCCAGTGTCTTCCCAACGTAATCTTCCGTGTTTAGATAGGCGGTTATTTGGATCTCCAAGAATATCACGAGCTATAGTGTCAGCTCTATAAGCTATTGCATCCCTCAATTTTTGTAGTTCTTCCTTGCTATTTGAATAATAATCGTTTTTTCTATAGTTTTGAGCAGATTGATATTGCCTTACTTCATTTGCTTGAACATCATTATTCTCCTCTTTTGAATTGATAGAGTCTGTCTTAGCTGTGCTAAGCTGCTCTATTAGGTTAGCAACATTTTTTGTAGCTTGCACATTGTAGTACAGCCGTACTTGCTCTGCATTCCCTATCATGCTTATGTTAGAACTTTCTATTCCTACACCATTATTATGAAGAACATATACATCTTTTTTGACAGCTGTTTGTGGGTTACAAACTGTTGTAGCATATCCATGTTTAAAGCTTATTTTATTCAAATCAAAGCTTACCTCGTTTCCTGTATCTGTCTTAGCTACAAACTTATTTTCATCAATTGATACTAGAGTTGCAAATTCACTGTTTTGTATTTGTAAATCATTATCGTTTGTTTGAAATACAATTCGGTCTCCAGCCATGTAGTTAGCATATTTTTTTGATTCAGCTCCTGAAATTAAAATGCTGTATTCTGGACCTTTCAGAGCACCATTTTCCTTCATGTAGTTTCTGATGTGTTGATTAATATTTTCAGCTTCTTTATGGTCAGCAATTATCAAACGATCCTGCAGCTCAAATTTACTATTTTTCCAATCATTGATTAATTGGTTTATTGATTCTTTTAGAGTGTTATCAGCTCTCAAGCTATTATTATCACTAAGTAGCACTATGCCATCAGCAATATCACCATTTGTCAGCTTTACAGCCACGTTGTGGTTCCAGCTGTTAGCCTTAGAATTTTCTATCTCTGTTTTTAAATTATGAATGTTATTGAAATTATTTGAATCATTGATTTTGTCAGTCATATAAAACCTCACCTTCGCATCACTAAATTGTTTTGTGGTATAAATATTTGATATTTTTACCGTTTGAATTATAATTTTATTGCTAAGTGATTATTGAGATAGTTTTCTAACAGATGCAGATCTTCAAAATTCCAGCGCTTCCAATATTCTCTTAGCAAGGCATAATGCGAATTACAAAAATCGCTTTCGGTTATCATTTTTTATCTCATTTTGTAATTCGCCCTGTGAATGAATAGCTTACATTCAATTTCAAATCTTCAGCACTACCGTCTAAGTCCAATTTTTTGAGCTATGTCAGTTTTCACCACTTGTTCAGACTCTGTTTTTACGTTCTGAGTATTAATTAACTTCATGATTTCAGGTATCATAAGCTCCTTAACAGCTGTGGCTCCTTTATTTTTTAGCATTTCGTTAAAATCTTCACCTTCTGAATGAATTACGATGCTAGTAATTGCTCCTTTGCTTGTCAGTACTTTTGCAGCCTCGTTTATAGTGCTTACATATTCTTTATTTTGTTTATCATTATTTGCAGCTATAAGAATCTTTTCTCCTTGAAATGGCTGATAATACTTTAAATTATTTACATTTGAGCTATATACCATTCTGCTATCAATGCCAGCTTCCTGAAAACTTGATATCGTTTTTCCTTCTGCTGACAGAATGGTTACATCATAATCATATTGTCTTTGTTCTTTGATCTGCATAAATAATGGAGTAGAAATATCTTTGAGCTGGACTTTTTCTACTTTAGCTTCTTCCTCTGGTTTGGCGGTAAAATGATAATATTCTTTATTCACATGAGATCTATCATTGATATCATTGATTATAGACTTAAACCAGTTTTCAATTTTACTAAAAACAGTTGTCTTTGTCCGTTCTTTCTCAAAATCATGAGCAGTTTTCAGAGTTATGCTAGCTGATTTCTCATTTGGTCTGCTGAGCTGATTTATTAAACTGTTAATGCTTCCAGTAGCTTCATTATTGCAATATAACTTTAAGCTCTTAATATGCCTTGTCATAGCTACGTATGAGCTGCTTATATTACTTACTCCGTTATGCAAAACGTATACATCTTTTATAGAAGCTCCCTGGACCTTATAAACAGTACTTGCATAGCCATGTTTAAATTGTATTTCACTAGGATCAAAACTCACTTCTTTTCCTGTGTCTGTCTTAGCTATAAATTTATTTTTACTAACCGAAGTTAAAGTTGCAAATTCACTATTTTGTATTTGTAAATCCTTATAGCTTTTTTGAAATACGATTCTATCTCCTGCCATATATGACTTTTTCCTTCCATCAATAGAACGCTCATATTCTGTGCCTTTTAGCGTACCATTTGCTTTTAACAAAGACCTAATACTTGAATTAAGAATGTCGACATCTTTATTACGTACTGTAATTACCAATTTTTCATGTGGTTTAAATTTGCTTAGACTCCAGTTGTATATTAACTTACTCATTGAGTCCTGCAACGTATTATCAAACCTAACGCAGTTATTTTGCCTCAGTAAGGTTATACCGCTTAAAATATTACTCTCAGCAAACTCCATTGCTGCTTCTCTGCTCCAGTTTTCACTTTGTCTTCGAATATTTACTAAAACATGTGAACCAAAAATATTACTCAGCATCTCAAACATTCCGCCTCTTTCTATTGAAGCTAACTGTTTTTCATCCCCAGCAAGTATCAGTTGACAATTATTGTTTCTAACTACTCTAAACAGCTCTGCATAAGCTTTAGTACCTACCATTCCAGCTTCATCTACTACTATTAAGCTGTCTTGCATAAAAATTTTTTTTCGATTATATAAAAATCCTTTTACTGTATAGACCTCTGTATAACCTTTGCTCCTCAGCTCTGATACTGCCTTATGAGTAGGAGCAATACCAATAACTTTTTGTCCACGATTTGTTGCGAGCTTATGCGCTTTTGCTAAAACATAAGATTTTCCTGTACCAGCTCTTCCTCTCAAGACTCTAACTCCACTAGTGCTAAGCAAAATATGCCTTAGCGCTTGTTTCTGTTCCTCACTAACATTTGCTAGACCTTCGATATCACTTTTAAGATTGTAAATGTTGTTGTAATAAACCTGATCATTGATTTTATTAGCTATTCTGATTATTCTCGTCTCCTCATTTCGAACCTCAATTGTCGTAAAATATTTGCTACTTTCACCATCATCATGGTATAACTCTAGTATTCTATTTGAACTAAGCACTTGCTGAACTAACTGTTCTCTTGCTGTTGGATCTGGTATATCTTTTACTGCTTTTTCAACATCCTGCTTAGTAAAAATAGATTTGTAATGTGTTATAGAATCTGTTATTACGTCAGCATCATTAATAATCTTCAAATGAGCCTCTTTACGTAACTCATTTTCATTTAATACTTCATTAATAAAATTCCTAATTCTACGAGGTCCAATATGCTTTCCAGGTACTTTGCTTGTCTCGTCAACTCTATATGGCAAGCCTAATTCAGCGAAATATGCATTAGTTTCTTCTTTTGCTATTTCATGAATCATCTTGGAATCTTTAATAACAACCTTTTTGCCATTAACTGTTATGATTTTTGGGTTTAAATCTACTGCTCTATCTCCTAAACCAGTTCCATCTTTTCTAAATCTTCTCATAGTGAGCAATATATGTGCATGCCAGTTTTTATCTCCTATTTGAGGCTTATGAATGTCTATCTGTACTCCAAGACCATTTTGCACCCATTCCATTGCATCAACTATTCGATGAGTTAGTTCTATTCTATGCTCTAAATTTAGCTCCTTCTCATCTGGCAACGCTATTACGATATCCTTCAACAACTGGCTGTTTGGGTCTTTTGCGGTTCGTTCTACCTCATTCATTAATGTTTGAATATTCTTGAATTCTTGTTTTACATAATCCGGTATCAGCACTGTATGATATACGTTATCTTTCTTACGAGAGAAGTTATACCTTATACCTGTTTGCTTATTTTTAACAATAGTTCTTGCATTATACGCTGCCTTACGACAACTATCACCTCCTGTACTTCTACTTAAAAATTCAACCCTTGTAAACTGTATAGCTATCTCAATACCAATTCTCACCTGAGTTTTAAGTTAGCATGGTTTTTTTGATTTTGCTAGCACAAACTTCTTTTTTTTTAACATTCAATCGGTTAATGAGTACTCATTTTTTAGCAGCAATCTTTATCGATTGCATATTGCGTAGTGCGACATGAGGTCGCTCAAACAGAGACTACAGAAATGTAGCAAGGTTGCATTTAAACCTTAGTTACCGCTATTGCGGTGCGAGATTGGTAACGGTCTTGTACTAAGCGCGATAGAAAGCCTAACTAAAGTACTAATCTGGATGGGAAATAGGGGCAAGGTAAAGTTAAAATTGGTTAAACGAAAGTGAATCTTCGTATGGAAAATATCGTCAATGCAGAAGCAGATACTCCAGATAAATTCTGTTATAAGGATAAAGCTGAAAAGCTTAGCTGTAAGAAGGAATACGCAGCCTTCTTTAAAAATGCCAGCTCCTCGGTATAAAGAAGATAACCAACTTAACGTCTCTCTGATGAGTGAAACATGGTAAGCCTATTATTAGGCAACTGATAGTAGGTAAGAGAGGTCTTAGAAAGCAAATGACACTAAGTCGAAAGACTACAGAAATTAATAACTGAGTGTATAGGCATTTATATGCTAATCAGAAATGATGCTAACTTAAGACTGGTGATTTACCCTAAATAGGTAAACAAGATTATGAATTAATTGGAAAAGTTGGATGCTAAACGCAAATGTAACAATTGAGACTAAAGATAATTTCAAGAAAATCTATTGGCATTCAATAGACTGGAAAGAAATTATACAAAAGGTTAATAATCTTCGTAGACGTATTTATAGGGCATCTGCAAATGGTAATATGAAGTTAGTACGTAACTTACAAAGATTGATGTTAAAATCAAGAGCAAATAGGTTACTTGCTATAAGACGTGTTACTCAAATCAACAAAGGACGAAAAAGTCCTGGAATTGATAAAATAGTTGTTAAGACAGATAAAGAAAGGAGTCTGTTGATGGAAAAGTTAGCAGATAATAATCTATCATCTGTAAAACCGATTAAGCGTGTATACATACCAAAAAGTAATGGCGAATCTAGACCTTTAGGCTTGCCAACTATTTTGGATAGGTGTAGACAGGCTGTTGTAAAATCAGCACTTGAACCATATTGGGAAGCTAAGTTTGAAGGTTGCAGCTATGGCTTTAGACCTGGACGTAGCGCTCACGATGCAATACAGAGAATATCTGGTATTATTCGACATGGAACCAATAGAAATTGGATATTAGATGCTGATATTAAAGGAGCATTTGATAATATTGATCATAATTTTCTTTTGAAAATTATAGGAAATTTCCCTGCTCGTAATTGGATTCAAGCATGGCTTAAATCTGGTGTAATGCAGGATTATCAAATTATCAAAACAACAGCTGGTACTCCACAAGGTGGATTAATTTCTCCATTACTTTTAAACATAACTCTTCATGGAATGAGTGATATACTTAATATTATCTATAATAAGTATGATCACCTATATTCTAAATCCGAATATGCTTTAGTGAGATACGCTGATGATTTTGTCGTTTGCGCTAAGTCAGAAAGCTCATGTATCAGAGCCAAAAGTATTATTAATGATTGGTTAAGTATTAGAGGCTTAGAATTGTCAAAGGAAAAAACCAGGATACTTCATATTAATGAAGGTTTTGATTTCCTTGGATTTAATATTCGACAATATAAAACCAATAGTACAAGAAGAGGTGTAGCTCTACTAGTTAAACCGTCTAAAGACTCTATAAAGTCGTTTAAAAAACGAATGTCAATAGAATGGAAAAAAAGTTTCTCATGGAATATTGATAGAATAATTGATAATCTAAATTCTAAAATATTTGGATGGTGCAGTTATTTCAACAAAGTTGTGTCCAAGAAAATTTTTTCCAATTTAGACTGTTGGATGTGGATTTAGCAAGCAAGATTCGTATGTAGAAAACATCCTAAAAAATCCTGGGAATGGCTTAAGAAAAAGTATTGGGGTCGCATTAAAGGCAGAAATGATAATTGGGTCTTTATGAATAAAGATCTATATCTATGGAAATTACAATGGACAACGATTAAACGACATATTCTTGTTAAAGGTAAATCTTCTCCTGATAATTCAAAACTTAGAGAATATTGGCATAAACGTCAGGCTGATAGCCCTAAGTATTTGTTTAAATCTAGGCAGATTCTTTGGCGTAGACAAAAGGGTAAATGTCTTGTTTGTTTTGATTTAATAGATAATGGTGAAAGTGTTCATGTACATCATATAACACCTATAAGATGTGGTGGCACTGACCATATTAACAATTTGTGCTTATTGCATGAAAACTGCCATCGACAAGTACACAGTAATCGCGGACAACTTATTGCAGCTGTTTGTAAATTGCTTGAGCCGTATGCGGAGTAATTCGCTTGTACGGTTCTTTGGGAGGAAAAGCGCTTCTGCGCTTACCTACCCGCTTAAGCTTATTCTTTAATGAAGCTTCTAACCTTGAATTCACGTTTTTTTGACTATAATTATTTGATGTTGGTTTGGTAGGCGCGGTTTTTTTTCTTTACTGGAATTTTATTTTGATATATTCTTGCCTGATTTTTTTATCTTTCTGAATTACTAACATGGCAAATCTTATGCAGAAAAAAATTACTCTTCAACAAAAAAAGGCTAGGCTAATCATGGATGAGGTTAACCTTAAAATTAAAGAACGTAAAATGCGTACTCGACGTCTTATCGAAATGGGTGGATTACTTGCTAAAGCTAATCTTGATCACTTACCAACAAATACTTTATTTGGTGCAATTGTTTCACTAAAAGAAACTTTAACACAACATCCAAATGTTCAGGATCATTGGACTACAATAGGTAAAGATATTTTTGATAAAGAACAGCAAAATAAAGCTGCCGTGATTTTAAAATTTGCCTCTGAACCAGACGAAAACACTAAGCGCTACATTCGCCTTCATGGCTTAAAATGGAACAGTTTTCGTCAAGAATGGTGCGGCCATGTTAAGGATATTGAGGCCTTAAAGAATGGCCTTCTCAATGTTCAGTATAAACTTGAGCTTGTATCTTAGATAATAGTTCAAACTATATGCACAGCTAGCAATATTAGTACTGATAGAAAATATAGAGTAAGAATTTCAGAGTAACATAACTGATGGTAATAATAAAAAATAAAGAATTTTGATGAAATTTCTGATAGTATTAAAAATAATGATGTAAAAAAGAAAATTTGTAACAGCACATTTGATTTAGCAATTATCACAGCTAATCAAAAATTTAAAGGGGAATTTTTATAAATCATATAAAATATATGACAGTATTATTAATACAGTTACATCTGTTGCATCAAAATAATCTGCTCATATAACACTATTTAATTTTAGGGTAAAGATATGCTAACAGACAAATATTTTAATAAAGAGAATTCATTTTTTCAGTTAAGAAAATATCAAGAAGCAATAAAGAAGTTTAATTTAGCTATTAAGTGTAATCCATATTCAGCAGAAGCTTATATTAATAAAGGAATTGCTTTAGACAAATTAGGGCAACATCAAGAAGCAATAGAGAATTATGATATAGCTATTAAGTATAAACCAGATTCGGTAGAAGCTTATATTAATAAAGGAATTTCTTTGAAGCAATTAGGACAATATCAAGATGCAATAAAGAATTATGATATAGCTATTAAGTATAAACCAGATTCGGCGGAAGCTTATAATAATAAAGGAGCCTCTTTGAACGACTTAGGACAGTATGAAGAAGCAATAGAGAATTATGATATAGCTATTAAGTATAAACCAGATTCGGCAAAAGCTTATATTAATAAAGGAAATACTTTGATGCAATTATGGCAATATCAAAAAGCAATAGAGAATTATGATATAGCTATTCAATATAACCCAAATGATGTAAACGCTTACTATAATAAAGGAATTGCTTTGAACGAATTAGGTCGATATCAAGAAACAATAGATAATTATGATATAGCTATTAAGTATAAACCAGATTTGGCAAAAGCTTATATTAATAAAGGAAATGCTTTGAATGCATTAGGTCGATATCAAGAAGCAATAGAGAATTTTGATACAGGTATTCGATACAACCCAAATGATGAAAAGGCTTACTATAATAAAGGAATTTCTTTATACCAATTAGGGCAATATCAAGAAGTAATAGAGAATTGTGATATAGCTATTAAGCATAAACCAGATCTGGCAGAAGCTTATATGAATAAAGGAGTTGCTTTGAGTAAATTAGGACAACATCAAGAAGCAATAAAGAAGTTTAATTTAGCTATTAAGTATAAACCAGGTTTTGCAGAAGCTTATCTTAATAAAGGAGAAAGTTTGAAGCAATTAGGACAACGTGAAAAGGCAATAAAGAATTTTGAGTTAGCTATTAAGTATAATCCAGGTTTAATAGCACCTTATATTAGAGATATTTTAAAAAAGGTAGAAATGCAATAGAAAAAGTTGTAACCTGGCTATCAAATATGATTCTGATAATGTGTACGCATACCAGTTAGCAAATGAACTTGCAAAAAAAAAATTTAAAAAAGCAATCTCCGCATCATAACTGATTAATTTTTAGAATCAAGGCACAGAGTCACATGTTCATAAGTTAAGAATGTTTTATTATTCTAGATTATAGACTATAGTCATTTACAATGAGGTTTGAGCATAAAAAAGCGACAATAGCATCATAAGATTTACTAACAGGATATTTTATACTCAAACTTCATTGTAAATGACTATACATCAAAATGTTCAGAATCATTGGACTACAATCGGTAAAGATATTTTTGATAAAGAACAGCAAAATAAAGCTGCTGTGATTTTAAAATTTGCTTCTGAACCAGACGAAAACACTAAGCGCCACATTCGCCTTCATGACTTAAAATGGAATAGCTTTCGTCAAGAATGGTGCGGCCATGTTAAGGACATTGAGGCCAAAGAATAGGCTTCTCAATGTTTAGTATAGTATAGAACTTGTAGTGTGATATAAAGCATCTAATAGAAGTAGCATACAACACATCAAAAGTAAGATTTCGTGTTGTATATTTCTTATTATTTTACACTATTTTTTAAATTTAATACTTCTTGTATTGATAAATCCGTATATTCAGCAATTGTCTCAACTGATAATTCAGATTTCAATAATTTTATTGCAAAATCTTTTTTTGCTTCAGCTTTACCTTCAGCTTTACCTTTAGCCTCACCAAGCTTTATTCCTTCAGCTTTACCTTCAGCTTTACCTTTAGCCTCACCAAGCTTTATTCCTTCAGCTTTACCTTCAGCTTTACCTTTAGCCTCACCAAGCTTTATTCCTTCAGCTTTAGCGCGTTCGAGTTTATAATCTTCTACTGCTTTATTATCCCATATACGCTTTAACTCTTGTTCATAGGTTATTAGTTCGTCTTCACTCCAATTAAACTGATCTAATGCCTCATACGCTCTTTTTATTATTAAATCTTCACCTATTATTTTATTATATCCATCTAATGTTGTTTCTTTTGCATGTTTAAAAAAATAGCACCACTTCTCTGTTATATCACTTAACTCTTCCACTCTATTTTTTTTAAATTTTGGTAATTCTATAAAGGTAAATGAAAAGTCCTTTAGATCATGCTCATATGTCTTTTTATCCAATATTACATGCCTTGATATATAGTCTTCTTTGTTTGGAAACAATTTATAATCTGCTATAGCTATAAATATAACTTCCTTTAGGTCTGAGTATTTTCCTTCTTTCCCTCTATTTGGTTGCCTGCCATATGCCTTTGCTGCATAATACTGTGCTCTTTTTTCAAATCCTTGTGTAGGATCTACTTGCATTTCTATTATATATTGCGCACCGTTTTTATCTTTACACAAAACATCTACTATTGATTCTTTTTTGGACGCTATGTCTGCATCTAATATCGTTCCTAAAAACTCTACTTCTGTTATTTCTCTATTCCCTTCAAACAACAATATATCGTTCAGAAAATGTATTAGTATGTCCTTGTTTTTTTCTGATCCAAATATCTTTTTAAATGCTACATCATTCTTTGGATCTAGAAATCTTGATAAATGCATATATTTTTCATATTTTCTATTCTTTTTAAATTATACAATAAAATAACTTACATGAACATTCTCTTATTGAATTTTAATTTCTGCAATTCACTACATTAACCACCTATTAAACTTTAGTTTATTAGGTAGCATAACGCTCACAGTATTTATTTAGCTTTATAGCAATCTCTGGTAATTTAAGGTATTCAGCAAGAGGTATAAATTCTTGCTGCGTTTCTAGTATGATTTCTTGTCTTCTTTTGGCTGGCTTTATGAATATAGTTTTAATATTATCCAATCGGTCCAATAGTTTGATTAGTAATAGCTCTACTTTATCTTGATTCACTAATGTTTGAATCATTTTCATGGAACTGGTTTTCTTACCACCTATGTTTCTTGTAAGAGCTAGAACTTGCTCGGCAATGTTATCATTAAATTCCATTGCTATCTTTTTTTTAGTTAATTTTGTATCCTCAATTACATCGTGTAATATTGCTGTAATAATCGTATCTGTTTCAGAACTATACTCTACTACCATATATGCAACTTTTAATGGATGCATATAATAAGGTTCTCCTGTATCTCGCTTTTGATTGCTATGATATTTTTTTGCATAAAATATAGCTTTTTTTACTTTATCAAGATCAATGCGTTTATTAAAACTATGATTAATCAAGTCCAGCTTATCAAGTAGTTTATTGATATGTTCACAATTTAAAAATGCTAACATTATTTCCTCCATCTCCATTAATAATTCTAATTTTCAGTTTCTCAACGAACTTCTATAGGTATACTACACGTGAAAGCTGTATACTGATCTTGCTTACTTTCTAGTTTAATTTTTCCAGTCATTTCATGTATAAACGGTTTAACGAGTAGTAATTCAGATTCTAGTACTGCATAGCTTTTGATATGTAAGTTTCTGAGCTCATTATTTATCTTTTTCACTTTCTCAGCTGAAATTCCAATTCCGTTATTACGAACAATTAATTGTAATATTCTATAATTTGTCTTTTTATTTGTAGAAGGCAGCAAATCAACTTCAACACTAATTTCGCTGCATTTACTATTAGTAGCATTGCAAATTAATAGTGTTAGTACTTTCTGTATTTGAGTACTATTTACAATGATTAAATCTTTAATATCATTTTTGAAGTTACAGCTAAGATTTATTCCTTTATTTTCTGTGAATGGCTTCAGTGCTCTAATAGTATTATTTACTTTTGCTTGAATACCAAAATCTCCAGATTTTATAGTATGACTCATAAAATGCTTCCATATCTTTTAATTAAGTTGTACTGGTATATCGCAAGTAATAGCTGTGAACTTATTTGCCTCGCTCTTTATCTCTAATTTTCCACTTAGTTTGTTAACAATGTAATTTGTAAATCCTAGACTCGAGTCTAATATTTCTGGATACTCTAATTGAATGCAAATCAGTAAATTTTGCATTTATTTCTTGTAGTTTTTCTTGTGAAATACCTTTTCCGTTATCACGTACTATGAATCTTAATATTTTGTCTTTTTCGTTTTCCTTTCGATACGGTGCAATAAATAACATAACTATAACATCAACCTTACAGCTTTTATTAACTCTAATAGCTCCACTTATTAATTGACTAAGTATAGTTTGCAATAGACAACTATCTCCAATAACAATGTCATTTATGTTGTCCTGAACATTGTAACTGAGCGATATTTCTCTATCTTCAGCAATTTCTTTCAGCGAACTAATTGTATCCTTCAATAGTTTTTGTATGCTAAATTTTTTTAAATGTACGTTTTGAAGCTCAATTTGGTCTCTAAGTGAGTAAACTATACTGTTACAGCAGTCTTGTAGGTTAGCAACACAATTAAGTATTCTTGTTAAGCTAGTAGTTTTATATTCCTTTTCTTTGAAATCATTTTGCCAACATAGTAGATCATCTGCTAGATCTTGGATTTTAGCAGTAGTAAGATCAAACGTATATTTAATTTTTTGAATCAAATCTATACAATATTGCTTCATTGACTCAGCTTCCTCTAGATAATCTTCCGCTTGTTGTAGCTTTATTTTCATTTTAATATAGTTATCTGCATTCATATTTTCGGTACAAAGATAAATATTTCTTTCCTTAGCTGTAGATACTAACTTAATTGAAATAGGTGGCAGATGAATTGTCCAAACATCTTGAGAAATGTCTTTTGTTGTATTGATATTCTTTTTTTATTTTTCATAATATTCTCCATTTGACTAATGTTGCGAATTTAAATTACTAGTTTGTATCGGAATGCTGACTAAAAACTTTGTATAATGCCCTTCTTTACTCTCTATCTTAATGCTTCCTTTCATTTCATATGTAAGATGTTTGATAAGTTCTAACCCTGAATCTAATGCTTGATGCTTAATTAAGTGTGGTTTTTTTAATTCAGAGTTCATCTCTTGTAATTTGTTTTTTGAAATGCCAGCTCCTACGCTATGCACTACAAATTTCAATATTCTATCTTTTGAATTCGATTGTTCATTTTTAGGAGGCAAAAAATCAATGCTAACTCTAACTTTGCTATTTGTACTATGCATAATAGCACTACCAACTAACTGAGTGAGTACAGCTCTTATTCGAAACCTATCTCCAGTAATAATATCGTATATGTCATTTCCTATTTTTTCCCTTAGCTCTATATTTTCATCTTCAGCAATTAATCTGATTGCTGCAATAGTACCATTTAGCATTTTTCGTAGGCTAAATTTTGCTAGTTCTACATTCGTTGATTTTATGGTTTTTCTAAATACACAAATTTTATCATTTAGATCATTATTGTTATTTTCCACATTATTCTCCTATGGTGAAGTTTATTAACTTTGTTTTTTTAGAAATTTAAAATAGCAAGCTTAGCTAACAATTAGCTAAGCTGACTGGTATATCACATATGGCTTCCGTTTGCATAGTTGCATCCTAATTTAGGTATATAATTGAATTGGCACTTCAAACGAAGAAGATATGTAGTTACTTCCTTGATCTATTTTGAGATTTCCTTTCATTTGATGTGTAAGCTGTTTTATAAACACCAACCCTTGTCCTAGCTCTTGATGTTTTGTTAAATTCGAATTGCTTAGTTCAGAATTCATCTTTTGCAATTTTTCTTTCTGAATGCTAGGGCCTGTGCTTTGTACTAAAAATTGTAATATTTTATCTTTTGAATCTGTTTTTCCATCTTTAGAAGGTAATAAATGAACACAAATATTAATCGTTGTACATTTAGTGCCATGTATAATAGCACTTTCAGCTAACTGGCTTAGTACAGCTCTTATTCGTAAACTATCTCCAATAATACTGTCTTTTATATTAGCCTGAAAATTGCTTTTTAGATCTATTCTATCATCTTCAGCAATTGCTTTTAGTCTAGCAACAGCATCCGTTACAAAGGTTTGTAGGCTAAAATTTTCTAGTTCTACATTCTTTGATTCTATGTTTTTTCTAAATACACAAATTTTATCATTTAGATGATTTATTAGTTCATCAAGTGAGCCTAACGTATCTGTTATTTTTGCTATTGCATCTTGCTTATATCCTACTAGTTCTACTATATTCTGCTTTGTTTTATTGCAGTTATTTACTATATGCCTAATATATTGAATCAAATATATATTGTTATTTTCCATATTATTCTCCTATGGTTAAGTTTATTAACTTTGTTTTTTTAGAAATTTAAAATAGCAAGCTTAGCTAACTGTTAGCTAAGCTGATTGGTATATGACATATGGCTTCCCTTAATGTTGATTTTTTATTTTCTATTATTTCGGACTGAAGTGTTCTAACATCTTCTGACTCACTTTTGAGCTGTTTGAATACATCTATTATATTTAAGTTTAGTGTTTTAATTTGATGTGTAAGTTTTAAAAGCTCTTTATCACCAGCTGCTAGATGTCTTAGTAACAGTTTTGACTGTATATTTTTATTAAATATACTTTTATTTTTCTGTTGACCTTCGTTTCCAAGAGACATAGAATTCCCCTACTGTTTTTATGTAAAAAATGGTTTCTGAAGATTAAAGTAAAAAGTTCAACTCTTTATTCTATTTAATCTTCAGCTTAGTATTATCAAAGTTCTAAAACCTAGATAATACAAGGTATAGAGTAGCATTATAATTTTTATTAGTCTATTAAAATCTTTTAATTTACAGGCTAAATTTTTGCATAATAATCTAATGTTGATGTAAAATTATTACATTCCTTACTTGTGGTTATAATCAATAATAAATCTTATTCAAAAAGGATACATAAAAAGTCTTGTAAGCGTTATTATTACTAGCATTACAAGCTGTTTTCTGGTATAATCTCAATAGAGATTCAACTAACAGAAATTAATTAAACTTCATGTGTCAGTAGCTGTTGCTAATAAGTCTAAGCCTTTTCTTCATTGGATTGGTAGTAAACGAAGAATTGTTAATAAATTAATAGAACATCTTCCTCAAGGTCCACACTATAATTACTATGAACCATTCCTTGGTGGCGGTGCTTTATTTTTTCAAGTTAGGCATCTTTTTAAACAATGTTTTTTGTCTGACATCAATCTCGATTTAATTACTAGCTATAATGCTGTTAAAAATAATCCTAATGAGGTCAATAGATTACTGAGTTTATATCACAAACATCATTCGAAGGATTATTATTATAAAGTTAAAAACAAATATAGTAATAATCCGAATGAAATTACCGCAAAATTTATATATCTTAATAAATATTCTTTTAGAGGAATTTATAGAGTCTACAAAAATGGACAATCTGCTCAAACATTTTCTGGTGAATGCTACATTAAACTCCACATTGCATCTAGAATAAACCAATGCAGCAGCCTTCTACATGGTGTATCAATTTATGCTACAGATTTTTCATTTATAGAGCCTCAACAAAATGACTTTGTTTATTTCGATCCTCCTTACCATAAATCTGGAGAAAGGTTCTACACTAGACTTCCATTTGATGAAAAAGATCAAATTAGATTACGGGATTTTGTCCAAGAATTAACAAATAAAGGTGTTAAGATTATGATCTCAAATAATAATACTGCCTTTATTAGAGACTTATACAAAGATTTTAATATCAATACCGTTACAGTCGTATACTCAATCAATGAACAACGCAATCCTGTTAATGAACTAATCATTACTAACTATAAAACTTGCTAGTTATTAAATGTGAACCTGCAATCCAAATCGTATATGAATAGGAAGTGGTCTATAGTTAGCAATTGTGCTGCATTCAATGTCTAAATATGTATCTCTTGATAAGTTTATTGTTGTACCAACTCCCAAGTCTACTCCAATATCACTATAAGACTTGAGAACTGATACTAGGCCACCTGTAACAAAAATTGATGCTTTGTTACCTTCAATTATATTGTAATAATAATTTCCTTGAACAAAGTTATCTCTACAGTTGTGATGACACATAAATCCTAATCTTACATCCATTCTGTGCCGATTTAATCTATAACCAATTCCAGCTTCTAATGTGTCGTAGTTAGTAGCAATACCAGTTGAAAATTTTATATAGAATTGTGAAGTATCAATACTATCTTTGAAAGCATTGAAGTTTACATTATTATTCGCTGTACATATCGATGGTGAAGATAATACAACGAATGCTAATATAACAGCATAACACGGTTGTAAAAGTGATTTCAAAACATTCATATTAACTTCTCTTTATTAGCATTAACATATTAGCTATCTGTTGAAACCTAATACCATGGGACCCATTGTTCCGTTAGAAAGTTGAATATATCTGCATTACCGCTTTTAGCAGCATAATCTATAGTAGTCATGCCGTTATCATCTTTTGCATCAATATCAGCACCATAATCAATCAAAAGCTCTATAATATCTATGATTTTATTACGAACAGCAATATGTAGTAGTGTTTCTCCTTCATCATATTTTTTATTAATACCAGTAGAATTATGTTTTAGCATAATTGCTAAAGGTTCTACACATTTGCATTCAACAGCATCAGATAAAGGTGTATTACCTTGATTATTCTCGATATTTACATCAGCATTATATTTTAGCAGTAATGCTATATGATCATTGCAATAGGTAGGATATTTTTCGAAAAATTCATAATATACTTGAATTGTTTCAACAACAAGATGTAAAGCAGTGTGCCCATCATTATCTTGTGCGTTTACGTTAGCTTCATTGTTCAACAAAATCTTAGCAATAGGTAGATTCTTATATTTCAAAGCAACAGATAAAGCAGTAGTGCCATCTTTATATTTTGAATTGACAAGTGTAATATCCTTATTAATAAGCTGCTTCACTTTTTTAATATCACCATCTTGAATAGCGCTATGTAAGGTATACTTAGTCTTAGATTTTAATATCATATATTTAATCCTTTCATTCTCAATTATTTACTCATTAGCTAGCATGAAGTTTACAATATTCGCTTAAGCGTTCTCCAATCTCTGGTAGTTTAAGGTATTCAGCAAGAGCTATAAATTCTTGCTGCGTTTCAAATATTATTTCTTGCCTTTTGTGAGGAGGTTTGATGAATATAGTTGTAATATTATGGAATCTATCAAAAAGCTTGATCAGTAATAGTTCTGTTTTATTTTGGCTGCGTAATATTTGTATCATTTCCATAGCACTGATTTTCTTATTATCCCTAACTCTGGTAAGGTCTGAAACTTGTTCTGCAATATTAGCACCAAATTCGTACCTTATTCTTTCTTTAGTTAGTTTTGTGTCTTCAAGTGTATCATGTAGTATTGCAGTAATAATTGTATCTGTTTCAGAGCTGTAGTCTGATACCATGTACGCTACTTTCAATGGATGTGTGTAGTAGAGTTCTCCAGTATCTCTCTTTTGCTGACCATGATATTTTTTAGCATATTTTATTGCTCTTTCAACTTTATCAAGATCAATTTTGGTGTTAAATCTTATGTTGGTTCTGAACAGCTTATTTATTAAGCTCTCACTATAAAAATCTATCATTGGCCACCTCCAAATGGTTATTAATAAATTATACCATAATTTAAACTTTTTGTATACTCCAATCCCAGATAAAAACTGGAAAAGAGGCAAATTAAATTATAAATTTTTTGAATTCAGTTATCACGATGCCAAAAACCAATCTTGAGTTACATATCTCTGGTGTTAATGAGTAAAATTTTGCTGTAATTTTTTTTGAATAAGCATTTTTTCATCTTATGCATAATCTAGCGTTTATTAACATTGCTGAGAGTTTTTAACAATATTGCCAAATTTAGAATACCTACTATTATAGTACAACTTCACTGTACCAACTGGCCCATTACGGTGTTTAGCAACAATTATTTCAGCAGTGTTATAACATTTATTTTGTTTTGTAACCCATTCTGTGTATTCTGGAGTACCTGGATTCGGTTCTGATCTAGACAAGTAATATTCGTCACGATATATAAGCATTACAATATCGGCGTCCTGTTCAATTGAGCCTGATTCTCTTAGATCTGAGAGAATAGGCTTTTTATCTGACCTTTGTTCTACAGCTCTAGATAATTGAGATAACGCAATTATTGAAATATTGAGCTCTTTAGCAAGAGCTTTTAAGCTCTGAGTAATTTCAGAAATCTCCTGCACTCGATTATACTGACTCACTCTGTTATCAATTTTTATTAGCTGTAAATAATCAATAAATAATATTGCTAAATTATGTGTACGTTTAAGTCTACGAGCTCGAGATCTAATTGCAGATATCGAGATTGCCGGAGCATCATCTATAAAAAAATTCCACTTTTGTATTTCATCTTGTACAGTCTTTAACTTATCAACATCTTGTTCATTTATTTTACCGTTAAATAATGCAGAGCTATTAATTTCTGATTCTATAGAAAGAATTCGAGTTGAGATTTGCTGAGATGACATTTCTAAAGAAAAGAATCCAACTGATGGTGTTATATTAGAAACTTTGCTATTTTGTTGAGTAGATGATGATAAAAAATATTTACAAGCATTTATTGCTAAGTTAACTCCTAAAGCAGTTTTACCCATTGAAGGTCTGCCAGCTAATATTATTAGGTCAGAATTTTTAAATCCTCCAAGCTTTGAATCAATGTCAAGTAGTCCACTACTGATACCATTAATAGAGTTTTTATTTTTAATAGCAGATGAAATTGATGTCCATGATTCTTCAATTGAAGTTTGCAATTTTATAAATCCTTTACTTAAAGTTCCTCTTGAACCTAGATCATATAATTGAGATTCAGCAGTTTCGATCTGAGTTATAGCTGTATCTGCTAAAGTAGAAGAATACGCATTTGTTACTATTTTTTCTCCAATTTCAATTAAATAACGCCGCAGCGCAAGGTCATATACTATTTTGCCGTACTCATTAACATTAACTATACTTAATGCTAAAGTTGTAAGTTTAGCTAGATACTCTACTCCACCTATTTCATCAAATGAGGGTTCATTGCCTAGCATATTTTTGAGCGAAATTACAGTAGCACTAATTCCTTTACTAATAATGAGATTAATTGACTTGTATATTTTACCATGTAATGGTTCATAAAAATGTTCCGGCAGTAAAAATTCGTTAATGTTATATAGCGCACGATTGTTAATCAGAATTGCCCCAAGTATCATTTGCTCTGCCTGAATATTACTTGGAGCAATCTTTGCAAGATCTTTTTCCATATCACCCTTTAAATTTTATTAAAATTACTAAACTTAACTAACTCAAAAGAAAATCCTTGAGCTTTAAAAGCGGACTCAAGATCTTTCAGATAGTTCTCTCTGATGTAACTATCTTCAAATTCTGTTTTAGCTTTAATGAATATTTTTTTACTAACATTATCTTCATTTATAACTTCTAATTTGATAAACCATGATTTATCGATAGCTTGACCGTAACTTTTAATCAAAGATTCTCGTACCTTGTACCAAGTCGAGTTAGAGCCCAGTTGTTTACTGATATTCAAGAGATACTCTTCTTCATTGATTTGTTTCTGTGAAACAGTTGTAGGTTGCTCAAATGGTGTAACTTGCAATTCTTGAATTTCGTATCCATATACATCTTGTACAGCTTGTAATATCTTTGATCTATCACATTCTGTTAGTGTGATATTTTTAAGCAACTTAACAAAAAACCTAGTTCGAACTGCTGGCCCAAAACTACAAGAAGTCAAAATTTGATAAGCCATAGCTGCTTCAAAAGAACCAGCAATTTTATGCTTCAACTGACTTTCCTTACTAAGATTTGCGCTTGTTTCAATTTGAGTAAGATATTTTTCCTTATTAGATTTTTCTACGTTATCAAATCTAAAGTTGTCACTATTTGCCTGATCAGTAGTTCGTAATTCATTCGCTAACGCTTTTGCCATATAGTTTAGAACTGATGCCTTACAGCCAAAATGATAATTCGAATATTGATCTGCTAGCTTTAATAGTAATTTGTTGATAAAATATATGTTAAAAGCTCTATCAGACTTGTGTTGCAGTGCAACTGCATCTTCTGGTGTTAGTGGGTAAAACTCTTCTAGCCTGTACCTTTTGAACCATTCTTTTTTACCATTCGAAGACTTGAGAATTTTTGTTATTAGTGATTCAATGTCTTGATTACAATTTTTAGTTGAAATTCGTATATCATTTTCAAAATCATCAACATTTTGAAAATTTTGTTCTTCATTTTCATTTTTTTTATTCTCTACTAACTCACCTTCAGTAGATCTAGATATTTTAGATTTTTTTATATATCTATATATGTCCCTGAAAAAAGTTTCAGGTTGACCTGAAATTTCTTTCAGGTTGGGACGAAATTTTTTTTCTGGTAAGGCTATATTTTCTTCTTTTCCTTTTTCACTATAGTGCTGAAAATTTTTCAGAATTTTTATGCAAGGGACATTACGTAACTTAACATTGTCTTTAATTATTGTCCTATTTTCAACTTCAATAAAACCTGCATCTCTTAATTCTACTAAGCATTGCCTAACTCTTCTTTGACAAACATTAAGCTTATCCTCATAAAGCTGATAACTTTCATGTAATTCATCTATATCTTTGTTGTAATAGATATGTAGTCTAAATACTATAAATGATAAAAGCTGTTTAGATGTTTTGCTTAACGCTTTTCCATTATCTCCAGTTAGCTTTCTCCATTCTGGCGGAATGATATTTCCAATAAAGTTATAAAATATTGTGTCATTATTGTTACTATTTTTTTTTAAAATAGTACAACTATTAGTTAAAAAATCGAATACTACAGGGCGCATTTTTCATCTCCAAAAATACAGCTATAGTAGGTGTTTTAGAAAATAATTTTTTTACAAATTACCATCAAATTTTTGTTCAAAAGGTTGAAAATAGGTTGAAAAAAATTTTTATGCCAAACCTATATAAATCTTCATACTTATACTATCTACCTTAGAAGACCAATTTTTCCTATAGATCATGTTATTACATATTATTTATGGTGTCTTGAAGAACAATTATCCTTTTAATCCGAATATTTCAACTCATCAGAAATAATAATTTTATAAAAACTTACATCTTTTTTATAAAATTATTATTTCTTTTCTTGATTCTTAATACGGTATCTGTGTTAATCTATTCTTGTCATCGTTATTCTAAATATACTTTAACCTGTTTCCTTATATCAAAATATCAAACTCAGGATTTAATAAGGCAGAAGTATTAGAATTAATGGATAAAAACCCAGCCTAAAGGCATAAGAACCATATGCGACTTTTATACATTAATTAAGTTTTTTTTACTCATTTTAAAAGAAAATAATGGATATATTTCGCTTGTGATATTAAACTATGAATTACTCGTAATATGGGTAATAAGATAACTAAATTATTAACAAACAAAACATTATTTAAAATATGCCTATTAATCAATCTTTAAAATCAACAATTTGTAATCATAAGTTTATAAACTCAGCTATTAGGCTTGCTTATAAAGTTGGTTATTCTACTTATGGTGAAAGAGTTAAAGAAACTGAAGCAGCAATTAAGGGTACAGGGTGGAAGATATTATGTAATTCTGCAGATTATAAAGATACTAATATGTATGGCTACAAAGCAGTAGCTTTTCTTAATGAAGAAACCAATGAAATTCATGTTGCTACTGCAGGTACAGATGTTAAAGATGTAAACGATCTGAGAGATGATCTAAAAGGTGTGTATATGCATGGTGATATTTCAAAGATAAAGCCAATGAAAGCTTTTATTGATAAAATAGTCGCCAAGATTGGTGTAGAAGGTTATAAATATAGCACTAGCGGTCATTCTCTTGGAGCAGTGGTTTCAGATTTAACGGCGGCTGAGATTGTATCTCGAAATCTTGAATTTATTGAATCTCGTACTTTTGACAATCCAGGCTCAAATCCAGTTGTAGAGTATGCAGTTAAAAATAAATATTTTTCTACTGTAGATAGAGAAAAAATTTATTCATTGGCTAAGAATTGCAAAGTTTTTAATGCAGTGCCGAATCTTGTAAACAGTGCTAATGATCAGTTTGCTGCAGAACCACCAAAGTTAGTAATACCAAAAAAAAAGGTTTTTAATAATGATGGTTATATTAGCTGGGCTGCAGATAATCTTAAAAAATTATGCAAGCCATTTGATGCAGCAGGAAACATGCTAGCTTCTAGTTTTGGATTTAACAAAATATCGTATGCATTTCATAAAGTATCTAACACAATTAACAAAGCATCTAATTTACTTCAAAAAGTATCTATAACAGCTCATTCTCATGGTTTGAGTAATTTTGAAGAGTGTGAAGTAGTTGACGTAAAACATTGGGGTGACGATATAGTAGAATTAGATGCTTCTGAAGAAGAGAAATTACAAAATGTTAGTTCTACAGGTAACGATGGTATTATTATAGAACATAAAAATGCTGAAGAATGGTTACAGTCATTCGTACACTATAGTGTTTATGCATGCAGTGATATAATAAGTCCACTGTATGAAACATCAGCCCCAAGTTTAACTTCATTTATATGCTATAATTATGCATCTACTGATAGTGGTAACCAAATTAATGGCGCATGTATTGACTTGAATACAGAGGTCGATTAATATAATAGACTTCTTTTGAAACCAGACAATGATGTAGAATAGTGTTATAAAAATCTAATTTGAAGTAATAATGAAATTCGATCAGATTAAAGAGTTAAGAGTTAAAGGATGAAAAATTTCGACGATTAACAAAGAGTAAGGAAGTGGATATTTTCAAAGATGGTAGATATTTTGAGGAAGGCTGATAGTCTTAAGAAATCAAAAGGTGGGTGTAAAAATAAGCTCAATTTGTAGGAACAGTTGCTGATGGTCTTAGAATACCTTAGAGAATACCGTACTTATTTCCATATAGGCCAGAACTATGTGATTAGTGAAAGTTCAGCATATAAAGCTGTTAAATGGGTAGAAGACACCCTAGTTAAACACGCAAACTTTGCTCTTCCAGGTTGTAAAGCTTTAATGAAGAGTGATATGAATTATGAAGTAGTCTTGATTGATGCTACTGAGAGGCCTATAGAAAGACCTAAAAAAACAAAAATTCTATTATTCAGGAAAGAAGAAAAGGCATACACTAAAAACTCAAATAGTGGTAGACAAGAAAACCCACCAAGTAATATGTACAGATTTTTCTAACTGTAAAAAACATGACTTTAGATTATTTAAGAAATCCAAAATTCTTATCAATCCTAAGGTTAAAGTGATTACTGATACAGGATATCAAAGTATACAAAAAATTCACAATAATTCTGAATTACCAAATAAAAAAAACAAGAAAAATCCTTTAACTAAAAATGATAAAAAGAATAATCGTAGATTAGAAGAAGAAAGAGTTGTCAATGAAAAAGTTATTGGTATGCTAAAACGGTTCAAAATTATTGCTGACAAATATCGAAATAGACGTAAAAGATTCGATCATAGATTTAATTTGATCTCTGGCATTTATAATTTTGATCTACCTTAACCAGTTTCGAAAGAGATCTAATAGAAAAATTAAAACAGTATCCATATTCATCAGAAAGTGATTGTGTACTTTCTGGACAAAGAGGAAATAGTAGACATTTAAAGAACATAAATATAGCATGGAAAAAAGCTCGTAAAAGGGCTAGATTAAAAAATTTAAGGATACACGATCTTAGAAGAACTGTTGGTAGTTGGATGGCAAATTTTGGAATATCAATAACTATAATTGGCAAAGTGTTAAATCATAATGACTCTCAATCAACAAAATTTTATACACATCTTAATATATATGTTGATAGTTGATAATGCTGCTTAAAAATATTTCTTATTGTTACAAAAGTATTTGCTATTAAATAAAAACTATACTACAGACTATAAGTTTAATCCAATTTTAAAAATTAATAAGTTATTATTTAATTACTTCAATTTTAAATTAATGAATATAGTAGTATTCATCATCAAAGTTTTTACTCGATACAAATACTGTATTCTTTCCTATCCAAAAATGTTTTGGTACTGATTCAAAACTAATTTTCTCTCTTTTCTTTATTGTTCGGAGCCTTTTTTCCAAAAATTTATAGTATATTTCATACTAATTACTTTTTCGTTACATCTTAACATTGTATTATTATAATTGGCTTATAGAGTTTTGCTATATAACCTCACATAGTTATGTATAGTAAAGAAAAAATAAAACGAATAGAAGAAAACTATGGGAGCAGCATATCCGTATGATTTAAGAAAACAAGTAATGAAATTAATAGAAAAATATATGATTGGAAAAAATTACAAAACGAAATAGAAGCTATAAAAGCAAAATCATGATATCAAAAAGAACATAATCATAGAATAACTGACCTAATTCCTTTTAAAAGAACAAACCCTCTAGTACAATACTTTATCTTCTACGCCATTCTGCTGGCATATCTACTGTCATAGAGAAACGATTGCCTTTAATATGATTAATGACAGCTCGAGTATTAAGAGGTAAAGGGTAATTAGTACGAGCATGCCCAATGCCATTTAGTGTAAATACAGGAAAGTTTACGCTTTGAGCAAATCTGTGCTTGACTAATTCTAATAACTGTTCATCGTTGGTGCATAGTATATCGCCAAAAATGACGGCTTGTACTTCATCTAAAATATGAGCTTGCTTTAAATGCTCTAGTCTGAGCTCTAGTAGAGCTGGGTCAGGTTCTACTTCCTCTAAAAACAGGATTTTATCCTTTGTATCTATTTGCCAGCATGTGCCTATGCTAGCTCTAACTAATGATATAGAACCGCCAACAACCTTCGATTCTAATATACCATCATTTAATTCAATACCATTATCAATCATTTTTAGATTGAATTTGATATTATTGCGGTATCCTGAGATTAATAGTTCTAATTTATCAATAGAATCCTGAGAGATTTTATTGTCTACTATCTGCTCTAGCATTGGAGAATGCAAAGTGCTCCAATCATACTTATTTTGTAAATAAATATGTAAAACACTAATATCACTAAATCCCATCAGAATTTTTCTGTTTTTATTTTGCGCAATCTTCTTTTTTACATCGTCAGGTAGCTTTTCCAGATATGGAATTAACCTACTAGCTCCTCTTCCTCCTCTAATACACCAAATAGCTATACTCTTCGGATTAGTTAATGCTTTAACTAAACTTTCAGCTCTAAACTCATCTGTATTAGAATACAATGGTTCATTATCACTGTAGATATTTTCTGGAACATTAGCTTTTACACCTATAGATTCTAAGTAATCTTCTATTAATTGTAGATTTAATTCACTACCTTTAGAACTTGGTGCTATGACATCAATTATTGTATCTGGTACAGCAAAGCAAATGCTTATATTTGCAACTACAAAAGAAAAAAGAAGAATAATAAAACGCATTGGAATATTTTTATTAAAATTGATCTTTAAGCTTTAAAAATTATTTTTGAATATTTTAAAGCGTGCAACTAAATACACTTAAACATTAAAATTGTTTAGTAACATATTATATAACAATTAAAAGGTCAACAATAATAACTATAACTATATAGTTTAGCTCTGTTAACAATAAAGATTGAAAAAACCAACATAGGAAAATAATGTCAAAATCTAAGACTAAATATAGAGATGCTTTACACAGCGCTATTAAAATCGTAACTAAATAAACTCATTGACACTTATTAAATATTGGTATACCATCCCTCACTTAAAAGTTAGTATATTTTTTAATTCAATTATAGGGTGGTTACAATGAAAGACATTTATAGTGCCGTAGTAAGCACTGTTAACAATATTACAAGTAATTTTTCTAATGTAAGGACTTGTCTTCTTAGTCCAAGAGTTAGGCAATTATTTGTTAAAAGCACTAATAAGGTTATGGAATATTACGAAATTTGTAACTCTATTTTTGTTAATTATCCTCCTGAAGATTCTTATAATAATAAGGATATTAAAGTTTTATATCATCTTCGCAATTGCGGGAGACAAACTTGTCTTGACCATCCAAGTTTAATCATACCTGGTGATCTTACATCTGGAATAAATGGTAAAGGTATAGTTGTTACTGGATTATTTAATAACACCAGAGATAATAATAGTTTATATGACAGACTTCAAGAATGGAGTGAAGGTACATGTAAAATAATACCAAACTGCAATGTTGAGAGGATAGTAGAAAATATCCAAAATATGATGGATGACAGTGAAAATACTGCAGAAACTTCTATAGCAGCAGGGGCAGGAGCAGCGGCAGGAGTAGCAGTAGGTGTTATTGCTACTGCTTTAATAGTATTCTTTTTCTGTAGAAGCAAAAAGAATGATTGTGTTGTTGTTAAAAAATACATAGATGAAAATACTAATCCTAGTAATTTAATGGAAAAAGACAGTACAAATGGCGATAATATGATAATTCATCAGCATCATGATAATATACATGATCTTATATATGATGAAGTCATAGGAAGCAGTGCTAAGGATACAACAGCAGCAACAGTAGAAATGTCTTATGTTTAAATCTTTATTAATTTATAGCATTTCCATTTTTATTTTATAAAGCCAACATATCATAATATAGCATAGATAATATTATGATATGTTATTATTTTAATGCTTATAAAAAAATCTTGCTGTGGGTTTTTTTAGTTAAATATTAATATGTTGATAAAAAAGAAATATAGAAATAACTTTTGTGGGCTTTAAAAAAGGATATTTTGAAGTAGCTTTAATAAAAAATATAAAGAGTTACTACATGCAGTCTTATTTCTTATATCAAACTTGTGTTATTATAGCAAAATCATAGCTATAAAAAGCAGCAATCCGACAATAGTATTTGCTTTAAACCGTGTTAAACAATTCAGTGGTTGAGTAACGTCTAATGTAGCAATTTGCCACATTAATAAGCATGTAGCAGCAACTATAAATAGCACAGCAAAAATTGATAATTTAAAAGCAGATAATAATATTGATTCAACGAACATACTGATAAATATAAGATATAGTGATGCTAAAATCCATAGCTTATACTTGTTATTTTTAAGCACTAACGCTAAAGATTTAACTTTTATCTTTTCATCATCAGCAGCATCTGCAAAGGCATAAATTGTATCATAACCAATAGTCCAAAAAATACAGCCAATATACATTACAACACTTGCTATAGTTAAATTATTAGTGACGTTAGCATACGATATCAAAGCTCCAGAATTAAAAGTAATACCTAAAATAACCTGAGGATAATAAGTAAGACGCTTCATAAATGGGTAAATAAAGATTAATGTTGATGCTAAAATAGCTAAAATAATTGCTAAATCTGATAGTTGCATTAGCAGCATTAATGCAGCCATTGATATAACTATTAGATATATCACTGCACTAGTAACTGCTATTTGATTGTTTGCAAGTGGACGAAGTTTAGTTCTAGCAACTCGACAGTCAATATCTTTATCTACAATATCATTTACTATGCAGCCAAAACTGCGCATTAATATACTACCAATGAAAAAAATAACTAAACTGTTATATTTGACTTGTTCTAATGGAACTAATCCCATTCCAAAACAACATGGAAAAAATAACAAAAAAATACCAACTGGATTGTTTAAACGAGATAGCTTTATTAAAAGATTAAATTGGTATATTATCCTTAAAAAAGTAGTCATTTATCATATCTATCAAATGTAAAGGAAAATTATGGCCGAATTGTCAGCAAATTACAACTATCTAGAAAATGAACCAAAGTGGCAAAATGATTGGCAGAAAAAAAAAATATACCAATGGAATCCTGCTATCTCAAAAAAGGAAACATTTATTGTAGATCCTCCTCCGCCTACAGTTTCTGGCGATTTGCATATTGGGCATGCAATGAATTTTATTCAACTTGATTGTATTGTTAGATATCAACGAATGATTGGGAAAAATATATTTTTCCCAATTGGGTTTGATGATAATGGCTTACCTACTGAAAGATTTGTTGAAAAAATAAAAAATGTCCGTGCTGCTAATATGGCAAGACCAGATTTTATTAAAATGTGCCAGGAAGTTATAACAGCAAAGGAAGGAGAGTTTTGTAAATTTTTAAATGCAATTGGGCTATCAGTAGATTGGTCATTAAAGTATCAAACCATTAGTTCATTGTCATGTAAAATATCACAAATGTCATTTCTTGACTTGGTTAATAAAAATCAAGTTTATCGCAATCATCAGCCAGTATTGTGGGATTGCATTGATCAAACTGCTTTATCTCAAGCTGATGTTGAAGATAAAGAAAGAATAACATCAATGTATTACATTTCTTTTGCAGTTATCAACAGTGAACTAAAGTTACAAATTGCTACTACTAGACCAGAAATGTTGCCTGCATGTTGTGCTATATTTTTTAACCCAAATGATAACAGATATCAGCATTTGCATAACCAATTTGCTATTACTCCATTATTTAAGTCAGTAGTGCCAATACTTGCAGAGGAAACAGTAGATATAAATAAAGGCAGTGGATTGGTAATGTGCTGTACATTTGGTGATACTAAAGATGTTGCATGGTGGAGAAAACATAATCTACCTACTAGAATTATTATTGATTATTATGGCAAAGTTAAACCTCTAGACTTTACATTTACTAGCCAAAATCAAGCAAAATTTACAGAATATTACAATCAAATTACTGGCCTGAAAATTGCTCAAGCTAGAAACAAAGTTGTGGAGTTATTACATCATAATCAACTAATTATAAAACATGAACAGATATCTCAAACTGTTAAGCAAGCAGAAAGATCAGGGGCTATACTAGAGATAGTTATGGCTCCTCAGTGGTTTATCAAAGTTGTAGAACATAAAGATGCTTTGCTACAAAAATCACAAGAATTAGAGTGGTATCCAAAATCCATGAAGATTAAACTTGATAATTGGATTAATAGTTTAGCATGGGATTGGTGCATTAGTAGGCAACGCTACTTTGGTATACCATTTCCTGTATGGTATTCAAAGAGAGTAGGCGAGGAGGGCAAAATTATCTTTGCTGATATATCTCAACTACCTGTTGATCCATTATATGATTTACCAGCTGGGTATAGTAAAGATGAAGTAATTCCAGATTCTGATGTTATGGATACTTGGGCTACAAGCTCATTATCTCCACAACTATCTAGCCATGGTATCTCATCTAATTTAACTATTGACTCAACTAGACATAATCAACTATTTCCTGCTGATTTAAGATCTCAAGCTCATGAGATAATTAGAACATGGACTTTTTATACTATAGTAAAATCTTATTTACATCAAAATAGCTTGCCTTGGTCTAAAATTATGATAAGTGGTTGGTGCTTAGCTGATGATAGAAAAAAAATGTCAAAATCTAAAGGAAATATTATACTACCAACTGAATTAATTCAACGTTACGGAGCAGACGCAGTTAGATATTGGGCATTAACTTCTCAACTTGGACATGATTGCATAGTATCAGAGCAGGTTATTAGCATTGGTAAAAAATTAGTAAATAAATTATGGAATGCTGCTAGATTTATTCTACAGCATATTACAGGCAAACTTGCTGCAGAGTTTTTGATATCAGCTAAGTATTGCGTTGAAAAAAAGGTTATAAGCTGTACTACTGACTTATGGATGCTAAGTAAATTGCAAGATACAGTCAACAATACATCAAACTTGTTGAACAATTATGAATATGCTGCTGCTAGATTACATATCGAAGAATTTTTCTTGAAAGACTTCTGTGATAACTATCTTGAACTAGTTAAATCAAGAATATATGATCATAGCAGCAAATATCAAAAAAGTGCAATTTATAGTGTATTTTGGGGATTAAAAACTATTTTAGAGCTCTTTGCTCCATTTATGCCTTTTATTACTGAAGAGTTATATGCAGCTATCTATCAATCCAATAATTTATGCAATGGTTCAATTCATAGCAGTAATAAATGGCCATTGGCGCAAAACTTTTATAACGATGAGTTAATTTTAACTACTGGAGATCTAGCTATTAATATTCTCACATTAGTAAGAAAATCAAAATCAGCAAAAAAATTATCAGTAAAAGCCCCAATATCATTATTACAAGTAAAATATGATAGTGATAGCTATCAGCAATTACCAAGTGATCTTGTAGATGATTTGAAGTTGGTAACCAACAGTAATGATTTTTCAATTGTTACTAATTTTACTACTATTGATGATTTAATAACTGGGGATGGAATTACAGTTAATATAGTCTATCCTGGGTCAATGAAACATGAATGCTAAGTTTATTCATTTAAGAGTACAAAGTTCTTACTCATTGTTGGAAAGTACTTTATCAACACAAAAAATATTATCTCTTGCTCAAAGATATGAAATGCCAGCAGTTGCTCTTACTGATAAGAGCAATTTATTTGGGTCTTTAGAATTCGCTCTTGCAGCAGCAAAGGAAGGTATTCAAGCAATTCATGGTATAATATTAAATATTCAGTATTATGGCCAGAATGATAGCCCCAAATATAGCGAGATATTGTTAATTGCTCAAAATAAAGCAGGGTATCAAAACTTACTTAAATTAGCAAGCTTTCCTTATATTAAAAATGATAGAACTACTATTAATCATGTTACACTAGATGATTTATTTACTTATAACGAAGGTATTATTGTTCTATCTGGTTATTTTTACGGAATTATTGGCAATTTATTATTTGAAAAAAATTTTGTATTAGCAGAAAATTATGCCAAAAAATTCAAAACAATATTTGGTAATCGCTTTTACTTTGAAATTAACAGAATTACTAGCAAACAGATCTATGCTATTGAAAAAAGCTATGTTCAGTTAGCACAAAAACTAAATATACCTTTAGTAGCAACAAATAATATTTTATTTGATGAAGGAGAAAAGTACGCTACACATGAAGTATTAATGAAGATTTGCAATCCAAATATTGAAATTGATAAGTTTAAAATAAATAATCAATGTTATTTTAAGTCTCAGAATGAGATGATTGAAACATTTTGGGATCTACCTCAAGCTATTGAAAATACAGTATATTTAACTCAGCGTATATCTTTTATGTTAGAGGCCAAAAAACCATTATTGCCTAAATTTGCTAAAGATGCTGATGAAGAGAATAAACTTATTAGACAATTGTCTGAAGAAGGATTATCTCAAAAGTTAAAGCTACAATTCCAAAATTATTCAACTGCAGAATTTGAAGATAAAAAAAAAATATATTTTGATAGGCTGAATTACGAGCTTAGCGTTATTTGCAGTATGAATTTTTCTGGATATTTTCTGATAGTTTCTGACTTTATAAAATGGAGTAAAGAAAATAATATATCTGTTAATCCTAGAGGATCAGGAGCAGCCTCAGTAGTAGCTTGGGGATTAGGAATTACCAATCTTGATCCAATAAGATTTGGTCTGTTGTTTGAACGATTTTTAAATCCAGAAAGAGTATCAATGCCTGATTTTGATATTGATTTTTGTCAAGAAAGAAGGGGCGAGGTTATTAATTATGTTAGAAGAAAATATGGAGAGGGTAAAGTAGGGCAAATTATTACCTTTGGGAAATTGCAAGCAAAAGCTGTAGTAAAAGACGTAGCTCGTGCACTAGGATTAGGTTATAATTATGCTAATTATATTACTTCATTAATTCCATTTAATGCAGTACGTCCTGTGACATTACAAGAAGCTATTGATAAAGTTAATGAACTTAATAATGCATATACAGGAAATGATTTGTATAATTTTGAAGCATTAATTAATGTAGATACTAGATATTTAAAACTCTTAGATAAATGGCAAAGTCAAAATTATATTAAAATTCAACAAATACTTAATAATATTAATATAAAAGGTGAGCAATTAAATCTAATTAAGGAACTTGATAACAAGCAAGATATACAAGATTATATAGATATCATCAAGTCTGAATCTACTTATCAGAAGGTAATTAGTTACTGCCAAAAATTAAATTTAGATAGCTTAGCATCAGAATTTCAACAAATGCATGATGAATATCAAGATCTAATTAGTAATCGTAAAGCTCAAATTCAAGATGTTATCAAAACAGCTTTAGAGTTAGAAGGGTTACATCGTCATGTTTCTGTACACGCTGCTGGTATAGTAATTGGTAGACAAAATTTAATTGATACAATAGCTCTATATAAAGATAAAAATTCAGAGATTCCTGTAGTTCAATATTCAATGAAATATTTAGAAGCAGCTGGACTAATCAAATTTGATTTTTTGGGCCTACAGACTCTTACAATTATTTCTAAATGTTTAGAATTATTAAAGAATAAGAATATTAACTTTGACATCAACAATTTAAATTTTAATGATAAGTTAACTTATCAACTGCTTTCTAACGGAAATACTATAGGTGTTTTTCAGTTTGAAAGTTCAGGTATGCAAGATGCTTTAAAGAGATTGAAGCCAGACTGTATTGAAGACTTGATTGCTCTCGGTGCATTATATCGTCCTGGTCCAATGGATAATCTTCGAACATATATTGATTGTAAGCATGGTAGGTTGCAGCCTAATTATTTACACTCAAAACTTGAGCCTATCTTAAAAGAAACTTATGGAACCATTATCTATCAGGAACAAGTAATGGAAATAGCAAGGGTTCTTGCTAAATATACCCTTAGTAAAGCTGATTTTTTACGTCAGGCTATGGCTAAAAAAATTAAATCTGAAATGGAAAATCAAAAAGTAATTTTTATTAATGGAGCTATAGAAAATGGTATTAGTAAAAACCAAGCTGAAAGTATTTTTGCTGAAGTAGAAAAATTTGCTGGATATGGATTTAATAAATCTCACGCTGCAATATATGCAGTAATCTCATATCAAACTGCATATTTAAAAGCAAATTATCCAACAGAATTTTTAGTTGCTTGCTTAAACCTTGATATTAATGATCAAGATAAAATAGATTTATTTATTCAAGAGGCTAAACAATTAGGTATAAAGGTTATACCTCCAAATATAAATAAATCTAAAGAATATTTTAGTATGTCAGCAGATAATGCAATAATATTTGCTTTAGGTGCAATTAAAAATGTTACTCCTAATATAGGTAAGATAATAGTTGAAGAAAGATTGCATAGAGGGGAATTTAAAACTATTTTAGACTTTGCTGTAAGAACTGATTCTTATTCTATTAGTAGAAAAGTATTTGAAAGCTTAATATATGCAGGCTGTTTTGATGATTTTCAGCAACCAGTTAACCGCCACCAATTATTTGCTAGCATAGATCGTATTAACAACTATGCTAGCAAACAGGCAAAGCATATTCATCAGTTCAGTTTTATTACTAGCACAGTAGAAGACGTGCTTAGTCCAATATCTGAATATTCGCTGCATGAAAAAGCTATGAAAGAATTTGAAGTATTGGGATCATTTCTGACTTGTAATCCAATTGCTCCATATGAATCGTTCTTAGCTAAGCATGGAGTCATTAATTCTAAGTATTTAAGTACAACATTAAAATCTGGAAGTACAGCAGTTAAAATTGCTGGCATAGTGCAGAAAAAAAATTCTAGAATGTCGCCAAGAGGTAAATTTAATATAATTAAATTATCTGATAGTTGTGGAAATTCTGAAGTGAAAATTTTTGATGAAGAAATATTGCGTAAGTATGGAGCGCTATTAGAAATAGGATCATTAGTGATAGCTCAATGTGATGTTTTCAAGGATGAAGGTGGTATTAGAATTGTAGCTACTGAGTTTAAAGATATTGAAACCATTAAAAATGATCTTGATAAACACCTGCAATTAACTATAAATCATGAACAAGATTTAGATGAAGTAATAAATGTAATTACCAGCACTAATATTACCAAAGGGGATACTGAGATAGATATGACATTACCATTTTTTAATAAAAAGTTTCAAGTAATTGTTACTATTAAATTGAAGTATTCTTTAACTATTGATCAGTTGATAAATCTAAACAAATTTATTAGTTAACTTTCATTTCATACAATAATGATCTTGCTATAATAAAATAGAAATATAGAAGTTAGACAATAAACTAAGAAAGTATTAAGGTAAAAATGAATTAGCATCTTTCAAAACTATGAATTAGAGTATAAAGTTATAAATTTTGAAGCAATAAGATAAAATCTAAGTCTACATCTGTTACACCTGTTTGAGTATCTATCAAAGATTGTTTTGAAAGTTTTTACTATAGTCATTTACAATGAAGTTTGCGTATAAAATATCCTGTTGGTAAATCTTATGATGCTATTGTCGCTTTTTTCTATGCTCAAACCTCATTGTAAATGACTATATATTTCGGTTCTCAATTTTTTGCCATGTATCAAATAATTCTTCTATTCTAAGTTTTGATGTTTCAAGTTCCTTAGAAAATAGCAAAAATTTATCTGGGTTATTTTGATAAAGGTTAGGATCAGCTAATTTTTTTTCTAAATCTTCAACTTGAGTTTCTAATTGAGTTATTTCTTCAGGGATACTATCGAGCATTCTCTGGAATTTATAAGATAGTTTTGTAGAAAGTTTAGGAGTTAGATGTTTAACTGTTTTGTTATTTTTTGCTAGCTTGGTATTAGTGATATGCTGATTTAACTTAGAGTAATATTCTAGGTAATCCTGATAGCCTCCAATCACGTTGATAATATTACCATTTCCTTCAAATACTAATGTATTAGTAACTAATCTGTTTAAGAAATCACGATCGTGGCTAACAACAATTAGTGTACCAGAATAATCTGACAATATATCTAGCAATATTTCTATAGTGTAAATATCTAAATCATTTGTAGGTTCATCAAGTATCAATAGGTTGCCAGGTTTAATTAATGCCTTAGCTAATAATAAACGAGTAGCTTCCCCACCAGATAGTGTGCTCACTTTTGCTGATAATAGCTTTGGATCGAACATAAAACTTTTAAGATATGCTCCTGCATGTATAGTTCTATCAGACAAAAAAATTTGATCTCCTCCAGTAGGGCAAAGTGTTTGCTGTAATGTGTGATTAGGATTTAAAGAGCTTTTATTCTGGTCAAAATAAGTTATTTCTAAAGTAGTGCCATGTTCTATCGAACCAGAGCTAGGTTTAATACTTTTAGTGAATAGTTTTAATAAAGTAGATTTCCCAGTACCATTAGGACCAATTATTCCAATTTTATTACCTTTAATTATATTAATATTAAAGTTTTTAATAACAAATTGGTCATTATATTTAAAACATACATTTTCAGCTCTAATAATAAACTTAGCTTTATTACTTTCATTATTACTATGATCAAATTGAATCTTCTGCGATGCTTTAGCTAATCTTTGCGAACTAAATCTCAATTGCTCTCGTAATGTTTTTAAATTTGATAATCTGCGCTGATTTCGCTTACGTCTAGCAGAAATTCCTTGATGTAGCCAAAGTTGCTCAGTATTAATTTTTTTATTTAATTTTATTAAATTAGATTCTTCTTGATCAATAATTTGAGCTTGCCATTGTTCAAAAAATTGAAACCCTTTATTTGATTGGTGCAAAATGCATCTGTCTAACCACCAAACTTTATTGCTTATTGCTGTTAAAAATGCTCTATCATGGCTAATACATATTATACTTCCTTTATATGATTTTACATAACTTTCTAACCATTCAATTGCTTGTATATCAAGATGATTAGTTGGTTCATCTAGCAATAATATTTCAGCATGCGAAGCTAGAACTTTAGCTAGTTGGACTCTGCGCAATTGTCCTCCAGAAAGTTTACGTAAAGTTTTACTAGCATCAATTTGTAATTTTTCAATAAAAATTTCTGCCTGATAGTAATTTTCCTTATTTGGTATAGATTGTGTAATGAATTCATATACTTTAAGTGATAAGTTGCATGTAACATTTTGTTGCAGGTAAGCAATTTTAGTTGCAGAATGCTGAAATATTTCACCTTTATTTAATTGATAATCTGAGTTAATTATTTTCATTAAACTTGATTTACCAGATCCGTTTTTACCAATTAGACAAATTTTGTCACCAGGGTATAAATAAATATTTAAATTATCAAAAATCTTCTGGTTGGCGAAAGATAGTTCTCCATACTTGATATAGTATATTGGTAATAGTTTCATTGAAATATTTAGATTGTTAGTTTACTTTAAAGTACCAGTTAATATTAATGCAGCTAGATTATACAATAAATATCATTAAAAAAATAATATGAATATTTGCAATAAAATTAAAATTCTTATTAATTGTTTGGTATATGAATGTTGACTATTAATAAAAGTTGTTTAGGAGTTTAAAATGTCAATTAAACATCTAGCCATAATAATGGATGGTAACCTTAGGTGGGCTATGGCTAATCAGTTGACAATGTTTGATGGATACAATAAAGGAGTGGAAGTAGCTAAAAAAGTAGTCGATTTTGCTATAAAGAATAAAATTCAACATTTAACTTTATTTGCATTTTCTATGGAAAATTGGAACCGATCGCAGTTAGAGATTAATTATTTACAAGCATTAATGCAATCATATTTGGAATCAGATGCTAGAAATTACTGCGAATATGGCGTTAAATTTACTGTAATAGGCGATACAACAAAATTAAATTTTGAGTTACAAAAAGTTATTAAAGAAGTGGAAGAGTTAACTATTAACAATTCTGTCTTAAATTTATACATAGCTTTTAGTTATAGTGGACGTTCTGAAATCATTGATGCTTATAAAAGGATTGTAAGTTCTAACATTAAGGCTGAAGAGTTAACTGAACAAGAATTTAGAAAGTATCTATATTCTCCAACTATGCCTGATATTGATTTACTAATTCGTACCAGTGGAGAGCAAAGAATTAGCAATTTCTTATTGTGGCATTTAGCATATAGTGAGTTATACTTTATTGATAAATATTGGCCTGATTTTGATGAAGCTGATTTTAATATAGCTTTGGAAGATTATTTAAGACGTAAGCGTACCTTTGGACTATCAAGAAAAGTGAATTAAATATGAGTACAACACAAAATCAACTAAGGCTTTTATCAGGTATAGTAATTGCTATGTTATTCTTATCAAGCCTATTATATATTAGATTTTTATTTTATATTTTAATGATTATTATAGCAGCAGGAATGATACAGGAATGGTTTAATATGTGTTATAAGAAACCATTCGTAGTAGGATTAGGTTTCGTTATAATTCTAATATCAATTATCTGCCTTATTATTATGCATGCAAAACTTTTGCCTGGCATGACTTTAGTTAGCTATTTTTTAATGATATGGTGTACAGATGTTTTTGCTATGTTAGGTGGTAAATATTTTCAAGGTCCTAAGTTAACACCTTATATTAGCCCTAACAAAACATGGAGCGGTTTGATTTGTGGTATGACTGCTGCTGGATTTGTTGCATTAATAATATATATTACTGCTTTGGATGCAGTTTTAACGCATAAAATGAATTCATGCTGGTATGCATTTAGTTTTGGTGTAATAATTGCTTTTATTGCTCAGTTAAGTGATTTATTTGTTTCATATTTTAAAAGACAGGCTAATCTAAAAGATAGCGGTAATATTATTCCTGGTCATGGTGGAATGTTAGATAGATTTGACAGTATTATCTTTTCTGCTCCATTGTTTTTTATGCTAGTTATGATGTGATATTGTAATGTCAAGAATATTATTTAGTGTGGTATTGATAGGATTGCTGATTTATTTTGCTTTTCATGCTGTTTATGGTAATAGGGGATTGATTTCATATATTGAATTTAATAATAATGTTGATCAATCGCTTAAAAAATTATATAAGCTTAAGGCAGAAAGGTTAGAGCTTGAACAAAGAGTTAATTTACTTAGGTTACAATCTTTGGATTTAGATATGCTTGATGAGCAAGTAAGAAAAAAACTAGGATTAGCTCATTCTAATGAAAAAATATTTAGTGTTAATAAAGATTTAGCTACAAATTAAAATATTATGAAAATTCACATATTTATTAATGATATACCAGATAATTTGATGATTTCAGGAAATTTAGCTATCGATACTGAAACAATGGGGTTAAACCTTATACGGGATAGGCTATGTTTGCTACAGTTTTGTCAAGAAAGCAAAGATGATAATATTGATGATAAAGAAGTTTTTTTAGTTAAGTTTGAAGATCAGCAATATAACTGTCATAATCTAAAAAAACTGCTTATGGACAGTAATAGAACAAAAATTTTTCATTTTGCTAGGTTTGATTTAGCAGCAATTCAGTACTATTTAGGTGTTACTTTAAATAATATTTTTTGTACTAATGTAGCTTCAAAATTAGTTAGAACATATACAGATTCTCATGGATTAAAAGATCTTTGCCGAGAGTTGCTAGGGATACAGATTTCAAAGCAATGCCAAAGTTCAGATTGGGGAGGACAGAGTTTAACTAGTGATCAAGAAGAATATGCAGCAAAGGATGTAGTATATCTGCATAGAATTAAAAATATTCTAGAGGAAATGTTAATTCGTGAACATAGATTAGATATAGCGCAAAAGATATTTAAGTTTTTACCAGCTAGAGCTGAACTTGATGTTATTGGTTGGCAAGATATAGATATTTTAAGTCATTAGATGTTTTATAAAATTGCTTTTATTAACCTAGAATTTGATAAAAAAATTGATTATACCAAAGCTCCTTCCATCCATGACATTTATTCAACTTCTTCACTCTATGATCTATCAACTGCTCCCTATATTTTATCTCAGCCCTCTCAAGTTTTATTCTAGAATTATTACAACAGAAAGCTTAATAGACATAAAAGATTCGGTCTTAGATTTAATTTGATCTCTGGTATTTATAATTTTGAACTACGTTAACCAGTTTCGAAAGAGGTCTAATAGAATTTTTGTTTTTTTTAGGTCTTTCTATAGGACTATCAGTAGCATCAATGAAGACTACTTCATAATTCATATCACTCTTCATTAACTGTTCCTACAAATTGAGCTTATTTTTACGCCCACCTTTTGATTTCTTAAGACCATCAGCTTTCCTTAAAATATCCACTATCTTTGAAAATGTTCCCTTCATTACTCCTGTTAATCGACGAAATTTTTCACCCTTTAACTCTTTAATCTGATCGAATTTGATTATTACCTCAAATCAGATCTTTATAATACTATTCTACATCATTCTCTACTTACCTACATATAGTCCAGATTTAAATCCTATAGAACATTATTGGTTTAAGATTAAGCATGAAATAAGAAAAGTTACTCCTCAATTCAAAGATATAGCACGAACGTAGGAAATAGGTACATAATATGCTTATGAAGAGAGTATAAAAAATAATAGATAAATAATGGAAAGAAGATACAGTAATGATTTAAGAATGAAGATATTCAAAGCGGTAGATGAGGGACTATCAATTGTTAAAGCATGTAAAATATTCAATATAAGTCGTAATACGATATATAGATGGAAACATCTTAAAAGGGAAACAGGAGATATTAAAGCAAAACCTTATGGCCCAGCCAAAGGTTATAATGCGAAAATAGATCTCAAAGAATTTGAGGAGTTAATTATCAATCATCATGATAAAACAGCTAAAGAATTAAGTATTATACTAGGTAATAGATCACAAAGAACTAGAATAAATTATTATAGAAAACTACTAGGGTACATTTAAATGTTTAAGACTACTGTGCTGTTATAAGCCTTTCAGAGTGTTAAATTTTGAGTATAGCTACTAAATCGCTATATTTACGCGGTATAAAAACGTGGTTTTCGATAGCGAAAATTGCCTGAACCACCTGCTATATCTGACATTTTTGGAGGTTAGAAATGGCGCAAAATTTGCGTAATTTTGCAAGCAATAATTGCAAAATTGCTAATAATAACAGTAGCAATAATGCAACTGTCTTTTATCGTTTTATTGGAAATTTTGTTCCAGCAGAATGGAAAGATCTGATTGGAGATAATGCTAAAGCTTTAAGCAAAACATCTAAACAGCTTTTATCATTTATAGTATATAGACTACATATCTGTTACAACAAAGATATAGATGAATTACAGGAAAGTTATTACTTTTTTGAAAAGGAGTTAAACCTTCGTTACCGCAGAGTTAGGCAATGCTTGGTTGAATTAAGAAATGCAGGTTTTATTAAAGTTGAAAATAGAACAATAATTAAAGGCAATCTCAAGTTACGTAATGTTCTTTGTGTAAAACTTCTAAAAAATTTTCAGCGTTTCACTGAAAAAGAAAAAAAAGAAGAAAAAATTGTCCTTCTGCAACAAAAAAATTTTCACATCAATTTGCAAGAATTTGCAGGTGAACCTGCAAAAAATTGCAGCTACATATATAGATATAATAATAATAAAAAAAATAATAATAGATCTAGATCTACTGAAGATAAGTTAATAGAGAATGATCAAAATAAAAATGAAGATCAACAGCAAAATTTGAAGTTTAAATATACGGAATCTGATGATTTTATAGAAATTGAGTTAGTAGGAAATGAAAAAAAAGATCAACAGCAACAACAGAATTTGAATTTCTATGAGCTTAGTGATTTTAGCAATAAAAAGCCATCAAACAAGGATTATGAGCAAAATAGTGAGTTAGCAACTCCAGCTATTACTAAAGATTCAGAGGTTGAAAAGAATGAATGCTATCCCAAAAGAAAAAGACTAGCAGATTATTATCCACTAACACCAGAAGATGCAGTTATACTACAACGTATGTCTAGTAGAAGCTTCAACATATACTTCATAAATCAATTACTGTTGAAGTTATCAAATAAATATCCAAACCGTCATTTTGCAAATAAGACAGCAGTGCTAAACTATATGGCAAAAGCGTTAGCAAATGAATTACTAACTACTGAGCAGGCTAATAGCGGAAATTTTGGATTTAATGATGTAGGAAGATTTAAAGAACAGTATCTAGCAAACATTGAATCTAGTACAGATCGTAGTATGAAGGCTCAGTTGAAGCGTAAAATAGCTGGAGTCTTTGAAGCAGATATGGCTTATCAAATTTTGACATCTTGTGATTTTGGAGCAGCGGTTAAAAACAAATATTACATCAAGTTGATTAAGAATATTACACTGTCAGATCATATTAAATTCAAGATACTACAGGAAGTACGAGCTGTGTATGGCAACGATATTGAGCAGTTACAAGTTATACCATTTGACGAATCAAAACAAGTTACCAATAGCATAACTGAGTATCAAAAAACAACAGTTTTACAGCAACAAATAAGTGATGAAGATCACCTTTCAGAACTTAGTAAAGAGCTAGGCTCCAACTCAGTTTGGTACAAAGTACGAGAATCTTTGATTAAAAGTTACGGTCAAGCTATCGATAAATCATGGTTTAGCAAATTAGAAGTTATAAATGAAGATAATGTTAATAAAAAAATATTCATTAAAGCAAAAACAGAATTTGAAGACAGTTACATCAGAGAGAACTATCTGAAAGATCTTGAGCCCGCTTTTAAAGCTCAAGGATTTTCTTTCGAGTTAGTTAAGTTTAGTAATTTTAATAAAATTTAAAGGGTGATATGGAAAAAGATCTTGCAAAGATTGCTCCAAGTAATATTCAGGCAGAGCAAATGATACTTGGAGCAATTCTGATTAACAATCGTGCGCTATATAACATTAACGAATTTTTACTGCCAGAACATTTTTATGAACCATTACATGGCAAAATATACAAGTCAATTAATCTCATTATTAGTAAAGGAATTAGTGCTACTGTAATTTCGCTCAAAAATATGCTAGGCAATGAACCCTCATTTGATGAAATAGGTGGAGTAGATTATCTAGCTAAACTTACAACTTTAGCATTAAGTATAGTTAATGTTAATGAGTACGGCAAAATAGTATATGACCTTGCGCTGCGGCGTTATTTAATTGAAATTGGAGAAAAAATAGTAACAAATGCGTATTCTTCTACTTTAGCAGATACAGCTATAAGTCAGATCGAAACTGCTGAATCTCAATTATATGATCTAGGTGCAAGAGGAACTTTAAGTAAAGGATTTACAAAATTACAAACTTCAATTGAAGAATCATGGACATCAATTTCATCTGCTATTAAAAATAAAAACTCTATTAACGGTATTAGTAGTGGACTACTTGACCTTGATTCAAAGCTTGGAGGATTTAAAAATTCTGACCTAATAATATTAGCTGGCAGGCCATCAATGGGTAAAACTGCTTTAGGAGTTAACTTAGCAATAAATGCTTGTAAATATTTTTTATCATCATCTACTCAACAAAATAGCAAAGTTTCTAATATAACACCATCAGTTGGATTCTTTTCTTTAGAAATGTCATCTCAGCAAATCTCTACTCGAATTCTTTCTATAGAATCTGAAATTAATAGCTCTGCATTATTTAACGGTAAAATAGGTGAACAAGATGTTGATAAGTTGAAGACTGTACAAGATGAAATACAAAAGTGGAATTTTTTTATAGATGATGCTCCGGCAATCTCAATATCTGCAATTAGATCTCGAGCTCGTAGACTTAAACGTACACATAATTTAGCAATATTATTTGTTGATTATTTACAGCTAATAAAAATTGATAACAGAAGAAGTCAGTATAATAGAGTGCAGGAGATTTCTGAAATTACTCAGAGCTTAAAAGCTCTTGCTAAAGAGCTCAATATTTCAATCATTGCGTTATCTCAATTGTCTAGAGCTGTAGAACAAAGGTCAGATAAAAAGCCTATTCTTTCAGATCTAAGAGAATCAGGCTCCATTGAACAAGATGCCGATATTGTAATGCTTATATATCGTGACGAATATTACTTGTCTAGATCAGAACCAGATCCAGGTACTCCAGAATACACAGAATGGGTTACAAAACAAAATAAATGTTATAACACTGCTGAAATAATTGTTGCTAAACACCGTAATGGGCCAGTTGGTACAGTGAAGTTGCACTATAATAGTAGGTATTCTAAATTTGGCAATATTGTTAAAAACTATCAGCAAGCTTAATAAACACTAGATTATGCATAAATGAAAAAATGCTGGTCCAAAAAAAAAATTACAGCAAAATTTTACTCATTAACACCAGAGATATGCAACTTAAGGTTAATTTTAGCATCGTGATAACTGAATCCAAAAAATTATAATTTAATTTGCTTCTTTTCCAGTTTTTATCTGGGATTGGAGTATACAAAAAGTTTAAATTATGGTATAATTTATTAATAACCATTTGGAGGTGGCCAATGATAGATTTTTATAGTGAGAGCTTAATAAATAAGCTGTTCAGAACCAACATAAGATTTAACACCAAAATTGATCTTGATAAAGTTGAAAGAGCAATAAAATATGCTAAAAAATATCATGGTCAGCAAAAGAGAGATACTGGAGAACTATACTACACACATCCATTAGAAGTAGCCTACATGGTATCAGACTACAGCTCTGAAACAGATACAATTATTACTGCAATACTACATGATACCATCGAAGACACAACACTAACTAAAGAAAGAATAAGGTACGAATTTGGCGCTAATATTGCAGAACAGGTTTCAGACCTTACCAGAGTTAGGGATAATAAGAAAATCAGTGCTATGGAAATGATACAAATATTACGTAACCAAAATAAAACAGAACTATTACTGATCAAGCTTTTTGATAGATTCCATAATATTACAACTATATTCATCAAACCTCCTCACAAAAGGCAAGAAATAATATTTGAAACTCAGCAAGAATTTATAGCTCTTGCTGAATACCTTAAACTACCAGAGATTGGAGAACGCTTAAGCGAATATTGTAAACTTCATGCTAGCTAATGAGTAAATAATTGAGAATGAAAGGATTAAATATATGATATTAAAATCTAAGACTAAGTATACCTTACATAGCGCTATTCAAGATGGCGACATTAAAAAAGTGAAGCAGCTTATTAATAAGGATAGTACACTTGTCAATTCAAAATATAAAAACGGTACTACTGCTTTATCTGTGGCTTTGAAATATAAGAATCTACCTATTGCCGAGATTTTACTAAGCAATGGAGCTAATGTAAACGCACAAGATAATGATGGGCATACTGCTTTACATCTTGTTGTTGATACAATTCAAGTATATTATGAATTTTTCGAAAAATATCCTACCTATTGCAATGATCATATAGCATTACTGCTAAAATATAATGCTGATGTAAATATCGAGAATAATCAAGGTAATACACCTTTATCTGATGCTGTTGAATGCAAATGTGTAGAACCTTTAGCAATTATGCTAAAACATAATTCTACTGGTATTAATAAAAAATATGATGAAGGAGAAACACTACTACATATTGCTGTTCGTAATAAAATCATAGATATTATAGAGCTTTTGATTGATTATGGAGCAGATATTGATGCAAAAGATGATAACGGCATGACTACTATAGATTATGCTGCTAAAAGCGGTAATGCAGATATATTCAACTTTCTAACGGAACAATGGGTCCCATGGTATTAGGTTTCAACAGATAGCTAATATGTTAATGCTAATAAAGAGAAGTTAATATGAATGTTTTGAAATCACTTTTACAACCGTGTTATGCTGTTATATTAGCATTCGTTGTATTATCTTCACCATCGATATGTACAGCGAATAATAATGTAAACTTCAATGCTTTCAAAGATAGTATTGATACTTCACAATTCTATATAAAATTTTCAACTGGTATTGCTACTAACTACGACACATTAGAAGCTGGAATTGGTTATAGATTAGATCGGCACAGAATGGATGTAAGATTAGGATTTATGTGTCATCACAAGTGTAGAGATAACTTTATTCAAGGAAATTATTATTACAATATAATTGAAGGTAACAAAGCATCAATTTTTGTTACAGGTGGCCTAGTATCAGCTTTCAATAGTGATAGCGGTACTGGTATAGACTTGGGAGTTGGTACAACAATAAACTTATCAAGAGATACATATTTAGACGGAGTTGGTACAACAATAAATTTATCAAGAGATACATATTTAGACATTGAATGCAGCACAATTGCTAACTATAGACCACTTCCTATTCATATACGATTTGGATTGCGGGTTCACATTTAATAACTAGCAAGTTTTATAGTTAGTAATGATTAGTTCATTAACAGGATTGCGTTGTTCATTGATTGAGTATACGACTGTAACGGTATTGATATTAAAATCTTTGTATAAGTCTCTAATAAAGGCAGTATTATTATTTGAGATCATAATCTTAACACCTTTATTTGTTAATTCTTGGACAAAATCCCGTAATCTAATTTGATCTTTTTCATCAAATGGAAGTCTAGTATAGAACCGTTCTCCAGATTTATGATAAGGAGGATCAAAATAAACAAAATCATTTTGTTGAGGCTCTATAAATGAAAAATCTGTAGCATAAATTGATACACCATGTAGAAGGCGGCTGCATTGATTTATTCTAGATGCAATATGGAGTTTAATGTAGCATTCACCAGAAAATGTTTGAGCAGATTGTCCATTTTTGTAGACTCTATAAATTCCCCTAAAAGAATATTTATTAAGATATATAAATTTTGCGGTAATTTCATTCGGATTATTACTATATTTGTTTTTAACTTTATAATAATAATCCTTCGAATGATGTTTGTGATATAAACTCAGTAATCTATTGACCTCATTAGGATTATTTTTAACAGCATTATAGCTAGTAATTAAATCGAGATTGATGTCAGACAAAAAACATTGTTTAAAAAGATGCCTAACTTGAAAAAATAAAGCACCTCCACCAAGGAATGGTTCATAGTAATTATAGTGTGGACCTTGAGGAAGATGTTCTATTAATTTATTAACAATTCTTCGTTTACTACCAATCCAATGAAGAAAAGGCTTAGACTTATTAGCAACAGCTACTGACACATGAAGTTTAATTAATTTCTGTTAGTTGAATCTCTATTGAGATTATACCAGAAAACAGCTCGTAGTGCTAGTAATAATAACGCTTACAAGGCTTTTTATGCATCCTTTTTGAATAAGATTTATTATAACCATAAGCAAGGAATGTGATAATTTCGCATCAACATTGGATTATTATGCAAAAATTTAGCCTGTAAATTAAAAGATTTTAATAGACTGGTAAAAAATATAATGCTACTCTATACCTTATATTATCTAGGTTTTAGAACTTTGATGATACTAAGCTGAAGATTAAATACAATAAAGGGTTTAACTTTTAACTTTAATCTTCAGCGACCATTTTTTATATAAAAACAGTAGGGGAATTTTATGTCTATTGGAAACGAAGGTCAACAGAAAAATAAAAGTATATTTAATAAAAATATACAGTCAAAACTGTTACTAAGACATCTAGCAGCTGGTGATAAAGAGCTTTTAAAACTTACACATCAAATTAAAACACTAAACTTAAATATAATAGATGTATTCAAACAGCTCAAAAGTGAGTCAGAAGATGTTAGAACACTTCAGTCCGAAATAATAGAAAATAAAAAATCAACATTAAGGGAAGCCATATGTCATATACCAATCAGCTTAGCTAACAGTTAGCTAAGCTTGCTATTTTAAATTTCTAAAAAAACAAAGTTAATAAACTTAACCATAGGAGAATAATATGGAAAATAACAATATATATTTGATTCAATATATTAGGCATATAGTAAATAACTGCAATAAAACAAAGCGGAATATAGTAGAACTAGTAGGATATAAGCAAGATGCAATAGCAAAAATAACAGATACGTTAGGCTCACTTGATGAACTAATAAATCATCTAAATGATAAAATTTGTGTATTTAGAAAAAACATAGAATCAAAGAATGTAGAACTAGAAAATTTTAGCCTACAAACGTTTGTAAAGGATACTGTCGCTAGACTAAAAGCAATTGTTGAAGATGATAGAATAGATCTAAAAAGCAATTTTCAGGCTAATATAAAAGACAGTATTATTGGAGATAGTTTACGAATAAGAGCTGTACTAAGCCAGTTAGTTGGAAGTGCCATTATATATGGTACTAAAGGTACAACGATTAATATTTGTGTTCATTTGTTACCTTCTAAAGATGGAAAAACAGATTCAAAAGATAAAATATTACAATTTGTAGTACACAGCATAGGCCCTAGCATTCAGAAAGAAAAATTGCAAAAGATGAATTCTGAACTAAGCAATTCGAATTTAACAAAACATCAAGAGCTAGGACAAGGGTTGGTGTTTATAAAACAGCTTACACATCAAATGAAAGGAAATCTCAAAATAGATCAAGGAAGTAACTACATATCTTCTTCGTTTGAAGTGCCAATTCAATTATATACCTAAATTAGGATGCAACTATGCAAACGGAAGCCATATGTGATATACCAGTCAGCTTAGCTAATTGTTAGCTAAGCTTGCTATTTTAAATTTCTAAAAAAACAAAGTTAATAAACTTCACCATAGGAGAATAATGTGGAAAATAACAATAATGATCTAAATGATAAAATTTGTGTATTTAGAAAAACCATAAAATCAACGAATGTAGAACTAGCAAAATTTAGCCTACGAAAAATGCTAAATGGTACTATTGCAGCAATCAGATTAATTGCTGAAGATGAAAATATAGAGCTAAGGGAAAAAATAGGAAATGACATATACGATATTATTACTGGAGATAGGTTTCGAATAAGAGCTGTACTCACTCAGTTAGTTGGTAGTGCTATTATGCATAGTACAAATAGCAAAGTTAGAGTTAGCATTGATTTTTTGCCTCCTAAAAATGAACAATCGAATTCAAAAGATAGAATATTGCAATTTGTAGTGCATAGCATAGGAGCTGGCATTTCAAAAAACAAATTACAAGAGATGAACTCTGAATTAAAAAATCCACACTTAATTAAGCATCAAGCATTAGATTCAGGGTTAGAATTTATCAAACATCTTACATATGAAATGAAAGGAAGCATTAAGATAGACAGTAAAGAAGGGCATTATACAAAGTTTTTAGTTAGCATTCCAATACAAATTAGTAATTTAAATTCACAACATTAGTCAAATGGAGAATATTATGAAAAATAAAAAAAAGAATATCAATAAAACAAAAGACATTTCTCAAGATGTCTGGACAATTCATCTACCACCTATTTCAGCCAAATTAGTATCTACAGCTAAGGAAAGAAATATTTATCTTCGTACCGAAAATATGAATGAAGATAAATATATTGGAATGAAAATAAAGCTACAACAAGCGGAAGATTATCTAGAGGAAGCTGAATCAATGAAGCAATATTGTATAGATTTGATTCAAAAAATTAAATATATGTTTGATCTTGCTACTGCTAAAATCAGACATCTAGCAGATGATCTACTATGTGGGCAAAATGATTTCAAAGAAGATGAATATAAAACTACTAGCTTAACAAGAATACTTAATTGTGTTGCTAACCTACAAGACTGCTGTAACAGTATGGTTTACTCACTTAGAGACCAAATTGAGCTTCAAAACGTACATTTAAAAAAATTTAGCATACAAAAACTATTGAAGGATACAATTAGTTCGCTGAAAGAAATTGCTGAAGATAGAGAAATATCGCTCAGTTACAATGTTCAGGACAACATAAATGACATTGTTATTGGAGATAGTTGTCTATTGCAAACTATACTTAGTCAATTAATAAGTGGAGCTATTAGAGTTAATAAAAGCTGTCAGGTTGATGTTATAGTTAGGTTATTTACTTCGCCGTATCGAAAGGTAAATGAAAAAGACAGAATATTAAGATTCATAGTACGTGATAACGGAAAAGGTATTTCACAAGAAAAACTACAAGAAATAAATGCAAAATTTACTGATTTGCATTCAATTAGAGATCCAGAAATATTAGACTCGAGTCTAGGATTTACAAATTACATTGTTAACAAACTAAGTGGAAAATTAGAGATAAAGAGCGAGGCAAATAAGTTCACAGCTATTACTTGCGATATACCAGTACAACTTTTTAATTAAAACATATGGAAGCATTTTATGAGTCATACTATAAAATCTGAAGATTTTGGTATTCAAGCAAAAGTAAATAGTACTATTATAGCGCTTAAGCCATTCACAGAAAATAAAGGAATAAATCTTAGCTGCAACTTTAAAAATGATATAAAAGATTTAATCATTGTAAATAGTACTCAAATACAGAAAGTACTAACACTATTAATTTGCAATGCTACTAATAGTAAATGCAGCGAAATTAGTGTTGAAGTTGATTTGCTGCCTTCTACAAATAAAAAGACAAATTATAGAATATTACAATTAATTGTTCGTAATAACGGAATTGGAATTTCAGCTGAGAAAGTGAAAAAGATAAATAATGAGCTCAGAAACTTACATATCAAAAGCTATGCAGTACTAGAATCTGAATTACTACTCGTTAAACCGTTTATACATGAAATGACTGGAAAAATTAAACTAGAAAGTCAGCAAGACAAGTATACAGCTTTCACGTGTAGTATACCTATCGAAGTTCGCTGAGAAACTGAAAATTAGAATTATTAATGGAGATGGAGGAAATAATGTTGGCATTTTTAAATTGTGAACATATCAATAAACTACTTGATAAGCTGGACTTGATTAATCATAGTTTTGATAAACGCATTAATCTTGATAAAGTTGAAAAAGCTATATTTTATGCAAAAAAATATCATAGCAATCAAAAGCGAGATACAGGAGAACCTTATTATATGCATCCATTAGAAGTAGCGCGCATGGTTGCAGACTACAGCTTTAAAACGGATACGATTATTACAGCAATACTACATGATACCATCGAAGACACAACACTAACTAAAGAAAAGATAGCAATGGAATTTAATGATAACATTGCCGAGCAAGTTCTAGCTCTTACAAGAAACAGAGGTGGTAAGAAAACCAGTTCCATGAAAATGATTAAAACATTAGTGAATCAAGATAAAGTAGAGCTATTACTAATCAAACTATTGGACCGATTGGATAATATTAAAACTATATTCATAAAGCCAGTCAAAAGAAGACAAGAAATCATACTAGAAACGCAGCAAGAATTTATACCTCTTGCTGAATACCTTAAATTACCAGATATTGCTATAGAGCTAAATAAATACTGTGAGCTTTATGCTACCTAATAAACTAAAGTTTAATAGGTGGTTAATGTAGTGAATTGCAGAAATTAAAATTCAATAAGATAATGTTCATGTAAGTTATTTTATTGTATAATTTAAAAAGAATAGAAAATATGAAAAATATATGCATTTATCAAGATTTCTAGATCCAAAGAATGATGTAGCATTTAAAAAGATATTTGGATCAGAAAAAAACAAGGACATACTAATACATTTTCTGAACGATATATTGTTGTTTGAAGGGAATAGAGAAATAACAGAAGTAGAGTTTTTAGGAACGATATTAGATGCAGACATAGCGTCCAAAAAAGAATCAATAGTAGATGTTTTGTGTAAAGATAAAAACGGTGCGCAATATATAATAGAAATGCAAGTAGATCCTACACAAGGATTTGAAAAAAGAGCTCAGTATTATGCCGCAAAAGCATATGGTAGGCAACCAAATAGAGGAAAGGAAGGAAAATACTCAGACCTAAAGGAAGTTATATTTATAGCTATAGCAGATTATAAATTGTTTCCAAACAAAGAAGACTATATATCAAGGCATGTAATACTGGATAAAAAGACATATGAGCATGATCTAAAGGACTTTTCATTTACCTTTATAGAATTACCAAAATTTAAAAAAGATAGAGTGGAAGAGTTAAATGATATAACAGAGAAGTGGTGCTATTTTTTTAAACATGCAAAAGAAACAACATTAGATGGATATAATAAAATAATAGGTGAAGATTTAATAATAAAAAGAGCGTATGAGGCATTAGATCAGTTTAACTGGAGCGAAGACGAACTAATAACCTATGAACAAGAGTTAAAGCGTATATGGGATAATAAAGCAGTAGAAGATTATAAACTCGAACGCGCTAAAGCTGAAGGTAAAGCTGAAGGTAAAGCTGAAGGCATAAAGCTCGGTGAAGCTAAAGGTAAAGCTGAAGGCATAAAGCTCGGTGAAGCTAAAGGTAAAGCTGAAGGTAAAGCTGAAGGTAAAGCTGAAGGTAAAGCTGAAGGCATAAAGCTCGGTGAAGCTAAAGGTAAAGCTGAAGGCATAAAGCTCGGTGAAGCTAAAGGCAAAGCTGAAGCAAAAAAAGATTTGGCAATAAAATTATTGAAATCTGAATTATCAGTTGAGACAATTGCTGAATATACGGATTTATCAATACAAGAAGTATTAAATTTAAAAAATAGTGTAAAATAATAATGAATATACAACACAAAATCTTACTTTTGATGTGTTGTATGCTACTTCTATTAGATGCTTTATATCACACTACAAGTTCTATACTATACTGAACATTGAGAAGGCCATTCTTTAAGGCCTCAATGTCCTTAACATGACCGCACCATTCTTGACGAAAACTATTCCATTTTAAGCCATGAAGGCGAATGTGGCGCTTAGTGTTTTCGTCTGGTTCAGATGCAAATTTTAAAATCACAGCAGCTTTATTTTGCTGTTCTTTATCAAAAATATCTTTACCTATTGTAGTCCAATGATCCTGAACATTTGGATGTTGTGTTAAAGTTTCTTTTAGTGAAACAATTGCACCAAATAAAGTATTTGTTGGTAAGTGATCAAGCTTAGCTTTAGCAACTAATCCACCCATTTCGATAAGACGTCGAGTACGCATTTTACGTTCTTTAATTTTAAGGTTAACCTCATCCATGATTAGCCTAGCCTTTTTTTGCTGAAGAGTAATTTTTTGCTGCATAAGATTTGCCATGTTAGTAATTCAGAAAGATAAAAAAATCAGGCAAGAATATATCAAAATACAATTCCAGTAAAGAAAAAAAACCGCGCCTACCAAACCAACATCAAATAATTATAGTCAAAAAAACGTGAATTCAAGGTTAGAAGCTTCATTAAAGAATAAGCTTAAGCGGGTAGGTAAGCGCAGAAGCGCTTTTCCTCCCAAAGAACCGTACAAGCGAATTACTCCGCATACGGCTCAAGCAATTTACAAACAGCTGCAATAAGTTGTCCGCGATTACTGTGTACTTGTCGATGGCAGTTTTCATGCAATAAGCACAAATTGTTAATATGGTCAGTGCCACCACATCTTATAGGTGTTATATGATGTACATGAACACTTTCACCATTATCTATTAAATCAAAACAAACAAGACATTTACCCTTTTGTCTACGCCAAAGAATCTGCCTAGATTTAAACAAATACTTAGGGCTATCAGCCTGACGTTTATGCCAATATTCTCTAAGTTTTGAATTATCAGGAGAAGATTTACCTTTAACAAGAATATGTCGTTTAATCGTTGTCCATTGTAATTTCCATAGATATAGATCTTTATTCATAAAGACCCAATTATCATTTCTGCCTTTAATGCGACCCCAATACTTTTTCTTAAGCCATTCCCAGGATTTTTTAGGATGTTTTCTACATGCAAATCTTGCTTGTCGAATCCACATCCAACAGTCTAAATTGGAAAAAATTTTCTTGGACACAACTTTGTTGAAATAACTGCACCATCCAAATATTTTAGAATTTAGATTATCAATTATTCTATCAATATTCCATGAGAAACTTTTTTTCCATTCTATTGACATTCGTTTTTTAAACGACTTTATAGAGTCTTTAGACGGTTTAACTAGTAGAGCTACACCTCTTCTTGTACTATTGGTTTTATATTGTCGAATATTAAATCCAAGGAAATCAAAACCTTCATTAATATGAAGTATCCTGGTTTTTTCCTTTGACAATTCTAAGCCTCTAATACTTAACCAATCATTAATAATACTTTTGGCTCTGATACATGAGCTTTCTGACTTAGCGCAAACGACAAAATCATCAGCGTATCTCACTAAAGCATATTCGGATTTAGAATATAGGTGATCATACTTATTATAGATAATATTAAGTATATCACTCATTCCATGAAGAGTTATGTTTAAAAGTAATGGAGAAATTAATCCACCTTGTGGAGTACCAGCTGTTGTTTTGATAATTTGATAATCCTGCATTACACCAGATTTAAGCCATGCTTGAATCCAATTACGAGCAGGGAAATTTCCTATAATTTTCAAAAGAAAATTATGATCAATATTATCAAATGCTCCTTTAATATCAGCATCTAATATCCAATTTCTATTGGTTCCATGTCGAATAATACCAGATATTCTCTGTATTGCATCGTGAGCGCTACGTCCAGGTCTAAAGCCATAGCTGCAACCTTCAAACTTAGCTTCCCAATATGGTTCAAGTGCTGATTTTACAACAGCCTGTCTACACCTATCCAAAATAGTTGGCAAGCCTAAAGGTCTAGATTCGCCATTACTTTTTGGTATGTATACACGCTTAATCGGTTTTACAGATGATAGATTATTATCTGCTAACTTTTCCATCAACAGACTCCTTTCTTTATCTGTCTTAACAACTATTTTATCAATTCCAGGACTTTTTCGTCCTTTGTTGATTTGAGTAACACGTCTTATAGCAAGTAACCTATTTGCTCTTGATTTTAACATCAATCTTTGTAAGTTACGTACTAACTTCATATTACCATTTGCAGATGCCCTATAAATACGTCTACGAAGATTATTAACCTTTTGTATAATTTCTTTCCAGTCTATTGAATGCCAATAGATTTTCTTGAAATTATCTTTAGTCTCAATTGTTACATTTGCGTTTAGCATTCACTTTTCCAATTAATTCATAATCTTGTTTACCTATTTAGGGTAAATCACCAGTCTTAAGTTAGCATCATTTCTGATTAGCATATAAATGCCTATACACTCAGTTATTAATTTCTGTAGTCTTTCGACTTAGTGTCATTTGCTTTCTAAGACCTCTCTTACCTACTATCAGTTGCCTAATAATAGGCTTACCATGTTTCACTCATCAGAGAGACGTTAAGTTGGTTATCTTCTTTATACCGAGGAGCTGGCATTTTTAAAGAAGGCTGCGTATTCCTTCTTACAGCTAAGCTTTTCAGCTTTATCCTTATAACAGAATTTATCTGGAGTATCTGCTTCTGCATTGACGATATTTTCCATACGAAGATTCACTTTCGTTTAACCAATTTTAACTTTACCTTGCCCCTATTTCCCATCCAGATTAGTACTTTAGTTAGGCTTTCTATCGCGCTTAGTACAAGACCGTTACCAATCTCGCACCGCAATAGCGGTAACTAAGGTTTAAATGCAACCTTGCTACATTTCTGTAGTCTCTGTTTGAGCGACCTCATGTCGCACTACGCAATACGTAAACTTGAAAGTTTACTGTTAAAAAATGAGTACTCATTAACCGATTGAATGTTAAAAAAAAAGAAGTTTGTGCTAGCAAAATCAAAAAAACCATGCTAACTTAAAACTCAGGTGAGAATTGGTATTGAGATGGCGATACAGTTTACAAGGATTGAATTTTTAAGTAGAAGTAAAGGAGGTGATAGTTGTCGTAAGGCAGCGTATAATGCAAGAACTATTGTTAAAAACGAGAATACAGGTATAAAGTATAACTTCTCTCGTAAGAAAGATAACGTATATCATACAGTGCTGATACCGGATTATGTAAAACAAGAATTCAAGAATATTCAAACATTAATGAATGAGGTAGAACGAACAGCCAAAAAAGACAACAGCCAGTTGTTGAAGGATATAGTAATAGCATTGCCAGACGAGAAGGAGCTAAATTTAGAGCATAGAATAGAACTAACTCATCAAATAGTTGATGAAATGGAATGGGTGCAAAAAGGTATTGGAGTACAGATAGACATTCATAAGCCTCAAACAGGAGATAAAAACTGGCATGTACATATATTGCTTACTATGAGAAGATTTAGAGAAGATGGAACTGGTTTAGGAGATATAGCAGTAGATTTAAACCCAAAAATCATAACAGTTAATGGCAAAAAGGTTGTTATTAAAGATCCCGAGATGATTCATGAAAGAGTAAAAGAAATAATTAATGCATATTTCGCTAAATTAGGCTTACCATATAGAGTTGACGAGATAAGCGAAGTGCCGGGAAAGCATATTGGGAATATTAAATATATTGAAATTAGGAATTTAATTAATGAAGTATTAAATGAAAATGAGTTACGTAAAGAGGCTCATTTGAAGATTATTAATGATGCTGATGTAATAACGGATTCTATAACACATTACAAATCTATTTTTACTAAGCAGGATGTTGAAAAAGCAGTAAAAGATATACCAGATCCAACAGCAAGAGAACAGTTAGTTCAGCAAGTGCTTAGTTCAAATAGAATACTAGAGTTATACCATGATGATGGTGAAAGTAGCAAATATTTTACGACAATTGAGGTTCGAAATGAGGAGACGAGAATAATCAGAATAGCTAATAAAATCAATAATCAGGTTTATTACAACGATATTTACAATCTTAAAAGTGATATCGAAGGTCTAGCAAATGTTAGTGAAGAACAGAAACAAGCTCTAAGGCATATTTTGCTTAGCACTAGTGGAGTTAGAGTCTTAAGAGGAAGAGCTGGTACAGGAAAATCTTATGTTTTAGCGAAAGCGTATAAGCTTGCAACAAATCGTGGACAAAAAGTTATTGGGCTTGCTCCTACTCATAAGGCAGTATCAGAGCTGAAGAGCAAAGGTTATACTGAGGTCTATACAGTAAAGGGATTTTTGTATAATCGAAAAAAAATTTTTATGAAAGGCAGCTTAATAGTAGTAGATGAAGCTGGAATGGTAGGTACTAAAGCTTATGCAGAGCTGTTTAGAGTAGTTAGAAACAATTATTGTCAACTGATACTCGCTGGAGATGAAAAACAGCTAGCTTCAATAGAAAGAGGCGGAATGTTTGAGATGCTGAGTAATAATTTCGGTTCACATGTTTTAATAGATATTCGCAGACAAAGTGAAAACTGGAGCAGAGAAGCAGCAACAAAGTTTGCTGAGAGTAATATTTTAAGCGGTATAACCTTACTGAGACAAAATAAATGTGTTAAGTTTGATAATACATTACAGGATTCAATTAGTAAGTTGATTTATGATTGGAGTCTAAGCAAGTTTAAGCTACATGAAAAATTGGTAATTACAGTACGTAATAAAGATGTCGACATTCTTAATTCAAGTATTAGATCTTTGTTAAAAGCAAATGGTACGCTACAAGGCACAGAATATAGGCGTTCAATAGCTGGAAGGAAAGAGTCCTATATGGCAGGAGATAGAATCGTATTTCAAAAAAGCGATAAGGATTTACAAATACAAAACAGTGAATTTGCAACTTTAACTTCTGTTAATAAAAATGAATTTGTAGCTAAGACAGATGCAGGAAAAGAGGTGAGTTTTGATCCTAGTAAAATACAATTTAAACATGGCTATGCAAGTACTGTTTATAAGGCTCAGGGAGCTTCTATAAAAGATGTATACGTTTTGCATAATGGAATAAGTAATATAAGCAGCTCATACGTAGCTATGACAAGGCATATAGAGAAGTTGCAGCTATATTGCAATAAGAAAGCTACTGTAAGCATTAACAGTTTAATAAATCAGCTCAGCAGACCAAATGATAAATCAGCTAGCATAACTCTAAAAACTGCTCATGATTTGGAGAAAGAACGGACAAAGACAACTGTTTTTAGTAAAGTTTTTAGTAAAGTTGAAAACTGGTTTAAGTCTATAATCAATGATATCAATGATAGATCTCATGTGAATGAAGAATATTATCATTTTACCGCTAAACCAGAGCAAGAAGCTAAAGTAGAAAAAGTCCAGCAAGAGAATAGCATAAAGCAATGCACCACCAAAGATATTTCTACTCCATTGTTTATGCAAATCAAAGAACAAAGACAATATGATTATGATGTAACCATTCTGTCAGCAGAAGGAAAAACGATATCAAGTTTTCAGGAAGCTGGCATTGATAGCAGAATGGTATATAGCTCAAATGTAAATAATTTAAAGTATTATCAGCCATTTCAAGGAGAAAAGATTCTTATAGCTGCAAATAATGATAAACAAAATAAAGAATATGTAAGCACTATAAACGAGGCTGGAAAAGTACTGACAAGCAAAGGAGCAATTACTAGCATCGTAATTCATTCAGAAGGTGAAGATTTTAACGAAATGCTAAAAAATAAAGGAGCCATAGCTGTTAAGGAGCTTATGATACCTGAAATCATGAAGTTAATTAATACTCAGAACGTAAAAACAGAGTCTGAACAAGTGGTGAAAACTGACATAGCTCAAAAAATTGGACTTAGACGGTAGTGCTGAAGATTTGAAATTGAATGTAAGCTATTCATTCACAGGGCGAATTACAAAATGAGATAAAAAATGATAACCGAAAGCGATTTTTGTAATTCGCATTATGCCTTGCTAAGAGAATATTGGAAGCGCTGGAATTTTGAAGATCTGCATCTGTTAGAAAACTATCTCAATAATCACTTAGCAATAAAATTATAATTCAAACGGTAAAAATATCAAATATTTATACCGCAAAACAATTTAGTGATGCGAAGGTGAGGTTTTATATGACTGACAAAATCAATGATTCAAATAATTTCAATAACATTCATAATTTAAAAACAGATATAGAAAATTCTAAAGCTAACAGCTGGAACCACAATGTGGCTGTAAAGTTGATAAATGGTGATATTGCTGATGGTATAGTGCTACTTAGTGATAATAATAGCTTGAGGGCTGATAATACTCTAAAAGAATCAATAAACCAATTAATCAATGATTGGAAGAATAGTAAATTTGAGCTGCAGGATCGTTTGATAATTGCTGACCATAAAGAAGCTGAAAATATTAATCAAAACATCAGAAACTACATGAAGGAAAATGGTGCTCTGAAAGGTCCAGAATACAGCATTTTAATTTCAGGAGCCGAATCAAAAAAATATGCTAACTACATGGCTGGAGACCGAATTGTATTTCAAACAAACGATAAGGATTTACAAATACAAAACAGTGAATTTGCAACTCTAGTATCAATTGATGAAAATAAGTTTGTAGCTAAGACAGATACAGGAAACGAGGTAAGCTTTGATTTGAATAAAATAAGCTTTAAACATGGATATGCTACAACAGTTTGTAACCCACAAACAGCTGTCAAAAAAGATGTATATGTTCTTCATAATAATGGTGTAGGAATAGAAAGTTCTAACATAAGCATGATAGGGAATGCAGAGCAAGTACGGCTGTACTACAATGTGCAAGCTACAAAAAATGTTGCTAACCTAATAGAGCAGCTTAGCACAGCTAAGACAGACTCTATCAATTCAAAAGAGGAGAATAATGATGTTCAAGCAAATGAAGTAAGGCAATATCAATCTGCTCAAAACTATAGAAAAAACGATTATTATTCAAATAGCGAGGAAGACCTACAAAAATTGAAGGATGCAATAGCTTATAGAGCTGACACTATAGCTCGTGATATTCTTGGAGATCCAAATAAGCGCCTATCTACATACGGAAAATTACGTTGGGGAGACACTGGCAAAATACAAGTAACCACCGAGGGCAAGTACGCTGGACAATGGTATGACTTTAGTACAGGACAAAAGGGTGATTTATTATCCCTGGCTCGAAGAGAAAGAGGATACGGCTTTTTTGAGGCAAAGGAATATTTGAAAAGTATGGTTGGAATGTCTAACGTTAGACAACAGTATCCCAGATATGCTACGACTAACAACGATTCTCAACAATACACTCAAGAATCTGAAAGTGTTAAAATCGCAAAAGTTCAAAACTTTTATGAACGATCAAGCAGAATACATGGTTATGAGATAGATACGAGCCCAAGCGCAGAAGTTGAAATAGTAAAAAAGTATCTTGAAAATCGTGGTATTACTTTTGACAAAAGCACCGCAAGTTCAGACTTAAAAGCAAGTATACTGTTTGATACTCAAACGAGAGAAAATTATCCAGCATTGACAGCATTTGCAAGAAATTCAAAAGGAGAAATTACAGGAGTACAGGCCGTATATCTAAATTCGGCAGGAGATAAGGCGAATATTTCAATTAACAGAAGATCTTTCGGTAAAATCAGCGGATCGTTCATAACAATCGCAAAGCGAAATGCGAATGACCCTAATATAACAATTATAGCAGAAGGCGCTGAAACAGCATTGAGCTTGCAGCAAGCAGGAATTAAAGGTAATATCATTGCTAGTGCAGAAATTTCGAATTTGACAAATTATTCACCATTTCCTGGTGAAAAAATCATCATTGCAGCAGATAATGATAGCAAAAATTCTCTAACTAATAATACTGTAATTAAAGCTGCAAAAATATTAGAAATGAAGGAAGCAATAACTTGTATAGTTAAACCACCAGAAAATGGTGATTTTAATAATCTGCTGCAAAGTTGTGGAGACCAGTCAATTAGAGACATTATAGAACCTGAAATTACTAAACTGACTAAGGCAGTTGAAACAACCAAACTTACTCAAACAGAAAATAATAGTATAGCAAAACAAAATGATATTACGAATGTTAAAGAATTGTATAATAAATCGTCATCTCTATACTACTTTAAACAAGAAGAGGAAGCTAAGGTGGAAACGATAGTTGTGAATAAATATTCAGAAAACCATACAGGAATTTATAGTTCAAAAATCTTTAATAATTCATAATTTAAGGGCAAATATGGTTTTTGATGAAGAGACTCAAAAATCCTGGCCTGCACTCACTATTTTTGTTAAAAATGACAAAGATGAAATTACTGGAGCTAAGATATTAGCTCTGAATTCAAAAACATGTAATAAAGCTGATGTAGCTGAAAAATCTGTTGGTACAATTAGTGGGTCATTTGCTGAAATTGCTCAACAGAATTCAAAATACTCACCTGTAACAATCATTACAAAGGATATTGAAACAGCGTTAACCATTAGGCAAGCTGGAGTCGAAGGAAAAATCTTATGTGCAATTGAAGCCGAAAATTTGCAAAACTATAATCCTGGCCCAAAAGAAAAGATCATTCTAGCAGTTAAAAATGACGTAAATACTGAAAAAGCTGAAAAAGTTCTGGAGGATAAGGAAGCAGTAGTCTGTACAGTCAAAAATGACTTCAATAATGTATTAAAAACTCAAGGATTATATGCTGTTAGAAATATTATCAGCCCTGAAATAAGAAAACTTAATGAAAAAATTGAATCAATACAAACTAATATACAACCAGGATTATGTCCGAAACACTAGGCAGAGTATGACACAGCATTTTTTATTTAAAAAACTATAGAGTAAAAAAATATGGCAAAAAAATTAAAGCATGATTCATTGGCAAAGACAATCATGAGTGATCCAGTGGCTGCACAAGAATTTCTAGAGTATTATTTACCAATGAATTTCAAGAGTTTAATAGATTTATCACAAATAAAAGTAGAGCAAGAGAGTTATATAGAAGAATCGTTAAAGAAAAAATACAGTGATATCGTCTATAGAATTGCCACCAAAAAACATGGCAATGCTTTTATTTATATATTAATTGAAGCTCAATCAACCGTTGATTATTGGACAGCTCTGCGGTTATGGAGATACACATTGTTATTGTGCGAAAGGCATAAGAAAGAAAAAGCTAAATTACCATTAGTGTATAATTTAGTGATCTACAACGGCAAAGAAGTCTACAACGCACCTAGGAATTTGTGGGATTTATTTACCGATTCAATGATAGCTAAGCAATTAATGACTTCTGACTATCAATTAGTCGATTTGCAAAGTATGTCGAATGATGAAATTGTTAGAAAAAAGCATATCGGAATGCTCGAATATATGCTAAAGCACATTCATCAACGAGATATGTTAAAGCTTTGGGAAGACTTTCTAATAAAGTTCAAACATGTTTTAATACTTGATAAAGAAAAAGGTTATGTTTACCTAAGATCATTTTTATGGTATACTGATACTAAATTACTAGAGAGTCAGCAACCAGAATTAGAGCAGGTTCTGGCTAAGTATTTATCTGAAGAAGAAAAAGGTAATATTATGAGAACTATTGCTGCAAAATATATTGATGAAGGCAGAGCTGAAGGCAGAGCTGAAGGCATAGAGATTGGTGAAGTAAAGGCTAAACAATGGCTTGCAAGAAACTTATTAAAAGCTGGCTTTTCAGTTGAATTTATTTCTGAAAATACCGGATTGTCAAAAGAAGAAGTGATTAATTTAAAAAATAACATAGAGTATTAATTTTTCGAATTAATACTCTACTAACTTAAGTTTTTTGAGCAATTTATATCCCCAAACAAAAGCTGTATTTAAGTTTTGTAGCTGCATAGTTAGTTTTGTGATAGGAAAGTTACCGGCAAGCTTTACATAACATGTAAGGTCTGGTAGGTTCATAATTTCAGATGGCATAACTAAAATCTTTTTACGCTCAACATTATTCATATTTACCCCATCTCGCATAGTATTTGATCCATATGACAAGTTCTCTTGAGTTTCAATTATCTCTTGCTCACCTAGTGTTAATGCTGATTTATAGGCTGTAACCTGATCGCTAACTCGAAAAATAAATTTACTATTAAACAAATCCAGCATAGAATCACATTCAGCAGCCCCATATATTGCTTCTAATTGATGAATATTCTGCAATCCAGCAACAAAGCAGCCTCCATACTTTCTACTTTCAGCCAAAGCAACTGGTAAAGACGAAACTTTTTGTAGAGCTGGCAGTTCATCAAGTATAAACCACATGTTTTTGTTATCATGATTAGGATTTCTACACATCAAAGCCTTGATAGCTATGCTTATCCAAGCTGAAATAAGTGGGCATAAAGTAGCTCTTTGATTTGGGTTAGCTGTGATAAATAGCCAGCTAGTTTCATTTGAATTACTAAACCATTCTTTTATGCTAAAACTACCTCCAGGCTTTAAATATTGTAGCGAAGTAATATTCTTTCCAAGCGTAGACTGAATTCCTGCAGAAGTTTCGAGCGCGCTTTCACTTATAATACCTGATACAGCAGTGTTTCTAAAAGCTTTTGCAAATTGTCTATTATCAGAGTAAATGATTGTATGAATTAGTTTTATGATATCTTTATCATCCTTATATAGCTTCAATGCTTCAGACAAGACTAATTCAGCATTTTTAGCAAAAAAGTCATCAAGTTTAGGAGTATAATTACTAAAACTACTAGCTATATCATGAAAATCAGCTGCTTCAAAACAATCATTCCAAGGCAACCATTGCTCACTATTTTTTTCAAAAGGATTAAGCAGCTTATCACATTTAGGGTCAAAAAATCTATCAGTAAAAGCTCCAGTTGTATCTACAATTATTGCTCGATCTTTGTGTAATCGAATTTGTGGTAGCAGTTCGTTAAGCATATTAGTTTTACCAGTACCTGTTGTTCCAGTAATAAGAATGTGCAGCCTTTCACTATTCTTTACTAATGGTAAGCCTCCAAAACGGATTTTAGAGGCCTTTTTAGCTCTTTTTAGCATTTTGGCTAAGCATTTGTATCCTACAAAATCAGCACCTCTAATTTTGGCCTTAATAATCGTTTTTTTACCTTGAGCTGTAAAGAAAACAATTGAGATTATCACACCAATAGTAAAAACAATTAATCCTTCTAACAATGCTGAATTGATTAAGAATTCCCATAATTGCTGTATTTTAAATCCATGTTTGCCTGTATAAAACTCATGCAAAAAGTCTTGAGCATTGAGGTGCATCCATTTTTTAAACCTTAAACTATAAAACTTAATGCCTATTTGATCGATATCATAAAAATGCTCACCAATTGCTAGCTTAAGCTGCACATATCTTTCAATTACAAAATAATACAAACTGCTCAGACAAACTTTTTGATACAATCGACATATAATCCAGAATATCGATAATCCTAATCCAATTATAAAAACGTTGGTACTACCTTGCCCAAACATTCTTAACTTATGAGCAAATAACTGCGATCCCCTGGTGAAATTTCCTTGATTCTGAAAATTCATCTATCTCAAGAGTATTTTTTCAAAATCTGTAGTTTTTGCTCATACTCTTTTACTCCAGTAAAATTCTTCAATTCTGTTAACCTTTTTAACATTGTTTCATGTTCTGAAATGATATTAGGATTATATTTAATAGCTAATAAAAAATTCTCTTTAGCGCTTGAGTACTGCTCTAAGTTTACTAATGATATTCCTTTTTCAAGATAATTTTTAGCAAAATTAGGATCATATTTAATAGCTATATCATAATTTTTAATTGCTTCTTGATGTTTACCTAATTTCTCAAAAACCATTCCTTTGATATAATAGGAATCTGCACAATTTGGATCAATTTTAATAGCTAGGTTACAACTTTCCATTGCTTCTGCATGTCTCTTTAATAGATTTAATACATATCCTTTATTATTATAAGCTTTTAAATCATTAGGATCGTATTTAATAGCTAAATCAAAATGTTCTATTGCATTCTGAAATTGTCCCCAAATTGCTAAAGTTAAACCTTTATTATGATATGCTTCTGAATAATTTGGTCTGTATCTAATAGCTATATCATAGTTTTCAATAGCTTCTTGAATGTACCCTAAATTCATTAAAGCTATGCCTTTGTTATAATAAGCTTCTGGATTATCTGATCTGTACTTAATAGCAATATCAAAATTTTCTATTGCTTTTTTATACTGTCCTAATCTAGCTAAAGAAGCTCCTTTATTATTATAAGCTTCTGCAAAATTAGACTTATACTTAATTGCTGTATCATACAGTATTATAGCTTCTTCAGTTTTTCCAAGTTTTTTATAAGACATTGCTTTATTATGATATGCTTCAGCATAATTTGATTTGTATTTAATAGCTAAATCGAAAATTTCTATAGCTTCTAGTGGCTTTCCCAAATCATCTAAAGCTATTCCTTTGCTATTATATGCTGACGCATAACTTGGATCATACTTAATAGCAATATCAAAATTTTCTATTGCTTCATGATATTTTTTTAATTTTAAAAAAGAGCTTCCAATATTAAAATATTCCTTAGCTAGTATAGCTCTATCTTGAATTAAATCTTGTTGTATGCTTTGCTCTGCTGCAACAGCTACTGTATTTAATAATATTAATGATAAAATAATGGCTAATTTTTTACACACGTTTTTCATATTAATTACTAATCATTTATTATCCTTTAAATTTTTTACTGCTTGTTTGCCAGTTAAAATAACTGCTGAATTAGAAGTATTATTAAATTCATCCTGTATTTCTTTAGTCTTATCCTTAATACTATCAGAAATTCGATCAAGATTCTTTATTTTTTTATTATTACTAAAAGTTTGTTCTATATTCTTATTATAAGCCTTATCATTGCTATAATTGACGTTTTGACCTTTTAACTCTTCAGATTTTTTATTAAAAATTTCTTGTAGATCTTGTTCATTCAAAAAATTATCATCATTAATATAATCATTTAAATCTTTAGGTACTTCATTGTTGATTTGAGCAACCTTAAAAGCAATTTTTTCTGCTTCAGCTGAGTGATCTTTAGCCCATCTTGCAGCTTGCTCCTTGCTTCTTATTTCAGGATTTTGAGCAATAATTTCATTTAATACAAGTTCATTGATGTTACGATCAATAGTGATAGAGTTTTGAGATACATAATTCATGCTATAACTAAGTTGCTCCATTTCTTGTTTAGTTTTAGCTATTTCTTGTCCAATAGATTGTTGCTCAGAAAGATTAGCATTTAGATTCTCACTTAATGACCGCACATCACTATTTGTAGTACTGAATCTTCCTTCTTTAACTGCACTTTGAATTTTGGATACTGCTTCATTATATGACTGTTGCTGATTCACTGAGTTGCCTTGTTCATTATTATGTCTTTGATCACCAAAAACTTTACTATTAACTCCCTACACCCCACCTCCAGCACTAGCACTTGTACCACTACTTTTACTGTGGCTACTACTTGTATGCTGACTAAAGGATTCACTATTAGAACCAACCTCCTGCAGAGCTTGGTATTCACTCTCAGTTAGACCTATATACAGAGCTTCATCATGAGTTAACCTTCTGCCTATGTCTATGGCCATGGAGTTTCCTGTTGAAATAAGATTGGCCTCTTTTTGTGTCAGTGAATTAAGCATGCTCTGAGAACTCAAAAACTGGTTTTGATATCCAGTTTGTATCAGTGCAGAAGAGCGGAAGTTATTTCCCAATGAATCTACGTTTTCATGTATAATTTCTCGACCATCGGCTGTTCTAATAACTCTGTAGCTACCATAATCGATAATATTATCAGCCATATATAATAAAGGAGCTAGGTTTTGTTGAGAAATAGTTCTATTGCCTATGCTGTAATTATCCATACTCAAGTTATTGTCGACTATGTTGCTTCCTAAGCTGCTAGCAACTTGTATAGGAGAGAACTGGCTGGCTAAGTTAGCTGTAGCATGAGCGCAAGCTTTTATCACTGACCAAGAAAGCATTGGTATTGATGATGCAAGCATTTGAAACGTCGCATAGCTATATAAAATCATCTCTGCAAAGCTTCCTTGCGATAGCATATTCAGACCATAATCACTACCGAAAGCTCCAGATTTACTGGATAAGCTGATCATTCCTAGACAATGGATTATTGTAAAAAATACTGGCCAGCTGCTGACCCATATTATTAATAAAATCCATGTTTTGAGTATGTTGTAACCACCAGGCAGTAAGCCCATTGGAAATACAATAAAGATCATTGAAACTACTAATGCAAAAAAAACAGATTGTAAAATAGGCATCATGTGAGCAGCCATTTCCCCAGCGACTAGATACGAAAATGATTTTTGAAAGAGCCCTCTAATTGCATGCATACTCACCAGATTAGGATAAATTCGTGATAATGAAAACTTCTCACGCCAGTCATCATATGACTCACGATTAGCATTGAGAAGCATAGCTTGCTTCATCCATTCATGAATGTCTTGTTGCTCTCTTTGTAGATATTTTAGTGTATCTCCAGTCATAACTTTTAGTCTTTGACTTAACATGTGTGATTGATCAGATTGAACTCCAATCGCAGCTGCAAAGTTTGTTAAAAGCCCTTCATTTAATTCTTTATGAATTGCTGCTTTAATTAATGGAGTAGCTTGCCTACATGTCTTGAAACTAATACCTAAATTACTAGGTTCGCGATAATAAATACCGAAATTATTAGGTATATTCTGCTCGATAAATCCTATAATGTCATTAGTTTGTTGAGCAGCTGCTTTTTTTCCTAAGATATTACCTATGATGTAAGGCTTCATAAAGCATTGTCTAAGAAATTCCTTCGTATTAGTTAAAGTTACTGGATCATGTATTTGCACATCTCGAATCTTAGCTACAGCCTTAGCTCCAAACATAATACCAGTTTTTCTGCTTGATAGTCCTTCATAAGCCGGTAAAAGATGATTTTCCAACATTTTGGACACAAAGTAACTCGTTTGCGAGGAAAGAGAAGCAAACATTGCAATACCTATCGGAATATTATCAACTTTTACTGGTGCACTCATTGATACCTCATCCTTCAGCCAAACAGTAGCTTTGGGGGCAAATAACAGCGTAAAAATAAATATCGATGGAAAGAACCACTCCATAGCAAAGATGCCGATATTTCCTCTAAAAATAGCCCTAGTAGCAGCCCATATGCCGCCAATAGTCAAGGCTAAGTGGCCTACTGGAGTGAAGTATTCGCTATTTGAAGCAAAGACTCTGCCTATGCCGTTAAACACATGCCATAACAGATCTCCACCACCAAATGTGTATATTACGTAATCCATTAACTTTTCTCCTTCGCTATTAAATGCTGCTCTATTAATCTAGCCCTTTTATCTATTCGATTTGCATCTGTTTGTAGGCTAGTCCATTTCTCATTTGCAAACAGTTGAACTCGATTCAATTCCTTCAAATATCTTTCTAAATGTTCATTCGAAACTTGCTTAGCACCTAGTGAAGTAACGGCTCTACGTATTTCGGTGATTACTTCCTTCAAATGCTGAACTAATGTATAGCTAGCTATTAATTCTGATGAGCTATCTAAAATTGTGACTCCAGAAATAGATTCTAATATGATATAATCATAAATTGGAAATATATCTCCAATCGAAGATAAAAAGGCTATTTCAGAGTCAGTGAATTCAGAATTATTCTCAAAGTTAATTTTTAGATTCTTCAATTGTTGTTTAGCTTTACCTGCATAAGATTTCTCTGGCAATATTGTGATATTTCGTTGCAAGCTTGGATGCAAGCAACTGACATTATCACAACTGTAAATCGAGGCTGATTCTCCGCCTTTTAAATGACTAATCCAACTTTTTTCATCCTGAGCTAATGAGTCATAAAAGTGTACATTATTGTTTGTAACCACGATAGTGCCAGTCATAGACATGATTGAATCACGCATATCTGATGGTATTCCAACCTTTGCTGCTGCTTTAGTGAAGATGTTATAATCATCCAGCATTAGCTCTGGATCCTTGTTTTGTGCTTGTCGCAGAGATTGTTTTTGGGCTAAATCATTACGACATTTTTTACCAGCTGCAAAATAATCAAATCCACTTTGTGACTGTATATCACGGCAAACAGCTTCTCTCATAGCCCAGTTTCTTGGTAAAGCTGTAGCAAATAATGCTTTTGTTAATTCACAATCTCCTTTGGCAAATTGATTCATCTCCATTGCTAGATTACGTAAGTCCTTAAGAGCATTTTCGATCTGTGGAGCAAATGTTTTTAATCCTAATGAAAATGCATAAACTTTAGCTTGAGAACCAATATTCTTCATTAGTTGAACTAATTCTTCTCCAGAAATAACAGAGAAGCTACCAAGATAGGCATCAATACCGCTACAGCTCATGTTTAAAGATGGGGGAGTTATAGCAAATGGCTGAAATGATGTTTGGCTTGTTCGAGCAGACAATCCACCAGCTGCATAATATCCAGCCGCTTGATCTTGATATGATCCAGATCTAGTAACATTAACACTCATTCCTTGAAATACGTTTTCGATATTCCAAGCCAGTGATACTGGAGCTTGTAGCAATAATAGCATTGTAATGACATAAACTCTGATTCTAATGCTCATGCGGTCTCCAATTTATGATAATATCTATCGATTGCTAGAATATTGTCGATAATTTTATCTTCAGAGATTATGCTTCTAGCTACTGCATATATTTTTTTACCATCGCTAGCTACTAGATATAATACAGGCACAACATGCTTAGGATTTAATTTATTTAGTAACTCATTATTCTTACTGACAGCTAGCAACTGAAATGCATATTTATTAGCAAAGCTCTGAACAATAGGAATAAAGGCTTTACATAGCAAGCAATCTTGTTTAACTTGCAAAATTAATCCCCAGTTTTTAGCAATGTTTTTGAGTTTTAAGTCGTTTTTCTGCTCTGATTTTTCTTGATACAGCTTTCTATGTAAGCTATTAGATGGCTCATGAGCATTAATCAGTTGATAATCAAGTAGAGTAGCTAGTTGCCACATAGTAGCAAACTTATGAGCCTTCTCCATGATTTGCTTCTGCAATCTTTGTGCTGTAATTACATTTTCGAGCGTTGGATTATCAAGCGCTATACGCTGAGCTCGATTAAATTGCTCCTTTAATTCCTCGATTCTATGATCATGAGTCGAACTAATCAACTTAGAAGTAGAGTCATCAGGCTCATGACCATGTTTATCATTGTACCATAGAAATCCTGTAGGCGAAGCATCAACTGTAGATAATTGACTAATTAATATCATAACCATTAGTAATCTGTTCATTTAGACTGACTTTGTTGCATACGATGAACTTTATCTTTGATGCCTGCAATAATGTCTTTGTTCATGCTGTTTTGAGCCTTAGTGAGTATATCACCAAATAGTTCATCCATATTGATTTTAGTGAAATCAACTTTTTGTAATTCCTTAACAGTAAGGCCTCTACAATTTGGACATTCAGGTGTTCCAAAGTCTATTTTTAGCTGTTTTCTTGCTTCTTCCTGAAAAATTCTAGCAAGTTTCGACTGAAAGCAGCAATAAGTAGACTTTCTAGCTAAGCAAATACCTAATATTGGAATTCTTGAAGAACAGTAGGTTCCAATGTAATAGCAGTAACCTTTTTTTCTATATAGAGCTAATTCTTGTTCCTTAGATTTACATTGCGATAAGCCTATATCACGCCCCCAGCCAGTCATTGAAGAACAGCAATTCAAAAAACTAAATACGTCCTTTTTGCATTTGCGATGTTTACCTGAAAATACAGAAACGGGATTTGTTTTAATATCTTTGCTCATCTGATTTAGCATCGCTATATGAGCTACTTTAGCTATATCCCTGTTTGGTATAATAGTTGGAGTATTGCAATTGCCTCCTAAACAAAAGATTGAGTTATTACGCAATGATGAGTGTAGCATTGTTTGCTTCTCAGTTGAACAGCTATAATCGTGCTGCCATAGTAAACAAATATTTGCTACTGATTTTTGGCAAGTGCTGTTTTTTAATTCGCAATTTTGAATTTTAAGGTGTTTGCAACCATCTTTTGGATCGCTAGTACAAGAAAAAACAATCTTTTGTTTCCAATATGGACGATTGACTTTAAACTTGTCAAAAAATACTCTATCACCACCATCATAGTTGATTCTATTGACCTCATAGCATTCGTTACTTTCTGTTAATTGCTCAAGTTCAGGGTTTAAAACTTTCCAATATTCTGCTACTTTCCTTAGTTCTTGAGTCTTATCTCTGTAGTCATAGTGAAGTATACATATTTTTTCATTTACTTCTAATAACAAATTTCTACCAACATGGTGTATAGATGCACCAAGCCTATTAGCAATAGCCCATTTCATTTGTTTTACAATTGCTTCGGGATCATCTGCTAGGCAGTATACTTGCGCATCTAATTCATCATCATAGACATCGCTACGACTATTAATCCAATTACTATGATTCTCCTTTATTTCTTCTGTTGCAAATTCCATTTGCCGGCTTTGCCATGGAAGCCATACATTCTCTAATTTGCACTCAACGTTTAATTCTCGAATAAGTTCAATATTGAACTTACTGCCTTCAGTACAACTTTGAATGATTTCAGTATTAGTTGTACTTGTCTGAGTTACGAAGTTACTGCTATCAAGGGCACTTAAAGGATCAGATTCAATTCTCATTGAATTAGCTATCATATAATTTTGATCGTTGATATTATGTTGAGTTAAGGCATTGTTTTTACTGTTTTCAGCTTGAAATAACATTGCCCCACTTTCTGTACTAAGCTGATTACGGCCATGATAGGTTAAATCCTCATCATTATTAGGATAATTGACATTACTACCTTGATGAAATAATTCTTGTGTATTTGAAGAATTTCCAAGATTTACATTATAGTTGCTAGCTTCATTATAACTGCTTTGCATTGAAGCTAAACAACAATTGATGTTCAATATTATCAAAACTAGTACTATAAGTTGCTTCATGGAGTATTCTCATTCATAATTTCTAATGCTGTTGCTAAAGGAATATGGCCAGTTAATTTCTTGGTTAATCCTCTTTTTTCATCATCTATTACTATCACTGGTACAACATCAATTTTATATTGTTCAAACAAGCTAGGATCTATATCGAAGCTAATACCAAGCTCCATAGTTTTATTCTTTGTTTGTGTAAATGAGTTATTAATTAACCCACGCATAACTAATTGAGCTCCAGCCTTTTCAGACTCAGCAAAATAGCTTTTTAAAGCCTCATCACTCATTGAAAATGAGACAAAAATAAAAGTTTTTTGCTTGTCCAAAAAAAAAGCATTAGCATTATTAACAAATAATAAAACCATCAACATCATTACTCGTATAACCATATTCCTCTCCAAGCTTTATAAATCAAAGCAAACAACAATCTCTTTTTCGCCAAATCAAGTAACCGAAATCTTCACCATTAACTGGAAATTCTCTACCAGCTTGCCATATAGCTTCTGTTTGACCTATGCTCTTACAGGATTTAGTTTCTGGAATTGGATAAGTCATTTGTAGTCGATATTGGCTTTTCTTGATGATAGGCATAGGATACTTACCACATAGGCCTTTATAACCATAATATCCCCATAACATCAGTTGCCTATGCATCTTAGCCATAAATTTACTTACCATTAATACAGATGTTCCAACTCCACCATTATGCGCTGCAGCTGTTCCAGTAAAAGGGTAAAGCATTCCTTGACATCCAGCACACCAAAAAGCATAATCACTTGCTAATAAACCAGCGCTACAACTCATGCAATCAGCTATACATGCTTGATAAGCAGCTACATTTTGAAACAACAACGTTTCTGGATTTAAAATCGCAGATTTAGCATCATCACTCCATAATGGATCAAACTCTGTTAAATATGCTATATCGACTGCAGCCATTTCCAGACAAATAAAATCAAGCAAAATTTCCAGCCAGTAAATCACGGGATAGACATACCAATGAATGTGGTAAAAAGCACTTCCTTCAGCTTCATCTTTCATGCCTTTTTGAGTAGCAGTTCCAAATGACAAACCTCCAAGACTTACCATACACATTGGTGACTTTGTAACGTCTACAAGGCGTACTGGCTCCCAAAATCCTACCGGAATACCAGGTATAGGCACTGGAATCCCTGGCTTAGGACAAAGACATATAAGTCTACCAGAAGCATTAGTATCAGGCATTGAACTGCTTACTACCTTAAATCCAGCTATAGTAATTGGAAACAAGCACTTCCAACATACATCTGTTATAGGATTTACAAATCTTCCAACACACCCAGCAGCTGCATAACAGTTATTAGCTGTTATAGACATTACTATCGCTAACAAAATTACCAGTTCCTTCACTCACTTTGCTTGCATTGATGAAATTTTACGAAGAAGTTTTGGATATCTATTTCCTGGAATTAAATATAAAGTTTCACCACCTGGATTTACTATCTCTTGTATTTCACCTCGTAGCGTATTATTAACTATTTTAACTAGATCTTGTTCTAATTGCTGCAATTTCCAACTTTTCATATAAAACCTTCTTTTAAGTTGAATTTAGTAGTATATTGAGTTATACTGCTTACAGCATATTATGTAACTTCCAACGTGCGTTATATGCTTTTAATAGGTGCTTACTTCGCTAATTTTAAGCACAGTGTTTTCTTGCTCTATTATGGCTGGCACAGCTTGTATTTTAAACTTCATACTCAAAAAACCCAATTGATCGAAGAATACGTGCCGGCCTAATAGATTGCTTAGTTCAATAGGATTTCCATTAACTAACACTATCTTTCCTGGTCTTGATTTTGCCCAAGCAACCTGATCTTCATCATCTCCATCAATTAATATTAGTGGTTCACCCCAATGTATCATCTCTAAAGGATTTATTTTAGTTCCTCCCTTTACTATTATTATACCATTTTTTGTCTTAATGTCATCCTTTTGAACATAGGTAGAATCATATATTCGCGTTTTATTTTCAGTAGCTTTACTTAAATTTTTTACTGGTACTGGTCTCATAATTTTTTGTCTAACTTTTTCCTGAAATTCCAGCTGCATTTGGTTCAACAAACCACTTTTTGATGCAGCATTAAGTTTAGCCATAATCACCTCCAGTAATGATTCTTCAATGATTGGAAAAACATGCCCTCTAGTCCCATAATCCTTAATCTCAACACCTATATCAGCATTTAATAAATTGGCCCTTATATCGCTTACTTGATAAGCAACAGCAAATAAAGCAAAGAATGTGCCTATACAAATTACTACTCCTTGCTTCATGGAATTATTTTCCGCTCTCTTATCACATAATTAATTGCCTCACTGACATTCATCCCTTTAGCCATATGATCTTCTATAGCTTGATAATCTCTAGCATTCGTCGAAGTTAACAGTAGAGTAAATGGATCAATCATTAATCTGCCTACAACACCTGAAACATTAGGGCTGTAAATAGCTATTTCACTATAATACGGAGGATTTGAATGTACAGATTGCAGTAAATTTAGTTTCCAATCCTCATCAACAAAGCCTGCAAGCTTAGGGTTAGCTCGCATTGCCTTAAATGATTCAGAATTTTGCTTCAAAATTATCTTATGCGATGAGTTCTCAAATGCTTTTTCAGATGCTGAACCCTCTTGACGAAAGTAATCAGTGAGCTGCTGAGTTGCTAAAGCAATCGATCCATTATATTTTCGAGCTATTCGACCTGCTTCTTCAATAAACTCTCCTGAACGCTTTCCAGCTAATAGCTTCCAGGCTTCATCGATCATAATTAAAAATGGTCTACTTCTATCTCCCTTAACCATTGTTTGATTAATATGAACAATCATAATCTGTACAATCACAGCTAACAGCTCTGGTACAGAGCGTAGATGATCAGTTTCAATTACCACAATATCAGAGTTTAGAGATAATTGCGCCTTACCACTAAAAAATCTTCCATGTTGACCATCTTTAGTAAAAGGAAAGAGCATATTTCCAAGCTCTTTAGCATATGATTCTTCTCTATTTGATAACCAGTCTGCAATATCCGTGATTTCAGCTTTAGCTCCCTTTTTTTGCCAGACTGATATCAAAGCCCTCTGTAGCATTGGTTGTTGTAAATCGCTTGTTCCATACTGTGGAGCAGCCATAGTAGCTAAAATGGATGGAAAGTTAGATAAAAAATCCGATCTAGCTTCTATAGACTTTGCGCTGTCATCCTCTGGCACCTCTGAAAATGGATTAATTGATACAGGATTTTTCATGTCAAATTCTATGTATCTACCACCTAGAATCAAGCATGTACGCTTAAATGATCTTCCATAATCAAGAACAAAAACCTTACCACCAACTCCTAGAACCGATAGCATTAATTCTTGCATAAAAACAGATTTTCCAGACCCTGGAACTCCAGCTATACAAAGGTTAAAGTTCTCATTTGGAGCTACTCCATGCTTATTTAATGCAGGTAATAAAGCTCCACCAAAAGGTGACCAATACATTATTTGACCTCGTCTTCCAGCGAGCAACATGCCTGGAGAACTTAAATCACCTTTCCATTCACCGATTATTGGCAATAATACTTTGCTCTCTACAGAAACAGTTTTTATGCCTCTACCTAAGCTAGAAAGAGCTATTCCAACTCCTGATGTTTTATTTTGACCCAATATACCTTTTGGGCCTTGCTCAACTAACTGCATTGGTAGCGCAGCTAGTAACACGGCTACATGATCATATTTACATGGTACAAAATACCATCCACTTCGTCTTAACATCGAACAAAAGGCCGATGCAGATTGCTTAGCTTTCTTTGTTTTATCAAACATAATAACGTTGAAGTGAATATTAACAACTCTATCACCGCTCTGTAGAGCAGCCACTACACCTGCTAAATCAGCAGCTTCTTGCTGTATGTCAGGAAAAAATTTGCCCATTCCTGCATTAATATTTCTTTCTAGTGCCTCTCTTTTTGTTATGGCCGCAGTCCTTTCCATTGCTTGATTTGGCAAAATTTGCAGACCAAAATGAATCAGGAAATTTGATTTTATATATTCATCACGACGCATTTCATTACCTAAAAACAGATCCATAGCAGATAATTTCCATTCTGCAGGTCTTTTGCGAGCTTCTAGGCTGATAAATATTTGATCATCATTTACATTTACACAATCATCATTCTCAAATAACGAAAAATCTCCACTTAGAATTTGTTCAGACAATATTTCATACTGGTTAATATTTGAATGTTCTTCTTCAGGCCAGCCAAATATTACTCTCAAAAACTTTAATAATTGCTGCGCATTCACATTTTCAGTGCTTAATCCAATTGACCTAAACGTATCTTTTAAAGCATCTCTTCTGCGAATCATATCATCTATATTTGCATTTAAATTAGGTATAGTTACTGAAATCAACAATACTACATCCTTTATAGAACCTACTTTTTGAGCTTGGTCACGCAAAAACTCTGTTCTTTTATTAGCTAACTCAATAAATATCTCTCCTTTACGATATGACTGCCAGTTGCTTAAAAAATTCTCTATATTATTACTACCAATCATCAATACTTGAAGGCTACTTTCAGCAGGTAAATTTTCATCGCTTTTCAGAAATTCAGCAATTTCATTTTGAGCTGAAACACTAGCTCCAACCAATGGCCATGCAAGCAATACAAAACCTATTGAACCACGATTAAAGAATAGCTGAGTCTCATCATCATATGATTCATAGACAAAATGTTTAGAAAATCTTTCTCGATCAAAATCCTTATGTATGCTTGCGTTCACCTTGACTCTGTTTTGATTTAAATAAATTAATAAGATATTTTTTTGGTTTTTTCGGCGACTTGTTAACAACATCTACACCTTGAACTGCTTTAGCTTGCCTGTAGCATAGAATACAACGTCTTTTTGATTTAATTTTTGATGTTTCAAGATTATCAATATCAAAAGCGCCTTGAGCAACCATATTCTTTATTTCGTATAAAGACTTACATTTTAGCCCTTTAGGAATTTTACAATCAAAAGTACTTCTGTAAAAGAAACTGGTTAGGCTCATACAGCACAATAGCAATAATAAAAACTTCATTATAAATACTCCTCTAACTTTTGTGATTGATCGAATTTATTATGCAAATTAACTTTTTCATTGTTAGTTGATGGTGAATAAGTTAAATTATGTGGCTTCTTCTTGTGCTCAAGTAAGTCAAACCCTTTTTTAAATACAACATCGATGACTCTACCTGACGCAATAAGAACGACCGGGCTCATAGAATCAGCTCGTTTTATAGCAAAATCAGCTAGCTTATCAAAAGCATTGCTAGCTCCAGCGTAAGCTCCAGACTGAAGCGCATCTCCAATCTGAAACTCTTGTTGTTGGCCTCCAGTTACTAAGTTTAAAGTTGGTAGCATATCAGGTTTAATAGCCTTAGATTGCAGAAACTTAGCTATACTGCTAAATACTCCATTTAATGCAGCCATGCTTGCTATGTTAGACGATTTATCCACCACGATTCCTTTAATTCCAGAACGTCCGTCTTCGCCTATCAACCAGCCTTCCACCTTTTTTTCGATAATATCTCCTTGGTTATTGACTACTGAAAGAGTTTCGATGCGACATTTAGCTCTCTCTGAGGACATCTCTCCGTTACAGGATCCAATTAAAATTGCATTTTTGATTTGATCAGTTTTATATTTATTATAAAGAATTGCTGTATCAAGCAACTGCAGAACAATTGGTTCTGGTGATGAAGAGCTGTTTGTTCCAGTACCTACAACGACTCCAGTAAGTAGCACAGCTCTAGCAGAACTACCGCTAGTAACATAGTTCTCAGCATTTTTTTTTGGCTCAAATCTAGCTCTCCTAAGATTTACATAAGGCTTTACTACTACAGGAGCTTGCTCTGTTTTGTTATCATGTGGTGAATTTAAAATATGATGATTAAGATCAGAACTAAATTCATCACTATCATTATTATATAGACTCTGCTTAGGCTGATTCTCCAATATCTCAAGTTTTTGGTTAAAATTATTAATTTGGGCTGTAATTTCTAAATATCTGCTGTCTATTACACTGTCAAATCTATCTTTTAATGTTTTGACTTCATTAAGTATTTCTTCTGTCCATTTTGCTCTTAAATCTACAGCTTGTTCTATTCCAGAAATCGCTTCTCTTGACTCACGATTTTCAATAAAAATTATAGATTCTTTCGTTTTACCGCTTTCAGATAAAAAATATGAAACAACCATTATTGTGATGCTTATAAAAGTTAAGGCAATTACTGGCTTTCTACGAATGATATTTGTTAATTCTGATAACTTGCTATTAGACCTAACACAAGATTCAGCCTTTAGTTTATCATTTAGCTCTAAATCTTCTTCTTTTGTATTATTATTGTCTGAATTGTCCTGTTCCACTATTCCTCCGCTTTTTGAATGTTAATGTTTCTACCTTATCAATTAATTTTCATACCACTGGCAATCCAATCTAGGTAAAAGCCTAAAATAACACCAATTGCTACCATTACTCCTGCAAGCTTTATATTCCCTCTTGCTACAGCCCAAATCGATGATAAAATAGTTGCGCTTGATATACCTATTGTTTTTAGTTTTCCACTAAAAAGTCCGTCTATTTTATTAAGCTGCCCTTCAAGAGTATCAGCTAATGCTGGCTCAAAAGAAAAAACACAAGCAGTAATTATAATAATTAACAGCCCTACAACTACATTATTCCACTGTATTCCAAATGTAGGGTTTAGCATATTTAGTCGAGATTTTTGATATATGAACATTTTTATTGCTTATTAGTAAATTTTGCATTATTCTCCTAGTGCTAGTGAATTCCACGTTGAATGAAATTTTACTTTGAAGAGAGTTTCAGATACCCTACCAGAACTTTAAGGCTTTGAAGTAAAAACTAGCATTTTAAGCCAGTTTTATTTTTCCTTAGTATTTCTACTTTGTTTTTTAGAAGGTTTTGCTGTTAATTCTTTTGTATTAACATCATTACTGAACAAATTGGTGAAGACACATTTGAGCCTTTAACAAATTGCATATGAACATTGTTATTGCTTATTAGTAAATTTTGCATTATTCTCCTAATGCTAGTTATTCCATGTTCAATGAAATTTTACTTTGAAGCGGTTTTAATTAATAATCTTTGTAGAACTTTAAGTCTTTGAAGTAAAAACTAGCACTTTAAGCCAGTTTTATTTTTTTCTTAGTATTTCTACTTTGTTTTTTAGAAGGTTTCGCTGTTAATTCTTTTGTATTAAGGTCATTACTGAACAAATTGTTATTGTTTTGTTTTGAATTATCCTTTTCCTCTATTTTTGTAGCAGCATTAACAAGCATTATAGGGCTTGGAGTTTTTGGAGTAAAAGTTAACATTAAATCCTGAATTGTTTTGTATTCTCCTATTACTGTTAAATAAACCTTGTTTCCTTCTTCTCGTGGAACAATAAACAAAAATCCAGACTCATGAACTACAACTTCAGCTGCATTTTGAGGGTACATAAAAATATCATTAATTTTTTCATCTTTAAGATTAATTCTTGTTGGCCCACTATCAGAAATCTCAAGCTTTAGTAAATTGTCAGCTTCTAACTCATATTCTACTGCATATATATTATTAACGTTTACCAAAGCAATAAACCCTATGATAAATCTCAAAATTCTAATATTCATTTTTTTATTCCATTCTCTTTAACACCAGTCAACAATAAAAGGTAATTAGGAGTTTGCTTGTAAGTCAAAAGGTAAGTCTTATCGACAGCTATATCTTTACTATCGCTAAACCAATAACGAAGCGTTCCACTAATTAATACTCCATCCTTTATCACTTCAATCTTTTTTGGAAAAAAGACTGAAGATACATTTGAGCCTTTAACAAATTGCAAATGATCATGAAAAAATTTATTTAAAGATTCAGTATTACTAGATGCCACTTTCATGTCTGCTATTTGTCTTTCTACCTCATTTGGAGAAGTAGTAAATAAGAGTTTCGTCACATAAATTGCCCATTCCTTTAAATAGGTTTCATGGTAATTTTTTGATGAAACCATCATTTTACGATCAGGCTCCATTGCTGGAATTAATAACCACTTTTCTTCTTTGGTAATTGCAGCCATTATCGCAATTATATTAGCTGCAGCTAGCAATATAGTTACTGAAAGTAAGCATTTATTATATTTAACCAGCTCTTGTATAGCATTTTGCTTAAAGAGATGATTCATTATTTGCCAACTTTTTTGCCCAGCAATCTTGAATATCCTAATGGAGCTGGCAATAAACCTTTAGCTACTAAAAAACTTTTTAGCAAAAAATTCTCCGATACCTTCTTAAATTTCTTAAAGCAATAACATAGAGCAATTCCTCCAACCATAAATGCTAGGCCTAATTTAGCATGCCTGCTGTTTAGTAGTACAATTCCTGGAGCTACTCCAGCTAGCACTACTCCCCATTCATCAATGCTCAAACCCATATACTTCAATGGCCTCGATAATGCCCAACATAATTTTTGATTTTGCATAATCACCTTTAGCCCCAATTGTAGCATGAGATTTCTCATTCTACTACTGTGATTTTCAAAAATTTACAAAATCTAATGTAGAGTAACTACTTAGCTAAGTTGTTGTCAATTTTTCTTCTCCACAACTTAATGATGGTAAGATTCCAGATAGTATCTCGTTTAAACAAACATTGGGACCGAATATACTCAGCATATTTTCAACAACTTTATTTGTAGCGATTTTTGCCTTAGCTAAACTATGTACAATATAAATTTTAGTTATGTTAGTATTACTATGTCCTAATATTTGAGATATTGTATCTAGTGTTTCACCATTATTTTTCATCCAAGTTGCGAACGTTCTTCTAAGATCATGTATTGTTACATTCTGTATTCCGGCTTTTTTTCGAATCTTAGCCCATGCTTGATGTATTGTTGAACTTGATATGTGTTTACTATTGTCTTTCGGACTTGGGAATACCCATTCACTTTTTGAGCATAGTTTTCTGTTTTGCAATACTTCTATTAATTTATCAGCTAACCCTATATATAGAGTTTTACCATTTTTACTCTTAGTTTTTGGTATACACCATATTTTTTCGCTAAGGCTTATCTCGTCCCATCTCATTGCTAATATATTGCCACTACGAGCTGCTGTAAATAAAGCTGTAAATAAAAACAGTTTTTCTGATATCTTTAATTGTTTTTTTTCTTCTGTTAATTGACTATTTTCTTTCTCTGCAAGCACTTTCATGACTCTTTCCATTTCTTCATTTGTTACATATCTAGATCTTGATTCTTGCTTGTGCCTTTTTATTCCATGAACAGGATTTTTATCTATTAATCCCCACTCTATAGCCTTATTAAATATAGGGCTTAACAGTTTTAGAATACTGTTTGCTGTTACATAGTGTTTCCTTGCTGTTATTTCATCAAAAATTTTCTGAATATCTTCTTTGGTAATCTCTGATATCTTTTTATTGTATAAAGATTCTGAATACCTCTTTACTCTTTGAGCCATTATCTTCCAACTTTTATGATAAAGACTACTATATTCAGTATATTTTACATGCACCTGTCCGAATGTTAGTTCATTCTTTAATTTAAGCCTCTTCTCTCTTTTTTCTCTTCTTTCTTTATTTATCTTCCGTCTTTCATCCATTGGATTTATTCCGTTAGCAATATCCCTTTTTAACTGCTGTATCTTTTTTCTAGCTTTTGCTACCGTTAGATCTGGTGAATCTCCTATTTTTATTTTATAATATATGCCACCAATGTTTATTCCTAAATAAAATCTTCTAAATCCAGTATATGATATTATCCAAAGTAAGTTCCTTTCTATTATATCTCTACACTTGATTATTTTTTCTTCTTTGGTTGGTACTTTTATTTCATTTAATGCTGATTGTGTAAATTTAAATACTTTTACTGGCATATTTATCACCCTTCATTAATTTAAAATTGAAGTAATTAAATAATAACTTATTAATTTTTAAAATTAGCTTAAACTTATAGTCTAAGTATGATTTTTATTTAATAGCAAATACTTTTGTAAAAATAAAAAATATTTTTAAGAGACATTATCAACTGAAGGTTACTCTAAGCTTATCAACTATAAATTCAAGTTGTTTGATTAAAAATTAGCACTTCAACTAGCCAAATATTAGACATAAATTTACGTTATATTTCCGCAATTAACATCAAGATATTATTGTCATATTGACAAATAATATTAATACAGCTACAGTTAAATTCATGTATCAACTCAAACGAGAATAAACTACATAGCAGATTTTATAAGGCGTATAAAGCTCATAATAGCTCTTAATCTAACTTATTTCTTCTTGTTAGTTAAATCATCTTAAACATTAAATGTACCTACTAGGATACACTTATAAAAAAACTCATTTTCACCCCAAAAGGGATATTGTGTTAAGAAATGAATTTATCGAGAAGGTAAAGCAAATTTCTAAAGAAAATCTAGTATTTATTGATGAGTCAGGAATAGAGGATAATGCTTGTAGAGAATATGGATAGAGTATAAAAGGTACTAGATGTTATGGCAATATAAAGCTTATCAACATAAATCCAGGTTCAGTATGATAGCTGGACTTTGTAATAATCAAATTATAGCACCAGTAATATTTGAAAGATATTAGTATGGCTTTAGAACACGTAATGAAGTTTATCTGATTGTACCTATTTCCTACGTTAGCTATACAAAACCACTACGCTATCACTTGACTGTGTTTTTGGCAGGAAAAGCACTCTTCAGCACTACTTAAACGGCTTAGTAAGATAACTTTATCATCAAATCCTTTGTCTGTTGTTACTTCTTTACTAGGTTCTTATTCAACTCTACTCTTCTATTCATTGGTATATCTATTAAGTAATTTTTCTATTTCTTTTTTAGTTTCTTATGTTCTACTTATACAAATTTTATAACATACTAAAAAATAAACTTATGCACTAAATATACAATTAATTAAGAATATAGTTTTCTAATATAACAGCGCTAAAGCTAGAGTAATATAACTAGTTTTTTACTTTCTGTGTTACTTTTATTCTGCTACAGATACTATAGCAGGTCTTAGTAAGCGATCTTTTAACTTATATCCAACTTGCATAACGCTTACTACAGTACCTTTAGCACATTTGGTATCTTTAACTAATGAAAGGACATGGTGAATATTAGAATCAAAAGGTTCTCCTGTTTTAGGTTCAAACTTTTGAATACCATATTGACTTAAAATGGATCCAAATTTCTTTTGAGTCATTTCTATACCTGTAATAGCATTTTTAATTTTATTATTTTCTTGGTTATTGCTATTATCAAGTTGCTGTTCCATATTACTTAAAGCAAGACTTAAATCGTCTAAAACTGAAAGCATATCTTTAGCAAAGTTAAATATAGCATATTCTTTTACTTCTTGCAGTTGGCGCTCGTATCTTTTTATAGTATTGTCATTTTCTGCAATTGCTCTTAACAAATCATCATTAAGCTGAGCTATTTCATTATCTTTGTTATTAATTATATCATCATTTTGTACTTCTTGATTAGATGATTTATTATCAACTTGCTGAGAATCTGCATTATCTTGATTAACAACATAACCTGATGCATCTTTATTATGTTGCTTTGTGTAATTGTCCTGCATAGTTTTTGTTCCTAATAACTATTAAATTTAAATAATATAACTGATTTTTTTCTATTTGCTAAAAAGCTTCATCTATAATATATTTCTTAATTCCATGTTTTCAAGTAATAAATGGATAGAAATCTAGTATGCGGTTATGTAGTAGAAAAGATAGTGAAATGCGCCCTATTAGCATAGAACTTGGGACAATGCTTAATAGTAAAGGGTCATGTTTGATTAAAATAGGTAATACACATGTAATATGTAGTGCTACTGTTGAAGAGTCTTTGCCTTTATTTCTTAAGAATAAAAAGCAAGGTGGTTGGGTAACAGCAGAATATAGTATGTTACCAGGTTCTTCATTGCAGCGTGTTAAACGAGAAGGTATTCAAGGAAAATCTGGCCGTACTCAAGAAATTCAAAGGTTAATCTCACGTGCTATGAGAGCAGCTGTAGATTTAAAGCTTTTAGGGGAAAGGCAAATTTTAATAGATTGTGATGTTATTAATGCAGATGGTGGCACACGTGCTGCATCGATAACTGGTGGTTATGTTGCAATGTGTTTGGCTGTTAATAAGTTAATGCAAGAAAAAAATCTTGCAGTGTATCCTATCTTATATCAAGTAGCAGCTATATCTTGTGGTATATCTAATGGTAGAGTTATTGTTGATCTAGATTATCAAGAAGATAGCTGTGCAGAAGTAGATGCTAATTTTGTTTTTCGGCGTGCAGGAACAATTATAGAGATTGTAGAAATACAAGTTGCAGCAGAAAAAAAGGCTTTTGTAGATGAACAAGTAATACAAATGCTAAAGCTTGCTCAAAAAGCTATCAATCATATATTTGATATTCAAAATCAATCATTGCTTAAGTTAACCAAAGTTCGATATAATAAGGAGTGTTAAAGAGCAGAAAGAGAATATGAATAAATTCTTCTATATTTAGAGCAATTAGTATCTGTAGTTTCTGTGCAAACTTCTTTGCTGCAGTAAAGTTGTTTAATTATTAGTATTGATGATGCAAGAATTTGAAAGATTGCATAGAGCTATATGTATACTAAATTAGGTTGAATTAGATATGTACAATTTTCTACAAGTCAATAAAAGCATAGAAGAATTAGATGTTAGATGCATGAAGCTATCTACAAATCCAAGCAATACAAAGCTTAAATAAATAGAGTATAAGTTTGTTGTAAATTTAGTAGTCTTTCATTTAATTCTTTGTTAATTGCATCTTTAATTAATAGATAAGACCTTTAGAAGTTAGAGAGCAATGAATATAATAAAAAAGTTTATGCATGAATGTGCTAGTTCTATATTTTCTTTCAAGTTGAAAGTATCATCAGATAAGAATAAAACTCAAGTGAGCATTGTACCACTTATAGGTTTGAAAGGAATATTATCATAAATTGGTATTCTTATGTTTATCTTTGATATTTGACCAAACTCTTTCTTTAGCAATATAAAATATAGTTGAAAAAATAATGAGGAATATAATTACCTTTAACCCCATAGACTTTCTATGTGTCATTTCAGGTTCTGCAGCCCACTGCAAAAAAACTACTATATCTTTAGCCATTTGTTCAACACTGCTGTTAGTACCATCGCTATAACTAACTTGGTGATCGGTTAAAGGTGGTGGCATAGCTATTTTCTGAATGCTAAAATAAGGGTTATAGTATAGTCCATGTTCTAACTTAAACTCTTCTGGAGGTGCAGTATATCCAGTAAGAAGTGAATAAACATAGTCTGCACCTTTTTCTCTAGCTTTTATTATTAATGAAAGATCAACTGGATAACTACCGTTATTCGCTGCTCTAGCAGCCTTATCATTAGAAAATGGACTGTAAAATTGATCTGATGGTAATCCAGACCGCTCAAACATTTCCCCTTGGTCATTAGGCCCATCCTGAAAATTATACTCCCTAGCGATAGCTTTAATTTCATCGGCAGAAAAGCCAATATCTGCTAGATTTCTATATGAAACATATTTTAAGCTATGGCAAGCGGAACAAACTTCTTTATATACTTTAAATCCTCGCTGAGCTGCTTGAATATCTAATTGGCCTAAAATTCCATTAAAAGGCCAATCTAATTTTTTTGGAGAAAGAGCTTCAGCTTGTATTGACAATACAACAATAAGTTCCATAACTAATATTATTAAACATATAGAAATCTTTTTAAATATTTGCTGCATTACCTTTAAGTATATATTTTAGATAGTTGTTAATATTTTTTTTCTTATTGCTTAACAAATATAGCTTATTATACTATTCCGTATAATATTACAAGTAGTTTTAATGATACAATAGATGAAATTAAAAATTTGATTAAATTTACCTAATGTAAAGTACAGTTCTTATATAAGAAGTATGTTAAACTATTTACAAAAGTAGTATCTAAACCTAAAATGACAGCTAGAGTTACTAATCCTAAAATAGTTTGTCCAGCTATGTAATATTGTGTTGATAAGATGTATTACTCTATCAATTGGTTGCGGTATAAACTTGCGGAATATTTCTTTTAGTCTTTTTAGCAGAAAAGTTTGTGCCTCATTCTAGTAGTAAGTCTTCTGAATTCCAATTTTATTTTTATTCTGCTAGTTCAGCCTTTATTTTCAATAATTTTTATCTTAGCTTTATATTACAACACTGCCATTTTCTATAGCCTTCAATCAGATATATTACCTATAAACTTTACTCTTTCCAGAATTTTATCTACTTCATTTAACCATAGTTCGATATAATTAGAGAATCATTGATGAGAAAGCAAAAGTAAAAAATAATTCAAACTTAAAAAAGAGAAACAGAAATTTTGTTAGGTTTAAAAATATAAGAAAGCAATGCAATTCGTGTCAATTTTAGATCTTTAAATTTAGAATAAATATATATGTTACTCAATTTATACCATTGCATACACTAATATTTTGTGCTAATCTTAGAAAAAAGTGTTAAAAATCATCTTAGGGTTAAAATTATGAAACGTACTTATCAACCCAGTAAATTAGTTAGAAAAAGAAGGCATGGGTTTATGGAGCGTATGTCTAGTGTAGGAGGTAGGAGAGTGTTAATGAGGCGCCGTATGAAAGGTAGAAGGGTATTATCTGCATAAATGAAGCTTCGTAAAAAGCTTATTATTGATTCACTAAAAAGTCAGGCTGCTTTTACAGCGATCAATAAGTATGGAAAAAAGTTAGTAAGTAAAAGCTTAATTTTAATATCACACTCACTACAAGATAATTTAAAAGCTCTAGAAACTTATGAAAAAGCTAAAATAACACAAGAGATGTCTCATATTTTTGCAAGAAAAATTTATTTAGGGCTTAAAGTTAGTAAAAAGTGTGGCCGAACTGCTGTCATAAGAAATACAATTAAGCGTAGAATAAAGGCTTGTATGAGGCAAATAATTAGTCAATACTTATCTGTGGAGGATAATGCCAATACTGTTCTTTGTTCATTATCAACTGATCATAATAACAATAATTATATTGAATCAACTAATAATCGTGACTTCCACAAACAATCTAATATTATCAAGAAGAATTCATTATTATCTAGGGCATATCTAATTATTCCTCATAAACATCTTATTAATGTTAGTTATTTAGAACTTAGTAATGAACTTCAAAAATTGTTAAGGTATTTAATATAAAATACTTGATTCAAAGTTTATTCTACTAATAAATTAGGTAGTCACATTCTAATTTATTAGTAGAAAGGTATTGTAATATACAGTTAAACTGTATGGCAGCATAACTTATATTTTTTTAGCTTTGTATTATTAAATTTTGAGGCAATAACATGTTTTAATTGTTACAAATCATATAATCAGCTATAAGTAGTAACTGAAATACTCTTTTGCGAACATATGTATTATTAAAGTTAATTAAATGAAAAAACTATTTAAAGCTTTATGGATATTTGGAATTATTATTGTATTATCTATTTTAGCAATCAAAACTACAATATTTGATTATGGCTTTAAGTATATAATAGTTTATGCTGCTCGTCTTTCTGGGTATAAAGTTAGTATCAATTCTTTAAGTAAAGATATAGGTATTAAAAATAGTGCTATTGAATTACATAATATTAATTATGATATTTATAAAGACTATAATATCAATATTGATTCTGTAAAAATCTACTTTAATTTCATAGACCTTTTTGTTCCAAATAGGCTAAAAAAATTTCGAGCTGTATTGTATAATGCTAAGTTATATTATGCTCTTAGTCCCACTCCATTAATCAATGCTTCATTTGATGCTGATTATATTCACACTATACAGACCAACGATAAAAAATATGTAGGCACTATAAAAATTAATAATATAGAAAGTAACATATTAAATCTTACTGACTCTAGATTTACTAATTTGGTAAAAAACAATATCTGTAACTTTGAAGTAGATTCGCATAATTCATTAGTCACAAGTTCTTGTAAATTATACGGAAGAAGCAAGTCATTAATTTTAGATGTTAATGTTGCAGCTAAATTTTTAGATGGGGTTCTTACTCAATGTAAAGGAACTATAGATAGCAAATCATTACCATTACTGATAAGTAAAAAGTTTAACTTTTTATTACCTAATAACTATATATTGGCAAACATAACTAGTATAATTGAGCAGGGAGAAATTACCAATGCAAATATAAATTTTGACTTAGAAGAGGAATTTTTTAATAATGGAACAATTCAAGACCATAATTTGTATGGTCAAATGACTATAAGTAATGCTTCAATTAAATATGATGCTATTCCTAGAATTACAAATATTAAATCAAATGTTCAAATTTTAGGTAATAAGTTATATTTTACAGACTTAACAGCAAAACTATTATCAACTGATATTACTGAAGCTCAGATTGAAGTAGATTGGAGTACATTTTTAAATACAGAAATAGGCATTACTGGAAAAGCAAACGGCCCTGTTCAAGATTTAATTATTGGCTTTATTCCTATAAAATTTCTTGATAAACTAAGATCTACAGAGATAAATTTAGCCGAAGCTTATGGGACAGCAGATACAAAATTTAATATTGTGATACCTATAGCAACAGATACCAAAAATAAATATAGCGTTAAAACTCAGATCAATAACTTCGATCTTACATTGAAGAAAAAGTTTAAGCTATTCTATGAATTAATGGAAGTTGGGTATGATGGTTATACAGTAATGATAACTGCTAGTGGTAAAATTAATAATATGAATAGCAATTTAAATTACAAAGCATTAGTAGATACAGAACGTGATTTTTGCGATACTTTAAATCTTGCTATACTGGTGAATAACCAAAGCGATTTAAACTCTGATTTTTTGCAAATTATAGATGGAAATGCAATTATCAACCTTAAGCTTGAATCAAAGTTAAACTATTCTGCAATTTCAATTGACAATGATTTAACTAATCTAGGCTTTAACATCTATCATAGCTTAGTTACGAAAAATGCAGGTGAAAAGGCTAAATTACGCATGTTAACTAAATTTATCAATTCGAACCTATATCAATTATCTGGTCAATTAAGTGGCAGTAATAATTTAAATATTCAAGGTACTGTAAACTATGATCAGAAAAATGCAAAATTCAATTTCCCAGTTTTTAAATATGCAAATAATGATTTTATAGTTAAAATTAATTTAACAGATGATCAGATTATAGCAAACATTAAGGGAAATATTTTAGATTTATCTAATATTAACTTACAGGATTTAATTAATCAAGATAGCACATTAAAGTTATTCAGCAGTGGCAGCATTATACTTGATGTAAGTAAAGTAATGCTTAAAGATAATATAATACTAACAGACCTTTATTTAGCCCTAAATCAAAAAATAAATAGTGTATTGACTGGGCAATTGTTAGCTAAGATAGGTGAACAACATTTAACTGCTGAGTTAACAACTACAGACAGCAGTACTAAACTAGAAGTTAGAACACCAAACGCTAGTAGTTTAATTCAAGAATTAAATATTAGCAAAGATCTTATTAAAGGTGAATTAATATTAAAAATTGATATTCCTTATGACAAACATGAGAAAATTATTGGCAATTTAATAATGAAGAATGTTACTACTAAACGAACATCATTTTTAACTAAACTAGTTTCTCTTTTTTCTTTTCATGGGTTAATTAATTTGGTAACATTACAAGATACCGTATATTTCTCTAATGCGTATGCTAAATTTAATTACGATAATGGAATAATCAAAATACAAGATGGAAAAGCTACAGGTAGCTCATTAAGCTTTACTCTTTACGGTGTTATTGATACTAACAAACGTTACTATAATATTGCAGGAAGATGTTTTCCTGTTTTATACGGAATTAATCCTATATTAAATAATGTAGTATCTGCTCGATACAATCAAAACAATAAGTTTTAATCTTCCGATTTTTATATTGCTTAGTTTTTCATCAGATTAAGTATATTTACCTTTAAATTTTGCTGTTAAGCTTCATTTTTATTTTTATCATCTTCTATTAAATTAACTTCAGTAGATCTAGATCTATCATTTTTATTTTTATTATTATATAGTCATCCACAATGAAGCAGAGTAATGCCTATGGAGTAAAATGCACCATACTAATAACATTATTTCAACAACAAGGGAAATGATGAATGATAAAAACGTCTATAGAATTACAAGACCTGAGAAGGAAAATATACATCAAAGCTAAAGCCGAAAAAGTAATTGAATTGTTTCAGATGTAAAATGTGAAGTAGAAGAAAGTTATATAGCTAAGCTACTATAAAACAATTATATTATATACTTTTTGAAAAACTTATCTAGGCTATAGTGATAGCTAAACTATTATAACTGTTTTATAGTAGTTTAGCTATATAATGATTGCCAAATTCGATATTATAGATCTTTGAAAGCAATAACTTAGGATAGGCTTAAACAATGATATGAAGTTATCAGGAAAGCGTAATACTGGAAAAATCCGTATGTTGCGTTTAATGTGGCTTGTGGATATAAACTGGAGTAACTAAACTACTGTGCTTTGCTCAACCATACCTTATGGAATAATTGAGATATAGCAACACTTCTTTGTTACCAGACTAAGCTTACTTTTTCTTTCTTTGTGTTTATTGATCTTGTTGTTATTTAAGTTAGTTGTTTGTTAGCACTATCTAGTTAGTATAAATTGGAAAACAATTACATAATTCTTGCACATGATGTTTTGTTCTAGTAATAACACTATTCAAGCTATTTTCAATTTCAGTAATAGTGATATCTTCATTTTTTTTTGCGGACTTAATTATTGCAATATTGTCTAAAATATCGGCAATATATTCTCCTACAGTAATAAACTCATTTTCTTTAAAGCCTCTAGTAGTGCAGGCTGGAGTTCCTAATCTAATACCAGATGTAATAGTTGGCGAAGTAGTATCAAAAGGCACAACTTGTTTATTACAAGTAATGCCAGCTGCATCTAGTAAATATTCAGCTTCTTGTCCTGTGATATTCTTTCCTCTTAAATCTACTAGCAGCATATGATTATCTGTTCCACCTGTTAAAATATTATAACCTCTGTCTTGTAGTAACTTAGCTAGTACCTTTGCATTTAACATTACTTGATTAATATATTCTTTATATTGAGGCATTAATGCTTCAGAAAAAGCAATTGCTTTAGCAGCAATGACATGCATTAATGGACCGCCCTGCATACCTGGAAATACAGCAGAATTAATTTTTTTACTTATTGATTCATCATTAGTTAAAATCAAGCCACCTCTTGGACCTCTTAAAGTCTTATGAGTAGTGCTAGTTACAACATGAGCGTATGGTATAGGACTAGAATGATACTCTGTAGCAACTAAGCCAGCAATATGCGCAATATCTGCTAAAAGATAGGCTCCTACTTTATCTGCTATTTCTTTAAATATTGCAAAGTTTATCTTTCTTGAATAAGCTGAATAACCGACAATTATAAGTTTTGGTTTATGCTGCTGAGCTAGCATTTCAACGTCATTATAGTCAATTAAATAACTATCTTTGTTAACACAGTAATGAACTGCATTAAAAAATTTACCAGAAAGATTAGGTTTAGCGCCATGGGTTAAATGACCACCGCTATTTAAATCCATAGCTAAAATTGTATCGCCAGGCTTTAACAAGGCTAAAAATACTGCTTGATTAGCTTGAGAGCCAGAATGTGGTTGTACATTTGCATAGTTGCACTTAAAAAGTTTTTTTACTCTATCAATAGCAAGACCTTCTACCTCATCAATAAATTCACAGCCGCCGTAATATCTTTTATTGATATATCCTTCTGCATATTTATTTGTAAGAATAGAACCTTGGGCTAGCATGACTGCTTTACTAGTAAAATTCTCTGATGCTATTAATTCTATTGTTGATTGCTGTCTATATAATTCTTTAGCAATTAAATCATATATTTCTTTACACATTTACAACCTCCAATTTTATCTTATAAACAAGTTTTAGCTGTTATTGTAATTACTTTCATCATCGCTACAATCATCACTATAATCAGTATCTTTAATAGTATCAATTGATACTACTTTTTCATCTTTAGAAGTTTTAAATAGTATAACTCCACTAGTGCTACGACCAGTAATTCTGACACTATTTAATTGACATCTTATTAGTTTTCCACTGCTTGTGATTAGCATCAACTCATTATCTTGAGAAGCTGGTAATACACTAACAACCCTTCCAGTTTTAGATGATACATTCATGTTTGCTATTCCTTTTCCACCTCTCTTAGTAACTCGATATTCATAAGCTGAACTAAACTTACCATAACCATTTTCTGATACAGTCAAGATGAATTCTTCATTACTAGCCATGGTTAACATTTCATCTTCAGTTAAGTTATACTTAGAAAGATCGATGTTTGGTTGTAGTGATTTATTTTTAGCGATTAACAAACGATTATTTACTGGTAAATTTAAGTAGTTTTCTCGAACTTCAAGACTACAATTAATTCCTTTTAAAATAGTCATTGATATAACTGCATCATTTCCAGCTAATTTAATAGCTTTAACTCCATCGGAAGTACGGCTTTTGAAAACTCTTAGATCTTTTACCGGAAACCTTATAGCTTTACCATTCTGTGTTGCTAACAACACATGATTTTCCTCATCGCAAGATTTTACAGAAATAAGGCTATCGCCTTCATCAAGGCGAATAGCAATTTTGCCATTAGAAGCTATATGTTTAAAATCAGATAAATCATTCCTTCTTATATTGCCATGCTTAGTTGCAAAAATAATGTATTTCTTATCTGAATCATTCTCACTTTCTGCAGGCATTGGCATAATATTAGTGATAGTTTCATTTTCTTTAATAGAAATCAGATTAATAATTGGCCTACCTTTAGACTGCGGAGTACCTAATGGCAATTTATACACTTTTAAATTATATACTTGCCCAATATTTGAAAAAAACAAAATAGAAGTATGAGTATTTTCTATAAACAGATGAGTAATCACATCTTCATTCTGTACTGATGAACCAACTCTTCCTTTTCCGCCTCTTTTTTGAGCACGATAAGTTGATAAAGGAACCCTTTTAATATAGCCTGCCAATGTAACAGTAACTACTACTTCTTCCTCAGGAATTAAATCCTCAATATCTTGCTCAAATTCTTGGTTTTCAATTGTAGTAAGGCGAGCTGTAGAAAATTGTTCCTTAATTTGATTTAGCTCAAACTTCATTGTTTCAAGTAATTTATCCCTTGATCCCAAAATTTCAAGATATGCTTTAATTTCCTTTACTAAGTTATTTAACTCGTCTTCAACTTTACCTCTCTCAGTATTTGTTAAGCGTTGTAACCTTAATTCTAATATCGATTTTGTTTGCTGCTCAGTTAAAAAACATTGTCCATCTTCTTTTAAAATAGCTCTATCATCAACTAACTTCACAAGATCATATACATCACTAATATTCCACATTCGGGCCATTAATCTACTTTTTGCTTCCTCAGAGTTAGCAGATGATCTTATAATTTTGATTACTTCATCAATATTACTAACAGCAATAATTATGCCTACTAAAATATGAGCTTTATCTCGAGCTTTATTGAGCAAAAATATAGTTCTCTTAGTAATAACTTCTTCACGGAAATTAGTAAAAGCAACAATAATATCTTTTAATGTCATTGTTTTTGGTATGCCTTGATCTAAGGCTAGCATCATAACATTAAATGTAGTTTGCAGACTAGTATAGGAATATAATTGATTTAGAATAAGATCAGTATTAGCATGTTTTTTAAGCTCAATTACTACCCTTATACCAGATTTATTGGATTCATCTCTAATAGTACTAATGCCTTCAATTTTTTTATCATTGACAAGTTCAGCTATTTTTTCAACTAAACTAGCCTTATTAACCATAAAAGGTATTTCTGTAATAATAATAGCATGTTTTAAACTATCACTTTCAATATCTGTTTTACCACGAACAATAATTTTGCCTCTGCCTGTGTTATATGCTGACTTAATTCCAAATGTACCAATAATTTGCCCCCCAGTAGGAAAATCTGGCCCCTTCACTAATTCCATTAGTTCGATAATTGTTATATCATTATTATCGATATAAGCGCAGCAAGCATCAACTACCTCGCATAAATTATGAGGTGGAATATTAGTTGCCATTCCTACTGCAATTCCTCCAGTTCCGTTTACTAATAAATTAGGGAATCCAGCTGGCAAAACTTTTGGTTCTTGCTCTAAGCCATCATAATTAGCCTGAAAATCAACAGTATCTTTATTAATATCCTCTAACAAGCTATGCGCAACTTTTTTTAAACGGACTTCAGTATAACGCATTGCGGCAGCGGCATCTCCATCCATAGAACCAAAATTACCTTGCCCATCTACCAATGGTAATCTTAGAGAAAAATCCTGTGCCATTCTAACTAATGAATCGTAAACAGCTAATTCGCCATGAGGATGATATTTACCTATTACATCCCCAACAACTCTTGCAGATTTACGATATTGTTTATTATAGTGATAGCCAGATTCATACATTGCATAAAGTACGCGCCTATGTACAGGTTTTAATCCATCTCTAACATCAGGTAATGCACGACTTACTATTACGCTCATAGCATAGTCCAGATATGAGCGCTGCATTTCTTCTTTTATACTAATAATATTTATATTTGATTCTTTATACTCTTGTTCAGACAAAGCAATTCCATTTGTTTATTAAAAAAATATTGATAGTAACTTAAACTACTATAAATTATTATTGTTATAAAGCATACTCTATTTCATAATAAAACATTTTAGGTAAGCAAATTGTTGTAGATTTGCTCAGAAAATTCATAGTTGCCAAAAAAACGCTGCACATCATCATCGTCATCTAAAGCATTAACTAACTTAATTAGTTTTTGAGCCTTCTCTGTATCTGATATTAAAACTGTATTACGAGGTCTCCAGCCTATATATGATTCAACTGGATAACCAAATAGCTGCGCTAGTTCTTCTATGATATTAGTAAAAAGTTTAATTGGAGTGTATACAACATGATATTCTTCATCTAATTCAATATCTTCTGCTCCAATTTCAATAGCAGCATCAAACAACTTTTCGCTAGTACTAACTTTTGATTCAAACTTTATGATTCCCAAACGATCAAATAAAAAGCTAGCATTACCAGTTCCGACTAAATTACCGCCGTATTTACTAAAAATAGCCCTAACATTTGCTGCAGTGCGGTTAGTATTATCTGTTAAAGCTTCAACTATAATTGCAATGCCATCGAATATAATGCCTTCGTAGGTTATTTCAAAATAATTTTCATAATTGTCTTTGTTGTTAGCCTGTGCAATAGCTTTTTCAATTCTATCTTTAGGCAAGTTATTAAATTTAGCTGCTGAAATAGCAGCTCTTAATCTAGGATTATATTGAATATCTGCTCCAGATTTAGCACTAAGAGATATTTCTCTTACTAAGCTGGCAAATAGCTTAGCTTTCTTTTTATCCTGTGCACCCTTACGATGCTGAATATTTTTAAACTTTGAGTGACCTGCCATTATTATTAATACAATAGTAAACTCATTAAAAATATATTATTTAACCAACTTGAGAATATGCTTGTAACTATAACAATTTATTATGTATCGTACATTAAAATCCAAAATTTTAAAAGAAAATTATTCTTATTGATTACTTCTAATGCAATCGAATCCTAAAGAGAAAAGCATATTTCTCGTTTCAAATAGAGGTAGCCCCATTATATTAGAGTAAGAGCCACGCATAAATTGAATAAAACACTCCCACATTCCTTCTATAGAATGTCCTCCAGCTTTATTTAATCCTTGTTTAGTTGCAACATATGCTGCTATTTCTTGCATTGTTAATCTTTTTACTTTTACAACAGATTCAACTGTTCGTGTATTAAAAGCAATAATATTATTATGTTTAACTTTTGTGATTTTTACTCCAGTAAAAACTCTATGCCTTCTGCCAGATAACATCTTTAAACAATATTCAACATCAACATCTGTAATAGTTTTGGGTAATATACGTCTTCCTACTGCTACTACTGTATCAGCAGCAATAACATATCCATCTTCTATGTTTGGTGCTATTTTATCTGCCTTTTGTATAGCCAATCTTAAAGCTAAATTTTTTGGTAATTCTGCAGGCAAGCTCGACTCATCAATATTAGCTGGAATAATTTGAGATGGTACGATGTTAATTCTTTTAAGCAGTCTCAGCCTAGACTCAGATTGAGACGCTAGTATAATAGGCATTAAATCCATAGAATATACCAAGTATATTTATTGACTATTAAAATTATTTGTGACGATGTGTAATCCTTCCCATATTTAAATCATAAGGTGTCATTTCAACATCTACCTTATCACCTCTTATAATCTTGATGTGATGCATTCTTATCTTACCACTGATGTATGCAGTAATAACGTGCTCACTGTCAGACAACTTAACTTTAAATTTAGCTTCCTTAGGCAAAACTTTAATAACTTCGCCAGTAACTATAATAGGCTCTGTTTTTGCCATAATTCAATTATTATGCATTTATAATAAACCGTAATTAATCTTCACGTTAACTAATTAACCTTGTGTATTTACTTATTTTAAGTAACATGAGTAACGCATGGCTCCCCGGGCTGGACTCGAACCAGCGACCAAACGGTTAACAGCCGTTTGCTCTACCACTGAGCTACCGAGGAATTGCATTATGTACACTTATAGCAAATATTTTTATCTAAGTCTAGTATTTTTATTAAACATTCTATAAAATGCTAAAAATAATTTAGAGTTATATATGCTAAGAAGCCAAAAATACATAATTAAATGATACATCATTCTTTACTATATCTGTAGCTCTTATTGTAATCCAAATTTTAATATTAGATATTAACATGAGTTTGATATAATGAACGTTCCAAACTGCAAAAAGAGTAAGTATTACAACTGTAGTTTAATATTAAAAAATAGAAAAAATAAAAAAGTAAGTAAAACTACTATAAGCTAGTAGGTAAGGACTGAAAACGCTTTTCCTACCAAAGAACCATACGAGAGAATTAAGTCGGCATATTACTCAAGCAATTTACCATATAAATATGTCTATGAAGATTATTAGACCTCTTTCGAAACTGGTTAAAGTAGTTCAAAATTATAAATGCCAGAGATCAAATTAAATCTAAGAGAGAATCTTTTACGTCTATTTCGATATTTGTCAGCAATAATTTTGAAGCGTTTTAGCATACCAATAACGTTTTCATTCACAACTCTTGCTCCTGCTAACCTATGATTATTCTTTTTATCATTTTTAGTTAAAGGATTTTTCTTGCTTTTTTTCTTTGGTAATTCAGAATTATTGTGAATTTTTTGTATGCCTTGATATCCTGTATCAGTAATCACTTTTACCTTAGGATGGATAAGAATTTTGGATTTCTTAAATAATCTAAAGTCATGTTTTTTACCGTTAGAAAAATCTGTACATATTACTTGGCGCGTTTTCTTATCTACCACTATTTGAGTTTTTAGTGTATGCCTTTTCTTCTTTCATGAATAATAGAATTTTTGTTTTTTTTAGGTCTTTCTATAGGACTCTCAGTAGCATCAATCAAGACTACTTCATAATTCATATCACTCTTCATTTTGATTTCTTAAGACCATCAGCTTTCCTCAAAATATCCACCATCTTTGAAAATGTCCTCTTCCTTACTCCTGTTAATCGACGAAATTTTTCATCCTTTAACTCTTTAATCTGATCTAATTTCATTATTACTTCAAATTAGATTTTTATAACACCATTCTACATCATTCTCTAGTTTCGAAAGAAGTCTAATGTAAGCTTCTGCCAAATCTGGTTTATACTTAATAGCTATATCAAAATTCTCTATTGCTTCTTGATATTGACCTAATTCGTTCAAAGCTACTCCTTTATTAATATAAGCTTCCGCCGAATCTGGTTTATACTTGATAGCTATATCATAATTCTTTATTGCATCTTGATATTGTCCTAATTGCTTCAAAGAAATTCCTTTATTAATATAAGCTTCTACTAAATCTGGATTACACTTAATAGCTATATCATAATTTTCAATTGCCTCTTGATGTTGCCCTAATTCGTCTCAAGCAATTCCTTTATTAATATAAGCTTCTGCTGAATATGGATTACACTTAATAGCTAAATTAAACTTCTTTATTGCTTCTTGATATTTTCTTAACTTAAAAAATGAATTCCCTTTATTAAAATATTTGTCTGTTAGCATATCTTTACCCTAAAATTAAATACTAGACTTCTTTCGAAACTAGACAATGATATAAAATGGTGTTATAAAGATCTGATTTGAAGTAATAACGTCAGATTAGGATAAAAAAAAGTATGAAAAGTATAATACAAAAGGTCTACAAGAGATATTATGTAATATCTTTAAATATAGTTTCAATTAATAACAGTTTATTTATTGCTCACATGTCTGTAAATACAAATTTAGGATAAGAAACAATTAAAAATATGTAATATACAAGTGTTATAATGGTGAATGTTCAGATTATTAAGTATAGTATTATGAAAGAATATTTGTAGAAATATGAGCAATAAATAAACGGTTATTAATTGAAACTACAGATAATATATAATTATACATTATCTCTTGTATGCCTTTTATTCACTAACTTTCATATTTTCCCTTATCCTAAATTGGCGTTTATAGGTTAAATGAGTATACAAAATATATGCTCTAGCCTACTAGTTATATTAAACTCAGATTTCTTTAATTTTGGCACACAAAAACTATGGACAAATAACATGCGTACGAAAGATGAAAATTATAGAATACTAGTTAAAAAAGTATATGAAAAATTTAAGTCATATAGCTATGAAATAAAGCAAGTACAGCATTATGAATCTGTTGACTATACAGATATAGACAAAGAAGAACATAGTGTAGATATACCTGGTATTGCTTCTTTTGAGCAAGCTTTGAAGGGTTATCAACTGCTTATTGATTGTTATTTAATTCTGTCTGATAACGCCTGCTTGGAACTTGAAGAAATGAGCTATCATATTAATGAGATGTTTAAGCACAGACTGTATATTGATTTAGCTGATGGATTCGATCGTAAGTATTACAAGAATCTATTAAGTAAAAGAATGGATGATATAGAAAATAAAAAAGCAGCTTACATAGCTCATGTTGAGCGAGCAGTATTCAGTAGAGAAGATGGCACCATTGTTGATGGCAAACATGCTACTATTGTAAAGTATTCTAAAGATGATAATGGATATTATAAAATAATTTATAATGCTGGTTACGGAGTTAGAAAGGCTAATATGGCTCTTCAAGATAAAGAGGAATTGTTAAAAGTTGCAAAAATTACTGATTATAAAGACAAGACACTGAATGGATATTACAGCGGAATTAAGTATTATATGCCAGAAGATATCTCCTCTACAGAAGAAATAGAAGAATTAATAACTGCTGAGTTGTATGATCGTGCACACCAAAGCTCATTTAATAACCCAAGTGCTGCTAGTACAAAATTAGTAACACAGCAATTATATGGTAATTGTACTACCAGATGTATTAGAGAAGCACTACGAGATAATATTCATGAAGCAGTATTTAGAGATTTATACTGCTTTATTACATTAGTTCCATATTCAAGTAAGCTGAAAATGTTGGAAAAACTAATAGATAAACCATTAGCAATTGGAATGGCAGTTTTAGAAAAATGCCAAAAATCACTTACTCCAAAGGAAAGATTTTTTAGTGAGTTGCAATATAAAGTTAATAATATTTTGAGCATTAACTTAGACGCATCTATTAAAAATTTACAGCTTATAAAACTTCTAGATGCAACTCACCCATTAATGTTACTAGACGATGGCTATCAATTTCTAGCTGATGTTATTGCTATGAAGTTTATTGATGCTGATATTATACAAGAAAATGTAGATAAATCACAAGCAACAGTATTATATAGTACTGACCTCTACTTAAATTTTGGCAATTTATATAATCAAGGATATAATTCTATTACTAAAAAATGTTTGATTAATGAGATAACAACTGCAATTTTGTCATCTGATATTGCAAATCAATGTATGAATATAGAAAATATCAAGTATATAGTTAGAAAGCTGTTTACTCCAGTAACTCAAGATAATGATTTATATTTAACTCAACCATTACTTTTGCCTGTTAAGGAAAGGTTATTGCAATGTATTGCAGAATACAACAGTAAATTTACCTCAGATGCTTTAATGTTAAGTGAAGATTTAAATCAAGTTCTTAATTCTTGGCGTAATGCTTGTCTACAAGACTCAAAAATTGCTTCGATTATTAAAGCACAAATAATTGGTGGAGATGCTGCACTGATAAATGTATTTGGACATTCTATAAAAGAAGAAAAAGTAAATTTAGAAACAAATGTGATAAAAAAGGGCCATGTAAAGGAGGCTAAGCATGTGTTAGATTTAAATAGTAAGGAAAATCAATTAATGATAAGCGGAAGAAATAAAAAAGATCACATAAGTAGATGAGATGTATAGTCTTACAACGTCAGTTTATGATAAGAAGAAGTATGAAAGGTATAATACAAAAGGTCTACAAGAGGTATTATGTAATATCTTTAAATATAGTTTCAATTAATAACAGTTTATTTATTGCTCACATGTCTGTAAATGCTAATTTAGGATAAGAAACAATTAGAAATATGTAATATACAAGTGTTATAATGGTGAATGTTCAGATTATTAAGTATAGTATTATGAAAGAATATTTGTAGAAACGTAAGTTTAGGATAAAAAAAGATGAAAGGTATAATGTAAGGTATACGAGAAATAATAGACCTCAAAGAATAAGCTTAAGCGGGTAGGTAAGCGCGAAAGCGCTTTTCCTCCCAAAGAACCGTACAAGCGAATTACTCCGCATACGGCTCAAGCAATTTACAAAAACAGCTGCAATAAGTTGTCCGCGATTACTGTGTACTTGTCGATGGCAGTTTTCATGCAATAAGCACAAATTGTTAATATGGTCAGTGCCACCACATCTTATAGGTGTTATATGATGTACATGAACACTTTCACCATTATCTATTAAATCAAAACAAACAAGACATTTACCCTTTTGTCTACGCCAAAGAATCTGCCTAGATTTAAACAAATACTTAGGGCTATCAGCCTGACGTTTATGCCAATATTCTCTAAGTTTTGAATTATCAGGAGAAGATTTACCTTTAACAAGAATATGTCGTTTAATCGTTGTCCATTGTAATTTCCATAGATATAGATCTTTATTCATAAAGACCCAATTATCATTTCTGCCTTTAATGCGGCCCCAATACTTTTTCTTAAGCCATTTCCAAGATTTTTTAGGATGTTTTCTACATACGAATCTTGCTTGCTAAATCCACATTCAGCAGTCTAAATTGGAAAAAATTTTCTTGGACACAACTTTGTTAAAATAACTGCACCATCCAAATATTTTAGAATTTAGATTATCAATTATTCTATCAATATTCCATGAGAAACCTTTTTTCCATTCTATTGATATTCGTTTTTTAAACGATTTTATAGAGTCTTTAGACGGTTTAACTAGTAGAGCTACACCTCTTCTTGTACTATTGGTGTTATATTGTCGAATATTAAATCCAAGGAAATCAAAACCTTCGTTAATATGAAGTATCCTGGTTTTTTCTTTCGACAATTCTAAGCCTCTAATACTTAACCAATCATTAATAATACTTTTGGCTCTGATACATGAGCTTTCTGACTTAGCACAAATTACAAAATCATCAGCGTATCTCACTAAAGCATATTCAGATTTAGAATGTAGGTGATCATATTCATTATAGATGATATTAAGTATATCACTCATTCCATGAAGAGTTATGTTTAAAAGTAATGGAGAAATTAATCCACATTGTGGAGTACCAGCTGTTGTTTTGATAATTTGATAATCCTGCATTACACCAGATTTAAGCCATGCTTGAATCCAATTACGAGCAGGGAAATTTCCTATAATTTTCAAAAGAAAATTATGATCAATATTATCAAATGCACCTTTGATGTCAGCATCTAATATCCAATTCCTAGTAGTGCCAGGACGAACAATACTAGATATTCTCTGTATTGCATCGTGAACGCTACGTCCAGGTCTAAAGCCATAGCTGCAACCTTCAAACTTAGCTTTCAAATATGGTTCAAGTGCTGATTTTACAACAGCCTGTCTACACCTATCCAAAATAGTTGGCAAGCCTAAAGGTCTAGATTTGCCATTACTTTTTGGTATGTACACACGCTTAATCGGTTTTACGGATGATAGATTGTTATCTGCTAACTTTTCCATCAACAGACTCCTTTCTTTATCTGTATTAACAACTATTTTATCAATTCCGGGACTTTTTCGTCCTTTGTTGATTTGAGTAACACGTCTTATAGCAAGTAACCTATTTGCTCTTGATCTTAACATCAATCTTTGTAAGTTACCTACTAACTTCGTATTACCATTTGCGAATGCACTATAAATACGTCTACGAAGATTATTAACCTTTTGTATAATTTCTTTCCAATCTATTGAATGCCAATAGATTTTCTTGAAATTATCCTTAGTCTCAATTGTTACATTTGCGTTTTGCATTCACTTTTCCAATTAATTCATAATCTTGTTTACCTATTTAGGGTAAATCACCAGTCTTAAGTTAGCATCATTTCTGATTAGCATATAAATGCCTATACACTCAGTTATTGATTCCTGTAGTCTTTCGACTTAGTGTCATTTGCTTTCTAAGACCTCTCTTACCTACTATCAGTTGCCTAATAATAGGCTTACCATGTTTCACTCATCAGAGATACGTTAAGTTGGCTATCTTCTTTATACCGAGGAGCTGGCATTTTTAAAAAAAAAGGCTGCGTATTCCTTCTTACAGCTAAGCTTTTCAGCTTTATCCCTATAACAGATTTTATCTTGAGTATCTGCTTTCACATTTACGATATTTCCATACGAAGATTCACTTTCGTTTAACCAATTTTAACTTTACCTTACCCCTATTTCCCATCCAGATTAGTACTTTAGTTAGGCTTTCTATCGCGCTTAGTACAAGACCGTTGCCAATCTCGCACTGCAATAGCGGTAACTAAGGTTTAAATGCAACCTTGCTACATCTGTAGTCTCTGTTTGAGCGACCTCATGTCGCACTACGCAATACGTAAACTTGAAAGTTTACTGCTAAAAAATGAGTACTCATTAACCGATTGAATGTTAAAAAAAAGAAGTTTGTGCTAGCAAAATCAAAAAAACCATGCTAACTTAAAACTCAGGTGAGAATTGGTATTGAGATGGCTATACAGTTTACAAGGATTGAATTTTTAACTAGAAGTAAAGGAGGTGATAGTTGTCGTAAGGCAGCGTATAATGCAAGAACTATTGTTAAAAATAAGCAGACAGGTATAAAGTATAACTTCTCTCGTAAGAAAGATAACGTATATCATACAGTGCTGATACCGGATTATGTAAATCAAGACTTCAAGAATATTCAAACATTAATGAATGAGGTAGAACGAACAGCAAAATCCCCAAACAGCCAGTTGTTGAAGGATATAGTAATAGCATTGCCAGACGAAAAGAGTAAAAGAAATAATTAATGCATATTTCGCTAAATTAGGCTTACCATATAGAGTTGACAAGATAAGCGAAGTGCCGGGAAAGCATATTTGGAATATTAAATATATTGAAATTAGGAATTTAATTACTGAAGTATTAAATGAAAATGAGTTACGTAAAGATGCTCATTTGAAGATTATTAATGATGCTGACGTAATAACGGATTCTATAACACATTACAAATCTATTTTTACTAAGCAGGATGTTGAAAAAGCAGTAAAAAATATACCAGATCCAACAGCAAGAGAACAGTTAGTTCAGAAAGTGCTTAGTTCAAATAGAATACTAGAGTTATATCATGATGATGGTGAAAGTAGCAAATATTTTACGACAATTGAGGTTCGAAATGAGGAGACGAGAATAATCAGAATAGCTAATAAAATCAATAATCAGGTTTATTACAACAACATTTACAATCTTAAAAGTGATATCGAAGGTCTAGCAAATGTTAGTGAAGAATAGAAACAAGCTCTAAGGCATATTTTGCTTAGCACTAGTGGAGTTAGAGTCTTAAGAGGAAGAGCTGGTACAGGAAAATCTTATGTTTTAATAAAAGCGCATAAGCTCGCAACAAATCGTGGACAAAAAGTTATTGGTCTTGCCACCACTCATAAGGCAGTATCAGAGCTGAAGAGCAAAGGTTATACTGATGTCTATACAGTAAAAGGATTTTTGTATAATCGAAAAAAAAATTTTTATGCAAGACAGCTTAATAGTAGTAGATGAAGCTGGAATGGTAGGTACTAAAGCTTATGCAGAGCTGTTTAGAGTAGTTAGAAACAATCATTGTCAACTGATACTTGCTGGAGATGAAAAGCAGTTAGCTTCAATAGAAAGAGGCGGAATGTTTGAGATGCTGAGTAATATTTTTGGTTCACATGTTTTAGTAAATATTCGAAGACAAAGTGAAAACTGGGGCAGAGAAGCAGCAATGAAGTTTGCTGAGAGTAATATTTTAAGCGGTATAACATTACTGAGACAAAAGAAGGTGAAGATTTTAACGAAATGCTAAAAAATAAAGGAGCAATAGCTGTTAAGGGGCTTATGATACCTGAAATCATGAAGTTAATTAATACTCAGAACGTAAAAACAGAGTCTGAACAAATTATAAAAGCTGATATAGCTCCAAAAATTGTAATTAGGAGATAGAGTTTTTACAATATTTAATGTAATGTATAAAAAGTTATAACTAAATATTGTACTTTATAGACTTTTTAGATTATACATTTTATACTTTCCATTATCCAAACTGTAGTTTTTACAGCTCTAGTAGTTTTTAATATGCTTTCTTTATTCTTATCTTTACCTTTATGTATTACACTATGGTTGTAATGCTTATCATTTTTACAGTTTTGCGCTTTTCCTTACATCGAGCTTTTGGTTACTAAACATTCGTTTTCTCCAATCATAACAGATATACTATCAAAACCAGCATTACTTTCATCATAGGTAGCAGTTTTAAGATTTTGAGAGTCAATATTGGTCACTGTTTGTTTATTTTTTTCAACTAAAACTCCACCATCAGCATCGTCTTCGTCAAAATGATGATCTTCAAACTCAAGAGAAAAAATATTTTTATCTAGATTTTTCTTCTCACATATTTCATGAATCATTGTATCAAGGACAACATCACTATGTCCTCCTCTTAACTCTATTATATACTTAATTACATTAGTTATTACTTCCTTATGTAAGGATATATTTGAAATATCTGGAAGAATTTTACTAAAAAATGTCAATGTATTAACTAGATTGTCAGTAGAAATATCCTCATTATTAGCTGTAATATTTTTTCTTATAGAGAATATCTCAAATGTCTCTAAATCCATACAACTATCATTATTTAGCATCGCTTTAAACATGTCATATGTTTCTAAGTCAAGCTTTGTATGTATAGAGTTGCCACTGTTTCCAATTATAAACATGTGATTGTCTTCATCTAATTCATTTGATTTAAAGTAAAAATATTTACCAGAATTTTTTAATGTAAATTTAGCTGCATCTACAGCCAGTAAATTTTTATTACCGCTCATATTTTGATACCATATTATTAATTATATTTAAGATAATTGTAATTACTCTTAAGTAAATATAACAGAAAATAAATATTTAGCAATACTTATTTTCTGAGTAAATTAAAAAATAAGGCGATAAAAATGTTAATTCAGGATAAGAAAAAGTTAGAACCTGAAAGTGTTAAAATTGCAAATGTTCAAAACTTGTATGAACGATCAAGCCAGATACATGGTTATGAGATAGGTACAAGCCCAAGCTCAGAAGTTGAAATAGTAAAAAAGTATCTTGAAAATCGTGGTATTACTTTTGACAAAAGCACTGCAAGTTCAGACTTAAAAGCAAGTATAATGTTTGATAGTGAAACGAGAAAAAATTATCCAGCATTTACAGCATTTACAAGAAATTCAAAAGGAAAAATTACCGGAGTACAGGCTGTATATCTAAATTTGGCAGGAGATAAGGCAAATATTTCAACTAGCAGAAGATCCTCAGGTAAAACCAGCAAATCGTTCATAACGCTAGATTAGGATAAGTGAAAGCATGAAAAGCATAATAAAAAAGGTCTACAAGAGATAATGTACAATTATAATTATGATATATTAAATATAGTTTTAATTAATAGCCATTTATTTATTGCTCGCATGTCTGTGAATGCAAATTTAGAATCAGAAACAGTTAGTATGATAAAAGAAAAAATGCTGGTCAAAAAAAAATTACAGTAAAATTTTACTCATTAATACCAGAGATATGCAACTTAAGGCCAGTATTTTAACATCGTGATAACTGAATTTAGAATTTTATTGCTTTTTAGTTATATTTAGCAAATATTATAAAATAGCAAAGGTTTAGAAATGTGAAATTCATGAATAACTATTTATATTTTGCATTTGCCTGCTAGGCTAAACTATGAAAGATATTATAAATTTTTTAAAGGTAATTTATGAGGTATGATAATGCCTAAATCCAAGCGCCGTTTATACAATGATATTAAACATGCTATTATAAACGCGAAAATGCACATAGTACAGCATATTATAACTAATGATAATACTGCTATCAATTTACAAAATAGACATTGCGAAACACCTTTGCATATTGCTTTAAATATAGTGATCTAGATATTGTTAGGCTTTTATTGGATAATTTTGCTGATGTACATGCAAAAAATAATGATGGCCAAACTCCTTTGCATAGAGTTTTTGCATATATTAATACGTCCGCAACAAGGGCTAAGAAAGTTGCTGATATTACTAAACTTTTGATAGAGCGTAATGCTGATATCAATGCAAAAGATAATAAAGGTTATACTCCATTCAGTCATGCCATAGATTGCTGGCTTAATAATTTTGATGTGATTAAGCTTCTGGTTAAGCATGGCGCTGACATGAATAAGCAAGATAAGAAAGGTAACACTATTTTACACAATGTTGTCAAAAAGTATAAGTGTTCTGAAGATGTGATCTACATCGTTGGTCTATCAAAAAAGGATTATAAGTTTGAGTATAGTAATTATATAGAACTTCTGCTTAAGCTTGGCGCTAATGTAAATGCTAAAAATAACAAACATAATACCCCTTTATATCAAGCTGTACGTTATTGCTATAAAGAAATTATAGAAGTTATGTTAAAACACGATGATAGTGGTATTAATAATCAAAATAACAAAGGTAAGACTCTTTTACATGCTGCTGCTCACTATAGTAACGATTCAGATATCATAAAGCTTCTGCTTAGTTATGGGGCTGATCCTAGTATTACAGATGAACAAGGTAAGTATCCTATGGATGATGCTACCAGTAGCAAAATTATCGATATTCTATACAAGGCTTATTTTAGCACCTTAACTTCACAGTCTGATTTGGCAGCAGAATATCAGAACGTTAATAATACTAGCTACGCTGAAGATTATGGTCTCATGGACCACAATGAAACAGAATTTGGTTTATCTGGAAAAGTGTATAGCAATGTAAAAAGCTACACTGGCTGCAATATTATTTAAAAGTATGATTCTAAACTTTGTTTATAATCTAGCAATATAATGCTTTATTTGTAATTTAACTAATAGTTATTTTATTAACACCAGATTAGGATAAGTGGAAGCATGAAAGGTATAATACAAAAGTCCTACAAAGAATAGAAAATTATTAAAATGGATATTACAGAGGCGTATTTGATAGAAATATTAGAGCAGTAATTGATTGAAACCCTATCATAGAAAATGGCACTATAGTATTAACAAAGAAGGTTGTCGTCAAGGCTCAATTGTTTCACTAATCTTGGCTAATGTCTCTCTGCATTATGTTATAGATAGCTGGTTTTCTAAAGTCAGCAAAAAAACTTAGTTGAACAAACAGGAATGGCTAAGTATTGCGACGATATGGTATTTGTCCTTGAAAATGAAAAAGATGCAAAAAGGTTTTATGGCGTTTTGCCTAAAAGGTTAAATAAGTATGGGCTAAATATCAATAAAGCTAAATCACAAATGATAAAATCTGGTAGAGACCATGCTGCAAATTTAGCCAAACAAGGCAAGAAGATTATAAGCTATAATTTTCTTGTATTTACTTGCTATTGAGCCAAATCAAGATTTGGCTCAACATTAGGACAATATACCACAAGGAGAGATTATTTTACCGAAAAACTGAAAGGACTGAGAAAATATTTGCTTGGTCAGCTAAATCAGAAAGACAAAACACAGATATTATCACAAGTTATTAGAGTTATTAGGCAATGGATCAACTATCATGGTATATCCGATAATGAAAGACAAGTAAGTTCATTTATCAACCAAAGTACACTAGCAATATATAACTGGTTTAATAGAATGGGAGGAAAACGTAAGATAAATTTGCAAAGACTAACCGAAATACCTAAAAGGGTTAATTTTCCTAAAAATGGAAAAATTATCTCAATGTTCTAAATAATAAATAATGCATAAAGCTTATCTTATTTTTCGGAAGCAGAATGCGGTAATTCTGCAAATCCAGTTCTGATGTGGATTTAATTGAGCAATTGGTTAGGCCTGCTTACATAATAATGACACAATATTTTATAACTTTATTGGAAATGTCATTCCCACAGAATGGAGAAAGCTAACTGGAGATAATGGAAAAGCATTAAGCAAAACATCTAAACAGCTTTTATCATTCATAGTATTTAGACTACATATCTATTACAACAAAGATATAGATGAATTATACAGGAAAGTTATCAGCTTTTTGAGGATAAGCGAGATATTTACCAACTCAGAGTTGCGCAATGCTTAGTAGAACTAAGAGAAGCAGGTTTTATTGAAGTTGAAAATAGGACAATAATTAAAGACAATTTTAAGTTACGTAATGTTCATTGCGAAGACATTGTCTACTGATAAAAAAATAAAGCCAAAGGTAGAAAATAGGTAGAAAACAAACATAGGAAATTGTGAGATAATTTTCAATCTAGAGGTTAAACTGATGATCTAGCAAATCATGCAACTTAAGGTAATCAGGTATATGTATAATGAACAAATTAGTACAAGAAATTTGCTATCAAATAAATAGACTAGTTGTTTAATTAAATGTAATATTTTAATAATAAATATTAATATTATGTAATGATTATGCCTTCAATATTATTAAAGTTAACAAAGCGGTTATTAAATAAAATTAAAATTTCTAAGGGAAAAAATTATTCATCATACACGATCCAAATACAATAGGACTTAAACTAAAGTTCTTACTTTTAGTCTGTAGAGGTAGAGAAGAAAAACATGGTCTTTAGAATAAAAATTTAAAAAAGATGGGCTAAAATTTAAAATAGGTGTATATCCAGATTTATCTATTAGAGAAGCTAGAAAAAAAGCAAGAGAATTAAAGACATTAATAGCGAAAGGAATAGATCCAAGGGAAGTAAGATGTCAACAATATATAGAAGAAAATGAGATGAGAAAAAGAAAAGCTAAAGAGATTACATTAGAAGAGCTGCATAACAAGTATATTGAAGAGTATGGCAAAATATATACTATAAACTGGCAGAGCAATGCTGCAAGAATACATAATTATGGGAAACAGTTATATTCAAAAAAGATAAGCAAGATTCAAAGGAATGATATTGACCAAATATTCAATGATATAACTAAAGAGAAGAAATATGGGACAGCAAATCAATTTCTAGTAAAACTTAAGCAGTATATTTAAATAAGGCAATAAAATGGGAATTAATAGACAGAAATCCTACACTAGGAATAGATAAACATAAAATGCACGCAAGAGAAAAACGTCTAAGTTACGATGAAATGACTGAATTTTTACAAGTATTATGTGAAGAAGCAACTACATTGATAAGAGATTTTGCATTACTAGCATTATATACTTAAGCTAGAAAAAGTAATGTGTTGGAAATGGAATGTGACAATATAGATTTTATAAGAAAAATATGTTAGATACATAGTTCTGAATTAAGATTGTATTTAATGTAATGTATTAAAAGTTATAACACAAAATATTTTTCTTTGCAGGATTTTTTTTAAGATTATACCTTTTATACTTTTCCTTATCCTAAATTGGTGTTTTATAGTAGTTTGCCTATATTTAGTCATCACTAGTTTAATGCATTGTATTTTAAATTCTTGGATATAATTGTGGTTGTCACAGGATCGCTTTTGTGATAAATCGTGCAGCTATGTTAGGTAATGATAGCAACTCCTTAAAGCAAATCCTACTTGATATTCAATATAAAGTTAAGTTTGCGCAAAAATCCTAATTGATTTTCAAAATTTTGAATATTTAAGAAAATATAAAGTATGAAGCCACACTTTTTTACTCTTTTCTAAATACCAATGAGGAATTTTTAGTACTATATGGTCTTGCATGCCTTCAATTTTAGTACTTTCTATAGTTACTTTACCATCGCTTGGCTTCCCTTTCATAAATATACAACAAAGATCCAGTGGTAGATTACCTGATATTACTCCGCACTCGTAATATATATCGCCAAAAATATTATTAAATTCATTTTGATTAGTAATTAATTGTTGACCAGCAGGACCGGTAAATTTTTTATAAAGTTTATTATTTTTTAGATAATCTGCTACTTCACTTCCTTTATTAGGTGTGCCTATTAATACTACTTTTCCTAAATTAGGTATTTTATACTTGTGTAAATAAGCTCTTATGACTAGACCTCCCATAGAAACTCCAACAAATGAAATGCTTGTATATTTTTGCTGTTGAAGGCTGAGAGTAATTTTATCATGGATTATATCTACTAGATGCTCTATTGGAAACTTAGTAGATGGATAATCAATGTTTAATACTTTGAATCCTTGTTTGTAAGCAAATTTCTCCATTCCTCTTAAAGATTTACTAGTTTTACTTAGGCCATGTAGTAACACTAGTAACTGTGTTCCTTGGTCTTCAAGATAGTTTTTATTCAACTTATTAACAAATGATCTATTTAAATTCTGTTTACTATATATTTCTTTAAGCTTGTGAAATTTTGTATTAGATGTTGCAGTAATTGTTGTCAGCAAGAGTTGAATAGTATTTTCTCCAGAAGTTATCAGCTCTTTAAAAGCGCTAATATTACTTGTATTATAAACTGGAAAAGCTTGTACTTTAATTATTAAAATGCTTACTAAAAGTAAGATAATTCGAATAATCATTATTATTTTCTATAACTTTTAGGTTATTTTTTAGAAAATTGCAAATTAATGAAAATTTTCAGTTGGTAGAGCTATTTTTAATTATTAATCAAACAAAATCAATATGGTATCTATAGTCTATATAACCAAAATTTATTCTACTATAAGGTAACATATACACATATTATTATCCTATACCTTTTTACTCCCTTAACATTACTACTATACTGGTATCAAACTTCCTCTATTATCACTTAGCTTATCTATATGTTCTACTAAATTCATAATTGTATAATTCTTTTGGCTATATAATATGCACTAGCAATATTTGATTCTTGTTATCATTTTTTTACATTTATTCGATATCCATATTATAATACTCACTCTTCATACTTAATTTTCATCTATTTGCTGATGACAGTATCCTATTTAAAATATAACTATCTTTTTGATATAAATGATTATAAGATTTTAGATAGTATCTCGTTTACACAAACATTGGAACCACATATCATTAGCATATTTTCTATAACTTTATTTATAGCTACTTTTGCCTTAGCTGAACTAGTTATAGCATAAATTTCAGTTGTTGTAACACTAGTTGCCATAACATTTTAGCTATTATATTTAGTTTTTCTGCCAATTATTTACCATTCAAGTGGCAAACGTTCTTCTAAGATCATGTATTGTTACATTCGGTATTCCAGCTTTTTTCCTAATTTTATCCCATGCTTGGTGTATTGTTGAATATGATATGTGTTTACTATTGTTTTTTGGACTTTTGGCAATATCCATTCACTATTTGAGCATAGTTTTCTGTTTTTCAGTATTTCTATTAATTTATCAGCTAACCATACATATAGCTGTTTGCTATTTTTACTCTTAGTTTTTTTAGTATACCACATATTTTTTTACTAAAGCTTATTTCTTTCCATCTCATTCCTAATATTATTATTACTATGAGCCACTGTGAATATAAAGACTCTGTATACTTCTTTACTTTTTTACAGCGCTTTCCTTCCAACTTTTTTGATGTTGAATACTACTTATTCATTAATATATTTTTCATGCAGTTGTTTGAATGTTAGTTCATTCTGTAATTCAAGCTTCTTCTCTCTTTTGTCTCTTCTTTTCTTTAAGCAAAATGCTATACAAGAGCTGGTTAAATATAATAAATGCTTACTTTCAGTAACTACATTGCTAGCTGCAGCTAATATAATTGCGATAATGGCTACAATTACCAAAGAAGAAAAGTGGTTATTAATTCCAGCAATAGAACCTGATCGCAAAATGACGGTTTCATCAAAAAATTACCATGAACCCTATTTAAAGGAATGGGCAATTTTTGTGATGAAAGGCTTGTTTACTACTTCTCCAAATGATGTAGAAATACAAATAGCAGACATGAAAGTAGTATCTAGTGATACTGAATCTTTAAATAAATTTTTTCATGATCATTTGCAATTTGTTAAAGGCTCAAATGTATCTTCAGTCTTTTTTCCAAAGAAGGTTGAAGTGATAAAGGATGGAATATTAATTAGTGGAACGCTTCGTTATTAGTTTAGCGATAGTAAACATATAGCTGTCAATAAGACTTACCTTTTGACTTACAGGCGAAGTCCTAATTACCTTTTGTTATTGACTGATGTTAAAGAGAATGAGATAAAAAAATGAGTATTAGAGTTTTGAGATTTATGATAGGGCTTATTGCTTTAGTCGACGTTAATAATATATATGCAGTAGAATATGAGTTAGAAGCTGATAATTTGCTAAAGCTTGAGATTTCTGATAGTTGGCCAACAAGAATTAATCTTAAAGATGAAAAAATTAATAGACATCTTTCGAAACTGGTTAAGGTAGTTCAAAATTATAAATGCCAGAGATTAAATTAAATCTAAGACCGAATCGTTTACGTCTATTTCGATATTTGTCAGCAATAATTTTGAAGCGTTTTAGCATACCAATAACGTTTTCATTGACAACTCTTTCTCCTGCCAACCTACGATTATTCTTTTTATCATTTTTAGTTAAAGGATTTTTCTTGCTTTTTTTCTTTGATAATTCAGAATTATTGTGAATTTTTTGTATACCTTGATATCCTGTATCAGTAATCGCTTTAACCTTAGGATGGATAAGGATTTTGGATTCCTTAAATAATCTAAAATCATGCTTTTGACAGTTAGAAAAATCTGTACATATTACTTGGTTGGTTTGCTTGTCTACCACTATTTGAGTTTTTAGTGTATGCCTTTTCTTCTTTCCTGAATAATAGAATTTTTGTTTTTTTAGGTCTTTCTATAGAACTCTCAGTATCATCAATCAAGACTACTTCATAATTCATATCACTCTTCATTAGAGCTTTACGACCTGAAAGAGCAAAGTTTGGGTGTTTAACTAGGGTGTCTTCTACCCATTTTACAGCTTCATATGCTGAACTTTCACTAATCTCATAGTTCTTGCATATATGGAAATAAGTACGGTATTCTCTAAGGTGTTATTCTAAGACCATCAGCTTTCCTCAAAATATCCGCCATCTTTGAGAATGTTCCCTTCCTTACTCCTGTTAATCGACGAAATTTTTCATCCTCTAGAAGTCTAATGAATGCTTGCTCAAAAGAAAAAGATTAGCAGAGTTATATTATCCACTAACACAAGAAGATGCAATTATACTGCATTCAATAGCTAGTAAAAGCTTCAACATATACTTCATAAATCAATTACTGCTGAAATTATCAAATAAATATCCAAACCGTCATTTTGCAAATAAGATGGCAGTGCTAAACTATATGGCAAAAGGCTTAGCAAATGAATTAAACTACTTGTAGTTTTGGACCAGCAGTTCGAACTAGTTTTTTTGTTAAATTACTTAAGAATATTACACTAACAGAATGTGATAAATCAAAGATATTACAAATGTACAAAATGTATATGGATACGAGATTCAAGAATTACAAGTTACACCATTTGAGCGACCTAAAACTGTTTCACAGAGAAACAAATCAATGAAGAATAGATATTATACCACTCTCATCTCCTTTTAGATAATGTATTAATACAGCTAATGTAGCAATTCTAGGCTATAATTGTCTATTAAATAGTATCTGTTGTAGTACATTTTTTCATGTTGAGTTATTTTACTTTTTATTTAAATTTTTCTTTATAACTCAACATTTTTTCTTTATACACCTTTTATTCACTACACTTCATATTTTTTCTTATGTTAATCTTGGGTTTATAGTATTGGTCTTATTCTAAAAGTATCATAAATCTGGTAGAGTTATGTTTGAGGCATCAGCAAAATCTCTTTCAAAATTTGTTACTATAGCTTTACATTAATTATGAGTTTGACTTAGTAGATCTTCAATATTATTTCCTGGTAGTTTTTCTAACAGCTGATTTATGTCATCATGACGTTGTAATATATAATTTACATCGCGATCTTCTAATATATTCAGGTCATCATCCGTTTCTTGAATATCTGTTGTAGCATCCACTAACATTACATTCTGATGATATAATGGGCTATGCATTAATATAGGATCAGTGGTATTGCAACTATAATTATGATCCAATAATGTTACGGTTGTCTCTACTTGCATAACTTTTTTGTTAGTAGTTTGGCTTAGCAACTCTTCAGAATTATTTTTTTGAGATTTATCTATTAGTTGAGCTTGATTGCATAAAGTATTTGTTAATATATGTAATGTTTCATTCATTCCATTATCATGGTTATTATTAACATATATTTTTTGACTATTACAATATAAGTTTATCTTTCTGTTTACAAATTTTTCAAAAGCATCTGGCATCCTAACTCCAGCCCTTGGCAATTCATGATTGAATATATAAGATATATAGGAATCGTATATTTTCCAGGTTGTTAATTTTTCTAATATAGATACCTCTAATACTTTTAAGTTTTTTTCCAAAGCATCAGGTGCACTAGTACCTGCACAAGATAATGTATAGAAGATATTAGATAATTTTATTCCTAAGTCTTTTAACTTTTTTAATGTAGCTAAATTTGACTCTCCACCCAATACTTTTAATGTTTTTTGCAAAGTATGTGGAGCGTTACTTCCTACCCTGTATAACATACTTGAAATATTAGAAAATATTATATCTAAGTCTTTTAATTTTTTTAATGTTGTTAAATTTGACTCTAGTCCTAATACTTTTAATATCTTTTGTAAATCATATGGTCCTTGACATCCTGAACTAGACAATATACCTGATATATTAGAAAATGTTATATCTAAGTCTTTTAATTTTTTTAATATTGTTAAATTTGACTCTAATCCTAATACCTTTAATGTTTCTTGCAAAGCATGTGGAGCGTTTCTTCCAGTTCTACATAGTATATTAGAAATACTAGAAAATATTATTCCCAAGCCTTTTAAGCTATTTAATATAGCTAAATTTGACTCCAACTCTAATACTTTTAATGTTTCTTGTAAAGCATATGGTATAGCACTTTTTGCTCCAGATAGCATACTTGATATATTAGGAAATTTTATATCTAAGTCTTTTAATTTTTTTAATGTAGCTAGATTTGACTCTGCCCCTAACACTTTTAATGTTTCTTGTAAAGCATGGGGTGTATTATGACTTGTCTGAGTTAACATGCTTGAGATACTAGAGAATGTAATTCCTAAGCTGTTCAAGCTGTTTAATATAGCTAGATTTGACTCTAATTCTAATACTTTTAATGTTTCTTGTAGGACATATAATGCATCTCTTTTTGTCTTAGATAACATACTTGAGATATTAGAAAATTCGATTCCTAAGTCTTTATTTAATCTTTTTAGTGTCTTAAAATTTAAAAGTAATACTTGTAATATTTCCTGTAAAATATCTAAAGTGAAGTAACGTAATATGTTAGAAATACTATAAGATTTTATTCTAACTTGTTGTATTAAGCTACCTAAGGTATCTAAATTTATCTGACGAAATAGATTGTCAAAATCGCTTTCTGGATAACAATTTTTTTTTAAAATTTCACTAAAAAAAGGCCTAAGTGCTGGATTTTTTTCTAAGTTTTTTTTTATTTCATGGCGGTTACCAATGTATTGGTCAAAGCTACATCTCATACATAGCTCCTTTGTTAATTTAAGTACAATAAATTTTTAGTTGATATTTATTTGTATAATACATACGAAAAATAGTCAATTCTAGTAAATTAGTAGAATGAGATAACACAAGTTTAATATTATAGTAATTTGTAGGTTGAGATATATGTGATTTCTACTAGAAATATGCCTAATAAAAGCATATATAGTTTAGAAGAAGTAACTATAGGAAATCATATAGCTTAAATTGTTAAGGTGGTTACACTTTGTGAAATAAAAAGATAGCATTAAAAAAGTCGTTAAATAAGTTAGCTACTTTACGTAACCTTAATAATTTAAGCTATAGATATCTAATTCAACCTAAATTACTATAACTGTGATATGTTTGAAAGAAGAAATAGCAAGTGAACGAGTAGTAGATGCAAGCATTAACGTCTATACGACAATAGCTAGAACTATAGTGCATATAAGGCAATATGCACTCAAGATATAATCTCTTGTTAATACCATGCATATGCCTTCATATTATGTTTTTAACTTCTTACATCGTAACTTTAATTATTTTTATAACGGTATAACATTATTGCAATAATATAAACTTTCAACTTTAAACAAGTGCTATACTGATTGCAAGCTTATAGTTAACAATGCTATACTCAGCTTATTATACCTGTTCAACAATTATTAAATAAAACATGCTTTATTTGCCACTATTGCAACTATTACAACATGTTATTGTTGATAATGCGTTAGTAGTTAATAAGTCCAATGTTCATCAGAAAAGTCAATTACAGACTACAATATCAAGCCAGCATCATAAAATACAGCATACTCCTATAGAACAAGTAAATATTTTTAAACATGCGTTTCATTCAGATAAAAATACTGGTATTTATGTTTCTCAATTTTCTGATTATGGAATTACAGGGTATGCAATAGATGAATTTCCTGAAAATGAAGATAACCGCAACCATTATACTCAACGAAAGCAAGATACTCCTATAAAGTACCTAATTATGCATTACACAGTAGGCAATTTTGCAAGTACCGCGCAAGAGTTTACTGTTAACAAACCTTTATTAGGTCAAGTTAGCTCTCATATAGTAATTACTGAAGAAGAGGAAGGAAAAATACCAGCAGGAATTTTAATATCTTTTGTTCCAGAAAACAAAATTGCTTATCATGCAGGAGTTAGTGCCTGGCAAAACGATACAAACTTGAATAGCATGTCAATAGGAATTGAGCATGTTAACAGAGGATTTAATACAGTAAATGCAAAAAAGGAGTGGTTTTGCTATGATAAACATCAAATAGAAACTTCAGGTATAGTTAGTTCTGGAATAATAAGGCGATATAACATAAAGCCTATTCATGTTTTAGGTCACTCAGATATCGCATATAATCGAAAGAGTGATCCTGGGCCTTTATTCCCATGGGGACAATTATATCATGAGTATAATGTTGGAGCATGGTTAACTGATGCAGAACTAAACTCTCAATATATTAAAGAAAAATATAATCCTAAGATCTCTGATCCAGATAAAATAGATGATATTACTTTTTTAAAATTGCTACAAGAATATGGATATCACATTCCAGACAACGTTGATTTAAATAAAACAGATAATCCAAAGCAAACTGTTGCACTTTGTGCTCCACTAATATTAGCTTTTAAGGCCCATTTTTCAGCTAATCAACATCCTGAACTTTGTGATAATACTCAAATTACATCTACTGATAAATATTGGATTTGGGCGTTGACTGCGAAATATCAAAGTCAGATAAATCAATAATATTATGCTTAATAAAATTCTTAAATAAACACGAGTTTGAATATAAGAAATAATATAAAACATAAGTAAAATAAGTATTACGATACCAGAATACGCTAATGAAGATGAGATAAGATTGAAATTAAGTTTGGAGATAGAATCACTTACAAGAGAAGTAGTTGTATGAACCAAGAAATCCATAGAAAAGCGGTACTAGCATGCTCTAAATGTAGATGTTTTTTAATACGCTAAATACAGCTTCAATAAAACTAAAGACAAGAAGGATTTTAAAAATTATTATCTATATTACTTGAGTTATAAGTATAAAAGATACTTTTGTTTACCAAGTTATAGTAGAATAATACAACTGTGGCCTACAATGTGTTGCTACACTAGCTGTATTAATGCCTTCTCTGAAAGGAGAAGAAACAGGTATATTACATTGATTCTACAAAGTTAGCAATTTGTCCTAACAAACGCATTTCCAGCAATAGAGTTTTTAACAGATTTTCTAAAATTGGCAAGAGCAGTTATGGCATGTCCTTAGACTGTAAGCTACATCTTATAATTGAAAAGAGAAGTTAATATGATGTTTTGAAATTACTTTTACAACCGTGTCATTCTCTTGTAATGCTAGCATCTATTGTATTATTTTTTTACCATCGATATATTTAGCAGATAGGTATATAATCATTTACAATGAGGTTTGAGATAGAAAGAAGCAATAAAAATTAATAGAATCTGTTGGTTATAAAGTTATTTTTTGGCTACCTTATTCTCCAGATTTAAATCTGATAGAAAAGTTTTGGGCTAATATGAAGATGTGGATTAGAAATCAAATTACTCAATTTGCTAAATCTTATGAATCTATTATCTCTTTTTTCTATCTCAAACCTCATTGCAAATGACTATATAATTATATAAACTCTGAAAATTCTAAATCCAGTATTGAGTTTAATACTTTTCCATTTTATCTAAAATTTTCAACAGGTGTTACAGGTATTGGAGATTATGTATCGGGATAGGATTAGGTTACATCAGTGCGCCACATAGAATGGAACTAATGCTAGGATTACTACGTGATTATGTTGCTTGGGCAAACTCTATACAAGGACATTACTATACTATTATAATATACTTGATGGAAAGCATAGATTTTTATTACTAGAGGTTTAATATCATCTCTAATATGCTCTAGAGATACTTGGGTTGCGTTAGGAGTTGGCTTAACTACAAACTTAGTTAAAGACAGAATGTATTTAGATATTGAGTGCAGCACCATTGCTCTTAGCAGGGCACTTCTTGTTTCTATCATGCAAGCATACGGTTTCATTACTAATTATACAATAAGTTAATACATTTAAATTTAATTATAGTTAACCTGAGCTCGATATATGGAATATTGCAAAATCTAGGTTGCAATACTTTCTATTCATATAGTTTAGCATACTTTTTATATCGAACTCTGATTATTATAGCCAACTTGAATTTATTAAGTTAGCTATTTGTTCACTTTTCCTTTTACCTTATCATATTTTACAACTTTCTTAATTAGACCTCTTTCGAAACTGGTTGACGTAGTTCAAAATTATTGCTGATAAATATCAAAATAAGACGTAAAAGATAAAGATTAGGTCTTAGATTTAATTTGATCTCTAGCATTTATAATTTTGAACTACGTCAACCAGTTTCGAAAGAGGTCTATTGATTTTAGCATTTTTTACAGTTATACGTTTAATATAAAACTTTAAACATAGATTAAGTGTTATTAAATATATGATATCAGATAAAATACGAAGAGAAGCTTTTGGATATGTGCAAGCAGGTAATAAGGCAGCTCTTCTAGAATTAACAGCCTTGCATTCTGAATTAGTTGATACCAGATCTCAAGCAAACAATGATACACTGCTCATAAGAGCATTTAAGTATCTAAGAGAGGACATCGTAGAAGACTTATTGATTCTTGGAGCTGATATCAGTGCTAAAGATAAGCATGGTATGCCTGCTACAATGTGGATTTATGCTACTGAACGTACTAATCTACTGAGGAGTACGATAATACTGCATTACGTATATCAAAAAAATATCTTTCTCTGAATGAAAATGCTAAACTTTATTCAGATGAATATACTAATTTGCTACTTAACAGCACTAAAGCTAAATTTCCAGTACATTGTAATAATGAAGGCTATGATTACACTACTATACTAACAAAAATTATACAGAGAAATTTAGTACAGTCCGCAGAATGGTTTATTAAAAACTTTCAACTTAATCAAAATGAGATAGTAGAAAGCCTTATAGCAGGTACTATCAGAATGTCTAGCGGTAACTTAACTAGTACTGAAGTAATAAATGTAAAATTTTTACTAGAAAAACATTTGAATCTAATAGATGAAAACTCAAAGTGTGCTAATAATTTAGCAGAGATGCTCTTTCAAAAAAAATTCTATAAGGAATATATGCAATTTGATATGATTTGTACTGAATTTGATAGGTTGCAAAGCGGTCAATCTATTGGACATTATGGATATATGGTTTACCATGATATTCATGTATTAGTTGCAAAGGTATTAATAAAATTTGGAATTGATTTACAAAAATATAAATCATACGTTGAAAATTTTACATCTGTACATGATAGCCTTATTCCATTATTGTGCAAGCAAATCAATCCAAATGGTTATAAAAAGTACTTTAAAAACCTACCTAATAAGTTAGTAATTATTGAAGTCAGAGCTTTCTGATTGGTATTTGTATGCTTATTTTGATGAATTGGATAAAAAGACATATGAGCATGATCTAAAGGACTTTTCATTTACCTTTATAGAATTACCAAAATTTAAAAAAAATAGAGTGGAAGAGTTAAATGATATAACAGAGAAGTGGTGCTATTTTTTTAAACATGCAAAAGAAACAACATTAGATGGATATAATAAAATAATAGGTGAAGATTTAATAATAAAAAGAGCGTATGAGAGGCATTAGATCAGTTTAATTGGAGCGAAGATGAACTAATAACCTATGAACAAGAGTTAAAGCGTATGTGTGATAATAAAGCAGTAGAAGATTATAAACTCGAACGCGCTAAAGTTGAGACAATTGCTGAATATACGGATTTATCAATACAAGAAGTATTAAATTTAAAAAATAACCGAATGAAGACACTAAGCGCCACATTCGCCTTCATGGCTTAAAATGGAATAGTTTTCGTCAAGAATGGTGCGGCCATGTTAAGGACATTGAGGCCTTAAAGAATGGCCTTCTCAGTGTTCAGTATAGTATAGAACTTGTAGTGTGATATAAAGCATCTAATAGAAGTAGCATACAACACATCAAAAGTAAGATTTTATGTTGTATATTTCTTATTATTTTACACTATTTTTTAAATTTAATACTTCTTGTATTGATAAATCCGTATATTCAGCAATTGTCTCAACTGATAATTCAGATTTCAATAATTTTATTGCCAAATCTTTTTTTGCTTTAGCTTCACCGAGCTTTATGCCTTCAGCTTTACCTTCAGCTTTACCTTCAGCTTTACCTTCAGCTTTACCTTTAGCCTCACCGAGCTTTATGCCTTCAGCTTTAGCGCGTTCGAGTTTATAATCTTCTACTGCTTTATTATCCCATATACGCTTTAACTCTTGTTCATAGGTTATTAGTTCGTCTTCACTCCAATTAAACTGATCTAATGCCTCATACGCTCTTTTTATTATTAAATCTTCACCTATTATTTTATTATATCCATCTAATGTTGTTTCTTTTGCATGTTTAAAAAAATAGCACCACTTCTCTGTTATATCATTTAACTCTTCCACTCTATTTTTTTTAAATTTTGGTAATTCTATAAAGGTAAATGAAAAGTCCTTTAGATCATGCTCATATGTCTTTTTATCCAATATTACATGCCTTGATATATAGTCTTCTTTGTTTGGAAACAATTTATAATCTGCTATAGCTATAAATATAACTTCCTTTAGGTCTGAGTATTTTCCTTCCTTTCCTCTATTTGGTTGCCTGCCATATGCCTTTGCTGCATAATACTGTGCTCTTTTTTCAAATCCTTGTGTAGGATCTACTTGCATTTCTATTATATATTGCGCACCGTTTTTATCTTTACACAAAACATCTACTATTGATTCTTTCTTGGACGCTATGTCTGCATCTAATATCGTTCCTAAAAACTCTACTTCTATTATTTTTCTATTTCCTTCAAACAACAATATATCGTTCAGAAAATGTATTAGTATGTCCTTGTTTTTTTCTGATCCAAATATCTTTTTAAATGCTACATCATTCTTTGGATCTAGAAATCTTGATAAATGCATATATTTTTCATATTTTCTATTCTTTTTAAATTATACAACAAAATAACTTACATGAACATTATCTTATTAATTATAAGATGTTCTATAGTAAAATTAGTCTTCTAAGGCAGATAGTATCAGTATGAAGATTTATATAGGTTTGGCATAAAAATTTTTTTCAACCTATTTTCAACCTTTTGCTTTAATTTTTTTGTAATATTGACAAATATTGAAAATATATTTATAGCTAAAGTTGAAGATTAATTATAAATATTAACAAAAGCTAACAGAAGTTAATAGCAGATTCTATAAAGTGCAGAAATTAGCGAAAATTAACCTTTTTTCTTTATATTTGATATGTCTTTGCAGCTTTACCTATAGACAATGTTATTACATTTTAATTTATGCAATTCACTACATTAACCACCTATTAAATAACCTAACTATAACATCAACCTGACAGCTTTTATTAACTCTAATAGCCACACTTATTAATTGACTAAGTATAGTTTGCAATAGACAACTATCTCCAATAACAATATCATTTATATTGTCCTGAACATTGTAACTGAGCGATATTTCTCTATCTTCAGCCATTTCTTTCAGCGAACTAATTGTATCCTTCAATAGTTTTTGTATGCTAAATTTTTTTGAATGTACATTTTGAAGCTCAATTTGGCCTCTAAGTGAGTAAACTATCCTGTTACAGTAGTCTTGTAGGTTAGCAGCATAATTAAGTATTCTCTACGCTAGTAGTTTTATATTCCTTTTCTTTGAAATCATTTTGCCAGCATAGTAGATCATCTGCTAGATCTTGGATTTTAGCAGTAGTAAGATCAAACGTATATTTAATTTTTTGAATCAAATCTATACAATATTGCTTCATTGACTCAGCTTCCTCTAGATAATCTTCCGCTTGTTGTAGCTTTATTTTCATTCCAATATATTTATCTTCATTCATATTTTCGGTACAAAGATAAATATTTCTTTCCTTAGCTGTAGATACTAACTTGGCTGGAATAGGTGGTATATGGATTGTCCAGACATCTTGAGAAATGTCTTTTGTTGTATTGATATTCTTTTTTTTATTTTTCATAATATTCTCCATTTGACTAATGTTGCGAATTTAAATTACTAGTTTGTATCGGAATGCTGACTAAAAACTTTGTATAATGCCCTTCTTTACTGTCTATCTTAATGCTTCCTTTCATTTCATATGTAAGATGTTTGATAAATTCTAACCCTGAATCTAATGCTTGATGCTTAATTAAGTGTGGTTTTTTTAATTCAGAGTTCATCTCTTGTAATTTGTTTTTTGAAATGCCATCTCCTACGCTATGCACTACAAATTGCAATATTCTATCTTTTGAATTCGATTGTTCATTTTTAGGAGGCAAAAAATCAATGCTAACTCTAACTTTGCTATTTGTACTATGCATAATAGCACTTTCAGCTAACTGGCTTAGTACAGCTCTTATTCGAAACCTATCTCCAGTAATAATATCGTATATGTCATTTCCTTTTTCCCTTAGCTCTATCTTTTCATCTTGATCAATTACTCTGATTGCTGCAATAGTACCATTTAGCATTTTTCGTAGGCTAAATTTTGCTAGTTCTACATTCGTTGATTCTATGGTTTTTCTAAACAAAAAAATTATATCATTCAGATGATCTATCAAATTATCAACTAACATTATGATGTATCTGTTAGTGCCTTTGTTATTTCAGAATCTGAATCTAACCCCTTGTCTCGTACCTTTGCCTCTATATTCAACCTGCTAACGGTACAAGCATTTACTATATGCCTAATATATTGAATCGAATCTATACAATTTATTCTTGCTAATTTGCCTGCTTCAAGCCGACTACACAGATTTGTTTGTTTCTCTTTTTCTTCTTCATAATTTCTAATGCTATTGCTAAAGGAATATGGTCAGTTAATTTCTTGGTTAATCCTCTTTTTTTCATCATCTATTACTATCACTGGTACAACATCAATTTTATATTGTTTAAACAAGCTAGGATCTATATCGAAGCTAATACCAAGCTCCATAGTTTTATTCTTTGTTTGTGTAAATGAGTTATTAATTAACCCACGCATAACTAATTGAGCTCCAGCCTTTTGAGATTCAGCAAAATAGCTTTTTAAAGCCTCATCACTCATTGAAAATGAGACAAAAATAAAAGTTTTTTGCTGATCCAAAAAAAAAGCATTAGCATTATTAACAAATAATAAAACCATCAACATCATTACTCGTATAACCATATTCCTCTCCAAGCTTTATAAATCAAAGCAAACAACAATCTCTTTTTCGTCAAATCAAGTAACCAAAATCTTCACCATTAACTGGAAATTCTCTGCCAGCTTGCCATGTAGCTTCTGTTTGACCTATGCTCTTGCAGGATTTGGTTTCTGGAATCGGATAAATCATTTGTAGTCGATACTGGCTTTTCTTCATGATAGGCATAGGATACTTACCACATAGGCCTTTATAACCATAATATCCCCATAACATCAGTTGCCTATGCATTCTAGCCATAAATTTACTTACCATTAATACAGATGTTCCAACTCCACCATTATGCGCTGCAGCTGTTCCAGTAAAAGGGTAAAGCATTCCTTGACATTCGGCACACCAAAAAGCATAATCACTTGCTAATAAACCAGCGCTACAACTCATGCAATCAGCTATACATGCTTGATAAGCAGCTACATTTTGAAACAACGGTGTTTCCGAATTTAAAATCGCAGATTTAGCGTCATCACTCCATAATGAATCAAACTCTGTTAAATATGCTATATCTACTGCAGCCATTTCCAGACAAATAAAATCAAGCAAAATCTCTAACCAATAAATCACGGGATAGACATACCAATGAATGTGATAAAAAGCACTTCCTTCAGCCTCATCTTTCATGCCTTTTTGAGTAGCGCTTCCAAATGACAAACCCCCAAGACTTACCATACACATTGGTGATTTTGTAACGTCTACAAGTCGTACTGGCTACCAAAATCCAACAGGAATACCAGGTACAGGTATTGGAATCCATGCCTTAGGACAAAGACATACAGCTAAGCTACTATAAAACAGTTATACTAGATACTTTTTTTGATTCAGAAAGCATCTAGTATAACTGTTTTATAGTGGTTTTGCTATATTAAACCTCTTTCAAAACTGGTTGACGTAGTTCAAAATTATAAATGCCAGAGATCAAATTAAATCTAAGACCTAATCTTTTACGTCTATTTTGATATTTATCAGCTTTCGAAAGAGGTCTATTATTCTACTGGAAGCATTAGTATCATGCATTGAACTGTTTGCAAAGTACAGAGATATAGTAATTTAACCTATATTATCACATAAATCAATTTTAAGTTGCAATTATTGTCCATTTAATGAATAATAATATTCTAAGATGTAATATATATTTTAAAGTAACAATCTATGAATAATGGGTCTATTTTTGCTCATTTACTGTATAACATTTAATTTAGGAGAAGTTAACAATACCTCATATTGCTTTATATAGAGCTGTTAAGGATGGCGACCTAGAAAAGGTAGAACGTCTGCTTTTAGAAGAAAAAAATATCGACGTTAATGTAACAGATACTTACCTTAATACTCTTTTATATTATGCTGTTGCAAACGGATACATAGGGATTGTAAAGCTTCTGTTATCTCATGGCGCTAATATAAATTCAATAAATTGTTCTGGAAATACTCCTTTAATTTGTTCTGTGATAGCAGAACACGTAGAGCTTGTAAAGCTTTTGTTATCTCATGGAGCTGATGTACATTATAAAAACTATCACCGTCTTGCTGCTTTACATTATGCCTCAGTACGCGATACTAAAATAACAGATACTCTATTAGCTTATGGAGCTGATATAAATCTAAGTGGTGGTTTAAACACTACTGCTTTACATATTGCTTCTGAACAAGGCCATGAAAAGAATGTAGATTATTTGTTAGCTTGTGGAGCTGATATAAATTCACTCGATTACTTTGGTGATACTCCTCTTACTGCATCGGTATCAGCTCATCATCAAAATGAAGCAATAATAAAATCCTTGGTTGCTTATACTGTTAAGCTAGAATCTTATAATATACATATTAGTTCAGAAGGTTTTATAAAAAATAAAGCCTGTATAGATGAATCTCTAGCACTTACTGAGATAAAACAGAAATGCTTACAAGAAATACAGGAAATGAAAAGCTTCAAGATTGTAAGTAATTTATCTTTTTTTGAAGTATTTATTCAGAAAAGAAATATAAATATACTAGCAAGATGTGCTAATAATCCTTATATTGCAGAGCATCAATGTAAATTTCCAATATACTATTCCTTTATTGAAAAATCTATTGAAGAAGGGAAAGCAAGAGCCAAGCTGCTACAAGGAGCAGCTGAATCAATAGATGAGATATTTGAATCCAATCAGAATGATTCTCAAGAAATTCAGAAATCTTGGCTTCACTTGTCACCAGAAGTAAGAGTTATGATATTAGAGAATTTAAGTAATAATGATTTAACAAAACTTCAACACACTGATGTAGCAGAAGCTGGTAAAGCTGGTGCTGAAGTTGAAGCTGAAGTTGGAGTTGGAGGAGCATATGCTATATATGAGGGAGAGTAGCGCAAGTGTTACAGCCCTCTGCAACAATAGAATCTGGATGCAGTTCTGATCTAGATAAATAATACTCTTCTCTATATATAAGCATTACAATATCTGCATTTTGTTCAATTGAGCTTGATTCTCGTAGATCTGAGAGAATAGGATTTTTATCTGACCTTTGTTCTACAGCTCTAGACAATTGAGATAATGCAATTACTGGAATATTATTAAGTTCTTTTGCAAGAGCTTTTAAGCTCTGAGTAATTTCAGAAATCTCCTGTACTCGATTATACTGACTTCCTATGGAATCAATTTTTATTAGCTATAAATAATCAATAAATAATATTGCTAAATTATGAGTACGTTTAAGTCTACAAGCTCGAGATCTAATTGCAGATTGAGAAACAATGCTAATATGTTTTCTGAGTGATTCCATTGAAACATTAGCAATATTTTGATTATCAATTAAAACTGATGAAGAATTTGGTTCTTCCAATCTAGTGATTAGGTTAATAATTGTACTTTTACCTGAACCTGACACCCCAACTAAACCAACTTTTTGTTTTGCTGCAATTGTTAAATTAAAGTTCTCAAGAATTTTTTCCTTTGTACCAATGTACGCAAAATCTATCCCACTAAAAACAATTGTTCCTTCTTTATAAATAAAGTTCGTTTTACTATCATTTTTAGGTTGTTTATTAAGTAAAGTTATTGCATTTGTAGCAATTGCAAGCTGCTGAGTGAATTCAATTAATTTATAAGAAATTTCTGATAATTTTTCAGCAATTTTATAGTTTATCATGAAAATTACAGCAAAATCCCCTGGAGTAATTTCATTTTGTAGAGACAAATATCCTAAAATTACAAAAATTAATGCAACATAACAGGTAACTAATGTTCCATAAGAAAAATAATATTGACGTAAAAATATGCCAAACTTAAGACTTTTTTCAATGAAATCCTGAGTAATGACTCTAAGTCTATTTTTCTCATTTTTTACTTCTGAGAAAAACCAAACATTTAAAATATTAGTAAAGTAATCAGTTAAAAAACCAAAAATTTTAGGCCTACACTGAGCATACTCTTTGTTATAATCAGTAGAATTTTTAATATGCCTACGAGTTAAAGTCATAAAAGCTGCAATCCAAACTAACATTATGATACCCAAAAGATAACTTGTTTTTATGAAAATTATTGAAGCAATTATAATTAAAAAAACAAATTGTAAAAACATGTTCATGGTTATAAAAACAACCATTGGTATTGAATTAAATGCATCTGTTACCTTTGCAGTCAGTGTTCCAGCTAATGTTTCTTGGAAAAAATTGTATTCATATTTGCTTAATTGCTCTAAATATCTATGAGCAATTCTTTCGCGATAACTTGTATGATAAAGTGTACCAAGCCAATCAAATGCTGCTGCAGAAATAACAGATATCATTTGTGATGATAAATAAACAGTTGCCCAAATTATATATGTTTTTATACTAAAATTATGAGCGCCATCAATTAAGAGTTTAATGACATATGGTCTAAAATTGCTATCAAACGCAATTACAAGCATGCAAGACATCATTCCCAGAAGCAATACTTTGTAAGTACTGTTTTAAGGATAAATTTTAAGAGTTCCATGATAATAATTATTTAAACATAGTTTTACTAAACATCATCTATCAAGATTATAGAATTATTAAAGGATCTATTCCTTTAGCAATTTGTCCCTTTAAAATCAGCGTTTTTTCTAGCATAATTAACAGATATATTTGGAAAATTTCCTAACTTAATTTTTCTATATACTCCTTTAATTGTTATCCCTAAATAAAGTGTTTTAGTTCCGCCATACAATACTTCTAGAAATAAACCTTTGTCTTTACTATCTCTGTATACATCTCTTTTTTCTTTTGGGGGCTTTATTTTACTTATAGCTATTTGTGTAAAATATAATATCACTACCATAATAAATCACCTTTATTCAACTATTAATATTTAAGATTAGAAAAACAATCTATTGTATGCTTTTTTTGAAAAAGCAAGTTTTTTCGTAATAATTCAATAAAAAAATTAAATGATTTTTAAAATCTTTGCTTCAACTATAGATTATAGCAGCATTGCAATTTTAAGTCTTAGTTAAAAAATCGCGAATTAATACTCATTTAGGGTGTATTTGTGCTGTATATGTTCTGATTTTTTTAAAATATGTATACTTGCATTGACAAAAAATATAAATTCAACTACTGTTAAATTAACGATAGATTAAACATTAATAGACAGATAATAAAACATTGTTTTTTGCTGTTATCTATTAACTCACTTTTTGTAAAAAGTGTTAGCCATAGAACTTTTAGATATTTTAGATTTTTTTATATATCTATATATGTCCATGAAAAAAGTTTCAGGTTGACCTGAAATTTCTTTCAGGTTGGGACGAAATTTTTTTTCTGGTAAGGCTATATTTTCTTCTTTTCCTTTTTCACTATAGTGCTGAAAATTTTTCAGAATTTTTATGCAAGGGACATTACGTAACTTAAGATTGTATTTAATGATTGTCCTATTTTCAATTTCAATAAAACCTGCATCTCTTAATTCTACTAAGCATTGCCTAACTCTTCTTTGACCAACATTAAGCTTATCTTCATAAAGCTGATAACTTTCCTGTAATTCATCTATATCTTTGTTGTAATAGATATGTAGTCTAAATACTATAAATGATAAAAGCTGTTTAGATGTTTTGCTTAATGCTTTTCCATTATCTCCAGTTAGCTTTCTCCATTCTGGTGGAATGATATTTCCAATAAAGTTATAAAATATTGTGTCATTATTGTTACTATTTTTTTTAACAAAATTACAACCATTGGTTAAAAAATCGAATACTACAGGGCGCATTTTTCATCTCCAAAAATACAGCTATAGTAGGTATTTTAGAAAATAATTTTTTTACAAATTACCATCAAATTTTTGTTCAAAAGGTTGAAAATAGGTTGAAAAAAATTTTTATACCAAACCTATATAAATCTTCATACTTATACTATCTGCCTTAGAAGTCCAATTTTGCCTATAGATCATGTTATTACATATTACGTTTCCAAAGACTGAATATAGTGTACAGCTATATAAAAACAAATAATGTGCTAATAACATTGAATGTTAACTATAATAGTACTTATACTGTAGGCTGATTATTATTATTATTATTATTATCTATCTTAGCAAATACTTCATCCCATGATCCAGTAGTAGCGCTTCTGGTATATTCAGTAACTCTATTTTCAAAGAAATTGGTATGTTCTACTCCATTTAGGATTTGATCAAGCCATGTTAAAGGGTTTTGTTCAATTAATGTGCTAATAACATTGAATGTTAACTATAATAGTACTTATACTGTAGGCTGATTATTATTATTATTATTATTATCTATCTTAGCAAATACTTCATCCCATGATCCAGTAGTAGCGCTTCTGGTATATTCAGTAACTCTATTTTCAAAGAAATTGGTATGTTCTACTCCATTTAGGATTTGATCAAGCCATGTTAAAGGGTTTTGTTCAATTAGATAATTTTCTTTTAACCCAAGTTGTAATAACCGTCTGTCAGCTATATAACGAATATATTTTTTGACATCTCTAGCCTCTAACCCCTCAACTCCACCAACTTCAAAAGCTAAATCAATAAACGCATCTTCAAAATGAATAATGGTACAGCATGCCTCATAAATTCTACTTTTTAACTGTTCTGTCCAAACTTCAGGATATTCTTGAATGAAGGTTTTAAATAACGTAATAATAGAATTAGTGTGTAATGTTTCATCTCTAACTGACCATGTAATAATTTGGCCCATTCCTTTCATTTTGTTATATCTTGGAAAATTTAGTAAAATAGCAAATGAAGCAAATAGTTGAACCCCCTCTGTGAAAGCTCCAAAAACTGCTAAAGTCGTAGCAATTTCTTCTTTATTGTCAACATTAAACCGTTGCATGTAATCATATTTATCCTTCATTGCTTTATATTTCATAAATGCCTGATATTCCGTTTCAGGCATGCCAATAGTATCTAACAGATGTGAATATGCAGCTATATGAATAGTTTCCATATTTGAAAAAGCAGATAGCATCATTTGTACTTCAGTTGGTTGAAAAACTCTAGCATAGTGCTTCATATAACAATTGTTCACCTCTATGTCTGCTTGAGTAAAAAATCGAAAGATTTGTGTCAGTAGATGCTTTTCTCCTGGAGTTAAGTTATATTTCCAATCTTTGATATCATCAGCTAATGGAACTTCTTCTGGTAGCCAGTGAATTTTTTGCTGAGTGTGCCATGCTTTATATGCCCAAGGGTATGAAAATGGCTTGTAAATTGGTCGTGCATTAAGTAGTGACATTGTTCTCTTTCCTAAATTATAATTACTGGCATGCTAAGCATTCATCGTCGTTATTACTTGTTGCTAGCTGTTGTTCTTTATCTGTTAATTTTGCTAATTTGTCAATTGTAACTACATGTGAAACCTTTTCTGCTCGTTGAATAGAAGTAGATCTACAATAATATAAACTTTTTATGTTTTTTTTCCAGGCGTCAAAATGTATATCATGTAATAATTGTTTACTGCAATTACCTGGTAGAAATATATTGAGTGATTGAGATTGTGAAATAAATTTCGCACGCTCAGCTGCTAATTCTATCAACCAACGCTGATCAATTTCATAAGCAGTTTTATATACTTCTTTTTCATGATCAGATAAAAAAGTTAAATGTTGCACTGAGCCTTCATGAGTTGCGATTGAAGACCAAACTTGATCATTATTTAGTCCTTTAGACTCAAGTAATTTTTCCAAATTCTTATTTTTAATGGAAAATGATCCAGTTAAAGTTTTCTGAGTAAAACTGTTAGCAGCATACGGTTCAATGCCTGGTGAAGCATTATTAGCTATTATTGAGATTGAAGCTGTAGGAGCTATTGCTGTTTTATAGCTAAATCTTTCCTGTATATTGCATTTTTGAGCATCAATACATGCTCCACGCTCCTTAGCTAGAACTACAGACATGTTATCTGTCTGTAATTTTATATGCTCAAATATTTTTTTATTCCAGACTTTAGCCATTACAGAAGCGATGGGTATATTATTAGCTTGTAACAGTGAATGAAATCCCATTACTCCAAGCCCTATACTACGTTCATGCATAGCAGAATATTTAGCATTAGACATTGTATTTGGAGCCTTATTAATAAAATCCTCAAGTACATTGTCTAAAAATCTTATAATGTCTGGTATAAAATGTTCATTACTTTGCCATAGTTCAAAATATTCTAGGTTTAATGATGATAGGCAGCATACTGCTGTCCTAATGTTATTTGTATAATCACGGCCAGTCGGTAGAGTTATTTCACTACATAAATTAGATGTTTTTACCTTTAATCCTAATTTTTGATGATGCTCAGGTAAAGATTTATTGACTGTATCAATGAATAGAATATAAGGCTCTCCAGTTTCAATTCTAGTTGTTAAAAGTTTAACCCATAAATCTCTAGCTTTAACTGTATTAATGATTCTATTATCATAAGGGCTAATTAAATTCCATGACTCATTTTTTTCAACAGCATGCATAAATTGATCAGAGATTACTATCCCGTGGTGAATATTTAATGACTTACGATTAGAATCTCCACCTGTGTGTCTTCTGATATCAATAAACTCTTCTATTTCTGGATGAGAAACTGGCAGATAAACTGCAGCACTGCCGCGTCTTAAAGATCCTTGTGAAATAGCAAGAGTCATAGTATCTTGAACTTTGATAAATGGGATAATTCCAGAACTATATCCGTTTTCGCCAATTTTTTCATTAATAGATCGAACATTACCCCAGTAGCTTCCAATACCACCACCACGTGATGCTAACCAAACATTTTCAATCCATGTATTAACTATTCCATGAAGGCTATCTTCTACTTCATTTACAAAACAAGATATTGCCAATCCCCTATTAGTACCTCCATTGCTTAATATAGGAGTGGCTGGTAAAAACCAATGTTGGCTCATATAGTCGTACAATCTTTGAGCGTGGGATTTATTATCAGCGTAATAACTTGCTATCCTTACGCATAAATCTTGGAATGTTTCACCTTTAAGTAGATATCTATCTGCTAGAGTAGCCTGACTAGAAGTAGATAGTAACTTATTCCGTTCATTATTGATTTTTATATTAAATTTTGGTGAGCTTGTCATATCAAAATAACTTAAAATTTTATAAATTTATAAAAATATACATATTATATGTATTATTGCTTCTATCAAATGTAACTTTTAATTGTTTAGCAACAATAGCTTTTCACCTTGTTCTTTGCATGAAAGTACTGGTTGCTAGGTTTGTTTTTACTGCTGGATAGCTCTATTTTATTTTTGCTTAACATCATTAAACCATTTTATTAACATAATAAGTTATTATTTAATCTATTCAATCTAAAAAGCTTAAGATTTAATGCAATTTTTAAATCAAAGATTGCGTTACTAGCTACTAACCTAGTAAATTAAAACTATAAAGCGCTTCTTATAAACGATATTTTTTGTTGTATAAGAGACACTAGATATAGTGTTAAAAATCAAGAAAAGAAATAATAATTTTATAAAAAAGATGTAAGTTTTTATAAAATTATTATTTCTGATTGATTAAAACATTAGGATTAAAAGGAGAATTATGCTTTAAAACACCATAAATGATATGTAATAACATGATCTATAGGCAAAAATCTGTCTTCTAAGGCAGGATGCAGGTTTTATTGAAGTTGAAAATAGGACAATAATTAAAGACAATGTTAAGTTACGTAATGTACCTTGCATAAAACTTCTAAAAAATTTTCAGCACTATAGTGAAAAAGGAAAAGAAGAAAATATAGCCTTACCAGAAAAAAAATTTCGTCCCAACATGAAAGAAATTTCAGGTCAACCTGAAACTTTTTTCATGGACATATGAAGTTGCACTATAATAGTAGGTATTCTAAATTTGGCAATATTGTTAAAAACTCTCATCAAGGTTAATAAACACTAGATTATGCATAAATGAAAAAATGCTGGTCCAAAAAAAAATTACAGCAAAATTTTACTCATTAACACCAGAGATATGTAACTTAAGATTAGTTTTAGCATCGTGATAACTGAATCAAAAATTTTATAATTTAATTTGCTTCTTTTCCAGTTTTTATCTGGGATTGGAGTATACAAAAAGTTTGAATTATGGTATAATTTATTAATAACTATTTAGAGATGGAGAATGATAGATTTTTATAGTGAGAGCTTAATAAATAAGCTGTTCAGAACCAACATAATATTTAACGCCAAAATTGATCTTGATAGAGTTGAAAAAGCAATACTTTACGCTAAAAAATATCATGGCCAGCAAAAGAGAGATACTTGAGAACTATACTACACACATCCATTGAAAGTAGCGCGCATGGTATCAGACCACAGCTTTGAAACAGATACAATTATTACTGCAATACTACATGATACCATCGAAGACACAACACTAACTAAAGAAAGAATAAGGTACGAATTTGGTGCTAATATTGCAGAACAGGTTTCAGACCTTACCAGAGTTAGGGATAATAAGAAAATCAGTGCTATGGAAATGATACAAATATTACGCAGCCAAAATAAAACAGAACTATTACTGATCAAACTTTTTGATAGATTCCATAATATTACAACTATATTCATCAAACCTCCTCACAAAAGGCAAGAAATAATATTTGAAACTCAGCAAGAATTTATAGCTCTTGCTGAATACCTTAAACTACCAGAGATTGGAGAACGCTTAAGCGAATATTGTAAACTTCATGCTAGCTAATGAGTAAATAATTGAGAATGAAAGGATTAAATATATGATATTAAAATCTAAGACTAAGTATACCTTACATAGCGCTATTCAAGATGGTGATATTAAAAAAGTACAGCAGCTTATTAATAAGGATAGTACACTTGTCAATTCAAAATATAACGACGGTACTACAGCTTTATCTGTTGCTTTGAAATATAAGAATCTACCTATTGCTAAGATTTTGTTGAACAATGGAGCTAATGTAAACGCAAAAAATAATGATGGGCACACTGCTTTACATCTCGTTGTTGACACAATTCAAGTATATTATGAATTTTTCGAAAAATATCCTACCTATTGCAATGATCATATAGCATTACTGCTAAAATATAATGCTGATGTAAATATCGAGAATAATCAAGGTAATACACCTTTATCTGATGCTGCTAAATGCAAATGTGTAGAACCTTTAGCAATTATGCTAAAACATAATTCTACTGGTATTAATAAAAAATATGATGAAGGAGAAACACTACTACATATTGCTGTTCGTAATGATATCGTAGATGTTATACAGCTTTTGATTGATTATGGTGCTGATATTGATGCAAAAGATGATAATGGCATGACTCCTATAGATTATGCTGCTAAAAGCGGTAATGCAGATATATTCAATTTTCTAACGGAACAATCGGTCCCATGGTATTAGGTTTTAACAGACAACCAATATGTTAATATTAAAAAGAGAAGTTAATATGAATGTTTTGAAATCAATTTTACAACTGTGTTATGCTGTTATATTAGCATTCGTTGTATTATCTTCACCATCGATATGTACAGCAAATAATAATGTAAACTTCAATGCTTTCAAAGATAGTATTGATACTTCACAACAATTCTATATAAAATTTTCAACTGGTATTGCTACTAGCTACGATACATTAGAAGCTGGAATTGGTTATAGATTAGATCGGCACAGAATGGATGTAAGATTAGGATTTATGTGTCATCACAACTGTAGAGATAACTTTATTCAAGGAAATTATTATTACAATATAATTGAAGGTAACAAAGCATCAATTGTTGTTACAGGTGGCCTAGTATCAGCTTTCAATAGTGATAGCGGTACTGGTATAGACTTGGGAGTTGGTACAACAATAAACTTATCAAGAGATACATATTTAGACGGAGTTGGTACAACAATAAATTTATCAAGAGATACATATTTAGACATTGAATGTAGCACAATAGCTAACTATAGACCACTTCCTATTCATATACGATTTGGATTGCGGGTTCACATTTAATAACTAGCAAGTTTTATAGTTAGTAATGATTAGCTCATTAACAGGATTGCGTTGTTCATTGATTGAGTATGTAACTCCAAATATGAGTAATGAAGAAGTCTTTGTATAAGTCTTTAATGAAGGCAGTGTTATTATTTGAAAGCATAATTTTAACACCTTTATTGTGTAGTTCATAAACAAAATCTCGTAGTCTAATTTGCTCTTTTTCATCAAATGGAACTCTAGTGTAGAACCGTTCTCCTGATTGGTGGTAAGGTGGATCAAGATAAACGAAGTCACCTTTTTTAGGCTCTATAAACGAAAAATCCATAGCGCAAATTGATACACCATGTAGAAGGCTGCTGCATTGGTTTATTCTAGATGCAATGTGGAGTTTAATGTAGCATTCACCAGAAAATGTTTGAGCAGATTGTCCATTTTTGTAGACTCTATAAATTCCCCTAAAAGAGTATTTATTAAGATATATAAATTTTGCGGTAATTTCATTCGGATTATTACTATATTTGTTTTTAACTTTATAATAATAATCCTTCGAATGATGTTTGTGATATAAACTCAGTAATCTATTGACCTCATTAGGATTATTTTTAACAGCATTATAGCTAGTAATTAAATCAAGATTGATGTCAGACAAAAAACATTGTTTAAAAAGATGCCTAACTTGAAAAAATAAAGCACCTCCACCAAGAAATGGTTCATAGTAATTATAGTGTGGACCTTGAGGAAGATGTTCTATTAATTTATTAACAATTCTTCGTTTACTACCAATCCAATGAAGGAAAGGCTTAGACTTATTAGCAACAGCTACTGACACATGAAGTTTAATTAATTTATGTTAGTTGAATCTCTATTGAGATTATACCAGAAAACAGCTTGTAGTGCTAGTAATAATAACGCTTACAAGGCTCTTTATGCATCCTTTTTGAATAAGATTTATTATAACCATAAGCAAGGAATGTGATAATTTCGCATCAACATTAGATTATTATGCAAAAATTTAGCCTGTAAATTAAAAGATTTTAATAGACTGGTAAAAAATATAATGCTACTCTATACCTTATATTATCTAGGTTTCAAAACTTTGATGATAATGATCTGAAGATTAAATAAAACAAAGGGTTGAACTTTTGGAATTAATCTTCAGAAACCATTTTTTAAACAAAAACAGTAGGGGAATTCTATGCCTATTCAAGACGAAGGTCAAAATAAAATCAATAAATTAACCGAAAAATTATCTACAGAGGGAATTAATAGCACAACAATAAAACAGATAGACGCTGAATTGCAAAAACTATACTTTCAGCTAGAGGAATCTGAACAAGTAAGCATAAATTGCATAGAGTGGATACAATATTTTAGGCTAATAGTAAATAACTACGACAGAAAAAAAGTAAATATAATAGCTTCTCTAAATGGAATGATTTTTTTATTTAGACAATACATAGCATCAACGAATGTAAGAATTGAAACATTTAACATAGAATTGCTAATAAATAATACCGTTATCAGAATGAGGGAACATTTTGAAAATGAGAATATAAAGCTAAATGTTCAAAATGACATAAAGACGGTTCTGATTGGAGATAGTTTTCGAATAAAAGCAGTAATAAGTCAGTTAATTGGTAGTGCTATTATAAATAGCAGCAAAAATAGCAAGATTACTATTAACCTCAATCAGTATTCAGAAATATTACAATTTACAGTACAAAACATAGGACTAAGCACTTCTAAAGAAAAATTAGAAAGAATAAATGCTGAACTAGAGAATACGAATTTGGTAATGTATCAAGAACTAGGAGAAGGATTAGCATTTATAAAACATCTTACAGATCAGCTAAAAGGAAGACTAAGAGCAAAAGAGGAAAATAATTACATAACTTTTTCATTTGAAGTGCCAATAACTAGTTTGAATTATTCTTTAGGAGAATGCTATGAAAGAAAAGAAGAAAACAATTAACAAATGGATGGTACAAATTCCTCCAATACCAATTACGTTAGTGAATGGAGAGAGTGAGAATATCGATGAATATATGGAGATAATAACAAAGTTAAGAAAAGCGAAGTATCAGGTCGAGGTAGCTGAATCATTGAAAGAATATTGTACATATTTAATACAGGAGATTAAATATAGATTTAATATTGCAACGAGTGAAATTGTAAGGCTTGCAAGCGAGATCATGTTAAATGATTCGGAAAATAAAGATAAGCTGAAAACAATATTAAATCGATCAGCAAATCTCCAAGAGTACTGTAATGATGTAGTTTACACGCTTAGAAGCGAAATTGAGCATGAAAATTTATGTTTAAAAAAATTTAGCATACAAAAGCTAGTAAAGGATGCCGTCAGGAGACTAGAAGACATTGCAAAAGAGAAAGATATAAAAATCAATTACAATTTTCAGTACAAAATGAAGGATATTGTGATTGGAAATAGTGATCACTTACAAGCTATATTAAGTCAATTAATAGGAAGCGTCATTAGATTTAATCGCAGCTGCCAGGTTATAATTACAGTTCATTTGTTTACTGTAAAAAATTATATAAAAAGCGATAACATACTACAATTTAGAATACACGATACAGGAAGCGGTATTTCAAAAGAAAAATTAGGGAATATAAAAGCTAAATTAGCTGATTTTGAGTTGGTACGAGACTATCCACTAATGCTTGAATCAGGATTATGGTTTGTAAATTACCTTATTAATCAACTTAATGGAGAAATGGAAATAGAAAGCGAAAAAGACAAGTTTACAACCATTACTTGCAATATTCCAGTACAACTTTTTTAATCAAATTAATTCGCTTCTTTCGCAGTTTTTATCTAAGATTGAAGTATATAAAAAGTTTAATTTATTGTATAATTTATTAAAGATTATTTAGAGATGAAAAATGATAAACTTTTATAGCGAGAGCTTACTAAATAAGCTGTTTGAAACCAACGTAAGATTTAATACTGAAATTGATCTTGATAAAGTTGAAAAAGCAATATTTTATGCCCAAAAATATCATGGTCAGCAAAAGAGAGATACAGGAGAACTATACTACACACATCCATTAGAAGTAGCTTATATGGTATCAGACTACAGCTTTGAAACAGATACGATTATTACAGCAATACTACATGATACCATCGAAGACACAACACTAACTAAAGAAAAAATAGGTCAAGAATTTGGTCATAATATTGCAGAACAGGTTTCAGATCTCACCAGGATTAAGGATAATAAAAAAATTAGTTCTAGAGAAATGATTCAAACATTTTATAGACAAAATAAAACAGAACTATTATTAATTAAGCTTTTCGACCGATTCCATAATATTCAGACTGTATCAATAAAACCTTATGAAAAAAGACAAGAAATCATACTAGAAACGCAGCAAGAATTTATACCTCTTGCTGAATATCTTAAATTACAAGAAATTGCTATAGAGCTAAATAAATACTGTAAGCTGTATGCTAGTTAATTTAGTTAATAATTGACAATTATTAAAATAACAACATAATTAGTTACTAAAAATTAACTAAAGGTGATTATAAATATGTTTAATTTTTCTGTTAGTAACATAATAGGAACTGGAGCTATTTCAATAGCAAATAAAACTCTTGAATATGCTGCGTGGTGTATATCACATATTACAGGAAACATATCGTTAGATTGTATAGTAACTACAATGAGGCAGCCATCTTCTAATGCTACTGATATGAGAATGTCATTTACATGTAATACGGACGATGTGACTACTGGTGTTAAAGGGCCTCATGATATACTACGTCATTTTATAGGAGAACCTAACTCTGATTTTCGTGAATGCACACCTCAAGAGATATTAACATTCAGTAATGCTACATCAACGGATACAAGTATTATAAGAGATTATTATACTGATGCTGGCGAACATTTTGCGTACGATATGGATTATTGTAAAATAACTGAGTGCAACTTAACAGCACTTTATAACTTTGCATCTAACATGGATAATACTGCTAGCTCCGCAGATGAAAATAATTCAGCTTATTATAAGCTATTAGCGTTGATATTAGGAGTAACTTCTATAGCAGGTTCTATAGCACTATATTGTTTGTATTATAAAAAAAGTAAAACCGGTTCTATTGCTATAACAGGTGTAGACGTAGGTACAAATGCTAATACTGGTGTTAAAAATTTCAATGCAGAAAACATGCCAACAGATTTCCAAGATAATAATGGTAACCATCATTATGAAGAACCATATGCACTTAATAATCATACAGATGAGCTTAATCATGTAGAAGCAGCATATGAATCTATGAAATTGGGACCAATATCAGGTCAAGATGCAATAAGGGCTGAGGCTGTATAACAATATTCTCTATACCTCTTATCATAATCTTTATTATTAATAGATACTTTTTTCTTATTTAAGATATAAGTTCTAAATTATATTGAACATTGAGAAGGCCATTCTTTAAGGCCTCAATGTCCTTAACATGACCGCACCATTCTTGACGAAAGCTATTCCATTTTAAGCCATGAAGGCGAATGTGGCGCTTAGTGTTTTCGTCTGGTTCAGAGGAAAATTTTAAAATCACAGCAGCTTTATTTTGCTGTTCTTTATCAAAAATATCTTTACCTATTGTAGTCCAATGATCCTGAACATTTGGATGTTGTGTTAAAGTTTCTTTTAGTGAAACAATTGCACCAAATAACGTATTTGCTGATAAGTGATCAAGCTTAGCTTTAGCAACTAATCCACCCATTTCGATAAGACGTCGAGTACGCATTTTACGTTCTTTAATTTTAAGGTTAACCTCATCCATGATTAGCTTAGCCTTTTTTTGCTGAAGAGTAATTTTTTGCTGCATAAGATTTGCCATGTTAGTAATTCAGAAAGATAAAAAAATCAGGCAAGAATATATCAAAATAAAATCCCAGTAAAGAAAAAAACCGTGCCTACCAAACCAACATCAAATAATTATAGTCAAAAAAACGTGAATTCAGGTTAGAAGCTTCATTGAAAAATAAGCTTACTACGCAATATGTAAACTTGAAAGTTTACTGCTAAAAAATGAGTACTCATTAACCGATTGAATGTTAAAAAAAAAAGAAGTTTATGCTAGCAAAATCAAAAAAACCATGCTAACTTAAAACTCAGGTGAGAATTGGTATTGAGATGGCTATACAGTTTACAAGGGTTGAATTTTTAAGTAGAAGTACAGGAGGTGATAGTTGTCGTAAGGCAGCGTATAATGCAAGAACTATTGTTAAAAATAAGCAGACAGGTATAAGGTATAACTTCTCTCATAAGAAAGATAACGTATATCATACAGTGCTGATACCGGATTATGTAAATCAAGACTTCAAGAATATTCAAACATTAATGAATGAGGTAGAACGAACAGAAACAAGAGAAAATAGTAAGTTGTTGAAGGATATAGTAATAGCATTGCCAGACGCGAAGGAGCTAAATTTAGAGCATAGAATAGAACTAACTCATCGAATAGTTGATGCAATGGAATGGGTGCAAAATGGTCTTGGAGTACAGATAGACATTCATAAGCCTCAAACAGGAGATAAAAACTGGCATGCACATATATTGGTTACTACAAGAAGATTTAAAGAGAATGGTGAAGAATTGGGTGATAAAGCTGTTGACTTAGAGGCTGAATTTATAACAGTAAAAGGTCAGTGGCGTATTATTAAAGATCACAAGATGATTCATGAAATAGCAAAAGAAGAAACTAATGCATATTTCGCTGAATTAGGCTTACCATATAGAGTTGACGAGACAAGCGAAGTACCTGGAAAGCATATTGGACCTCGTAGAATTAGGAATTTAATTAATGAAGTAGTAAATGAAAATGAGTTACGTAAAGAGGCTCATTTGAAGATTATTAATGATGCTGACGTAATAACAGATTCTATAACACATTACAAATCTATTTTTACTAAGCAGGATGTTGAAAAAGCTGTTCAAGATATACTATATTCAGCGAAAGCAGAAAGGGAACTGTTAGTTCAGCAAGTGCTTAGTTCAAATAGAATACTAGAGTTATATCATGATGATGGTGAAAGTAGCAAATATTTTACGACAATTGAGGTTCGAAATGAGGAGACGAGAATAATCAGAATAGCTAATAAAATCAATAATCAGGTTTATTACAACGATATTTACAATCTTAAAAGTGATATCGAAGGTCTAGCAAATGTTAGTGAAGAACAGAAACAAGCTCTAAGGCATATTTTGCTTAGCACTAGTGGAGTTAGAGTCTTAAGAGGAAGAGCTGGTACAGGAAAATCTTATGTTTTAATAAAAGCGCATGAGCTCGCAACAAATCGTGGACAAAAAGTTATTGGCCTTGCTCCTACTCATAAGGCAGTATCAGAGCTGAGGAGCAAAGGTTATACAGAGGTCTATACAGTAAAAGGATTTTTATATAATCGAAAAAAAATTTTTATGCAAGACAGCTTAATAGTAGTAGATGAAGCTGGAATGGTAGGTACTAAAGCTTATGCAGAGCTGTTTAGAGTAGTTAGAAACAATTATTGTCAACTGATACTCGCTGGAGATGAAAAACAGCTAGCTTCAATAGAAAGAGGCGGAATGTTTGAGATGCTGAGTAATAATTTCGGTTCACATGTTTTAATAGATATTCGCAGACAAAGTGAAAACTGGAGCAGAGAAGCAGCAATGGAGTTTGCTGAGAGTAATATTTTAAGCGGTATAACCTTACTGAGGCAAAATAACAGCGTTAGGTTTGATAATACGTTGCAGGACTCAATGAGTAAATTAATATACAACTGGAGTCTAAGCAAATTTAAACCACATGAAAAATTGGTAATTACAGTACGTAATAAAGATGTCGACATTCTTAATTCAAGTATTAGGTCTTTGTTAAAAGCAAATGGTACGCTAAAAGGCACAGAATATGAGCGTTCTATTGATGGAAGGAAAAAGTCATATATGGCAGGAGATAGAATCGTATTTCAAAAAAGCTATAAGGATTTACAAATACAAAATAGTGAATTTGCAACTTTAACTTCGGTTAGTAAAAATAAATTTATAGCTAAGACAGACACAGGAAAAGAAGTGAGTTTTGATTCGGTAAAATACAATTTAAACATGGCTATGCAAGTACTGTTTATAAGGTCCAGGGAGCGTCTATAAAAGATGTATACGTTTTGCATAACGGAGTAAGTAATATAAGCAGCTCATACGTAGCTATGACAAGGCATATTAAGAGCTTAAAGTTATATTGCAATAATGAAGCAACTAAAAGCGTTAACAGCTTAATAAATCAGCTCAGCAGACCAAATGAGAAATCAGCTAGCATAACTCTGAAAACTGCTCATGATTTTGAGAAAGAACGGACAAAGACAACTGTTTTTAGTAAAGTTTTTAGTAAAGTTGAAAACTGGTTTAAGTCTATAATCAATGATATCAATGATAGATCTCATGTGAATGAAGAATATTATCATTTTACCGCTAAACCAGAGCAAGAAGCTAAAGTAGAAAAAGTCCAGCTCAAAGATATTTCTACTCCATTATTTATGCAGATCAAAGAACAAAGACAATATGATTATGATGTAACCATTCTGTCAGCAGAAGGAAAAACGATATCAAGTTTTCAGGAAGCTGGCATTGATAGCAGAATGGTATATAGCTCAAATGTAAATAATTTAAAGTATTATCAGCCATTTCAAGGAGAAAAGATTCTTATAGCTGCAAATAATGATAAACAAAATAAAGAATATGTAAGCACTATAAACGAGGCTGTAAAAGTACTGACAAGCAAAGGAGCAATTACTAGCATCGTAATTCATTCAGAAGGTGAAGATTTTAACGAAATGCTAAAAAATAAAGGAGCAATAGCTGTTAAGGGGCTTATGATACCTGAAATCATGAAGTTAATTAATACTCAGAACGTAAAAACAGAGTCTGAACAAGTGGTGAAAACTGACATAGCTCAAAAAATTGGACTTAGGAGATAGTTCTTACGATCGAAAATTGAATGTAAGCTATTCATTCACATGGCGAATTACAAAATGAGCTATACATAACAGCTCACAGTGATGTTTGCAATTCGCATTATGCCTATCCACTAAGAAAATACTGAAAAAGATGGAACTTTGGAAAGATTAGTATAACAAAAAACTATTCCAATAATCACTTAGCAATAAAATTATAATTCAAACGGTAAAAATAGCAAATATTTATACCGCAAAACAATTTAGTGACGCGAAGGTGAGGTTTTATATGACTGACAAAATCAATGATTCAAATAATTTCAATAATATTCATAATTCAAAAACAGATATAGAAAATTCTAAAGCTAACAGCTGCAACCACAATGTGGCTGTAAAGTTGATAAATGGTGATATTGCTGATGGTATAGTGCTACTTAGTGATAATAATAGCTTGAGAGCTGATAATACTCTAAAAGAATCAATAAACCAATTAATCAATGATTGGAAGAATAGTAAATTTGAGCTGCAGGATCGTTTGATAATTGCTGGCCATAAAGAAGCTGAAAATATTAATCAACACATCAGAAACTACATGAAGGAAAATGGTGCTCTGAAAGGTACAGAATACAGCATTTTAATTTCAGGAGCTGAATCAAAAAAATATGCTAACTACATGGCTGGAGACCGAATTGTATTTCAAACAAACGATAAGGATTTACAAATACAAAACAGTGAATTTGCAACTCTAGTATCAATTGATGAAAATAAGTTTGTAGCTAAGACAGATACAGGAAACGAGGTAAGCTTTGATTTGAATAAAATAAGCTTTAAACATGGATATGCTACAACAGTTTGTAACCCACAAACAGCTGTCAAAAAAGATGTATATGTTCTTCATAATAATGGTGTAGGAATAGAAAGTTCTAACATAAGCATGATAGGGAATGCAGAGCAAGTACGGCTGTACTACAATGTGCAAGCTACAAAAAATGTTGCTAACCTAATAGAGCAGCTTAGCACAGCTAAGACAGACTCTATCAATTCAAAAGAGGAGAATAATGATGTTCAAGCAAATGAAGTAAGGCAATATCAATCTGCTCAAAACTATAGAAAAAACGATTATTATTCAAATAGCGAGGAAGACCTACAAAAATTGAGGGATGCAATAGCTTATAGAGCTGACACTATAGCTCGTGATATTCTTGGAGATCCAAATCAGCGCCTATCTAGACACGGACGATTACGTTGGGGAGACACTGGCAAAATACAAGTAACCACCGAGGACAAGTACGCTGGAAAATGGTATGACTTTAGTACAGGACAAAAGGGTGATTTATTATCCCTGGCTCAAAGAGAAAGAGGATACAGCTTTTTTGAGGCAAAGGAATATTTGAAAAGTATGGTTGGAATGTCTAATATTAGTCAACGGTATCAGAGACCGCCTAAGACTGACGATTCTCAACAATACACTCAACAATCTGAAAGTGTTAAAATCGCAAAAGTTCAAAACTTGTATGAACTATCAAGTAAGATACATGGTTATGATATAGATAAGAACCCACATGCAGAAGTAGTAAAAAAGTATCTTGAAAATCGTGGTATTACTTTTGACAAAAGCACTGCAAGTTCAGACTTAAAAGCAAGTATACTGTTTGATACTCAAACGAGAGAAAATTATCCAGCATTTACAGCATTTGCAAGAAATTCAAAAGGAGAAATTACCGGAGTACAGGCCGTATATCTAAATTCGGCAGGAGATAAGGCGAATATTTCAATTAACAGAAGATCTTTCGGTAAAATCAGAGGATCGTTCATAACAATCGCAAAGCGAAATGCGAATGACCCTAATATAACAATTATAGCAGAAGGCGCTGAAACAGCATTGAGCTTGCAGCAATCAGGCATTAAAGGTAATATCATTGCTAGTGCAGGAATTTCGAATTTGAGAAATTATTCACCATTTCCTGGTGAAAAAATCATCATTGCAGCAGATAATGATAGCAAAAATCCTATAACTAATAATACTGTAATTAAAGCTGCAAAAACGTTAGAAATGAAGGGAGCGATAACTTGTATAGTCAAACCACCAGAAAATGGTGATTTTAATAATCTGTTGCAAAGTTGTGGAGAGCAGTCAATTAGAGACATTATAGAACCTGAAATTACTAAACTGACTAAGGCAGTTGAAACAACCAAACTTACTCAAACAGAAAATAATAGTATAGCAAAACAAAATGATATTACGAATGTTAAAGAATTGTATAATAAATCGTCATCTCTATACTACTTTAAACAAGAAGAGGAAGCTAAGGTGGAAGCAATAGTAGTTAATAAATATTCAGAAAACCATACAGGAATTTATAGTTCAAAAATCTTTAATAATTCATAATTTAAGGGCAAATATGGTTTTTGATGAAGAGACTCAAAAATCCTGGCCTGCACTCACTATTTTTGTTAAAAATGACAAAGATGAAATTACTGGAGCTAAGATATTAGCTCTGAATTCAAAAACATGTAATAAAGCTGATGTAGCTGAAAAATCTGTTGGTACAATTAGTGGGTCATTTGCTGAAATTGCTCAACAGAATTCAAAATACTCACCTGTAACAATCATTACAAAGGATATTGAAACAGCGTTAACCATTCAACAAGCTGGAGTTGAAGGAAAAATCTTATGTGCAATTGAAGCCGAAAATTTGCAAAACTATAATCCTAGCCCAAAAGAAAAGATCATTCTAGCAGTTAAAAATGACGTAAATACTGAAAAAGCTGAAAAAGTTCTGGAGGATAAGGGAGCAGTAGTCTGCACAGTCAAAAATGACTTCAATAATGTATTAAAAACTCAAGGATTATATGCTGTTAGAAATATTATCAGCCCTGAAATAAGAAAACTTAATGAAAAAATTGAATCAATACAAACTAATATACAACCAGGATTATGTCCGAAACACTAGGCAGAGTATGACACAGCATTTTTTATTTAAAAAACTATAGAGTGAAAAAATATGACAAAACAATTAAAGCATGATTCATTGGCAAAGACAATCATGAGCGATCCAGTTGCTGCACAAGAATTTCTAGAGTATTATTTACCAAGCGATTTCAAGAGTTTAATAGATTTATCACAAATAAAAGTAGAGCAAGAGAGTTATATAGAAGAATCGTTAAAGAAAAAATACAGTGATATCGTCTATAAAGTTGCAACCAAAAAACATGGCAATGCTTTTATTTATATATTAATTGAAGCTCAATCAACCGTCGATTATTGGACAGCTCTGCGGTTATGGAGATACACATTGTTATTGTGCGAAAGGCATAAGAAAGAAAAAACTAAATTACCATTAGTGTATAATTTAGTGATCTACAACGGCAAAGAAGTCTACAACGCACCTAGGAATTTGTGGGATTTATTTACCGATTCAATGATAGCTAAGCAATTAATGACCTCTGACTATCAATTAGTCGATTTACAAAGTATGTCGAATGATGAAATTGTTAGGAAAAAGCATATCGGAATGCTCGAATATATGCTAAAGCACATTCATCAACGAGATATGTTAAAGCTTTGGGAAGAGTTTCTAATAAAGTTCAAACATGTTTTAATACTTGATAAAGAAAAAGGCTATATTTACCTAAGATCATTTTTATGGTATACTGATACTAAATTACTAGAGAGTCAGCAACCAGAATTAGAGCAGGTTCTGGCTAAGTATTTATCTGAAGAAGAAAAAGGTAATATTATGAGAACTATTGCTGCAAAATATATTGATGAAGGTATAGAGATTGGTGAAACTAAAGGCATAGCTAAAGGCAGAGCTGAAGGTATAGAGATTGGTGAGATTAAAGGCATAGCTAAAGGCAGAGCTGAAGGTATAGAGATTGGTGAGACTAAAGGCAGAGCTGAAGGCAGAGCTGAAGGCAGAGCTGAAGCCACGCAAGGGCTTGCAAGGAACTTATTAAAAGCTGGCTTTTCAGTTGAATTTATTTCTGAAAATACCGGATTGTCAAAAGAAGAAGTGGTTAATTTAAAAAATAACATAGAGTATTAATTTTTCGAATTAATACTCTACTAACTTAAGTTTTTTGAGCAATTTATATTCACAAACAAAAGCTGTATTTAAGTTTTGTAGCTGCATAGTTAGTTTTGTGATGGGAAAGTTACCGGCAAGCTTTACATAACATGTAAGGTCTGGTAGGTTCATAATTTCAGATGGAATAACTAAAATCTTTTTACGCTCAACATTATTCATATTTACTCCATCTCGCATAGTATTTGATCCATATGACAAGTTCTCTTGAGTTTCAATAATTTCTTGTTCACCTAGTGTTAATGCTGACTTATAAGCTGTAACCTGATCGCTAACTCGAAAAATAAATTTACTATTAAACAAATCCAGCATAGAAGCACATTCAGCAGCCCCATATATTGCTTCTAATTGATGAATGTTCTGCAATCCAGCAACAAAGCAGCCTCCATACTTTCTACTTTCAGCCAAAGCAACTGGTAAAGACGAAACTTTTTGTAGAGCTGGCAGTTCATCAAGTATAAACCACATGTTTTTGTTATCATGATTAGGATTTCTACACATCAAAGCTTTGATAGCTATGCTTATCCATGCTGAAATAAGTGGGCATAAAGTAGCTCTTTGATTTGGGTTAGCTGTGATAAATAGCCAGCCAGTTTCATTTGAATTACTAAACCATTCCTTGATGCTAAAACTACCTCCAGGCTTTAAATATTGTAGCGAAGTAATATTCTTTCCAAGAGTAGATTGAATTCCTGCAGAAGTTTCGAGCGCGCTTTCGCTTATAATACCTGATACAGCTGTGTTTCTAAAAGCTTTTGCAAATTGTCTATTATCAGAGTAAATGATTGTATGAATTAGTTTTATGATATCTTTATCATCCTTATATAGCTTCAATGCTTCAGACAAGACTAATTCAGCATTTTTAGCAAAAAAGTCATCAAGTTTAGGAGTATAATTACTAAAACTACTCGCTATATCATGAAAATCAGCTGCTTCAAAACAATCATTCCAAGGCAACCATTGTTCACTATTTTTTTCAAAAGGATTAAGCAGTTTATCACATTTAGAGTCAAAAAATCTATCAATAAAAGTTCCAGTTGTGTCTACAATTATTGCTCGATCCTTATGTAATCGAATTTGTGGTAGCAGTTCGTTAAGCATATTAGTTTTACCGGTACCTGTTGTTCCAGTAATCAGAATGTGTAATCTTTCACTATTCTTTACTAATGGTAAGCCTCCAAAACGGATTTTAGAGGCCTTTTTAGCTCTTTTTAGCATTTTGGCTAAGCATTTGTATCCTACAAAATCAGCACCTCTAATTTTGGCCTTAATAATCGTTTTTTTGCCTTGAGCTGTAAAGAAAACAATTGAGATTATCACACCAATAGTAAAAACAATTAATCCTTCTAACAATGCTGAATTGATTAAGAATTCCCATAATTGCTGTATTTTAAATCCATGTTTGCCTGTATAAAACTCATGCAAAAAGTCTTGAGCATTGAGGTGCATCCATTTTTTAAACCTTAAACTATAAAACTTAATGCCTATTTGATATATTGTAACCACCAGGTAGTAAGCCCATTGGAAATACAATAAAGATCATTGAAACTACTAATGCAAAAACAACAGATTGTAAAATAGGCATCATGTGAGCAGGCATTTCTCCAACGACTAGATACGAAAATGATTGTTGAAATAGCCCTCTAATTGCATGCATACTCACCAGATTAGGATAAATTCGTGATAATGAAAACTTCTCACGCCAGTCATCATATGACTTACGATTAGCATTAGAAGCATAGCTTGCTTTATCCATTCATGAATATCTTGTTGTTCTCTTTGTAGATATTTTAGTGTGTCTTTAATCATGACTTTTAGTCTTTGACTTAACATGTTTGACTGATCAGATTGAACTCCAATCGCTGCTGCAAACTTCGTTAAAAGGCCTTCATTTAATTCTTTATGAATTGCTGCTTTAATCAATGTAGTAGCTTGTATGCAGGTTTTGAAACTAATGACTAAATTACTAGGCTTGCGATAATAAATACCGAAATTATTAGGTATATTCTGTACGACATCTTTTACCAGCAGCAAAATAATCAAACCCGCTTTGTGACTGTATATCACGGCAAACAGCTTCTCTCATAGCTGAGTTCCTTGGTAAAGCTGTAGCAAATAACGCTTTTGTTAATTCACAATCTCCTTTAGAAAATTGATTCATCTCCATTGCTAGATTACGCAAATCTTTGAGGGCGTTCTCAATTTGAGGAGCAAAAGTTTTTAATCCTAATGAAAATGCATAAACTTTTGCCTGAGAACTAATATTCTTCATTAATTGAACTAATTCTTCTCCAGAAATAACAGAGAAGCTACTATGATTCTCATCTATTTCTTCTCTTGCAAATTCCATTTGTCATTTTTGCCATGGAAGCCATAGATCCTCTAATCTGCACTCAACATTTAACTCTCGAATAAGTTCAATGTTAAAATTACTGCCTTCAGTACAACTTTGAATAATTTCAGTATTAGTTTTACTTGTCTGAGTTATAAAATTACTGCTATCAAGGGCACTTAAAGGATCAGATTCAATTCTCATTGAATTAGCTATCATATAATTTTGATCGTTGATATTATGTTGAGTTAAGGCATTGTTTTTACTGTTTTCAGCTTGAAATAACACTGTTACACTTTCTGTGCTGAGCTGATTACGGCTATGATAGGTTAAATCTTCATCTTTTCGCCAAATCAAGTAACCAAAATCTTCACCATTAACTGGAAATTCTCTGCCAGCTTGCAATGTAGCTTCTGTTTGACCTATGCTTTTGCAGGATTTGGTTTCTGGAATCGGATAAGTCATTTGTAGTCGATACTGGCTTTTCTTCATGACAGGCATAGGATACTTACCACATAGGCATTTATAACCATAATATCCCCATAACATCAGTTGCCTATGCATTCTAGCCATAAACTTACTTACCATTAATACAGACGTTCCAACTCCACCATTATGTGCTACAGCAGTTCCAGTAAAAGGGTAAAGCATTTCTTGACATTCGGCACACCAAAAAGCATAATCACTTCATGCAATCAGCCCTGCCTTTTTGAGTAGCGCTTCCAATGACAAACCTCCAAGACTTACCATACACATTGGTGACTTTGTAACGTCTACAAGGCGTACTGGTTCCCAAAATCCTACCGGAATACCAGGTACAGGTATTGGAATTCCTTGTTTTAGACAAAGACATATAAGTCTACCAGAAGCGTTGGTATATGGCATTGAAGTGTTTGTAAAGTACAGAAATATAATAATTTAACCTATATTATTGCATAAATCAATTGTAAATTGCAATATCGCTCATTTTTGTTTTTTTTGGTGAAGTGTTAACAACATCTACGCCTTGAACTGCTTTAGCTTGCCTGTAGCATATCAGGTTTAATAGCCTTAGCTTGCAGAAACTTAGCAATATTGCTAAATACTCCATTTAATGCAGCCATGCTTGCTATGTTAGACGATTTATCTACCACGATTCCTTTAATTCCAGAATGTCCGTCTTCGCATATCAACCAGCCTTCCACCTGCTTTTCAATAATATCTCCATAATGAAATTTTACTTTGAAGCAGTTTTAATATGCTTGATGCTGAGCTTGACAAGCTTTAAAGTAAAAACTAGCATTTTAAGCTAATTTTATTTTTCCTTTTAAATTATCCTTTTCAGCTTCTTCTGTAGCAGCATTAACAAGCATTACATGGTTTGGAGTTTTTGAAGTAAAAGTTAACATTAAATCTTGAATTGTTTTGTGTTCTCCTATTACCGTTAAATAAACCTTGTTTCCTTCTTCTCGTGAAGCAATAAACAAAAATCCAGACTCATGAACTACGACTTCAGCTGCATTTTGAGGGTACATAAAAATATCATTGATAAAATATCATTGATTTTTTCATCTTTATTTTTATTTTTTTTTAGATTTATACATATTAATCTGCTAAGCAGAATAATATTCAACAACCAAATTTATTTGCGGGTCAAAAGGATATGGTACTTCACTAATAGAAGATGGCATACGAACAAAATTACCAATGAATTTTTCATCATCAAAAGCCAAGTATTCAGGTATTCTTCTCGCCTTCTTTGAAATTGCTCCTATCACTATAGGAATTTGCTTAGCTTGCTCGCTTAACTCAATAGAATCGCCAGCTTTAACCCTATAACTTGCAATATTGATTTTTTTGCCATTAACTTTAATATGCTTATGACTTACTAACTGCCTTGCAGCAAAAATTGTTGGAGCAATGTTCAACCTGTAAACTACAGCATCAAGCCTTCTTTCAAGCAATCCAACTAAATTCTCAGCTGTGTTTCCACTCTTTTTTCTTGCAATCTGGAAAGTATTTCTAAATTGCTTCTCTGGTATACGGCCATAATGAGACTTCAATCTTTGCTTTGCTACAAGATGCTTACTATAATCTGATGGCTTACTGACACTTGAAGAATTACCTTGTTGGCCAGGTTTATAATTTTTATTATTAATTGCATCCTTCTCATGCCCCCAAACACTAGTACCTAACCGCCTGCTAACTTTATATTTAGATTTAATAACCTTAGTCATTAATTACACTACCCCTATAGTATAAAATTTTAATTGTCTTGCAGATAATAATTTAAAAAAATAAAAATGTCAAATATCGATTGATTAATTTATAATCAACACTTAATATACTCAAAATTTAGAATATGAAACTTAAAAAATTACATAGAATATATAGCAGTATACCATTGAGTAAAGCTGATACTATCAAACTATCAAGAGAGCAAACTAACTACATAATCAATGTACTAAGATGTAAAAACAATGATCAAATTAGAGTATTTAATGAATTGAATGGAGAATATTTAGCTATTATTCATCATACTAACAACAAACAAGTGTTATTGCAAATTATAAATCAAACTAAAGTAGTTGAGAAAGAAGTTGATGAAAATAACTCACCTTTAGTTCTTGCTCAGTGTATTATTAAACCAGAAAGAATGGCAAGAGTAATTGATATGGTAACTCAAGCAGGAATAACAAACATAGTACCAATCATAAGCGAATATTCTCAACATCTAAAATTTAACACAGAAAAATATAATAAAATCATCATAGAATCTTGTAGACAATCAGAACGATTAACCATACCTATTCTATCATCTCCAGTAACGTTATCGGATTTTTTAAGCCAAAGTAACTCAGGGTGCATATTATGTGCTAATGAACAGGAAAAAATACAACAAATACATCATATTCCAGCATCAATACTTTCTAAAGCTTCAATTCTAATTGGGCCAGAAGGCGGTTTTTCTGAACATGATCAAAGCATATTAAGCAAAGCAGAAGGATTAATAAAATCGATAAGCATTGGAAGAAATATTTTAAGATCTGAAACTGCGGCAATATATCTGTTATCACAGTTGCAATTACTAAAAACTATGTACGTACATAAAGGCAATTACGAGGATATTAATATTAATAAAGTTTTCAATTGATTCGGTATTTCAAAAACTATATATACAAAAGAAATCAGATTATGATGGATGTTGCTTTTTTCAAACTTCACTTATATCATTTACAATAAACTTATTACATCTTAAACATAAAATGATGAATATAATTTTAGCTTTAAAGGTAATTGGGCAAAGAACTATTAAAATATTTTATAATATAATTCTATTTCAAAATTTTCTCTTTGCATCAATAAAAGGAATTTTTACTCTTCATTATTATTTCAATATTACAATACAGGCAATAATTAACATTGGCTTCTATTCTCTGCCAATAGTTGCAGCAACATCACTCTGTTCTGGAGCAGTATTAGCACTACAAACATATGAGGGAGTAGTGCGTTCTTCAGCTATACATGCTATCCCCATGATAATAGTAACATCAATTACCAGAGAATTAGGACCTGTAATAGTAGGACTTATCGTAGCAGGAAGAATTGGTGCTTCTATAGTAGCAGAAATAGGCACTATGAGAGTAACAGAACAAATAGATGCATTATTTACACTAGCTACTGATCCAATAAAATATTTAGTTACTCCAAGATTAGTGGCGACAACATTGTCGTTACCATTTCTTGTACTAACTAGTGATATTATTGGAATATTTGGTGGATATCTAGTTTCAGTATATAGACTTAACTTCAATAGCTACGAGTATATTCAAAGCACAATTCATCACTTAACGTCAAACGATGTAATCTCTGGATTAATTAAAGCAATTGTATTTGGTATGATTATTGGAATAACAAGCTGCTTTCATGGATACTATTCTGATAAAGGAGCAAAAGGAGTAGGAATTGCTACTACTTATGGAGTAGTTCATTCATCTATATTAATACTATTAAGTAACTATATAATGACAGAATTATTACTTTCTCAATACATATAATATAACCCCATACTGTAAAAAAAGCTGCATGAGTATAATAATTAAAAATCTTTGCAAGGCGTTCAAATCGAAGATAGTACTAAATAAAATAAATCTTGAACTTAAATCCAAGCAATCTATAGCTATTTTAGGAAGATCAGGCTCAGGAAAATCTGTATTAATAAAAACAATAATTGGCTTAATTAAGCCAGATGCTGGAGAAATTATTATTGATGGTCAAGATATAACTAAATTATCTCTGAGTGAAAAATTTAAGTTAATGCCAAGTTGTGGGTTTTTATTTCAAGGCAGCGCATTATTTGATTCATTATCAGTAGAAGATAACATTACATTTTATGCTCAAAGATTGTATAAATTGTCCAAGTCAGAAAAAAGGCAATTAGCAATAGAAAAGTTGAAATTAGTTGAATTATCAGAAGATATAATAAATCTATATCCTTTTCAACTGTCAGGAGGTATGCAAAAACGCGTTTCTTTTGCAAGAACAATTTGCACTAACCCTAAAATAATTTTTTTAGATGAGCCTACTACAGGGCTAGATCCAATTATGGTTAATATAATTAATAATCTAATTATTAAAATACAACAAACTCTAGAATCAACAACTATTATTATTACTCATGACATAAATAGCGCTTATAAGATTGCTAATAATGCCGCAATGCTTTATCAAGGGCAAATAATTTGGCATGGGAAAACACAAGATCTTAAAAATTGCAATAATGAATTCGTACAACAATTTATTCATGGTAGTACCACAGGCCCCATCAAATATGATAGCTAAATTAACAATGTTAAAAATAACAATTAATAACAATAATTGTTATATAGGTTATACTTTACAATGCTAAAATTATAAAAGAGCTAATAAAAGTGATCTATCTATAGCTTTAGTTATTGCTAAAGGCCTATCTGATAAGATGATAAAGCTTACATATCAAAAAAGCGTTATTTTATCAACTGTTCACCAATGGTCGTGGTTTTTATAAATATTACATATTTAGCCTATATAATAGAATATTTATACGGTTTAACTAATAATAGAGATATACCTCTTCTTGTACTATTAAATTCAAAAAAGTAGAATACTTCCTTAATATATAGAGTAAATTATCTATTGATAAGCAAGTCCATTATTACAAATTGTATTTCTTCTCTACCACGCCAACGATTAGCCTTGATATTACCTATTAGATCAATTGGTTTAGTATAAGTGCTTAACAAAGCATCAAATAGCTGAGTTCTAGGGTTAAAAGCAATTGCTTTAGTTGTTTTAGCTGCATTAATACCCCACTCAGACAAAACACAATGAACATGTTTGTTAGACAATTGGCTTGCATATTTTAATTTAATATTAGTTAGCTTAAATATTGGCTCTGGATTGCCATTACCAAATGGAGCAAGTTTTTGAATTTCATGAACAGTGTTAATGTTCAAACTTGCAATTGAAAGATCTATAGCATAATTTCTAATGTTATGACCAGTTAAATTTTTCATATCAAGTGCTAATTCTTGATTTAAAAAATTTTTTAAATCACCAATAAGATCGCGTTTAATGGTAAATCCAGCAGCCATAGCATGTCCGCCGCCAGTAATTAATAATCCTTTCAGCTTTGCTTCAGCAATTTTGCTGCCAATATCTATTCCCTTAATCGATCTGCATGATGCACGTCCTAAAGTATCGTCTAAACTTATAACAACTATTGGCTTATGAAATAAATCTTTTAATCTGCTAGCAATAATACCAATTACTCCAGGATGCCATTTATGATTAGCAACAACAATTACATTATTATCGGCTTGTTCACGAGCTATAGTTACTGCTTCTTCAAGCATAACTTTTTCTATTAATTTTCGTTCAGAATTATAATTTTCTAATTCAGAGGCAATATTGTATGCCTCTATCTGACATTTTGTAGATAATAATTTACTACCTAGGTCTGATTTTCCAATACGGCCACCTGCATTTATTCTAGGTCCTAAAACAAAGCCTAAATAGTAACAGTCAGGAGAAAATTCTGCTTCACTCAGATAACCTAATGCTTTTATGCCAACATTTTGATGTTGAGCCATTATCTCTAATCCTTTAGTTACGAACGCTCTATTTAAACCAATTAATGCCATAACATCACAAACTGTACCAAGTGCTACTAAGTCTAAATATTTAACTAAACTTGGTTCAGGTTTATCAGCGAAATAATTTAGCTTACGCAACTCAGATCTAAGAGCTACTAAAAATAGAAATGATACTCCAACTGCTGCAAGATAGTTATATTTGCTTGTTTCATCTAACCGATTAGGATTTATTATTGCAACAGCATCAGGCAACTGCTCAACACTTAAATGATGATCAATAACGATAACATCTATATGTTGTGCTTTAGCTTCAGCTAAAGCTTCGTACGCACTAGTACCACAATCTACTGTAATAATTAAACTAATACCAGCAGACTTAAGCCTTTTAATAGCTGATACTGATGGTCCATAACCTTCAGTAAGTCTTTCAGGTATATATATAATTGGTTCTATGCCTAATTCGCAAAAATAGTTTTTCAATAAAGCTGAAGAAGTAGCTCCATCAACATCATAATCTCCAAAGATGCATATATGCTCCTGCTGGTTAATTGCGTGAATAACTCTATTAACTGCCTTATCCATATCAAGTAAATGAAAAGGATCAGGTAAAGCTTCATTAATAGTTGGAGTTAAAAAGTATGATATTTGCTCTAAATCAATATTTTGTGCATATAATAATTTTGCTAAAAAATCACTTACTCCATGTTTTTGCCTGATAGTTTCTATGATATACTCATCAAACTCAGTTTTATTCCAATAATTGCCAAGTACAGATTGTTCATTCACGGTATTCATAGTTTATGTTTTCTTAAAAATAACTTTTAGAATTCTGCATTCGTTTTAATGTGCCTTCAAGTATAATACTTGCAGCAACTCTATCATCTATGGCATTACGGACTTTTCTTTTGATATTTCCCATTTTAAGCAAATTATTTGCAGCCTTCGATGTTAACCTTTCATCACATAAAAATATTGGTAGTAATAATTTATTAGCTAACTTATTAGCAAAGTCCTTCACTCTATGAGTTTGGCTAGTTTCAGTGCCATCAAGCTTAAATGGCAGACCAATCACTATAGCTCCAATGTTATAAGCTACAGCAATTTCTTGTATTTTATTAATACGGTCCTGATTAGTAGCAAATATAGTTTGTAATGGCATTGCAACAGTATGCTCAATATTAGAAATAGCAACTCCAACTTTTTTTTCACCAAAATCTATACCCAAAATTTGCTTTTTAATATCAGCAGCTTGAAGAAACTCAATTATGCTATTAATAATCATACAGTTGTTTTCTCTGATTTTACTAGACTTGAGATTGCAATAAAATTACACCATATTTGTACATAATCACTAATCCATAAATATTTTGGATTAAAAGCAATTATCATAATAGCAATTAATATTGCTGGAGCTGAAGAAAATGCTCCAAGCCTACAGATATCTTTAATAGAACAACATTTTGTGAAAAAATTAATTAAAGTGCCAATAGTTACTATGATTATAATGTTGTCAAATGCTATAAATATTAAAAACCCTAGTACAACTAACGGGTACAGCATTAAAATACACAATAAGATTATATTATATTTTTTTTGGAAAACTTCAGTTAATAAGTTTTTAATATATGAGCTATCTATTAGCAATTTTTTATTGCCTAAGATTGAATTATAAAAAATCTTAGTAGTACGACCAGTTGCATGATCTACTATTTGAATATTATCTTTAGCCATAACAATCAAGATATTAGATATTTCAGCTCCTGTTATCTTTGACTCAGGATCAATAGCAATCAATATTGTATGATTATCGTCTGTAATCAAATATGGCGTAGGCTCAAGTAATGAAATTTGTTGATTATCATAATATATTTCTGGCCACTTGCTAAGTATATTATCAATTATTAAACCTGTTTGTGACTCTAATTTATTTCTGGTTAAATAATCATTAACATCCTTAAACATGCTTAATTTAGCAAATAACCAAGCTATTGCTCCTAAACATACTATTGCTGTAATGTAACGAAATCCATAACCAATATATCTTTTTCTAATATCATTATAAAAATCCAGACTCCAAACTGCCATATAAAGGTTATATATAATGAGTTTTATTGGATTTATTATATTACTAATAAAGTTAGTTATCATAAGACAATAGTTTATTAAATACAGCTTAATGCCAAAATCTATCATTTAAAAAGTAAATATTAATCAGATTAATATTTACTCGCTTTCAGGGGGCATATATCTCTCATCATGTTTTGCTAACAAATCATCAGCTATAAATAGTTTTTGATTCATATATCCTTTAGCAACTACTTCTTGCCCTTCTTTAAATAAAGGAGGTAATATTCCCTTAAAATAAACTTGCAACTCACTTGTGTTATCTGTGATTATAAATTTATTTTCATTAGGAGAAATTTTATTAATTGATCCATGTTTAACCTTACCACCTACTCGAACAACTACTCCTTCCTTGCTCTGTGAAAGTATTACTGTAGGAGTATAGAAAAAAATTATGTTCTGAGAAAATGCACGTAAAATTAAAAATACACCGCAACTAATACTTAAAATGAGCAGAAAAACAATTCTAAACCTAGAATTTATTTTGAAATACATTTAATAGTTTCCAAATATCGACTAAATGAAGCTACAAATAAAACAACTAATATTGTTAAACTAATACCATAAGAAGCTACTATATGAATCATAAATGTATAATAAATTGATACACAATGCTAATAATATATATATTATTGAACAAGCTAACAACATATATTTGATATTTCTATATGAACACGTAAAATGTTTGCATATCAAATGGTAATTATAGAAAGCAACAATTTTAAGCACACTATTCTCTAAAATTAAAAATATTTAATTACAAAAAGCAAATTAATAAATTAAATTTTAATATTATGCATAAACAAAAATTATACCGTATAACTTATGGTAATAGTAATCCAAGTTTTGAATTAGTTGAGGCAGATATTCCTACTCCAAAAGATGATGAAATACTAATTAAACACACTGCTATTGGAATTAATTTTCAAGATTATGAACATTATAAAAAAACTTTAGTTTCTATATCTAACCCAGTTATAACAAATAATGAGAAATCGCTTGGAGTGTACAGCAACATCAAGCAAGCAATTAAGTCTTTTTTACATAATCCTTCTAATCAAGCTACTCAGGCTACTCAAGTAAGCAGTGATAATAATATTGCATCAAATAATACATTTAGTAATATTGTTAAAATCACACCTGGCATAGAAGCAGTAGGTATAGTGCATAAAATAGGGAAATTAGTTAAAGATTTTCAAGTAGGGCAACGAGTTGGCTATTGCACAGTTACAGATGGAGCATATAGCCAATATAGAACAATAAATTCTAACTATGTTTTTAAAATTCAAGATTCTATATCTGATGAAGCAGCAGCAGCAAATTTAGTCAAAGGAATGACTGCTCATTATTTGATGAGAAGAACTTTTTATGTACAGCCAAATATGACTATACTAATTCATGCTGCTAGTAGCGCTGTTGGTCAAACAATGCTTAGACTTGCGAAAGAATATAAGGCTACAGCAATAGCTACTGTAGGCAATGACGACCAAGAAAAGAAATCGATTCTTCAAAATCTTGAATGTGAGTATATATTAAATTATAATAACCCCGATTGGGTAAAGCAAGTAAAAGAAATTACTAATAATAAAGGAGTTAATGTAGTTTATGATTGTTTAGGGCGACAAACTGTTTTAGAATCTATTGACTGTTTAATGCCATTTGGACTAATGGTTCTTTTTGGTCAAATTACTGGTAGCGTTAATACAATTGATCCGCAATTACTAACTCAAAAATCTTTATTTTTTACAATGCCACAATTACAGTATTATAAACAAGATAATATAGAGCTTTTGCTTAGTGCTCTAGAAGTATTTGCTCTAATAGAAAAGGGAGTATTACCTAAGAAAGCAAATCAAATTTACCAATTTGATAACATAGTACAAGCAATGCATGATATAGAAAATCATAGAAATTTAGGTACTAAAATTGTACTGTTATAAAATCAATTATTAATCGTTAAAATTATTTTATTAATTGCATATTTTGTTCGCTAATACTTTTTTGGTAATCATTATATAATCACATCTTCTTATAGCTAAACTATTATAATTATTTTATAGTATGGTAGCTATATTAGATACTTACCGACTTATTATCCTAATTTAAATCCTATTGAGAAAAATGGTTTTAAGATAAATCAAGAAGAATGAAATATTACTGTGACTTAGATGCCATTTTCAAAAAGGATATAACATAACTGTTTTATACTGAGTTAATTGTATCATTACATCGTACAATCTTTGTAAAGATATGAAAACATATTTATTAGACATAGAAGATAAGTATTTATTGAATAAATTTTCCTTAATTGAGTCTGTATTTAATGTATTAAAAAAACATCTGTATTTAGATCAGTTATTATTTTTTTAGTAAAAAAGAATAACTTATAAAAAGAAGCAGAAAAAGTTAATTTTTCTTGACTTATAAACTTTGTAAAATCTGCTATTAGCGTGTGTGTTAACTTATTTAGTTAATATTCGATAGTTAACTGTAACTGTATAAGAATTATTTCAATATTGCTAAATTGCTAATAGACTAAAAAAACACAAGCAATATCACATCAAAAAATTTAAAGCCAGGAATTGATTTTCAACTTAATAACTAAAATTTAGAATTGATAAACTGTATTCAACTTTAGATTGGATATAGTGTTATTTAACTCAAACTAAAATATTACAAAATTATTTACTATAAAAAAAGTCATAATATATGTCAATATTTAACTGAATATTAAAATTAATATGCTAAGTTATTATAAGTTGATTATTTTGTCGAAAACATATGGGAATTGAGTATGGTAGCAATATTTATTAAGATTTACAATAATAGTGTTAAGAAAAATTAAGATTCCAAGTGAAGGTAGAGTGATATATAGAGATAAATATGAGAGTAGCTAATATAATATAATGGCTGCAATTACAAAAGAAGAAAAGTGGTTGTTAATTCCAGCAATAGAGCCTGATCGTAAAATGACGGTTTCATCAAAAAATTACCATGAAACTTATTTAAAAGAATTGGCAACTTAGAGTTTTTATCAACACGTCTTATATAACATATAATACAAGTCTTTTTTTGAGTTTTTGATGTTTTAACTTTCTCAAGATTATCAATATCAAAAGCGCCTTGAGCAACCATATTCTTTATTTCGTATAAAGACTTACATTTTAGCTCTTTAGGAATTTTACAATCCAAAGTACTTCTGTAAAAGACACTGGTTAGGCTCATGCAGCCCAATAGCAATAATAAAAACTTCATTATAAATGCTCCTCTAACTTTTGTGATTGATCGAATTTATTATGCAAATTAACTTTTTCATTGCCAGTTGATGGTGAATAAGTTGAATCATGTGGCTTATTCTTGTGCTCACGTAAGTCAAAACCTTTTTAAAATACAACATCTATGACTCTACCTGAGGCAACAACAATGACTGGACTTATGGAATCAGCTCGTTTTATAGCAAAATCAGCTAGCTTATCAAAAGCATTGCTAGCTCCAGCGTAAGCTCTAGACTGAAGCACATCTCCAATACTTAACTCTGATTGCACCTGACCTGGAGTCATTATATTTAACGTTGGTGCTGTTGACATATCAGGTTTAATAGCTTTAGCTTGCAGAAACTTAGCCATACTGCTAAATACTCCATTTAATGCAGCCATTCTTAATTAGCACTTTAAGCTAGTTTTATTTTTTTCTTAGTATTTCTACTTTGTTTTTTAGAAGGTTTCGCTGTTAATTCTTTTGTATTAACGTCATTACTGAACAAATTGGTATTGTTTGGTGTTCTCCTATTACAGTTAAATAAACTTTGTTTCCTTCTTCTCGTGGAGCAATAAACAAATATCCAGACTCATGAACTACAACTTCAGCTGCATTTTGAGGATACATAAGAATATCATTAATTTTTTCATCTTTAAGATTAATTCTTGTTGGCCCACTATCAGAAATCTCAAGCTTAAGCAGCTCATCATCTTGTAATGTATATTCTACCGCATATACATCACTAAACTTGACTAAAGCAATAAGCCCTATCATAAATCTCAAAACTCTAATATTCATTTTTTTATTCCATTCTCTTTAACACCAGTCAATAACAAAAGGTAATTAGGAGTTCGCTTGTAAGTCAAAAGGTAAGTCTTATCGACAGCTATATCTTTACTATCGCTAAACCAATAACGAAGCGTTCCACTAATTAATACTCCATTCATTTATCACTTCAACCTTCTTTGAAAAAAAGACTGAAGATACATTTGAGCCTTTAACAAATTGCAAATGATCATGAAAAAATTTATTTAAAGATTCAGTATTACTGAATACCACTTTCATGTCTGCTATTTGTCTTTCTACCTCATTTGGAGAAGTAGCAAATAAGAATTTCATCACATAAATTGCCCATTCCTTTAAATAGGTTTCATGGTAATTTTTTGATGAAATCGTCATTTTACGATCAGGCTCCATTGCTGGAATTAACAACCACTTTTCTTCTTTGGTAATTGCAGCCATTATCGCAATTATATTAGCTGCAGCTAGCAATATAGTTACTGAAAGTAAGCATTTATTATATTTAACCAGCTCTTGTATAGCATTTTGCTTAAAGAGATGATTCATTATTTGCCAACTTTTTTGCCCAGCAATCTTGAATATCCTAATGGAGCTGGCAATAAACCTTTAGCTACTAAAAAACTTTTTAGCAAAAAATTCTCCGATACCTTCTTAAATTTTTTAAAGCAATAACATAGAGCAATTCCTCCAACCATAAATGCTAGGCCTAATTTAGCATGCCTGCTGTTTAGTAGTACAATTCCTGGAGCTACTCCAGCTAGCACTACTCCCCATTCGTCAATGCTCAAACCCATATACTTCAACGGCCTCGATAATGCCCAACATAATTTTTGATTTTGCATAATCACCTTTAGCCGCAATTGTAGCATGAGATTTCTCATTCTACTACTGTGATTTTCAAAAATTTACAAAATCTAATGTAGAGTAACTACTTAGCTAAGTTGTTGTCAATTTTTCTTCTCCACAACTTAATTATGGCACTATTCCAGATAGTATCTCGTTTAAACAAACATTGGGACCGAATATACTCAGCATATTTTCAACAACTTTATTTGTAGCGATTTTTGCCTTAGCTAAACTATGTATAATATAAATTTTAGTTATGTTAGTATTACTATGTCCTAATATTTGAGATATTGTATCTAGTGTTTCACCATTATTTTTCATCCAAGTTGCAAACGTTCTTCTAAGATCATGTATTGTTCATTCTGTATTCCGGCTTTTTTTCGAATCTTAGCCCATGCTCGCTGCATTGTTGAACTTGATATGTGTTTACTATTGTCTGCTGAACTTGGAAATACCCATTCACTTTTTGAGCATAGTTTTCTGGTTTGCAATACTTCTATTAATTTATCTGCTACCCCTACATATAGAGTTTTACTATTTTTACTCTTAGTTTTTGGTATACACCATATTTTTCGCTAAGGCTTATCTCGTCCCATCTCATTGCTAATATATTGCCACTACGAGCTGCTGTGAATAAAGCTGTAAATAAAAACAGTTTTTCTGATATCTTTGATTGTTTTTGCTCTTCTTTTAATTGACTATTTTCTTTCTCTGCCAGCACTTTCATGACTCTTCCCATTTCTTCATTTGTTACATATCTAGATCTTGATTCCTCTTTGTGCCTTTTTATTCCACATACAGGATTCTTTTCTAATAATCCCCACTCTATAGCCTTATTAAATATAGGGCTTAACAGTTTTAGAATACTGTTTGCTGTTACATAGTGTTTCATTGCTGTTATTTCATCAAAAATTTTCTGAATATCTTCTTTGGTAATCTCTGATATCTTTTTATTGTATAAAGATTCTAGATACCTCTTTACTCTTTGAGCCATTATCTTCCAACTTTTATGATAAAGACTACTATATTCAATAATATATTTTACATGCACCTGTCCGAATGTTAGTTCATTCTTTAATTTAAGCCTCTTCTCTCTTTTTTCTCTTCTTTCTTTATTTATCTTCCGTCTTTCATCCATTGGATTTATTCCGTTAGCAATATCCCTTTTTAACTGCTGTATCTTTTTTCTAGCTTTTGCTACCGTTAGATCTGGTGAATCTCCTATTTTTATTTTATAATATATGCCACCAATGTTTATTCCTAAATAAAATCTTCTAAATCCAGTATATGATATTATCCAAAGTAAGTTCCTTTGTATTATATCTCTACACTTGATTATTTTTTCTTCTTTGGTTGGTACTTTTATTTCATTTAATGCTGATTGTGTAAATTTAAATACTTTTACTGGCATATTTATCACCCTTAATTAATTTAAAATTGAAGTAATTAAATAATAACTTATTAATTTTTAAAATTAGCTTAAACTTATAGTCTAAGTATGATTTTTATTTAATAGCAAATACTTTTGTAAAAATAAAAAATATTTTTAAGCGACGTTATCAACTGAAGGTTACTCTGAGCTTATCAACTATAAATTCAAGTTGTTGGATTAAAAATTAGCACTTCAACTAGCCAAATATTAGACATAAATTTCGTTATATTTTCGCAATTAACATCAAGATATTATTGTCATATTGACAAAGAATATTAATACATCTACAGTTAAATTCATGTATCAATTCAAACGAGAATAAACTACATGGCAGATTTTATAAAGCGTATAAAGCTCATAATAGCTCTTAATCTAACTTATTTCTTCTTGTTAGTTAAATCATCTTAAACATGAAAGGTATGTAATATATACCAGTCTCTTCTCCTTTCAGATAATGCATTAATACAGCTAGAGGTAGTAACATTCTGGGCTACAGTTGTATTATTCTACTATAACTTGCTAAACAAAAGTATTATTTGTACTTATGACTCAAGTAATATAGATAATAATTTTTAAAATCCTTGCATGGAGATAAATAAAAATATATCACTATTGTTAATAACTCAGCTAAGGATAACTTTTAATCTCTGTTCCTTTGATCCCTACTTGGTATTAATCTCTTTTTTCCCACTCTTGATATATCTTGCAAAAATTATCTATTAAATAGTATACTGTTACAATACATTTTTTCATGTTGGGTTATTTTATTTTTATTTAAATTTTCTTTTTAACTCAACATTCTCTCTTTGTATACCTCTTATTCTCTACATTTATCCTAATTTTGCATTTCAAGATAAATTAAGCAGAATGAAATATCACTGTGACTTAGACATGCTTTTTAAAAAGTATCTAACATAACTGTTTTATACTGGTTTAGCTATATCATGCAAACGATTATATATCTCGAGCTCATTGCATTAATTTGGCACAAGGCTTGTTCTGACTAGTAAAGTATAGATTGACTCTAACACCTACTACAACACTAGATGGACCATAACACAGTTCTCTTCTTGTTTCTTTTTATAGCTCTAGTAGTTTTAATATGCCTTATTTTTAGTGTTAAACTATGGTTATAATCCTCACTCTTACTACCTATGCGATATTTCTTGTATCAAATTCTAGGTAATAAAAGCCTTTTTTAGATTTAAGGATACATGCATAATTATTGGTAATAGTATAGTAAGTAAGGTTACAACTAGTGCATAAGATGAGTTCTTACATCTGCTGCAAGTTTTTATATTCTCAAATTTTTATCTTCAAATTGAGTTTTTTTTTGTTAAGCTTAATGACTTCTTTAGCAATTTTAATAACAAAATCAGGTTCTAATCTTGCCTCATAACATATTCTCTGAAAATAATTTGAATTGCTGAATATCCATATTCTAGCTTCATGCTCATACTTTTTAGCCTCAGATGCTGCTGAAATATTAGAAGCATCAATGATAGCTTGTAGAATTATTGCTCGTCTAAGCAAGATATCAGGATTGTCAGAAAAAGTCTTTAAACGTTCAAAGGGAGCTTGGAATTTTATTACATAATTCATAAGTGATTTATTAAAACCTCTAATTTAGAATTTATGTTACTATATAACACGCAATACTATAGGCACTAATACCAGAAAAAAATTAACAAATGTGTCAAAAAAATAGTTAATATAATATAAGTATTTAGCAAAAAAGTTGTATCTCTAATTTGTATTGTGGAATGGTTAATAATCTTAATACTTAGTTATAAGTGAGGTCTAATCGAGCAAATTATGTTAATGCTATATTATATCACCATTATTTAGTGCAACTTTAGGATTGTAAAATAATAATTATTTTTTAGTAAACTGAAATATTCAAACTTAGTTATTATTGTTTTAGAGATATTATTTAATATCTCTAAAACAATAATAAAAGCAATCCTATCCATAGCTAAAAAAGTTAATAAATCAAAAAATTATGAATAATAAAGTATTCTTACTTAATTGAAAAATAAAATTAGTTAAAATTAAAAGTTATTAATACAATAAATATTTATTGTATTAATAACTTTTACTAAGATAATTGCGTTATTTTTAACACATTAGATTATATACAGCATAATATAGATGGTTACACTTTACGAAGTGTAACAGACAATATCAAAACAATCCTTAAATAAGTAAGCTCTTAAGTATGTCATTTTCAACTTTAAGCAAGTAATGCTCAATAACAAAAAAATTAAAGCGAAAGATAGAAAATAGGTAGAAAAAAACTAAGAAATTGTGAAGCAATTTTCAATCTAAAGGTTCAACTAATGATCTAGCAAAGTATGCAACCTAAGATTAATTAGGTGATTTTCAAGTTATATGTATCATGAACAAATTAATACAAAAAATTTGCTATATAATATAGACCCGCTATTTAATTAAATATAATACTTTAATAATAAATAATAATAAACATTAATATTATGTGGTAATTATGCCTTCAATATCATTAAAGTTAACAAATAGCTTACTAAGAAAAATAAAAATTCCGAATGAAGGAACATTAATCATCAATGATTTAGACGAACTTTCACTTAAACTAAGAATATCATGGACAGTAAGAAAAACATGGTTTGTTGAAAAAAAATTAGAAAATAGGGGCTAAAAATAAAGATAGGGCTACATCCATATTTATCTACAAGAAATTTAAGAAGGTATCGGAGAATTTTTTTGCCAGCACCATTAGGATATTCAAGACTGCTGAGTAAAAAAGTTAGCAAATAATAAATCATCTCTTTAAGCAAAATGCTATACAAGAGCTGGTTAAATATAATAAATGCTTACTTTCAGTAACTATATTGCTAGCTGCAGCTAATATAATTGCGATAATGGCTGCAATTGCCAAAGAAGAAAAGTGGTTGTTAATTCCAGCAATAGAGCCTGATAGTAAAATGACGGTTTCATCAAAAAATTACCATGAAACCTATTTAAAGGAATGGGCAATTTTTGTGATGAAAGTCTTATTTACTACTTCTCCAAATGAGGCAGAAAGGCAAATAGCAGACATGAAAGTGGTATTCAGTAATACTGAACTTTAAATAAATTTTTTCAGAATCATTTGCAATTTGTTAAAGGCTCAAATGTGTCTTCAGTCTTTTTTTCTAAAGAAGGCTGAAGTGATAAATGAATGGAGTATTAATTAGTAGAACGCTTCGTTATTGGTTTAGCGATAGTAAACATATAGCTATCGATAAGACTTACTTTCTGACTTGCAAGCGAACTCCTAATTACCTTTTGTTATTGAGTGGTGTTAATAAGAAAAAAAACTGGCTTAAAATGCTAGTTTTTACTTCAAAGACTTGCAAGCTGCGAATCAAGCTCATTAAAACTACTTCAAAGTAAAATTTCATTGATATGGAATAACTAGCATTAGGAGAATAATGCAAAATTTACTAATAAGCAATAACAATGTTCATATATCAAAAATCTCGACTAAATATGCTAAAACCTACATTTGGAATACAGTGGAATAATGTAGTTGTAGGGCTGTTAATTATAATTACTGCTTGTGTTTTTTCTTTTGAGGCAGCATTAGCTGATACTCTTGAAGGACAGCTTAATAAAATAGACGGACTTTTTAGTGGAAAACTAAAAACAATAGGTATATCAAGCGCAACTATTTTATCATCGATTTGGGCTGTAGCAAGAGGGAATGTAAAGCTTGCAGGAGTAATGGTAGCAATTGGTGTTATTTTAGGCTTTTACCTAGTGAATTGCCAGTGGTATGAAAATTAATTGATAAGGTAGAAACATTAACATTCAAAAAGCGTAGGAATAGTGGAACAGGACAATTCAGACAATAATAATACAAAAGAAGAAGATTTAGAGCTAAATGATAAACTAAAGGCTGAATCTTGTGTTAGGTCTAATAGCAAGTTATCAGAATTAACAAATATCATTCGTAGAAAGCCAGTAATTGCCTTAACTTTTATAAGCATCACAATAATGGTTGTTTCATATTTTTTATCTGAAAGTGGTAAAACGAAAGAATCTATAATTTTTATTGAAAATCGTGAGTCAAGAGAAGCGATTTCTGGAATAGAACAAGCTGTAGATTTGAGAGCAAAATGGACAGAAGAAATACTTAATGAAGTCAAAACATTAAAAGATAGATTTGAAAGTGTAATAGACAGCAGATATTTAGAAATTACAGCCCAAATTAATAATTTTAACCAAAAACTTGAGATATTGGAGAATCAGCCTAAGCAGAGTCTATATAATAATGATAGTGATGAATTTAGTTCTGATCTTAATCATCATATTTTAAATTCACCACATGATAACAAAACAGAGCAAGCTCCTGTACAATCAGCTGAAAATTTTTCAGAATTTTTATGCAATGGACATTACGTAACTTAACATTGTCTTTAATTATTGTTCTATTTTCAACTTCAATAAAACCTGCATCTCTTAATTCTACTAAGCATTGCCTAACTCTTCTTTGATCAACATTTAGCTTATCCTCATAAAGATGATAACTTTCCTGTAATTCATCTATATCTTTGTTGTAATAGATATATAGTTTAAATACTATAAATGATAAAAGCTGTTTAGATGTCTTGCTTAATGCTTTTCCATTATCTCCAGTTAACTTTCTCCACTCTGGTGGAATGATATTTTCAATAAAGTTATAAAATATTGTTGCATTATTGCTACTGTTTTTTTAATAATATTACAACTATTAGTTAAGAAGTCGAATACTACAGGTCGCATTTTTCATCTCCAAAAATACAGCTATAGATGTGTTTTAGAAAATAATTTTTTTACAAATTACCATCAAATTTTTATGCAAAAGGTAGAAAATAGGTAGAAAAAAATTTTTATGCCAAACCTATATAAATCTTCATACTGATACTATCTGCTTCAGAAGACCAATTTTACCTATAGATAATGTTATATGTAAATTATATAGCTAATTTTATCATAGTTTTTAAATGAGGAAGTTTATAAAAGTTTGCATTATCTATCATAACTACAGAATTATTAGGTAATTTCTGAATTAAATCCTATTCTATCCAACAGTTAAAAATAGCAGTATTAACATTGCAGTCAAAAATTGATACGGTTAGTAGAGATTTGTCTACTAATGCTCCTATAACATTAGTTCTCTAACCGCTCTCATCTGTAAAGACAATGACTTTTTCTTTATCTTTATATCTTTTTATCTTATCATTAATTTCTAATCTTGATTCTTTTTTTGCATTTAGATGTTTTAAAGCTTTTTTTGTATGTAATATTTAATCTCTTTAATGCTTTTTGTATACCCCAACTTACTTACCCATAGCCGTTCAGCTCTTTCATATTGGCATGCATCACTATATTGTGTCGCATCTTCTTTTAGTTTATCAATAGAGATTTTTGTTGGATCTCTGTTTCTGTTTTTTTACACAATATGTTTTTACACAATATGTTTTTACACAATATGTTTTTACACAATATGTTTTTACACAATATGTTTTTACACAATATGTTTTTACACAATATGTTTTTACACAATATGTTTTTACTCCATACAAATACTGTATTCTTTCTTATTCTAAAACGTTTTAATACTGATTAACATCTTATTATTATAATTGTTTTATGTTTAGCTATATTAGAGCATTTAGCACATTATTCTCCTGATTTAAATCCTACTAAAAAAAATGCTTTCAAGCTAAATCAAGCAGAATGAAATGTCACTTTAACTTAGATACTATTTTTGAAAAGTATATAACATAACTGTTTTATAGTGGTTTAGCTATATCTAAGATCCATTTCTTATATCGAACTTTGGTTAATTTAACTAAGATAAAGCATAAAAAGTTAGCAATAGTACCAATTAAGCCACCAGACACGCCAAAAATTGATGATAAGCTATAATATTCCCATATAATGAACAGCGATAATCCTAATAAGCTGCTGCATATGAAAGCTTTAGTACTAATTTTTATATCAAATAATCCTAAAATAATTGGTACTAATAAAGGAGCAGTCCAGAAACCACTCATAAATATTACAAGATCAATTACACTATAAAAATTTAGTGCTACGCATATAGAAATGCTGCCACTAATTATAGTAATAACTTGTGTTAGCAAAAACGATACAGTTGGCTTATTAAGCTGAATTAATGGATTGATTATGTCATTAACCATACTAATTGATATAACGCTAAGATTAGTTTGAGCTGTAGCAATAGTGATAGATAATAATCCTACTAGTAAAATTCCTTGGACTGTTGGTGAAAAAAAGCTGTCAAGCATAATTAGCAAAGGCATAGCAGCTGACTGTGGCGGTACAACATAAAATGTTATCAAGCCATTAACTGCAATGCAGATTATAAAAAATATATATAAGCAAGATTTGATAATAATTGCATGCTTAATTTCTGTTGTACTACCATTTGCTAATACTTTTTGAATCAGACTTGGCTGAAACCCCATAATAGAAAAACATAAAGCTATTTTAATAGTACTCCATACTAATTCTGAATTGTATAAAGAATATTTTATTGGTAAGATTTGATTTACTATATTGTCAATGCCTAGTTTATAACTTCCTACAGCAGGAACTACAAAAATTGCTAATACCATAGCTACAAACCTTAACAGGTAAGTAGTAGTGACAGCTTTACTTCCTTCAACAGCAGTATAAATGATAATTATTAGATAGCTTAATATCAAACTTTCTGAGCATTTAATTCCAAATATAAACTCAAAAATCTTTCCGCTAACACTAATTTGTGCAGCAAGATATCCTATTGCGCATAAAACTGCTCCAATGCCAGTAATAATTCGCCCATAGTTACCATAATGCTTATATGTAATATCGCCAATGCTAATAAATCCATGATGATGGCTGAATTGAGGGATAACTAGCAATGCTATTAAGATATCAGCTACTACTGCAAATATTAGACCATATCCCCATGCGCAACTGTCACTAAAAGTTTTTTCGGCGATGCCAAATATAGTTCCTCCTCCAACTGAAATAGTTAAAATGGCAGCAACAAGTAGCAATTTATTATTCATTGTTTTGCTAATTTTTGCAGCACCAAAATCTTCTAAAGAATGGAATTTTGCTCTGTAATAAATGCTTACTCCAATTGTTATCAATAAATAAGTTATGACTATAGATTTAGTAATCATATAACTATTTTATAATCAAGTTTTTAAAATTTTTGCTAGCAATTTAGCTAGTATGACAGCTAATATAGCATTAATTGTTACGATAACAAAGAACCATCGCCAACCTATAGCTTCAATTATGTACCCAGCTATGACTGGAAAAATTCTTGATATTCCCATCATAGAACTTAGAAAAGAATATTGAGTTGATCTATAATAACCTTTGCATAATGAACTAATTAAAGCAATATAACTAGACATTACCATGCCTCCAGTTAAGCTTTCAAATATATTAACTATTACCAATATACTTAAATTTTTGCCAAAAACATCTAAAATAATGAAACAAGAATGAGATATAGCATGTAAAAATCCAAAATAAATTAGACCATCTAATATTGTTATTTTATGCATAATACGACTAGCTATTAGTCCACCACAAATAGCACTAATTGTTCCTAAAAATTTTCCAGCAAAAGCTATTTCCTTAGTCGTAAAACCTATCTCTAAAAAAAAAGAGTTTAGCATAGTCCAAATAAAGTTATCCGGTATTCTACAAACAATTAAAAATACTAATAATACTAGTACTGTTCTAAATGAACCTATGTGCTTAGTTAGCTCAGTAAAAAAAAAAGCTAATGACATAGGAGATTTATTTATTTGCAATTGTGTATTTTCGATTTGAAGATTGTTTGAATCTGTATGGTTGAATTCTTTAGCAAAGACTATTAGTATTATAGAAAATAATATAATTATTAAAGAAAAAATCTGATAGATGCTTTTCCAGCTGATAACTGTTGAATAGTACATTGCTCCTGATCCAGAAATTATCATAGCAACTCTATAACCAAAGATATATACTCCGGAAAATAGTCCTTGTTTATTACTTTGCACTATTGAAGATCGAATTGCACCTAATACTACATTTTGTGTTGAACTTAAAACTGAGATTATAAACGCTACTATACTGATCATATATAGTTCAGTTGCTGGAGATAAATGACTCATAATAAATATGCTTATAGCAAGCAACAACTGAATGATAACTAACCAACTTATTCTATGTCCTAAAACATGTGAAAGGCAAATTATCTTTTTTGAGTCTAGTAAAGGCGCCCAGAGAAAATTTATAGAGTAGGGTAAAAATATGATCGAAAATAGTCCAATATTTGATTTGCTGATACCTTCTGACGCTAGCCAAAAGTTTAGTGTATTGCTATTAATTAGTAGAGTAAAGCCGCTAATAAACCCTAGTAACCAAATTTGCAATTGCAGATTTGTTCTCGTTATCACTCCCATTTGTTCCTCAAATGATAATGTCTAAAATCTTTAGACAGCATACTTAAACACAGTGCTGCTATTAATATAATATATTATTCTACGTTGTGCGATATGAAGTTATGCATGTGATTGTTTGACTATGAAAATAGATTAACTATGTTGTTCTACCAACAAGAAGTCTAATGGTACATGCAATGGAGGAAGTAACCCTATGTATGAAGCTATCAGGACAATACATTAATGGTTTAAGAAAAATTAACTAACTAGAAGAAATAAGCTAGAGTAAGAGTTATTGTGAGCTTTATACGCCTTATAAAATCTGCTATTTAGTTTATTCTCGTCTGAGTTGATATATGAATTTAACTGTAGCTGTGTTAATATTACTTGTCAATATGATAATAATATCTTGATGGTAATTGCACGAATGTAACACAAATATGTGTATAATATTTAGCTAATTGGAATGCTAATTTTTAATCAAGCAACTTGAATTTGTAGTTGATAAGCTTAGAGCAGCCTTCAGTTGGTAATGTCGCTTAAAAATATTTTTTATTTTTACAAAAGTATTTGCTATTAAATAAAAATCATACTACACACTATAAGTTTAAGCTAATTTTAAAAATTAATAAGTTATTATTTAATTACTTCAATTTTAAATTAATGAAGGATGATAAATATATCAGTAATATTATTTAACTTTACACAATCAGCATTAAATAAAATAAAAGTACCAACCAAAGAAGAAAATATAATCCAGTTTAGAGATACAAAAGAAAGGAACCTACTTTTGATAATATCATATACTGGATTTAGAAGATTTTATTTAGTAATAAACATTGGTGGCATATATTATAAGATAAAAATAGGGACTTCACCAGATCTGACTGTAAAAGAAGGCTAGGAAGAAGGTAATGAAGTTGAAAAAGGATATTGCTAACGGAATACATCCAATGGAGGAAAGACGCAAGATAAATAGAGAAAGAAAAGAAAAAAGAGAGAAGAAACTTGAATTACAGAATAAACTAACATTCGGACAGATGCATGAAAAATATGCTGAATATAGTAGTATTTATCATGAAAAAGTTAGAAGAAAAGCTATGTAATAGTAAAGAGTTATACAGCACCTTTATACCATAAAAAGATATCTGAGATTACAGAAGAAGATATTCAGAAGCTTTTTGATGAAATAACAGCAAAGAAATACTATGTAACAGCTTTCATGATTTCAGGTATCATAAGCCCCTTAACAGCTATTGCTCCTTTATTTTTTAGCATTTCGTTAAAATCTTCACCTTCTGAAGGAATAAGGAATTACGATGCTAGTGATTGCTCCTTTGCTTTTTAATGCTGTTGCAGCCTCCTTTATAGTGCTTACATATTCTTTATTCTGTTTATCATTATTTGCAGCTATAAGGATCTTTTCTCCTTGAAATGGTTGATAGTACTTCAAATTATTTACATTTGAACTATATACCATTCTGCTATCAATGCCAGCCTAATGAAAACTTGATATCGCTTTTCCTTCTGCAGACAAAATGGTTACATCATAATCATACTATCTTTGTTCTTTGATTTGCATAAATAATGGAGTAGAAATATCTTTGGAGGGATATTGCTTTATGCTATTCTCTTGCTGGACTTTTTCTACTTTAGCTTCTTGCTCTGGTTTAGCGGTAAAATGATAATATTCTTCTTTATCATTTGGTCTGCTGAGCTGATTTATTAAGCTGTTAATGCTTGCAGTAGCTTTCTTATTGCAATATAGCTGCAAGTTCTCTATATGCCTTGTCATAGCTACGTATAAGCTGCTTATATTACTTACTCCATTATGTAAAACGTATACATCTTTTATAGAAGCTTCCTGAGCCTTATAAACAGTACTTGCATACCCATGTTTAAATTGTATTTTAGTTGGATCAAAACTCACCTCTTTTCCTGTGTATGTCTTAGCTACAAATTCATTTTTATTAACAGAAGTTAAAGTTGCAAATTCACTATTTTGTATTTGTAAATCCTTATCGCTTGTTTGAAATACGATTCTATCTCCTGCCATATAGGACTCTTTCCTTCCAGCTATTGAACGCCTATATTCTGTGCCTTGTAGCGTACCATTTGCTTTTAACAAAGATCTAATACTTGAATTAAGAATGTCGACATCTTTATTACGTACTGTAATTACCAATTTTTCATGTGGGTTAAATTTGCTTAGACTCCAGTTGTATACTAACTTACTCATTGAGTCCTGCAACGTATTATCAAACTTAACGCAGTTATTTTGCCTTAGTAAGGTTATACCGCTTAAAATATTACTCTCAGCAAACTTCATTGTTGCTTCTCTGCTCCAGTTTTCACTTTTCTTCGAACATCTGTTAAAACATGTGAACCAAAAATATTACTCAGCATCTCAAACATTACGCCTCTTTCTATTGAAGCTAACTGCTTTTCCTCGCCAGCGAGTATCAGTTGATAATTATTGTTTCTAATGAATTAGTTCAGTGTAAGTAAACTTAAGGGTAATATGGAAGTTGCTGAATCTCAATTATCTAGAGTTGTAGAACAAAGGTTAGATAAAAAGCCTATTCTCTCAGATCTACGAGAATCAGGCTCAATTGAACAGGAAGCCGATATTGTAATGCTCATATATCGGGACGAATATTACCTATCTAGATCAGAACCAGATCTAGGTACTCTAGAACACATAGAATGTCAAAAAAGCAAGATAGATGCTTTAACACTGCTGAAATAATTGTTGCTAAACACCGTAATGGGCCAGTTGGTACAGTAAACTTACACTATGATAATAGGTATTCTAAATTTGGCAATATTGTTAAAAACTTTCAGCAAGGTTAATAAACGCTAGATTATGCATAAGATGAAAAAATGCTTAGCCAAAAAAAAATTACAGCAAAATTTTACTCATTAACACCAGAGATATACAACTTAAGGTTAGTTTTAGCATCGTGATAACTGAATCAAAATTTTTATAATTTAATTTGCTTCTTTTTCAGTTTTTATCTGGGATTGAAGTATACAAAAAGTTTAATTTATAGTATAATTTATTAAAGATTATTTAGAGATGAAAAATGATAGACTTTTATAGCGAGAGCTTAATAAATAAGCTGTTTAGAACCAACGTAAGATTTAACACCAAAATTGATCTTGACAGAGTTGAAAAAGCTATATTTTATGCAAAAAAATATCATAGCAATCAAAAGCGAGATACAGGAGAACATTATTATATGCATCCATTAGAAGTAGCGCGCATGGTTGCAGACTACAGCTTTAAAACGGATACGATTATTACAGCAATACTACATGATACCATCGAAGACACAACACTAACTAAAGAAAAGATAGCAATCGAATTTAATGATAACATTGCCGAGCAAGTTCTAGCTCTTACAAGAAACAGAGGTGGTAAGAAAACCAGTTCCATGAAAATGATTCAAACATTAGTGAATCAAGATAAAGTAGAGCTATTACTAATCAAACTATTTGACAGATTGGATAATATTAAAACTATATTCATAAAGCCAGCCAAAAGAAGACAAGAAATCATACTAGAAACGCAGCAAGAATTTATACCTCTTGCTGAATATCTTAAATTACCAGAAATTGCTATAGAGCTAAATAAATACTGTGAGCTTTATACTACCAAATAAGCTAAAGTTTAATAGGTGGTTAATGTAGTGAATTGCAGAAATTAAAATTCAATAAGAGAATGTTCATGTAAGTTATTTTGTTGTATAATTTAAAAAGAATAGAAAATATGAAAAATATATGCATTTATCAAGATTTCTAGATCCAAAGAATGATGTAGCATTTAAAAAGATATTTGGATCAGAAAAAAACAAGGACATACTAATACATTTTCTGAACGATATATTGTTGTTTGAAGGGAATAGAGAAATAACAGAAGTAGAGTTTTTAGGAACGATATTAGATGCAGACATAGCGTCAAAAAAAGAATCAATAGTAGATGTTTTGTGTAAAGATAAAAACGGTGCGCAATATATAATAGAAATGCAAGTAGATCCTACACAAGGATTTGAAAAAAGAGCACAGTATTATGCAGCAAAAGCATATGGCAGGCAACCAAATAGAGGAAAGGAAGGAAAATACTCAGACCTAAAGGAAGTTATATTTATAGCTATAGCAGATTATAAATTGTTTCCAAACAAAGAAGACTATATATCAAGGCATGTAATATTGGATAAAAAGACATATGAGCATGATCTAAAGGATTTTTCATTTACCTTTATAGAATTACCAAAATTTAAAAAAGATAGAGTGGAAGAGTTAAATGATATAACAGAGAAGTGGTGCTATTTTTTTAAACATGCAAAAGAAACAACATTAGATGGATATCATAAAATAATAGGTGAAGATTTAATAATAAAAAGAGCGTATGAGGCATTAGATCAGTTTAATTGGAGTGAAGACGAACTAATAACCTATGAACAAGAGTTAAAGCGTATATGGGATAATAAAGCAGTCGAAGATTATAAACTCGAACACGCTAAAGCTGAAGGTAAAGCTGAAGGTAAAGCTGAAGGTAAAGCTGAAGCAAAAAAAGATTTGGCAATAAAATTATTGAAATCTGAATTATCAGTTGAGACAATTGCTGAATATACGGATTTATCAATACAAGAAGTATTAAATTTAAAAAATAGTGTAAAATAATAAGAAATATACAACACGAAATCTTACTTTTGATGTGTTGTATGCTACTTCTATTAGATGCTTTATATCACACTACAAGTTCTATACTATACTAAACATTGAGAAGCCTATTCTTTGGCCTCAATGTCCTTAACATGGCCGCACCATTCTTGACGAAAGCTATTCCATTTTAAGCCATGAAGGCGAATATGGCGCTTAGTGTTTTCGTCTGGTTCAGAAGCAAATTTTAAAATCACAGCAGCTTTATTTTGCTGTTCTTTATCAAAAATATCTTTACCGATTGTAGTCCAATGATTCTGAACATTTGGATGTAAAGATAGCTGGTTCAAAAAAAAGTAGCATTATTTTTTGAACTCTAAGATTTTTGATATATAGTCATTTACAATGAAGTTTGCGTATAAAATATCCTGTTAGTAAATCTTATGATACTATTGTCGCTTTTTTTATGCTCAAACCTCATTGTAAATGACTATAGTCTATAATCTAGAATAATAAAACATTCTTAACTTATGAACATCTGATTCTCTGTACCTTGATTCTAAAAATTAATCAGTTATGATGCGGAGATTGCTTTTTTTAATTTTTTTGTAAGTTCATTTGCTAACTGGTATGCGTACACATTATCAGAATCATATTTGATAGCCAGGTTATAACTTTTTCTATTGCATTTCTAGCTTTTTTAAAATATCTCTAATATAAGGTGCTATTAAACCTGGATTATACTTAATAGCTAACTCAAAATTCTTTATTGCCTTTTCACGTTGTCCTAATTGCTTCAAAGTATCTCCTTTATTCATATAAGCTTCTGCCAGATCTGGTTTATGCTTAATAGCTATATCAAAATTCTCTATTGCTTCTTGATATTGCCCTAATTGGTATAAAGAAATTCCTTTATTAAATTCTCTATTGCTTCTTGATATCGACCTAATTCATTCAAAGCGTTTCCTTTATTAATAGACCTCTTTCGAAACTGGTTAAGGTAGTTCAAAATTATAAATGCCAGAGATCAAATTAAATCTAAGAGAGAATCTTTTACGTCTATTTCGATATTTGTCAGCAATAATTTTGAAGCGTTTTAGCATACCAATAACGTTTTCATTCACAACTCTTGCTCCTGCTAACCCATGATTATTCTTTTTATCATTTTTAGTTAAAGGATTTTTCTTGCTTTTTTTCTTTGGTAATTCAGAATTATTGTGAATTTTTTGTATGCCTTGATATCCTGTATCAGTAATCACTTTTACCTTAGGATGGATAAGAATTTTGGATTTCTTAAATAATCTAAAGTCATGTTTTTTATAGTTAGAAAAATCTGTACATATTACTTGGTTGGTTTTCTTGTCTACCACTATTTGAGTTTTTAGTGTATGCCAGTTCTTCTTTCCTGAATAATAGAATTTTTGTTTTTTTTATGTCTTTCTATAGGAGTCTCAGTAGCATCAATCAAGACTACTTCATAATTCATATCACTCTTCATTATAGCTTTACGACCTGGAAGAGCAAAGTTTTGGTGTTTAACTAGGGTGTCTTCTACCCATTTTACAGCTTTATATGCTGAACTTTCACTAATTCCATAGTTCTGACCTATATGGAAATAAGTACGGTATTCTCTAAGGTATTCTAACACCATCAGCAACTGTTCCTCCAAATTGAGCTTATTTTTACGTCCACCTTTTGATTTCTTAAGACCATCAGCTTTCCTCAAAATATCCACCATCTTTGAAAATGTCCTCTTCCTTACTCCTGTTAATCGACGAAATTTTTCATCCTTTAACTCTTTAAGCAGCTTGTATTATTTTGCAATTGAAAGATATGTGCAGCTTAAGCTAGCGATTGGTGAACATTTTTATGATATCGATCAAATAGGCATTAAGTTTTATAGTTTAAGGTTTAAAAAATGGATACACCTCAATGCTCAAGACTTTCTATTAGAAAGCTTAATTGTTTTTGCTATTGGTGTGATAATCTCAATTGTTTTCTTTACGGCTCAAGGTAAAAAAACGATTATTAAGGCTAAAATTAGAGGTGCTGATTTTGTAGGATACAAAAAAAATGGCCTAGCCAAAATGCTAAAAAGGGCCAAAAAGGCCTCGAGAATCTGTTTTTGAGGCTTGCCATTAGTAAAGAATAGTGAAAGATTACACATTCTTATTACTGGAACAACAGGTACCGGTAAAACTAATATGCTTAATGAACTGCTACCACAAATTCGATTACACAAAGATCGAGCAATAATTGTAGACACCACTGGAGCTTTTACTGATAGATTTTTTGATTCTAAATGTGATAAACTGCTTAATTCTTTGGAAAAAATAGTGAGCAGTGGTTGCCTTGGAATGATTGTTTTGAAGCAGCTGATTTTCATGATATAGCGAGTAGTTTTAGTAATTATACTCCTAAACTTGATGACTTTTTTGCTAAAAATGCTGAATTAGTCTTGTCTGAAGCATTGAAGCTATATCAGGATGATAAAGATATCATAAAACTAATTCATGCAATCATTTACTCTGATAATAGACAATTTGTAAAATCTTTTAGAAACACTGACTGCAGATGAAGTCAAAAAAAATTTTCGTATGGTATTTCAACATAAGGTAAATAATATTTTGGGAATTGAACATATGACTTTAATTGATAACTTAAAATTAATTAGAGTTGACAATCTAAATACTAATATCGCATTAGCATTATGCAATGAAGAACGAGAATTTTTAGCAGAATCTAAAGCTAGATATTTGATCAATGCAGGAGTTATAAAACCAAATTCTAAAAAATCTCAAGCAATGGTAGATAAAGACTTATTATATTGGCTTAGAGTATCATATTCTATTGAAGAATACAGTTTTCTATACTATGGGATATAATTCTATTACTAAAAAATGCTTGCTTATTGATTATTTATAAACGAGTCGCTGTTAGATACAACACCTGCAGAAAAATATATAGTAGACCTCTTTCGAAACTGGTTAAAGTAGTTCAAAATTATAAATGCAAGAGATCAAATTAAATCTAAGACCTAATCTTTTACGTCTATTTCGATATTTGTCAGCAATAATTTCGAACTACTTTAACCAGTTTCGAAAGAGGTCTAGTACAGAAACTATTTGCTAGTACTATGAAAGATTCTGACTTTTATTTAAATAAAGAAATACTTTTAGTTATTAAGGAAGCATTACTTCAATCTATTGAGCAAACTCTTAAAGATGATTTCTTAGATAATTCTCCATTGCCTTTAGATATTGTTGAAGAACTTTAATTTATTGGTTATATAATTGCTTCTTCTTTTGCGAGTGATTCTGTCTCTAAACTTAATTCCAATTCTTATCGCCTATTCTTTTCATTCCTCTATCTTATTTATAAAATTCTTTCATTTAACTATCGACACAGTATCTAATACTTGATTTGTGTCTAATTTTAAAATACAAGGCTTATTACACTGTGCATAAGAGATAATTTTTAAGTAAATAAATAACTTTATAAATAAAATTATTGCTTGATTTTTATTGAATCTAATCTATAAATTAATGGCGAAGGTGAACTATAAAGTGAAGTAATTATGGCTACTAGTCCTAACCCTAACTCTAATACTAAAGTTGATTCAATTGATTTATACGTCAGTAAGCGTCTTAAAATGCGTCGTGTAATACTTGGGCTTAGCCAAAAAAAGCTAGCTGAAGCAGTAGATGTAAGTATACAACAGATTCAGAAATACGAAAAATCAACAAATCGTATATCTAGCGGTAAGTTATACAGTTTGGCAAATCTATTAAAGGTTCCAATAGGCTATTTCTTTGAAAATGCAAGTAGTTATACTGATTGCAAGAATAATGTTAATACAATATCTGTATTTGCTGAAGATCAAGAGAATTTTCTATCAGATGATACTGTAACGGAAAAAGAAGTATTAAATCTTATTAAAGCCTTTAATGAAGTTAAGAATTCACATGTTAGAAAAAAAATTATTGACTTAGTAAAGAGTATTAAAGCTATGGAATAATTTGATTAGGTTTTATGACGTACCTCTATTATAAATCTATACATGAGATTTAAAAGAATATCAATGGAATTATTAAAGCATAAGATATTGTATGAAACATCCTATAATTTATCAAAGAAGAACTTAACATAATTTCATATTTTAATGCCAATGATTCAAGTGCATATCCGAAATAATAATTTTATAAAAACTTATTGTTTAGGAGTTAACGCTTTGATCAATATAGAGCTTGCGCAAAAAAGACTCAAAAATACTTTTATTGCAATTGCCAACAAATAAAAAAGGAGCAATAACTTTACCGTTACAAAGGCCAGCTATCATACTTACCTTTTGTATATATTGATAAGCTTTTTCACATAACACCTCCTACCTATAGAGTTATGCATAGTTACTGAGTTTATGATTAGCATCCATCAAAAAGAACTAATATTATAATAAGAGCATTAGCAGATAAATCACTGCTAACTGTATCAATTTTTGATAGCAATATTATTAATATTGCTATTTTAAACTGTTGGATAGAACATGATTTAATTCCGAAATTGCCTAATAATTCTGTAGTTGTGATGAATAATGCAAGTTTTCATAAAAGACTGCATTTAATAAAAAAAACTATAATAGAAAAAATAGACATATATTTTAGAGTATTTACTTCCTTATGGTGTTTTGTATATAAGCTTATATACTGGAGCCAATAGAAGCAATGTATTAAGGATGCGTTGAAAAAATATAAAACTAGAAGATACACAAAAAGATGTTGCAAGAAACTTGTTAAAATCTTACTTTCAAATTAATTTTATTTTTTCTTCAATAGAAATGCTATTTTAGTTGCTAATATTCATAGATAATTATATAATTTATAATCATTAAATAACTTTAAATGAAAAGCAAAATTAATGGATGGATTAACTTATATAAGCCAGCTGGTATAAGTTCAGCACAAGCTGTAGCAAAAATTAAACACTGGCTCAATTTATCTAAAGTAGGGCATGCTGGTACACTTGATGTTGAAGCCGAAGGAGTGCTGCCAATAGCAATTGGAGAAGCTACTAAGTTAGTTCAATATTTAATGGAAGCAACAAAAGAATATCATTTTACCATGAAGTTTGGCACTAAAACTGATAGTGGAGATGTATCAGGTAAGGTAGTGCAAGTAACTAGCAATATACCTACTTATGATGAATGTTTATCAGTAACAAAGAAATTTATTGGTGAAATTGTTCAGGTTCCACCAAGCTATTCTGCATTAAAAATCAATGGTATTAGAGCATATAATCTTGCTAGAAGTGGGCATAAAGTAATTCTTTCTCCTAGGAAAGTAAAAATTTTTAGCCTAAAATTGGAGTCTTATGATTCGATAAACCTTACAGCAACATATTCAACTGAATGTTCAAAAGGTACTTATATCAGAACTTTAAGTCAAGATATAGCTTTATGCTTGCAAAGCTTAAGTTTTGTGGTAAAATTAGCCCGTACTCGAGTAGGATGTTTTAATTATAAGCATGGCAGTCTTTATCTAAATGCATTGAATAGTTTTAGCGAAGCTAAAACTATAGCATACCTTAAGGATGGTATTATGGATACTAAATGTGTATTAAGTAACATTCCATCACTAAGTATAGATGATGTAGTGGCAAGGAAAATTTATTTCGGACAGCTAGTACAGTTGCCTAGATTACATAATTGCTCATTGGTATGGTTACAATATAATAATCAGCTAATTGCAATAGGAAAGGTTGAGGATGGTTATTTTAGATCATCAAAAGTATTTAATTTTATAACTTTATAAGAAGATGTAAGGATTTTATTAATATGTCAATTACAGTTGAACGCAAAAAGGCACTAATTAGCGAATATGCAGATTTAGAAAAAAACACTGGTTCAGTTGAAGTTCAGTGTGCAATTTTAACTGAAAGGATTATTAACTTAACACAGCACTGTAAAATTAATTTTAAAGATTTTCATTCTAAGCGTGGCTTATTAATGTTGGTTAGTAGCCGTAGAAAGTTACTAAGTTATTTGAAGAAAAAAGATTTGAATAGATATACTCAACTTATTAATAGGTTAGGGCTTCGTAAGTAAGAAGGTTGAATTTATTTGATTTATTATATAACTTATAGCAGCAAGTGAAAGTAAGAGTTTATATAAGGTTTTTGTATTTTCTAAGCCTATAATTTTGAGTAATAAAGCAATCAATAACTAAGTTGCATATTGCATATTATTTATAAATAAGCAACTTCCTTTTTTGGTAATGATTAACCTATCAAAATGATAAAACGGTTAACAGGCATTGCTTCTATAATGTTTTAGATAGGAGACAAAAATTAATTAATAAAGTTCTATATAAAGTTTAGAATAGAGAAGTATTTTAGAATATTTATAAAAGTTTTTAGGGGTTTTTAAGGATAACAAATTATGTTTAATGAGATACTAAAAAAAGTTGATTGGCATGGTAATATGCTATCTCTAAGTACTGGTAAGATAGCGCGTAATGCTGACGGAGCAGTTTTGGCATCAATGGGCAATACATCAGTGTTATGTACAGTAGTTTTTGATAAAAACACAAAGAAGGATATGGATTTTTTCCCGTTAAGTGTTTATTACAGAGAAATGGCCTATGCTGCTGGTAAAATTCCAGGAGGCTTTATAAAAAAAGAAGGCAAATTTTCTGAATATGAAGTATTAGTATCAAGATTAATAGACCGTTCTATTCGTCCACTTTTTGATTCTAACTTTCGTAATGATACTCAGATTATTTGCACAGTGATGTCATATGATCCAAGATATAGCCCTGATATTTTAGCAATTATTGGCAGTTCTGCAGCATTAGCAATTTCTGGAATTCCAATCATAAAACCTATTGGAGCTGCTAGAGTTGGAATAGTTAATGATGAATTTATATTAAATCCTGTAATTCACGACAATACAGGAGTCAATGAGCTTGATTTAGTGGTTGCAGCTACTTTTGATTCAGTTACTATGATAGAGGCTCAAGCTTGTGAAATTGATGAAGAAAAAATGTTAGCTGCTATAGAGTTTGGATATAAATCACTAAAACCTGTAATTAACGCTATTGAGGAAATAAAATCAAGCATTAGAAAGGATATTTTTGAAGTTACAGCTAGGCCACATCTAAGGTATAATGATGAAATACTTAAGCATTTTAGCTCTGATATTAAATCAGCACTTTTACTACAAACTAAGAATGAACGTAATCAACAGCTGCAATTAATACAGCAAAAAGTTGTTGATTATTTTTCAAGTGAAGCTAATGATGATGATGCTATTTTAAATATAGAAAAAGCTTTGGATGATGCGAAATCCAAAATATTTAGAGATTTAGTATTACAAGACAAAACCAGAATTGGCAATAGAGCTGTAGATGAAATTAGGCCTATTATTTGTGAAGCTGGTTTATTTAATACAGTGCATGGATCTGCGCTATTTACTCGTGGTGATACTCAAAGCTTAGCAACAATTACATTAGGTAGTAGTACTGATGAACAAATAGTTGAGCAGTTAAATAAGTGTGAAAGGCAGAATTTTTTACTAGATTATATCTTTTTACCTTATTCAGTTGGCGAAATTTCGCCACTAAGAGCTGCTAGTAGAAGAGAAATAGGCCATGGCTGGTTAGCTAAAAAAGCTATTCAACTTGTTATTCCTAGCAAAGATGTATTTCCATATACTATTAGAATCGTATCAGAAATTACTCAATCTGATGGATCTTCTTCAATGGCAACAGTATGTAGCGCTTCGCTTAGCTTAATGGAAGCTGGAGTTCCAATAAAAACACATGTTGCAGGTATTGCTATGGGATTAGTTTTAGGTGAGGGCAATAAGTTTGAGATTTTATCTGATATATCTGGTTGTGAAGATCATTTAGGAGATATGGATTTTAAAGTAGCAAGTACTAAAAACGGTATTACAGCTTTGCAATTAGATATTAAAGTTCAAGGAATTAATTTATCTATGATCGAGAGCACCTTTCGACAAGCTAAAATTGGTATAAATCATATATTAAATGTTATGAATAATACTATTAGTTGCCCTAAATCAGAACTAAGTGCATACGCACCAATGGTTCAAACATTAGAAATTCAAAAAGAAAAAATTCGTGATGTTATTGGATTAGGCGGTAAAGTTATTAAAGAGCTTTGCAAAACTTTTGATGTTGAAATTGATATTAGTGAAAACGGAGAAGTTAAGGTTTGGGGAAATGTAGGGGAAAATGTAAAAAAAGCAGTACAAAATATTGAAAATATTGTGTTCGTTCCACAAATAGGGGATATCTTTGATGGTGAAGTAGTTAAGGTTATTGAATCTGGAGCATTTATAAAATATGTGACTGGTCGAGATGGGTTCGTGCATATTAGCGAAATTAATGATACGCATATAAAAGATATTAATGCACACGTAAAATTAGGCGACAAGGTAAAAGTCAAAATTATTGGAATTGATCATAAGAATCGTGTTAAATTAACTTTGAGAACAGATAAAGAACATTGCAAGAATAAAAATGAGCAGTATAATGATATTACTACAACAACAGGCAGTGTAAAGAAAAAGATTAAAATTGCTCCCAAGGAAGCAGCAGTAATTTCTAATAGGAAATACTTTGATTAATAATAAACAACACGTTAGGGAAGGGGAGTAATATTAAAAGTTTAGTCAGTTTTTTCAAGAAATGTTGTGACATACTTTATACTCCTTATACTCCTTGATCTTTTTAGTCAATAGATCCTTGATTCTTATTATTATTTTAAGCCTAGATCTGTAGTAGATGGGCTGCTTTTTCTAGAAGTATACTTATCTCTATGTGTAGTACTACTACATTCTTTATTATCTGCATCTATACTTGCAGCTGATTGCAGCTGCAACTCTGACAACTCCAATTGCGTTAACTCTATAAAATATGGAAGTAAAGATTTGTCGCATCTAAACTCATAAGCCATTTGAGAGAGAAGTGTTTCACTATTAACACTGCTTTTTAATGCAGGCCAGCAATTATCGCGAAGACTCTTATCTTGTGTAATAAAACTACTTATTTTTAGCGAGTCATCTAACATTTGATCTGGTATAGATTTATGCTCTTTGAAATAACCAGTATTTTTTAAAAATTGATGCGTATTACACAAGGCTTTCATTTCAGAAGACATATTATTACTGTGATCATCTACTATATCAACGCCACGTTGTACTAATATCTTAGCACAATCATAGTTACCACGATCAATAGCTGCATCTAGAATAGTTAGCCATCCTGTCCTTGAATATTTTTCTTGTAAAGCGCTAACATCTAATCCACTATCGAGTAATAGTTTAGCGCTTTCTTTGCAATTTCGATCTAGCAAACGAAACATCAGTATGTGTACTGTATTAGGATCGAAGTTTATAAGTTTACTAGGATCACCACTGTTTTCTAAAATGCAGTTAATTCTTTGTTTGGATTCATAATCATTTGTATTATCTGCACTAATTCCAACCATCCTTAGATAGTCATTACAGAGATCCATTTTTTTAGCTTCAAATTTAGATTCGTCATCTTTATATTGATATCTTAGATTAGTGTTAATAGTATAATCAAGCAAAGTATCTAGTAGACTAGTTGATGCATTGTGTGGGTTCATTATTAATACTGTTTCAATTACAGGATGAACAACCATGCCTCCAAAAACTGAGTTTGCTGTTTGTTTACTAAGTTTACCTTGCGAATAAAAATCCATTGCTATGCGCCTACAATAGTCACCTTCATTAATAGGAAAGTCGCTATTTAAAAATAATGCTGCATACCTACTAGATTTTTTACAGTTTTCCATATTTTCACAAAAAGACACAAACTCCAATGCTAACTCTTCTGGAACTCTTGAGTATAATTCACTAGTAGCAGCATCATTGTCTGAAAAACCACCGCGAGTTTTAACTAATATTCTTGCTTGTAAATGTTGCCTATTCTGTATTAATTCAGCCACCTCTTGAACTAATGCAATATCCTCTGGATTCATGGTAAACTAGACTTTCCTTTATAAGTTTTTATTACTCTACATTAAAATAACAATAACGCAACTTTAAGTGGAAAGTCAATATTTTATTTTATTATCTATTTCTTCCTCCTCTATCTTTATCTCCTCTTTCAGCAGATTTTTTATGAAATTTCATTGCTTGTAATTTATTATTATAATAACTAACATCGTTTTTATTGCCTCCACCATACTTGAGTGCATATTTTGCACCTCCAATTATTAAATTATGGATAAAATTACTCAAACGTGTTTCTCCTGCAATACGTCTTGGATTAAGCAGTTTATAGACTTCATATATTGCAAATCTTTTTAGATTTTTCTTTAGTTCTGCTCTAGACGGTTCAGAAATATATTCTAAGTTATCTTTATTTTGCTCTAATTCTTGATTTTCTTCTGCTAAAGTTCTTGTGTGCTTATATATTAACTCTTTACTTATTTTAGCAATTTGCTTAGTAATTTGCTGTTCAAGCTCTTGAGTTAATTCTATAGATGTAGAGCCTGAAGAATTACTAAGCAGTAATTTTTTAATTAACAGTATAATGTTTGTTTGCAGCTTTGATACATCTTGATTAATTTCAAAGTTACTAATTAATGCTTCTAATTCAGCTTCAAATTCTGCATTATTTTTTAATTTTTGGTAAAACTCATTAACCAAATTATCAGAGGAAGTATCTTGACTAGCAGTAAAAATAGATTCTTTGGTCAAATTATTAGTATCTTCTTCATCCTCATTCTTATCGGTAGTATCATCAGTGTTATTTTTTAATTTATCATCGTTATCGTCATCGTCAATCATAGCATAAATTCAGAATAAGGATTTAAGAGCTTATAATATATCATATTATGATTATGATATGCATGTTTTAAGCTAACAATTTGGTTTAAATTAAAGTAGGTAGAAAAAGGTGTAGTAAAAAAACAGCAATTTACCAAAAGTTATATAATTAATATTATGGAAAATAGCTAATAAAATGCAGTTTTAATTTAAATGCAGGTTTAATTTTCAAGGTTTACAAGTTTACAACAAGATGTCTTCTGACGATAGATATCTATTAAAAGAAATAAAACTGCACAAATGCATACTGCTGTTATGTAAATTGCTGGAGCTATAAGATCATTAAAATATTGCCATAACGCTAAGCATATTGCGATGCTACTGCGGCCCCAGAATTCACAGCCAATAACATACCCAATTCCTATAAATAAATATTTGTTACCATCAACTTTTTGAACCAACCACACATTTAATAATGATGTAAAAACTACTCCACAAAATATTATCCAGCATTTGATTAAAATAATGACTTGTAATGTTAACTTTGGAAGATAAATAAAGCATGGTATTATCGTTACAGCAAATAGTATTACGGCTAATAACATCCATATTTTATAATTATTACTCCGTATTATATGTCCTATAGCTACTATCATAGCAGCATCAAAATACATAAGTACATTACTATATGCAAGTATTTCTGTACGAGAAATATTACTAATTAAAGGTATAATATTATCTAATATAACAAATGGAACAGCGTAAGTAATATAACTTAATCCATGCAAGCACGAAACTTTTAGTAATAAGAAAAATTTAGATGATATGGTCTGATTAGATTTTGAAGAATGCGTCATAACATTTTTGTGATATGCAGTATAATTGACACTATTGCTATTTGAAAATATTACTAACCTAAGACATAATCCAATAATTCCAGTTAGCATTCCTAAAGCAAAAGCATATCGCCAGTTCGCAAATGATGCTGTGCTGCTACTTATTATAGTAGCAATAGCAGAAGCCAATATAATACCTATCATCGTTGAGCACTGGTAATAGCTATTAGCTTTAATAAACTCTTTACTTTTAACTGTATTAAATATAAGTATAGATGATATACCTACTTCTCCAGCCGCAAAAAACCCTTGCGCAACTTTAGCTAGAATTAACAAAATTGTAGCTGCTATACCAATAGATTCATAACTTGGAATAATAGCAACAGAAAAAGTTGTAAAAGCTACTCCACCTAGAGTAATTAACAACACTTTCCTTGAATCAATGATATTAACTAACCAGCCAAAAAACCATACTCCTACTGGCTTAGCAATAATGGTACATGAGGAGAACAAACTATGTACTACAATCAGAGTAATAACTTCACTCTCAAAGTCAAGAAAATTACTCGCTAAGTATGGAGCTAGAAATATGTATAAAGCTGTGTTATAATGATCTAGGGCATTACCAAGCAAGATTAATAAAAAAGTTTTATAAGATTGAAACATCAATATTATAAAGTATTTGCATAAAGTATTTTATATTTTTGCATATCATCTATACTTATTAATTGATTTTCTACTAACCTAAAAAAATAATTAAATGATTAAGAGAAATTTTTACTGTACATTAACTGAACTATTTATTAATTGATTTTCTACTAACCTAAAAAAATAATTAAATGATTAAGAGCATAAATTTTTACTGTACATTAACTGAACTATTTAATCAAACTCTTTGTAAGTTATTGGAAAAATGTTATTCGACTTCTTTGAACACAATTACATTAGTAGATGAAAAAAAAACTGAAGAAGCTATAAATAATACTTTATGGTCTTTTAGTTCTACATCGTTTATTCCTCATGGTTGTAGTATCGATCCTGAACCTAGTAGTCAACCAATATATATCACAACTAATTATGAAAATCCCAATCAAGCTAAAATATTAGTACTAGTAATCTTAAGCTACAACTGCTGTAATGCTAACTATGATAACAATATAAGTTATTTTCAACAATTTGAAAGAACACTAATAATATTTAAGGAAAATGACAACAAATTGATAGATTACATGAATAATTATTATCATAGGCTTAAACAAGATGGATATTTGCCAAGTTACTTTAAGCAAAAACAACAAAATAAGAATAAGCAAGCTCAATGGCAACTATTAACTGATGAATTAATTTAAGATAAATTCTTGAATTAATTATGATTTACTATTCTTCCATCATTCGGCGCCTCATCGCCCTCTCCTTTCTGTGCCTACGCTCTGATTCTTGCTTTTTTCTTACTCTCTTTACTGAAGGAGGCTCATAAAAGCGAGACATTTTCATTGAACGAAAAACAAGCTCCCTCTGCATTTTCTTTTTTAGACTTCTAATAGCCAACTCACTATTATTCGCATTAACTGGCACATGAATCACAATTTCATTACTCCTTAATCCTTAAAATATATAAAATATGCTTATTCTTGATTATTAGTAAATATAAGCTCTAATTAGTAATTTTACTTAATATTTAATTGTATTATTTGGGGTCAAAGTATATAATCAAAATCTGTTAAAGTCAATAATTGTAAACATTAATCATTGATATGGATAAGAAAAAAAGGCTAATTTTAGAACAATTGGTAAATCTAATTCCAGAACTAGGCTTAAATATAGAAGCATTATCTTTAGCATCTGAAAACGCTGGTTTAGTTAGCCATTATTGGGAAATATTGTTCCCAAATGGACTAAAAGAGGTATCATCTAACTTGGAAAAGTTTTTTGACAACCTAATGATGAATCAACTAAAGTCAATTAAAGACCCAGTTCGAACTCATCAAAAAATTATTACAGCTTTACAATATCGTATTAAATTGGTGCCACAAGAAGTTGCATCAAAACTATGTTTTTTTTATGCTATGCCAAATAATTATTCTACTGCTATAACAAATAGTTGGGCTACTTGCAATAAAATATGGCACTATGCTAATGATAAATCAATGGATTTCAACTATTACACTAAACGTGCTTTATTAATGACAGCGTACTTACCAAGTATTGCATATTACATTACAGATAGTTCAAATGACTATCATAAAACAGATTACTTTATTACTAAAGTTATTGAAAAAATTCTCAATGCAGCTAAATTAAAGCAGAAAATCAAGTCTATAAAATTAGATGATATACCAATAGTAAGATTTTTTCTTTAAGATTAAGAAATATATTTTATATTACAGGATTCAGAAATGGCTACGCAGCACAGCAGATATTATCCAGAAGTAGATGCATCTCTCTCTTTACCATCTATAGAAAAAGACATTTTACATTATTGGAAAAAATATAATATTTTTATTAAATCTGTTGATTGGCATGCTGCTAAATCTGGAGAAAAAAGTAATGAATTTATTTTTTATGATGGCCCACCGTTTGCTAATGGATTGCCTCATTATGGGCACTTGCTAACTGGGTTTATCAAAGATACATATGCTAGATATCAAACAATTAAAGGGAAAAGAGTTGAGAGAAAATTTGGTTGGGATTGCCATGGATTGCCAGCAGAAATGGCCGCAGAAAAGGAACTTGGTATTTCTGGTCGTATAGCAATTACTAATTTAGGTATTGATAAGTTCAATGAATATTGCAGCTCTTCAGTAATGAAATACGCAAGTTATTGGAAGGAATATGTAGAGCGTCAAGCAAGATGGGTAGATTTTGATAATTCCTATAAAACAATGGATTTGAGTTTTATGGAATCAGTATTATGGGCTTTTAAACAACTATATAATAAGGGTCTAATTTACCAATCTATGCGTGTTGTCCCATACTCCTGGGCTTGTGAAACAGCTTTGTCAAACTTTGAGACTAAGCTAGATAATTCATATCGTGAACGAGAGGACAAAGCAGTAACAGTTGGTTTTATTTTGCGTGAAAAACCAAAATCTGCTCCTCCAGGATTTCAAGAATATAGAGTGTTAGCCTGGACTACAACTCCATGGACGTTGCCATCAAATCTTGCACTTGCAGTAAAAAAAGACATTGATTATATAGCAATACCATCACAGAATAAAAATATATGCTATATATTAGGAAAATTCGCTTTAAAAAATTATATTAAATCTCTTAATTTAACTTCAGAAAAGCAAGATATCTATGTATCATTTAAAGGTGAAGAACTTGAAGGTATTCATTACCAACCATTATTTGACTATTTTTCTAATAAGCAAAATGCATTTAAAATTTTATGCGGAGATTTTATTACAGAAGAAGCAGGTACTGGAATAGTACATATGGCACCTGGTTTTGGAGAAGATGACCAGTTGTTATGTCAGCAACACAACATAGAGTTAGTGTGCCCAGTAGATAATGCAGGCAAATTTACAAAAGAAGTGACTGATTTCTTTGGTATGCAAGTATTTGATGCTAATGATAAGATTATTAATTACCTTAAAGCACAAGGTAATTGGATTAAAACTGAACAACATATACATAACTACCCTCATTGCTGGCGTACTGATACAGCATTAATATATAAAGCCGTATCATCTTGGTATGTAAAAGTTAGCGCATTTAAAGAAAGAATGGTGCAATTAAATCAACAAATCAATTGGATTCCTGAAAACGTTAAAGATGGGCTGTTTGGTAAATGGATAGAGAATGCTCGTGATTGGTCAATAAGTCGTAATAGATTCTGGGGCACACCTATTCCAATCTGGATTTCTAGTGATAATAATTATCCTAGAATTGATGTTTATGGATCAATTGCTGAATTAGAAAAAGATTTTGGAGTTAAAATTGATAACCTACATCGTCCATTCATAGATCAGCTTACTAGAGTAAATCCAGATGATCCGACTGGACAATCAATTATGAAACGAGTTGATGATGTTTTTGACTGTTGGTTTGAAAGTGGTTCAATGCCTTATGCTCAGGTACATTATCCATTTGAAAACAAAGAATGGTTTGAAACACACTTCCCTTCTGACTTTATTGTAGAATATGCAGCTCAAACTCGTGGATGGTTTTATACTCTTTTAGTTCTATCAACAGCATTGTTTGATCGTGTTCCGTTTTTAAATTGCATATGCCATGGTGTTATTTTGGATGAAAATAGACAAAAATTATCTAAACGTCTTAACAATTATGTTGATCCTTTAGAATTATTTAATAAATATGGAGCTGATGCATTAAGATTTGTGATGCTATCATCTGGAGTAACTCGAGGTCAAGAGTTACTAATTGATAAGGATGAACAAATGGTATTTGATAGTTTACGATTACACTTGAAGCCATTATGGAATGCTTATCATTTCTTCTCTATATATGCTAATGCAGATAATATACAAGGAGAATGTATTACTTATTCAGAAAATGTGCTAGATAAGTTTATTTTATCAAAACTAAAGATTGCTGTACAAAAAATAGATCAAGCATTGGCGACGTTTAACAGTGTTACTGCCTGTTCTGTATTTAGTAGTTTTATTGATGTAATGAATAATTGGTATATTCGTCGTAGCAGACAAAGGTTTTGGAAAAATGAAAAAGATGGTGACAAAAAATTAGCATATAATGTTTTGTATACCTGCTTAAACTATATAGTCAGAGCCGCCTCCCCTTTTCTACCGATGCTTTGTGAAGAAATATATCTAGGTCTACATGGCAATAAAAGAGATGGAAGCATAAGTGTTCATTTGGTAGAATTTCCAAATGTTAATGATATTGAAATTGATGATCATTTAGTAACTGTAATGGATCAAATTATTACAATATGCAGTGCTGCTCTTTATATTAGAAATACAGAAAATATTAGAATACGCCAACCTTTACAGTATTTGTCTATTATTCATTCTAAGGCTAGTCAGTTTCAGAAATTTGATTATTTAATCAAAGAGGAAGTTAATGTAAAAAACATTTTATATTACGAAAATACAAATGATTACATTAATTTTAAGCTAGTACTAAATTTTCCTCTTTTAGGAAAAAGAATACCTGAGCAGATTAAATCAGTAATACAAGCTAATAAAGCTAACAATTGGCAAAAGCTAGATGATGGAACAGTTAAATTGGGAAACATAGATCTTTTACCAGAAGAGTATTCACTAATAGCTGAACCTAAAACAAGCAATGGAGCTAAAGCGATAGGTAATGATGGAATAATTATGCTAGATCTTAGTATCACTAATGAGTTATATCTTGAAGGCATTGCTCGTGATTTAATTAGGTTAATTCAAAAAGCGAGAAAAGATGCACAGTTTCATATTTCAGATAATATTTATTTAGAAATTAGTAGTACTGGAACTGAAATTAATAATGCTATAGATAAATGTAAATCAATTATAACTCAGCAAACATTATCTAGTATATGCACTATTGATGTATATGATTATTTTTATTCTGATAAAATAGGTAATGATACTGTAATTATTAAAATGGCTAAAGCTGTAAGACATTGAATTAATGGTTTTATTGACATTTATTAGGAAAAAATGTATTTTTTTTATAAATTAGAAAAAGTTTGAGCATTAGTAAATATGTTTATAATAGCTCAAGAATGTAAACGGTTTATAAGTTATATAAATTATGGATCAAAACAAAAAAAAACCGATAATGCCAATTGCTACTGCAATTTGGTTAATCGATAACACAGCTCTAACATTTAAGCAAATTGCAGAATTTTGTGGTATGCATGAGTTGGAAATCAAAAACATTGCAAATGGTGAAGTAGCACAAGGAATAAAACCAATAAATCCAATTTTAACTAATCAACTAACTCAGAAAGAAATTGATAGATGTAGCAACAATTCAAGTGCTATACTACAGCTTCATAAGGATGATACTGATTGCTTATTAGGTAACAAAAAAGTAAAAAGAGTAACTAGATATACTCCGATTGCCAGAAGACATGATAAACCTGATGCAATATACTGGTTATTAAGGACTTATCCAGATATTCAAGATTATCAAATTATTAAGCTAGTTGGTACTACTAAAACCACTATTAAAGCAATTCGAGAAAAGACGCATTGGAATATGAAAGATATCCATGCACGTGATCCTGTATTATTAGGCCTATGTAATCAAGTGGAACTGGATACTATTGTAAAAAACCTTTCTTCATCAGATAATAAATCAAAGTTAGATACTGCAGTAGTTACTGAAGAAGCATAATTAATAATAAATTTGTTATTCAATTAACAAAAATTATAGTATTTAATATTAATTTGTGGTACTTTACCTTGCAATAAATTGGGACGTAGCCAAGCGGTAAGGCAACGGTTTTTGGTATCGTCATGCGGTGGTTCGATCCCACCCGTCCCAGCCATTTTAGTTTATGTAATATTATCTTTATATTTGCCTAAAATTAGCTTAAAGTTGATAAACTATAATAAATACTACTTATTCTAACTATTTCTCTGGATCGTATAATTACAGCTTTTAAATTTAGTTTACAAAGTATATCTTAATTAATTACTGTGTTCATATTTGGCAAATAGGCAACTTAATGAAGAAAGAGGAAATAATTATATTAGGCTGTGGTTTCAATGGCATGATAACTGCACTAGGTCTAGCAAGTTACAATATTAAATCTACAATCATTGAAAAAAAAAATCTTTCAAATACAAACTATTTAGATACTAGAACAACAGCTTTAACTCAACGCTCAAAATCAATTTTTAAGAACTTTAATATTTGGAAAGATATTGAGCCATATACCTCTAATATTAATGAAGTCTATGTCGTTGATAACAAATCAACAATGATGGTACATCTAAATGCCAGTAAATCAGACTTTGATAGTATTGGGTATATGATTGAAAACAGTAACTTATATGTCAAATTAATAGAACTTGTTCAAAATAATCCTTTGATTAATGTAATTGATAATACCTCTTATGTATCGATTGATTCACATCAACATAGCACTACAATTTACTTAACCAATAAGATATTTAACTCAAAAGATAATTCGAACATCACTACAATTGATATTAATACTAGTAGTAAAATCAATTGCGAGCTCTTAATTGTTTGCGATGGCTGCAATTCAATTGCTAGAAAACAATATTTCGAATATTTTATTAATAAAGAGTATCATCAATCTGCAATAGTTTTTAACGTAAGACACCAAAAACAACACCTTGGAACTGCTGTTGAGCATTTTTTGCCTAATGGTCCGTTTGCTACTTTACCTTTAGCTGATCAGCAGGTATCTTCAATAGTATGGGTAGAAAAGAGCAATCTAGCAACATTATATGCTCAAATGGATAAAAAATCTCTAACCAATTATGTTCAAGATAAATTTGGATGGTCTCTTGGAAAAATTGAAATTATTACGAATCCGGTATTATATCCATTAAAAGCTAAAATCGCAAAACAATATTATCATAATAACGTTGTATTAGTCGGAGATACTGCTCATATGATTCATCCTTTAGCTGGACAAGGGTTAAATCAAAGCATAAAAGATATTGATAGCTTGACTGATATAGTACACTCAAGAAAATCATTAGGACTAGAGATGACAAGTAATGAATTTAAACTTTATCAAAGAGATAGATCCTTGGATAATTACACAATGTATTTACTTACTGATAATCTCAATAGACTATTTTCTAATAATTTACCTTTGCTTGCTACAGCACGTAAAATCAGCTTAGGGTTACTAGATAAATCTGCTATATTAAAAAGAATGATTATGGAATATGGCATGGGTAGCTATTCCATTAGTTCTAAAATAATAAATATTGCAAATTATATTTTTTAAGTTACATTCAAGTAATAAATTATATTTAACACTAAAATGATTTATAGGATTAAGTAATGAATATACATGAATATCAGGCAAAGGAAATTCTTAGTAAATACAATGTTCCAATTCAGCCTGGAATTGCAATACTAAAGTATGAAGATATTGATTACGCAATTGACTCACTAGCTACTGATACATTTGTTATAAAAGCTCAAATACATGCAGGCGGTAGAAAAATAGGTGGCGGCATTAAAATATCAAATGATAAAAATGAAGCAAAAAACTTAGCAAAGAATATGTGGGGAATGAATTTAGTAACTCCACAAACTGGTCCTAAAGGACAAAAAGTGCAAAGAATATATATTGAATCTGCTGCTAAGATTAAGCTAGAGCTATACTTAGGAGCAGTGATAGATCGGTCAAATCATTGTATTACTTTTATGGCATCTTCTGAAGGAGGAATCAATATTGAAGAAGTAGCTCATACTAATCCAGATAAAATCATCAAAGTTAAGATAAATATTTTAACTGGTATACAACCATTTCATAGTCGTAAAATTATTTTTCAGCTTGGCCTTACAGGAGATTTAGCAAAACAAATGGCTAAAATAATGAGTGCAGTTTATAGCATGCTAATTAATACTGATGCTACTCAAGTTGAAATTAATCCTCTAATTATTACTTTGGACGATAAACTAATAGCACTTGATGCTAAAATAAACTTTGATGATAGTGCTTTGTTTAGGCAGCCATTAATTCAAGAAATGCGTGATGAAGATGAGGAAGACCAGCTAGAATTAAGAGCTACAAAAGCTGATTTAAGTTATGTTAGAATGAATGGCAATATTGGATGTATGGTTAATGGGGCTGGTCTAGCAATGGCCACTATGGATATTATTAAGCTTTATGGTGCAGAACCAGCTAATTTTCTCGATGTTGGAGGAAGTGCTGATAAGGAAAGAGTAGCAGAGGCCTTAAAAATTATATCATCTGATCAAAATGTTAAAGGAATATTAATTAACATTTTTGGAGGAATTATGCGATGTGATATTATTGCTGAAGGAGTATTAGCAGCAGCTAAGGAAATAAATTTATCTATACCTTTGGTTGTTAGATTAGCTGGTACTAACTTTGAACTTGGTAAAGAAATATTAAGTAATTCAAAATTACAAATAGTAGCAGCTAATGATTTAGATGATGCTGCTAGAAAAATAGTTGAAGCAGTTAGTTAAATAAGGAAAAATGTATGTCAGTATTGGTTGATAGAAATACTAAAGTTATATGTCAAGGTATAACAGGCGCTCAAGGAACTTTTCATACTGAGCAAGCATTAAAATATGGAACTAAAATGGTTGGAGGAGTTACTCCAGGTAAAGGAGGCCAAACTATCTTGAATTTACCAGTATACAATTCTGTTGATGAGGCTGTTCAAAAAACCGGAGCTACTGCTAGTGTAATATATGTTCCTCCAGCTTTTGCTGCTGACTCTATATTTGAAGCTATTGATGCTGGTATAGAATTGTTAGTTTGTATTACAGAAGGTATTCCAGTGCTTGATATGTTAAAAATTAAGCAAGTATTGAAAGGAAGTAAAACTAGGTTAATAGGACCAAATTGTCCAGGGATTATTACTCCAGAGCAATGTAAAATTGGAATTATGCCAGGACATATTCATAAAGCAGGTTCAATAGGAATTATCTCTCGTTCTGGAACTTTAACTTATGAAGCAGTAGCTCAAACTACAGAAGTTGGATTAGGTCAATCAACATGTATTGGTATTGGTGGAGATCCAATTAATGGTACTAGTTTTGTTGATTGTTTAGAATTATTTCTAGCAGATGATGATACCAAAGCAATAATTATTATTGGAGAGATAGGTGGCAGCGCAGAAGAAGAAGCAGCAGATTTCTTAAAATCATCTAGAATTAAGAAACCAATAGTAGGATTTATAGCTGGAGTAACTGCTCCTCCTGGCAAAAGAATGGGACATGCTGGAGCAATAATAGATGGAGAAAAAGGAGCTGCCAGCAGTAAATTAGAAGCATTAAAAAGCGCTGGAGTTTGTATTGCAGAATCTCCTGCAAAAATCGGGCAAACAATGTATAATTTATTACATAATCTCTAAATATTGAATTTTAAATTTAATAACTAAAATATTTTTTAGTAGTTTTTTGAGACAAAACTACTCCTATAATGAGCGGAATAATGGAAAAAGCTAGCTTTCAAGAAATATTGTTACATCCAGGTATTTTTTTAATATTATCGTCTGCAATATTATATATCTTTAGATACTTTAAAATCTTCAATATGTTAGCTGTCTTTTTACCAGTTATAGCAGCTATCATATGTAGTGCGCAACCAGAAAGTGTGTACTATAATTTTTATGAAATATGGCAGTTTTCCTTTCAATATAACTACTATAATAAAATAGCATGTTTATGTATTTTGTTATGTTCTAGCTGTATTAATTTATCAGCTTGGAAAAACCAACATTGTAGCAACTTTAGCGTAATTATAGCTATGTTATATACTGGAATTAGTATTATTTCAATGCTGTCAGTAGATTTTTCAACTATGGTTTATAGCTTAGAATTTGCATCTTTAGCAGCAGTTTTAATGATATATAATAAAAGCAATGAATCTCAAATTGAAACATCTTACCAGTACTTAATAGTACATTCATTAAGTATTATGTTAATATTAGCAGGTAGCAGCATTATAATTAGTTCATATGGGTTACCAATTACTAATTTGGCTAAGTTGATAGAAGATTTTGAATATAATAGCTACCTAACTTTAGCTGCAATAGTTATATTACTAGGGTTACTGATAAATATTGCTTGCCCGATATTTTCATATTGGTTAGTAGATAGCTATTCTATAAGTAAAACAACAGCAAGTGTTTATTTATCAATGCTAACTACTACAATAAATTTAATATGGATATTCAAACTATTCCTAGGATTAAAAATATTAATAATAATTGGTATATTTATAACTGCATTTGGTATTATTTATTCTATTCTAGAAAATGAAATTAAAAGATCTTTCTCATACTCCTCTATTGCAAAAACTGGCATTATACTTGTAATGCTTGGAATATATGAACATAACACTGATTACAATGCATTAAGTAATTATAATCAAGAAGCAGTCCTAATGCTTTTATGCATAAGCTATATTCCGTGCCAATGCGTTATTATGTTAATATGTGGTTGGTTAAAAGATAAATATACCTTAACTTCCTTTACTGATTTTAGTAATAAGATGGTTACTATAGATCCAGTTCTACTAATTGCTATTGGTTATAGTTTAGCATTATTTTTTGCTACCCCTTTTACAACCTTTTACTATACTAATGTATTAGCATTAAAAAATAATAATATTATTTATTTCCTCAATATTATTATGGCAACACAGCTATTATGTATTCCTTTGACGTCGATCTGCAAAAATGTCAGAATAATAAAATTTTCTCAAGTATATGGAATAGATGGTACAAAATATATTAATATAGCAGAATACATTGCAATTATATGCTTCATTACTATTAATTTAATACTATATTTCTATATCGCAGATTTTACCTACCTATTGCAACAACTAACAATAATTACTGCTGGACTCATTGCTAGCTATGTTAGCTGTCCTACAAAAATTTCAGGAAAAGTACTACTGCCAGAAAATATCCTATATAATAAAGCTTATAATTTTATTGATTTATGCAGCAATAAATTCTTTTCTTGGCAATCAAAATTACAATTTCCTAAAATTCTAAGATTAAGTAATAACTTAGAGCTAAGTAACAGCTTAAGTATAGTAGCAACCATCTTAATCTTATTAACCATTATTATTATTGATATTATATAACAATGAAGTCTATAACAAAAACTTTTTACAAGATGTAAGTTAGTATCAGCAGTAAAACAAATAATATTTCTTTCCAGAGAATGATATGAATCCTGCTCTGAAAAATTTGAAAATACACAACAGCTATCTTTTTGATTTATGCTATATATTAACTTCTTATGTTGCTATAAGTTTAATATTTGTAATTACATTTAAATTAAATAACGTGCTAAATGCTTATAATTATTATATTTTGGAGCTAACTTATCAACAGGAGAAGGAAAAAATACTCCTCCGTCTTTAATGTAATATTGCAGTAACTCTACTAAGCCTAACTCATGTTTATCTAACATTTCTTGATCTACTGTTATTTCTGTAAACTCAAGTAATGGCTTAGTAGAAGTAATTTTAATATAAATTATTTTATTAGGCATCATTGCAGGTAAGTTTTTAAACCCACCTCGATATAGTATAATACTTTCAATAATTAATTGAGTTGCTATTCCCTGCTGTACTTCTTTTTTATTAGGAACTGTACCAGTTTTAAAATCGATAATGTAGCATTCACCATTTTGTGAATATTCTATTCTATCTGCTATAGCTATAATATTTAGCGCATTATTATTAATATTTAGTGAAATTTGTCCTGACTGTTCTGAAAAAATCTTAAATCCTTCATTTCTCCTCTCCATATCAAATCTCACAAATTCCTCAGCTAATTGATGCAGCTTAGTTAGCCATATCATTTTAGCAAATGAACTACAGTTGTAACAATCTATTAATTGTTTACCTATATCAATAAAATAGTTTATTAATTTACTTTCCTCCATATCTTTGTAGCAAATAGTATACCTATGAATTACCTTATGAATAAAGTCGCCAAATTTTGCTTGTGTTAATTGATCATCATTTAGTATTACTGGTTTTAGTCTTAATATATTTTTAGCGTAAAATCCATAAGGATTTCTAATTAGCATTTCAATATCTGTTGCAGATATCGTTTTGACTATATCAGCACTAGACAGTAAAATGCCAGGCGATATTTGGAATGTTGTAGATTTATTATCCACAGAAGTATAATTTTGATTATGTTGAAGCTTTAAGTCATTTACTCTAATGCGAATTAAAGGATTTTTAAAAGCAAGAAGTTGTAATTTTAAGATAAATTGAGAATCTGTAGTCTTACCTGATGCAGTAAATTGAGAATTGATCAAACTAACATGAGCTTTCTGTAATATAGTATATAATATATATTGTTTTCTATCATAATGAGCATTACGTTCAATTAATCCTAACTTACTGTATATAGCTTGGTTAAGCCATGGATTTTGAATTGAGTTACCAGGCCAATGATCATTATTAAATTCTGGTATAATAATATAATCTGCACTTAATAATATAGCGCTATCTGCGCCTGTAATAACAACATTAGCATTATAATCATGTTCATAATTAAATTTAATCATAGTAACCAATTCTGTAAGAACATTGCTAAAATCTCTAATATCAATATTCCCAAACTGCTTAGCAATATGAATAACTTCTTTTAGAACATCAGATATTCTTTTACTAAATTGAAATTGCCAAATTTTTCCTTCTGTCAAATTTTCAGCTGCTTGCAATAAACCTATAATCAGTTGATCACACAAAATAGTGTTGCTATTATAATATATCCATAAATCATCTAAAGCGCTAAGAATAAAAGTAGCCCATTTTTGCAATTCGCTATCATCTTTACTAATGGTTAAATCAAGTAAAATCTGTTTAAGTTCTGATTGTTGAAATTTATTTTTTAAAATTAGGTTTTCAAATTTATTACTGCTACTACTAGTAAGTAATGAAGTTTTAATTAAATTAATAAATTTACTAATGCTAAAATTGCTAGATACTAAATCTGCTAATACTAGTATAAAATTTATTTCTAATAATTGCTTAATATCAACATTTGTAAGATTAGCATAGTTTATCTGATACTTGCTTAAGTGCATAGTTAGCAAAGTAGTAAAGCTTGGAGTAGTAGTAACAACTAAAATTTTATTATGTTGAGTATTAGCTTTGATTAAATAGTTATGAATCATAGCTGCAACCAACTTTGCCTCATCATATTGACTGTTAACCTTAACATATTCAATATCAATAGGAATATTACTGTTAAACTTAGTAGCATCAGCATCAGATACTAAGTTTAATTTTGGTAAACCTAAAAACTCTGATAATTGTATAGGTTTATTTTTTGTTGATAATGCTATTTCTTTAGCTAGATATGTTATATCATCTAGTGAAATATTGCATGATTTAACAAAATACTGAAAATCATATAAAGTATCACTAGAATTTTTTACACTATAGCATAATTCTTCTAAATAAATTGGTGGTAAAATTACATGGCCAAGCTTACAAGAAAGTACTCCTTTAAAAATTACTAGCTCTAGCTTACTAGTTGGTAATAACCCTGCTAAGATAACTACATTTGAACTGAGGTTAGATTTTAATAAATCTTGTAGTTGTAAAAAAATATCGCTTTTACTATCACAACTGCTGTTACTATATAATTTACTCCACTCAATATATGCAAAGCTTAAGAATTTATATGTATTTTGCCAGTATTCTGAACTATCCATTTGATCAACAAAATCTTTTAATTGAGTTAGATTGATTTGTTGACTTTCTAATTGTTGAAAAAGCTGTAATAATTTTCCACTTAACTTAAGAGCATCACATAAACGAATCGGTTGTTGATTATGTTGTTGAATAATTTTAGAAAGTGCTGCTTCTTGTTCATGAGAACTTAACTGGCAACAAATAGATAACGAGTAGTTACTAGCAGCAATAAAAGAAGTAATAAGTTGTTTTAATGTTAACACATCTGGTAATAACATAGCTTCTTTTCGAGCTGTAAGCATTATTATTTTTTTGAGTTCCTGACATTGTTGACTATAAGGTAATATAACCTTAACCTTATCAAGTGATGATGTGTAATTTTTTAATAAAAAATTAGCTAGTAAAAATAGGAAATCATCATTTGGCTTAACATAGTATATACTCATGTGCTAAATATTAAGTAACAGATTGTTTTCAATAATTAATTTTTAAATAAAACTTCATATATGCATTCGTTGCAATAAAGCTTAATAGTAGGTAGATTATTGATATATCAATAAAATACCTAGTGTAATGACTTATACCAATAAATACAATAAATAGAGATACTAAATTAGTTAAGCTGTTAATATATAATATTCTTTCTAGATTAGACTTAGCTAATAAAAAATTAACTATTAAAACAAATATACATCCTGTTAAAATAAATAGTCCTACTATAAGTATCATTGCCTAATCTTTAATATTCTATTTTTTAGCTTAAGAAAATCAGCATATAACTCAGTGTTATCTAGTATAGCATTTTCTACATTTAAAACATGAACTAATATTTTATCCTGAGTTGTGTCTACTACTGCTGTACCAGGGGTAAGAGTAATGCTATTTGCATATATTACTTTTTCTGCCTCAGAAAGTTCACTAAATTCTAGCCATAACATACAAGAATTAAGCTGTAAATTATCTTGCCAAATAAGCCTAGTAACAACTATAGTAGATTTTACTACTTCAACTAATAACCATATACAATACACCATAGATTTTATAATAGGAACTGGCGTAATAGAAAATAATTTGAAATACAAAGATACAAAATAAGTTATGAAAATAGATATCAAACTTAAGTATGGATGATGATATACATCTCCTAGCCCCATCAGCCCAATCCAAGCAGTAAGTAAAGCAACTAAATGCTGTAATTTAGCATACAACATATATTTTATACTAAAAAAAATATTGAATATAATACAATTATATTCAATATTAATTAATTCTTCTAGCTATAACTATACTTACTGGAATACTAATAATATAACTTAAAGCAAATGCAGGAATAATATACCATGGATAAATCAATAGAGTAACTCCTATGGTAGCAAATAATAATAAACAAATCCAAATATATTGAGGTCTAATAACAATATTCTTTATTGAAAATGTAGGAATCCTGCTTGCCATCAAAAAACCAACAATTAGTAAGTAAATATTAATACAAAGTTTATAATTTTTAATTTGCAAGTTCCAGATTGGAAGAATATCAAAATCTAGCATAACAGGCATTAAACATAACAACGCACCTACAGGAGCAGGCACTCCAACAAAAAAATATTTTTTCTTATTACTAGGTTCATTATTTAGTATACCAATATTAAATCTTGCTAATCTAATAGCTATACAAATGACAAATACTAATACAGATATCCAAGACACTAATTTTTGCTGTTGAGTAGGAGCTAGCCATAAATATGTAACTAATGCTGCTGATAATCCAAAATTAACAAAATCACAAAGTGAGTCTAACTCTGCTCCAAAAGTAGAAGTAGCATTAAGTAGTCTAGCTATTCTACCATCAATGCCATCAACTACTACAGCAATTAATATACAAACTACAGCTATCTCCCATTTACTATCAAGCGCATATCTTATAGAACTTACACCTATAGATAACCCTAATAATGTAATTATACTAGGAAACAACTTAATAAAAGGCATTGGATAGCTTAATTTAGGCTTTTTAAAAAGCTGATATTTTCCCATAGAATTTCTAATACATTATTCGATATTTAAATTTTTTATCTGCGTAATGTATTATTTAGTGTCATACTTTGAAGGTGCAATTCTTTTTGATTTAAAATCAGCAAGTATTGTTTCTCCTCCTATACAGCTTTGGCCTACAGCTACTAATGGCACAGTTTTTTTAGGTAAATAAATATCCACCCTACTCCCAAATCTGATTATACCAAAACGATCACCAGCACTAACCTCATTTCCTTCTTCTAAATCACAAACTATTCTTCTAGCAATGAATCCAGCTATTTGTACAAAAACTATTGTTTGCTTATCAGTAGTCTCCATTACTACCGATTGACGTTCATTATGAATACTTGCTTTATCAAAAGAAGCATTTATAAATTTACCAGGGTTATAATTTAATGATACAATTTTTCCATCAGCTGGTATTCTATTCACATGAACATCAAGTACGCCTAAAAATATACTAATTTTTAACATTTCCTCTTCTAGTAAACCTAATTCAGGTGGTGGCATAGCATGAAGAATAGATTGTATTCTACCATCTGCAGGACTAATTACCAATCCTGAATCTTTAGGAACTACACGATTAGGATTACGAAAGAAATAAACGCAAAAAATTGTTGCAAGAGCTCCCATCCAGCCAAGCGCGGCACTAAATGAAGCTAGTAAGAAAGTTACAGCTGCTGATATTACTATAAATATATATCCTTCCTTATGTATTATTTTTGAAAAATCTTGTATAGGCATAATTACATACTCCTTTTATAAATGCACTTTCAACTAACTAAGTTAAATTTTTTTATTTTATTTATCTAAACTAGAGTTATTTTTTACTTAAGCATATAGCAACGTTACAAATAGATTCTACTAAATTCTTAAAAACTATACCAATTTTACTCAACTCATTATAGTAAGTTTTTGCAATTATCTTATGTTCGATTTCTTCTTGATGAAATCTTTTAATCGCGATTGTTAATTTTTTTTCACGTTCTGCAAATATTAATTCTAGTTGCCTAATCTGATCTTGGTAATGTTGATCAATAGCATTCTCAACTGCTTCAGTATAAAGCATTGCAAATTTAGGACCAGTAATAGCTGTAATAGCACCTGATATATACCCAAATACATGCCATAATGGCATAAAGCATGTTGGACGAATTTTACGATTTTGTATTTGCTTGGCAAAAAAAGCACAATGCTCCTCTTCATGTTCTAGCATAGATATAATTTGCGCTTTACATGTTTTATTATTTATAAAATTTATTTGTCCTTTATAAATTCTGCATGCTCCATACTCACCAGCGTAGTTTACTCGAATCATTTCTGTTATTTTAGCATGACGATCTTGAACAAATATTGGCCTTGGCATATTTACAATAATATAAATTAACTATGCAACAAAATAACAGTAATAATATACTCCATAGAAAGTTCATTACTGCCATAGACATGTTCATTATTTTAAATGGAACAGCTTTACAACTTTTAACTACAGGTATAGTTTCAAGTAATTTAATTCTTTCTTTAACTGACAAATTTTCTGACATTATTGTATTAACTTTACAAGTTTTAGGTTCACTAAAGATCTCTTTTTCTATTCCATAGTGATAACCTGATATAAGAGCAGATATTACAAAATTCAATATTATAACCTTATGTAGAATATTACTCAACCTTGAGAAGGATATACCTAATATACTTAAAAAAAACAACATATAATATGGCCACCTTTGGTAAGTGCATAAAGTACAAGGAGCTACTTCAAGTATATATTCTACATAGTAAGCAAAAGACAAACTCACAACAGGAACAATAGCTAATACAATAAAGAACCTTCGATAACTATTCAGTATTAATCCTTTTAATATTGTATCAATCATTTCAATTCAATCATAGTTTATGTAAGTAATTTTTTTCAAATTTACAGTTATTATAATAAGGTTTACAGTATTTTTTAAGTAAAAACTACTATATAATGTTTTTTTAGCTCTAATAATTAATTATTGAAATAAGACTAAATGTTAGAATTTTTGAATCATGCAATGCAATCAAAAGCATGGCCATTTATTGAAGCACAAAAAATCCTGAATAAACTAAACTATAAGGTTCCATCTAAGGGATATGTTTTATTTGAGACAGGTTATGGACCTTCTGGATTACCTCATATTGGCACCTTTAGCGAAGTTGCAAGAACAGTAATGGTAATTGAAGCATTTAAGCAACTATCCAATATACCTACTAAGCTGATATGCTTTTCCGATGATATGGATGGTTTAAGGAAAGTACCAACTAATCTCCCTAATCAAGATATGCTTAAGAAGCATCTTGATAAGCCTTTAACATCAATTCCAGATCCGTTTAATGAGGCAAAAAGTTATGGTGACTACATGAACGGCAAGCTAATACAATTTTTAAATACGTTTAATTTTACATATGAATTTTACAGTGCTACAAAATGCTATAATTCTGGAATGTTTGATAAAATGTTATTAAAAGTTTTAGCAAACTATGAAAAAATCATGGAAATTATGTTGCCAACATTACGTGAGGAGCGACAAGCAACTTATTGTCCATTTTTACCAGTTTGTCCAGAAACAGGTAAAATATTACAAATTCCAGCAATTAAAGTTAATAAAGATGCAGGTACAATAACTTTTCAGAATCATAATACAGGCAAAATTTTTGAAACAGAAGTTACTAAAGGCAGGTGTAAGCTACAATGGAAACCAGATTTTGCAATGAGGTGGGCAGCATTAGAAGTAGATTATGAAATATATGGCAAAGACCATATGATAAATCAACATATATATTCAAAAATATGTCAAGCGCTTGATGGAATTCCTCCTATACAATTTTTCTATGAATTTTTTCTTGATGACACAGGAGATAAAATATCTAAGTCTAAAGGAAATAGTATCACTGTTGAACAATGGTTAACTTATGCTCCTATGGAAAGCATGTTGTTATTTATTTACCAATCACCTACTAAAGCAAAAAGGTTGCATTTTAATGTTATTCCCAAAAATGTTGATGATTACTTAGCGTTTATAAAAAAATACCATCAAACAGATGATCAAGTAGCTAGGTTAGCTAATCCAGTATATCATATTCACTTAGGCAAGGTTCCAAATATTGATACCTATAATTTAAATTTCAGTCTATTACTTAATCTAGCTTCAGTATGCAATCCAGAAAATAAATCCGTATTATGGGGATTTATTAACAAATACGCACCAGATGCATCTGCAATCAGCTGTCCATATCTTGATCAGTTAATAGAGTTCGCTATTAGGTATTATAATGATTACGTGAAGGTACAAAAAAAATATCTGATACCATCAATACAGCAACGTACAATCTTAGAGCAAATTGATCTCACATTAACTGATTTATATGAAGCAGATGCGGAAACGATTCAATCTGCAATCTATAAAATTGGCATAAATAATGGATATGATGGTAATCTAAGGTCTTATTTTCAAGAACTGTATCAAATTTTACTTGGGCAATTAGATGGGCCAAGGCTAGGTTCTTTCATAAAACTATTTGGTATTGATAATACTAAAGCTCTTATTAAAGAGAAATTAACAAATAACTAAATAATATAGTATACAATAAGATTTAAGGAATGAAGCACAGTTCTTACAATCAAGAGCTGTGCAAAAAATTCATGAAAAGAATTATAATTTTTATAAAATTCTTATTTTTTAGCAATTGAGACATAAAATATAATATTTTTGTCCAAAGTGCCATAAATAATTAGTATATCGCATAGAAAAATGGCGCACCTAAGAGGACTCAAACCCCTAACCTCATGATCCGTAGTCATGTGCTCTATTCAGTTAAGCTATAGGTGCATAACACAACATTAAATTACTTTCTTAAGAATCTTCAAAACTTACAACTCAGTAGTGGTAGAGTATATTAGTAAAATATGTTACTGTCAAGAATGTACTACAATGTATGGTTTTAATAGCAAAGTTTGATATAAGAATTTACATAAAATAAAGTAGGGATACTGTTTATACAAATCAAAAAGTTAAGACATAAGAACAAAAGAACAAAGCATAACTACTTTTTCAAATTTTAGTGAAATTAGTGTTCATTTCATTCATTTTCTTAAGCTTGAATTATATTTCTATATCTCCACATGACATAATTCATAATATTGAACTCTGGTCCTAAAAATTTTTCAGCCTTCTAATAAAAAAGAAAAAGTTCTCTATTAAGCAAAAAATTGTAGCAGTTCTTCTTGCAAAACCTTTACATCTTCCTTCTTAGTTTTGCAGAGGATCTAATATTTCACTTAAGCATAATTTTATTTAGCAAGTGATACAGTATTACTGTCTTGTAATTGCAATTTATCAGTAATGCTTGTATTTTTTTTAGATGACAAATTAGCAAGTATAATGGCATTAATAAAAAAACATGTAGCTAATATTACAATTATTCGCGTTAAAAAACTGGTAGCAGCTTTTGATGTTACAATCCCTATTCCTTCATTTCTACCAGATAGTCCACTTAAACTATCTGCTCCAGTTTTGTGAAGTAATATTGCTGTAACTAATAATACTGATATTACAATATGTATAAAAAGTAGTATATTCATCATTTTATTTAATCTAAACCTTGAACTGTTTTTATTATTGTAGTTAAATTTTCTAATTTTAAAGATGCCTTACCAATTAATACTCCATCAACGCCAGCTGTTAGAATTTGGTTAATATTATTAGCTGAAACAGAACCACCATATACTATTTTAACACTATTTTCAATATTATGAGGTATATGCCTATTTTGTATTTCTCTAATCATAGTTACTACCTCATAAATATCATCAATGGTAGGAATCATACCACTGCCAATTGACCATACTGGCTCATAAGCAATAATAATGTTCTTAGTAAAACTAAAAGATATACTACTTAACTGTTGAGCTATATATTGAAGATATGTTTTATTTTTTCGCGCTTCAATTGGTTCTCCTATACATACAATTGGGATTATTGCATTATTGATACAATTTCTTACTTTTAATGCTATTGTATTGGCATCCTCATAAAATAATAGCCTTCGTTCTGAGTGCCCTACTATAGCATAGTTCACATTTAAGTTTTTCAACATACTAGCACTTATTTCACCAGTATATGGGCCACTACTTTCTGTAATCATGCTTACATCTTGAGCTGAAAAATGATATGTGTCATTAAATTTTAATTTAAGCCCAGATAAATATAAATTTGGTACAGCAAATATCATCCTAGCAATATTTAAATTGCTATTTAAGCTAGTTATTAAATTTAGGTAATTGCAAGCTTCAGAAAAACTAAAGTGCATTTTCCAATTAGAAACTACAATTGATTCCATACTTTAAGATAAAAAATTACTTGCAGATTTATAATACTTAAATATTGTATTGGTATATACATAATATTATACAAGTTACAGTGTTAAATAAATTAAGAACAGCCTCACATAGCATTGCGTTTAAAATCTTAATATTAATTTTAATATTAGCCTCTGTTTTCTGGAGCATAGGTACAATGTTTCATTCAAATGATAATAGATCTGACATTGTAACTTTTTCTAAGGCTAAAAATATTACTAAAAGCGAGTTTATGCAAGCACTAAAACTAGCAATGCATCAAATACCACAAAATTCTGATCAAAATCTTCTTACACAAAATAACATAAGAGAACTAGTATTAAACAATTTAATAAGTACTCACGTATTAGAACAATTAGCGCATGAATATAATTTAACTTTAAGTACAGCAGCAGTTTTTAAATTTATTCAAAATTCAAAAGCTTTTAATAATAACCAGAATTTTGACATCAATATTTTTAGAAACATACTCAAAAATTTACATATCAGTGAACCACAATATTTTGATCAAGCTGCAAAACAGCAATTATCAGAAATATTATTACGTCAGTTTATTAATAATAACTATGTTCCAAGTATACTAACCAAAAATATTATTAATTTATCTGCTGAAACACGAAATATTCAGCTAGTAAGTATTGATTTGCAAAATGAACAGCTACAACCAACTCTTGATTCTCCATCAAGCGAACAATTACAAGAATTTTACAATAATAACCAATCTAAGTTTGAAAAACCAGAGCAGCGTCATATTAGCTATATAGTACTTGACAACAATTATTTTAAAAACAAAGTTATTGTCGACAACAAATCACTAGAAGAATTCTATCGCACTCATAGTGATCAATTTTCAGAAAAAAATAGCTTTACCAAAAATATTGCTGAGGTTAGAGAAAAATATGTTAATCATCAGGTTGATAAATTATTTAATGATACTATAACACTATTGGAAGATGAAGTAGCGTCAGGCAGTAATTCGTCAGAAATAGCTAAAATGCTAAATGTAAAGCTACTAACATTAAATAATGTAACTAAGCAAAAATTAGCTAATAATAAAATTTTGAGTAATGTTGCTGATGCTATTTTTGCATTAGAAGAGCATGAAACATCATATCCGCTTGATGTTTCATCAAAGATGCTGATTATAGTCAGTATTCAAAAAATCATTCCTAGTGCTGTTGAAAAATTTGATAATGTACTTAATCAAGTACAAGAAGAATGGAAAAAAAATACTATCAGAGAACGCAACATCGAACTTTTGAATAAGTTTCAGCAAACGACTAATGCTGATAATTTTATTGCTGATGCTAAGAAATATAAACTAACTGTAAAGCCAAATGTAATAGTAACCAGATTAAATAACAATACTATAGAACTTCCTAAAGAATTTGTTGAGCAATTGCTAACTTTAAAAAAACACCAAGTTTCAAATGTTTTCATCTCTACATCAAACCAACATGCTTATGTAGCACTCATATCAGCAATTACAACAGATCGTGACTTAACAACAAAATTTTTGTCATTAACAGAAGATATTAAAGGTAGCTTTAAAAATTTAGTATATCATGAGTTAGTTACATACCTATATAATTTATATAAAGGAGAAGTTAAATAATTTCTCCTTTTATAGGCTACATTAATTTAATTAGTATCACCCATCATGATCATAACCGCCGCATGCACCAGCCACATCAACTGAAAGCTCTTCGCCGCTGCATTGATCTGAATTTTCTGCTTGATCGTCTGTACTATCAGGTTTAGGTAAAATACCTTGAGACACAAGATTAGCCTCACATAGCATTTTCATCCGTTGCTCCAAAGTTTTGCCCTTGAATATACCAGATTTAGGATTATGCTGAGTTTCTGGTGAAGTAGCCGTACTTTCAGAAGAAGCATAATATCTAGCTAATATGCTCGATGAAGGAATTGAAGGCGATTGTTCAGTAGGTGTTTCTGGAAAAATAAAGCTGCTTTCTGGATTACATGAAGGACTAGTAGAACTAATAGGACTAGGTGTTCTTACCTTCACTTTAACATTATCGCTAAACGAAACGTGTTTTTCAGGCTTGGGTCCACTACTAGCAGCTACTCCAAAGCTATTCTCATTTTGCTGCTGAACTTTCTGATTCTCTCTTGCCTCGGTACTTTCATGAGCTTCAGCCACAGCCGGACTACTAGCTGGTCGAAACGTTGCTGGCTTAAGCTGTAATGCATTTCTTAATCGTTTAAACATACATACCTTTTTTCATTCAGTGATTAAAGCAATTAGTTTATTGAAATTCAACTAATCATTGAATAGTAACGCAACTACCTAATAAAATCAATCAAATATTATTCCTATAGTTAAACCATATATGTATATCCTTTTCTATCATAGTTTTTAAATGCAAACTTTTATGAAAAGTTGCATTGTCCATCACAACTACAGAATTATTATGTAATTTAGGAATTAAATCCTGTTCTATCCAACAGTTAAAAATAGCAGTATTAACATTGCAGTCAAAAATTGATATGGTTAGCAGCAATTTATCTACTAATGCTCCTATAACATTAGTTTTTTTGATGGATGCTAAAATGCCATAACATCTCATGCTTTTTGCTGCATATCCGTGAGTTCTAGGTGTACTACTAACAAAACCGCTCTCATCTGCGTAAAGACAACAATAACTTTCCTACAGATTTTATATCTTTTAATAAAGCCTTAACTTGCGCTAACTTTTTTCTAGCGGGTTAAAATCAGTTAAAAATTTGCATGTAACCTAACTAATATTATCTAGTGATTCATATATATTCTCTTTTATCTCTCCTACAACATTGGTTGATAGCTCAAAGCTCTTTACTGCCTCAGAATGATGTATATCAGCATGAGTCGTAATATGTTTTGCTTTCTTTATAACATTATCAAACGATGAAGTATAAGTAGTAATCTCGTTATAATTATCATTATCTTCTGACCATCTTAGTTCTTGTAATGCAAGGTTTACATCAGTGCTAAAATCATTAGTTTGGCTACTTTTGTGAATTATTAATTCTATTGCATGAGCTGATCCAGGTTCTGCATTTAAATTGAAAGCTTTAGCTTCAGTAAAACTATCAGTTTTACTGATATTAACAATGTTACGTTCTGACGTAGAAGAAATACAAGGTTCTTTTTCAGCATTATCATCATAATCTTTGCTGACATGTGAGATAAGATCTATTTTTTGCTTATTACGCCTATACTCTTGGTATTTTGTGATGCAATACTTAGCACCCCATATTGCTAATCCTGCAGATACCACGCTTGCGCCTATGATTGCATACTGCGCATTATGCGATATACTGGGCTCATATTTTTCATTAGCTGCTTCTTTATTGTACGCTATAATTTCACTAGAAATAGCGTCTAAAGCATTTGAAGTGCAGTTTTTTATTGTTTCACAAGCGTTTTTTTTAATCCATTCATTTGCTTCAGGACTTATTAATCTAAGAGCATACTTTTCATCATCTATATCTATCTTAGTATCATTATTGACAGAAAATCCAAACGCTTCGCTACAATCCATAGAATATACAGTACTATTTGATTCATTAGAAGGTGGGCTCCAAATGCATTGACTAAGCTGGTACAGGTAGCCTTGTAATTTAATAAAAATTTGGTTGCAAATATTATATTGTGGCAACCCAAGACTATGACTATCGCTATTGTAGGCTATATTTGTTGGTAATTGTTCCTTAGATTTAACAAGTATACAATCTTCCTGTGTATGAGAAAGTTGTTGTATAAGATGTGTAAAATTTTTCATATAATAATTTTCCCTTAATTTATTTAATATACCTTCAACCTTCTGCTAAAATAATAAAATGTATTATTATAATCAGCAAATTAATGTTAATGAATATGCAAAATAAATTAAAAAACTTATGTATTATTGCAATATTTATTAAGTTTAATTAAACATTTTTTCAAGCAATCACCGTCATTTTAAAAAGAGAAGAAATTATATGAGTACTAAGAAATTAATAAGATGACAGTGTCTGGTATGCTTTAAATAGCGAAAGACGTCTTGTAATAAAACAGATATGAGTTGAAACATTATTCCGCAAGAAAGTTAGTAGATTTCTGTTATTATCTCTTATTATGAACGCCAGATTAGGATAAGTGGAAATATGAAATGTAGAGAATAAGAGGTATACAAAGAGAGAATGTTGAGTTATAAAAAAAAAAAATTAAATAAACAAGAAACACTGCCGTATCAGGTATTATAAGCGAAAGCGCACTTGAAACTTCTGCAGGAATTCAGTCTACTCTTGGAAAGAATATTACTTCGCTACAATATTTAAAGCCTGGAGGTAGTTTTAGCATAAAAGAATGGTTTAGTAATTCAAATGAAACTGGCTGGCTATTTATCACAGCTACCCCAAATCAAAGAGCTACTTTATGCCCACTTATTTCAGCCTGGATCAGCATAGCTATCAAAGCTTTGATGTGTAGAAATCCTAATCATGATAACAAAAACATGTGGTTTATACTTGATGAACTGCCAGCTCTACAAAAAGTTTCGTCTTTACCAGTTGCTTTAGCTGAAAGTAGAAAGTATGGAGGCTGCTTTGTTGCTGGGTTGCAAAACATTCATCAATTAGAAGCAATATATGGGGCTGCTGAATGTGCTTCTATGCTTGATTTGTTTAATAGTAAATTTATTTTTCGAGTTAGCGATTAGGTTACAGCTTATAAGTCAGCATTAACACTAGGTGAGCAAGAAATTATTGAAACTCAAGAGAACTTGTCATATGGCTCAAATACTATGCGAGATGGAGTAAATATGAATAATGTTGAGCGTAAAAAGATTTTAGTTATGCCATCTGAAATTATGAACCTACCAGACCTAACTTGTTATGTAAAGCTTGCTGGTAACTTTCCTATCACAAAACTAACTATGCAGCTACAAAACTTAAATACAGCTTTTGTTTGTGAATATAAATTGCTCAAAAAACTTAAGTTAGTAGAGTATTAATTCGAAAAATTAATACTCTATGTTATTTTTTAAATTAATCACTTCTTCTTTTGACAATCCGGTATTTTCAGAAATAAATTCAACTGAAAGGCCAGCTTTTAATAAGTTCCTTGCAAGCCCTCGCGCGGCTTCAGCTCTGCCTTCAGCTCTGCCTTCAGCTCTGCCTTTAGCTATGCCTTTAATCTCACCAATCTCTATACCTTCAGCTATGCCTTTAGCTATGCCTTTAGCTATGCCTTTAGTTTCACCAATCTCTATACCTTCATCAATATATTTTGCAGCAATAGTTCTCATAATATTACTTTTTTCTTCTTCAGATAAATACTTAGCCAGAACCTGCTCTAATTCTGGTTGCTGACTCTCTAGTAATTTAGTATCAGTATACCATAAAAATGATCTTAGGTAAATATAGCCTTTTTCTTTATCAAGTATTAAAACATGTTTGAACTTTATTAGAAACTCTTCCCAAAGCTTTAACATATCTCGTTGATGAATGTGCTTTAGCATATATTCGAGCATTCCGATATGCTTTTTTCTAACAATTTCATCATTCGACATACTTTGCAAATCGACTAATTGATAGTCAGAAGTCATTAATTGCTTAGCTATCATTGAATCGGTAAATAAATCCCACAAATTCCTAGGTGCGTTGTAGACCTCTTTGCCGTTGTAGATCACTAAATTATACACTAATGGTAATTTAGTTTTTTCTTTCTTATGCCTTTCGCACAATAACAATGTGTATCTCCATAACCGCAGAGCTGTCCAATAATCGACGGTTGATTGAGCTTCAATTAATATATAAATAAAAGCATTGCCATGCTTTTTGGTTGCAACTCTATAGACGATATCGCTGTATTTTTTCTTTAACGATTCTTCTATATAACTCTCTTGCTCTACTTTTATTTGTGATAAATCTATTAAACTCTTGAAATCGCTTGGTAAATAATACTCTAGAAATTCTTGTGCAGCTACTGGATCGCTCATGATTGTCTTTGCCAATGAATCATGCTTTAATTTTTTTGTCATATTTTTTCACTCTATAGTTTTTTAAATAAAAAATGCTGTGTCATACTCTGCCTAGTGTTTCGGACATAATCTTTGTTGTATATTAGTTTGTATTGATTCAATTTTTTCATTAAGTTTTCTTATTTCAGGGCTGATAATATTTCTAACAGCATATAATCCTTGAGTTTTTAATACATTATTGAAGTCATTTTTGACTGTACAGACTACTGCTTCCTTATCCTCTAGAACTTTTTCAGCTTTTTCAGTATTTACGTCATTTTTAACTGCTAGAATGATCTTTTCTTTTGGGCTAGGATTATAGTTTTGCAAATTTTCGGCTTCAATTGCACATAAGATTTTGCCTTCGACTCCAGCTTGTTGAATGGTTAACGCTGTTTCAATATCCTTTGTAATGATTGTTACAGGTGAGTATTTTGAATTCTGTTGAGCAATTTCAGCAAATGACCCACTAATTGTACCAACAGATTTTTCAGCTACATCAGCTTTATTACATGTTTTTGAATTCAGAGCTAATATCTTAGCTCCAGTAATTTCATCTTTGTCATTTTTAACAAAAATAGTGAGTGCAGGCCAGGATTTTTGAGTCTCTTCATCAAAAACCATATTTGCCCTTAAATTAGAATTGTTAAAGATTTTTGCACTATAAATTCCTGTATGGTTTTCTAAAAATTTGTTTACTACTATCGTTTCCACCTTAGCTTCCTCTTCTTGTTTAAAGTAGTATAGAGATGAAGATTTATTATACAATTCTTTAACATTCGTAATATCATTTTGTTTTGCTATACTATTATTTTCTGTTTGAGTAAGTTTGGTTGTTTCAACTGCCTTAGTCAGTTTAGTAATTTCAGGTTCTATAATGTCTCTAATTGACTGGTCTCCACAACTTTGCAACAGATTATTAAAATCACCATTTTCTGGTGGTTTGACTATACAAGTTATCGCTCCCTTCATTTCTAACGTTTTTGCAGCTTTAATTACAGTATTATAAGTTATAGGATTTTTGCTATCATTATCTGCTGCAATGATGATTTTTTCACCAGGAAATGGTGAATAATTTCTCAAATTCGAAATTCCTGCACTAGCAATGATATTACCTTTAATGCCTGATTGCTGCAAGCTCAATGCTGTTTCAGCGCCTTCTGCTATAATTGTTATATTAGGGTCATTCGCATTTCGCTTTGCGATTGTTATGAACGATCCGCTGATTTTGCCGAAAGATCTTCTGTTAATTGAAATATTCGCCTTATCTCCTGCCAAATTTAGATATACGGCCTGTACTCCGGTAATTTCCCCTTTTGAATTTCTTGCAAATGCTGTAAATGCTGGATAATTTTCTCTCGTTTGAGTATCAAGCAGTATACTGGCTTTTAAGTCTGAACTTGCGGTGCTTTTGTCAAAAGTAATACCACGATTTTCAAGATACTTTTTTACTATTTCAACTTCTGCGCTTGGGCTCGTATCTATCTCATAACCATGTATTCTGCTTGATCGTTCATACAAGTTTTGAACTTTTGCGATTTTAACACTTTCAGATTGTTGAGTGTATTGTTGAGAATCGTCAGTCTTAGGCGGTCTCTGATACCGTTGACTAATATTAGACATTCCAACCATACTTTTCAAATATTCCTTTGCCTCAAAAAAGCTGTATCCTCTTTCTCTTTGAGCCAGGGATAATAAATCACCCTTTTGTCCTGTACTAAAGTCATACCATTTTCCAGCGTACTTGCCCTCGGTGGTTACTTGTATTTTGCCAGTGTCTCCCCAACGTAATTTTCCGTATGTAGATAGGCGCTTATTTGGATCTCCAAGAATATCACGAGCTATAGTGTCAGCTCTATAAGCTATTGCATCCTTCAATTTTTGTAGGTCTTCCTCGCTATTTGAATAATAATCGTTTTTTCTATAGTTTTGAGCAGATTGATATTGCCTTACTTCATTTGCTTGAACATCATTATTCTCCTCTTTTGAATTGATAGAGTCTGTCTTAGCTGTGCTAAGCTGCTCTATTAGGTTAGCAACATTTTTTGTAGCTTGCACATTGTAGTACAGCCGTACTTGCTCTGCATTCCCTATCATGCTTATGTTAGAACTTTCTATTCCTACACCATTATTATGAAGAACATATACATCTTTTTTGACAGCTGTTTGTGGGTTACAAACTGTTGTAGCATATCCATGTTTAAAGCTTATTTTATTCAAATCAAAGCTTACCTCGTTTCCTGTATCTGTCTTAGCTACAAACTTATTTTCATCAATTGATACTAGAGTTGCAAATTCACTGTTTTGTATTTGTAAATCCTTATCGTTTGTTTGAAATACAATTCGGTCTCCAGCCATGTAGTTAGCATATTTTTTTGATTCGGCTCCTGAAATTAAAATGCTGTATTCTGGACCTTTCAGAGCACCATTTTCCTTCATGTAGTTTCTGATGTTTTGATTAATATTTTCAGCTTCTTTATGGTCAGCAATTATCAAACGATCCTGCAGCTCAAATTTACTATTCTTCCAATCAAGGTTGACAAAAGGTTGACAAAAATCATTATGCCAAACCTATATAAATCTTCATACTTATACTATCTGCCTTAGAAGACCAATTTTACCTATAGATCATGTTATTACATATGAGTTACAATTTATGTAAATTATTGATCAACCTGAAAAATATTGTTTTTATTACTTTTTATTTTATAATCAATGAAAAAATAGTTTTTTGGATTTAATTATGTCAATATTATCTCTTATAACTGCTCCTGATCCTATTTTAAAGAAAGTTGCATCTCCAGTTGATACTGTTAATGACAGTATTAGACAACTTATGGATGATATGCTAGAAACTATGTATCACAATCATGGAGTGGGGTTAGCTGCACCACAAGTAGCAGTATCAAAAAGAATTATAGTTCTTGATCTAAGTAAAGTTGATATTAAAGAAGACAATATAACCAACAGCGAATATAAGTATCCATTGTTTATGGTTAATCCTATTGTTAAAGCCATATCCAATCAAACAGTAACAGCAAAAGAAGGATGTTTATCATTACCAAAACAGGCTATTGAAGTATCTCGTTATCATGAAATTCAAGTAACTTATCTTGATTATTATAACAATTTGAAAACACTTAATGCTGAAGGATGGTTAGCTAGGGCTATTCAGCATGAGGTAGATCATTTAGATGGTATTTTATTAGTTGACTATTTATCTAATCTAAAAAAAGAGGCTGCCTTAAACACACTATCCAAAATTAAAGATGCGGCTTATGATAAATGAAAATAATTTTTATGGGAAGTCCAGAATTCGCTATACCAGCATTAAAGGAACTTGTTTTATCGAGGCATAATGTAATAGCTGTCTTTACCAGCAAGCCTAAAAAGCGTGATCGCTATTTAAATATTCAAAGATCTCCCATACATAAGCTAGCTAGCGCTTTATCTATTCCTGTTTATACACCAGATAGTTTAAAAACCAATGATGTACAAAACTTGATAGCAACTTTAGATGCGGATGTAATTGTAGTTGCAGCTTATGGCTTGATTATTCCTCAAGCCATTCTAAAAATGAAAAAATATGGATGTATTAATATTCATCCGTCAATGCTGCCAAAATATCGTGGTGCAGCACCAATACAACGCACTATTATTAATGGCGAAAAAGAAACTGCTGTTTGTATTATTCAGATGGATCAAGGAGTAGATACTGGAGATATAATACTGTCTCAAAAATTCCATTTAGCTAAAAATATTTGTTTTAGTGAACTACATGATCAATGCGCCAAAGTTGGAGCTAAGTTGGTAGTAAAAGCAATAAACTATATTCATACATTGCCACGTATTCCGCAATCGCAATATGGAGCTTCTTATGCACATAAGCTTTCTAAATCAGAAAGCAAAATTAATTGGCATGAAAGTGCTTATACCATAGATTGTAAAATTAGAGGTATGAACCCATGGCCAGGCACTTTTTTTACTTATAATAATTGCAACATTAAAGTTTTAAAATCCAAAATTGTAAATAATAGTCATAATTTACAACCAGGAACTGTGCAGGTAGTTAATAATGGTAAATTATTGGTAGCATGTCAAAAACATTTCTTAGAACTATTATCATTGCAGCTCCCTGGAAGGAAAGAACTAAGCTCTAGTCAGTTTTTATGTGGTTACCATATCTTACCAGATACTGTTTTACCATAAATTAATGATGGTTAGATATGCAGTGTTTTGTTGATACAGCCAAACGGCGTCGCATTAAAATTAGTTAACACTCTTGTATCAATAGCTATTGCTAATAAGCACAAAAACTTTCCAAAGTTAAAGTGCGAAACATATTCCAATGTAAATTGAAATTGAACTTGAAGAAGCTTTAGCATATGATGCTAAAACCTAACGTAAAGTTCTCTTAGATTGCAAGCCCATCTTCTATATTACCACAAACTGTCTTATCAGAATTTCATTAGCTATTTATTTACTTAAGCATACAGAATTCTTAAGTTAGTGATAAAATTGAATGGTTTTAATAGGTTTATCATAACTACCATTAACCTTCAAATATAATTTTTGATTTGATAAATTATTTCTATTCTTAGTACTATTAATATTTAAGTAAGAATTAAATTCTAATTTACTTTGATCTAACCTAATTAGCCCTGTCCCTTCCCCGTTTAACTGTTTTGTATTAAGTTTATAGTTACTAAACTGCCAAGCATTCTTATGAAGCTTAAAATCCCCCTCTACTGTTTGAAAGATCGTCTTACCATGATTTGCAGCTATATTAATATCTTTCTTTAAGTTATCATACACATAATTATTTTGTGTAACCCTATCAATTAGATAATCAAGTGAGATATCAGTTATTTCAACATCTTTGGCAACAAATTTAGCTGTAACATTGAAATTATTCATTATATCAGCTAAATTTTCTCCATTAGTAGTAATTGTGCCTTGCATACTGGCAAACCCTTTTGGCAAGAAAGATTCTTTATCTTGTAAAATAAAAGAAAAAGTAGGTATATAAAACGAGTTATAAGCATATACTAATGTCATGGCTAACGGAGACATTAATATACTACCTTTAGCTTGAAACTCTCCATTATCAATACTGCAATTAATATCCTTTACCTGAACAATTGAGTCTTGAACTGAAAATTTTGATATGAAATCCTGTATCAGTTTATCATTATATGAAAATTTTTGTAAATTAGTATTTAAATTAACAACAACCTTATTGTATTTTAGCTTGTTAATTATCTTTTTCATATTATCAAATAGCTGACTGTTATCAGTATTGAGATATAACTCTCCTTTATCAATTGCAATATCAATTCTAGGCTTTATATCCTTAGTATATAAGCTAACTTTGCCTATAAGATGATTTTTTTCATCTCCATAATAGAAATTATCAACGTTTATTTGCCCCGGAGATAAATACACTAGTACAGCAAGCTTGTTAGGTGTTTCCCTCCCTTTAAAAGTAACTGACTTAAAATTTAAAAAAAAACATGCATTATAATTAATAGTATTTAAAGGAACAAATTTCATCAAATAATTATGTTCTTCAATGCCAGTACCTAAGCTTTGATAATACTCTAATAGTGAAGAAATTAGAGGGTAATTTGATTTATTAAAGTTAAAATCAAATAATGTTAATCTAGTATAAATCCTTGATAAATTGTTACCTATTGACTTATTATACATACTACCTTGAACTCTAGCCTTTCCTATCTGCATATTTATATCGTATAACTGATGATCGATAATCGTAGACCTAACGTTGCTTTCAAATAGCATAGGTTGTACTTCATTTACTGCTATATTTTTTAAATTCAATAGCGATAGCAAGTCATTAATATTTCTATGTTCTAATTTTACCTGCCCTTCAAATAATGACCTATATTGATTTTGTTTTACTGTTCCAACCATTTGAAAGTTGCCGCCAGAATTAATCACACCAGAAAAATTACTAATATTCATAATTTGGTTTCTAACTTCGCTAACAAAAGATATATTTGTAAACTTCTCATCATATATAATAACTTCCTTAGCAGTAATTGCGATATTACTATCAGTAGTAGGAATACTCATTGTTTTTTTGCTTTGAAAGCCAGCAATATTACTACTACCGTTACCAGAAAATAATTGATTCATTATTAACTTATTAAATGCTATACTGATTACATCAGCAGTATGTGTATCATTAAAAAAAGTGAGAGTTCCTACGGCTTCTATGGAATCTGAATTAATTTTTAGATTTTTAATTGACATCATCTGGTCTGTAATCTCTGTATCAAAAATTATTTCAACATGCTCATTAGTATTAAATTTAGTTAATATAGAATCAATATCGTAATAATAACTATTAATAAAACTGGATAGATCTTTAACTAACAATTTACAATTACCTACTGGTAATTGATGCTTATTTAACACCCCTTTAAATGTAAAAACATAATTTACAGAAGAAAAGTCTAGATTAATTTCTTGTTGATTTTCACAAGGAAGTACACCTTTTACTTTATGAATACCATCAAAAACACCTTGAATCTGATAATGGTCACTCACTAAATTAGCTGATAACTCGTTAACTGTACGTATTATATTGCTATTACTATTAACACAGTTAACATTTTTCATTTGTATATCATAGCTTCCAGGCAAAAATTCATAAATACTATCAATTAGGTTTACCATATAATCAAATCTTGGCCTATCAATCATGATATTAGCATCTTCAATTACCAAATGTGAAATTACAGGTCGAAAAATAAGTAATGATAATGGCGAAAAATATATCTTTACTTTCTTTATAAGAAAATGCTTATTATCTACAGATAAATTATCAACACAAACTTGAGGTACTGGAAAATTTTTAAACTCTAGATTAGTATTAAACGACAATTTTTTATTTGATAGCACAAATTGTTCTACCTGTTTCGAAAGTCTATTATAGTTAAATAAATATATTGATAGTATTGAGCCTATAAGTAGCAGTAAGGCAATGGTAAAAAAATAATTTTTTTTCCTCATACGATTTACTTTAAATAATTATTTCTGTATAATTCTTGTAATATGCTTAATAATTAAGTTTTTATAGCATATTTTTTCAGTTCTTATTAAGAAAATCATAGGTTTTCATAATATTCATAATTTTATTGTGAGTATACTATAAAATTACACATATTAATACATTTTCATATGTCAAGTGAAAGTAAATTGATTCCTATTGGAATCATATCATCTCCTTATGGAATTAGAGGACAGGTAGCCATTAAATCTTTTACTGATCCTGCTAGTAATATTTTAAACTATGAATTAAAAGATTATCGTAAAAATATTATAAAAATTCACTCAGCCAAAATACTATCTAAAAAAATTATATGTAATATTGATCAAATTGTAACCCGTACAGCAGCTGAGCAGTTAGCACGTACAAAACTATATATTTATAAGCATGAACTACCACAATTACCAGACTCAGAATATTATGTTGCAAATCTTAATGGAATAAAAGTCAAGAACCTAGAAGGAGAAATAATTGGTAAAATTAATAATATCTGTAATTATAATGCAGGCGATATTATTGAAGTAGTATATAATGACGGAAAAAAGATTATGTATCCATTTACTAATGAAATATTTCCTCAAATAACAGAAGACTTTGTTGTTATAGTACCACCTGAATTCATATAGAATATGTTTAGATCTAAACTATACTACGCTCAGTAAAATTTCAAACTAAAATTATTCACAATACAATCATATTTGGCTACTTCGATTGTTTATTGTAAATTAGAAAAAGTTAAAAAGTTAAAACGCGTCTTAAGCAGTATTAACATGACTAAAATATTTTGACATCGCATTAAATGCAATACTATAATATCTGCTAAATTAAATAACTAAGAGGTTAATATGAGCTATAAAGCAAAAATTTCCATAATAGGAGCAGGCAATGTTGGAGCAACATTAGCTCATTTAATCGCTGTTAAGGAGTTAGGTGATGTAGTAATAGTAGATAAAACGAAAGCAGTTGCTCAAGGTAAAGCTTTAGATATATCACAAAGCATGGGTATTGGTAAATCTTGTATTAACATAACTGGCACTAATAATTATCAAGAAATTCAAGATTCAAATGTTGTTATAGTAACTGCCGGCATAGCTAGAAAACCTGGAATGTCCAGAAATGATCTAGTTAATACTAATGCTCAAATAATGATAGATATAGCAGCTCAAATTAAATACTACTCTTCAAATGCTTTGGTTATTGTCGTTACCAACCCACTAGATGCTATGGTCTGGGTTATGCAGAAAAACTTAAGCTTTGATCATCAAAAGGTAATAGGAATGGCTGGAGTACTTGACTCAATTAGATTTAAGTACTTCTTAAGCCAAGAGTTTGGCGTATCAATTAATAACGTTAATGCTATGGTATTAGGTGGCCATGGTGATACTATGATACCGTTAGTAAAATACTCAACAATAGCAGGTATACCAATCATGGAACTAGTAAAAATGGGATGGAGCACCAAAGAAAGAATTGATCAAATAGTACAAAGAACTAGAGATGGAGGAAAAGAAATAGTTAGTCTCCTACAAAAAAGTTCAGCATATTATGCTCCAGCAGCAGCTACAATGACAATGGTTGAAAGCTATTTAAAGGATCAGAAACAAATTTTAGCATGTTCAGTTTATGTTGAAAATTATTATAGTATAAAATCAGAAGGTTTATATATTGGCATGCCAGTAGTAATAGGGAAAAATGGAGTTGAAAAAATTATCAAACTTGAATTAACTGAGATCGAACAACATGCTTTTACACAATCAGTTAATGCAGTTAGAGAATTAATTACTACTGTTCAAGAATTATAATCAATTGTGCTGTAGAAAAATTATTAAAATAAATATAACCTTTAAACACTTTTATACTTTAAAGTTCATAAATACAAATCTTTGAATTAAAAATGAAATTATTAATTGTAGAATCTCCAGCAAAGGCTAAAACCATAAATAAATATTTAGGTTCAGACTTTCAAGTAGTAGCATCTTATGGGCACGTAAGAGATCTACTTGCAAAAGCAGGATCAGTACTGCCAGAGCAAGATTTTTTAATTAAATACGAAATTAATCCAAAATCCACTCGACATATTAAAACCATTTGTGATCTTGCTAAAAAATCAGAATGTATTTATTTAGCAACTGACCCTGATCGAGAAGGAGAATCAATTTCTTGGCATATCGTAGAAGTACTAAAAGAAAAAAAGATTTTTGCTAATTTTAAAAGAATAATATTTAATGAAATTACTAAAAAAGCTGTGAGTGATGCACTACAACAGCCACGCGATATTAATTTAAACTTAGTAAATGCTCAACAAGCTAGACGATCATTAGACTATCTAGTAGGATTTAGCCTTTCCCCTTTGCTATGGCGTAAATTACCAGGCTGTAAGTCAGCTGGACGAGTACAATCTGTAGGACTCAGGCTAATTTGTGAACGCGAAGAAGAAATATCAAAATTTATATCTCAAGAATATTGGAATATTCACATTGATATGATTAGCAACAAAGATGAAATAGTAACAGCGAAACTAATAGAATTTGATGGCAATAAATTAGAAAAGTTCTCCATCACTAATCAATCCCAAGCTCAAGACATCGTTAAGAATATTGAAAATCAACAATTCAAAGTTATTGACATTACCAGAAAACAAAGAAAAAAATCCCCTCCTCCACCATTTATTACTTCTTCCTTACAACAAGAAGCCGCTGGTAAATTAGGATTTACAGCTAAAAAAACTATGACTATTGCTCAAAAGCTTTATGAAGGAATTGATCTAAATAATGAATCTACTGCTCTGATTACCTATATGAGAACTGATAGTGTAATGCTGTCTAAAGATTTCATTGATGAAACTAGAAACTTTATTAGTTCAAGCTTTGGTAATAATTATTTACCTAAACAAATTAGAGCATTTAAATCAAAAGTTAAAAATGCACAAGAAGCTCATGAAGCTATTAGACCTATTAACATTAACTTAACACCAGAGTTGCTATTAAACAAAATTGAAAAAGATTATCTAAAATTATATGAATTAATTTGGCAACGTACAGTAGCTTGCCAAATGGAAAATGTAATTCTAAACTTAGAATCAATTAATTTTGCTAGTTTTAATCAACTACATGTAGCTAAAGCTACTGGTTCAACCATAGCTTTTGATGGTTTCTATAAAGTTTACAAAGAAATTAATGACGAAGAAGAAAATAAAAAACTACTACCTAATCTAAGCCAAAATGAAGTGATGCAAGTAAAAAATATTTTGCCAAAACAACATTTTACTGAACCTCCTCCTCGTTATTCTGAGGCTACACTAGTCAAAACCCTTGAAGATCTTGGCATTGGTAGACCATCAACGTACGCCACAATTATATCTGTATTACAAGAAAGAGATTATGTTATTCTAGACCAAAAACGTTTCATACCACAAAATAAAGGAAGGTTAGTTACAGCATTCTTAACTGCATTTTTTAAAAAGTATGTTGAATATGACTTTACAGCCAAACTTGAGGACCAACTTGATAGCATTGCTAAAGGAATGATTGGATGGCAAGAAATACTCAAAAACTTTTGGACTGGATTTAATAATAACGTACAAGAAATAGAGCAATATAAAATTACAGATATAATACCTCAGATAGAAACCTTATTATCTAACTTTCTATTTCCAGCACAAAATGATGAAACTAATCATAAATTGTGTACTCTCTGCAAAGTAGGTAAGTTATCATTAAAACTAAGCAAATATGGAGCATTTTTAGCCTGCGATAATTATCCTAGCTGTAATTTTACTCGCAATATTGCAGCCGCTTTTGAAAATAATGATAATCTACCTAAAGGTAAAAATAATAAAGCAATTGGTTACTCAGATGATATGCAAAAAACAATATACCTTAAAGAAGGGCCTTTTGGTTGGTATATTCAAGCAGGAGAAGATAGTACTAATAAAAATGATAAGCCAAAAAGAGTGCCAATATCTGTAATTAGCAGTAGTCCACAGGATATAACATTAGAAACAGCAGTAAAATTGCTTGCATTACCTAAAGTAATTGGATTAAATCCCAATACTAACAAAGAAATCACTGTAGCTGTTGGCAGATATGGCCCATATTTGAAACACGATGGAAAGTTTATTTCAATACCAAAAAATTATGATTATCTTAATTTATCAATTAATGACTGCATAAAAATAATTACAAGCACTTCACCTCAATTACGTAAAACAAAAAAAGATGCATCTACTAACTCTGATAAAGTTGCTAAATCAAAATCTTAATGAGAATAAAATTAGTCAATAACTCAGCATATATAAAGCAATTAGGCATTGTCATTATCATAGCTAAAATCATATATTCTACAATATTATTTTGTGTAGAAATGCCATTTTTATCTTCTCTGTTTATTAATAAAGATATATTCAACTGTGCATCTGTCGAATGTAGTCACTTACCAATAATGTTATCCTTACTTACTAGTTGTATACTAGCAATCAATATTAGCAATTCTGTACCAAAACGTTATCACCTAATTAAGATATTACAATACTTAGCACTCATAGGAATTATTTGCATTATATTTCCACAGATATATAGTACCCAGGTAATCTTAAATAACTATATTCCCATAATAAATAACCTAATTTTTATATTAGGGCTATCTTGTTTTGGAGTAGCAATAATTCTTTTACATCTTGTTACGATTAACATATATAACTTAACAAGTATAACTTTAACATTAATTATTTTTATTGTTTTCATTAGCTTTACTTGTTCTTATTACAGCTTACAAACAATAATTATCAAATATCCAATTGACTTACTATTTTTTTACGAAGCTATATTTTGGAGTGGTAGTAATATTATGAATGTGTTTTTTACACAAACATTAATGGTAGCATGGATATATTTAGCACAATCACTATTACATATTAAGTTCAATGGCAAAATAGTTTTTATATACACAGTTTTAATACTATTAAATACAGTAGTAGCAATTTCTGGATTATTGGGACACTTAATACATGATATGGAATCTCCATACTTTCGGGAATTCTATATTAACTACACTCAATATTTTGTTAGTATAGCCCCAATTTTTTTTGCACTAACAGCATTGCATCAATTATTAACTATTAAATTTTATAAAAGTAACTACTACCATAATTTCAATAAGACAAATTTTAGCTTAGAAAATATAAACTTAACTCCCAATACAAACACAGAAAAAGATTTTCAAATTTTTCCGAACAGATATTGGCAACAAATCACTCCATCTTCTCAAAAGATAATATATCATGGTCTGCTATCATCGATTATATTATTTATTACTGTTCATATAATAGGCTTATTAGTAAAATGCATAAATTCTATTGTTTATTATGCATCAACAATAAGCATTGCATTAATTTTTATGACTATCAGCTACTATATTGCTAATAACAAATACGTAATTAATAATAAACTTGCTATACTGCAATTATGGCTGTACTGCATTAGTTGTTTGTTAAATCTAATAGATTTTGATCATATTAATTCGACCTTAAATTTAGTAAAAATAATTACTAATGTAGCATGTTATAGTAAAATAATAGCTATTCTAACACAGGCGTTTTTCATTATCATTATCTATAATGCTCGCATAAATAAGTTTAGCAGCAGTTAATGTATTTTTTAATAGATATGCTACTGTCATTGGCCCTACTCCACCTGGAACTGGAGTAATAAACTTTACTAAATCTTTGATTTTTAAAAAATCTCCATCTCCAACTAATTTTCGTTTATGAGTTTGCAAATCATAAATATGACTTATTCCAACATCAATAAAAGCTAAATTACCTGAAAAATGCTTATCTGTTAAAAAATTCGCTTTTCCAACAGCAGAAATTACAATATCAGCTGTTCTAGTATGCAAGGCTAGATCAACAGTAGCAGAATGACAGATAGTAACAGTACAAGAATGACGTAACAGTAATGCTGACAGAGGTTTACCAACAATATTGGATTTTCCTATTACAACTACATGTTTACCCTTCAAATCTGTGACATAATACTGTAATAAATCTATGCATCCTAAAGCCGTACAAGGAATTAATCCATGGTTAGCTCCAATATTAAGATACCCTATATTTATCGGGTTAAGCCCATCAACATCTTTTCTAGAATCAATTCTTGCAAATATTTTTAAAGCGTCGATATGAGGTGGAAGAGGCAATTGAACAATAATACCATGTACTGTACTATCACAATTTAAGTCATCAATAACAGATAATAACTTTTTTTCCTCTATGAATTCGAATAACCTAATTATTTCTGAATCCATACCAATAGCCTTAGCTTTAGCTACCTTATTATTAACATAAATCAAGCTTGCATCATTGTTACCAACTAAAATTATTACCAACTTAACTGTTATTTGATATTTATCTTTAAGAGCTAGTAAGTCATTTTTTGTTTCTACTAACCTCAACTCAGCAAGCTTTTTACCATCCATAATTACTGTCATGAACGTAATACTCCCTTTACAGTAGAGTATTGAAAATGCAATTTTTTTCCAAAAACTCTTTGATAACAATGACTCATTGCAGTTGCAGCTTCAGCAAAGCCAGTCAATATCAGCTTCAATTTACCAGGATATGATGCTACATCTCCAATAGCATAAATACCTGGTACAGTAGTCTCATATGTTATTGAGTTTACCTCAATTCTTCGTAAATCAGTTTTTAATCCCCACTTATGAATTGGTCCTAAGTCAGCTGCTAATCCAAAAAAAGCCAATAAATAGTCAGCTGGTAATGTTTGTGCGCCTCCATCAAAATTAGTAACTAAAACTTCCTTAAGTAATCCATTTTCCCCAGTTAGCTTAGCTAATTGATATGGTACAATCATTTGAACTTTACCACATTCAGCTAATTGCTTTATTTGATTAAGGCTATGTGGAGCACATCTGAAATTTTCTCTACGATGAACTAAATATATTACTTCAGCTACATCAGATAAAAGCAATGTCCAATCAATTGCAGAATCCCCTCCTCCAGCTATAACTACCTTCTTATTAATAAATTTATTCTTGTCCTTTACAGAGTAAAATACAGTTTTATTCTCAAATGCTTCAATATTATCAAGCGCTAATCTCTTATATTTAAATGCTCCACAACCAGCAGCAATAATCAAAGACTTAGCGCAAATAACTTGCTCAGCGGACGTAGTAATGGTAATCATATCATTATCAATTTTACATCCTATAACTTGCTGACCTAAATGATAAACAGTATCAAATGGAGCTGACTGTTGTTTTAATTGCTCTATTAACTCAGCAGCTGTAATAACAGGATAAGCTGGAATATCATAAATTGGCTTATCTGGATAAAGAGTAACACACTGCCCTCCAATACAATCTAATGCATCAACAACATGGCATTTCATTTCTAACATTCCAGCTTGAAAAACAGCAAATAAACCAACTGGACCAGCACCTACAATAACTACATCAGTAGTGTGTACATTCTTAGATAACATTCTGTATTTGATTTAAAATTATATGTTTAAAAAATATTTTAAGGTAAAGCAATAAACTTTGTAATAATAATTCTCTTAGTATTTTTACATTATAGAATTTTATTACCTATTAATACAAACTTATTCGACCGTTAGCCTAGCATGTTTTTAATATATCTTCAATATGTAATCATGTTCAATTAAATAGAAAAGAAATAAATGTTAATAAAATCATTAGGTAGTCTTGGAGGATATATTGGTAAATCTTTAGGTGGAGGTATGTTATCAACTATTGGGCGTTTTACTGGAAGAACCATTGGCAATTATTTAGAATCCGAAAAAGTACATCAAAACCATGAAGAACATAACAAAAAGGTTTTTGAATATTATCACACTGGCAAACAAATCCATTCACTAAAAACAATACCAGAAGCATACGGAGACTATATTCCATTAATTTTTGGCACTGTAAAGCTTCACGGTACCATTATCTGGATAGGAAATTTTAACATCAAAAAAGAAGCTACTAGTATTACTAAGCAAAGTTCAACTCACAATTATGAGCATAACATAAATTATGTTTCGATAGGTTTTGCATTATGTGAAGGACCAATTACTAAAATTGGCAAAATTTGGCATAACAACCAAGTAATTAACGATTTAGACTATGAATACACTCTGTATTATGGCACAGAAACTCAAGAACCTGATCCATTAATTACAGCTGCACAAAACAATAGTAATTGTACTCCTGCTTTTCGAGGATTAGCATATATAGTATTTAAGAATATTAACCTTAATGATTTCAACAATAAAATACCAATCTTTTCGTTTGAAGTTACAAGAAATCCTGATATTACCTTAGATTGTCATACTACGTTACAAAATGCAAATAGCTATAATACTGCAGATATGATTCAATCAATTGTAATAATACCTGGTAGTGGAGAGTTTACCTTGGATCCTCAAATACAATACAAGTATAATTCTAATAGCAAATCCCCTTCAGTAGCAGTTAATTGTCATAATAACTTTAACTTAGCAAACAGTGTTGTCAGCCTTAATCAATTACTAAATACTTGTAATAACATTAAATGGACAGCACCAGTAGTTTGCTGGTTCGGAACAAATTTAGATGCTAACAAATGCAAAATTATACCAAAAGTGGAATATCATAATTATGGCCCAAACTGGCAAATCGCAGATTATAGACGTAACAATGCTCAACTAGTAAGCAGAGATCTTACAGGAAACTTAAGCTATGGTGGTTCAATTGATGACCAAAGCTTACTGCGATATTTAGCGTTACTTAAAAATAAAAAGCTAAAGATAATGCTCTACCCTATTATTATGATGGACACCAATGGTAAACCATGGCGAGGTAATATTCATGTTCCACAATATAGTGCCTCTGCTTTGAATTTAGATAATATCATTGCTACTTTCTTTCGAGGTGGTAAAGAATATACAGCAATTAATCCTAAAAAAGGATCATATAACTATTTTATTTTACATTATGCCAAGCTAGTTGCAGGAAAAGTAGATGCTTTTATCATTGGTTCTGAATTAAAAAAACTAACCTCTATGTATAATAGATTTAGCAACAACACAGTAGAAAAATTTCCAGCTGTATCAGAACTAATTGAGCTAGCCAAAGCAGTTAAATCAATATTAGGCAAGCAAGTATTAGTCAGTTATGCAGCAGATTGGAGCGAATATCACCATATTGATACCAATGCTGGTTATTATTATCATCTAGACCCTTTGTGGGCATGTGATACAATAGATTTTGTTGGCATTGATGCCTATTTCCCTCTAACTCATACTCAAGACTCTAACATTACTATTGAGGAAATTAAACACGGATGGGAATCAGGAGAAGGATACGATTATTACTTTGACAATAATCAGCTTAAACAATTTAATAACATAGATTTAGCATGGAAAAACATAAAACATTGGTGGAGTAAATACCACACTAATTCTGATGGAAAACAAACGATGTGGATTCCTAAAATGAAACCAATCTGGTTCACAGAATTTGGAGTTCCTTCCGTAGATAAAGCAACAAATCAACCTAACATTTTTTTTGCTCCAGATTCAAAAGATCAGCAATACCCTAAATACTCTACTGGAGCAGTAGACTTCTTAATTCAAAGTAAAGCAATTAAAGCTAGTTTAGAATATTGGCAACAATATTCTAATATGGTAGAAAACATATTTTTATGGGCTTGGGATGCTAGACCTTACCCAACTTGGCCAACAAATCCATATTGGAAAGATAGAGAACTATGGCCAACTGGTCATTGGATTAATGGAAAACTTACCAGTATAAACCTAGCAGCAATGATACTAGAGTTATGTACTAAGAGCGGGATTGACTCTAGTAAAGTTGATGTTACTTCAATTGATGATGAAGTAGCTGGATTACTTATCACAAAAAATCATAAAGCGATTGATGTGATAAATATGCTACGGTGTTGTTATTTTTTTGATATAAAAACTAGCGCAATAAATAAAATTAGTTTTATGAAACGTAATCACAAAACTAATTTACAGCTGTCATCTAGACAATGTATTATAGAATCAAATCAAGCTTCAGTAAATCATACAATTATAGCTAAAAATCAAATCTTAAATAATATTAACCTTAAATTTATCGATTCCAATAATAGTTATTGCCTTGCAAGCTTCAATTACACTTTAGAACAAGAAAATTATAGTCAACAATATAATCTAAACTTACCAATAGTAACTTCTCTACAGAATGTACAAAATATCTGCCAAACTATACTTAAAAATGCTAATGCTGAAAATATATTATTTAGCTTTATACTTCCTATTAGCTATGCATATCTTGAAGTATCTGATATCATCACTCTAATCATTGAAGATATGAAATTTATTATTAGAATCACGAATATTAAATATTCTCAATTAATAATAATAATTGCAGCAGTAACCAGTAATATAGTCAGTACTGCTGCAAAAACATCAAAATAATTATTTTAAAAACATAGCATAGGCTTTGCATATGCTACATTCAAGCAATTAAATACTAAAAAATAGAAGTTATAGTAAATACTATAACTTCTGGAATTAATAAAATATAGATAATACGAGAAAGCTGTAATTTTTTTAAAACTTATAATCTTAACATCTTATTATATCACATATGTCAAGATATTTAACTATATGTATAACACATATAAGAATATCTATTCAAGAAGAAATCTTCTTCTGTGAGAAGATATTCTTCTTAATTACTTCTATGCTATATTACTTTTAATAATTGTGACAGACCTACGATTAAGTCTATATGCTTCCTCTTTATTATCTTTAGTAACTTCAACTTCAGGCTTGTCTTTTCCATAAGAAGTAGTTTCTATTTTATCTCTGCTTACACCTAATGTCACTAAGAATTGTTTAACGGTATCAGCTCTCTTTTTGCCAAGAGCAAGATTATATTCTCTGGTTCCACGTTCATCACAATGCCCTTCAATAATTATTTTGACATCTGGATTACTTTTTAACCAAGTACTTTGAGCTCTTAAAACTCTCTTGCTTTCCTCAGAGAGATCAAATTTTTCAGTTGCAAAATATACTTTATGTTTTCCATGTATAGCTTGTAAAAACTGTTCATGCTTTACATCAACATATTCTGCTTGTTGCGCATTCGCATTATTACTTGTTACTTGATCGCTACTTTCAGCATTAATACTTGAGATAATTCCAACTATATCATCGTTATCTTCTTTAAAATCTTTAGTTCCTACAACTTTAGAAATAAAGTTACTCTGTTTAGATCTTTGCCATAAACATTTCCACTTGTAACCAGAAAGTAGCACTAATACACATATACTAATAATTGACTTTTTAATCATACTTGCTTATCCATCAAAATATTTAAAATGTAGTAATTGCAGTATTGCAACTATTTTACACATCTAACCAAAAAAATTAATAAAAAATCTTCATTATACGTAATTAATGTTGCTAAATACTAAGCTAATTACTTCTAAACTTAATATTTAACTTTTAAATTAACAATTGATATTTAAAGGCAATTTTTTTTAAATCGCCTTTAAACTAGATTTACTTATTAATGTTAGGTAAAGCAATGTAAAGCATTCTATCTCCTCTTTGCACTGTAAAGAAAATTTCATTATGCTTTATATTTGTCACTATTTCTCTTAGAGTTTTAACAGAAATATCTTTTTTATTATCATCACGTTTAACTGATAAAATTATATCTCTAGGTCTTAGCCCCATTTTTAAACCATATCTCCCCCAAGAAGAGTTAGGCGAAACTTCAAGGACAAATAACCCATTATTATTAGCTGAAGTAATATTATATTTCTTCACTAAATCAGGTGTAAGATCAACAAATTTTACACCATTAACCACAAGGCTTTGATCATTACTTTGTTGCTCACTATCCTCACCTTTGTTGGCAATAATTTTACATTTTAGAGTCATCGACTTACCATTACGTAAAAGCTCAACTTCTCTTTCAGAATTAAGCATAGTTGAAGATACAGCTACCTGTAAATCTCTCCCTGTTTTGATCGCTTTATCATGAAATTTAGTAATTACATCTCCAGGAGCAATTCCACATTGTGCTGCAGATCCTTCTTTTATAACTTCAGTTATTAGAACTCCATTTTGATCTTGTTTAAGTCCTAAATTCTCATTTAATTCTGGAGTTAATTCATTAAGCATAACATTTAACATACCACGACGAATTTTTTCTCCTTTTTTTAAGCATTCAACTGCTTCAAGTACAGTATTAGATGGAATAGCAAAACTTATGCCTGAGTAAGATACGTGAATGGAATTAATTCCAATAATTTTTCCTTCAAGATTAAACATCGGTCCACCAAAGCTACCCATATGAATAGCAGCATTAGTTTGAATAAAATCAGTTACTATGCCGTTACCCATATCTCGTCCTTTAGAAGAAATAATGCCATTTGTTACTGTTCCTCTTAAACCAAAAGGACTTCCTATTGCAATAACCTGATCTCCTACTCTAGACTGATTTGAGTCGCCAAAAGTCGCATAAGATAATGCTGCTGGAGAATTAATTTTTAATAAAGCTATATTAATTTTATTGTCACTACCAACTAATTCTGCTATGAGTTCTGAACCATCATGCAACTTTACTTTTATATTTTCAGCTCCTGCTATAACATTCTCATTAGTAACAATATACCCAGAACTATCAATGATAACCCCAGAACCTAAGAACACTTCTTGCTGATACTTAGATACCTTATTATTAAAACTAATACCAATGTTAGTATCTACAGCATAAATACTTACTACTGTAGATATTAATGGCTCAACTATATCAGATAAACTATTTACATTAATATGCATATCAGATTTTTGTTGAGGTAATAATGCTTTTTGATTTAGTAGCGATTTAGAATGAACATTACTTATACCTTGTAATGCAAATACTATTAAATGTAAATAAAATGCCTTTTTCATAAACTTAACCTTTAATATTAATTGTTACTTAAATTCAAAAACTTAAACAATTCACTATTAGGAGATAATACAAAAGAAGTATCATCCTTTCTTAGCACTTTAGAATAAGTTAATAATGATTGGTAAAACCGATAAAACTCTGGATCTTGACTATATACACTATTGTATATATGAGAAGCCTCAGCATCCCCTTCCCCTTCCAATATCTTGGCCTGTTTATATGCTTCTGCTAAAATAATATCGCATTCTTTATCAGCTCTTGATATTATTCTCACAGCCTCCTCCTTTCCTTCAGCTCTAATCTGCTTAGCTTCTTTTTCTCTCTCTGTCTGCATTCTTTGATAAATTGCAGCACTATTCTCCTTTGGCAGATCAGTTCTTGAAATCCTTACGTCAATTACATCTACTCCAAATGATTTACCCTCTTTATTTACTAAATCATAAATATCAGACATAATTTCTGATCTTTGCTTAGACAACAAAGTAATAAAAGTAGCTCTTCCAATAACTTTGCGCATTGCTGACTCAATAGTTTTATTTAATCTAATTTTTACTCCATTATGATTATACACTGTTTTAAAAAAAGTAATAGGGTCAATAATCTTAAATTTAGCAAATGCATTAACAATTACTCTCTTACCATCTGCGGCTGTTAATTCTTTAGCTGATACTTCAACAGAAACTAACCTTTTATCAAAATATAATACATTTTGAACAAATGGTACCTTAAACCTTAACCCTGGCTCTGAAATAACCTTTACTGCTTCTCCAAATTGAAAAACTACTGCATACTGATTCTGCATAACCTGAAACACAGAATTAAATATCGCTAGTACTGCTACAACAGCTATAACAATTGTTAAGTACACTTTTTTTATCGTCATGATTTAAACCTTACTACTTATATTTATTTAAGCGATATACCCATATGAGGCAATAATTTACTCTCATCGCTTATAATAATTTTTTTACTACCTTGTAATATTGTTTCAATAGTATTAAGATATAACCGTTCTTTAGTAATTTCCTTGTTTAACTTATACTCTACTAATATTGCATTAAATTTCTGAGCTTCTCCTAACGCTTTAGAAACAGTTGCTTGCTTATATCCTTTGGCTTCTTCAATCAACTTAGCTGCTTTTCCTCTAGCTTCAGGTATCTTATCGTTTCTATAAGCTTGAGCTTGATTTATTTCTCGCTCTTTATCAGCTCTTGAAGTTTGTACATCACGATAAGCATCAATAACTTCTGATGGCGGCTCAGCCTTTAATAATTGAACCTTTTCTATTTCGATACCAATTGAATATTGATTCAAAATTTGCTGAATTAATTTTTCAATTTTATCTGCTATTTCCTGTTTTTGATTTGATAAAATTGAAGCAATTGGCGTTTCACTAATTACCTCTCTAATAGCACTTTCTGCCACTATTTTAACAGTCTCCTCTGGAAAAGCAACATTAAAAACAAATGAATACAAATCCTTAATATGCCACCTAACATTACAATTCAACTCTACAATATTCTCATCTCCTGTCAACATAGTGCTGCTTTCTCCTAAGTGTTGATTATTTATAGTTCTATTATTGAGTCGATAAGAATAAACCATATAGTTACCACTACTAGTATTAGCCTCTCTTCTAGATTGCACTGAACTATATCCAACTTCTGTTTGTCTTGACATCTTTACTCTTTCGATTATTACCTTTTCTAAAGGATGAGGAAGATGATAATTTAATCCAGGATAGGCTTTGCGAACATATTCACCAAATCTAATAACTATAGCTTCCTCCCCTTCATTAACCTTATAAACACCTGATAATAACCAAATTACAACTATGGTAAATATTAAAATTAGCATAGTTTTAATGCTAAAACTAAAATTTACAGGTAGAAAAAAATTATTTTTACTTTTTTTTAAAAATATATTTTTTGCATCATCCATATTGTCCCAGGGTGATTTCATAAAAACCTATTTAAATATTCTAATAAACGTTTTACTTAACACTTGTTACTGTTGCAAATTTATATATTACTTAATACAGCAAGTTAAAAGAATATTTCAATCTTACGTAAATGAAAATAATCGTTATAACAGTATACAATAAGCAAAATATATATTTATTTACTCGAAATTCAATACTGATATGAATATTAATTGTGTTATCAATGAAATAACCAGTAAATTAACAACTTTAACCTTTTCTGATGGTACTAAACTTATAGATGTAATTTCTAATCCTAAAGTAAATAATCAACAAATAAGCTTTGTAATGTTTATTAATAGAGATCAATATTCCGAAGCTTTACTATTACAAAAAAAAGCCACAATAATACTACAACAAGAAATACATAATATTACAAATGTTCATATAGTTATTAGTAATAAAGATCAAGAACTTTTCAACTGTAAAAGCAACAACAGTAATAATAATATAAACAAAAATAAAATAAAAATAACAGGAGTAAAACATATTATTCCTGTCATTTCAGGTAAAGGTGGCGTAGGAAAATCAACTATTAGTGCAGCGCTTGCGCAAGATCTTAGGGATAAAGGATTTAGAGTAGGATTATTAGATGCAGACTTTTACGGACCATCTATTCCAACAATGTTTGCTATTAATCAAAATGCTAAATTCATTCAAAATAAAATATTACCAATTAATAAGAATGGTATAGATATTTTATCATTAAGTTTATTAACAAATAATGACTCTCCATTAGCTTGGCGTGGAGCTATGACTTCTAAAGCATTACATCAATTATTAATGGCACAGTGGAATAACATTGATTACTTAGTTGTAGATATGCCTCCTGGCACAGGTGATATTCATATTACATTAACCACAAACTATGAAATATTTGGTATTATAGCAGTTACTACTCCTCAACTAATTTCGACATCTGAAGTAAAAAAATCATTAATTTTATACAGAAAGCTAGGAATTAATATAATAGGTATTGTAGAAAATATGAGCTATTTAGTTAGTAGCACAAACGATGTTATTTTCCCATTTGGAAAAAATGGAGCTCAAAAGATAGCCCATGAATTTCAAATTCCACTTTTAACTCAAATACCAATTAATTCAGAAATCTCCACCAAATGTGATCAAGGACAAAGTATCAATCACTTAATTAAAGTAGAATGGCTGCAATATATATAATGCAAGTTCATTGCCTAGCATATTTTTAAACGTCAGTTTAGGACAAGAAAAAGTATGAAAGATATAATACAAAAGGTCTACAAAAGATATTATGTAATATCTTTAAATATAGTTTCAATTAATAACAGTTTATTTATTGCTCACATGTCTGTAAATGCAATTTTAGGATAAGAAACAATTAGAAATATGTAATATACAAGTGTTATAATGGTGAATGTTCAGGTTATTAAGTATGAATATTTGTAGAAATATGAGCAATAAATAAACGTTTATTAATTAAAACGACAGATAATATATAATTATACATTATCTCTTGTATGCCTTTTACTTACTATCTTTCATATTTTCTCTTATCCTAAATTAGCGTTTTAAGTGAAACTACAGTAGCACTAATTCCTTTACTAATAATGAGATCAATTAACTTATATATTTTACCATGTAATGGCTCGTAAAAATACAGGTAGCAAAATGCGTTAATGTTATATATAGTTATTTACAATGAGTTTCAAGCATAGAAAGAAGCGATAATAGATTCATAAGATTTAGCAAATTTAGTAATTTGATTTCTAATACACTCCACATCTTCTACACTCCACATCTTCATATTATCCCAAAACTTTTCTACCAGATTTAAATCTAGAAAATAAGGTAGCAGAAAAATAACTTTACAACCACAGATTCTATTAACTATTTTATCGCTTCTTTCTATGCTCAAACCTCATTGTAGATGACTATAAATGCTTATACTATAAGTTATTAATTCCAGTAGTCTTTCGACTCAGTATCATTAGCTTTCTAAGACCTCTCTTACCTACTATCAGTTGCCTAATAATAGGCTTACTTTTATTCATCAGAGATACGTTAAGTTGGCTATCTTCTTTATACCGAAGAGCTGGTATTTTTAAAGAAGACTGTGTATTCCTTCTTACAGCTAAGCTTTTCAGCTTTATCCCTATAACAAAATTTATCTGGAGTATCTACTTCTACATTTACGATATTTTTCATACAAAGATTCACTGTAGTTTAACCAATTTTAACTTTACTTTGCCCATATTTTCCATCCAGATTAGTACTTTAGTTAGGCTTTTTATCACGTTTAGTACACAACAGTTACCAATCTCATACCGCAATAGTGGTAACTAACTTAATTGAGTCTGTATTTAAGTATTAAACATCTAAATTTAGAACATACTAGACATCGCTCTCCTATTAATTTCTTGGTTCATATAATTTGCCTCTCTTCCAAGTTATTATATCTTCAAACTCAATTCCAATCTTATTCCATCTTCTTTTTCTTCCTCTGCGTTATCCTAATCTGACATTATAAAGAATATAAAGTGTAGAAGAATATATGTTTACACTATATACATAAAGAGTTAAAAGACCTGTAATATTTATTTTTGCTATTTTTTATGTCAAACTTAGAGTTTCTTTACTATATCTTCTTTCTATTCTGATGTAACTATTTTTTTGATTTATGCTATATACCATTTAATAACTATAACATCTCTTAGTCTAATAATATTACTAGATTAGTTGCAGCATTACCATAGCTTACTTCTGTTCTATCAATAAACTTTTTGCATATGTAACTTATGCTATGTATTCTCTGAGTTTATAGATTTTTTAGACTTCGAAAGTTTTATTGCATCAAAAATTGATAAAGCCTGAGTAACTACTGAACTACTGTCATTAATGTTTGATGGTATAATTACTGTATTAGTTTCTTTAGCTATTTTAGATAAAGCATCAATATACTGTTCCGCAATACGTAGCGAGACAGCGTCACTTCCTCCTGTATTGTTTATTGCTTGTGCTAGTTGCTCTATTCCTTCAGCCGTAGCTTTCGCAACTAGCAATATAGCTTCAGCTTCACCTACAGCTCTATTAACTTGATCGATTTTTGCAGCTTCAGAATTTAAAACGACTTCCGCTTTTCCTGCTTCTGCTATGTTGATTTGTGACTGCCTCTTTCCCTCTGATTCAAGTATTTGAGCACGTTTTTGTCTTTCTGCTGCTACCTGAAGCTCCATAGCTCGTAATACAGATTGCGGAGGGTAAATATCCTTAATTTCATATCTCATACACTGAATTCCCCAGTTTGCAGCTGCATGATTAATAGATGTTACAATAGCTATATTTAAATTTTCCCGTTCCTCAAAAGTTTTATCTAGTGGAATCTTTCCTATCTCTGATCGCATAGTTGTTTGAGCTAATTGAGTAATCGCATAATATGGGTCACTAACTCCATAAGAAGCTGCTATAGGATCTATAATTTTAACATATAGTACGCCATCAATAGATAAGCTAACATTATCGTTAGAAATAGCTGTTTGTGCAGTTACATCAATTGCTTGCTCCTTTAAGGTATGCTTGTATGCTACTCTATCTACCATTGGGATTATAAAATTTAACCCTGCAGGCAAAACTTTATGTAGCTTACCTAATCTTTCGATTATCCAAGCTTGTTGCTGAGGTACGATTTTAAATACATTAAATAGTATAATACCTAGTACAACTAACACGAATATATTTATTATATTTATACTTAATATCATAATTTTTATTTTCCAAAATTAATTAATTCACTATTATACTTTAATATATAATATATGGTCAAGGATATACAATTCTATATCATAATCATATAGTTATTGCATAAGCTTAAAAAGTTATTGTACAATATTTGTAATATATACTAAGTTTATTTAGTACAAATCAACTTAGTTTTAAAGATAATTTATCGTAGTAATCTACCAAAGTAATTTTTACATAGTAATGATTAATTTTAATCAAAAGTAACAAATTTAAGTATGGACGGCTTTGAACTAAACAAAGTAGCTGCATCTGTTTTATTAACAGGTGTAATAATAATGTCAGTAACTATATTAACTGATACTTTATATAAGCCACTTCTACTTCCTGCTAAGCGTGGTTATCATGTTGATGCAATTAACGATCAAGCTCAACAGGGTAACTTTAGTCCATTAGCAAAAGATGCTATATTCGAGCTTGATGAACAAAAAATTGCTGAATTAATAAAAAATGCTAGCTTAGAATCTGGTAGTAAGCTTTTCAAACAAAAATGCTCTTCTTGTCATACTAGTAACAAGGATGGAGTTAACAGAGTTGGACCTAATTTATATGATGTCGTAAATAGAATTAAAGCTACTTATCCAAATTATAATTACTCTGCTGCAATGACTTCTCAAGGCGGTAGCTGGGATGAGAAATCTTTGTTTTTATATTTACATAAACCAACTAAATACATTCCAGGTACTAGAATGTCATTTATTGGATTACCTAATGCTAAAGATATAGCAGATGTAATAAAATTTTTAAAAGAAAATACTAATAAATAAGAAATGCTTGTATAGTTCAAAGTTAGATATAATGAATATAGCGGAGAATATAAGGAGTAAGTATTTAACCATAGTCTAACATAATAAAAATAAAGATAACAATTATAAAAAGTACTAGACTTATTGCTTAATAGAATACTTTAGCAGGAATAGCATCAATCATAAAAATAGTTTAAATAACATGAGCTTGATATAAGAAACATATCAAAATATAGGGAGCGAAAGTATTGCAGATTGTTAAGGTATATGTATAGTGTTAAACATTATAACTTCCCTTGAAACTGATTTCAGAAGCTTTAAATTGCACAAAAATCAGAATCAATTAAATACAATACGAGTTCGATATAAGAAGTATAGTGTAGTAGTAAGAGCTAGCTTTATACGCTCTAATTTAGAAGCATACAGTGCAAAAATTAATGAAATTGGCTAAAGAGATAAACAATTCACATGATTTTTGTAATGATAACCATGCTATTACCTTTAGTTTTGTTTCTGTCTTTACTTGAAAATCTGATGTTTTCATAAATCTTCCTAAAAACGCTAATTTAGGATAAGAAAAAGTTAGAAAGAGGTAATATACAAGGCTTGATGCTGTTTCAGCACCTTCTGATATAATTGTTACATTAGTGTTGTTCGCATTTTGTTTTGCGATCGTTATGAACGATCTACTGATTTTACTAAAGATCTTCAGTTAGTTAAAATATCTGCCTTATATCCTGTTTTCAAATTTAGATATACAGCCTGTACTATGGTAATTTCTCCTTTCGCATTTTTTGCAAAAGCTGTAAATGCTGGATAATTTTCTCTCGTTTCTTAGAAGGTTTATTCTTGAATTTATTATATACATTGACAATTACAGTAAATCATTTTATAAGCTTATGCTTATAATAACAAGGTGATTATTTATGAATATTATAAGTATTATAAACAGTATTGCTGAGAGTAGTAAATATTGTATAGTTGCTATACCTAAAGAATTATCAGGAGTAGCAAAGCTACTAGGAATTAAGGCATATGAGATTTGTAATTTTACATTTCTTCGTCCATATGGATATAATACTTATAGTAAAAATTTGTATGAGCTTAAGGGGTGTGATCAAAACTTAAAGCTAAGTTTATCTAATAATCATACTGAAGTGTTATTTAGTATTACTGAGCACTGCGTTAAAACTCTAAAAATGACATTCCCTAACAACATAGATGATGGTACAAATATAGAGTTTTTTAAAGTAGTAAATAACTTATTTTTATCTAATAGTAGTATAGGCTGTAAAGTAGTAAATTGTATTAAGGAGGATTTAATAGAAGCTTATTATGGCATATATAACTCAACAATTGAAGAAAATACTAGTGTAATTTATAACACCAGTATGATTACTAGTAGTAATCAATACAATAGTAGTCAGTACAACGAAAATAACTACTGGTTACCATTATCTGCAAATTATGTGCCACATGCTATAACTATAGGAGCAGTAGCTACTGTAGCTATTCCTACAGTTATAGCATGCTATCTCAAGCATAAAAACAATGCTTTAGAAGCTCTCAATCGTGATCTAACTACTAAGCTAAATCATGAATATGATGAGTTGCCAAATCTTGATTTATTGAATAATCAGATTTATGCTGAACCATTAGTTTCTACTGTTTCTTATCAGACTAAGATATCATTGATTCCTCCTATATATGCCAGCATTCAAAAGAAAAACAAACTTTCTGATAATCAGATAGATAGTATTAACAGTAAAGCAAGTACTAACTCTACTACTGCTCTTTCTACCTTTGTTGAGAGTAATGATAATGATAGCGATAATACATATGATGATATTGTGCATGATCAAGAAGGAGATAGTAACAGCCACAATTATCCTAATCAAGAAAAAAATGAGGAACATTTTGAGTTACAAAAAAATCCTATTTATAATGAAGTAAATAACGATTTACTTGGAATTACTCTAGATTCAATTTACAGTTAAACTAGTATATTTTTTCTTCACTAACTTTTTTTTTATTCCTTATTATGTAACTAGCGCTAAAATATGTAGCAGTATAAATATTTGATATTTTTTTTTACCGTTTGAATTATAATTTTATTGCTAAGTGATTATTGAGATAGCTTTTATGTAGGATACAAATTCTGCAAGAGTTACATAACTTCAGATATTCTCTTAGCAGATAGATATAATGCGAATTACAAACATCACTGTGAGCTGTTATGTATAGCTCATTTTGTAATTCGCTCTGTGCAGGAATAGCTTACATTAGACCTCTTTCGAAACTGGTTAAGGTAGTTCAAAATTATTGCTGATAAATATCGAAATAGACGTAAAGAATTCGGCCTTAGATTTAATTTGATCTCTGGCATTTATAATTTTAAACTACCTTAACCAGTTTCGAAAGAGGTCTATTCAATTTCAAATCTTCAGCACTACCGTCTAACTCCAATTTTTGGGGCTATATCTGCTTTTACAATTTGTTCAGGCTCTATTTTTATGTTCTGATTATTAACTAATTTCATGATTTCAGGTATCACAAGCTCCTTAACAGCTATATTTGCAGCTATAAGAATCTTTTCTCCTTGAAATGCTTGATAGTACTTCAAATTATTTACATTTGAGCTATATACCATTCTGCTATCAATACCGATCTCCTGGAAACTTGATATCGCTTTTTCTTCTGCAGACAAAAGGGTTACATCATAATTGTACTGTCTTTGTTCTTTGATTTGCATAAACAATGGAGTAGAAATATCTTTGGTGGTACATTGCTTTATGCTATTCTCTTGTTGGACTTTTTCTACTTTAGCTTCTTGCTCTGGTTTTGCGGTAAAGTGATAATATTCTTCATTCACATGAGATCTATAATTGATATCGGTGATTATAGACTTAAACCAGTTTTCGATTTTACTCAAAACAGTTGTCTTTGTCCGTTCTTTTACATCCTTAATAATTTTTAAATTAGCCTCTTTACGTAACTCATTTTCATTTGCTACTTCATTAATTAAACTCCTAATTCTAGTAGGTCCAATATGCTTTTGCAGCTTTTGCAGCACTGTACTTATCTCATCAACTCTATTTGATAAGCCTAATTTAGCGAAAAATGCATTAATTATTTCTTTTACTTTTTCATGAATCATTTCAACTTCTTGAATAATATACGACTGACCTTTTACTGTTCTAAATTTAGGCTCTAAGTCAACAGCTTTACCACCTAATTCTTCTAAATTCAACTCCTTATCGTCTGGCAATGCTATTACTAATATCTTTCAACAACTTACTATTTCTTCTTTTTTCGGTTCGTTCCACCTCGTTCATTAATGTTTGAATATTCTTGAATTTTTGATTTACATAAGCCGGTATCAGCACTGTATGATATACGTTATCTTTCTTACGAGAGAAGTTATACCTTATATTTGTCTGCTCATTTTTAACAATAGTTCTTGCATTATACTATGCCTTACAACAACTATCACCTCATTAACTTCTACTTAAAAATTCAATTCTTGCAAACTGTATCGCCTTTTTCTAACGGTAAAAAACATGACTTTAGATTATTTAAGGAATCCAAAATTCTTATCCATCCTAAGGTTAAAGCGATTACTGATTCAGGATATCAAGGTATACAAAAAATTCACAATAATTCTGAATTACCAAAGAAAAAAAGCAAGAAAAATCCTTTAACTAAAAATGATAAAAAGAATAATCGTAGGTTAGCAGGAGAAAGAAACGTTATTGGTATGCTAAAACGGTTCAAGATTATTGCTGACAAATATCGAAATAGACGTAAAAGATTTGGTCTTAGATTTAATTTGATCTCTGGCATTTATAATTTTGATCTACCTTAACCAGTTTCGCAAGAGGTCTATTATAATAATAACTGCCTTGAACAAAGTTACCTCTGTTGCGATGACACATAAATCATAATCTTACATCCATTCTGTGCCAATCTAATCTATAACCAATGCTAGCTTCTAATGTATCGTAGTTAGTAGCAATACCAGCTGAAGATTTTAGATAAAATGGCGAAGTATCAATACTAACTTTAGAAGCATTGAAGTTTACATTGCGCTGTACATATCGATGGTGAAGATAATACAACGAATGCTAACATAACAGCATAACACGGTTGTAAAAGTGATTTCAAAACAGCTACAACTTGTTTAGCAAAACTAAATTTCTCAATTTTTGCTAAACAAGCAAGAACTATAGCTTGCGTTTTTGCTTATACACATGGTATTGATGTAAGCAAGGCAGTTTTATTGAGAAGATCTTTGTTATTTTTAATATGACCGTTGATTAGTTGTTCAATTTTTCTAATTTGTTTTTTAAGGAATTCAATATGCATTTGAATATTAGACCTCTTTCGAAACTGGTTAACGTATCAAAATTATAAATGCCAGAGATCAAATTAAATCTAAGACCGAATCTTTTACGTCTATTTCGATATTTATCAGCAATAATTTTGAACTACCTTAACCAGTTTCGAAAGAGGTCTAGTTTAAAATAGCGGATTAACATTGCAGTCAAAAATTGATACAGTTAGCAGAAATTTATCTACTAGTGCTGCTTAACATTAGTTCTCTTTGACTGATGAATCATAACATCAGTAACATCTCATGCCTTTTGCTACATATCTGTGAGTTCTAATTGTACTATGAACAAAACCTCTCTTATCCATCAAGAAAATAATTTTTTCTTTGTCTTTGTATCGTTTTATCTTATTCTGAAATTTTAATCTCTCTTCTTTTTTGACTTTAGATGTTTTAAAGTTTTTCTTATATGTAATATTTAATCTCTTTAAGCTTTTTGTATACCTAACTTACTTACTCATAGTCGTTCAGCTCTTTCATATTGATATGCGTTACTATCTTGTCTCACGTCTTCTTTTAGTTTATCAATAAAGATTTTTGTTAAAGCTCTGTTTCTGTTTTTTAACGCAATATGTTTTAATGCAATACAAACACTGTATTCTTTCCTATCACAAAACGTTTTGATACTGATTCAAAACTAATTTTCGCTCTTTCCTTATATGTTCAGCACATTTTTTCAGAAAACCTATAGAATATGTCATACTAATTACTTTTTCATTAGACCTATTTCGAAACTGGTTAAAGTAGTTCAAAATTATAAATGCCAGAGATCAAATTAAATCTAAGAGAGAATCTTTTACGTCTATTTCGATATTTGTCAGCAATAATTTTGAAGCGTTTTAGCATACCAATAACGTTTTCATTCACAACTCTTGCTCCTGCTAACCTATGATTATTCTTTTTATCATTTTTAGTTAAAGGATTTTTCTTGCTTTTTTTCTTTGGTAATTCAGAATTATTGTGAATTTTTTGTATGCCTTGATATCCTGTATCAGTAATCACTTTTACCTTAGGATGGATAAGAATTTTGGATTTCTTAAATAATCTAAAGTCATGTTTTTTACCGTTAGAAAAATCTGTACATATTACTTGGCGCGTTTTCTTATCTACCACTATTTGAGTTTTTAGTGTATGCCTTTTCTTCTTTCCTGAATAATAGAATTTTTGTTTTTTTTAGGTCTTTCTATAGGAGTCTCAGTAGCATCAATCAAGACTACTTCATAATTCATATCACTCTTCATTATAGCTTTACGACCTGGAAGAGCAAAGTTTTGGTGTTTAACTAGGGTGTCTTCTACCCATTTTACAGCTTTATATGCTGAACTTTCACTAATTCCATAGTTCTGACCTATATGGAAATAAGTACGGTATTCTCTAAGGTATTCTAACACCATCAGCAACTGTTCCTCCAAATTGAGCTTATTTTTACGTCCACCTTTTGATTTCTTAAGACCATCAGCTTTCCTCAAAATATCCACCATCTTTGAAAATGTCCTCTTCCTTACTCCTGTTAATCGACGAAATTTTTCATCCTTTAACTCTTTAATCTGATCTAATTTCATTATTACTTCAAATTAGATTTTTATAACACCATTCTACATCATTCTCTAGTTTCGAAAGAAGTCTATTATTGCAATTGCTTTAGAAGCTTCTTCTAATCTATATCACCAAATTTTATGTTAATATCTCAAAACCAACATTGTAAATACAGGTTTTTTAGCCTAAGAATACCGTCCGATTTTTTTAGTTATTCAAAAAAGCTAGTTACTTATCTGCACACAGGCTATTAGCCTTGGTCTCACTACTGTACACTAGCTTTCTTTTTGCTATTGCTATAATTTTTATTTTATTACAATTTCACTTATTTTCATCATACAAGGCTTCCCTAAGTGTTTCTATCTTACATACATGCACATATAATCTCCAAAAAATCGCCATTACTTTTCAGCTTTAGCTTTGATATATATTTTCCTTTTCAGGTCTTGTAATTCTATTTTATCATTCGTCATTACCTTACTTGTTGTTAAAATAATGTTATCAGTATGGTACCTTTGTTCCACAGGCGTTACTCTGCTTCATTGCTAATACATGCCGCCACTCCGTCATCATCTTATTTTTAACTCATTTCATAGTTTACTAGCTATAGAATCTACATTGTTCTAAAATCTTTCTTTCTGGAATGAGTAGGATTTCTACAGTTACTTAATGTCCTTATTATCATGCTGACACTACTACTCAGCTACAGTGTTCAATTGTGTATCAGTTAGTTTTCAGTGAACATTCTGCTTTCGGTATACGGTCGCTAACTCAGACTTTGAGTCTTCGCATTTTCGGAGCCACTTATGCGTTTCATCTTTTTTCTTGTCCTAATCTGAAATTATTAAACAATTTGCTCAAAGTTTAGCTGATAGTTCTAAACCTTAAGCATCTTGTCCTTATTTTTATCACTTCTTAAGTATTGAGCATGCTTAATTTAGATCTATTATTTTTAACTGCAGTAATAATATAATTGATTCAATATCAACTTTCATAGAACTAACAAGAATTTGAAATCACTCAAAACTAGCAATGACAGGAGCATGATCTGAAGCTCTATGATTGTTTCTAGTATGATAATCAATATAGCAATCTGTAGCTTTTAGAGCAATAGAGATCGTACAAAGTATATAATCTATACGCATTCCTAAGTTACGCTCAAATGCTCCAGCTCGATAATCCCACCACGTAAATTTTTTTTGTCGCTGGTGAAATAATCGATAAATATCTATAAAATTATGATTTATTAACTTACGTATATATTGCTTTTCAGGCAAGGTAAAACAAGTTGTATTTTGTAACTCTATAGCAGAATAAACATCATTATCGTATGGGGCAACATTAAAATCTCCACCCAATATTATTGATTCACCTAAATTTTTACTACTATGTAAGTACTTAATAAATTTATCAATGAAAAGTAGCTTAATTTGAAATTTATCACTATTGACTTCTCCTCCATTTGGAACATAAATTGAAATAACTTTAACATATCCTACTTCAGTTAAACAATTTGCTTCAATGAATCTTGCTTGATCTGGGCAAGGGTTGCCCAAAAAACTAAATTTTATATCTTCTAGAGGGAATTTTGATAGTATTGCAACACCATTGTATGACTTCTGGCCATTAATACTGAAATTATATTTATGTGACTCATTAATTTCTTGAAAAGGAAAGTTATGGCTTTCACATTTGATTTCCTGTAATAAAATAATATCTGGCTGTGTATCAGAAATAAGTTGGTTTAGTTGATATGCTCTTGCCCTAATAGAATTAATATTCCAAGTTAAAATTTTTAGTTTACAGCTCATAATAATATTTAGTATATTTGTAACCAAAACTTTTTACAAGATGTAAGTTAGTATCATCTGTAAAACAAATAATGTATTTCTGCATAAAGGGTTATTATCTCGTTTGCAATTTATACTTTTTATCAATGCAAGGGTAGATTATATGGAACAAGAAAAATATATTAAAATGCTAGAATAGGATAAGTGAAAGTATGAAAAGTATAATACAGAAGAGGTATACAAAGAATAATCAGTTATTAAGAATGGATATTATAAAAGCATATTTGCTAAAAAGCAAATGTTAAATACATAAACTAAATATTACATATAAAAAAAGCTTTAAAACATCTGAAGGCAAAAAAAGAAGAGAGATTAGAATTTCCGAATAAGATAAAAAGGTACAAAGACAAAGGAAAAGTTATTATCTTTATAGAAAAAGATAGGCATATATAACTATAAGCTACTATAAAACAGTTATGTTATATACTTTTCGAAAACCTATCTAAGTCATAGTAATAGCTAAACTATTATAACTGTTTTATAGCAGTTTAGCTATACTTAGAGTATTTACCTACTTATTCTCCTGATTTAAATTCTATTGAGAAAAAATTGGTTCAAGCTAAATTAAGCAGAATGAAGAATCACTGTGATGTATACACCATTTTCGAAAAGTATATAACATAACTGTTTTATAGTAGCTTAGCTATATAGTCATTTACAATGAGGTTTTAGCATAGAAAAAAGCGATAATAGCATCATAAGATTTACCAACAGAATATTTTATACGCAAACTTCATTGTAAATGACTATATATAACAATCTGATGCATTTATGCAATAAAGAAGAGTTAACTAAATGTTACGAAGAGCTTTCTGAAAAGAAAGCTGTAGTAACAAATTGCATAAAAAATAAATTACGGCTTAAGATTAATAACGCCAGATTATATAATAAAGGTAAAATATAAAAGGCTTAATTCAGCCTAAAATTTACTATAAGCAAAGAGATTAATGATTAAACATTAAACCTAAAGTGAATAACATCACCATCTTGCACCTCATAGTCTTTGCCTTCAATTCGCAAACGCCCGTGCTCTTTAGCTTTAGATTCACCATTATATTTTATATAATCTTCATAAGATATAACCTCCGCCTTAATGAATCCTCTTTCAAAATCAGTATGAATTATTCCTGCAGCTTGAGGAGCTAATGTGCCTTTAACAATAGTCCAAGCTCGAGCTTCTTTAAGTCCAACGGTAAAATAACTATTTAAATCAAATAACCTATAGCAAGATTTTATGATTTTATTCAACCCAGTTTCTTGGAGTCCCCAAATATTCAGATAATCTTTTTTTTCTTCTAAAGTGCTTAAACTAGCAATTTCAGATTCAATACTTGATGAAATAATAATCATATCTGATTGACCTAATATATCGCTTTCTTGCACAGCTTTACACAAAGCATTACCAGATATTGCTTCATGTTCTAGCACATTACAAACATATATTACTGGCTTAGTAGTAAGCAACTGCAACCGATCAAATTTTTGGCTTTTTTCGCGATATAATTGCAGCTTTCTGACTGGCTGATCATTACGCAAAATTTGTTGTGCATGATATAACAGTTCTATTTCTTCTTTAGCTTTTTGATCACCACCTCTAGATTTTTTTTCCAAAGCAGGCAATCTTTTCTCTATAGACTCAAGATCTGCTAAAATAAGCTCCAGCTCTATTATCTCAGCATCACGAACTGGATCAATACTACCATATACATGAGTAATATCTGAAATATCAAAGCATCTTAAAACATGAATAATTGCATCTACCTCCCTAATGTGAGATAAAAATTTATTACCTAGCCCTTCTCCAGAGCTAGCACCTTTTACTAAGCCTGCAATATCAACAAATTTAACATAGGTTGGAATAATGCTTTGCGAACCAGCAATATCAGCTAATTTTTGCAGCCTGTGATCTGGAACAGCTACAATACCAATATTAGGCTCAATTGTACAAAATGGATAATTTCCAACATTAGCAGATTGAGTAGCAGTTAAAGCATTAAATAAGGTTGATTTCCCTACATTTGGCAATCCAACTATTCCATATCTAAGTTCCATTTTTATCAATCAATTTTTTATCTTAAACATAAATTCACTGAATTGTTTTTGAACTGCTAGCTCAAAATTTTCAGCAATTTTTCTTGCTATAGAATATAACACTGTTAATTCTGCAACTAAAAAATCAGACAAAACATAACTTGCAACTGATAAATGCTCAGAGAGAGGTCTACCAATACCTATCTTAATTCTTAAATAACTGTCACCAATTGCACTACTAATAGATTTTAGCCCGTTATGCCCTCCACTACCACCACCTACCTTTAACTTTACAATACCTAAAGGCAGGTCAATATCGTCATGAATAACGATTATATCGTAATTCTGCAACTTATAAAAATCCTTTATTAAGCAAACTGCTGTACCAGAAAGATTCATATAGGTTAATGGTTTTATAAAAATAATTTTTTTGCCTAAAAGCAATATTTTAGCAATATCAGATTTATATTTAGTGCTTTTACTAAAGCTTAAATTATTATAAAGTGCAATTTGTTCTAGAACAATATAGCCAACGTTATGCCTTGAGTTTGCATATTCTTTACCAGGATTACCAAGCCCTACTACCAACACTACTTACTATCAGCACCATCTTCTGCTGTTCCTTCTTCCTCTTTATCCTGCTTACTAGATTTACCAATAACAGATGCAATGACATAGTCTGTAGTCCTCTTTACTAAATTACAACCTTCAGGCAATTCTAGTCGCGATACTTTAATAGAAGCCCCAACTGGAACATTAGCAATATCACATTTAATACACTGAGGAATTTTATCTACTGGGCATAATAAATCAACATATCGCTTCACAATGTTCAAATAACCACCACGCTTAATTCCCAACGACTTGTCCTTTCCTTCAAAAGAAATTGGAACTTTAACTTTTTGTATACCGCCATTCTGTTCAACTAATATAAAATCAATATGATTTATGAACTCAGTTACAGGATGCAACTGCACTGCCTTAGGCAATACTTTAAATCTTTGATCATCAACCTGTAACTGTATTACAGTTGAACTAAAAAAAGGCTTACGATATAATTTTGCAACCTCTTTTTCTAAAGTACAAACATGAATTGGAGTAATTCCTTTTTTATATATTACTCCTGGAACCTTACCTTGGCGCCGTAAGGCTCGTGCTGAAGAAGTGCCAAAATCTGAGCGCAACTGCCCTACTAGTGTAAGCATTTCATTCATTATAATATTTCTCCAGAATTTTTAAATTATCATGATATAGTTAAGACTTAATAAATTCAAGTGATAATTCTGGATTATTACAGCATTTCTTTCATTTTACGTAAAAATATTACTTACATTATTGAACAATTCAGAGAATACATAATTCTCTAATTTTTAAAATAATTAATTTTACTAATTTAATTCCATAAAATTTTGCTGCATCACTTAGTCTTCAGCTTCAAATTGCTATCATCTACATTATTAAAAGATATAAAATTACAACAAAAATTTCACAACTTATATTTTAATTCATAATCATTAATGTAACTATTGAACAAAAAAGAGAACAATGCCTAATCCAGAATATACCGATTCAAGACTATTGAGCTCATTATTAAGAGTAGACTTATCAAGTTTTATTAATAAAACTTTTAATACCATTAATCCAGGAACAACTTTTCAACCAAACTGGCACATTGACCTAATTGCAAGTTACTTAGAACGTGTAACCCATGGCAAAATTAAAAGATTAATTATCAATATACCACCTAGATCTTTAAAATCAATATGTGTAAGTGTAGCATGGCCAGCTTGGATTCTAGGCCAAGATCCAACAAAAAGAATTATAGTAGCATGCTATGCTCAGACTCTAAGCACAAAACACTCACTTGATACTAGAGCAGTTATGACATCTAAATGGTATCAAGAATTATATCCAAATACTCTCCTAAACAAAAAACAAAACTTGCAATCAAAATTCATGACTACAAAGCATGGATTTCGTTTAGCAACATCAGTCGGAGGCAGTATAACTGGAGAAGGAGGAGAAGTTTTAATTATTGATGACCCACATAACCCAACTTATATTAATTCAACTAAAATGAGAAATAAAGCTGTAGAGTGGTTTGAACAAACTTTCTTAACTAGATTAAACGACAAAAACAATGGCAAAATAGTATTAGTAATGCAAAGATTACATACTGAAGATTTAAGTGGATATTTATTAAAAAATACAGCTAATGTATGGGAAATACTTAAAATACCAGCTATAGCTGATAAAGAATATAGCTATGACTTATTTCATAGCTGTATAACTATCAAGCAAGGAGATATGTTACATAAAAACAGAGATAAGTTTAAAAATTTACAAATAATTCAAAATGAATTAGGAACATACAACTTTGCAGCACAATATCTTCAATCACCTATACAAAAAAATGCAGGGCTACTCGAACCAAATATGATTCAATACTATGATCAATATCCCACACACATTGATTTTACCGTACAAAGCTGGGATACAGCTATTAAAATCAATGATACTAATGATTATACAGTTTGTACAACATGGGGAATAAGTGGACAATATTACTACTTATTAAATCTTTTTAGAGAACGTTTAAGTTATCCAAAACTAAAAATTATAGTAACAGATAATATTACTAAAAAGCATCACAGATATATTCTTATTGAAGATAAGGCTAGCGGTCAATCTCTAATACAAGACTTAAAATCGCAAGGCATTACTAATATCTTAGCACAAAAGCCTAAATTGGATAAGGTAACCAGATTTACAGTTACAATACCATATTTTGAATCTGGTATTATATTAATACCAAGAAATGCATCATGGCTAACTTTATTACTTAGTGAGATTACTAGCTTTCCATACGGAAACCACGATGATATAGTTGATTCAATTAGCCAATTCATTAATTTTATTAGACAAAATAATACTAAAACTAAAGTATGTATTAGAACAATATGTTAAAATTTTGCCATTTTTTATGACTATACCTATTTTTTATACACTTTTACTTTAACTATAGTACTTGCTTTCAGGGCGATTAACAATTTTGAGTGTACATTAAATATTTTTTTGATATAGTTATCCTATAACATTTTAGATAATATGCTTATTATTAACTTAAGTAACTAATTTAAAATAATTAAATCAAATACTATGAGCAGCAAACATAGTGATACTCCTCGTGGATGGCGCAGATGGTTATTATCAACTAACCATAAAGATATAGGCAGTATGTATTTAATATTTGCAATTTTAGCAGGACTAATTGGAGGATTGTTCTCATTTATTTTTAGATTGCAATTAGCAGTACCTGGCAGCAATTTTTTAGGAGGCAATTTTCAACTTTTTAATGTATTAATTACGGCTCATGCTATAATAATGGTATTCTTTATGATTATGCCAGCTCTATTTGGTGGCTTTGGAAATTGGTTCGTACCATTAATGATTGGAGCTCCAGATGTTGCTTTTCCAAGATTAAATAATATTAGCTTTTGGCTATTAGTACCAGCTTTTATTTTGCTTATTGCATCAGTTTTTGTTGATGAGGGAGCTGGTACTGGCTGGACTCTATACCCTCCTTTAAGTAGTAGTTTAAGCCATCCAGGAGCTGCTGTTGACATGGTAATTTTTAGCTTACATTTAGTTGGGCTATCTTCTATTCTTGGATCAATGAACCTTATAGTAACAATTTTTAATATGAGAGCACCAGGCATGGGATTATTACAAATTCCATTGTTTGTATGGTCAATACTAATTACTGCATTTCTATTAATTATAGTAATTCCAGTTCTAGGAGGAGCTATTACAATGCTATTAATGGATCGTAACTTCAGTACCTCATTTTTTGTTCCATCAGGTGGTGGAGATCCAGTCTTATTTCAGCACTTATTTTGGTTTTTTGGTCACCCTGAAGTATATATAGTTATTTTACCAGGGTTTGGAGTTATTAGCCACGTTATATCAACTTTTTCTAAAAAGCCAATATTTGGCTATTTAGGTATGGTAGGGGCAATGATTGCCATTGGAGTAATCGGCACATTAGTATGGGCTCACCACATGTTTACGGTTGGATTATCGCCGCAAGCCTTAATATTTTTTACTGCAGGATCAATGATTATAGCTTTGCCAACTGGAATTAAAATCTTCAGCTGGCTAGCAACTATGTGGGGAGGCTCAATTGAATTTAAGACTCCAATGCTATTTAGTATAGGATTTATTATATTATTTACTATTGGAGGAGTAACTGGAGTAGTATTAGCTAACTCATCAATTGACAGAGTATTACATGATACATATTATGTAGTAGCTCACTTTCATTACACAATGTCCTTGGGAGCATTGTTTTCGGCATTCGCTGGATTTTATTACTGGATCGGAAAAATATCAGGTAGACAATATCCAGAAATACTCGGAAAAATTCACTTTTGGATAACTTTTATCGGAGTTAATCTTACTTTTTTTCCTCAACATTTTTTAGGACTAGCTGGTATGCCAAGAAGAATTCCAGATTATCCTGATGCTTTTGCTGGCTGGAATATGGTATCATCCATAGGTTCTACAATTTCAATAATCGCTGCATTCTTTTTTATCTACATAGCAATCTACACAATATTCTATGGTAAAAAATGCCCAGCTAATCCATGGGGACAAGGAGCTACAACTCTAGAATGGAGCTTAGAATCCCCTCCACCTTATCATTGCTTTCAAGACCCACCAAAAATTGAGAATGTAGATCACTAAGAAGAGTAATATGCCAAACTCACATAGTACACAAAGTACTCCTGTTAAAAATTTTCAAAATAAGTTTCTAGTATTAACTTCTACTCCAAAAGATTTTTTACTGTTAATGAAACCTAGTGTAATGCTTTTAGCTATTTTCACTGCAATCACTGGCTTATTTATTGCACCTAATAAAATTCATCCTTTATTATCATCAATTGCAATTTTGTGCATTAGCACAGGAGCAGGAGCAGCAGGTGCTATCAACATGTGGTATGATGCTGATATCGATAGTATCATGAAACGAACACGTAACCGCCCTACTGTTACAGGCAAAATTCCCCCCAGTACCGCACTTACATTTGGTATCATTTTAGCATTTTTTTCTGTATTAGTAATGGCCATATGCGTAAATTACATATCTAGCATTTTATTATTAATTTCTATTAGCTTTTACATTATAGTGTATACTATGTGGTTAAAAAGAAGGACTGCACAAAACATTGTTATTGGTGGAGCTGCAGGAGCATTGCCTCCAGTAATAGGTTATAGCGCTGTTACTAATAGTATAGATACTACATGTTTAATGCTATTTTTAATAATATTTTTGTGGACACCGGCACACTTCTGGACATTATCATTATATTATACCAATGATTATAAACTAGCTAATGTACCAATCTTACCATTAGTTAAAGGCATTAATTATACCAAATACAGTATATTAGCGTATACCTTTTTAACTGTTATTTCTGCTTCCCTACCCTATTTTACTGATATAGCCGGCTTGCTATATTTAATATGCTCTACTATCTCTGGAATTATATTTTTATGTTATGCTAGTATGTTATTTAATGATAGAAACAACATACTAGCTCGAAAAATGTTTAAATATTCAATAATTTACTTATTTAATATCTTTCTATATCTAATTATAGAACATTGTATAAAGCGTTTTAATATTTCTTAACTAATCACTGAGCTTACATCATATATTAGCCAAGATTCGATCTATAACATTCATGTATTTTGAAGTATAAATCTCTTATAGTTGTTTTGCTACAACTTTAAACAGCAAAATTTACCTATAACTATCTTAACTTTTATAATTATATTAATTTTTGTTGCAAAAGAATATTTTCAGCAATTTGTACTGCATTAAGTGCTGATCCTTTTCGCAAATTATCCGTACTTATCCATAAACTCAAACTATTCTTTATATTTTTCTCTTTTCTTACTCTGCTAACAAAAACATCGTTTTTTCCAGTAACATCAACTGGAGTAACAATATCTGAGCTTGTATTACTCATACTATTCTTAACATTACTGATTAATTTAATACCATTAAGCTTTACAAGCAATGATTCTGCATCTTTCACGCTTAAATTATATTCAAATTCAACATTAACTGCAAAAGCGTGGCTAACAAATGTTGGCACTCTTACACAGGTAATTGATATAGCAATTTGACGACCAATAATTTTTTGTATTTCACGAATTATTTTATCTTCTTCATCACACCTACCATTCTCCATGATCATTCCTATCTGAGGTATGATATTAAAAGCAATCTGCTTAGGAAAAATTTGCGGAGTTAATGTTTTCGATTGTTCTAAATACCGATTTCTAGTTTGCATATCTAATTCTTCCATTGCAGCTTTCCCTGCCCCTGAAGTAGATTGATATGTTGCAATAACTAATTTTTTAATTTTAGCAACATCATCTAATGGCTTTAGAACTAATATTAATGGGACTACACAACAATTTGGGCTAGATATAATACGTGAATTAGTTGTAATAGTATCAATATTTATTTCTGGTATAACTAAAGGAATATCACTCTTCAGTCTAAAATAAGATGACTTATCAATTACTTTCGCACCTGCTGATACTATCTGTGGAATAATAGACTTTGCAACTTGAGCATTAACGCAAGAAAATACTATATTAATACCTCTAAAATCAAAATTTTTTATAGACTGAGTAACAATATTTTGTTGTCCAAAACTTATGTTATGCCCAATTAAATTATTAGATATACAATAAAGATGCCTTATTGGCAGTTGCCTTTCATATAAAATATCAATTAATAACCTGCCTACATTACCTGTAGCACCTATAACCGCTATGTTAATTTTATTATTCATCACATTTATTATATACCAAACATATAAGAGCGTATTTTTAATAATACGCTTAAAATATATTAATTTGACTCAATTTTCTGATTTGAAATGATATGAGTATGAAAATGCGGAATTTCTTGCCCACCTCCCTTACCACTATGAGTTACTAACTTAAATCCACTTTGATCAAGTTTAAATTGTTTAACCATAGAGTTAATAGTAGAAAAATAATGGCAAATATCATCAGACGATGCTTTAGAAAGAAAATCGCAATAATCTATATATTCTCCATTAGGAATAACCAGTATATGTGTTGAAGCAATTGGATTAATATCATGAAAAGCTAAAATCTTATTATCTTTATATACTATATTAGCACTTAGTTCATTACGAAGAATTTTAGCAAAAACATTATTTCTATCATATGAAAAAAATTGATTTACTATACTCATAAACTATATTCTTATTGTATTTAATTAGCAGTACTTTAAATTTTAGCAAAATAACTTATTAGATACAAGCAAATCAAGAATACATGCTATAGCTATTATTTTCAATACTGTAATATCTAATAAAATCCTTAGTTAAATATAATAAAGAATAAGCAAGAATGTAGTTTATTTATACTTTAATTTTACTAGCAATAAATGTTTCAAACATAACCTAAGAACTTAAACTATCTTACTTATTACCTGCCTTTTATCATCTGCGTATTTGATTCTAACTCACGCTTTATTTTTGCCACATGCCCTTTAGATATTGTCTTAGTATCAAGTTTTAGCTTTTCGCTCTTTTTCCAATCCTGCACTTTAGATTTATTATCTAGCCACCAGTAATACTTATTATTATCTGATATGCTAGAACTCATCCCACTAGCAGCAATGTGAGCTTTAATAAACGAGTCAATGTTAGGATCTTGTAAGCAAGATTCACGCCAAGATTCAACAATTCTATCCCGTAGATTTGATGGTAGTGAAGAATTTTCTACGAAATCAGATTTATGATATTGTTTAACACATTGAAGTAGTTTTTCTTTAACAGGCAAAAGTAACGGTTTAGTTAAATATGCATCACAATTATTGATTGTTCCAAACAAGACTTCAGATACTATATATATTTTATCCTCCATGCTTATATCTTCCCAATTCATACATTGCCAACTTAATGGCAGTACCTTCCTAGATATATCTCTAAGTTTGGATTCGAAGAATGTATCTTTACATCCATCTAAAAATACATCTCCAAGTAACGCTCTTTTAGTAACAGTATTGTATCCGTCGCTATATTGCCCATCACTTAGATAAAGTTTTACTTCCTCATTCCCCTTACTACCAATAGCAGCTTCAAAATCTACTATTGCTTCAGATCCCTCTGAGTTTAATTTTATTAAACCAGCCTCAATACAATTTCTAGCATGTGATTCTGCTAAAAAGCTCAGACCTTCTTCATCGCATAAAAGCCTAACATTTTCTACGCAAAAAAATTCAATATTCTGTAAATTTTGAACAGCTGCGCTCTTGTCAACCCCTAAAATATGGTTTACATTGCGTTGAAACATGCTAAGAAAATTTTCTTTCGCAGAAAGCGATGCGTCATATTTTTTTAAAGCAGAATTATCTACATTTTGCAATTTACCTACAACTTTTTCTAACATTTCTAGCTTACTTGAGTATGGAACAATAGTAATAAAATCATATAACTCTCTAAATGTTTCATCAGAAATATTATCCCTTAATGCCTCTCGAATAGATCTAGTAGTACAATTACCATAGTTCTGTTGTGAAGATACTACCTTTTTCGCATTTACAGGGTCCACTGATAGATTAACATCATTACTCATAGTATCCATATCTACAATGGCCATCTGATTGAATATCATAGATTTTATTGGCTTTTCAGACTGATATGGCTCACCTGTACCCATCTGATGCAATATCATAGATTCTATTAACTTTTTAGACCGATACGAATCATCTATAGTATACTTGATTCCAGAATATAATTGTCTGTTATAATTAGTAACACCATTCATTTTCAATAGCTTATCTAAATCTGCAATCTCTATATTATCAGTATTAGCTCCAAATCCAGCATTATAAATAATTCCACAATAATTGCCTGCATTATTCTTAATGCATTTTAAAATTGCTGCATGTTGAACACCGTAAAACCCATCGCAAGCTACATATACTACTCCCTTAGCTTCTAAATCATTTATTATTTTTTCTGCTAACTTAATTCTGCATTTGCGCTTAAGTTCTGATCCAGAATAATATATTAAAAATTGCTGTTTAAACATTTCATCAAGATGAGTACTAAATTCCTTAAGTTCTGCACAATCTTTATTATATACAACTTGAAAGCAATCAATAAGACATTTATATCCGCATAGTGTACTCCAAAAAGCGCTTCCAGGTATATCTGCATGATCTTTATTACCTGAACGGTCAACAGATTCATAGTGTTGCACTTTATTTATTTCATAACAATAGTCTATAAAGTTTTTATATATTTCTTCTGCCTTATCTTTAATACACATATTTTCCTCCTTTAAATCAACAGTAACATATATTAAACTCAAGTCTCCTTAGGCGCAACCATTAGTTGTACTGCAATGTACCATAAATTAAAAAGATAGTTGCATTAGAAATAAAATACAGTAAAGAAAAAATAAAATAAGATGAAAGTATGTATGTAGTATATTATAGTCATTTATAATGAAACTTATTAGCACATGCGAAGAGTAAGTATGATAGCTGGTCTTTATAATGATAAAGTTATTGCTCATTTAGACAAATAGTAATATTAGGTAATATAAGTTTTCATAAAACAGTTGTCGCTAAGTCTATGATAGAATCAGTATGGTGTAAATTATTATATCTTTCAACTTATTCTCTAGATTTGGATCTAATTGAGTATTATCAGTTTAAAGTTAAAGATGACATACACAAAGTATCTTACTTATTTAACAACTTTTTTGATGCTGTTTTTTACACTTTACAATGTGTAATTACATTTTCGAATAGAGCTATATATAACTTACATCTTAGGCATCATATTTAGTTCTATTTTATTATTCTTGAGATTTTTGCGCTCACATTGTCTTTTTTGCAAATATCTTTTTTTCTATTGCTTATATCAAACTGTTGTTAAACTATTATGGAAATTCTTATTCTTCAGATATATCTTATATCGAACTTAGGCCATAAATAACTTGTATCACCCTATATAAAATTAATTTTATGTTATTTGCCATTGAGGAATGCTAAGTTTTATTTTAGCGCTATCTACTGTAATTTCTTGTTTAGTAAAAATATTATTTTGATCGCTACTTTCTCTAATTAATGCTATACCTTGTGTATAGTAACTAGAGCACCAGTAACCTATAATATTGCTATTATGCATAACTGGAGTTTGAGGTGCAACATTAAGTAAATTTTCATCGCTAGTAGCATGATATATTTTTTTTCGTACTACTCCTTGAGATTTAATTCTAGATATCAATTCTTGTCCTATATAACATCCTTTAGAATAACTTATAGCATTTAATCTATCAGCACCATACTCAGGAGGAATGGCTTTGTTAGATGGTATATCAATTTCTCCATCAGGTATTGCAAACTTATATTTATCAACTAAATATACATCAGTATTTGAATTAACTAAGTTACAAGAATGTAGTTTTTCAGTTAACAATCTAAATCCCATTTGATTAAATCTAGGATCTCGATATTGAGTTACTAATTTTGCAGTATTAAGATTAAGATGATGTAAGTTACTATCATTTATATAAAATTGGCTATATATTACATCATAGAAGTCACTTACATCATTGATTTGCACTTTTGATCTAAGCTTGAACATATGCAATTTTGATAGAAGAGCATTTTTAATACTCGCTAAACAATCAATAAAAAAAGTATTATGATTATTGATAAGGAAAAAATCAAATAGAAATCTACCTTGAGGACTTAAAATCATAGAATACTTAGCTTCCCCATTTGCTGCAGGTATAACATTTGTGGTAATTCTTAATAAAAAATTAGATGCATCGCAACCAGATAATTCTAAAATTGCTCTGTTATTTAATAAATGATAACTATGCATAAGTTTAAGTGATTTGATATTTCAAATATTAAGAATCAATAAATTTTTTTATACTAAAAAATACATTAACTATTATAGTCAGAACTGGCAAAAAAACATCAAAATAATTACTTTTAAAGCCAAAGGTTAATATTAAGAAATATGTTAGCCATGAAATACTATATTTAACATGTGATGTGAAGTTATATATATGATTGTTTGACTATGAGAATAGGACAAACCTATTGTTCTACGAACAGAGGTCTAGTTGTACATACAATGGAGTGATCCTATGTATGAAGCTATCAGGGCAATGTCTACAGTTTGAAAGAGATATCGTGTAAAAAAACAGAAACAGAAACAGAAACCCAATAAAAATCTCTATTGATAAACTAACAGAAGATGTGTCACAATATAGTGATGTATATAAACATGAAAGAGCTAAACGACTAGGAGTAAGTAAGTCAGGTATAAAAAAAGCTATAAAACATCCTAAGGCAAAAAAATAAGAGAGGTTAAAATTTTATGATAAGATAAAAAGGTACAAAGAAAAGGAAAAATTATTGTCTTTACGGATGAGAGTGCGTTTGTTCATAGTACACCTAGAACTCACGGATATGTAGCAAAAGACATGAGATGTTATTGAGTTTATGATTGGCATCCATCAAAGAGAACTAACGTTATAGGAGTATTAGTAGATAATTTTCTGCTAACCGTTTTTGAATGCAATGTTAATACTGCTATTTTTAACTGTTGGGTAGAGCATGATTTAATTTTGAAATTACCTAATAATTCTGTAGTTGTGATAGACAATGCAAGTTTTCATAAAAGTTAGCATTTAAAAACTATGATAGAAAAAAGATGGACATATATAGCTAAGCTATTATAAAACAGTTGTAATAGCTTAGCTATATCATAAATAATAGGCTTGCCATATTTCATTCATCAGAGATATGACCTTCTATATACCAGGAAACTTGCTTTTTTTTAAGAAAGCGATAAATCTATTCTTATAGCTAGGCTTTTCAGCTTTATCCATATAATAGCTTTTATCTGGAGTATCTGCTTTTACCTTTACAATATTGTCTACATAAAAATTTACTTTCGTTTAACCAATTTTAACTTTATCTTGCCACTATTTCCTATCTAGATCAGTACTTTAGTAGGATTTTATTTCTCTTAGTACAAGATTGTTGCTAATCTTGTATCTCAATAGCGGTAACTTAGGTCTAAATGCTACCTTGATACATCTCTCTAGTTTTTGTTTGAGTAACCTCATGTCGCACTTTCTCATAGCCAAATATTTATATATAGTCATTTACAATAGATCTCTTTCGAAACTGGTTAAGGTAGTTCAAAATTATTGCTGATAAATATCGAAATAGACGTAAAAGATCTGGCCTTAGATTTAATTTGATCTCTGGCATTTATAATTTTGAACTACCTTAACCAGTTTCGAAAGAGGTTTAATGAGGTTTGAGATAGAAAGAAGCGATAAAAATTAATAGAATCTGTTGGTTATAAAGTTATTTTTTAGCTACCTTATTCTCCAGATTTAAATCTGATAGAAAAGTTTTGGGCTAATATGAAGATGTGGATTAGAAACGCCAGATTAGGATAAGGAAAAATATGAAAGCTAGTGAAGAAAATGTATGCAAGAGAGAATGTTGCGTTATAATTATGTGATATATTAAAAATATAGTTTTAATTAATAGCTATTTATTTATTGTTCGCATGTTTGCAAATGCAAATTTAGAATCAGAAACAGTTAGAAAGAGGTAATATACGAGTATTACAATTGTCAATGTTCAAGTTATTAAGTATAGTATTATGAACTAATACTTGTAGAAATATGATCAATAAATCGAGAAAGATTTTCTAAACATTTTGTCTATGAATCATATGATGATGAGACTCAGCTATTCCTTAATCGTGGTTCAATAGGTTTTGTATTGCTTGCATGGACATTGGTTGAAGCTAGTGTTTCGGCATAGAGAATTTTTTAAGCAACTGGCAGTCATATCGTAAAAGAGAGGTATTTATTGAGTTAGCTAATAAAAGAACAGAGTTTTTGCGTGATCAAGCTCAAAAGTCAGGCTCTGTAAAGGATGTAGTATTGTTGATTTCAGTGACTATACCTAATGTAAATGTAAATATCGATGATATGATTCGCAGACGAGATGCTTTAAAAGATACGTTTAGGTCCATGAAAGCTAAGCAATCTGCATCAGCGTTTTGCTCGATGTTAAGACGCAGTGGATGGTATTTTGTTCCATGCAAATATGATCATGTGGCCGTGTTACTAGCTGCACTACCAATGCAATTAGTTGAACAAGGCCCAAAAGGTGTATTTGGTCAAAATAAAACATCAGGAGTTGGAGTAGCGCTTTCTAGCTTAGGTAGAGGTATAAAAACTGTTTCTGTAGAGAGTAAAGTATTATTACCAATAATCGGTGAATGGAAAGGTGATTTAAGCTCTCCAGGTATGTTACTAGCTGGTAGACGAGGACAAATAATGTATTGGTTACCTTTTGGTGGAGCTTTATTACCTGCATTAAATAAGAATGCAGTAGCTCCAAATGAGAACTTTAAACTTTGTATAGCTGGAGTTCCAGGGTCTGGAAAATCTGTTTTTATGCAAGAATTAATGCTATCGGTTCTAGGAGTTGGTGGTAAGGTTTTTGTTCTTGATTATGGAAGATCATTTAAGCGTACATGCTTGATTCTAGGCGGTAGCTACATAGAATTTGACATGAAAAATCCTGTATCAATTAATCCATTTTCCGAAGTACCAGAGGATGACAGCGCAAAGTCTATAGAGGCTAGATCCGACTTTTTATCTAACTTTTCATCCATTTTAGCAACTATGGCTGCTCCACAGTATGGAACAAGCGATTTGCAACAACCAATGCTACAGAGAGCTTTGACACTTGCGCTACTCTCCCTCATATATAGCATATGCTCCTTCAACTTGAGCTTCAGCCTCAGCTGCTGCTTCCTCATTGTGTTGAAGTTTTGTTAAATCGTCATTACCTAAATTCTCTAATATCATAAGCCTTACTTCTGGTGGCAAATGAGACCAAGATGTCTGACTTTTTTGAGAAGCATCCTGATTGGATTCAAATATCTCATCCATTGATTCAGATGCTTCTTGTAGTAGCTTAGCTCTTGCTTTCCCTTTCTCAATAGATTTTTCAATACAGGAAGAGTACATGAGAAATCTATTCTGACACTTTACAATATCAGGATTATTAGCACATCTTGCTAGCGTATTTATATCTTTTTGCAGTACAAATATATCAAAAAAAGATAGACAACTGCTGCCAACAGAGATAGAGCACATTTGTTTTATTTCGTTATGACATTGCTGTTCAAGTTCCTTTAGCTGTTCTGATTCATTAATAAGCCCTTTATTGTGTATAAAACCTGATAAATTAGTATCTACAGTGTTACAATATTCTGTCTTAACAATGTTAGTAACTAATAATTTCATCATTTCGAAATGTAGCTCCGGATTATCAATATATTTGAGCCAAGCTCTTTCAAAAGGAGTTTGATTAAAGTAGCATTGCAAATTAGGATTAGCTCCATAACTTAATAAAAGCCTTACCATCTCAACGTTACTTTGTTCAGCAGCATAATATATAGCAGTACTGCTATATGCATTTTGTGTATCTACCTCAGCATGATTAGCTAACAAAAACATTGCCATTTGTATGTTGCCGTTATAAGCAGCAATATGTAATGCAGTGCTTCCACGTAGATTTTGTGTATTGATATCTACACCATGTTCTATCAGATGCTTTACTACATCTAGGTAGTTGTGTTTAGCAGCATAAAGTAAAGGATGATTATTTACAGGACTAAAACTACTTCTTGTAGTAACATATAGTAGGTGAGCGCGAAGCCGTAAATAATTATTCATAGTTCTTTCCTTAAAATTATATTATACTTTCAAAGATATTATTCATAAAACGCAAAGATATTATTCATAAAATGAGCGATATTGCAACTTAAAATTGATTTATGTGATAATATAGGTTAAATTACTATATCTCTGTACTTTGCAAACAGTTCAATGCATGATACTAATGCTTCCAGTAGAATAATAGACCTCTTTCGAAAGCTGATAAATATCAAAATAGACGTAAAAGATTAGGTCTTAGATTTAATTTGATCTCTGGCATTTATAATTTTGAACTACGTCAACCAGTTTTGAAAGAGGTTTAATATAGCAAAACCACTATAAAACAGTTATACTAGATGCTTTCTGAATCAAAAAAAGTATCTAGTATAACTGTTTTATAGTAGCTTAGCTGTATGTCTTTGTCCTAAGGCATGGATTCCAATACCTGTACCTGGTATTCCTGTTGGATTTTGGGAGCCAGTACGCCTTGTAGATGTTACAAAATCACCAATGTGTATGGTAAGTCTTGGAGGTTTGTCATTTGGAACTGCTACTCAAAAAGGCATGAAAGATTAGGCTGAAGGAAGTGCTTTTTACCACATTCATTGGTATGTCTATCCCGTGATTTACTGGCTGGAAATTTTGCTTGATTTTATTTGTCTGGAAATGGCTGCAGTCGATATAGCATATTTAACAGAGTTTGATCCATTATGGAGTGATGATGCTAAATCTGCGATTTTAAATCCAGAAACGTTGTTGTTTCAAAATGTAGCTGCTTATCAAGCATGTATAGCTGATTGCATGAGTTGTAGCGCTGGTTTATTAGCAAGTGATTATGCTTTTTGGTGTGCTGGATGTCAAGGAATGCTTTACCCTTTTACTGGAACAGCTGCAGCGCATAATGGTGGAGTTGGAACATCTGTATTAATGGTAAGTAAATTTATGGCTAAGATGCATAGGCAACTGATGTTATGGGGATATTATGGTTATAAAGGCCTATGTGGTAAGTATCCAATGCCTATTATCAAGAAAAGTCAGTATCGACTACAAATGACTTATCCAATTCCAGAAACAAAATCCTGCAAGAGCATAGGTCAAACAGAAGCTATATGGCAAGCTGGTAGAGAATTTCCAGTTAATGGTGAAGATTTCGGTTACTTGATTTGGCGAAAAAGAGATTGCTGTTTGCTTTGATTTATAAAGCTTGGAGAGGAATATGGTTATACGAGTAATGATGTTGATGGTTTTATTATTTGTTAATAATGCTAATGCTTTTTTTTTGGACAAGCAAAAAACTTTTATTTTTGTCTCATTTTCAATGAGTGATGAGGCTTTAAAAAGCTATTTCGCTGAGTCTCAAAAGGCTGGAGCTCAATTGATTATGCGTGGGTTAATTAATAACTCATTTACACAAACAAAGAATAAAACTATGGAGCTTGATATTAGCTTCGATATAGATCCTAGCTTGTTTGAACAATATAAAATTGATGTTGTACCAGTGATAGTAATAGATGATAAAAAAAGAGGATTAACCAAGAAATTAACTGGCCATATTCCTTTAGCAATAGCAATAGAAATTATGAATGAGAATACTTAATGAGATTATTATCTATATTAACTTTAATAACGCTCAATATTAGCTGTTGTTTAGCTTCAATGCAAAGCAGTTATAATGAAGCTAAAAACCATAATGTAAATCTTGGAAATTCTTCAAATACACAAGAATTATTTCATCAAGGTAGTAATGTTAATTATCCTAATAATGATGAGGATTTAACCTATCATGGCTGTAATCAGCTTGGTACAGAAAGTGGAACAATGTTATTTCAAGCTGAAAACAGTAAAAACAATGCCTTAACTCAACACAATATCAACTATTTGTTTACTATGGCAGCACGATTATAGCTGTTCAACTGAGAAGCAAACAATGCTACACTCATCGTTGCGTAATAACTCGATCTTCTGTTTGGGAGGCAATTGCAACACTCCGACTATTATACCAAACAGGGATATAGCTAAAGTAGCTCATCTAGGGATGCTAAATCAGATGAGCAAAGATATTAAAACAAATCCTTTTTCTGTATTTTCAGGTAAACATCGAAAATGCAAAAAAGATGTATTTAGTTTTTTGAATTGCTGCTCTTCAATGACTGGCTGTGGACGTGATATAGGCTTATCACAATGCAAATCTAAGGAACAAGAATTAGCTCTATATAGAAAAAAAGGTTACTGCTACTATATCGGTACCTACTGTTCTTCAAGAATTCCGATATTGGGTATTTGCTTAGCTAGAAAGTCTACTTATTGCTGCTTTCAGTCGAAACTTGCTAGAATTTTTCAGGAAGAAGCAAGAAAACAGCTAAAAATAGACTTTGGAACACCTGAATGTCCAAAGTGTAGAGGCCTTACTGTTAAGGAATTACAAAAAGTTGATTTCACTAAAATCAATATGGATGAACTATTTGGTGATATACTCACTAAGGCTCAAAACAGCATGAACAAAGATATTATTGCAGGCATCAAAGATAAAGTTCATCGTATGCAACAAAGTCGTCATTAAATACTATAGCTAGTTCCTATTGACTTTATATCAATGCCTTTACCTATAAAAATCACACATATTTAATGCAATATAATTTGTTATAACATGTTGTAATAATAAAAAAATAAAGAATATTAATAGAATTTCTGATAGTATTATTGATGAGACTGAAAAAAATATAAAAGAAGGATTAATTGTAACACCTATAATTTAGTAATTATTTGGTGTTCAGTAGCTAATCAAAAATTTAAAGGGTAATTAATAATCATATGAAATTTGTAAAATATATAACAGCTGTTTTATTATTAACACTGTTAAATACAACCATTGCAGCAAAACGAAACAATAATCAACCTATACAACAGAAATTAATTCGGGATAAAGCTATGTTAGCAGAAAAACATTTTAATGTTGGAATTTCATTTCTTGAGTTAAACAAATATCAAGAAGCAATGAAAAATTTTGATTTAGCTATTAAGTACAAACCTAATCAGGCAGATGCTTATCATAATAAAGGAGTTTCTTTAGCTGAATTAGGACAATACCAAGAAGCAATTAAAAATTTCGATTTAGCTATTAAATATAAGCCTGATTATGCAGAAGCTTATTATAATAAAGGAGTTTCTTTATATGAATTAGGACAACAGCAAAAAGCAATTAAAAATTTCGATTTAGCTATTAAATATAAACCTAATCACGCAGAAGCTTATCATAATAAAGGACTTTGTTTAGCTGAATTAAGACAACACCAAGAAGCAATTAAAAATTTCGATTTAGCTATTAAGTATAATCCTAATCATGCAAAAGCTTATTATATAAAAGGAGTTTGTTTAGATGAATTAGGACAACACCAAGAAGCACTAGAAAATTTTGATTTAGCTATTAAATATGATCCTAACTATGAAAAAGCTTAATCATGAGCTTGATGACTCTGCTACTAATTCTAGGCCGATACACTGAACTCATGATCATAGAATCGAGGAATTGAAGGAGCAATTTAATCGAGCTCAGCGTATAGCGCTTGATAATCCAACGCTCGAAAATGTGATTGCAGCTCAAAGGCTACAGAAACAAATCATGGAGAAGTCGCATAAGTTTGCTACTATGTGGCAACTAGCTACTCTACTTGATTATCAACTGATTAATGCTCATGAGCCATCTAATAGCTTACATAGAAAGCTGTATCAAGAAAAATCAGAGCAAGAAAACGACTTAAAACTCAAAAACATTGCTAAAAACTAGGGATTGATTCTGCAAGTTAAACAAGATTGCTTGCTCTGTAAAGCCTTTACTCCTATTGTTCAGAACTTTGCTAATAAATATGCATTTCAGTTGCTAGCTGTCAGTAAGAATAATGAGTTGCTGAATAAATTAAATCCTAAGCATATTGTACACGCTAGTTTAGGATAAGAGGAAGCAGGGAAGGCATAATACAAAAGGTATACAAAGAGAGAATGTTGAGTTAAAAAGAAAATTTAAATAAAAATAAAATAACCCAACATGAAAAAATGTATTATAACAGTATACTATTTAATAGATAATTTTTGCAAGATATATCAAGACTGGGAAAGAAAGAGATTAATACCAAGTAGTAATCAAAGGAACAGAGATGGAAAGTTGTCCTTAGCTGAGTTATTAACAATAACGATATATTTTTATTTATCTCCATGCAAGGATTTTAAAAATTATTATCTATATTACTTGCGTTATAAGTATAAAGAATACTTTTGTTTACCAAGCTATAGTACGATAATACAACTATTACCTAGAATGTTGCTACCATTAGCCGTATTAATGCATTATCTGAAAGGAGAAGAGACTGGTATATATTACATCGATTCTACAAAGTTAGCAATTTGTCATAACAAACGTATTTCCAGCAATAGAGTTTTTAACAGATTTTCTAAAATTGGTAAGAGTAGCTATGGCTGGTTCTTAGGTTTTAAGCTGCATCTCATAATTAATAATAAAGGTGAAATAATGTCAGTTAAAATTACTAAAGGCAATAAAAGCGATCTATCTGTAGCTTCAGTTATTTCTAAAGGCTTATCTGGTAAATTGTTTGGTGATAAAGCTTACATATCTAAAGAGTTATTTCATCAACTCTTCTCCAATGGTCTACGTTTATTTACTAATCTTCGTAAAGATATGAAAACATATTTATTGGACATAGATGATAAGCTTTTATTAAATAAACGTTCCTTAATTGAGTCTGTCTTTAATGTACTAAAAAAACACATGCATTTAGAGCATACTCGACATCGCTCTCATATTAACTTCTTTGTTCATATAATTGCTTCTCTTGCTAGTTATTCCATCTCCAAACTTAATCCCTATCTTATCTCTTCTTCTTTCTCTTCTAATCACTTATCCTAAATTAGCGTTAGAAATCAAATTACTCAATTTGCTAAATCTTATGAATCTATTATTGCTTCTTTCTATGCTAAAACTTCATTATAAGATTATACATATCCTCTCCTCACATTTCACCGTTTTCATAATGCTTAAACTTTCACTATAACAAAAAATATAATAATAAATGTTGCGTTAAAGTACAATATGATATATAATCCTCTCGTGACGCCTAGAAGTGTTAAGTCATAGAATGTATAGTAATTTAGTATTTTAAGTCTCTAGTTACATTAATCACTAAATATCTCTAGTAGCTCGCAAATACTAAATTAATTAAAGGTTTTTTATGGCAACAGGTATAGTAAAGTGGTATAATTCTGTCAAGGGGTATGGATTCATTCAGCCTTCAGAAAAGGTTAAAGATGGCGGAAAAATGGAAGATGTTTTTGTGCATGCTACTGCAGTAGTAGCAGCTGGAGTAGCTGATCTCAAGGAAGGGCAAAGAGTAAGTTTTCAGATAGGATCTCAAAAAGGTAGAATTTATGCTACAAATTTAGTGCTAGACTAAAAGTTATCATCATTTTAGATATTTATTTATGTAGTTTATAAACGTTGTTTCTGCATGTTATAAAGTTGTATGTGTTATAACTAATAATCAAGATAGATAAATTAATATGCTATATAGTTAAAGCAGTTGATTACAAGGTAGTTTAATTGTCTTAACTATATTAAAGACTTTGTTTAAAGATCTGTTTATTAGAGTTTGGCTCAAGGCATAGTAGTTAAAGTATATACCAAGGTTAAAACAAGTAAGAAGAGTAGAAAAATTGCTTTTGCTTTTGTATACACCATCAAATTCTATCAAAGCTTTAGTTTTTTAGACTTGTTGGTAGTGTTGTTATTAATATTACGACTTGTTCAGTTTTTAATTTCTTAAATTAAAAAAATCTTTCTATATAATTCGTTGAATAATTCAGTATCACAAATGCTGCGAAGGATTAGAGGAGCTATATTTTTTTTATTAATAAGGTAGGATCTAGTAAAGTTATGGTATTTTAGTTATCCACGTTTTTCCATCACTAACAACATCAAACATAACGCGCGCATTTCCAGTATTATGCTTTCCAGATAACTTCATATCATTTTGAGCTCCATTTTATAGGCCTTGTAATTCTATAGATATCTTTATCATTCGTACTTACTTGTTGACTATGCTGTATTTTGTTATCAGTAGATGCACTAGCTGTATTTGCAACCATCATTTACTTATCTCATTTCAAAGTTTCATCAAATTCTCTTGTAATAAGACCATAACAGAAATTTGATTACTTTCTATGCGGAATGATGTTTCAGCTCATATCTATCTCATTAAAATAGACCTCTTTCGAAACTGGTTAAGGTAGTTCAAAATTATAAATGCCAGAGATCAAATTAAATCTAAGACAGAATCTTTTACGTCTATTTCGATATTTGTCAGCAATAATTTTGAAGCGTTTTAGCATACCAATAACGTTTTCATTCACAAATCTTGCTCCTGCTAACCTATGATTATTCTTTTTATCATTTCTAGTTAAAGGATTTTTCTTGCTTTTTTTCTTTGGTAATTCAGAATTATTGTGAATTTTTTGTATACCTTGATATCATGTATCAGTAATTGCTTTAACCTTAGGATGAATAAGAATTTTAGATTCCTTAAATAATCTAAAGTCATGTTTTTTACCGTTAGAAAAATCTGTACATATTACTTGGTGCGTTTTCTTGTCTATCACTATTTGAGTTTTTAGTATATGCCTTTTCTTCTTTCCTGAATAATAGAATTTTTGTTTTTTTAGGTCTTTCTATAGAAGTCTCAGTAGCATCAATCAAGACTACTTCATAATTCATATCGCTCTTCATTAGAGCTTTACACGAGACCTGGAAGAGCAAAGTTTGGGTGTTTAAGTTGGTGTCTTCTACCCATTTATGAAAATATAAGTACGGTATTCTCTAAGGTATTCTAAGGCCATCAGCAACTGTTCCTTCAAATTAAGCTTATTTTAACGCCAATTTTTTGATTTCTTAAGACCATCAGCTTTCCTCAAAATATCCACCATCTTTGCAAATGTTCCCTTCCTTACTCCTGTTAATCAACGAAATTTTTCATCACCTAACTCTTTAATCTGATCTAATTTAATTATTACTTCAAACCAGATTTTTATAACACCATTTTACATCATTGTCTAGTTTCGAAAGAAGTCTAATGTTATAGTAACATTAGTAGATAGAATCTCTTATTTTAAACTGTTGAATAGAACAGGATTTAATTCCGAAATTACCTAATAATTCTGTAGTTGTAATGGATAATCCAAATTTTCATAAAAATTTGCATTTAAACACTGTGATAGAAAAAGATGGATAATATAATTAGAGTATGTATCTACTTATTCTCATGATTTAAATCTTATTGAGAAAAAATAGTTTTAAGATAAATCAAGTAGAATAAAATACCACTGTAACTTAGACACGCTTTTCAAAATATATATATAACTGTTTTGTAGTGGCTTAGCTATTATTAGCTATATAAGAAATAGGGTATAGGGTAATGAAATTAATAAAATAAAAGAGAAAAAACAATAGCGAAAGCGCACAAGCAAAGTATTTAATATAAGTAGGAAAAGTATAATATACGATTGGAAAAAATTACAAAAAGAAACAGGAAATATGAAAGCAAAATTATGATATCAAAAAAATGACAAGTACATAATCATAGAATAACTTACCTAATGGCTTAAAAAAGCTTATTAGTATACACGAAGAGTAAGTATAATAACTGATTTTTGTAATAGCAAAGTTATAGCAAAGTTATTGAAAAGTATTTTAGATAATATAAATTTTCTAAGACAGTTATGGTTACGTTTTATCTGTATGGTACAAGTTATTATATCACCAACTTATTCTCCATATTTGAATCTAACGTAGCATTATTGGCTTAAAGTTAAAAATTGAAATATATAAAGTAGCTTACTTATTTATGATTTTTTTGATGCGGTATTTCTCGTTTTACAATGTTGCAACTAACTATCTTCCAAAATTTAACATATGATTATTAGCTCATAAATACTAAGATAACAATGCTCTTTAGTTTACTGATTCTATTTAATATACACTTATATAGTTTTTTACAATTACTTATCTTTTATAATCCGCTAGTTGTTTAATGCCTAAATTAATTCTTTCCTTTTCTACATCAACTGCAAGAACCATACACTCTATTTCATCACCCTTAGTATAATTTTTTAGTGAATTGCTATTTGTATCTCCATGTTTAAGAATATCAGATTCATGTATCATTCCATCTATTTGATAGGTCATTTCACCAATTTCATATTCCTTACCATCAATTTCATATTTTACTGCATTAGTAGTAACAGACAACGCTACAAACATTCCAAAATTAGTTATATTACGTAACGGAGCTCTAATCACAGTTCCAACTTGATATTTTTCAGCTAAAACCTCCCATGGATTAGGCTTACATAACTTTAAGCTTAATGAAATTCTATGTCTTTCTTTATCAATATCCAAGATTTTAAATACAACTTCTTGACCAATAGTTAATGATTTTTTAGGATTTTGATTGATTTTTTCCCAACCAAGATGTCCTGAATGACATAATCCCTCTAGATCTTTGGTTACCTCAATAAATGCACCATATTCTGCAATACTTTTTACCTTGCCAACTTTAATATCTCCTATTTGCAGGCTATTTTCAATGTCATCCCACGGATTAGCACTTAATTGCTTCATGCCAAGTGAAATTTGACCAGTTGATATATCAATACCAATAACTACAACTCTTACTTGCTGGCCAATCTGTAACTCTTCACCAGGATGATTAATCTTACGCCATAAAATATTTATAGAGTGCAATAATCCATCTACTTTTACATCAAATGTTAACTCATCAGATCCAGTAAGCTCAATAAACGCTCCATAATAAACGATACTCTTTACAACTCCATTTAGTATCATGCCAACATGTATTTTAGATAATACCTCTTGTCGTATTCCAGCCCTAGCCTCCTCTAAAACAGCTCGTCTTGATACTACAATATTACCTAGCTTCTTATCCATTTTTAAAATTTGAAACGGCTGTACTATATTCATTAATGGAGTAATATTCTTAATAGGACGCCGCACGTCAACTTGACTTCCAGGCAAAAATGCAACAACGCCAGAAAGATCTACAGTAAAACCGCCTTTTACCTTACCAAAGATAACACCATCTACTAGTGAGCCATTTTTTTGCGCTTCCTCAAGTACAGACCAAGCTTCTTCTCTTAAAGCTTTTTCACGGCTTAAAACTGTGCAACCATTACGACCTTCGATTTTTTCAACATATACATCAACTAGATCTCCTATCTGAGGCAGAGGAACATCGCTAGCAAGCTTAAATTCTGATAGAGGAATTCTACCTTCATTTTTTAATTTAATATCTACTATAACAACTTCATCATCTATCTCTACCACCTTGCCCTTAACAACAGTACCAACTTTTACTTGCTCATTAGTTATTTTATTAAATAGTTCATCAAAATTATCTTGAACTATAGATTTACTAGAAATAGTAGGAATGAATCTTTGTTTTAGATTTACTTGTGTCATTATATTAATTTTCAAAATAATTAGATTGTTACCTGTGCCTAAATTCACAATCTTAGATTAAATATATATTATAAACTATTATTATGGCACCTAATAATTCATTATTTATTGTGTATAGATTAAAATTATTTTACACTATATCTACTAAACACTATAAACACTAAGACATTTATAGAATAATTGCAATTTCATGTTAATTATTACATCCAATTAAAAAAATTCAAAAAATTAAGCTATTAAGCTATTCAGCAATCTTATTTTTTATCTTTAGCCTGAATTTTTTCTGCTATACTTCGAGACACTTGCTCATAGTGAGAAAATACCATGCTATATTGAGCTCTTCCTTGAGATAAAGATCTCAAAGTACTAACATATCCAAACATTTGTCCAAGCGGTACATAAGCATTAATAATTTGAGTATTACCTCTAGGCTCCATGCTTTGAATTACGCCTGATCTACTATTAAGATCACCAATAATGTCTCCCATATATTCATTTGGAGAAATCACTTCTACTTTCATAATAGGGCCAAGTAACTTAGGGCCAGCTTTTGTTATTCCTTCCTTAAATGCATTTTTAGCAGCAATTTCAAATGCTAATACACTAGAATCAACCTCATGAAAACTACCATCAATTAATGTAGCCTTAAAATCTATTGTAGGATAACCAGCTACAACACCAGATTCTTTGATTTCTTCTAATCCTTTTTCTACACCAGGAATAAATTCCTTAGGAATAGCTCCTCCAACAATCTTACTTTCAAATTGAAATCCTGCCCCAGCCTCTAAAGGCTCAAAAATAATCTTGACACGTGCAAATTGGCCAGCGCCTCCAGTTTGCTTTTTATGTGTGTAATCCACTGTATAAGATTGAGTAATAGTTTCTCTATATGCTACTCTTGGTGCTCCAACATTAGCCTCAACTTTAAACTCCTCCTTCATACGATCAATAATAATCTCAAGATGTAGCTCCCCCATACCTTTAATTACCATTTGATTCGTTTCAGAATCTACAGTAAAAACTAATGAAGGATCTTCAGCTGCTAATTTTACTAAAGCGGCTGATATTTTTTCTTGATCTGCTGGAGTTTTTGGTTCAACAGCAAGCTCAATAACAGGCTTAGGAAATTCTATTTTTTCTAAAATAATTTGACTATCTAAAGAACAAATAGTATCTCCAGTTGTTGTGCTTTTTAGACCAGTTAGTGCAACTATATCTCCTGCTACAGCTTCCTTAATATCTTTGCGATTATTGGCATGCATCAATAGCATACGGCTGATACGCTCTTTCTGATTTTTAGTAGTATTAATAACAGTGCTTCCTGTTTGCAACTTTCCTGAATATATTCGAATAAACGTTAATGATCCTACAAAAGGATCATTAATGACCTTAAAAGCTAATGCAGAAAATTGTTCATCGACACTTACTTTTCTACTAATTTCTTGTTCTGTTTTAACATCAACAGCTTTAATACTATTCACATCGTTAGGAGAAGGTAGATAATCTACTACTGCATCTAGTAAAGTCTGAACACCCTTATTCTTAAATGCGCTACCACAAAGTACAGGAACAAATAGTCCAGATATTGCACCCTTTCTAATGCATTTTCTAATATCTTCTTCAGACAAATCTTCATTTGAAACGTAGGAATTAAATATTTCTTCATCAACTTCCACTACTGTTTCTAACAATTGATGCCTATAATCGTCCACCATAGCTTGCATATCATTAGGAATACTATGGTACTCATATTTTGCTCCTAGATCCTCATTACTCCAAACTATAGCTTTCATTTTTACTAAATCAATTACACCCTTAAAAGTGTCTTCAATTCCAATAGGTAACTGTATCACTAATGGCTTAGTACCTAGACGATCCTTCATCATCTGAACACATCGAAAAAAATCTGCTCCCATTCTATCCATCTTGTTTACAAAGCAGATTCTAGGAACAGCATATTTATCTGCTTGACGCCATACAGTCTCAGATTGAGGCTCTACTCCTGCCACACCATCAAACACAGCAATCATGCCATCTAGCACACGCAACGCACGCCCTACTTCAATAGTAAAATCTACGTGTCCAGGAGTATCAATAATATTAATTTTATATTCTTGCTCTTTTTGACTTGCTTGTTCTGCACAGTCATCTTTTTTTATCCAATGACAAGTTGTTGCAGCAGATTGTATAGTAATTCCTCTATCCCTTTCTTGCTTCATATAGTCCATGACAGTAGTACCATCATGAACTTCTCCTATGCTATATGAAACCCCAGTATAATATAAAATTCGTTCAGTAGTTGTTGTTTTTCCAGCATCGATGTGTGCGCCAATTCCAATATTTCTTACGTAAGATAACTTATGATTTTCTGACATAAATTAATTACCTCTGGACCTCCTCTTAGTGATTAAATGAGAAAATGCTTGGTTAGCCTCTGCCATTTTATGATTATCATCCTTTTTCTTAACTGCTCCACCTCTGCCATTTGAAGCTTCATATAATTCTTCTGCTATTTTCTGCCACATAGACTTTTCAAAAGTACGATTAGCAGCTGAATTAATAATCCATTTAATAGCTAAAGTGTAACTCCTTAATTCATTAACAGGAGAAGGAACTTGGTAAGTAGCCCCACCTATTCTTAACGATTCAACTTGAAGAGATGGCTTAACATTATTACATGCAGACTCCAAAATCTCAAAACCATCAGCTTTATATTTATGCTTTATATGCTGAATTATTTTATCAAGCATTTTTTCCACAATCTCTTTGTTACCATGATGTGTAAGTTTATTAATCAACTTACTAGCTAACATTATTTGATTAGGTGTAGCAGAAGATATGCTTTGATATTTATTGCTTGGTAATGACTTTCTTTTTACTTCCGTACAACGACGTGACATACTATATTTCCTAAATTTAAGATATTACTTTGGACGCTTAGTACCATACCTTGAACGACCTTGTTTACGATTTTTAACTCCCTGAGTATCATAAACACCACGTACAATATGATAACGCACACCAGGCAAATCTGGAACTCTCCCACCCCTTACTAATACTGTAGAGTGTTCCTGTAGATTATGCCCCTCTCCAGGAATATAAGCATTAACACAAGTCCCATTTCTGAAACGCACACGTGCCATTTTTCGTAAAGCAGAATTAGGCTTTCTAGGTGTAATAGTTTTAACTAAAACGCATACTCCTTTAGCAAAAGGATTCCCGTTTAGAGCTGGCGATTTAGAAGCTCTAATTTTAGATTTACGGCCACAACGCACTAGTTGATTATTTGTTGGCATTAATCTTAGCTCTCCAGATATAATTTATATATAATTTAAAATTAAATTCAAAAAGTATTACTAACTTAAAGGATTCATGATAAGTATAAATAACTACTTAGGAAAGAAACATATCCAATTATATTGAAAAAATCAAGTAACTTTAAAGAATTTTATTTACATAAGTGATCACTAAGTTATTGATCACTATGTAAATTCCCATACAATGGAGTTATGTTTACTTTTTTAACATTAACATTAATTTTATGAATTCACAATATTACATTGGTCATAGAAAAAGATTAAAAGAACGCTTTTTACGATCTATTCCTAGTGATAGTTTGCCTGACTATGAGCTGCTAGAATTACTACTGTTTCACTCAATTCCAAGACAAGATGTAAAACCAATAGCAAAAGAATTGCTTAAGCAATTTACTACCCTATCCAATGTAGTATATGCTGAAAAAGATAAGCTTATGTCTTTACCTATGGTAAGTAATTCAGTCTGTGTACCAATATTTTTAGTCAAAGAGTTTATTCGTAGAATTCTAGCACAAAAAGTAATCAATCAACATGTGCTAAGCTCTTGGTCAGCTTTATTAGAATACTTAAAAATTACTATGGGGAAAGCTAAAACTGAACAATTTCGCGTATTATTTCTTAATAAAAAAAATATTATTATTGCAGATGAACTACATGGTGTTGGCACAGTTGATCAAACTCCAGTATATCCAAGAGAAATAGTTAAAAGAGCATTATTTCATGAAGCAAGTGCTATAATACTTGTACATAACCATCCTAGCGGCACTCCTAAACCATCAGCAATAGATATTGAAATTACTACAAAGATTGTTGAAGCTTGTAAAACTTTTAGCATTATTGTACATGATCATGTTATTATCTGTAGTAACAATTTTTTTAGTTTTAAATCAAACTTACTTTTATAAGTTGTAGAGCACTACTAAATGTTAAAATAATTATCACCATGCAATTAATCAGCAAAACTACTTTTCAAATTATACGAAACATACTTTCAAGCAAATACGGAAAAGAATATGCTGATATAGTATTGCACTGGGATAAAATCGTTGGCCCAAAACTTCAAGGACAATCCTATCCATACAAAGTTATTTATCCAAAAAACTCTAATAATTGCACACTATATGTTAATGTTTATGACTCAGTTACAAATCTTGAACTTAATTTTCAGAGAGAAATAATTACTGAGAAAATTGCTATTTATTTGGGCTATAAATCTATAAAGAAGGTTATAATTAACTTAAAGCCCACTCTAAATACTAAAAATTAAGTATAAAACCCAAGTTTGATATAATAGAAAGATCAGAGGTTGGGCAAGAGAATCTAGACCAGGAAAGATAGCGTTAGTTAATGGTAATCATATTGAACTGAACAATCTATTAGGCAGGCACGTATTTTTTGATCAATTTGGTTTTTTTAAGTATGAAGTTTAAAATACAAGCTATGCTAGCCATAATAAAGGAGAAAACACTGTACTTAAAATTAGCGAAGTAAGCCACCTATTAAAAACATATAACGTATATTGGAAGTTACATAATATGGTAACTCAATATACTACTAGATTCAACTTAAAAGAAGAATATTTTATATGAAAAGTTGGAAATTACAGCAATTAGAACAAGATGAAGAAAAGTTAATTTCTATTAACTTCTACACTTTATAGAACCTACAATAATAAACATTAATATTATGTGGTAATTATGCCTTCAATATCATTAAAGTTAACAAATATGTTACTAAGAAAAATAAAAATTCCAAATGAAGGAACATCAATCATCATTAGACCTCTTTCGAAACTGGTTAAGGTAGTTCAAAATTATAAATGCCAGAGATCAAATTAAATCTAAGACAGAATCTTTTACGTCTATTTGGATATTTGTCAGCAATAATTTTGAACTACCTTAACCAGTTTCGAAAGAGGTCTAATGATACATGTGAACTGTCACTTAAACTAAAAATATCATGAACAAGAAGAAAAACATGGTTTTTTGAAAAAAAAATTTAGAAAAGAAGGGCTAAAACTAAAGATATGGCCATATCCAGATTTATCTATTAAAGAAGTTAGAAAAAAAAGCAAGAGAATTAAAGACACTAATTGTGAACGGAATAGATCCAAGGGAAGTAAAACGTCAACAATATATGGAAGAAAATTAGAAGCGTATAAAAGAAAGAGAAAGAAAAGCTAAAGAAATTACATTAGAAGAGCTGCATAACAAGTATAAGTATATTGAAGAGTATAGCAAAGTATATACTATAAACTGGAAGTGGAGTACTGCAAGAATATAGAATTATGCATAAGCATTATATGCAAAAAAGATAAGCAAGATTCAAATGAATGATATTGAACAAATATTTAATGATATAAGTAAAGAGCAGAAATATGCGACAGCAAATCTATTTCTAGTAAACTTAGGAACTATATTTAATAAGGCAAAAAAATGGAGATTAATAGAAAACAATCCTACTCTGGTGATAGATAAGCATAAAATGCAAGCAGATGACTTACAGGAAAGTTATTAGCTTTTTGAGGATAAGCTGAATGTTGGTCAACGAAGAGTTAGGCGACGCTCAATAGAACTAAGAGATGCAGGTTTTATTGAAGTTAAAAATAGGACAATAATTAAAGATAATTTTAAGTTACGTTATGATTTATGTTCAAGATAAACTTTAAGTCAAGGATTTATAAAATTACAAATTTCAATTGAAGAATCATGGACATCAATTTCAGCTTCTATTCAGAATAAAAACTCTATTCATGGCATCAGTAGCGGATTGTTTGATCTTGATTCAAAGCTTGGAGGATTTAAAAATTTTGACCTGATAATATAGCTAAACTAGTATAAAACAGTTATATTATATTTTTTCCGAAAAGCGTGTTTATATAGTGATATTTTATTCTTCTTAATTTAGCTTAAAGCAATTTTTTAAATATAACATAACTGTTTTATACTAGTTTAGCTATACTAATTACTTTTTTATTACATCTCATTACTATGAAGTTTTGCTATATTATACCTCTTTCTAAACTAGTTAAGGTAGTTCAAAATTATAAATGCCAGAGATCAAATTAAATCTAAGACCGAATCTTTTACATCTATTTCGATATTTATCAGCAATAATTTTGAAGCGTTTTAGCATACCAATAACGTTTTCATTGACAACTCTTTCTCCTGCTAACCTACGATTATTTTTTTTATCATTTTTAGTTAAAGGATTTTTCTTGCTTTTTTTCTTTGGTAATTCAGAATTATTGTGAATTTTTTGTATACCTTGATACCCTGTAATTGAAACAGTAATCGCGTTAACCTTACGATGAATAAGAATTTTGGATTCCTTAAATAATCTAAAGTTATGTTTTTTACCGTTAGAAAAATCTGTACATATTACTTGTATGTTTGGTTGTCTACCACTATTTGAGTTTTTAGTGTATGCCTTTTCTTCTTTCCTGAATAGTAGAATTTTTGTTTTTTTGGGTCTTTCTATATGACTCTCGGTAGAATCAATTAAGACTACTTCATAATTCATATCACTCTTCATTAGAGCTTTGCGACCTGGAAGAGCAAAGTTTAGGTGTTTAACTAGAATATCTTCTACCCATTTAACAGCTTTATAACGCCAGATTAGGATAAGTGGAAATATGAAATGTAGAGAATAAGAGGTATACAAAGAGAGAATGTCGAGTTATAAAAAAATTTTAAATAAACAAGGAATAACCCAACATGAAAAAATGTATTATAACAGTATACTATTTAATAGACAATTTTTGTAAGATATATCAAGAGTGTGAGAGAAAGAGATTAATACCAAGTAGTATAATCAAAGGAACAGAGATGGGAAGTTGTCCTTAGCTAAGTTATTTTAACAATAGCGATATATTTTTATTTATCTCCATACAAGAAGGATTGTAAAAATTATTATCTATATTAGACCTCTTTCTAAACTGGTTAAGGTAGTTCAAAATTATTGCTGACAAATATCGAAATAGACGTAAAAGATTCGGTCTTAGATTTAATTTGATCTCTAGCATTTATAATTTTGAACTACCTTAACCAGTTTAGAAAGAGGTCTAATGCAAGGACTATTGTTAAAAATGAGCAGACAAATATGCAGACAAAATATAAGGTATAAAACTTATCTCATAAGAAAGATAACGTATATCATACAGTCAAAAATTCAAGAATATTTAACCATTAATTAATGAAGTTGTCATAAAAAATCTATGTTTAAAAACTATATGCAAGTATACTTTTTAATAATAGCTCTCTAGTAATTGGTAATTTTTTTTTTATTAGTATATACTTATTAAAAAAATACGCTGTTAAGTTAAATGCGGCTTGAATTTCATAAATATCCTCTGGTTCGCAATTATTCTGAACTAAAAATTTAGGTAATAATAACAATTTGTGCTTATATGGCTCTCCAACAGCTGCAGATATAGCTTGCCCTGACTTAGGTGAAACATAAATTAAATTTTGCGTACAGTTAGTAACACCGCACCTATCTAAGTTGAGTCGATATCCTGCCTCTTTTAAAATTAAAAGCTCAAAATTAATATAATTTTTAACGTTAATATTACCAACATTGATTAATTCAAGATTTTCCACCCATTTTTCAAATAAATTAGCGTGTAACTCTCTTTCTTTAAACGACATTAAAGTTAATTCAATTAAGCTGTGAGTATAAAGTAGATTACGTTTATTAGACATAATCAAATAGGAGTAAGATTTTACTAGCTCACAGTTTATAGTACCTAAATGCTCATCTAAGCGCGCACTCCAGCAAAAATCTACTATATTACCTATTTGGTATATGATTGTATTTTTTTTACTATGTAAATCTTTTATAATTCCAGAATAAATTCCATATGATTGAGTTAATACTGTTACAATTGCTAAATTTTCTTTGATATTTCTTTTTTTTAGAATTATTGCTTTGTCTCTAAAATTCATAAAAAAAATTAGTAAATAATCAACTTATAGAAATCAAGTTTAATAAAAAAATTATAAAATTATATTTTTACCCAATTTGGTGCTTTTCTACCCTTCTCCCATCTTGCAAACCTTAACTTCTCATGTAAATAATATTCTCTATAAGCTTTAATAGCATCACTGCATTTATATTGTTCTGGCAATGCTTGTGCAAAATTTTGTATACAATCTGTTTGAAAAAGCAGTATATCTTTATTATTGTCGCACCAATTTATTACATTTTCTGACTTATGCTCTTTTTTATACCGGTAAGTATATTCTTTGCATAAAGCCTGTCCATGCTTTATTAACCAATCAAAATTTCCTTGTGATATTCTAGCCCATATAGAGCATGGGTGATTGCAGTGAGTAAGCTTATATGGGACTGTAATGGTATAGCTTTTAGTCCTAACTATAGAATCAGAATTATTTAATGCTACTAAAAATACACTACACAATAGCTGAGCAGTTTCTAGTGGCATCTTTACTATATGCTTATCACAAAGCATTTGGGCTGCAATATTGGGGTCTTGATGTAAGACAAAAATGTTCATTATATCTTTTTATTTTATTTTCTACTCTGCAACTAAATACCTATCAATAACTATTTTATTAACTATATAGTTATAAACTAACATTGCCTTATCTGTTAGTCTAATATTATTATTAGACATAACAATATATCCAGTATCTTGTAATTGATGTACATATTTCATGCTTAATGCTTGCTGAAAATTACATCCAGTTAATTCTAATAGTCTATCGTGCGATATTCCTGTTGATAGACGTAGACCCATTATTATGACTTCTTTAATAACGTCATCATCAGTTAAAGTATGTAAGTCTTGAATGCCATCACCACTAGCTAGTAGAATATCATTCAGCCATTTTTGAGGATTATATTGCATAGTTATTGCTTTAACCGACTTGCTATCACCATTAACTCCATTATTATAACATACAATGCGGCTATGTGCTCCTGGTCCTATTCCTAAATAGCTTCCATAATTCCAATAATTTAAGTTATGATAACATTCAGCTCCAATTTTACTATAATTTGAAATTTCATAACGACGATAACCAAGATCTTTCAAATAGTGGTTAGTATAGTTATAAAGTTTAGCAGCTGTTTCATCACTAGGCAGTGTAAACTTGCCTTTACGATAATCGCCAAAAAATTTAGTTCCTTTCTCAATTGTCAACTGATAAATGGAAACATGGCTACCAGCAATTAGCATTGCTTCTTGTAATTCTTGTTTCCATTCTTCAACTTCTTGCTCTGCTATAGCATAGATTAAATCAAATGAAAATTTTGGAAATATTGTTTTAGCTAAAGTAACAGCATGTTTTGCTGATTCTACATCATGAGTACGACCTAAAAATTTCAAGTTATTAAGCCGCAAAGACTGCACACCAATGGATACTCTATTTATACCAGCCAACCTAAATTGTTGAAACTTTTTAGCTTCTACGGATGTTGGATTAGCTTCAAGAGTAATTTCAACTGTGTCACTAAATTTTGCTAAACTAGAAAGCAAATTAAGAATACTTGCTACTAATTCTGGATCCATTAACGAAGGAGTTCCTCCGCCAAAAAATATAGACTTAATTATCTTACCTGTTAGCAAAGGTTCAAAATACTTAATTGATTTACGAAATGCTAGCTGCCAATCATTGAAATTAACTTTAGTAGCAACATGAGAGTTAAAATCACAATAAGGACATTTTGACAAACAAAAAGGCCAATGAATATAAACAGATATACTTTCATCAGCTAAATTACCAGGAAAAACCAAAATTTTACTTAATTTTTAAATCTTAATTTATATACTTTTATCCCTTAAACTATTAATTAAATAATCAAAACCTTTATCTCTAATAACATTTGTTATTTCAACAGAATGAGTGGTAATAAAACTTATTCCTTCAATTATTATATTTGCGATTTTATATTCCTGATCTAATTTCTTAACTAAAAAATCAACCTTTAATACTTGATTATTCTGCTGTATGATATCAGTTCTTACAATATAGCAAAGAGGTCCATTAGGAGATACCATTCTAATATTAATATTACCAATATTATAACTTGCAAGCATTCTACTACAGTATGTTAATATATAATTCTTACATATTTTATTAAACTCATCTATTTGATCATTAGACAGTTTAACTTTGTTTCTGCCTAACATTGAGCTTGCCATTGAGTTAAGATCAAATTTTTTCTCTAATAATGATCTTAACTGTATACGTTTATTTTCTTGTTGTGAAAATTGACCTTTTATTATAGAGACTGTTTCTTGCATTACACTATCGACATATTCTTTCACATCTTGTGTAGCATAAGCAGGAATAGCGCTACATAAAAAAAACAAGAAAATAATAATATTACGTTTTAGCTGTATCATAATCATTTCTTAGAAATTTTATTAGTTCGACATTTTTGAAAATAATCTGATGTTTGGTATGAAATATTTCTATATACAGAATAAGGATCTATTGAGTTTTTCATGACAAATTCAGCATTACCGAACAATTTAGCTCTTTTATGTACCATGTCAATGATTTTAACTCCTTTAGCAAATTTCTTATTAAATAGAATGTCTGTATTAATTAATTTGTCAGCATGAGTTTTATCAATAATGTACTGTAACGGGCTTAACTGAGAAAATGCTATATTACTGATATCTCTAAAATTCATACCACCAAAAATTGGTAAAATAATATACGGACCAGACTTAACACCATATCTAGCTAATGTACTGCTAAAATTTAGTGGTTGAGACTGCAAGCCAAAGTCTGCTGCAATATTATGTAAACCTCCAATACCTAAAATTGTATTTACTATAAATTGCCATACACTAACTATAGAATTCTTAAATTTAAATTGTAATACACTATTTATAACTGTAACTGGCACAGCAGTGTTGTTAATAAGATTTTCTACAGCCTCTTTTACATTATTGTTTGTTACTTTATAGTAACAGTTAGCTATTGGCCTTAAAAGAAGGTAATCAAGAAACAAGTTCAAATAAAAGATTTTTCTATTAATCCTTTCTAAAGGATCAAAAGCTTGTAAACAAATCTCTTCATTTATATCTAATATATCTGAGTAATGGCTATCTTGGACCTCTTTGATGTTTTCTGTATACTTATAGTTATCACTATTTTTAATAGATAAAGTATCAGCTTTTATCATTAAAGCAGTAGTACATGTAATGATTATAGCAACTATAATACGCATTATTAATTTTTATTATTGACTACATTAATTGATAACAAATAGCAAAGTACTTTAGATATCTATTTTCTAAGTATTAGAATGCTATACGATAAATTTTGATCTGGTATTTTTATCTCCCTTGCCCTTACTAAATTGAATTGGCCTTGCTCATTAAAATTCTGCAAATTTTTTTCCACATCGCATACATTATAAGAAAACCATAAATATTGTAAATCAAAAACTGTATTACTTCTGTTAGCAGGTAATACTATACCAAGATATCCTCCTGGTAATAATACTTGGTATAGTGTTGTTATTATTGAATTAATATCAATGCTATAGGTAATACTAGCAAAAGCAATAACAATATTAAATTGCTCTTTTGTAGAATTTTGCTCAATAAAATCTTGTGGCCATAATGACATAACTTGATCATAGATCTGATGATTTGCATTAACAATTTCATTTAGCCTATCATAGCAATCTACTCCTATAAGCGTAAACTCTTTAACAATCATTTCACAGATAGTATGTCCAATAATGCCATTTCCACAACCATAATCTAGTATTTTGCAGTCTTGCGGTAACTCCTCTACTACTTCCAGTAAGGTATAAACAAATTCTTTTGCAACATTGATATCTTTTCCAATAAATCTTGAATTATAATATTCAAAAGTAATATTTTTATATATGCTCCAGATTTGTCTTGGTACTGAATGTAATGTGTAATGGTTTTCTAAAATATTTCGTAATTCAGTTATATCTTGTTGATTTACCAATTTTGCATGTTGCAATGATTTGTTATAATTTCCCTTGATTAAATATGCAAATGACAACCAATAGTTTGCTTGATCTGAACATTTTTTTAATAACATCAATACTATCTTGAACCTTATAATAGCTTCATTGTAATTGCCATTTTGAAGATGGTATATACCTAGGTCAACATTAGTAGCTCCCAGATTTTTAAATTTGCTTTTTACTTCCAGAATATGTTGTTTAGCTAAAGCTACTTTTTGAGCTATATAAGATGGCAACAAAGTAATGAACAAATAAACTTCTTTAAGTTTGTTAGCATTATTTATAAAGATATTTCTTACTGTTTTAATAATCGACATATGTTTTTTGATTTAAATAATGTATACTTAATATAATAATTATTATTTGGCAGCATATGTAATTTAATAATTTATAGCTTTAAATATTACAATTATGTAGTTAATTTATGTCACTTATTACTCATAGAATCAATCGTATAAAAAGTTCTCCAACATTAGCAGTTGCAAAAAAGGCATCTGAACTTCGGCAACAAGGTAAAAATATAATTTCCTTAAGTGTAGGCGAGTTAAATTTTGATACTCCTGATAACATTAAAGCTCAAGCTATTAAAGCTATAAATCACGGTATGACAAAATACACTAATGTTGATGGCATGCCAGAATTAAAACAAGCAGTAAAAAACAAATTCAAGACTGAAAATAATCTTGATTATCAACTAGATGAGCTAATAGTTAGCTCTGGAGCTAAGCAAGTTATTTTTAATGCTCTATTAGCTACTTTGGATATAGGAGATGAAGTTATTATTCCAACACCATACTGGGTGTCATATCCTGATATTGTATCTCTAACTGGCGCTACTAGTAAATTTATTTATTGTCATGAAAGCTCTAATTTTAAAATTACTCCAGCACAACTTAGTAATGCTATTACTGATAAAACTAAATGGCTATTACTAAATTCACCTAATAATCCTACCGGTGCCATTTATACAATTGAAGAGTTAAAATTATTAGCAGAAATACTTAGCATACATAAAAATATACACATAATGTGTGATGATATTTATGAGCATATTATATTTGATAACAATAAATTTTATACTTTAGCAGCTATAGCTCCAAGTTTAAAGGAAAGAATATTTATTGTTAATGGAGTTTCAAAAGCATATGCAATGACTGGGTGGCGCATTGGTTATGGAGCTGGCAATAGCGAAATTATTAAAGCAATGATTAAAATTCAGTCCCATAGTACTTCTAATCCTTGTTCTATTAGTCAAGTTGCAGCAATTGAAGCATTAACAGGTAGTCAGAGTCATATTCAAGATAATATTACAATTTTACAAAAAAACCGAGATTTAGCCTTTAATATTCTCAATAATACCATTGGGCTTAAGTGCCATAAACCAACAGGAACATTTTATCTTTTTGTTTCTTGTCAAGAACTTTTACATAAAGTTACCTCTACTGGTCAAAAAATAAACACAAGTAATGACTTTGCTTGCTACTTGCTTGAAGAGGCAGAAGTATCAGTAGTACCTGGCGAAGCTTTTGGTATAAATGGATACTTTAGATTATCTTATGCAGTAGATACAACAGAACTAAATATTGCATGTCTGCAAATCAAAAAAGCTTGCGAGCAGTTGATATAGTAAGTTTGTCATATAATTTACATAAGTAGACAAAACAGAATCTACAAAATCTTAACTTGATATTGTGAAGTATTCCAAGAACTATATGCCTACAAATATATCTCATTATCAGGATAGCAACGTCAATAATCACGAATAACATGATGTAATATGTTGAATGGGCTAAAGTAGTTTACAGAAGGTTTTACAGATTATTATGCAGATAAAATTAACTACTATTATTCTGGTAATTTTCAAAAATTCATTGGTAACTATAACAAGAAGCTATACTTATACTTTTCCTCCCCCTTTTCAAATTTAACTGATAAAGATATTAGACTTCTTTTGAAACTAGAGAATGATGTAGAATAGTGTTATAAAGATCTGATTTGAGGTAATAATGAAATTCGATCAGATTAAAGAGTTAAAAGATGAAAAATTTCGTCGATTAACAGGAGTAAGGAAGGAAACATTTTCAAAGATGGTGGGATATTTTAAGTAAAGCTGATGGTCTTTATCAAAAGGCGGGCGTACAAATAAGCTCAATTTGGAGGAACAGTTGCTGATGGTGTTAGAATACCTTAGAGAATAGACATATTTTGAAACTGGTTAAGGTAGTTCAAAATTATAAATGCCAGAGATCAAATTAAATCTAACACTGAATCTTTTACGTCTATTTCGATATTTATCGGCAATAATTTTGAACCGTTTTAGCATAGCAATAACGTTTTCATTCACAACCCTTTCTCCTGCTAACCTAGGATTATTTTTTTTATCATTACATATTACTTGGCGCGTTTTCTTGTCTAGCACTATTTGAGTTTTTAGTGTATGCCTTTTCTTCTTTCATGAATAATAGAATTTTTGTTTTTTTTAGGCCTTTCTATAGAACTCTCAGTAGCATCAATCAAGACTACTTCATAATTCATATCACTCTTCATTATAGCTTTACGACCTGGAAGAGCAAAATTTTGGTGTTTAACTAGGGTGTCTTATACCCATTTTACAGCTTTATATGCTGAACTTTCACTAATCCCATAGTTCTGACCTATATGGAAATAAGTACCGTATTCTCTAAGGTATTCTAACACCATCAGCAACTGTTCCTCCAAATTGAGCTTATTTTTACGCCCACCATTTAATTTCTTAATACCATCAGCTTTCTTCAAAATATTCACCATCTTTGAAAATGTTCCCTTACTTACTCCTTGTTAATCGACGAAATTTTTCATCTTTTAACTCTTTAATCTGATCGAATTTCATTATTACTTCAAATCACATATTTATAACACTATTCTACATCATTCTCTAGTTTTGAAAGAAATTTAATGAAGAGTGATATGAATTATGAAGTAGTCTTGATTGATGCTACTGAGGGTTCTATAGAAAGGCCTAAAAAAAAACAAAAATTCTATTATTCATGAAAGAAGAAAAGGCATACACTAAAAACTCAAATAAACGTTATTGCTATGCTAAAACAGTTCAAAACTATTGCTGATAAATATCGAAATAGACGTAAAAGATTCGGTCTTAGATTTAATTTGATCTCTGGCATTTATAATTTTGAACTACCTTAATCAGTTTCGAAAGAGGTCTAATATACTACTTCTTTCGCCATTAATGTCTTTAAATTCTTTTGCTTTTTTCTAGCTTCTCTAACAGATATAGTCATTTACAATGAGGTTTGAGCATAGAAAGAAGCTACGATAGATTCATATCTATCCAATTTAAATCTGAAGAATAAGGTAGCAAAAAAATAACTTTATAACCAACAGATTCTATTAATTTTTATCTCTTATTTCTTGCTTAAAACTCATTGTAAATAACTATAAATCTGGATATGGCACTATTTTTTCACTCATTTTGTCTAAATTTTTGTTCTAAATAATACTATAAAACAATTATAATAATAAGATATAATGAAAAAGTAATTAAGATGACATATTCTATAGATTTTAGGAAAAAAGTTTTAAACATACTGTATATAAGGGAAAGAGAGAAAATAAGTTTTGAATCAGAACCAAAACGTTTTAGGATAGAAAAGAATAAAGTATTTGTATGAAGTAAAAAAAAATATTGCAGTTAAAAAAACAGAAACAGAGATCCAACAAAAATCTCTATCAATAAACTAAAAGAAGATGTGAATCAATATAGTGACGCATATCAATATGAAAGAGCTGAATGGCTAGGAGCAAGTAAGTCTAGTATACAAAAAGCATTAAAGAGATTAAATATTACATACATCTTAACATCTTATTATTATAATTGCTTTATAGTAGTTTTGCTATAGTAGCCTAATCTTCCTCTTGCAACTTCTAATACTCTTTTTAGCTAAGTATATCGCCTTAATAAATGTTATATATTAAATCTCTTTGTGCATATATTAGTTACCTCTTACAAATTGTTGTAGTACTTAACTTTATCGGAAGTTTATACTTTACCCATGAATCTATTAACAGCCTAGTTATAATTGTTGCTGAATACATAGAAGATAGTATACCAATTGCTAGTGTTATCGCAAAACCTTTGACTGCTCCAGTACCAAATATATAAAGCAGAATTGCAGCTAATAAAGTAGTAATATTGGAGTCAATAATAGTGGCAAAAGACAATTTAAATCCCTCTCTAACTGAATATAAAATCGAGCTTCCATTTTGTAACTCTTCACGTATTCGTTCATAAATTAATATATTAGCATCAACAGCCATACCGATAGTTAATATTATACCAGCAATTCCTGGCAACGTTAATGTTGCTTGTAACATTGATAATATTGCCAATATATATATCAAACTAAAAAATAATGCTATATTAGCAAATAATCCTAAAATGCCATATATACATAACATAAAAATACATACCAAAACGAATCCAATGTAACCAGCCAATTTACCTGCCTGAATTGAGTCACTTCCAAGAGTTGGGCCTATTGTTTTTTCTTCTATAACGCTTAATGCAGCTGGCAGTGCTCCAGATTTAAGTAATAGGCTAAGTTCTTTTGCTGATTCGATAGAAAAATTGCCAGAAATCATACCTGCTCCTCCTAATATTGGTTCAGAAATAACAGGAGCACTTAACAGTTTGCCATCTAAAATAATAGCTAACCGTCTACCTTGGTATTCTTTTGTAATATCAGCAAACAATTTAGTTCCTAAGCTATTAAATGTGAATGAAACTACAGGCTGAGAATACTTATTAAAACTTACGTTTGCATTAGTAAGCAAATCTCCGCCTATTGTTGGCTGTCTTCTTACTAATAATTTATTTTCTGGATTATTCTGTTCCTTAACTAGCATCAAATCTTTAGATATGTGCTGATCTTGAGCAACAGTTCCACTATCAACAATGTTAAAAGTAAGCTTTGCTATTTTGGTAACTAAATTTTTTAAATGTTTAGGATCTTCAATTCCTGGCACTTCTAATATTATGTTGTTATCTCCATGTTTTTGAATATTTGCTTCGGTTGTTCCACTACTATCAATTCTCATTCTTATTATTTCCATACTATTTTCTATCAAAGATTCTCTTAACTCTGATAATTTATGATCTGTGAAGCTAATGTGTAGCTTATTATTTTGACTAAACTTAATTAGTATACTTGTCTCTAAGTTGCGCAATAAATTTTCTACTTTAAAACGAGCTTCGCTATCTCGTAACTCTAAATGAATATATTGCTTTTGAATTTTTAACTCTTTGTAACCAATTTTATTATTTCGTAATTCTTTTCTAAGATTTCCAACAATAATATTTAATTGCTCTGTAACATAGGTATCAAAATCTAACTGGAGCAGAACATACGACCCTCCTTTTAAATCTAATCCTAAGTTAATAGTTTTTTGAGGTAACCATTGATATTTTGTAGTATCAAAAAAATTCGGAACTACGAAGCAAAGTGCTGTAGCTGTAATTAGTACTGTAATAAATATTTTATTAAATAAGAATTGCTTCATTTACTGCCTTTTGACGCTGGTTTTCTACTAATAACATCAGCAATAGCTGCTCTCAAAATTTTGATTTTAGTACCAGGAGCAATTTCAAGTGTTATAATATCAGTACTTTCATCAATACTAACAATTGAAGCATATATTCCACTAGTTGTAATAACTTGTTCTCCTTTTTTTATAGTGCGAATAAGTTGTTCATGTTCTTTCCGCTTTTTTTCTTGAGGTCTAATTAACAAGAAATATACTACTGTAAAAACTAAAACTAATGGTATTATATTAATCCATTCCCAGTGAATAGCTGTCTTAGTATCATCGAGTGTTTGATCTACTACTGTTATATTATTGTTTGTATTATCAGTATTGATGTTATTAGCTTGTGACATATTATTCAATATTTTAAATTGTTGCTATAGATAATTTAAGCTTTTATCATAAAATCTAATATTTTGCACTAAGTTTATATCTGTATGTTATTTTTCAAACTTACATTATGATATAGCATAAATCAAAAAGTAAGTTACATCAGAAAAGAAATGAAATAATGAAATTAATAAAAGAAACAGAAGATAATGCATGCTGTAACTATGAATTGAGCTCAATAGGTCACATGTGCTATGGTAAAAAAGCTTATTATTACACATGAAAAGAAGTATGATAGCTGGTCTTTGAAATGGTAAAGTTATTGCTCATTTTTTTATTTGAAAGCAATTGCAATAAAAGTATTTTTGAGTCTTACATACAAGACAATGTGTTAAAAATCAAGAAAAGATGTAAGTTTTTATAAAATTATTATTTCTAACGTTAGTTTAGGATCAAAAAAAGTATGAAAGGTATAATACAAAAGGTTTACAAGAGATATTATGTAATATCTTTAAATATAGTTTCAATTAATAACAGTTTATTTATTGCTCATATGTCTGTAAATGCAAATTTAGGATAAGAAACAATTAGAAATATGTAATATACAAGTATTATAAATGTCAGTTTAGGATAAGGAGTCATGAGAAGAAGAAGAGATAAGATGGAGATTAAGTTTAGAGATAGAATAACTAGCAAGAGAAGCAATTATATGAACAAAGAATTAACATTAACACTGCCTATAAGCAAAATTGGTCTTCTAAGGCAGATAATATCAGTATGAAGATTTATATATGTTTGGCATAATAATTTTTTTCTACCTATTTTCTACCTTTTGCATAAAAATTTGACTGTAATTTTGTAAAAAAATTATTTTCTAAAACACCTACTATAGCTGTATTTTTGGAGATGAAAAATGCGACCTGTAGTATTCGATATTTTAACCAATGGTTGTAATTTTGTTAAAAATAATAGTAACAATAATGACACAATATTTTATAACTTTATTGGAAGTATCATTCCACCAGAATGGAGAAAGCTAACTGGAGATAATGGAAAAGCATTAAGTAAAACATCTAAACAGCTTTTATCCTTTATAGTATATAGACTACATATCTATTACAACAAAGATATAGATGAATTACAGGAAAGTTATCAGCTTTATGAAGATAAGCTGAATGTTGGTCAAAGAAGAGTTAGGCAATGCTTAGTAGAATTAAGAGATGCAGGTTTTATTGAAGTCGAAAATAGGACAATAATTAAAGACAACTTTAAGTTGCATAATGTTCCATGTATAAAACTTCTAAAAAATTTTCAGCGTTTCACTGAAAAAGAAACAAAAGGAGAAAAAATTATTGATCTAACCCAAAAAATTTTTCGCTCCAACCTGAAAGAAATTTCAGGTGAACCTGAAAAAAGTTTCAGGTACATATATAGATATAATAATAATAAAAAAAATAATAATAGATCTAGATCTACTGAAGATAAGTTAGTAGAGAATGATCAAAATAAAAATGAAGATCAACAGCAAAATTTGAAGTTTAAATATACGGAATATGATGATTTTATAGAAATTGAGTTAGTAGAAAATGAAAAAGAAAATCAACAGCAACAACAGAATTTGAATTTCTATGAGCTTAGTGATGTTAGTAATGACAAGCCATCAAACAAGGATTATGAGCAAAATAGTGAGTTAGCAACTTCAGCTATTACTAAGGATTCAGAGGTTGAAAAGAATGAATGCTACCCCAAAAGAAAAAGACTAGCAGATTATTATCCACTAACACCAGAAGATGCAGTTATACTACAACGTATGTCTAGTAGAAGCTTCAACATATACTTCATAAATCAATTACTGTTGAAGTTATCAAATAAATATTCATTCCGTCATTTTGCAAATAAGATAGCAGTGCTAAGCTATATGGCAAAAGCGTTAGCAAATGAATTACTAACTACTGATCAGGCTAATAGTGGAAATTTTAGATTTAATGATGTAGGAAGATTTAAAGAACAGTATCTAGCAAATATTGAATCTAGTACAGATCGTAGTATGAAGGCTCAGTTGAAGCGTAAAATAGCTGGAGTCTTTGAAGCAGATATGGCTTATCAAATTTTGACATCTTGTGATTTTGGAGCAGCGGTTAAAAACAAATATTACATCAAGTTGATTAAGAATATTACACTGTCAGATCATATTAAATTCAAGATACTACAGGAGGTACAAGCTGTGTATGGCAACGATATTGAGCAGTTACAAGTTATACCATTTGACGAATCAAAACAAGTTACCAATAGCATAACTGAGTATCAAAAAACAACAGTTTTACAGCAACAAATAAGTGATGAAGATCACCTTTCAGAACTTAGTAAAGAGCTAGGCTCCAACTCAGTTTGGTACAAAGTACGAGAATCTTTGATTAAAAGTTACGGTCAAGCTATCGATAAATCATGGTTTAGCAAATTAGAAGTTATAAATGAAGATAATGTTAATAAAAAAATATTCATTAAAGCAAAAACAGAATTTGAAGACAGTTACATCAGAGAGAACTATCTGAAAGATCTTGAGCCCGCTTTTAAAGCTCAAGGATTTTCTTTTGAGTTAGTTAAGTTTAGTAATTTTAATAAAATTTAAAGGGTGATATGGAAAAAGATCTTGCAAAGATTGCTCCAAGTAATATTCAGGCAGAGCAAATGATACTTGGTGCAATTCTGATTAACAATCGTGCGCTATATAACATTAACGAATTTTTACTGCCGGAACATTTTTATGAACCATTACATGGTAAAATATACAAGTCAATTAATCTCATTATTAGTAAAGGAATTAGCGCTACTGTAATTTCGCTCAAAAATATGCTAGGCAATGAACTCGCATTTGAGGAAATAGGTGGAGTGGATTATCTAGCTAAACTTACAACGTTAGCATTAAGTATAGTTAATGTTAATGAGTACGGCAAAATAGTATATGACCTTGCGCTGCGGCGTTATTTAATTGAAATTGGAGAAAAAATAGTAACAAATGCATATTCTTCTACTTTAGCAGATTTAGCTATAACTCAGATCGAAACTGCTGAATCTCAATTATATGATCTAGGTGCAAGAGGAACTTTAAGTAAAGGATTTACAAAATTACAAACTTCAATTGAAGAATCATGGACATCAATTTCATCTGCTATTAAAAATAAAAACTCTATTAACGGTATTAGTAGTGGACTACTTGACCTTGATTCAAAGCTTGGAGGATTTAAAAATTCTGACCTAATAATATTAGCTGGCAGGCCATCAATGGGTAAAACTGCTTTAGGAGTTAACTTAGCAATAAATGCTTGTAAATATTTTCTTACTCAAAAAAATACTAAAGATAATGTAGTGCCATCAGTTGGATTCTTTTCTTTAGAAATGTCATCTCAGCAAATCTCAACTCGAATTCTTTCTATAGAATCCGAAATTAATAGCTCTGCATTATTTAACGGTAAAATAGGTGAACAAGATATTGATAAGTTAAAGACTGTACAAAATGAAATACAAAAGTGGAATTTTTTTATAGATGATGCTCCTGCAATCTCGATATCTGCAATTAGATCTCGAGCTCGTAGACTTAAACGTACTCATAATTTAGCAATATTATTTGTTGATTATTTACAGCTAATAAAAATTGATAACAGAGTGAGTCAGTATAATCGAGTGCAGGAGATTTCTGAAATTACTCAGAGCTTAAAAGCTCTTGCTAAAGAGCTCAATATTTCAATAATTGCGTTATCTCAATTATCTAGAGCTGTAGAACAAAGGTCAGATAAAAAGCCTATTCTTTCAGATCTAAGAGAATCAGGCTCAATTGAACAGGACGCCGATATTGTAATGCTTATATATCGTGACGAATATTACTTGTCTAGATCAGAACCGAATCCAGATTCTAAGGACTACAAACTATGTGCCTCAAAATCAGAAGAACATATGTTATCTAATGCTTGATGTCATAAGATGAAGATTCATGTGTTAGTGGATCTGATGGAATATATTCGTATGCATCGTAAAATACATCATCTGGTTGTAATTCAGAATGATGTGCAATTTCGCTTGTTGATTGCTCTGGTGTACTCTCTTGTGCATCATAGAATATCTCCTCTAACATCTCTAATTGAGAAACAATTAGTAGCGTAATGTATCCAAGCCTGAATGAATGTATCTTGTGGCTGAATTCCTAACCGTCCTAATGCCCATATGGAATTAGCTAAATCTTGAGTATTAAATTTCTCAATACTTTTAGTAGCGTGATGTATCCAAGCCTGAATGAATGTATCTTGTGGCTGAATTCCTAACCAGCCTAATGCCAATAGTGAATTAGCTAAATTTTGAGAGTTAAATTCATCCATTAGATTTATAGCTTTATTTGCCCAGGCATCAATAAACTCATGACCTATAACATAGTTTAATTTTGCAAATTGATATAAAATTGTTGCTAAACCTCTAGCATCAAACTGCAATCTATTGTATCTTGTATCTTCAGTTTGCAGTAAAAACAAAGCTCTATTATAAATCTCTGTTATAATAGTTCCTGACAATACATCTCTATCTCTAAGGGTCTGGCATAATTGGATGCTGCCCATTGCTTGGATATTAAATTCTCTATTGCTCCTACGATGCATATTCTAAGCTCCTTATATAGGTTGACTGTGTAATACTAAATATATCTTTTGACTAAAGAGTATAATATACATTAATCGAATAATATATATCATGCCATTCTTTTAGAATCAATCTGTAGTTAAGTCCTTCTTCAAAATCAGAACTTAAGCAAAAAATTAAAAATCACTTTTAATTTCAGTTTAGAATAAAAAAAAAGATGAAATATATAATGTAAAAGGTCTAAATTGACATCTTTTGATAAAAAGGTCAACAATTTAGAATATTAAAATTTTTAAAGAATAATGAAAGCACTTAAGCCTACCTTTGTAGTATTATCATTACAGGTTTAATAGTTAGTAATGATTAGCTAATTAACGAGATTTCGTTGTTCATTGATAGAGTATGTGACTCAATATGAGTGATGAAGAAGTCTTTGTATATGTCTCTAATGAAGGTAGTGCTATTATTTGAAAGCATATAACACTTGGAAGACTATTATAGAACTGTTCTCCAGATTTATGGTAAGGAGGATCGAAATAAACAAAGTCATTTTGTTGAGGCTCTATAAATGAAAAATCTGTAGCATAAATTGATACACCATGTAAAAGGTTGCTGCATTGGTTTATTCTAGATGCAATGTGGAGTTTAATGTAGCATTCACCAGAAAATGTTTGAGCAGATTGTCCGTTTTTGTAGACTCTATAAATTCCTCTAAAAGAATATTTATTAAGATATATAAATTTTGCGGTAATTTCATTCGGATTATTACTATATTTGTTTTTAACTTTATAATAATAATCCTTTGAATGATGTTTGTGATATAAACTCAGTAATCTATTGACCTCATTAGGATTATTTTTAACAGCATTATAGCTAGTAATTAAATCAAGATTGATGTCAGACAAAAAACATTGTTTAAAAAGATGCCTAACTTGAAAAAATAAAGCACCTCCACCAAGGAATGGTTCATAGTAATTATAGTGTGGACCTTGAGGAAGATGTTCTATTAATTTATTAACAATTCTTCGTTTACTACCAATCCAATGAAGAAAAGGCTTAGACTTATTAGCAACAGCTACTGACACCTGAAGTTTAATTAATCTCTGTTAGTTGAATCTCTATTGAGATTATACCAGAAAACAGCTTGTAGTGCTAGTAATAATAACGCTTACAAGGCTTTTTATGTATCCTTTTTGAATAAGATTTATTATAACCATAAGCAAGGAATGTGATAATTTCGCATCAACATTAGATTATTATGCAAAAATTTAACCTAAAAATTAAAAGATTTTAATAGACTAATAAAAATTACAATACTGCTCTATACCTTATATTATCTAGGTTTCAAAACTTTAATGATAATAGGTTGAAGATTAAATGCAATAAAGAGTTGAGCTTTTACTATTAATCTTCAGAAACCATTTTTCAAACAAAAACAGTAGGGGAATTCTATGTCTCTTGGAAACGAAGGTCAACAGAAAAATAAAAGTATATTTAATAAAAATATACAGTCAAAACTGTTACTAAGACATCTAGCAGCTGGTGATAAAGAGCTTTTAAAACTTACACATCAAATTAAAACACTAAACTTAAATATAATAGATGTATTCAAACAGCTCAAAAGTGAGTCAGAAGATGTTAGAACACTTCAGTCCGAAATAATAGAAAATAAAAAATCAACATTAAGGGAAGCCATATGTCATATACCAATCAGCTTAGCTAACAGTTAGCTAAGCTTGCTATTTTAAATTTCTAAAAAAACAAAGTTAATAAACTTAACCATAGGAGAATAATATGGAAAATAACAATATATATTTGATTCAATATATTAGGCATATAGTAAATAACTGCAATAAAACAAAGCAGAATATAGTAGAACTAGTAGGATATAAGCAAGATGCAATAGCAAAAATAACAGATACGTTAGGCTCACTTGATGAACTAATAAATCATCTAAATGATAAAATTTGTGTATTTAGAAAAAACATAGAATCAAAGAATGTAGAACTAGAAAATTTTAGCCTACAAACCTTTGTAACGGATGCTGTTGCTAGACTAAAAGCAATTGCTGAAGATGATAGAATAGATCTAAAAAGCAATTTTCAGGCTAATATAAAAGACAGTATTATTGGAGATAGTTTACGAATAAGAGCTGTACTAAGCCAGTTAGCTGAAAGTGCTATTATACATGGCACTAAATGTACAACGATTAATATTTGTGTTCATTTATTACCTTCTAAAGATGGAAAAACAGATTCAAAAGATAAAATATTACAATTTTTAGTACAAAGCACAGGCCCTAGCATTCAGAAAGAAAAATTGCAAAAGATGAATTCTGAACTAAGCAATTCGAATTTAACAAAACATCAAGAGCTAGGACAAGGGTTGGTGTTTATAAAACAGCTTACACATCAAATGAAAGGAAATCTCAAAATAGATCAAGGAAGTAACTACATATCTTCTTCGTTTGAAGTGCCAATTCAATTATATACCTAAATTAGGATGCAACTATGCAAACGGAAGCCATATGTGATATACCAGTCAGCTTAGCTAATTGTTAGCTAAGCTTGCTATTTTAAATTTCTAAAAAAACAAAGTTAATAAACTTCACCATAGGAGAATAATGTGGAAAATAACAATAATGATCTAAATGATAAAATTTGTGTATTTAGAAAAACCATAAAATCAACGAATGTAGAACTAGCAAAATTTAGCCTACGAAAAATGCTAAATGGTACTATTGCAGCAATCAGATTAATTGCTGAAGATGAAAATATAGAGCTAAGGGAAAAATAGGAAATGACATATACGATATTATTACTGGAGATAGGTTTCGAATAAGAGCTGTACTCACTCAGTTAGTTGGTAGTGCTATTATGCATAGTACAAATAGCAAAGTTAGAGTTAGCATTGATTTTTTGCCTCCTAAAAATGAACAATCGAATTCAAAAGATAGAATATTGCAATTTGTAGTGCATAGCATAGGAGCTGGCATTTCAAAAAACAAATTACAAGAGATGAACTCTGAATTAAAAAAACCACACTTAATTAAGCATCAAGCATTAGATTCAGGGTTAGAACTTATCAAACATCTTACATATGAAATGAAAGGAAGCATTAAGATAGACAGTAAAGAAGGGCATTATACAAAGTTTTTAGTTAGCATTCCAATACAAATTAGTAATTTAAATTCACAACATTAGTCAAATGGAGAATATTATGAAAAATAAAAAAAAGAATATCAATAAAACAAAAGACATTTCTCAAGATGTCTGGACAATTCATCTACCACCTATTTCAGCCAAATTAGTATCTACAGCTAAGGAAAGAAATATTTATCTTCGTACCGAAAATATGAATGCAGATAAATATATTGGAATGAAAATAAAGCTACAACAAGCGGAAGATTATCTAGAGGAAGCTGAATCAATGAAGCAATATTGTATAGATTTGATTCAAAAAATTAAATATATGTTTGATCTTGCTACTGCTAAAATCAGACATCTAGCAGATGATCTACTATGTGGGCAAAATGATTTCAAAGAAGATGAATATAAAACTACTAGCTTAACAAGAATACTTAATTGTGTTGCTAACCTACAAGACTGCTGTAACAGTATGGTTTACTCACTTAGAGACCAAATTGAGCTTCAAAACGTACATTTAAAAAAATTTAGCATACAAAAACTATTGAAGGATACAATTAGTTCGCTGAAAGAAATTGCTGAAGATAGAGAAATATCGCTCAGTTACAATGTTCAGGACAACATAAATGACATTGTTATTGGAGATAGTTGTCTATTGCAAACTATACTTAGTCAATTAATAAGTGGAGCTATTAGAGTTAATAAAAGCTGTCAGGTTGATGTTATAGTTAGGTTATTTACTTCGCCGTATCGAAAGGTAAATGAAAAAGACAGAATATTAAGATTCATAGTACGTGATAACGGAAAAGGTATTTCACAAGAAAAACTACAAGAAATAAATGCAAAATTTACTGATTTGCATTCAATTAGAGATCCAGAAATATTAGACTCGAGTCTAGGATTTACAAATTACATTGTTAACAAACTAAGTGGAAAATTAGAGATAAAGAGCGAGGCAAATAAGTGCACAGCTATTACTTGCGATATACCAGTACAACTTAATTAAAAGATATGGAAGCATTTTATGAGTCATACTATAAAATCTGGAGATTTTGGTATTCAAGCAAAAGTAAATAATACTATTAGAGCACTGAAGCCATTCACAGAAAATAAAGGAATAAATCTTAGCTGCAACTTCAAAAATGATATAAAAGATTTAATCATTGTAAATAGTTTTCAAATACAGGCAGTACTAATACTATTAATTGGCAATGCTACTAATAGTCAATGCAGAGAAATTAGCGTTGAAGTTGATTTGCTGCCTTCTGCAAATCAAAAGACAAATTATAGAATATTACAATTAATTGTTTTTGATAACGGAATTGGAATTTCAGCTGAAAAAGTAAAAAAGATAAATAATGAGCTCAGAAACTTACATATCAAAAGCTATGCAGTACTAGAATCTGAATTACAACTCGTTAAACGTTTTATACATGATATAACTGGAAAAATTAAACTAAAAAGTCAGCAAGACAAGTATACAGCTTTCACGTGTAGTATACCTATCGAAGTTCGCTGAGAAACTGAAAATTAGAATTATTAATGGGGATGGAGGAAATAATGTTGGCATTTTTAAATTGTGAACATATCAATAAACTACTTGATAAGCTGGACTTGATTAATCATAGTTTTAATAAACGCATTGATCTTGATAAACACATTGATCTTGATAAAGTTGAAAAAGCAATATTTTATGCCCAAAAATATCATGGTCAGCAAAAGAGAGATACAGGAGAACTATACTACACACATCCATTAGAAGTAGCTTATATGATATCAGACTACAGCTTTGAAACAGATACGATTATTACAGCAATACTACATGATACCATCGAAGACACAAAACTAACTAAAGAAAAGATAGCAATGGAATTTAATGATAACATTGCCGAGCAAGTTCTAGCTCTTACAAGAAACAGAGGTGGTAAGAAAACCAGTTCCATGAAAATGATTCAAACATTAGTGAATCAAGATAAAGTAGAGCTATTACTAATCAAACTATTGGACCGATTGGATAATATTAAAACTATATTCATAAAGCCAGCCAAAAGAAGACAAGAAATCATACTAGAAACGCAGCAAGAATTTATACCTCTTGCTGAATATCTTAAATTACCAGAAATTGCTATAGAGCTAAATAAATACTGTGAGCGTTATGCTACCTAATAAACTAACGTTTAATAGGTGGTTAATGTAGTGAATTGCAGAAATTAAAATTTAATAAGATAATGTTCATGTAAGTTATTTTGTTGTATAATTTAAAAAGAGCACAAAATAATATGAAAAACATATGGATGTATCAAGATTTTTAGACCCAAAGAATGATATAGCATTTAAAAAGATATTTGGATCAGAAAAAAACAAGGACATACTAATACATTTTCTGAACGATATATTATTGTTTGAAGGGAATAAAAAAATAACAGAAGTAAAGTTTTTAGGAACGATATTAGATGCAGACATAGCATCCAAAAAAGAATCAATAGTAGATGTTTTGTGTAAAGATAAAAACGGAACACAATATATAATAGAAATGCAAGTAGATCCTACACAAGGATTTGAAAAAAGAGCCCAGTATTATGCCGCAAAAGCATATGGTAGGCAACCAAATAGAGGAAAGGAAGGAAAATACTCAGACCTAAAGGAAGTTATATTTATAGCTATAGCAGATTATAAATTGTTTCCAAATAAAGAAGACTATATATCAAGGCATGTAATATTGGATAAAAAGACATATGAGCATGATCTAAAGGACTTTTCATTTACCTTTATAGAATTACCAAAATTTAAAAAAAAGAGAGTGGAAGAGTTGAATAATATAACAGAGAAGTGGTGCTATTTTTTTAAACATGCAAAAGAAACAACATTAGATGGATATAGTAAAATAATAGGTGAAGATTTAATAATAAAAAAAGCGTATGAGGCATTAGATCAGTTTAATTGGAGCGAAGATGAACTAATAACCTATGAACAAGAGTTAAAGCGTATATGGGATAATAAAGCAGTAGAAGATTATAAACTCGAACGCGCTAAAGCTGAAGGTAAAGCTGAAGGCATAAAGCTCGGTGAGATTAAAGGTAAAGCTGAAGGTAAAGCTGAAGGTAAAGCTGAAGGTAAAGCTGAAGGTAAAGCTGAAGGCATAAAGCTCGGTGAAGCTAAAGGTAAAGCTGAAGGTAAAGCTGAAGGTAAAGCTGAAGGTAAAGCTGAAGCAAAAAAAGATTTTGCAATAAAATTATTGAAATCTGAATTATCAGTTGAGACAATTGCTGAATATACGGATTTATCAATACAAGAAGTATTAAATTTAAAAAATAGTGTAAAATAATAATGAATATACAACACAAAATCTTACTTTTGATGTGTTGTATGCTACTTCTATTAGATGCTTTATATCACACTACAAGTTCTATACTATACTGAACATTGAGAAGGCCATTCTTTAAGGCCTCAATGTCCTTAACATGACCGCACCATTCTTGACGAAAACTATTCCATTTTAAGCCATGAAGGCGAATGTGGCGCTTAGTGTTTTCGTCTGGTTCAGAGGAAAATTTTAAAATCACAGCAGCTTTATTTTGCTGTTCTTTATCAAAAATATCTTTACCTATTGTAGTCCAATGATCCTGAACATTTGGATGTAAAGATAGCTGGTTCAAAAAAAAGTAGCATTATTTTTTGAACTCTAAGATTTAAGACTATATCTCTTAATATTTAGGAATATTTTTTGATATATAGTCTATAATCTAGAATAATAAAACATTCTTAACTTATGAACATGTGACTCTGTACCTTGATTCTAAAAATTAATCAGTTATGATGTGGAGATTGCTTTTTTTTAATTTTTTTGCAAGTTCATTTGCTAACTGGTATGCGTACTCATCATCATAATCATATTTAACAGCCAGTTCACAACTTTCCATTGCTTCTTGATGTCGCCCTAATTCCTTCAAAGCAGCTCCTTTATTAACATAAGCTAGTGCAAAATCTGGTTTATACTTAATAGCTAAATCAAAATTCTCTATTGCATCTTGATATTGTTCTAGTGTACATAAAGCAGTTCCTTTATTATTGTAAGCATTTGGTAAATCTGGTTTATACTTAATAGCTTGATCATAATTTTCAATTGCTTCTAGTAGCTTATCAAGCTTTTTCAAAGCATTTCCTTTATTAACATAAGCTAGTGCAAAATCTGGTTTATACTTAATAGCTACATCATAATTTTTAATTGCCTCTTGATGGTGTCCAAGTTCGCATAAAGAAACTCCTCTATTAATATAAATACCTAGATTAGTTGAATCATATTGAATAGCTTGATCATAATTTTTAATTGCTTCTTGATATTGGCCTAATTTGTCGTCTAAAGATATTCCTTTATGATAATAAGCTTCTGCATCATTTGGATTGTATCGAATAGCAGTATCAAAATTCTTTATTGCTTCCTGATGTTGTCCTAGTTCGTATAAAGAAAGTCCTTTAGAATAATAAGCTTCTGCATCATTTGGGTTGTATTGAATAGCAGTATCAAAATTCTTTATTGCCTCTTGATGTTGTCCTAGTTCGGATAAAGAAAATCCTTTAGAATAATAAGCTAGTGTAAAATCTGGTTTGTACTTAATAGCTAAATCAAAGTTCTCTATTGCTTCTTGATATTGTGCTAATGCCCTTAAAGACATTCCTTTACTAACATAAGCTTCTGCAAAATCTTGTTTATACTTAATAGCTATATCAAAATTCTTTATTGCCTCTTGATGTTGTCCTAGTTCGTATAAAGAAAGTCCTTTAGAATAATAAGCTTCTGCCAAATCTGGTTCATATCTAATAGCTGTATCAAAAATTTCTATTGCCTTTTGATGTTGTGCTAATGCCTTTAAAGCCATTCCTTTATTAACATAAGCTTCTGCAAAATCTGGTTTATACTTAATAGCTATATCAAAATTCTTTATTGCCTCTTGATATTGTCCTAGTTCGTATAAAGAAAGTCCTTTAGCATAATAAGCTTTTGCCAAATCTGGTTCATATCTAATAGCTGTATCAAAAATTTCTATTGCCTTTTGATATTGTCCTAATTCCCTTAAAGCAATTCCTTTATTCATATAAGCTTCTATAAAATCTGGATTACACTTAATAGCTACATCATAATTTTTAATTGCTTCTTGATATTTTCTTAACTGAAAAAATGAATTCCCTTTACTAAAATATTTGTTTGCTAGCATATCTTTACCCTAAAATTAAATACTGTTATATGAGCAGATTATTTTGATGCAACAGATGTAACTGTATTAATAATACTGTCATATATTTCATATGATTTATAAAAATTACCCTTTAAATTTTTGATTAGCTGTGATAATTGCTAAATCAAATGTGCTGTTACAAATTTTCTTTTTTACAGCCTTATTTTTAATACTATCAGAGATTTCATCAAAATTCTTTATTTTTTTTTATTATTACCATCAGTTATGTTACTCTGAAATTCTTACTCTATATTTTCTATCAGTAGTGATATTGCTAGCTATGCATATAGTTTGAACTATTATCTAAGATACAAGCTCAAGTTTATACTGAACATTGAGAAGGCCATTCTTTAAGGCCTCAATATCCTTAACATGGCCGCACCATTCTTGACGAAAACTGTTCCATTTTAAGCCATGAAGGCGAATGTGGCGCTTAGTGTTTTCATCTGGTTCAGAGGTGAATTTTAAAATCACAGCCGCTTTATTTTGCTGTTCTTTATCAAAAATATCTTTACCTATTGTAGTCCAATGATCCTGAACATTTGGATGTTGTGTTAAAGTTTCTTTTAGTGAAACAATTGCACCAAATAAAGTATTTGCTGATAAGTGATCAAGCTTAGCTTTAGCAACTAATCCACCCATTTCGATAAGACGTCGAGTACGCATTTTACGTTCTTTAATTTTAAGGTTAACCTCATCCATGATTAGCCTAGCCTTTTTTTGTTGAAGAGTAATTTTTTGCTGCATAAGATTTGCCATGTTAGTAATTCAGAAAGATAAAAAAATCAGGCAAGAATATATCAAAATAAAATTCCAGTAAAGAAAAAAAACCGCGCCTACCAAACCAACATCAAATAATTATAGTCAAAAAAACGTGAATTCAAGGTTAGAAGCTTCATTGAAAAATAAGCTTACTACGCAATACGTAAACTTGAAAGTTTACTGTTAAAAAATGAGTACTCATTAACCGATTGAATGTTAAAAAAAAAGAAGTTTGTGCTAGCAAAATCAAAAAAACCATGCTAACTTAAAACTCAGGTGAGAATTGGTATTGAGATGGCGATACAGTTTACAAGGATTGAATTTTTAAGTAGAAGTACAGGAGGTGATAGTTGTCGTAAGGCAGCGTATAATGCAAGAACTATTGTTGAAAACGAGAAGACAGGTATAAAGTATAACTTCTCTCGTAAGAAAGATAATGTATATCATACAGTGCTGATACCGGATTATGTAAATCAAGACTTCAAGAATATTCAAACATTAATGAATGAGGTAGAACGAACAGAAACAAGAGAAAATAGTAAGTTGTTGAAGGATATAGTAATAGCATTGCCAGACGAGAAGGAGCTAAATTTAGAGCATAGAATAGAACTAACTCATCGAATAGTTGATGCAATGGAATGGGTGCAAAATGGTCTTGGAGTACAGATAGACATTCATAAGCCTCAAACAGGAGATAAAAACTGGCATGCACATATATTGGTTACTACAAGAAGATTTAAAGAGAATGGTGAAGAATTGGGTGATAAAGCTGTTGACTTAGAGGCTGAATTTATAACAGTAAAAGGTCAGTGGCGTATTATTAAAGATTCCAAGATGATTCATGAAATAGCAAAAGAAGAAACTAATGCATATTTCGCTGAATTAGGCTTACCATATAGAGTTGACGAGACAAGCGAAGTACCTGGAAAGCATATTGGACCTCGTAGAATTAGGAATTTAATTAATGAAGTAGTAAATGAAAATGAGTTACGTAAAGAGGCTCATTTGAAGATTATTAATGATGCTGACGTAATAACAGATTCTATAACACATTACAAATCTATTTTTACTAAGCAGGATGTTGAAAAAGCTGTTCAAGATATACTATATTCAGCGAAAGCAGAAAGGGAACTGTTAGTTCAGCAAGTGCTTAGTTCAAATAGAATACTAGAATTATATCATGATGATGGTGAAAGTAGCAAATATTTTACGACAATTGAGGTTCGAAATGAGGAGACCAGAATAATCAGAATAGCTAATAAAATCAATAATCAGGTTTATTACAACGACATTTACAATCTTAAAAGTGATATCGAAGGTCTAACAAATGTTAGTGAGGAACAGAAACAAGCGCTAAGGCATATTTTGCTTAGCACTAGTGGAGTTAGAGTCTTGAGAGGAAGAGCTGGTACAGGAAAATCTTATGTTTTAATAAAAGCGCATAAGCTCGCAACAAATCGTGGACAAAAAGTTATTGGTCTTGCCCCCACTCATAAGGCAGTATCAGAGCTGAAGAGCAAAGGTTATACTGATGTCTATACAGTAAAAGGATTTTTGTATAATCGAAAAAAAATTTTTATGCAAGACAGCTTAATAGTAGTAGATGAAGCTGGAATGGTAGGTACTAAAGCTTATGCAGAGCTGTTTAGAGTAGTTAGAAACAATAATTGTCAACTGATACTTGCTGGAGATGAAAAGCAGTTAGCTTCAATAGAAAGAGGCGGAATGTTTGAGATGCTGAGTAATAATTTCGGTTCGCATGTTTTAATAGATATTCGCAGACAAAGTGAAAACTGGAGCAGAGAAGCAGCAATGAAGTTTGCTGAGAGTAATATTTTAAGCGGTATAACCTTACTGAGACAAAATAAATGTGTTAAGTTTGATAATACATTACAGGACTCAATGAGTAAGTTAATATACAACTGGAGTCTAAGCAAGTTTAAGCTACATGAAAAATTGGTAATTACAGTACGTAATAAAGATGTCGACATTCTTAATTCAAGTATTAGGTCTTTGTTAAAAGCAAATGGTACGCTACAAGGCACAGAATATAGGCGTTCAATAGCTGGAAGGAAAGAGTCCTATATGGCAGGAGATAGAATCGTATTTCAAAAAAGCGATAAGGATTTACAAATACAAAACAGTGAATTTGCAACTTTAACTTCTGTTAATAAAAATGAATTTGTAGCTAAGACAGATGCAGGAAAAGAGGTGAGTTTTGATCCTAGTAAAATACAATTTAAACATGGCTATGCAAGTACTATTTATAAGGCTCAGGGAGCTTCTATAAAAGATGTATACGTTTTGCATAATGGAGTAAGTAATATAAGCAGCTCATATGTAGCTATGACAAGGCATATAGAGAGCTTGCAGCTATATTGCAATAAGAAAGCTACTGTAAGCATTAACAGTTTAATAAATCAGCTCAGCAGACCAAATGATAAATCAGCTAGCATAACTCTGAAAACTGCTCATGATTTGGAGAAAGAACGGACAAAGACAACTGTTTTTAGTAAAGTTTTTAGTAAAGTTGAAAACTGGTTTAAGTCTATAATCAATGATATCAATGATAGATCTCATGTGAATGAAGAATATTATCATTTTACCGCTAAACCAGATCAAGAAGCTAAAGTAGAAAAAGTCCAGCTCAAAGATATTTCTACTCCATTATTTATGCAGATCAAAGAACAAAGACAATATGATTATGATGTAACCATTCTGTCTGCAGAAGGAAAAGCGATATCAAGTTTTCAGAAGGCTGGCATTGATAGCAGAATGGTATATAGCTCAAATGTAAATAATTTGAAGTACTATCAACCATTTCAAGGAGAAAAGATTCTTATAGCTGCAAATAATTATAAACAGAATAAAGAATATGTAAGCACTATAAACGAGGCTGCAAAAGTACTGACAAGCAAAGGAGCAATCACTAGCATCGTAGTTCCTTCAGAAGGTGAAGATTTTAACGAAATGCTAAAAAATAAAGGAGCCACAGCTGTTAAGGAGCTTATGATACCTGAAATCATGAAGTTAATTAATACTCAGAACGTAAAAACAGAGTCTGAACAAGTGGTGAAAACTAACATAGCTCCAAAAATTGGAGTTAGACGGTAGTGCTGAAGATTTGAAATTGAATGTAAGCTATTCATTCACAGGGCGAATTACAAAATGAGATAAAAAATGATAACCGAAAGCGATTTTTGTAATTCGCATTATGCCTTGCTAAGAGAATATTGGAAGCGCTGGAATTTTGAAGATCTGCATCTGTTAGAAAACTATCTCAATAATCACTTAGCAATAAAATTATAATTCAAACGGTAAAAATATCAAATATTTATACCGCAAAACAATTTAGTGATGCGAAGGTGAGGTTTTATATGACTGACAAAATCAATGATTCAAATAATTTCAATAACATTCATAATTTAAAAACAGATATAGAAAATTCTAAAGCTAACAGCTGGAACCACAATGTGGCTGTAAAGTTGATAAATGGTGATATTGCTGATGGTATAGTGCTACTTAGTGATAATAATAGCTTGAGGGCTGATAATACTCTAAAAGAATCAATAAACCAATTAATCAATGATTGGAAGAATAGTAAATTTGAGCTGCAGGATCGTTTGATAATTGCTGACCATAAAGAAGCTGAAAATATTAATCAAAACATCAGAAACTACATGAAGGAAAATGGTGCTCTGAAAGGTCCAGAATACAGCATTTTAATTTCAGGAGCCGAATCAAAAAAATATGCTAACTACATGGCTGGAGACCGAATTGTATTTCAAACAAACGATAAGGATTTACAAATACAAAACAGTGAATTTGCAACTCTAGTATCAATTGATGAAAATAAGTTTGTAGCTAAGACAGATACAGGAAACGAGGTAAGCTTTGATTTGAATAAAATAAGCTTTAAACATGGATATGCTACAACAGTTTGTAACCCACAAACAGCTGTCAAAAAAGATGTATATGTTCTTCATAATAATGGTGTAGGAATAGAAAGTTCTAACATAAGCATGATAGGGAATGCAGAGCAAGTACGGCTGTACTACAATGTGCAAGCTACAAAAAATGTTGCTAACCTAATAGAGCAGCTTAGCACAGCTAAGACAGACTCTATCAATTCAAAAGAGGAGAATAATGATGTTCAAGCAAATGAAGTAAGGCAATATCAATCTGCTCAAAACTATAGAAAAAACGATTATTATTCAAATAGCGAGGAAGAACTACAAAAATTGAGGGATGCAATAGCTTATAGAGCTGACACTATAGCTCGTGATATTCTTGGAGAGCCAAATAAGCGCCTATCTAGACACGGAAGATTACGTTGGGGAGACACTGGCAAAATACAAGTAACCACCGAGGGCAAGTACGCTGGACAATGGTATGACTTTAGTACAGGACAAAAGGGTGATTTATTATCCCTGGCTCGAAGAGAAAGAGGATACGGCTTTTTTGAGGCAAAGGAATATTTGAAAAGTATGGTTGGAATGTCTAACGTTAGACAACAGTATCCCAGATATGCTACGACTAACAACGATTCTCAACAATACACTCAAGAATCTGAAAGTGTTAAAATCGCAAAAGTTCAAAACTTTTATGAACGATCAAACAGAATACATGGTTATGAGATAGATACGAGCCCAAGCGCAGAAGTTGAAATAGTAAAAAAGTATCTTGAAAATCGTGGTATTACTTTTGACAAAAGCACCGCAAGTTCAGACTTAAAAGGAAGTATACTGTTTGATACTCAAACGAGAAAAAATTATCCAGCATTTACAGCATTTGCAAGAAATTCAAAAGGAGAAATTACCGGAGTACAGGCCGTATATCTAAATTCGGCAGGAGATAAGGCGAATATTTCAATTAACAGAAGATCTTTCGGTAAAATCAGAGGATCGTTCATAACAATCGCAAAGCGAAATGCGAATGACCCTAATATAACAATTATAGCAGAAGGCGCTGAAACAGCATTGAGCTTGCAGCAATCAGGCATTAAAGGTAATATCATTGCTAGTGCAGGAATTGCGAATTTGAGAAATTATTCACCATTTCCTGGTGAAAAAATCATCATTGCAGCAGATAATGATAGCAAAAATTCTCTAACTAATAATACTGTAATTAAAGCTGCAAAAATATTAGAAATGAAGGAAGCAATAACTTGTATAGTTAAACCACCAGAAAATGGTGATTTTAATAATCTGTTGCAAAGTTGTGGAGACCAGTCAATTAGAGACATTATAGAACCTGAAATTACTAAACTGACTAAGGCAGTTGAAACAACCAAACTTACTCAAACAGAAAATAATAGTATAGCAAAACAAAATGATATTACGAATGTTAAAGAATTGTATAATAAATCGTCATCTCTATACTACTTTAAACAAGAAGAGGAAGCTAAGGTGGAAGCAATAGTAGTTAATAAATATTCAGAAAACCATACAGGAATTTATAGTTCAAAAATCTTTAATAATTCATAATTTAAGGGCAAATATGGTTTTTGATGAAGAGACTCAAAAATCCTGGCCTGCACTCACTATTTTTGTTAAAAATGACAAAGATGAAATTACTGGAGCTAAGATATTAGCTCTGAATTCAAAAACATGTAATAAAGCTGATGTAGCTGAAAAATCTGTTGGTACAATTAGTGGGTCATTTGCTGAAATTGCTCAACAGAATTCAAAATACTCACCTGTAACAATCATTACAAAGGATATTGAAACAGCGTTAACCATTAGGCAAGCTGGAGTCGAAGGAAAAATCTTATGTGCAATTGAAGCCGAAAATTTGCAAAACTATAATCCTGGCCCAAAAGAAAAGATCATTCTAGCAGTTAAAAATGACGTAAATACTGAAAAAGCTGAAAAAGTTCTGGAGGATAAGGAAGCAGTAGTCTGTACAGTCAAAAATGACTTCAATAATGTATTAAAAACTCAAGGATTATATGCTGTTAGAAATATTATCAGCCCTGAAATAAGAAAACTTAATGAAAAAATTGAATCAATACAAACTAATATACAACCAGGATTATGTCTGAAAATTTAAAACACGATGGGCTATTTAAAGATTTAATGAATGATCCAAAAGCAGCTCTGGATTTTACAAATGATTTTTTACCAAATGAAGTTAAAAACATACTAGATTTAAGTACTATAAAAGTTGAACAAGAATCGTTTGTTGAAGCTAATTTACGCCGTAGTATGTGTGACGTGCTATTTTCAGTTAAAACAAAAAATAATAATGATGCATTTATATATGTACTTATTGAAGCAGAATTAAGATCTGATTATTGGATCGCGTTCAAATTATGGCAATACACATTATCAATATTAAAAAGGCATAAAAAAGGACTAAAAAAGCGTACAAAAGAACGTGGTAAATTACCAATTGTTGTACCAATTGTAGTATATCACGGATCTGAAAGATTTAATGCTCCAAGAACTTTATGGGAACTGTTTGATGATCCTAAATTAGCTAAAAAATTGATGGGCTCTGAATACTTATTAATCGATTGGCAAGCAATGCCAGATAGTGAAATAAAAAGAAAAGCAACTGCTGCACTAGTTCATTTTATGAAGTATATTCATAATCAACCAGATATAATAGAGTTATGGGCAAAATTTTTTGATACACTACAAGAAATAGCACAAAAAGATAAAGAAAATGGCTTTCTTTACATAAAAGCGTTATTGCATTATACTATAAGTAAGGTTAGTAAAAATGAGCAACCTAGGTTAAAACAATTACTGGATGAAAATTTATCAATTGAGGATAGAAAAAGGATTATGGGAACAATTGCTGCGCAATATATTGATGAAGGCATAGCTAAAGGCATAGCTAAAGGCAGAGCTGAAGGCAGAGCTGAAGGCAGAGCTGAAGCCGCACAAGAGCTTGCAATGAACTTATTAAAAGCTGGCTTTTCAGTTGAATTTATTTCTGAAAATACCGGATTGTCAAAAGAAGAAGTGGTTAATTTAAAAAATAACATAGAGTATTAATTTTTCGAATTAATACTCTACTAACTTAAGTTTTTTGAGCAATTTATATTCACAAACAAAAGCTGTATTTAAGTTTTGTAGCTGCATAGTTAGTTTTGTGATGGGAAAGTTACCGGCAAGCTTTACATAACATGTAAGGTCTGGTAGGTTCATAATTTCAGATGGAATAACTAAAATCTTTTTACGCTCAACATTATTCATATTTACTCCATCTCGCATAGTATTTGATCCATATGACAAGTTCTCTTGAGTTTCAATAATTTCTTGTTCACCTAGTGTTAATGCTGACTTATAAGCTGTAACCTGATCGCTAACTCGAAAAATAAATTTACTATTAAACAAATCCAGCATAGAATCACATTCAGCAGCCCCATATATTGCTTCTAATTGATGAATGTTCTGCAATCCAGCAACAAAGCAGCCTCCATACTTTCTACTTTCAGCCAAAGCAACTGGTAAAGACGAAACTTTTTGTAGAGCTGGAAGTTCATCAAGTATAAACCACATGTTTTTGTTATCATGATTAGGATTTCTACACATCAAAGCCTTGATAGCTATGCTTATCCAAGCTGAAATAAGTGGGCATAAAGTAGCTCTTTGATTTGGGTTAGCTGTGATAAATAGCCAGCCAGTTTCATTTGAGTTACTACTAAACCATTCCTTGATGCTAAAACTACCTCCAGGCTTTAAATATTGTAGCGAAGTAATATTCTTTCCAAGAGTAGATTGAATTCCTGCAGAAGTTTCGAGCGCGCTTTCGCTTATAATACCTGATACAGCTGTGTTTCTAAAAGCTTTTGCAAATTGTCTATTATCAGAGTAAATGATTGTATGAATTAGTTTTATGATATCTTTATCATCCTTATATAGCTTCAATGCTTCAGACAAGACTAATTCAGCATTTTTAGCAAAAAAGTCATCAAGTTTAGGAGTATAATTACTAAAACTACTCGCTATATCATGAAAATCAGCTGCTTCAAAACAATCATTCCAAGGCAACCATTGTTCACTATTTTTTTCAAAAGGATTAAGCAGTTTATCACATTTAGAGTCAAAAAATCTATCAATAAAAGTTCCAGTTGTGTCTACAATTATTGCTCGATCCTTATGTAATCGAATTTGTGGTAGCAGTTCGTTAAGCATATTAGTTTTACCGGTACCTGTTGTTCCAGTAATCAGAATGTGTAATCTTTCACTATTCTTTACTAATGGTAAGCCTCCAAAACGGATTTTAGAGGCCTTTTTAGCTCTTTTTAGCATTTTGGCTAAGCATTTGTATCCTACAAAATCAGCACCTCTAATTTTGGCCTTAATAATCGTTTTTTTACCTTGAGCTGTAAAGAAAACAATTGAGATTATCACACCAATAGCAAAAACAATTAATCCTTCTAACAATGCTGAATTAATTAAGAATTCCAATAATTGCTGTATTTTAAATCCATGTTGGCTTGTATAAAACTCATGCAAAAAGTCTTGAGCATTGAGGTGCATCCATTTTTTAAACCTTAAACTATAAAACTTAATGCCTATTTGATCGATATCATAAAAATGCTCACCAATTGCTAGCTTAAGCTGCACATATCTTTCAATTGCAAAATAATACAAGCTGCTCAGAAAAACTTTTTGATATAATCGACATATAATCCAGAATATCGATAATCCTAATCCAATTATAAAAACGTTGGTACTACCTTGCCCAAACATTCTTAACTTATGGGCAAATAACTGCGAGCCCCTGGTGAAATTTCCTTGATTCTGAAAATTCATCTATCTCAAGAGTATTTTTTCAATATCTGTAGTTTTTGCTCGAGTTCATTTGCTAAAGCGAAATTTTCTAATTTTTTTGCTGTTTTAAGTATTGCTTCTCCACCAGATATAAGATTAGGCATATATTTAATAGCTAAATTAAAATTCTCTTTAGCCTTTGCATACTCTTCTAATTTTACTAATGAAATTCCTTTTTCTAAATATCCTTCAGCAAAATTAGGTTTAGATTTTATAGCTATATCATAGTTTTTAATTGCTTCTTGATGTTTGCCTAATTTGGCAAAAATCGTTCCTTTTACACGATATGCTTCTACACAGTTTTTATCATATTTAATTGCTATGTTACAATTTTCTATTGCTTCTGCATCTTTATCTAATAAACCTAACACATATCCTTTATTATAGTATGCATTTACATTATTATGATCATACTTAATTGCCAAATCGAAACTTTCTATTGCTTCTGGAAATTGTCCTAAAAATATTTGCGGTATTCCTTTATTAAGGTATGCTTCTGCATAATCTAGCCTGTACTTTATAGCAAGATTATAGTTTTCGATAGCTTCTGGAAATTGGCCTAAATTCATTAAAGCTATGCCTTTGTTATAATAAGCTTCTGGATAACTAGAATTATACTTAATAGCAATATCAAAGTTTTCAATTGCTTCTTCATACTGCCCTAAGTCATTCAAAGAACCTCCTTTATTATTATAGGCTTTTGCAAAATTAGGTTTATATTTAATTGCTAGATCATAAAATATTATAGCTTCTTTATCTTTTCCTAACTTTCCATAGGATACAGCCTTGTTATTATAGGCTCCTGCAAAACTAGGATTGTATTTAATAGCTAAATCGAAATTTTCTATAGCTTCTGATAGCTTTCCCAGATCATCTAAAGCCATTCCTTTGCTATTATATGCTGACGCATAACTTGGATCATACTTAATAGCAATATCAAAATTTTCTATCGCTTCATGATATTTTTTTAGCATTAAAAAAGAACTTCCGATATTAAAATATTCTTCTGCTAGAATAGCTTTATCATGAATTAAATCCTGTTGTGTAAGTTGATTGTTTTGTTCTGCTGTAACAACTGTATTTAACAATATTAATGATAAAATAATGGTTAATCTTTTACACACGTTTTTCATATTAATTACTAATTATTTATTACCTTTTAAATTTTTTACTGCTTCTAATACATCTTGACCTGCTTTTATTGCGTCCTTACCTGTCAAAATAACTGCTTAATTAGACGTATTATCAAATTTCTTCTGTATTTCTTTAGTCTTATTCTTAATACTATCAGAAACTTGATCAAGATTCTCTACTTTTTCATTATCAGCAAAAGTTTGTTCTATATTTTGTACATGCACTACATTGCTGTTATTATGAATGTTACTAGCCTCAGCTTGTAATTGTTCAACATTTTTCTCAAAAGTATTTTGTAGATCTTCTTTAGTCGAAAAGTTACTATCATTAATATGATTATTCAAATCTTTAGGTACTTCATTGTTGATTTGAGCAACTTCAAAAGCAATTTTTTCTGCTTCAGCCGAGTGGTTTATTATCCATCTAGCTGCTTGCTCCTTGCTTCTTATTTCAGGATTTTGAGCAATAATTTCATTTAATACAAGTTCATTGATGTTACGATCAATAGTGATAGAGTTTTGAGATACATAATTCATGCTATAACTAAGTTGCTCCATTTCTTGTTTAGTTTTAGCTATTTCTTGCCCAACAGATTGTTGCTCAGATAGATTAGTACTAAGATTCTTACTTAATGACTGTAACTCACTATTTGTAGTACTAAATCTTCCTTCTTTAACTGCACTATGAATTTTTGATAATGCTTCATTATATGATTGTTGATGGCTTGCTGAGTTGCCTTGTTCATGACTTTTGTCGTTTTTTCCAGAAACCCCACCCTTGACTATTAGCATACCAGCTCCTGCTTCTACATGAATACTACTACTTTTACTGTGGCTAGTACCTGTATGATCAGTAGTAGCAATGCTACTAGAACCAACCTCCTGCAGAGCTTGGTATTCACTCTCAGTTAGGCCTATAGACAGAGCTTCATCATGAGTTAACATTCTGCCTATGTCTATGGCCATGGAGTTTCCTGTTGAAATAAGATTGGACTCTTTTTTTGTCAGTGAATCAAGATTGCTCTGTGAACGCACAAACTGGTTTTGATATCCAGATTGTAGCAGTGCAGAAGAGCGGTAGTTATCTAATAATAAATCTACGTTTTTATTTATAATTTGTCGACTATCATCCGTTGTAGTGACTTTTATACTACCATCATTGATAATAGCAGCCATATGTAATGAAGGAGCTAGGTTTTGTTGAGAAATAGTTCTATTGCCTATGCTGTAATTATCCATACTCAAGTTATTGTCGACTATATTACTTCCTAAGCTGCTAGCAACTTGTATAGGAGAGAACTGGCTGGCTAAGTTAGCTGTAGCATGAGCGCAAGCTTTTATCACTGACCAAGAAAGCATTGGTATTGATGATGCAAGCATTTGAAACGTCGCATAGCTATATAAAATCATCTCTGCAAAGCTTCCTTGCGATAGCATATTCAGACCATAATCACTACCGAAAGCTCCAGATTTACTGGATAAGCTGATCATTCCTAGACAATGGATTATTGTAAAAAATACTGGCCAGCTGCTGACCCATATTATTAATAGAATCCATGTTTTGAGTATGTTGTAACCACCAGGCAGTAAGCCCATTGGAAATACAATAAAGATCATTGAAACTACTAATGCAAAAAAAACAGATTGTAAAATAGGCATCATGTGAGCAGCCATTTCCCCAGCGACTAGATACGAAAATGATTTTTGAAAGAGCCCTCTGATTGCATGCATACTCACCAGATTAGGATAAATTCGTGATAATGAAAACTTCTCACGCCAGTCATCATATGACTCACGATTAGCATTGAGAAGCATAGCTTGCTTCATCCATTCATGAATGTCTTGTTGCTCTCTTTGTAGATATTTTAGTGTATCTCCAGTCATAACTTTTAGTCTTTGACTTAACATGTGTGATTGATCAGATTGAACTCCAATCGCAGCTGCAAAGTTTGTTAAAAGCCCTTCATTTAATTCTTTATGAATTGCTGCTTTAATCAATGGAGTAGCTTGTCTACAGCTCTTGAAACTAATGGCTAAATTACTCGGTTCGCGATAATAAATACCGAAATTATTAGGTATATTCTGCTCGATAAATCCTATGATATCATTAGTTTGTTGAGCAGCAGCTTTTTTGCCTAAGATATTACCTATGATGTAAGGCTTCATAAAGCATTGTCTAAGAAATTCCTTAGTATTAGTTAAAGTTACTGGATCATGTATTTGCACATCTCGAATCTTAGCTACAGCCTTTGCTCCAAACATAATACCAGTTTTTCTGCTTGATAGTCCTTCATAAGCCGGTAAAAGATGATTTTCCAACATTTTGGACACAAAGTAACTCGTTTGCGATGAAAGAGAAGCAAACATTGCAATACCTATCGGAATATTATCAACTTTTACTGGCGCACTCATTGATACCTCATCCTTCAGCCAAACAGTAGATTTGGGAGCAAATAATAGCGTAAAAATAAATATCGATGGAAAAAACCATTCCATAGCAAAGATGCCGATATTTCCTCTAAAAATAGCCCTAGTAGCAGCCCATATGCCACCAATAGTCAAGGCTAAGTGTCCTACTGGAGTAAAGTATTCGCTATTTGAAGCAAAGACTCTACCTATGCCGTTAAACACATGCCACAATAAGTCTCCACCACCAAATGTGTATATTACGTAATCCATTAACTTTTCTCCTTCGCTATTAAATGCTGCTCTATTAATCTAGCCCTTTTATCTATTCGATTTGCATCTGTTTGTAGGCTAGTCCATTTCTCATTTGCAAACAGTTGAACTCGATTCAATTCCTTCAAATATCTTTCTAAATGTTCATTCGAAACTTGCTTAGCACCTAGTGAAGTAACGGCTCTACGTATTTCGGTGATTACTTCCTTCAAATGCTGAACTAATGTATAGCTAGCTATTAATTCTGATGAGCTATCTAAAATTGTGACTCCAGAAATAGCTTCTAATGTAATATAATCATAAATCGGAAATATATCTCCAATCGAAGATAAAAAGGCTATTTCAGAGTCAATGAATTCAGAATTCTTATCAAACTTAATTTTTAGATTAGTCAATTGTTGTTTAGCTTTACCTGCATAAGATTTCTCTGGCAATATTGTGATATTTCATTGCAAGCTTGGATGCAAGCAACTGACATTATCACAACTGTAAATCGAGGCTGATTCTCCGCCTTTTAAATGACTAATCCAACTTTTTTCATCCTGAGCTAATGAGTCATAAAAGTGTACATTATTGTTTGTAACCACGATAGTGCCAGTCATAGACATGATTGAATCATGCATATCTGATGGTATTCCAACCTTTGCTGCTGCTTTAGTGAAGATGTTATAATCATTCTAGCATTAGCTCTGAATCCTTATTTTGTGCTTGTCGCAGAGCTTGTTTTTGAGCTAAATCATTACGACATTTTTTACTAGCAGCAAAATAATCAAATCCACTTTGTGACTGTATATCACGGCAAACAGCTTCTCTCATAGCCCAGTTTCTTGGTAAAGCTGTAGCAAATAATGCTTTTGTTAATTCACAATCTCCTTTGGCAAATTGATTCATCTCCATTGCTAGATTACGCAAGTCCTTGAGAGCGTTCTCAATCTGTGGAGCAAATGTTTTTAATCCTAATGAAAATGCATAAACTTTAGCTTGAGAACCAATGTTTTTCATTAGTTGAACTAATTCTTCTCCAGAAATAACAGAGAAGCTACCAAGATAGGCGTCAATACCGCTACAGCTCATGTTTAAAGATGGTGGAGTTATAGCAAATGGCTGAAAGGATGTTTGGCTTGTTCGAGCAGACAATCCACCAGCTGCATAATATCCAGCCGCTTGATCTTGATATGATCCAGATCTGGTGACATTAACACTCATTCCTTGAAATACGTTTTCGATATTCCAAGCCAGTGATACTGGAGCTTGTAGCAATAATAGTATTGTAATAGCATAAACTCTGATTTTGATGCTCATCTAGTCTCCAATTTATGATAATATCTATCGATTGCTAGAATATTGTCGATAATTTTATCTTCAGAAATTATGCCTCTAGCTACTGAATATATTTTTTTACCATCGCTAGCTACTAGGTATAACACAGGTACAATATGCTTAGGGTTTAGTTTATTCAGCAACTCATTATTCTTACTGACAGCTAGCAACTGAAATGCATATTTATTAGCAAAGCTCTGAACAATAGGCATAAAGGCATTACAGAGCAAGCAATCTTCTTTAACTTGTAAAATTAATTCACAGTTTTTAGCAATGTTTTTAAGTTTTGAGTCGTTTTCTTGTCCTGATTTTTCTTGATACAGTTTTCTATGTAAGCTATTAGATGGCTCATGAGCATTAATCAGTTGATAATCAAGTAGAGTAGCTAATTGCCACATAGTAGCAAACTTATGCGCCTTCTCCATGATTTGCTTCTGCAATCTTTGGGCTGTAATTACATTTTCGAGCGTTGGATTATCAAGCGCTATACGCTGAGCTCGATTAAATTGCTCCTTTAATTCCTCGATTCTATGATCATGAGCGCTCCTCATCAACTTAGAAGTAGATTCATCAAGCTCATGACCATGTTTATCATTGTACCATAAAAACCCTGTAGGCAAAGAGTTAGCAGTAGCTAATTCTACCGATAAGTAATTAAGTAGCCCTATAATTAGCATTATTGCTAATGGATTCATTATTGCATTATTTTTATATCTATCTAAAATGAAGTTTAGTCAAAGAAGAGAAGCATGATGCAATCAAAGACTGCTAAAATGCTTCAACTATAACCCATAATAGTTATTATCTTATTTGCGATAATACTAGTTACTACAAATCTAAGAACATAACAAATCAAAACAAAGCAACTAAAAATAGATGTCGTCAAATCTTAAATCATTTCATGAATACTGTCCTCTCCCAACGGTACTTTACTACGTTCTTCGTTAAGCTGTTGAAATGCTCCAAAATCATCATCATCCAATGTGTCTAATATCTGCTCAGTTATGTTGATAGGTAACTCACGCCACTTTTCCAAAAATTTATCAGCATCGGTTTTTGCTGAATCGGGTTTTAATTTTAATATCTGCTCCTTATTTTCCGCTATTATTACCAGCGAGTTATTTGCGACCTTTATTTGCCCTTCCCTCCATAATAGCCTTTTCTCTTGCAAGTGCTCTGCGATTTTATGCTGATCATGTTCAATAGCTAAAGCTAAATCTAAAACTGTATAACCGTCTTTATTTTTCAAATTAAAATTAACATTATTACTTGACAAACTCTTTATTAACTCTGTTGAGCGATATGAAATAGCTACATTACTATTCTTTCTTAGGTATTCTTCATATCTTACATGTAAATCTTTAGGATGATATAAAATAGCCAAATGTAAAGCAGTTTGACCATCATTATTTTGTATGTTTGTATCTACTCCTCTATTCAACAGCATATCTGCTGTATCTATAAATCGCTTGTCATAATCATCTAAATGACGCTCGTAAGAAAGAACAGTACTAAGAAGATTAGTAGGAAATTTTTCAAAGCTATACTTAGCAATTAAATGTAAAAGAGTTTGACCATCATTATCTTGTGAATTTATCATATTAGGATATGTATATATATCTAAATCTAACAAAAACTGTACTACATCTTTGAAGCCATTTCCAGCAGCTAAATGTATTGGAAATTTCCCACTCTTATCTTTTATATGAATATTAGCATTCCTTGTATGATAAAAATAAGTGAAATTGCAATAAAATAAAAGATTATAGCAATAGCACAAAAGAAAGCTAGTATACAGTAGCGTTCCTAAGGCTAATAGCCTGTTCTATAGATAAGTAACTAGCTTTTTTAATTAAAAACCGGACGGTATTCTTAGGCAAAAAGCCTGTATTTACAAGGTTGGTTTTGAGATATTTAACATAAAATTTGGTGATTATGAATAGTATAATTGTAGGAATTGACGTTTCTAAAGAGACATTTGATGCAGCTGTGTTAATTAATAATAAAGTTCAAACAAGAAAATTTAATAATAATTCTGAAGGGTTTAACAAATTAGTAACATGGTTAAAAAGCAGAGGAACTGGACATGTTTGTATGGAAGCAACAGGTATCTACTGGAAAAATTTAGCTAAATATCTGTACGATTATGGTTATAAAGTAAGCGTAGTAAATCCTGCCCGTATTAAAGGTTTTGCAATGAGTAAACTTAGTCGTACAAAAACAGATAAAGCAGACAGTGTATTAATAGCAGATTTTTGCAAAGCAATGAAACCGGAAGCATGGTATCCACAGCCTCTTTATATTCAAGAACTACAGCAGCTAGTTAATCGCCTGAATGTTTTAATTAAGCATAAAACACAAGAAACAAATAGATTAGAAGGAGCTTCTAAAGCAATTGCTAATAATATTCAAATGCATATTGAATTTCTTGAAACACAAATTAAAGAAATTGAACAACTAATCAATGACCATATTAAAAATAACAAAGATCTTCATAATAAGGCTATGTTACTTGAGTCAATACCAGGCATAGGAGCAAAAACACAGGCTGTAGTTCTTGCTTTTTTAGCAGATATTGAGAAATTTAGTTCTGCTAAACAAGTTGTAGCTTTTGTAGGTCTTAATCCTAAGCATCGTCAATCTGGCAGTTCCGTGCGGGGTGCTAGTAGAATCTCTAGAACTGGTAATTCAGATCTACGTAAGTCTTTTTATATGCCTGCTATGTCTGCCTTAAGACATAATTGTATTATCAAGCAATTTTCTCAACGTTTGTCTGATACTGGCAAACCCAAAATGCTTATCCTTATTGCCGCTATGCGTAAGTTATTACATATCATTTATGGTGTTTTAAAGCATAATTCTCCTTTTAATCCTAATGTTTTAATCAATCAGAAATAATAATCTTATAAAAACTTACATCTTTTTTATAAAATTATTATTTCTTTTCTTGATTCTTATCACGGTATCTATTACACAAAAACTCTACTAGATCTTTGCTGCCACTTCGAGCAGCAAAGTGTAAAAGAGTTTGACCATAATTATCTTGTAAATTAATATTAGCTACACTATTAGGCAGAATCTGCATTATTATATCATTCATACTATCATTCATACCATCGCAAGCAGCGACATGTAGAGGAGTCCTACCATCCCTATTTTGTGCATTAATATTAGCATTTTTATCCAATAAAAGATATATCATATCTACACGGTTATACCAGATAGCAACATGTAAAGGGGTGGCACCATAAACACTTTGCTCATTTGGATCAGCTCCACTATCTAACATAAGCCTCACTAGATTTATATCATCATTTCTAATAGCCGTATGTAAACCAAACCCAATACCATATAATGCATTGATAATGTCACCAGCATTATATTGTGCTAGAATCTGCTTTACCCTTTCTACATTACCCACTGCGGAGGCATAACGGAATTCAAGCAATAAATCATTATTATTCATTAGTTTTTCACCATATTTAATATACAATAATCATACACATTTTATGTATTTTATTATTATACATTAAAAAAAATTAATATAAAGTAATATACAATACAATAATTACTAATACAATTAGTAATTATTGTATCTACTACTCTGCAAGTTCAATAAGTACCTCAATAATGTTGTATTTGTTGTATACGATGAACTTTATCTTTGATTCCTGCAATAATGTCTTTGTTCATGCTGTTTTGAGCCTTAGTGAGTATATCACCAAATAGTTCATCCATATTGATTTTAGTGAAATCAACTTTTTGTAATTCCTTAACAGTAAGGCCTCTACACTTTGGACATTCAGGTGTTCCAAAGTCTATTTTTAGCTGTTTTCTTGCTTCTTCCTGAAAAATTCTAGCAAGTTTCGACTGAAAGCAGCAATAAGTAGACTTTCTAGCTAAGCAAATACCTAATATCGGAATTCTTGAAGAACAGTATGTTCCAATATAGTAGCAGTAACCTTTTTTTCTATATAGAGCTAATTCTTGTTCCTTAGATTTGCATTGCGATAAGCCTATATCACGCCCCCAGCCAGTCATTGAAGAGCAGCAATTCAAAAAACTAAATACATCTTTTTTGCATTTGCGATGTTTACCTGAAAATACAGAAACGGGATTTGTTTTAATGTCTTTGCTCATCTGATTTAGCATAGCTAGATGAGCTACTTTAGCTATATCCCTGTTTGGTATAATAGTTGGAGTATTGCAATTGCCTCCTAAACAAAAGATTGAGTTATTACGCAATGATGAGTGTAGCATTGTTTGCTTCTCAGTTGAACAGCTGTAATCGTGCTGCCATAGTAAACAAATATTTGCTACTGATTTTTGGCAAGTGCTGTTTTTTAATTCGCAATTTTGAATTTTAAGGTGTTTGCAACCATCTTTTGGATCGCTAGTACAAGAAAAAACAATCTTTTGTTTCCAATATGGACGATTGACTTTAAACTTGTCAAAAAATACTCTATCACCACCATCATAGTTGATTCTATTGACCTCATAGCATTCGTTACTTTCTGTTAATTGCTCAAGTTCAGGGTTTAAAACTTTCCAATATTCTGCTACTTCCCTTAGTTCTTGAGTCTTATCTCTGTAGTCATAGTGAAGTATACATATTTTTTCATTTACTTCTAATAAAAAATTTCTACCAATATTGTGTATAGATGCACCAAGCCTATTAGCAATAGCCCATTTCATTTGTTTTACAATTGCTTCGGGATCATCTGCTAGGCAGTATATTTGCGCATCTAATTCATCATCATAGACATCGCTACGACTATTAAGCCAATTACTATGATTCTCCTTTATTTCTTCTGTTGCAAATTCCATTTGCCGGCTTTGCCATGGAAGCCATACATTCTCTAATTTGCACTCAACGTTTAATTCTCGAATAAGTTCAATATTGAACTTACTGCCTTCAGTACAACTTTGAATGATTTCAGTATTAGTTGTACTTGTCTGAGTTACGAAATTACTGCTATCAAGGGCACTTAAAGGATCAGATTCAATTCTCATTGAATTAGCTATCATATAATTTTGATCGTTGATATTATGTTGAGTTAAGGCATTGTTTTTACTGTTTTCAGCTTGAAATAACATTGCTCCACTTTCTGTACCAAGCTGATTACGGCCATGGTAGGTTAAATCCTCATCATTATTAGGATAATTAACATTACTACCTTGATGAAATAATTCTTGTGTATTTGAAGAATTTCCAAGATTTACATTATAGTTGCTAGCTTCATTATAACTGCTTTGCATTGAAGCTAAACAACAATTGATGTTCAATATTATCAAAACTAGTACTATAAGTTGCTTCATGGAGTATTCTCATTCATAATTTCTAATGCTGTTGCTAAAGGAATATGGCCAGTTAATTTCTTGGTTAATCCTCTTTTTTCATCATCTATTACTATCACTGGTACAACATCAACCTTATATTTCTCAAACAAGCTAGGATCTATATCGAAGCTAATATCAAGCTCCATAGTTTTATTCTTTGTTTGTGTAAATGAGTTATTAATTAACCCACGCATAACTAATTGAGCTCCGACCTTTTGAGACTCAGCAAAATAGCTTTTTAAAGCCTCATCACTCATTGAAAATGAGACAAAAATAAAAGTTTTTTGCTTGTCCAAAAAAAAAGCATTAGCATTATTAACAAATAATAAAACCATCAACATCATTACTCGTATAACCATATTCCTCTCCAAGCTTTATAAATCAAAGCAAACAACAATCTCTTTTTCGCCAAATCAAGTAACCAAAATCTTCACCATTAACTGGAAATTCTCTACCAGCTTGCCATATAGCTTCTGTTTGACCTATGCTCTTGCAGGATTTTGTTTCTGGAATTGGATAAGTCATTTGTAGTCGATACTGACTTTTCTTGATAATAGGCATTGGATACTTACCACATAGGCCTTTATAACCATAATATCCCCATAACATCAGTTGCCTATGCATTTTAGCCATAAACTTACTTACCATTAATACAGATGTTCCAACTCCACCATTATGCGCTGCAGCTGTTCCAGTGAAAGGGTAAAGCATTCCTTGACATCCAGCACACCAAAAAGCATAATCGCTTGCTAATAAACCAGCGCTACAACTGATGCAATCAGCTATACATGCTTGATAAGCAGCTACATTTTGAAACAACAACGTTTCTGGATTTAAAATCGCAGATTTTGCATCGTCACTCCATAATGGATCAAACTCTGTTAAATATGCTATATCGACTGCAGCCATTTCCAGACAAATAAAATCAAGCAAAATTTCCAGCCAGTAAATCACGGGATAGACATACCAATGAATGTGGTAAAAAGCACTTCCTTCAGCCTCATCTTTCATGCCTTTTTGAGTAGCAGTTCCAAATGACAAACCTCCAAGACTTACCATACACATTGGTGACTTTGTAACGTCTACAAGGCGTACTGGCTCCCAAAATCCTACCGGAATACCAGGTATAGGCACTGGAATCCCTGGCTTAGGACAAAGACATATAAGTCTACCAGAAGCATTAGTATCAGGCATTGAACTGCTTACTACCTTAAATCCAGCTATAGTAATTGGAAACAAGCACTTCCAACATACATCTGTTATAGGATTTACAAATCTTCCAACACACCCAGCAGCTGCATAACAGTTATTAGCTGTTATAGACATTACTATCGCTAACAAAATTACCAGTTCCTTCACTCACTTTGCTTGCATTGATGAAATTTTACGAAGAAGTTTTGGATATCTATTTCCTGGAATTAAATATAAAGTTTCACCACCTGGATTTACTATCTCTTGTATTTCACCTCGTAGCGTATTATTAACTATTTTAACTAGATCTTGTTCTAATTGCTGTAATTTCCAACTTTTCATATAAAACCTTCTTTTAAGTTGAATCTAATAGTATATTGAGTTATACTGCTTACAGCATATTATGTAACTTCCAACGTGCGTTATATGCTTTTAATAGGTGCTTACTTCGCTAATTTTAAGCACAGTGTTTTCTTGCTCTATTATGGCTGGCACAGCTTGTATTTTAAACTTCATACTCAAAAAACCCAATTGATCGAAGAATACGTGCCGGCCTAATAGATTGCTAAGTTCAATAGGATTTCCATTAACTAACACTATCTTTCCTGGTCTTGATTTTGCCCAAGCGACCTGATCTTCATCATCTCCATCAATTAATATTAGTGGTTCACCCCAATTTATTATCTCTAAAGGATTTATTTTAGTTCCTCTCCTTACTATTATTATACCATTTTTTGTCTTAATGTCATCCTTTTGAACATAGGTAGAATCATATATTCGCGTTTTATTTTCAGTAGCTTTACTCAAATTTTTTACTGGAACTGGTCTCATGATTTTTTGCCTAACTTTTTCCTGAAATTCCAGCTGCATTTGATTCAACAAACCACTTTTTGATGCAGCATTAAGTTTAGCCATAATCACCTCCAGTAATGATTCCTCAATGATTGGAAAAACATGCCCTCTAGTCCCATAATCCTTAATCTCAACACCTATATCAGCATTTAATAAATTGGCTCTTATATCGCTTACTTGATAAGCAACGGCAAATAAAGCAAAGAATGTACCTATACTAATTACTGCTCCGTGCTTCATGGAATTATTTTCCGTTCTCTTATCACATAATTAATTGCCTCACTGACATTCATCCCTTTAGCCATGTGATCTTCTATTGCTTGATAATCTCTAGCATTCGTTGAAGTTAACAGCAGAGTAAACGGATCAATCATTAATCTGCCTATAACACCTGAAACATTAGGGCTATAAATAGCTATTTCACTATAATACGGAGGATTTGAATGTACAGATTGCAGTAAATTCAGCTTCCAATCCTCATCAACAAACCCTGCAAGCTTATGGTTAGCTCTCATTGCCTTAAACGATTCAGAATTTTGCTTCAAAATTATCTTATGCGATGAGTTCTCAAACGCCTTTTCAGACGCAGAACCCTCTTGACGAAAGTAATCCGTGAGTTGCTGAGTTGCTAAAGCAATCGATCCATTATATTTTCGAGCTATTCGACCTGCTTCTTCAATAAACTCTCCTGAACGCTTTCCAGCTAATAGCTTCCAAGCTTCATCTATCATAATTAAAAATGGTCTACTTCTATCTCCCTTAACCATTGTTTGATTAATATGAACAATCATAATCTGTACAATCACAGCTAATAGCTCTGGTACAGAGCGTAGATGATCAGTTTCAATTACCACAATATCAGAGTTTAGAGATAATTGCGCCTTACCGCTAAAAAATCTTCCATGTTGACCATCTTTAGTAAAAGGAAAGAGCATATTTCCAAGCTCTTTAGCATATGATTCTTCTCTATTTGATAACCAGTCTGCAATATCCGTGATTTCAGCTTTAGCTCCCTTTTTTTGCCAGACTGATATCAAAGCCCTCTGTAGCATTGGTTGTTGTAAATCGCTTGTTCCATACTGTGGAGCAGCCATAGTAGCTAAAATGGATGGAAAGTTAGATAAAAAATCCGATCTAGCTTCTATAGACTTTGCGCTGTCATCCTCTGGCACCTCTGAAAATGGATTAATTGATACAGGATTTTTCATGTCGAATTCTATGTATCTACCACCTAGAATCAAGCATGTACGCTTAAACGATCTTCCGTAATCAAGAACAAAAACTTTACCACCAACTCCTAGAACAGATAGCATTAATTCTTGCATGAAAACAGATTTTCCAGAGCCTGGAACTCCAGCTATACAAAGGTTAAAGTTCTCATTTGGAGCTGCTGCATTCTTATTTAATGCAGGTAATAAAGCTCCACCAAAAGGAGACCAGTACATTATTTGACCTCGTCTTCCAGCTAGCAACATACCTGGAGAACTTAAATCACCTTTCCATTCACCGATTATTGGCAATAATACTTTGCTCTCTACAGAAACAGTTTTTATGCCTCTACCTAAGCTAGAAAGAGCTACTCCAACTCCTGATGTTTTATTTTGACCCAATATACCTTTTGGGCCTTGCTCAACTAACTGCATTGGTAGCGCAGCTAGTAACACGGCTACATGATCATATTTGCATGGTACAAAATACCATCCACTGCGTCTTAACATCGAACAAAAGGCCGATGCAGATTGCTTAGCCTTTTTTGTTTTATCAAACATAATAACGTTGAAGTGAATATTAACAACTCTATCACCACTCTGTAGAGCAGCTACTACATCAGCTAAATCAGCAGTTTCTTGTTGTATGTCATGAAAAAAATTTGCCCATTCCTGCATTAATATTTCTTTCTAGTGCCTCTCTTTTGGTTATAGCAGCAGTTCTTTCCATAGCTTGATTTGGTAAAATTTGCAGACCAAAATGAATCAGGAAATTTGATTTTATATATTCATCACGACGCATTTCATTACCTAAAAACAGATCCATAGCAGATAATTTCCACTCTGCAGGCCTATTTCTTGCTTCTAGACTGATAAATATTTGATCATCATTTACATTTACACAATCATCATTCTCAAATAACGAGAAATCTCCACTTAGAATTTGTTCAGACAATATTTCATACTGGTTAATATTTGAATGTTCTTCTTCAGGCCAGCCAAATATTACTCTCAGAAACTTTAATAATTGCTGTGCATTCACATTTTCAGTGCTTAATCCAATTGACCTGAACGTATCTTTCAAAGCATCTCGTCTGCGAATCATATCATCTATATTTGCATTTAAATTAGGTATAGTTACTGAAATCAACAATACTACATCCTTTATAGAACCTACTTTTTGAGCTTGATCACGCAAAAACTCTGTTCTTTTATTTGCTAACTCAATAAATATCTATCCTTTACGATATGACTGCCAGTTGCTTAAAAAATTCTCTATATTATTACTACCAATCATCAAGACTTGCAGGCTACTTTCAGCAGGTAAATTTTCATCGCTTTTCAGAAATTCAGCAATTTCATTTTGAGCCGAAACACTAGCTTCAGCCAATGGGCATGCAAGCAATACAAAGCCTATTGAACCACGATTAAAGAATAGCTGAGTCTCATCATCATACGATTCATAGACAAAGTGTTTAGAAAATCTTTCTCGATCAAAATCCTTATGTATGCTTGCGTTCACCTTGACTCTGTTTTGATTTAAATAAATTAATAAGATATTTTTTTGGTTTTTTCGGAGACTTGTTAACAACATCTACGCCTTGAACTGCTTTAGCTTGCCTGTAGCATAGAATACAACGTCTTTTTGATTTAATTTTTGATGTTTCAACTTTCTCAAGATTATCAATATCAAAAGCGCCTTGAGCAACCATATTCTTTATTTCGTATAAAGACTTACATTTTAGCCCTTTAGGAATTTTACAATCAAAATTACTTTCGAAAAAGAAGCTGGTTAGGCTCATACAGCCCAATAGCAATAATAAAAACTTCATTATAAATGCTCCTCTAACTTTTGTGATTGATCGAATTTATTATGCAAATTAACTTTTTCATTGCCAGTTGATGGTGAATAAGTTGAATTATGTGGCTTCTTCTTGTGCTCGCATAAGTCAAAACCTTTTTTAAATACAACATCTATGACTCTACCTGAGGCAACAACAATGACTGGGCTCATGGAATCAGCTCGCTTTATAGCAAAATCAGCCAGCTTATCAAAAGCATTGCTAGCTCCAGAGTAAGCTCCAGACTGAAGTGCATCTCCAATCTGAAACTCTTGTTGTTGACCTCCAGCTACTAGGTTTAAAGTTGGTGTCATATCAGGTTTAATAGCCTTAGTCTGAAGAAATTTAGCTATACTGCTAAATACTCCATTTAATGCAGCCATGCCTGCTATGTTAGACGATTTATCCACCACGATTCCTTTAATTCCAGAACGTCCGTCTTCGCCTATCAACCATCCTTCCACCTTTTTCTCAATAATATCTCCTTGGTTATTGACTACTGAAAGAGTTTCGATGCGACATTTAGCTCTCTCTGAGGACATCTCTCAGTTATAGGATCCAATTAAAATTGCCTTTTTGATTTGATCAGTTTTATATTTATCATAAAGAATTGCTGTATCAAGCAACTGCAGAACAATTGGTTCTGGTGATGAAGAGCTGTTTGTTCCTGTGCCTACAACGACTTCAATAAGTAGGACAGCTCTAGCAGAACTACCGCTAGTAACATAGTTCTCAACATTTTTTTTGCTCAGATTCAGCTCTCCTAAGATTTACATAAGGCTTTACTACTACAGGAGCTTGCTCTGTTTTGTTATCATGTGGTGAATTTAAAATATGATGATTAAGATCAGAACTAAATTCATCACTATCATTATTATATAGACTCTGCTTAGGCTGATTCTCCAATATCTCAAGTTTTTGGTTAAAATTATTAATTTGGGCTGTAATTTCTAAATATCTGCTTTCTGTTACATTTTCAAATCTATCTTTTAATGTTTTGACTTCATTAAGTATTTCCTCTGTCCATTTCGCTCTCAAATCTACAGCTTGTTCTATTCCAGAAATCGCTTCTCTTGACTCACGATTTTCAATAAAAATTATAGATTCTTTCGTTTTACCACTTTCAGATAAAAAAAATGAAACAACCATTATTGTGATGCTTATAAAAGTTAAGGCAATTACTGGCTTTCTACGAATGATATTTGTTAATTCTGATAACTTGCTATTAGACCTAACACCAGATTCAGCCTTTGGTTTATCATTTAGCTCTAAATCTTCTTCTTTTGTATTATTATTGTCTGAATTGTCCTGTTCCACTATTCCTCCGCTTTTTGAATGTTAATGTTTCTACCTTATCAATTAATTTTCATACCACTGGCAATTCACTAGGTAAAAGCCTAAAATAACACCAATTGCTACCATTACTCCTGCAAGCTTTATATTCCCTCGTGCTACAGCCCAAATCGATGATAAAATAGTTGCGCTTGATATACCTATTGTTTTTAGCTTTCCACTAAAAAGTCCGTCTATTTTATTAAGCTGTCCTTCAAGAGTATCAGCTAATGCTGGCTCAAAAGAAAAAACACAAGCAGTAATTATAATAATTAACAGCCCTACAACTACATTATTCCACTGTATTCTAAATGTAGGGTTTAGCATATTTAGTCGAGATTTTTGATATATGAACATTGTTATTGCTTATTAGTAAATTTTGCATTATTCTCCTAGTGCTAGTGAATTCCACATTGAATGAAATTTTACTTTGAAGCGAGTTTCAGATACCCTACCAGAACTTCAAGTCTTTGAAGTAAAAACTAGCATTTTAAGCCAGTTTTATTTTTCCTTAGTATTTCTACTTTGTTTTTTAGAAGGTTTTGCTGTTAATTCTTTTGTATTAAGGTCATTACTGAACAAATTGTTATTGTTTTGTTTTGAATTATCCTTTTCCTCTATTTTTGTAGCAGCATTAACAAGCATTATAGGGCTTGGAGTTTTTGGAGTAAAAGTTAACATTAAATCTTGAATTGTTTTATATTTTCCTATTACCATTAAATAAACTTTGTTTTCTTCTGCTCGTGGAGCAATAAACAAACATCCAGACTCATGAACTATACCTTCAACTGTGTTTTGAGGGTACATAAGAATATCATTAATTTTTTCATCTTTAAGATTAATTCTTGTTGGCCCACTATCAGAAATCTCAAGCTTTAGTAAATTGTCAGCTTCTAACTCATATTCTACTGCATATATATTATTAACGTTTACCAAAGCAATAAACCCTATGATAAATCTCAAAATTCTAATACTCATTTTTTTATTCCATTCTCTTTAACACCAGTCAACAATAAAAGGTAATTAGGAGTTCGCTTGTAAGTCAAAAGGTAAGTCTTATCGACAGCTATATGTTTACTATCGCTAAACCAATAACGAAGCGTTCTACTAATTAATACTCCATTCATTTATCACTTCAACCTTCTTTAGAAAAAAAGACTGAAGACACATTTGAGCCTTTAACAAATTGCAAATGATCATGAAAAAATTTATTTAAAGATTCAGTATTACTGAATACCACTTTCATGTCTGCTATTTGTCTTTCTACCTCATTTGGAGAAGTAGCAAATAAGAATTTCATCACATAAATTGCCCATTCCTTTAAATAGGTTTCATGGTAATTTTTTGATGAAATCGTCATTTTACGATCAGGCTCCATTGCTGGAATTAACAACCACTTTTCTTCTTTGGTAATTGCAGCCATTATCGCAATTATATTAGCTGCAGCTAGCAATATAGTTACTGAAAGTAAGCATTTATTATATTTAACCAGCTCTTGTATAGCATTTTGCTTAAAGAGATGATTCATTATTTGCCAACTTTTTTGCCCAACAGTCTTGAATATCCTAATGGAGCTGGCAATAAACCTTTAGCTACTAAAAAACTTTTTAGCAAAAAATTCTCCGATACCTTCTTAAATTTCTTAAAGCAATAACATAGAGCAATTCCTCCAACCATAAATGCTAGGCCTAATTTAGCATGCCTGCTGTTTAGTAGTACAATTCCTGGAGCTACTCCAGCTAGCACTACTCCCCATTCATCAATGCTCAAACCCATATACTTCAACGGCCTCGATAATGCCCAACATAATTTTTGATTTTGCATAATAACCTTCAGCCTCAATTTTAGCATGAGATTTCTCATTCTGCTACTATAATGTTTAAATTAACTAAATATCTTCAAACGCAGATTTTACCTGTGATAATTAGTTTTCATATATGCATTTCTTCTCATGCTAAGTTTCATGTTATTTCAGTATTTATTTCAAATATCAATTTTTGAACAGTCGCTTATCATTTGTGTTACCTTAGACATATATTGCCTTACTGGCTCTAAACTAACTTTGGTATAAATACTCGTTGATTTTATGTCACTATGATTCAATGCTGCGCTAATTATATACTGACCTGCGCCTTCATCTGCCATACAACTTGCAAACGTCCTTCTTAGATCGTGTATCCTTAAATTTTTTATGCCTGCCTTTTTACAAGTCTTATACCATCCTCTATAAGGATATTCCAAGTGCCCGCTTTGGCTTTTATCAGTTGATAGCACCCATTTACTTTTAGATGTTAATTTCCTTGCTTGCAATATTTCTATTATCTCATCTGTTAATGGTATATTTTGCGCCTTTCCATTCTTAGTTTTTGGTATATGCCATATTTTTCTTACAAAATCTATATTGTCCCATTCCATCTCCAACACATTAGTTTTTCTAGCTCCAGTATATAACGCTAGTAATGCAAAATCTCTTATCAATGGAGTTGCTTCTTCACATAATACGTGTAAAAATTTACTCATTTCATCGTAACTTAGACGTCTTTCTCTTGCTTGCATTTTATGTTTATCTATTTTTAGTGTAGGATTTCTGTCTATTAATTCCAATTTTATTGCCTTATTAAATATACTGCTTAAGGTTATTAGAAATTGATTTGCTGTCGCATATTTTCCATCTTTGCTGATATCATTGAATATTTGTTCAATATCATTACTTTTAATATCACTTATCTTTTTTAAAAATAACGGTTTCGCATAATTATATATTCTTGCAGTATCTTTCTGCCAGTATATAGTATATATTTTGGCATACTCTTCAATATACTTATAACACAGCTCTTTGAATGTAATATCTTGTCTTGCTTTTAGACGTTTCTCATCTTCTGCTATCTGTTGTTGACGTTTTTCTTCTCTTGGATCTATTCCTTTCGCCATTAATCTCTTTAATTCTCTTGCTTTTTTTCTAGCTTCTTTAATAGATAAATCTGGAAATACCCCTATCGTCATTTTTATCCCTTCTTTTCTAAATTTTTTTTCAAAAGACCATGTTTTTCTTCCTGACGGTGATATTCTTAGTTGAAGTCCTGGTTCAATTTTATCCTTGATGGTTGATGTTCTTTCAGTCGGAATTTTTATTTTTCTTATTAACTTATCTGTTAACTTTAATGTTAATATTATTGATTCCATAATTACTCCACATATTGAATTGTTATATTAATTTATATTACAATTACCTAGACAAGGTATCTATATTATTCTCTTTATTTGAATAAAATTTTTATACTAATTTATTTATAACATACCTGACTTCCAAACCGCTTTATCAATCTTAGGTTGGTATATATTTTTCATCCATCATCTTAACCTTTAGGTTGAAAATTGGCCCCCAATTTCCTGAATTTTTTTCTACCTATTTTCTACCTTTCGCCTTAATTTTTTTGTTATATTGACAAATATTCCAAATATATTTATAGTTAAAGTTGAAGATTAATTATAAATATTAATAAAAGTTAACATAAGTTAATAGTAGGTTATATAAAGTGTAGAAGTTAATAAAAATTAACACTTTTTCTTCTTTATATTTGATATATCTTTGCAGCTTTATTATTAGGCAATGTTTTAACTATAACGCTTGCTACTATATAGCTAAGCCACTATAAAACAGTTATAATTGTTTAGCTATGACTAGCTGATTTTTCTGTTCTAAACCAATACGAATGTTTATCTACTGTTGTTTCTGCAACTGGTTTTAATACTAGCTTGTAAATAGCTTGCATAGTTCTATCTTTCACAGTAGGTATACCAAGTGGTCTTTTCTTACTAAGAGGATATGGATTATACACATGTTGCCTCAAGTTAATTATTGCCTGAGATTTAATATCAAAGGTATTCAAGATTTCTTTATCTATTCCTGCAGTCCTTTTACTTAGAATTTCAATCACTCTTCTAACAGCAAGAGCTTTACCACTAAAAGAGTAAATCAGTAGCCGTTGCTAAGCTTTAACTTTGCTTCATCTACCTTCCTTTGTTGCTTTTACGATACGTATCTGATAACTTCTAACAATTCTATTACACTTTTTCAAGCTTATACTGTGACAGCTTATATAGTTAAGCCACTATAAAACAGTTATATTATATACTTTTTAAAAATAGTGTTTACATCATAGTAATAGCTAAACTATTATGACTGTTTTATAGTAGTTTAGCTATATTATTGTCAGTATATGTACTAGCTATTTTTGATTCATAATGTCTTGATACATTCAGTGTAAAACTACTTAAGTTATTATAAACGCTAGATTAGGATAAGTGGAAATATGAAATGTTGAGAATAAAAGGTATACAAAGGGAGAATGTTGAGTTATAAAAAAAATTTAAATAAACAAGGAATAACCCAACATGAAAAAATGTATTATAACAGTATACTATTTAATAGACAATTTTTGCAAGATATATCAAGAGTAGGAGAGAAAGAGATTAATACTAAGTAGTATAATCAAATGAACAGAGGTAGGAAGTTGTCCTTAGCTGAGTTATTAACAATAGCGATATATTTTTATGTATCTTCATGCAAGGATTGTAAAAATTATTATCTATATTACTTGAGTTATAAGTATAAAGAATACTTTTGTTTACCAAGTTATAGTAGAATAATATAACTGTTGCCTAGAATGTTGCTGCAACTAGCTGTATTAATGCATTATCTCAAAGGAGATGAGACTGGTATATATTACATACCTTTCATGTTTAAGATGATTTAACTAACAAGAAGAAATAAGTTAGATTAAGAGTTATTATGAGCTTTATACGCTTTATAAAATCTGCCATGTAGTTTGTTCTCGTTCGAGTTGATACATGAATTTAACTGTAGATGTATTAATATTCTTTGTCAATATGACAATAATATCTTGATGTTAATTGCGAAAATATAACGAAATTTATGTCTAATATTTGGCTAGTTGAAGTGCTAATTTTTAATCCAACAACTTGAATTTATAGTTGATAAGCTCAGAGTAACCTTCAGTTGATAACGTCGCTTAAAAATATTTTTTATTTTTACAAAAGTATTTGCTATTAAATAAAAATCATACTTAGACTATAAAGTGATCAGGTTACAGCTTATAAATCAGCATTAACACTAGGTGAGCAAGAAATTATTGAAACTCAAGAGAACTTGTCATATGGATCAAATACTATGCGAGATGGAGTAAATATGAATAATGTTGAGCGTAAAAAGCTTTTAGTTATGCCATCTGAAATTATGAACCTACCAGACCTAACTTGTTATGTAAAGCTTGCTGGTAACTTTCCTATCACAAAACTAACTATGCAGCTACAAAATTTAAATACAGCTTTTGTTTGTGAATATAAATTGCTCAAAAAACTTAAGTTAGTAGAGTATTAATTCGAAAAATTAATACTCTATGTTATTTTTTAAATTAATCACTTCTTCTTTTGACAATCCGGTATTTTCAGAAATAAATTCAACTGAAAAGCCAGCTTTTAATAAGTTCCTTGCAAGCTCTTGTTTAGCCTTTACTTCACCAATCTCTATACCTTCAGCTCTGCCTTCAGCTCTGCCTTCAGCTCTGCCTTTAGTCTCACCAATCTCTATACCTTTAGCTATGCCTTTAGTTTCACCAATCTCTATACCTTCATCAATATATTTTGCAGCAATAGTTCTCATAATATTACTTTTTTCTTCTTCAGATAAATACTTAGCCAGAACCTGCTCTAATTCTGGTTGCTGGCTCTCTAGTAATTTAGTATCAGTATACCATAAAAATGATCGTAGGTAAATATAGCCTTTTTCTTTGTCAAGTATTAAAACATGTTTGAACTTTATTAGAAACTCTTCCCAAAGCTTTAACATATCTCGTTGATGAATGTGCTTTAGCATATATTCGAGCATTCCGATATGCTTTTTCCTAACAATTTCATCATTCGACATACTTTGCAAATCAACTAATTGATAGTCAGAAGTCATTAATTGCTTAGCTATCATTGAATCTGTAAATAAATCCCACAAATTCCTAGGTGCGTTGTAGACTTCTTTGCCGTTGTAGATCACTAAATTATACACTAATGGTAATTTAGTTTTTTCTTTCTTATGCCTTTCGCACAATAACAATGTGTATCTCCATAACCGCAGAGCTGTCCAATAATCGACGGTTGATTGAGCTTCAATTAATATATAAATAAAAGCATTGCCATGTTTTTTGGTGGCAACTCTATAGACGATATCACTGTATTTTTTCTTTAACGATTCTTCTATATAACTCTCTTGCTCTACTTTTATTTGTGATAAATCTATTAAACTCTTGAAATTCATTGGTAAATAATACTCTAGAAATTCTTGTGCAGCCACTGGATCACTCATGATTGTCTTTGCCAATGAATCATGCTTTAATTGTTTTGTCATATTTTTTCACTCTATAGTTTTTTAAATAAAAAATGCTGTGTCATACTCTGCCTAGTGTTTCGGACATAATCCTGGTTGTATATTAGTTTGTATTGATTCAATTTTTTCATTAAGTTTTCTTATTTCAGGGCTGATAATATTTCTAACAGCATATAATCCTTGAGTTTTTAATACATTATTGAAGTCATTTTTGACTGTACAGACTACTGCTTCCTTATCCTCCAGAACTTTTTCAGCTTTTTCAGTATTTACGTCATTTTTAACTGCTAGAATGATCTTTTCTTTTGGGCTAGGATTATAGTTTTGCAAATTTTCGGCTTCAATTGCACATAAGATTTTTCCTTCAACTCCAGCTTGTTGAATGGTTAACGCTGTTTCAATATCCTTTGTAATGATTGTTACAGGTGAGTATTTTGAATTCTGTTGAGCAATTTCAGCAAATGACCCACTAATTGTACCAACAGATTTTTCAGCTACATCAGCTTTATTACATGTTTTTGAATTCAGAGCTAATATCTTAGCTCCAGTAATTTCATCTTTGTCATTTTTAACAAAAATAGTGAGTGCAGGCCAGGATTTTTGAGTCTCTTCATCAAAAACCATATTTGCCCTTAAATTATGAATTATTAAAGATTTTTGAACTATAAATTCCTGTATGGTTTTCTGAATATTTATTAACTACTATTGCTTCCACCTTAGCTTCCTCTTCTTGTTTAAAGTAGTATAGAGATGACGATTTATTATACAATTCTTTAACATTCGTAATATCATTTTGTTTTGCTATACTATTATTTTCTGTTTGAGTAAGTTTGGTTGTTTCAACTGCCTTAGTCAGTTTAGTAATTTCAGGTTCTATAATGTCTCTAATTGACTGCTCTCCACAACTTTGCAACAGATTATTAAAATCACCATTTTCTGGTGGTTTGACTATACAAGTTATCGCTCCCTTCATTTCTAACGTTTTTGCAGCTTTAATTACAGTATTATTAGTTATAGGATTTTTGCTATCATTATCTGCTGCAATGATGATTTTTTCACCAGGAAATGGTGAATAATTTCTCAAATTCGAAATTCCTGCACTAGCAATGATATTACCTTTAATGCCTGATTGCTGCAAGCTCAATGCTGTTTCAGCGCCTTCTGCTATAATTGTTATATTAGGGTCATTCGCATTTCGCTTTGCGATTGTTATGAACGATCCTCTGATTTTACCGAAAGATCTTCTGTTAATTGAAATATTCGCCTTATCTCCTGCCGAATTTAGATATACGGCCTGTACTCCGGTAATTTCTCCTTTTGAATTTCTTGCAAATGCTGTAAATGCTGGATAATTTTCTCTCGTTTGAGTATCAAACAGTATACTTGCTTTTAAGTCTGAACTTGCAGTGCTTTTGTCAAAAGTAATACCACGATTTTCAAGATACTTTTTTACTACTTCTGCATGTGGGTTCTTATCTATATCATAACCATGTATCTTACTTGATAGTTCATACAAGTTTTGAACTTTTGCGATTTTAACACTTTCAGATTGTTGAGTGTATTGTTGAGAATCGTCAGTCTTAGGCGGTCTCTGATACCGTTGACTAATATTAGACATTCCAACCATACTTTTCAAATATTCCTTTGCCTCAAAAAAGCTGTATCCTCTTTCTCTTTGAGCCAGGGATAATAAATCACCCTTTTGTCCTGTACTAAAGTCATACCATTTTCCAGCGTACTTGTCCTCGGTGGTTACTTGTATTTTGCCAGTGTCTCCCCAACGTAATCGTCCGTGTCTAGATAGGCGCTGATTTGGATCTCCAAGAATATCACGAGCTATAGTGTCAGCTCTATAAGCTATTGCATCCCTCAATTTTTGTAGGTCTTCCTCGCTATTTGAATAATAATCGTTTTTTCTATAGTTTTGAGCAGATTGATATTGCCTTACTTCATTTGCTTGAACATCATTATTCTCCTCTTTTGAATTGATAGAGTCTGTCTTAGCTGTGCTAAGCTGCTCTATTAGGTTAGCAACATTTTTTGTAGCTTGCACATTGTAGTACAGCCGTACTTGCTCTGCATTCCCTATCATGCTTATGTTAGAACTTTCTATTCCTACACCATTATTATGAAGAACATATATAGTCATTATTATCTTAGCAGTGCATAATGCAAATTACAAACATCACTGTGAGCTGTTATGTATAGCTCATTTTGTAATTCGCCCTGTGAATGAATAGCTTACATTCAATTTCAAATCTTCAGCACTACCGTCTAACTCCAATTTTTGGAGCTATGTTAGTTTTCACCACTTGTTCAGACTCTGTTTTTACGTTCTGAGTATTAATTAACTTCATGATTTCAGGTATCATAAGCTCCTTAACAGCTACGGCTCCTTTATTTTTTAGCATGTCGTTAAAATCTTCACCTTCTGAATGAATTACGATGCTAGTAATTGCTCCTTTGCTTGTCAGTACTTTTACAGCCTCGTTTATAGTGCTTACATATTCTTTATTTTGTTTATCATTATTTGCAGCTATAAGAATCTTTTCTCCTTGAAATGGCTGATAATACTTTAAATTATTTACATTTGAGCTATATACCATTCTGCTATCAATGCCAGCTTCCTGAAAACTTGATATCGTTTTTCCTTCTGCTGACAGAATGGTTACATCATAATCATACTGTCTTTGTTCTTTGATTTGCATAAACAATGGAGTAGAAATATCTTTGAATGGATATTGCTTTATGCTATTCTCTTGCTGGACTTTTTCTACTTTAGCTTCTTGCTCTGGTTTAACGGTAAAATGATAATATTCTTCATTCACATGAGATCTATCATTGATATCATTGATTATAGACTTAAACCAGTTTTCAACTTTACTAAAAACTTTACTAAAAACAGTTGTCTTTGTCCGTTCTTTCTCCAATATTGAACGCCTATATTCTGTGCCTTGTAGCGTACCATTTGCTTTTAACAAAGATCTAATACTTGAATTAAGAATGTCGACATCTTTATTACGTACTGTAATTACCAATTTTTCATGTGGTTTAAATTTGCTTAGACTCCAGTTGTATATTAACTTACTCATTGAGTCCTGCAACGTATTATCAAACCTAACGCAGTTATTTTGCCTCAGTAAGGTTATACCGCTTAAAATATTACTCTCAGCAAACTCCATTGCTGCTTCTCTGCTCCAGTTTTCACTTTGTCTTCGAATATTTACTAAAACATGTGAACCAAAAATATTACTCAGAATCTCAAACATTCCGCCTCTTTCTATTGAAGCTAGCTGTTTTTCATCTCCAGCAAGTATCAGTTGACAATTATTGTTTCTAACTACTCTAAACAGCTCTGCATAAGCTTTAGTACCTACCATTCCAGCTTCATCTACTACTATTAAGCTGTCTTGCATAAAAATTTTTTTTCGATTATATAAAAATCCTTTTACTGTATAGACCTCTGTATAACCTTTGCTCCTCAGCTCTGATACTGCCTTATGAGTAGGAGCAAGACCAATAACTTTTTGTCCACGATTTGTTGCGAGCTTATGCGCTTTTGCTAAAACATAAGATTTTCCTGTACCAGCTCTTCCTCTCAAGACTCTAACTCCACTAGTGCTAAGCAAAATATGCCTTAGCGCTTGTTTCTGTTCCTCACTAACATTTGCTAGACCTTCGATATCACTTTTAAGATTGTAAATATCGTTGTAATAAACCTGATTATTGATTTTATTAGCTATTCTGATTATTCTCGTCTCCTCATTTCGAACCTCAATTGTCGTAAAATATTTGCTACTTTCACCATCATCATGGTATAACTCTAGTATTCTATTTGAACTAAGCACTTGCTGAACTAACTGTTCTCTTGCTGTTGGATCTGGTATATCTTTTACTGCTTTTTCAACATCCTGCTTAGTAAAAATAGATTTGTAATGTGTTATAGAATCTGTTATTACGTCAGCATCATTAATAATCTTCAAATGAGCCTCTTTACGTAACTCATTTTCATTTAATACTTCATTAATTAAATTCCTAATTCTACGAGGTCCAATATGCTTTCCAGGTACTTCGCTTGTCTCGTCAACTCTATATGGCAAGCCTAATTCAGCGAAATATGCATTAGTTTCTTCTTTTGCTATTTCATGAATCATCTTGTGATCTTTAATAACAACCTTTTTGCCATTAACTGTTATGATTTTTGGGTTTAAATCTACTGCTCTATCTCCTAAACCAGTTCCATCTTTTCTAAATCTTCTCATAGTGAGCAATATATGTGCATGCCAGTTTTTATCTCCTATTTGAGGCTTATGAATGTCTATCTGTACTCCAATACCTTTTTGCACCCATTCCATTTCATCAACTATTTGATGAGTTAGTTCTATTCTATGCTCTAAATTTAGCTCCTCCTCGTCTGGCAATGCTATTACTATATCCTTCAACAACTTACTATTTCCTTTTTTTTCTGTTCGTTCCACCTCATTCATTAATGTTTGAATATTCTTGAATTTTTGATTTACATAATCCGGTATCAGCACTGTATGATATACGTTATCTTTCTTACGAGAGAAGTTATACCTTATACCTGTCTGCTTATTTTTAACAATAGTTCTTGCATTATATGCTGCCTTACGACAACTATCACCTCCTTCACTTCTACGTAAAAATTCAATCCTTGCAAACTGTATAGCCATCTCAATACCAATTCTCACCTGAGTTTTAAGTTAGCATGGTTTTTTTGATTTTGCTAGCATAAACTTCTTTTTTTTTAACATTCAATCGGTTAATGAGTACTCATTTTTTAGCAGTAAACTTTCAAGTTTACGTATTGCGTAAGCTTATTCTTTAATGAAGCTTCTAACCTGAATTCAAGTTTTTTTGACTATAATTATTTGATGTTGGTTTGGTAGGTACGGTTTTTTTCTTTACTGAGATTTTATTTTGATATATTCTTGCCTGATTTTTTTATCTTTTTGAATTACTAACACAGCAAATCTTATGCAGCAAAAAATTACTCTTCAACAAAAAAAGGCTAAGCTAATCATGGATGAGGTTAACCTCAAAATTAAAGAACGTAAAATGCGTACTCGACGTCTTATCGAAATGGGTGGATTAGTTGCTAAAGCTAAGCTTGATCACTTATCAACAAATACTTTATTTGGTGCAATTGTTTCACTAAAAGAAACTTTAACACAACATCCAAATGTTCAGGATCATTGGACTACAATAGGTAAAGATATTTTTGATAAAGAACAGCAAAATAAAGCTGCCGTGATTTTAAAATTTACCTCCTCCGAACCAGACGAAAACACTAAGCGCCACATTCGCCTTCATGGCTTAAAATGGAACAGTTTTCGTCAAGAATGGTGCGGTCATGTTAAGGACATTGAGGCCTTAAAGAATGGCCTTCTCAATGTTCAGTATAGTATAGAACTTGTAGTGTGATATAAAGCATCTAATAGAAGTAGCATACAACACATCAAAAGTAAGATTTTGTGTTGTATATTCATTATTATTTTACACTATTTTTTAAATTTAATACTTCTTGTATTGATAAATCCGTATATTCAGCAATTGTCTCAACTGATAATTCAGATTTCAATAATTTTATTGCAAAATCTTTTTTTGCTTTAGCTTCACCGAGCTTTATTCCTTCAGCTTTACCTTCAGCTTTACCTTCAGCTTTACCTTCAGCTTTACCTTCAGCTTTACCTTCAGCTTTAGCGCGTTCGAGTTTATAATCTTCTACTGCTTTATTATCCCATATACGCTTTAACTCTTGTTCATAGGTTATTAGTTCGTCTTCACTCCAATTAAACTGATCTAATGCCTCATACGCTCTTTTTATTATTAAATCTTCACCTATTATTTTATTATATCCATCTAATGTTGTTTCTTTTGCATGTTTAAAAAAATAGCACCACTTCTCTGTTATATCATTTAACTCTTCCACTCTATTTTTTTTAAATTTTGGTAATTCTATAAAGGTAAATGAAAAGTCCTTTAGATCATGCTCATATGTCTTTTTATCCAATATTACATGCCTTGATATATAGTCTTCTTTATTTGGAAACAATTTATAATCTGCTATAGCTATAAATATAACCTCCTTTAGGTCTGAGTATTTTCCTTCCTTCCCTCTATTTGGTTGCCTACCATATGCTTTTGCGGCATAATACTGAGCTCTTTTTTCAAATCCTTGTGTAGGATCTACTTGCATTTCTATTATATATTGCGCACCGTTTTTATCTTTACACAAAACATCTACTATTGATTCTTTTTTAGACGCTATGTCTGCATCTAATATCGTTCCTAAAAACTCTACTTCTATTATTTTTCTATTCCCTTCAAACAACAATATATCGTTCAGAAAATGTATTAGTATGTCCTTGTTTTTTTCTGATCCAAATATCTTTTTAAATGCTACATCATTCTTTGGATCTAAAAATCTTGATAAATGCATATATTTTTCATATTTTCTATTCTTTTTAAATTATACAATAAAATAACCTACATGAACATTCTCTTATTGAATTTTAATTTCTGCAATTCACTACATTAACCACCTATTAAACTTTAGTTTATTAGGTAGCATACAGCTTACAGTATTTATTTAGCTCTATAGCAATTTCTGGTAATTTAAGATATTCAGCAAGAGGTATAAATTCTTGCTGCGTTTCTAGTATGATTTCTTGTCTTTTTTCATAAGGTTTTATTGATACAGTCTGAATATTATGGAATCGGTCGAAAAGCTTAATTAATAATAGTTCTGTTTTATTTTGTCTATAAAATGTTTGAATCATTTCTCTAGAACTAATTTTTTTATTATCCTTAATCCTGGTGAGATCTGAAACCTGTTCTGCAATATTATGACCAAATTCTTGACCTATTTTTTCTTTAGTTAGTGTTGTGTCTTCGATGGTATCATGTAGTATTGCTGTAATAATCGTATCTGTTTCAAAGCTGTAGTCTGATACCATATAAGCTACTTCTAATGGATGTGTGTAGTATAGTTCTCCTGTATCTCTCTTTTGCTGACCATGATATTTTTGGGCATAAAATATTGCTTTTTCAACTTTATCAAGATCAATTTCAGTATTAAATCTTACGTTGGTTTCAAACAGCTTATTTAGTAAGCTTTCGCTATAAAAGTCTATCATTTTTCATCTCTAAATAATCTTTAATAAATTATACAATAAATTAAACTTTTTATATACTTCAGTCTCAGATAAAAACTGAAAAAGAAGCGAATTAATTTGATTAAAAAAGTTGTACTGGAATATTGCAAGTAATGGTTGTAAACTTGTCTTTTTCGCTTTCTATTTCCATTTCTCCATTAAGTTGATTAATAAGGTAATTTACAAACCATAATCCTGATTCAAGCATTAGCGGATAGTCTCTTACCAACTCAAAATCAGCTAATTTAGCTTTTATATTCCCTAATTTTTCTTTTGAAATACCGCTTCCTGTATCGTGTATTCTAAATTGTAGTATGTTATCGCTTTTTATATAATTTTTTACAGTAAACAAATGAACTGTAATTATAACCTGGCAGCTGTGATTAAATCTAATGACGCTTCCTATTAATTGACTTAATATAGCTTGTAAGTGATCACTATTTCCAATCACAATATCCTTCATTTTGTACTGAAAATTGTAATTGATTTTTATATCTTTCTCTTTTGCAATGTCTTCTAGTCTCCTGACGGCATTTTTTACTAGCTTTTGTATGCTAAATTTTTTTAAACATAAATTTTCATTCTCAATTTCGCTTCTAAGCGTGTAAACTACATCATTACAGTACCCTTGGAGATTTGCTGATCAATTTAATATTGTTTTCAGCTTATCTTTATTTTCTGAATCATTTAACATGATCTCGCTTGCAAGCCTTACAATTTCACTCGTTGCAATATTAAATCTATATTTAATCTCCTGTATTAAATCTGTACAATATTCTTTCAATGATTCAGCTGCCTCGACCTGATACTTCGCTTTTCTTAGCTTTGTTATTATTTCCATATATTCATCGATATTCTCACTCTCTCCATTCACCAACGTAATTGGTATTGGAGGAATTTGTACCATCCATTTGTTAATTGTTTTCTTCTTTTCTTTCATAGCATTCTCCTAAAGAATAATTCAAACTATTGTTGGTACATCAAATGAAAAAGTTACATAATTATTTTGCTCTTTAACTCGTAGATTTCCTTTCATCTGATGTGTAAGATGTTTTATAAATGCCAATCCTTCTCCTAGTTCTTGATACATTACCAAATTCGTATTCTCTAGTTCAGCATTTATTTTTTCTAATTTTTCTTTAGAAGTGCTTAGTTCTATGTTTTGTACTATAAATTGTAATATTTCTGAATTCTGATTGACGTTGACAATAATCTTGCTATTCTTGCTACTATTTATAACCGCACTACCAATTAACTGGCTTATTACTGCTTTTATTCTGAAACTGTCTCCAATCAGAATCGGCTTTATGTCATTTTGAACATTTAGATTTATATTCTCATTCTCAAAATTTTTCCTCATTCTGATAACGGTATTATTTATTAGCGGTTCTATATTAAATGTTTCAATCCTTATATTTGTTGATGCTATGTATTGTCTAAATAAAAAAATCATTCCATTTAGAGAAGCTATTATATTTACTTTTTTTCTGTCGTAGTTATTTACTATTAGCCTAAAATATTGTATCCACTCTATGCAATTTATGCTTACTTGCTCAGATTCCTCTAGCTGAAAGTATAGTTTTTGCATTTCACTATCTATCTGTTTTATTGTTGTGCTATTAATTCCCTCTGTGGATAATTTTTCGGTTAATTTATTGATTTTATTTTGACCTTCGTCTTCAATAGGCATAGAATTCTCCTGCTGTATTAGTTTATATAGCAGCTAGAGATTTAAAAAGTAAATTTCAGGTTTAGCGTATTTAATCTCTAGCCGAATATTATCTAAATCTTGAATCTCAGATAATATCAGGTATACAGTATCATTTAGATTTTTATCAGTACATGACTTTTTGTCATAATTATGAAAAATTTTTCATCTTTTTTAAAGTAGATGCGAAATTGTCGCATTGTTATTTACATCTAAAAAAACAAAATACCTTTCAAAATGAGATATACAATTGATTCTGAGTTATAAAAAAAGACTTTGATAATTTAGTATATTAACTGAAAAAGTTCTGAACTTATCTTATTGCTCTTAATTTAAACATCAGGTTCGAGCACGTCTTTAAAACGACCCATAATATCACAAATATAAAAATCAAGTGCTGTATTAACTAAGTCAAAATCTTTTTTTTCTATCGAATTAAGATCTTCTTTTATTTCAAGCTGCCCTTGAGCCAATAGTAGTTGTTTGATAATTGCTTTTCTCTGTTCAGAATTAATGCAATGATAATACTTAAGTGTGCGGTATAGTAGTTTTTGTTCAAGATAAATTATATTCTTAAAATGTTCTGGTGTAATAAATTCCTGAAAGGGTTTGATCCCTTTATTTATTAGCATATTGCTAGAACATTTTTTGATTGGTATTTCAAGTGCTATGGAATGCATTCGTATAATTTTATACATACAAAAATCAAGAAAGTTTTGACCTTTCTTATTCCAAATAAAATCATTTTCATTTGTTAATTTTAAAATATATTTTTGTTCCTTTCTGGTTAAGGTGTAATTTGGATCAGTTAAATATCCAGTTAAACACTTTTTTTGCTGATCTATTTTTAAATTAGATTTTATCTTTATAAGATGAGTTATTAGAAGTTGTATTAAATTTTTTTGTTCTGTATGACTGTGCAAGTCATTAAAAAAAGCAAACCATTTTTCCTGTGAAACTGAAAAAATTTGTGTTGCTTTATTTTGTTTGCGTAGGTTAAACATTCGATAGAGCAAGTGTTTTGCCGCGCTTAAGACTTGTATATGCATACTTTTACTCTTTAAAACCCCGCATAATATTTAACAATTATATATTTATTATTAATCTTGAGTTATAAATTGAGATAGCCTAAAATAATTAGGCCATTAGCAAATCGTATTTTTAGATTTTTTTTGGTTATTGTTATTCTTATAACTAATAATCATAGCATTACTTTTGCTATTTGAAGTAGTAATTAAAGTATAGCTAGAGATTCATTTGTACCTTTACTAACAGATTCTGAAGTTTTAATGAAATAACCTCTAGCTAAATATTATCTAAATCTTGAATCTCAGATAATATCAGGTATACAATATCATTTAGATTTTTATCAGTACATGATTTTTTGTCATAATTATGAAAAATTTTTCATCTTTTTTAAAGTGAATGCGAAATTATCACATTGTATCTCTAGCTACAAAAATATCATTCAAAAAAGATTTATAAAGAAAGTTCTGTAGCAGTTATTATTACTGGCTTTAAGGCTTATTTTCTGCTATAATTCATAGTAGAGATTTAATTAATCAAAAATTCTTGTGTCAATAGCAATTTCTAATGAACCAAAGCCTTTTCTCCATTGAGTTGGAGGCAAAAGGAGAATTGTTAATAAATTAATAGAGCATCTTCCTTCAGGGCCACACTATAATTACTATGAACCATTCCTTGGAGGTGGGGCTTTATTTTTTCAAGTTAGGCATCTGTTTAAACAATGTTTTTTGTCTGATATTAATCTCGACTTAATTACTAGTTATCACGCTGTAAAAAAGAATCCAAATGAGGTAAATAGATTACTAAATCTATATCACAAAAACCATTCTGAAAACTACTACTATAAAATAAGAGACAATTATTATAGTAATGATCCTAATGATATCACTGCAAAATTTATATATCTTAAAGCTTCATATTTGCTCTAGAATAAATAAATGTAGTAACCTTCTTGCTGGTGTATCAATTTGCGCTATGGATTTTTCGTTTATAGAACCTAAAAAAGGTGACTTCGTTTATCTTGATCCGCCTTACCACCAATCAGGAGAACGATTTTACACTAGAGTTCCATTTGATGAAAAAGAGCAAATTAGACTACGAGATTTTGTTTATGAACTAAACAATAAAGGTGTTAAAATTATGCTTTCAAATAATAACACTGCCTTTATTAGAGACTTATACAAAGACTTCTTCATTACTCATATTGGAGTTACATACTCAATCAATGAACAACGCAATCTCGTTAATGAGCTAATCATTACTAACTATAAAACTTGCTAGTTATTAAATGTGAACCCGCAATCCAAATCGTATATGAATAGGAAGTGGTCTATAGTTAGCCATTGTGCTACATTCAATGTCTAAATATGTATCTCTTGATAAATTTATTGTTGTACCAACTCCGTCTAAATATGTATCTCTTGATAAGTTTATTGTTGTACCAACTCCCAAGTCTATACCAGTACCGCTATCACTATTGAAAGCTGATACTAGGCCACCTGTAACAAAAATTGATGCTTTGTTACCTTCAATTATATTGTAATAATAATTTCCTTGAACAAAGTTATCTCTACAGTTGTGATGACACATAAATCCTAATCTTACATCCATTCTGTGCCGATCTAATCTATAACCAATTCCAGCTTCTAATGTGTCGTAGTTAGTAGCAATACCAGTTGAAAATTTTATATAGAATTGTGAAGTATCAATACTATCTTTGAAAGCATTGAAGTTTACATTATTATTCGCTGTACATATCGATGGTGAAGATAATACAACGAATGCTAATATAACAGCATAACACGGTTGTAAAAGTGATTTCAAAACATTCATATTAACTTCTCTTTATTAGCATTAACATATTAGCTATCTGTTGAAACCTAATACCATGGGACCCATTGTTCCGTTAGAAAGTTGAATACATCTGCATTACCGCTTTTAGCAGCATAATCTATAGTAGTCATGCCGTTATCATCTTTTGCATCAATATCTGCTCCATAATCAATCAAAAGCTGTATAATATCTATGATTTTATTACGAACAGCAATATGTAGTAGTGTTTCTCCTTCATCATATTTTTTATTAATACCAGTAGAATTATGTTTTAGCATAATTGCTAAAGGTTCTATACATCTGCATTCAACAGCATCAGATAAAGGTGTATTACCTTGATTATTTTCGATATTTACATCAGCATTATATTTTAGCAGTAATGCTATATGATCATTGCAATAGATAGGATATTTTTCGAAAAATTCATAATATACTTGAATTGTTTCAACAACAAGATGTAAAGCAGTGTGCCCATCATTATCTTGTGCGTTTACGTTAGCTCCATTGCTTAGTAAAATCTCGGCAATAGGTAGATTCTTATATTTTAAAGCTACAGATAAAGCAGTAGTACCGTTTTTATATTTTGAATTGACAAGTGTAATATCCTTATTAATAAGCTGCTTCACTTTTTTAATGTCACCATCTTGAATAGCGCTATGTAAGGTATACTTAGTCTTAGATTTTAATATCATATATTTAATTCTTTCATTCTCAATTATTTACTACATTTTAACTAGCATGAAGTTTACAATATTCGCTTAAGCGTTTTCCAATCTCTGGTAGTTTAAGGTATTCAGCAAGAGCTATAAATTCTTGCTGAGTTTCAAATATTATTTCTTGCCTTTTGTGAGGAGGTTTGATGAATATAGTTGTAATATTATGGAATCTATCAAAAAGCTTGATCAGTAATAGTTCTGTTTTATTTTGGCTGCGTAATATTTGTATCATTTCCATAGCACTGATTTTCTTATTATCCCTAACTCTGGTAAGGTCTGAAACTTGTTCTGCAATATTAGCACCAAATTCGTACCTTATTCTTTCTTTAGTTAGTTTTGTGTCTTCAAGTGTATCATGTAGTATTGCAGTAATAATTGTATTTGTTTCAAAGCTGTAGTCTGATACCATGTACGCTACTTTCAATGGATGTGTGTAGTAGAGTTCTGTATCTCTCTTTTGCTGGCCATGATATTCTTTAGCGTAAAGTATTGCTCTTTCAACTTTATCAAGATCAATTTTGGTGTTAAATCTTATGTTGGTTCTGAACAGCTTATTTATTAAGCTCTCACTATAAAAATCTATCATTGTCCACCTCTAAATGGTTATTAATAAATTATACCATAATTTAAACTTTTTGTATACTCCAATCCCAGATAAAAACTGGAAAAGAAGCAAATTAAATTATAAATTTTTTGAATTCAGTTATCACGATGCCAAAAACCAATCTTGAGTTGCATATCTCTGGTGTTAATGAGTAAAATTTTGCTGTAATTTTTTTTTGGACAAGCATTTTTTCATTCATATTACCCTTAAGTTTACTTACACTGAACTAATTCAAACGAAAACCCTTGAGCTTCAAAAGCACGCTCTAGAATGGGCTTATAATTTGATTTGATATAGCTATTCGCAAAGCTTGTTAGAGCCTTAATAAATATCTTTTTATTAACATTATCTTCATTTGCAATTTCTAATTCACTAAACCATATTTTATCAATAACTTGCTCATATTTCACCTTATCCTAATCTGGCGTTTAAAGGCCAGTATACTGTTTGATACTCAAACTAGAGAAAATTATCCAGCATTTACAGCATTTGCAAGAAATTCAAAAGGAAAAATTACCGGAGTACAGGCCGTATATCTAAAATTTGGCAGGAGATAAGGCGAATATTTCAATTAACAGAAGATCTTTCGGTAAAATCAGTGGATCGTTCATAACAATCACAAAACGAAATGCGAATGACCCTAATATAACAATTATATCAGAAGGCGCTGAAACAGCATTGAGCTTGCAGCAAGCAGGTATTAAAGGTAATATCATTGCTAGTGCCGGAATTTCGAATTTGACAAATTATTCACCATTTCCTGGTGAATAATTCATCATTGCAGCAGATAATGATAGCAAAAATTCTATAACTAATAATACTGTTAATACTGTAATTAAAGCTGCAAAAACGTTAGAAATGAAGGGAGCGATAACTTGTATAGTCAAACCACCAGAAAATGGTGATTTTAATAATCTGCTACAAACTTGTGGAGACAAGTCAATTAGAGACATTAGACCTCTTTTGAAACTGGTTAAGGTAGTTCAAAATTATAAATGCCAGAGATCAAATTAAATCTAAGAGAGAATCTTTTACGTCTATTTCGATATTTGTCAGCAATAATTTTGAACCGTTTTAGCATACCAATAACGTTTTCACTCACAACTCTTTTTCCTGTCAGTCTAAGATTATTCTTTTTATCATTTCTAGTTAAAGGATTTTTCTTGCTTTTTTTCTTTGGTAATTCAGAATTATTGTGAATTTTTTGTATGCCTTGATATCCTGTATCAGTAATCACTTTTACCTTAGGATGGATAAGAATTTTGGATTTCTTAAATAATCTAAAGTCATGTTTTTTACCGTTAGAAAAATCTGTACATATTACTTGGCGCGTTTTCTTATCTACCACTATTTGAGTTTTTAGTGTATGCCTTTTCTTCTTTCCTGAATAATAGAATTTTTGTTTTTTTTAGGTCTTTCTATAGGAGTCTCAGTAGCATCAATCAAGACTACTTCATAATTCATATCACTCTTCATTATAGCTTTACGACCTGGAAGAGCAAAGTTTGGGTGTTTAACTAGGGTGTCTTCTACCCATTTTACAGCTTTATATGCTGAACTTTCACTAATTCCATAGTTTTGACCTATATGGAAATAAGTACGGTATTCTCTAAGGTATTCTAACACCATCAGCAACTGTTCCTCCAAATTGAGCTTATTTTTACGTCCACCTTTTAATTTCTTAAGACCATCAGCTTTCCTCAAAATATCCACCATCTTTGAAAATGTCCTCTTCCTTACTCCTGTTAATCGACGAAATTTTTCATCCTTTAACTCTTTAATCTGATCTAATTTCATTATTACTTCAAATTAGATTTTTATAACACCATTCTACATCATTCTCTAGTTTCGAAAGAAGTCTATTATAGAACCTGAAATTACTAAACTTACTAAAGCAGTTGAAGCAACTAAACTTACTCAAACAGAAAATAGTAGTATAGAAAAACAAAATAATATTACGAATGTTAAAGAATTGTATAATAAATCATCATCTCTATACTACTCAAAACAAAAAGAGGAGGCAAAACTGGAAGCGATAGTTGTGAATAAATATTCAGAAAACCATACAGAAATTTATAGTTCAAAAATCTTTAACAATTCTAATTTAAGGGCAAATATGGTTTTTGATGAAGAGACTCAAAAATCCTGGCCTGCACTCACTATTTTTGTTAAAAATGATAAAGGTGAAATTACTGGAGCTAAGATATTAGCTCTGAATTCAAAAACATGTAATAAAGCTGATATTCCAGAAAAATCTGTTGGTACAATTAGTGGCTCATTTGCTGAAATTGCTCAACAAAATTCAAAATATTCACCTGTAACAATTATTACAAAAGATATTGAAACAGCGTTAACCATTAGGCAAGCTGGAGTCGAAGGCAAAATCTTATGTGCAATTGAAGCCGAAAATTTGCAAAACTATAATCCTGGCCCAAAAGAAAAGATCATTCTAGCAGTTAAAAATGACGTAAATACTGAAAAAGCTGAAAAAGTTCTAGAGGATAAGGAAGCAGTAGCCTGCACAATCAAAAATGACTTCAATAATGTATTAAAAACTCAAGGATTATATGCTGTTAGAAATATTATCAGCCCTGAAATAAGAAAACTTAATGAAAAAATTGAATCAATACAAACTAATATACAACAAAGATTATGTCTGAAACACTAGGCAGAGTATGACACAGCATTTTTTATTTAAAAAACTATAGAGTGAAAAAATATGACAAAAAAATTAAAGCATGATTCATTGGCAAAGACAATTATGAGCGATCCAGTGGCTGCACAAGAATTTCTGGAGTATTATTTACCAACGGATTTCAAGAGTTTAATAGATTTATCACAAATAAAAGTAGAGCAAGAGAGTTATATAGAAGAATCGTTAAAGAAAGAATACAGCGATATCGTCTATAAAGTTGCAACCAAAAAACATGGCAATGCTTTTATTTATATATTAATTGAAGCTCAATCAACCGTTGATTATTGGACAGCTCTGCGGTTATGGAGATACACATTGTTATTGTGCGAAAGGCATAAGAAAGAAAAAACTAAATTGCCATTAGTGTATAATTTAGTGATCTACAACGACAAAGAGGTCTACAACGCACCTAGGAATTTGTGGGATTTATTTACAGATTCAATGATAGCTAAGCAATTAATGACCTCCGACTATCAATTAGTCGATTTGCAAAGTATGTCGAATGATGAAAATGACTATACATTTTCGAGCGTTGGATTGTCAAGCGCTATACGCTGAGCTTGATTAAATTGCTCCTTTAATTCCTCGATTCTATGATCATGGGCCAAATTTATCAACTTAGAACTAGATTCATCAAGCTCATGACCATGTTTATCATTGTACCATAAAAACCATGTTGGCAAAGAGTTAGCAGTAGCTAATTCCATCGACAAGTAACCAAATAGCACTATTATTACCGATAAGTGTATTGCATTCATTGATCTCAATCCTAAGGAACTCCACTATCATAGTTCATCCACCATTGATCTTCAGCATTTACTATTTCTGCAGTATCTTTTTTTGAAACAGGTAAAAGATAATCTTCAATATTTTTTATATGATTTTTAAAAAATTTTCTCATTTCTTCTTTAGTAATCACATGGCTAGGGCGTATAATGGCTTGTTGCCAAATAGAATGCAAATGTGTTAAGTCACGTAAATAAGATGCTGTATGTTCACCATAAGAAGAATATATTTTATAAATTAACTCTTTTTGTTGATTAGTATAAATACTGAAATCTATTTCTCCTGGAGCAGGAATTGCATTAGCTTCAAAGCCGCCAAATATCGAATGTAAATGCCGTACTACAGGTCCATTTTCCCAAGCTTCAATATCTTCTTTAAAAAGATGCTTATCAAATAAAGCTAGATGCACTCCTTGGGTAAAATACACTAATTTTTGCAGTTTCAATTGAGTTATTATATCTCCTGCCTCTCTATTAACCAATACAAGAAAATAGCTAGCAACATCAAAACAACTCAATAACTCACCATTTTGTTGTATAGTCATGATTTTATTATTATATCTTATGACTATTTTATAACAATTTGTATCACAAATAAATCATGATAATGCCTTATAATACCTGCTTATTACAGATATCATTTAAAAATCAAGATTACTTTTTAATACCTGCAATTTCTTGTCTAAGTATATTTATTAACTGGTATAACGTTCCATTATTAGGGTCATATTTAATAGCTAGATTACAACTTTCTATTGCTTTTTGATATTGTCCTAATTCATATAAACAAACTCCTTTATTACAATAAGCATCTGCATCATTAGGTTTATATTTAATAGCTAAATCATAATTTTCTATTGCTTCTTGAAATTGTCCTAATTTACCTAAACAAAATCCTTTATTATAATAAGCATCTGCATCATTAGGTTTATATTTAATAGCTAAATCATAATTTTCTATTGCTTCTTGAAATTGTCCTAATTTACCTAAACAAAATCCTTTATTATAATAAGCATCTGCCAAATCTGGTTTATACCTAATAGCTAAATCATAATTTTTTATTGCTTTCTGAAATTGTCCTAATTTATCTAAACAAAATCCTTTATTAACATAAGCTTTTGCATAATCAGGTTTATACTTAATAGCTAAATCATAATTTTTTATTGCTTTCTGAAATTGTCCTAATTTATCTAAACAAAATCCTTTATTAAGATAAGCTTCTGCCAAATTATGTTTGTACTTAATAGCTAAATTATAATTTTTTATTGCTTCTTTATATCGTTCTAATTTACCTAAACAAAATCCTTTATTAACATAAGCTTTTGCATAATCAGGTTTATACTTAATAGCTAAATCAAAATTTTTCATTGCTTCTTGATATTTGTTTAACTCAAGAAATAAAATTCCAACATTAAAATGTTTTGCTGCTAATATAGCTTTATCATGAATTAATTTCTGTTGTACAGGTTGATTATTGTTTCGTTTTGCTGCAACTGTTGTATTTAACAGTGTTAATAATAAAACAGCTGTTATATATTTCATATATTTCATATGATTATTAATTACCCTTTAAATTTTTGATTAGCTACTGAACACCAAATAATTACTGAATTAGAGGTATTGTAATTATTCTTTCTTTTATATTTTTTTCAGTCTCATCAATAATACTATCAGAAATTCTATTAATATTCTTTATTTTTTTATTATTACAACCAGTTATAACAAATTATGTTGCATTAAATACGTGTGATTTTCTATAGGTAAAAGCATTGATATAAAGTCAATAGATACCGTGATAAGAATCAAGAAAAGAAATAATAATTTTATAAAAAAGATGTAAGTTTTTATAAGATTATTATTTCTGATTGATTAAAACATTAGGATTAAAAGGAGAATTATGCTTTAAAACACCATAAATGATATGTAATAACTTACGCATAGCGGCAATAAGGATAAGCATTTTGGGTTTGCCAGTATCAGACAAACGTTGAGAAAATTGCTTGATAATACAATTATGTCTTAAGGCAGACATAGCAGGCATATAAAAAGACTTACGTAGATCTGAATTACCAGTTCTAGAGATTCTACTAGCACCCCGCACGGAACTGCCAGATTGACGATGCTTAGGATTAAGACCTACAAAAGCTACAACTTGTTTAGCAGAACTAAATTTCTCAATATCTGCTAAAAAAGCAAGAACTACAGCCTGTGTTTTTGCTCCTATGCCTGGTATTGACTCAAGTAACATAGCCTTATTATGAAGATCTTTGTTATTTTTAATATGGTCATTGATTAGTTGTTCAATTTCTTTAATTTGTGTTTCAAGAAATTCAATATGCATTTGAATATTATTAGCAATTGCTTTAGAAGCTCCTTCTAATCTATTTGTTTCTTGTGTTTTATGCTTAATTAAAACATTCAGGCGATTAACTAGCTGCTGTAGTTCTTGAATATAAAGAGGCTGTGGATACCATGCTTCCGGTTTCATTGCTTTGCAAAAATCTGCTATTAATACACTGTCTGCTTTATCTGTTTTTGTACGACTAAGTTTACTCATTGCAAAACCTTTAATACGGGCAGGATTTACTACGCTTACTTTATAACCATAATCGTACAGATATTTAGCTAAATTTTTCCAGTAGATACCTGTTGCTTCCATACAAACATGTCCAGTTCCTCTGCTTTTTAACCATGTTACTAATTTGTTAAACCCTTCAGAATTATTATTAAATTTTCTTGTTTGAACTTTATTATTAATTAACACAGCTGCATCAAATGTCTCTTTAGAAACGTCAATTCCTACAATTATACTATTCATAATCACCAAATTTTATGTTAAATATCTCAAAACCAACCTTGTAAATACAGGCTTTTTGCCTAAGAATACCGTCCGGTTTTTAATTAAAAAAGCTAGTTACTTATCTATAGAACAGGCTATTAGCCTTAGGAACGCTACTGTATACTAGCTTTCTTTTGTGCTATTGCTATAATCTTTTATTTTATTGCAATTTCACTTATTTTTATCATACAAGGAACTAGCTATAGTATTTAATGACGGCTTTGTTGCATACGATGAACTTTATCTTTGATTCCTGCAATAATGTCTTTGTTCATGCTGTTTTGAGCCTTAGTGAGTATATCGCCAAATAGTTCATCCATATTGATTTTAGTGAAATCAACTTTTTGTAATTCCTTAACAGTAAGGCCTCTACAATTTAGACATTCAGGTGTACCAAAGTCTATTTTTAGCTGTTTTCTTGCTTCTTCCTGAAAAATTCTTGCAAGTTTTGACTGAAAGCAGCAATAAGTAGACTTTCTAGCTAAGCAAATACCTAATATCGGAATTCTTGAAGAACAGTAGGTCCCAATATAGTAGCAGTAACCTTTTTTTCTATATAGAGCTAATTCTTGTTCCTTAGATTTGCATTATGATAAGCCTATATCACGCCCCCAGCCAGTCATTGAAGAGCAGCAATTCAAAAAACTAAATACATCTTTTTTGCATTTGCGATGTTTTCCTGAAAATACAGAAACGGGATTTGTTTTAATGTCCTTGCTCATCTGATTTAGCATCGCTAGATGAGCTACTTTAGCTATATCCCTGTTTGGTATAATAGTCGGAGTGTTGCAATTACCTCCTAAACAAAAGATCGAGTTATTACGCAACGATGAGTGTAGCATTGTTTGCTTCTCAGTTGAACAGCTATAATCGTGCTGCCATAGTAAACAAATATTTGCTACTGATTTTTGGCAAGTGCTGTTTTTTAATTCGCAATTTTGAATTTTAAGGTGTTTGCAACCATCTTTTGGATCGCTAGTACATGAAAAAACAATCTTTTGTTTCCAATATGGACGATTGACTTTAAACTTGTCAAAAAATACTCTATCACCACCATCATAGTTGATTCTATTGACCTCATAGCATTCGTTACTTTCTGTTAATTGCTCAAGTTCAGGGTTTAAAACTTGCCAATATTCTGCTACTTCCCTTAGTTCTTGAGTCTTATCTCTGTAGTCATAGTGAAGTATATATTTTTCATTTATGAAAGCTTGTGTAAAATATGTACCAATATGCTCTATAGATATATAGTTTAAAACTACTTAAGTTATTATAAGCCTTTCAGAGTGTTAAATTTCGAGTATAGCTATAAAATTGCTACATTTGTGCTAAAAAAATGTGGTTTTTGATAGCAAAAATTGCCTAAATCACCTGCTATACCTGACATTTTTGGAGGTTAGAAATGGCGCAAAATTTGCGTAATTTTGCAAGCAATAATTGCAAAATTGCTAATAATAACAGTAGCAATAATGCAACTGTCTTTTATCGTTTTATTGGAAATTTTGTTCCAGCAGAATGGAAAGATCTGATTGGAGATAATGCTAAAGCTTTAAGCAAAACATCTAAACAGCTTTTATCATTTATAGTATATAGACTACATATCTATTACAACAAAGATATAGATGAATTACAGGAAAGTTATTACTTTTTTGAAAAAGAGTTAAACCTTCGTTACCGCAGAGTTAGACAATGTTTGGTTGAATTAAGAAATGCAGGTTTTATTAAAGTTGAAAATAGAACAATAATTAAAGGCAATCTCAAGGTACGTAATGTTCTTTGTGTAAAACTTCTAAAAAATTTTCAGCGTTTCACTGAAAAAGAAAAAAAAGAAGAAAAAATTGTCCTTCTGCAACAAAAAAATTTTCACATCAATTTGCAAGAATTTGCAGGTGAACCTGCAAAAAATTGCAGCTACATATATAGATATAATAATAATAAAAAAAATAATAATAGATCTAGATCTACTGAAGATAAGTTAATAGAGAATGATCAAAATAAAAATGAAGATCAACAGCAAAATTTGAAGTTTAAATATACGGAATCTGATGATTTTATAGAAATTGAGTTAGTAGAAAATGAAAAAGAAAATCAACAGCAACAACAGAATTTGAATTTCTATGAGCTTAGTGATGTTAGTAATGACAAGCCATCAAACAAGGATTATGAGCAAAATAGTGAGTTAGCAACTCCAGCTATTACTAAGAATTCAGAGGTTGAAAAGAATGAATGCTATCCCAAAAGAAAAAGACTAGCAGATTATTATCCACTAACACCAGAAGATGCAATTATACTACAACGTATGTCTAGTAGAAGCTTCAACATATACTTCATAAATCAATTACTGTTGAAGTTATCAAATAAATATCCAAACCGTCATTTTGTAAATAAGATAGCAGTGCTAAACTATATGGCAAAAGCCTTAGCAAATGAATTACTAACTACTGATCAGGCTAATAGTGGAAATTTTTTTAATGATGTAGGAAGATTTAAAGAACAGTATCTAGCAAACATTGAATCTGGTACAGATCGTAGTATGAAGGCTCAGTTGAAGCGTAAAATAGCTGGAGTCTTTGAAGCAGATATGGCTTATCAAATTTTAACATCTTGTGATTTTGTAGCAGCGGTTAAAAACAAATATTACATCAAGTTGATTAAGAATATTACACTGTCAGATCATATTAAATTCAAGATATTACAGGAGATACGAGCTGTACATGGCAACGATATTGAGCTGTTACAAGTTATACCATTTGATGAATCAAAACAAGTTACAAATAGCACAACGGAGTATCAAAAAACAACAATTTTACAGCAACAAATAAGTGACGAAGATTACCTTTCAGAACTTAGTAAAGAGCTAGGCTCCAACTCGATTTGGTACAAAGTACGAGAATCTTTGATTAAAAGTTATGGTCAAGCTATCGATAAGTCATGGTTTAGCAAATTAGAAGTTATAAATGAAGATAGTGTTAACAAAAAAATATTCATTAAAGAAAAAACAGAATTTGAAGACAGTTACATCAGAGAGAACTATCTGAAAGATCTTGAGTCCTCTTTTAAAGCTCAAGGATTTTCTTTTGAGTTAGTTAAGTTTAGTAATTTTAATAAAATTTAAAGGGTGATATGGAAAAAGATCTTGCAAAGATTGCTCCAAGTAATATTCAGGCAGAGCAAATGATACTTGGGGCAATTCTGATTAACAATCGTGCGCTATATAACATTAACGAATTTTTACTGCCGGAACATTTTTATGAACCATTACATGGTAAAATATACAAGTCAATTAATCTCATTATTAGTAAAGGAATTAGTGCTACTGTAATTTCGCTCAAAAATATGCTAGGCAATGAACTCGCATTTGAGGAAATAGGTGGAGTAGATTATCTAGCTAAACTTACAACTTTAGCATTAAGTATAGTTAATGTTAATGAATACGGCAAAATAGTATATGATCTCGCGCTGCGGCGTTATTTAATTGAAATTGGAGAAAAAATAGTAACAAATGCATATTCTTCTACTTTAGCAGATTTAGCTATAAGTCAGATCGAAACTGCTGAATCTCAATTATATGATCTAGGTTCAAGATGAACTTTAAGTAAAGGATTTACAAAATTACAAACTTCAATTGAAGAATCATGGACATCAATTTCATCTGCTATTAAAAATAAAAACTCTATTAACGGTATTAGTAGTGGACTACTTGACCTTGATTCAAAGCTTGGAGGATTTAAAAATTCTGACCTAATAATATTAGCTGGCAGGCCATCAATGGGTAAAACTGCTTTAGGAGTTAACTTAGCAATAAATGCTTGTAAATATTTTCTTACTAAAAAAAATACTAAAGATAATGTAGTGCCATCAGTTGGATTCTTTTCTTTAGAAATGTCATCTCAGCAAATCTCTACTCGAATTCTTTCTATAGAATCAGAAATTAATAGCTCTGCATTATTTAACGGTAAAATAGGTGAACAAGATGTTGATAAGTTAAAGACTGTACAAGACGAAATACAAAAGTGGAATTTTTTTATAGATGATGCTCCAGCAATCTCGATATCTGCAATTAGATCTCGAGCTCGTAGACTTAAACGTACTCATAATTTAGCAATATTATTTATTGATTATTTACAGCTAATAAAAATTGATTCCAGAGGAAGTCAGTATAATCGAGTACAGGAGATTTCTGAAATTACTCAGAGCTTAAAAGCTCTTGCTAAAGAGCTCAATATTTCAATCATTGCGTTATCTCAATTGTCTAGAGCTGTAGAACAAAGGTCAGATAAAAAGCCTATTCTTTCAGATCTAAGAGAATCAGGCTCAATTGAACAGGACGCCGATATTGTAATGCTTATATATCGTGACGAATATTACTTGTCTAGATCAGAACCAGATCGAGGTACTCCAGAATACACAGAATGGAAAGCTAGACAAAATAAATGTTATAACACTGCTGAAATAATTGTTGCTAAACACCGTAATGAGCCAGTTGGTACAGTGAAGTTGCACTATAATATTAGGTATTCTAAATTTGGCAATATTGTTAAAAACTCTCAGCAATGTTAATAAACGCTAGATTATGCATAAGATGAAAAAATGCTTGTCCAAAAAAAAATTACAGCAAAATTTTACTCATTAACACCAGAGATATGCAACTCAAGATTGGTTTTTGGCATCGTGATAACTGAATTCAAAAAAATTATAATTTAATTTGCTTCTTTTCCAGTTTTTATCTGGGATTGGAGTATACAAAAAGTTTAAATTATGGTATAATTTATTAATAACTATTTAGAGGTGGAAAATGATAGATTTTTATAGTGAGAGCTTAATAAATAAGCTGTTCAGAACCAACATAAGATTTAACACCAACATTGATCTTGATAAAGTTGAAAGAGCAATAAAATATGCTAAAAAATATCATGGCCAGCAAAAGAGAGATACTGGAGAACTATACTACACACATCCATTAGAAGTAGCCTACATGGTATCAGACTACAGCTTTGAAACAGATACAATTATTACTGCAATACTACATGATACACTTGAAGACACAAAACTAACTAAAGAAAGAATAAGGTACGAATTTGGTGCTAATATTGCAGAACAGGTTTCAGACCTTACCAGAGTTAGGGATAATAAGAAAATCAGTGCTATGGAAATGATACAAATATTACGCAGCCAAAATAAAACAGAACTATTACTGATCAAGCTTTTTGATAGATTCCATAATATTACAACTATATTCATCAAACATCCTCACAAAAGGCAAGAAATAATATTTGAAACTCAGCAAGAATTTATAGCTCTTGCTGAATACCTTAAACTACCAGAGATTGGAGAACGCTTAAGTGAATATTGTAAACTTCATGCTAGCTAAGGATTAAATATATGATATTAAAATCTAAGACTAAGTATACCTTACATAGCGCTATTCAAGATGGTGATATTAAAAAAGTGAAGCAGCTTATTAATAAGGATAGTACACTTGTCAATTCAAAATATAAAGATGGCACTACTGCTTTATCTGTGGCTTTAAAATATAAGAATCTACCTATTGCCGAGATTTTACTAAGCAATGGAGCTAACGTAAACGCACAAGATAATGATGGGCACACTGCTTTACATCTTGTTGTTGACACAATTCAAGTATATTATGAATTTTTCGAAAAATATCCTATCTATTGCAATGATCATATAGCATTACTGCTAAAATATAATGCTGATGTAAATATCGAAAATAATCAAGGTAATACACCTTTATCTGATGCTGTTGAATGCAGATGTATAGAACCTTTAGCAATTATGCTAAAACATAATTCTACTGGTATTAATAAAAAATATGATGAAGGAGAAACACTACTACATATCGCTGTTCGTAATGAAATCATAGATGTTATACAGCTTTTGATTGATTATGGTGCTGATATTGATGCAAAAGATGATAACGGCATGACTCCTATAGATTACGCTGCTAAAAGCGGTAATGCAGATGTATTCAACTTTCTAACGGAACAATCAGTCCCATGGTATTAGGTTTTAACAGATAGCTAATATGTTAATGCTAATAAAGAAAGTTGACGCAGAATACAATTAATATTAAGCTTCATAAAAATATTGTAATTAGATAGAACTGCTATGAGTATTTTGAAATCACCTTTACAACCGTGTTATGCAGTTATGTTAGCATTCGTTGTATTATCTTCACCATCGATATGTACAGCGAATAATAATGTAAACTTCAATGCTTTCAAAGATAGTATTGATACTTCACAATTCTATATAAAATTTTCAACTGGTATTGCTACTAACTACGACACATTAGAAGCTGGAGTTGGTTATAGATTAGATCGGCACAGAATGGATGTAAGATTAGGATTTATGTGTCATCACAACTGTAGAGATAACTTTGTTCAAGGAAATTATTATTATAATATAATTGAAGGTAACAAAGCATCAATTTTTGTTACAGGTGGCCTAGTATCAGTTTTCAATGGTGATAGCGGTACTGGTATAGACTTAGGAGTTGGTACAACAATAAACTTATCAAGAGATACATATTTAGACGGAGTTGGTACAACAATAAACTTATCAAGAGATACATATTTAGACATTGAATGTAGCACAATTGCTAACTATAGACCACTTCCTATTCATATACGATTTGGATTGCGGGTTCACATTTAATAACTAGCAAGTTTTATAGTTAGTAATGATTAGTTCATTAACAGGATTGCGTTGTTCATTGATTGAGTATACGACTGTAACGGTATTGATATTAAAATCTTTGTATAAGTCTCTAATAAAGGCAGTATTATTATTTGAGATCATAATCTTAACACCTTTATTTGTTAATTCTTTGACAAAATCCCGTAATCTAATTTGATCTTTTTCATCAAATGGAAGTCTAGTATAGAACCGTTCTCCAGATTTATGATAAGGAGGATCAAAATAAACAAAATCATTTTGTTGAGGCTCTATAAATGAAAAATCTGTAGCATAAATTGATACACCATGTAGAAGGCGGCTGCATTGGTTTATTCTAGATGCAATATGGAGTTTAATGTAGCATTCACCAGAAAATGTTTGAGCAGATTGTCCATTTTTGTAGACTCTATAAATTCCTCTAAAAGAATATTTATTAAGATATATAAATTTTGCGGTAATTTCATTCGGATTATTACTATATTTGTTTTTAACTTTATAATAATAATCCTTCGAATGATGTTTGTGATATAAACTCAGTAATCTATTGACCTCATTAGGATTATTTTTAACAGCATTATAGCTAGTAATTAAATCAAGATTGATGTCAGACAAAAAACATTGTTTAAAAAGATGCCTAACTTGAAAAAATAAAGCCCCACCTCCAAGGAATGGTTCATAGTAATTATAGTATGGCCCTGAAGGAAGATGCTCTATTAATTTATTAACAATTCTCCTTTTGCCTCCAACTCAATGGAGAAAAGGCTTTAGTTCATTAGAAATTGCTATTGACACAAGAATTTTTGATTAATTAAATCTCTGCTATGAATTATAGCAGAAAATAAGCCTTAAAGCCAGTAATAATAACTGCTACAGAACTTTCTTTATAAATCTTTTTTGAATGATATTTTTGTAGCTAGAGATACAATGTGATAATTTCGCATTCACTTTAAAAAAGATGAAAAAATTTTTCATAATTATGACAAAAAGTCATGTACTGCTAAAAATCTAAATGATATTGTATACCTGATATTATCTGAGATTCAAGATTTAGATAATATTTAGCTAGAGGTTATTTCATTAAAACTTCAGAATCTGTTAGTAAAGGTACAAATGAATCTCTAGCTACACTTTAATTACTACTTCAAATAGCAAAAGTAATGCTATGATTATTAGTTATAAGAATAACAATAAACAAAAAAAATTCTCCACTCCATATAGCTTAAATTTTGTACCTAAATATAAACTTTCAAAAGCAATTTCTTAATATTTTTGTCGAAGTTCCAACTCTAACTCATGCTTTATTTTTGCAACATGCCCTTTCGGTATTATCTCAGTTTCTATGTCCAACTTTAAATTCTTCAATGCGTTTTTCGAAGAGTAATTATCTCCAGCTATTTGAGCCCTGACAGGTAAATCTATTTTATGATTTTGAAGACAAGATTTGCGGCAGGAATTAACAATTTCATCTTTAATATCTAAAGGTAATGGAGAATTATCTAAGAAATCATCTTTCAGAGTATGTTCAACAGATTGAAGTAATACTTCCTTAATAACTAAAAGTATTTCTTTAGTTAAATAAAAGTCAGAATCTTTCATGGTACTAGAAAATAGTTTCTGTACTATATATTTTTTATCTTCTGCATTTATAGAGTCCCAATTTGTTTTAGTATTAGATTTGTTATTTCCATCTTTAGGTGTTGTATCTAACAGCGACTCGTTTATAAGTACATCCATAAGCAAACATTTTTTAGCAATAAGATTATATCCCATAGTATAGAAACTGTATTCTTCAATAAAATGTGATACTCTAAGCCAACATGATAAGTCTTTATCTACCATTGCTTGAGATTTTTTAGAATTTGGTTTTATAACGCCTGCATTGATCAAATATCTAGCTTTAGATTCTGCTAAAAATTCTCGTCCTTCACTGCATAATGCTAATGCGATATTAGTATTTAGATTGTCAACTTTAATTAATTCTAAGTTATCAATTAAAGTCGTAGGTTCAATTTCTAAAATATCATTTACCTTACGTTGAAATACGCAACGAAATTTTTCTTTGACTTCATCTGCAGTAAGTGGTTCTAAAATAGGAAATTCAGTGCAATATTCTATATTTGATGACTTACCTATAACTCTTTCTAACATCTCTAATTTACTGGAATATGGAACTAAAGTAATAAAATCATATAACTCTCTGAACATTTGATCTGGAAGATTATCTCTCAATACTTCTCTAACAGTTTGTGTTGTGCAATTACCATACCTCGTTCCACGTACTGCTTTTTTATTTGCTGGTTTAGGGTCTGATAGTATTACTTCTTCATTAGCTAACTTATAAAACATTTTTTGTTTCATTGCATCATATATTGAGCCAGAAATTATATGGTGTAGTCCTGTAGAACGTGCTACACCATTCTCCATGGTACAATTTATTTTCACAAGTTCGTCATAGTCGTTTATACCGTTCAATTTAGCGATAAGATAATGTGTATACTCCACCTTTGTACTTGCATTATATAAAATTCCATAGTGAATGCCTTCATTATTATCGCGATAATATTTCATAATATTATAATGTAGAATATTATCATCCTTATTCCTAGTAATGCATGGTATATAAGTTTCTCCTCTAAACAGTAAATCATTCATTTTTTTGGTCATTTCTAACCTTTGAATATATATCAGCATTGAAGAAATTTGCTCTTTCAAAAAGAGATCAGAACCATCATCGCATAGTTTTTCAAGGTATGTATTTTCATTGTATATATTTTCAAAAAAATGTCTAAAATCATCTTTGCGTGCTTTATAGCACCAGCTTTTAAAATTATTATATGTATTGTCAAAAAGAGTTATATAAAATGCGCTTTTCAATATTTCTTCAAGATGATAAGTAATATCTTTAAGTTTTATACAGTTATTACCAAATAAAACTTTATAACACTTAATAAGATGTATATATCCAAGCAATGCTGTATAACCGTCACACCCGATGCCTATGTCTATATTATCATTATTACATGATCTATTAATAGATTCAAAATGTTGTACTAAATTTATTTCATAACTATGATTGATAAACTCATCATATAATTTATTTATATCCGTTTCAGGTATATCTTCATACATAACTTCACCCTTAAAATTAATAATCTAAATAGTTAACACTGTAATATCAGTTATTACATATTAAATGAATAATCGCTAGTAAAACTATATACTGTTAATCAATAATAATCAATAACTTTTAATGAAATTGTTATATTTCAAAATTATCATTGCATTAATTCTGAACAAAGAAAAGCAATTATCAAACAACTACTATTGGCTCAAGGGCAGCTTGAAATAAAAGAAGATCTTAATTCGATAGAGAAAAAAGATTTTGACTTAGTTAATACAGCACTTGATTTTTATATTTGTGATATTATGGGTCGTTTTAAAGACGTGCTCGAACCTGATGTTTAAATTAAGAGCAATAAGATAAGTTCAGAACTTTTTCAGTTAATATACTAAATTATCAAAGTCTTTTTTTATAACTCAGGATCAATTGTATATCTAATTTTGAAGGATATTTTGTTTTTTTAGATGTAAATAACAATGCGACAATTTCGCATCTACTTTAAAAAAGATGAAAAATTTTTCATAATTATGACAAAAAGTCATGTACTGATAAAAATCTAAATGATACTGTGTACCTGATATTATCTGAGATTCAAGATTTAGATAATATTTAGTTAGAGATTAAAAGCGTATAAACCTGAAATTTATTTTTTAATCTCTAGCATAACTATTTTAACACTTAAAACAGCAGGAGAATTCTATGCCTATTGAAGACGAAGGTCAAAATAAAATCAATAAATTAACCGAAAAATTATCCACAGAGGGAATTAATAGCACAACAATAAAACAGATAGATAGTGAAATGCAAAAACTATACTTTCAGCTAGAGGAATCTGAGCAAGTAAGCATAAATTGCATAGAGTGGATACAATATTTTAGGCTAATAGTAAATAACTACGACAGAAAAAAAGTAAATATAATAGCTTCTCTAAATGGAATGATTTTTTTATTTAGACAATATATAGCATCAACGAATGTAAGGATTGAAACATTTAACATAGAATTGCTAATAAATAATTCTGTTATCAGAATGAGGAAAAATTTTGAGAATGAGAATATAAATCTAAATGTTCAAAATGACATAAAGCCGATTCTGATTGGAGACAGTTTTCGAATAAAAGCAGTAATAAGTCAGTTAATTGGTAGTGCTATTATAAATAGCAGCAAAAATAGCAAGATTACTATTAACCTCAATCAGTATTCAGAAATATTACAATTTACAGTACAAAACATAGGACTAAGCACTTCTAAAGAAAAATTAGAAAGAATAAATGCTGAACTAGAGAATACGAATTTGGTAATGTATCAAGAACTAGGAGAAGGATTAGCATTTATAAAACATCTTACAGATCAGCTAAAAGGAAGACTAAGAGCAAAAGAGGAAAATAATTACATAACTTTTTCATTTGAAGTGCCAATAACTAGTTTGAATTATTCTTTAGGAGAATGCTATGAAAGAAAAGAAGAAAACAATTAACAAATGGATGGTACAAATTCCTCCAATACCAATTACGTTAGTGAATGGAGAGAGTGAGAATATCGATGAATATATGGAAATAATAACAAAGCTAAGAAAAGCGAAGTATCAGGTCGAGGTAGCTGAATCATTGAAAGAATATTGTACAGATTTAATACAGGAGATTAAATATAGATTTAATATTGCAACGAGTGAAATTGTAAGGCTTGCAAGCGAGATCATGTTAAATGATTCGGAAAATAAAGATAAGCTGAAAACAATATTAAATCGATCAGCAAATCTCCAAGAGTACTGTAATGATGTAGTTTACACGCTTAGAAGCGAAATTGAGCATGAAAATTTATGTTTAAAAAAATTTAGCATACAAAAGCTAGTAAAGGATGCCGTTAGGCGACTAGAAGACATTGCAAAAGAGAAAGATATAAAAATCAATTACATTTTTCAGTACAAAATGAAGGATATTGTGATTGGAAATAGTGATCACTTACAAGCTATATTAAGTCAATTAATAGGGAGCGTCATTAGATTTAATCACAGCTGCAAGGTTATAATTACAGTTCATTTGTTTACTGTAAAAAATTATATAAAAAGCGATAACATACTACAATTTAGAATACACGATACAGGAAGCGGCATTTCAAAAGAAAAATTAGGGAATATAAAAGCTAAATTAGCTCATTTTGACTTGGTACGAGACTATCCGCTAATGCTTGAATCAGGATTATGGTTTGTAAATTACCTTGTCAATCAACTTAATGGAGAAATGGAAATAGAAAGCGAAAAAGACAAGTTTACAACCATTACTTGCAATATTCCAGTACAACTTTTTTAATCAAATTAATTCGCTTCTTTCGCAGTTTTTATCTAAGATTGAAGTATATAAAAAGTTTAATTTATTGTATAATTTATTAAAGATTATTTAGAGATGAAAAATGATAAACTTTTATAGCGAGAGCTTACTAAATAAGCTGTTTGAAACCAACGTAAGATTTAATACTGAAATTGATCTTGATAAAGTTGAAAAAGCAATATTTTATGCCCAAAAATATCATGGTCAGCAAAAGAGAGATACAGGAGAACTATACTACACACATCCATTAGAAGTAGCTTATATGGTATCAGACTACAGCTTTGAAACAGATACGATTATTACAGCAATACTACATGATACCATCGAAGACACAACACTAACTAAAGAAAAAATAGGTCAAGAATTTAGTCATAATATTGCAGAACAGGTTTCAGATCTCACCAGGATTAAGGATAATAAAAAAAATCAGTTCTAGAGAAATGATTCAAACATTTTATAGACAAAATAAAACAGAACTATTATTAATTAAGCTTTTCGACCGATTCCATAATATTCAGACTGTATCAATAAAACCTTATGAAAAAAGACAAGAAATCATACTAGAAACGCAGCAAGAATTTATACCTCTTGCTGAATATCTTAAATTACAAGAAATTGCTATAGAGCTAAATAAATACTGTAAGCTGTATGCTACCTAATAAACTAAAGTTTAATAGGTGGTTAATGTAGTGAATTGCAGAAATTAAAATTCAATAAGAGAATGTTCATGTAGGTTATTTTATTGTATAATTTAAAAAGAATAGAAAATATGAAAAATATATGCATTTATCAAGATTTTTAGATCCAAAGAATGATGTAGCATTTAAAAAGATATTTGGATCAGAAAAAAACAAGGACATACTAATACATTTTCTGAACGATATATTGTTGTTTGAAGGGAATAGAAAAATAATAGAAGTAGAGTTTTTAGGAACGATATTAGATGCAGACATAGCGTCTAAAAAAGAATCAATAGTAGATGTTTTGTGTAAAGATAAAAACGGTGCGCAATATATAATAGAAATGCAAGTAGATCCTACACAAGGATTTGAAAAAAGAGCTCAGTATTATGCCGCAAAAGCATATGGTAGGCAACCAAATAGAGGGAAGGAAGGAAAATACTCAGACCTAAAGGAGGTTATATTTATAGCTATAGCAGATTATAAATTGTTTCCAAATAAAGAAGACTATATATCAAGGCATGTAATATTGGATAAAAAGACATATGAGCATGATCTAAAGGACTTTTCATTTACCTTTATAGAATTACCAAAATTTAAAAAAAATAGAGTGGAAGAGTTGAATAATATAACAGAGAAGTGGTGCTATTTTTTTAAACATGCAAAGGAAACAACATTAGATGGATATCATAAAATAATAGGTGAAGATTTAATAATAAAAAGAGCGTATGAGGCATTAGATCAGTTTAACTGGAGCGAAGATGAACTAATAACCTATGAACAAGAGTTAAAGCGTATATGGGATAATAAAGCAGTCGAAGATTATAAACTCGAACGCGCTAAAGCTGAAGGTAAAGCTGAAGGTATAAAGCTAGGTGAGATTAAAGGCAAAGCTGAAGGTAAAGCCGAAGGCATAAAGCTCGGTGAGGCTAAAGGTAAAGCTGAAGGTAAAGCTGAAGCAAAAAAAGATTTTGCAATAAAATTATTGAAATCTGAATTATCAGTTGAGACAATTGCTGAATATACGGATTTATCAATACAAGAAGTATTAAATTTAAAAAATAGTGTAAAATAATAAGAAATATACAACACAAAATCTTACTTTTGATGTGTTGTATGCTACTTCTATTAGATGCTTTATATCACACTACAAGTTCTATACTATACTGAACATTGAGAAGGGCATTCTTTAAGGCCTCAATGTCCTTAACATGACCGCACCATTCTTGACGAAAGCTATTCCATTTTAAGCTATGAAGGCGAATGTAGTGCTTAGTGTTTTCATCTGGTTCAGAGGAAAATTTTAAAATCACAGCAGCTTTATTTTGCTGTTCTTTATCAAAAATATCTTTACCGATTATAGTCCAATGATTCTGAACATTTGGATGTAAAGATAGCTGGTTCAAAAAAAAGTAGCATTATTTTTTGAACTCTAAGATTTAAGACTATATCTCTTAATATTTAGGAATATTTTTTGATATATAGTCATTTACAATGAAGTTTGCGTATAAAATATCCTGTTAGTAAATCTTATGATACTATTGTCGCTTTTTTTATGCTCAAACCTCATTGTAAATGACTATAGTCTATAATCTAGAATAATAAAACATTCTTAACTTATGAACATGTAACTCTGTACCTTGATTCTAAAAATTAATCAGTTATGATGCGGAGATTGCTTTTTTTAATTTTTTGTGCAAGTTCATTTGCTAACTGGTATGCGTACACATTATCAGAATCATATTTAATAGCCAGGTTACAACTTTCAATTGCTTCTTGATGTCGCCCCAATTCATTCAAAGCAATTCCTTTATTAGACTTCTTTCGAAACTGGTTAAAGTAGTTCAAGATTATTGCTGATAAATATCGAAATAAACCTAAAAGATTCGGTCTTAGATTTAATTTGTTATAATTTTGAACTACTTTAACTAGTTTCGAAAGATGCCTATTAATTAAACTCCTAATTCTAGGAGGTCCAATATGCTTTTCCGGCACTTTGCTGGTATCCTTAACTCTATATGGTAAGCCTAATTTAGCGAAAAATGCATTAATTATTTCTTTTACTCTTTCATGAATCATCTCGGAATCTTTAATAACAACCTTTTTGCCATTAACTGTTATGATTTTTGGGTTTAAATCTACTGCTCTATCTCCTAAACCAGTTCCATCTTTTCTAAATCTTCTCATAGTAAGCAATATATGTGTATGCCAGTTTTTATCTCCTATTTGAGGCTTATGAATGTCTATCTGTACTCCAAGACCATTTTGCACCCATTCCATTGCATCAACTATTCGATGAGTTAGTTCTATTCTATGCTCTAAATTTAGCTCCTTCTCGTCTGGCAATGCTATTACTATATCCTTCAACAACTTACTATTTTCTCTTGTTTCTGTTCGTTCTACCTCATTCATTAATGTTTGAATATTCTTGAAGTCTTGATTTACATAATCCGGTATCAGCACTGTATGATATACATTATCTTTCTTACGAGAGAAGTTATACTTTATACCTGTCTTCTCGTTTTCAACAATAGTTCTTGCATTATACGCTGCCTTACGACAACTATCACCTCCTGTACTTCTACTTAAAAATTCAATCCTTGTAAACTGTATCGCCATCTCAATACCAATTCTCACCTGAGTTTTAAGTTAGCATGGTTTTTTTGATTTTGCTAGCACAAACTTCTTTTTTTTTAACATTCAATCGGTTAATGAGTACTCATTTTTTAACAGTAAACTTTCAAGTTTACGTATTGCGTAGTAAGCTTATTTTTCAATGAAGCTTCTAACCTTGAATTCACGTTTTTTTGACTATAATTATTTGATGTTGGTTTGGTAGGCGCGGTTTTTTTTCTTTACTGGAATTTTATTTTGATATATTCTTGCCTGATTTTTTTATCTTTCTGAATTACTAACATGGCAAATCTTATGCAGCAAAAAATTACTCTTCAACAAAAAAAGGCTAGGCTAATCATGGATGAGGTTAACCTTAAAATTAAAGAACGTAAAATGCGTACTCGACGTCTTATCGAAATGGGTGGATTAGTTGCTAAAGCTAAGCTTGATCACTTATCAGCAAATACTTTATTTGGTGCAATTGTTTCACTAAAAGAAACTTTAACACAACATCCAAATGTTCAGGATCATTGGACTACAATAGGTAAAGATATTTTTGATAAAGAACAGCAAAATAAAGCGGCTGTGATTTTAAAATTCACCTCTGAACCAGATGAAAACACTAAGCGCCACATTCGCCTTCATGGCTTAAAATGGAACAGTTTTCGTCAAGAATGGTGCGGCCATGTTAAGGATATTGAGGCCTTAAAGAATGGCCTTCTCAATGTTCAGTATAAACTTGAGCTTGTATCTTAGATAATAGTTCAAACTATATGCACAGCTAGCAATATTAGTACTGATAGAAAATATAGAGTAAGAATTTTAGAATAACATAACTGATGGTAATAATAAAAAAAATAAAGAATTTTGATGAAATCTCTGATAGTATTAAAAATAAGGCTGTAAAAAAGAAAATTTGTAACAGCACATTTGATTTAGCAATTATCACAGCTAATCAAAAATTTAAAGGGGAATTTTTATAAATCATATGAAATATATGACAGTATTATTAATACAGTTACATCTGTTGCATCAAAATAATCTGCTCATATAACAGTATTTAATTTTAGGGTAAAGATATGCTAGCAGACAAATTTTGTAATAAAGGAAATTCATTTCTTAAGTTGGGAAAATATCAAAAAGCAATTAAAAATTATGATGTAGCTATTAAGTGTAATCCAGATTGTATAGAAGCTTATTATGCTAAAGGAATTTCTTTATACGAACTAGGACAATATCAAGAGGCAATAAAGAATTATGATACAGCTATTCGATACAATCCAAATGATGCAGAAGCTTATTATCATAAAGGAATATCTTTAGACAAATTAGGCCAATATCAAGAAGCAATTAAAAATTATGATCAAGCTATTCAATATGATTCAACTAATCTAGGTATTTATATTAATAGAGGAGTTTCTTTATGCGAACTTGGACACCATCAAGAGGCAATAAAAAATTATGATGTAGCTATTAAGTACAAACCTAATTATTCAAAAGCTTATGTTAATAAAGGAGTTTGTTTATGTGAATCAGGACAATATCAAAAAGCAATAGAAAATTTTGATTTAGCTATTAAGTATAATCCTAATGATGCAGAAGCTTATTATAATAAAGGAAATTGTTTAGATGAATTAGGACAATTTCAAGAAGCAATAGAAAATTTTGATTTAGCTATTAAGTATAAACCTGATTATGCAGATGCTTATTATAATAAAGGAGTTTGTTTAGGTAAATTAGGACAACATCAAGAAGCAATAGAAAACTACGATTTAGCTATTAAGTATAAACCTGATTATGCAAATGCTTATGTTAATAAAGGAGTTTCTTTAGCTGAATTAGGACAATTTCAAGAAGCAATAGAAAACTACGATTTAGCTATTAAGTATAATCCTAATCATGCAGAAGCTTATTATAATAAAGGAAATTGTTTAGATAAATTAGGACAATTTCAAGAAACAATAGAAAATTTTGATTTAGCTATTAAGTACAAACCTAATTATTCAAAAGCTTATGTTAATAAAGGAGTTTGTTTATGTGAATCAGGACAATATCAAAAAGCAATAGAAAATTTTGATTTAGCTATTAAGTATAATCCTAATGATGCAGAAGCTTATTATAATAAAGGAAATTGTTTAGATGAATTAGGACAATTTCAAGAAGCAATAGAAAATTTTGATTTAGCTATTAAGTACAAACCTAATTATTCAAAAGCTTATGTTAATAAAGGAGTTTGTTTATGTAAATCAGGACAATATCAAAAAGCAATAGAAAATTTTGATTTAGCTATTAAGTATAAACTTAATTATGCAGAAGCTTATTATAATAAAGGAGTTTCTTTAGCTGAATTAGGGCGCAATCAAGAGGCAATTGAAAATTATGATATAGCTATTAAGTATAAACCAGATTTGATAGAAGCTTATGTTAATAAAGGAATTACTTTGAATGAATTAGGGCACCATCAAGAGGCGATTAAAAATTATGATATAGCTATTAAGTATCAACCAGATTTGGTAGAAGCTTATCATGCTAAAGGAAATGCTTTGAAAAATCTTGGAAAGCTACTAGAAGCAATTGACAATTATGATCAAGCTATTCGATACAGCACAAATTACGCAGGCTCTTACAATAATAAAGGATCTGCTTTATGTATACTAGAACAATATCAAGAGGCAATAGAGAATTTTGATTTGGCTATTAAGTATCAACCAGATTTTTCAGAGGCTTACTATAATAGACCTCTTTCGAAACTGGTTAACGTATCAAAATTATAAATGCCAGAGATCAAATTAAATCTAAGACCGAATCTTTTACGTCTATTTCGATATTTATCAGCAATAATTTTGAACTACCTTAACCAGTTTCGAAAGAGGTCTAGTTTAAAATAGCGGATTAACATTGCAGTCAAAAATTGATACAGTTAGCAGAAATTTATCTACTAGTGCTGCTTAACATTAGTTCTCTTTGACTGATGAATCATAACATCAGTAACATCTCATGCCTTTTGCTACATATCTGTGAGTTCTAATTGTACTATGAACAAAACCTCTCTTATCCATCAAGAAAATAATTTTTTCTTTGTCTTTGTATCGTTTTATCTTATTCTGAAATTTTAATCTCTCTTCTTTTTTGACTTTAGATGTTTTAAAGTTTTTCTTATATGTAATATTTAATCTCTTTAAGCTTTTTGTATACCTAACTTACTTACTCATAGTCGTTCAGCTCTTTCATATTGATATGCGTTACTATCTTGTCTCACGTCTTCTTTTAGTTTATCAATAAAGATTTTTGTTAAAGCTCTGTTTCTGTTTTTTAACGCAATATGTTTTAATGCAATACAAACACTGTATTCTTTCCTATCACAAAACGTTTTGATACTGATTCAAAACTAATTTTCGCTCTTTCCTTATATGTTCAGCACATTTTTTCAGAAAACCTATAGAATATGTCATACTAATTACTTTTTCATTAGACCTATTTCGAAACTGGTTAAAGTAGTTCAAAATTATAAATGCCAGAGATCAAATTAAATCTAAGAGAGAATCTTTTACGTCTATTTCGATATTTGTCAGCAATAATTTTGAAGCGTTTTAGTATACCAATAACGTTTTCATTCACAACTCTTGCTCCTGCTAACCTATGATTATTCTTTTTATCATTTTTAGTTAAAGGATTTTTCTTGCTTTTTTTCTTTGGTAATTCAGAATTATTGTGAATTTTTTGTATGCCTTGATATCCTGTATCAGTAATCACTTTTACCTTAGGATGGATAAGAATTTTGGATTTCTTAAATAATCTAAAGTCATGTTTTTTACCGTTAGAAAAATCTGTACATATTACTTGCGCGTTTTCTTATCTACCACTATTTGAGTTTTTAGTGTATGCCTTTTCTTCTTTCCTGAATAATAGAATTTTTGTTTTTTTAGGTCTTTCTATAGGACTCTCAGTAGCATCAATCAAGACTACTTCATAATTCATATCACTCTTCATTAAAGCTTTACGGCCTGGAAGAGCAAAGTTTTGGTGTTTAACTAGGGTGTCTTCTACCCATTTTACAGCTTTATATGCTGAACTTTCACTAATTCCATAGTTCTGACCTATATGGAAATAAGTACGGTATTCTCTAAGGTATTCTAACACCATCAGCAACTGTTCCTCCAAATTGAGCTTATTTTTACGTCCACCTTTTGATTTCTTAAGACCATCAGCTTTCCTCAAAATATCCACCATCTTTGAAAATGTCCTCTTCCTTACTCCTGTTAATCGATGAAATTTTTCATCCTTTAACTCTTTAATCTGATCTAATTTCATTATTACTTCAAATTAGATTTTTATAACACCATTCTACATCATTCTCTAGTTTCGAAAGAAGTCTATTAATTTTTTCATCTTTAAGATTAATTCTTGTTTGCCCACTATCAGAAATCTCAAGCTTTAGTAAATTGTCAGCTTCTAACTCATATTCTACTGCATATATATTATTAACGTTTACCAAAGCAATAAGCCCTATCATAAATCTCAAAACTCTAATACTCATTTTTTTATTCCATTCTCTTTAACACCAGTCAACAATAAAAGGTAATTAGGAGTTCGCTTGTAAGTCAGAAAGTAAGTCTTATCGACAGCTATATGTTTACTATCGCTAAACCAATAACGAAGCGTGCCACTAATTAATACTCCATTCATTTATCACTTCAACATTCTTCGGAAAAAAGACTGAAGATACATTTGAGCCTTTAACAAATTGCAAATGATTATGAAAAAATTTATTTAAAGATTCAGTATTACTGAATACCACCTTCATGTCAGCTATTTGCCTTTCCACCTCATTTGGAGAAGTAGTAAGTAAGAGTTTCGTCACATAAATTGCCCATTCCTTTAAATAGGTTTCATGGTAATTTTTTGATGAAATCGTCATTTTACGATCAGGCTCAATTGCTGGAATTAATAACCACTTTTCTTCTTTGGTAATTGCAGCCATTATCGCAATTATATTAGCTGCAGCTAGCAATATAGTTACTGAAAGTAAGCATTTATTATATTTAACCAGCTCTTGTATAGCATTTTGCTTAAAGAGATGATTCATTATTTGCCAACTTTTTTGCCTAAAAGCCTTGGATATCCTAATGAAGCTAACAATACCACTTTAGCTACTAAAAAACTTTTTAGCAAAAAATTCTCCGATACCTTCTTAAATTTCTTAAAGCAATAACATAGAGCAATTCCTCCAACCATAAATGCTAGGCCTAATTTAGCATGCCTACTGTTTAGTAGTACAATTCCTGGAGCTACTCCAGATAATACTACTCCCCATTCATCAATGCTCAAACCTATATACTTCAACGGCCTCGATAATGCCCAACATAATTTTTGATTTTGCATAATTACCTTCAGCCTCAATTTTAGCATGAGATTTCTCGTTCTGCTACTATAATGTTTAAATTAGCTAAATATCTTCAAACATAGATTTTACCTGCAATAATTAGTTTACATACATGCATGTGTGACATGAAGTCGCACTATTCCTACCATAAAGTTTATATCGGTCAGATAGTATTATAAATATTATAACTGCTAGCACATCCCCTAATTATTTGTGTAGCCTTAGACATATACTCTCGTACTAACTCCATACAAGCTATAGTAGACCTCTTTCGAAACTGGTTGACGTAGTTCAAAATTATTGCTGATAAATATCAAAATAAGACGTAAAAGATAAAGATTAGGTCTTAGATTTAATTTGATCTCTAGCATTTATAATTTTGAACTACGTCAACCAGTTTCGAAAGAGGTATATTATTGAAGTCATTTTTGACTGTGCAGACTACTGCTCCCTTATCCTCCAGAACTTTTTCTGCTTTTTCAGTATTTACGTCATTTTTAACTGCTAGAATGATCTTTTCTTTTGGGCCAGGATTATAGTTTTGCAAATTTTCGGCTTCAATTGCACATAAGATTTTTCCTTCGACTCCAGCTTACCTAATGGTTAACGCTGTTTCAATATCCTTTGTAATGATTGTTACAGGTGAATATTTTGAATTTTGTTGAGCAATTTCAGCAAATGAGCCACTAATTGTACCAACAGATTTTTCAGCTACATCAGCTTTATTACATGTTTTTGAATTCAGAGCTAATATCTTAGCTCCAGTAATTTCATCTTTGTCATTTTTAACAAAAATAGTGAGTGCAGGCCAGGATTTTTGAGTCTCTTCATCAAAAACCATATTTGCCCTTAAATTATGAATTATTAAAGATTTTTGAACTATAAATTCCTGTATGGTTTTCTAGATATTTATTAACTACTATCGTTTCCACCTTAGCTTCCTCTTCTTGTTTAAAGTAGTATAGAGATGACGATTTATTATACAATTCTTTAACATTCGTAATATCATTTTGTTTTGCTATACTATTATTTTCTGTTTGAGTAAGTTTGGTTGTTTCAACTGCCTTAGTCAGTTTAGTAATTTCAGGTTCTATAATGTCTCTAATTGACTGGTCTCCACAACTTTGCAACAGATTATTAAAATCACCATTTTCTGGTGGTTTAACTATACAAGTTATCGCTCCCTTCATTTCTAACGTTTTTGCAGCTTTAATTACAGTATTATTAGTTATAGGATTTTTGCTATCATTATCTGCTGCAATGATGATTTTTTCACCAGGAAATGGTGAATAATTTGTCAAATTCGAAATTTCTGCACTAGCAATGATATTACCTTTAATGCCTGATTGCTGCAAGCTCAATGCTGTTTCGGCGCCTTCTGCTATAATTGTTATATTAGGGTCATTCGCATTTCGCTTTGCGATTGTTATGAACGATCCGCTGATTTTGCCGAAAGATCTTCTGTTAATTGAAATATTCGCCTTATCTCCTGCCAAATTTAGATATACGGCCTGTACTCCGGTAATTTCTCCTTTTGAATTTCTTGCAAATGCTGTAAATGCTGGATAATTTTTTCGTGTTTCTCAGAAAGTTTGTTCTTGAATTTAAAAGTAAATCATTCTATAAGCTTATGCTTATAATAATAAGGTGATTATTTATGAATATTATGAATATTATAAACAGTATTGCTGAGAGAGGTAAATATTGTATAGTTGCTATACCTAAAGAATTATCAGGAGTAGCAAAGCTACTAGGAATTAAGGCATATGAGATTTGTAATTTTACATTTCTTCGTCCATATGGATACAATACTTATAGTAAGAATATATATGAGCTTAAAGGATGTGATAAAAACTTAAAGCTAAGTTTGTCTAATAATCATACTGAAGTGTTATTTAGTATTACTGAGCATTGCATTTCAACTCTAAAAATGACATTACCAGACAACATAGACGATGATACAAATATAAAGTTTTTTAAAGTAGTAAATGACTTATCTTTATCTAATATTGAACAAATAACTAGTACAGGCTGTAAAGTAGTAAATTGTACTAAAGAGTATTTAATAGAAGCTTATTATGGCATATATAACTCAACAATTGAAGAAAATACTAGTGTAATTTATAACACCAGTATTATTACTAGTAGTAATCAATACAATAGTAGTCAGTACAAAGAAAATAACTACTGGCTACCATCGTACACAAATTATGTGCTACTTGCTATAGGAGCAGGAGCAGTAGTTGTAGCTATTCCTACAGTTATAGCATGCTATCTCAAGCATAAAAACAATGTTTTAGAAGCTCTCAATCGTGATCTAACTACTAAGCTAAATCATGAATATGATGAGTTGCCGAATTCTAATTTATCTAATAATCAGATTTATGATGAACCATTAGCTTCTACTTCTTCTTATCAGACTAATATACCATTGATTCCTCCTATATATGCTATAATTCAAAAGAAAAACAAACTTTCTGATAATCAGATAAGCAGTATTAACAGTAAAGCAAGTACTAACTTTACTACTGCTCTTGCTACCTTTGTTGAGAGTAATGATAGTGATAACACATATGATGATGTTGCATATGATCAAGAAGGAAGTAGTAACAGCAACAATTATTCTAATCAAAAAAAAAATGATGAAACCTTTGAGTTACAAAAAAATCCTATTTATAATGAAGAAAATAACGATTTACTTGGAATTACTCTAGATCCAATTTACAGTTAAACTAGTATATTTTTTCTTTACTAACTTTTTTTCTATTATTATGTAACTAGCGCGAAAATATGCAGCAGTATAAATATTTGCTATTTTAACTGTTTGAATTATAATTTTATTGCTAAGTGATTATTGAGATAGTTTTTGCGTAAGACACAAATCTTGCAAAAGTTACATAACTTCCGATATTCTCTTAGCGGGGCATAATGCGAATTACAAACATCACTGTGAGCTGTTTATGTATAGCTCATTTTGTAATTTGCTCTGTGAATGAATAGCTTACATTCAATTTCAAATCTTCAGCACTACCGTCTAACTCCAATTTTTGGAGCTATGTCAGTTTTCACCACTTGTTCAGACTCTGTTTTTACGTTCTGAGTATTAATTAACTTCATGATTTCAGGTATCATAAGCTCCTTAACAGCTATGGCTCCTTTATTTTTTAGCATTTCGTTAAAATCTTCACCTTCTGAAGGAATTACGATACTAGTGATTGCTCCTTTGCTTATCAGTACTTTTGCAGCCTCGTTTATAGTGCTTACATATTCTTTATTCTGTTTATCATTATTTGCAGCTATAAGAATCTTTTCTCCTTGAAATGGTTGATAGTACTTTAAATTATTTACATTTGAGCATAAATAATGGAGTAGAAATCTTTGGTGGTGCATTGCTTTATGCTATTCTCTTGCTGGACTATTTCTACTTTAGCTTCTTCATCTGGTTTAGCGGTAAAGTGGTAATATTCTTTATTCACATGAGATCTATCATTGATATCATTGATTATAGACTTAAACCAGTTTTCGATTTTACTAAAAACAGTTGGCTTTGTCCGTTCTTTCTCCAAATCATGAGCAGTTTTTAGAGTTATGCTAGCTGATTTATCATTTGGTCTGCTGAGCTGATTTATTAAGCTGTTAATGCTTCTAGTTGATTCCTTATTGCAATATAGCTGCAAGTTCTCTATATGCCTTGTTATAGCTACGTATGAGCTGCTTATATTACTTACTCCATTATGCAAAACGTATACATCTTTTATAGAAGCTCCCTGAGCCTTATAAACAGTACTTGCATAACCATGTTTAAATTGTATTTTGCCTGGGTCAAAACTCACCTCTTTTCCTGTGTCTGTCTTAGCTACAAATTCATTTTTATTAACAGATTTATTAACAGAAGTTAAAGTTGCAAATTCACTGTTTTGTATTTGTAAATCCTTATTGCTTTTTTGAAATACGATTCTATCTCCTACCATATTAGTTGCTAAAGCTAAGCTTGATCACTTATCAGCAAATACTTTATTTGGTGCAATTGTTTCACTAAAAGAAACTTTAACACAACATCCAAATGTTCAAGATCATTGGACTACAATCGGTAAAGATATTTTTGATAAAGAACAGCAAAATAAAGCTGCTGTGATTTTAAAATTTGCTTCTGAACCAGACGAAAACACTAAGCGCCACATTCGCCTTCATGGCTTAAAATGGAATAGTTTTCGTCAAGAATGGTGCGGCCATGTTAAGGACATTGAGGCCTTAAAGAATGGCCTTCTCAATGTTCAGTATAGTATAAAACTTGTAGTGTGATATAAGGCATCTATATGATTTAATAGAAATAGCATACAACACATTAAAGGTAAAATTTTGTATGTTGTATATTTCTTATTATTTTACGCTATTTTTTAAATTTAATACTTCTTGTATTGATAAATCCGTATATTCAGCAATTGTCTCAACTGATAATTCAGATTTCAATAATTTTATTGCCAAATCTTTTTTTGCTTCAGCTTTACCTTCAGCTTTACCTTCAGCTTTAGCGCGTTCGAGTTTATAATCTTCGACTGCTTTATTATCCCATATACGCTTTAACTCTTGTTCATAGGTTATTAGTTCATCTTCGCTCCAATTAAACTGATCTAATGCCTCATACGCTCTTTTTATTATTAAATCTTCACCTATTATTTTATGATATCCATCTAATGTTGTTTCTTTTGCATGTTTAAAAAAATAGCACCACTTCTCTGTTATATCATTTAACTCTTCCACTCTATTTTTTTTAAATTTTGGTAATTCTATAAAGGTAAATGAAAAGTCCTTTAGATCATGCTCATATGTCTTTTTATCCAGTATTACATGCCTTGATATATAGTCTTCTTTGTTTGGAAACAATTTATAATCTGCTATAGCTATAAATATAACTTCCTTTAGGTCTGAGTATTTTCCTTCCTTTCCTCTATTTGGTTGCCTGCCATATGCTTTTGCTGCATAATACTGTGCTCTTTTTTCAAATCCTTGTGTAGGATCTACTTGCATTTCTATTATATATTGCGTTCCATTTTTATCTTTACACAAAACATCTACTATTGATTCTTTTTTTGACGCTATGTCTGCATCTAATATCGTTCCTAAAAACTCTACTTCTGTTATTTCTCTATTCCCTTCAAACAACAATATATCGTTCAGAAAATGTATTAGTATGTCCTTGTTTTTTTCTGATCCAAATATCTTTTTAAATGCTACATCATTCTTTGGATCTAGAAATCTTGATAAATGCATATATTTTTCATATTTTCTATTCTTTTTAAATTATACAACAAAATAACTTACATGAACATTCTCTTATTGAATTTTAATTTCTGCAATTCACTACATTAACCACCTATTAAACTTTAGCTTATTTGGTAGTATAAAGCTCACAGTATTTATTTAGCTCTATAGCAATTTCTGGTAATTTAAGATATTCAGCAAGAGGTATAAATTCTTGCTGCGTTTCTAGTATGATTTCTTGTCTTTTTTCATAAGGTTTTATTGAAACAGTCTGAATATTATGGAATCGGTCGAAAAGCTTAATTAATAATAGTTCTGTTTTATTTTGTCTATAAAATGTTTGAATCATCTCTCTAGAACTGATTTTTTTATTATCCTTAATCCTGGTGAGATCTGAAACCTGTTCCGCAATTTTTCTACCGAATACCTTAACAATCTTTTCTTTGGTTAGTGTTGTGTCTTCGATAGTATCATGTAGTATTGCTGTAATAATCGTATCTGTTTCAAAGCTGTAGTCTGATACCATATAAGCTACTTCTAATGGATGTGTGTAGTATAGTTCTCCTGTATCTCTCTTTTGCTGACCATGATATTTTTGGGCATAAAATATTGCTTTTTCAACTTTATCAAGATCAATTTCAGTATTAAATCTTACGTTGGTTTCAAACAGCTTATTTAGTAAGCTTTCGCTATAAAAGTCTATCATTTTTCATCTCTAAATAATCTTTAATAAATTATACAATAAATTAAACTTTTTATATACTCCAATCTCAGACAAAAACTGAAAAAGAAGCGAATTAATTTGATTAAAAAAGTTGTACTGGAATATTGCAAGTAATGGTTGTAAACTTGTCTTTTTCGCTTTCTATTTCCATTTCTCCATTAAGTTGATTAATAAGGTAATTTACAAACCATAATCCTGATTCAAGCATTAGCGGATAGTCTCTTACCAACTCAAAATCAGCTAATTTAGCTTTTATATTCCCTAATTTTTCTTTTGAAATACCGCTTCCTGTATCATGTATTCTAAATTGTAGTATGTTATCGCTTTTTATATAATTTTTTATAGTAAACAAATGAACTGTAATTATAACCTGGCAGCTGTGATTAAATCTAATGACGCTTCCTATTAATTGACTTAATATAGCTTGTAAGTGATCACTATTTCCAATCACAATATCCTTCATTTTGTACTGAAAATTGTAATTGATTTTTATATCTTTCTCTTTTGCAATGTCTTCTAGTCTCCTGACGGCATTTTTTACTAGCTTTTGTATGCTAAATTTTTTTAAACATAAATTTTCATGTCTTACATTCGTTGATGCTATGTATTGTCTAAATAAAAAAATCATTCCATTTAGAGAAGCTATTATATTTACTTTTTTTCTGTCGTAGTTATTTACTATTAGCCTAAAATATTGTATCCAATCTATGAGTTTTATGCTTACTTGCTCAGATTCCTCTAGCTGAAAGTATAGTTTTTGCATTTCAGTATCTATCTGTTTTATTGTTGTGCTATTAATTCCCTCTGTGGATAATTTTTCGGTTAATTTATTGATTTTATTTTGACCTTCGTCTTCAATAGGCATAGAATCCTCCTGCTGTATTAGTTTATATAGCAGCTAGAGATTAAAGAATAAATTTTGATCGTTTACGCTTTTAATCTCTATCCGAACATTATCTAAATCTTGAATCTCAGATAATATCAGGTATACAGTATCATTTAGATTTTTATCAGTACATGACTTTTTGTCATAATTATGAAATTTTTAAAATAGATGCGAAATTATCACATTGTATCTCTAGCTACAAAAATATCATTCAAAAAAGATTTATAAAAAAGTTCTGTAGCAGTTATTATTACTGGCTTTAAGGCTTATTTTCTGCTATAATTCATAGTAGAGATTTAATTAATCAAAAATTCTTGTGTCAATAGCAATTTCTAATGAACCAAAGCCTTTTCTCCATTGAGTTGGAGGCAAAAGGAGAATTGTTAATAGATTAATAGAGCATCTTCCTTCAGGGCCATACTATAATTACTATGAACCATTCCTTGGAGGTGGGGCTTTATTTTTTCAAGTTAGGCATCTGTTTAAACAATGTTTTTTTCTGATATTAATCTCGACTTAATTACTAGTTATCACGCTGTAAAAAAGACTTCTTCATTACTCATATTGGATTATATACTCAATCAATGAACAACGCAATCCTGTTAATGAGCTAATCATTACTAACTATTCGAACTAACTACTTGACCTGAGCTTAGCAATTAAAGATGAACCCGCAATCCAAATCGTATATGAATAGGAAGTGGTCTATAGTTAGCCATTGTGCTACATTCAATGTCCAAATATGTATCTCTTGATAAGTTTATTGTTGTACCAACTCCTAAGTCTATACCAGTACCGCTATCACTATTGAAAGCTGATACTAGGCCACCTGTAACAAAAATTGATGCTTTGTTACCTTCAATTATATTGTAATAATAATTTCCTTGAATAAAGTTATCTCTACAGTTGTGATGACACATAAATCCTAATCTTACATCCATTCTGTGCCGATTTAATCTATAACCAATTCCAGCTTCTAATGTATCGTAGTTAGTAACAATACCAGTTGAAAATTTTATATAGAATTGCGAAGTATCAATACCACCTTTAGAGGCATTGAAGTTTACATTATTATTCGCTGTACATATCGATGGTGAAGATAATACAACGAATGCTAATATAACAGCATAACCCGGTTGTAAAAGTAATTTCAAAACATTCATATTAACTTCTCTTTTTAATATTAACATATTAGCTATCTGTTAAAACCTAATACCATGGGACCGATTGTTCCGTTAGAAAGTTGAATACATCTGCATTACCGCTTTTAGCAGCATAATCTATAGTAGTCATGCCGTTATCATCTTTTGCATCAATATCTGCTCCATAATCAATCAAAAGCTGTATAATATCTATGATTTTATTACGAACAGCAATATGTAGTAGCGTTTCTCCTTCATCATATTTTTTATTAATACCAGTAGAATTATGTTTTAGCATAATTGCTAAAGGTTCTACACATTTGCATTCAACAGCATCAGATAAAGGTGTATTACCTTGATTATTCTCGATATTTACATCAGCATTATATTGTAGCAGTAATGCTATATGATCATTGCAATAGGTAGGATATTTTTCGAAAAATTCATAATATACTTGAATTGTATCCACAACAAGATGTAAAGCGGTGTGCCCATCATTATCTTGTGCGTTTATGTTAGCTCCATTGCTTAGTAAAATCTCGGCAATAGGTAGATTCTTATATTTCAAAGCAACAGATAAAGCTGTAGTACCGTCTTTATATTTTGAATTGACAAGTGTACTATCCTTATTAATAAGCTGCTGTACTTTGCTTCTGAACAGCTTATTTATTAAGCTCTCACTATAAAAATCTATCATTGGCCACCTCTAAATGGTTATTAATAAATTATACCATAATTTAAACTTTTTGTATACTCCAATCCCAGATAAAAACTGGAAAAGAAGCAAATTAAATTATAAATTTTTTGAATTCAGTTATCACGATGCCAAAAAAAACTAATCTTGAGTTGCATATCTCTGGTGTTAATGAGTAAAATTTTGCTGTAATTTTTTTTTTGGACCAGCATTTTTTCATCTTATGCATAATCTAGCGTTTATTAACATTGCTGAGAGTTTTTAACAATATTGCCAAATTTAGAATACCTACTATTATAGTGCAACTTCACTGTACCAACTGGCTCATTACGGTGTTTAGCAACAATTATTTCAGCAGTGTTATAACATTTATTTTGTTTTGTAACCCATTCTGTATATTCTGGAGTACCTGGATTCGGTTCTGATCTAGACAAGTAATATTCGTCACGATATATAAGCATTACAATATCGGCGTCCTGTTCAATTGAGCATGATTCTCTTAGATCTGAGAGAATAGGCTTTTTATCTGACCTTTGTTCTACAGCTCTAGACAATTGAGATAGTGCAATAACTGGAATATTGAGCTCTTTAGCAAGAGCTTTTAAGCTTTGAGTAATTTCAGAAATTTCCTGCACTCGATTATACTGACTCCCTCTGTTATCAATTTTTATTAGTTGTAAATAATCAATAAATAATATTGCTAAATTATGAGTACGTTTAAGTCTACGAGCTCGAGACCTAATTGCTGATATTGAGATTGCAGGAGCGTCATCTATAAAAAAATTCCACTTTTGTATTTCATCTTGTACAGTCTTTAACTTATCAACATCTTGTTCATCTATTTTACCGTTAAATAATGCAGAGCTATTAATTTCAGATTCTATAGAAAGAATTCGAGTAGAGATTTGCTGAGATGACATTTCTAAAGAAAAGAAGCCAACTGATGGTACTACATTATCTTTAGTATTTTTTTGAGTAAGAAAATATTTACAAGCATTTATTGCTAGGTTAACTCCTAAAGCAGTTTTGCCCATTGATGGCCTGCCAGCTAATATTATTAGGTCAGAATTTTTAAATCCTCCAAGCTTTGAATCAAGGTCAAGTAGTCCACTACTAATGCCATTAATAGAGTTTTTATTTTTAATAGCAGCTGAAATTGATGTCCATGATTCTTCAATTGAAGTTTGTAATTTTGTAAATCCTTTACTCAAAGTTCCCCTTGAACCTAGATCATATAATTGAGATTCAGCAGTTTCGATCTGAGTTATAGCTAAATCTGCTAAAGTAGAAGAATATGCATTTGTTACTATTTTTTCTCCAATTTCAATTAAATAACGCCGCAGCGCAAGATCATATACTATTTTGCCGTACTCATTAACATTAACTATACTTAATGCTACAGTTGTAAGTTTAGCTAGATAATCTACTCCACCTATTTCCTCAAATGCGAGTTCATTGCCTAGCATATTTTTGAGCGAAATTACAGTAGCGCTAATTCCTTTACTAATAATGAGATTAATTGACTTATATATTTTACCATGTAATGGTTCATAAAAATGTTCCGGCAGTAAAAATTCGTTAATGTTATATAGCGCACGATTGTTAATCAGAATTGCTCCAAGTATCATTTGCTCTGCCTGAATATTACTTGTAGCAATCTTTGCAAGATCTTTTTCCATATCACCCTTTAAATTTTATTAAAATTACTAAACTTAACTAACTCAAAAGAAAACCCTTGAGCTTTAAAAGCGTGCGCAAGATTTTCCATATGGTTGCTTGTGATGTAACTATCAGCAAATTCTGTTTTAGCTTTAATGAATATTTTTTTACTAACATTATCTTCATTTATAATGTTCAATTCGCTAAAGTATTTTTTATCAATAGTTTGACCATAACTTTTAATCAAAGATTCTCGTACTTTGTACCAAGTTGAGTTAGAACCCAATTGTTTACTCAGATTCAAGAGATACTCTTCTTCATTGATTTGTTTCTGTGAAACAGTTTTGAGTTGCTCAAATGGTTTAACTTGCAATTCTTGAATTTCGTATCCATATACATCTTGTACAGCTTGTAATATCTTTGATCTATCACATTCTGTTAGTGTGATATTTTTAAGCAACTTAACAAAAAACCTAGTTCGAACCGCTGGCCCAAAACTACAAGAAGTCAAAATTTGATAAGCCATAGCTGCTTCAAAAGAACCAGCAATTTTATGCTTCAACTGACTTTCCTTACTAAGATTTGCGCTTGTTTCAATTTGAGTAAGATATTTTTCCTTATTAAATTCGTTATCAAATTTACAGTTGTCTCTATTTGCCTGATCAGTAGTTCGTAATTCATTCGCTAACACTTTTGCTATATAGTTTAGAACTGATGCTTTACAGCCAAAATGATAATTCGAATATCGACCTGCTAGCTTTAATAGCAATTTGTTGATAAAGTATATGTTAAAAACCTTTATCAGACTTGTGTTGCAGTGCAACTGCATCTTCTGGTGTTAGTGGGTAAAACTCTTTTAGCCTGTACTTTTTGAACCATTCTTTTTTACCATTCGAAGACTTGAGAATCTTTGTTATTAGTGATTTAATGTCTTGATTACAATTTTTAGTTGAAGTTCGTATATCATTTTCAAAATCATCAACATTTTGAAAATTTTGTTCTTCATTTTCATTTTTTTTATTCTCTACTAACTCACCTTCAGTATATCTAGATATTTTAGATTTTTTTATATATCTATATATGTCCCTGAAAAAAGTTTCAGGTTGACCTGAAATTTCTTTCATGTTGGGACGAAATTTTTGTTCTGGTAAGGCTATATTTTCTTCTTTTCCTTTTTCACTATAGTGCTGAAAATTTTTCAGAATTTTTATGCAAGGTACATTACGTAACTTAACATTGTCTTTAATGATTGTCCTATTTTCAACTTCAATAAAACCTGCATCTCTTAATTCTACTAAGCATTGCCTAACTCTTCTTTGACCAACATTCAGCTTATCCTCATAAAGCTGATAACTTTCCTGTAATTCATCTATATCTTTGTTGTAATAGATATGTAGTCTAAATACTATAAATGATAAAAGCTGTTTAGATGTTTTACTTAATGCTTTTCCATTATCTCCGCTTAGCTTTCTCCATTCTGGTGGAATGATATTTCCAATAAAGTTATAAAATATTGTGTCATTATTGTTACTATTTTTTTTAATAATATTACAACTATTAGTTAAAAAATCGAATACTACAGGTCGCATTTTTCATCTCCAAAAATACAGCTATAGTAGGTGTTTTAGAAAATAATTTTTTTACAAATTACCATCAAATTTTTATGCAAAAGGTTGACAAAAGGTTGACAAAAATCATTATGCCAAACCTATATAAATCTTCATACTTATACTATCTGCCTTAGAAGACCAATTTTACCTATAGCACATCTTTTAATCAATAATATGCCCAAGATTATTAAACTTTATGTCTTGATTTTTCGATGATTGCAACTTTATACGCTCAAGTTTCGTTAACTATGTATTTTCATGCTGTGCACGGTCGTTGTTTCCATCTTGCATTCTTACTTTTCTGCTAACCCTTCGCTTCTCACCAACATTATTGAGTTTCATCACTACTATGGCTAACTTAGCCATCCTTGTACTATCTCCAAAGCCTTATGTTTCACCACTTGTACTTTTTGAATACTTACTTAATTAACTGAGAGTTATAAGGACTTCTCAAGTTGTGTCATTAATCTTTACAAACTCGCTGATGTATGTGTCTCAGGTAGTTGAAAACTTTTGGACTTTCACTAGCTTGACCTTCAATCTTCTTTTGTCTACTATTAGAGCATATCGGCTAGAGCATATCTGCCTCCACTAGAGATTACACCTTTGTGGCTATTATGTTCACCATTTGGTTTCGGCTAGAATGTTTCACTGTCTACGCTTTACTACTGTTGTTACCTTTAGCAGCATAAGACTCGCTATATGGTGGAGCTGGCTTCTCCTTCCATAACTGCACTTTCACAATCAAGATTAATTTATCTTATCTTGACTTTACCTACCAATCTTGCCCATCATACCGGTAACTTAGGCCTAAATGCAACCTTGCTACATCTCTATAGTCTCTGTTTGAGCAACTTTATGTCGCACATTCTCTCATTCAAACAATCATATACATGTAACTTCATATCGCACTCTTTTCAACAAATTTTTAGCCATGATGCTACTAGTTCTTATAAGCACTAGTTATTACTTACTTGAAAATGCCTACCTAATTATGTCTACTTATGTATACTAGCATTAACTGGTCTAAGCTTGTTATCAACAGCTATTCTATTATCAAACACAAAGCAATTACCTTGCCATAAATTTTGCAGATTACCAGTATCCATAAGATACTTTAATATTCCTCCTTTTAGATGATAAACCTTATCAAAGCCTATATTTTTCAAATACGCAGTAGATTTAACGCATCTTATGCCACCAGTACAATACATAGCAATTTTCTTTCCTTTGAGTTTATCTTTATTTCTCTGAATCCAATCAGGAAATTGCTTAAAAGTATCAGTATTAGGGATAACAGCATTTTTAAATGCTCCAATGTTAGTTTCATAATTATTTCGTGTATCTATCACTATACAATCTCGACGTAAAATAAAACTGTCCCATTCGTTAGCTTGTATGTATTCTCCCATTAGAGCCTGCGCATTAATACTTCCAACTCCTAAAGCTATGATTTCATTTTTTAATTTAACTTTCAATTTATCGAATGGATTATAACTGCAGTAGTTTATTTTAACATTTAGATCAATGGTGTCACCAAATATATCTTTAATTTGGTTGAGAACAATGTTAATATTATCATTGGTTCCAGCAATAGAACCATTAATTCCTTCTTTTGCAATGATAATAGTACCTTTTATATATTTTTTCTTACAAAGCAGTAGAAGCCTTGGTAATAAGGTATCCAAATCTTCTATGTTAGTAAAATAATAAAAACTTGCTATGGAAAAGGGTAGTTTGATCACTTAATAATACATTATTTACTGATATAAAAAGAATTTTTTATTATAAAAGCTACCATGTTGTTATTATAATAAATAAAATAATTAAAACCTTATAACTTGAAAAAGCTATGTTAAACTAACTCACTTCTTCAATGTTGCTTAAATACCATTGTGGGCCTGGTATAGTAATATTCTTGCTAAAGGTCCACTCTTCTTTAAGTTTATTTCCGTCGATTTCTATTCTTATCTTAATGAAAACATTATTGCCTAAAGAATTAAGATTGGAAAGCTTAAAATTAATACTATTAACATGAATATTAACATACTTGCTTGATATTTGATGAAATTGATCAACAAATCTTTTATCAAGTAATGAGAAAATTGTTTTGTAATCAGCATTTTGTACTGCTTCAATAATCATTTTTATTACATTGATAGCAGTATTATAAAACCTATTAATATTAAAGCTAGGCACTTTACTTTTTAATTTTATTAATTCAGTGATTATGTAATCTGTAGCTTCATCAACCACTAAATTATTTTGTTTAAAATAATTTAAGTCTTGATTACATGATAAGCGAGTTGATGAAGATTCAGCAACATTAGTATTAGTTACATCCTTTAAATTATAATGCTCTCCAAAATACGATTTGAAACTTTTATGTTTTTGACATTCAGCTTCATCAACACTACCAAGTACAGCAATTAACTTTCTGATTAATAGCAACATTATGCCTAATAAAATTATTGATTCAATTAAGTGAGTAAACATTTTATTTCTTATTATTTTTTGAAATCAAAATCAAAGATAAATAGAATATTATCATGACTTAAGAAAAAGTAAAGAGAGGTTATGTATAATGATTGGTTAACTACGAGAATAGAATTTATATAGCTAAGACAAACAGTCAACATATGTCACTAGATATGTTTACTATGAAAGACAGAGCTATGTAAGCTTTATATAAACTAGCATTTAGAACAAGTTGCAGAAACAACGGCAGATAAATATTTGTATGGTTTTAGAACTGCAAGATCAGCTGCAGATGCAATAAAAAAGTGTTATAGTCATTTGTTTGAGCATAGAAAAAAGAGATAATAGAATTAGCAAATTGAGTAATTTGATGTTTAATCCACCGCTTCATATTAGCCGAAAACTTTTCTATCGAATTTAAATCTGGAGAATAAGGTGGAAGAAAAATAACTTTACAACCAACAGATTCTATTAACTCTTTAGTTTTTTTAGACTTATGAAACGCAGCATTATCTATTACTACAAACTGAGCAGGCTTTAACTCATTAATTAATACCTGCTGCACCCAAGCTTCAAATAATCTTGTATTACATGCACCATTAAATATCATAGGTGCGATTAATTTATTATTAACATAACCAGCTATAATATTTGTACGCTCGTAATATTTACCACTCTTTTTGCTGCTTACATGAGTTCCTTTTTTGCTCCACCATCTATTCTTGCATATAGACATTTCAATGCCACTTTCATCTATGTATAGCAAGTTTTCCTTAGGTATAGCACTTATCACTTGTTGATATTTTTCTCTTATTTCTGGTTTTGCTTCCATGTAGGTAAACGTTTTTTTTATAACTATAGCCTAATTTTTTCATATAATAACTCGCTACCCTTATTGAAATTCCAAAATGTTTTCCTGCTTGTGCCAGAGTTAGATTTTGATTTAGCGAAATGTATTTTTCAAATTCTATCTTATATATTTTACCTTTTTTACCAAGACGATCTCTTTCTTTATAATAACCTTCTGATTTATATCTTTTATACCAATTTCTTACTGTGTTTGCTGCTATATCAAATTTTACTGAGGCAGCATTACAACTTTTTCCTTGATTAACACATTTTATTACTTTCTCCCAAAAGTCTTGGCTATATGATTTTGGCATTCTCTTTTCAGAATACTATGCTTAAACTTCATTGTAAATGACTATATATATAGCTAAACTACTATAAAAAATTATAATAATAAGATGTTAAGATGTAATGAAAAAGTAATTAGTATGACATATACTATGTGTTTTGGAAAAAAGTGCTGGACATAAATGAAAGAGAGAGAAAATTAGTTTTGAATCAGCATTAAAACGTTTAGAAATAGGGAGGAGTACGGTATTTGCATGGAGTAAAAAATATCGCAGTTAAAAAATAGAAACAAAGGTCCAATAAAAATCTCCATTGATAAACTAAAAGAAGATGTGAGTTAATATAGTAACGCACATCAATATGAAAGAGCTGAACAACTAGAGGTAAGTAAGTCTCATATACAAAAAATATTCAAAAAATTAAATATTACATATAAAAAAGCTTTAAAATATCCTAAGGCCAAAAAAGAAGATAGATTAAAACTTCATGATAAGATAAAAAGTACAAAAACGAAGGAAAAGTTATTGTTTTTACGATGCGAGAGGTTTTGTTCATAGCTTCCTAGAACTCATAGATATACAAGCACAAAAGGTATGAGATGTTACGACGTTTATATCTAAACTACTATAAAACAGCCATATTATATATTTTTCGAAAAGCGCGGTTATGTCATAGTAATATTTTATTATTCTTGATGTTGCTTGAAACAATTTTTTCAATATAACACAACTGTTTTATAGTAGTTTAGCTATATGATTGGCATCAGTCAAATAGAACTAATGTTATGGGAAGATTAGTAGATAAATCTCTGCTTAACAGTTTCAATTTTTGACTGCAATGTTAATACTGCTATTTTTAACTGTTGGATAGAACAGTATTTAATTCAGAAATTACATACTAACTCTGTAGTTGTGATAAACAATGTAAGTTTTCATAAACATCATCATTTAAAGTAGACGTATGTTTTAGATAATAGATAATACAACTTAAACTACAATCACTTAAAACTATTGTAGTTGCTATTGTAAAACCCAAGCGGAATAATAGAAGGTGCTGAAGTTATTGCTATCGCTTTGAAAAGTTCTCCCATAGCCTGAACAGATGTAAGTCTATTATATTGTAGATCTAATTTTGAAGCTAAATTCTCATCTGAGTTTATTTGTTTTAACATATTTAATCTTGTTTTTATACCTAATTTATGCAAGAGGACATTTTGTGATATACTTCCAAAACTTACTATACCTTCAGCAACAGCAATATTTTTTAAGCTCCAAAAGTCAACATGTGCTGACAAATCAGCACGTCCTAAATTTTCTAATAATGGATGATATTGATGATGTTTTACAGCCTGCAAACTACTATTATATTGATAATTTTTTCGCTGTTCAGGAGAAATATCATAACCATAATCAATTATTAAGCCCCCTCCTCCATTTTTTTTCAATAAGTTGCTTACTGCTTGTATAGTTTGATGTTGGACTGGTGAGATTTCTAGCACTCCACCATTTGGAGCATTATTGTGCAACTTTAAAAACTTATTTTCATTAATATCAGCGTCTATTGTATCAAAATATAATTTATTATTGTTATCAATTTTCACTACTCGTTCTAGCCAATTTATTTGTCCAGACTGTTGATTGATTTTTTTTATGTATTGCTTGATTGGTAAAGCATCAAAAAATTCATTTGCTAAAATAATGGTTGGATAACTACTAACAATATGGTTAACTGATTTAACCCATTTTATAGGCACATTAAAACTTAATAAATTGTCTTGCTGAATCTTTTTAAGACTGCAATTAATTTCTACAAGAGTAAGGCTGATAGCAGTACTAAACTTTTTTATATGTCTTGTAGCATTTAAGATATCACACAACAATGTGCCCTTACCTGGGCCTAGTTCTATAAGATCAATTTTCTGTGGACGGTTAAGCTTATGCCATAGATCTATACACCATATTCCTATCATTTCTCCAAACATTTGTGAAATTTCTGGAGCAGTGATAAAATCTCCAGCTTTACCTAACGGTTGCTGAATACGATAATAAGAATTATACCTTGATTCCATAACAATAGACATTAGATTTTCAACTGTTATGTTATTTTCTGAGCGTATAATTTGCCTAATATGTTGTTCCATTTCCATAAGCAAATAATGTTATTTAATTTTTATTCTTTCATATTGATATACGTCATTATATTGTGATACATTTTCTTTTAGTTTATCAATAGAGATTTTTGTTAAGTCATACTCATTCCAGAAAGAAAGATTCTAGAGCAATGTAGATTCTATAGCTAGTAAACTATATGAAATGCATTGAAAATGAGAGGATAACGGAGTGGCGTGTATTAGCAATGAAGCATGGTAATGCCTGTGGAGTAAAGGCGCAATACTGATAACATTATTTCAACAACAATGGAGATAATGACGAATGATAAAAACATCTATAGAATTACAAGACCTGAAAAAGAAAATATATATCAAAACTAAAGCTGAAAAGTAATGGTGATTTTGTGGATTATATGTACATGTATGTAAGATAGAAACACTTAGATAAGCCTTACAAGATTGCTAAGAACAATAAGTGAGTGCTAGGAATAGATTACGTTATCTTTGAAATGATAGAGTTAGCTGGGGTTGAAACAATTTCTAGAAAATATATAAACAGCATTGCAAGCCAAAAGCTATTATCCACAAAGAAAAAGAGTTAAGGTAATCCCTAAAGCTGGGAATAAAATGAAAAATCTATCTATACCAGCTACCAAAGATAGAGTGGTAGCAAGAGTACTAAAACTAATTTTAGAACTAATATTTGAAGCTAACTTTCAACCTGGATCATATGGATATCGCCCTAAATGAATTGCAGCTAAGGCTATAGAAACAGTTACAATATCAGCAATCAAGTGGAAGATAAGAGTAATAGATGTAGACCTATTATCACCTCTTTTAAGCAATATTTATCTTAATGAAGTAGATCAAATGCTAGAAAGAGCAAAGATCGTGAGTAAACTAAGAGATGGCTATAGAAAATAGCGGTGGTTAGAAAAAGCAATCAATATAAGCCTAAGACAAGAACTGTTGAAAATAAATGTTAAACTAAACGAAGAAAAAAGACAAAAGTAGTTGATTTAAAGAATGGTGAAACATTTTGATTTTAGGCTAGTAAAAACTAACCAATGTAAAACTAAAATTCAGAAAACACCTAGAATGATAGCACAAACTTCTCTGCTAAAAAAGACTAAAAAAAATATTCCGCAAGGTTTGTATCGCAACCAGTTGATAGAGTAATATAGTCATTTACAATGATGTTTGAGCATAGAAAGAAGCAATAATAGATTCATAAAATTTACCAAATTGAGTAATTTGATTTCTAATTCACATCTTCATATTAGCCCAAAACTTTTCTATTAGATTTAAATCTGGAGAATAAGGTAGCAAAAAAATAACTTTATAACCAACGATTCTATTAATTTTTATCGCTTCTTTCTATGCTCAAACCTCATTGTAAATGACTATATTTCTTCTAATTGATGAATATTCTGCAATTCACTAACAAAGCAGCTTTCATACTTTCTACTTTCAGCTAAAGCAACTTGTAAAGACTAAACTTTTTGTAGAGGTGGCAGTTCATCGAGTATAAACCACATGGTTTTATTTTTACTATTAGTGTTTCTGCATATCAAAGCCTTAATAGCTATGCTTATCCAGACTGAAATCAGTAGGTGTAAAGTAGCTCTTTGACTTGGGTTAGCAGTAACTAATTCTATCGACAAGTAATTAAGTAGCGTAATAATTAGCATTATTGCTAATGGATTCATCGCTGTATTATTTCTAAAATGAAATTTAGTAAAAGAAGAGAAGTATGATACAACACAAAATTGTTGAAAATGCTTCAACTATAATCCATAATAGTTATTATCTTATTTGCGATAATACTCGTTACTACAAGTCCAAGAAAGTAAAAAATACCTAAAAACATAATAAATTCAGAACTAGCATTTTAACCTACATATAAGTATTACCATAAGCTTGATGTTTAGCTATAAAATTTATGCATTTATAAAGCAACTACCGCTGTATTAATATTACTTGCCAATATGATAATAATATCTTGATGCTAATTGCACGAATATAACACAAATATGTGTATAATATTTAGCTAATTGGAATGCTAATTTTTAATCAAGCAACTTGAATTTGTAGTTGATAAGCTTAGAGCAGCCTTCAGTTGGCAATGTCGCTTAAAAATATTTTTTATTTTTACAAAAGAAGTATTTGCTATTAAATAAAAATCATACTACACACTATAAGTTTAAGCTAATTTTAAAAATTAATAAGTTATTACTTAATTACTTCAATTTAAAATTAATGAATGGGGATAAATATACCAGTAATATTATTTAACTTTTTAAATATGAAAGGTATGTAATATGTACAGATTTTTCTAACGGTAAAAAACATGACTTTAGATTATTTAAGAAATCCAAAATTCTTATCCATCCTAAGGTTAAAGCGATTACTGATACAAGATATCAAGGTATACAAAAAATTCACAATAATTCTAAATTACCAAAGAAAAAAAGCAAAAAAAATCCTTTAACCAAAAATGATAAAAAGAATAATCTTAGGTTAGTAGGAGAATGAGTTGTTAATGAAAACGTTATTGGTATGCTAAAACGCTTCAAAATTATTGCTAACAAATATCGAAATAGACGTAAAAGATTCGGTCTTAGATTTAAAATGGTCTACTTTTATTCACTAATCTTCGTAAAGATATGCAAACATATTTATTAGATATAGATGATAAGCATTTATTAAATAAACGTTCATTAATTGAGTCTGTCTTTTAATGTACTAAAAAAACATATGCTTTTAGAGCATACTCAACATCGCTCTCCTCTTAATTTTTTTGTTCATATAATTGATTCTCTTGCTAGTTATTCTATCTCCAAACTTAATTCCTATCTTATCTCCTCTTTTTTCTACTCTAATCCATTATCCTAATCTGGCATTATAAAAACTATTAATGGTAAGCTAAAACATCTTTTCCATATTGATCAATAACTCATCACGAAGGAGATATGTTATGTATTTTCAAACTAATGCCCTTACCGCATTGCTTACTTATGTTTTTTAACCTAACGAAATTTCTGTTTCTTTTTAAGTTTGAATTATCTCTCCATTTCTTTGCTTCATCTCTGTTCTATTAATTATATCCAACTTATGTTACTTGTGTTATCAGAACTTAGACTTTGCATTACTGGTATAATTTATAACTGCGAACTCTAATAGTTAACATAAAAGAGTGATATAATCTAAGGGAGATAAGAATAAGGAAGTGGAATAATTGTTTGCTTAAGATAGTGGTTGATGACATTACGAAGCTCATTATAAGTATAAGGTTTTTCAATGAAGGCTACTACTCCCATAGAATAAAGCAGGTTTTTAGTTTCATAGGTTTGGCTATAACCTGAAATAATAATAATAGGAATGCCATACATTTTTGTTACTGTATAAATTTCCTGCACAACTTGCTCTCCGGTTTTTTCAGGCATCATCATATCAAGTAACACCAAAGAGTACTGTAATGGATTTTCCTTAATCAACTTAACAGCTTCAAAAGCATTATTAACTGGTTCTGGAGTATATTGTTCAGCATATATATCTAAAGATATTGCATCCAAAACATTTTGATCATCATCAACTATCAAAATGCGTTTATTAACTCTAATATGATTCTCAAGATCCTTGAGAGAATTAATAGAGTTGCATTCATAACCAAATCCTTTTAATAATTTTGCTATTCTGTCTTTATATATTTTACCAAAAACCTCACTTTTACTATAAACAGCTTTATTGAAGCCGCCTTCTGGCTGTCGTAATGGTAATCTAAAAGTAAATTTGCTCCCTCTGTTATTAGGTCGATTCTCTGCCCAGATTTCACCATGATGTGCTAATATAATTTCTTTAGCGAGTGTTAGCCCTAACCCACGTCCACAAGCCTTAGACTTAGTTCTGCTACTTTCCTCAAATGGTACAAAGATTGCTTCTAGCTCATTTTCTGGTATTCCAACTCCTTCATCTTCAACTGACACTTCTACTCCAGATCTATATGGCTTTACTGTAATTAGAATCAAGCCAGACTGAGAATATTGAATCGCATTTGAAATAAGATTCAGCACCACAGTTTTAATTCTAGTATGATCAAATTCAAACATTGTCTCAGCTTGAGGAACATAGTTTAAACTAATTATATGTTTTTCAGCTACATTTACTTTGTTGCACTCAGCAATTATTTCTTTTAGCATTAATTGAAAGTTATTGAGCTCTATGTCAAATATCATCTGCCCTTGTGCAAATTTTGACAAATCAAATAAATTATTGCTGTACGCTACTAATCTCTCGATACCAGAATTTGCTAATGTCACCATAGTTAATACTCTTTCTTTTTCTTTGAGAATCATCTCAGTGTCCTTATAGTATTTTGGTAAAAATTTGCTTAGTAAATTAATAGTAGTACGAACGACTGATAATGGTGACTTTATTTCATGACTTAAATTATTAAGTATATGTTTTTCGGCATTAAGAAGTATTTCCATTTTTTGGCTTTTAGTATTTAAACGCAGATTAAGAACATCAACATCATTTTTTAGCTCTAGCATAGATCTAGTGTTATCTACAAATTGATTTTGTCTTAATCTAATGAACAATAGTATAGCGCCCAATAATGCTAATGCCCATATGACATACATTCCTAAATTATTATCAACTTCATTATAATCAGCTAAGTAACCTCGCCAACTAGCTAATATGTTAAATACTCTTGCCCCAACTGGTACACCTAACAATATCATAAACAAAGCTGTATGCCATTGTAATAATATTCCTGCTACAACTAAGTTAGATATAAAACACATTAGTAATATTGGAGATGAGCCACCAATCATAGTTAATAAAGTATTGCTAAATACTAAAGTATAAAATATCGTAACATGCCAAATCAGACCTAAATATTTAGTTCGAAAATCTGCATTCCATTTATTGTTATATAGCAAAGCTGTAGTCATGACTAACCCTAAAAGTATAACTGACACTTTTGTAATCAACCAAGCTGAGGCAATATTATGCTCTACCTGTCCACATAATGACATAACCATTAACGATACAGCCGTAATAACAGAGTACTCAATATAATAATGCCTACCACGGAATGTTTCATTATTGCAGTAAGCACAAATATTATCCCAGCTAAAACTATGAAATAAAGACTTAAAGAAGCTTGAAATAGAATTAATCTGTTGCTTGCGTTTTTCTTTAAGAACATTTAGTGGCCTACGATCACTAGGCCCAACCCATCCTCCTGGCTCCCCAAGACAGTAGTGCATTATCATCATTACAACAAAATTTGCTATAGTTGCTGGCATTAGATCACCTATTGGTAATGCTGCATTAAAAAATTTATTCCAAATAAATGTAGTTGAGATTCCAGCAATCATACCTGATACTATAACTCTAGTAGTAGTTCTAAATCCTAAAATTGTAAACATTATTGGTATTCCTATTATTGGGCTATAAAAACTAGCTCCAAATAATAATATACCTATCAAATTTTTTTGCGAAAGAGCCATACATAATCCCAATATACCAATAAATATGGAAAATATTCTAACTGCTATAATCTCTAATTTTGCATTAGTTTGAAATAATCCCAAGGGTTTACACAAATCGTTTACAAAGACAACTGAGGCAGAATTAATATATGAGTCTGCTGTTGACATAAGCATTGCAGATATTCCTATTACTATTAATCCTTTAAACCCAGGATATGCGTAGCTATCTATTATGTATGGTACTAAATTGTTAGCTTCTATTTTCTGATACGATGACAGCAGTGTTAATCCTATAAATCCAGTAAACAAGCAAAATACCAAATACATCAGAGTCATAATTTTAAAAGCATTAGCTGCTTGTACTGTATTACGAGAAATTAAAATTCTATGAAACATGGCTGGATTTGTATCTGGTAAAAAACAATAAAAAAATATTCCATAATATCCTAGTGTATTGATATTATGATAATCTAGCAATATTTTAGGATCAAATATAGGATTTGTAGTTAAAGTATTTGCTATAGATTCCCAACTACCTAACATTCCCCAAATAAGTATTGCTAAAGTTGGAATAAATGCTCCAAAGGCTAAAGACTGAAAAATATCAGTAAATACTACAGCTCTAATACCTCCAAATGCAGAATATATAATAACTACCATACTGCTAATTATAGTTGCATATACACTATTTATTCCTAAAAAATGATTAAACATTGTAGAAAAAACTTTAATTTGCATAGCAATCCCTGTTGCAGACCTGATGATAACACAGGCAGCTCCTATGATTCTAATATGCTTACCATATAGATCACCAATTACATCAGCCACAGATACCTTACCAAAAAATTCCTGCATTCTTGGAATTAAGATATAAGGATAACAAAGTAACCCTAGTATTTGCCCAATAATAGGAAGTACTGCAAGTATTCCAATTGAATATATTTCATATAGCCTAAAACTAAAAGTTCCACCTCCAATCCACGTAGCTATAAGTGTTGCTGTAAGTGCTGATGTACTAAAATTTCTTCCTCCAAGAGCATAATCTCTAACAGACTTTACTTCCTTTCCATACCATAACCCTATAGCTAGATTAGTTACCAAGAATAATCCTACTAAAATTAGGTCTATATTTAATGCTGGCATTTAAAACTTACTCCTTTCCTATTATTGTAATTGCAACTAACTATAACTAACACACGATCCATATAATCAACTTGACACTATTGTTTTATGATTTTCTTATCTTATATAAATCTTCTTTAATTAATTATTATAATTTATTAATTTAATTAGTGATATAATGTATTTGCATTGTCAATATCGTACTTTTAGTAGAAAGGCTTCCATATCTTAGTATAAACAAGTAGTATAGATAGCTTTACTGGTCCGCAACATAATGAAGCAACTAATTCAAAGACTGCAGAAAGCGTAAAAATATTTCATTTAACTTAATTAGCAAGTATAGCTTTATTCTGAAAGGCAGTTACACATTAAATTTCTTTCTAAACTAGACAATGATGTAGAACGGTGTTATAAAAATCTGATTTGAAGTAATAATGAAATTAGATCAGATTAAAGAGTTAGGTGATGAAAAATTTCGTCGATTAACAGGAGTAAGGAAGGAAACATTTTCAAAGATGGTGGATATTTTAAGGAAAGCTGATGGTCTTAAGTAATCAAAAGGTGTGCGTAAAAATAAGCTCAATTTGGAGGAACAGTTGCTGATGGTCTTAGAATACTTTAGAGAATACCGTTAACCCTTTTATCTGATCGAATTTCATTATTACTTTAAAATCAGATTTTTATAACACCATTCTATATCATTCTCTAGTTTCGAAAGAAGTCTAATGAATATACAACACAAAATCTTACCTTTGATGTGTTGTATGCTACTAATTCTGAACATTTGGATGTAAAGATAGCTGGTTCAAAAAAAAGTAGCATTATTTTTTGAACTCTAAGATTTAGCACTATATCTCTTAATATTTAGGAATATTTTTTGATATATAGTCATTTACAATGAAGTTTGCGTATAAAATATCCTGTTAGTAAATCTTATGATACTATTGTCGCTTTTTTTATGCTCAAACCTCATTGTAAATGACTATAGTCTATAATCTAGAATAATAAAACATTCTTAACTTATGAACATGTGACTCTGTACCTTGATTCTAAAAATTAATCAGTTATGATGCGGAGATTGCTTTTTTTAATTTTTTGTGCAAGTTCATTTGCTAACTGGTATGCGTACACATTATCAGAATCATATTTGATAGCCAGGTTACAACTTTCAATTGCTTCTTGATGTCGCCCCAATTCATTCAAAGCAATTCCTTTATTATAGTAAGCGTCTGGAAAATCTGGTTGATACTTAATAGCCAAATCAAAATTCTCTATTGCCTCTTGATATTGTTCCAGTATACATAAAGCAGCTCCTTTATTATTGTAAGAGTCTGCATAATTTGGTCTATATCGAATAGCTTGATCATAATTTTCAATTGCTTCTAGTAGCTTTTCAAGATTTTTCAAAGCATTTCCTTTATTAATATAAGCTTCTACCAAATCTGGTTTATACTTAATAGCTATATCATAATTTTCAATTGCCTCTTGATTGCGCCCTAATTCCTTATAATTTTTTATTGCCTCTTGATGCTGTCCAAGTTCGCATAAAGAAACTCCTCTATTAATATAAATACCTAGATTAGTTGAATCATATTGAATAGCTTGATCATAATTTTTAATTGCTTCTTGATATTGGCCTAATTTGTCGTCTAAAGATATTCCTTTATGATAATAAGCTTCTGCATCATTTGGATTGTATCGAATAGCAGTATCAAAATTCTTTATTGCTTCTTGATATTGGCCTAATTTGTCGTCTAAAGATATTCCTTTATGATAATAAGCTTCTGCATCATTTGGATTGTATTGAATAGCTATATCAAAATTCTTTATTGCCTCTTGATATTGTCCTAGTTCGTATAAAGAAATTCCTTTATTAATATAAGCTTCTACCGAATCTGGTTTATACTTAATAGCTATATCATAATTCTCTATTGCTTTTTGATGTTGTCCTAATGCCTTTAAAGCCATTCCTTTATTAATATAAGCTTCTATACAATCTGGATTACACTTAATAGCTACATCATAATTTTTAATTGCTTTTTGATATTTTCCTAACAGAAAAAATGAATTCCCTTTATACAATATTTGTTTGCTATCATATCTTTACCCTAAAATTAAATACTGATTAATAATACTGTCATATATTTCATATGATTTATAAAAATTCCCCTTTAAATTTTTGATTAGCTGTGATAATTGCTAAATCAAATGTGCTGTTACAAATTTTCTTTTTTACAGCCTTATTTTTAATACTATCAGAGATTTCATCAAAATTCTTTATTTTTTTTTATTATTACCATCAGTTATGTTATTCTAAAATTCTTACTCTATATTTTCTATCAGTACTAATATTGCTAGCTGTGCATATAGTTTGAACTATTATCTAAGATACAAGCTCAAGTTTATACTGAACATTGAGAAGGCCATTCTTTAAGGCCTCAATGTCCTTAACATGACCGCACCATTCTTGACGAAAGCTATTCCATTTTAAGCCATGAAGGCGAATGTGGCGCTTAGTGTTTTCGTCTGGTTCAGAGGTGAATTTTAAAATCACAGCAGCTTTATTTTGCTGTTCTTTATCAAAAATATCTTTACCTATTGTAGTCCAATGATCCTGAACATTTGGATGTTGTGTTAAAGTTTCTTTTAGTGAAACAATTGCACCAAATAAAGTATTTGTTGGTAAGTGATCAAGATTAGCTTTAGCAACTAATCCACCCATTTCGATAAGACGTCGAGTACGCATTTTACGTTCTTTAATTTTAAGGTTAACCTCATCCATGATTAGCTTAGCCTTTTTTTGTTGAAGAGTAATTTTTTGCTGCATAAGATTTGCCATGTTAGTAATTCAGAAAGATAAAAAAATCAGGCAAGAATATATCAAAATAAAATCCCAGTAAAGAAAAAAAACCGCGCCTACCAAACCAACATCAAATAATTATAGTCAAAAAAACGTGAATTCAAGGTTAGAAGCTTCATTGAAAAATAAGCTTACAGCGGGTAGGTAAGCGCAGAAGCGCTTTTCCTCCCAAAGAACCGTACAAGCGAATTACTCCGCATACGGCTCAAGCAATTTACAAACAGCTGCAATAAGTTGTCCGCGATTACTGTGTACTTGTCGATGGCAGTTTTCATGCAATAAGCACAAATTGTTAATATGGTCAGTGCCACCACATCTTATAGGTGTTATATGATGTACATGAACACTTTCACCATTATCTATTAAATCAAAACAAACAAGACATTTACCCTTTTGTCTACGCCAAAGAATCTGCCTAGATTTAAACAAATACTTAGGGCTATCAGCCTGACGTTTATGCCAATATTCTCTAAGTTTTGAATTATCAGGAGAAGATTTACCTTTAACAAGAATATGTCGTTTAATCGTTGTCCATTGTAATTTCCATAGATATAGATCTTTATTCATAAAGACCCAATTATCATTTCTGCCTTTAATGCGACCCCAATACTTTTTCTTAAGCCATTTCCAAGATTTTTTAGGATGTTTTCTACATACGAATCTTGCTTGCTAAATCCACATCCAACAGTCTAAATTGGAAAAAATTTTCTTGGACACAACTTTGTTGAAATAACTGCACCATCCAAATATTTTAGAATTTAGATTATCAATTATTCTATCAATATTCCATGAGAAACTTTTTTTCCATTCTATTGACATTCGTTTTTTAAACGACTTTATAGAGTCTTTAGACGGTTTAACTAGTAGAGCTACACCTCTTCTTGTACTATTGGTTTTATATTGTCGAATATTAAATCCAAGGAAATCAAAACCTTCATTAATATGAAGTATCCTGGTTTTTTCCTTTGACAATTCTAAGCCTCTAATACTTAACCAATCATTAATAATACTTTTGGCTCTGATACATGAGCTTTCTGACTTAGCGCAAACGACAAAATCATCAGCGTATCTCACTAAAGCATATTCGGATTTAGAATATAGGTGATCATACTTATTATAGATAATATTAAGTATATCACTCATTCCATGAAGAGTTATGTTTAAAAGTAATGGAGAAATTAATCCACCTTGTGGAGTACCAGCTGTTGTTTTGATAATTTGATAATCCTGCATTACACCAGATTTAAGCCATGCTTGAATCCAATTACGAGCAGGGAAATTTCCTATAATTTTCAAAAGAAAATTATGATCAATATTATCAAATGCTCCTTTAATATCAGCATCTAATATCCAATTTCTATTGGTTCCATGTCGAATAATACCAGATATTCTCTGTATTGCATCGTGAGCGCTACGTCCAGGTCTAAAGCCATAGCTGCAACCTTCAAACTTAGCTTCCCAATATGGTTCAAGTGCTGATTTTACAACAGCCTGTCTACACCTATCCACAATAGTTGGCAAGCCTAAAGGTCTAGATTCGCCATTACTTTTTGGTATGTATACACGCTTAATCGGTTTTACAGATGATAGATTATTATCTGCTAACTTTTCCATCAACAGACTCCTTTCTTTATCTGTCTTAACAACTATTTTATCAATTCCAGGACTTTTTCGTCCTTTGTTGATTTGAGTAACACGTCTTATAGCAAGTAACCTATTTGCTCTTGATTTTAACATCAATCTTTGTAAGTTACGTACTAACTTCATATTACCATTTGCAGATGCCCTATAAATACGTCTACGAAGATTATTAACCTTTTGTATAATTTCTTTCCAGTCTATTGAATGCCAATAGATTTTCTTGAAATTATCTTTAGTCTCAATTGTTACATTTGCGTTTAGCATCCAACTTTTCCAATTAATTCATAATCTTGTTTACCTATTTAGGGTAAATCACCAGTCTTAAGTTAGCATCATTTCTGATTAGCATATAAATGCCTATACACTCAGTTATTAATTTCTGTAGTCTTTCGACTTAGTGTCATTTGCTTTCTAAGACCTCTCTTACCTACTATCAGTTGCCTAATAATAGGCTTACCATGTTTCACTCATCAGAGAGACGTTAAGTTGGTTATCTTCTTTATACCGAGGAGCTGGCATTTTTAAAGAAGGCTGCGTATTCCTTCTTACAGCTAAGCTTTTCAGCTTTATCCTTATAACAGAATTTATCTGGAGTATCTGCTTCTGCATTGACGATATTTTCCATACGAAGATTCACTTTCGTTTAACCAATTTTAACTTTACCTTGCCCCTATTTCCCATCCAGATTAGTACTTTAGTTAGGCTTTCTATCGCGCTTAGTACAAGACCGTTACCAATCTCGCACCGCAATAGCGGTAACTAAGGTTTAAATGCAACCTTGCTACATTTCTGTAGTCTCTGTTTGAGCGACCTCATGTCGCACTACGCAATATGCAATCTATAAAGATTGCTGCTAAAAAATGAGTACTCATTAACCGATTGAATGTTAAAAAAAAAGAAGTTTATGCTAGCAAAATCAAAAAAACCATGCTAACTTAAAACTCAGGTGAGAATTGGTATTGAGATGGCGATACAGTTTGCAAGGATTGAATTTTTAAGTAGAAGTACAGGAGGTGATAGTTGTCGTAAGGCAGCGTATAATGCAAGAACTATTGTTAAAAATAAGCAGACAGGTATAAGGTATAACTTCTCTCGTAAGAAAGATAACGTATATCATACAGTGCTGATACCGGATTATGTAAATCAAGACTTCAAGAATATTCAAACATTAATGAATGAGGTAGAACGAACAGCAAAAAAAGACAACAGCCAGTTGTTGAAGGATATAGTAATAGCATTGCCAGACGAGAAGGAGCTAAATTTAGAGCATAGAATAGAACTAACTCATCAAATAGTTGATGCAATGGAATGGGGGCAAAATGGTCTTGGAGTACAGATAGACATTCATAAGCCTCAAATAGGAGATAAAAACTGGCATGCGCATATATTGGTTACTACAAGAAGATTTAAAGAGAATGGTGAAGAATTGGGTGATAAAGCTGTTGACTTAGAGGCTAAATTTATAACAGTAAAAGGTCAGTGGCGTATTATTAAAGATCACAAGATGATTCATGAAATAGCAAAAGAAGAAACTAATGTATATTTCGCTGAATTAGGCTTACCATATAGAGTTGACGAGACAAGCGAAGTGCCTGGAAAGCATATTGGACCTCGTAGAATTAGGAATTTAATTAATGAAGTATTAAATGAAAATGAGTTACGTAAAGAGGCTCATTTGAAGATTATTAATGATGCTGACGTAATAACGGATTCTATAACACATTACAAATCTATTTTTACTAAGCAGGATGTTGAAAAAGCAGTAAAAGATATACCAGATCCAACAGCAAGAGAACAGTTAGTTCAGCAAGTGCTTAGTTCAAATAGAATACTAGAGTTATACCATGATGATGGTGAAAGTAGCAAATATTTTACGACAATTGAGGTTCGAAATGAGGAGACGAGAATAATCAGAATAGCTAATAAAATCAATAATCAGGTTTATTACAACGATATTTACAATCTTAAAAGTGATATCGAAGGTCTAGCAAATGTTAGTGAAGAACAGAAACAAGCTCTAAGGCATATTTTGCTTAGCACTAGTGGAGTTAGAGTCTTGAGAGGAAGAGCTGGTATAGGAAAATCTTATGTTTTAGCAAAAACGTATGAGCTTGCAACAAATCGTAGACAAAAAGTTATTGGCCTTGCTCCCACTCATAAGGCAGTATCAGAGCTGAAGAGCAAAGGTTATACATAGGTCTATACAGTAAAAGGATTTTTATATAATCGAAAAAAAATTTTTATGCAAGACAGCTTAATAGTAGTAGATGAAGCTGGAATGGTAGGTACTAAAGCTTATGCAGAGCTGTTTAGAGTAGTTAGAAACAATAATTGTCAACTGATACTTGCTGGAGATGAAAAGCAGTTAGCTTCAATAGAAAGAGGCGGAATGTTTGAGATGCTGAGTAATATTTTTGGTTCACATGTTTTAGTAAATATTCGAAGACAAAGTAAAAACTGGAGCAGAAAAGCAGCAATGGAGTTTGCTGAGAGTAATATTTTAAGCGGTATAACCTTACTGAGGCAAAATAACTGCGTTAGGTTTGATAATACGTTGCAGGACTCAATGAGTAAGTTAATATACAACTGGAGTCTAAGCAAATTTAAACCACATGAAAAATTGGTAATTACAGTACGTAATAAAGATGTCGACATTCTTAATTCAAGTATTAGGTCTTTGTTAAAAGCAAATGGTACGCTAAAAGGCACAGAATATGAGCGTTCTATTGATGGAAGGAAAAAGTCATATATGGCAGGAGATAGAATCGTATTTCAAAAAAGCTATAAGGATTTACAAATACAAAATAGTGAATTTGCAACTTTAACTTCGGTTAGTAAAAATAAATTTATAGCTAAGACAGACACAGGAAAAGAAGTGAGTTTTGATCCTAGTGAAATACAATTTAAACATGGCTATGCAAGTACTATTTATAAGGCTCAGGGAGCTTCTATAAAAGATGTATACGTTTTGCATAATGGAGTAAGTAATATAAGCAGCTCATATGTAGCTATGACAAGGCATATAGAGAAGTTGCAGCTATATTGCAATAAGAAAGCTACTGTAAGCATTAACAGTTTAATAAATCAGCTCAGCAGACCAAATGAGAAATCAGCTAGCATAACTCTGAAAACTGCTCATGATTTGGAAAAAGCACGGACAAAGACAACTGTTTTTAGTAAAGTTTTTAGTAAAGTTGAAAACTGGTTTAAGTCTATAATCAATGATATCAATGATAGATCTCATGTGAATGAAGAATATTATCATTTTACCGCTAAACCAGATCAAGAAGCTAAAGTAGAAAAAGTCCAGCAAGAGAATAGCATAAAGCAATGCACCACCAAAGATATTTCTACTCCATTGTTTATGCAAATCAAAGAACAAAGACAATATGATTATGATGTAACCATTCTGTCAGCAGAAGGAAAAACGATATCAAGTTTTCAGAAGGCTGGCATTGATAGCAGAATGGTATATAGCTCAAATGTAAATAATTTGAAGTACTATCAACCATTTCAAGGAGAAAAGATTCTTATAGCTGCAAATAATTATAAACAGAATAAAGAGTATGCAAGTACTATAAACAAGGCTGCAAAAGCATTAAAAAGCAAAGGAGCAATCACTAGCATCGTAATTCATTCAGAAGGTGAAGATTTTAACGAAATGCTAAAAAATAAAGGAGCAATAGCTGTTAAGGGGCTTATGATACCTGAAATCATGAAGTTAATTAATACTCAGAACGTAAAAACAGAGCCTGAACAAATTGTAAAAGCAGATATAGCTCCAAAAATTAGAATTAGACGGTAGTGCTGAAGATTTGAAATTGAATGTAAGCTATTCATTCACATGGTGAATTACAAAATGAGCTATACATAAACAGCTCACAGTGATGTTTGTAATTCGCATTATGCCCCGCTAAGAGAATATTGGAAGTTATGTAACTTTTGTAAGATTTGTGTCTTACGCGAAAACTATCTCAATAATCACTTAGCAATAAAATTATAATTCAAACGGTAAAAATAGCAAATATTTATACCGCAAAACAATTTAGTGACGCGAAGGTGAGGTTTTATATGACTGACAAAATCAATGATTCAAATAATTTCAATAATATTCATAATTCAAAAACAGATATAGAAAATTCTAAAGCTAACAGCTGCAACCACAACGTGGCTGTAAAGTTGATAAATGGTGATATCGCTGATGGCATAGTGCTACTTAGTGATAATAATAGCTTGAGGGCTGATAATACTCTAAAAGAATCAATAAACCAATTAATCAATGATTGGAAAAATAGTAAATTTGAGTTGCAGGATCGTTTGATAATTGCTGGCCATAAAGAAGCTGAAAATATTAATCAAAACATCAGAAACTACATGAAGGAAAATGGTGATCTAAAAGGTCCAGAATACAGCATTTTAATTTCAGGAGCCGAATCAAAAAAATATGCTAACTACATGGCTGGAGACCGAATTGTATTTCAAACAAACGATAAGGATTTACAAATACAAAACAGTGAATTTGCAACTCTAGTATCAATTGATGAAAATAAGTTTGTAGCTAAGACAGATACAGGAAACGAGGTAAGCTTTGATTTGAATAAAATAAGCTTTAAACATGGATATGCTACAACAGTTTGTAACCCACAAACAGCTGTCAAAAAAGATGTATATGTTCTTCATAATGATGGTGTAGGCATAGAAAGTTCTAACATAAGCATGATAGGAAATGCAGAGCAAGTACGGCTGTACTACAATGTGCAAGCTACAAAAAATGTTGCTAACCTAATAGAGCAGCTTAGCACAGCTAAGACAGACTCTATCAATTCAAAAGAGGAGAATAATGATGTTCAAGCAAATGAAGTAAGGCAATATCAATCTGCTCAAAACTATAGAAAAAACGATTATTATTCAAATAGCGAGGAAGACCTACAAAAATTGAAGGATGCAATAGCTTATAGAGCTGACACTATAGCTCGTGATATTCTTGGAGATCCAAATAAGCGCCTATCTACATACGGAAAATTACGTTGGGGAGACACTGGCAAAATACAAGTAACCACCGAGGGCAAGTACGCTGGACAATGGTATGACTTTAGTACAGGACAAAAGGGTGATTTATTATCCCTGGCTCGAAGAGAAAGAGGATACGGCTTTTTTGAGGCAATAGAATATTTGAAAAGTATGGTTGGAATGTCTAACGTTAGACAACAGTATCCCAGATATGCTACGACTAACAACGATTCTCAACAATACACTCAAGAATCTGAAAGTGTTAAAATCGCAAAAGTTCAAAACTTTTATGAACGATCAAACAGAATACATGGTTATGAGATAGATACGAGCCCAAGCGCAGAAGTTGAAATAGTAAAAAAGTATCTTGAAAATCGTGGTATTACTTTTGACAAAAGCACTGCAAGTTCAGACTTAAAAGCAAGTATACTGTTTGATACTCAAACGAGAGAAAATTATCCAGCATTTACAGCATTTGCAAGAAATTCAAAAGGAGAAATTACCGGAGTACAGGCCGTATATCTAAATTCGGCAGGAGATAAGGCGAATATTTCAATTAACAGAAGATCTTTCGGTAAAATCAGAGGATCGTTCATAACAATCGCAAAGCGAAATGCGAATGACCCTAATATAACAATTATAGCAGAAGGCGCTGAAACAGCATTGAGCTTGCAGCAATCAGGCATTAAAGGTAATATCATTGCTAGTGCAGGAATTTCGAATTTGAGAAATTTTTCACCATTTCCTGGTGAAAAAATCATCATTGCAGCAGATAATGATAGCAAAAATCCTATAACTAATAATACTGTAATTAAAGCTGCAAAAACGTTAGAAATGAAGGGAGCGATAACTTGTATAGTCAAACCACCAGAAAATGGTGATTTTAATAATCTGTTGCAAAGTTGTGGAGAGCAGTCAATTAGAGACATTATAGAACCTGAAATTACTAAACTGACTAAGGCAGTTGAAACAACCAAACTTACTCAAACAGAAAATAATAGTATAGAAAAACAAAATGATATTACAAATGTTAAAGAATTGTATAATAAATCGTCATCTCTATACTAATGACAAAAAAATTAAAGCATGATTCATTGGCAAAGACAATCATGAGCGATCCAGTTGCTGCACAAGAATTTCTAGAGTATTATTTACCAAGCGATTTCAAGAGTTTAATAGATTTATCACAAATAAAAGTAGAGCAAGAGAGTTATATAGAAGAATCGTTAAAGAAAAAATACAGTGATATCGTCTATAAAGTTGCAACCAAAAAACATGGCAATGCTTTTATTTATATATTAATTGAAGCTCAATCAACCGTCGATTATTGGACAGCTCTGCGGTTATGGAGATACACATTGTTATTGTGCGAAAGGCATAAGAAAGAAAAAACTAAATTACCATTAGTGTATAATTTAGTGATCTACAACGGCAAAGAAGTCTACAACGCACCTAGGAATTTGTGGGATTTATTTACCGATTCAATGATAGCTAAGCAATTAATGACCTCTGACTATCAATTAGTCGATTTACAAAGTATGTCGAATGATGAAATTGTTAGGAAAAAGCATATCGGAATGCTCGAATATATGCTAAAGCACATTCATCAACGAGATATGTTAAAGCTTTGGGAAGAGTTTCTAATAAAGTTCAAACATGTTTTAATACTTGATAAAGAAAAAGGCTATATTTACCTAAGATCATTTTTATGGTATACTGATACTAAATTACTAGAGAGTCAGCAACCAGAATTAGAGCAGGTTCTGGCTAAGTATTTATCTGAAGAAGAAAAAAGTAATATTATGAGAACTATTGCTGCAAAATATATTGATGAAGGTATAGAGATTGGTGAAACTAAAGGCAGAGCTGAAGGTATAGAGATTGGTGAGATTAAAGGCATAGCTAAAGGCAGAGCTGAAGGCAGAGCTGAAGGCAGAGCTGAAGGCATAGAGATTGGTGAAGTAAAGGCTAAACAAGAGCTTGCAAGGAACTTATTAAAAGCTGGCTTTTCAGTTGAATTTATTTCTGAAAATACCGGATTGTCAAAAGAAGAAGTGATTAATTTAAAAAATAACATAGAGTATTAATTTTTCGAATTAATACTCTACTAACTTAAGTTTTTTGAGCAATTTATATTCACAAACAAAAGCTGTATTTAAGTTTTGTAGCTGCATAGTTAGTTTTGTGATAGGAAAGTTACCGGCAAGCTTTACATAACATGTAAGGTCTGGTAGGTTCATAATTTCAGATGGCATAACTAAAATCTTTTTACGCTCAACATTATTCATATTTACCCCATCTCGCATAGTATTTGATCCATATGACAAGTTCTCTTGAGTTTCAATAATTTCTTGTTCACCTAGTGTTAATGCTGACTTATAAGCTGTAACCTGATCGCTAACTCGAAAAATAAATTTACTATTAAACAAATCCAGCATAGAATCACATTCAGCAGCCCCATATATTGCTTCTAATTGATGAATGTTCTGCAATCCAGCAACAAAGCAGCCTCCATACTTTCTACTTTCAGCCAAAGCAACTGGTAAAAACGAAACTTTTTGTAGAGCTGGCAGTTCATCAAGTATAAACCACATGTTTTTGTTATCATGATTAGGATTTCTACACATCAAAGCCTTGATAGCTATGCTTATCCAAGCTGAAATAAGTGGGCATAAAGTAGCTCTTTGATTTGGGTTAGCTGTGATAAATAGCCAGCCAGTTTCATTTGAGTTACTAAACCATTCCTTGATGCTAAAACTACCTCCAGGCTTTAAATATTGTAGCGAAGTAATATTCTTTCCAAGAGTAGATTGAATTCCTGCAGAAGTTTCGAGCGCGCTTTCGCTTATAATACCTGATACAGCTGTGTTTCTAAAAGCTTTTGCAAATTGTCTATTATCAGAGTAAATGATTGTATGAATTAGTTTTATGATATCTTTATCATCCTTATATAGCTTCAATGCTTCAGACAAGACTAATTCAGCATTTTTAGCAAAAAAGTCATCAAGTTTAGGAGTATAATTACTAAAACTACTCGCTATATCATGAAAATCAGCTGCTTCAAAACAATCATTCCAAGGCAACCATTGTTCACTATTTTTTTCAAAAGGATTAAGCAGTTTATCACATTTAGAGTCAAAAAATCTATCAATAAAAGTTCCAGTTGTGTCTACAATTATTGCTCGATCCTTATGTAATCGAATTTGTGGTAGCAGTTCGTTAAGCATATTAGTTTTACCGGTACCTGTTGTTCCAGTAATCAGAATGTGTAATCTTTCACTATTCTTTACTAATGGTAAGCCTCCAAAACGGATTTTAGAGGCCTTTTTAGCTCTTTTTAGCATTTTGGCTAAGCATTTGTATCCTACAAAATCAGCACCTCTAATTTTGGCCTTAATAATCGTTTTTTTACCTTGAGCTGTAAAGAAAACAATTGAGATTATCACACCAATAGCAAAAACAATTAATCCTTCTAACAATGCTGAATTAATTAAGAATTCCAATAATTGCTGTATTTTAAATCCATGTTGGCTTGTATAAAACTCATGCAAAAAGTCTTGAGCATTGAGGTGCATCCATTTTTTAAACCTTAAACTATAAAACTTAATGCCTATTTGATCGATATCATAAAAATGCTCACCAATTGCTAGCTTAAGCTGCACATATCTTTCAATTGCAAAATAATACAAGCTGCTCAGAAAAACTTTTTGATATAATCGACATATAATCCAGAATATCGATAATCCTAATCCAATTATAAAAACGTTGGTACTACCTTGCCCAAACATTCTTAACTTATGGGCAAATAACTGCGAGCCTCTGGTGAAATTTCCTTGATTCTGAAAATTCATCTATCTCAAGAGTATTTTTTCAATATCTGTAGTTTTTGCTCATACTCTTTTACTCCAGTAAAATTCTTCAATTCTGTTAACCTTTTTAACATTGTTTCATGTTCTGCAATGATATTTAGTATTAAATCACCACACCCCACCTCCAGCACTAGTACTAGTACTACTACTTTTACTGTGGCTAGTACCTGTATACTCAGTAGTAGCAATGCTACTAGAACCAACCTTCTGCAGAGCTTGGTATTCACTCTCAGTTAGACCTATATACAGAGCTTCATCATGAGTTATCCTGTCGGCTATTTCCATGGTAATGGAGTTTCCTGTTGAAATAAGATTGGACTCTTTTTTTTGTCAGTGAATCAAGATTGCTCTGTGAACGGATAAACTGGTTTTGATATCCAGATTGTAGCAGTGCAGAAGAGCGGTAGTTATCTAATAATAAATCTACGTTTTTATTTATAATTTGTCGACCATCATCCGTTGTAGTGACTTTTATACTACCATCATTGATAATAGCAGCCATATGTAATGAAGGAGCTAGGTTTTGTTGAGAAATAGTTCTATTGCCTATGCTGTAATTATCCATACTCAAGTTATTGTCGACTATATTACTTCCTAAGCTGCTAGCAACTTGTATAGGAGAGAACTGGCTGGCTAAGTTAGCTGTAGCATGAGCGCAAGCTTTTATCACTGACCAAGAAAGCATTGGTATTGATGATGCAAGCATTTGAAACGTCGCATAGCTATATAAAATCATCTCTGCAAAGCTTCCTTGCGATAGCATATTCAGACCATAATCACTACCGAAAGCTCCAGATTTACTGGATAAGCTGATCATTCCTAGACAATGGATTATTGTAAAAAATACTGGCCAGCTGCTGACCCATATTATTAATAGAATCCATGTTTTGAGTATGTTGTAACCACCAGGCAGTAAGCCCATTGGAAATACAATAAAGATCATTGAAACTACTAATGCAAAAAAAACAGATTGTAAAATAGGCATCATGTGAGCAGCCATTTCCCCAGCGACTAGATACGAAAATGATTTTTGAAATAGCCCTCTGATTGCATGCATACTCACCAGATTAGGATAAATTCGTGATAATGAAAACTTCTCACGCCAGTCATCATATGACTCACGATTAGCATTAAGTAGCATAGCTTGCTTCATCCATTCATGAATGTCTTGTTGCTCTCTCTGTAAATATTTTAGTGTGTCGCCAGTCATGACTTTTAGTCTTTGACTTAACATGCTTGACTGATCAGATTGAACTCCAATCGCTGCTGCGAACTTTGTTAGAAGCCCTTCATTTAATTCTTTATGAATTGCTGCTTTAATCAATGGAGTAGCTTGTCTGCATGTCTTGAAACTAATACCTAAATTACTAGGCTCACGATAATAAATACCGAAATTATTAGGTATATTCTGCTCGATAAATCCTATAATGTCATTAGTTTGTTGAGCAGCTGCTTTTTTGCCTAGAATATTACCTATGATGTAAGGCTTCATAAAGCATTGTCTAAGAAATTCCTTAGTATTAGTTAAAGTTACTGGATCATGTATTTGCACATCTCGAATCTTAGCTACAGCCTTTGCTCCAAACATAATACCAGTTTTTCTGCTTGATAGTCCTTCATAAGCCGGTAAAAGATGATTTTCCAACATTTTGGACACAAAGTAACTCGTTTGCGATGAAAGAGAAGCAAACATTGCAATACCTATCGGAATATTATCAACTTTTACTGGTGCACTCATTGATACCTCATCCTTCAGCCAAACAGTAGCTTTGGGGGCAAATAACAGCGTAAAAATAAATATCGATGGAAAGAACCACTCCATAGCAAAGATGCCGATATTTCCTCTAAAAATAGCCCTAGTAGCAGCCCATATGCCACCAATAGTCAAGGCTAAGTGTCCTACTGGAGTGAAGTATTCGCTATTTGAAGCAAAGACTCTGCCTATGCCGTTAAACACATGCCATAACAGATCTCCACCACCAAATGTGTATATTACGTAATCCATTAACTTTTCTCCTTCGCTATTAAATGCTGCTCTATTAATCTAGCCCTTTTATCTATTCGACTTGCATCTGTTTGTAGGCTAGTCCATTTCTCATTTGCAAAAAGTTGTACCCGATTCAATTCCTTCAAATATCTTTCTAAATGTTCATTCGAAACTTGCTTAGCACCTAGTGAAGTAACGGCTCTACGTATTTCGGTGATTACTTCCTTCAAATGCTGAACTAATGTATAGCTAGCTATTAATTCTGATGAGCTATCTAAAATTGTGACTCCAGAAATAGCTTCTAATGTAATATAATCATAAATCGGAAATATATCTCCAATCGAAGATAAAAAGGCTATTTCAGAGTCAATGAATTCAGAATTCTTATCAAACTTAATTTTTAGATTAGTCAATTGTTGTTTAGCTTTACCTGCATAAGATTTCTCTGGTGATATTGTGATATTTCGTTGCAAGCGTTGAATGCAAGCAAATGACACTATCACAGCTGTAAATCGAGGCTGATTCTCCGCCTTTTAAATGACTAATCCAACTTTTTTCGTCCTGAGCTAAGGAGTCATAAAAGTGTACATTATTGTTTGTAACCACGATAGTGCCAGTCATAGACATGATTGAATCATGCATATTTGATGGTATTCCAACCTTTGCTGCTGCTTTAGTGAAGATGTTATAATCATCTAGCATTAACTCTGAATCCTTATTTTGTGCTTGTCGCAGAGCTTGTTTTTGAGCTAAATCATTACGACATTTTTTACCAGCTGCAAAATAATCAAACCCGCTTTGTGACTGTATATCACGGCAAACAGCTTCTCTCATAGCCCAGTTTCTTGGTAAAGCTGTAGCAAATAATGCTTTTGTTAATTCGCAATCTCCCTTAGCAAATTGATTCATCTCCATTGCTAGATTACGTAAGTCCTTGAGAGCGTTCTCAATCTGTGGAGCAAATGTTTTTAATCCTAATGAAAATGCATAAACTTTAGCTTGAGAACCAATATTCTTCATTAGTTGAACTAATTCTTCTCCAGAAATAACAGAGAAACTACCAAGATAGGCGTCAATACCGCTACAGCTCATGTTTAAAGATGGTGGAGTTATAGCAAATGGCTGAAAGGATGTTTGGCTTGTTCTGGCAGATAATCCGCCAGCCGCATAATATCCAGCCGCTTGATTCTGATATGATCCAGATCTAGTAACATTAACACTCATTCCTTGAAATACGTTTTCGATATTCCAAGCCAGTGATACTGGAGCTTGTAGCGAAAATAATGCTGCAATAACATAAACTCTAATTCTGATGCTCATCTAGTCTCCAACTTATGATAATATCTATCGATTGCTAGAATATTGTCGATAATTTTATTCTCAGAGATTATGCCTCTAGCTACTGCATATATTTTTTTACCATCGCTAGCTACTAGGTATAACACAGGTACAATATGCTTAGGATTTAGTTTATTAAGCAACTCATTATTCTTACTGACAGCTAGCAACTGAAATGCATATTTATTAGCAAAGCTCTGAACAATAGGCATAAAGGCCTTACAGAGCAAGCAATCTTGTTTAACTTGCAGAATCAAGTCCCAGTTTTTAGCAATGTTTTTGAGTTTTGAGTCGTTTTTCTGCTCTGATTTTTCTTGATATAGCTTTCTATGTAAGCTATTAGCTGGCTCATGAGCATTAATCAGTTGATAATCAAGTAAAGTAGCTGTTGCCACATAGTAGCAAACTTATGCGCCTTCTCCATGATTTGCTTATGCAATCTTTGTGCTGTAATCACATTTTCGAGCGTTGGATTATCAAGCGCTATACGCTGAGCTCGATTAAATTGCTCCTTTAATTCCTCGATTCTATGATCATGAGCATTACTTATCAACTTAGAAGTAGATTCAGTAAGCTCATGATCATGTTTATCATTGTACCATAGAAATCCTGTTGGTGAAGCATCAACAGTGGATAAATGACTAATTAATATCATAAACATTAATAATCTGCTCATTTAGACTGACTTTGTTGCATACGATGAACTTTATCTTTGATGCCTGCAATAATGTCTTTGTTCATGCTGTTTTGAGCCTTAGTGAGTATATCGCCAAATAGTTCATCCATATTGATTTTAGTGAAATCAACTTTTTGTAATTCTTCAACTGTAAGGCCTCTACACTTTGGACATTCAGGTGTTCCAAAGTCTATTTTTAGCTGTTTTCTTGCTTCTTCCTGAAAAATTCTAGCAAGTTTCGACTGAAAGCAGCAATAAGTAGACTTTCTGGCTAAGCAAATACCTAATATCGGAATTCTTGAAGAACAGTAGGTTCCAATATAGTAGCAGTAACCTTTTTTTCTATATAGAGCTAATTCTTGTTCCTTAGATTTACATTGCGATAAGCCTATATCACGCCCCCAGCCAGTCATTGAAGAACAGCAATTCAAAAAACTAAATATATCTTTTTTGCATTTGCGATGTTTTCCTGAAAATACAGAAACGGGATTTGTTTTAATGTCCTTGCTCATCTGATTTAGCATTGCTAGATGAGCTACTTTAGCTATATCCCTGTTTGGTATAATAGTCGGAGTGTTACAATTACCTCCTAAACAAAAGATCGAGTTATTACGCAACGATGAGTGTAGCATTGTTTGCTTCTCAGTTGAACAGCTGTAATCGTGCTGCCATAGTAAACAAATATTTGCTACTGATTTTTGGCAAGTGCTATTTTTTAATTCGCAATTTTGAATTTTAAGGTGTTTGCAACCATCTTTTGGATCGCTAGTACAAGAAAAAACAATCTTTTGTTTCCAATATGGACGATTGACTTTAAACTTGTCAAAAAATACTCTATCACCACCATCATAGTTGATTCTATTGACCTCATAGCATTCGTTACTTTCTGTTAATTGCTCAAGTTCAGGGTTTAAAACTTTCCAATATTCTGCTACTTCCCTTAGTTCTTGAGTCTTATCTCTGTAGTCATAGCGAAGTGTACATATTTCATTTATTTCATGTAATAAAAAATTTCTACCAATATGATGTATAGATACACCAAGCCTATTAGCAATAGCCAATTTCATTTGTTTTACAATTGCTTCGGGATCATCTGCTAGGCAGTATATTTGCGCACCTGATTCATCATCATAGACATCGCTACGACTATTAAGCCAATTACTATGATTCTCCTTTATTTCTTCTGTTGCAAATTCCATTTGCCGGGTTTGCCATGGAAGCCATACATTCTCTAATCTGCACTCAACGTTTAATTCTCGAGTAAGTTCAATATTGAACTTACTGCCTTCAGTACAACTTTGAATAATTTCAGTATTAGTTGTACTTGTCTGAGTTACGAAGTTACTGCTATCAAGGGTACTTAAAGGATCAGATTCAATTCTCATTGAATTAGCTATCATATAATTTTGATCGTTGATATTATGTTGAGTTAAGGCATTGTTTTTACTGTTTTCAGCTTGAAATAACATTGCCCCACTTTCTGTACCAAGCTGATTACGGCCATGGTAGGTTAAATCCTCATCATTATTAGGATAATTGACATTACTACCTTGATGAAATAATTCTTGTGTATTTGAAGAATTTCCAAGATTTACATTATAGTTTTTAGCTTCATTATAGTCATTCTGCATTGAAGCTAAACAACAATTGATGTTCAATATTGTCAAAACTAGTACTATAAGTTGCTTCATGGAGTATTCTCATTCATAATTTCTAATGCTATTGCTAAAGGAATATGGCCAGTTAATTTCTTGGTTAATCCTCTTTTTTCATCATCTATTACTATCACAGGTACAACATCAATTTTATATTGTTCAAACAAGCTAGGATCTATATTGAAGCTAATACCAAGCTCCATAGTTTTATTCTTTGTTTGTGTAAATGAGTTATTAATTAACCCACGCATAACCAATTGAGCTCCAGCCTTTTGAGAATCAGCAAAATAGCTTTTTAAAGCCTCATCACTCATTGAAAATGAGACAAAAATAAAAGTTTTTTGCTTGTCCAAAAAAAAAGCATTAGCATTATTAACAAATAATAAAACCATCAACACCATTACTCGTATAACCATATTCCTCTCCAAGCTTTATAAATCAAAGCAAACAACAATCTCTTTTTCGCCAAATCAAGTAACCAAAATCTTCACCATTAACTGGAAATTCTCTGCCAGCTTGCCATATAGCTTCTGTTTGACCTATGCTCTTACAGGATTTAGTTTCTGGAATTGGATAAGTCATTTGTAGTCGATATTGGCTTTTCTTCATGATAGGCATAGGATACTTGCCACATAGGCCTTTATAACCATAATATCCCCATAACATCAGTTGCCTATGCATTCTAGCCATAAACTTACTTACCATTAATACAGATGTTCCAACTCCACCATTATGAGCAGCAGCAGTTTCAATAAAAGGGTAAAGCATTCCTTGACATTCGGCACACCAAAAAGCATAATCACTTGCTAATAAACCAGCACTGCAACTCATGCAATCAGCTATACATGCTTGATAAGCAGCTACATTTTGAAACAACAGCGTTTCTGGATTTAAAATCGCAGATTTAGCATCGTCACTCCATAATGGATCAAACTCTGTTAAATATGCTATATCAACTGCAGCCATTTCCAGACAAATAAAATCAAGCAAAATTTCCAGCCAGTAAATCACGGGATAGACATACCAATGTTATACAAATGCATGTGATCTTGAACTTATTAATAAAGCAAGAAGCTCAAATCAATTTTTAGTTGTACTACTGTTCGTTTAATGTATAATAATATTCACATTTAATGTGTAATAACTTTTGAAAGTATAACATAATTTCAGGGAAAACATATGAATAATTATTTACAGCTTCGTGCCCGCTTGCTATATGCTACTGCAAGGAATATCTTTAGTTCTACAAATAAGCATCCTTTACCTTATGCTGCTAAAAAAGGACACATAGATGTAGTAAAATATTTGGTAGACCATGGTGTCAATCCAAATACACAAAATGTCTGGCACAATACTGCGTTACATATTTCTTCTCAGAGAGGCAACTTACATATAGTAAAATTTTTGCTAGCTAGTAATGCTAATCCAAATCTACAAAATGAATCTAAAAATACTGCTTTACATTATTCTGTTGAAAAAGGCGACATACATATAACAAATATTCTGTTAAATCATAAAGCTAATATCACTATACAAAACAGCTTTAATCATACTCCTTTTAAAAGATGTTGGATGAAATATATTGAAAATTCAGAGCAGAATTTAGAAATGATGAGATTATTGATTACTCATATAGTTAAGATAGAACGTGCTAACTTAGTAGATACTAATTCACCAGGTTTTTTACAAAATAAAGAGCTTATTAGTGAATCAGAAGAGCTAAATGGACTCAAACAGCAATGTCATAAAGAAATAGAAGAAATGAAGTCTATTTATGTTAGCAAAAATGACTTATCTTTTTTTGATATATTTGTTCTGAAAAAAGACATGAATATACTAGCAAGATGTGTAAATAATCCTGATATCGTAAGGCATCAGAATAAATTTTCCATGTATTCTCCCTTTATTGAAAAATCTATTGAAGAAGGGAAAGCAAGAGCTAAGCTGCTACAAGGAGCAGCTGAATCAATGGATGAGATATTTGAATCCAATCAGGATGCTAATCAAGAAAGTCAGAAATCTTGGCTTCACTTGTCATCAGAAGTAAGGCTGATGATATTAGAGTACTTAAATAATGATGATTTAACAAAACTTCAACACAATGAGGAAGCAGCAGCTGAGGCTGAAGCTCAAGTTGAAGGAGCATATGCTATATATGAGGGAGAGTAGCGCAAGTGTCAAAGCTCTCTGTAGCATTGGTTGTTGCAAATCGCTTGTTCCATACTGTGGAGCTGCCATAGTAGCTAAAATAGATGGAAAGTTAGATAAAAAGTCTGATCTAGCCTCTATAGACTTTGCACTATCATTCTCTGGTACTTCGGAAAATGGATTAATTGATACAGGATTTTTCATGTCAAATTCTATGTAGCTACCGCCTAGAATCAAGCATGTACGCTTAAATGATCTTCCATAATCAAGAACAAAAACCTTACCACCAACTCCTAGAACCGATAGCATTAATTCTTGCATAAAAACAGATTTTCCAGACCCTGGAACTCCAGCTATACAAAGGTTAAAGTTCTCATTTGGAGCTACTGCATTCTTATTTAATGCAGGTAATAAAGCTCCACCAAAAGGTAACCAATACATTATTTGTCCTCGTCTACCAGCTAGTAACATACCTGGAGAGCTTAAATCACCTTTCCATTCACCGATTATTGGTAATAATACTTTACTCTCTACAGAAACAGTTTTTATACCTCTACCTAAGCTAGAAAGCGCTACTCCAACTCCTGCTGTTTGCAGATAATTTCCATTCTGCAGGTCTTTTGCGAGCTTCTAGGCTGATAAATATTTGATCATCATTTACATTTACGCAATCATCATTCTCAAATAACGAAAAATCTCCACTTAGAATTTGTTCAGACAATATTTCATACTGGTTAATATTCGAATGTTCTTCTTCAGGCCAGCCAAATATTACTCTCAGAAACTTTAATAATTGCTGTGCATTCACATTTTCAGTGCTTAATCCAATTGACCTAAACGTATCTTTTAAAGCATCTCGTCTGCGAATCATATCATCTATATTTGCATTTAAATTAGGTATAGTAACTGAAATTAACAATACTACATCCTTTATAGAACCTACTTTTTGAGCTTGATCACGTAAAAATTCTGTTCTTTTATTTGCTAACTCAATAAATATCTCTCCTTTACGATATGACTGCCAGTTGCTTAAAAAATTCTCTATATTATTACTACCAATCATCAAGACTTGCAGGCTACTTTCAGCAGGTAAATTTTCATCGCTTTTCAGAAATTCAGCAATTTCATTTTGAGCCGAAACACTAGCTTCAGCCAATGGGCATGCAAGCAATACAAAACCTATTGAACCACGATTAAAGAATAGCTGAGTCTCATCATCATATGATTCATAGACAAAGTGTTTAGAAAATCTTTCTCGATCAAAATCCTTATGTATGCTTGCGTTCACCTTGACTCTGTATCTGCATTTTGAAGGTACATAAAAATATCATTAATTTTTTCATCTTTAAGATTAATTCTTGTTGGCCCACTATCAGAAATCTCAAGCTTAAGCAGCTCATCAGCTTCTAACTCATATTCTACTGCATATATATTATTAACGTTTACCAAAGCAATAAACCCTATGATAAATCTCAAAATTCTAATACTCATTTTTTTATTCCATTCTCTTTAACACCAGTCAATAACAAAAGGTAATTAGGAGTTCGCTTGTAAGTCAAAAGGTAAGTCTTATCGACAGCTATATGTTTACTATCGCTAAACCAATAACGAAGCGTTCCACTAATTAATACTCCATTCATTTATCACTTCAACCTTCTTTAGAAAAAAAGAGTGAAGACACATTTGAGCCTTTAACAAATTGCAAATGATTCTGAAAAAAATTTTTAAAGATTCAGTATTACTGAATACCACTTTCATGTCTGCTATTTGTCTTTCTACCTCATTTGGAGAAGTAGTAAATAAGAGTTTCATCACATAAATTGCCAATTCCTTTAAATAGGTTTCATGGTAATTTTTTGATGAAAACGTCATTTTACGATCAGGCTCCATTGCTGGAATTAATAACCACTTTTCTTCTTTGGTAATTACAGCCATTATCGCAATTATATTAGCTGCAGCTAGCAATATAGTTACTGAAAGTAAGCATTTATTATATTTAACAAGCTCTTGTATAGCATTTTGCTTAAAGAGATGATTCATTATTTGCCAACTTTTTTGCCCAGAAGTCTTGAATATCCTAATGGAGCTGGCAATAAACCTTTAGCTACTAAAAAACTTTTTAGCAAAAAATTCTCCGATACCTTCTTAAATTTCTTAAAGCAATAACATAGAGCAATTCCTCCAACCATAAATGCTAGGCCTAATTTAGCATACCTACTGTTTAGTAGTACAATTCCTGGAGCTACTCCAGCTAGCACTACTCCCCATTCATCAATGCTCAAACCCATATACTTCAATGGCCTCGATAATGCCCAACATAATTTTTGATTTTGCATAATAACCTTCAGCTGCAATTTTAGCATGAGATTTCTCATTCTGCTACTATAATGTTTAAATTAACTAAATATCTTCAAACGCAGATTTTACCTGTGATAATTAGTTTTCATATATGCATTTCTTCTCATGCTAAGTTTCATGTTATTTCAGTATTTATTTCAAATATCAATTCTTGAACAGTCGCTTATCATTTGTGTTACCTTAGACATATATTGCCTTACTGGCTCTAAACAACTTTGGTATAAATACTCGTTGATTTTATGTCACTATGATTCAATGCTGCACTAATTATATACTGACCTGCGCCTTCATCTGCCATACAACTTGCAAATGTCCTTCTTAGATCGTGTATCCTTAAATTTTTTATGCCTGCCTTTTTACAAATCTTATACCATCCTCTATAAGGATATTCCAAGTGCCCGCTTTTGCTTTTATCAGTTGATAGCACCCATTTACTTTTAGATGTTAATTTCCTTGCTTGCAATATTTCTATTATCTCATCTGTTAATGATATATTTTGCGCCTTTCCGTTCTTAGTTTTTTGGTATATGCCATATTTTTCTTTTAAAATCTATATTGTCCCATTCCATCTCCAACACATTACTTTTTCTAGCTCCAGTATATAACGCTAGTAATGCAAAATCTCTTATCAATGGAGTTGCTTCTCCACATAATACGTGTAAAAATTTACTCATTTCATCGTAACTTAGACGTCTTTCTCTTGCTTGCATTTTATGCGGCTCTATTCCTAGAGTAGGATTGTTTTCTATTAATCTCCATTTTATTGCCTTATTAAATATAGTGCGTAAGGTTGCTAGCAATGCATTTGCTGTGGCATATTTTCCCTCTTTGCTGATATCATTGAATATTTGTTCAATATCATTACTTTTAATATCACTTATCTTTTTTAAAATAACAGTTTCCCATAATTATGTATTCTTGCAGTATCTTTCTGCAAGTTTATAGTATATATTTTGGCATACTCTTCAATATACTTATAACACAGCTCTTTGAATGTAATCTCTTGTCTTTCTTTTATACGATTCTCATTTTCTTCTATCTGTTGTTAACATTTTACTTCTCTTGAATCTATTCCGTTCGTCATTAATCTCTTTAATTCTCTTGCTATTTTTCTGGCTTCTTTAATAGATAAATCTGGAAATACTCCTATCTTTATTTTTATCCCTTCTTTTCTAAATTTTTTTTCAAAAGACCATGTTTTTCTTCCTGTATGTGATATTCTTAGTTTAAGTTCTGGTTCAACTTTATCCTGGATTGTTGATGTTCTTTTAGTCGGAATTTTTATTTTTCTTATTAACTTATTTGTTAACTTTAATGTTATTGATTTCATAATTACACCATATATTAATATATATTAATATATGGTGTAATTACCTAAACAAAGTATCTATATTATTCTCTTTATTTGAATAAAATTTTTATACTAATTTATTTATAACATACCTACTTCCAAGCCGCCTTACCAACTCTAGGTTGGTATATATTTTTCATCCATCATCTTAACCTTTAGATTGAAAACTGACCCCAAATTTCCTGATTTTTTTTTCTACCTATTTTCTACCTTTCGCATTAATTTTTTTGTTATATTGACAAATATTGCAAATATATTTATAGTTAAAGTTGAAGATTAATTATAAATATTAATAAAAGTTAACATAAGTTAATAGTAGGTTATATAAAGTGTAGAAGTTAATAAAAACTAACTTTTTTTCTTCTTTATATTTGATATATCTTTGCAGCTTTATTATTAGGCAATGTTTTAAGAGGAGAATGGTGTCTAGTATGCTCTAAATGCATATGTTTTTTTAGTACATTAAAGACAGACTCAATTAAAGAACGTTTATTTAATAACTGCTTATCTTGTATGTCCAGTAAATATGTTTTCATATCTTTACGAAGATTAGTAAATAAACGTAGACCCATTGGTCAGCAGTTGATGAAATAACTCTTTAGATATGTAAGCTTTATCACCAAACAATTTACTAGATAAGCCTTTATAGAAAAAACTGAAGCTACAGATAGGTCACTTTTATTGCCTTTAGTAATTTAACTGACATTATTTCGCCTTTATTATTGATTAGACTTCTTTCGAAACTAGAGAATGATGTAGAATGGTGTTATAAAAATCTAATTTGAAGTAATAATGAAATTAGATCAGATTAAAGAGTTAAAGGATGAAAAATTTCGTCGATTAACAGGAGTAAGGAAGAGGACATTTTCAAAGATGGTGGATATTTTGAGGAAAGCTGATGGTCTTAAGAAATCAAAAGGTGGACGTAAAAATAAGCTCAATTTGGAGGAACAGTTGCTGATGGTGTTAGAATACCTTAGAGAATACCGTACTTATTTCCATATAGGTCAGAACTATGGAATTAGTGAAAGTTCAGCATATAAAGCTGTAAAATGGGTAGAAGACACCCTAGTTAAACACCCAAACTTTACTCTTCCATATCGTAAAGCTCTAATGAAGAGTGATATGAATTATGAAGTAGTCTTGATTGATGCTACTGAAAGTCCTATAGAAAGACCTAAAAAAAACAAAAATTCTATTATTCAGGAAAGAAGAAAAGGCATACACTAAAAACTCAAATAGTGGTAGATAAGAAAATGCGCCAAGTAATATGTACAGATTTTTCTAACGGTAAAAAACATGACTTTAGATTATTTAAGAAATCCAAAATTCTTATCCATCCTAAGGTAAAAGTGATTACTGATACAGGATATCAAGGCATACAAAAAATTCACAATAATTCTGAATTACCAAAGAAAAAAAGCAAGAAAAATCCTTTAACTAAAAATGATAAAAAGAATAATCATAGGTTAGCAGGAGCAAGAGTTGTGAATGAAAACGTTATTGGTATGCTAAAACGCTTCAAAATTATTGCTGACAAATATCGAAATAGACGTAAAAGATTCTCTCTTAGATTTAATTTGATCTCTGGCATTTATAATTTTGAACTACCTTAACCAGTTTCAAAAGAGGTCTATTATAAGATGAAGCTTCTTAAAGACTAAGAACCAGCCATAACTACTTTTAGCAATTTTAGAAATTTTGTTAAAAACTCTATTGCTAGAGGTACGTTTATTATGACAAACTGTTATAATACATTTGTTCATGTTGTGTTATTCCTTGTTTATTTAAATTTTTTTTATAACTCAACATTTTCTCTTTGTATACCTCTTATTCTCTACATTTTATATTTCCACTTATCCTAATCTGGAGTTTCTAATAATAAATTGTATAGGCATTGCTAATTTAAAGTTTTTAGTTAAATTAAGACTGAATACTCAGTTAGGATATATTTGCAGCGCTATATATGTTCTGATTTTGTTTTTTAGATTAGATATGTATACTTGACATTGACAAAAAATACAAATTCAATTATAATTAAAACAAAAATTATAGTAGGTTTTTCGTAATAAGATATAGGCGAAAAAAGATATAATATAGTTAAACTACGAAGGGCTGGTAAGTCTTGATTGTATTAAGATTATTGTAATTTTAATTTGTTTTTTGCTTTAACAGTAATTTTGTGATGTTTTGGTGGATTCAAGGATAAAAATGCAATAACTTTTAATGGTAGTATATATGCTATCCAAGAAAAAAAAGACTATTTTTTTACCACTTATGCTAACTTAATGATTGTAAAAAGTTTTAGTTACCGAGTAATAAACTGTTTGTTGCTTTGTAGATGAATGCAGTTCAAATTCTAGCTCTAGAAGCAATGTTGATATATAAGCGTTGTTATATCAAATTAGCTAGCAATCGAAAAACACTTAATATGGGTTGTAGAGTTAATTATTTTATCGGAGCATGGCGCAGTCTGGTAGCGCATCTGGTTTGGGACCAGAGGGCCGGGAGTTCAAATCTCTCTGCTCCGACCATTATTATATTATCAATCGTTTTATCCTTGTCTCATCATTTCGAACCTCAGTTGTCGTAAAATATTTGCTACTTTCACCATCGTCATGATATAATTCTAGTATTCTATCTCCAAACTTAATCCTTATCTTATCTCCTCTTCTTTCTCTTCTAATCCCCTATCCTAATCTTGCGTTATGAAAGTTGATATTTTAAAAAGAATTTTGATAAAATTTCTGATAGTATTATAAGACTGTAAAAAATAAAATTTGATAACAGTACATGCTACTTTTTTTGAGCAAGCTATCTTTATTTAAAAATAAAATATTGTTGTTCTTTTGAATCAGCATTTATTCCAGATAAGTATTAAGTAAACAGTATCCACTTAACTTATCAGCAATCTTTGATAGTTTAAGGTATCGTGGCTATTTAACAATCTACCAATATGATCCAATTAAAGATGGAGGCAAAATGATAACATATTCAACATGTTACTGCAAAACGCCAGTTTCAGATTTTAGTCAAATTCTATTAAATAAGCTGATACTAATAAATCAACATACACAAGGATATATTAATCTTTATGAAGTTACAAAGGCAATAAAATATGCTAAAAAATATCATGGCAAGCAAAAGAGAGATACAGGAGAGCCATATTATATATATCCATTGGAAGTAGCCTGCACAGTAGCAGAATACAGCTTTGAAACTGATACGATTATTACAGCAATACTACATGATACCATCGAAGATACAACATTAACTAAAGAAAAAATTGCTAAGGTCTTTTGTGTAAAGATTGCAGAACAGGTTTTTGACCTTACCAGAATTAGGAATAATAAAAAAATCAGTTCTAGAGAAATGATTAAAATATTGCGTCAGCAAAACAAAAAAGATTTATTATTAATCAAATTATGCGACCGTTTACACAACATTCAAACCGTATTCATAAAATCTGATGAAAAAAGACAAAAAATCATCATTGAAACTGAACAAGAATTTATACCTCTTGCTCGACACCTTAAACTATCAAAGATTGCTGACAAGTTAAGTGGATACTGTTTACTTAATACTTATCTGGAATAAATGCTAATTCAAAAGCACAACAATATTTTATTTTTAAATAAATATAGCTGGTTCAAAAAAAGTAGCATTGTTTTATTTTGAACTCTAAGATTTAAGACTATAGTCATTTACAATGAAGTTTGCGTATAATATCTTATTGGTAAATCTTATGATGAAGCCATTATCGCTTTTTTCTATGCTCAAACCTCATTGTAAATGACTATAGTATTTACCTCATTACTCTCCTAATTTAAATTTTATTGAAAAAATGGTTTCAAGCTAAATCGACAGGAGTGAAATATTGCCGTGACTTAACTATAAGCTTTATGCTAGCTAAAATCAGCACTAGAATCTACTTATAAAATAAGTAATAAAATCTTGCATATGTAACTTAACTATGATATAAAAGATTAATAGTTATTAATTCTTTAGCAACTTTTGTGCTAAAGTTATCAATAATTATCTAAATTAACTTAAAATTATTATATTAATGAACAGATTAAATCGACTTGATGAATTAAATCAACTTGCTAATAATAATGAATTAACAGAAATAAACTTGCAAGAATTTACAGAAGAAATTAACAGTTCTTGTGATAAAAGCTTTCATGCTTTACATCGGTCTATTATTCATGGTAATTTGAATATTATAAAGCTTCTTATAAATAAAGGTGTAAGTCCTAATATACAAGTAGGTGGAATACATGCTTTACATTGGGCTGTTATAACAGACGAATTAGAAATTGCAGAAATTCTTATTGATGCAGGCGCAGATGTTAATCAGCAAGATTGTCACAAAACGACTCCTTTACATTTAGCTATTCGGAATCCAGATATTGTTAAGCTTCTTATAGGTAAAGGTGCAAATCTTAATATTCAAGATAATGAAAAAAAAACTGCTTACGATTTAGCTGCGGAGAATAATTGCATAGATGCTGCAAATATAATTCGAGAAGAACTAACTCAAAGTGTAATTAAGACCTATGAAGATAGACTAATATTAGCAAATGAGTTACCATCAGTTGCTTTGAATTTAAAGGAAAGCAAGTTATTTGGATTAAATACCTATGCTTTAGAAGAAATATTAAAGTATCTTAATTTTAATGATCTACAATCATTAATAGAAGCTTGTACAGTCAAACTATATACAGAATCAAACTATAATACAGATATGCCAGCTATGGGAGGAGAATTTAGTATAGATGATAATAACGCATAGTAAGTAAAAATGAACATTTTTATCTTGACAATTAGCTATAAGTACTGTTAAACCTAAGACGCAAGATCTTAGTTGTACTGAACATTGAGGAAGCCATTCTTTAAGGCCTCAATGTCCTTAACATGGCTGCACCATTCTTGACGAAAGCTATTCTATTTTAAGCCATGAAGGCGAATGTGGCGCTTAGTGTTTTCATTCGGTTCAGAAGCAAATTTTAAAATCACAGCAGCTTTATTTTGCTGTTCTTTATCAAAAATATCTTTACCGATTGTAGTCCAATGATTCTGAACATTTTGATGTTGTGTTAAAGTTTCTTTTAGTGAAACAATTGCACCAAATAAAGTATTTGCTGATAAGTGATCACGCTTAGCTTTAGCAACTAATCTACCCATTTCGATAAGACATCGAGTACGCATTTTACGTTCTTTAATTTTAAGGTTAACCTCATCCATGATTAGCTTAGCCTTTTTTTGCTGAAGAGTAATTTTTTGCTGCATAAGACTTGCCATGTTAGTAATTCAGAAAGATAAAAAAATCAGGCAAGAATATATCAAAATACAATTCCAGTAAAGAAAAAAACCGTACTTACCAAACCAACATCAAATAATTATGGTCAAAAAAACCGTGAATCCAAGGTTAGAAGCTTTATTAAAGGATAAGCTTAAGCGTGTAGGTAAGCTTGGAAGCACTGTTCCTCCCAAAGAACCGTACAAGCGAATTACTTTGCATACGGCTTAAGCAATTTACAAACAGCTGCAATAAGTTGTACGCTATTACTGTGTACTTGCCGGTGGCAGTTTTCATGCAATAAGCACAAATTGTTAATATGGTCAGTGCCACCACATCTTATAGGAGTTATATGATGTACATTAACATTATTCCATGAGAAACATTTTTTCCATTCTATTAACATTCGTTTTTTAAACGATTTTATAGACTCTTTAGATGGTTTAACTAGTAGGACTCCCCCTATTGGTGTTATATTGTCGAATATTAAATCCAAGGAAATCAAAACCTTATAGTAATAGTTTTCCTATTTCTTTAGAATTCTTTTAACAATATTTATAACCATAATGTTACCCTTATTTCTTTTGTTTTAGGCTATTGCTGTAGTATTCGTTCTTCCTATAACTATAGCATACTTCTTATATTGAATCTAAAGATTGCTAAAAGGAGGTTTGCATCCTTCTAGATAAAAGAAGAAAGCCATTATTTTAAATTACAATTTTTCAAAAATTTACTTTAGTTAATAAAAACTAACCTTTTATTTCAATTTTTCGCGCTTTATCCTGCTCTCTTTTAGAGATTTTTATACACAGCATTCCATCACTAAATTTTGCATCTATATTATTTTCATCTATATTTGAAGGTAAACTTATTGATCTTTTAAACGAACCGTAATACCTTTCACGCATATAATAAAATTTCTCCTTTTCTTCTAATTGGTCATCTTTATGTCCTTCAACAGTCAAGATATTATTATCTATTTTTAAAACAACATCTTCCTGCTTAATACCTGGCAACTCAACTTCTAAATGATATTCTGTATCTGTTTCAAAAACATCTATTCTTGGTAATAGTGCTCTATCTTCATCAAATAATGACGATTGGAAAGAACTAAAGTTGTTTAGAAAATCACTAAGCACATTATTTAAATCTTGCCTTAGTGTATTACTGTGGTTATTAACCTTATTTCTACGTATTAAAAAACTCATAAATACCACCTAATTATAATAAAATAACTTAATTAAGGACCATAATACTAGTATAATCATTTATCATTTATTATTCAATAGTGTGTAAGTTAGAAATTTGATTTATCGTATATAAATTGAAGTAGCATAAATTAAAAAGCATTAATATGAAGTATCCTGGTTTTTTCCTTCGACAATTCTAAGCCTCTAATACTTAACCAATCATTAATAATACTTTTGGCTCTGATACATGAGCTTTCTGACTTAGCACAAATTACAAAATCATCAGCGTATCTCACTAAAGCATATTCGGATTTAGAATGAAGATGATCACATTTATTATAAATAATATTAAGTATATCACTCATTCCATGAAGAGTTATGTTTAAAAGTAATGGAGAAATTAATCCACATTGTGGAGTACCAGCTGTTGTTTTGATAATTTGATAATCCTGCATTACACCAGATTTAAGCCATGCTTGAATCCAATTACGAGCAGGGAAATTTCCTATAATTTTCAAAAGAAAATTATGATCAATATTATCAAATGCACCTTTGATGTCAGCATCTAATATCCAATTCCTAGTAGTGCCAGGACGAACAATACTAGATATTCTCTGTATTGCATCGTGAACGCTACGTCCAGGTCTAAAGCCATAGCTGCAACCTTCAAACTTAGCTTTCAAATATGGTTCAAGTGCTGATTTTACAACAGCCTGTCTACACCTATCCAAAATAGTTGGCAAGCCTAAAGGTCTAGATTTGCCATTACTTTTTGGTATGTACACACGCTTAATCGGTTTTACAGATGATAGATTGTTATCTGCTAACTTTTCTATCAACAGACTCCTTTCTTTATCTGTATTAACAACTATTTTATCAATTCCGGGACTTTTTCGTCCTTTGTTGATTTGAGTAACACGTCTTATAGCAAGTAACCTATTTGCTCTTGATCTTAACATCAATCTTTGTAAGTTACCTACTAACTTCGTATTACCATTTGCGAATGCACTATAAATACGTCTACGAAGATTATTAACCTTTTGTATAATTTCTTTCCAATCTATTGAATGCCAATAGATTTTCTTGAAATTATCCTTAGTCTCAATTGTTACATTTGCGTTTTGCATTCACTTTTCCAATTAATTCATAATCTTGTTTACCTATTTAGGGTAAATCACCAGTCTTAAGTTAGCATCATTTCTGATTAGCATATAAATGCCTATACACTCAGTTATTGATTCCTGTAGTCTTTCGACTTAGTGTCATTTGCTTTCTAAGACCTCTCTTACCTACTATCAGTTGCCTAATAATAGGCTTACCATGTTTCACTCATCAGAGATACGTTAAGTTGGCTATCTTCTTTATACCGAGGAGCTGGCATTTTTAAAAAAAAAGGCTGCGTATTCCTTCTTACAGCTAAGCTTTTCAGCTTTATCCCTATAACAGATTTTATCTTGAGTATCTGCTTTCACATTTACGATATTTCCATACGAAGATTCACTTTCGTTTAACCAATTTTAACTTTACCTTACCCCTATTTCCCATCCAGATTAGTACTTTAGTTAGGCTTTCTATCGCGCTTAGTACAAGACCGTTGCCAATCTCGCACTGCAATAGCGGTAACTAAGGTTTAAATGCAACCTTGCTACATCTGTAGTCTCTGTTTGAGCGACCTCATGTCGCACTACGCAATACGTAAACTTGAAAGTTTACTGCTAAAAAATGAGTACTCATTAACCGATTGAATGTTAAAAAAAAAGAAGTTTGTGCTAGCAAAATCAAAAAAACCATGCTAACTTAAAACTCAGGTGAGAATTGGTATTGAGATGGCGATACAGTTTGCAAGGATTGAATTTTTACGTAGAAGTGAAGGAGGTGATAGTTGTCGTAAGGCAGCGTATAATGCAAGAACTATTGTTAAAAATGAGCAGACAAAAATAAGGTATAACTTCTTTACTAAGCAGGATGTTGAAAAAGCAGTAAAAGATATACCAGATCTAATAGCAAGAGAGCAGTTAGTTCAGAAAGTGCTTAGTTCAAATAGAATACTAGAATTATATCATGATGATGGTGAAAGTAGCAAATATTTTACGACAATTGAGGTTCGAAATGAGGAGACGAGAATAATCAGAATAGCTAATAAAATCAATAATCAGGTTTATTACAACGATATTTACAATCTTAAAAGTGATATCGAAGGTCTAGCAAATGTTAGTGAAGAACAGAAACAAGCTCTAAGGCATATTTTGCTTAGCACTAGTGGAGTTAGAGTCTTAAGAGGAAGATCTGGTACAGGAAAATCTTATGTTTTAATAAAAGCGCATAAGCTCGCAACAAATCGTGGACAAAAAGTTATTGGTCTTGCTCCTACTCATAAGGCAGTATCAGAGCTGAGGAGCAAAGGTTATACAGAGGTCTATACAGTAAAAGGATTTTTATATAATCGAAAAAAAAAATTTTTATGCAAGACAGCTTAATAGTAGTAGATGAAGCTGGAATGGTAGGTACTAAAGCTTATGCAGAGCTGTTTAGAGTAGTTAGAAACAATAATTGTCAACTGATACTTGCTGGAGATGAAAAACAGCTAGCTTCAATAGAAAGAGGTGGAATGTTTGAGATGCTGAGTAATATTTTTGGTTCACATGTTTTAGTAAATATTCGAAGACAAAGTAAAAACTGGAGCAGAAAAGCAGCAATGGAGTTTGCTGAGAGTAATATTTTAAGCGGTATAACCTTACTGAGGCAAAATAACTGCGTTAGGTTTGATAATACGTGGCAGGACTCAATGAGTAAGTTAATATACAACTGGAGTCTAAGCAAATTTAAGCTACATGAAAAATTGGTAATTACAAGTACGTAATATATATTATTTTTTCCTACTGTTTCTTATTCTAAAATTATGTTTGCAGATATGTGAGCAATAAATAAATGGGTATTAATTAAAACTATATTTAATATCTCACATAATCATAATTGTCCATTATCTCTTGTAGGCCTGTTGTATTATAGCTTTCAGACTTTTCCTTATCCTAAACTGGCGTTTCAAGATATTACATAATATCTCTTGTAGACCTTTTGTATTATCACTTTCATACTTTCTCTTATCCTAAACTGACGTTTTTAAACTCTAGCTAAATAATATTGCAACCACCGTCGCTTTTTATATTACTCTGAGCTCTTCCAGATAAACTGGATTCTATTGTTGAATAATCATCAACAACTTTATCTTTTTCTATGAGAGCACAGTCTTCAGCATAGCTGGTATTAGCATCATGATATTCTGTCATCAAATTTCTGCTTTTAGTAGAATCAATAGGAGGCATATTTTGATCATCTTTTATCATAGAACAGTGTTTAAGCATAATTTCTACAATTTCTGCATAGTTTTTATTTACAGCTAAACGTAAAGGAGTCTCACCTGCATTATTTTCATCATTGACATCCGCATTACGTTCAAGTAGATCTGCTATATAAGATTGATAGGACAACTTATACTCTTTTTCTGATGCTATGTGATAGTGATATACATTCTCAAAGTTGTAATTTTTAATAGCATGATATAAAATAGTGTTACCTTGTGTATCTTTTTCGTTGATATTAGCACCACTATCAAGCAGAAAATGTATAGCATCTTGGCAGATAAACCAATCACTCTGAACAATGTGTAATGGAGTATAACCGTCATAATCTTTCGCATTGATATCAGCTTTATGTAATATCAAAAATTTTGCAGCATCAATCCTAAAATGCTTAATAGCATAATGTAAAGCAGTTTGACCCTTACTATCTTTTGCATCAATTTCAGCGCCATTATCCAATAAATAATTAGCAATATCCTCCTTGCCGTATTTAGCAGCAACATGTAAAGGATAGCAGCCATATTTATCTTTGGCATTGACAATAGCACTATCTTTATTAATCAGATACTGTATTTTATCTATACCTTTACCTTTAATAGCATTTTTAATATCATTATGTAATCTGCGCTCAGATTTAGGCATTGTTTTGCTCTAAATTAACTTTATACTTAATTAGCAAGCAAAAATTTTATAAAATCTTGCATAACTTTACTTAGCAATAACATATAAATCAATTAAAAATTATGCATAAATTTTCCCTTTTAAAACCTTTGCAATTTGTTAAAAAATTACCATATGCTTGCAGCAATATAACAAAAAACTAAATAAAGCGCAATAATTATTTTGTGTAGAAGTTTGTATTTTACAACTATTAATCATTAACCTAACTTGCTACAAACTGAACTAATTCATACAGAAAACCCATGAGCTTCAAAAGCACGCTCTAGAATGGGTATTAAAATTTGATGTGATATAGCTATCTGCAAAGCTTGTTAGAGCCTTAATGAATAGACCTCTTTCGAAACTTAAGGTAGTTCGAAATTATTGCTGACAAATATCGAAATAGACGTAAAAGATTAGGTCTTAGATTTAATTTGATCTCTTGCATTTATAATTTTGAACTACTTTAACCAGTTTCGAAAGAGGTCTAATATCTTTTTATTAACATTATCTTCATTTACAACTTCTAATTTACTAAACCATATTTTATCAATAACTTGCTCATATTCATAATGTTGAAGTATGTATTTTCGTACTTTGAACAATATAGAGTTAGAACCTAGCTCTTTACTAAGTTCTGAAAGGTAATCTTCATCACTTATTTGTTGCTGTAAAACTGTTGTTTTTTGATACTCCGTTGTGCTATTGGTAACTTGTTTTGATTCATCAAATGGTATAACTTGTAACTGCTCAATATCGTTGCCATGGACAGCTCGTACCTCCTGTAGTATCTTGAATTTAATATGATCTGATAGTGTAATATTCTTAAGCAACCTGATGTAATATTTGTTTTTAACAGCTGCACCAAAATCACAAGATGTTAAAATTTGATAAGCCATATCTGCTTCAAAGACTCCAGCTATTTTACGCTTCAACTGAGCCTTCATACTACGATCTGTACCAGATTCAATGTTTGCTAGATACTGTTCTTTAAATCTTCCTACATCATTAAAAAAATTTCCACTATTAGCCTGATCAGTAGTTAGTAATTCATTTGCTAAGGCTTTTGCCATATAGTTTAGCACTGCTATCTTATTTACAAAATGACGGTTTGGATATTTATTTGATAACTTCAACAGTAATTGATTTATGAAGTATATGTTGAAGCTTCTACTAGACATACGTTGTAGTATAATTGCATCTTCTGGTGTTAGTGGATAATAATCTGCTAGTCTTTTTCTTTTGGGACAGCATTTATTCTTTTCAACCTCTAAATCCTTAGTAATAACTGGAGTTACTAACTCACTATTTTGCTCATAATCCTTGTTTGATAGCTTTTTATTGCTAAAATCACTAAGCTCATAGGAATTCAAATTCTGTTGTTGCTGTTGATTTTCTTTTTCATTTCCTACTAACTCAATTTCTATAAAATCATCAGATTCCGTATATTTAAACTTCAAATTTTGCTGTTGATCTTCATTTTTATTTTGATCATTCTCTATTAACTTATCTTCAGTAGATCTAGATCTATTATTATTTTTTTTATTATTATTATATCTATATATGTAGCTGCAATTTTTTGCAGGTTCACCTGCAAATTCTTGCAAATTGATGTGAAAATTTTTTTGTTGCAGAAGGACAATTTTTTCTTCTTTTTTTTCTTTTTCAGTGAAACGCTGAAAATTTTTTAGAAGTTTTACACAAAGAACATTACGTAACTTGAGATTGCCTTTAATTATTGTTCTATTTTCAACTTTAATAAAACCTGCATTTCTTAATTCAACCAAGCATTGCCTAACTCTTCTTTGACCAACATTCAGCTTATCTTCATAAAGCTGATAACTTTCCTGTAATTCATCTATATCTTTGTTGTAATAGATATATAGTCTATATACTATAAAGGATAAAAGCTGTTTAGATGTTTTACTTAATGCTTTTCCATTATCTCCAGTTAGCTTTCTCCATTCTGGTGGAATGATATTTCCAATAAAGTTATAAAATATTGTGTCATTATTGTTACTATTATTTTTAACAAAATTACAACCATTGGTTAAAATATCGAATACTACAGGTCGCATTTTTCATCTCCAAAAATACAGCTATAGTAGGTGTTTTAGAAAATAATTTTTTTACAAAATTACAGTCAAATTTTTATGCAAAAGGTAGAAAATAGGTAGAAAAAAATTATTATGCCAAACATATATAAATCTTCATACTGATATTATCTGCCTTAGAAGACCAATTTTGCTTATAGGCAGTGTTAATGTTAAAAAACTTATCACGCATACATGAAGAGTAACTATGATAGCTAGCTTTTATAATGGTAAAGTTATTGCTACTTTTTTATTTGATGACAATTGTAATAAAAGTATTTTTGAGGTTTATATACAAGCTATATTAATTAAAGATTTGACACTCGACAAACAGTAATATTGGATAATAGTATCTTACTTATTTAACGACTTTTTTGATGCTGTCTCTTTCATTTTATAATCTCTAACTTCATTCACAAATTAAGCTATATAATGCAAAAAATTATCTATTAAATAGTACACTAATTATAATACATTGTAAATGTAGCCTGTTTAGCCTAAGAACAGCTGCTATCTTGAGTTATCATGAAAGCTAGTTACTTATCTATTCCCATAATACTATAACCACAATCAACATAGTGTATTTGCCCAGTAATACCATTACTTAGATCGCTTAGCAAATATAATGCGGCATTAGCAACATCATTTTGAGTAGTATTTCGCTTTAGTGGCGCAGAAGACTGATGCATATTAAGCATTAAACTAAAATTGCTAATTGCTCTTGCTGATAAAGTTCTAATTGGTCCAGATGAAATTGCATTTACTCTGATATTTTGTGGCCCTAAATCAGCTGCTATATATCTTACACTAGCTTCTAATGCAGCTTTAGCAACTCCCATAACATTATATGAAGGTATAACCTTTTGAGCGCCATAGTAAGTTAAAGTCAGTATGTCTCCACCATTCTTCATTAGCTTTGCTGCTTTTTTACTTAAATAAGTAAAAGAATAACACGAAATATCAAGCGTATTAAGAAAGTTCTCTTGAGAAGTATTTATGTATTGTCCTTTAAGTGCTTCCTTATCTGTATAAGCGATGGAGTGTACTAAAAAATCTAATTTACCACAATTATTTGCTAGATTATCAAATAATTCGTCAATAGACGCTGTTTTTTTGACATTGCACTGAAACATACTACATTTTGTTGCTTCAACTAATGGCTCTATACGTGTTTTTAATTTATCATCTTGATATGTTATAGCAATTTCAGCCCCATTAGTATGGCATAGTTCAGCAATTTTCCAAGCAATTGACATTGAATTAGCTACACCAAGTATAACGCCCTTTTTGCCAGTTAGTAAGGCTAAATTTTTTTGTATATTATTACCTGGCATTTGTCATATTCTAATTAAGATTTGCTTGATGTTAAATGATAATTCCAGTATTTTATCATTTTAATTCTATCTCAATGGTAGTAAACATAGGATTTAAAGTCAAGTAATTAAGTCTTTAAAGAACAATTTTAAGTATAAATAATTCTAGTTAAGATGAATATTTTTGCAATAATCTTAATATTATTTAAATAATAAGCATATATAGTAATGACTTCTATACAAGAAATACAGGATAAATTATCTGTTATTAGTCCTGAAGTAATGAAAATTAATGATGTTAGTCCGCTACATAAAGGTCATATTGAATATTTAGGGCCTAAGCAAGTTTCACATATACATATACTTATCATATCAAACAAATTTAATGGTATGACTAAGGTAACAAGGCATAGATTAATTAATTCATTACTGAAAACAGAATTTCAAAATGGATTGCATGCTGTATCAATACAAGCCCTTACACCGTCAGAATATACTATTGAATCAGAAAGTTGAGATAGATTACAGATATTAGAATATATCAATAGCAGAATTTTAGACTATACTACAAAAAAGCATGAAATTCATATAATTAAACTTTATAAAGATAAAAATTTAATAAATTTTGGGTTTTCATACCTTGTAAAATTAACTGAGCCATATTATATCATAATATGTAATAGGTTTATAAACAATAATTTATGTGTGTAAAGCATATTTCTAAAGAGAAATAAGTTTCTCTTATACTCTTATTAAATGTTAAGTATAGCCTTTAAGAATAATTCTAGTGCTATAACAAAATTTAAAACATTTAATGTGTATAACTCTTCTCAAGAGTTAATTGAAAGTGTGAATAACTTGAATAACTATTAAATTAATCATAGGAGTTAATTAAAAATGTCAGTAAAAGAAGTAGCTATAGGAATTGACTTAGGAACAACCAATTCCTGTGTGTCAATTATGGAAGGAAAAAAACCAAAAGTAATAGAAAATGCAGAGGGAGTTAGAGTTACACCATCTATAGTCGCATTTACCGCAAATGGAGAAGTTTTAGTAGGTGATAGTGCAAAAAGGCAAGCTATACCTAATCCTAAAAATACTTTCTTTGCTACTAAAAGATTAATTGGGCGTACTTTTGATGATCCAACAGTAAAAAAAGATCAAGAATTAGTACCGTACAATATTGTTAGAGCAAATAATGGTGATGCTTGGGTTGAAGCTAATGGCAACAAATATTCTCCTAGCCAAATTGGAGCCCATATTCTACAAAAAATGAAAGCTGCAGCAGAGCGTTATCTAGGCAAGCCTGTAAATAAAGCAGTCATTACTGTACCAGCTTACTTTAATGATGCTCAGCGCCAGGCAACTAAGGATGCTGGACAAATTGCAGGATTAGAAGTACTAAGAATAGTTAATGAACCAACAGCTGCTGCACTAGCTTATGGATTTGATAAAGCTGGTGGCAGTAAAAATGTTGTAGTATATGATCTAGGAGGTGGAACTTTTGATGTTTCAGTGTTAAACTTAGAAGATGGAGTAGTTGAAGTAAAAGCCACTAATGGTGATACATTTCTTGGTGGTGAAGATTTTGATATGCGATTACTAAATTACCTCGTAGATGAATTTAAAAAAAGCAATGGCATTAATCTAAAGAATGATCCGTTTGCTTTACAAAGATTAAAGGATGAAGCAGAAAAAGTTAAAAAAGAATTATCATCTACTCAGCAAGTGGAGGTAAATCTGCCTTATATTACTGCAGATGCAAGCGGCCCAAAGCATCTTAATGTTAAGCTAACTAGAGCTAAGCTAGAATCATTAGTAGGAGATTTGATAACTAAAACTATCGAGCCATGCCGTAAAGCTTTAGAAGATGCTAATTTAAAAGCTTCAGATATTCATGAAGTAATATTAGTTGGTGGTATGACTAGAATGCCAAAAGTAATTGAAACAGTAAAAGAATTTTTTGGTCGTGAGCCTCACAAAGGAGTAAACCCTGATGAAGTAGTAGCGCTTGGAGCTGCAATACAAGCAGGAGTATTACAAGGCGATGTTAAAGATATATTATTACTGGATGTTACACCACTATCTTTAGGAATTGAAACTTTGGGTGGAGTATTTACTAAATTAATTGATCGTAATACTACTATTCCAACCAAGAAAAGCCAAATTTTTTCGACAGCCGAGGATAATCAATCAGCTGTAACAGTAAGAGTATTTCAAGGTGAAAGAGCTATGGCAGCTGATAACAAATTACTAGGACAATTTAATTTTGAAGGCATTCCTCCAGCTAGACGTGGAGAACCTAAGATAGAAGTAACATTTGATATCGATGCTAATGGAATTGTGAATGTTTCAGCTAAAGATTTAGCAACAAATAAAGAGCAAAAAGTAACAATTCAGGCATCTGGTGGACTAAGTAAGGATGATATAGAAAAAATGGTTCAAGAAGCTGAAAAATATGCAAGCGAAGATCGCAAACGTCAAGAAGCTATCGAGCTAAAAAACAAAGCTGAGAGCATAATTTACACAACTGAAAAAGGTCTTAAAGAGTATGGCGACAAACTTCCTGAAAGTGATAGAAATAATATTACTACAATTATGAATGAACTGCAGCAAGCTATTAAAGCTGACAATTTAGATGAGATAAAATCTAAAACTGAAGCACTAACTACTGCTAGCATGAAGATTGGAGAAATAATATATAAGCAACAAGCTGAACAAGCTGCAACAGGCAACAACAATACACATGGAAGCTCAGCTGATAATAGCAGCAACAAAGATGATAAGGTTGTAGAAGCTGAATATGAAGATATTGATAAAAAGTAATAAATTACTCTAGATTTACTAATACTATTATAGTATTAGTAAATTGTTTATATATTATAAAGTATCATCAATATAGAAATGTTATATGTCTGAATTAGATTATTATCAAGTTCTAGGAGTGTCTAGAACTGCTTCTCAGGAGGAGATAAAAAGGGCTTATCGTAAGCTGGTTCTCAAGTATCATCCTGATCATAATCCTGGGGACAAAAATGCTGAACAAAAGATTAAGAATATTAATGAAGCATATGATACACTAAAAGATGAGAAAAAAAGAAGTACATATGATCAATTAGGTCACCAAGCATTTAAAAACAGTGGTGGTGGAAATTACCAGCAGCATCATGGATTTACTGGAGGAATTGATCCAAATGATATTTTTGAAAATATTTTTGGTGATTTCATGGGGGCAAGACGTTCATCAAAAACTGCTTTTTCTAAAAAAGCTGGAGCTAATTTAAAATATGATATTTCTTTAACTTTAGAAGAAGCATTTTATGGAGTTACTAAAATTATAAGTTTTAAAACAGCGCTGACATGTGAAGCTTGTACTGGAAAAGGTAGTTTAGATAACAATAGCACATCAAGTTGTCCTACATGTCGAGGAAGTGGAGTAACTAGATCTCAACAAGGTTTCTTTTTTTTTGAAAACACTTGTCAAACCTGTCGTGGAGCTGGGCACGTCATTAAAAACCCTTGTACAAAATGTTATGGTGAAGGCAGATATATTAATACAAGAAATCTTGAAGTTAAGATACCTGCAGGAGTAAAAGAAGGTAGTAGAATTAAACTTACTGGTGAAGGGGAAGCTGGAAGTAGAGGAGGTAAAACTGGTGATTTGTATGTTTGCATAACACTTATTCCTCATAATACTTTTTCTGTTGACGGTAATGATCTACATTGCCAGCTTGATATTAATTGCACTACAGCTGCATTAGGTGGCGAAGTAGAGGTTACAGATATAACAGGAAGCAAATTAAAACTTAAGATACCAGCTGGTACTCAAAATAATCATAAATTAAAACTTAGTGGTAAAGGAATGCAAATTTTGCATTCTGATCGCTGTGGAAATATGATTGTTCACGTTAATATCAAGGTACCAAAAAGTTTAACTAAATCTCAAAGAGAACTAATGATTAAATTAGATAAAGAGCTTAATGAAGCATCAGAAGAAGGGTTCTTAAGTAAAGTAAGAAATTTTTGGACTAGTGGTAGTGAATAAGAGTAAATTATATACTATTTCAGTATTTACTAATAGTTTAAAATAAGTATTGTAAGGAAACAGTTGGATTGAATAACATTCATACTCCAGTGCTGGCTACAGAAATGCTAAGTTACTTAGCTCCAGTAGACAATGAAACATATCTAGATTGTACATTTGGTGCTGGTGGATATAGCAAGCTAATTTTGTCAAATTGTAATTGTAAAGTTATTGCTTTTGACAGAGATCCAGCTGTAATAAGCATTGCTAGTCAATTTTATCAACAATACCCAAATAGATTTACTTTTTTTAATGAAAATTTTGTTGAAGCTAATAAGTATTTACCTAAATTAGCTAAACTAAACGGTATAGTAATGGATTTAGGGGTTTCGTCAATGCAACTAGATGAAGCTAATCGAGGTTTTTCATTTCGTTATGATGCTGAGCTTGATATGAGAATGAGTCAAAAAGGGTACAAGGCTTCAGAATTTGTTAATGAAGCCTCTGAACATCAATTAGCTGATATTATTTACAAGTTTGGTGAAGAAAATAAAGCTAATAAAATTGCTAAGCATATTGTGCTTGCCAGAGAAAAAAAACCAATTACAACTACTCTGCAATTAGCCAATATAATTAGAGAAGCTGTTGGATATAACAATTATTATAAAAAGAATAAAATTGATTCAGCTACAAAAACTTTTCAGGCTATTAGAATTTTTATCAATGATGAATTATCTGCTATACAAAACTTCCTTAATCAAAGTTTAGAATTATTAGCTGTTAACGGCAGACTTATTGTAGTTAGTTTTCATGCATTAGAAGATGCTATTGTAAAAAAGTTTATGCATCAAAATGCAGTAAAGAAAGTTGCTCAATCAAAATATAGTACTAATAAGCAATCACCTTTACAAAATGGAGTATTACATTTATTAACTAAGAAAATAGCAGTACCAACTAAAACAGAGATTATCAATAATCCAAGATCTAGATCTGCAAGATTAAGAGCCGCATTAAAAATTAATGAATAGTAAAATTATGTTGAATATTATAAATTGTGCCATTGTTATAATGATATTTATTGTTGGTTATTACCTATTTGCAATAAAGAATGATGTAAATAATTTAAATTATCAATTAACTCAAATCGATAAACAGATTAGAGAAGAAGTTAACAATATTAATATTATTAAAGCTGAATTATCTCATTTAACTGCTCCAGATAGGTTAAGAAAACTATCTGCTAATCATCTACATCTTCGTAATATTCATACATCTCAAATGATAGATGATCTACTATCAACTGAAGAGGCTATTAATAAAGACAGTTAACGAGATTGTTACTACCTTTAAGAGAATTGTTTTAAAACGCATCAATTATTTGTTTAAATATAAATAATTAAGGTAGTTACAATATCTGAAAAGAATATGTAATAGTTTAAAAATTTGAAAGAAAAATATATTAGCTATTTACTATGCCTCACAGAATGTTGCATCATTAGCAAATCAAGCTATAAACTACTAACTAGAAATGTTAAAAGCATTATTTAATAGCATCTTTAAACCGCTTGTTGAATTACTCAGGACAGCTAGTTTTAATATTAATTATTTATTCTTTTCTAATCAGCCTAATTTAACGTTAAGAATTAGAATATTATTTGTAATATTAAGCTTTTTAGTTGCTTTTCTAGTTGTTGCTTTTAGAATTATCAAGCTTTCTACTTACAATTCTCAATATTCACACTGTAGCAGAAACATGCATTTTAAGCATAGAAAAGAAATTGTTGATAGAAACAATAATATATTAGCAGTAAACCTATTTGCTCCTTCAATTATAGCCCGTACAAAAAAAATTAGTTCTCCTGAAGGATTAGTAAAACAATTGCAATATGTTTTTACTGATATTAATGGAGATAAGCTTTTAAATACTCTAAAAAATAATAAAAATTTTGTTGTAGTAAAACGTCATCTTACTCCTACTCAACATAAACAAGTGTATGATTTAGGAATTCCTGGCTTAGATTTTGAAGAAGATTACAAAAGAGTTTATACATATGGAAATCTGTTATCTCATGTACTAGGTTATGTTAGTACCGATATGCGTGGTTTAGCAGGAATAGAGAACTATTATCATAACTATCTATCTAATAATGATTCTCAATTAAAAGAAGAAGAGTTAAATAAACCTTTAGTGCTAAGCATTGACATTAGAATACAAGACATAGTAAGCAAAGAACTAGATAAGACAATTAAAGATTTTAATGCTATAGGCGGAGTAGGAATAATAGCTGATCCAAATAATGGTGAAATATTAGCTCTAGTTAGCAAACCAGACTTTGATCCTCATTACCCAGCTAAAGCAGTTGAAAGACAATTATTTAATAAAGCAAGTCTAGGAGTTTATGAACTTGGTTCTGTTATGCATGCTTTAACTATTGCTATCGGTTTAGATACTCAAACTATAACTCTAAACAATACTTATGACCTTACAGATTTTAAAATTGATAATTTTAGAATCAAAGATTATAAAAATTTTGTAGGATATTATACTGTTCCGGAAATTTTTATGTATTCTTCTAACATTGGTATTGTCCAAATTGGATTAGATATTGGACAATTTAACTTAAAGAAATATTTCAAATTGCTAGCTCTAGACAAGACATTAAAAATAGAACTACCAGAAAAAGCAAATTCATTGTATCATGCTAATACATCCTGGAATAATATTACAACAGCAACAATATCTTATGGTTATGGTATATCTATTAGTCCATTACATTTTGTTCAGGCAATGATTCCTATTGTTAATGGAGGAAATTTGTATCCTATTACTCTAATTAAAAGAACGCCTAATGATAATCTTATAGCCCAAAAAATATTTAGTAGTAAAACATCAAAAGAACTTAATAGTTTATTGCGTTTAGCAGTTAAACATGGTACTAGTAAAAACAGTGATGTAGTTGGATATCTTGTTGGCGGAAAGGTTGGTACAGCAAAAAAAATTAAAGATAGAAAATATGATAAAAATAGTATAAGGTCATCTTTTATTGGTATTTATCCATCGATAGCACCTAAATTTATTATATATTTAATGCTTGATGAGCCTAAAAGCAATAATTCAACTTATGAATTGACTAATGCGGCTGAACATGGCATTACTTCAGCTGCAGCTAAAATTATTTCTAAAATAGGTACGCTATATGGTATACAACCATATCATACAGAAATGACTAGTGTTCAGAATCTTAAAAACAATAACAACTCTCAGCATGGAATCAAATAATATCATTGAGATTATTAAAAAGCTAAATATAAGAAACATCGCTATAACAGCTCAATCAGCTAAACCTAATCAAATATTTTTTGCATTACCAGGTATATCTCGTCATGGAAACGATTTTATCGATATTGCTTTAGCAAATGGAGCCAGTCTAATTATTACTGATCAAGAACCTATAACATCATATAGTAATGTTATAGTAGTAAAAAATATTATATTAGTTATGAAGGATGTAGTTAATTACTTATATCCTAAATTTCCTAAATATTTAGTCGCTGTAACTGGTACTGATGGTAAAACTTCAGTGGTTAATTATTTTCAACAACTATGTATGTTAGCTGGTGAGCAAGCTGCTAGTATCGGCACATTAGGAGTTATAACTACAAATAATCATTTAAATAAGCTATTAAATCAGAATAAGACAAAACCTGAATGCGCTACTACTATGAGCTATATTCAAACACGGTATGTTCTACATCAACTTGCTACTAATGGAATTAATTTTGTAGCATTAGAAGCTTCTAGCCATGGCCTTGATCAAGATCGCCTAATGGACATTAAGTTTCAAGCAGCAGCATTTACTAGTTTTAGCCGCGATCATTTAGATTATCATAAAACTATGAATAAATATCTTGATGCTAAGTTAAAGCTTTTTAAAGAAAATATAGTTAGTAATGGCATTGCAATAGTCAACAATAACATTAATGAGTTATCAATTATTCAATCTAAAATCACTGATGAATTTGGTCTCAAGTTATTAAGTGTAGAACAACAAGGTGATATTCAAATTATCGATGTTCAAAGTTCATTAAATGGTCAAAAAGTACATTTTAGGTATAAGAATAGCGATTATAAATTTGAAGTTCCAGTAATAGGTAGAGTTCACATCACTAACATACTAATAGCATTGTTATTAGCTGTTAATGTTGGATTTGATTCAGTAAAATTAATACCATTACTATCTAATTTAAAGCCAATTAAAGGCAGAATGGAGAAAATTCAATTTGGCAATTGTTATGCCTTTGTTGATTATGCTCTTACTCCTAATGCATTAGCAACAATGCTAACCGAGCTAAGAACATTAAATAATAAAGGAAGATTAATAACTATATTTGGTGGCAGTGAAAATAGAGATGCGATAGCTAGGAGAGTGCAAATGGGAATAGTAGCAAGCAAATTATCTGACTTAGTAATAGTAACTGACCAAGATTCAGGAAATGAAGATCCAGCTGCGATTAGAAAAGAAATTTTGCAAGTAGCTCCATCAGCAATTGAAATTCCTAATCGAGGAGAAGCGATAAAATATGCTATCAGTATAATGGTTGACAATGATATACTACTTATAGCAGGTAAAGGGCATGAAACTCGGCAAGTATTAAAAGGTCGTATAATTAATTATAACGACATGGAACAAGTAAAACTTCATCTAAAACAATTAAACAAGATGAGTAACCAATGAAATGCAATATATGGTCAGCTGCAGATTTAACAGCAGCACTAGGAGTGCCAGTAAATGTTAATGTTAATGGTATTGTCCAGTTTAATTCTAAAGATATACAGCCAGGTGATTTATTTATTGCACTGCAGTCTGAAAATGGAGGTGATGGACACCAATTTGTTAATGACGCTTTAGCTCGTGGCGCTGATGCAGTAATAGTAAGCAAGTTAATTGATAACAATACAAATGATAAAATCATATTAGTCAACAATACAATGAGCGCGTTATCACAGCTAGCAAATTATCGACGTCAGCAGTTAAAAAATACTACATTTATTGGTATTACAGGCAGCGTTGGCAAGACATCTACAAAAGAAATAATGTTCAAAGTTTTTAGTACACATTATAAAACTTTTGCAAGTCGCAAAAATTTCAACAATTTACTTGGTATGCTACTAAATCTTGCCTCAGTGCCAATTAATACTGAATATGCTATTTTTGAATTATCAACTAGTAGTCCTGGCGGACTTCAAAAATTAGTTAAAATTTTACCATTAAATATTGCTGTACTTACTAATATTAATTCAGCTCATACCGAATTTTTTAATTCGCTGGAACATTTAACAGAGGCTAAATGTGAAATTTTTAATGGATTAGTTGACAAAGGTATAGCAGTTATTAATTTTGACAGCATGTTTTACACTAAACAGCTAGAATACATTAATGAACTTGGTATTAATAATGTGTTTACCTTTGGAACACATCAATTGTCTAATAGTAGGATTTTAAACTGTTATTATGATGCTGATAACCAAAAATCAGTAATAAATATTAATTGTAATGGCTATGATTTGCAATTTTATACTCAAATTCTAGGCTATGGTCAAGCATTTAACATTGCTGCAGTAATGTTAGTAAGTAATATTTGCAAAATAGATCTAAATAAGGTAACAGAAGTAATTAATACACTTAGAAACTATGAAGGCAGAGGTAAGATTTATTTATTAAATTTTCATTCAAACTCTTCGTTCATAATAGATGATTGTTACAATGCAAATCCAGCATCAATGAAAAATGCTTTAGATCTATTAGGCCAAATTAAGGCTAAAAGAAAAGTAGCTATTTTAGGCGATATGCTAGAGTTAGGCAATAATACTAAAGGACATCATTTAAATCTTGTTACTTACATTAAAAAGTACAATATTCATGTTATTTCTATTGGCTCTTTGATGAAAAATGTATATGAACTATTACCAGCTGAACTTAAGCTTAGTCATTATAATAATATTAATGAGTTAACTGTTGATCAGTTGTTACCATTACTACACGATAAAGATTATGTTTTAATTAAAGGATCAAACCGCATGAGGCTTTGGCAGGTCGTCGAAAATTTACTTGAATCTGGAATGTTAAAAGATGCTATATAATTTACTCGTATCGCATATAAATAGCTGTTATATTTTCAATATTTTTTATAATGTTATAGTAAGAAGTGGAATAGCTATATTACTAAGCTTTAGTATATCATTTTCTCTAATTCCTATTCTAATTAAATATTTTAAGTATTGGAAAAATTTAGCGCAGCCTATTAGAAACCTTGGGAATAAAAGTCATATAGCTAAAGCTGGTACGCCGACAATGGGAGGAATTGCAATTATATTCTCAATAATAATATCAACCTTAATGCTTGCTGATTACAAAAATATTTATGTACTAACAACCATATTTGTAATGCTTAGTTTAGCAATTTTAGGATTAATTGATGATTATCAGAAAGTAACAAAGAAAAATACAAAAGGTATTAATGCTACTTGCAAATTGATTGGCCAAATTATGGTAAGTATAATTTGTTGTATGATTGTTAACTATAATCTAAATTCGGAAATAGCAAATCATTTAATAATTCCATTTTTTAAGAAATTAACTATTGATTTGTCTATATTTTATATTCCATTTGCTTTGTTTATAATTATTGGATCATCGAATGCAGTAAACTTAACTGATGGACTAGATGGATTGGTTACTGTGCCAATTATTATAGTATCTTTCTGTCTAGGACTGATGTGTTACTTAGCTGACAACGCGCAATATATCAATATTAATCACTTGCAAATTTTGCATGTCCAACAAGCTTCAGAGCTAACAGTATTATGTTCTGCTATAATTGGAGCAAGCTTAGGGTTTTTATGGTATAATATTCAGCCAGCTAAAATATTCATGGGAGATGTTGGTAGTTTATCACTTGGCGGTGCTATTGGTATAATCAGTGTAATTAGTAAAAATGAAATCAGGCTAGGTATCATTGGAGGCTTATTTGTAATAGAAGCGTTATCAGCTATAATTCAAATATATTCTATTAGATATTTGGGAGGAAAACGCATTTTTAAAATGGCGCCTATACATCATCATTTTGAACAAATAGGGTGGAGCGAATCTAAGATAGTAAGTAGCTTTTGGCTTTTATCAATAATTTTTTCGCTGATTGGCCTGTCTAGTTTAATATTATAGCACTTTCTACAGTATTTAGAAGCAACTCAAGCAAAATTATGATTGTGAAAATAACATATTGCTATATAGTTTAAACAATCAAAAAGCCAGTATTTTATATCTAAAGCATATTTAATTATGATATATAAATAGCTAAACTCTTGATAAAAGCTTAAATTTCATATTTAGTATGTATTGAATGAATTTCTCAAAAAAATAAATAGAGTTATAATCTATGAGAATGTAACTATGAACAACTTAAGGTATAATAGATTGCTTATTAAGCTTAGCGGAGCAGCATTAAAAGGAGATAGCAATACTGATAATTTTGATATTAAAAAGCTGAAATACATAGCTCAAGAAATATTAGCTATCAAAAATATGGGAATAGAGGTTGCTCTTGTAACTGGAGGTGGAAATATTTTTAGAGGAAATAGTGCAGAGTATTGGAAGATAGAACGTGCTGAAGCTGATAACGTTGGAATGCTTGGCACTATTATAAATGCTTTGATGCTAAAAGCAGCATTAGAAAAAGAATCTAATTATAAAGTTAGGGTTATGAGCGCAATCAAAATCGAAGCAGTTGCTGAACCATTTATTAGATCTAGAGCCTTAAGTCACCTAGACAAAGGATATTTAATCATTTTAGCTGCTGGCATAGGACAACCATTTATTACAACTGACTATACTGCTGCACAACGAGCATTAGAGTTAAGATGTGATGCCATGCTTGTTGCAAAACATGGAGTAAATGGAGTTTTTGATTCCAATCCTAAAGAGGATAATAATGCAAGACAATATTGCACTTTAGCATATAACGACTTTTTAATTAATCAACTAAATATTATGGATCATTCAGCTGTGTTATTAGCAAAGCAGCATAATTTACCAATTCATATTTTTAACTTTGATCAAAAGCTAGCAGCAAAGGATATATGTTTAGGTAAAAATATTGGTACTTATATTTCTTCAAATACAAAAATGCAATTTTCAAATGAATAACAATGGTCCAATTGAGAAAAATTATAGCTGAAAATAATGTATCAATAACATGAATCATCAGTCAAGTATGCCAAATACCTTATTTAAGTTACTTGCGCATTTTTTTAAATATCATACTGGTAAAGCATGGTCATTAATTATTTTATCTATAATAATGGGAAGCTCAGTAGCAGTAGACAAATTGCTGCAAAAAAAAATAATTGATTATGTCAACATAGATAATAGTCCAACAGCATCTGTGTTGCAAATTTTGGCTTTTTGGGTTCTATTATATATCTTGCATCGTGAATTAATTAACCTGCTATATTGCATTTACAACTATATTTATTTAAAATTTATACCTATCCTCAAAGGAACAGTAATAGATGAACTATATAATCATGTTCAGCACCATAGTCATAAATTCTTTGAAGAAAATGTTACTGGTAACATTGGATACCATATCACTGAAGCTGCTAGATCATTAGAAGAAGTTTTTGCTATATTTACTGAAAAAATACTCAGAAAATTAATAATTGCTATCAGTGCATTAGCGATCTTATACAGCATTCATTTTCTATTTTTTATTACATTTTTTGTTTGGTTGACACTTTTCTGTAGTATAGGCATCTATTTTTCTAAGTATGTAAGTAATTATGCTAGAATATTTACTAAATGCAAAGCAACTGTAGTTGGCAAAATTGTTGATGCTATCACTAATGTTTCTTCAATAAAAATGTTTTTATCACATCACTTTGAGAGAAAATATCTGCATTCATATATTGGAGATATTACCACTAGTGAACAAAATATGCGATGGCTTATGTTAAAGCTGAACTATATTTTAGGGCTATCCTGTAGTATTATGTATTTTTGTATTATATGTGTATCAGTCTATTTAAAAATTAATCAATCTATAACTATTGGAGATTTTGTTCTAGTTATAGGCTTAACTATGGAAACTGTAAATGAAATATGGGATTTAATATTTGAAATGTCTGATTTCTATGAAGAAGTAGGTAACTTTAATCAGTGTACATCGTTAATACAACCATACTTAGTACAAGATGCTAATAATGCCCAAGATTTAAAAGTAACTAATGGATGCATTGAGTTTAAAAATGTAACTTTTAATTATAAAAACAATGATAATATATTTAATAGCGAATCTGTTACGATTCTTGGTAAACAAAGAGTAGGATTAGTAGGGTTCTCAGGCTCAGGTAAAACTACTTTTGTAAATTTACTTAATAGGTTATATGATATTGAACATGGTCAAATCTTAATTGATAATCAAAACATCAAACAAGTAACTCAAAGTTCATTACGCAGTAACATAACTGTAATTCCTCAAGAACCATTACTTTTTGACAGAACAATAAAGGATAATATAAGGTATGGCAATTTTAACTGTACAGAGGAAGAAATTATTATGGCAGCTAAAAAAGCAAATATTCATGATATTATTATCTCACTACCGAATGGTTATGATAGTTTTTGCGGAGAAAGAGGAAAAAATTTGTCAGTAGGACAACGTCAAAGAATAGTTATTGCTAGAGCAATTTTAAAAAACTCTCCTATATTAATATTAGATGAAGCAACAAGTGCGTTGGATAGCATAACTGAAGCATTAATCAAAAAATCATTAGATTACCTGATGACTGATAAAACTGTATTAATAATTGCTCACAGATTGTCGACTATTCTTGACATGGATCAAATTATCGTTTTTGATAAAGGAAAAATTGTTGAAACTGGCACCCATGATACTCTTTTAAAAACTGGCAAAGTTTACACTGAGCTGTGGAACTCACAGATAAAAGGGATTATTCCAGATAATCCGAAGTAAATTTTAATTTATTTCTATATAACCAAGTTTAATGGAGAAGAAGAAGAGATAAGATGGGGATTAAGTTTAGAGATAGAATAACTAGCAAGAGAAGCAATTATATGAACAAAGAAATTAAGAGGAGAAGGGTGTCTAGTATGGTCTAAATGGATATGTTTTTTTAGTACATTAAAGACAGATTCAATTAAAGAACGTTTATTTAATAACCGATTATCTTGTATGTCCAATAAATATGTTTTCATATCTTTACGAAGATTAGTAAATAAAGGTAGACCATTAGTTAGCAGTTGATGAAATAACTCTTTAGATATGTAAGCTTTATCACCAAACAATTTACCAGATAAGCCTTTAGAAATAACTGAAGCTACAGATAGATCGCTTTTATTGCCTTTAGTAATTTTAACTGACATTAATTCACCTTTATTATTAATTACGAGATGTAGCTTAAAACCTAAGAACCAGCCATAACTACTCTTACTAATTTTAGAAAATCTGTTAAAAACTCTATTGCTGGAAATGCGTTTGTTATGACAAATTGCTAACTTGATAGAATCGATGTAATATATACCAGTTTATTCTTCTTTCAAATGATGCATTAATACAGCTAATGTAGCAATATTCTAGGCCACAGTTGTATTATTCTACTATAGCTTGGTAAGCAAAAGTATCCTTTATACTTATAACTCAAGTAATATAGATAATAATTCTTACAATCCTTGCATGGAGATAAATAAAAATATATCGCTATTGTTAATAACTCAGCTAAGAACAACTTTCCATCTCTGTTCCTTTGATTACTACTTGGTATTAATCTCTTTCTCTCCCACCCTTGATATATCTTGCAAAAATTGTCTATTAAATAGTATACTGTTATAATACATTTTTTCATGTTAGGTTATTTCTTGTTTATTTAATTTTTTTTTATAACTCAACATTCTCTCTTTGTATACCTTTTATTCTCTACATTTCATATTTCCACTTATCCTAATCTGGCGTAATAAATGCAATACTGAACAAGGCAGTAGAGTTAGAATTAATAGAAAAAAATTCAGCTAATGGAATAAAAAGTCATAAACTCCAAACAAGAGAAGATATATAACTCTAGAACAAATGCCGCAATTCTTAGCAGCATTAGAAGTAGATAAAAGAATCCACACATAAAATATTTTTTTTATATAAGTTTATATACTGCGGCTCATAGAAATACTGTATTAGCAATGTGTTGGGAAAATATAAGATTGAGAGAAGGAATATAGTATATACCAGAAACTAAGAATAGAGAAGCGCAAACAGCACCATTAGTAAATCTAATCTTTGCAAAATTTAAGCTATACAATAAGATGATACTCTAAAGAAAAAATAGCAAGATCAAGAAATATGCAAAAAAGAGGACTACTGGTTCTAGAGCATTACATTGATATAGAAGATTTTATTTAATAAAAATAAACATTAATAACTCATATAAAAGATAAAAATATGATATTTTGCTGATCTAATTTGTGCAATTTTTTTAGCTGCAATTACTTCTCATGATTTTCTTGCAAAAGCAGTTGTAAAGGTAGAATTTTGCTACTTTTACAACTTTAGCACTATGTACTTGTGTTATAATTTTGGCTTATTTTAAATGCTTAACGCATACCATTAACTATGTAATAACAAAATATCTATAATCTATACAACAACCATGATAATTAGCAATGAAATGTGGTTTAGTATCTAAAGGTTATGCTTGACACCTAGTAATACATTATAGCCATACAAACCCTCTATCTTAACATCTTCATTACGGAACAAATGAGATGAACTTAAGTATGTACCATTAATTTCCATAGTCAAGCTTGTATTTTTAGTTATATTAATAGCAGCACCTACTCCTAGTGTACTACCAGGCAAAATAGCTTTATTGTTGATTATTGTAGTGTCTCCAAAGATAGATTGAATACATATACCTCCAGCAACAAAAAGTGATCCAAAACTTCCACTACATATATCATAATATAACTTACATTCAGCTGAAACACTAGGAATAGAAGTTTCTGTTAAGTCAGCAATTGCTTTTACAAATGCTCCTAGTGGAACATTTTTTACTTTTATCAAGCCTCTAGTTGTACTAATGTCCATATCACATCCAAATATCATATTTTCCGTGTAACTACAAGATAGTTCTAGCATAAGCGATCTAGTACAATACATACCTAAAGATAGCCCAAAGATAGGACTATTAGCATATTGATTAGCAAAATTACTTACCTCAGCAAGCATACGGCGATCTGAAGCATCAACTGGTCCTGAAAAATCTAATTCTTCTTGCACACAGGAAGATCGTCCTCCATATAATCTAACATAATAACTTGATACCTCTTCTTCCTGTTTTAGCTGTTGTAACTGTTGCAATCTTTTAAGCTGCTCTAACTCTTCTAGTTTTCTTAAATCACTTAAATCATAAGCAACAACAGCTGGAAGTGAACAAGGTAATGATAAAGCTATGGCTAGCCAAAATTTTCTCATTTTCATAATTAAATTTTATTCATACTATTTTGAATTTACTAAATATAATGATGTTACGCAATAAACACATTGAAAGATGCAAAACAGTTTTATAAAATTAAGCATTGCAAAGTAACAACGACTGATACAAGCGACAGCTCGAAAGCTAACAAGAATAAGCATTATAGCTCTTTTTTATTATTATATAAACATATACTTATGCTTCTTTTCTTTGTTCAAAATACTTTATTAAAGGATTATATTGAGCTAAACACATTACTAGACGGATTATAAGTTTCTCTACTTTTTCAGCAAACTCTAAACAGTCTTGATAGCTATTCTTATTCTATTTTTTTAAATCCACGCATGTAATCTTTATTTTCAATGCCATACCTAATAACATTACTAGATTATACTTTTAATTTAATAACTTATCAACTGAAGATTTATAATGTTATGCAAATTTTCTAATTCAACAAGTTAAATGAGTATAACTAATCACTGTAGTATCTATGCAAAACTAATATAGCTAAGCCAGTATAAAGACGCTAATTTAGGATAAGGGATTAGAAGAGAAAGAAGAAGAGATAAGATAGGGATTAAGTTTGGAGATGGAATAACTAGCAAGAGAAGCAATTATATGAACAAAGAAGTTAATATGAGAGCGATGTCGAGTATGCTCTAAATGCATGTGTTTTTTTAGTACATTAAAGACAGACTCAATTAAGGAACGTTTATTTAATAAAAGCTTATCATCTATGTCCAATAAATATGTTTTCATATCTTTACGAAGATTAGTAAATAAACGTAGACCATTGGAGAAGAGTTGATGAAATAACTCTTTAGATATGTAAGCTTTATCACCAAACAATTTACCAGATAAGCCTTTAGAAATAACTGAAGCTACAGATAGATCGCTTTTATTGCCTTTAGTAATTTTAACTGACATTATTTCACCTTTATTATTAATTATGAGATGCAGCTTAAAACCTAAGAACCAGCCATAGCTACTCTTACCAATTTTAGAAAATCTGTTAAAAACTCTATTGCTGGAAATACGTTTGTTATGACAAATTGCTAACTTTGTAGAATCGATGTAATATATACCAGTCTCTTCTCCTTTCAGATAATGCATTAATACGGCTAATGGTAGCAACATTCTAGGTAATAGTTGTATTATCGTACTATAGCTTGGTAAACAAAAGTATTCTTTATACTTATAACGCAAGTAATATAGATAATAATTTTTAAAATCCTTGCATGGAGATAAATAAAAATATATCGTTATTGTTAATAACTCAGCTAAGGACAACTTTCCATCTCTGTTCCTTTGATTACTACTTGGTATTAATCTCTTTCTTTCCCAGTCTTGATATATCTTGCAAAAATTATCTATTAAATAGTATACTGTTATAATACATTTTTTCATGTTGGGTTATTTTATTTTTATTTAAATTTTCTTTTTAACTCAACATTCTCTCTTTGTATACCTTTTGTATTATGCCTTCCCTGCTTCCTCTTATCCTAAACTGGCGTTAAAACAGTTATGCTATATACTTTTCGAAAATAACGTCTAAGTCATAGTGATGTTTTATTCTGCTTTATTTAGATGTATAACAATCAGATACATTGCAAATAGCAAAAATGCTATCTTTAGACCAGGTACTATCTAGATGAGGATTTATGTAAAATATTTAGATGTATTCACTCTTCTAACGCAACAATCTGTCCCATAGTTATTAGTTTTCAACAGACAGATAATATGTTAATTCTAAAAAAAAGAGAAGTTAATATGAATGTTTTGAAATCACTTTTACAACCGTGTTATGCTGTTATGCTAGCATCTGTTGTATTATTTTTACCATCAATATGTACAGCAAATAATATAAACGCAGCTATATTATTTTTTCCATCTACACATGTAGTGAATGATAATAGACATCTTTCGAAACTGGTTAATGTAGTTCAAAATTATAAATGCCAGAGATCAAATTAAAGCTAAGACTGAATTTTTTACGTCTATTTCGATATTTATCAGCAATAATTTTGAACTACATTAACCAGTTTCGAAAGAGGTCTATTTATAGGGCCTCAACAAAATGACTTTGTTTATTTCGATCCTTCTTATCATAAATCTGGAGAAAGGTTCTACACTAGACTTCCATTTGATGAAAAAGATCAAATTAGATTACGGGATTTTGTCCAAGAATTAACAAATAAAGGTGTTAAGATTATGATCTCAAATAATAATACTGCCTTTATTAGAGACTTATACAAAGATTTTAATATCAATACCGTTACAGTCGTATACTCAATCAATGAACAACGCAATCCTGTTAATGAGCTAATCATTACTAACTATAAAACTTGCTAGTTATTAAATGTGAACCCGCCATCCAACACGTATATGAATAGGAAGTGGTCTATAGTTAGCAATTGTGCTACATTCAATGTCTAAATATGTATCTCTTGATAAATTTATTGTTGTACCAACTCCCAAGTCTATACCAGTACCGCTATCACTATTGAAAGCTGATACTAGGCCACCTGTAACAAAAATTGATGCTTTGTTACCTTCAATTATATTGTAATAATAATTTCCTTGAATAAAGTTATCTCTACAGTTGTGATGACACATAAATCCTAATCTTACATCCATTCTGTGCCGATCTAATCTATAACCAATTCCAGCTTCTAATGTATCGTAGCTAGTAGCAATACCAGTTGAAAATTTTATATAGAATTGTTGTGAAGTATCAATACCACCTTTAGAGGCATTGAAGTTTACATTATTATTCGCTGTACATATCGATGGTGAAGATAATACAACGAATGCTAATATAACAGCATAACCCGGTTGTAAAAGTAATTTCAAAACATTCATATTAACTTCTCTTTTTAATATTAACATATTAGCTATCTGTTGAAACCTAATACCATGGGACCCATTGTTCCGTTAGAAAGTTGAATATATCTGCATTACCGCTTTTAGCAGCATAATCTATAGTAGTCATGCCGTTATCATCTTTTGCATCAATATCTGCTCCATAATCAATCAAAAGCTGTATAATATCTATGATTTTATTACGAACAGCAATATGTAGTAGCGTTTCTCCTTCATCATATTTTTTATTAATACCAGTAGAATTATGTTTTAGCATAATTGCTAAAGGTTCTACACATTTGCATTCAACAGCATCAGATAAAGGTGTATTACCTTGATTATTCTCGATATTTACATCAGCATTATATTGTAGCAGTAATGCTATATGATCATTGTAATAGGTAGGATATTTTTCGAAAAATTCATAATATACTTGAATTGTATCCACAACAAGATGTAAAGCGGTGTGCCCATCATTATCTTGTGCGTTTATGTTAGCTCCATTGCTTAGTAAAATCTCGGCAATAGGTAGATTCTTATATTTCAAAGCAACAGATAAAGCTGTAGTACCGTCTTTATATTTTGAATTGACAAGTGTACTATCCTTATTAATAAGCTGCTGTACTTTGCTTCTGAACAGCTTATTTATTAAGCTCTCACTATAAAAATCTATCATTGGCCACCTCTAAATGGTTATTAATAAATTATACCATAATTTAAACTTTTTGTATACTCCAATCCCAGATAAAAACTGGAAAAGAAGCAAATTAAATTATAAATTTTTTGAATTCAGTTATCACGATGCCAAAAAAAACTAATCTTGAGTTGCATATCTCTGGTGTTAATGAGTAAAATTTTGCTGTAATTTTTTTTTTGGACCAGCATTTTTTCATCTTATGCATAATCTAGCGTTTATTAACATTGCTGAGAGTTTTTAACAATATTGCCAAATTTAGAATACCTACTATTATAGTGCAACTTCACTGTACCAACTGGCTCATTACGGTGTTTAGCAACAATTATTTCAGCAGTGTTATAACATTTATTTTGTTTTGTAACCCATTCTGTATATTCTGGAGTACCTGGATTCGGTTCTGATCTAGACAAGTAATATTCGTCACGATATATAAGCATTACAATATCGGCGTCCTGTTCAATTGAGCCTGATTCTCTTAGATCTGAAAGAATAGGCTTTTTATCTGACCTTTGTTCTACAGCTCTAGACAATTGAGATAACGCAATGATTGAAATATTGAGCTCTTTAGCAAGAGCTTTTAAGCTCTGAGTAATTTCAGAAATCTCCTGTACTCGATTATACTGACTTCCTCTGGAATCAATTTTTATTAGCTGTAAATAATCAATAAATAATATTGCTAAATTATGAGTACGTTTAAGTCTACGAGCTCGAGATCTAATTGCAGATATCGAGATTGCTGGAGCATCATCTATAAAAAAATTCCACTTTTGTATTTCATTTTGTACAGTCTTCAACTTATCAACATCTTGTTCATCTATTTTACCGTTAAATAATGCAGAGCTATTAATTTCTGATTCTATAGAAAGAATTCGAGTAGAGATTTGCTGAGATGACATTTCTAAAGAAAAGAATCCAACTGATGGCACTACATTATCTTTAGTATTTTTTTTAGTAAGAAAATATTTACAAGCATTTATTGCTAAGTTAACTCCTAAAGCAGTTTTACCCATTGATGGTCTGCCAGCTAATATTATTAGGTCAGAATTTTTAAATCCTCCAAGCTTTGAATCAAGGTCAAGTAGTCCACTACTAATACCGTTAATAGAGTTTTTATTTTTAATAGCAGATGAAATTGATGTCCATGATTCTTCAATTGAAGTTTGTAATTTTGTAAATCCTTTACTTAAAGTTCCTCTTGCACCTAGATCATATAATTGAGATTCAGCAGTTTCGATCTGAGTTATAGCTAAATCTGCTAAAGTAGAAGAATATGCATTTGTTACTATTTTTTCTCCAATTTCAATTAAATAACGCCGCAGCGCAAGGTCATATACTATTTTGCCGTACTCATTAACATTAACTATACTTAATGCTAAAGTTGTAAGTTTAGCTAGATAATCCACTCCACCTATTTCATCAAATGTGAGTTCATTGCCTAGCATATTTTTGAGCGAAATTACAGTAGCGCTAATTCCTTTACTAATAATGAGATTAATTGACTTGTATATTTTGCCATGTAATGGTTCATAAAAATGTTCTGGCAGTAAAAATTCGTTAATGTTATATAGCGCACGATTGTTAATCAGAATTGCTCCAAGTATCATTTGCTCTGCTTGAATATTATTTGGAGCAATCTTTGCAAGATCTTTTTCCATATCACTCTTTAAATTTTATTAAAATTACTAAACTTAACTAACTCGAAAGAAAATCCCTGAGCTTTAAAAGAGGACTCAAGATCTTTCAGATAGTTCTCTCTGATGTAACTATTTTCAAATTCTGTTTTTGCTTTGATGAATATTTTTTTACTAACATTATCTTCATTTATAATGTTCAATTCGCTAAAGTATTTTTTATCAATAGTTTGACCATAACTTTTAATCAAAGATTCTCGTACTTTGTACCAAGTTGAGTTAGAGCCCAATTGTTTACTGAGATTCAAGAGATACTCTTCTTCATTGATTTGTTTCTGTGAAACAGTTTTGAGTTGCTCAAATGGTTTAACTTGTAATTCTTGAATTTCGTATCCATATACATCTTGTACAGCTTGTAATATCTTTGATCTATCACATTCTGTTAGTGTGATATTTTTAAGCAACTTAACAAAAAACCTAGTTCGAACTGCTGGCCCAAAACTACAAGAAGTCAAAATTTGATAAGCCATAGCTGCTTCAAAAGAACCAGCAATTTTATGCTTCAACTGACTTTCCTTACTAAGATTTGCGCTTGTTTCAATTTGAGTAAGATATTTTTCCTTATTAGATTTTTCTACGTTATCAAATCTACAGTTGTCACTATTTGCCTGATCAGTAGTTCGTAATTCATTCGCTAACGCTTTTGCCATATAGTTTAGAACTGATGCCTTACAGCCAAAATGATAATTCGAATATTGATCTGCTAGCTTTAATAGCAATTTGTTGATAAAGTATATGTTGAAACCTCTATCAGACTTGTGTTGCAGTGCAACTGCATCTTCTGGTGTTAGTGGGTAAAACTCTTCTAGCCTGTACCTTTTGAACCATTCTTTTTTACCATTCGAAGACTTGAGAATTTTTGTTATTAGTGATTCAATGTCTTGATTACAATTTTTAGTTGAAGTTCGTATATCATTTTCAAAATCATCAACATTAACATTTTGAAAATTTTGTTCTTCATTTTCATTTTTTTTATTCTCTACTAACTCACCTTCAGTAGATCTAGATATTTTAGATTTTTTTATATATCTATATATGTCCCTGAAAAAAGTTTCAGGTTGACCTGAAATTTCTTTCAGGTTGGGACGAAATTTTTTTTCTGGTAAGGCTATATTTTCTTCTTTTCCTTTTTCGCTATAGTGCTGAAAATTTTTCAGAATTTTTATGCAAGGGACATTACGTAACTTAAGATTGTCTTTAATGATTGTCCTATTTTCAATTTCAATAAAACCTGCATCTCTTAATTCTACTAAGCATTGCCTAACTCTTCTTTGACCAACATTCAGCTTATCTTCATAAAGCTGATAACTTTCCTGTAATTCATCTATATCTTTGTTGTAATAGATATGTAGTCTAAATACTATGAATGATAAAAGCTGTTTAGATGTTTTACTTAATGCTTTTCCATTATCTCCAGTTAGCTTTCTCCATTCTGGTGGAATGATATTTCCAATAAAGTTATAAAATATTGTGTCATTATTGTTACTATTTTTTTTAATAATATTACAACTATTAGTTAAAAAATCGAATACTACAGGTCGCATTTTTCATCTCCAAAAATACAGCTATAGTAGGTGTTTTAGAAAATAATTTTTTTACAAATTACCATCAAATTTTTATGCAAAAGGTTGACAAAAGGTTGACAAAAGGTTGACAAAAATCATTATGCCAAACCTATATAAATCTTCATACTTATACTATCTGCCTTAGAAGACCAATTTTACCTATAGCACATCTTATTAATAAAAAGATATTCATTAAGGCTCTAACAAGCTTTGCAGATAGCTATATTAAATCAAATTTTAAACCCATTCTAGAGTGTGCTTTTGAAGCTCAAGGGTTTTCGTTTGAATTAGTTCAGTATAAGTAATTTCAATAAAACTTAAGGGTGATATGGAAGTTGCTGAATCTCAATTGTCTAGAGCTGTAGAACAAAGGTCAGATAAAAAGCCTATTCTCTCAGATCTACGAGAATCAGGCTCAATTGAACAAGACTCAGATATTGTAATGTTCATATATCAGGACGAATATTACTTGTCTAGATCAGAACCAGATCTAGGTACTCCAGAACACATGGAATGGCAAGAAAAGCAAGATAGATGCTTTAATACTGCTGAAATAATTATTGCTAAACACCGTAATGGGCCAGTTGGTACAGTGAAGTTGCACTATAATATTAGGTATTCTAAATTTGGCAATATTGTTAAAAACTCTCAGCAAGGTTAATAAACGCTAGATTATGCATAAGATGAAAAAATGCTGGTCAAAAAAAAATTACAGCAAAATTTTACTCATTAACACCAGAGATATGCAACTCAAGATTGGTTTTTTTGGCATCGTGATAACTGAATTCAAAAAATTTATAATTTAATTTGCTTCTTTTCCAGTTTTTATCTGGGATTGGAGTATACAAAAAGTTTGAATTATGGTATAATTTATTAATAACCATTTAGAGATAGAAAATGATAGATTTTTATAAAGAAAGCTCAATAAATAAGCTGTTCAGAGCCAACATAAGATTTAACGCCAGAACCTTATTATATGCATCCATTAGAAGTAGCTTATATGGTAGTAGAGTATAGTTTTGAAACAGACACGATTATTACAGCAATACTACATGATACTCTTGAAGACACAACACCAACCAAAGAAAAGATTGTTAAGGTATTTGGAAAAAAAATTGCAGAACAGGTTTCAGACCTCACCAGACCAGGATTAAGGATAATAAAAAAAATCAGTTCTAGAGAAATGATTCAAACATTATATAACCGAAATAAAACAGAACTATTATTAATTAAGCTTTTTGACCGATTCCATAATATTCAGACTGTATCAATAAAACCTTATGAAAAAAGACAAGAAATCATACTAGAAACGCAGCAAGAATTTATACCTCTTGCTGAATATCTTAAATTACCAGAAATTGCTATAGAGCTAAATAAATACTGTGAGCTTTATGCTACCTAATAAACTAAAGTTTAATAGGTGGTTAATGTAGTGAATTGCATAAATTAAAATTCAATAAGAGAATGTTCATGTAAGTTATTTTGTTGTATAATTTAAAAAGAATAGAAAATATGAAAAATATATGCATTTATCAAGATTTCTAGATCCAAAGAATGATGTAGCATTTAAAAAGATATTTGGATCAGAAAAAAACAAGGACATACTAATACATTTTCTGAACGATATATTGTTGTTTGAAGGGAATAGAAAAATAATAGAAGTAGAGTTTTTAGGAACGATATTAGATGCAGACATAGCGTCCAAAAAAGAATCAATAGTAGATGTTTTGTGTAAAGATAAAAACAGAACACAATATATAATAGAAATGCAAGTAGATCCTACACAAGGATTTGAAAAAAGAGCACAGTATTATGCAGCAAAAGCATATGGCAGGCAACCAAATAGAGGAAAAGAAGGAAAATACTCAGACCTAAAGGAAGTTATATTTATAGCAATAGCAGATTATAAATTGTTTCCAAATAAAGAAGACTATATATCAAGGCATGTAATATTGGATAAAAAGACATATGAGCATGATCTAAAGGACTTTTCATTTACCTTTATAGAATTACCAAAATTTAAAAAAGATAGAGTGGAAGAGTTAAGTGATATAACAGAGAAGTGGTGCTATTTTTTTAAACATGCAAAAGAAACAACATTAGATGGATATAATAAAATAATAGGTAAAGATTTAATAATAAAAAAAGCGTATGAGGCATTAGATCAGTTTAATTGGAGTGAAGACGAACTAATAACCTATGAACAAGAGTTAAAGCGTATATGGGATAATAAAGCAGTAGAAGATTATAAACTCGAACGCGCTAAAGCTGAAGGTAAAGCTGAAGGAATAAAGCTCGGTGAGGCTAAAGGTAAAGCTGAAGCAAAAAAAGATTTGGCAATAAAATTATTGAAATCTGAATTATCAGTTGAGACAATTGCTGAATATACGGATTTATCAATACAAGAAGTATTAAATTTAAAAAATAGTGTAAAATAATAATGAATATACAACACAAAATCTTACTTTTGATGTGTTGTATGCTACTTCTATTAGATGCTTTATATCACACTACAAGTTCTATACTATACCGAACATTTAAAAGGCCATTCTTTAGAGATTCGATATCTTTAACATGGCCGCACCATTCTTGACGAAAGCTATTCCATTTTAATCCATGAAGGCGAATGTGGCGCTTAATACGCCAGATTAGGATAAGGAAAAATATGAAAAGCATAATGAAAAAGGTCTGCAAGAGATAATAGATATCTTTCAAAACTAGTTAAGGTAGTTCAAAATTATAAATGCCAGAGATCAAATTAAATCTAAGGCCGAATCTTTTACGTCTATTTCGATATTTGTCAGCAATAATTTTGAACCGTTTTAGCATACCAATAACGTTTTCATTGACAACTCTTTCTCCTGCCAACCTACGATTATTCTTTTTATCATTTTTAGTTAAAGGATTTTTCTTGCTTTTTTTCTTTGGTAATTCAGAATTATTGTGAATTTTTTGTATACCTTGATATCCTGTATCAGTAATCGCTTTAACTTTAGGATGAATAAGAATTTTGAATTCCTTAAATAATCTAAAGTCATGTTTTTTACCGTTAGAAAAATCTGTACATATTACTTGGTGCGTTTTCTTGTATACCACTATTTGAGTTTTTAGTGTATGCCTTTTCTTCTTTCATGAATAATAGAATTTTTGTTTTTTTTAGGCCTTTCTATAGAACTCTCAGTAGCATCAATCAAGACTACTACAACAAAGATATGGATGAATTACAGGAGAGTTATCAGCTTTATGAGGATAAGCTGAATGTTTGTCAACGAAGAGTTAGGCAATGCTTAGTAGAATTAAGAGACGCAGGTTTTATTGAAGTTGAAAATAGGACAATAATTAAAGACAATGTTAAGTTACGTAATGTACCTATTTGTTTTTAACTTTATAATAATAATCCTTCGAATGATGTTTGTGATATAAACTCAGTAATCTATTGACCTCATTAGGATTATTTTTAACAGCATTATAGCTAGTAATTAAATCAAGATTGATGTCAGACAAAAAACATTGTTTAAAAAGATGCCTAACTTGAAAAAATAAAGCACCTCCACCAAGAAATGGTTCATAGTAATTATAGTGTGGACCTTGAGGAAGATGTTCTATTAATTTATTAACAATTCTTCGTTTACTACCAATCCAATGAAGGAAAGGCTTAGACTTATTAGCAACAGCTACTGACACATGAAGTTTAATTAATTTATGTTAGTTGAATCTCTATTGAGATTATACCAGAAAACAGCTTGTAGTGCTAGTAATAATAACGCTTACAAGGCTCTTTATGCATCCTTTTTGAATAAGATTTATTATAACCATAAGCAAGGAATGTGATAATTTCGCATCAACATTAGATTATTATGCAAAAATTTAGCCTGTAAATTAAAAGATTTTAATAGACTGGTAAAAAATATAATGCTACTCTATACCTTATATTATCTAGGTTTCAGAACTTTGATAATACTAAGCTGAAGATTAAATAGAATAAAGAGTTGAACTTTTTACTTTAATCTTCAGAAACCATTTTTTACATAAAAACAGTAGGGGAATTCTATGTCTCTTGGAAACGAAGGTCAACAGAAAAATAAAAGTATATTTAATAAAAATATACAGTCAAAACTGTTACTAAGACATCTAGCAGCTGGTGATAAAGAGCTTTTAAAACTTACACATCAAATTAAAACACTAAACTTAAATATAATAGATGTATTCAAACAGCTCAAAAGTGAGTCAGAAGATGTTAGAACACTTCAGTCCGAAATAATAGAAAATAAAAAATCAACATTAAGGGAAGCCATATGTCATATACCAATCAGCTTAGCTAACAGTTAGCTAAGCTTGCTATTTTAAATTTCTAAAAAAACAAAGTTAATAAACTTAACCATAGGAGAATAATATGGAAAATAACAATATATATTTGATTCAATATATTAGGCATATAGTAAATAACTGCAATAAAACAAAGCGGAATATAGTAGAACTAGTAGGATATAAGCAAGATGCAATAGCAAAAATAACAGATACGTTAGGCTCACTTGATGAACTAATAAATCATCTAAATGATAAAATTTGTGTATTTAGAAAAAACATAGAATCAAAGAATGTAGAACTAGAAAATTTTAGCCTACAAACGTTTGTAAAGGATACTGTCGCTAGACTAAAAGCAATTGTTGAAGATGATAGAATAGATCTAAAAAGCAATTTTCAGGCTAATATAAAAGACAGTATTATTGGAGATAGTTTACGAATAAGAGCTGTACTAAGCCAGTTAGCTGAAAGTGCCATTATATATGGTACTAAAGGTACAACGATTAATATTTGTGTTCATTTGTTACCTTCTAAAGATGGAAAAACAGATTCAAAAGATAAAATATTACAATTTTTAGTACAAAGCACAGGCCCTAGCATTCAGAAAGAAAAATTGCAAAAGATGAATTCTGAATTAAGCAATTCGAATTTAACAAAACATCAAGAGCTAGGACAAGGGTTGGTGTTTATAAAACAGCTTACACATCAAATGAAAGGAAATCTCAAAATAGATCAAGGAAGTAACTACATATCTTCTTCGTTTGAAGTGCCAATTCAATTATATACCTAAATTAGGATGCGACTATGAAAAACGACAAATATATAAAAAATATACAATTGTTGCTTCAGTATTTAGTGAAAGGCGACTTTTCAAAGATTCCAAAGCAAATTGTAAGACTAAGGTTAAGTGTAATAGGTTTATTTAAACTAATTCAAAGAGAGTCAATTGATTACAAGATAATAAAGAACGCGATATATAGGCTTGTAAGGGAATACAAAGAATTATTCATAAAGATTCAGTCTTAGATTTAATTTGATCTCTGGCATTTATAATTTTGAACTACCTTAACCAGTTTCGAAAGAGGTCTATTATCAAATGCACCTTTGATGTCAGCATCTAATATCCAATTCCTAGTAGTGCCAGGACGAACAATACTAGATATTCTCTGTATTGCATCGTGAACGCTACGTCCAGGTCTAAAGCCATAGCTGCAACCTTCAAACTTAGCTTTCAAATATGGTTCAAGTGCTGATTTTACAACAGCCTGTCTACACCTATCCAAAATAGTTGGCAAGCCTAAAGGTCTAGATTTGCCATTACTTTTTGGTATGTACACACGCTTAATCGGTTTTACAGATGATAGATTGTTATCTGCTAACTTTTCCATCAACAGACTCCTTTCTTTATCTGTATTAACAACTATTTTATCAATTCCGGGACTTTTTCGTCCTTTGTTGATTTGAGTAACACGTCTTATAGCAAGTAACCTATTTGCTCTTGATCTTAACATCAATCTTTGTAAGTTACCTACTAACTTCGTATTACCATTTGCGAATGCACTATAAATACGTCTACGAAGATTATTAACCTTTTGTATAATTTCTTTCCAATCTATTGAATGCCAATAGATTTTCTTGAAATTATCCTTAGTCTCAATTGTTACATTTGCGTTTTGCATTCACTTTTCCAATTAATTCATAATCTTGTTTACCTATTTAGGGTAAATCACCAGTCTTAAGTTAGCATCATTTCTGATTAGCATATAAATGCCTATACACTCAGTTATTGATTCCTGTAGTCTTTCGACTTAGTGTCATTTGCTTTCTAAGACCTCTCTTACCTACTATCAGTTGCCTAATAATAGGCTTACCATGTTTCACTCATCAGAGATACGTTAAGTTGGCTATCTTCTTTATACCGAGGAGCTGGCATTTTTAAAAAAAAAGGCTGCGTATTCCTTCTTACAGCTAAGCTTTTCAGCTTTATCCCTATAACAGATTTTATCTTGAGTATCTGCTTTCACATTTACGATATTTCCATACGAAGATTCACTTTCGTTTAACCAATTTTAACTTTACCTTACCCCTATTTCCCATCCAGATTAGTACTTTAGTTAGGCTTTCTATCGCGCTTAGTACAAGACCGTTGCCAATCTCGCACTGCAATAGCGGTAACTAAGGTTTAAATGCAACCTTGCTACATCTGTAGTCTCTGTTTGAGCGACCTCATGTCGCACTACGCAATACGTAAACTTGAAAGTTTACTGCTAAAAAATGAGTACTCATTAACCGATTGAATGTTAAAAAAAAGAAGTTTGTGCTAGCAAAATCAAAAAAACCATGCTAACTTAAAACTCAGGTGAGAATTGGTATTGAGATGGCTATACAGTTTACAAGGATTGAATTTTTAACTAGAAGTAAAGGAGGTGATAGTTGTCGTAAGGCAGCGTATAATGCAAGAACTATTGTTAAAAATAAGCAGACAGGTATAAAGTATAACTTCTCTCGTAAGAAAGATAACGTATATCATACAGTGCTGATACCGGATTATGTAAATCAAAAATTCAAGAATATTCAAACATTAATGAATGAGGTAGAACGAACCGCAAAAAGAAAAGACAGCCAGTTGTTGAAGGATATCGTAATAGCGTTGCCAGATGATAAGGAGCTAAATTTAGAGCATAGAATAGAACTAACTCATCAAATAGTTGATGCAATGGAATGGGTGCAAAATGGTCTTGGAGTACAGATAGATATTCATAAGTCTCAGACAGAAGAAAACTGGCATGCGCATATATTGGTTACTACAAGAAGATTTAAAGAGAATGGTGAATAATTAGGTAGTAAAGCTGTTGACTTAGAGGCTAAATTTATAACTGTAAAAGGTCAGTGGCGTATTATTAAAGATCCCAAGATGATTCATGAAATAGCAAAAGAAATAATTAATGCATATTTCGCTAAATTAGGCTTACCAAATAGAGTTGACGAGATAAGCAAAGTGCCTGGAGAGCATATTGGGCGTATTAGGAGTTTAATTAATGAAGTAGCAAATGAAAATGAGTTACGTAAAGAGGCTAATTTAAAAATTATTAAGGATGCTGATGTAATAACGAATTCTATAACACATTACAAATCTATTTTTACTAAGCAGGATGTTGAAAAAGCTGTTCAAGATATACCAGGCCTAACAGAAAGGGAACTGTTAGTTCAGCAAGTGCTTAATTCAAATAGAATACTAGAATTATATCATGATGATGGTGAAAGTAGCAAATATTTTACTACAACTAAGGTTCGAAATGAGGAGACGAGAATAATCAGAATAGCTAATAAAATCAATGATCGAGTTTATTACAACGATATTTACAATCTTAATTTACAATCTTAAAAGTGATATAGAAGGTCTAGCAAATGTTAGTGAAGAACAGAAACAAGCTCTAAGGCATATGTATTATTCTACTATAGCTTGGGGTAAGCAAAAGTATCCTTTATACTTAATTTATTTAATCTTCGTAAAGATTAAAACATATCTACTAGATTAATTGAGTTGCAAGTTATTTTAACTTTAAACTTAATTTTTTCTTATATCTATGTTTTTTTCTTTCTTCGCTAACACGCGCTTAAAATTATTCTATTCTAGCGTTATAATACTGTTTTATCTTGCTATAGAACTGTCTTTCTGTTGTGTGCGCGCTGCTGTTGGAGTTGATACACTAGCTGAAGATGATGCTATACTAGCATTATTTTGTAATCCAGCGCTAGCAGCTTGAAGTTTAGCTAATCCTTCTGCTCCTAAAGCTTCTTTTATTTTATCTCTAGGAGAAGAAAAGTGTTTTACTGCTGCTTCTCCAGCTTCAATCATATTGCTCACCCCTTGTGTTATATTTTGAAATCCACTAGTAACAGTTTGTATGCCTGCAGCTACACCCATTATTCCTTTCTCTTTCATGCCTGTAAAGGCCTGCATCATTTCTGTGGAAACCTTAACTGCAGTTTGTACAAATTTTACTGCGCTATCTACTAGCTTTGAAAAATCATCACTTATAAGAAAATCCTTGATCTTTAACATCCATTCTTTTAATTTATTCATTGTAGTTTGTTGGGTTTGTTCATCTTTCCCAGTGATATCGCCAATTTGGCCTTGCAGTTCCTTTTTTTCTTTTTCAAGTTGTGATCTTTGTTCAGCTGAAATACTTGAATTTTGCGATGCAGACTTCATTGCTTGATCCATACTTTCTTTGAGTTCTGTTGCTTCTTTACTCATAAAGATAATTCCTTATAATATTAGTAATACTTAAAAATATACTTAAATATTATGCAGTTATCAATAACTAATATTATTTCAGTTATATTGATCATTTATCATATATCATGATTATACACATACTGTATTATCTTGCAGGATATTTCTTTAGTTAGCTAAATATTAAAACAGACTATGAATTATATTTTTAATCGTGAAGCATATAGGATGCAACGTAATATAAAAGTTGCTAATGAAATACATAGCTGCAGTTTTTTACTCAACTTCTGTGTAGATGATATAGTATGTCGACTTAGTCAAATAAATCAACAATTTAGTAATATTTTGGATTTAGGAGCAAGAAATGGAATTTTAACTAGTAAGCTTAAGAAGCTATATAATAAAAGTAATATTGTCGCTTTAGAGATAGCAGAAAATCTTATAAACCAAATTCATGATAATGATATAATGAAAGTAATTGCTGATGATGCCAATATTCCGTTTTTGAATGAGAGTTTTGATTTGGTTGCATCATTATTAAATATGCACTGGTTAAATGATTTTCCGATATTTTTAAAGCAAGTGTTACAAGTTTTAACTGGTAACGGCGCTTTTATTGGATGCTTATTTGGTGAAAATACTCTTAGTGTTTTAAGAAAAAAGTTGATAGAAGCAGAATCTATTTTGCAGCTACCACATACTCCGCATATTTCTCCATTTATAAGAGTTGAGGATATAGTGAAGTTATTTCAGTTAGCTGGTTTTACTGTAATTGTTGATATTGAAACAATAGAAGTGGAGTATAAAAGCTGTTTAGATTTAATGAAGGAATTAGGTAATATGGGCGAAGCAGCAAAATTTCATCAGCGTCAGTTAGGGCTGCATAAAAAATTATTGCATTTTTTAATGGATGAGCAGTCTCCAATTAGTGAAAAATTTGATATTATTGCGTTTATTGCATTCAAGAATCCCGAATCATTAAGCATTAAGGATTTTTAATGTTATATTTATACTAGACTTTTTATATTACTATCAGTAATTTAAGGTACTGTTGATATTGATTTGTTTTTATTAAATAAAAGAGGAAAAAATGCCAGAAAGTTTTGATTTAGTAGTGATTGGCGGAGGACCAGGAGGATACACAGGAGCAATTAGAGGAGCTCAATTAGGTATGAAGGTTGCATGTATTGATAATAGAGATATTTTAGGAGGAACTTGCTTGAATGTAGGATGTATTCCTTCTAAATTTCTGCTTCATGCGTCTAAAAAATATGAAGATATTAAAGCAGGTTTTGATGATTTAGGCATCAATGTAGGTGCAACAAAATTAAATCTAGCTAATATGTTGAATAGTAAAAACAAAAGAGTACAAGAGTTAGGAAATGGCATTAGTGGATTGTTTAAAAAGAATAAAGTTAGTCATTTTATTGGTACTGGAAAAATTATTAACAGTCATGAAATTTCAGTTCAAAATAGCTCTGGATCTAATACTAGCATTACTAATATTCATGCTAAAAATATATTGATTGCAACCGGATCAGAAATTACTACTTTGCCAGGTATTGAAATTGATGAAGAATATATAGTTTCTTCTACTGGAGCTCTTAGTATTAAATCTGTTCCTAAAAAAATGTTAGTAATTGGTGGAGGATATATTGGCTTAGAGCTAGGTTCAGTATGGCGCAGGCTAGGAGCAGATGTAACGGTAGTTGAGCGTAGTGATAGAATAGCTTCAGCAATGGACAATGAACTTGGAAAATTAACACAACAAGCACTATCAAAACAGGGCATGAAATTTAAATTTAATACTAAAATTATATCAGCCGCAGTGAAAAATCAAACGGTTGATGTTATACTACAATCAGTTAATGGTGATAATATGCAAGAAGAAAAGATTAATGTTGATGTAGTATTAATCTCAGTCGGTAGAAAGCCATACTTTAGGGATTTAGGTTTAGAAAATATTGGTATAAAGCTTGACAAACAGTACGGTACTATTGAAGTAGATGAAAAATTTACAACTAATATAAAGAATATTTATGCAATTGGCGATGTCATTAAAGGGCCAATGTTAGCGCATAAAGCTGAAGAAGAAGCTATAGCAGCAGTAGAAAATATGACTGGCCAGGCTGGGCATGTTAATTGTAATGTTATGCCAAGTGTTATTTATACTTTCCCAGAAGTTGCATCTGTAGGATATACTGAGGAACAGCTTAAAGAGCTTGGTATTCAATATGTTGTTGGAAAATTTCCATTTTTAGCTAATAGTAGAGCTAAAGTTATATATAATGATGTTACTGGAATGGTTAAAATTTTAGCTCATGCTAAGACTGATTTAATATTAGGAGTTCATATTATTGGCCCTGAAGCTGGTACTTTAATTGCTGAAGCTGCTGTAGCGATGGAATTTCATGCTGCTGCAGAAGACATAGCTCGTACTTGCCATGCTCATCCTACTCTTAGCGAAGTATTGAAAGAAGCTGCGTTAGCAGTAGCTAAGAGAAGCATTAATTATTAAACTTTCTGCAAAATACTAAAAATAATTAGAGTTATGATTTAAGAAGTTAAAGCCATAAAGTACATATCACTAAACCTTGCATGTTGCAAATATGTGAAGTTATAACAAGCGCCTAAAAGGAAGCTAGTATACAAATAATCATTAGCTCAATACCATGAAAAGAGATAAGTAACTAGCTTTTCTTGAATAACTCAAAAACATGCCGTGGTATTCTTAAGCTAAAAGTCTTGTATTTACAAGGTTAATTTTGAGTATATTATGGCTATGTTAAATTATTAAGCTTATTGTAAAATTGTATAAATTTAGTATAGTAGAATGATCAATAATTTATCCGTCTCTATGACTAAAGTCCTAAAAATTATATTAGCAATTATTATTATCTTATTTAACACTTTATCTATTTTTGCTAATACTACTACATTAGCTCCAATTAAAATTACTAAAGGTAACTGTACACAAATTCCAATAGCAATTAACTTTTTTGCTGCCAAGTCAAATGAAGAGCATGACTTATCTCAAAATATTGTATCGATTATTAGTAATGATCTTAATATATCTAAAATTTTTGCTCCTATATCCAGTGATTTATTTATAGAAACTGAACAAGGCGTTGCTCATATACCATTATTTACTGCTTGGAGTCAAATTAATGCTAATATTCTAATTAATGGAGAAATAACAAAAATAGATTCTACAGATTTTAAAGTTACTTTTGTTGTATGGGATGTTTTCTCAGCTAAAGAAATTACTAGAAAATCTTTCACATTCCCTTCGCAACTATGGAGAAGTACAGCTCATAAAATAGCGGATCAAATATATAAACATGTTACTGGAAGCAAGGGAAATTTTAATACAAAAATAGTATATGTCTCTGAAAGCAATTCTTCTAACAGAAAAATTAGGAGAATAGCTATAATGGATCAAGATGGAGCTAATCATAACTATATAACTAATGGTAAAAATCACGTTATTACTCCTGTTTTTTCACCTAATAATAATCAAATACTTTATGTATCTTATCACAATAAAATACCAACAGTACGTATACATGATCTTAATTCTGGAAACAATAAAATATTAGCTAGTTTTAATGGTATTACGTTTTCGCCTAGATTTTCTCCTGATGGTAATAAAATCCTAGTATCTAATTCATCAACTAAAAATGTTACGCATATATATGAAATTAATTTACTTACTAGAAAAGTTAAGCAACTAACTAAGGGGCAGTCAATAAATACTTCGCCTAGCTATTCTCCTGATGGTAGTAAAATTGCTTTCGTATCAGATCGTAGTGGATCAACACAAATATATATTATGAATGATCAAGGTGGTAATATCAAACGCTTAACTTCTCAACCTGGAGCATATACAACTCCAGCCTGGTCACCAACAAATAATTACATAGCCTTTACTAAAATTGAAGCAGGAGAATTTAGCATCGGGGTAATAAAACCGGATGGTAGTAATAAACGAATAATTGCTACAGAGCACTTAGTAGAAGGACCATCATGGGCTCCAGATGGTAAAACTATCATTTTTTCACGTGCTTACAAAGCTACTAAATCAACTTCTACTAAAGTAAAATTATATTCTGTAGACTGTACAGGATACAATGAGCGTGAAATTCAAACCCCTGAAAATGCTTCAGATCCTAACTGGTCAAATGAATATGAGTAATATATCTGTATTGTAAAATTAAAATTAGTAGTGCATAGAAGCAAGTATATGTAAATTATTTTACTGATTGATATCACATAATTATTTAGTTTTATTGCAGTATAGTCCATGTAAATGATTAAATATATAAACTAAAATTTTATATATTTAGAACTTAATTTAAACCTAGTAGTTAAATGGCTATTTTTAATTTTGTATTCTTTAAAATTATTGCTATTCTACTTAATGTAATTATTGGATTTCTAGCTGGCAAATGGTCAAAAGTAGATCGTGATAGCATAGCTGGATTATTATTCTACTTCATTGCACCTATTGTATTTTTTTCAATACCAGCACATACAAAGTTAGACTTACATGAGATAAGTATTGCTATAGTAACTTTTGTTATTGCAAGTGCATTATGTTATCTCTCACGCTTAGTTTTTAAAAGGTACTGGCAGGATGCTACTCAGAATATTTTAGCGATGGCTGCAGGAACAGCAAACACTGGTTACTTTATGTTGCCAATAGCTGCTAAGCTATTTGATGAATACACATTAAGTTTATATATGATGGCTACTATTGGGGTAAGCATCTACGAGTCATCAATAGGTTTCTATATTTGTGTAAAAAGCTTAAAAAATACTCGAGAAAGCATAATTCAAGTATTAAAATTTCCAAATCTGAATGCATTTATTCTTGGATGTATATTCAGTTTAGCTGGTTTAACCTTGCCTAAGTTTTTAGATAGCTTTATTGCAGATATGATAAAAGTCTACTCAGTATTAGGTATGATAATAATAGGGTTAAGTGTATCAAACTTAGTTAAATTTACAGTAGACTCAAGATTTACATTAGCAGCTTTTATATCAAAGTTTATTTTTTACCCTTTAGCTATTAACATCTTCATTATCTTAGACAAAATTACATTTGCTATATACACTACTTCACACTATAATGCACTAAAGCTTCTATCTTTAGCTCCAATGGCTGCTAATATTATAGTAATTTCATCAATCATCAAATTTCATCCTGAAAGATCAGCAGCAACAGTGTTATTGTCATGTATTTTTGCATTATTTTATATACCATTAATGATTGCCCTAACTCTACAACTATGATATAAATTTTACATATAACTTTTCCTTTTTATTTTTTGAATAGCATGACTTAATATCATAAAAATTTATGGTATTTTAATATTTGCTAAGAAAAATAGTACATATAAAATTGATAAAAGAATTAATAACATGATAATTTCACGCAAAGTTAATGTTTTAATTATGGGTTCAGGAGTAGCAGGAAGCACTGCAGCTCTCTATTTAGCTAGATCTCATTCTAATCCAGTATTACTACATGGCAATCAACCTGGAGGACAGTTAATGACAACTCTTGAGGTAGAGAACTACCCTGGATTTACAAATACTGTTTCTGGACCATGGATAATGGATCAAATGCATAATCAAGTTAAAAAATTTGAAGTAGAAGTTATAGATGATCATATTAAAGCAGTTAACTTTAAAACTTATCCATTTGAGGCTACAGGGAACAAAGCATTATATTATGCTAACAGTGTAGTGATATGCACTGGTGCTCAAGCAAAATGGCTAAATATACCATCAGAAACTACATTTAGAGGATATGGAGTATCTAGTTGTGCAACCTGTGATGGCTTTTTTTTTCGTAACAAAAGAGTGGTTGTTATAGGAGGTGGCAATACTGCAGTTGAAGAAGCATTGCATTTGACTAATCTTACTAGTCAAGTTACTCTAATATATAGAGGAGATGAAAAAAAAGGTCTAAAAGCTGAAGCAATATTACAAAAAAGACTTTTTAAGAAAAAACAAGAAGGCAAAATTACTATCATTTGGAATAGTACAATTGAAGAAATATTAGGCAATGATAATGGTGCTAAAACTGTAACTGGAGTAAGAATTAAAAACTCTAAGAATAATACTATTAGTACTTTAGAAGTTGATGGGGTATTTATAGCTATCGGCCATGCACCTAATACGTCACTATTTACCAATCAACTTGATATGGATTCTTATGGGTACATTATTACAAAACCTAACTCTACTCAAACTAGTATAGAAGGAATATTTGCTGCTGGTGATGTTCAAGATAATAAATATAGACAAGCAGTAACAGCAGCATCTAGCGGCTGTATGGCAGCTTTAGATGTTCAAGATTTTCTAAAAAAAATAGAATAATAACTTTATATAATTGTGATTTACTTGCTAAGTAAAGTTTGATGCTGGTTCTTTAACTTTTTTATCTGTTTAAAAAAGTTACTAGATTTATCTTTTGATAATTGATAATCTATTATTGGAGTTAGGTAATTAGGATATTTTTTTGAAAAATGCACGTCATGAATAACCTTAGCAGAAACATTTTCAAGGTTAGGTAAGTATTTTTTTATATACTTTGCTTCGTGATCAAATTTTCTTCCTTGAGCAAAAGGACAAAACATACGGACAAAATGTTCCATATCGGTACCACATGATGCAGCCCATTGCCAACTACCCACATTTGAAGCAAGTTCATAATCCATTAAATATTGTGAAAAAAAATGCTCTCCCAAACGCCAATCAAGCAGTAAATACTTAGTGAAGAAATTTGCAACAATAGTACGTGCAAGATTATGCATCCAACCATCTCTTAATAATTGCTTAATTGATGCGTCTATCATTGGATAACCAGTTTTGCCTTCAGTAAATTTACAATAAATTTCTAAATCCTTCTCCCAAGGTATATTATTACGGTATTTGTCTTGAAATTCTTCACTTACAGTATTTGGAAATCTAAAAAGAAGACTTGCATAGAATTCTCTGTGAATTAATCCATCGATCCAGCCTTTTTCTTTCTCAGTTTTACCTATAGCTTCATCTGTGATTAAAGCCTTGCTATCAGCTGCTATAGCCTTAGAAAAACATTCCCTTATTGAGACTAATCCAAATCTTAAATAAGGTGAAATAGTACTACTGCTGTTAAGATATAAAAGGTTTTGGTTAGTATTATTAGTTCTATAACTAGTTATGTTGTTCTGAATAAAATTATTCAAGATATTTTTTGCCTTTATTGGCTGCCAAATGTTATCTTTTTGGTAAGTATAACCAATTTGATTTAATATTTCACTTGCACCATGGTTAAGGTTAATAATTTTTAAATTTAAACTAGATAAATCTATGCTCTCCAATGATACTAATCTATGATCTAATCTATAATTAGATCTTTCTATACATGAACAATTCTTCCTTAAATATTGTTTAAAAGCAGTATTATATGGATTATATCTCATATAATACTGCTTTTTGTGTGTTACAATAGAACCAGGCTTTAGCAATAAATGATCGCAAACTAGTTCCAATTTAGATTTTCCGTTAAACTCTAAAAGATTGCTTATTTTTTGATCACGGATAACATTCTCTGGATCATACTCCTCATCAGCATAAATTGTTTGAATATTCAATTTCTCTATAAGCTTAGGAATGATTTCCACTGAATTACCATATAATACCAACAGATTACCTTCTAATTCTTGTAACTCGCTATTTAGGTTGTAAATAGCATTTGCTAAAAAAGATAGTCGACGATCTAAAGGGTTAGAAAAATTTTGGAGAATAGTAGTATCAAAAATAAAAATAGGTATGATTTTCTTTGAAGATTTTAATGCTTCTGCAAAAGGCTTATTATCTTCTAGCCTTAAGTTACGACGTAGCCATACTATATCACCTTTTAATGATATAGCATTATTGCATTACTATACTACTTATTGCTTATTACCACCTCTCTGCTTACAAAGCCATTGTAAGTAACAAAATATATGAAGATTTAATATATCAAATATAATTTAATCTATTTTAATATAAATTTAGCATAATAGATATAGTTAAACTCACTGAATTAGGTGAAAGAAGAACATGAAAATAGTTTCGAATAATTTGATAGTTTATGTTATTTTATTTTTAATCAATTCTTTAAAATATTTGCAAAAATCACATATTATCTAGAAAAGCTCTACTATGGGATCATATTCAGTTCTCATTTTTTCTTGAGATCTTCACCTCTCCATATCTTTTTTACAGTTCTCTTTTTTCTATTACGTCTATCATATATTCCTGTTAATCTATTCTTGTAATCCCTATTCTAAATATACTCTAACCTATCTCCTTATATTGGACTAGGGATTTTTATAGAAGGAAAAAATATTAAACTGTTTATTACATTTCATGAAGTGTAATAAACAAGATAATCTATAAATTGATACATTTGATGAGTTAGACTATATAGTCAAACCATGCTCCTTCCTTGTGAAGTTTTAGGTTTGAGCTTAAATACTGCAGGTTCTTTTTTTTGATTAATATCAAACTTATGACTTACTTCAGACTTTAGTAAAACTTCTTTACTACTTGATAAAAAATCAATTTTATTACTTAAACTTTTTTGATGATTTTCGCTTTCTATCATAAAATCTGCAGCATTAAATTCAGCTATTTTTTTTTCTTGCTCTAAAACACACTGTTTTATTTTTTGCAATTTATCATGATTACTTTTTAGCCATTCTTGTTGCCAATCACAGTATATATGACTGTCATAATCTTTAATCTCATAATTATTATCAATAGCCCATTTTAAGGCACTTTTTTGATCAATTTCAATATTAGTATTATGTGCATATAATACTGGATCTTGTGCTTTAGAAGTAGCAAAAGCTTTTAACCATCGTCCTTGTTTAAAATCTTGAGATACATTGCTAAACTTAGCTACTATATTTGTTGCTTTAGCTATTTCTTTCATATTTTGAAGGTTTTTTTTCAGATTTTCTTTATAAAATTCCTCAAGATCTTTGTAGTTACTTATGACAGCACTATTAACTATACCACTTCCAAAGCTCGCTTGTACAATTAAGTCATTTGGATTAAATCCTAGCTTTCTTAGCTCAGCAGCTTTTTGCTCTATTACAGTCTCTATCTGCTCTTCATTTAATTGATCTATCATTTTTTTTAGTGCAGTATTATATTTATCAATATCAAAGCGTAAGTTACCAGATTGAATTGCTAAATCATACTTTTTACTTTTTCTTTTAAAGCTTTTATATGTTGTGCTAACCATACTTGCAAAATCTTTATGATATTGCATAAGTGATCTGCCATGATCTACTTTAGCTACAGTTTTACCATCAAGTACCATTAAATTAGCAGCATGATAATCCATATCTCCTAACATATGGCAAGCAGCAATTACTTTTTCAAATCCATCTAATTGTTTTAGACAGCTGGCTCTTGGATCAACACAAGTAACACCTTTCAAGCCAGAAAACTCAGAAAGTGTTACTGCATTCTTAAGAAATTTAGATCGTATATAAAGAAAATTTGAATTCGATTTATCTGGCATTGTTAACGCTTCTTTAGGAGCTCGATCATATAATAATAATTGATACATATGTGATGCTAGTAATTCTTGCATAGCATCTATCATATCACTTTGATATTGGTCTGATGTCTGTGATTTTATACAACATAAAATACTTGTTGAGCTTTTTTTAGCACTAGTATTGCTTTTATAAAACTGCTTTATAAGAAAAGTATTGCCACTAGACTTTTCAGTAGCAATATATCCTGCAGAAATCCCAGCTCGTTTAGGACCTTTAGGAGAAAATTCCCCTTGTTTAGCAATGTTTTTATCACGCAGCAGCTCTTCAATATTGTTATTGCTTAAGTTTTTATTAAAATTTCTTGCTTGTTGATTATTTAATTCTTGTATACGTTCTATTTTAAATTGTGTAGTTAGCCTATCTAAAAGTGGTAACTCAATAATTTCTCTGAATTCTTTATGCTCCTCCCCTGCAAAAATATCCTGTAATACTTTCAATACTTTGCTTAAGTCTCGATCATCTAACTCAGAAAGACATTCTTGGTATTCTTCTATACTTGCTACACTTTTTTTTTCAGAAATGTCGCTTAAGGTTTTTATAAGATTTTTACTTAACAATAAAATATCTTCTTCTGTAAATTTAGATTGATTAGAAGCTATTAATGTTTTAAATAACTTCGTTGCTAATATACTTTTTGTAATTCTGTCTTTAAGCATTTAAAGCCCTCATTAATTAATATATCTTTGCGTATATAGTTAAATTCTCTGAATATGGTTACTGAAAAAAAGAGAATATATAAACCTTCGAATAAGCTATCATTATAACTTGCGCCTTATCGTACCACACAATTCAAGTAATTCAACTAATAGTATATATTTTAAAGAAAATTTCAAGTGTAATAGGATTTAAATCAGGAGAATAAAGCAGTAAATACTCTTCTAATATATCTAAACTAGTATAAAACAGTTATATTATATACTTTTTGAATAGCATATCTAAGCACAGTGATATTTGATTCTTTTTGATTTATATTGAAACCATTTTTTCAATATAAAATAACTGTTTTATATTAGCTTAGCTATATTGTTGACGTCTTACTTCCATTGGATATATTCTTTTCGTCATTAGTGTCTTTGAATTTTCTTGCTTTTTTTCTAGCTTATCTAACAGATAAATCTGGATATGGCTTTTAGATTCTGTTTTCTAATTTTTTTTCTAAATATCATTATTTTACTTCTTATCATTTTTAGTTAAAGTATTTTTCTTGCTTTTTTTCTTTGGTAATTCAGAATTATTGTGAATTTTTTGTATACCTTGATATCCTGTATCAGTAATCGCTTTAACCTTAGGATGAATAAGAATTTTGGATTTCTTAAATAATCTAAAGTCATGTTTTTTACCGTTAGAAAAATCTGTACATATTACTTGATGCGTTTTCTTGTCTACCACTATTAGAGCTTTCAAATTAAGCTTATTTTTACGCCAACTTTTTGATTTCTTAAGACCATCAGCTTTCCTCAAAATATCCACCATCTTTGAAAATGTTACAATGGTCAATGTTCAAGTTATTAAGTATAGTATTATAAACTCATACTTTAATATAGAAATATGAGCAATTTTTTCTATGCTCAAAACCTCATTGTAAATGACTATAGTAAATAAAATAGTTCTTAGATAAACTTATTACTTTACTTATTTTTGATTATTGTCTACGTTATTACTATCATCAGCTGTAGCATTATAATCTGGAGGAACATAAGGTGTTTGAGTTGGAACAAATGAAGGGGGTAGTAATCTACTAGTAAAAAACTTATCCTCATAATATTTAACCTTTTTAGACCGTATTGGTGGAAACGATTCAATTAAAATAATTTGCTCATCGCGTGGCAATAAAATAACCTCTTGTGGTAATAATAATGCTCTTTGTACTTCAGAAATATTCATAGTTCTAGTAGCTGGATTAAGATCAAAAAAGCGAGGTTGACTATGCGAAGCTTGTTTAACTGTTTTATTGCCGCATAACTGCGATATTAAGTTAGCAGTCTCATAATTGTTAGCAGCAAATGTAATTCTATAAGTAGAATTAGATAAAAATGAATTCATTCCTGCTTCTTCATATGTTCCTTTTAACTGCTGCGTATCTTGAATAATCAAAAATAGCCTTACTCTATAACCTCGAAAATAAGCAATTCCAGTTTTAAATTGTTCCATTTTACCTAAAGTTGGAAACTCATCCAATAGAAACATTACTCCATAAGGTTCTTCCTTAACATCAGGAATTTTTCTGCTTAAAAATTCAGTAGACTGTTGATAAAATACTTGCATTAATTTTTGCAATCTATTGATATTATCAGGTGTTAAGCCAACGTATATTGTTGTTTTTTTTCTTTTTATTTCTAAGATATTGAAATCTGATGAAGCAGTTGCAGCATCGATCAATGGATTGGCCCATAATTCAAGACCAGAATTCATAGTTGATATTACTCCAGAGCGTTCTTTATCAGCTTTTTGAAGAAAAGCAGCAATATTCATATAAGCAACTGGATGAATAACTCCTCCCATAGTATCCAATACTACCGCTAAATTATATACTACATCATTACTGCGCATAGTACGAACCACTTCGCCAAATGTTTTAGCTTTTGTATTATCAGCAATTAAATATAATACAACTCCTAAAAACAGACTTCTAGCCTCATTATTCCAAAAGTCTTTTTCTGGCATAATTAGGTTAGCAATTTTCTGCACATCATCAACCATCTGACCAGGTTTACTACTAACCCAATCTATTGGATTATAACAATGAGTAATACCATCTGGATTAGCTGGCTCCCATACATAAACATTTTGTCCTTGCTGAGCTCGCCAGCCACTAGTTAATTCATAATTTTCAAGCTTAATATCGTGAACTATTACTGAATGTTCCCAAAACAATAAATTTGGAATTACAAAACCTACCCCTTTACCTGAACCAGTAGGAGCAAATAATAAAGCATGTTGAAATCCATCTGCAACATAGTATCCTCCCTTATCTACACCTAACAATGTACCATGTTTTGACCTAAGACCAGCTCTTTTTATATCATCTTGATCTCCCCAACGTGCATCACCGTATACTTTTTCTTTCAATTTATATGGTTGCCAACTCTTAATTTTCTCGAAATTTTTGATATATAACACTATAGTTATAACAGGTGGAACTATAAAGGAAAATACTAATTTAAGTTTTAAGTAATCATAACTACTAAAATCAATTAAAGTCCAAGAATTTATAATCCAGATTAGATATTGATATACAATGGATACATTAAAAGTTAGTAATACATCTATTAAATTTTGATGTTTAATAGTAAATAAGAGTATAAAAAATTTAATAATGAAAACTACTAATATTACTCCAATACAATGAACCATTATCTTTATAACTAGATTTCTAATCTTAGTTAAAAATGCATTCTCATTCATTATTTTTTTCTCATTTTTTTAAAATATATTTCAGAAATATATCTAATTCCACGATCACCACGCTTCAATTGCACTACTATATCAATTACTGCATTAATATAGTTTTTGATTTCATCTGGCGGCATTCCTAGTCCAGCTTGCATTACCATTAATTTTAACTGCTCCAAAGCCATTGCAGTAGTATCTGCATGTAAAGTTGATATTGATCCTGGATGCCCTGTATTAATAGCACGTAAAAAACTAAATGCTTCTGCTCCTCGCAACTCACCAATTATTATTCTATCAGGCCTTAGCCTTAAACAAGCTTCAATTAAATCTTGAGTATTAACCTTTGCTCGTCCTTGATTTCCTTTTGAAGCTAATAAATGCAAGCGATTTGGATGATTAGGTATGCTAATTTCTCTAGCATCTTCAACAGTAATTAGTCTTTCTGTATGCGGAACTTCTAATAAAGCTGAATTAGTAAAAGTTGTTTTACCACTAGAGGTACCACCACTAATAATAATATTTTTTTTGGACTTTATTGCATGCTGCAAAAAATTTTTGAATTGTTTATTAATAAGGTATTCACTAAGTATTTTATCATTTTCATCAATTACTTCATCAATCGCCGTGTAATCAAATGCTCCTGTTTTATTATAATCTTCTAAAGTCATATTTAAAGAAGATACTTTTCTAATAGCTATACCTATTGATCCAACTTCGCAAGCTGGTGGAAAAACTACCTGCACTCTATAGCCATTAGGTAGAGTAGCTGAAAGTAATGGTTTTTCTTCAGAAATAACTTGTTCAGTTGACTGAGCTATTAACCTAGCTAAAGCAGCTAAATGACTAAAATCTAGATCTTTCATTAATTCTTGACGATAGCTTCCCTTTTTTTCAACCCAAACCTCACCAGGGCGGTTAATCATCACCTCATTTACTCCTGCTTCATCAAAAATTAATTTAAAAGGAGTTAAATAGGTTTCAAGTGCAATATTATTCTTCATCAGAGTACTCTTACTCCACTAACTGCTTTTGTTGGAAACAAATAATCTTTGTTAACATATATTTTAATATTCTGTCCTTGATTAAGAGTAATAGTTCTATTAAATTCTTGACTTGGAATTATTTTTTTTATTGCATTAACTACATCGTTTAAAGCAGTATCAGTTGCTTTTTGAGTATTACTATTGCTATTATCAGCAGTAGAATTTGAGATATTAATAATTGTGTTTATTAAAGATGATAGCTTTTGTTTATCGTCTACATTTGCTATTATTGATGTCTCAATTTCCATGCATTTTTTATTGATAGTAGTATATACAGATGATGATTTATCAGTTATAAGACTACGACTCATACCGCAAATCTCTGTTATCTTTTGACTATCACTCTTTACAGAATCATTGTTAATATTCATCGCATTTTTAATTAACGTACCAGTGAGGCCACTAGTTGTATTAGCCATCTGTTGCTGTAACGCTACTACTTTATCGAGTGTAAATGCTGCACCTATATTAACAGCTGATACTAAAACAGCATGCATAATTCTTGCTAAGTTTTTATTATTAACTTTTCCTGTAACTCCTATTTTGCCTAATCTATCAATAGTTGGAGCAGATAAATTTAGTTTATATTGACTACCTGCAATCTGTACTTCTGACCAAGTAATCATCATTCTGCCATAAGCGGCATTATCTAATACACTAGGATAACCAAAAATTTTTGAGCCTCTTGGAATTAAGACAGTTTTTCCTTCTTGAGAGTAAACATCTTTACTTACCATAGCTACTATCTCTCCAATAAAATCAGAGTTTACTGCACTTATAATTACCGCATCAATTACTGTCCCCCTTCCCAATAAATATCTTAGTTCTCCTGCATCAGTAAAATTTCTTATCTGCTCCATTTCTTCTCTTGTTGGAGAAGGAGGAGATTTATTAATTAGTACAATATTAGTAGATGTTCTTTTTTCCTGTAAACGAGCAGCTCTATCTTTAGTTTGAGCAGATAAGTCTAATGAAGGTATTTTAGCATCTTGTTTAGCGTTATTATACTCACCTTGTTCTGTTAATGGTAAAACTGGTGGCTTAATTAACTTCGGTTCTGTTGGCAGTTTATTAGACTGAACTGCTTCATCTTTACTAGAGTTATCGTTATTCAAGTCATTTAATTTCGCTTGATTTGGTACTTTTATTTCTGGCAATTCTGGAGTTATCAGAGTAGGTATCGTAGGCAATTCTGGTATAACAATATCTCCTGATAATTCAATATTTGGCTTGATAACATCAACTGGTACTGGAACAGCTATACTTTCCTCTTTAGGACTTTCGTCAATAAAGATACTAGAGATTACGAAATATAGTATTACAATGGATATAACTACTATTACTATCGTTAATAAAACACTCCTTTTAGCACTAGATGCAACTTTTGAAAATTCATTATGTACTTCTGGTCCAACTACTTTAGAATCCTCAGAATGATCATATTGGCCCTGTGGATCTTGATTAGAATCGTTATTAATATTTTGCATTACTTTTCTTTATTGCACGCTTTCTTTTGTGGATAATAAAATCTAATTAAATAAACTAAGTCATGTTCACGCCCTACTTCTAGCTCCTTAGATACAATATCAAACTCATATGTTCTCTTATTTGTGATAATAGTCATATTGGTTCGCACATTCTTTTCAAGGGATTTAATAAATATTCTGTTTGGTAGTGGATATGTAACTTCCCAAGCATAATTATCGCCAAAGAAAATACTTCTAATCTCCTCATTTTTAGCAAACTCAATACTTGATTGAAATCCAGCATGCAATACTAATAGATAAACATCGCTAGGATTATATATGTAAGTTTTAATTCTATCATCAGCTGTAGTAGGAAATTCTTCCTCAAAATAACTACTATATACTACTGAGGAAAATAACAAATAAAAAATAAGAAATATTCTAACTATAATCATCATCTATTCTATATCCTATAATTTGAAAACCTACTGGATTAATATCAAATTCTTCAGGAGAAAGTTCCATAGGAACATATTGATACTGTACTACAACAATCTTATTAAATACCTTTCCGCTTATAGATTCATGTATTGCAATTCGAACAATAAACCTTCTGTCAGGCAACTCTGACCATGATCTAACCTTTAATGTTGTAGTTTCACGTTGCCCATATATTAACCTTGGATCATTTTCCTTTCGATTAATAAAATTCAAATATGACCAATAAACATTGTTATTAGACAATAATTTAATAGTTTGTCTAGCTTTAATCTCAAAATCTACTGGATTATATGTTTCCCTAGCAGAAATATATAATTTAATAAAATATTGCGCTAACGCTTTTTCAGTATTTAATACTTCAATTCCAACTGGATTAACAACTCTAGTTGCACCAGTTTTTTCTTCAATCTGTATTACAAATGGTTCAAAATTTCTTGCTAAAGATATTTTCATCACAGCAACTACTGCTATAAAAATTAATATTATACATATAAATGACAACAATACAGCAATGTTACGCTGTACTAGCACAGTCTCATAGTGATCATTAAACCAACTTTTTACAGCAGGCTTATTTTGCTGTTGCTGCTCAACTTTCTTTTTATTTTTCCAAAAAAACATTTCAATATTAATAAGTATATTACTATTTATTTTTATAGTAAGCTTTTTTATAATTATGTTAAGTGTAACATTACTTTTTAATTACTAATAAATTGTTATCTATAAAAAATGTAGCAGAATTGTAATAGCAATCATAAAACAAGTTAATGCTAATATTAGCATTATTAAAAAACAAACCATAAATAAACAACAAATAAACAACGCAAATATATAGCATAGCAAAAACACTATATTATAAATATCTTACTCTTAAGTAGGAGCACTAACAAACTCTTGAGTAGGGACACTAACTGGCATTATTATAAAAGTTGCACTAGTATTTTTTTCTTCGAATTGAATCAAAGCTGGAGATATAGAGTCTTTAAATTCAATAGGAATTTTAATATTATTACATACACTTAAAACATCAAGCAAGTATTTTGCATTAAATGCTATTGTAAGTTGATCATCGCCTATATATTCATATTTTTCTACTTCCTGTTTAGAAGATTGATGTTGATCATTCTTGTTATTCTGCTGTTGTCGAAGTAATAACTCTTTAGCCTTGCATTGAGCATTACCGTGAGCCCTAATTGTAATAGCATGATGATCTAAATCTAAAATAACTATTTTAGATTTTTCAACTGCGATAGTAGAAACTCTATCAATTGATTCAGAAAGATCATTAGAGTTAAGAATTATTTTTTTTGTGTTATTAGCAGGAATAAACAGCTCATATTCTGGAAAGTTACCATCTATTAATTTTGAAATAATAGTAATATTTTGACAATCGAATTGTATTTTATTACTTTTTACTTTTATAATGACGTTATATTGATTTATTGATGGTTCTTTAAAAATTTTATATAATTCTGTTATAGTTTTACGTGGCAAAATAACACCAAAGCCATCACTACTAGATATATTGGTTTTAAAAGTATCAATGGTGCATTTAGCACTTGCGAGCCTGTGCCCGTCAGTCGCTACTGCTATTAATGATTTATAGTCTTTTGAATGTAGATAAATACCATTGAGATTATATCGTGTTTCTTCTGTAGATATAGCAAATTTAGTATATTCAATCATCTGCGCTAACTGCATAGCAGTGACGTGAATAATAAAATCTGCATCAGTAAGTTCTTCAATTACTGGAAAAAGATTGATAGGCAATGTTGCTAGATTAAACTCAAGATATTCACCTCCTTTAATTTGCACAATTTTATTATCTTGGTTACAATAGATAGTAAATTCATCATGTGGAATTTTTTTCACTATTTCATTTAATGCCTGTAATGGAAGAGTTATGCTAATATCATTTTTACTAATTTTAATTGGTAGCTTTTGATAAATAAAAATATCTCCATCAGTAGCGCTTATTTCCAAACGTTTTTCTACAGTATCATTGATATGAGTAAGCTTAACATTACTTAAAATTTGATCTACATTTTTTTTTTCCAGTATAGGCATGCAAAAATTGAGAGCACGGGAAAAATTTTTGGTATCAAGCTTGATGTTAAAGTCAGATATTACCAGATCATTATGATCAACCTTTGGATACTTAGTATTCATAATTATTCATTACTCATATTAATTTTGCAGTATTCTCATTAATAGACGTACTTCATCTTCAAATTCTTGCTCCTGTTTACTTAGATCTTCTACTGTTTTAATAGCATGCATAACTGTGGTATGATCTTTTTTGCCAAATGCTTTTCCAATATCTACTAAACTCTTAGATGTCAGCCGTTTTGCAAGATACATTGCAAGCTGACGTGGCCTAGTTACTGATCTTGATCTTCTACTAGATGACATATCAGATATCTTAATATTATAACGCTCAGCTACTTTTTTTTGAATGCTATCAATGGTAATTGTTTTCTGGTTAGATCGTAGCAAATCTCTTAAAATTTCTTGAGTATTTTCAATAGTAATTTCATATCCAACTAGAGTGGAATGGGCTATCACTTTGTTTAAAGCTCCTTCTAGTTCGCGTACATTTGAAGTAATTTTAGCAGCTAAAAACTCTAATACTTTTAGCGGAACTGCTGTAGCCAGCTGTTCCACTTTGGACTGCAGTATGCCTAATCTTAGCTCATAAGTTGTACTATGGACGTCTGCCACTAATCCCCATCCTAATCTAGATTTAATTCTTTCTTCAATATTGTCCAGGTCAGATGGAGATCGATCACATGAAATCACCATTTGTCGCTTATTATCGATTAGTGCGTTAAATGTGTGAAAAAACTCCTCTTGAGTACTATCTTTACCACAAATAAATTGAATATCATCAATCATAAGCACATCTACTGACCTGAATTGTTCTTTAAATGACATAACATCTTTATTTCTTAAAGATTGAACAAACTGATACATAAATTTTTCAGCTGACATATAAATTACTTTACGTTTAGAACTACTGTTCTGAATATGCCATGCTATTGCATGCATTAGATGTGTTTTTCCAAGACCAACTCCGCCATATAAAAAAAGAGGATTAGATTTTGCAACAGCAGTTGGCGATTCAGCTACTGTAGTTGCTGCTGCATATGCTAACTCATTTGGCCTACCAACTACAAAATTATCAAAAGTAAATCTTGGATCTAGCGTTGAGGAAAAAATAACATTATTGCTGCTTTTAGTACTATATTGCTGATTATTATTATCTGTATTTTGTTGAGTAGAAAATGCCAAATCAGAATTTTGATGGTCAATAGCAGAAGTAACAATATCAACTCTTGTAATAGAACTATCATAATATGCTAATAGCTGCCTAATAGAATCAAAATAGTTAGCCTTTATCCAATCGCGCGTAAAATTAGTAGGAGCAGACAGCTTTATATAACTATCTGTAAAATCAACCATATTCATTTTACTAAACCAACTTTTAAATACAGCTTCACCATAATGACTCCTTAAATCTCTCTTGACATTACTCCATAACTCATGAAAGTATAACCCATCTTTAGTAGTATTTTGCTGTTGCAGAAGTGTATTCAT